>OZ242028.1:0-3892500 GCA_965205005.1 Longimicrobiales bacterium | reverse complement strand
ATGGCCGGGGACTGGGCGGGACCGGGCCGGGGACCGGCCGGGCGCAGGCGTCCGCGCGACGGCCCGGGGCTTTGCCACGCGCCGCGTCGGCCCGTATCCTGTCGGTGTCCGAACGTCCCTTCCTCCACTCCGGGAGCGCCCCGCATGAACCACCCCTTCGCAACCAAGCGCATTCTGTTCGTCCCTGCCATCCTGCTTCTTGCCGGCTGTTCGGCCGACGACACGACCGACGCCGATTCCGGGGATGCGGTCTCGGCGCTGGTCGCCCGCGGACAGTCTCTCGAGATTCCGGGCGATTGGGCCATCCCCCCGGGGGATCCCCTGCACCACGCGACCGCGGGGTTCGCCAAGGTCCTCTGCTCCAACGTCTTCCTTTCCGGGCTCGACCCCGCCTTCGCCGCGGAAAATACCGGTTTCTTCAGTGCGCCCCGGGAGATGCGCAGCGCGGTTACCGACACCGTCGTCGACTTCGAGAACCAGCGAATCCACCTGACCCTATCGGATGGCACCGTAAGGTCCGCGAAGGTCCACGGCGACCAGGGCTGCCTCGCGCTGCCCGCCGGCGAGTCGGAGCCCTACTACGAAGCCGTGGAGGTCGCCTCGGCGCTTCCGGACGCGGAGACCACGCCGTGGCCGCTCGGCGACGTGCTGCCCGACGAGCCCTTCCCCGCGGACGTGGACATGGAGAAGGTTGCCGCGGCGGTGGACGCCGCCTTCGACCCGCCCGACGGACTGACCGCCGCCTTCGTGGTCACGCACCGCGGCCGCCTGATCGGCGAGCGCTACCGCGAGGGGATCGACCACACGACCCCGCTCGAGAGCTGGTCCATGGGCAAGAGCCTGACGGGAACCCTGATGGGCGTCCTCATCCACAAGGGCGTCTACGAGCTGTGGCAGCCCGCGCCCGTGCCCGAGTGGCAGGGCGACGGCGATCCGCGTCAGTCGATCCGGATCGGCGACATCATGCGCATGTCGTCGGGGCTGCGGTTCCGCGCGCCGCAGGATCCCGACTTCGACCCCGAACGCGGGTACGCGGATCACATCTACGTGTACACGGGAACGGTCAACTCCTTCCAGTGGGCGGCGAGCAAGGACCAGCAGTGGGAACCGAACACGGTGGGCCGGTACCGCAATTCGGATCCGGTCATCACCAACTACCTCGTGCGGCTCGGCGTGGAGGGCGGGCTCGGCGAGAACTACCACCAGTTCCCGCAGCGGCACCTCTTCGACAAGCTCGGGATCCGCAACCTGATCCCGGAGACCGACCCGCACGGGAATTTCCTGCTCCAGGGCTACGAGTTCGGCAGCGGCAGGGACTGGGCGCGCCTCGGCAACCTCTATCTGAACGACGGGATGGCCCCGGATGGCGAGCGGCTGCTGCCCGAGGGGTACGTGGACTACGTCTCCACGCTGGCACCGGCTTGGGAGGCTGACGGGCGGCACCAGTACGGCGGCGGCTTCTTCTGGGTGAACCAGGCGGGACAGTATCCGATCCCGTCGACGGCCTTCTACATGGCGGGCGCCGGTGGTCAGACCACCCTGGTGATCCCGTCGCACGACATGGTGGTGGCGCGCCTGGGGCACTACAGCGGATCGGGACCCGGAGGCCAGGCGCTTCGGCGCGCGCTGGAACTCCTGATGGAGGCGGTCCCGGAGAGCTGAGGACGGCGGGCACGGGCTGGCGGCGCGGGCCGGACGCGGGTGGCCGGTGCGGGCCGGACGTGGGTGGCCGGCAACTGCAACACGCCCGCCAGGACTCGAACCTGGGACCCTCGGCTTAGAAGGCCGATGCTCTATCCAGCTGAGCTACGGGCGCTCAAGGGAAGTGGGCTGGCCGCTTCCAACGCAAGCTAACCGCCGCCCGCCCCGCGCTCCAGTGCCGCCTGGCGCTGGTGGCCGGCAGCGGAGAACGACAGATTGTCAGGATGAAGAAACCCAGATCCCAATGGGAAGACACGGCGTTCTTTACCGGCACGCTTCTGCTCACCGCGGGCGGAGGACTGGTCATTCAGGCCGGCCTGGAGCTCCCGCAGGTCTACGCCAGACTGGTGTGGGGCGGCGTGGGACTGGTGTGGGGTGCCGTGCTGATCCGCGTCTGGATCTTCCGCGAGGGGGGCAAGTGAGGACGGGCCGGGCGCCCGTGGACGGCTAGGCGCCGCCGGCCGCGACCTTCGGCTCGGCCTTCGGTTCCGCCGCAGTGCCCAGGCTGGCCTTCAGCGCTTCCATCAGGTCGATGATCCGCGTCTCGGGCTCTTCCTGCGGCGCCTGGGTGATCTGTTCGCCCTCGATCTTGCGGTCGATCAGCGCCTGGACGCGTTCCTTGACCTCGTCCCGGTAGCGGGCGGGGTCGAACGCCTCGCTCGCGGCCTGCTCGATGAACTGCTTGGCCAGGGCCAGTTCGGCATCGCTTACTTCGCCGTCCTCGAGCGGCACCTCGTCGAACGAGCGCACCTCTTCGGGATAGAAGAGCTGCTCCAGGATCAGTCCGTCGTCCAGGGGGCGGATCATCACGAGCCGCTGCTTGCCGCGCGCCGAGTAGCGTGCGATCGCCACCCGTCCCATCTCGCGCAGCGCGGCGGATAGAAGGCGGTAGGCCCGCGCCCCGCCCCGCGCGGGGCCAAGATAGTAGGCGCGCTCCAGATACACCCGGTCGATGTCGCGTGCCGGGACGAACTCCGTGATCTCGATCGCCTCGGTGGACTGGGCCTCGATCGCCTTGAGCTCGTCGGGCTCGAAGGTGACATATTGGTTCTTGGCGAACTCGTAGCCCTTGACCATCCGGTCGCGCTGCACCGGATCCCCGCTCTGTGCGTCCACGTACTGGTACTTGACGCGGGAGCCGGTGTCGCGATTGATCCAGTTGAAGCGCACCTTGGCCGAGGACTGACCGGTCGAATACAGCTTGACCGGCAGCGATACGAGACCGAAGGAAACGGTCGACGCGGCGATCGGGCGGGCACTCATGCCGATAACGTACAAACATATGGTTCCACGGTCCAACGATGCCCGAAGACAGCGGCGGCAGGACGGCTGCGGCCCGGCTGGAGGCGTGATGGCTGCGGCCTGGCTGGAGGCGTGATGGCCGGGGACCGGCGGGAGGCGTGATGGCCACGGACCGGCGGGAGGCGTGATGGCCGGGGACCGGCTGGAGGCGTACCGGGCCAAACGGTCGGCGTCGGGGACGGGCGAACCGTTCGGAGGCGCCCCGGCGGCGGGCGGCAGTCTTTTCGTGGTCCAGAAGCACCGGGCGACGTCGCTGCACTGGGATCTCCGTCTGGAGATGGACGGCGTGCTGGTTTCGTGGGCGGTGCCCAGGGGGCCGTCGCCCAACCAGGCCGACAAGCGGCTGGCCGTCCACGTCGAGGACCATCCGCTGGAGTACGCGGACTTCGAGGGGGTGATCCCGGAGGGGAACTACGGCGCGGGGCCGTCGATCGTGTGGGACAGGGGAGTCTGGACGCCGGTGGAGGACCCGCACGAGGGAATGAAGAAGGGCAAGCTGCTCTTCGACCTGAAGGGCTACAAGCTGCGCGGCCGCTGGACCCTGGTGAAGACGAAGGGAGGAGCGGACAACCACTGGCTCCTGATCAAGGAGCGCGACGCGTACGAGGACCCCGGGGGGAGCACCGCCGGTTACGCGGACGACTCCATCCTGTCAGGGCTGACGGTCGACCAGCTCGGGGCCGGGGGCGACTTCGGAGCGCGCATCCGGGACCTCTGTGAGGCGGCGGGGGCGGCGCGTGCCGACGTGGCCCCTTCCTCCGTGCGCGTCATGCACGCGGAGGCGCGCGAGGAACCGTTTTCGCGCGCGGGATGGGTGTTCGAGATCAAATACGACGGATACAGGCTGCTTGGCCATAGCGGAGCGGGACAGGCGACGCTGATCTCGCGCAACGGAAACGACCTCACCGCCGTCTTCCCGGAGGTCGCGCAGGCGCTGGCAAAGCTGCCCTACGGGAGCGTGTTGCTGGACGGCGAGGTGGTGGTCAACGGGCCCGACGGCATGCCGAGCTTCCAGCAGATCCAGAAGCGCGGCCGGCTGCAGCGCCCGGGCGACATCGCCGCGGCCTCGGTCGCGCTGCCGGCCACCTGGTACGCCTTCGACCTGCTGGCCTTCGAGGGCTACGACCTTCGCGGCGTGCCGCTGCTGCGGCGCAAGGAGATCCTGCGCGAAGTGCTGCCGACCACGGGGCCGCTGCGCTACTCGGACCATATACCCGAGCAGGGCGAGGCAATGTTCAAACACGTCGTGGGCCTGGGCCTGGAAGGCGTCGTGGCGAAGAAGGCCGACTCGATCTACGTGGGGGGACGCAGCCGTTCCTGGCTGAAGGTCCGGGTCACGCACACCGCCGACTTCGTCATCCACGGCTTCACGGACCCCGATGCCGGGAGGACCGGCTTCGGAGCGCTTCACCTGGCCTGGCGCGCGGGGGACGGGTTCGTCTACGCAGGCCGTGTGGGAACCGGGTTTTCCGCCGGGCTGCTCGCTGAGCTCGGCGAGAAGTTGCGGGTGCTCCCCCAGGCACCGCCTCCGGAGGGCGCGGAGCTGGCGGGGAGCGGCGGCCACCACTGGGTCGCCCCGCAGCTGGTCGCGGAGGTCCGCTACAAGGAGATCACGGAAGCGGGGGTCCTGCGGCACTCTGCCTTCCTCCGGCTGCGCGACGACAAGCCGCCCGAGGACTGCGTCGCGTCCGACGGCGGCCGTCGGCTGGAGGACCCGGTCCCGCCGCCCGAGGCGCCGCGGCAACGGACCGTCCACTTCACCAACCTCGACAAGCCCTTCTGGCCCGAGGACGGGTACGCCAAGGGTGACCTGATCGAGTACTACCGTGCGATTGCGCCCTGGATCCTGCCCTACCTGGCCGACCGTCCGGTGGTGCTCACGCGGTATCCGGACGGAATCCACGGCAAGTCCTTCTTCCAGAAGAACGCCCCCGACTTCGCCCCGGACTGGATCCGCCGGATCCGCCTGTACAGCGAGGGTTCGGAGCGCGACCTCGACTACTTCGTGGCCGACGACCTGGAAACGCTTCTCTACATCGCCAACAGCGCGAGCATCCCGCTGCACATCTGGCAGAGCCGGGTCGCCGACATCTCGCACCCCGACTTCTGCGTACTCGATCTGGATCCCAAGGAGGCGCCCTTCACCGACGTGGTGACGATCGCCCTCTTCCTGCGGGAACTGTGCGCCGCGATCGACCTGCCGTCGTTCGTCAAGACCAGCGGATCGACCGGACTGCACGTCCTGGTCCCGCTCGGTGGGCAGGTGACCTACGAACAGTCGCGGACCCTGGGACAGCTCCTGGCGCTGATGGCCGTGCGCGAGCTGGAGACGATCGCCACCGTGGCGCGGCTCCCGTCGCAGCGCGAGGGCAAGGTGTACGTGGACTTCCTCCAGAACGGGCACGGACGGCTGATCGTGGCGCCGTACTGCGTGAGACCCAACCCGGGGGCGCCGGTCTCCGCCCCGCTCGACTGGGACGAGGTGCACGCTGGTCTGGCGATCGCGGACCACACGATCGCGACCGTGCCCGCGCGCTTGGATGGCCGCGACGACCCGATGCAGGAGGTGCTGCGGCTGAAGCCCGACCTGAAGCACAGCCTGGGACGACTGCAGGCGATGTTCGCGGGCCGGCGCGGCCAACCCTGACGTTACGTGAGGGTTCCCAGATTGCGGCGGATCAGCGCGCCCGGGTCGGGGTCGCGGCCCATGAAGTCGCGGAACAGCTCCTCCGGGTCCCGGCGGTCGCCCCGCGAAAGCACGCAATCCAGGAAGTCGCGCCCGGTGCGCTCGTTGAACACGCCCTCGGCCTCGAACCTGGAAAACGCGTCCGCCTCCAGGGTTTCGGACCACAGGTAGGAATAGTACGCCGAGGCATAGCCCCCGCCGAAGAGGTGCGCGAACGAAGGGAGGATGTGGCGCTCCACGAAGCGGTCCGAGGGGACGAACCGGCGCAGCCGCCGGGCGGCGTAGTCCATCACCGGTTCGGCTTCCGCGTAGTCGCGGTGCAGGCCGAGGTCGAGGTCGGCGAACGAGAGCTGGCGCATCTGGAGCCAGCCGCCCATGAAGCGCCGGGCCGCGAGCAGGCGGTCCAGCAGCCTGGCGGGCAGCGCCTCGCCGGTCTCGAAGTGGCGGGCGAAGAGGTCGAGGGCCGGGCGCTGCCAGCACCAGTTTTCCATGATCTGCGAGGGGACCTCGACCCAGTCCCACGCGACGTTGACCCCACCGCGCCCGGGGATTTCCACGCGTGAACAGGTGTGGTGGAGGAGGTGGCCGAACTCGTGGAAGAGGGTGCAGACCTCGCGGTGCGTCAGCAGCGCCGGACGTGACGCCGTGGGCGGGCTGAAGTTGCCGCCGATGAAGGCCAGGTGGGGGTCGAATCCGCCGTCCCGGGTGGGGCCGCCCGAGACGAGGCTGTCCATCCACGCGCCCTGCCGCTTGGTGTCGCGCGGGAACCAGTCCGTGTAGAAGGACCCGAGGTGGAGGCCGCGCTCGTCACGGACCTCGAAGAAGCCGACGTCGCCATGCCAGACGGCCGGATTGTCGACGCGTTCGACCGTGAGCCCGAAGAGACGTTCGGCGATCTCGAAGAGCCCCGACTGGACCTCGTCGAGGGGAAACCACGGACGCAGCCTCTCGTCGTCGATGTCGAAGCGCTCCCGGCGCATCTTCTCCATGAGCCACGAGACGTCCCAGGGCTCCAGTGCGCCCAGCCCGCAGCCGCGAGCGTGTTTCTCGAGCTCTTCGGTGTCGCGCTGGTGGTACGGCCGGGTCCCGTCGATGAGCTCGTCCAGGAAGCCGCGTACGCGGTCCCCGGAGCGCGCCATGAGCGTCTCGAGCCGGTAGCCGGGGAAACCGTCGTAGCCGAGGAGCTGCGCGAGGCGGCGGCGCAGCCGGAGGATCCGCACGGCAAGCGCGCGGTTGTCGCGGGCTCCCGCGGTGCACCGGTCCAGGAAGGCCGTGTGGATCTCGTGGCGCAGCGCCCGGTCGTCCGCGTGCTGGAGAACGGCCTGGACGGCGGGCATGTCGAGCGTGAGGAGCCAGCCTTCGTCGCCGCGTTCGGCGGCGAGCTGCGCGGCGCGCTCCAGCGCGGTCTCCGGCATACCGGCCAGCGACTCCTCCCGGGTGACGAGCTTGCCGTACGCCGCGGTCTCCTCGAGCAGGTTCTCCTCGAAGCGGCGCCCGAGTTCGGAAAGCTCGATCCGCAACGCCTCCAGCGACTGCTTGTCTTCGGGGGCGAGTTCCGCGCCGGCGCGCCGGAAGTCCCGCAGCGTCCTGTCGAGGTGACGGCCCCGCAGCCCGCCGAGCGCACGGCCCCGGGGCGATGCCGCGAAGTCGCGGAGGCGCCGGAAGAGCCCCTCGTGGTGGTGAAGGCGGCTCGAGAAGCGGGTGACCTCGGTCAGCGTGGCGGCGTAGGCCTCGCGCAGCGCCGGCGTCGCGTCGACGTTGTGAAGGTGCGAGACGGGCGCCCAGGTGCGGCTCACGTCTTCGGAAAGGGCGTCGAGTTCCCCGATGACGTCGTCCCAGCTCCCGCCGCTGCCCGCGCCCAGGGCCTCGATCCGCTCTTCGGCGCGGCGCAGGACCTCGCCGACGGCGGGGGCGACGTCGGCGGGTTCGATGCGGTCGAACGGGATCGGAAAGGCGCGGTCGAGGAGCGGGTTGTCGCGTGTGCTCACCGGGTCGCCGCGCCTGCCCCGGTGGTCCGCGCAACCCACTGCGCCGTAACGCGCGCGACCTCGGCGAGGACGTCGGCGGACGTGCGCCCCGAGCGCTTCAACGGCTTCAGCGAGTGGTCGCCGCCGTCGACGACGTGCAGCGTGGCGCGCGGGCCGACGCGGTCGAGGAGCGGCCCGAGCAGGCCGAGGTCGGCGAGACGGTCGCGCGTTCCCTGGTGGAAGAGCATGGGACAGGGGACGTGCATGAGGTGCTCGCCGCGTTCGGTGCCGCGCCGGCCGGGGGCGTGCAGCGGGAAGCCGAAGAAGACAAGTCCGGCGACCCCTGCCGGCGTCCCGCGCCCGCGCTGCGCGTGATCCGCCACCAGGTTCGAGGTCATCCTGCCGCCCATGGACTTGCCCCCGGCAAGCAGGGGGAGTCGTCCCGCGCGCTCACGCCCCGCGCGCAGCGCCGATCCCACGACGGCCAGCAGCCTGCGCACATGATCGGGACGTTTTCTGCCCGCCTCCGCGTAGGCGAAGTTGTAGCGCAGCGTGGAGATGCGCTCGGCCGCCAGCACCGAGGCCAGGGCCTCCATGAACGGGTGGGTCATGGGTGCGCCGGCACCGTGGCCGAGCACGAGGATGGCCGCCGCGGCATCGGCCTCCACCATGATTCCCGAGACGGGCGGATGCCCCTCGCCGGCGATCGTGATGCGGCTGCCGCGACCGCCGGCGCCGCCCTCCCCTCCCCCCAACCCCTCCTCCGTCACCACGCGATCCCGTAGTCTTCCCCGTGGTTGCTGGCGCCGCCCCACATCGTGCCCGTGGCGGCATCGAAGAAGATCGCGTTGATCGGACCCGAGGTGCGCGGGGCGTAGGTCGGGTCGTAGCCCATGGCGCGCAGTTCGGCGCGGACCCACTGCGGCACGCCGTCGTTGAGGAGGATGCGCCCGGGCTGCGACTCGTGCGCGCCGAAGGAGCTCCGCATCTGGTAGCTGTTGAAGTTGGCCGCCTCGGCCGCCTGCTGCACGTTCATGTCGAACTCGACGACGTTCAGGAAGAACTGGAGCAGGTTCTGGTCCTGGCCGTCCCCGCCCTGCACCGCGAACGAGAGGAACGGCTCGCCGTCCCTGAGCGCCAGCGACGGCGTGAGCGTGGCGCGGGGGCGCTTGCCCGGCTCGACGACGTTGTAGGGGCCGGCTCGCTCGTCCAGCACGAAGCTCTGCATGCGCTGGCTCATGCCGATGCCGGTGCGGCCGGCGATGACCGCCGGGATCCAGCCGCCCGAGGGGGTGACCGACACGACCCAGCCGTCGGCGTCCGCGGCCTGAATGGAGGTGGTGCCCGCGTAGAAGGCTTCGTCGCGGTCCATGCCGGGGTCGTCGGGGGTGGCGATCGGTGCGGCGTTCCAGGCGTCGATCAGGTGCAGGAAGGGATTCGTGCCGCCCTGGTAGGGGTACGGGTCGCCGGGCAGGGCCTCAGGGTCGTTCCGGTCCCAGTCGATGGTCGCCGCCCGGGCCGCGGCGTACTCCTTGGAGAGCAGGCCCTCGATGGGCTCGGCGGGTGGGAAGTAGGGGTCGCCGTAGTAGAAGTCGCGGTCGGCGAACGCGAGGTTCATGGCCTGGTAGAGGGCGTGGATGTAGCGAGTCGAGTTGTAGCCCATGGAGCCGACGTCCAGCCCTTCGAGGATGTTCAGCGCCTGGAGCAGGACCGGGCCCTGGACCCAGGTGGTGAGCTTGTAGACGTCGATTCCCTTGTAGGAGGTGCTGACGGGCTCCTCCAGGTAGACCTGCCAGTCGGCGAGATCGGCGAGGGTGTGCAGACCTCCCTGTTCCTGCGAGCCGCGCACGAACTCCTCGGCGATGTCGCCGCTGTAGAAGCGGTCGTAGGCCGCCATGATGGCATCCCTGCGGGTGGCCCCGGCGGCCAGCGCTTCGGCCTCGGTCTCGACGAGCTGTTCGAGGGTGCGGGCGAGGTCCTCCTGCACGAAGATCTCGCCGGCGGCGGGAGCGGCGCGGTCCTGGCCGTAGTGCGGGAGGAAGACCTCCTTCGAGTATGGCCACTCGGCCAGGCGGTCCTTCTGGCCCTCGATCGAGTTGGCCGCCTGCGCCTCGATCGGGTAGCCGCGCGCCATGTCGATGGAGGGTGCGAGCACGTCGGCCAGGCTGAGGCGCCCGTATTCGGCCATCATCACCATGAGCCCTCCCGGGGTGCCGGGCGTGACCGCGGCCAGCGGGCCGTACGCGGGGGGGATGTCCATCCCGCGCTCTCGGAAGAACTCCGGCGTGGCCCCGGTGGGCGCGGCGCCGAGGGCGTTGATGCCGACCACCTTGCCCGTGTCCGGGTTGTAGATCAGCGCCTGGGTCTCGCCGCCCCAGCCGAGCACGTCCCACATGGTGGCGGTGGCGCCCAGCATCGCGGCGGCAGCGTCCACCGCATTGCCGCCTTTCAGGAACATCATGGCGCCGGCGGTGGCTCCGAGCGGCTTGCCCGTGATGGCGACCCAATCCTTGCCGTGCAGCACGGGTTTCTGGGTCCGCTGGGCGTGCGTGCCCGTGGCAACCAGGACGCCGGCAAGGGCGGCGACAACGCTTCGGGAAAACAGCCGAATGGACATCGTTCAACTCCGGTGAAGTGGTCTCGGACGGGATTGCAACGCTACCAGCAGGGAGGTGTCCACGCCAGTCACGGTTGACGGGGAACGGCGGTGGGGAGAGGCTAGAGGCGGACAGGCGCCGGGACGGGCCCGGGCAAGCGTGCATGTGCGAGGAGGGGCGGCATGGACTTCATCAGAACCGTGATCGCGAAGGACCTGACGACCGGCAAGTACGGGGGCCGGGTCGTTACCCGCTTCCCGCCCGAGCCCAACGGTTTCCTGCACATCGGACACGCCAAGGCCATCTGCCTGAACTTCGGCATTGCCGCGGAACACCCGGGCGGCCGCTGCCACCTCCGCCTGGACGACACCAACCCGGATACCGAGCGGGCCGAGTACGTCGAGGCCATGAAGAGGGACATCCGCTGGCTCGGATTCGATTGGGGAGAGCACCTCTACCACGCGTCGGACTACTTCGAGAGGCTCTACCGCTACGCATTGGTGCTGATCGACCGGGGGCTCGCCTACGTCGACTCGTCTACGGAAGAGGAAATCCGTGACCGGCGGGGCTCGGTAACCCGCCCGGGGGTCGACAGCCCCTGGCGCGACCGCGACCGGAAGGAGAACCGCGACCTCTTTGAGCGCATGCGCGCCGGCGAGTTTCCGGACGGCAGCCATGTGCTGCGGGCGAAGATCGACATGGCTCATCCGAACATGGTGATGCGCGATCCGCTCCTCTACCGTATCCGCCACGCGCGCCACTACCGCCAGGGAGACCGCTGGCCGATCTACCCGATGTACGACTTCGCCCACTGCCTGTCCGATTCGGTGGAACGGGTCACGCACTCGCTCTGTACGCTCGAGTTCGAGAACAACCGCGAGATCTACGACTGGCTCCTGGAACACGTCGACGCTCCCCGGCCCCGCCCCGAACAGACCGAGTTCGCCCCGCTGGTGCTGGACTACGTGATCACCAGCAAGCGGCTCCTCCGGAAGCTGGTGGAGGCGGGCAAGGTGCGAGGGTGGGACGATCCCCGCATGCCGACGCTGGCCGGCCTGCGACGGCGCGGTGTGACTCCCGGAGCGATCCGCACGCTGTGCGACATGGTGGGGGTGGCGCGGGCGCACTCCCGGGTTGGGATGGACAAGCTGGAGTTCGCCGTGCGGGACGACCTGAACCGCAGGGCGCCGCGGGCCTTCTGTGTCCTGGACCCGCTGAGGGTCGTCCTGACCAACTACGCGGAAGGACGGGAGGAGGTCTTCAGCGCGCCCACCCTTCCCGGCGACGCGGGCGTGCCCGGAACCCGCGACCTTCCGTTCGGGCGCGTGCTGCACATCGACCGGGCCGATTTCCGGGAGGTTCCGCCGCCCGGTTTCCACCGGCTGACTCCAGGCGGCACGGTCCGCCTCAAGTACGCCTGCGTGATCCGGTGCGACCGCGTGGTCAAGGACGATGCGGGCACGGTGACCGAACTTCGCTGCAGCGTGGTGGACCAGAGGGTCGCGGGTGCCGGAGCGGCGGTGCGCGGCCGCGTCCGCGGCACGATCCACTGGGTCAAGGCCGACCGGGCGGTACCTGTCGAGGTCCGCCTGTTCGACCGGATGTTCACGGTGGCGGAACCGCCGACCGACGACATCGTCGCGGCCATGAACCCGGACTCCGAGCGCGTCGTCACCGGGGCGCTCGCGGAGCCGGGCGTTGCCGGAACACCGCCGGGGACGCACTACCAGTTCGAGCGGCTCGGGTACTTCCATGCGGACCCGCTGGATTCGCGTGAAGGGCGTCTCGTGTTCAACCGAACCGTCACGCTGCGGGACAGCTGGACGGAGAGGAGTCGCCCGGCGGCTTCGGCCGCGCAGGGCCGTACGGCAGGCTTCTCGCGGCAGGCCGCGCGGCACGACGATGGCTCTGCCCGCCAGACCTCGCCCGTCGACTCGATGCGGTCGCCCACACAGAAGCTCAACTTCCGCGAACTCGTGTCGCTGGGCGTGTCCGAAGCCGCGGCGGCGAGCATGGTGCGATCCCCCGGGCTGCTGGGGGTGTTTCACGCCGCGCGCGACCGCTATCCGGGCGGCGCGGCTTCGATCGCGGACTGGCTGGTCAACGACGTCGCACGACTCGCTTCCGCGGCCGACGGGGCGGATCTGGCGCGGCTGGAGCCGGCCGCGGTGTCCCGAGTGGCCGAAGCCGTGGACGACGGCGAACTCTCGCACCGCCAGGGTCGCGCGATCGTGGAGGCCCTGCTGACACGCGGAGTCTCGTTCGAGGAGGCCCGGGCCACCCTGGACCTCACCGAGATCGACGACGAGACGATGCTCTCGGCGATGCTTCGGCAGGTGGCGGAAGAGTACCCCGACAAGGTCGCGGCGTACCGGGGCGGCCAGCACGGCCTCCTGGACTTCTTCGTCGGCCAGGTGATGCGGCACAGCCGGGGCAAGGCGGACCCCCGCAAGGCGAACGAGCTCGCAAGGGCCATGTTCGGCAAGGGCCACGTTCGGACAGGCGTGACCCGCGGCCCGGCCCCCGGCGCGTGAACGCTCTCGTGCCCGCGGACAACGTCCTGGCCATCACCGGGATTCTGTTCATCATCGTCTGGGGTTCGCTCTACCTGGAGGGCAGGTTCGCGTGGGCGCGCACCGTGTCCGCGGCGCTTATGGCCCTGTTGGGCGGCCTGGTGCTTTCCAATGCCGGGATCCTGCCCTTCGCGTCGCCGGCGTACGACTTCGTCAACGATCACTTCATCCTGGTGGCCATCCCCCTGCTCCTCTTCAAGGCCGACCTGAGGGTCATTCTGAGGCAGGGGGGCAGAGTGCTGGCAGGGTTCATGGTTTCCGCCGCAGGGGTGGTCGCGGGGGCCGGCATCGCGTTCGCCCTGATCGAGGTGCCCGAATCCGCCAGGTACGCGGGCATGCTCGTCGGCGGGTACACCGGGGGAAGCCTGAACTTCGTGGCCGTGTCCCAGGCGGTCGGCATGGAGCCCTCGCTGGGAACGGCCGCGCTCGCCGCCGAGACCCTCGCGGGAATCTCGTACCTGTTCGCCCTGGCGGTGCTCCCCACCGTCGCCGTGGTCCGGCGCTGGCTGCCCCTGCGCGGCCCCGAGACCGGATCGGGCGGCGGGGCGGCCGCTGATGGGGGCGGCGCGGACCCGTCCAAAAGGGGCGGCGCGGACCCGTCCGATCGAGGCGGCGGCGCGGGAGCGGCCGATGAGCAGGGTCCGGGGCCCGACTGGATCGCACACGTCGCGGTCGCCCTGGGCATGAGCCTGGCCGTGTGCGCTGCCGGCGTCTGGCTGGCCGGCGCCATGGGTCACCCGCAGTATGCCGTGCTGGCCATCACCGCGCTGGCGGTGGTGCTGGCCAACGTGGCGCCGTCGCTGCTGGCACGCCTCAAGGGCGACCAACAGCTCGGGATGCTGCTGCTGTACGTCTTCTTCGTGGTCTATGCGGCCGGAGCCGACATCCGTTCCCTGTTCGGGGCGGCGGCGCTCATGCTGTCGTACGCGTTCGTCGTGATCCTGATCCAGGCCCTGGTCTCAGCGGTTGGCGCCAGGGTGTTCCGCTTCAGCTACGCCGAGATGCTCATCGCCTCCAACGCGTGTGTGCTGGGGCCGCCCACGGCCGCCGCGCTTGCGGCCGGACGCGGCTGGCACGGACTGGTGACGCCCGGCATCCTGACCGGCGTCTTCGGCTACGTCGTGGGCAACTTCCTGGGGGTCAGCGTCTTCGTCTGGCTTCAGTAGCCCGCCGCCGTACCATCCGAGTCGCGCGGGTCGGGAACGCCGACGAGCATTCCTGAGTCCGCATCCACGAACACGCAGTGCGCGATCCCCTGTCCGCTCCGCCACGAGATCTCGTGGCCCAGCGCGGCGAGCTCGGCCGCGTCGGACCCGGTCATGTAGCCTTCCTCCATGCGGATCACGTTGGGCAGCCACTGATGGTGAAGCCGTCTGGAAGCCACGGCTTCTTCGGGCGACTGGCCGAAGTCGACCACATTAACCACGATCTGGAGCACCGTGTTGATGATCGTGCGTCCGCCGGGGCTGCCGATCACGGCCACCAGCTCGCCGTCACGCGCCAGAATCGTGGGCGTCATCGAAGACAGCATGCGCTGCTCCGGGCGCGCCAGATTGGCCTCCGTGCCGATCAGACCCCGCTCGTCGGTCAGGCCGGGCCGCCCGTTGAAGTCGCCCATCTCGTTGTTGAGCAGGAAACCGGCTCCGGGCACGGTGATGTACGACCCGTATCCGCCCTCCAGCGTGTACGTGACCGAAACAGCCATTCCATCGCCGTCGACAACGGAGTAGTGCGTGGTCTCGGGACTCTCCCAGCCGGGGTCGCCGGCAACATCGCCGGGTGCCGACGCGCTCGCGGCGCCCGCGCGGATCGAGGCCCGCAGCTCGTCGGCGTAGGCCTTGCTCGTGAGCCGCTCGACCGGTACGTCCGCGAAATCGGGGTCGGCCAGGTACAGCGCGCGATCGCGGTACGCCCGTCTCATGGCCTCGGCCAGGTGATGCGCGTACTCGGGGCTGCCCGCTCCCATCTCCGCCACATCGAACCCCTCCAGCATGTTGAGCATCGCCACCAGGGCCGTGCCCCCCGACGAAGGGGGCGCCATGCTGATGATGTCGTAACCGCGGTAGGTGCCCCTCACCGGTTCCCGTTCGCGCGCCTCGTAGCGGGCGAGATCCTCTTCCGTGATCCAGCCGCCTCCGCGCACCATCTCCTCCGCCAGGAGCCGGGCGGTGACCCCGGTGTAGAAACCGTCCCTGCCCTGATCGCGAATCCGCCCGAGGGTGGTGGCCAGATCGCTCTGCACGAGCATCTCGCCGGCCCGGTACGGTTCTCCGTCCTTCGAGAACTGGGCGTGTGTGGCCGGATAGTCCCGAAAGGCCTCCAGGCGCCCCGCCAGCGACCGGGCCAGACGCTCGCTCACCTCGAACCCGTCGCCGGCCAGCGCCACGGCGGGATCGACAAGGTCGCCCCAGGACGCGTGCCCGTACCGCTCGTGGGCGAGCGCGAAGCCGGCTACGGTGCCGGGCACCCCGACGGCAAGATGGCTCCGGTGGTGGATCTGGAACGAGTACTCCCCGTCCTCGCCGACGAACATTTCCGGATGAGCCTTCAGGGGCGCCTTTTCGCGGAAATCGATGGCCGTCGAGCGCCCGTCGGGAAACCGGATCACCATGAAGCCGCCGCCGCCGATGTTCCCGGCGCTCGGGTTCGTCACGGCCAGCGCGAATCCGGTGGCGATCGCGGCGTCGACCGCGTTTCCGCCGGCGCGCAGCACTTCGGCGCCCGCCCTGCTGGCGTCCGGATAGGTCGACACCACCATCCCGGTGCCGGATTCGAGCGCACCCCGCGCGACCGCCAGCTCCGGAGGATCCGCGGCGACGTAGCCGCACGCATGCGCGGCCAGGGCGATGGCGGCGGCGAAGACCGCCGCGGGAAACGATCCGAACCGTCTGTTCATCGGCACCAGCTCTCTCATCGGCACTACTAGCTCCTCACTGCGGCTGCGACTTCCGGCTTGCTCTCGTGGGGGGGAATGAGCGGTGGCGCAAGAATGGGCGTGCGAGCGTCCCCGCGCGAGTCCTCGTCCTCCGCCTCGACGGGCTCCCGGCGCCGGAAAAGCCGCGCCATGTCGTCCACCACGCTGTACAGCACGGGCACCAGGATCAGGGTCAGGAACGTGGCGAATATGATCCCCACGATCACGGCAACGGCCATCGGACCCCACCACGCCGCCTGTTCTCCACCCCAGAAAAGCTCGGGAGAAAGACTGGCGAAGAGTCCGAAGAAATCGAAGTTGAGGCCGACCGCGAGAGGGATCAGGCCCAGGGCGGTCGTCAGCGCGGTAAGAAGAACCGGCCGCAGCCGCGTCTTGCCCCCCTGCACCAGTGCCTCCCTGCGGTCCATCCCGTCGCGCTGCCTCAGGACGTCGATGTAGTCGATCAGCACGATCGCGTTGTTGACGACGATGCCCGCCAGGGATATCACCCCCACGCCCGTCATGATGATCACGAAGGGCATCTGGAAGACCAGCAGCCCGATCAGCACGCCGATCGTCGACATGATCACTGACGACAGGATGATCAGGGGCTTGACCACCGAATTGAACTGCGAGACGAGGATGAGGGCGATGAGCATGAGCGCCGCCATGAAGGCCGTGGCCAGGAACTGCATGGCCTCCTGCTGGTCCTCCTGCTCACCCGTGAAGGCGAGGGAGTAGCCCGGCGGCAGGGCGGCAGTGAAGTCCTGCAGCACCGCGGCCACCTCGATGCGGACATCGTTGCTGTTGTACCCGGATGCCACCTCGGCACTGATCGTGGCCACCCGGTCCAGGTCCTTGCGGCGAATGGAGCTGTAGCCTTCACCGACGCTCCAGTCCGCCACCGAGAGCAGCGGAATCTGCCTGCCGTCGGAAAAGGCGGTGAGGTCCTCCAGGGCGGTCAGCTCCCGGCGATCCTCTTCGCGCAAACGCACGATGATGTCGTACTCGTCGCTTCCGGTCCTGTACTTGGCGGCCTCGAGACCGTTGATTGCCCCGCGTACCGCGAAGCCCACCTCGTTTGTCGAGAGGCCGTAGAGGCTCGCTCTCTCGCGGTCGACCTCGACCCTCAGTTCGGGCCGGCCCTGCTCCATGTCGCTTTCCAGCCCCACCAGGCGGCGATACACCTCCGCGCCCTCGATCGTGGCGACGGCCTCGGCAGCCAGCTCCCTGAGCAGGACCGGGTCCTCGCCACTGATCTCGATGTTGATGGGCGGACCCGAAGGAGGACCTTCCGTGATCTTGTCGACCTTGACCTCGGCGCCGGCCAGATCCCTGCCGATCTGCGTCTGCAGTTCCGCCAGGGTGGCGAACACGTCATGCCGGCGGTCTTCGTAGTCGGTCATGCTGAGGGTGATCCGGCCAGCCTCGGGACCCGAGGGCCCGCCGCCGCCCATGGGCCCACCGCCACCGCCGCCACCTCCACCACCACCCACCGTCGTGACCACGGTCTCGACATCTTCCAGCCCGCCGACCCCGGCAAGCTCATCCTTCAGCCGTCTGGCGAACCCGTCCGTGACGTCGGCGGACGTGCCCACCGGCGCCTCCAGCGCCACGAAGAGCGTCGACGGCGGAATGTCCTCGGGAAAGTACTCCACCGGAGCCGCAAACTGCCGATACACCACGATCGTCGCGGCAAGGGCCGCAACCGACAGGGACAGCACCAGAACGCGGTGGTCGAGCGACCAGCGGAGCCGCCGCTCGTACCATTGCACCAGGCGCGGCATGCCGCCCGTCATGAAGGCCCTGCCCCAGCGCTCCAGCAACTTTGCGTGCAGGAGCCAGAGACCCGTTGCCGCAGCCACGAAGAGGATCGCCGTGAGCGGATTGGCCATGGCCACGACAAGCAGAGCGCCCGCCGCGAGTCCGAGCAGGGCGATTCTGGCGTTCCTGTTCATCCGCCGGGGCGGCGCGCTCTCCGGACGCAGGAAGAGTGAACAGAGCGTCGGCACGATCACCAGGGCCACGAACAGCGAACTGGAGAGGGTGACGATCAGCGTGATGGGCAGATACCGCATGAACTGACCCGCCATTCCCGGCCAGAAAAGCAGCGGCGTGAACGCGGCCAGCGTCGTTGCGGTTGCGGCGATCACCGGTACCGCGACCTCGCCCGTCGCCTTCTTCGCGGCGGCGCGCCGATCCCACCCCTCCTCGATGAATCGATGGATGTTCTCGACGATCACGATGGCGTTGTCGACCAGCATCCCGAGCGCCAGGATGAGCGAGAACAGCACCACCATGTTCATGGAGACGCCCAGGAGCCACAGCACCACGAAGGATAGGAACATCGATGTAGGGATCGATAGCGCCACGAACACCGACGTGCGCAGCCCGAGCACGAAGAGGAGAACTCCGACGATGAGCACCAGCCCGGAGATGATGTTGTTCTGCAGACTGCTCACCATGTCGCCGATGTCGGCGGACATGTCGGACGTGATGGAAACCAGGGTAGACGGCGGGAAGATCTCGCGCATCGCGTCGATCTCCGCGCGCACCGCTTCGGCCGTGGCGATGATGTTCTCGCCCGAACGCTTCACCACGTCGAGCGTGACGACGGGCTCCTCGCCGAGGCGTGCATAGCTGTCGCGCTCCGCGAATCCGAACTCGACCGTGGCCACGTCGCGCACGTAGACCGGGCGGCCGGAGACGGTGGTGACCACGAGGTCTCCAACGACCGAGGGGTCATCGAATTCCCCGTCCACGCGAACCAGGTAGTCGACGCCGTTCACGTCGATCGTCCCGCCCGGCACGTTCACGTTCTCCAGACGTATCGTGCTGATCACGTCATCTATGGAAACGTTGTAATACTGAAGCTTGGCCAGATCGACATCAACCTTTACTTCACGCTCCAATCCCCCGCGCAATTCGACTCTCAGCACCGCCGGAATGGACTCGATGCGTTCTTTCAGCTCTTCGCCCAGCTCCTTGAGCCGGACCAGTCCGTACCCCCCGGCGATGTTGACCTGCATGACCGGTGCGTCGCTCATCGAAAGTTCCAGGATGAACGGATCCTCGGCGTCCGACGGCAGTTCCGGTCTGGCCAGGTCCACCTTCCCCCGCACCTTCAGAAGCGCCTCGCTCATGTTCATCGAGGTCTCGAACTCGGCGGACACCGAGGAGTACCCCGCTACCGAGGTCGAGGTCAGCTCCTTGATGTCCGGTATCGTCTTGATCTCGTCCTCGAGCTTTCTCGTGACGAGGCTTTCGATGTCGGCGGGAGAGACCCCCGGGTACACCGTGTTGACCACGACGTAGGGGATCTCCGTCTCCGGGAACGACTCCTTGGGTATGGCGCGATAGGAGACCAGCCCCGCCACCGTGACGAACGCGAAGAGCACCACGACCGAGGTCGAGCTGTCGACGGCCAGCGACGTCAGCGCGAACTCCTTGAACGTTCGCCGGTCGCGGGCCGGTCCGGTCCGGTCCCCTCCCTGCGCCGTCACCGTGTCACCCCCTCACCACCCCGCCCCGCCACGATCCGCACCCTGTCGCCATCGGTGAGCCCCTGCTGGCCCACCACGATCAGACGGTCTCCCGCCGCGAGTCCGGACTCCAGCACCGCTTCGTTGCCCTGGCTCATGGAAATCCGC
This sequence comes from Longimicrobiales bacterium, assembly GCA_965205005.1. GTDB lineage: Bacteria > Gemmatimonadota > Gemmatimonadetes > Longimicrobiales > Gaopeijiaceae > Bin94. The sequence continues at coordinate 3,873,110 of OZ242028.1, read as the reverse complement.
ACGCGCCTCCCGGCCGCGAACATCTCCCCGCCCGATTCCTCCGCAACGAAGAGGAGGTGGCCTTCCTCCATGGCCACGAGCGCCTGCCGCGGCACGACGATGGCGGCGGCCAGCTCATCCTGCACGACCGAAATCGACGCCACCATGCCCGGCTTGATGGATCCTCCGGGATTCGGCAGCGTCAACTCGATCGGGAAGGTGCGGCTGTCGGAATCGACCGTGACTCCGGCGTACACGATCGCGCCGTCGAAGACCTCGTCCGGCAGCACGTCGAACGAGACCGACGCGGAGGCGCCCGCCGAGAGATCCAGGGCGTAGCGCTCGGGAACTCCCGCCATGATCCTGACCGAATCCGCCTGGACGATACGGGCCACCGGCGTGCCCGGCGCCACCATCGCGCCGAGTTCCACGAGGCGGGCGTCCAGCACCCCGCCGATCGGAGCCCTGACCACGGTGCGCGCCAGCCGCTCCTCGAGCGCCAGGAGGTTCCCCCGACTCTGTTCGGCTGCATACTGCGCTTCATGGTACGCCAGTTCCGAGCCCACGCCGTCCTCCTCGTACAGCTTCTTCCTGCGCGCCCACACCTCGTCGGCATAGGCGGCCTGGGCTGCGGCGGTCTGCACCTGGGCCCTCAGGATCGCATCATCCAGGCGCAGGATCGCCTGGCCGGCACGGATCCGGGTCCCCTTGTCGCGGACAATGCGCCTGACCACACCGCTCTCCTCCGCCGAGACGACGACATCGCGCATCGCGGTCGCCACACCTGTCAGGCGAACGAGGCGGGTAAACGGACGCGGCACCACCGGCTCGACCTCAACGTTCACGACCCGGGTGAAGCCGGCGGCCTCCTCCTCCCCCTGTGCCGAACCCTCCCGCTGGGCCCCACCACAACCCGCAACGGCGCCACACAGGAACATCCCCATCAGGAGCCGGGGGGCGTACACGCGCCGCTTCATGCCCTGTTTCGCTCTGCCTTCACTGTTCATCGCCCGCTGTCCCCTCCCGGCCACGCGCCGGATCGACATCGACCAGGGGCACGCGCCCCGCCGCCTCGTCGAGCCGGGCCCTCGTAGCAAGATAGTCATACACCGCCTGTGCGTAGTTGAATTCGCTCTGGCGCAGCGCCACCTCGGCGTCCGTCAGCTCCAGCTGGCTGCTGAACCCCTCCCGGTACTGCGCGGTCGCAATCTCGTAGCCCCGCCGCGCCTGGGCGACGGCCAGCTTCTGCCCCGCGGTGCGCGCCCGCGCCTCCAGCACCTCGTCCAGGAGGTTGCGAAGCTGGGCCTCCGCCTGGTCCGCGGCAAAACGTCTCTGGGTCTCCGCCTGCCGCAGCGCCGCGTGTTTCTGGTCTATGCGGGCGTCCCGGCTGAATCCCGAGAAGATCGGGAAGGTCACGCGCAACCCGACCTGCTTGGACGAGCCCCGCTGGGCATCGGTTCCAAAGAAGTCGGGCGGGCCGTTCTGCTGTGCAGCCAGCCCGTAGGAACCGAAGGCGAACACCTTGGGCAGGTAGTCGACCTGTTCGATCCGCAACTCCGTGCGCCTGAGTCGCTCCGTGATATCGAGCTGGCGGATGTCCGAGCGGTTTCCGGTGCCCTGGGGGAGCAGCTCGGTCATGGACACTTGTTCCGGCATGGACACGCGTTCCGGCACAGCCACACCCATGAACGCCAGAATGTCGCGATTGGCCTCGGAGTTCGCGTCGAAATGCTCAAGGTCGATCCGCACCAGTTCACCCGCGATGTCCAGTTCGGTGTCGGGATCGAGAGCCATTTCGACCGCGAGCGTACGCCGCGCGGCGTCCTGGCGGTTCCGCGCCCGTCTGAGATCCGGTTCGAGGTTCGCGACCTCCACTTCAAGCCGCAGTACGTCGTAGTAGGAACTCAGGCCGGCCTCCTCCATCGCCCTCGTCTCCCGCAGCGACTCCCGCACCCGGCGCAGCGAGTTCTCCGTCAGCCGAACCTCCTCCTGGCCCAGGAGCACGTCGTAGAAGGCCAGCCGAACCCTGGTAACCGTCTGTTGCGTTCGGCCACGCAACGCCTCGCGCTGTAATCCCTCGAATCGCGCCGCCGCTCCCACGCCCACGAAAATGCGCGGGTCGAAAAGGGTCTGCTCGGCGTTCACCGTGAGGTTCCAGATGTTGTCGGCCCCGAACTGGACCGGAATGAAGTCTCCCTCCGCCGCAGTCGGATCGAAGATCTGGGCCGGGAGGAAGCTCACCTGCGGGGCCACGTTGCGGGTGAACGACGAGGTCAGGTTCACATTCGGATACACCTCGCTCCACGCCTCCGAAACCTGCTCCTCTGCGACCGCAAGCTGGTATTCGGCGTCCAGGACATCGCGATTGCGGTCGAGTGCAGCCTGAACGACGACGCTCAGGAGGGCCGGCGCGCTCTCGGGGATCGGCGGCGGCGTCCGCTCCTGTCCTCGCGCGTCACCCCCGGCGAACACGCCGACGGCAAGAAAAAGGGCCGTGTTTACTACCAGCCGCCGGCCCGCACCCGTGCGATTCGGCTGGCCTGCGGGCCAATGGCCCTGCTCGAATACGTCCATATCACAAGTCGATCTCTCTGTATTGTTTTCGTTTTTCCCTTGCGGTACCAGCCGAGTAGACACGCCCTCCGTCTCGTTCGTTGGGAGATGCGAACGTCCTTGACTGGCCTTGCGGGAACGGATAGGGTCATCAGCGTGTCATCGGCGGCGCGGAACGAACCCACAGGTATCCGTGCGGCCGGACGGTCTCGCAAAGTGCGGGGCCGGCGGAAGCTACAGCCCACCATCAAGGAGCACAGGATGCGGACCACGGGAACCGTGAAGTGGTTCAACGACGCGAAGGGATTCGGTTTCATCAGCCCGGAGGCCGGCGAGAGGGACTGCTTTGTCCACTATTCGGCCATCGAGGGCGACGGCTTCAAAAGCCTCGCCGAGGGCGACCAGGTCGAGTTCGATCTGGTGAACGGTCCCAAGGGGCCGGCCGCGGAAAACGTCAGCCGCGTCGGGGAGATGTCCTGACAGATCATCCATTCTGAACGAATCCGGGATCCGGCAAGATAGCGAGGCCGGCGGGACGACAGCCCGTCGGCCTCGCTCTTTGCTACCCGAAGAACGCCGCATGCCAGCGGTCCCGGGCCGGACCCTCCCATCGGCCGGCGCGCATTTCGCCCAGGGCGGTGATGGAGTTGTCGAAGACCACCGAGTCGGGCACCACCTCTCCCTGCGCTGCCAGCGCGCGGAACCGCCCACGGGACGCCCGCCGGATATAACCGCCCGAATCGCGGTACCATACCGCTTCGTTGCCGAGCAACCGTACGTCCAGCGTGCACTCCAGGTTCCTGAGGACCGTGACGAGCGCATCGACGGAACACCCGGAGGGAGGCGCGGAATCGATGTCGACGGCGACGACGAGGAATCGCTCATGGCACCAGGCCCGGGCCGCGCGCAACGGTACGCCGTGGGCCGCCCACCCCTCCAGGAAGCGATCCACGGCATCGAACAGCACCCGGGCCTCGGGGCCGGTCAGTTCGCGTTCGGCGCCGAATACCCATACGCGCGCGGTGTCGGGGAAGCCGTCCAGGGCCGCGATGTTCATGCGGGTGCCTCGCCGCCCCCAAGGCGTCCCGGGGCGTCCTTGTCCAGCAGCACCGCGACCCACTTCAGGTCCTTCGTGTTTTCGAGCATGATCTTCACAATCATGGTGAGCGGGACCGACAGCAGCGCCCCAAGGGGGCCCCACAACCATCCCCAGAACACAAGCGACAGGATGACGACAAGGGTGGAGAGCCCCAGCCTCCTGCCCATCAGGGTCGGTTCGAGCCAGTTGCCGAAGACGATGTTGACCGCGAGGTAGCCGGCTCCGACGATCAGGGTCGACTGCACGTTCACCCCCACGAAGGCGGCGGTGGCGGGGTCCACTTCGATCAGCGCCAGGAGCAGCGCGGGCACCGAGGCGATGACCGAGCCGATGGTCGGCACGTAGTTGAGGGCGAACGCGATCAGCCCCAGAAGGATCGGTAGTTCGAGCCCCATGAACCAGGTCCACAGTCCGAGCAGAACACCGGTGGCGAGGCTGACGAGCGTCTTGATCACGAGGTACCCCTGGACTTCGTCCACGACCTTCTGCATGCGTTCGTCGGACGCGATGCCATCGCCCGCAATCGCGCGGAGCTTGTGGGGAAGCACGGCCGCCTCGCCGAGCGCGAACACCAGGATGAGGAAGACGAGGAACACGCTCGACAGGAACGAGAGCGCCCATGTGGTGGCGCCGGTGGCGAACGCCGCGAGTCTGCCGAAATCCAGCAGCCCCTGAACCGCCCCCATGAGCTCGCCGTATTCGACAAAGGGCCACCACGCCGAGAAGCTCCGCAGCATGCCCTCGATGGGTACCGTCAGCGCGCCGATCTGAATCTCTACACGCGCCACCAGGTCCGGGAGCTGGAGGCTCGCGACCAGGATCAGGAGACCGAGCATCGAGGCCACCGCGAGCACCGTCGCGAGAATCGCCAACAACCGGGGGACGCGCCTGTTCGTCAGCCAGAAGACGGCGGGAAGGCATATGACGGCCAGGAACAGCGCCACCGCCGTCGGCAGCAGAACCGGCTGGGCAAAGCGCAGACCCTGGATCACGATGACCGCAACCGCGAGCGTGAAAAGAAAGCGCAGCCCTGGGTTTTGGTCCAGTTGGTCGAAGACCATCACGTTAGCTTTGGACGAGGCTCCTCAAGGTGGGTTCAAGTCTAATGGGCAAGCCGACATCCGCAAAAGGCCCGACGCCGCTGCTGCGCTTCTGCCGCGTGGACACCTTTCGCGCAGGCGGCAAGGGCGGACAGCACCAGAACAAGGTGGAGACAGGCGTGCGCCTGACCCACGAGCCCACCGGAATCACAGCGGTTTCGCGGCGGCACCGTTCCCGGCATCGCAACCTGGAGGAAGCGCTCCGGACGTTGGAGGGCAAGCTGGCCGAGCACTTTCGGGAGGCGCCGCGCCGCGTGCCCACGACGGTGCCGCGGCACGAAAAGCGCCGGCGCCGCGACGAAAAGAGGAGGAGGTCGCAGCTGAAGCGCCTGCGCCGCAAGCCGGACACGGAGGATGCCTGACCCGCACCGACCGCCGGCGAGGCCCGACACGCGCCGACCATCCGGCGAACCCCGGCGTGCAGCGCGCGCGGCCGTTCTCCCAGGCTCAGCAGACGATCGGAATCAGCGGCCGGGGGCGGGTGGCGGTACCCTCTACAAACGTCACGGTGTAGACGCGGATCTGGCCGCAACCGCGGATCACTTCGACCCTGTACACCTCGCTGGTCGGAAGCGTCGCGAGTTCCTGCACGCCGCCGAAAGCCGGTGCGTCGTCCACGAAGATCCTCGGACGCTGCGGCGTGGTGCCCCGGGTGCGGATGCAGTCGAGCCGCTGGGTGAACGGGCTGGTCGACGACAGGTCCTCGAAGCAGGGGACGAACTCGAATCCCGGCTGGCTGTGGAGGAACTGGGCGACATTGAAATCGGGCGCGAACCGCAGGGCTGCCTCCTCGTAGGTGTTGGTCAGGTACGGGATTTCGCGCAGCCGTGTCGTCAGCCGGTCCACGTATACCTCGATCCCCTCGAGTACGACCGGCTTCGGGATCACGGCGATATCGACGAACTGGCCCTCCCGGATATCGAGGACCTGCACCAGGTCGGCATACCCGATCCGGGACACCAGCACCGCGCTCGGCCCCGGGGGCACATCGGGGATGTTGAAATGTCCCGTCTCGCCGGTGATTCCCAGGATGATCGACCCGTCGGCGCGCCGGGTTCCCTCGAGGCGGACGATCGCGCCCTCCACCGGCTCGCCGCGGTAGGTGTCCACAACCTGACCCGAAAACGTCACGGGCGTGAGCGAACCGGCCTGGGCGCCCGCGGGTGCCGCACCCGCCAGGGCGGTGGCGAGGACCGCCGCCGGCAGCGCCAGACGCAAACGGGCGCGGCGGCGTGCCGGCAGCGGGCTCGGACGGACGGGGGGCATGGCGGTCAGCTCACCTCGCGCACGGCCTCGATGATTTCGTCGAAGGGCGGCAGCACACCGGGATCGTCGCTCACCCAGGAGAAACTGATGGCACCCGCCCCGTCCACCACGAACACCGACCGCTTCGCCACACCCTGAAGCCCGAAGAAGTCCTGCTCCAGCACGCCGTAGGCCGATGCGGCCGTCTTGTTGAAGTCGGAGAGGATCGGGAAGGGCACTCCCATGTCGTCCCTCCACTTCCGGTTCACAAACGGCGAGTCGATGCTGATCCCGTAGATCCGGGCACCCAGGCCACCCCACACGCCCCAGTGCTCGCCCACGTGGCAGAGCTCCTGCGTGCAGGTGCCGCTGAAGGCGAGCGGCACGAACATCAGCACAACCGGCTGGCCCCGGTGCGCGCTCAGGGTGACGGGGTCCTCGCCGAAGACCTCATGCAGAGTGAAATCCGGCGCCTGCTGTCCAACGACTGCTGTACTCACGCTTCACTTGCTCCTTGTCCGGGGGGCTCGGCACGGCACCGATGCCCGGGTTTCAGGTGCGGTCGCTCCGGGCGAGCGACTGCGGGAAACCGAAGGTAACAGCAGATCATTCCCGGTCCGACACCGACCCGGGCCTGCTGCTCTGTCTCGTCCAGATCAGAACCACGCCGCACCCATCGCCACGGTACTCGATCGGCGCACGGTTCCCCCAGTAGACTTCCGCCAGCTCCACCCAGTCCGGCGGAATCTGATCGATGTTCACGGAACCTTCGATGTCGACCCCGAGGGGGATCCCGTCCACGTAGATGGCGAGCGGGCAGTTGCTCGGCGCCATCAGCACCGATCGATAGGTCGACTCACGCGAGATCTTCAGGCCCGGCACGCGTGAGAAGGCATCGGAAATCCGCGCGGATCCCCGGTCCTGGATGACGCGCCTGGTGAGCAGGTGCATCACCCTTCCCTGGTCCATCCGCCGGTATACGCCGTTCGCCTCCAGAAACCGGGACCGGACCTCGACCCTGAGCGGCCGCAGCGGCACCGCCTCGATCGTCATCTCCACGTCGACAACTGTCGTCCTGTCCGGATGCAGCGCGACGGGCTCGGTCCGCACCGCATACCCGATCATCTCCACCCTGACCTGGGCCAGACGCGACTCCAGGTCCCTGAAATCGGCGCGGCCCTCGCTGTCGGTCACCCCGACGGCCCCACCCACCAGGGTGACCGCCGCCCCTTCGATCGGCGTTCCCTGGTGCGAGTCCACAACCTTCACGAGCAGCCGCGAGGGGGCATTCATGTCGCCGTCGGTCGACTCGCTCATCCGGAGCAGGAACTCACCGGCCCTGAATACGGTGAAATCTCCGCGCAGGGTGGAGTACCCGCCCTTGCGGACCGTCAGCGTGTAGTCCCCGAGCGCGGCGTCGAAGGTCACCCGCCCGTCGTTGCCGGTCACGTACCGGTTCGCGACTCCGGAGAGCTCCAGTACGGCACCCAGGAGGTCCGTTCGCGTGTCGACATCCTGGACGCGCGCCGTGATGCGCACCAGATCGTCATCCGGGACATCCTGGGCGCCCGCCGGCGCGGGCGTCGCCGCCCACTGCAGCGACAGCGCAAGCAGCACTGCCGAGCAGCGGTGCGCCCACACGACGCCTGCTGCTTCCGCCGCCGGTCGCGTTCGGTTCGGTGCGTTGCCGTACATCGGGTACACTCTCATTCGGGCGTGCCTTGCATGATATAGTACGAACCGCCTCGCCGGTGACAACCCGGAGGTGTGCGCGCTGGCCGCCCACGGGCCGTTTCCCGCCCTCTCGATCACCGTTGCGCGGCCCGTTTGCGGACTGGCGAAAGGGTCGCTTCCCTCTGTATACTTATGGCCATGAGCAAATACGCCATCGTTTTGCTGGCGGCGGGCGCCCTGAGCCTCGGTCTGGCCGGGTCCGTCGGGGGGCCGACGTACGCGCGCGAGAACGTTGCCCTGCGCGCCCCGTACGCGAGCGTGCCGGTCGCGGAAGCAGCGGAAGGCGCGAACGAGGTCGTCGCGGAATTCTGCATCCGGTGTCACAGCGAGCGCCGCATGGTGGGCGGCCTGGTGCTCGAGGGATTCGACATAGCGGATGCCGCCGGACGACGCCCCACGATCGAGAAGATGATCCGCAAGCTCCGGGCAGGGATGATGCCGCCCTCCGGCGTCCGGCGGCCCGAACCGGAGGTGCTTGCCGACATGGCCAGCGAGCTGGAGACGGCCATGGACGAGATCGCCGCGCGCGAGCCGAACCCGGGAAGACGGACCTTCCAGCGCCTGAACCGCGCGGAGTACGCACGGGCCGTGCGCGACCTCCTCGGGCTGGAGGTGGATGTCGGCACCTTCCTGCCGCTCGATACGAAGAGTGCGAATTTCGACAACATCGCCGACGTGCAGATGCCTTCGGCCACGGTCGTCGACGGGTACATGCGCGCGGCCGGACAGATCAGCCGGCTGGCCCTGGGCGATCCGGACGCCGAGGTATCCTCGACCATCTACAGGATTCCGCGGGTCGCGTCGCAGAAGGACCGGGTCGAGGGCGCACCGATCGGTACGCGGGGCGGGCTCTCGGTGACCCACAATTTCCCCGCCGACGGCAAGTACGTCTTCCACATCATGCCGTACGCCGCGGTGGAGGGAGAGGTCTTCGGCAGGACGTTCGGGACCGAGCAGATCGAGGTGTCGATCGACGGCGCGCGGATTGCGCTTCTCACGATCGACCGCTGGATGTCCGAATCCGATCCCACGGGGCTGAACATCCGCACCGATTCGATTTATGTGACGGCCGGACAGAAGCGGGTGTCCGTGGCCTTCATTCGCCAGTTCGAGGGCGAGGTCGACGACCTGATCCGCCCGATCGACCACACCCTCGCGGACGGCCAGATCGGGATCGGTCTGGGCGTCACGACGCAGCAGCACCTGCAGCGGCTTACCGTGCTGGGCCCGTTCGACGTTACCGGAGTCTCCGACACCCCGGCGCGCCGCTCCGTCTTCACCTGCCGGCCCACGCACCCGGAGGAGGCCCTGCCCTGCGCCCGCCGGATCATCGAGCGCCTGGCCTCGAAGGCCTACCGCCGCCCGGTGCTCGACAGCGACATGCAGGGACTGCTTCGCTTCTACAGCCAGGGCGCCGGGGAAGGCGGTTTCGAGAAGGGTATCCGCACGGCGTTGCAGGCAATGCTGGCGAGCCCCCATTTCGTGTTCCGGCTCGAGCGGCTCCCCTCCGGCGTCACGCCCGGCGACGTGTACGCGATCGCGGATACCGACCTCGCCTCGCGCCTGTCGTTCTTCCTGTGGGGCGCACCCCCGGACGACGAGCTGCTGGACCTGGCGCGCTCGGGCGGGCTCTCCGATCCCGCAAGTCTCGAGCGGGAGGCGCGCCGCATGCTGAAGGATCCGCGCGGCGAAGCGCTGGCAACCCGTTTCGCGGCGCAGTGGCTTCGCCTGCAGGACCTCGACAAGATTCATCCGGACGCCCTGACGTATCCGTACTTCGACCAGACCCTCGCCGACGCTATGCTCAGGGAGACCGAGCTGTTTTTCACCAACCTGGTCCGGGAGGACCGGTCGGTGCTGGAACTGCTCACCGCGGACTACTCGTTCGTCAACGAGCGTCTCGCCCGGCACTACGGGATCACCGGTGTCGTCGGACCCGAATTCCGCAGAGTCGCCTACACCGACGAGCGGCGGCGCGGCCTTCTGGGCCACGGCAGCATCCTGACCCTGACCTCCCATCCCGACCGGACATCGCCGGTGCTGCGGGGCAAATGGGTGCTCGAGGTGCTCCTGGGCGCCCCGCCGCCGCCCCCGCCGCCGGACATTCCCGCCTTCGAGGAGACCGCGGCCGCCGACGAGGGGCGCTTCCTCACCGTGCGGGAGCGAATGGAGCAGCACGCGGCCAACCCGCAGTGCAGTTCCTGCCACAACGTCATCGATCCCCTGGGGCTCGCGCTCGAGAACTTCGACGTCACGGGCGCGTGGCGGATCCGGGACGAGGGCAACCCGGTCGATCCGGTGGGCGTCATGTACAACGGCAGGGAGCTGGCGGGCGCCGGAGATCTCCGCACGGCGCTGCTGGATATCTCGGACGTGGTGGTGAGCACGTTCACGGAGAACCTGATGGCCTACGCGCTGGGCCGCCGGGTCGAGTACTACGACATGCCGACCATCCGGGACATCACGCGCCGGGCGGCAGCGGACGATCATCGCATCTCCTCCTTCATTCTCGGTGTCGTGGGAAGCCCCGCCTTCCGCATGGCCCGGGCCGGCACGCTCGCCGAGGATCAGGCCGAGGCCCGCTCCCCGGCGTCCGATCCCGCCTCGCAACGCAACTGACGACAGGAACACAACCGCTACCAACGACCGAGGTCCGACCGATGCAATACCTCAGCGGCAAGCACATCTCGCGACGCACCCTTCTCAAGGGAGCCGGGGCCGCCATCGGCCTTCCACTGCTGGACGCCATGGTCCCCGCGGGCCGCCTGTGGGCGTCCACACCTGCGGCGAGGGCGGCGGACAGGACTCGCCTCGTCTGCATCGAGCAGGTTCACGGCGCGGCCGGGTGCAATGACTGGGGCGCCACGCAGAACCTGTGGTCGCCGGCGGAAACCGGGCGCGACTTCGACCTCTCGCCCAGCAGCCTCCGGCCCCTGGAGCCCTTCCGCAAACACCTGACGATCGTCAGCGACACCGACGCCCGCATGGCCGATGCGTACGCGCCGAGCGAGATCGGCGGAGACCATTTCCGCACCAGCGCCGTGTTCCTGACCCAGGCGCATCCGAAACAGACCGAGGGTTCCGATGTGCGCGTGGGGACCTCGATGGACCAGTTGTACGTGCAGCGCTTCGGTCAGGATACGCCGATCCCCTCGCTGCAGCTCTCGATCGAGAACGTGGACCAGGCGGGGGGGTGCGCGTACGGGTACGCGTGCGTCTACACCGACACGATCAGCTGGGCTTCGCCGACGCAGCCCCTGCCGATGATCCGGGATCCGAGGGCCGTCTTCGAACAGCTCTTCGGAGCCGGGGGGACGCCCGAGCAGCGCGCGGAGCGTTTGACGACCGACCGGAGCATCCTGGACTGGGTCATGGGCGAAATGTCGTCCATGCGCCGGAAGCTGGACCCGGTGGACGCACACCGGCTCGACCAGTACGCGAACAACATCCGCGAACTCGAACAGCGCATCCAGCGGATCGAGGCTCAGAATACGAGCGGCGAGGAGCGCCAGATCCCCGAGGCTCCGGTTGGTGTGCCCGATTCGTTCGAGGAGCACGTCAAGCTGATGTTCGACCTGCAGGTGCTCGCGTTCATATCGGACACGACGCGCGTCTTCTCGCTCAAGCTCGGCCGCGACGCGTCACCGCGCGTCTACCCCGAGTCCGGCGTTACCACGCCCTTCCACGCAGCCTCGCACCACGGCGGGCGTGACGAGCGGGTGAGGCAGTTCGGCAAGATCAACGAGTATCACGTGTCGATGGTCCCGTACTTCCTGGACAAGCTGCAGCAGGCCACCGAGGGCGAAGCGAACCTGCTCGACAAGACGCTCCTCGTGTACGGCTCCGCCATGGCCGACAGCAACCTCCACAACCACGCCCGCTGCCCGCTCTTCCTGGCAGGCGGGGCCAACGGCGCCCTCGAAGGCGAACAGCACATCCGTGCGCGTCCCGGCACGCCGATGGCCAACGTGATGCTGAGCCTGCTGCACAAGCTGGGCGCCGACGACATAGAGACCTTCGGCAACAGCACCGGCCACTTCGCGATCTAGCAGCCGCGCCTGCGAAGCCCAACGAGGAGGGAATCCGGCATGACCCGCCCTGACGGAAGTGTTTGCCGCACCATGGGCCGCCGAGCGGCGCAGATTGCGGCCCTGGGAACATTCGTGTTTGCGCTGGGCGCGACCAACCCGATCGACCCGATCGAAGCGCCCGTGGCGGACGCGGCGGAGCGCGGCGACATCGAGGTGGTGCGCACCCTGCTGCGCAGCGGTGCCGACGCCAATACCGCACAGCCGGACGGAATGACGGCGCTGCACTGGGCGGCCGCGCGAAACGATCTGGAGATCGCGCGCACGCTGCTCTACGCGGGCGCCACGGTTCGCGCGACGACCCGCCTCGGCGGCTACACGCCGCTTCATCTCGCGAGCCGCGCCGGCAACACGGAAGCGGCCGCGCTCCTGCTGGAAGCGGGTGCGGACCCGAACGCGATGACGACGACCGGTGTTACCGCCATGCACTTCGCCGCGGACTCGGATGCGTTCGGCGTTGTGGAGGCACTCGCGGCGCACGGAGCGGACGTGGACGCGCGCGACGCCTTTGCCGAGCGTACCCCGCTCATGTTCGCGGCGGTCCGCGGGGCCGAAGCCTCGGTGCGGGCCCTCCTCGACGCGGGGGCGGATCCGTCCCTGGTCACGCGGGTCAAGGACTACGAGACGGTGGACAGGGAACTTCGGGCCGAGCAGCGTCAGAGAGCCCGTGTGCGGGCCGCCGCGGAGGAGCCCGAAGAGCGCGAGCAGCAGCCCGAGGCGCCCGGTGCGCAGCCACAGGCCCCGCCCGGTGCGCAGCCGCAAGCCGCGCCTGCCGCCGCCCGGCCGGCCGCGCCCGGGCAGCCGGCGGCAGGCCCGGAGGAGGAGCCGGCCGAAACCCCGGCGGAGCCGCCGGCCGAACCACCGGTGAAGGCACTGACGTCGGCCCAGCAGATCGGCAAGCAGGGTGGCTTTGCCGCCCTGCACTACGCCGCCCGCGAGGGACATCGCTCGACGGCCGCGCTGCTCGTCGATTCCGGAGCGGACCTGAACCAGCCGACCGGCGGCGATCAGTCCACGCCGATGCTGGTCTCCGTGATCAACGGCAACTACGACCTGGCACGCGACCTGCTCGAACGCGGCGCCGACCCCAACCTCGTCAGCGACGACGGTGCGGGGCCGCTCTTCGCCACGCTCAACATCGAGTGGTCGTTGCGGACCTGGTATCCCCAGCCGCAGGCGTTCCGGCAACAGGAGACCCACTATCTGGACTTCATGCGGCTGCTCCTGGACGCGGGCGCCGATCCCAACCAGCAGACCACAACGCATATCTGGTACGCGGCGTACAACGCCGGGCGCATGGGCGTCGACTTCACCGGGGCGACGCCCTTCTGGCGCGCTGCCTACGCCGTCGACGTCGACGCCATGCGCCTGCTCATGGAATACGGCGCCGACCCCGACATCTGGACGATCAGGCTCCCCGACCGGCGACGCTTCTTCGACCCCAACTTCCCCGACACCCGTCCCGAGGATACCCCGGAAGACCCCTCCGGACTGCCGCCCGTGCCCGTCGGCGGCCCCGCCATCCACCCGCTGCACGCGGCCTCCGGAGTCGGCTTCGGCACCTCCCGGGTCGCGCAGCAGCACCGCAGCGTCCCGGACGGGTGGCTGCCCGCCATCCGCTACCTGGTCGACGAACTCGGTATCGATCCCAACCTGCGGGACAAGGACGGGTACAACGCGATTCACCACGCCGCCGCGCGGGGTGACAACGAGACGATCCTCTTCCTGGTCAGCCGCGGCGCCGACATCAATGCGATCAGCCGGCGCGGCCAGACCACCGCCGACCTGGCCAACAGCCCCGAGCAACGGGCACAGCCCCATCCGGCGACCGTGGCGCTGCTGGAGAAGCTGGGTTCCGCCAACAACCACGAGTGCCGTTCGTGCGGGGGCAGCCGCTGATGGCCGGTCGCGCATGCGCGGACATTCCCGGGGCGGCGGCGGTGGGCCGGACGTTGTGCCGAGCCGTCGCGGTGGCGGCCGTGATCGTCGCGGCGCCCGCGGCACTGTCCGGCCAGGACACCGAGTGGAACCGCTACACGCTGGACGGGCTTGAGGGCGTCTACGTCCGCACGGAGGCCAATCTCGGCTGTGAGGGGGCCGGGGTTTCGGCCGACGCGGTCCGGGCCGACGCGGAGGCCGCACTCGCCGCCGCCGAGGTGCCGCTGCTCACCGAGCGCGAGATGCTGGCCAGTCCGGGGCTTCCGGAGCTGCGGGTCACGCTGGAGTGCGGGGGCGGGGTCGCGGGGGTCGTGGGCTACTCGGTCGCCGTCCGTGTTCAGCAGGCCACGCAGATGATCCGTGACACGCAGATCACGCTGTCGGAAGCCGTGACCTGGTGGACCTCCGACGTCGGCGTGGCCGAAGCGGGAACGGTGGCCGACGTGCTGAGCGACGCGCTTCAGGCCAGGCTTGCGGAGTTCGCCGAGGCGTTTGCGGCCGCGAACGCCGAGGAGGAGGGTCCGGGCTAGCCCGAACTCCGGTCAGGGGCGAGGGGCCCCTCCGGTCGGCCGTCGCCGGCTTTCGGCCCGTTGTCGCCAGCCTTCGGTCGGCCGTCGCCGGCTTTCGGTGAGTCGTCGCCGGCCTGGTGTGCCGCGATCACCGCCAGGAAGTCGTCTGCGTAGCGGCGCAGTTTCGTCTCACCCACCCCGGTGAGTCCGGAGAAGTCCTCCCGCGTGCCCGGGCGCCGCGCCACCATCTCCCTGAGCGTCGCGTCGTGGAAGATCACGTACGGGGGAACGCTCTGGGCCTGCGCAAGCTCGGTACGGCGCGTGCGCAGCGCTTCCCACAGCCCTTCGTCCCACGTGGCCGGATCGGGGGGCGGCGGCGCGTCGCGCGGCTTGCGCTTCCGCTTCGCCCTGGCCGGGCGCGTATCCTCCCGCATGTGCACCATGGCCTCGCCGCGCAGGACCGGCCAGCTCGCACCGGTCAGCCGGATGGACCCGTACTTCTCGATCTCCACGCTCAGGAGGCCGCGGGCAACGAGTTGGCGGAAGACCGAGCGCCACTGCCAGGCGTCGAGATCCGCGCCGACGCCGAACGTCGGCAGCCGGTCGTGCCCGAAGCGCCGGACGCGGTCGGTGTCGCGGCCGCGCAGAACGTCCGTCAGGTATGCCGCACCGAAGCGCTGCCCCGTTCGGTGGACGCACGACATGGCCTTCTGTGAAGCCTCCGTCGCGTCCCAGACCGCTACCGGGCTCACGCAATTGTCGCAGTTGCCGCAGTCCTCCGTGTGGGTCTCGCCGAAGTACGCAAGCAGCGTGCGGCGCCGGCAGGTCGCGAGCTCGCAGTAGCCGAGCATGGCATCGAGTTTGCGCACTTCGAGCCGCTTGCGCGCCTCGCCCGCTTCGGAGTTCTCGACCATGCTCCGCAGGGTGACGACTTCCTGCAGCCCGTAGACCATCCATGCGTCGGCGGGCTCGCCGTCCCGCCCCGCGCGGCCCGTCTCCTGGTAGTAGGCCTCGACGCTCTTCGGGAGGTCCAGGTGGGCCACGAAACGCACGTCAGGCTTGTCGATGCCCATGCCGAAGGCGATCGTGGCCACGATGACGACGCCGTCGGTGCGCACGAAGCGGTCCTGGTGCCGCTGCCGGGTCGCCCCGTCGAGGCCGGCATGGTACGGGAGCGCGCCCACGCCCTCTTCCCGGAGCCATGCGGCGGTCTCGTCCACCTTGCGCCGCGACAGGCAGTACACGATGCCGGCGTGGCCGTGATGACCCCCCAGGAAGCGGCGCAACTGCGCCCGCGCGTTGTTCTTCGGGACGACGTGGTAGCGGATGTTCGGGCGATCGAAGCCGCCGACAAAGAGTGGAGCATCCCGCAGGCTCAGCCGATCGATGATCTCCCGTCGCGTGGGCTCGTCAGCCGTCGCGGTAAGCGCGATCCTCGGTACATCCGGAAACAACTCCGGCAGCGCCGAGAGCCGCAGATACTCGGGGCGGAAATCGTGGCCCCACTGGGATACGCAGTGGGCTTCGTCGATCGCGAAGAGGGCCAGCCTGTTGCGCGACAGGAGTTCCAGCGTGCGTTCGCCGAGCAGGCGCTCGGGGGCGACGTAGAGCAGATCGACCCGGCCCGCTTCGACCGCGGCTTCCGTCTCGCGCACCTCGCGGTAGGTGAGGGACGAATTGAGGCATGCGGCGCGCACGCCGGTCTGGCGGAGTCCCTCGACCTGGTCGCGCATCAGGGCGATGAGAGGGGATACCACGACCCCCACTCCGTCCCGCACGATCGCCGGGATCTGGTAGCAGAGGGACTTGCCGCCCCCGGTCGGCATGAGCACCAGGCTGTCGCCGCCGGCCACCGTGTGCTCGATCACGGCCTCCTGCTGGCCGAGGAAGCCGGCGTAGCCGAAGACGCGCTGAAGGACCTGGCGGACGGTGGCGGTCATGCAGGGGTGCCGCTGCCTCGTAGTCGTCAGCGCCGCAGGAGAAGCCGGTCCGGCGTGCCGCGGCTGGCCAGGTAGAAGTCGGGGCGTCCGTCGCCGTCGAAGTCCGCGAACTCCAGGTCGAGGCCGGTGCCCCGGGTGAGTGCTCCGAACACCTCGTCGGAAGCGTCGGTGAAGACGCCGCTGCCGTCGTTCAGGTAGGCGCGGTACCGGCTGTCGGCGATCCGTCCGACGCTGAGGTCGACATCGGAGTTGGCCGTGACGATGTCCAGGTCGCCGTCGCCGTCGACGTCCACGAAGTCTCCGTCGAAGGACGACACGCTCGCAGCGGGAAGCCGTGACGAGGTCTCGTCCGCGAACGTGCCCTCTCCGTCGTTGATCAGAAGGCGGTTGCGCGGGTCCGCGCCGGCCACGAACGCCGCGACATTGGCAAAGAGGAGATCGAGGTCGCCGTCGCCGTCCACGTCGCCGAAATCGGCTTCCCGCGTTTCCTCGCCGCCCTGGCGCTGCGGAATCCTGGCCGCGCTCTCGTCGGTGAAGCGCCCGGTCCCGTCGTTCATGTAGAGCGCGTTGGCGCCCTCGTTGGCGACGATCATGTCCAGGTCGCCGTCTCCGTCCACATCGCCGAGCTCCAGATCCTGGGTCACGTCTGCCGAGCGCGGGAGGCGGTCCGCGGTCTCGTCGGCGAAGTTGCCGGCGCCGTCGTTGATGATGAGGGCGTCCTGGCCGTTGTTGGCAAACAGGATGTCGGGGAAGTCGTCCCCGTTCACGTCGGCCACCAAGACCCCGTTGGTCGTGCCCTCCACGGGAAGCCGCGCCCCCTCGTCGCTGAAACGGCCGGTCCCGTCGTTGAAGTACAGCTCGTTGGTCCGGTCGTCCTCGCTGACGACCACGATGTCCAGGTCCCCGTCGCCGTCGAAGTCGGCGATGCCGACGTCCTCGGAGTCGCGGTTGGCGGCGGGGAGCCGGGAGCTGCCGTCGCCGAAGCGGCCCGCCCCGTCGTTGAGGAGCAGGATGTTGGGGCGGAATTCGTTGGCGATCACGATGTCGAGGTCGCCGTCGGCGTCCAGGTCGGCGACTCCGGCGTCCATGCTGAGGCCGTTCAGCAGTCCGGCGGGCAAGTGCGTGGCGGTGACGTCGCCGTACAGCGTCTGGGGGGGTGGGACGGCGGTCGTGTCGGGGCCCGTGGGCTCGCCGTCTCGGCTGCTACCGCATTCCGCAGGCGCAAACGCGAGACAGACGACGGCGCACAGCGCGACGGACGGCGCGGCGCGGGTCGGCCCGTCCTCTCTCATCAGGAGATCACTCCCATCCCCAGCGCCTGAATGCGGCGGTTGAAGTCGGCGAGATCGTCTTCCAGCACTTCTTCGACCGCTTCCCGGATCTGCAGCAGGCGTTGTTTGAGGATGGCGTGCACCTCGCCCTGCTGGTCCGTGGGGCGGAAGTCGCCGACCGACACGGTGGAGAGGAGATAGCCGAGCCGTTCGATGAGGCGCGTGGGGTAGCGAATGGCGTCCTGTCCCATCCCCGTCGCGCGCATCTGGAAGAGCCCGTCCTCGGCTGCGATCAGGCGCTGATCGAGGGAATCGGCTGCGGCCACCAGCTCGGCGTCTCCCCGGTCCTGCAGGACGGCGCGGGTGTCCAGCACCTGCCGCCGCACCCATTCCACCCGGTTGATCAGTTCGCCCGTGGCCTCGAGGTCCGCGCGGATGTCGGCCAGCGCGGCCATCTGCAGCTCGATGTCGGCCATGGTGCCCTCGGAGTGGGGGTCCTTGCGGACCTCCAAATGCTGCGCGTGGGTCTCGCCGCCCACCCTGAGTGTCACGGTGTAGGTGCCCGGCGGCTGGAGAATCGTGCCGGACCCGGGGCCGCCCAGCGGGCCGCCGGGCAGCGGACGCCAGCGTTCCTCGCCCAGTGGGACGTCGTCGCCGTGCAGCGGCTTCGTGCGCAGACGCACCTGTTCGACGGATTCGTTCACCAGGTCCCACCAGACGCGGTTGACGCCCGCGTCCGTGGTGCCCTGGAGGGTGCGCACCACGTCGCCGGCGGCGTTCGCGACTTCGATGACGACACCGTCGTCGGCCGCCTCGGCGAGCCAGTAGTTGATCGACGCGCCGTAGGGCGGGTTTTCGCCGTCGGACTGGTCGTCGAACATCGTGAAGGGCGCCGATATGGGCCGGAAGCGATACGCGGGCCGCGGGGCGAAGAGGTGGGCCGCGCTTGCGGCGATGTCGGGCGTGAGCTGCTGCAGCGGCGTCACGTCGTCGAGGATCCAGTAGCCGCGGCCGTAGGTTCCCACGACCAGATCGTTGAAGTGCTCCTGCACGACCAGCCCGTACATCGGTGCGGGCGGCAGGTTGGTGTGGAACCGCTGCCACCGGTCGCCGTCGTCGAAGGAGACGTAAACCGACGCCTCGGTGCCCAGGTACAGGAGGCCCGGCCGCACGGGGTCCTCGTGGATTGCGCGGGTGTAGCTGAGCACCCCGTCGTCGATGCCCTCCGTTATGGGCGTCCAGCTCTGGCCGTAGTCGTCGGTGCGGTAGGCGCGGGCCTCGAAGTCGCCCACCTGGTGGTGCTCGATCACCATGTACGCCTTGCCCGGCGTGTGGCGCGACGCGTCGATCCCCCGGACCACGCCGTCGGGAGGCAGGTCCGGGATGTTGTCCGTGACGTTCGTCCAGCTGGCTCCGCCGTCGCGGCTCACGTGCATCAGCCCGTCGTTGGTTCCGGCCCAGAGCAGCCCCGGCTCCAGCGGAGATTCGTCGAAGGCGTAGATCACGCAGCAGTACTCCACCCCGATGTTGTCCGGCGTCAGACCCCCGCTGATCCCCATGCGGCTGCGGTTGTCGGTGCTGAGATCGGGACTGATCACTTCCCAGCTCTGCCCGCGATTGGTGGTGCGGTGGACGTGCTGGCTCGTCACGTAGATCGTGTTGTTGTCGTGCGGGGAGATGAGGAGGGGGAACGTCCACTGGAAGCGGTACCTGAGCGAGTCGGCCGGGTGGCCCGTGGTCGACTCCGGCCACACCTCCACCTCGCGGTACTGGCCGGTGCGGGCGTCCCAGCGCGATACGATGCCGCCTCCCGCGCCCACGCCGGACGCGCTCGACCACACGATGTTGTGATCGGTCGGGTCCGGCGTCGCAAAGCCGGACTCGCCGCCGCCGACGGAGTGCCAGAGGCCGCGGGGAATCCCCACGCCGAAGATGCCGCCCCCCATGCGGCTGTTGCTGGGGCCGCGCGTCGAGGGGCCGTCCTGCCGGTTCCCCATGACGTTGTAGGGGATCGCGTTGTCGACGGTGACGTGGTACATCTGCGCGATGGGCAGCTGGGCGCGGAACCAGGTCCTGCCGCGGTTGCCGGAGATCGCCAGGCCGCCGTCGCCGGCCACGATCTGGCGGTCGCCGTCGAGCGGATCGATCCACATGTCGTGGTGGTCCCAGACCGGGCCTTCCATGAACGCCGCGGCGGTCGAGGTGACGCCGCCGTCCAGGGTGGTGCTGTACACGGCCGCCAGGAAGTAGGCCTCGTCCGCGTCGTCCGTATTGACCTCGCAACGGGTGTAGTAGGCCGTGCGGCCCGCCAGGTCGCGGTCGTAGCTGACCAGCGACCAGTTGTGGCCGCCGTCGTCGGAACGCCAGAGCTCGCCGCCGTCGGTGTCGCCCCCCTCCCAGGGCACGCCGTCGCCGGTCTCGATGAGGGCGTAGATGCGGCGGGAGTCGGCGCGGCTCATGCACAGCGCGATCTTCCCGATCTCGCGGGTGGGAAGGCCGTTGCCGCGGAGCCGCGTCCACGTCGTGCCCCCATCCCGCGAGACGTGGATGGCGCTGCCGGGTCCGCCGGACGTGCGCGTCCAGGTGCGGATCGCGATCTGCCAGGTCCCCGCGAAGAGGATGCGCGGGTTGTTCGGATCCATGACGAGGTCGCTCGCGCCGGTCTCTTCGTCGACGAACAGGACGTGCTCCCAGGTCGCGCCACCGTCCATCGTGCGGTAGATGCCCCGTTCCGGCTGGGGACCGTAGCCGTGCCCGATGGCGGCGGCGTAGACGATGTCCGGATTGGTGGGATGCACGATGATGCGGCTGATGCGCCCCGTGCCCTCCAGGCCCATGTGCGTCCAGCTGTCGCCGGCGTCGGTGGACTTCCACACCCCATCTCCGATCGAGACGTTCGACCGGATGAAGGGCTCGCCGGTCCCCGCCCACACGATGTTGGGGTCGGACGGGGCCACCTCGACCTCGCCGACCGCGTGCACGGGCTGGTCGTCGAAGACCGCCCGCCAGTTCACGCCGCCGTCCTCGGTCTTCCACAGGCCGCCGGAAGCCGCCCCGGCGTAGTAGGTGAAGCGGTCCCCCGGCACGCCCGCAACCGAGGTGATCCGGTTCCCGAGCGGGCCGATGTGGCGGTACTTCATCGAGGCGAAGGAGGATGTGGGAACCTGCTGGGCGCTCCCTGCCGACGGGCGCATGGACGTGGCGGCGACTGAAGCCAGCGTCAGGGCAAGCGCAACGGAAGAACGCAGGACGAAGGATGGCATCGTGAACATCTCCCGATTGTATTCGGAAAGGCTTGGGACCAGGTCAGCCGTGGGGCACTGCCAAGGAGAACCGGCCGTCCACAGCGACGCCACCGGTGACGTCACTGCGAACGGCCGGTTGCCGGTTTGTGCAACCGCGGCTAGCCGTGATCGTGCTCAACGTGCACTTCCACGGGCGTCGTCACGAAGTCGGCGTGTCCCTGCCCGACGGCACCGTGCATGAGCTTGAACGACGCCCCGGTTTCGCCCGCCTCGACACCGTGCAGGTGGCCCCCGAATTCCCCGGGTGTGTCCTGTTCCCACTCGGCGATCGCCGTGTCACCGATGTCGACCTCCAGATACGTGTCGTCCTCCAACGGAATCGGATCGCCGTCGTGGTCCACGAAACGGACCGTGATGTGCGGCGTTTCCTCGCCTTCCTCGATGTCGAGGTGAGCGTTCCCCCAGCTTTGCGTCTCGCCGTCGTACGACGCGATGACCTGGCCACCCATTACGAGCTCCACGCCTTCGGGTTCGTAGTGCTCTTCTTCGGGCTCGGTCGCCGACTCGCAGGCCGCAAGGACCAGGGCGAGCGCAGCAAGGACCGCGAACGGCCGGTTTCTGTAGCTCCGTGTCTTCATTTCACTTCTCCTTACGTTGGGTAGGTCTGCGTCGTGCGCGGGTCATCCGCTAGAATACGACGCGGTAGGTCAAACTCAGACCCCTCCCGGCTTCAGGCATGATCTCCTTGATCCGGGAGAGGTGGTTGCGGTATACCGTATCCGTGGCGTTGTCGAGGCTCAGTGTCACGACGTTCAGGCGCCCGCCCACTGTGAGACGCGCGCCCGCAGCGAGATTCAGTATAGCGTATCCGTCGGTTGCTGATTCAAACTCGCCGATCCGGTCCTGCGGCGCCGCCGCTTCGGCCTCCCCGCGGATGAACCACATGGGCCGCTCGTACTTGAGAGCCGCATGTCCCTTGAGTGGGGGGACGAGAGGCAGGGGTCGTCCGGTGTCCCTGAGACTCCCCCTCACCGAAGACGCAACCGCCTCGAGGGCCAGACCACGACCCATGTCCACGTCCATGCTGGCCTCGAAGCCGGCGAACACTGCATCGTTGCCCTGGAACTGGTAGATGGGCAGGAGTACGCGGCTGAGCCGGTCCGTGTCCTCCCCGTAGATGTAACCCTTGATGTCGTTGTAGAAGCCGGTCACCTCGCCCCTCATCCTGTCGGACTCGAAGCGAAGAAAGATGTCGAGCCCCCTGCCGATCTCGCCCTCGAGCGAGGGGTTGCCGACCTCGAAGACGTAGGCCGCAAGGTGCGGTCCCTCCGAATAGAGTTCGTCGATGTCAGGCGACCTGAAGACCCGGACGGCGCTGGCTCCGACCGTCAGCCCCGAAACCGGAGTGAACAGCACACCCAGCGAGCCCGAGACCGAGTGGAAGTTCCGGTTGCGGATCTCGCCGATGTCGGAGTCCGGATCCGCGTTTGCGGGATCGGTTCCGGTCCAGTCGTAGCGCAGTCCCCACTCGATCTGCGCAGAGCCCAGGTCAACCTCCTCCAGCAGGTACAGTGCCGCCCTGAGGCGACGCGTGTCCGGCGTGTACAGACTCCCACCGTATCCGAAATCTTCCCACGACACGCGGGCTCCCATTGCGCCTGCGGCAAACGGCCCCAGTCCCTCGTGCCTGCCCAGGACGTCCCCGCTCGCGCTCTGCCGCCTGTACAGGGTGCCCAGGATGTCCGGCGGTTCGATCTCGCGATGCTCATACCAGCCGTGGGTCAGATCGACCCGGAGGCTGCGAAACGCACCAGGGGGATCGTCGACCACTGTCCGGAACTTCGACGCGACGCGATCCATCTCGATGCGCACCCCCTCCTCGTGCCCTCCCACGAAACCGCCGGGTATGCCGTAGTGGTTCCGGTAGGCGCGCAGCGACCCTCCAAGATGTCCCCAGTCGCCAACGTAGGATGAACCCGCTCCGCCGCTCCACGTCTGGCCATCCGTGTTGCGCAGGACCCCGAGAGGCGTCTTCAGATCGCCTCCGGTCCGTGCAGCCACCTCCACGCGCACGGGAACGTGCTGCGACGCGGAGAAGACGGTGGTGGCGCTGCCTCCCATCGAGCCCGTCACGGTCCGGGACTGGAACGTCGCGGACCCCGTCGTGTGGTGCGGCGTCGCCGAGGGGATTTCGTCGCGGATGACGTTGATGACCCCGCCCAGCGCGTTGCCCCCGTAGAGCAGCGCGCCCGGTCCGCGCACGACCTCGATCCGCCGGGCGGACGACGGATCGAGCGCACTCGTGTGGTCTGCGCCCGAGTCCGTCGCATCGTTGACGTTCGTTCCGTCCTCCAGCATGAGTACACGGTCTCCGCTCAGCCCCCGAACCACGGGCTGCGAAACGGTCGGGCCCATGCTCACGGTGGCCATTCCCGGCATCGAGGCCAGGGTGGCCGCGACGGTCCCTTCCATTTGCCGCTGCAGCTCGTCGCCCGCCATGACCCTGATCGGACGAAGCGCCTCGGCGGCGTCCCGCTCGTTGATCGTCGCCGTCACCACCATGCCCTGCAGCGCGATCGGAGATGCGGCGAGCTCGATGACCACGACGGCCGATTCGTCGACGACCTGGACTTCCATGGTCGTGCCGCGGTACCCGAGACGCTCGACGCGGAGCGCGTACCTGCCCCGGGCGATTCCGGTCAGGTGGAAGCTCCCGTCACCGTGGGTAACGGCGCTCGTTCCCGTCCCGACCACCGAGACGAACGAACCCGCGAGCGGCTCCGCAGTCTCGGCGTCACGCACCACGCCCTCGATTTCGCCCTCGTGCTCGGGCCCCTGCGCGAGCGCGGAGGCCGATGGCACGCCGATTGCGATGGACACCGTCGCGGGGACGGTGCGAAGTAATCCGACAGGTAATCCGAACAGCGGTGGCTTCAATGGATGGAACTCGTTCTCTGCATCCGCGGGTTGACTTGACGGTCAGCCGAACCGGGGTGAACGCCTCGCGCGACTGCTGCCGGCGAGGGCTGTTCGCGGCAGGTCAGCCGAGGGGCGGAGCCCGCGGGATGAGAGAAGCGGACCAGATCGATGCACTGATCGGAACGCACGATTCGTGGCCCGGATGTGCCATGTGGATGGTCGGGGCGTCCCCTGCAGCGATCGTGACGCGTTGTGCGGCGCCGGGCACCCACAGCGACCGGACGATCTGGCAGAAGAGGTGCCCGTAGTGAACAGGGCAGTCCGCAGCGGGCGACTCGACGTGCTCCGGCAACCCGAACAGATCGATGTCCAGCACGGCGTCGGCCGGAACAAGTGCCGCCGCCACCGCAATCTGGACCGCGGCGATGCCCGAAAAGACGAACCGCGGCCGGTTCCCCCTGCCTGTTCGACGTAAGAACAAGTGTTGCCGCCTTGCTGGTACCGGGACCACTGGCCGTGTTGTAAGGGTCGACCGGCAGTCACCTGAGGTCAAGGTATCACCACGCATGGGCCCAGAGGGACTTGAACCCCCGACCGTCGGATTATGAGTCCGCTGCTCTAACCGCCTGAGCTATGGGCCCGTCTGAAGGCTAATGAATCGGCCGATCCCCGGCCACCGGATCAAACCGTCCCGAACAGCCGGTCGCCGGCATCGCCAAGACCGGGAACGATGTACCCCACCGGGTTGAGTTGCCGGTCCAGCGCCGCCGTGTACACGGGCACGTCCGGATGCCGTTCGCTCATGCGGGCCGCGCCTTCGGGAGCGGCGACCAGACACATCATCCGGATGTCGGTCGCCCCGTGCGCCTTCAGTTCGGCGACCGCCGCGGCCGCGGTTCCGCCGGTTCCGAGCATCGGGTCGACCACGAGCCAGGTGAAGGACCCGCTGTCCGGCGGCAACTTCCCGTAGTACCTCACCGGCTGGAGCGTCTCCTCGTTCCTGTAGAAGCCCAGATGTCCGACTCTGATCCCCGGGATGAGCTTCCTGACGCCCTCCACCATGCCGAGGCCGGCTCGCAGGATCGGCACGACCACCAATCGATCCTCACGGATGCGGCGGGCCCGAGTGGTTTCAAGCGGCGTCTCGACGGTCACCTCCTCGCCCTCGAGCCCCCGGGTGGCGTGGCAGGTCAAAAGCAGCGTCACCCGTTCCAGGCCTTCGGTGAACTCCCTGGTCGCCGTGCGGCTGTCGCGCAGGAACGACAGCTGGTGCTCGATCAGCGGATGACGGACCACTTCCAGCGTCGACTCAGACACGCGCAACTCCCTTTCTGCCCGGCCCGGCCCGCTGGCGCTGACGCGCCCGCCGGTCGATCAGATCCCTGGCTGCGGCCAACTCGGAGGGACGCGCGGGTCGCCACGCTCCGGACTTCAGTCCTCCCAGACGAAACGGCCCGAAGCGGGTCCGGGCCAGCGAACGCGGGGGGTGGCCCACCGCGCCGAGAAGCCGGCGCACCTCGCGCTTCCTGCCCTCGGTGAGCACGATCAGGACGCCCGGCTCGTCCTCTCCCCGGTCGATTCTGCGCACGCGCGCGGGGCGGGCGAAGCCGTCATCCAGTTCCACGCCACGCTTGAGGCGCTTGAGCGCCCGGGGGTCGATTCGATTCGCGATGGCCGCCCTGTATTCGCGCTCGATCCTTCCGCTCGGATGCGCCAGGGCCGCCGCCAGGTCACCATCGTTCGTCATCAGCAGCAACCCTGACGTGTCGCGGTCCAGCCGGCCCACGTACCGCAGTCCCGCCGCCCACGGGGGCAGAAGATCGTACACCGTTGCCCCGCCGCCCGGGTCGCGCGCGGTGCAGAGAACGCCGACCGGCTTGTGCAGCACGATCCACCGCCGCGGCGCGGGCTTGACGACACGTCCATCGAGCGATACCACGTCGGTCCCGGGGACGACGCGCGCACCCATCCGGGTAACGCGCTCGCCGTTGATCGTCACGCGGCCCTCCCTGATCATGGCCTCGGCCTGTCGCCGCGAGGCGGCCCCGGCCCGTGACATGTACTTTTGCACGCGCATGCCCTCGCGCATCTCCCGGTTCACTCCTCCGGCTCCGGCGCGCCGTCGGCGTGGGCGAGCACGGCGGCCACCGCATCCTCCACGCCCCCGGACGGCGCAGCGGCCTCCACCTCCGGCTCTTCATCCCGTTCCGGGAACAGCTCATCCAGAGGCGTTCGCTCCCGCAGGACCACGGGGAGTTCCTCGGGTCTGGGCAGGTGCTCCATCGAGGGGAAGCCGAAGTGCTCCAGGAACCGCGACGTGGTCCCGTAGAGCAGCGGCCGCCCCACCCCTTCCCCGCGTCCCACGGCCTCGATCAGCTCGCGGTCCAGCAAGGTGCGTATCACACCCGTCGAATTGACGCCGCGGACGTACTCGACCTCCAGACGGCTGACCGGCTGCCTGTACGCCACGATCGCCAGGGCCTCGAGGGCGGGACCCGACAGCCGGGACGACTTGGGCACCGTGTCGAAGCGCTCCAGGTACGGCGCGTACTCGGGCCGGGTCATCAGCTGCACGCCGCCGGCAACGTCACGCAGCTCGAACGCGCGCCCCGTGTTGTCGTACTCGGCGCGCAGCACGGCAAGGGCTTCCTCGACCCGGTCCTCGTCCAGCGACTCGTCGGCGCGCGCGATCTCGCCCGCCGACAGCGGCGCGTCGCTCGCGAAGAGGATGGCTTCGACAATGCAGGCGTCGTTCATGCAGGTCTTCCCACGGCGGGCTCCGTTTGTGGCTGCGGCAGCGGCTCCGTTTGCGGCTGCGGCCGCGGATCGGGCTGCGGTCCGGACCCGGCCACGACCTCGTCGAGCTCCATGTCGAGGTTGCGGCCCCTGTAGAACCAGAGCGGCGAGAACGCCTCGCGCTGCCTTAGCGCCACGACCCGGCGCCGGCCGAGTTCCAGGCCGGCCAGCAGCGTCATGACCGCGTGCATCCGCTCCTTCCACGGTGCCACCAAGCTGGCGAATTCGATTCGTCGGGCCCTTTTTACGGCCTCCACGATCAATCCCACCTTCTGCCGCATGGCCACCGGACGTGCCGCGATCCGGTGTTCCGCATCGCGCTCGGCGGGAGGCTCCACCCCCAGCGCCGCCGCGTACAGATCCTCCCACGTTACGTCCAGCGGCGCTTCGGCCAGCGCCGGGCGCCTGCGCGGCTCGACGTACCCCTTTGCGAAGCGCCGGCCGCGGTCGTCCTCGGCCGCGCGCATGCGCATCGCGACGTCCCTCACCATCTCGTACTCCAGAAGCCGTCTCACCAGCTCGGCGCGCGGATCCTCGTCCTCCTCGCCGGGGGGACCGGGCAGGAGCATCCGCGCCTTGATGCGTATCAGCGCGGCAGCCATCTCGAGGAATTCGCCCGCCTCGTCCACGCCGGAGTCCCCGAGATCCTCGATGGCCTGCAGGAACTGCTGCGTGATCCGTGCGATCGGGATGTCGAAGATGTCGATGTCCTGGGTGCGGATCAGGTGCAGGAGAAGGTCCAGCGGCCCACGAAAGCGCTCCGTCTCCACCAGCAGGAACCCTTCGGTCATGGCGTCGCCACCGCTCCCACAATCCACTCGAACGCGACCAGGACCGGCGAGAGCAACACGCGGAAGGCGCCGGGGAACACGAGGATCGTCAGGAAGAGCAGGGTCACTCCATAGCGGCCGAGCGCGCGGTAGCGGGCCCCGGCGGCGGGAGGCAACAGGTGATACAACACGTGGGAGCCGTCGAGCGGCGGAAACGGAATCAGGTTGAAATACGCTAGAATGAGGTTTATGAAAACTCCATAAGTCAGCATTTGAAAAATACTTGAACTGATCGCTCCGCCGAAGAACGGAACCCCCTCGAGAATGACCATCGCGGCCAGTCCGAGCGTGCACAGGACCACGAGGCACAGGTTCGCGACGATACCAGCCAGCGATACCCGTATGTCGCCCGCCCGGTAGTTGCGGTAGTTGCGCGGGTTCACCGGCACCGGTTTGGCCCACCCGAAAAGGAAATTGCCCGGGAGCAGGTACAGGACCAGGGGCACCAGCACCGAACCCACCGGGTCGAGGTGGGGAATCGGGTTGAGGGTGAGCCGGCCGAGGTCGCGGGCCGTGGTGTCCCCTTCCCTGAACGCCTGCCACGCATGTGCCACTTCGTGAACCACGACGGAAAACAGCAGGACGGGAATGATCAGCAGGATTTCCATGGTCGGAATTGTAGACGGCTCCCTTGGCGGCGGCCAGAGTCCTCCTGCGGCTCCGGGGCCCCACCAGCGGCTCCGGGACGGTCCGGCAGCGGCTGCCGGCGCGCGGCCGGGGCCGGTCCCGCCGCGGTTGATCGCAGGGGCTCCCGGTTCTACCTTTCGATCCGGCCTTGATTTGCAAGGTCTGCAGCCAGTCCGAACGACGCCAGTCCGAACGATCCAGTACACGGAAGCCACACCAAGATGCCCAATATCAAGAGCGCGAAAAAGCGGATGCAGCTGAGCCGGGACGCGCGGACGCGCAACCGCGTCACCCGTTCACGCATCCGGACCGCAATTCGCAGGGTCAGCGAAGCCGACACGCACGAGCACGCCGAAGCACGGCGCCGCAGCGCGGTCGCGCTGATCGACAGGGCCGCGAACCGCCGGGTACTTCACCCGAACAGGGCCGGCCGCATCAAGTCCCGGCTGGATCGGCTGGTTCGCGCGCACCAGTAGCGCCGCCGAGACTCCAGACGGTCTCACCACCTGCAAGGGTCCTGACCACCCGGCCCACCAGACGTGCACCCCCGAAGGGTGTGTTGCGGCCCCTGGAGCAAAAGGACCCGGCCTCGACCGTCCACTCCAGCTCGGGGTCGATCAGCACGATGTCGGCCGGCTGGCCGGCCGCCAGACTGCCTCCAGGCAACCCGAGGGCGCGAGCCGGACCCGTCGACATGCGGTCCAGCAGCGTCTTGAGGGACAGCCGGTTGTTCCGCACCAGGCGGGTGTGGAGGATCGAAAAGGCGGTCTCCAGCCCCACGACGCCGTGCGGCGCGTCGCCGAACGCCTGTTCCTTCTCGTCGTAGTGGCGCGGCGCGTGGTCGGTCGCAATGCAATCGATGGTGCCGTCGGCCAGGGCGGCGACCAGCAGCTCGACGTCCCTGGCCGTGCGCAGCGGCGGATCGACCTTGTATTCCGTCCCGTAGTCCGCGAGAAGCTCATGGGACAGCAGCAGATGGTGCGGCGTGGCTTCCGCGGTGGCCTGAACCCCCGCGGCCTTCGCGGCACGGACCAGCTCGGCCGAGGCCCCGGTTGAGACCCGCTGCACGTGAAGCCGTCCCCCGGTCGCGCGGGCAAGGGCGAGGTCGCGGGCGACACCGATCTCCTCCGCGACGGCCGGCTTGCCGCGCAACCCCAGACGCGTCGACATCACGCCCTCGTGCATCACGCCCTTGCGCGCGAGGTCCCGGTCTTCGCAGTGGGAAAGCACGGGCACGCCGAACGTGCGCGCGTACTGGAGCGCGAGCCGCATCAGCCCGGACGATGCGACCGACGTGCCCGCGTCGCACACCGCCACCGCGCCGGCGTCCACGACTTCGCCGAACTCGGTGAGGCGCTCGCCCTTGCAGCCGGCCGACACGGCCGCCACCGGGTAGACCCTGGCGCCGCGCGCGCGCCGTCCCGCGGCGACGATGAAGCCGACCGAGGCGGGATCGTCCACCACCGGGTCCGTATCGGGCATGGCGCAAACGGCCGTGTATCCGCCGGCGGCCGCCGCCAGCGCGCCCGTGCGAATCGTCTCACGGTGCTCCCACCCCGGCTCGCAGAGGTGCGCGTGCGGGTCCACGAACCCGGGAGCGACGATCAGGCCCGCCGCGTCCAGCACATCGGCGCCGTCGGCCTCAAGGTCCGTCCCCACCGCACCGATCCTGCCGTCCGCAACCAGGACGTCCGCCTGCCGCGCGGCCCCGTCCGTCGCCGGATCGATGACCTGCCCGCCCCGGATGAGCACCGCCTTCACGAGCCCGTCCAGTCCCTCGCAGCCTCTGCGAGGTGAGGCGCGCCGCCCGCGAGCAGGTACAGGACCGCCATGCGCACGGCCACCCCGTTGGTGACCTGCTGAAGGATCACCGAGTGCGGCCCGTCGGCCACATCCGAATCGATTTCGACGCCACGGTTCATCGGTCCCGGGTGCATGATCAGCAGCTCCCCGGGAGCGCGCCGCAGACGCTCGGAGGTGATCCCGAACACACGGTTGTACTCCCTCAGCGACGGCACGAAGCCGTCCTCCATGCGCTCCAGCTGCAGCCGCAGCACGTTGAGCGCGTCGGCCCACTGCACCGCATCCTCCACCCGGGCGAAGACCCTCACGCCGAGCCGCTCGATACGGGCCGGCAGGAGCGTATGCGGCCCGCACACGCCGACGCTGGCGCCCAGCTTGACGAGGCCGTGGATGTTGGAGCGGGCGACGCGCGAGTGCAGCACATCGCCGACAATGCACACCTTCAGCCCCTCGAGACTGCCGAAGTGGTCGCGCAGGGTGAGAATGTCCAGCAGCCCCTGCGTGGGGTGCTCGTGCGCCCCGTCTCCGGCGTTGATCACGTTGGACGGGATGCGCGACGCCAGAAAGGACGCCGCACCCGCCGACCAGTGGCGGATCACCACCATGTCGATGCTCATCGCCTCGAGGTTGCGCGCGGTGTCCACCAGCGTCTCCCCCTTCGAAACCGACGACCCGGCCGCGCCGATGTTGACCGTGTCCGCGGAAAGCCGCTTCTCAGCGAACTCGAACGAGATCCGCGTGCGGGTGGACGGCTCGAAGAACAGGTTGACGATGGTCTTGCCCCGCAGCACGGGCAGCTTCTTGATGCGGCGCCCGGTGATCTCCTTGAAGGGCTCGGCGGTGTCGAGGATCATCCGGATCTGATCCGGCGACAGGGGCTCGAGCCCGATCAGGTCCTTGCCCAGGGCCGCCTTCGACCTGATCATCCGCGGCTCACGGAACCCAGGACCACCGCCAGCTCGCCGTCGAGAGCCGGGACCAGCACATCCACGCGCTGATTGGCCAGCACGGGGAACTCGCGGCCGACGATGTCCGGCTGAATCGGCAGTTCGCGGTCGCCGCGGTCCACGAGCACGCAAAGGAGTATCCGCGCGGGGCGCCCCCAGTCCATCAGCTCGTTGAGGGCCGCGCGCGCGGTCCGGCCGGTGTAGAGGACATCGTCCACCAGAACGACCGCCATGTCGTCCAGGCCGCCCGGCGGGAGCATGGTTTCGCCGACGAGCGGGCGGGGCCCGATGGCCATCAGGTCGTCGCGGTAGAAGGTGATGTCCAGGGTACCCGTGGCGACTTCGGTCCCCTCCGCGGCCGTGATGGCCTTCGAGATCATGCCCGCCAGATCGACCCCTCGCCGCTGGATCCCGATCAACACCAGATGACGGGTGCCTCCCAGCTTCTCAAGAACCTCGTGGGCCATGCGGTCGACGGCACGCCTGACATCGGCGCCGTCCATGAGCACCGTGGGGTCTGTGGGAGTCACCTTTCGGGTTCGCACTCCTGCTTGGGACCGCGATCGTCGCGGCGGCGGGCTTCCCGGCGGCCCAAAGGTAATTGCACGGTGAGCGCCCGGCCAACATCATGGTGGGGTTCCCGGCCCGGCGAAGCCCCGGTCCGGCACGTTCCCAACAGCCCCAGCGGAGCCGTCATGTCCCGTGCAACCTTCCTGACCGTCACACCCGTGCTCGGCTGCCTCCTGCTGGGGACTCCCGCCGGCGCGCGGGCACAGGAGGCCGTCGAGGCGCCCAGGGTCGTTCTCGGCTCGGTTCCCTTCACCATCTCCGTGCACGGAGCGGAGGAGCTGTCATCGCTGGTCGAGGTGCGCAACGCCCAGGGGACGCTCATCGCGTCGGGGACCGTCGGGGCGCGCGAAGTTCGCGAATTCCGCAACGTGGTCGTGCGTGACCGTGGCGAGCTGCCGCTGGACGTGCGCGTGGGCGACACGACGCACGCCGTCGACAGCCCCTTCGCTCCCGGGTGGTTCTCGATTCTGCCCCCCCTGCTCGCGATCGCGCTAGCCCTGATCTTCAAGGAAGTGATCACCGCGCTCCTTGCCGGGGTGTGGCTGGGCGCACTGGCCGTCGCCGGCTACAATCCGGTGCAGGCGACCTGGCGGCTCGTCGACCAGTACGTGGTGCCGGCGCTCGGCGACACGGACGGCGGCCATACCCAGATCGTCGTCTTCAGTCTCATGCTGGGCGGGATGGTCGGCATCGTCAGCCGCAACGGCGGGACGCGGGGGGTTGTGCGGGCGGTCGCGCCGCTGGCGCGCAACCGGCGCCGGGGCAAGGTGGCCACGGCGCTTGCCGGGCTGGCGATCTTCTTCGACGACTACGCCAATACGCTCGTCGTCGGCAACACCATGCGCCCCATCACCGACCGGCTCAAGGTGTCGCGCGAGAAGCTCGCCTACCTCGTGGATTCGACGGCAGCCCCGATCGCCGCGCTGGTTCCCGTTTCCACCTGGGTCGGCTACGAGGTCTCGCTGATCGGAGGTGGCCTGACGTCCGCGGCCGCCACCACGACAGGGGCCGACGCGGCCTTCCTGGCGAATCTCAGTCCCTACACGGTCTTCATTCAGACGATTCCCTACCTCTTCTACCCTATCCTCGCGTTTGTCTTCGTGCTCCTGACCTCGTTCATGAACCGCGATTTCGGCTCGATGGCCAGGGCGGAAGCGAGGGCGGCGGCGGGCCGGGGACTCTACCGCGAGGGGGCGATGCTGGCCACCGACACCTCGAAGAGCTTCGTGGACGCGAAGGAGGGGGTGCCCAGGCGCTGGTGGAACGCGGGGATCCCCGTACTCACCGTCGTCGCCGTGGTACTGGGCGGCCTGTACGTCTCCGGACGGGCGGTGGCAGGAGAGGGTGCGTCCCTGATGGACACCTTCGGGGCGGCCGACCCGTTCAACACGCTCCTCTGGGGTTCGCTCGCGGGATGTCTGGTCGCGGCCGCGATGACGCTGGGACAGCGGATTCTGACAGTGCACGAATGCATCGACGCGTGGGCGGGTGGTGTGAAGGCGATGATCACCGCGATGGTGATCCTGACGCTGGCCTGGTCGCTCGGCGCGGTCACGCAGGACATCGGCACGGCGGGCTACCTTTCCGGGCTGCTGGGCGGCAATCTGCCGCTGTACCTGCTCCCCGCCCTGGTCTTCGTCACCTCGGGGGCCATGGCCTTCGCCACCGGGACATCGTGGACCACCATGGCCATCATGATCCCCCTCGTGATCCCGCTCACGGTATCGCTCGCCGGGGGCACCGGCTTCGCCGACGGTTCCGTCTACGGCATCCTGCTCGGCACCACGAGTTCGGTGCTGGCCGGGGCGATCTGGGGCGACCACTGCTCGCCCATCTCGGACACCACGGTGCTGTCGTCGACCGCCGCGGCGTGTGATCACGTGGACCATGTGCGCACCCAGCTGCCGTACGCCCTTCTGGTGGGCGGGGTCGGGTTGGCGCTGGGCAGCGTGGGAACCGCTCTCGGGCTCGCAACCTGGATTGCGCTGCCGGCCGGCGTGGTCGTTCTGGCGATCTTCCTGCGCGTGTTCGGCACGCCCATTCCGGAGATCGACGGCGGCGCGGCGGCAGCGGCGGAGGGCCAACCCTGACGTAACGTCAGGGTTTGGCGGCGGCGCGCTCCCGGGCCGGCTCGCCCGGGGGCCGCCCGTCCCTGGGGCCGCCCGTCAGCCCCGCCGCGCGCGAAAGAAACCGCGCAGCAGTTCGGCGGACTGCTCGGCGAGAACGCCCCCGAGGAGATCGACGCGGTGGTTGAGGCGCGGATCCTGGACGATGTTCCCCAGGCTCCCGGCCATGCCCGCCTTCGGGTCGGCGGCGCCGAACACGAGCCGCGGGACGCGGGCCAGGACGACGGCGCCCGCGCAGTGCGCACACGGCTCCAGGGTGGTGTACAGGGTGCAGTCCGTCAGGCGCCAGTCACCGAGGCGCCGCGCCGCGGCGCGGATGGTCACGGCTTCGGCGTGCGCGGTGGGGTCGCAGTCCCTGACGGTGCGGTTGTGGGACTCCGCGATGACGGCGCCGCGGCGGACGATCACCGCGCCGACCGGCACCTCTCCGCGAAGACCTCCGGCCCGCGCCAGTTCCAGGGCCCGCGCCATCCAGGCACGGTCGCGCCGCGAGCCGGGTGACAGGTCGGGAGCGCCGCTCAGTGCGCGGTGGCGGGCTCTGCGGACGGTTCGGGACCGACCCGCCGGTACAGCCCCGCAACCCGCCCGACCAGGACCAGGGACGCGGGTTCGCCCATGCGGGCGGGCACGCCCTCTCCCAGCAGCGGCTGAAGCAGAACCTCCGACCTGTCCCGCTTGACCCGGAAGTAGTCGGCAGTCCCGCCCACATGCGCCACGATCACCTCACCGTCCGTCAATTCATCCGCCGTCACCGGAGCGATCACAAGAAAGTCGCCCCTGGCAATCGCGCTGTCGCGAACGAGTCGCGTGGGGGCCCGCACGATGAATCCCCCGCTCCCTCCCGCCAACTGGCGGTCGAGCGTGATGTGCGTCGCCGGCCGCCGGGAGCGCCTGCCGGGCATCGCAGCCTGCAGGTCGTCGAACAACGGCAGCGAAACGGATTCGGCGTTGAGGTCCACACCGAAGATCCGCACACCGCGCGAGCGCGAAGGATCCCGCTCGATGTAGCCCTTGTCGGCGAGCGCCTGGAGGTGCTCGGACACCGTCTTGGTGCTCTTGATGCCGAAGTGTCGTCCGATTTCGCGGATCGACGGCTGGTAGGTGTTGCTTCTGAGGAAAAAGACGATGAAATCGAGGATGCCCCGCTCGGTTTCACTTAGCGCGGGTCTGGCCCCCGCGCCGGAAACCTGACCTGAAGATATGACGGATTTGTGGCCGGCTTGCATGTGCTTCCGGGTGCGTGGGACGCCGAATCGGGAGGCCGCAATCTTAGGCGCACACGACCGGATTTGCAACCCGTGGACCGTCCCGACAGGAACGGCCTCAGGGGCCGGCGGAGCGTGAGGCAATCGTGTCGATCGCCCGCTCGATGCGCCCGAGGGACCGCTGCCGGCCAAGAATCAGGAGGACATCGAAAATGCCGGGCGAGGCCGCAAGTCCCGTCAGCGCAAGGCGAAGGGGCTGAAAGAGCTTCCCGGCCCCGACGCCGAGCTCGCTTGCGAGGCCGCGAAGCGACGTCTCGAGCGTTTCGGCCTCCCACGGAACCTCGGCAAGCCGCGACCGGACGTGCGACAGAACCTCCGTCGCCCGCCCGGGATCACGGTACCAGCCCTTGCGGGCGGCCTTGGGATCATAGGTCCTCACCGGCCCGACGTACGGCGCGGCCAGGGCTGCCATTTCGGAGAGGGACCGGCTCCTGGGCGCAAGCGCTTCCGTCATCCGCTCGAAGGCACCGTCGGTGAGAATGCGCTGATCCTCTTCGGCAGGGCGCGCCGCTGCCAGCGTCCGCCGAAGCCGCGCGGCCAGCTCCACCGTGCCCAGGCGCACCATGTGCCTGCCGTTCATCCACTGGAGCTTGGCGGGATCGAAGACCGAGCCCTTTCTGAGGACCCTGTCCATGCTGAACCGCGCGACCAGTTCGTCCAGCGACATCAGTTCCTCGTCGGTACCGGGCGACCATCCCAGCAGGGCCAGGAAGTTGACCATCGCCTCGGGAAGCACGCCGTCGGCGCGGTAGCTGCCCACCGCCTCGGCGCCGTGCCGCTTGGACAGGCGCTTGCCGTCCGGACCCAGAATCATGGGCAGGTGCCCGAACGCGGGGACGTTCTGCCCGAGCGCCTCGTAGAGCAGGATCTGCTTCGGAGTGTTGGAGATGTGATCGTCGCCGCGGACGACGTGGCTGATGCCCATGTGGGCGTCGTCCGACACGACGGCGTGATTGTACGTCGGCGTGCCGTCGCTTCTGAGGATGACGAAGTCGTCGATCTCGCCATTGTCGAAACGCATGTCCCCGTGCACCATGTCCCGCCACGAGGTGTCCCCGTCCGGCACGCGGAAACGTACCGCGGAGGGTTCCCCGGCACCCGCGCGGCGCTGTGCCTCGGCCGCCGGCACGCGTCCGGCCAGTTCCCGCGACAGCCGCGTGACGGCGCCGGTGCCCGCAGCCACCGCCGCGTCGCGGAAGCGCTCGTACTCCTCCCTCGGGGTGAAGTCCCGGTAGGCGCGCCCCAGCTCGAGGAGGCGCAGCGCGTCGGCCCGGTGCCTCGCGAGTCCGTCGGCCTGGAAGACGGGCTCCTCGTCCCAGGTGATGCCGAGCCAGCGGAGCCCGTTAAGGATGGCGTCCACGTGCTCCGGAGCGCTCCGGTCGCGGTCCGTGTCCTCGATGCGTAACAGGAAGGCGCCTCCGCTGCGCCGCGCCAGCAGCCAGTTGAAGAGCGCCGTGCGGGCCCCTCCCACGTGAAGGTGCCCCGTGGGCGACGGGGCGAAACGAAGTCTCATCGGGACGTCAGCCGGCCCCGG
This sequence comes from Longimicrobiales bacterium, assembly GCA_965205005.1. Classification (GTDB taxonomy): domain Bacteria; phylum Gemmatimonadota; class Gemmatimonadetes; order Longimicrobiales; family Gaopeijiaceae; genus Bin94. Next base: position 3,836,992 of record OZ242028.1, on the reverse strand, counting down.
TCCCGGTTGCCGCCACGGACGCCTCGGCCACGGCCCAGTCGACGCGCCGCTCCTTGCCGCGCTCGAAGAGCAGGTAGAGCGCCGGCGTGGCGGTGAGGACCAGGAAGGTCGACGATGCCAGTCCCCCGATCAGGGCGTAGGTCAGCGCGTTCCAGATGTTCGAGTTTGCCGTCTCGCTGAAGATGACGAGGGGGGTCAGCCCCAGGATCGTCGTCGTCGTCGTCATGAGGATCGGCCGGACGCGCTCCAGGGTCCCCTTGAGGATCGCCTGCTTCAGGCCAAGCGCGGTCTCCCGCCGCACGCGGTTGATGTGGTCGACCAGCAGAATCGCGTTGTTGACGACGATTCCTCCCATCATGATGACGCCGATGTACGCTTCGCGCGTGAAGTGCGCGTCCAGGTAGAAGAACAGCAGAAAGACCCCGATCAGCGCCATGGGCACCGTGAGAAGCACGCACAGGGGCAGCAGGAGGGACTCGAAGAGCGCCGCGGTGACCATGTAGATCAGGAAGATGGAGACCAGGAGCACCAACGCCATCTGCGACTGCTCCTCGGTCGACCAGCGCCAGCGGTCGGCCTTCTTGACCGTGTACCCCGGCGGCACCGACGTCATGTCGATCACGGTGTTGTGGTACAGGTCGCCGAGCTTGTAGGGTCCCCGGAACTCGTAGGCGACGGTGCGCTCGTACTGCTGGTCCTCCCGCCGGATCGTGGCCAGCACTTCGCGCGGGCGTATGGTCACGAGCTCCCCGAGACGCACCGGGTTGCCCGCCGGCGTCAGAACCATGGTCTGTCTCAGTTCGACGAGATCGACCTCGCGGTTCCCCTCCAGCTTGACGTCGTAGCGGACCTCGTCGCCTCCGATCTTGAGCAGATCCTGGCTCACCTGGCCGCGCACGGCATCTGAGATCTGGCCGACCAGGACGTCGACGGTGATGTCGTGGCGGGCGACCACGTCACGGCGGATGTCGACGGCGAATTCGGACGCCCGGTCGCGCGTGAAGTAGCCGAACGACGCATTCGTGTTCACGTCGCGGATGCGCGGATAGCGCTGCAGCCTGCCCCCGAGGTCCTCGGCGATGTCGCGCACCTTCTCGTAGTTGTATCCGAGCACCTGGATCGAATAGTTGGGCGGCGAACCGCCACCGCCGTAGAAGGAGGGGCCGTACCCGTACACGCGCACCTCGGCCCGCGAGAACCCGAGAGAGAACGCGAAGAGCTGTTCCTTGATGCGCACCGGCACGTCGGTGAGTTCCAGCTCCTCGGGGAAGGTCACCCGGGTACGGCTCGATTCCGGAAACACCTGTGTTACGAAGCGCTCCACCTCGGGCATTTCACGCAGTCTTTCCTCGAAATACCGTGTCAACTGATCGGTGCGCTCGATGTCGGACCCCCGCGGGAGCCGGATGGAGATGTCGATGTAGGTCTGCTGGCCCCAGCCGCCGCCCCAGATCCTGCCCTTGTTCACGTACTGGTCGAACAGATACCCCGAACCGCCGAGCAAAGCCACGCATATGCCCACGACCACCCACGGCCAGCGGAGCGTGTACCCGACGAGACCCCTGTAGAAGCGCAGGTAGAACGGGTCGCGGACCGCCGCAGCGCCCGCGCCGGAGGTGCCGGATGTGCCGGCGCCGTCCCTGGCCGGCAGGATCCTGCCCACGAGCCCGGGGATGAAGCTGAACGCCACCAGAAGCGACGCCAGCAGGCTCAGCACCACGACGATGGCCAGCGGCAGGTAGTAGATGCGCAACTCGTCCTGCAGGTACACGAAGGGCGCGAAGACGATCAGCGTGGTCGCGGTCGCGGCCATGATCGGCAGCACCACATGCGACGCCCCCTCGAGGATCGCGCTGTCCCGCGGGCGCCCGGATTGCCATCGCCGGTAGATGTTCTCGAGCACCACGATCGAGTTGTCCACGATGAGGCCGAAGGCCATCGCGAGCCCCATGAGGGTCAGGACGTTGAGGGAGAATCCCGCGAAGTAGATCAGGTTGAGCGAAATGAGGATCGAGGATGCGATGGTGGCGAAGACCACGATCGCGGACCTGAGCGACCCGAGGAAGAGGAAGAGCACGCCGAAGATGACGATGACCGAAATGAGCGCACGGCTGCGCAGGTCGGACATCTGCCGGCGGATCTGCCGGCTTTCGTCCCAGTCCAGGATGAAGCGCGTGTTGGGCGGATTGCGAAGTTCGACCGCTGCCAGACGTTCCTTCACCCTGTCGGCAACCCGCACCGCGTTGGCGCCGATTTCCTTGGTGACCAGCATCTCCACCGCCGGGCGCGAGTTCACCCGGTTGTGGCTGCGGATATCCTCGTAGGTGTCGCGCACGACGGCGATGTCCGAGACCCGGACAACGCGCCCGCCGTCGGACTTCACGATGGCGCTGCGGATGTCCTGGGCGGACACGGGCCGGTTTCGGATCGTCACCGTCCACTGCCGGTCGCCGTCACGGATGGCTCCGGCCTCGCGCACCAGGTCCAGGTCGGCCAGTTTCCGGTCCACTTCGTACGACGCGACACCCATCGCGGCCATCAGCTCGCGGTCCAGCTCGACCTCGAGCAGGCGCTCGCGGCCCCCGCGCGCGGTGACCAGCGCGACCCCCTCCACCCGGCTCAGTTCGGGAATCACCACGTCGTCGAGGTGCTTGCGAAGCGACTCCAGCGTCCGCGCGCCGGTGAAGGTGTAACGAAGCAACTCGCTTCGCTGGGTCTCCCGGAACTCGTCGGGGATGTACGGCTGGACCACGACACGGTCCACGCCCGGCGGAAGCTCGTTTTCCTCCAGGGTCGCGAGCCGTTCCGAAAGGTCGAGGCGCGCGAAGTCCATGTCCACGTCGCGCGAGAACTCGATCCGGATGGTCGCGCGGCCCTCGGACGACTCCGACACGACCTTTTCGACACCCTCGACCAGCTGGATGGCCGCCTCCAGCGGAGAGGTGAGGAATGCTTCAACCGTCTCGGGCGAGGCGCCCCGCCAGGTGGCCTCGACCGTCAGCCGGGGCAGCCGGGTGTCGGGCATCAGCTCGATTGGAATATCCTGCCACGCGCGCACGCCGAGCAGCGCTACGGCGACGTACCCCATCGCGACCGCCACCGGCCGCCGCATGCTCAGCTTGATCATGGTGTCCCCGCCTTTTGCACAACGAGACCATCGTCAGGCAGCGCTACGCCCCGGCGGCCTCGCCAGCTGCGCCGCACATCCTCGATCACCGAGTAGACCACGGGGACCACGATGAGCGTCAGCGCGGTCGCCACCAGGAGACCCCCGATCACCGAAATCGCCATGGGGGCCCTGAGGTCGGCGCCGCGGCCGATCCCCAGCGCCATCGGCAGCAGGCCGAGCACCGTCGTGACCGTCGTCATGACGATGGGGCGCAGCCGCACTTCGCCGGCCTCGAGGATCGCGTCGCGCAGGCTCAGGCCCCGCGCAATGCCCTGATTGATGAAGTCCACCTTGACGATCGCGTCGTTCACCACAATTCCAACGAGAATCACAATCCCGATGAGGCTCATCGTGTTGAGTCCCTCACCCGTCAGCACCAGTGCTAGGATAGCGCCCACCAGCGCGAGAGGCACGGCCATCAGGATCGTGAAGGGGTGCACGAAGGACTCGAACTGTGCCGCCAGGATCATGTACACCAGGAGGAGCGCCAGGCCGAAGGCGAATGCGAGGTCGCGGAAGGAGCGGCGCATCTCTTCATTCTCGCCGCCCACGTCCACCCGGATGTCGCGGGGCGGCCGCATGCCGGCGAGCGTGCCCTCGATGGCGACGATGGCGTCGGCCAGCCCGCCCGACGCGACGTCGGCGTACACGGTGACCACCCTGCCCTGCTCCTCCCGGCGGATCTCGGCCGGCCCCACCGTCTCGCGGATCGTGACCAGCTCGCGCAGCGGCACGCCCTCGACCCGGAGCGCGTCCAGCGTGGACGCGTCGTGGCGGAGGAAATCGGGCAGCCGCACCATGACAGCGATCTTGCGGTCGAAGTCCACGAACTCGGTCGCCCGGTCGCCGCGCATCGCCGATTCGATCGTCTCGGCCACCACGCGCGGGTCGATGTTGTAGTTCGCGGCCGCCTCGGCGTCGATCGACACCTGGAACTGGGGCTGTCCCCGCTCGGACCCGATGCGCACGTTGCGCACCTGAGTCAGCCCCGAGAGTCCCTGCCGTATTTCCTGGGCGAAGCGGTAGGCGTCGTCCAGGTTCTCACCACGCACGCGCACGGCGATGTCCGCCTCCCCGCCTCCCAGAATCTGCCCCAGCGCGGTCGCCTGGCCGGTCTCGAAGGACAGGGCCCCCGCCGGGAACCCGGCCGCGGCGTCCCCCGCCCTGGCGACCACCTCCTCCGTCAGCGCGCCGTCCTCCAGTCTCACCTGCATGGTCGCGGTGTGGAGTCCGGACGCCTGCCCTTCGTCCCCCTTGGCCTGGACGTCCCGCCCGACGTGGCTGAAAACGGCCGCCACCTGCGGGTCGTCGATCAGACGCTGCTCAAGCGGTTCCGCGGATTCCGCCGTGGCCCGCAGCTGCGTGCCCTCGGCCAGCTCGATCCTCACGTCGAACGCGCCCTGATCGACGTTGGGAAGCAGGTCCCGGTCCAGCCCCACCGCGAGCAGCAGGCACCCGCCAAGGGCACCCGCGGCGACGGTCAGCACCGTCCCGCGGCGGTCAAGCGAAAGCGCCAGCACCCCGTGGTACCACGCGGCGAAGACCCTGAACAGGCGATCGAAGACCCGGAAGAAGGGTCCGAAGACAGTTGACAGGACGCTCGCCCCGAGATCCAGCCAGAATCGCACGAGTTGCCGGGCCAGAGATCCCAGGCCGACCAGGCCCCTGACCGGGAGCCTGAGCAGCGAGACCAACAGCCAGCCGACCCTTCCGAGCACCGTCGCAGGGCGAGCGCGGGCGGGCGCCGGGGCCACGGCAGTCTCGGGGACCGGATCCCGCGCACCCTTGAAGTGGGCTGCCATCGAGGGGAGAAGCGTCAGGGCGACCGCGAGGCTCGCGAGCAGCGAGAACGCGACCGCGAGCGACAGGGCGCCGAAGAGCTCCCCCGCCACGCCCTGCACGTAGATGATGGGACCGAAGACCGAGATCGTGGTCAGCGTGGCGGCCGTGATCGCTCCCTGCACCTCCTCCGCCCCGCGCGCCGCGGCCTCGAGCGGCCCGGCGCCCAATTGCCGGTGTCTGAAGATGTTCTCCAGAACGATGATCGAGTTGTCGACGAGCATTCCGACGCCGAGCGCGAGGCCGCCCAGGCTCATGATGTTCAGCGAGACGCCGAACGCGTCCATCAGCGCGAACGTCCCGATCACCGAAATGGGGATCGCCAGCGCGATGGCCACGGGGTAGCGCGGGTCGCGGAGGAAGAAGAAGAGTACGATGAACGCGAGCAGTCCCCCAAGGATGAGGGCCTGCACCACGTTGCTGATCGACTCGTCGATGAAGGTCGCCTGGTTGTACGCAATCTCGGCCGTGAAGTCGGGATACTGCTCCTTCAGAAGGTCCAGCGTCTCCTGGACGTCTTCCGCAACCGCCACCGTGTTCGCGCCGGATTCCTTGAAGACCAGGAGACCCACCGATTCGGCGCCGTTGTAGCGCGCGATCTCCTCGCGTTCCGCGAAGCCGTCCACCACGTTGGCGATGTCGCCGAGCCGGACAAGGCGAAAGGCGGTGTCCCCCTCGCCCTCCTCGCCCCCTTGGGGCTGCCCGCCCAGCTGCTGCCTCCCCACGACCACGTCCGCGATCTCCTCGACGGTCTGGAATTCGCCCAGCGTGCGCAGCGGGTAGCGGTACCGCCCCCGCAGGATCGTCCCGCCCCGCGCCGAGTAGTTCGCCTGGTCGAGGGCCCGCGACACCTCGGCGAGCGTGATCCCGTTGGCTTCGAGCCGCGCGGGGTCCACGTCCACCTGGATCTCGCGGTCCAGCCCGCCGGTCACCGAAGCCTGGGCGACGCCCTCCAGCTGCTCGAGCCGGCGCCGGAAGACGTCCTGGGCGACCTCCTTGTTCTCGAGCAGGTCGCCGCCGCCCGTAAGCGAAATCGTGAGGATCGGCTCGGCCTGGGGGTCGACCCGCAGGATGGTCGGGCGGTCGGCGGTCTCCGGGAACTGATCGCGGATGTTGTCGAGGCGCTCGCGCACGTTGAGCGCCGCGAAGTCCATGTCCGTGCCCCACGCGAAGCGCAGGGTCACGAGGCTCACGCCCTCCTGCGAGAGCGAAGTCACCTTCTCGACCCCGGCCACCGCGGCCGCCTGCTGTTCGACCCTCTCCGTGACCAGGCGCTCGACCTCGGCCGGCGCCACGTTGGGGTATCCGGTATAGACGACGAGACGCGGAAAGCTCACATCGGGGAGCAGGTCGATCGGCAGCCGCGAAAACGATATGCCGCCCAGGAGCACGACGGCCATGATCAGCATCGCGACGGCGACCGGCCGCCGGGTGGCGGTTCTCGGTACCGACATCGGTCAGTTCATCTCCGGCAACGTGCCGATGCCGGCTTCCCGGCCGACGACGCCGGCGGCCTCGTAAAGTCCCACCAGCGCCCCGGCGAACTCGAAGCGCTGGTCCAGGGCATCCCGCAGCGCCGACGCCTCGTCACGGATGGCCGCTCGCAGGTCCTCGATGGACTTGGTCGCCAGTCGGTACTCCTCCTGGACGATGCCCAGGCGCTCGGTGGCGATCTCTAGGCGCCTGGTACGTTCTCGAAGACTCGCCCAGGCGGCCTCGAGATCTACGTAACGGGCGCGGATCTGCTCCTCGAGATCGAGTTCAGTCTGGCGTCGGGTCTCGTTCGCGTTCCTCAGGTCGACATCGGCCGCGGCAATGGCGCGTGACGTGGCGAAACGGCGAAAGACGGGGATAGACACGCTGAGCCTCAAGCCACCGCCACCACCGTCCGGGACGAAATTGAACAGCGCCGTCCGTTCGTCCCCATAGGTGCTCCCGCCGATGTCGGCGTTAAGTGACAGCGTCGGCCAGCGGTCGGCCTTCTGGCTGTTCAGCGCCGCCCGACTGACTGCCATGGCCGCGTCGGCCTCGCCGACCCTGGGGCTTTCCCGCAGGGCAAGAGCGACCAGGCCATTCACATCCAAGCTCGCCGGATCGAACGGTTCGGGCTGCCGTTGCTCGACATCAAAGCTCTCAAGAGCAGGGTCGCCTATAGCCTTGCGAAGGGCAAGCAAACCCTTCTGGAAGTTCGCTCGCGCGGTGTTGACGGACAAACGTTGGGCTTCCAGATCCAGTTCGGTCGCCAGCAGGTCGGAACGTCCGATCGACGCGAGTTCGAAGAGGCGGGTGGACAACTCAACGTCGCGTTCCCGGGCGGCCAGGAGTTCCAGCTCAACCTCCAGCGCGGCTTTCTGCCGCTGGGCGATCAGGAACTGCCGCTGAACCTCCGCGAGAATCGAATTGAGCTCCCTGCTTGCCGAGAGCCGGTCGACGCGGGCCTGCGCACGGGCCTGTCCCAACTGGTGAAACCGGCTTCCTCCACGGAACAGTTGGATTCCCATCGTGGCACTCTGGCTCGAACTGGACCTGGTAATGGTCCGCACTTCCGGGTTCGGAACCGGCTGGCCGAAAATGTCCTGCGCCGTGGTTTGTCGGGTAAAGCTGTGGCCGGTTCCGTAGGAAAACGACAGATCCGGCAGAAACGCCCCCAGCGCCTCGCGCTGCTGCGGCCCCGCGAGGTCCATGCGGTTGACGGCCTGCCGGTACTGGGGGTTGTAGTCGGACGCGCGCCGAAGCGCATCCTCCAACGTGAGCACCGTAACCTCATCGCCCCCGCGCATCTCCTGCGCCTTGAGCGGTTCCACCCCCGCGGACACCGCAGAAGCAGCCGCAACGATCAGCGCCGCCGCCCAGGCGCCCGTTCCCGGGGACTGCCCCAGCGCCCTCATCGGGTCGGCCTCCCGCCTGCCGCCTCCGGGTCATCCACAAGTTCGACCGCGGCATCGTGGGGCAGGTAGTAGTGCCCGTCCACCAGCACGATTTCGCCGGGCGCCACCCAGTCCTCGTCCCCTTCGAGGAGTTCGACCAGCAGCTCGTTCTCCAGCCCGGGCGTCACGTAGCGCCACTTGGCCCTGCCGTCCTCCAGGACGAACAGGTGGGTGCGCCGGTCGGCGGTCTCGAGGATCGCGGTGCGCGGCACCAGGATGCGGTCCGGGAACTGCTGCGCCTCCAGGTCAGCCTCGGCATACATGCCCGGCTTGATCCGGCCGTCCGAGTTGGCGATGTGAACGGTGACGCGCGCGGTATTCGTCTCCGGATCGATCACCGGGTTGATCGTCTCGATCCGCCCGTAGAAGGCCTGGTCCGGGAAGGCCGTGAAGTCCAGGGTCGCCGCCCGTCCTTCGTCCAGGTAGACGACCTCGGTGCCCAGCACCTGGACGGCCACCTTGATCGGGTCGATGTCGACCACCGTGAGCAGCTCCTCTCCTTCGGGAACGAACTGGCCCGGGACGACCTTCAGGTCGGCGACGCGGCCGCCGAAGGGCGCGCGAACCGAAGTCTTCTCCAGGTCGAGCACCGCCCTGCGATGGGCGACCTCCGCCTCGTCCAGCCCGGTGATCGCCCGCGCGAGACGGTCGCGCCGAGCCCTGACCTCCTCGTCCGCCAGCGCGTCGTCGCCGATCACCCGCGTCTGATAGTCCGCCCGGGCCTTCTGGAGCGCCGCGAACCTGGCCGCCACCTCCAGCGCGTACTCGGTGGTGTCGATTCCGACCATCAGCTGGCCCGACCTCACGGCCTGGTTCTCGCGGACCGGAACGGACACCACGATCCCCGAGGTACGGGCCGTGATCTTCGTCTCGCGGATCGCCTCCGCCCTCCCCTTGGCCGTCACCGAGATCCACAGGGTGTCCTGCACGGCCGCCACCCCGGTGACCGGTTGGGGCAGTTCGGTGCTGAACTGCTGCTGCACGGACTCGACGACCTCGCCGGCCTCCTCCGAAAGCTCGGCCGAATCGCTCTCTTCCTCCGGCTCGGGGCGGAGGCGCCACCAGACACCTCCCGCCAACCCTCCCAGGATGATCAGGACCGTGAGAACGCCAAGGGTGGATCGTGATTGTGCCATCACTCACATCTCTCGTTGAGGACGTGGGGCCGGAGACGGTCGGCGCTGCTCGCGCCCTACCACTCTGACACCTGGTTGCTTTGCGGAGGTTGCCGCGCGCTCCCGACACCCACCGCACCCGCCGTGCGACGATAACACCCCTGTGTTAGACACCGCGCGGGGTTCTGCCGTTCCTGACGCTGAAATGCCGGCAACCGTGCAATTCAGGATCCCGCGCTCTCCTCCACCGGCGTCGGCTGCCCGGGCGCCGTTCCATACCGGCGGGCCACGTACCCCCCCAGGATGTCCTTGAACTCCTCCACGATCCGGTCTCCCTTGAGCGTGCGGTAGTGGGCTCCGTCGACATAGACCGGCGCCTTGGGCGCCTCGAAGTTGCCCGGCAGGGAAATCCCCAGGTCGGCGTGCCTGGACTCGCCCGGGCCGTTCACCACGCAACCCATAACCGCCACCTTGAGGTCCTCGACGCCCGGGTAGGTGCGGCGCCACTCGGGCATGCGCTGCCGAATATGGCCCTGGATGTCCTCGGTCATCTCCTGAAAGAAGGTGCTCGTCGTGCGGCCGCACCCCGGGCACGCGGTCACCTGCGGCTCGAAGCTGCGGATCTCGAGCGACTGCAGGATCTGTTGCGCCACCCGCACCTCCTCGGTGCGGTCGCCCCCGGGCCGCGGCGTGAGCGAGACGCGGATCGTGTCGCCGATCCCGTCGATCAGGAGCGGAGAGAGCGCGGCGGCGGTGGCCACGATGCCCTTGGAGCCCATCCCCGCCTCGGTGAGTCCAAGGTGCAGCGGATATCGGGTAAGCGGCGCCAGCTGGCGGTACACCAGGATCAGGTCGCGCACGCCCGATACCTTGGCGCTCAGCACGATGCGGTCGGCTCCCAGCCCCGTCTCCTCCGCCAGCTCCGCGGACCGGGTCGCGCTCTCCACGATGCAGTCGCGCAGCACGTCGCCCGCATCCTTCGGGTCCTCGCGGCCGGCGTTCTCGTCCATCATCAGCGTCAGCAGCCGCTGGTCCAGCGAACCCCAGTTGACTCCGATCCGGATCGCCTTGCCGTTCTCCATCGCGATCCGGACGATCGCCTGGAAGTTCTCGTCCCGGCGGCTCGTCCCCACATTGCCCGGGTTGATCCTGTACTTGGCCAGGAGCGCTGCCGCCCGCGGGAAATCGCGCAGCAGGATGTGCCCGTTGTAGTGAAAGTCCCCCACGATGGGCACGGTGCAGCCGAGGTCGGAAAGGCGCTCGAACAGCTCCGGCACGGCGGCGGCCGCGTGCTTGTGGTTGACGGTTACGCGGACGATTTCGCTGCCCGCGTCGGCCAGCGCCTTGACCTGTGCCGCGGTCGCGGCCGGGTCTGCCGTGTCCGTATTGGTCATCGATTGGACGACGACCGGGTTCCCGCCACCCACCTTCACCCCGCCGATGTCGACCTGGACGGTCTTTCTAGCCAAGGTCTCCTCGCTTACGTTCGGATCGCGATGTCTCTGCCGCCTCCCGCAGCGGTCGCATGACGCGCTCCGTAAAGCTACCGGAAACCAACGTCAGGACGAAGATCCATGAAGAACCCGCAAGCATCCGCACCCACCGCCGCCGCACTGCTCCTGACCGCTGTTCTCGCGGCCGTCTGGGCCCCGGACGCGCTGGCGCAGGACAAGCCCACGCTCACCAGCGACGACTACGGCCAGTGGGAGTCGCTCGGCCAGACGGTGCTGTCCCGCGACGGCCGCTGGCTCGCGGTCGGCGTGGCGCGCGTCAACGACGAGGGCGAACTGCGGGTCCACGCCACCGACTCGGACTCGGTGGTCGTCGTCCCCTACGCCACCCGTCCCGCGTTCACCCGGGACAGCCGCTGGCTGGCCTACTCGATCGGGGTGTCGCCCGCCGAACGCAAGAAGCTCGAGGCGGCGAACACGCCGGTACGCAACGCGCTCGGGCTGCTGAACCTGGGCACCGGAGAGCAGGAACGGATCGACGAGGTCGAGTCCTTCTCGCTGTCCGACGACGGACGCTACGTCGCGCTGCGCCGGTACCGGCCGGAGGGCCGGGAGAGCACGGGCGTCGACGCGGTGGTGCGGGACCTGTCCTCGGGCGCCACGCTCAGCTTCGGCAACGTGTCCGGGCTCGCGTGGAGCGACGAGGGCCACCTGCTGGCGATGACCGTGGACACGGACGACGGCGTCGGCAACGGCGTGAAGGTCTACGACCCCGAGTCCGGACGCCTCCGCTCGCTGGACACCGACGAGGCCACCTACCGGAACCTGTCGTGGCGCGACGAATCCATGGACCTTGCGGTGCTCAAGACCTACACCGACGACGCCCACGAGGACACCGCCCACGTGGCCCTCGCGTGGCGCGGCCTGGACGCCGACGCGAGCACATCCTTCGTACTGGACCCGCGCGACGGGCCCGTGCTGCCCGAGGGAACGCGCGTGGTGGAACACCGCACGCCGTCGTGGTCCCAGGACGGCGGCACGCTGTTCCTCGGCCTTCAGGACCGCCGCCCCCTCGACGAGCCGGAGGCGGTGGCCCCCGGTGAAGAAGAAGACGCGCAGGACGAAGGTGAGGAGGGCGACGGTGGCGGCGACGGCGAGGAAGACGGCGCGGAGGGCCCGGCCGAGGGCGCGGACGAGGAGGAAGACCCGCCGGGTGTCGAGATCTGGCATACCCGCGACGTGGATCCGGTGCCGCAACAGCGCGTGCGGGAGCAGCAGCTCAGGCGGGTGAACCACATCGGCGCGTGGCACCTGGACGGTGACCGCTTCCTCCAGCTCGGCGGCGACCACGCGGACCAGGCGCAGATCGCCGAGGGCGGGCGGCACTTGGTCGCGCGCGACGAGACGCCGTACGACGTGGACGCCATGTTCCGCCAGCAGTTCCACGACATCTACGCCGTCGACGCCGCGACGGCCCAGCGGCGACTCGTGCGCGAGCGCGTCACGGTCGACCTCGGCGCAAGCCCGGGTGGCCGCTACATCCTCTGGTTCGAGGGCGAGGACTACTGGAGCCACGACCTGGACAGCGGCGAGACCCGCAACCTCACCGGCGGGCTCGACGGCGTATTCGTCAACCTCGACCTCACGCCCTCGCGCGAACAGATGCCCCCGTTCGGTGTCGCGGGCTGGACGGAGGACGACGAGGCGGTTCTCGTCAACGACCGCTGGGACGTCTGGGAAGTGCGCGCGGACGGCTCGGGCGGGCGCCGGCTGACACGGGGCGCCGAAGACGAGGTCCGGCACCGCCTGCTGCGCCTCGACAGGGAGGAGGACGCCTTCGATCCGGACGGGCCCTTCTACTACTCGACCTACGGCGAATGGACGAAAAAGGCGGGGTACTCCCGCGCACGCCCCGGCGAGGTCCCCGAGCGCCTGGTCTGGACCGACGACTCCTACGGCGGTTTCTTCGGCGGCCTGCTGAAGGCCGCGGAAGCCGACGTCTTCGCCTTCCGCCGCGAACGTTACGACGATTCGCCGGACTTTTTCGTGGCCGGAGAGGCCCTCGACGACGCCCGCCAGGTCACGCGCACCAACCCCTTCCACGACGACTACGCGTGGGGCCGGTCGGAACTGGTCGACTATGAGAACGAGTGGGGCCGGCCACTGCAGGGAGCGCTAATCTACCCGGCCGACTACGAACCGGGGACGCGGTACCCGATGATCGTCTACCACTACGAGATTCTATCCCCGAGCCTGCACCGCTACGTGGTCCCGGACGCCACGAACTACTACAACGTCCAGGCGTGGAGCCAGGAGGGCTACTTCGTGCTGATGCCGGACATCGTCTACCGGGACCGCCGGCCGGGGCAGTCGAACGTGGAAACGCTGCGTCCCGCGGTGGCTGCCGCGGTCGCGACCGGGATGATCGATCCCGACCGGGTCGGGCTGATCGGACACTCGTGGGGGGGCTATCAGACCACATTCTTCGTCACCCAGGACGATCTGTTCGCCAGCGCGGTGGCGGGGGCTCCCCTGACGAACCTCATGAGCATGTACCTGTCCTTCTACTGGAACAGCGGCGGGACCGACGCGCGCATCTTCGAGATCAGCCAGGGCCGCATGCAGGTGCCCTGGTGGGAAGACTGGGACTCGTACCACGCCAACTCCCCGATCCACCACATCCAGGACATGAACACGCCGCTGTTGATGATGTTCGGCACCGACGACGGGGCGGTCGAGTTCAACCAGGGCGTCGAGTTCTACAACGCGGCGCGGCGGACCGGGAAGGACATGGTGCTTCTGGTGTATGAGGGCGAGAACCACGGACTGCGTCAGGAAGCCAACCAGAGGGATTACCGCGACCGCATCCTGCAGTGGTTCGCCCACTACCTCAAGGGTGAACCGGCGCCGGAGTGGATCACAAGCGGGCTTCCCTATATCGAGCAGAAGGATGGCCTGAAGAAGAAGAAGCGACCGATAAGCTGAACCGGTCCGGCGGTGATCGTCCGATGATGCCACCCTGATATAATGGGCGAATGCACGAGCGCGACCACAGCTACGAGCGGCAAGTCAGGCCGGAGGCGACCCTAGACGATCTGGACCTCGAACTGGCCGCGGCGTTTCTGGCAACAACACCGGCGGGCGAACGCGGGTCCACGACACAGGCGCTGCACGGCTACGGACTCATGGAACCCGACGGCGAAGGCTGGAGGATCACCAACGCCGCTCTCCTGCTCTTCGCGCGGGAGCCGGCCGACCGCTGGCACCCCCGGGCCGGCATCGGCGCCTTTCGCGTCACGGGGACCCGGCGGGTGCCCGGCCGAGCCGGCAACGTCAACCGGGCCGGACGCGCCGATCCGCCCCTTGCCCGCGCGCTCGAAGAGATCCGTCCGATCGTGCGCGGGCACATCCGCCGCTCCGATCCGCTGCGGGACATCTTCTTTCGGGACCTCCCGGAGTACCCCGACGCGGTCTGGCAGGAGGCGCTCGTCAACGCGATCGCGCACCGGGACTACGAAGTCCGGGATCGGGAGACCGAGGTCTGGTTCTTCGACGACCGCCTGGAGGTCGCGAGCCCGGGCGAACTCGTCGAACCCATTACGCTCAAGGCGCTGACGGAGGGAGACGCCGCGCAGGCGGCCCGCAACCCGCTGATCGCCCGCGTGCTCGCCGACGCCGGGTACATGCGGGGCGACGGGAGCGGACTCGGCCGGATGCGCACCGGCATGAAGGCGAGCTTTCTGAAGGAGCCCGAACTCGAGGAGAAGGGCGTTGTCTTTTCGGTCACGCTGCACAAGGAACCGACCTACGAGACCGCCGGGCCCGGATGGCCGTATCTTGTGCGGCAGATGCGTGTCTCGGCCGACCAGCGGCGGATCCTGCTCGCCCGCCCCGACGGATTCAGCCACGTCGACTACCAGTTGCTGAACACCGTGCACGAGAACGAGGCGAAGATGCGCGTGCAGGAGCTCGTGGAACAGGGCATCCTCTTCCGCGACTTCGACACGGCCGACGAGGTGACCATGTGCTACCTAACCGCCGAACTCGATGCCGCGCGCTGGTTCCTGGAGGCCAGGGTGCCCAAGCTCCGGGAGCACTTTCGCAAGGATCCGTGGCTGCGCAGCAGCGACTACCGAACACTGTTCGAGGTCAGCCCGCGAGACGCCGGGCGGGAGGTCGCGCAGCTGGTGAAGCTGGGCTTCCTGCGCGCCGATCGACGCGGACGCGCGGCCCGCTACATGCCCACGGCCGGTCTGCGGGGGTAACCGGCCCAGTCGCGGCTGCCCCGCACCACCCGCGCCTCGCCGGCCGGACTGCGGTCCAGGCGAAGCACGTGGTGCGGCCGGGCGCAGTCGGTCAGCGCGCGTGAATGCGTCGACGCCAGCACCTGGGCGCCGGGAACCGTGGACAGGGCACCGTGGACGGTGGCGAGCGCCGACGGGTGCAGGCTGCGCTCGGGCTCGACCACCCAGTACAGGCACTCCGTCCCCGGCAGCGCCGGCAGCAGGGTGAGAGCCATGAGCTTCAGCCTGCCGCCCGACTCCAGCCAGGCCGGCGCTTCGCGGCCGTCCTCGTACACCGCGACGAGGTACTGCGCGCGATCGGATCGCCGCTCGGAGACCCGGATGTCCACCAGTCCCGGCACCGCGGCGCGAACCCGCTTCAGCCAGTCGTCGAATTGCTCGCGATGCTCTTGGCGCACCCTCCGCACCAGCGCCGGCAGGTTCGAACCGTCAGACGCGAGTGCGGTGTCGGAAACCGTCCCGGCACAGGGAACGCCGAGCCGCGCTCCCTCGAGGGCCAGCCGCCGCACCCCGCGCTCGAGAAAGTCCTTGAACGCCGTCGTCACGGGCATCGTTTCCGCGGACTCCGGCAGGCTGCCCAGCGCAGAGCGGCGCGGACCGAAGTTGATGCCGATCTTGGTCCAGCCCCTCCCGCCCGGCGCCTCCGTGTAGAACCAGTCGTTGTCCCCGGTCTTGCTGAGCACGGTGCTGGCTCCGGGCCGTGCGCTCGACAGGACCGTGGACGGGGGTTCCAGGGGATACGGGAAGAGGGTCTCCTGCGCGGAGGCGGGCTTCGGAGGAGGCATCAGCAGGCCGCGCTCCGCCTCGATTCCGGCTCCGTGGCCGTCACTGCCCACGGCGACCTCGTAGCGGTAGACACGGAAGTTCTTCTCGGCGGGCAACAGTGCCGCACAGCGCTCCGGGATCACGAACTCCACGGCGAGCTCGAACCGCGCACCGGCCGCGGGCCGGCCATGGAACAGGTCGCCAACGTCCGGGGTCCGCGCGCCGACCGCCGCCTCCGGACCCTCGCGAACCAGGTCCCCCAGGAACTCCAGGATGTCGAGGAGGGTGCGCTTGCCGCCCCCGTTCGGGCCGATCAGCAGGTGGAACCGGTCCAGCGCGATGTCCAGATGGCGAAAGCACCGGTAGTTGAGGGCCTGAATGCGTCGAATCATACGGAGGGGGTGGGATTCGAACCCACGTGTCCTTGCGGACGCCGGTTTTCAAGACCGGTGCATTGAACCGCTCTGCCACCCCTCCGGGCCCGCGAAAGATGGGCCCGGGCCGCGCGGTGTTCAAGCGGCCAACGGGGCCCCCGCGCCTCAGTGGCGGAAGAGCCTCCGCCCGGTGAACACCATCGCGATGCCGTGCTCGTCGGCGGCCGCGATGACTTCGTCGTCGCGGATCGAGCCCCCGGGCTGGACGATCGCCTTCGCGCCGGCCTCGGCGGCCGCATCGACGCCGTCGCGGAACGGGAAGAACGCATCCGATGCGAGGACGCAGCCGTCGAGGTCATCGCCCAGGCCCGCCTCCCGCGCCTTGCGCACGGCCAGCTTCGACGAATCGACGCGGCTCGTCTGCCCCGCGCCGATCCCCACCGTCGCACGGCCCTTCGCCAGCAGAATCGCATTCGACTTGACGCTCGCGACCGCCGACCAGGCGAACGAGAGGTCGTCCCGCTCGGCGGCGGTGGGCCGGCGCGCCGTCACGACCCTCCAGTCCGGCTCCCCGCGCCCGTAGAAGGGCGGATCGGGCAGCGACTGGAAGAGAACGCCGCCGTAGACGGAACGGAACGAGCGCGCCCCCTCGTGGCCCGCCGCCCGCGCCAGAAACCGGGCGTCCTCGCGCCCGGCACCCGCCGCCCCGTCCCCGGGAAAGGCCAGCAGCCGAATCCCGCTCCTGGCCGTGAGCACCTCCAGCGCTTCAGGCGTGAACCCGGGCGCCACCACGCACTCCACGAACATGGAGCCGATCCCGGCCGCCGTGTCCCGATCGACCCTGCGGTTGACCGCGATCACCGATCCGAACGCCGACACCGGGTCCGTGCGGCGCGCGCGCGCGAACGCGTCGGCCAGCGTGGGGCCCACCGCCAGTCCGCAGGGCGTGGTATGCTTCACGATGCAGACTGCGGGATCGGGCGAAAAGGCGAACGGGGCCAAGCTCAGGAGCGCACCGTCGAGGTCAAGGATATTGTTGTAGGATAGTGACTTGCCATGTAATTGCTCAAGTTCTGCGATACCATGATCGCGGGTCGCCGCCGCGTAGAATGCGGCGCGCTGCCCGGGGTTCTCGCCGTATCTGAGGAGCTCGCGCCTCTCCAGTTCCAGCGCGAGCCGGCCTGCCATCGGGTCGTCGGCTCCCGAGTCGGGATCGCCGCCCTCCTTCAACCCCTCCAGATACCCCGCAACCGCATCGTCATAGGCCGAGACATGGCGGAAGACCTTTGCCGCGAGCCTGCGCCGCAGCGCCGGCACCTCCGCCCCCTGTTGCGCTCCCACCGCCTCGAGCACGCCATCGTAGTCGGCGGGGTCCACCACGACCCAGACGAAGCGATGGCTCTTGGCGGCCGCGCGGATCAGCGCCGGCCCCCCGATGTCGACGTTCTCCATCGCGTCGGCAAGGCCCACCCTCGGTGACGCGATCGTCTCGCGGAACGGATACAGGTTCACCGCCACCAGGTCGATCGCCCCGTACCCCTGCCCTTCCAGCTCGGCCATGTCGCCCGCAAGGTCCCGTCGCGCCAGCAGCCCCGCATGAATCGCCGGGTGCAGCGTCTTCACGCGTCCGTCCATCATCTCCGGGTGTCCGGTCACCGCCGAGACATCGGTCACCGGCACGCCCGCGCCGCGGAGCACCCGCGCCGTGCCCCCGGTCGAAAGCACCTCCCAGCCCCGGTCCGCCAGCGCACGCCCGAATGCGACGATCCCGGTCTTGTCCGACACGCTCAGCAGTGCTCTACGCCTGGCCACCGGCACCTCCAAAGGCTTGCTCGATCGACTCCTTCAGCCCGGGACCGGCCACGCCGCACCCTTCGGCCGCACCCCTCCCCGGCCACGCGAACCGCGGAGCCCGGCCCTCCGCCAGCCCTCTGGCCAGCGCGTCCGCCGCAGCCGGATAGAGCATGTGTTCGACCTCCAGCACCCGCGCCGCCAGGCTCTCCGCCGTGTCGTCCGGCAACACCGGCACCGGCCACTGCGCCAGGATCCGGCCCTCGTCGTAGCGCTCGTTGACGAAGTGAATGGTCGGACCGGACAGGCTCGCGCCCGAGCGCAGCACCGCCTCGTGAACCCGCTGCCCGTACATTCCCCGGCCGCCGAACGACGGCAGCAGCGCCGGGTGGATGTTCAGGATCCGCCCCTCGAACGCCCGGCAGACACTCGCGGGAAGCAGCCTCAGAAAGCCGGCCAGGAGGATCGCCTGCACGCGGTGTTTTGTGAGGAGGCCGAGGATCCGTGCTCCGGGCGCCTCCCCGGCCCCGCCTGCGGGGTCGCCGGTACCGGTGCGCCTGCGGGAACCACCCGGATCGCCCTGCGCAGTCCGCGTTCGGAAGTCCACGCGGTACACCGCCCTGCCGCGCTTCCGCGCGCGCCCCTCGGCCGCGCACGCGCGGTCCGCGATGAGCAGCTCGATCCGGTAGGCGGCGCCCCCCTCCTCGTGATCCAGAAGCGCCTGCATGTTGGTCCCGGACCCGGAGGCCAGAGCTGCGAAGCGGACGCTCACGGGGCTCCGCGGATGCGCCTGCCCCGGCGCCTGCGCGTCACACCAGCTCCCCGCCGTAGACCGGAACGAGGAAGGGGTTGGTCCTGCGCTCGTCACCGACCGTGGTGTCGGGTCCGTGGCCGGTGTAGAGGCGCGTCTCGTCGGGCAGCGCGAGCACCCGCGTGTGGATCGAGTCCATGAGCGTGTTGAAGTCGGCCATCGGCAGGTCGGTCCGGCCGATCGAGCCCGCGAAGATCACGTCGCCGACGATCGCGACGGGCTCCGAGGTCGAGACGAACATCACATGTCCCGGGGCGTGTCCGGGCGTGAAGACGATCCGGAACTCCGACCCTCCGAAGCTGAGCGTCGTGTCCGGAACCAGTTCCTCGTCGGGGGGAGGCTGCTCCTCGCACTCGGCTCCGAACGCCGTCGCGAGGGGGATGACGTTGTCGTAGATCACGCGGTCGAGGGGATGGAGATGGATCGGCGCTCCCGTCTCCTCCCTGGCGAGCCCGACGCCCTCGATATGGTCGAAATGCGCGTGCGTGAGCAGGATGGCCGCAATGTGGAGCCGCCTGGCCCGCGCCTCGGCAAGCGCGGCGGGGGTCATCGCGCCCGGATCGACCAGGAGCCCGGTGCGTCCGTCCGCGCAGACCACCAGCAGGGTGTTCTGCATGAACGGCCCGCCCGCGAAGGTCAGGACTTCCACGGAGTTGTCAAACCGTGAACGAACTGCCGCATCCGCATCCGCCGCTGGCCTGCGGGTTCCTGAACGAGAATCCCGAGCCCATCAGCGAAGTGATGTAGTCGATCTCGATCCCTTCGAGGTACTGCGCACTGAACGGGTCGACGAAAATCCGGATCCCGTCCCGGATGAGGATTTCGTCGTCTCCCTCGGGGGCCTTGTCGATGTCGACCCCGTACTGAAACCCCGAGCAGCCGCCCGGAAGCACCGCGACGCGGAGTCCTGCCTCGTCGGTGTCGCCGTGTTCCTGCAGGAACCCCTGAACCATCTTCACCGCATTGGGCGTAAGGGTAAGCTCCATCGTTATTTCCAACTCCATGGCCATTCTTGTCATCCGCCGGGTCGGGGCGAAGATGCCCGCCTCGCGGGGCGAAGATGCCCGCTTCGGGGCAACGATGCCCGCCTCGGGACGAAGCCGCCGCGCAACGACGCCGGTCACAGGAACCTACCCGCGGCGCCGAAAAGGGTCAACGACGCCGGGGGCGACCCGTCCGCCCGGCGCCGGCGCCTCACGGGCCACCGCCCGTTTCCGCATCCAGATCGGAGAGCGCGGCCGACAGCACGATCGCCCCGCCTTCCCCGAGGGTGCGGAGGTCGAACAGGATCCGGCCCTGCCGGCTGCGCGCGACAATCGGGGGGTGATACGCGCGGAGCGCCGCCATCCACCGTTCGGCCGCGTCGCCCGCCTCGAGCCGCAGAACCGCTGTCGGGAGGCGCACATCCGGGAAGGTGCCCCCGCCCACGAGCGACTGTCCGCGCACGACCCGAATCCGCAGTGGCTCCACCCCCAGCTCCGCGCGCATCCCGGCCGCCGCCCCGCACACCCGGTACGCGGTTCGCTCCAGGTCCTCGACGCGCGCGGTGATCATGCGGAGCACGGGCACCTGCTCCATTGCGCGGGCCGGATCCCGGTACAGCGTCAGCGTGGCCTCGAGCCCGGCCAGCGTCACCTTGTCGCAGCGGAGCGCACGGCACAGCGGGTGCGACCTGGCCCGGGCCACGAGCTCCCGCTTCCCCGCCAGTATCCCGGCCTGGGGTCCGCCCAGCAGCTTGTCCCCCGAAAAGGCCACCAGATCCACCCCCGCCGCCACGCTCCCGGCCGGCGTGGGCTCTTGCGGCAGCCCCAGATCCGCGCTGTCGACCAGCAGCCCCGACCCCAGGTCGTGGATCACCGGCACGCCGCGTGCGGCTCCGAGCCCGACCAGCTCCGGCAGGGTGGCTTCTTCGGTGAAGCCCGACATCGAGAAGTTGGAGCGGTGGACCTTCAGGATCGCCGCCACGCCCCCGGACGCCACGGCGCGCGCATAGTCGTCCAGCCGCGTGCGGTTCGTGGTCCCCACGGTCACGAGGCGCGCGCCGGCCGCCTCGACCACCTCGGGAATGCGGAATCCGCCGCCGATCTCCACGAGTTCCCCGTGCGATACCGCAACACCGCCGCCGGACGCGCACGCGGTCAGCGCGACCGCGACCGCGGCGGCGCCGTTGTTGACGACCAGCGCGTCTTCGGCGCCGGTCAGCTCGGTCACCAGGCCGGCGCAGTGATCGTACCGCGACCCCCGCTCGCCGGTCCCGAGGTCGAACTCGACGTTGCCGTAGCCGGCTGCATCCTGCATGGCTTCGCGCGCCTCGCGGGCCAGCGGCGCGCGCCCCAGGTTGGTGTGCAGGATCACCCCGGTGCCGTTGATGACGCTGCGCAGCGACGGGGTCTCGGCCCGCGCGACCTCGATCTGCAGCAGTTCCTCGTAGTCGTCCAGGGAGCCGGGTGCGGGGATGGCGCCCGAGCGCACGTCGGCCAGCAGGGCGCGCACGCGCGCGGTGATCCACACCCGGCCGCGCGAGGCGATCAGCAGACGGCACCACGGCTGGGTCAGGAGCCGGTCGACGCCCGGGATCGCGCGGCGCGGGTCGTGCGCGTTGGCCATGGGCAGCTCAGCGGCGGCGCGGGCGGCGCGCCGGGCGGCGCGCGGGCAGCCCCGCGGTGTCTGCCCTGACGGTGTCGGCGGAGCGGGCCGTGTCCGGCACCGGGATCGTGTCCGGCACGGCAAGGGTGTCCGGCACGGGGATCGTGTCCGGAACCGTCACCGTGTCCGGCACGACGAGCGTGTCCGGCACCTGCAGCGTGTCCGGTACCACCACGGTGTCCGGCACTTGCAGGCTGTCCGGTACCTCCAGCGAGTCCGCCACCTGACCAGTATCGGGCACGGCCGCCGCGCTGTCCCCGACCGCGCCGGGATCCTCCGGCGGCACCGTGTCCTCATCCGGCGGCGGCTCCTCCTCTTCCTCCGGAACCTCCAGAACCACCACGGTGGTTCCCTGGCCCCGCCCTGTTCCGGCGATGTTGACGACCCGGGAAACGGAAGCCTCGTACGGCACCCCGGGCCACAAGGGCTCGAAGAGAACGCCAACCAGCGTCTGGTCCGGCAGCGGAAGTCCGGACAACGTGACCGGCCCCGTGTCCTCTTCCGTGGTGTCGGCCGGCGCCTCGCCCGCGACTGCTGGGGCATCTTCCGCCGCCCCCGCCGCCGCCGCTTCGGCCACCGAGTCCGCGGTCGCGCGCGCCACCGAGTCGGCTCGCGCGGCCAGCAACACCCGGTACTCGCTCTCGGTAAGGATGCGGACCCGGAGGGTGTCGCCCGGCTCGGGAGGCGGTCTGGACGGGACCGTGTCGACGGCCTGGGCCGCGTCAACGGGCTGGGCCAGGGCTGTCGTGTCGCTCGGCTGGACCGTGTCGACCGGCTGCGCCAAGGCTGTCGTGTCGCCCGGCTCCGGCGCTTCAAGGGTGTCCGCCTGCGGCTCCGCGACCGGCTCGGGCTCGGCCCCGGCCGCGGCGCTGTCCACCTCGATCCCGGCCTCCGCCTCGGTGCTGTCGACCGCGGCTTCCGCCTCCGTGCTGTCGACCTCGATCTCGGCCACGACCAGCTGCGCGGCGACCAGGGCCCCGGGCAGTTCCGGATCCAGGTAATCGTCGAACTCGAACCTGAGCGTCAACGAGTCCTCCACCGTGACGCTCGCGAGCCGTGCGGGCGTGGTGTCCGGCTCGATCAGGGACAGCACCGTGAAGCTCGTGTCGGGCGTCGCGTCCAGCGCCCCGCCCGCAAACGCGGTCTGCGGCTCGGACTCGCCGACCTCTCGGTCCCGGTTGCGGTCCATCCACGCACGCACCTCGAAAGGGCCGTCGGGAACGTAGCGGAGCGAGAAGACCCCGTCCTGGTCCGTGAAATTCCAGTGGGTGATCGTATCACCGCTGTCGGGGAAGCGCGCCTCGACGCGGATGTCCGGGACCGCTTCGCCCGTCACGCGATCCTCCACCATGCCGGCCAGCACATTGGGCACGAATTCGTTCCCGGTCGAGACAACCAGGTCGAACGGGTCCCGCAGCCGGTTCTGGAACATGTCGTTGATCACGGGCAGCACGGTCACGCGGTACACACGCCCGGCCTCGAACCCCTCCTGCATCTCCACGGTGATCCCGTCCCGGCTGTGCCGCACACGCACGAGGCCCGTGGACGGCGACACCACCACGGCATCGTTCAGATTGCCGTTCGCCGGGCGTTCGCTGATGCGCTCGCTGAAGCGGAAGTGGACCTCGCTGACGCCCGGCTCGACGACCGCGAAGGTGTCCGGAGTCGTCTCGATCACATACGGCGGAAAAAGGTCCTCCGGCCCCCCCGGAGGGGCCTCCGGCCGCGCACACGCAGCAGCGACGACGAGCACGGGCAGTCCGTGGATCAACCCGCGTGAGCACCGGGAGCGGCGAGGCGCCGCCGTGGCAACACCCCGGTTCACGGTCGTTCGCCACCCAGAGATGTCAACTTCGCTTTCCATTTGGTAAACTGCAGTTGACATGATTGCAGCTTTTCGCGCTCGCGGTCGACAACTGCCGGCGGCGCGCGCGTGACGAAATTCGGGTTGGCGAGCTTGCCCTCGATCCCCCTCAGGTGCTTCGCGAGCCGGTCCACTTCCGCCCGCGCCCGTGCGCGTTCCCGCTCCAGGTCGATCACGCCGGCCAAGGGCAGGTACACCTCGGTCCCGTCCCTGAGCACGGCCCCGGCGCACACTGTGTCCCGGGGCGGAGCCGAACGCCGCACCTCGCCGATGCGCGCCAGACGCCTGAGCAGTTCGGCGCGCCCGTCCAGCAGATGCCCGTGCTCCCCGCCCACCGCGTGCACAGCGACCTCCCGCCCCTCGCCCACTCGGTACTCCTTCCGCATGGCGCGCACTCGCACGATGAAGTCGCGCAGCCATCCGAAGTCCATCTCGGCGCCGGCGTCGACGAACTCCGGCAGGACCTCGGGCCAGCGCGCCACGATGAGCGGGCCGTCGCGGTTCGCAGCCGCCGGCAGCAGGCTCCACAACTCTTCGGTCACGAACGGAACCAGGGGGTGGAGCAGCCTGCAGATGCCGTCCAGCGTGTGGGCAAGCACCGCGCGCGCCGCCCGGCGCCCGGGACCCCCCGGCCGCAGGCGGTGCTTCACGGCCTCCACGTACCAGTCGGTGAACTCGCCGCGGAAGAAATCGCGCATCACCTCGGCGGCGCCCTGCATGCGGAAGGCTTCCAATTCCTCGTCCATGCGCCGCACGGCGTCCTGCCCGCGCGACAGGATCCAGCGGTCCTCCAGGGCCAGGTCGCCGCGCACGCCGGCCAGGGACGGGACCGGGTCGTCGCCCAGGCTCATGAGCGCGAAGCGGCCCGCGTTCCACAGCTTGTTCACGAAGTTGCGGCCGGGCGCGAAGGCGGACTCCAGGTCCTCGTGGTCGAGCCGGATGTCGGCACCGATCCCCGCGCTAGCGAGCACGGTGAAGCGCAGCGCGTCGGCCCCGTACAGCTGCACGACCTCGAGCGGATCGACGCCGTTGCCCAGCGACTTGGACATCTTGCGGCCCTGGATGTCGCGCACCGTGCCGTGCAGGTAGACCCGCCGGAACGGCGCGTCGCCCATGGCGTGATACCCCGACATGATCATGCGCGCGACCCAGAAGAAGAGGATCTCGGGCGCGGTGGACAGCGTGTGCCCGGGATAGAATGCCCGCAGGTCGCGGGTGTCCTCCGGCCATCCGAAGACGGAGAAGGGCCACAGCCAGGACGAGAACCAGGTGTCCAGCACGTCGGGGTCCTGGTCCAGCGCGCCGCCGCCGCACTCGTCGCACGCCACGGGATCCTCGCGCGAGCAGATCACCGCGCCGCAGTCGTCGCAGTACCACACGGGAATGCGGTGGCCCCACCACAGCTGGCGCGAAACGCACCAGTCGCGGATGTTCTCCATCCACTGCTCGTAGACCCGCGTCCAGCGCCCCGGAGCGAAGGTCACGGTGCCGTTGCGGGACGCTTCCAGCGCCGGTTCGGCGAGCGGCTTCATGCGCACGAACCACTGCTCGCTGAGGCGGGGCTCGACCACGGTGTCGCAGCGGTAGCAGCGGGGTACCGCGTGGTCGTGGTCATCCTTCCCGGCGAGCAGCCCCTGGCTGTCCAGCGCGGCCACCACCGCCTTGCGCGCGCCGAAGCGATCGAGCCCCCGGAACGCGGGCGGCGCGTTCTCGTTCATCACTGCGCGCTCGGTCATGACGTTGAGGATTTCGAGGCCGGTCCGCTGCGCGATCTCGAAGTCGTTGGGGTCGTGGGCGGGCGTGACCTTGACCATCCCGGTGCCGAAGTCGGCGGCGACGTGCGCGTCGGCGACAATCGGGATGGTGCGGCCGGCCAGGGGGAGTTCCACCGCCGCGCCCACCAGCGCAGCGTAGCGGCCGTCGCCGGGGTTTACCGCCACGCCGGTGTCGCCCAGCATGGTCTCGGGCCGGGTGGTCGAGACGGTCAGGTGCCAGCGCCCGTCCGCGAGCCGCCCAAGCGCTTCGGCGCCCTGGGCCCGCGCCTCGGCGGCGGCCTCCTCGTGGCCGGGGGCCAGGGGGTAGCGCAGATGCCACAGGGATCCCCGGGCCTCGGCGCCCTCGGCTTCCTCGTTCGACAGCGCCGTCAGGCAGCGCGGGCACCAGTTGATGATGTACTCGCCACGATAGACGAGGTCATCCTCGTAAAGCCTGACGAAAATCTCCCTGACCGCCCGCGACAGGCCCTTGTCGAGGGTGAAGCGGGCCCGCGTCCAGTCACAGCTGCATCCGATCGCCTTGAGCTGTCCGAGAATGCGGTCGCCGGTCACCTCGACGTGCTCCCACACGCGCTGCACGAACGCTTCGCGGCCCAGGTCGTGCCGCGTCTTGCCCTCGGCCGCCAGGCGCCGCTCGACGACGTTCTGGGTGGCGATGCCGGCGTGGTCGGTTCCCGGCACCCACAGCGTGGTCCGTCCCTGCATCCTGCGCCAGCGGATGAGCACGTCCTGGATCGTGTTGTTGAGGCCGTGTCCCATGTGCAGGACCGCGGTGACGTTCGGGGGCGGGATCACGATCACGTAGGGATCGCCGCCCTCCTCGACCGCGCGCGGCGACGCCCCGAAATGGCCGCCGTCCTCCCACATGCGCAGGATTCGGGCTTCGACCGGCCGGGGGTCGAAGGTCTTGGGAAGCACCGTGGCTTTCAATCTATCGCCGCCTCGGCGCCCCGGACGTCGTGTCGGGCCTGACCTCCGCCGCCCTTCGCTCCTCCTCCTGCTCGGCCCTGCGGGCCTCCCGGCGGAGGCGCATGACCTCCATCCGTTCCCTCCAGCTCTGGCGCGCCGCCAGGGTCCCCGCGGCACGCTCGATGTCGGCCATGCGAAACGCCCAGTCCGCCTGATCGCCGTTGTAGTCGGGCGGCGGTCCGAAACCGAAGGGCATGGGTATCTCGACATCGCCCAGGTGTATGCGCCCGGGAGACACGCCCCACCGCTTCCCGTCGTCGTCGGTGTAGGTCCAGTCCAGATCCTGCGCGAGCCGTTCGGCCACCGCGGCCGCCGAGTCGTTCGACGCCTCCACCGCGGCGAGGATGCGCAGCGCGAGCAGCTGGTCGGGAGTCGGTTCGACGAGCTCCCGGTCCAGCGGCGCCCACAGCCGGGGATCCCCCTCGCCGACGCGCAGCCGCTCGGCCGCCGACCGGTACCGTTCCGGCAGGTCGATGCGCCAGTCCTCGAAGGTGCGCACCTCCGGCGCCACGTCGGGCTCCGCGGGATCCTCGATCTCGGTGGGATCGTCCGGGTCGCCCACCTCCGGCTGGGTCTGTTCGACGATCTGCAGCACCCGCATGCCGGGGGCCTCCGGCGCCGGGGGAAGCAGGGGGATCACGCCCACTTCGGGGCGGACCGCGGAAAAGAAGGGATAGAGGATGATCAGGACAACGTGGGCGAGGAGCGAGACCAGGAGGCCGGCCAGGAGCGGACGCCGGCCCGCCTTGCGTCGCAGCGTTCGGCGCGACGGAAGGACTCGCTGGTCTCCGGCCTTTCTGGTCATGTGCCTGCTAGTCCGGTCCTTCGTGAGCGGTATCCGGCGCCAGGGACGCCCCCGCAACGACGGGGCTGCGCACTTCGGAGCCGCACGAAAGCGCAACCTCGACCACGTCGCCGGGCGAAAGCGGCCCCACCCCTTCCGGCGTGCCGGTCGCGATCAGATCCCCCGGCTCCAGGGTCATGACGTGCGAGATATAGCTTACCAGCCGTGGGATGGAAAACACCATGTCGGCGGTTGTCCCGTGCTGGCGGATTTCACCGTTCAACCGCGTGGTGACCGCGATGTTGCCGCGGTCGACGGAGTCGGCGCCGACCACGTTGCCCAGCGGACAGAAGGTGTCCAGCCCCTTGGCGCGGGTCCACTGGCTGTCCCTCTGCTGCAGCGTCCTGGCCGTCACGTCGTTGACCGCGACCACGCCGCTGACGTAGTCCCACGCGGAGCGCTCCGGCACGCGCCGGCACCGGCGTCCCACGACCAGCCCGATTTCGCCCTCGTAGTCGACCCGCCCCGCGTCGGGGGGCATGCGCACCGGCTCTCCGCTGGCGATGAGCGCCGACGGCGGCTTCAGGAAGATCAGGGGTTCGGCGGGCACGGCGCTCCCGAGTTCGGCGGCGTGATCCGCATAGTTGCGCCCCACGCAGACGATCTTGCCGGGCTTCATCCCCTCAACCTCGGGCGGCGGCGGACGCTAGTCCACCCGGCGGGAGTGGATGGCCGTCCCGACGAGCGCTCCCAGGGCCGCGATCGTCAGGAAGCCGGCGATCACGGTCCACCAGAAGCCGACGTCGGAGTGACCTCCTCCCCAACCGATCGACGCCGTGCGGGCCGCACCCGCCGCGAGGCTGAGCAGGAAGAGTCCGGCGAGGAATCCAAGCACCTTCTTCATAGGCAGACACACCAGGGTTGGAGGATTCTGTGACTCCGGGCGCGCGGATCCGGTGTTTGCCCGCCCGGGTCCAACTGAATCTACCCGTGAGCGTAGAAGTCCGCTACGCGCCCCTTGACCTCGCTCCAGGGTCCCCTGGCCAGCGGCATCGGCGGCAGCGCGTCCTGCAGCGTGCGCCCGTACCGTCTTGTGAGCAGGCGGTCGTCGAGCACGAGTACCGCGCCCCGGTCGGTACGCGTCCGGATCAGGCGGCCGACGCCCTGCTTCAGCCGCATCGCCGCGCTGGGGACCATGAGGTTCCAGAAGGCGTTCTCTCCGCGTTCCTCCATGGCCTCGATGCGCGCTTCGGTCATGGGCTCGGTGGGAACCCGGAACGGCAGCTTGTGAATCACCAGGGCGCGCAGCGGCCGTCCCGGCACGTCGACGCCCTCCCAGAAGGACGTGGTGCCGAGGAGGATCGCCTCGCCCGAGCGGGCAAACCTCCGGAGCAGCGTGGTGCGGTCGTGTTCTCCCTGCACCAGAAGCGGCCACCGTCGCTGGGCGCCGCGGGCGCGCAGGTGTTCCGCCACCGCGCGCAGCGCCGCGTAGGAGGTGAACAGCGCGAAGACGCCGCCGTCCGTGATCGTCGCCACATCGTGGACCACGTGCGAGGTGACCTCGTGATGGGCCGCGATGCCCTGGGCGCCGCGCAGCCCGGGGAGATCCGTCGGGACCGCGAGCATGCTCTGCGCGGCGTGGTCGAAGGGCGAGTCGAGGACCCTCTCGGCCACGCGGGCACGGTCGGGGCGCGCGTCGGCGAGGACGGGCGGGCCGGCGCGGTTGGACGGGCCGGGGGGCATGGACGGGCCGGCGCGGGTGGACGGGTCCGCGATGGCGGGCCGAGCCGCTGCCTGGAGCCCCAGCCGCCGCCTCAGGTACCCGAAGTCGCCGGCCGCCGCCAGGGTGGCCGACGTCAGCACCGCCGTTTCCACCCTTTCGAAGAGGTGCGCGGCGAGAAGGGGCCCCAGTTCGACCGGAGCCGCCGAAAAGCAGATGTTGCGGATGCGCCGAATCCCGGAACGCCGCATCTCGACCCAGCGCACCATGTTGCCGTCGTCCGCGCCGGGCAGGAGACACAGCCTGAGGGCGCGGTCGATGTTCGCCAGCCGCGTCCGGGACCCGCCAAGGTCGAGAAGGCGGCCCTCCAGCACGTCCCGGAGCTCTTCGTGCGCGTTGAGGTGGTCGAGCAGCGCGCCGAGTTCGCGGTCGAGGTCGCCCAGCGTGATGAGGGCCCGGTCGAGCGCTTCGCCGATCGCGGTCTCGGCCACGGGCTCGGGTCCCGCCGCCTCGCCCGGCCGCGCGGGCCCGCCCAGCCGGAAGCTCCCCTTGCCCGCCCGTTCCTCGATCCAGGGCTCGATCGCGCGGAAGAACTCGCTGAAGGCGGCGCGCGCCGTGTCCACCCGCGGACGCGTCCGTTCGCCGATGCGGGTGGTCAGGTGGCGTGCCGGGATCGACGACGCCGCCGTCAGGGCCGTGCGGATGGAAGCCAGGACCCCCTTGCCCCGCCGGTCCAGGCGCGCCAGCGCGCGGTACATTCCCGTGCGCGTGACCTCCACGCCGAGCCGCGCGGTGGCCGCGTCCTCCAGCTGGTGCGCCTCGTCGAAGATGACGCGCCGGTACGAGGGGAGCACCGCCGAGTCGCGGAAGTTGTCGGTGGCGATGCGCACAGCCAGGTCCGAGAAGAAGAGCGCGTGGTTGACGACGATGAGGTCCGCGCTCGCCGCCGACCGCCGGGCCCGCTGATAGTGGCACTGCTGGAAGTGGGGGCACTTGGCCCGCAAACAGGCGTCCGTTTCGCTCCTGACCTCGTCCCAGAGGTCGGGGCTGGGGACGAAGGGAAGGTCGCTGCGGGACCCGTCGTCGGTCTGGTCGACCCAGTCCAGCAGCGCCCGGAGTTCCTCCGTGCGGTCGTCGGGGAAGAGGCTGGGGGCCGATTCGGCCGCGAGGCGGGCCCGCCGGATCGAAATGTAGTTCCCCCTGCCCTTGACCAGCGCCCACCTGATCTTCTCTCCGATCACCTCGCCGACGATGCCCAGGTCCTTGCCGACCAGCTGCTCCTGCAGGTTGATCGTGTTGGTGGACACGATGGTCCGCTCGCCGTTGGCCAACGCCCAGCGGGCGGCCGGGACCAGGTAGGCGAGCGATTTGCCGGTGCCCGTCCCGGCCTCCACCAGCCCTGTCCCGCCGTCGTTGAAGTGCGTGGTCACGAAGCGCAGCATCTCACGCTGTTCGCGCCGGTCCTCGTAGCCCGGAAGCGACGCCAGCGCGCCCCCGGGGGCGAGCAGCGCGGCCAGTTCGCCGGCCTCCAGACGCACGATCCGCCGCGGCACGGGCGGCTCCACGACCACGTAGATGCGGTCGGCCTCGTTCGTGACGATCGCGGTGCCGAGCCCGTCCTCGTGGATGCGCGCGGCCACCTGCAGGTCGGCGTCCGACGGCTCCAGCACGCCGGAGGGGTGGTTGTGGATCATGACGCCGCCGTCGGGCGCATCGCGGGCCACGGCGAGCACCGCGGAACGGTTGCCGCGGGCGACCGCGCGCGGGCTGGAGATCACCCTGTCGCGCGTCACCTCGGCAAGGAAGGAGACCTCCCGTCCTCCGGCCCGCGCCACCTCCTGGCGGATCGTGCGGGCGGCCTCCGGCGACAGCCGAAGGGGGAGGGACGTCACGTCTTGAGTTTCTTTTTCTTGGCCGCGGGGAACAGGACGTTGTTGAGGATCAGGCGGTACCCCGGCGAATTGGGGTGAAGCGCCAGGTCCGTGGGCGGATCACCGATCTGGTGCTCGGGGTCCTCGGGGTCGTGGCCTCCGTAGTATGTCCAGGTCCCCTCGCCGAAGTCCCCGTGGATGTACTTGGCCCAGGCCCCTTCGACGGCGAGTTTGACGACCCCGGGCTTGAGGCGATCGCTGGCGAACGAGGTGGTCAGCCCGTAGAAGTCCCGCAGCACCGATTCGTGGCTCTGCGTGAGCATGGCCGGCACGGGATCGAACTTGGCCGAGAAATCGAACAGCGTGAACGCGCCCAGCTCCTTCTTCCAGGGCGTGTTGACCTGGTGGCCGTCGATGTCGGAGAAGGCGTTGACCGAGGGCGCCACCTGGATCGTCGCGTTGCGGAACGCCATCGCCTGCTCCCAGTCGACATTCGCACTTGCGTCGGGGTCGGGCGGGGTGCCGTCCGAATAGGCCGCCGCGATGTCGACGGAACTGGCGGCCAGCGCCAGCTCCAGCGTCTCGGGAGCCGAGCACATGGCGAAGAGGAAGCCGCCGCCGTAGACATAGTCCCGGATCGCACGGCTGACAGCCTTCTTCAGCGCGGGGACGTCGGAGAACCCGAGCATGCGCGCGGCCTCCTCGTTGCGCATGACCTCGTCTTCGAGCCACGGTGCACCCGCATAGGTGATGTAGAACTTCGAATACTGCCCCGTGAAGTCCTCGTGATGGAGGTGCAGCCACTCGTAGTCGTCCAGGCCGTCCTGAATCACCTCGGCGTCCCAGACCTTGTCGTAAGGGATCTCGGCGTAGTCCAGCGCCATGGTCACAGCGTCGTCCCAGGGCGCGCTGTTGGGTGGTGTGTAGATGGCGATGCGGGTTGCCTTCTCGAGAACGACCGACTCCATGTTGGACGCGGCCACGATCCCCCGGATACGGGCCTCTTCGGCCACGCCCACGGGCTGGATGGTCACGCCCATGAGCGCCGCGCGCCTGCGGACGGCGTCGGTGTCGGGCAGGAGGAAGGAGCCCCCCTGGAAGTTGAGCAGCCACTCGGCCCGGCCATCGCGCTCGAGCACCGAGTAGGCGAGGCCATACGCCTTGAGGTGGTCCGCCTGGCCCCGGTCCATCGGAACCAGGAGCATCTGCGCGGAGAGCGCGCCCGCGGCCGCGGCGGTGGCAAGCGTCGCAACCCCTGCGCACATCAGCGTTCGAGTCTGCCTGGTCATGGGGGATCTCCACTCTGAATGCGCCGCAGCTCCCGCCGCGCGCCGGGCACGATGGGGCTGTCGGGACGGCTGACGATCAGGGTCTCCAGGATGCGGACCGCCTCGTCACGGCCACCGGGCTCCTCGGCGATGGCGCGAGCCAGCCGCACCGCCGCGTCCGGGAACTCCCGCGCGTCGGAGTGCTCGGCCACGATGCGCCGGCGAAAGCCCGCGGCAGTGTCCGGCTGCCCCGCCCGGTCGGCCGCGCGCGCCGCCATGGCGAGGATCGCGGGGCGGTCCGACGGCGGCACCGCGTCGACGCCTGCGGTGACGGCTGCGAGCCCGTCCTCGGGGACGCCCCGGTGGCCCGAGATCGCGACCTGCGCGGCCAGCGCGGCCCCGACCGGAGTGAGCTCGCCCAGCGCCAGCGACAGCTCCAGGACTTCGGTCGCGTGAGCGGGCTCCAGATCGGGCAGCGATGTCTGCAGCGCGACGATGCCCTCGTGGACCGCACCGCCTTCGAGCAGCAGGAAGGCGCGCTCGAGGGCGGCCCCGGGTCCGTCGATGCCTTCGAGCACCGCCAGGGCTTCGGCGCGCAGTCCGTTGCCGAGCAGCCTGGAAGCCAGGGTCGCCGACAGTTCGTCCAGTTCGTCCGCGTCGGGGAATTCCTCCCGGAAAGCCGCGAGACCCTCCATGGCGGCCTCGGTCCGGTTCGCGGCGATCTCGACCCCCAGCTGCACCGTCCAGGCGGCGCGGCGCACCGAAGAGCCTGCCGCGAGGGACTCCGTGATCCTGCGCCGCGCCTCGATGGCGGCCGCCGTGTCCGCGGCGGCCAGCGCCGCGTCCGCCAGGCGTTCGTCCGTCGCGCGGGCTTCCGCACCGTCTTCCGCCATGTCGCGCAGCAGGCGATAGGCCCACAGCGCGCTGCCGGGCCGGCCCAGGTCCTCCGCCTTGCGCGCGAAGCCGTTGAGGAAGCCGCGGGCCTCACGTCCGTTGAGCTGCCCGCGCACGGCATCCGCGAATTCACGCGCCGCGTCCTCCTGTTGCTCACGCAGCGCCAGCTCGGCCCCGGCCTCGAGCCGCTGCACGGTGGCGGGCCCGGCCCTGACCGCGGCCACGATCACCCTGGCCGCCCGTTCGCGCTCATCCTCCAGGTCGGCGACGCGACGGAAGACCTCGCTGTTCCTCGCGCGGTCGCGGCCCAGCGCGTGTGCCCAGGCTCCGGCCGCCTCGTCGGTGCGCCCGGCGGCAAGGTGGACATCGCCCAGCTCGAGCAGCAGGACCGCCATGTCGCCGAGCAGGTCCAGTCCCTCCTCGATCAGTCCCACCGCCCTGTCGGCCCCCTGGAGATCCAGGTATGCGCGGGCACCTTCCTGGTAGGGGTCGGGCGACCCCGGCACGGCCCGGATCCAGTCCTGCACGGCCTCTTCCACACCGGCCCTGTCCCCGGTCTCGGCGAGAACGCTCACCTTCAGGGCCCGAACGGTGGCCGTATTGGGCTCCACCGCCAGATAGGCGTTCACGACCGGCAACACCTCCAAAAGCCGATCCCCGTTCCTCAGGACACGCTCCAGCGCAAAAAGACCCGCGGACGACCCGGGGTGCAGACGGAGCAGTTCCCGCAGCGTGGCCTCGGCGGCGGTCAGCTCTCCGCGCGCCTCCTGCGTGGTCGCGCGCCTGAGCATGCGATTCTCGACTCGCGGGTCGTAACGCGACTGGGCGGTGAGCGGTTCCGCGGCAGCCACCCCGGCCACGGCCGCCAGGCTAAGGAGAACGAGCAGCCGCTTCATCGGCGGTTGAGCCTCTCGAAGTAGCGGATCACCAGCGCGCGCTGCGCCGGCGGAAGCGCCCGCAGCACCGCGCCGCCCGGCAGTTCGAAGCGCAGCGCGTCCATGTCGTCCGCGCTCAGCGCGCTCACGCCCGCGCGCTCGAACACGCCCGGCTCCTCGGATTCCCGCTCCTCGGACTCCTCATCCCGCTCCAGCGTTCGGCCGGCGTCCAGCAACCGGTGGAACAGCCGTTCCTGGCGGCGGAGCACCTCGGGATCCAGGCGGCCCTGGGCCAGCGCCTCGGCAAGCCGCCTGGCCTCTTCGGCGAAGGCGGACAGGTCGCCGAGCGGGTCACGCTCCTGGGCCCCCTCCTCCTCGGACATCTCCTCCAGCTCTTCGGCCACGTCCTCCTGCCGTCCCGCCATCTCCTCCATCTGCCGGGACATCGTCTCTTCGCCCAGACGCATGGGCGTCAGCGCGGACGCGTCCTGCATGATCTCGCCCTGTTGCTGCGCCAGCTGCTGCATCTGCTGCATCTGCTGTTCCGAACCCGACGCGGACGCCTGCGCCTGCCCTTGTTGCTGTCCCGACGTCATCGCCAGACGGGCGACCTCGTTCAGGTTGCGCACCACCGCTTCGGCCTCCGCCGCGGGCGAAGGACCCCGGGCACGAGGGCTTTCCATCGCCTCGATCGTGCCGTCGAGGTGCTCCATCGCCTGACCGACCGCCGCAAGCAGGTCGCGCGCGCCGGGCGCGGCCATCTCCGTCCCCTCGGCGTAGTTCTCCGCGAGGTTGCGGATCCCCTGCGCGAGCGCCGCCTCGTCGCCCCGCAGCGCCGCCATTTCGCCCGCACTGGCGCCTTGCATCCGGTCACGCAGTTCGGACTGGGTCCGCGCCAGCGCCAGAGCGTCGGCTGCCGTCTGCCCCAACGCGGCGCGGATGGCGTTCATGAGCTCCTGCTGCATCTGCATCTGGGCCTGGCTCAGCTGCTGCGAGACCTCGGACAGATCACCGGCCGCCTGTCCGGCCTGCTGGCCGGCCTGCTGCTGCTGTCCCTGACTGGCCTTCTCGGCCGCCTGCCGCATCTGCTCGCGGGCCTGGCTCAACTGGTGCCGTGCCTCCTGCACCCCGGCCCCCGCGCCCTGCTCGCCGGCCTCCTGGAGCCGTTGCTGCAGTTCTTCGAGGCTGAGCTGAAGCTCCTCGGCCTCCGCTTCCAGCGCGGCCTGCTGCGCGGCCCGCAACGCCTCCTCGCCGCCCTCCATCATCGCGTCCGCCAGGATCTTCTGCTCCTCGGCCAGCTCCTGGGCCTCGCGCGTGGTGGCGTGGAAGTCCTGCTCGATGGCGGCTTCCCTGAACTGCCGCAGCGATTCCTCCAGCTGCTCCCGCAGGCGCTCCTGGTCCAGCGCCATCCTCTCCAGCGCGGCCTGCAACTCCTCCGGGTCCATGTCGGCCAGCTGCTCGCCCAGCTCGGACAACTCGTCCCGGCCCTCCTCGGGGGTCGCGTCCCCCAGCAGTTCTTCGAGCTCCTCGAGCCGGTCGTCCAGCTCCGGGTCGGCCAGTCCCGCGTCCTTCAGGGCGTCGCGCAGCTCGGCGAGCTCGCGCTGCAGCGAGTCGACCGCCTGCATCATCTCGTCCTGGCGTTCCAGCGCCTGGGCGATCTCCTCGCGCTCCGCGAACTCCGACCGGCCGTTCCTTCGTCCTTCCGACGCGTCGGCCTCGCGCTCGTTGCGCTGCTGAAGCTCCCGGGCCTCCTCCTCGGCCAGCCGGGCCTCCTCGGCCAGCTCCTCCACACCCTCGGCCGTCCGTTCCAGTTCCTCCTGCGCGGCGCGCTCCAGCTCCGCGATTCCTCCCATCCAGAGGCGATACTCGGGGCTCTCGCTCACGTGGCGCGACGGGTGGTTGTCGACCACCCTGGCCAGGTAGCGGATCGTGTCGCCGGGCGAGAGCGTCCAGCCCGAGAGGTCCAGCACCGGACGCACGATAGCCCCCGCCGAACCTGCCAGTTCCACCACGTTCACCACGGGCTCGCCTTCCTCGCCGAACGAACTGACCCGCCGGACCACGATCTCCAGCCGCTCGACGCCGTAGTCGTCCTGGGTGTGGATGACCAGGGGCTGGCGCAGATCGACGGGCATGATCGTGTCCACGCCGGGGAAGACGATGGCGATTTCGGGAGGCCGGTCCGGGATCACCTCCAGCGCCAGCGGCCCGGGCGCGACGGCCGCCTCCCCGCCCGCGGCGTCGGTGAAGTGCCAGGTGTAGATGTCCGTCCGCGTGGGGATCCACCACGCCTCGAAGCGGTTGCCGCTGACGTCCAGCGACAGCACGGGGCGGCCCTCGCCGTCCCGGAGCGTCCCCGCGCCGATGGCCCGGCTGCCCTCGCCGCGTATCCGCAGGTGCGTTCCGGCGGGAAGGGAGAGCGAGGGCATCTCGTTGCCGTACTCGCCGGCAGGCAGGCGCGTATGCGGCGGATACGTCACTTCCAGCGAAAACGTGGTGACGAAGAGCGGGTCGACCGGCGTGAGGATGTGGACATCGGTCCCAGCGCCGTCCGGCGCCTCGATCCAGTACCTGACCTCGGCGTTGACGGGCGGAAGCGTGGTCGCCCCGGTCCCCCCCGCGAGCGCGAGCGTGCGGGAACGCGTGACCTGCCCGGTGACGTCCCAGCGCAGGACGACACTGTCGCGCAGCGGTGCGTGGGCCCGGACTTCGACAACGGCGCCTCGGGCGACGTCCACCGTGCCGGGCTCCAGGGTCACCGGGGGCAGCACGGGCTCGGCAAGCACCGCGAGCGGGTTGAGGAGACCGTCCCAGGCGCTGAAGGTGCGGGCGGGCGCCGCGGCGGTGACGAGCAGCGCGGCCGGCAGTGCAACCGCAAACGCCACCGTGCCCCGCCGGAGCCGCTCCTGAATGCGCTCGCCAAGCCTGCCCGAGAGTGTCTTCGCGTCTCCGCCGAGTCTGCGCCCCACCCTTCGCAGGGCCAGCGCGCGCAACCCGGGCGAGGTGCCGGGCGGCGCCTTGCGGGACAGCTCGAGGCCTCCCAGAACCGCACCGTCCTCCAGCCCGGCAACCGGATCCATCGAGCGGGTGACCCGCTGTTCGGCGCACCAGTGCCGTCCCAGGCGGTGCCAGTGCCAGACGCCGGCGGGTACAACGCCGAGGATCAGCACCGCCAGCAGCAGCGGAACGGGACTTCCCGCGCTCCATCCGCCGTCTCCGGCCAGCGCCGCGGCCACGATCAGCACCGCCAGCACCATGGCGCCGCACCACCCCGCCACCATGAGTCCCAGCGAACGGGACAGGTAGGCGCGCACGCCTTCCACGGCCGCCCCGATCGCGGCGCCCGCCGCGCCCAGCGCGCCCCTCTGCCGACCCGTCACGAAGCCCCCACGCCCTGGGCCATGGCAAAGACGAAGATGTTCACTCCCATGCGCAGCGCATCCTCCCTTATGCCGGGCGGATCCTCGTGGACTCCCGGATCCTCCCACCCGTCCCCCAGATCGGTCTCGTAGGTATACATGACGATCAGCCTGCCCTGATGAAAGATCCCGAAGGCCTGGGGTGGTGCGCCATCGTGTTCATGAATCTTGGGCAATCCCTCCGGGAATTCGTAGGGGGAGTGGAAGACGGGATGTTCCGGCGGGAGCTCGATCAGCTCCTTGTCCGGGAAGACCCGGCCCATCTCGCGGCGGAAGGACTCGTCCATACCGTAGTTGTCGTCCGCGTGCAGGAAGCCGCCCGCCAGCAGGTAGCGCCGCAGCGCGAGGCGCTCCTCGTCCGAAAAGCGGACGTTGCCGTGGCCGGTCATGTAGAGGAAGGGGAAGTCGCGCAATGAAGGATCGGTCGGACGCACGGCGACTTCCCGTTCGGCGGTGGCGATCCCGGTCCGCGCGCGCAACTCCGCCAGGAGGTTCGGCAGCGAGGAGGGATTCGCGTACCAGTCCCCGCCGCCGTCGTACTGGAGCCGCCCGATCGTCACCGGGCCGACGCCCTGCGCACACGCGGCGGCCGCGTGGACCGCCAGCGACAGCGCCGCCCCGGCCCCCGCCAGCCACCACCGCAGGGACACCAGCCTCGCACGGTCGATCACCCGCCGCCCCGCCCCCCCTTCCTGGCCCGCATCACGGCTTCGTAGGCCGCGCCACGCGGCACCCCGCCGGCGGCGGCCACCAGGCGCGCGGCGGCGGTTGGCGACAGCCCCTCCGCCAGAGCCGCGCCAGCCAGGGAATCGACCTTCGCCGCGCCCGGAACGTCATTGTCGGGCCGGCCCTCCACCACCACCGTCACCTCGCCGCGCGGCGGGCGCTCCCGGTAGTGGCGGGCGGCCGCGGCGGGCGTGCCCCGGAAAACCTCTTCGTGCACCTTGGTCATCTCCCGGCACACGGCGATCCGGCGGGGTGTGCCGCCCGCGAGCCCGGCCAGCTCATCGAGCAGAGGGACGAGCCGTCCCGGGGACTCGAACAGCACGGTCGTCTCTTCGGCGCCAATGATCCGCTCCAGGGCACGGGCCCGCTTCCCCGCCTTCCGCGGCAGAAACCCCACAAAGGTGAACGGGACACAAGGTAGTCCCGAAGCGACCAGTCCCGCGAGGACCGCCGAGGGTCCCGGCACCGCGACCACCTCGTGTCCGCGCGCGACGACGGCCGAAAGCACCCGCGCGCCGGGATCGGAGAGCAGCGGCGTGCCCGCGTCCGACACCAGCGCCACGTGGTCGCCGCGGGCCAGCCAGCGGTCCACCCGCGCGATGCGGCCGGCTTCGTTGTGGGCGTGGAGCGATACCGGACGCGTGCCCACCCCGATGTGGCCGAGCAGGATCCGCGCCCTTCGCGTGTCCTCCGCCAGGATGTGGTCGGCCGCCGCGAGGGTCTCGCGGGCGCGCCCGGTCAGATCCGCGAGATTGCCGATCGGGGTCGCCACGACCGAGAACCGGCCCGAAGGCGCCGGCTCCCGACCGGCGGCCACGCGGCCCGTGCGGACCCTCGCGCCGTCCGACACCCTCGGCCCACCTCTACAGGTGCTGCGTGATCTTCTGCTCCAGCTGCGCCTTCGGCACGGCCCCGACGATCGTGTCGACGTGCTTGCCGTCGCGGAAGAAGAGGATGCTCGGGATCGATCGCACGCCGAACCGCATCGAGGTGGACATGTTCGTGTCCACGTCCAGCTTGCCGACGCGGACCCGGCCCGCGTACTCGTCGGCCAGTTGCCCGACGAACGGCGCGATGATTCTGCAGGGTCCGCACCACTCGGCCCAGAAATCGACCATGGCGAGTCCCTCGTGTCCTTCGATCTGATCCGCAAAGTTGTCGTCGGTGACGGTGACGAGGTTGGA
This sequence comes from Longimicrobiales bacterium, assembly GCA_965205005.1. GTDB lineage: Bacteria > Gemmatimonadota > Gemmatimonadetes > Longimicrobiales > Gaopeijiaceae > Bin94. The sequence goes on along the minus strand of OZ242028.1, from coordinate 3,798,451 downwards.
GTTGTCTGTCATTCTCGGGAGTCCCCCCATAAGACTGTGATCACTATCGGCGCCTTCGTCCGGCTGGCCTTGGCCTTCGTCCGGCTGGCCTTGGCCTTCGTCCGGCCGGCCTTAACTGTAACCACGGGCCACCCGAAAGCCCACGATCAGACTGCGGCTGAGGAAGGGGTTGCGCAGACGGTAGGCCGCGCGCAGATCCCCCACGCCGTGATACCAGGACCCCCCGCGCAGCACCCGTGCGGAACAGTCGCCGGTCTCGCGGGGGCCGGCATCGCCGGGCGCGCCCGCGTAGCCCTCGTTCCAGCAGTCCCGGGTCCACTCCCAGACATTGCCCAGCACGTCGTGGAGTCCGAACGCGTTGGGCCTGTAGGAACCGGCCGGAGCCGTGTTCTCGTACCCGTCCCCGCAGGGGAGCGCGGAGTAGTCGCCGTTGGCGTGGAGACAAGCATCCGTGATGGTCGCACCCCAGTAGCGCGGCGTGGCGGTACCCGCCCGGGCGGCGTACTCCCACTCCGCCTCGCTGAGCAGCCGGTAGGGTTGGCCGGTCTTCGCGGCGATCCACTCCACATACGCCTGCGCATCGGTCCAGTTCACGTTGATCACCGGACGGTCCCCGCGTCCCCACCCCTCGTCGTCGGGAACGTGCTCCAGGCACCCGCCCTCCTCCACGCACGCTTCCCACTCGGCGAAGGTGACTTCGTAGACGCCTACGGCGAACGCTCCGACCAGCACGACCCGCTGCGGCCCTTCGTCCTGGTAGCGCCCGGGTTCCGATTCGGGCGACCCCATCACGAACGCCCCGCCCGGCACCTCCACCATGAGCGGGCACGCGTCACAATCGCGGAAGACGCCGCCGTCTTCCGAAGACGCGGCGCGCCCGGCACCGGTGTCCTGTCCGACGACGGATGCAGGCACCGCGAAACCGGCGGTGGCCAGGGACGCAAGGAAAAGGGCGCGGAGGAACATGGCGTCAAATATGTCCAGACCCCGCCGGGAAGCCCAAGCCCGGGATCGAACCCGGCGCAGCGCTTCGCCCGGCCGGCGCACGGGTGCCGGTCTTGCGGCGGCCCCTTCCGCTTGCCGCCGGCGGAGCCGTCCGGCATGATGTCGCGATGACCAACCGCACGGCAGGCCTCCCGCTGGACCACGTGGCGATCGCCGTGCGCTCGTTTCCGGATATGGTCGGTTTCCTGGAGCGGTTGACGGGGGCCACGGCCACCGCGCCGGAGCGCGTGGAGGCACAGGGAGTCGAGGTCTGCTTCGTGGGCCGGGTGGAGCTGATCCGGCCCCTCGACGACGAAGGCGGGGTCGCGCGTTTCATCGAACGCAGGGGACCGGGACTGCATCACGTCGCGTACGGGGTCGAGGACGTGGACGCCGCGATGGCGGCCCTGAAGGCCGACGGCTACGAATTCACCTCCACGCGGCCGATGGAGGGGGCCGGCGGACACCGGATCGCATTCGTGCACCCCAGGTCGACCGGCGGGGTGCTGACCGAACTGGTGGAACGCGCGTAGCCCGCCGGGCCGCTACCCGACGACCCGGTCGAGCCCGACCTGCTCCACCAGCCAGACGCCGTCCCCGGTCCGGATCACGACGAACGGGACCGCGACCGCGCCGCGCCCTGCGCGGTCCAGCTCCGCATCCACGCGCATCGCCGCGCGCCCCCGGCCCGCGACCGTCCCGCCGAGCCGCACACGGTAGGATTCGTGGCGCAGAATCCCCGCGATCACGTCCATGCGCAATTCGACCTCGCGCTGTTCGAGACACCGCGCGCCGAGCCGGATCCAGGACCCGGCCTTGCGCAGCGCGCAGCCGAGGGTGCCGCCGCGGTCGCCGATCGGGCCGTCGGCGGTACCGAACAGGCGGGCCATCGCGGCGTGATCCCTGCGGCCGGCCGCCTCGAGGAAGATCTCCACGGCCTCGGCGGGGTCGCCGGGCGGGGCCGGCCGAGCTTGCATGGACGCGCCCCCGCACCCGGCCACGGCTGTCAGCAGGATCCGCGGAAGGAGCACCCGGGCGGTCCGCGCACGCCAGCGACGCCCTGCCCCGACATCCGCGCTCATCCCGTGCCGCCCTCCACCCCGACGAACACCAGCCCGTCGCCGCCCGCCGCCCGCTCAAGCCGCACCGCACTGCCCGGCACGATGTCGCCCTCCAGGATCGCCATCGCCAGCGGATCCTGCACGAGCCGCTGAATCGCCCTCTTGAGCGGCCGCGCTCCGAACGCGGGATCGTACCCCGCGCCCGCGATGATCTCCTTCGCGCCGTCCCCGGCCACCAGCGTCACATCCTGTTCGGCGGCCAACGCGGCCATGCGCTTCAGCTGAATCTCCACTATCGCTCCCAAATCACGTTTTGACAGTGGTTTGAATACAACGACATCATCTATTCGATTAAGGAACTCCGGACGGAAGAAGTCGCCAAGACGCCGCTTCACCATCTCCTCCACGTCACGCCACTCTCCGCTCCCGGCGCGTGCCAGTATCTCGGGCCCCGCAATGTTGGACGTCATGATGATGACCGTGTTGCGGAAGTCGACGGTTCGTCCCTGGCCGTCGGTGAGGCGACCGTCGTCGAGGATCTGCAGCAGCGCGTTGAAGACCTTGACGTGCGCCTTCTCGATCTCGTCGAAGAGCACCACCGCGTGCGGTCTGCGCCGCACGGCCTCGGTCAGCTGCCCGCCCTCGTCGTAGCCGACGTAGCCGGGGGGCGCCCCGACCAGCCGCGACACGGAGTGCGGCTCCATGTACTCGGACATGTCGAGGCGCACCATCGCGCGCTCGTCGTCGAAGAGGAACTCGGCCAGGGCCCGCGCGGTCTCCGTCTTGCCCACGCCGGTCGGGCCCAGGAAAAGGAACGACCCGATCGGCCGGTCGGGGTCCTGCACGCCCGCCCGGGCCCGCCGCACCGCGCGTGACACCGCGCTCAGCGCCCGGTCCTGCCCCACCACCCGCCTGGCCAGGAGTTGCTCCAGGCGCGCCAGCCTTCTGCGCTCCGACGCCATCAGCCGTGTCACGGGGATCCCCGTCCATTCCGCCACGACCTCGGCGACGTCGTCCGGAGTCACCTCCTCCTTCAGGAACTTGCCGTGCGCCTGGAGGCCCGCAAGCCTCTCCTCGGCCTGCCGCATGTCGGTCCGGGCCCGCGGAATCTCGGCGTACTGGATCTCGGCGGCGCGTTCCAGTTCCCCGCGGCGGGTGGCCTGCCCCGCCTCGGTGCGGAGTCCGTCCACCCTCTCCTTCAGCTCCTGGATCCGCGCGATCTGGATCTTCTCGGCCTGCCAGGCGGCCTTCATGGTCCGGGCGGACTCGCGGAGTTCCGCCAGCTCGGCCTCGATGCGGCTGACCCGCTCGCGCGCGCCGGCGTCGTTCTCCTGGGCCATGGCCTTCTTCTCGATCTCGAGCTGAATGATGCGCCGCTCCACTTCGTCGATCTCCTGCGGGAGGGAGTCGATCTCGATGCGCAGCCGGCTCCCCGCCTCGTCCATCAGGTCGATGGCCTTGTCGGGAAGAAAGCGCCCCCCCACGTACCGGTCGGACAATCTGGCGGCCGTGATCAGCGCGTCATCAGTGATGCGCACGCCGTGGTGCACCTCATAGCGCTCCTTGAGGCCGCGAAGGATGGCGATCGTGTCCTCGACCGAGGGTGGAGCCACGTACACCGGCTGGAAACGGCGCTCCAGCGCGGGGTCCTTTTCCACATGCTTGCGGTACTCCCCCAGGGTCGTCGCGCCCACCATGCGCAGGTCTCCACGGGCAAGCGCCGGCTTGAGCATGTTCCCCGCGTCGAGGGCGCCCTCCGCCGCGCCCGCGCCGACGATCGTGTGCATCTCGTCGATGAACAGCACGTAGCGGCCGTCCGCCTCGGTCACCTCCTTGAGCACCGCCTTCATGCGCTCCTCGAAGTCGCCGCGGTACCTGGCGCCCGCCAGCATCGCCGGGATGTCCAGCGACACCAGATGCTTGCCGTTCAGGGTGGCGGGGACGTCGCCCGCCACGATCCGCTGGGCCAGGCCTTCCGCGATGGCGGTCTTCCCCACGCCCGGCTCGCCGATGAGCACCGGATTGTTCTTGGTACGGCGGGCGAGCACCTTCATCACGCGCCGGATCTCGTCGTTCCGCCCGATCACCGGATCGAGCCTGCCGCGGCGCGCGCGCTCGGTCAGGTCGTGGGAGTAGCGCTTGAGCGCCTGGAACTTGTCCTCCGGGTTCTGGTCGGTGACGCGGTGGGAGCCCCGGATCGCTTCGAGCGCGGCATCCAGCCTTTTGCCGGTGACGCCATTGTCCTTGAGGATCCTGCCCGCGTCGCTCCTGCCGGCCGCGAGACCGATGAGCAGGTGCTCGGTGGACACGTACGCGTCGCCGAGTTCGCGCGCCGCCTCTTCCGCGGCGTCCAGCGCGGCGCGGAGGTAGCGCGACGGTCCCGGAGGCGACCCGCCGCTCACGCGCGCCCGCCTGTTCAGTTCGGCCTCGACCTCGTGCGCGACCTTCCCGGGCGAGACCTCCATCTTGCGGAGCACCGGCGCCACGACGCCGTCCTCCTGCTCGAGCAGCGCCTTGAGCACGTGGACACCCTCGATCTGCGGATGCTCCCGGCGCCGTGCTTCCGTGGCAGCGGCCGCCATGGCTTCCGCCGCCTTCAATGTCATTCGTTCCGCGCTCAGCATCGTCGTATCGTCTCCTGTTGCAAAACACTCCGTAAACCTGCCATTTTGGCAGGGTTTGGGCGGGCGAACCGGTCCGGATCGGCCAAATCGGCAGACCGGCCTGCCAGTTTGGCAGTGGCCGCGGGCATCGGTACGCGCCTCCCCCCTATCCAACAGGAAGAACCGGGCCAGCGCCCGCGAAAAACCGGGCCAGCGCCCGCGAAGAACCGGGTCAGCCCGCGAAAAACCGGGCCGGCACCCCGAAAACTCCGGGCCGGCGCCCGGTCGTACACACCCTGAAAACCGAGGACGCGTCATGGCATCGGTCGATCCTCCCTCGCGCAAGGGCCTGCCGCCCCAGGCCTACGAAGTCGTCCCCGGCGAAGAATACCGCCCCTATGTGCCGCCGGAGCGATCCCTCGCCGAGCTCACGGTCAAGGCGGTGCTCATCGGGATCGTCCTGGCCGTCGTCTTCGGCGCAGCCAACGCCTACCTCGGGCTCCGGGTGGGGCTGACGGTCAGCGCGTCGATCCCGGCGGCGGTAATGGCGGTGGCCATCTTCCGCGTGCTCCGGCGCGGCTCGATCCTCGAGACCAACATGGTCCAGACGATCGGCTCGGCCGGCGAATCGGTGGCGGCTGGCGTGATTTTCACGCTCCCGGCGCTCTTCATCTGGCAACGCACGGATCCGACGATCGGGGTGGACCTGCTCCAGGTGTCGGTGATCGCCGCCATCGGCGGGCTGCTCGGCGTCCTCTTCATGATCCCGCTCCGGCGCTTCCTCATCTCGCGCGAGCACGGCAAGCTGCCCTACCCCGAGGGCACGGCGTGCGCCGAGGTGCAGGTCGCCGGCGAGGCGGGCGGCGGCAAGGCCCGGCTGCTGTTTTCGGGCCTGGGGGTCGGCGCCCTCTACCAGGCGCTCGCGAACCGCAACGGTCTCGCGCTGTGGAACGAGTCCCCGAGCCAGCCGCTTCCGGCAAAGGCCGAGATCGGCGGGGACTTCACGCCGGAACTGCTGGGGGTGGGGTTCATCATCGGTCCGCGCATCGCTGCGATCATGTTCGCGGGCAGCGCGCTGGCGTGGCTCCTCCTGATCCCGGCGATCAACCTCTGGGGGGGCGACAGCGTGGTCTACCCGGCGGGCCAGCCGATGTCCGCGCTGGGGTCGGGAGACATCTGGAACAACTACATCCGCTACGTCGGGGCCGGGGCCGTGGGCTTCGCCGGGATCGTGACCCTGCTCAAGTCCCTGCCCACGATCGTCGAGTCGTTCAAGCTGGGCCTGGGACAGGTCGGCGCCGGCGGGGGCGGTGACCTTCCGCGCACCCAGCAGGATCTTCCGCTGAAGATGGTGCTGGGCGTCGCCGCGCTGCTGGCGGTGACGCTGTGGCTGTGGCCGGGCGTGCCGGTGGGACTGACGGGCGCGGTGCTGATCGTGATCTTCAGCTTCTTCTTCGTGACCGTGTCGAGCCGGATCGTGGGCCTGATCGGCTCGTCCTCGAACCCGGTGTCCGGGATGACGATCGCCGCGCTGATCCTCACCTCGCTGATCTTCGTCGCGCTCGGTCTGAACGACGGCACCGGCGCGTCCAAGGTGGCGGTCCTGGCCGTGGGCGCGGTCGTCTGCATCTCGGCGGCGGTCGCGGGCGACACCTCCCAGGACCTCAAGACCGGCTTCCTGGTCGGCGCCACGCCCAGGCGCATGCAGGCCGGCGAAATGCTGGGCGTGCTCGCCAGCGCGGCGGTGATGGGCGGGGTTCTGGTCGTGCTCAACGAGTCCTACGGGATCGGCACGGTGGACGGGTTGCCGGCCCCCCAGGCCACGCTCATGAGCCTCGTGATCGACGGCGTGCTGAACGCGTCCCTGCCCTGGGGCTTCGTGCTGATCGGCATCCTGATCGCGGCGGTCGCCGAGTTCGTCTTCAAGCTGCCCTCGCTCGCCCTGGCCGTGGGCGTCTACCTGCCCGTCTCGCTGATGACGCCGATCTTCGTCGGCGGCCTGATGCGCTGGGCGCTCAACCGCAAGTACCGGGACGCGGGCAAGGCCGACGCGGGCGCCGGCGGCGCGGGCGCGGCCGACGGCGAGGACGGTGCCGCGGGCGCGGGCGAGGGCCACGACGGCGGTGGCGACCTGGCCGAGCACCGCGAGCGCGGTGTGCTTTTCGCTTCGGGGCTGATCGCCGGCGCGGCGCTCGTCGGCGTGCTGATCGGCGCCGTGATCTTCGCCGTCGCCAACCGCACGGGCCACCCGGATCCGGCGTCGATCTGGCACGTGGGGCACGCGTGGTCGGACTGGTTCACCGGCAGCTCCGCGCTGGTGGGCACGCTGGTGTTCGCCGGCCTGTGCCTGATGCTGTGGCGGGTCGCGACCCGGAGGGGTGACGGGTGACCGGGATCCACCGGGACCGCACGCGCCAGGTGGCAGCGCGGAGGAGGGGGAGCGGCCGCTGGAGGCCCGGCCTCGGGCGGCTCGGCCGCGTGTGTCTGCTCCTGGCCGCCGCGGCCCTCCCGGCCGCGTGCGGCCCGGGGCCCGAGCAGGTGATGACCTGGCAGGACTTCGTGGACGTATACGTCGACCTGCGCGCGGCGGAGCTGCGTGCTCCCGAGGCGGTCATCACGGAGGCGAAGCGGGATTCGGTGCTGTCCGCTCACGGCGTGACCGAGGAGGACCTGCTCGCCTTTGCAGAGCGCTACGGCAATGACGTGACCTTCATGGAAGGGGTCTGGGGCGCGGTCGAAAACCGGATGGTGCAGCTGAGCAGCCGCCCCGACTCGGTGCGGTAGCCGCGCCCAACGGGCGGGCCCACTACACTACTCCCACTCGATCGTCGCCGGAGGCTTCGAGCTGATGTCGTAGGTCACGCGGTTGACGCCGGCGACCTCGTTGATGATCCGGGTCGACACGCGGCCCAGGAATCCCGGCTCGAAGGGGTACCAGTCCGCCGTCATGCCGTCCCTGGACGTCACCGCGCGCAGCGCCACGACGTTCTCGTAGGTGCGGCTGTCCCCCATGACCCCGACCGAGCGGACGGGGAGCAGCACCGCGAAGGCCTGCCAGATCTCGTCGTAGATGCCGGCGGCCTCGATCTCGTCGAGGTAGATCGCGTCGGCGCGGCGCAGGACCTCGACGCGCTCCTCCGTCACCGCCCCGATCACGCGGATCCCGAGGCCGGGGCCCGGGAAGGGATGGCGGCGGATGAAGGCCTGATCGAGCCCGAGCGTGCGCCCGACCCCGCGCACCTCGTCCTTGAAGAGCTCGCGCAGCGGCTCGATGAGCTCGAACGGCATGTCGTCGGGGAGGCCGCCGACGTTGTGGTGGGTCTTGATCGTGTCGGAAGGGCCGCGCACCGCCAGCGACTCGATCACGTCGGGGTACAGGGTGCCCTGCACGAGGAAGCGCGCGTTGGAGCCCAGTTCGCGCGTGGTGCGCTCGAAGACGCGGATGAAGGTCTCGCCGATGATCCTGCGCTTGCGCTCGGGTTCGATCACGCCCACCAGGGGCCGGAGAAACTCCTGTGCGGCCTCGACCACCACCAGCCGGATCCCCATGTGCTCGCGGAAGGTGCGCTCGACGTTCTCGCGCTCGTTGAGGCGCATCATCCCGGTGTCGACGAAGATGCAGGTCAGCTGGTCGCCCACGGCGCGGTGCACGAGGGCGGCCGCCACCGACGAATCGACGCCGCCCGACAGGCCGCACACCACCTGCTCGCCGCGCGCGATGGCGCGGATGCGATCGACCGATTCGGTCACGAACGCGCCGGCTGTCCAGTCGCCCGCGCAGCCGCAGATCCGGAAGAGGAAGTTGTCGACGATCTCCTGGCCGCGCGGCGTGTGCGCGACCTCGGGGTGGAACTGCACGCCGTAGATCGGGCGCCGGCGCGCGCGGAAGGCCGCGACGGGCAGGTCGGCGGTGGCAGCCAGGGTCACGAAGCCGGGAGGGGGCTCGTCGACGTGGTCGCCGTGCGAGCACCACACCGTGATGTCGTCGCCCGTGTCGAACCCGTGGAAGAGGCGGCCGGGTTGGTCCGGCGGCGGGCCGGCGGGCTGGTCCGATGGCCCGCCGCCGGGTGGGTCCGCGCCCGGCGAGAGCTGCAGCGTCGCGCGGCCGTACTCCCGTTTTCCGGGAACCACCGTGCCGCCCTCGTGTGCCGCGATGAGCTGCATGCCGTAGCAGATGCCCAGGACGGGAACCTCCAGGTCGAACAGGCCCGGGTCGAGGCCGGGCCCGCCGTCGCCGTACACCGACGAGGGGCCGCCCGAGAGGACGACGCCCCGGGGCGACCAGGCCCTTACCCAGGCGATGTCCCGCGTGGGGGGGTGGATCTCGCAGTAGACGCCGGCTTCGCGGATGCGGCGCGCGATGAGCTGGGTGAACTGCGAGCCGTAGTCGATGAGGAGGATGCGGTCGTGGTGGGGGGCGCCGCCGCCGGGGGTGCGCGGATGGGGCCTCGATGGATCAGCCATGGTGCTCGCCGCGGATGAGGTCACGGTACTGCTCGCGGCGGCGCGCCAGCGTGGCACGGCCGTCCCGGACGAGGACCTCGGCGGGCCGGGGCCGCGAGTTGTAGTTGGACGCCATGGTGAAACCGTAGGCGCCTGCCTGGCGCACGCAGATGAGCGCGCCGGGGGGTGGTACGGGCAGGCGGCGGTCCTGGGCCAGGAAGTCGCCCTGCTCGCACACGGGGCCGACGACGTCCACCCGCTCCACGGCACCCCTGTCGCCGTCCCGCACCAGGGAAATGGCGTGGACGCCGCCGTAGTGGCTCGGACGAAGCAGCTCGGTCATTCCCGCGTCCGTGATCACGAAGGTCTTGCCCCCGCTGCGCTTCAGGTAGAGCACCCGCGTGAGCAGCGCTCCCGCGTCACCGACCAGGAAGCGTCCCGGCTCCAGGACCAGGGTGACGGAGCGACCCTCGAGGCGGAGCGCCACGCCACGCGCCAGCGCCTGCAGGTCGAGCGCGCCGGCCTCGCCGTCGGCGATCCCGAAACCGCCGCCCAGGTCCACGTAGCGCAGGCTCACGCCGAGATCCCGCCGGACCCGGTCCGCGACGTCGAGCACAACGTCGAGGGCGGCCAGAAAGGGGGCCGGGTCGCGGATCTGGGAACCGATGTGCACGTCCACGCCCACCGGGCTCAACCCCTGGTGTCCGAGGATCCGGGCGTAGAGCTCCACCGCTTGGTCCGGCGACACCCCGAACTTGGCGGACGCGTGACCGGTGCGCGTGAACTCGTGCGTGGGGCTGTCCACGTCCGGATTGACGCGCACGGCAACCGGTGCCGTGACGCCGCGCTCCACGGCCACCTCGCCCAGCGCCACGAGTTCCTGGGCGCTCTCGATGTGGAAGGCCATGATGTCCTGCTCGAGCGCGTAGCGCATCTCGTCGCGCGTCTTGCCGACCCCGGCGAAGACGACGTGCTTCGGGTCGATCCCGGCAAGCAGCGTGCGGTAAAGCTCTCCGCCGCTCACGATGTCCGCGCCGGCGCCCTCGCGGGCGAGCAGCCGCAACACCTCCAGGTTCGGATTCGCCTTGACCGAATAGGCGACCAGTAGGTCGAGGGGGGCGAAGGCATCCCGCACCGCGCGGAAGCGCCTGCGGACGTGATCGCCGTTGTACACATATAATGGCGTATCGTATTGTTGCGCAAGTGTCTCCAGTGCCAGGCCGCCACAATGCAGCTCGCCGTGGCGGCGCGGGAACGCCGCGTCGGCGCGCGCGTCGTGCGTTGATCGCTCCGGTCGCCGCACGGTACTCAATAGGCCCGCGCCCAGACGACCTCCATCCGCGCATCACCCCCTCCAACACATCGCAGCGGTGCGGTGTCGGAGCGAAACTCCCGCGATGGTATGACGCGGATCGTCGCTTTCGTGGCCTCCTTGACCGACTCCTCGACCTCCGGGTCGCCACTCCAGCCCGAGTACACGAATCCCGCGCCCCCGTCGAGCAGCGCTCCGAGTTCGTCCACGGACGAAACCTCGCCGCGGTGGGTTGCGCCGTCGCGCCGCCTGCGCGCCGCGTCGAGAAGTCCCCGCTGCAGGGATTCGAGGCGTTCCTCGATCCCGCCGACCGCAGCCGCCTCGGGCAGGGCTTCCTTGCGCTCTTCACCCGGAGCGTGCACGCGGCGGGCCACCACGACCTCTCCGCGCTCCACGTCGCGCGGCCCGATCTCGATGCGCAGCGGCACGCCCTTGCGCTCCCACTCGAAGAACTTGGCGCCGGGAGAGAGATGCCGCCGCTGGTCGGCCACCGCGCGCACCCCCAGGTCGTTCAGCGCCGCCGCGATCCGGCGGGCCTTCTCCGCAACCACCGCCCACTGGTCGTCGCTCCTGCCGATCGGCAGCACGACGACCTGCGTGGGAGCCAGCTTCGGGGGGAGCACCACGCCGACGTCGTCGCCGTGGGTCATCACCAGACCTCCGACCAGCCGCGTGGAAACGCCCCACGACGTGTTCCAGGCGAACTCCTCCCTCCCCTCCTCGCTCTGGAAGGTGAGACCGAACTGGCGGGCGAAATTCTGGCCCAGCATATGCGAGGTCCCCGCCTGCAGCGCCTTTCCGTCCTGCATGAGCGCCTCGCAGGCGTAGCTGCGGACGGCGCCGGCAAACTTCTCGGCCTCGGACTTGAGCCCGGTGATCGCCGGCATGGCCATCCAGTCCTCCATGAAGGTCCGGTAGACCCCGAGGATCGTGCGCGCTTCCTCTTCCGCTTCGCTCTCGCTCGCGTGGGCGGTGTGGCCTTCCTGCCACAGGAACTCGGCGGTCCGCAGGAACAGCCGCGTCCTGAGTTCCCAGCGCATCACGTTCGCCCACTGGTTGAGCAGGACCGGCAGGTCGCGGTAGCTCTGCACCCACTTCGCGTACATCGAGTAGATGATCGTCTCGGACGTCGGACGAATGGCGTACGGCTCTTCCAGCGGCTTGCCGCCCGCGTGGGTGACGACCGCCAACTCGGGCTTGAAGCCCGCAACGTGCTCCTTCTCGCGCTCGATGAAGCTCATCGGAATGAGGAGCGGGAAGTACGCGTTCTGGTGTCCCGTCGCCTTGAACATGTCGTCCAGCGCCCGCTGCATGTTCTCCCAGATGCCGTAGCCCCAGGGACGGATGACCATGCTGCCGCGCACCGGGGTGTAGTCCGCCAGTTCGGCCTGCTGCACGACTTCGTTGTACCAGGCGCTGAAGTCCTCGGCGCGGGGCGTCAGCCCCTTCCTTCGCTGTTGCTTCTTCTTCATCTGCCTCCGCCCCTCCCGGGCGAGTCCTCTCCGGTTTTCCCCTGTCCGCTCTCCTTCGACCCCGCGCTGCGGTCCATGGTCCACGCCAGGACCCCGGGAATTGCGAAAAGCAGCACCGCCGCGGCCAGCCAGGTCGTGCGAAACGGCCATCCGAAAGCGCCACGGCCCAGATACGCGGCGAGCCAGCCCCCGGCAACGGCCGCGACCGCCGCGGCCGCGAGCAGGATCGCCTCGAGCAGGTTGAGGCGGCGGATGGCCCGGCTCATGACCTGCCGCACCACGCGCATGTCCTCCTGGGACGGCTGTCTCCGTCGGTTTCGCGGCGAACGCGGATCCCGGGGCGTCACGGCTCCCCCCCGGCTCCGTAGGGACCATGCTCGATCAGCGACGCGACCGACCGCGTCTCCTGTTCCCCCGTCGTCAGGTTCCGCACCGTCGCCGAGGCCGACGCCGCCTCGTCCGGCCCGATGATGACGGCCCGCGCGGCACCGGCCCGGTCGGCCGCCTTGAGCTGCTTGCCCAGCCCCTGGTGGCGAAGCGAATACATGACCCGGTTCCCGGATTCTCTCAGGCGGTGGCCGATGGACATGGCCAGCGGGCGTTGCCGCTCGCCGATCCACATGACATAGCAGTCGCACGATGTCCCTTCGTCGGGCACCAGGCCCCGGTCCCGGAGCAGTTCGCCGAGCACCACGTCGCCCATCCCGAAGCCCACGGCCGGCAGCGGCTCGCCGCCGACCAGTTCGAGGAGCCTGTCGTAGCGCCCGCCCCCGCAGATCGCGCGCAGTTCGCCGGCACGGTCGAAGAGTTCGAACACGATGCCCGTGTAGTACGCCAGACCCCGCACGACCGTGAAGTCGAACTGGAGGAATCCGCCCAGGCCCATGGCGTCGAGGATCGTGCGGTGCTCCGCCAGCGGCCTCATGGCCTCGAGAACCTCCGGCACGTCCGCGAACCGCTGTTCCACGTGCTCCCACGTTCCGTCGGCCACCAGGCCGCCCAGGACCTCCACCGCGGCGGCGTCCAGCCCGAGCGACCGCAGGCCGGCCCGTGTCGCGTCGGGTCCGGCCCGTCCCGCCTTGTCGATGACCGCGAGGCAACCCGCGTGCTTGCCGGCCGCGACTCCGGCGGCGGCCAGTACGCTCGTGACAAGGCGGCGGTCGTTCACCCGGGCCACGAAATCGGCCTCTCCCAGCCCCAGGCCCCGCACCGCGTCCACGGCGACGGCCAGAACCTCGGCGTCGGCGGCCACCCCGCTCTCGCCCACGATGTCCACATTCAGCTGGAAGTGTTCCCGCAGGCGGCCCCGCTGGCTCCTCTCGTAGCGAAACAGCTGGGGCAGCGAGAACCAGCGAATCGGCTTGGGCATGCCGCGGCTGCGCTCGGCCAGGATCCTGGCCAGCGTCGGCGTCATCTCCGGCCGGAGCGCCACCCGGCGCCCACCCTTGTCCTCGAAGTGGTACAGCTGCTCCACGATCTCCGCGCCGCTCTTCTCGACGTAGAGCCCCAGCGGCTCGAGCGGCGGACCGTCGTACTCCCGAAAGCCGTATCGCGTGGAGATGCTTCGCCAGGTCTCGAAGATATGGTTGCGAAGCGCGAGTTCGCCGGGCGGAAAGTCGCGGAACCCGGGAAGCCGGGAGAATGACTGGGGGGGCATGGGTTGCGAATCTAACCGGGAAGATCGGGAATTCAATCCTGCACGGCCATCGCGCCCCGTGGAAGGCCCCGTCCCAATGGGGCAGCGATGCTCCGGGATGTCCCCTTCAACCGGCGAAGGGATCGATCCCGAGTACGCTGAGAACGTCGCCCACGGTATGGCACGAGCCCGTGACCACCACGGTGCCGTCCGGCGAAAGTGCGTTTGCGCGCCGGACCGCCGCGGCCAGGTCCTCTTCGATTTCGATGGGCACGCTTCCCGCCACCTGGCCTGCCGCCTCGCGCGGATTCCAGAGCCGGCCGGAGGGCGCCGAGCCGGGCACGGTGAAGACGACCTGATCCGCGAGGTCCACCAGCGGAGGCAGCATGCGGGACCAGTCCTTGTCGCCGAGAATGCCGGCAAGGACGACCAGGGGACGCGGCGGCGCGAGGTCGGCCAGGATGCGGACCAGCGCACCCACGGCTGCCAGGTTGTGCGCGACGTCGAAGACGAAGAGACGTTCGCCCATGCGCTGGATCTGGCCCCGCCCGGGCCACCGCACCGCGGCAACGCCGTCGCGCACCGTATCGGGCGCGGGTGGGTGGGCGAGGAACTCCAGGGCCCGGATCGCCAGAGCCGCGTTGGTGGCCTGGTGGGCGCCGGGCAGCGGTGTCTCGAGCTCCAGGTCGCCCCAGCGGCCCGAGCGCAGCGTGAACCGGGTCCCCCGCCGGCCCAGGCGCAGGCCGGACACGTGCCTCCACGTCTCCACCGGGTGGAACGGCGCACCGACGGCGCGGGCGCGCGCGGACAGCACGTCCAGGACAGCGGGCCGCGCCTCGGCGGTCACCACCGGGACGCCGGGCTTGATGATTCCGGCCTTCTCGCGCGCGATGTCCGCGAGTGAAATGCCGAGATACTCCTGGTGGTCCATCGCGACATTGGTGATCGCCGCGACCTCCGGAACGATAACGTTGGTCGCGTCCAGACGCCCCCCGAGCCCCACTTCGACGCTCGCGTAGTCCACCTCTTCCTCGGCGAACATGACCAGCGCGAGCAGTGTGCATGCCTCGAAGAGCGACATTCCCAGGTCCTCCGCCAGGGGCCTCAGGCGCCGCGCGCCCTCCTGGAGGCGGGAGGCGCCGAGCGGGACGCCATCGACCATGATCCGTTCCCGGAACGAACACAGGTGCGGCGACGTGTAGAGGCCGACCCGCTGCCCGTCCCTCTTCAGCACGGAAGCCCAGGTCGACGCGACGGAACCCTTGCCGTTCGTGCCGCCGACGTGAAGGGTCCGGTAGCGGCGGTGCGGGTCGCCCAGTTCCGCCAGCGCCGCCTCCATGCGGGTGAGCCCCCATTCCACCTCGCTCGACGCGCCGGGAAAGAGCGCGTCCAGGGTCAAGTCGCGCTCGCCCGGGGTCATGTTGCGCCCGTCCGGGGTGCGTCGCGCTCGTTCCGCGGTGGGCCGTGCGGGCTCAGCCCCAGGGCCGCCACCCTTCGCGCATGTGCCGGAGCAGCTGGGCGACCGCGCCCTTGAGTTCGCGCCGGTCGATCACGCGGTCCACCATCCCGTGCTCTTCAAGGAATTCGGCGCTCTGGAAGCCGGGTGGCAGCGCCTGCTTGATGGTCTCGCCGATCACACGCGGCCCCGCGAAGCCGATCAGGGCGCCGGGTTCGGCCAGGTTGACGTCGCCGAGCATGGCGTAGGATGCGGTGACGCCGCCTGTGGTGGGGTCGGTGAGGACCGAGATGTAAGGCAGGCCGCGCTCGTGGAGCCGCGCCAGCACGGCGGACGTCTTGGCCATCTGCATGAGCGAGAAGATCCCTTCCATCATGCGCGCGCCCCCGGAGGCGCTCACGACAATCAGCGGCAGATCGCCTTCCAGTGCGTCCCTTCCCGCGCGGGCGATCTTCTCGCCCACCACGGACCCCATCGAGCCGCCGATGAAGGAGAAGTCCATCACCGCCAGCACGGCCGGGATTCCCTCGATACGGCCCCTGCCGGTGATCACGGCCTCGGCCCGCCCCGTTTTCCGGCGGGCTGCCTCCAATCGCCCGGGATAGGGCTTGAGATCGGAGAAGCCGAGGGGATCGCCGCTCGTCATGTCCCCGTCCGCCTCCTCGAAGGAACCGGGGTCGGTGAGCAGTTCGACGTAGCGGTCGGCCGAGATGCGGAAGTGGTTCCCGCACTCGGGACAAACGCCGAGGTTTCGCGCGAGGCGCTCCCCGTACAGGATTTCCCCGCAGCCGTCGCACTTTTCGAAGACGTCCGACGGCAGATCGCGGCGGTCCTCGGCGGTGAGGCGCTTCTTCTTCTTCTGGAACCAGGCCAAAGCTGGAAGCCTTGCTTGCGTGGGCGTCCGCCCGGGTCAGGGATCCTCGCTGGCCAGCGCCACGGCTATCGCCGCCGCCGTCCACGACATCAGGAGGAATGATCCTCCGTAGCTGATGAAGGGAAGCGGGATCCCGGTGATGGGAACCACGCCGACCGTCATCCCCACGTTGACAAACACATGGGTTAGCCAGACGCCCAAAATACCGAAGATGAACAGGCCCGCAAAGGGGGTGCTCGCGGTCTCGGCCATGCGGATCATGCGCAGGAACACGTAGCAGAAGAGCAGGAGCGTGAGCGAGGTGCCCACGAAGCCCAGCTCCTCGCCGACCACGCTGAAGATGAAGTCGGTGTGCTGCTCGGGGAGAAAGGCCAGCCGCTTCTGCGTACCCTCCGTGAAGCCCTTCCCCATCAGCCCGCCGCTCCCCACCGCCACCTTCGACTGGATGAGTTGCCAGCCGGCGTTGCGGGGGTCGAGGCCCGGGTCCAGGAAGACGAGCAGGCGGTTGCGCTGGTACTGGGCCAGCGAGTTCCACAGGGGTTGCGCGACCGCTCCCGCGGCGACGTTGCCCAGAATCACGGTGACCGATTCCACCAGGTAGAGACGGAAGCGGTAGAGATAGAGCGCCAGCGCCAGCACGATGATGTACACGGACCAGACGCGAGCGCTGAACGAAAGCAGGAGAGCGAGTCCGGGAGAGGCGGCGAAGAGAATCAGTGGCCAGGGAGTCCCCGCCCAATAGATGATCGCGAAGAACATGCCCACGAACGCCAGCGCGGTACCCAGGTCCGGCTGTAGAAGAACGAGTCCGAGCGGCACGACCACCAGGAGCGCCGGCGTCAGGAGGTCGCGCAGGTAGCGCGGCGGCTCCTCCCGGTTGGCCAGCAGCAGCGCCAGGGCGAGTGCAGTCGTCACCTTTGCCGCCTCGGAGGGCTGAAAGCGGAACCCCGCGATCGACAAAAAGCTGTTCACGCCCTCGGCGGTGCCCGCGCCGGTGCCGGCGACCAGAGTGACCGCGAGCACCGCGACGCTGACGATGTAAACGGGCATGGCGAACCACTCGTACCACCGCAGCGGCACCCGCGACAGGATCAGCAGGCCGACGACCGACGCGACGAGGATGGCCCCCTGGCGGAGCCACAGTCCCTGCGTGACCGGGCTCGAGACCTCCAGCACGCCGGCCGAGTAGATCATGGCCACGCCGAACAGCGACAGTACCAGCACCGTGGCGGTGAACGGCAGTTGCCGCAGCCAGGCGGGCCTTGTTTTGTTCACGGTGGTGCCTGCCGGTTGGCCCAATCCGTGCGCCGCCCGGCAAACAGGTACTCGCGCAGCGTCTGAATGGTGTCGCGCGGCATGCCGTGCCGTCCGCGGAGATAGAAGTCGGCCGCTTTCGCCACCAGGGGAGCTGCGGTGCCCGATCCGCTGTCGCCGAACTCGACCACTGCGGCGAGCACGATCTCCGGGGCGCCGCCGAACGGCCCCGCAATGGCGGTGAACCACGCGTGGTCCGGCTCGTCGCCACCGTGCTGGACCGTGCCGGTCTTCCCCAGCAGGTCGAAGTGTTCCAGGGACGAAAGGTGTGCCGTACCCCCCGGCTGCATGACCCGGCGCATGCCTTCGCGAATCTCCTCCAGGTGCTCCGGCCGGAGGTCGAGCCGCCAACCCTCCACGGGCGGCGCGTCCCTGTACAGGGAGGGGGCCGGGGCCGAGCCGTCCCGGGCGATTGCCAGCAGGAACTGCGCCATCTTGAGGGGCGTCTGGTCGTTGGGTCCCTGACCGATTGCCAGGCTCAGCACTTCGCCCTCCCTCGCTTCATAGCCGAAGCGCCGCTCCCAGAATTCGACACCTTCCGGAAAGGTCCCGGACGCTTCCTGGGGCAGGTCGATCCCGCAACGGTTGCCGAACCCCAAACGGTTGCCCACGCCGAGCATCCGGGCCAGGCCGATGCGGAGGCCGAGCTGATAGAAATACACGTTGCAGGAGTGCTGGATGGCGCCGGCCAGGTCCAGCGATCCGTGACCTTCCGGCTTCCAGCACTGGGCCGCGCGGTTGCCGTAGACGTACGATCCGCGGCAGGCGACGGGCATGTGTTCGTCCGGCGTCGCCAGGCCGAGGTCGAGCGCGATCGCCGCGGTGACCAGCTTCCACGGAGATCCGGGGGGATACGTGCCCATCACGGCCCGGTGATAGAGCGGACTCTCGGGACTCGCGACCAGCCGGCTCCATTCGGCGGCGTCGACCACTCCCGCGAACACGTTGGGATCGAAGGCCGGAGCCGAATAGAGCGCCAGGACCCCCCCGGTTTCGACGTCAAGCGCCACCACGGCACCGTTAAGTCCTTCGGGGAACACCTGGTGAATCCACTGCATGAGTTCCAGGTCGAGGTTCAGATCGACGTCCTGGCCCGGCTCGGCAGCCACGCCCTGGACGCCGCCGAACGAACCGACGATCCGTCCCGACGCGTCGACTTCCACGTACCTGGTCCCCGCTTTGCCGCGAAGCATCGTCTCGTAGTGCGACTCCACACCCGACCGGCCCACGATCCACCCCGGCTCGGCATTCTCGAACCCGGGCTGCTCCAGTTCGGCCTCGTTGATCTCGCCCACGTAGCCGATCACATGGGCTCCCAGCTGTCCTGCGGGATACCGCCGCTTGGGGCGCGGCTCGATCAGCAGGCGCGGAAAACCCGAGCGCCTTTCCTCCAGGGCGGCAACGGACTCGAACTGCGCGTCGACCGTGACCAGCAGGGGCCGGACACTCCCTCCGCGGGCCTGTCGGGCCAGTGCTTCGAACCGCCCGGCAGGCAGGTCCAGGTGCTCCTGCACCCGCGTCAGCGTCGACAGCATCGAGTCCGGCTGATCCGGAATGATGGACACGGAATACCCGGGTATGTTGTCCGCCAGCACCCGGCCGTCGCGGTCGCGGATGATTCCCCGCGGAGCCGGCACCGTCAGCGGCCGCAACCGATTCCGCTCCGATTGCAGGAGCCAGTCGGTGGCGCGCAGCACCTGCGCCCTGAAGAGGACGCTGGCCAGGATCCCCAGCAGCACGACGACCCCGATGCGTGCCCGGTTCGCGAGCGCCTTGTGGCGGCGTCTACTCATGGCTTCGCCCCACCGCGCAGGAACAGCAGCCGCAAGGCGAGCCCGACCGAAGCGGCATACAGGGCCAGGAGTCCCGAATGCAACAGGAAACGCTCGTCAAGGACCGGTCGCATGGCGGGTTCGGTCACCGCCCACACCAGCAGGAGGCGCAGCCACGCCCCCAGGAAGAAGAAGCTGACGGTGAAGCTCATCGAATCCCCCACGAAGAGGTCACGGGACTTGGCCCCCGCCATTCCCAGCACGGTCAGGGCGAGAACATTCGATCCGAACGAAGTCATCGAGTACGCGTCCTCGAGCAGCCCCAGAAGCAGACCGAGCGCGGCTGCGGACCGGACATTCATCGCGCGGCTCCCGAGGAGGATCGCGACGACGAACAGGTCCGGCGCACGTTCTCCGAAACCCAGCGCCACATGAAGCACCAGATGCATCAGGATCAGTCCGGCCGTAAGCACCACGACCCGGAACGTCAACGAAGGCCATCCCGTGACGCCGCTGCGAGGGTGTCGGCCCCGGCCGCGATCATGTTTCTCTCCATGCCCATGTCCACGACCGCATGCGTAGCTTCGCCCGGGTACACCGACGGAACCACGTAGTAGCTCTTGCTCCAGCCCGCCGACGTCTCGGCCACACCCGAAACGTGCCCGATCCGAATGCCCCGCGGAAACGCTCCTCCACGTCCCGACGTGACCAGCTCGGCCCCGTCCCCCAGATCGGACAGAAAGGACGCGCCCCGCAACACCAGCCGGTCCTGTGCCCTGAATTCGCCGCGAGCCACCTCGACGATGCCGTGTTCCCGGCCATCGACGGTCATGGCCGAGACCCGGAAGTCGGGATGCGACCAGTCGTAGGCCAGGGCGTAGTCGGGAAAGACCTCCTGAACCTGACCGAGCAGCCCACCCTCGGTAGCGACGGCGTTGAAGGCGCGGATGCCGTCGGCAGTCCCGGCATCGATGTGAAAGATGCTCTCGGAGCCGAACGTCCCCAAACGGACGACCGTGACCGCCACGAAGCGACTGGGTGTCCGCTGCCGCAGCGACAGCACCCTCCGCAACTGGCGGTTCTCCTCCGCCAGTGTGCGTTGCCGGGCAATCAGGGCCATCGAGGAATCCATCTGGGCCCTCAGTACGTCGAAATCGCGCGCACGCGACTGCGCCCGGTTGATCATCCCGTTGACTCCGATGAACGGACTCAGAACGGTCCGCCGCACGGCATCTGCCAGCGATCGCTGCGCGGTGGCCGGCAGATTCAGCAGGATGAGAGCGGTCAGGATCAGTCCGATAATGACGGGGAAATCCCGTTTGCTCCCTGCTCTGTTACGCCTGGACTGGGCGGCCAACTCTTGCTCTTTCCTCCGTTGGTGGATCGCCCGCGGCGCTCCCGCGCGGTTCTCCACCGTCTGTCATTGTCGTGTCCCGCGATCAGGTAGTCAGCACGGACCGGTACTTCGAAAACTCGTCAAGAATGCGGCCGGACCCCCTCACCACGCAGGTCATCGGTTCCTCGTCGACGTGAATCGGGAGGTTGGTCTCCAGCGCGATCAGCCGGTCGAGGCCGCGGATCAGCGCCCCGCCCCCGGTCATCACGATCCCGTAGTCCACGATGTCGGAGGCCAGCTCCGGCGGCGTGATTTCCAGAGCGGACCGCACTGCCTCCACGATCGATCGCAGCGGCTCCTGGATGCAATCCCGGATTTCCTGCGAGTGGATGATCACCATCTTCGGTATCCCCGACACCAGGTCCCTTCCCTTGACCTCCATCTCGCGCTCGCTGTCCGTCTCGATCGCGGACCCGATCTGCATCTTGATCGCTTCGGCGGTGGGTTCGCCGATCAGCAGGTTGTAGTTCTTGCGCAGGAACGCGACGATCGACTGATCCAGTTCGTCTCCGCCGATGCGGATCGACGTATCGGCTACGATGCCGGAGAGCGCGATGACCGCGATCTCGGTCGTTCCTCCACCGATGTCGATGACCATGTTCCCCCGCGGCGTCTCGATGGGGAGCCCCACCCCGATGGCGGCGGCCATGGGTTCGGCAACCATGTACACCTCGTTCGCCCCGGCAGACTGCGCCGAGGAGCGGACCGCTCTGCGTTCGAGTTCGGTAATCCCCGACGGCACGCCCACGACGACCCTGGGCTTGATGCGGAATATCCGCTTCGACATCACCTGTTTCAGGAAATGCCGAAGCATGAGTTCCGTCACGTCCACGTCCGCGATGACACCATCCTTCAACGGCCGGACAGCCTCGATCCCTTCGGGCGTGCGGCCGAGCATCCGCTTGGCTTCAAGGCCCACGCTCATGATTCGTTTCGTGCCGCGTTCCACCGCCACCACCGACGGCTCGCTGAGAACAACGCCCTCGCCCCGGACGCAGACGAGCGTATTGGCGGTCCCCAGGTCCACACCGATATCGCTCGTCGGGACCAACCGCTTCGAACTGAACCAACTGGAGACTGGTGGCAACGGTCAAAGCCGGCCGGCTTGGGCTCCGGTATTGAGGGGCTTGTCTGTGGCGGAGGGCGGATCTTGACCTAAAGCTATCGCATTCCCGCACTCATTTCACGCCCGTACTGCCGAAACCGCCGGAGCCGCGCCCGGTTCGGGTCACCCCCGGCACCTCTTCCAGGCGGGGCGCGAGACATCGGCTGAAGACGAGCTGGGCCACCCGGTCCCCGCGACCGATCGAAACGGTTTCGTCGCCCAGGTTCTGCATCAGTATCCTGAGTTCCCCCCGGTAGTCCGAATCGATCGTCCCCGGACTGTTCGGCAGCGTGATCCCGTGCCGCGCCGCCAGGCCGGAGCGGGGCCGGACCTGGCATTCCATTCCCGCGGGCATCTCCATGATCAGCCCCGTCGCCGCAGCGTGGATCTCGCCGGGGGCGAGCCTGAAGGCCTCGCAACAGCGCACGTCGAACCCCGCGGCCTCCGCCGACGCGCGCGCCGGGAGCGGCAGGTCCGGGTTGGTGGCCAGGCGCTTGAACCGCACGAGCGGCGCGCCCTGCCGGTCCACCGCCAGCCGCCCGGGAAGCGGGTCGGTCCTCATGCCGAACGCCTCGGCAACTCCGCGGTGCACCACCCTGCCGGCCGCGATGTTGATGCCCCGGGCCAGGTCGGTGTCCTCCGCGCACGCGCGCCGCCATCCGCACCGGGCGAGGCGCAGCGCGTACGGGAGGGTCGCGTTGGTGAGCGCCAGCGTCGAAGTGCGCGGGACCGCGCCGGGGATATTCGACACTCCATAGTGAATCACGCCGTCGACTTCGTAGACCGGATCCTCGTGGGTCGTCGGCCGGATGGTCTCGACGCACCCGCCCTGGTCCACCGCGACATCGACGATCACCGACCCGGGCCGCATCGTGGCGAGGTCCCGCCGTTCGACCAGGCACGGCGCCTTGCCGCCCGGCACCAGTACCGCCCCGATGACCAGGTCGGAGTCCCGCAGCTGTTTCCGCACGGCATAGCGGGTGCTGTACAGCAGATTCACGTTGGCCGGCATGATGTCCGCGAGCTGCCGCAGCCGGGACAGCGAGGTATCCATGATCGCGACCCTGGCCCCCAGACCCGCCGCCATTCGCGCCGCTTGCGTGCCCACGACGCCCCCGCCCAGTACGAGCACCTTCGCGGGTAGAACGCCCGGGACGCCACCCAGCAGGATACCCGATCCGCCCGAGGGGCTGCCCAGGTACCTGGCGCCTTCCTGTACCGACATGCGCCCGGCCACCTCGCTCATGGGCGTGAGAAGGGGCAGGTCGCCGTCCGCCGATCCGACCGTCTCGTAGGCGATAGCGATCGCGCCGCTGTCGATCAGCGCCCTTGTCAGGTCCTCCGACGCGGCGAAGTGGAAGTAGGCGAAGACGATCTGCCCCTCACGGATCAGCGGCCACTCGCGGGCGGCCGGCTCCTTCACCTTCATGATCATCTCGGCGCGCTGCCAGACCTCGTCCGCGTCAGCGACCACCTCGGCACCCGCGCTCGCGTAGAAGTCGTCGGTGAATCCGCTGTGCCGCCCGGCTCCGGCCTGCACGAGCACGACCTGGCCGGCCTTGGTCATGGCTTCGGCGCCGGCCGGCGTCAGCGCGACCCGGTACTCGTTCTTCCTGGTCTCCGTTGGGACGCCAACGATCATCTCTCGTGATCCGCTCCCGTCAATGAGGACCGAGGCACAGCGCATACTGGCGCTCGGGGTCGAAGGCCTCGGCGGCCACCCGCCCGATATCGCAACCGGACACGGTGTCGATCCGGCCGGCCAACTCGTCAAGGGTCACAAAGGGCTCGCGGTACAACGCGAACCCGGCGAGGCGGTGTAAGCGGGCGCCCGGAGATTCCTGCGAGAGCAGGATCTGGCCCTTCACCTGCTCCTTGATCATGCCGAGCTCGTCACCGGGAAGCCCCTCGGCGGCAACATCGCGATAGACCTCGCGAATGGCGTCCAGGGCTTCGTGCTCGCTGCCGGGACGCGTACCCGCGTACACACCGGAAACACCTCCCCGAATGTAGAACGACTGGTAGGAAAACACGGCGTACGCCAGAGCCAGCTCCTCCCTGACCCGCTGAAAGAGCCTGGAACTCATGCCCCCGCCCAGCGCGGCCGACAGCAGCGCCAGCGCGTATCGATCCTGGTGCGAATGCCCCGGCGTGGTGCGGCCCAGCACGATATGGACCTGCGAGGTATCGCGCACCACCCTGTCCACGCCTTCCTCGGGAGCTTCGGGCTTCGGCACATCCGGCGCTTCCCCGCCGGCCTCGACCTCCCCGAACCACGCGTCGGCAAGACCCGTGAATTCGTCGTGTTCGACGGCCCCCGCCGCCGCGACGACCAGGTTGGCTCCGACGTAGCGACGGCGGTGCAACTCGGCCAGATCCTCGTGCGAGGTGGTGGCTACCGAGGCACGCGTGCCCAGGATCGACCTGCCGTACGGATGGCCGCGCCACAGGCGCTCGCCGTGCACCTCGAATACCAGGTCGTCGGGCGTGTCCTCGACCGTCGCGATCTCCTCGGTGACCACCAGCTTCTCCTGGTCGAGATCCTGCTCGGCGAGCCGCGGGTTGCGTATCAGGTCCGAGATCACGTCTACGGCCCGGGGCAGGTGTTCCGCCGGCACCCGGGCCTCGTAGCCGGTGTGTTCCCTCGAGGTGTACGCGTTCAGCGACCCGCCCACGCTTTCCAGCGACAGCGCGATCTCTCGCCGCGAGCGGGTCCGCGTGCCGCGAAAGACGAGGTGCTCCAGCAAGTGGCTGGCTCCCGCCTGCCCCGGACTGTCCAGAGCCGCGCCCTGCCGCACCCACGCGCCGACGGCCACCGAGCGCACCCCGGGCATGCTCTCCGTCAGGACGCACACGCCGTTGCCCAGCCGGTCGCCGCGAATGCGCTCCCCGCCGGGGCCGAACCCCATCCGGTTTCCCCCGGCCCGGTGAGTGTCCCGGCTAGCCGCGGGCCCCGGCCCCGGCCTTTTCGGTCACCTGCGTCCTCTCCTCGGCAGCGGCGGCCTTCTTGGAGAGGCGCATGCGGCCCTTCTCGTCGATGGAGAGGAGCTTGACGCGAATGACGTCTCCCCGTTTCACGACGTCCTCCGTCTTTCCGACGCGGTAGTCCGCCAGCTCCGAGATATGGCACAGCCCCTCGACGCCGGGCATGATCTCGATGAACGCGCCGAACGTCGTCGTGTTCTTGACCGGGCCCTCGTAGATCTTGCCCACTTCCGGCTCCTGGACGATCGCTTCGATCATCTCGCGGGCCCTGGCACCGGCTTCCGAAGACACCGCTGCGATCTTGACGACGCCGTCGTCGTCCACCTCGATCGTGGCCCCGGACTCGTCCTGTATCGCACGTATGGTCTTGCCTTTGGGGCCGATGATCTCACCTATCTTCTCAGGGTTGATCCTGATCGACTCGATCCGCGGGGCGTAGTCCGAAAGATCTTCGCGCGGCGTCGCGATCACGGCATCCATGCGGTCGAGAATGTGCAGGCGGCCCCGCCGGGCACGCTGCAGCGCCTCGCTCAGCAGCTCGAAGGTCAGCCCCTCGATCTTGATGTCCATCTGGATGGACGTGACGCCCTTGCGCGTGCCGGCCACCTTGAAGTCCATGTCGCCCAGCGCGTCCTCGAGGCCCAGGATGTCGGTGAGCACGGCGACCCGGTCGCCCTCGGCGACCAGACCCATCGCCACGCCGGCGCACGCGGCCTGTACCGGCACGCCCGCGTCCATCAGCGACAGCGAGGCGGAACACACCGACGCCATCGAGGACGACCCGTTCGACTCGAGGATGTCCGACACGATCCGGATCGTGTACGGGAAGTCGTCGTACTCGGGGAGCAGCGGCTGAATGGCGCGTTCCGCGAGCGCCCCGTGTCCCTTTTCGCGGCGCGAAGTCGAGCGGATCGGCCGCGCCTCGCCGACCGAGAAGGGCGGGAAGTTGTAGTGGAGCATGAACGACTTGGTGATCTGCTCGGCGCTGTCGATCGAGTCGATGCGCTGCTCGTCCCTCGACGTTCCCAGCGTGACCACTCCAAGGGACTGTGTCTCCCCGCGCGTGAACAGGGCGGATCCGTGCGTTCTGGGCAGCACCCCCACCTCGCAGTCGATCGCGCGCACATCGTCCGCCCCGCGGCCGTCGGCCCGCATCCCCTCGTCGAGGATACGCGCGCGCACGCTCTTCTTCTCCAGCGACCGTACAACGTCCTGCACGGCGCCGTCGGGCGCGGGGTTTTCGGGATTCTCTTCCGCCAGACGGGCCGAAATCTCCCTCGCGACCGCCGCGAGCGCGGCCGACCGCTCCTTCTTCCCCGTGATCCTGACCGCTTCGGCCACGCGTTGCGCGGCTTCCTTCTCCACGCGGCTCCGGAGCTCGGGATCCACCTGCCTGGGTTCCCACTCCATCGCGGGCACCCGCCGGGGAGCGATCAGCTCCTCCTGTATCCCGATCAGTTCCCTGATCGCCTCGTGGGCGACCTTCAGGCCCTCCAGGATCTCGGTTTCGGGTACCTGAATGGCCCCGCCCTCGACCATCACGATCGCGTTTGCCGAACCCGCCACGACGATGTCGACATCGGCGTACTCGAGCTGCAGGAAGGTGGGATTGACGACCCAGTTGCCCTGGATCCGCCCGATGCGCACCGATGCGACGGGCGTCTGGAACGGGATGGGCGAAATGTTCAGCGCCACCGAGGCGCCGATCAGCGTGAGCACGTCGGCGTCGTTTTCCTGGTCGGCGCTCAGAACCTGGGCGTGGACCTGGGTCTCGTTGTAGAAGCCGTCGGGGAACAGCGGGCGCAGGGTGCGATCCGTCAGCCTGGCGGACAGCACTTCCTTTTCCTGGGGCGCCCCCTCGCGCTTGAAGAAGCCACCGGGGATCTTCCCGGCAGCGTACGCCTTCTCGCGGTATTCCACGGTCAGCGGGAAAAAGGGCAGGTGGGTCTGCTTGTCCTGTACCGTGGCCGTAACCAGCACTACCGTTTCGCCGAACTGTACAAGGCAGGATCCGTGTGCGAGCCTGGCCATGCGGCCCACCTCGAGGACCAGCCGCCGACCGGCGAACTGTCGTTCGATTCTGTCTGTCATCTTCTCTTCCGGGATTGCCGCAGAGAGCCTGCGGCGAAGGAGGGCCGTGGCACTACCGGCGCGCCGCTGCCCGCCGTGGCGCCGGATCGCGCCGGGGGCGGGAGGACGCCTGCATGCCCGCGCCGGTCAATGGCGCAGCCCGAGGTCTTTGATCAATGCGCGGTATCCGTCTAGATCGGTCCGCTTGAGGTATTCGAGGAGCCGACGCCGGCGTCCCACCATTTTCAGGAGGCCGCGGCGACTGTGATGGTCGTGCCTGTGGGCGTCGAAATGGCTGCGCAGGTGGTTGATTCGGGCAGTGAGAAGGGCGACCTGCACCTGCGTGCTGCCGGCACCGTTCTCGTGAGGCTGGTACCTGCTTACGATCTCTTGCTTGTCGATTCCCATGTCGTTCCCGTGTATTCGTCAGGCGAACAGCCCTTAACAATAGTTGATCCCCGGTGGGCACACAACAAGCCGCTCCAGGAGGTCCCGGGTGCGGGCCACATCGTCCCGCATCTGTCGCACCAGCGCCGCGACCGAACCGAAGGCGCCTACCGGACGAAGGTATTCGATCAGGTCCAGCCGGACCACACGACCGTACAGGTCCGCGCTGAAATCAAGCAGGTGGACTTCCACGGAAGCCTTTGCGCCGGGGAAAGCCGGCCGGTCGCCGATGTGCAGCGCGCCCTTGAACCTGCCCTCCGGGATCGTGGCAAGGCACGCGTAGACGCCATCGGCCGGGATCAGCTTGTCCGGTCCTGCGACGCGGAGGTTGGCGGTGGGGAACCCGAGACCCTGCCCTCGCCCGTCTCCCCTGATCACGGTGCCCGTCAGGGAGTACGGCCGCCCCAGCCCGCGGTTGGCATCGCCAAGCCGCCCCTCGAGGAGCGCCTGCCGGATCTTTGACGAGGAAACCGCTGCGGGGCCGGAACGGACCGCGTCGACGACATCGAGCCCGAAACCGCCGTCCGCGGCGATCGAGCGGAGCGTGTTGACGTCCCCGGAGCGTCCTCGCCCGAAGCCGTGGTCATATCCGATCACGAGTTCGCTCATTCCGAACCGGCCCAGCAGGACTTCCTCCACGAACCGGCGCGGCGAGTATTCGCGGAGCTCCGGGGTGAACGGCAGGAAGACCACGTAGTCCAGACGGCTGCAGGCAAGCGCCGCCTTCTTCTCGTCCGGTGTGGTCAGGAGCAGCGGTGCGGCCTCGGGGCGGACAATGCGCAGCGGGTGGGGATCGAAGGTGACCAGCACGCTGCGGCCACCGGCCTCGGCCGCGCGCCTGCCGATTTCCTCGACGACCTGCCAGTGTCCCCGGTGCACTCCATCGAACGTCCCCACGGTGACGACAACCGGGCGGCCGTCGCGCGGCAGTCCGGGAACTCCCGCCGGAGACACCGTCACGTTCCGGCGCCCCGGTGCTCGTGAAAGACCTTGCGGGGCCGGAGCGTGCCACCGCGGACGTCCCCGACCGCGACCAGTCGTTCTCCGGGCAGGACGAACAAGGCCGGGCCTGCGTCATCGGCCCTGCCAGCGGGTATCCTGCGACCGGCCGCCAGCTTCCGCGCCTCTTCCGTGTCCACGACGACGCGTGGCAGATGGGAAAGCGCCGCCACGGCCCCGATCCACGCCTCCGGGCGCGGACTTCCCGCCCGGACGGAAGCGAGCGGGGCCGCCCGATCCACATGGAAGGCGCCGACGCGTGTGCGGCGCAAGGCCGCGAGGTGGCAGGCCGTCCCCAGCCGTTTGCCGAACTCCACGGCGAGCGCCCGCACATAGGTGCCGCTCGAGCACTCCACCCGCAGTCGCACGCGTGGCGGCTCATGGGCCAGCACCTCGAACGACCGCACGGTGACCTCCCGGGGTCTGAGCTCCACGTGCTCCCCTCTCCGCACACGCCGGTGGGCGGGCACGCCGTCCACCTTCACCGCCGAGTACACGGGAGGCGTTTGCCGCAGGGTGCCGGTCATGCCGGCGGCGACCTCCTCCAGCTGTCGCGGCCCCAGCGTGGTCCAGTTGTCGTCCTCGGTGATCCGGAGCCCGTCGGGGTCCTGCGAATCGGTCGCGACCCCGAGCCGCGCGGTTGCCTCGTAGCTCTTGTCACACCCCACGAGGTACTCCAGCAAACGGGTCGCCTTTCCCGTCCCCAGCACGAGCAGCCCGGTGGCGAAGGGATCGAGCGTGCCCGCGTGCCCCGCCTTTCGCACCCCGAGTCCGCGGCGCGCCAGGGCCACCACATCGTGCGACGTGACGCCGGCCGGCTTGTCCACCAGCAGAAACCCCATGCCCGCGAACCCCTTGTCGGCGCACGGTTCGCTCACGGGCCTTCCGACTCGTCGCCGGCAGGCAGCACATCGCGCAGTATCGCGTCGATTCGCCGGCCGGCCTCGACCGAAGTGTCCTGGTGGAAGCGCAGTTCAGGCATGCGCCGGATTCGAAGCTCACGCCCCAGCACCGACCGCAGAAACGGGGCCGCACGGTCCAGCGCCGCCAACGTGCGGGCCTGCCGGTCCGGCGATCCATGGAGCTCCACGTAGACGCGGGCCAGCCAGAGATCCTCGGTTACGTCCACCCCGGTGACCGTCAGCGAGCCCACCTCGGGGTCGCGCACCTGGTACTGTATCCTCGTCGACAGCTCCCGGCGAAGCTGCTCCCCCAGGCGCGAGAGACGCCGTCCGGACATCAGTAGCGTTCGCGGCTGCTGGCGATCACGACGGCACCGCGCGCGCCGGCCACGGTGCGATCGACGGATTCCAGGATCGAATCGGCCTGTGCCGCGTGCGCGGCGAGGAACGCCACGGAGACCCGCGCCCGATTGCGCGCGTCCTGAAGCCCCGACTCGACCACCGACACGTTCATGCGCGCGAGCCGGTCCTTGAGCGAGCGGAGCACCGACCGTTTTTGCTTGAGCGACGCCGACCCCGGAATCGACAGGTCCCATGTGGACACCGTGACGACCAGGCCGGGCCGGGGGACCGTTGCGTAACGCGGATCCCTCAAGCGCGCTCGGCACCCGCCAGCGTGCGGGCGAACTCCTGGACCTGGTAGGTCTCGACGACGTCGCCCACCTTGACATCGTTGAAGTTGGCTATGCCGATCCCGCATTCGAAGCCTTCCTTCACCTCCCGCGCATCGTCCTTGAAGCGCCGCAGGGACCCGATCTCCCCGTCGTAGATCACCACGCCGTCGCGGATGACGCGGGCCTGGGCCCCCCGCCGCACGACGCCATCCATGACGTAGCTTCCCGCAATGGTGCCGACGCCGCGGATCCTGAAGATCACGCGTGCCTCCGCGGCGCCCACCACGCTCTCCCGGCGTTCCGGCGCCAGCAGTCCCTCGAGTGCGGCCCTGACGTCGTCCACCGCCTCGTAGATGACGTCGTACACCTGGATGTCGACGGCCTCGCGCGAGGAAGCCTGGCGCGCCAGCCCGTCCGGGCGGACCCGGAAGCCGACGATGACAGCCCCGGCGGCGAGCGCCAGCATCACGTCGGACTCGTTGACCGCTCCGACGCCGCGATGGACGATCTCCACCTGCACCTCGGTCGTCGACAACTGCTCCAGGGCGTCGCAGAGTGCCTGCACGGAACCGTCCACGTCGCCCTTGACGACCAGCCGCAGCGTCCCGACATCGCCGGCCGCCAGCAGTTGCGTGAAGTCGCCGAGCTTGATTCCCCGCTGCTTGATTCGCAGCTGCTTCTCCCGATCGAGTCGCTGGCGGTTCGTGGCGACCGATGCCGCCTGGTCGGCTTCCATCACCTGGAACACGTCGCCGGCCTGGGGTACCCCGGCCACACCGAGGATCTGCACGGGAATGCCGGGTCCCACGGCGTCGACTCCGTGGCCTCGCTCGTCAAGCAGTGCCCGAATGCGCCCGTCGTGCAGCCCGACCACGAAGCTGTCGCCAACGCGCAGCGTGCCGCTCTGTACCAGGATCGTCGCGAGAGGCCCCTTGCCGACATCCAGTTCGGCTTCGACCACCGCACCCGTCGCGGCCCGGGAGGGGTTTGCCGTGAGCTCGAGGATCTCGGCTTGCAGAAGGATCTTCTCGAGGAGGTCGTCCATACCCTCGCCGGTCATGGCCGAGACTTCCGCGACAAGCGTTTCGCCCCCGAAGTCCTCCACCGTGACACCGTGTTGGAGCAGGTCCTGCCGGACCTTGTCCGCGTTCGCTGTGGGAAGGTCGATCTTGTTGATGGCGACGACCATGGGCACGCCGGCGGTCTTCGCGTGGCTGATGGCCTCGATGGTCTGCGGCATGACCGCGTCGTCGGCCGCCACGACGAGGACCACGAGGTCCGTGACATCGGCCCCACGGGCCCGCATGGCCGTAAAGGCGGCGTGCCCGGGCGTGTCGAGGAACGAGATCGTGCGACCGTCATCGAGCTCCACGTGATACGCGCCGATGTGCTGCGTGATGCCCCCCGCCTCGCCGGCCACGACGTTCGTGCGCCGTATCCAGTCGAGAAGCCTGGTCTTCCCGTGGTCCACGTGGCCCATGACGGTTACGACGGGTGGGCGTGGACGCAGGTCCGCCGGATCATCCGGTTCAGCCTGCTCCTCCGACGGTGGCAGGTAGTCCGTCTCGCGGACGGCGGTAAATCCGAACCCTTCGAGGAGCAACTCGATCTGGTCGAAGTCGAGCCGCTGGTTGATGGTGACCATCAGGCTCATGTTCTTGAAGGCCCATCCAATGATCTCGGTCGGGCCGACATCCATGAGTTCGGCAAGCTCGGCCACGGTGAGGAACTCGTTGACACGTACGGTCCGTTCCTCGACGGATCTCGCCTCGGCGGCGCGTTCCTCCGCTGCGACCCGCTCCTCCTTGGCCGCGGCCACCGCGCCCTTGCCCTTCTTGCGTTTCTTGCGGCGGCCCTTGATCTCGGCCATGACCCGCTGGATGTTCTGCCTCGCCATGTCGCGGTTGGTACCGCGGCGGCGGCCACCCTTGCGTCTGGCCTTCTTGCGCCGGCCGTCGGACGTATACCCTTCGGCCTGAATCCGCACGCGTCCGCCGGGACCCGCGCTCGCCGCAGGCTCCGGTTTGCTCGCCGCGGGAAGTTGATCGCCGCCGGGGCGGTCCCTGGCGCGCGTGGGCTTGAATCCCGTCCGGGCGGCAAGCGGGGGCTCGGGCCTGGCAGCTGCGGCCGCGTCGTCCGCCCCGGCAACCTCCGGCGCTGCCGCGATCGAAGCCTCGGACGTCGTCTCGGGCGTAGCCGCGGCCGCCGGCCGAAGGCGATCCGTCTCGCTTTCCGCAACGGGGAGCGACGGCGCTACGTCCCCGGCATCCGCCGCCGCCGGGGCCCCGTCGGTCGGAGCAGCCCCGGCCTCCTCCGGCTCCGCGACCGCGTCCGGCGCCGGCGCTGCCTCGACCTCCTGGAGTTCCGTCTGCGCGGCGGGTCCGGCTTCGGTATCCTCCGGACCGGACTCGGCTTCGGCCGCAACAATCGGTCCCACCCCGTCGACCGTCGCCTCCGCCACGGCAGCCGGATCTTCCGGAGCCTCCGCAGCCACCGGTTCGCGTTCAGGCGCGGCGCGGCGGCGCACGGGTGCGCGGCGGCGCCGGCGGCGCCGGCGGCTCACCGGCTTGTGGGCCTTGACGGCGGCCTTCATCACATCGGCGGCCGTGCCGCGGCCCGCCCGGCGCTCCCGCTCCAGACGCGTGCGGACGAGGGCCACATCCACATCCCTGATCGGCGCGTCGAGGTGACCCACGCGCACACCCGACTCCCGCAGGTACCTCAGGAGCACATTGCCATTGACCTTGAGGTCGGTCGCCAGTTCCTTCACCCGCATCAGGCCGGTCCACCCCCTCCGCCCGCGGCTCCCTCACCGGAGCGAACCGACTCCGAATCGACCACGGTGAGATCCTCGATCAGGGCAAGCAACTGTGCCGCCGCGTCCTCGCTCACGCCGTCGACGGCCAGGAAATCCGCGCGGTCGAGGTCGATGATGTCGAGGAAGCTGTCGTAGCCCGCCGACGCGAGCGCGTCCAGGGTCATCGTGTCCAGCGAGAGCTCGCGCAGCGGGAAGTCCGCGGTTTCGTAGGTGTCCGCCTCCTCCTCCACGAACAACGACATGTCCGCGCCGCGCTCCAGCCATTCGCGGGAGCTGTAGAGATCGATCTGCCATCCGATCAGCTGGGAGGCCAGGCGCACGTTCTGGCCGTTCCTGCCGATCGCCAGCGAGAGCTGGTCCTCGTCGACGATCGCGGTGATGACCTGCCGCGCGGGATCCGAGACGACCTTGGCCACGCGGGCCGGCGCCAGCGCCCTGCGCGCGAAGATCTCGGGGTCGGGGTGCCAGGGAACGATGTCGATTCGTTCACCTCCGAGTTCCGACACGACCGCCTGCACCCGGGATCCCTTGAGCCCCACGCACGCCCCCACCGGATCGATGGACTCGTCGCGGCTGTGGACGGCGATCTTGCTGCGGCCGCCGACCTCCCGGGTCAGCTCCTTGATCTCCACGATTCCGTGCTGGATCTCGGGCACCTCCAGATTGAAGAGGGCGGCCACGAAAAGCGGATCCGAGCGCGAGAAGATCAGCCTGGGACCCTTGGGCGTCTCATCGACCTTCTTGAGCACCGCGCGTATGGACTCTCCCTGGCGAAAGCGCTCCCGCGGATTCTGTTCCTTCCACGGGATGATCGCCTCGGCCTCCCTGGTGCGGTTTAGCAGCAGGACGATCTTGCCTCGTTCGATCTGTTGCACCTCGCCCGACAGGAGATCGCCGACCCGGTCGGTGTACTCGTCGCGGATTCGCTGGCGTTCGCCCTCACGGACCAGCTGCACGATGCGCTGCTTGGCGGCCATGACCGCGTTGCGCCCGAACTCGGAGAAGTCCACGGGGATTTCCATCACGTCGCCGACCTCGTAGGTGGGATCGTCCCAGCGGGCCTCCTCGACGGCGATCTCCGACGACTCGTCCTCGACGGTGTCGACCACCCGCCTCAGCACCACCATGTCGATATCGCCCGTGGTGTGGTCGACGTCGATTTCCGAGTCGACATTGGCGCCGAAGATGCGCGCGAGTCCGGCGTGGATGGCTTCCTTGACCAGCACGTCCACCTCATCGCGATCGAGGCTCTTGGCCTTTGCGATCGCGCCGACTGCCTGACTGATCAGAGAGGAATCCGTCATGGTGCATTCCATTCATGAACCAGGCGCGCGTTCGCAACCCGGGCGCGGGGCACCTCGACCTCGTCGCCTTCACCCAGCTGCAAGAGGATCGACCCGGTGCCCTCATGATCACCGGCAAGCCCCAGCAACGTTCCCTCGATACGGGATGCGCCACCCGAGAGCGGTCCGGTTCCCTGCACCACGATCCTCCGCCCGCGAAACCGGTGGAAGTCCCGTTCGCGGGTGAGCGGGCGTTCCAGTCCGGGTGAGGAGACCTCCAGCACATACCGGTCGGGGACCCGCGGATCCGCGTCGAGCCAGGCTTCCATCTCGCGGCTCACCGTCGTGCAATCACCCAGCGAGACGGGCCGGTCCAGCGCAGCCCGTTCCACGCGAAGCCTGATGACCGGACGATGAGCGCTGCCCGCCCATACGACCTGGACCAGATCGTACCCCAGGCGGGAGAGTCGTGCCTCAAGTTCCCGCTGAAGCTCGGCCCGGCTTGCGTTCAAGTCGTTCAAACCTCTCTCAAACCTCTCTCCAGCGGATAAAAAAAGCGGGGGACGCCATCTCCCCCACTTGGAAAGGGCCACCGCAGCAGCCCAGCCACCAACGTATTATAGCTGTGACGCGGTTCGCCGGTCAATCACGGCGCTCGATGCGCGCGCCCAGCGCCCTCAGACGGTCGTCGATCCTCTCGTAGCCCCGTTCGATCTGTCCGACGTTGCGGATCCGGCTCTCGCCAGCGGCGCCCAGCGCGGCAATCAGCATCGCCATTCCGGCACGGATGTCGGGGCTCTCCACGCGCGCGCCGTGCAGCCGCGAAGGACCCACCACGACGACGCGGTGCGGGTCGCACAGGATGATGCGCGCGCCCATGGAAACCAGCTTGTCCGTGAAGAACATCCGCGATTCGAACATCTTCTCGTGGACCAGCACGGTGCCGCGGGCCTGGGTGGCCGCGACCACCGCGATCGAGGTGAGATCCGCCGGAAAGGCGGGCCAGGGGCCGTCGTCCACCTTGGGCAGGTGCCCGAACGCGTCCATCCGGATGACCGGCTCCGCGCGTCCGTCGACGACCAGGTCGCGGCCGTCCACCCGACAGTCGATGCCGAGGCGCCCGAACCCGATGAGGATCGAATCGAGATGCTCCACCGGGGCATCCTCGATCACGAGTCTGCTCCGCGTCGCCGCTGCGAGGCCGATGAACGACCCCGTCTCGACATGGTCGGCACCGATCGTGTAGCGGGCGCCGCCCAGCGAGGCCGCCCCGCCAATGACCAGATTGGATGTCCCGATTCCCGATATCCGGGCACCCATGGCGTTCAGAAGGTGGCACAGGTCCTGTACATGAGGTTCCGCCGCGGCGTTGCGGATCACCGTCTCGCCCTCTGCCAGCGAGGCCGCCATGATGGCGTTCTCGGTCGCCGTGACGGAGGGCTCGTCGAGAAACATGCTCGTGCCGACGAGCGAGGGCGCCCGGATATCGAGGCCGGTCGAGGTTTCCACCTCCGCCCCCAGTGCGCGGAAGGCGAGCAGGTGGGTGTCCAGCCGGCGCCGGCCGATCACGTCGCCGCCCGGCGGCGGCAGCGACAGCGAACCGAAGCGTGCCAGCAGGGGTCCGGCCAGCAGGATGGACGCGCGGATCCGTTCCGCGAGGGCCGGATCGAGTTCGCCCGCCATGACGTTCGCCGCGTCCACCGTGACCTCGTTGGCGCCGGTCCAGGAGATGTCCGCACCCAGCGAGTCCATGATCTCGAGCAGCGTGGCGACGTCGCGGATGCGCGGAACGTTGTTCACGGTGACGGGCTCGGCGGACATCAGGGTCGCCGCAAGCACCGGCAGGGCCGCATTCTTGTTCCCGGCGGGCCGGATTCTCCCGCTGAGCTCCCGCCCGCCGGTCACGATGAAGGATGGCATGGGTGGAAGATACCGCTGGATCGGTTCCCGCTGAAGGCCCATATTCCTGCGGTCACTCGCGACGACCTTCAGCCGCGGGGCACGCATGCCACCATATCTGCATCTGCCGCTTCAGGACACGACCATCGTCACGGTTGCCCGGGACGGGATCGGCATGGTCTCGGCGTGGATGACCGTGGGACTCGGCGTCGCGTTCGTGGCCATCCTGATCGTCCTGCTGCTGGTTCTGGCCGAACTGCGGCGTCTGTCGCGCGCCTGGACCGACTTCCTGACCACGACCGGCGAGCGCACCATCCCCCTGGTCGAGCACGCCAACAACGCCGCGCGGAATCTGGACAGGATCACAGGAGTCGTGCGTGCCGAGGTGGACCGTTTCGACGGGGCGCTCGTCGAGGTCGCCGAGGATATCGGCAAGGCCTCGGCGGACGTGAAGCGGCGGGTCGCCGATCTGTCCGCGCTGCTGGACCTTGCCCAGTCCGAGGCCGAAGACGCCGTGCTGGATGCCGCCGCCACCGTGCGCACGCTCCGAAAGGGAGCGGCGCTGGTGCGTGGGGCCGGCGCGGCGGCAGCGGCGGGTGCCAAACCGGCGACGGGCGACACGCCGGCAACGGGCGACGACGAGCCTCCGGCCCCGCCGGGCCATAACTAGAAGTAGTCGCGCTCCAGAGCCGCGAACCGCACCAGCAGCTTCTTCCTGCCGGCGGCGTCGAAGTCGACGATCACGCGGAGATCCCGTCCGAATCCGGACAGCTCCGCGATCGTCCCCGACCCGAAGGTCTGGTGAACGACCCGTTCGCCCTTCACGTAGCGGGGACGGTCCTGGTTGAACCCCGGTTCCGCACCGCCGACATGCCCCTCGCGTGATTCCGTTCGCACGGCCCGTACGGAAGGCGAGCGGTCGGCCCAGTCCCAGCGCACACGTTCGGTGACGCTCGTGTCGAGTCTGTCCGCCAGCACGTCAAGAAACGACGATAGCGTCCCGTAGACCATGTCTCCCGCGCGGCGGCGGCGGCGCGCGTGGGTCAGGTACAGCCTGTCCCGTGCCCGCGTGACCCCCACGTAGAGCAGTCGGCGCTCCTCCTCGAGCAGCTTCGCCTCGTCGTACGACCGCGACAACGGGAAAAGTCCCTCCTCCATGCCGCTGATGAACACGACGGGGAACTCCAGGCCCTTGGCGCCGTGAATGGTCATCAGCGTCACCGCGTCCGCGGCGGAGTCGTGACGGTCGATGTCCGTAACCAGGGCGACATGCTGGAGGAACAGGCCAAGGTCGGTGAAGCCGTCGGTCTCCTCGTCCCCGATACCCGGAACCGTTGCGGCCTCGAAGTCGTGCGCCGCGGCGATGAGTTCGCGCACGTTCTCGGCCCGGTCGGCGCCATCCGGACCCTCGGCCCGCAGGAGCACGAGAAGGTCCAGCTCCGCGATCAGTTCCTCCAGAAGCTCACCCGCAGGCAGGTGCGCCGCCAGCGCCGAGTACCTCCGGACCAATCCGGCAAAGGCGAGAAGGCCGCGGCGGGCCCCGGCACGCAGGCCCGGCACCTCGTCGGCCCGGTCGGCGGCCTCGAGCATGCTCACCCCCGATTCCCGCGAGAACGTTGACAGATGCGCCAGGCTCGTCGCGCCGACCCCTCTGCGCGGCTGGTTCACCACGCGGTCGAAGGCATCCATGTCGCGCGGGTTGACGATCAGGCGAAGGTAGGCAAGAGCGTCCTGGATCTCGCGGCGCTCATAGAAGCGCACGCCACCGACGATCTGGTACGGCAGCCCGCGAAGCCTGAAGCGGTCCTCCAGGGCGCGGGCCTGCGCGTTGGTGCGGTACAGCACGGCGAAATCGCGGTGGGCGCGGCCGGGATCGGCGAGCATGAGGCGTTCGATCTCCTCGACGATCCAGCGCGCCTCGTCCCGCTCATCCCGCGCTTCGACGCAGGCAACGGGAGCGCCGCCCTCCCGTTCCGTGCGAAGCGTCTTCTCCTTGCGCGCGGCGTTTTCGCGGATCACCGCGTTGGCGGCGTCCAGGATCACGGACGTCGAACGGTAGTTCTGCTCCAGCCGTACCACGCGTGCGTCCGGAAAGCTGTGTTCAAAGTCGAGGATGTTGCGGATGTCCGCACCCCTCCAGCCGTAGATGCTCTGATCGTCGTCACCTACGACCATGAGGTTCCCGTGCCCGGACGCCAGAAGCTCCAGAAGGCGGAACTGTGCCTGGTTGGTGTCCTGGTATTCGTCCACGAGGATGAATGCGAAGCGCCTGCGGTAACGCTCCAGCAGCCGCCGGCTTCCCTCCAGGAGCCGCACGGGGAGTACCAGCAGGTCGTCGA
The DNA here is from genome assembly GCA_965205005.1 of Longimicrobiales bacterium. Lineage (GTDB taxonomy): Bacteria > Gemmatimonadota > Gemmatimonadetes > Longimicrobiales > Gaopeijiaceae > Bin94. Next base: position 3,760,607 of record OZ242028.1, on the reverse strand, counting down.
AGTCCAGAGCGTCCTGGGTCCGCAGCGCCTCCTGGTACGCGGGATACACGAGCGCGACCCGCCTCATCAGCAGGTCGGCGCCGTCCCCATGGGTCTCGGCAAAGCGCTCCGCTCCGACAAGCTGGTTCTTGGCTTCCGATATCCGCTCCCGAATCGCCTTCGGGGACCACCGCAGCGGGCTCACGTCCACGCTCTTCTGCGCCTTCTTCACCTCGCGCAGCGACTGTTCGGCGTCCCTTATCGTGAATCCGCGCGACCAGCCGACCTCGGGCGCGTGACGACGGAGAAGACGGACCCCGATGGCGTGAAACGTCCCCATCCAGATGCCCCGCGGCTCCGTCCCCAGCATCGAGATCACGCGGTCCCGCATCTCTCCCGCGGCCTTGTTCGTGAAGGTGACCGCCATGATTCGGTCGGGGGGAATCCCGTGTTCCCGGATCAGGTGACACACGCGCGTGGTGAGAACACGGGTCTTGCCCGATCCCGCGCCGGCAAGCACCAGGCTCGGGCCCTCGAAGTGCTCGACGGCCTCCCGCTGCTCGGGATTGAGCGCCAGGACCGCGTCAGGCATTGGCGGCCCCTTGTTGCCGGGTCGCGGGGGCGCGCGGCAACCGTGCCTGGAACGTCACTCCGCGCTCGCCACGGTCCAGCAACTCGAGCTTTCCGCGGTGGACCCCTTCGATGATCCGCCGCGTGAGCGTCAGGCCGACGCCCCATCCGCCGGACTTGGTCGTCACACCAGGGTCGAACAACCGGTCACGGATCTCGAACGGGACTCCCGGACCCGTGTCCCGTATCTCGAGGACGACCCACCTGTCCTCCTGAGACCGGGCCGACAGCGTGATCGAACCACCGGTGCCGGCCATCGCGTCCAGAGCGTTCTTCACGACGTTCTCCAGGGCCCACGCCAGCAGCACCTCGTGTCCCTGAATGTCCGGCAGGTCCTCGGGGACATGGACGTGCAGCGCGACACCCGGCCCCAGGCGTGGCAGCCGCGCCTCCATGTACGTTCGCAACTCGCCGATCACCGCCCTTAGCGAAACCCGTTTCAACTCGGGGTCCCGGCCGATGAGTTCGAAGCGCCGGCTGACGCGCTCCAGGCGCACCAGGTCCTCGCCGATGGCCGTGGCGATCTCGAGCTGCCGCATGTCACCGGGACGCTCGTCCGGCGACAGCCCCAGCACCTCCACCCATCCCTGAAGCGAGCTGATCGGCGTGCCCAACTGGTGCGCCAGCTCGCGCGCCATGGCGGTCCAGGCCTGTTCGGCCGCGGCCCGGCGCTGGTAGCGGAACCCGGCAACCGCCAGCAGTACCGTGAGCAGCAGGCCCGAGGCCCACAGGAACGGCATCCACTGGAGACGCGCGGCCTCCGGCGTCACACCGTAATGGACCAGCTGGCTTGCCGGGTCGCCGACGGGCGGATTGCGCGCGTCGAGCTCGTCCGCATAACGGAGTATGCGTTCCACCTCGTCGACCGTGGGCGGGTCCGAAACCTCGAACGGAAGATTGGCCGACGTGTTGTAGTCGCGGCCGGGTTCGGACGTAACCACGAACGGGACCCCGAGCGCCACGAGTTCGCGCTGAAGATTGGTCAGCGCCGCCAGTTCCGCGCCGGCCTCCTGGCTCGTCAATCCCCGTTGTACCTGGGCATAGATGCGGGTAAAGGTCTCCGCATCGGCCTGGCGCGACCGTACGATCTCCGCCGTATACACGAGGTACCAGACCAGCAGCGCCATGAAGAGGACGGCCAGCGCGATCGGCCACGTCCGGGTCGTGACGGCGACGCTGCGCCTGGCGGATCCTCTGCGCCTGCTCATTCGATCGTTCGCCGTACGGTCGCCAGCACCCGCCGCCGCCCTACCCTCCGGCTCCGATCCGCGTGAATCCGACGACCGGAGCGAGCACCTCGGGAAGACGTACCGAACCGTCGGGCTGCTGATACGTCTCCAGCAGTGCGACCATCAGCCTCGGCAGCGCAAGCGCCGAACCATTGAGCGTATGCGCGAACTCCGTTCCTGCGCTCTGTGTTCTCCGGAACCTGATGTTCGCGCGCCGCGCCTGAAAGTCGCTGAACGTGGAGCAGCTCGAGACCTCCAGCCACTGGCCGACTCCGGGCGCCCAGACATCGAGATCGTAGGTGAGGGAAGCCGAGAACCCCAGGTCTCCGGCCGCGAGCAGGACGACCCTGTAGGAGAGTCCCAGCAGTTCAAGTACGCTGGCCGCTTCGCAGGTCAGCTCTTCGAGAGCCGCCGGTCCCGCTTCGGGAGTCTCGAAACGAACCAGCTCGACCTTGTCGAACTGGTGAACCCTGAGCATTCCGCGGGTGTCCTTCCCCGCCGCGCCCGCCTCCCTGCGGAAGCAGGGCGAATAGGCCACGTACTTCCGGGGCAGCGAATCTCCGCGCATGATCTCGCCACGGTGCAGATTGGTGACCGGCACCTCCGCCGTCGGGATCAGCCACAACCCGTCCCTGCGCGTCACATAGGACTCCTCCGCGAACTTCGGCAGCTGGCCCGTTCCCGTCATCGCTTCCGGCTTGACCAGGTAGGGGACGCGCAGCTCGCGGTAGCCGTGCCGCGCTGCGTGCAACTCGATCATCCAGTCGATCAGCCGGCGCTGCAGGGCCGCTCCCCGCCCGCGCAGGACGTAGAAGCCCGAACCCGAGACCCTGCCGCCGCCGGCAAGATCCAGAATGCGCAGCGAAGCGCCCAGTTCCCAATGCGGCCGCGCCTCGAAGGGGAGTTTTGCCGGCTCGCCCCAGGTCCGCACGATCCGGTTGCACTCCACGCCCCCTTCCGGCACCCGGGCGTCCGGGATGTTCGGGACGGCTGCCAGCGCGTCGGATATCCAGGCGTCCGCTTCGGCCACCACGGCGTCCAGTTCGCCGATGCGCGCTCCCACCTCGCGCATGCGCGCAATTTCGCCGGACGCATCGCCGCCCTGGCGCCTCAACTCGCCTATGCGCCTGGAGACCCGGTTCCGCAGGGACTTGAGGTCATTGCCCTCCCGCAACGCGTCGCGTCGCGTCCGGTCACGCGCCAGCAGCGCGGCCACCGAGCCGGACGCGTTGTCCATCCCCCGGCGCGCGAGTGCGGTACTCACGCCCTCGGGATCGCGGCGCAGTTGCTTGATGTCCAGCATCGCAGTCGCTAAGTGGTCGCTGTCGAGCGCGTGGCGAGGGCGGCTCGGGGGGTCCGTGGCCCTAGTCGGGAGGGATCAGGTCGCGGCTGTTGCAGATACGGCTCATGTCGAACTGAAACCGCACCGTTCCCGCGGCAACGTCGGTACTCAGCGGTTCGATCTTGCCATAGTAGTTGCAGATCGTTCCGAAAGTGCCGCGGTGCCTCCTCGTACGGATCGCGTAGATGCGTCCGGGTACGATGGGCACGGGCATGTCCGACACATAGCTGGCGGTGTCCTCGGGAGCCTCGATCGCCGAAACAAAGGTCTCGCCCTCCAGAACCGCGAGCGCCGCCTCCGATGGAATTCCCAGCGCGGCCGCCGGAAGCCAGGCCAGGGCGCCATCGGCTATATCCACGGCGATATCCCAGCCGTCACCGGTGGTTGGCGCCTCGATCCGCACCGCGCGCCGGAGGTGGAAGTCGAACCCGGAAACCAGGTTGGGTTCCGGAAGCGATAGCGCGTACAGCCGCACCGTGTCCGGGTTCTCCTCCCAACGGATCAGAAACGGGTTGTCGTCACACGCGACGAGAACGCTGGCTGCGCCAAGCACCGTGAGGCCGAGAGTGCGAGTCTTCATGTGTGAATACTACCCGGCGGGGTTCCGGAGTCAACTCCGATCGACACCACGAGTTCGTTGACTTCCTGCTGCCCCGCAACTAGGTTCCGCCGCCTTGGGCGGATCCTCGGCGCGCCCCGGTTGCGCGGGTCCGCCTTACCCTTTGGCCGAACGATCACGTGACCTCCAACCCCACCGTCTGGGCAGCCGTCCTGGCCGGCGGCGCCGGCACGCGGTTCTGGCCCCTCAGCACACCCGAGCGTCCAAAGCAGCTCCTGAATCTCGCGGGGCCGCGACCGCTGGTTGCGGACACGATCGAACGCGTACGCGGGTTCGTTCCACCGGCGAACATCCGCGTGCTGACGGGCGAGCATCTGCTGGCGCCGATACGCGAGGCCACCGGACTCGGCGACGAGGCCTTCCTCGTCGAGACGTGCGCACGGGGTACGGGACCGGCGCTGGCAAGGGCCGCGTGGGAAGTCGCGGGCGCCGATCCCGACGCCATCATGATATCGCTTCATTCGGATCATCTGATCACGCCCGCTTCCCGCTTCCACGAGGTTCTCGCGGCAGCCACGGAAATCGCGCAACAACAGGAGTTCCTGGTCACCATTGCCGTTCCGCCGGACCGCCCCGAGACCGGCTACGGGTACATCCGGCCCGGCGACGATCTGGATGCACCCGCCGGCCACAGGTCCTGCCGGGTCGACGCCTTTATCGAGAAGCCGGCGGCAGAGGAAGCCGCCCGCTACCTGGAAGCCGGCTATCGGTGGAATTCGGGCATCTTCGTGTGGAAGGCCGAGGTCTTCCTCGAGGAAATCCGCGTCCACGCGCCTGAAATCGCCCAGGCACTGCCCGCACTCGATGGCGGTGACGTCGCAGCGTTCTTCGACGACGTGGCCACGATCAGCGTGGACGAGGCGGTGCTGGAGCGCAGTGCGCGCGTCGCATCCATCGACGCCACCTTCGAATGGGACGACATCGGCGGATGGGAGGCCGTGGCCCGTCATCATCCGGCGGACGCCGACGGCAATGTCCGCGTGGGCGACGCGCACGTCGCCGGAGGCCGGGACAATATCGCGTTCGCGGACTCGGGGCGCCTGGTGCTGCTCGGCGTACGCGACCTGCTCGTGGTGCGGACGGACCGGGTCACCCTGGTGATGCCCCGGTCCGAACTGCCGCGCCTGAAGCAGTACATGAACGACCTGCCCGAACGGGGCGGCTCCGGCACCGATGACGGGAGGGTCGGCCCGCATTCACGGTGATGTCCGTGCGCTTCCTTCTCTACGACGACGACACCGCCCGCTCGTGGCACCCCTTTGCCGCAACCCGGCCGGCCGGTGAACTGCTGTACGGAACCGAGACGCTGCGCGCACGCGCCGAGAGGCATCTGGGACTGGCGTGCGAGGGCCACCTTGCCGGCGATTCGCTCCGCTGCTTCGAGGAGCCGGAGGCACCACCATGCATCGGTGCCGAAGCTGAAGACCCCGGCGGCGACCGGGTGTATCTGTCGAGCAGATTCGTGCCGGACGAGTCGATCGACCTTGACTTCGCGGGCCCGACGGTCCTGGTCAGCACATCGGGGCCCGTCGGCGCCTGGCTCCCCGATGGCGTGTCCTTCCCGCCGTCGGCGTTGTCCGGCAGGTGGCCGCGCTGGCCCCGGCGACGGCTCGCAGCGACGGTGCTCGGCTCGGTTTGGGAGCTGATGGCCGCCAACGCCGACCGGATCACCAACGACGCCCGGCGCTTTCCGGACCACGGCACCCCGCCGGGCACCTGTCGGCTCGGCACCGGACGCGTCGCGATCTCACCCGACGCGGACGTCGACCCCGGAGCGATCCTGGACGCCACCGCGGGGCCCGTGATCGTGGACGCGGGTGCCCGGGTGCAGGCGCCGTGCCGGATCGTCGGGCCCGCGTACGTGGGGTCCGGGTCGGTTCTGCTGGGCGGGGCCCTGGCGCGTTCGACCATCGGACCGGGGTGCAGGGTCCGTGGCGAGGTCCAGGCCACGGTCATGCTGGGGTTCGCCAACAAGGCACACGAGGGATACCTGGGCCACTCGGTCGTGGGGAGGTGGGCGAATCTGGGCGCCATGACCACCAACTCGGACCTGAAGAACACCTATGGGTCCGTACGCGTGAAGGCCGGGGACCGTACGATCGACACCGGCATGACCAAGGCCGGATGTCTGGTGGGCGACCATGTTCGGACAGGCATCGGCACGCTCATCAACACGGGGACCGTGATCGGGGCGGGCACCACCGTGTCGGGGGGCGGACTGGTGTCCGGCCGCATACCTCCGTTCTCGTGGGGCGTCGCCGGCGAGTGGACGCAGTACGATATCGACCGCTTCATGGTGGTGGCCGAACGAGTCATGGCCCGGAGAGGATTCGAACTTACGCCGGCGCTGGGTCGCCACTACCGCAGGGTTTTTGCGGCAACCGCCCCGTCCAGGTCCGGGTTCGGCCGCTGACCGGCATGCACTTCTCGGTTCTGGGAAGCGGCAGCCGGGGCAACGCGGTGGTCGTGGGCGCGGACACGACCCGTGTTCTGGTGGACGCGGGCCTCAGCGGCCGTGAACTCGCGCGCCGTCTCGCTCTGGTCGGGGTTGAGCCCGGCGCCATCTCCGCCATCGTGCTGACGCACGAGCATGGCGACCACACGCGCGGCGCCGGTGTCTTCGCCCGAGCGCACGGCACGCCGCTGATGATGACCGAGGGTACGCGTCTCGGGTGCCGGAAGCTGTTTCGCGGCAATGAGGTGATTCAAACGTACCGGGCCGGGTTCCCGCTGGACATCGGACAGCTGAGGCTCGACCCCCTGATCACGACCCATGACGCCGCCGACCCGGTGGCGGTCGCCGTGACCGAACCCGAGACCGGGCTGCGTCTCGGCATCGCAACCGACCTGGGCAAGCCTACCGTGCAGATCAAACACGCGTTGCGCGGCTGTGACGGACTCATCCTGGAAAGCAACCACGACGAGGCAATGCTCTGGTCTGCGGGGTATCCGCCGGCGGTCAAGGCGAGGATCGCATCCAGTCACGGCCACCTTTCCAATCGGGCTGCCGCCGACCTGCTGACGGAGATCTTCGATCCCCGCCTGTCCGTGGTCGTCCTCGCCCACCTCTCCGAGGAATCCAATACCCCCCGTCTCGCCAGGGCGGCCATGACGCGCGCACTGAGCCGGAAGCGGTTCCAGGGCCTGGTGGAGGTGGCGATGCCGGACCGGCCGACCCCCGTATTCGACCTTGCGGAGCTGCGGCAACGCAGGGGACCGCGTCAGCTGTCACTTTTCTGAACCGAGGGCCGGCGGGGCACCGGACCGGCAAGGTGCCGACGCGGGAGAAGGGCGGCGCCCCGCTACAATCCGAGGAACCGCAGCAGGTCGTTTCCCAGCGCCCACACCATGATCCCGGCGATGATCACGAAGCCGACCTGGCTCCAGCGCACCCGCTGCCTGACCGAGAGCTTCTCTCCACGTATCAGCTCGATGCCGAGGAAGACCATGTGGCCGCCGTCGAGGATCGGAATGGGCAGCATGTTGAGGACGGCGAGGTTGATGCTGAACAGGGCCATGAAACTGAGGAAGGTGCCGAGCCCCTGTGCGGCGGCCGCCCCGGACGCCTCGGCAATCGTGCCGATCGAGCCTACCGACCGAGGAGACACCTCCAGCGTCACGAGACCGCGCAGGAAACGCAGGATCGCGGCGGTGATACCCGTGGTCTGCACAAAACCCCTTGCGACGGCCTCTCCGAACCCGACATCCACGGTCCGCAGCGGCGGCGGCACGAACTCGACGCCCAGCATGCCCCGCCGCTCCCCGGCGCCGACGCCGCCGACATCGTCGAGTTCCACGATCCGGGACAGATTCACGTCACCGCGCAACAGGCCGATTTCCACGCGCTCGCCCGGGCGCGCCGAGATCTCCCGCACCATGTCCGCCCAGCTCAGGACCTGAATGCCGGCCACATGGGTGACCCTGTCTCCCTGTTCGATCGCGGCTCCGGCGGCGGGCGAGCCCGGCTGGATGTTGCCGACCACCGGATCGATCCAGTACTGAAGCGCTGCCGCAAGCTCGCCGCGCTCCCGCTCGCTCGCGGGAATGACGATGTCGAACGTTCCCCGGGGCGACTCGGTGACGACCGTGACCGGACCCGGCGGACTCTCCACGAATGCCCGCTGGATTTCCTGCCAAGTCTCAGGCCTGTGCTCTCCGACCACGACGATCCTCGCCCCGGGAACGATCCCGGCCAAGGCCTCGGTACCCGCCGGCAAGGCGCTCTCTTCCACGTCCATGACCCGGGTCACGGCATATTCCTGAATGCCCCACGCGCCCGCCACAACCGCGTACAGCAGGAAGGCGAAGAGCATGTTCATGATGACGCCGGCCGAAATCACAAAGGCGCGCGCCCAGAGCGGCTGGGCATCGAAATCGCCGGAACGCGGTCTCCGCGGGGCTCCCGTCCGACCGCCCTCCAGCTCCTCCATCACCTCGTCGTCCATGCCCTGCATCTTCACGTAGCCACCCAGGGGAATGGCCGACAGCACGTACTCCGTTTCGTCCTTCGTGTATCCCCAAACGCGGGGACCAAGTCCGATCGAAAAGCGCTCGACCCCGACCCCGACGGCCTTCGCAGCCCAGAAATGGCCCAGCTCGTGCACGAAGATCAGCACGCCGAGCAGGACCAGCGTGGCCAGCAATGTCATACGCCCACCATCCTTTCCACCTCGGCAGCCGCCCGGCTCCGTGCCAGCCGGTCGACGCTGAGCACCTCCGCGACCGTGGTCGCCGTCCTGCCTTCAAGCGCCTCGAGCGCGGCCTCGACAACATTCGCCATACGGGTGAAGGTAACCTTCCCCTTCAGGAAGGACGCCACAGCCACCTCGTTCGCCGCGTTGAACACCGCGGGAGCCGCACCGCCGGCCCGGCCCGCCGCCAACCCGATCCGGAAGAGCGGGAAGCGCACCTCGTCCACGGGCTCGAAGACCAGGGGCGATGTTGCGCACGGATCGAAGTCTTGAAGTACCGGGTCGGTGAGCCGTCGGGGCCACGTAAGGGCGTGCAGCACCGGAAGCTCCATGGTGGGCAACCCCATCTGCGAGAGCACGGACCCGTCGACGAACTCGACGAACGAATGGACGATCGAGGTCGGATGCACCACCACGTCGATGCGGTCGTACGGCAAGCCGTAGAGGAAATGGGCCTCGATCACCTCGAGCGCCTTGTTGGCGAGCGTCGCCGAATCGATGCTGATCTTGGCGCCCATGTCCCAGGTCGGGTGCCGCAGCGCCATCGCCGCGTCCGCGCGCTCCATGTCCTCGGCCGACATGCGGCGAAACGGCCCCCCGCTGGCGGTCAGGATGAGGCGCTGGATCTCCTCGCGGCGGGCCGGGCCGATACACTGCAGGATCGCGGAGTGCTCGCTGTCGACCGGCACAAGCTCACCCCCGCCCCGCCGCGCGGCGCGCAGGACCGGCTCCCCCGCGGCGACCAGCGACTCCTTGTTGGCCAGGGCGCAGCGCTTGCCGGCCTCCAGTGCGGCGACGGTCGGCTTCAGGCCGGCCACGCCGACCACTGCGTTGACAACGATGTCCACGTCATCGAGCCCGGCGAGCTCGACGACGGCACCGGACCCGCTCCGCCACCCCGCCGCCGCGAGATCCGGACGCTCGCCGAGGGCCGCGGGGTCGGCCAGGGCCACATGGCGCGCCCCGAACTCGGCGGCCAGCTTCTCCAGCTCGGCGACCGACCGCCGGGCGGACAGCGCCGTCACCCTGAACCGCTCCCGGTGGCGCCGAACCACGGCAAGCGCGGAACGGCCCACCGAACCCGTGGCCCCCAGGATGGCGATGCGCTTCACGGGTCCCGTCATCCGGCGGCCCCGGCAAGCGCAAGGAGCCAGTACGCCAGCGGCAGGCTCGGGAAGAGGGCGTCGAACCGGTCGAGGACGCCTCCATGTCCCGGGAGGATCCTGCCCGAATCCTTGACTCCGGCCTCCCTCTTGAGCAGGGATTCCGCCAGGTCGCCCAGCTGGCCTGCGACGCCCACAAGCAGACCGATCAGCGCGCCCGCAGCCGGCGAGAACGGGAAGCTCACGACATCCCGGATGACGAACCCGGCCGCGGCCCCGACCAGGACGGCCGCCACGACGCCTCCCACTCCGCCCTCCACCGTCTTGCCGGGACTGACCCGCGGCGCCAGCCGGGTGCGGCCGAAGCGCTTGCCGATGAAGTACGCCGCGGTATCCGAAGCCCAGATGACCGCGAGCGGAAACAGCACCAGCAGGCGACCCTCCCAGGGGTCCTGGGACTCCCTGCCGCCCGAGTCGGGGAGATGTCGCAGCAGTACGGCAAACGCGAGGGTCCCGCCGGTGTACAGCGCTCCCTTGACCGTCGCGGCCGCAGAGAAGAGCGGCGTGTCCCCGGTGCCGTGCAGGAACACGGCCGCAACCAGGGTCGTCACCGCAAGCGCCAGCAGCAGCGCGAGCGCATGGTCCGCCCAGGCGCCGAACCCGGGCCCCAGGAGCGCCAGAAGCACCAGAATCGACGCGGCCGGAACGCCGAGCCAGACGACCGGACGCGCTCCGGTGGCGGACGCGAGCGCGTAGAATTCGAAGGCCGCGACGCCCGCCACGAGCGCCAGGAGCCCCCCGAGAACCCACCCGCCGGCATGGATCGCCAGAAGTCCCACGGGGATACCGACGAGCGCGACGAGGAATCTGGCCCGGAGTTCGGCGGACATCACGACGCGCGGGGCACCTGGCGGATCATCCGGTGTTGACCACCCCGAAACGACGCTCCCGGCGCTGGTAGTCGAGGATGGCGGCGAACAGGTCCTCCCGCGTAAAGTCCGGCCACAGCACGGAGGAGACGTAGAACTCGGTGTAGGCCAGCTGCCAGAGCAGGAAGTTGCTGATCCGGCGTTCACCCGACGTCCGAATCAGCAGATCCGGATCCGGCAGACCGCGGGTGAAGAGCATCCCCTCCACCGCATTCGCGTCGATCGCGCCGGGGTCCAGGCGTCCGGCGCGCGCCTGATGCGCAAGACGGCGCGCCGCGCGCACGATCTCCTCCCGCCCCCCGTACGAGATCATCAGGTTCAGCCGCAGCGCGGGGCCGCCACGGGTCGCATCCTCGATCAGCCTTACGGCCTCGCGCGCGGCGGCATCGAGCCGCACAACCTCGCCGAGCACACGGACCTCGACGCCCTGCCCCGCGAGTTCTTCGTGCTCGGATTCGGCGTAGTCGCACAGCAGCCGCATGAGAGCGTCGATCTCCGACCGCGGCCGTTTCCAGTTTTCCGTGGAGAAGGCGAACAGCGTCAGAATCCCGACTCCGGCCGCACAGGCACCCTCCACCGACTCGCGAACCGCTTTCATCCCCTCCCAGTGTCCCGCGTGGCGGGGAAGCCCTCGCCGGCCCGCCCAGCGGCCGTTGCCATCCATGATGACCGCCACGTGGCGCGGCACGCGCGCGTTCGCCCTGATCAGCGACAGCAGGTCGTTTGCCATGGTTGAACCCGGAGCGGGAACGGGCGCGTGAAGTGCCTCAGATCGCCATCACCTCCTTCTCCTTGGCCGTCAGGAGATGGTCGATCCTGCCGATGTATTCGTCGGTGAGCTTCTGGACGTCGGCCATGGTCCGGTGGGCTTCGTCCTGTCCCACCTCGTTCGCCCGCAGCCGTGCCCTGACACGTTCGTTCGCGGCCTGTCGCGCGCGCCGCACCGAGACGCGGCCCTCCTCCGCCATCTTGTTCAGCAGCCGAACGTACTGCTTGCGGCGCTCTTCGCTGAGCGGCGGAATCGGCACGCGGACGATTGTCCCGTCGTTGGACGGATTCAGCCCCAGGTCCGCCGTGAGAACCGACTTTTCGATGGGGCCGATCAGGGACGGATCAAACGGCTGAATCACGAGCATCGTGGGATCCGGCGCGCTCACCGTCGACACCTGATTCAGCGGCATCCGGCTCCCGTACGCGTCCACACGGACCGAGTCGAGGATCGACGGGACGGCCTTGCCCGTGCGGACCGTTCCGAATTCACGGCGGATCGCCGCCACCGCGTCGGCCATTCTGCTTCTCGCTTCGTCCACCAGTTCCACGCCGTGCTCCTTCCTTCCGCGCAGTCCGACAATTCCGTGCAATCAAGATACCAGCGTTCCGACCCGCCTTCCCTGTATCGCGCTGCGCACCGTCCCCTGGTCGTCGAGATTCAGCACGATGATCGGAAGGTCGTTCTCGCGGCAGAGAGACACCGCCGCTGCGTCCATCACCCGCAGGTCGCGCCTTACGACCTCGTGGTACGAAATGTCCGGGATGAACTCGGCCGCCGGGTCCCGGACCGGATCGGCGCTGTATACCCCCGCCACCTTCGTGGCCTTGATGACCACGTCGGCGTCCATCTCGATTGCGCGCAGAACCGCGGCCGTGTCCGTGGAGAAGTAGGGATTCCCGGTACCCCCGGCGAAGATGACGATCCGGCCCTTCTCCATGTGCCGAAGCGCCCGGCGGCGAATGTAGGGCTCCGCGAGCTGCGGCATGCGAATGGCCGTCATCACGCGGGTGTCGATCCCCTTCTTCTCCAGCATGTCCTGGACGGCAAGCGCGTTCATGATCGTGGCCAGCATCCCCATGTAGTCCGCCGACACGCGGTCCATGCCGTCCCGGCTGGCGATCGCGCCGCGCACGATGTTGCCACCGCCGATGACAAGCCCCAGCGACACCCCAAGATCGTGGATGGCACTGATCTCGTCGGTAATGCCGCCAACGGTCTTCGGATCGATCCCGAATCCGCGCGAGCCCGCGAGGGCCTCTCCGGACAGCTTAAGGAGTACGCGGCCGTAGCCCGGACTCCTCCGATCGCTCACGCCGTGTTTTCCCCGATTCTGAACCGTGCAAAGCGCGCTACTCTGACCTTCTCGCCCGTCCTGGCGGAGGTCTCGGTGATCAGCTCGCCGACGCTCCGGTCCGGATCCTTCACGAAGGGCTGCTCGAGCAGGACGTTCTGCCTGTAGAACTTGGCCATCTTCCCTTCCACGATTCGATCGCGAATGTGCTCGGGCTTCCCCTCGCGGGCAACCTGATCGGCAAAGACCCGCCGCTCCCGCTCCACGACGGCCACGTCCACATCGTCAATGGCGACCGCCAGCGGATCGGAGGCGGCAACATGCATGGCGATGTCCCTGGCGACTGTCCGGAAACCGTCGGTGTTGGCCACGAAGTCGGTCTCGCAATTGAGTTCGACCAGAACGCCGATGCGGCCCCCGTGGTGGATATAGCTGGCAACCACGCCTTCGTTGACCGAGCGATCCGCCCTCTTCGCAGCCTTGGCCGCGCCCTTGCTCCGCAGCAGGTCGATCGCGGCCTCGATGTCGGCACCGGTCTCCTGCAGCGCCCGCTTGCAATCCATCATGCCCGCGCCCGTCCGGTCGCGGAGTTCCTTTACCAGTTTCGCGCCAATCGTCATTTCCGGCTGTCCCTTATCTGCACCGCCGACCGTGTGGCGGGGTGGGATCGAGTGCGAAGAACCTCAGCCGCCCGCCTTTTCGGCGGCACCCGGCTTGCCGCCGCGGTCACCGTCGCCGGTCTTCCGCACCTGGGCGATGGCTTCGGGACGGGGGCGGCGCTTGCGGGGACGGCGTCTCATTTCCCGGACGTCGGCGGACTTCTCGCCGGTCTCCGTCGAGTACGTCGTGGCTTCCAGTTCGGCCTGCCGCCGCAGCTGTTCGTCGGGCACCTCCCGCCGCGCGGTCTCGATCGCGTCGGCGATCTGACCCGCGATGAGGCTCACGGACCGGATCGCGTCGTCGTTGCCGGGGATTGGGTAGTCGATGAGTTCCGGGTCCACATTCGTGTCCGCGATGGAGATCACGGGAATCCCGAGCCGGTGAGCTTCCCGCACGCCGATGATCTCGCGCCTGGCGTCCACCACGAACACGGCTCCCGGCAACCGGACCATGTCCCGCACGCCGATGAAGTACTTCTCGAGCTTGGACCGTTCCCGTTCGAGCAGCAGCCGCTCTTTCTTGGTATAGAACTCGAACGCGTTCTCTTCCTGGCCCCGCTCCAGCTCCTTCATCCGTCGAATCTGGCGGCGGATGGTCTGGAAGTTGGTGAGCATGCCGCCGAGCCAGCGCTCGGTCACGTACAGCGCACCGCAACGCGTGGCTTCCTCTTCCACGATCTGCCGCAACTGGCGCTTGGTGGAGAGAAAGAGGACCTTCTCGCCCTTGAGCACGACGCGGCGCACGGCGTCCCGGGCCTCGTTGAGGCGGTCGAGCGTCTTGCGGAGGTCGATGATGTGGATTCCGTTGCGCTCTCCGAAGATGAACGGACGCATCTTGGGGTTCCAGCGCCTTGTCTGGTGTCCGAAATGGACACCGGCGTCGAGAAGTTCGGTCAGACCGACCGGGTTCGCATCAGGATTCATTCGAATGCGTGGCCTATCGCTTGCTGAACTGGAAACGCTTTCGGGCCTTGGGGCGGCCCGGCTTCTTGCGCTCGACCTTCCGCGCGTCGCGGGTGAGGAGTCCGTTTTCGCGCATGCCGGACCGGATGTCCTCGTCCTGCGCGACCAGGGCGCGGGCGATCCCCATGCGGATGGCGTCCGCCTGGCCGGTCAGTCCACCGCCGCGCACGCGCACTTCGACATCGAGGCTGCCCTGGGACCCCGCGACGCGAAACGGATCCTCGATGCGCACCCGGTGGGCGCGTCTCGGGAAGTAGTCCTCGAGTTCACGTCCATTGATGGACCAGAGCCCTCGTCCGGGGCGAAGGACCACGCGCGCGACGCTCGTCTTGCGGCGTCCGACCGCTTGTATGGGCTGGTTGGTGGCCATCGTGACTCCGTGGCGGGTCAGATCTCCAGAGCCGCGGGGCTCTGACCCTGGTGTGGATGTTCCGCGCCCGGGTAGACGCGGAGCTTCCTGCGCATCGCCCGGCCCAGTCTGTTCTTCGGCAACATGCCGCGGACCGCGAGTTCGATCACCCGCTCCGGGAATCTCTCGATCATCCTGGCGAAGGGTATGTGCTTGTCGCCGCCCATGTACCCCGAATGGCGGAAGTAGGTCTTCTGCTCGGCCTTGCGGCCGGTAAGCAACACCCGCGACGCGTTCACGACGATAACGTGATCGCCGGTGTCGAGATGGGGTGTGTAGATCGGCTTGTGCTTGCCGCGCAGCACCCGCGCCACCTCGCTGGCAAGGCGGCCCAGGGGCTTGCCCTCGGCGTCGACGACCCACCACGCCCGGCGGATGTCTTCCTTTCTCGGAGTGATCGTCCTCGTCACGGTTCCCGTCCTGCGATACGAAGCCGCATCCCGGCGCAGAGCGGGCGCGGCCCTGGAAAAAACCACAGCACGGAAAGGTATCCGGGCCCGTCGGACGTGTCAATGACTTGACTTGTCGGGGGCGGTGAGCCCGCCTCAGTCGGAAAGGGACTCCAGCACCCGTCTTCGCGAGGCGTGGCGAAGGTGCCCAAGCGCACTCTCCTTGATCTGGCGCACCCGTTCGCGGGTCACGCCAAGCACCTTCCCGATCTCCTCCAGAGACCTCGGCGCCTCGCCACCGAGGCCGAAATAGAATCGCAGAACCTTCGCTTCGCGCGCGGACAGCGTGGCGAGCACTTTCGCCAGCGATTCCGTAAGCAGCTTCTCGTGGGCCTCCTCGTCGGGACCCGGCGACGTCCGGTCCGGGATGTGGTCGATCAGGCGGCCATCCTCGCCGGGCACGATTGGCGCGTCCAGGGACAGCGGCGAGCGGGCGATCGCCAGGGCCTGCTCCACCTCGGCCAGAGTCAGTTCCATCCCCCGCGCGATCTCCTCCACCCTGGGCTCCCGGCCCAGCTTCTGGAGTTGGGCCGCCCTGTACTTCGCAATGCGGTGCAGCAGCCCCGCCCGGTTCACCGGCACCCGGACGATCCGGCTCTGTTCGGCAAGGGCCTGCAGAATCGCCTGCCGGATCCACCAGACGGCATAGCTGATGAACTTGATTCCCCTGGACTCGTCGAATTTGTGCGCCGCCCGCATGAGGCCGACGTTCCCTTCGCTGATCAGGTCCGGCAACGGGACGCCCCGATTCTGGTACTTCTTCGAAACCGATACCACGAAGCGCAGGTTCGCGCGCACGAGCTTCAGGAGGGCCTCCTCTTCGCCACGCCTGATCCTCCGAGCGAGCCGGGCCTCTTCCTCCTGGTCGATGAGCGGATACCGGGAGATCTCCTGCAGATACCGGTCGAGGGAGCTCTCCATCGGTTCGGATCGCCCAATCGGCCTCATTGAATTCGGTCCTCCTGCCAAGGGGGGGTGTGCTCGACGGTCAGGCTCGCTGCAGACCGTGCCTCTCGATCTTCTTGTAGAGGTTCGACCGCGGCATTCCCATCCTGCGGGCGGCCTCCGAGACATTCCAGTCATGCTCCCTGAGCTTGCCCGCGATAAAGGCCTTTTCGGCCGCATCCTTGAATTCGCTGAGCGTCTCCAGGGCCATCATGTCCCCCGGAACGCCCGGTTCCGAGTCGTCCGCCCGTACCAATGCGTCCACATCCCCACGTTCGACGGCATCGCCTCCGCTCAGAATCATCAGGCGCGCCACCGCGTTCCTGAGCTGCCGCACGTTGCCCGGCCATTCCGGATCGGCCAGGGCGTCCAGGGCGCCTTCGCTGAAGCGCTTGTAGGGTACTCCGTAGCTTCCGGGCGTGAGGTCGGCGAAGTGTGCGACCAGCATGGGGATGTCCTCGCGGCGCTCCCTCAGCGCAGGCACACGAATCGTCACCATGTTCAGGCGGTGCAGGAGGTCTTCCCTGAATTCCCCCTTGTCGATCTGATCATAGAGATCCTTGTTGGTCGCGGCGATCACGCGGACATCGACGGACACCGGCCGTGCGCCGCCCACCGGGGTGATGTCGCCGCCCTGCAGAGCGCGCAGCACCTTGGCCTGGGCCGCGAGCGACATGTCCCCCACCTCGTCGAGGAAGAGGGTGCCGCGGTGGGCCTGCTCGAACTTGCCGGTCCGGTCGGCGACCGCCCCGGTGAACGATCCCATGACGTGGCCGAAGAGTTCCGATTCGATCAGCTCCGAGGGGATGGCCGCGCAGTTCACCTCGACAAACCGCTGCTCGGCGCGCGCGGAACGGCGATGCAGCGCTCTCGCGGTGAGTTCCTTGCCGGTCCCGTTTTCGCCGGTGATGAGGACCGGGGCATCCGTGGCGCCGACCTTCTCTATGTCGCGCAGGACCTGCCGAATCGGCGGCGACGCACCCACGATGCCGTGGTGGATTTCGATCTCGCTCGTGAGGCGTTCCACGCTGTCGGACAGACCCCTGACGATGAGCGCGTTGCGCAACGTGACCAGCAGGCGGTTGGTGTCGAGCGGCTTTTCGAGGAAGTCGAAGGCTCCCTTGCGCGTCGCCTCGACCGCGGTGCCGATCGTGCCGTGGCCCGAGACCATGATCACGACGGCTCCGGAATCCGCATCGCGGATCCGTTCGAGGACCTCCAGTCCGTCCATCTTCGGCATCTTCACGTCGAGGAAGGTCACGTCGGGCCGAAAGTCCGGGTAGTCGATCAGTCCGCTGGGTCCGTTCGGGGAGAGATGCACCCTGTGCCCCTCGTACTCGAACAGCTGCTTCAGCGCGACGCCGACCGACTCTTCGTCGTCGATGATGAGGATCCTTGCCATGGTCCCGGGCTTTCGCTCTAGGCTCGGACCAGCACGAGCGCCGCCACGATCACCGCCGCGGTCACGCAGATCCCGGCTGCCAGTCTCCTAAGCGCCTTCCCCATCGGTCCTCCTGCTCTTCCTCCCCGTCAGGGCCACTCTGTGAACATTCGCATACCGAGGCCCGTCAGGGAACAGTCGGCTACGGACAATATGGACGGCGTCGACCCTGAACCAGTCCGTGGCAACGCAGTCCGTGGCAACGTCCGCACCACGCTTTTCGGCCGTGGTCCTCCGCTTCCGCGGCACAGCGGATCTCCGTACGGTCCTCCCCACCGTGAGATGAGGCGTGAATTTCCTTCTCTCCAATTCGATTCCCTCCCGGACGAGCCCGTGGTCCAGCAGCTCTCGCATGCGCAGGAGCGGATCCGCCTTGCACCCCACCCAGTACACGCGCGGCATCCCGCGACGGGGGAACGTGCCGCTGCCCACGAAGCGAGCCCGAAACGGAGGCTCCCCCGCCAACACCGCCGCGGCGCGCACCAACCGGGGCAGCATCTGCTCCCGCACGTCCCCCAGGAAGCGAAGCGTGACGTGGTAGCGGTCGCGCGGGATCCAGCGCACCCCGGGCGTCTCGTCCCGCAGGCCCGAAAGCGAACGCCAGAGCCGGTCCCGGACCTCTTCGGGAGGCCAGACCGCAAAGAAGAGCCTGAGGGTACTCAAGGAATCGGTACGGCGACCGGCCTGACGATCGTGTCCACTGCGGTCACGGCGGCCTCCACATCCTCCCCCCTCGACGCCCAACCCAGCGAGAACCGGACGGCGCCCTCCGCGGAGGTACCCAGAATCCTGTGGACCTCGGGCGCGCAGTGCAGACCGGCTCTCGTCTGTATCCCGTGCTCCCTGTCCAGACGTCCCGCCAGCGTCGCGGCGTCCATGGACTCCGCCTTGACGGTCACCACCGGAACCCCGTCCGGTCCGGGCGGCGACAGCACCGTCACGCCCCGCACCCGGGACAGGCCGTCGTACAGCCTGGCCTTCAGGGCCATTTCGCGCGCGTGAATCGTCCGGGGACCCCGGGCGGCCAGGAAGCGGCAGCCCGCCAGCAGTCCGGCGATGCCGGGCGAATTCCCGGTGCCCGCCTCGAGACGATCCGGCATGGCCCTGGGCATCCGCCGGCGGCGCGAGTCGCCACCCGTGCCTCCGCAGAGCAGCGACCGGCACTCGATGCCCTCGGCCACCCAGAGGCCACCGGTTCCCTGCGGACCCAGGAGACCCTTGTGACCGGTGAACGCGATCACATCCGCGACCGGCCCGGACGGCGGCGGCAGGTGGCCGGCGGACTGCGCCGCGTCGGCCACCACGATCGCGCCGGCATCGCGGGCGGCGGCGCCAAGGACGTCCATCGGCATTCGCGTGCCCAGCACGTTCGACGCGACGTTGACAACCAGCACCCGTGCGCCGTCCAGCAGCCTGGCCGCCTCGTCGGCGTCGACGCCTCCGTCGGGAGCGCCCGAGAGCATCCGCACCTCCACGCCCAGCGTTGCCGCGAGGAAGTGGGCGGGCCGAAACACCGCGTTGTGGTCGTACTGGGAGATGACCAGCACGTCGCCCTCGCCGAGCAGCCCCCAAAGCGCGGTGTTCAGGGCATGCGTCGCGTTGTGCATGAAGGCGATGCGCCCGGGATCGCCGGGAAGCCCCAGCGCGCGGGCAAGCTCGCGGCGGCAGCGAAACGCGATCCGCGCCGCCTCCATGG
The DNA here is from genome assembly GCA_965205005.1 of Longimicrobiales bacterium. GTDB lineage: Bacteria > Gemmatimonadota > Gemmatimonadetes > Longimicrobiales > Gaopeijiaceae > Bin94. The sequence goes on along the minus strand of OZ242028.1, from coordinate 3,741,460 downwards.
CCCCCGAGTGTCCGCCCCTTCCCGGCGTGCACCCGTTGCCCCGCAGGAAGTCGGCAACCGCCGCCGTCACCTCGTGGGGACGCACCGCCGACGTGGCGGCATAGTCCATGTAGTGATTCATGCAGTCCGTCCCGTGCCGAACCGTCCCGTGCCGAATCCGCCCTGGCAGGCAGGCTAATGCCTCGACGTGCGACGAAACAAGATGCGAACGGCGAGACGAGCGCCCCCTTCCGCGGGCCTCGGGCCGGGCCTGCCTGACGCGCGGCCGTCACGATGCGTGTGCCGAAGGCCGGCCGCCGAGCCCGGTGCGCAACCGCAACGCCTCCGCGACCTCGGGAACGCCGATGAGATCCGTTGCACCGAGGTCCGCGATCGTGCGCGCGACGCGCAGCGTGCGGTGGACGGAGCGCGCAGACATCTGGTAGGCCCGCACGCCGTCCTCCAGGAGCGCGGCCGCTTCTGCGGACAGTGCACAGAACTTCATCACGTCGCGCGGGCGCATCATGGAGTTGAAGGCCAGGCGGTCACCCTGACGGGCGCGCTGGCGCCTCCTTGCCTCGCGGACCTGCGTGCGGGCGGCCGCCGTGCCCGACGCCCCGGTTCCGTTGTCGGCAGTCAGTTCGCTCCAGGTGACCGGGCGCACCTGGACCTGCAGATCGATTCTGTCGAGCAAGGGGCCGGACAGCCGCGAGTGATAGCGCGCAATGTCGCGGTCGGCACAGATGCAGCCCTCGCCGTCCAGGCCGCACGGGCACGGATTCATGGCCGCAACCACCTGGAATCGCGAAGGGAAGGTCACCGTATGGCGCACCCGGGCGAGGCGGACGTAGCCGGACTCGATCGGCTGCCGCAACGTCTCCAGGACGCGCCGGGTGAACTCCGGCAGCTCATCCATGAACAGCACCCCCAGGTGAGCGAGGCTGATTTCGCCCGGACGCGGGGGATTGCCTCCGCCGATGAGCCCTCCTGCCGAGATCGTGTGATGCGGAGCCCGGAAGGGGCGGGTGGTCTTCACGGGATGATCCCGGTCGAGGAGTCCCGCGACCGAATGAATCCGGGTGACCTCGAGTGATTCGGCTTCCCGCAGCGGAGGGAGCAGACCGGGGAGTCGTCTCGCGAGCATCGTCTTCCCCGCCCCCGGGGGCCCGGACATGAGGACGCTGTGCCCCCCGGCGGCCGCGATGACGAGCGCACGCTTCGCCAGGTGCTGGCCCCGCACGTCCCCGAGATCCGGGAACCTCGCAGGGGGCATGGCGGCGACCGCCGGAATCGGGCGCGGCTCGCGCTCTCCGCGGAGAAGCCCCACGATCTCGCGGAGAGACCGCGCCGGCACCACCTCCACCCCGGGCACGGCGGCCGCTTCGCGCGCATTGCCCGCAGGCACGAAGAGGCGGCGCGTGCCCTCGGCCCGGCAGCTCATTGCGAGCGCAATCGCCCCCCGTACCGGCCGCAGGGATCCGTCCAGACCCAGTTCGCCGACGAAGGCGCTGTCCGCCGTCCCCTCCGCGGGCGCCTGCCCCGTTGCGATCAGCAGCGCCACCGCGATCGGAAGGTCGAAGCCCGAGCCCGACTTCGGCAGATCCGCCGGCGCGAGGTTGACGGTCACCCGCAGGGGGCCGGACGAAAGTCCGGTCTGCGCGAAAGCGGCGAAGACCCGTTCCTTCCCCTCGCGCACCGCGCCCGCCGGCAAACCGACGACCGTAAAGATCGGCAGCCCCTTCCCGACCCTCACCTCCACCTTGACCGGCAGCCCCTCGATGCCGTGGACCCAACAGGAACGAACAACCGCCAGCATGCCTTCCTCCGCGCGAGTGACCCGGTCCGCCCGGCCTCAACGCTTGCCGGGACCCACGATCGTAGCGCCGGAAAGGGGGCGTTGGGATGTCTGAATCGGCCAGATTTCCGGGCCATTCGCCTTCGGCTCGCCCGCGCCGCCGCCGGATGCGGCCGCGGGGGTCTGGCGAAACGCCCGCCAACAGTGCAAGTTGGTCGGGTTTTTGACCGGGAGAATACTCTGATGACAATCGCAATCATGGCTGAGAGCCAGCCGGGCGAGAGGCGGGTCGCACTGGTGCCCGACGCCACGCGCCAGTACGGCAAGCGAGGCTGGCCGCTCCGCATCCAGGCGGGAGCCGGAATCGGCGCCTCCTTCCCGGACGCGGACTACACGGAGGCGGGCGCCACGGTGGTGCCGGACCGCACCGCCCTCCTGGACGGCGCGCGCGTCGTGCTCAAGGTGCAGCCTCCGTCCCTCGAGGAAGTGGGTGCGCTGCCCCCGGGCGCCGTGCTGGCGTGCCACCTGAACCCCCTGGGTCCGACCGACATCATCGAGGCGCTGGCGGATCGGGGCGTCACCTCCTTCGCGGTCGAACTCATCCCGCGTATCACGCGGGCGCAGAAAATGGACGTGCTCTCCTCGCAGGCAACCGTCGCGGGCTACAAGGCGGTGCTGATGGGCGCGGGCGCCATGACCCGGTTCCTGCCCATGCTGACGACCGCAGCGGGAACGGTCCGGCCGGCGAAGGCGCTGATCCTCGGTGCCGGCGTGGCCGGGCTTCAGGCCATTGCGACGGCCCGCCGCCTGGGCGCGGTGGTCTCGGCCTTCGACATCCGCCCCGCGGTCAAGGAGCAGGTCGAGAGCCTGGGGGCGAAGTTCCTCGAGGCCACGCTGGACGAGAGCTCCGAAGACGAGGGAGGCTACGCCAAGGCTCTGTCAGAGGAGCAGCACCAGCGCGAACTCGAACTGATCGCCGGGAACATCAGGGACCAGGACCTGGTCATCACCACCGCACAGATTCCCGGCCGCCCCGCCCCCGTTCTCATCACCGAGGAGATGGTGGCAAGCATGCGGCCCGGCAGCGCCATCGTCGATCTCGCTTCCGAGTCGGGGGGCAACTGCGAGGTGACCGTGGCCGGAGAGTCGGTCGACCACGGGGGCGTCACCGTGATGGGGCCGACCAACCTGCCCGCCGAACTGCCCTTCCACGCGAGCCAGATGTACAGCCGCAACCTCGCCAGCTTCATCGACGACCTCTTCGACGACGAAGGGGACATCGACTTCGACGACGAGATCACGGCCGCCACCTGCGTCACCCACGGCGGCGAGATCACCAACGAACGCGTCAGGGAGAAGCTGGCGTCCGCAACGGAGTGACCGAACCATGGGTGAACTGCTGATCCTGCTTTACATCTTCGTCCTGGCCACCCTGGCCGGCAGGGAGGTGATCTCCAAGGTCCCGCCGACCCTGCACACGCCGCTGATGTCCGGCGCAAACGCGATTTCGGGGATCGCCATCATCGGCGCGCTGATGGTGACCGGTTCCGCCGATGACCTGTGGGTCAAGGTCCTGGGGACCGCGGGAATCGTGATGGCCACGATCAACGTCGTCGGCGGCTTCATGGTGACCGACCGCATGTTGCAGATGTTCCGGAAACGCTGAGGCCGACCGTGGAAAACACCATCGCTCAACTCGCATACCTGATCTCGGCGGTTCTCTTCGTATCCGGGATCAAGCTCCTCTCCTCGCCCGCAACCGCCCGTTCGGGGAATGCACGGGCTTCCCTGGCCATGCTCCTGGCCATCGTCGTCACGCTCCTTGATCAGGAGATTCTGGATTGGACGACGGTGTTGGCCGCAATGGTCGCGGGCGCCGCGATCGGGGGCGTGCTGGCCCGGTACATACAGATGACCGCCATGCCGCAGCTGGTCGCGGTCTTCAATGGCTTCGGTGGCGGCGCGTCCGCGGCGGTCGCGGCTGCCGAGTTCGTTCGGGCGGGCGGAGCCGGCCCCGCGCTGGGAACCGACGCAGGTGTCACGATCGTGCTGAGCACCCTGATCGGCGCGGTGACCTTCTCGGGCAGCCTCATCGCCTTCGGCAAGCTCCAGGGCATCGTCACCGGGAAGCCCGTGACGTTCCCTCTCCAGAAGACCGTCAACGCCCTCCTCTTCCTCCTCACCCTGCTTGTCGGCGCCAGCCTGGCCCATGTCGGCGTGGCAGACGGGGTCGCGCCGCTGGTCGGCATGAGCGGCCTGGAGATCGGCGGTCCGTTCTTCCTCGCGCTCGTCATCGCGGCACTGATCCTCGGCGTGCTGCTGGTCATCCCGATCGGCGGCGCGGACATGCCGGTGGTGGTGTCGCTGCTCAACTCCTATTCGGGCATCGCGGCGGCGACCACCGGCTTCGTGCTCAACAACTACATCCTGATCATCGCCGGATCGCTGGTGGGCGCGGCGGGGCTGATCCTGACGCAGCTCATGTGCAAGGCCATGAACCGCTCGCTGGGCAACGTGGCGTTCGGCGCGTTCGGCACCGAGGGAACCGTGGCAAAGGCGAAGACCGGAGAGCGGCCCGTGCGGGACGTCGACGCCGAGCAGGCGGCGATGGTGCTCGCGTACGCGGGTTCGGTCGCGGTGGTGCCGGGGTACGGCCTCGCGGTCGCCCAGGCACAGCACGAACTCAAGAAGGTGTGCGACCTGCTCGAGGACCGCGGTGTGACGGTGCGGTTCGGCGTGCATCCGGTCGCGGGCCGGATGCCGGGGCACATGAACGTGCTGCTCGCCGAGGCGGACGTGTCCTACGACAAGCTCCTCGACCTGGACGAGATCAACGCCGAGTTCGACTCGACGGACGTGGTGCTGATCGTCGGCGCCAACGACGTGGTGAACCCCGCCGCGCGCGACCCCGATTCGGTCATCGCGGGCATGCCCATCCTCGATGTGGACCGCGCGCGCACCGTGATCGTCATGAAGCGGTCGCTGAGCCCGGGATTCGCCGGCATCGACAACGATCTCTTCTACATGGAGAACACGCTGATGTTCTTCGGTGACGCGAAGGACCAGATGTCGGAGCTGGTGCGCGAGGTGCGCGAGGCCTAGCTGCGGGGGGCCGCGGCGGGCCGGCGTGGCTGCGGCGCGGCGGGCCGGCGTGGCTGCGGCGGTGCGGGCCGGCGTGGCTGCGGCGGTGCGTCAGCCGGACAGCTCGGCGGCCGCCTCCCGCAGGGCCCTCCAAGTGGCGTCCACATGCCGGGCGCGCGTGTGGATGTTGCCGATGGCAAAGCGGAGCCACACCTCGCCGTCGATCTCGGTCTGTGCCAGAAAGGCGGACCCGCTCTCGTTGACGTGGTCCATGAGCGCCAGATTCGCGGCGTCGCGCCGCTCGCCCGCGAGTCCATCCGGCGCGTAGCGCAGGACCACCAGCGAAAACGGCGTCGGGCGCCAGCGCTCCCAGTCTCCGGCCGCGTCGACCTTCCCGCTCAGCCTGCCCGCCAGCGCCACATGCCGGGCCAGGCGCGCGCGCAGACCCTCCCGGCCGAAGTAGCGCATCACGAACCACAGCTTGAGCGCGCGAAAGCGCCGGCCGAGCGCCAGGCCGTGATCCATCAGGTGGCTGACTCCCTCCTCTCCCGTCTCCAGGTAGGCGGGCGTCAGCGAGAAGGCCGCACGGAGCGCGGCCGGGTCCCGCACGTACAGGACGGAGCAGTCCACCGGCGTGAAGAGCCACTTGTGCGGGTTGATCACGATCGAATCGGCCCGTTCCCACCCGGCGAAGTGCGCGTCCATGGCCGGGAGCGCGGCCGCGACCCCCGCGTAGGCGGCGTCCACGTGCAGCCAGACGCCACGGCTCGCGGCGACCCGGGCGATGGCCGCGACCGGGTCGACCGCCGTGATCGAGGTGGTCCCGATCGTGGCCACAACGGCGACCGGCCTTAACCCTGACGTAACGTCATGGTTGATCGCGTCCGCGAGGGCCAGGGGATCCATGCCGCGCAACGGACCCGTCGGCACCACATGCACGCCATCTCGGCCCAGACCCAGCGCGTGCACCGCCTTGGACACCGACGAGTGGGCTTCGGCCGTCGTGTACACGCGTCCCGGCGGAGCCCCGGCCAGCCCCGCCTCGCGGGCCTCGGGAAGGGCTTTTTCGCGCGCCGCCGCCAGCGCCGAAAAGGTGGACATCGACGCGGTATCGTTGATTGTTCCGGCGAAATCCGGCGGCAGTCCGATGAAACCGCGCAGCCAATCGAGCGTGACTTCCTCCAGCTCCGTCGCCGCGGGCGAGCTCTTCCACACCATCGCGTTGACGTTCAGCGCGGCGGCGAGCAGTTCCCCCAGAATCCCCGGTCCGGACCCGGAGATCGCGAAATACGCGAAGAACGCCGGGTGGTTCCAGTGCGTGATCCCCGGCACCACCACCGACTCGAAGTCCCGGAGAAGGGCGTCCATGGGCTCTCCGGCCGCAGGGGCCTCGCGCGGCAGCGCGTCCCGCACCTCGCCCGGCCGCACCCGCGCGACAACCGGGTACTCGTCGATCCCGGCAAGGAAATCGGCCACCCAGTCGATGAAGCGGTGTCCCCATTCCCGGAACTCGCCGGGTGGCATCCCGCCCGGTGCGGGGTCCATCACACGCGACGCGCCACGTACCCCATGATCCGGTGGCCTTCCGCCTGGAGCGTCCGGATCTGCTCGCGGACCTCCTTCAGGTCGTCGGCACGCAGCGGCGCGGGGACACCCGAATCATGGATCAGGCTGAAGAAGAGGAGGTCCGTGTGGCCGACGCTTGCCCGGGTCACGCCGATGTCGAGCGCCCGGTTCAGGTGCAGGACCTCCCTTAACGGCAGCGCGCGTCCCTTCCGCCCGGGGGGACGCTCGAACATCATCATCAGGATGACTTCCCGCAAAAGCTGGAACTCGTCGATGACTTCGCCCGCGGACAGTCCCCGGCGGGCAGCCACCGAGCCGAAGAGTTCAGCACCCTCCGACCACAGCGGAAGGATCTGCTCGCGGTAGGGACCGAGCATCCCGGGCAGGAACGAAACCAGGCCGCGGCACAGGGGCCGTGCGACCGACCGGTTGCCGGTCGCCCACGATTCGCCGTTGGCCAGCAGACCCGAAGCCCACCGCTCGGCTATGCCCGGAGAGCGCTCCCGTATCCACCCGGCAACGTCAACGGCAACGGCCAGAGGCGCTGGTGGGCGCGACTGCGTATCGCCGGATTGGCCTGGGGTCATATGGAGCACAGGTGCATTCTACTCTCCGACGACCGCACCGCCAAGGTCCTCCTGCGCTTCGTCCAGGGGCGGACCAGCCACCCGCAGACCGATCCGCACGATCGTCCCGCTCCCGACCTCGCTCTCGACATCCACCGTGCCGCCCCATGAATCCACCAGGCGCTTGGCGATCGCCAACCCCAGGCCGGTCCCGGTGGACCGGGTCGAGAACTGGGGCTCGAAGATCCGCGGGAGCAGTTCCCGGGGAATTCCCGCCCCTTCGTCCTCCACCTCCACCACCACCCTGCCCGGCCCTCCCGGAGACCCGGGTCCGGCAGCGCCGATTCGGACCACGCCGCCACCCGGCATCGCGGCCCGTGCGTTCTCCAGCAGGTTGAGCAGCACCTCCTTCAGCTCGTCCGGACGCGCGAGCACCGGCGGGAGCATTGCCGGCAACTCGCTTTCCAGCCGAATCGTGGTCTCGCCACCGCCCTGATACAGGTTGAGGAGCTCCCTGATCACCTCGCCGGGATCGACCGCGACCAGCGGACCCGCTTCGGCCGCACCCGGAGAAGCCAGTCGCGAGAAGCTTCGCGAAATCGAGGCGAGGCGATCGATTTCGCCCAGGATCGCACCGACGTTCCTGTCGAGGATCCTCCCGAAATCGCCTCTCCTGTCCTCCCAGGCGCGACGCAGGTGCTGCACCGACAGCTTGATCGGCGTCAGCGGATTCTTCACCTCGTGGGCCACCTGCTTGGCCATTTCACCCCACGCGAGGATCCGTTCGCTGCGGAGTTCGTCCGTGACGTCCTCGAGATTGACCACCACCCCGCCCCTGTGTCCTTCCTGAACGATGCGCCGCGCCCGGACCTGAATCCTCCTGCCTCCCCATCGGAAGTCCCCGTCCGCCTCGAGCGAGCCGCTGCGCGCGTACCCGTCGAGCCACTCCGCGAGGGCGGCCGCGTATTCCCCCTTCCTGGGCACGGCCTCGCCGATCGCCAGAGATGTCGCGAGCAGCGACTCGGCACGCGGGTTGGCCACCGTGACGCGCCCGGTCGGGTCCACCGCGATCACGCCGGTGGCGGCCTCCTCCACGATCGCCTCGGTTCGGCGCGTCGTGCGCAACAGCTCGCGGCGCGCATCGTCCAGTCGCAGCACCATGCGGTTGAACGCCGCGAAGACGGACCCGAACTCGTCGACGCGGTCCTCGGGCAGATGCACCGCGAGGTTGCCGCTCCCGACCCGCTCCGATGCAACCTGCAGCGTCTGGATCGGCCGCGTCAGGGCACGGCCCACGAACAGGGCGAGTCCCAGCGACAGAATCGGGCCCAGCACGATGGCGAATCCCAGCAGGTCCGCGACATCGCGCTGGCGGAGCGCCGCCGCCCCCGCCCGCAGCGGAATCGGCGATGCCACGATGTCGCCGTCCGGAAGGCGCCTGTGGGCGACCACGTAGCGCCAGTCGCCAAGGGTCTCCACCTGGGACGCCCGGAGTCGCTGCCGCGTCTCCAGTTCATCGTAGATCCGGGGGTCCACCCAGCCTTCGTAGAGTCCGAGCTGGATCAGCTCGTCGACCGAGCCGCCGACCAGCTCCCCGTCGCGGTACTCGAGCAGATCCGCGCCGACCCGCCGCGCGAGCAGCTCCATCGACCCGCCCTCCTCCCGGTAGGCCTCCGCGATCTGGCTGACCACCCGCTCGGCCAGCGCCGTGGCGGTGCGCTCCGAAGCTCCCGCGAGCGTACGGTAGGCGAGCGTCCCGAAGAGCACGTTGGAGAGGATGAAGAACCCGAACAGGGTCAGCGTCACGCGCGCACGGAACGAAGTGAGCAGGCCCCGCCAGTCGAAGTGCGTCGGCAGCCGGAAGCCCAGGATGGTCACGCTGACCAGCCACACCGCGGATAACACGACCAGACCGAGCGCCAAGAGCAGCGTCGCCCGCGCCAGCATGACCGAGAAGTTCGGGATGCTGATCGTATAGAAGACCAGGTACGGGCCATCGGGATACCGGGCCACGCCCTCGGCCCTCCAGCCCTCCTGGTTCCTGCTCCAGTCGACCGTTCCCGTCCGGGCCGCGTCCGCGTCCTCCGATGTTCGGACCAGCGTGAGGAATTCCTGGTCGCCCTCTTCCTCGACGGACGCGAACAGGGGTCCGAGCGATGACGGCGCCTCGATGGTCCGCCGCGGAGGCACCGTGCCGGTAACGAGCCGCCCGTCGGCCAGCGGTACCGCAACGAGGTGGTGTACGTCGATGCTCTCGGGATCGTGATACTCGCGGGTCCCCGCCAGCCGGAGTTCGGGGAGGAGGTCGGTCACGATGGCCGGGCGGTCACCCTTCACCCCCAGCCGGAGCTCCTGCAGGGGAACGTCGTCCGCCGACCAGAGCGTCAGAAACATGGATGTTCCCCGGCCGGCGAGGTCGCTGCCGACCCAGGCCTGGTACATCATTTCCACCTCTCCGGCGCCCGCCTGATCCAGCGAGTCGACCTGCTCGGCAAAGCGGTCCAGAAGGACATCGAGGTCCCGTTCCGACGTGACCCCAAGACGACTCATCTGCTGCTCGGCGATGGCCATCCGGGCTTCCGTGCGCATCGACCAGGTGAACGGCAGCACCGCGGTCGCCGACAGGCAGAACGAACAGAACCAGTGCAGGTACGAGACGGAACGAACCGGGCCGAGCCCACTGGCCACTGCCGCCGCGGCCCCGCCCCAGAGCGCCGCCAGCAACGGAGTGACGGCGGGGCCGGTGCGCACACCGATGGCTATCAGGAACCCCAGGGCGCCCGCAATTGCCAGACCAAGCGCCACGAGGCCCGGACTGCCCCGCACATCGGCACGTGGACGCCAGGTGAGCGCGGTCGCCGCCACGACGGCAAGGATCACGGCAACCGTGGTCTGGAATACGATCCAGCGGGTGTCGGTGGTTCCCAACAGCTCCGGCGAAGCGCTCCGGCCCATCCACACCAGCACAAGCGGAAACGACGACGCCACCACGAGCGGCGCGGCCCAGTGTCGGGCTTGCGGACGCCAGCGCCACAGTGTCAGCACGGCCGCGGGCATGATCGCCGCACACAGCAGTACGACGCGGCCGAGCGTGAGGGGCACCGGACCGGCGAGCCCGAACACGGCCGGATCGACGAGTTCGGGTCGCCGGAACAGTCCATCGAGGGGCAGCAGAGCCGCTCCGGCCCCGAGCAGGGCGACCGAGTACGCCAGATTGGCCCGCGAGACGCCGAAAGACAGGGCAAGCCACGCCATCGCGGCCAGGATGGCCACGATCCTCGCCCACCGGCCCCGCTCCTCGGCACGCCTCGCGTCCCGTGCGGGTTCCTCGATCGTGATGCTCAACAGGGCCTCGTCCGGCCAGCCGAAGTCGAACACGCCCGGTCCGGACGCCCGGTCCGAGCGGGAGACGCTGATCCGTTCCCCCGTTCGTTCGCGGAAGCGCGACGCGAAGTCGCCCAGGCCCGAGGCGAAGAAATCAGGCAGGTCGGAGCGGATGAGCGCCGCCAACACCACAAGTCCGCCGTCGTCCGGGAGGGTCCTGGTGAAGTACAGGTAGGAGAACAGCGGCGTACCGGCGTACGCGTAGCCTCCCGTCTCCACGAGATCCTCCTTCGGGAGACGGCCCTGATGGCTGCCCTCCCAGGAAACCAGCCTGCCGTCGGTGCCGATGACCGCCGCCGCGGTCAGCCCCGTGTCCTCCAGCACCGTTCGCAGCGAGTCCTGCAGGGCCGGGCGGCCACCGCGTACCGACGGCGCCGGCGCCGCGCGGCCGTCGTCCACAGTCGCCGCGCGGGCCAGCCGTTCGACCGCCGCGTCGCCATCGCCGACCAGCGCGTCGAATTCGGCGCCAAGCTGCTCGCCGACCACCTCGCGCCGCTCCTGCCAGTACCGGTCCCAGCCTTCCGAGAAGCGACGATCGAACACGTCCCCGCAAAAGCCGGCCACGGCACCGGCGGTCAGAAGGACGACCGAGATGCGGTGGCGCCATCCCGTTTGCTTCCCGACGGCTGCCCAGGACACGAGCAGCGCGGCGCCGACCAGGAACCATGTGCTGTCGAAACGTGTCCACGCGATCAGGCAGAGGAGCCCGATCCAGAGAAACCGACCGGCGTCCCAATTGGACATAGCCTCGCCCCTTCCGATTGCCGTTATTATCAATCTAATGGATCGACACCTCCCATCGCGCCGGCCGCTCGGGCCTGGGGGCGGCCTTCTCGCCGCCGTCATGTTGACCGTGCTGGCGTCTTCCCTGCCGGCATCTCCGCTCCGAGGCCAGCAACTGGACCGGGGGAGGTTTCTCCTGTTCCAGGACGGCTCCGCGATCGGCACGGAGGACTTCACGATCCAGCGAATCGGCTCCGGCGAGGCGCAGGAGACGCTGGCGCGTGGCGCCGTCAGGATGAACGACGGACGCGTGATCACCACGATCCTGCGGACCATGGGACCGGCGATGGCATTCTACGAGTACGCGGCCACCGTGCGCGGGGCCGACAACCTCGAAGTCAGGGTGGTGCAGGCCGGCGGTCGGCTGCGGCGGGTGACCGTCGCGCCATGGGGCGAGGAGGAACAGGAGTTCAGGGCCAGCCCGCGGACGATGATCTTCGACGCAGGCATCGCCCACCATTACTTCGTCGTCGGCGGTTTCCTGGCGGGCGGGACGACCGCACCCACGCTTCACGCATTCGAACCCAGATCCGGGAGAGATGACTGGGACGCGGACCTGGAAATCGGCTCGGAGACGCTGTCGGTGGAGGGCGAGCAGGTGGAGGCGACCCGCGTGCGCATTCTGTCGGGCGGGGAGACCCGGACCGTGTGGTTCGACGGCAGCGGGCGGCTCGTGCGTGTGGAGGTGCCGACGGATGGCTTCGTGGCGCACAGGGACTACGGCGATTGAACCAAACCGGCGCCGCAGCCGTAAACCGAAACTGGAACCGTGCCGGCCGCGTAATGGGCTCGGTGCGTGCAGGACTCCGGCCCGGTTTTCCGGGGAATAGAGGGAGGAGATCGTGGTGGTCAAGCGGATAGCGGTCAAGACCGGCCGGCCGGCCTGGTTTTTCCTTGTTCTCGTCGTCTGCGCCCATGCCGGCTCGCCTGCATGGGCCCAGGAGCGGCTTCCCGCCGCGCTGACCCTGGAGGACGCACTCCAGGCGGCGCTGCGCAACAACCCGGGGGTGCAGGCGGCCCGGAACGACCTGCGGGTCGCGGACTGGAACCTGAACTCGGCCTACGGGTCCTGGCTCCCCTCGGCCTCGTTGAGTTCTTCCGTCTCCTGGCAGGGGGCCGGCGAGCAGCGGTTCGGGAGCATCACGGCAGATCAGCTGGGGTTCCAGGACCAGCCGTCCTTCCTGTTCAGTTCGTACAACGCGGGCGTGAATTTCTCGATGGACGGCCGCACGCTCATGGCACCCGGCCAGGCCCGCCGGACGCGCGACGCGACGCGCGCCCAGATCCACACGGCCGAAGCGCTGCTTCGCCTCAACGTAACGAAGGCCTACCTCGAGGTGCTGCGCCAGGGAGAGGCGCTTACGCTCGCGGAACAGGAGCTCGAACGGGCTCAAATCAACCTGCGGCTTGCCCAGGGCCGCCAGGACGTCGGGTCCGGAAACGCCATCGACGTCCGGCAGGCGGAAGTCAACGTCGGGCGCGCGCAGGTCACCCTGATACAGGCCCGTACCGGGGTTCAGACGTCGCGGATACGACTGCTTCAGCAGATCGGTCTGGACCTCGACGCAGAGCCGACGCTGGAAACGGGTTTCTCGGTGACCGAACCCGCGTGGACACCCGAAGGGCTGTACCGGGCCGCGATCGAGGGCAACCCGGATCTTCAGGCGTTGCGCGCACAGGAGGAGGCGTCGCGTTATGGCGTGAGCATCGCGCGGTCATCCTATTTCCCGAGCGTGTCCCTGTCGGCGGGCTGGAGCGGCTTTACCCGGCAGGCGAGCAGCACCGCCGGCCAGGAGGCACAGGCGATCGCCGCCGGAGTGGGACGCGTACAGCAGTGCCAGTTCCTGAACGATCTCGTTCTGCGCCTTCCGGACCCGCCGCCGGTTCAGGACTGCAGCCTCCTGTCGACGCCCGAGTCCGCGCTCCAGGCGATCCGGGACGGGAACCGCGCCTTTCCGTTCAACTTCACCAGTCAGCCGCCCTCCGTCGGGCTGACGGTGTCGATTCCGATCTTTCAGGGACTCGGCCGCCAGAGAGAGCTCGAGAGCGCCCGTGCCCAGCTCAACGACAACAGGTTCCGTATCCGCGAGCAGGAGTTGGCACTGCGCGCCGACATCGAATCGAGTACCGCCGTGGTCCGGACGGCGTACGAAAGCGCGCTCATCGAGGAGCGCAACCAGGCCCTGGCGGACGAGCAGCTGCGCCTGGCCCAGGAACGATACCGGCTCGGGTTCTCCAACTTCATCGACCTGGTGGAAGCGGAAACGGTCAAGGCCCGGGCCGACCGCGAGCGAATCGTCGCAGTATTCACATACCATGACGCGGTCGCCGACCTTGAAGCGGTCGTCGGCATGCCTCTCAGGAATCCATAGGACGACATGCGAACCAGAACCAGGGTGATCATAGGGATCGGAATCGCCGTTCTGCTTGTCTCGGCCGCCGGGCTGAGCATGAACGGCGGGCGCCAGCGCGGCATCGAGGTCCGCGTCGAGACCGTTGACAGACGCGACCTGGTCGCGACCGTCACGGCCAGCGGCAACGTCCGCGCGCGCCGAAAGGTGGATATCAGTTCGGACATCTCGGCAAGGGTGTCGGAGCTCCGGGTGGACGAGGGCGAGGACGTGGATGAGGGGCAGATTCTGCTGCGCCTGGACCCCACGCGCTACCAGGCCGCGGTCAACCGGAGCCTGGCCAACCTCAACCAGTCGCAGGCTCAGGTGGCGCAGGCTCGCGCCAACTTCCTGCGTGCGCAGAGGGAAGCGGAGCGGCTGGATTCGCTGCACGCCCGTGAACCGCTTCTGGTAAGCCGCCAGGAGGTGGACAACGCCCGTACGGACCTGGAGGTCCAGCAGTCGCTGCTCGAGTCTTCCGAATTCGGAGTCGGCCAGGCCCGCGCGGCTCTGGAGGAGGCGAACGACCAGCTCGCCAAGACGATCATCAGGGCTCCGATGGCGGGACGCGTCACGCGCCTCAACGTCGAACAGGGAGAGACGGTGATCGTGGGCACCATGAACAACCCCGGCAGCCTGGTGCTCACCGTCTCCGACCTCTCGGTGATGGAGGTGGTGCTCGAAGTGGACGAGACCGACGTGCCCGAAATCGCGCTGGGGGACAGTGCGGCGGTGGAGCTCGACGCGTTCCCCGACATGGACTTCCCCGGCGTGGTCACCGAGATCGGCAACAGCGCAATCCGTCCGCCTTCCCAGGCCGCGGGCACGGGACAGACTCCTACCATCGACTTCGAAGTCGTCGTGACGCTCGACAGCCCCGGGGTGGAGTTGCGTCCCGATCTGTCAGCCACCGCCGAACTCATCACGGAGACGCGCGTCGATCAACCGAGCATCCCGATCATCGCTCTCACGTTGCGCGAGCCCGAATCGGACGATTCCGGCCAGGACGCGGCGGCGGACAGCCGTTCGTCCGCCGAGACGCCGGATCCGGTGGAGGGAGTCTTTGTGGTCAGGAACGGCGAGGTGACGTTCACGGAGGTCACAGTGGGAATCGCCGGACAGGAGTACTTCGAGGTTCTCTCCGGATTGTCCGTGGGCGATACGGTCGTGAGCGGTCCGTACCAGGTCGTGCGAACGCTCGAGGACGGGGACGCGGTTCGGGAGAACGACGACCCCGGCGCGGATGAAGACCAGGAACGGTAGGCTCGCCGTGCGGCCTTCCCTGGACCGAATCGCCTAGCCGGCCGGCCGAATGCAGTTCTTCGAGGGCGTGCGCCTGGCGTGGGAGCAGATCCGCACACAGAAGCTCAAGAGCTTCTTCACGCTGCTGGGCGTGATCGTCGGCGTGATGTTCCTGGTCATCGTGGTCAGCATCGTCGAGGGGATGGACCAGTACATCCGCGGAACGCTCACCGAGCGGGTCATGGGGGTCAACACGGTCCGGGTGGGAAGGAACCCCCGGGAATCGGTCGATCCCTCCCCTGAACAGCGGAGGGCATGGGCTCGCGCACCGCGACTTACGTTCGACGACCTGGAGTATCTTCGCGACAGGGTGTCGCTGTCCGCAGTCATTGGTGCCCAATCGGATGCCAGCGGAGAAATCGAGTCGGATCGTGGCCTCAAGGTCGAAAACGTCAACATCGTCGGCGCGTCGGCCGAGATATTCGAGATCCGCAACTGGAATATCGAGCGGGGGCGCGCGTTCACCCGGCAGGAGGCCGAAGAGGGAACGCCGGTCATCGTGCTGGGCACGTCCACCGCGGACGTGCTGTTCGAGGGAATCAATCCCGTCGGCAGGACGGTCCGGCTGCGCGGATTCCCGTTCCGGGTCATCGGAGTCCTGGAGGAGCAGGGTTCCTTCCTGATGTTCTCCCTGGACAACCTGGCCATCGCTCCGGCGCGCTCGCCGGTCCAGCGGTTCGTCAATCCGCGTGGAATCGTGGATGAGATCATCATCAAGGCCAGCACACCCGAACTGGTCCTGCCCATCCACCAGGAAACCGTCGAGGCCATGCGCCTGAGGCGTCGGCTCAGACCGGCGGATCTCGACAACTTCGCCGCCGAGACCACGGAGTCCACGCTGGCCTTCTGGGACAACATCAGCCAGGTCCTGTTCCTCGCGCTGCCGGGGCTGGTCGGGATTTCCCTCGTCGTGGGCGGCATTGTGATCATGAACATCATGCTGGTGTCCGTGATGGAGAGAACCCGTGAGATCGGGATTCGCAAGGCCATCGGGGCCCGCCGGGGCGACATTCTGGTTCAGGTCCTCATCGAAAGCGCCACGCTGTCGGCCGTCGGCGCCGCGATCGGGGTTGGCGTGGGAGTCGCGCTCACCGTGCTGGTCGGCGCGGTGTCTCCGATGCCCGCGGTCGTGGCGCCCAAGTGGATGGCGCTGGGCGTGACGCTCGGGGTCGGCGTAGGGGTGGTCTCGGGGGTCTACCCGGCTTCACGGGCGGCCAGACTCGATCCTGTCGATGCGCTGAGGTACGAATGATGAGCGAACGGGGAACCGGCACCGGAACACCCGCGCCGAAGCAGCCGGCGGCGCCCGGTTACGTCTTTGGCGAGAGCGTGCGCGTGGCCTTCGACGCACTGCGCGCGAACTGGATGCGCACGACCCTGGCCGTGCTGGGGGTGGGAATCGGAGTCGGCGTCGTCGTCACGGTGGCCGCGATGGTGACCGGCATCCGGACCGAGGTCATGACCGCGTTCGAGGCATCGGACCCCGGCAGCTTCACGCTCATGCCCTTCGACTTCAGCAATGTCCGCATCGCCACCGACGGTTCGGGCCGGCCTCCCTGGTGGGATCGGCCCGAAATCAGCAACCGCGAGATACGCAGGGTGCAGTCGCTTCCCGGCGTGGCCGAAGCGGTTGCGCGATACGAATTCCCCGCGTCGATGCGGTACGAATCGGATTGGATCAGGAATATCGACTGGGTCGGCAACTCGAGCGGATGGGCCACCTTCACCGGAGGCGACTTCCTGGCGGGCCGGGATTTCACCCCCGCCGAGGTCACTCAGGCCAGAGGCGTCGTCGTGATTTCGGAACAGCTGGCAGAAGCCGTCTTCGGAGAGCTGGATCCGATCGGGAAGCGAGTACGCGTGAATGCGGGCCGCAGGGCGGCGAACGAGCAGTTCACCGTTGTCGGCGTCTTCAGGCCCATCGACAACCTCTTCGGAGAGGTTGCAGGTCACTTTGCCGTGGTGCCGTTCACGGCAGCGGACAAGCGGCTGAAGGCCCGGACACGCTGGAACTTCATGATGGTGCAGATCGCCCCCAGGGACGGCATCGAGTCGAGCGAGGCGGAAGACCAGGTCGTCGCGGCGTTGCGGTCGATGCGCGGTCTGGGACCCGCCGAGGAAAACAACTTTGCCATCATCCGCAGCGAGCAGCTGGTCGACCTCTTCAACCAGTTCACGGCCGTGTTCTTCCTCGTCATGGTGGGGCTGTCCTCGATCGGGATGCTCGTCGGCGGGATCGGCGTGGTCGGCATCATGCTGATTTCGGTAACCGAACGCACGAGGGAGATCGGCATCCGCAAGGCCATCGGCGCCACCCGCCGCGAGATCAAGTGGCAGTTCCTGATCGAAGCGTCACTCCTGACCGCTTCCGGCGGTGCCGCCGGTCTGTTGGTGGGCTGGGGCGCTTCGGAACTGCTCGCCGCCCTGAGCCCCCTGCCCGCGAGGATCCCGATCTGGTCGGTCTTCGCGGCGCTTTCCGTGGCCGCCCTCACCGGGATCCTCTTCGGGCTGCTCCCCGCGCTGCGGGCTTCCAAGCTGGATCCTGTCGACGCCCTCAGGTACGAATGAGCGACCCGCTCGATGTCCTTGCGATCATGGCGCATCCGGACGACGCGGAGATCTTCTGTGGCGGATCGCTGATCAAGTCCGCCGAAGCCGGACAGCGCACGGGCGTCGTCGACCTCACCGCCGGCGAGATGGGTTCCTCCGGTACGCGGGAATCACGGGCGCGCGAGGCGGCCGCCGCAGCCGAGATCATGGGTCTTGCCGTGCGCCGCTGCGCGGGACTCCCGGATGCGGCCCTGTGCAACGACGTGAACTCCCGCCATGTGGTCGCTGGCATCGTCCGGGCCCTGCGGCCCCGAGTCATCGTGACGCACTGGACCCGGGGACGCCATCCCGATCATCGCGCCGCAGCTGAACTCGTCCGCGATGCGTCCTTCCTGGCGGGACTCCGAAAGCTCCCGGCCGAAGGCGAGCCGCACCGCCCGGAAAAGGTCGTCTACGCTCTCGCGTTCCGCGAGGATCCGGTCAAGCCGACGTTCGTCGTGGACATTACGGATCAGATGGAGCGGAAGATCGAAGCGCTGTCGGCCTACGGAACACAGTTTCACGGCAAGAGCGGGATCGGCGAGGTATTCCCGGCAGGCAACCGTCCGCTCTTCGCCCAGATTCGAAGCGTACACGCCACCTACGGTTCGCTCATCCGCTGCGGCTACGCCGAGCCCTTCTGGACCGAGGAAACCGTCGAGGCGGAAACGCTCGCCGACCTCACGGTCCCCACCTTCTGAGCAAGGGCCGGGGGCGGCGGCCTGTCGGGCAAGGACGACCGCCGAGCACCGTCGACCGCCGAGCACTGCCGAGTGCGGCCCTTGCGAAAACCGGCGGGCCCCTCGGAGGAGGGACCCGCCGGAGAGCCCGTGTGTCAAGCGGACCGCAATCTGCTCGCGGCCCCGTGAACCATACGCCCGGAGACTAGATGACCGGGCCCGAGATGTCGGACGGGCCGCAACAACTGTTGGTCATCGCCGGACAGGGTACGGGAATGCAGACGATGAAGGGCCCCAGCTCCACTCTCCAATGATCGTCCGCGGCAGCCGCCGCGGCGGCCGTCGCATGTCCTCCGGTCCCCGGCGCGACGAGCGCCAGCGCCAGCGCGACGCCGGCAATCCGAATCCCGCCGGCGACAGCGGTCCGCAGCTTCTTCATGGTGCTATCTCGTATCATTCTGTAACTCCTTTGCGGGAACGATCCCGCTTCAACGCGTGGGGGTCAGAACCCGACGGGACCACAACAGCGGTTGGCTTCGGGCGGGCATGGGCGGTCGGTACAAACCTTGAAAAACCACCAATACACAACCAGCTTGTCGGACCCTGACAGGGCCCTCGCCTCGGCATGGACCGGGACGCCGGTTTCCTGAAGCACCGGACCGGCGGCCGAGAACGCCGCGATCAGGGTCAACACCTTCACAGCCCTGCGCACGCTCAACGTGCGGCCAGGGACCTTCCTGTTTTTCTTTCGCATGTTTCGTTTCCTTTCTGGCCAAACCCCGGATCGGGACACAGCCTACATGAAGTTGTCGAAGCAACACACGCCGTATCCCGGGCATCGCTTCCAACAGATATGGAGTTTCCAGAATTTGACTACGCGCTCGCGGTTGTCCTGGGCGCTGGCCTCCACCGTGGCCGCCGCAGGTGTCGGCAATACTCCCGCCGCCGGGGCGCCGGCAGTGAAAGCAAGCGCCATTCCCATGACCGCTGCGCGCTTCAGCCAGCGGTGGCGGCCGTTCCATCGTGTCTTTGTTCTCATCGTACTTTCTCCTTGGCACTACATGTGTGATTGGTTTGCGGTTCAGCCCGCGTCGTCAACTCGCTCCGATGCCGCTTTGCCCAGAACGCGGACAAACCCGGCCAGATCGAGTGAGTCTCCGGGCGAACGCCAGTCCGCTGCATCGTCCGCCGCCAACACCGCCTCGATCATCCCGGACCCGTCGGCGACGTAGAACAGGCCCGTGTCCGCGCGTCCGAACGCCTGGACGTATTCGGCTCGGCTGCGCACCTCGATTCTTGCCGAAACCCTCTGCGATCTGAGGAACCCCGCGACCATGTCGTGGTCGGCCTCTCCGTTCTCCCCTACCGCCACCGCGACCAGTTCGACGTGCTCTCCCAGCTGGCGCTGTACGGCGCGCACCGTTCTTGCCGGGTCGGTCAGCTTGCACCCGAGGCACTCCCTGGCGTCGAAAATCCACACGAGCGCGGGGTGACGCCCGGCAAGCCCGAGCTGCGGCAGGGAGTCGCCAACACCTCGGCCACCTCCGGCACCGTCCTGAAGAGAACACCCGGCAAGCGCCAGGGCACCGATCGCCACGGCCACGGGCCGCCGCATCGCGACGGCGGCCGGGCTCGCTGTCCGGGCCAGTCCCGCAACCAGGCTCACGGCTGCGACCGACCTCTCCAGCGCGCGACCAGCCACCGATTGGGCAGGACCGAGGCGGGGTCGTCGAAGTAGAACAGGTCCCGCTCAACCGCGAGCAGCTGCGGCATGTTGCCCGCGCTCAGGAGTAGTTGTCCCTGGCGATCGAGGATCAGGATGTCCCACACCGCATCGTTGTTGCGTGGCTGCATGGACTGGATGAGCAGGTTGTCGTCTTCGAGGATGTAGACGCCGTACAACTGGGTGAGCTGGTCGAATCCGCCAGGGTCGGCTCCCGGGTCCGCACCTCCTTCCCCGACTCTCGACAGGGAACCCATGGGCCTCGACATCGGCAGTGGAGTTCGGTTGAGAAGATCACCGCGCCGATTGAACTTGTAGAGCGTGTCCGAGAGGGCCCAGACGGCCCAGATCGTGTCCGCTTCGAGCGTGGCCGAAGCACCCTGGAAACTCATTGCGTAGCCGAGGGACTCCTCCGGCACGCCCATCGGGAGAAAACTGCGTTCGACCTCTCCCGTGCCGCGGTTCCAGACGTGCAGTAGATGCGGCCTTCCCTCGAGCGTGTGGGTCCCGGTCAACAGGTAGCGCTCGTCTCCGAGATCCTGTGCTCCCTGAACTGTCATGATCGGAGACGGCACGACCTCGGGGTCTCCCCCGGGGCCGGGGAAGAACGTCAGCCGGGCAAGCATGAGGTCCGCGACGACGATGTCGCCATCCGGGGTCGGATGGGCGGAAAGCGGAAACCGAAACTCTCCCGGCCCCTCGCCTCTGCCACCCACGACGCGCCTCAGCCGACCATCGGCGCCGTAGAGGTTCACCTGCCCCTCCAGCGGCTCCGCAAGCAGGAACGTGCCGTCTCCGCCGAGCCTGACCATCGGCTGGACGGTCATGGCCTCGTCGGTCTCCTCCAGTTCGAGCGTTTGAATCACCTCGAACGCTTCGTTGAACGCCGCTGTATCCACCAGTTCCTGCCCGGGCGGGGCCGGGTCGGATACCGACTGCGAGAGACCGGACTGCGAGAGACCGGACTGCGAAGACGCAGCGGAATCGGACGTGTCGCACGCCCCCGCGGCCAACGCCGCAACGAGGCCGAGCACCTGGCCAGACACTCTGTAGGGCTCACCCGGGAAAAGGGTGGCATGACCGGATCTGGTTTCCTGGCGGTTGCGTCGGCTCCCCGTCGTCGCCATGGGGCTGCTCCTTCCGTGAGCGGTGCGGTGTGGTGATCTGCCCCGTCCGAACCCTTCAGGAGTCCCGCAGGAAGCCTCGCAGGATACGGCGGATGCGATTCAGCGTGCCCGAATATGGGCCCTGGTGAGGGCCATTGGCATAGCTGGATGGGACGACTTTCCGTGCACCACCGTGACGAACGCGCGGGAGGCCCGGAGTGGCCGCCTTTCCTTCAGATCCGCACCCCCTCCTGGCGCAGCCACTCCTCCATGATCCCCTGGATCTCCGCCAGGCGCCCCGGGCTCTTCGCCTCGAAGCGCGCCGCGATCACCGGCTGCGTGTTCGAGGCCCGGATAAGACCCCATCCGTCACCGAACTCCACCCGCACGCCGTCGACCGCGACCACGTCGTGGCGGGCGCTGAAGTAGCGTACGGCCCGCTCCACCAGCGGGAACTTGTCCTCTTCGGCGACCTCGATCCGCAGCTCCGGCGTGGCGGCGCAGGCGGGGAGCGCCCCGATAATCTCCGACAGTGGACGCCCGCCCCCGGCAATCAGGGCCGCGAGCCGGCACGCGGCGTAGAGGGCGTCGTCGAAGCCGTAGTAGTCGTCGGCGAAACAGATGTGTCCGGACAGCTCTCCCGCGACCGTCGCCCCAACCTCTCTCATCTTCTCCTTGATGAGTGAGTGACCGGTCTTCCACATCAGCGGCTCGCCGCCGGCACGCGCGAATTCCTCGGGAAGGACCTGCGAGCATTTCACGTCGAAGACCAGGCGCTGTCCGGTACCGTGCCGGCGCAGGACATCCAGCCCGAACAGAAGCAGGAGGATGTCGCCACGCACGATGCGCCCCTGATCATCCACCACGCCGATCCGGTCCGCGTCGCCGTCGAATCCGATGCCGGCGTCGGCGCCGTGCCGTCGCACCTCGGCGATCATGTCCTGGACGTATTCGTCCACCGTCGGGTCCGGATGGTGGTTGGGGAAGGTACCGTCCGACTCGCAGTACAGGGGAATCACGTCCAGGCCGATCGCCTCCAGGAGCTGCGGCGCGACGACCGAGCCCGTGCCGTTCCCGCAGTCGACGACGACCCTGAGAGGGCGCGAGAGCCGAAACCGGGCGGAAACGTCGGCCACGTAGGCGGGAAGCGGGTCGCGGATCTCGAGGGGTCCGTCACCTTCGACCAAGTCGCGCTCCATGATGCGGGTCCGCAGGCGCCGGATCGTGTCACCATGGACCGACCGCCTGTCCATGGTCATCTTGATCCCGTTGTACTCGGGAGGATTGTGGGAACCCGTGATCTGTATGGCGCCGTCCGTGGCGAACTCGTACTCGGCAAAGTACGTGACCGGGGTCGGAACCGTGCCCAGCTGGACGACTCCGCAACCGGACGACCGCAACCCCCGCACCAGGCCGGCCCGCAGACCGGGAGACGACGGACGATTGTCCTCCCCGACCGCCACGCGTCGCAGGGCACCCGGAAGCCGCGTGCACAGCTCGGAGCCGTAGGCCCTGCCAACGGCTTCCGCGACCTCGGGGGTCAGGTCCTCCCCGACAATGCCGCGGATGTCGTATTGCCGGAAGATCTGCTCCTTCGGATGCATCGGAGCCCGCCTTCAGCGAAGAATGCTCAGTAACCCGCCCCCGCGGCCGCACCACCCATGACCTGCCGGAGACCGTCGACCGAGTCGGCCGCCAGGTCCAGTGCGGCGCCCGGGAACAGACCGCCAAGGACGATCAGTGCGACGCCGACGACGAGTACGATTTGCGTGGCCAGCGGCGTTCCGTCCACTGCGCCCGGAACCTCGCCCGTGGTCGCCTCCTTCATCCACATGAACCAGGCCACGCGCAGATAGTACCAGTAGGAGACGACCGTCGTCAGGACCAGGATCACTGCCAGCACCCAGAGACCGGCCTCGGCGGCGCCCAGCAGGAGGTGGTACTTGGCGATGAATCCGGCGGTGCCGGGGAATCCGGCCAGCGACAGCAGGAACACGGTCATGAGAACCCCGATGACCGGCCGTCGCCATCCGAATCCGGCGTAGTCCTCGATCCGCGAGTTGCTCTCGCTCTGGTTGCCCACGGTCACCACGACCGCAAAGGCGCCCACGGTCATGATGGTGTAGACCAGGAGATAGAAAAGGAGCCCTGCCGCGGCCCCGTCGTTCGCGGCGACCAGCGCGACCAGCAGGTATCCTCCGTGTGCGATCGACGAATAGGCTAGCATGCGCTTGACGCTGGACTGCACGACGGCAACGGTGTTGCCCACCACCATGGTGACCGCCGCGATCCACCAGAGTATGCCCCACCACTGCCCATGGAGCCCGTCGAGGCCGACCAGGAAAACCCGGAGGAATGCCATGAACGCGGCGGCCTTGACGGATGCCGCCATGAAGGCGGTGACCGGAGTCGGCGCCCCTTCGTAGACGTCCGGGGTCCACATGTGGAAGGGCACCGCGGACACCTTGAAGGCGAACCCTATCGCGAGCAGCGCCACGCCCGGGTTCATCAGCGCGGCCACGGCGGCGCCGCTTTGAACCGCGTCCGCGACCACCCGTATGTTGGTCGTCCCCGTCGCGCCGTACACGAGCGCAATGCCGAACAGCAGGAACCCGCTCGCGAACGCGCCCAGGAGGAAGTACTTGAGTCCCGCTTCGGCGGACCGGCGGTCACGGCGATTGAAGCCCGCCAGCGCGTAGACCGCGATGGACATGAGTTCCAGCCCCAGGAAGACGACCATGAGGTCGCGCGCCGAAGCCATGAACATCATGCCCACCGTCGCAAACAGGATCAGCGAGTAGTATTCGCCGGCCTGGAGCCTCTGCCGCGCGACGTACGGCAGGGAGATGACGATCGACAGCCCGGCCCCGATCAGGAACACCCAGTTCCCGAAGAGCCGGAAGCGGTCGACGGCGATCATTGCCGTGGCTGCGTTCTCGGTCACTCCGAAGTACAGCCACCCGTTCGCCAGCGCCGCAAAGGCCAGACCCGCGATCGTAAGCCAACCCAGCTCCTGGCCCGATCCGGCCCGGTGTCTGCGGGAGACGCCGGCCAGCAGCACGCCCATCCCCCAGACACAGAGCACCACCTCCGGCAGGAGCGCGAGCACGTAGTGGGCGCTGGACGTGTAGTCGAGCAGCATCGGGTCAGTCCTCCCACCCGGCCGGATCGGCCGCGTCCACCCGCTCGTCCCCGTCCACCCGCTCGGCCGCGTCCACCCGCTCGTCCCCGTCCCCGGCTGACCAGGCGTTCGCCACAGCCGCCGAAGTCGCCAAGTCCGCAGAGGCCGCGTCGAGGACGGGGCGCGCTTCTTCGACACGCTCGATCACGCGCTGTACGCTCGGCTCCATGCGTTCCAGGATGGGCGTGGGGTGGACGCCGATCCAGATCATGGCCGCGACCATGGGCGCCAGGATCACGCCCTCCCTCGCGGAGAGATCGCGGAACTTCCGGTTCTCGGGCCTGTCCAGTTTGTTGAAGAGGACGCGCTGCACCATGGGCAGCATGTAGTACGCCGCGAAGACGACCCCGGTGGCGGCCACGATCGCCGTGAGCGCATGGGTCTCGAAGGTCCCCAGCAGGGCCAGGAACTCGCCGATGAAGCCGCTCGTCCCGGGCAGCCCGATGGAGGCCAGCGCGGTGATCACGAAGGCCGTCGCGAACAGCGGGGCGGGGCGGCCGATGCCGCCGAAGTCATCGATGAGGCGGGTGTGGCGCCGTTCGTACATCATGCCCAGCAGCAGGAACAGCGCGCCGGTGGAGATGCCGTGGCTGATCATGACGACCATGCCGCCCTGCAGGCCGTTCAGCGTCAGGGCGAAGATCCCGATGACCACGAACCCCATGTGCGCCACCGACGTGTAGGCGACCAGCTTCTTGGCGTCGGGCTGGACCGCCGCGACCCACGCCGCATAGATGATCCCCGCCACGCCCAGCACCAGCATGACCGCCACGACCGTCGGGTGCTGCGCGGCCCCCGGAAAGAAGGGCAGGAGGAACCGCATGAAGCCGTAGGTGCCCATCTTCAGCAACACCGCCGCCAATATGACCGAGCCCGGCGTCGGCGCTTCGACGTGGGCGTCGGGCAGCCAGGTGTGCAGGGGGAACACCGGCACCTTGATGCCGAAGGCAAGCGCGAAGGCCGCGAACAGCCAGAGTTGCTCGCGCAGGCCGAGGTCGGCGTTCAGGAACGCCTCGTACGAGAAGGACTCCGCACCGCCGCCGAAGTACATGTACAGGATCGCGACCAGCATGAGGAGCGACCCGACCGCCGTGTAGAGGAAGAACTTCACGGCGGCGTAGATGCGCCGCTCCCCGCCCCAGATCCCCACGATGAAGTACATGGGGACCAGCGTGAGCTCGAAGAAGACGTAGAAGAGGAAGATGTCGGTGGCGAGGAACACCCCGAGCACGCCCGTCTCCAGGAGCAGCATGAGTGCGTAGAAGGCCTTGCGGCGGGTCTTCACGTACTCGAACGACCCGAGTATCGCGATTGCGCTGGTGAACGTCGTCAGCATCACCATGAAGACGGAGATGCCGTCGATGCCGAGCGCGTAGCTTATTCCCCACGCCTCGATCCAGGGCGTGGACGACCGCAACGCCAGCCCGCCCCCGCCGGGGTCGTAGGTCCACCACAACCCCAGGCTGAGCACGAAAACGAGCGCCGACCAAGTGAACGCCACGTCCTTTGCCCGCGCCGAAGACGAGATGAGGACGTGGGCCATTCCGGCAAGCGGCAGCCAGATCAGCACGTGGAGGATCCAGTCCTCGTACCGGAGCGATGCGAACAGGTCCGTCATGGGACGATCTGGAGGAGGACCGAAGCGCCCAGGACAAGGAGGACGCCCAGGGTCAGCACGAATGCATACATGTTCACCTGACCGGTCTGGAAGAGGCTCATGACCCAGCCGGCGAGGCGCGCAAGCTGTGCGGTGGAGTTCACGAAACCATCGATGATCACGTCGTCGATGAACCTCCAGCACCACCTGGAAAGCCCGACCAGCGGCCGCACGATCGCGGCGTCGTAGGCCTCGTCGAAGTACCACTTGTCGTGAACGACGCGCCGCAGGCCCGTGGCGGGACCCGGGTCGGCGGATGCGGCGAGGTACTTGCGCGCACCGAGGATGCGCACGCTCACCGCGACCGTCAGCAGCGCGGCGACCGTCGAGGCGAGTGCCCACGCCACCTCGCCACCGCCGGGCGGCGCGCTGTGGGCGGCCTCGCCGAAGCCCGCGACCTGGATCTCCGCGGCCGCGTGCGTCACCGGCTCGAGCCAGTGATGCAGCCATTCGCTCATCGGAAGCACGCCGAACAGCCCCGCGAACGACGCCTGCAGCGCCTCGGGAACGTTGATCCAGCCGCCGAATACCGACAACGCGGCCAGCGCGATCAGCGGAACCGTCATCACGGGCGGGGCCTCGTGCAGATGTGCCGCGCCCGCACCACCGGTGCGGTTGGCGCCGTGGAACGTCATGATCATCAGGCGCGTCATGTAGAACGCGGTCAGCAGCGCGGTCAGCAGGGCCACACCCCAGTACACGGCATAGAGTGCCCCGAACGGATTCGCGTCCGCGCCCGCCCACGCCGCCGTATACCAGATGATCTCGTCCTTCGAGAAAAAGCCGGCGAAGGGCCAGATTCCCGCGATGGCGAGGGTGGCGATCCACATCACCGCGCACGTGACGGGCATGTAGCGCCGGAGACCGCCCATGTTGCGCATGTCCTGCTCGTCGAGGTGTCCGTCCGCGTGATGCGCCGCGTGGTGCATGGAGTGGATCACCGCACCGGCGCCGAGGAAGAGCAGCGCCTTGAAGAATGCGTGCGTGACGAGGTGGAAGATGGCAGCCGTGAAGGCGCCGATGCCGGCAGCCAGGAACATGAACCCGAGCTGGGAGACGGTCGAGTAGGCCAGCACCTTCTTGATGTCGTACTGCTGCATGGCGATGGTCGCCGCGATCAGCGCGGTGAGCACCCCCACACCGGCCACGACGGCCTGGCTCACCGGGGCCAGCGCGTAGAGGACCGAGGACCGCGCGACCATGTAGACGCCCGCCGTGACCATGGTGGCCGCGTGGATGAGCGCGGAGACTGGCGTGGGCCCGGCCATCGCGTCGGGCAGCCACACGTGCAGCGGCACCTGCGCGCTCTTTCCGGCCGCCCCCAGCATCAGCAGCAGCGTGATCGCGGTGACGGCGACGCCGCCGGCGGCCACCTGTCCCTCGGCGCCCGCAAAGACCCCGCCGAAGTCCAGCGTCCCGAAGCTCTTGTAGATCAGGAACATGGCAAGCAGGAAGCCGACGTCCCCGATCCGGTTCACGATGAACGCCTTCTTGCCCGCGTCGGACTTCTCGCGGTCGCTGAACCAGTAGCCGATCAGCAGATAGCTGCAGAGGCCGACGCCCTCCCACCCCACGAACATGGTGGCGTAGCCGGAACCCATGACCAGCACCAGCATGAAGAAGACGAACAGGTTCAGGTACGCGAAGTAGCGCGGATACCCCACGTCGTCCTTCATGTAGCCGACGCTGAAGACGTGGATCAGGAAGCCGACCCCGGTGACCACAAGCATCATGACGGCCGAGAGCTGGTCGAGCTGGAGGGCCGCGTCGATGCGCAGATCCCCGGTCGCGATCCAGGTCCAGTAGGAGCGGACCACGGGCTCGTGCAGGTCGTCGGGCATGCCGGCGAAGTTGATCAGCGCCAGGCAGAAGGCGATCAGCATCACACCCGGTCCCACGATCGTGGGAAGCGAGTGCGTGACGGGAAGCGCCTTGCCGGCCAAGGGATCCCACTCTTCCCCGTTGCGAACCGCGGCGGACGACCAGCGCGCCGCGCGCAGGGCGAGGAACCCGTTGATCACGAACCCCAGCAGCGGGAGCAGGACGATCAGGCCGGGCAGCACGGGTTCCCAGGACACGCCGGTCACCACTTCAACACGTTGAACTTGTCCACGTTGACCGTCTCATAGTGCCGGAAGATCGCGATGATGATGGCCAGGCCGACGGCCGCCTCGGCCGCCGCCACCGTCATCACGAAGAAGACGTAGAGCTGGCCCTCGATCCCCGTGTACCGGGACAGCGCCACGAACGCCAGGTTGACCGCATTGAGCTGCAACTCGACGCACAGGAAGATGATGATCGCATTCCTGCGCACGATCACGCCGAGCGTGCCGATCACAAAGAGCGTGGCGCTCAGGAGCAGGGCAGGCGTCAACACCTCAGTCCTCCCTTCGCGCGCGCGGTTTGGCGAGCACGACCGCGGCCACGATGGCCACGAGCAGCAGCAGCCCCATCAGTTCGAAGGCGACCACGTAGTCGGTGAAGAGCGGATCCGCGATGACCCCCACGGCGCCCTTCTCCAGCACCGCGGCGTCGATCGCGGCTGCCGCGGCAGCGCCGTCCGGCAGCAGGTCGGCGTCCGCGCCTCCGATCCATCCCTGCATCAGAACCCCGGCCGTGAGGCCCACGACGACCAGGGAGAGCAGCGACCAGGAGCCGTACCGGAGGTCGGCACGGTAGTCGTGACCGAGGTTCAGGAGCATGATCACGAACAGGAAGAGCACCATGATCGCGCCCGCGTAGACCAGCACCTGGATCGCCGCCAGGAAGTGGGCCTCGAAGAGGACGTAGATCCCCGCGACGCTCGCCAGCGTGGCCACCATGAACAGCAGGCTGGCGACCGGACTGCGCCCGATCACCACCCCGATGGCCCCGCCGACGGCCACGACCGCGAACAGAACGAAGAGGATTTCGCTCATTCCGAACGCGGATCCGCCGGATCCCACAGCAGGGTTGTCGGGTGATCCTGCTCCATCAGGCGGTCCAGGTCGTACACGAAACGGTCCCTCGTGTATTCCGCGTTCTCGAAGTGCTGTCCCACGTGGATCGCCTCGACCGGGCACACCTCCTGGCACATGCCGCAGAAGATGCAGCGGAACTCGTCGATCTCGTACACGATGGGGTAGCGGTTGCCCTGGTCGTCCTCGCCGCCCACCAGCCGGATGCAGTTGGCGGGGCAGACCGTCGGGCACAGGCCGCACGCAACGCACTTGGGACGTCCGTCGGCGTGCACCTCCATGCGGTGCGTACCCCTCCAGCGCGGACTCAGCTCCGGCTGCTCCTCGGGGTACTCCAGGGTCACCTTGGTCGGCCGGACCATGTGCCTGAAGGTGAGGCTCATGCCCTTGAGCGTCGCGCGCATGTACGACGTGCGGCCCGCCTCGGGGCGCCTCATCACCTTGACCGATATCGCCATTGGAATCTGCTCCCTTGTCAGCCTGCGGTGGTGCGGCCCGTCGCACCCGGAACGGCCCCGGCGCGCCCAGTGCGCACGGACTGCTTCCTGTGGGCACCGGAAATGACGCGGTCGCGGTCGACGAAGAAGAGGAACGCAAGGGTGGTGACGCCGCTGACGGCGGTCAGGACCAGTCCGTAGAGCATGCCGTAGGCGACGCCCAGCTGGTCGAGCACAAGCATGGTCCCCGCGATCAGCATGATGTACCCGAGGGCCGCCGGCAGAAGGACCTTCCACCCGAGGTGCATCACCTGGTCGTAGCGGAACCGCGGCAGCGTCCACCGTATCCAGATGTAGAGGAGCAGGAAGAAACCCGTCTTCGCCGAGAACGCGCCCAGCGTGAGAAGCGTGATGAGCACGCTCGGGGTGGTGGGAATCGGCGCGCCCGCCTCGTCGAAACCGCGGATCCACCCGCCCTCGTGACGGAGCATGTCGTCGCCGTGCCAGAACGGGATGTCCCACCCGCCGAAGAACAGCGTGGCCATCAGCGCCGACGCCGTGACCACGTGGGCATACTCGGCGATGAAGAACATCGAGAACTTCATCGCCGAATACTCGGTGTGATACCCCGTGATCAGCTCCGACTCGGCTTCGGGCATGTCGAAGGGGAGCCGGTTGGTCTCGGCCAGCGCGGAAATCAGGAAGAAGATGAACGCCAGCGACAGCGGGAACACGAACCACAGCCCCAGCTGCTGCTGCCTCCACACCATCTCCGTCAGCGTGACGTTGCCCGCCAGCAGGAGCACGGCGATCACACTCAGCCCCAGCGCGACCTCGTAGGAGATCATCTGGGCCGAGGCCCGCAGTCCCCCGAGAAACGCGTACTTGTTGTTGGAGGCCCAGCCGGACAGCACGATCCCGTAGACGGCCAGGGACGACAGCGCGAGAACGTAGAGGATGCCGATGGGGACATCCGCGACGACCATGTCCACCGTTCCCACCGGGGTGGGCAGGGGCGCCGCGAAGGGGATCACCGCGAAGGTGACCACGGCCGGCATGATGGCCAGCGCCGGACCCAGCACGAAGTAGAACTTCGCGGCCGTCCCCGGCATCGTCTCTTCCTTGATGATGTTCTTGAGACCGTCGGCGATGGGCTGCAGCAGCCCGAACGGCCCGACGCGGTTGGGCCCGAGCCGGTCCTGGATGAAGGCCGACACGCGGCGCTCCGCGAGCGTCATGTACGCGACCACCACCATCACCACCGTGAATACGGCGATGACCTTGACGGCCCCGATGGTGACGAACCAGAAGGTGGAGAGCTCGCGCATCTCACCCATGGGCGGCCTCCCTGGCGAGGGCCGCGCCCCCGGCCCCGACCGCTTCCCAGGTCAGACCATCGAAGGAGGGGTGCGCGGCCACCAGCCGTTCGAACGCGTCCGGCGCATCGGCCGGAGTCCGGCCGCCCCGCAGCGCGGCCACGAGGGCCCCCAGCACCAGCCAGGCCGGGCGCGCCGACTCCGGAGGCCGCACGCCCTGATGGAAGCGCTGGACCCGCCCCTGCGCGTTGACGAACGATCCTTCCTCTTCGGCGAATGTCGTGATCGGCAGCACGAAGTCGGCGTTGGCGGCCGCCGCCGAGTCGAAGGTGCCGAGATACACGAAGAGGTCGGCGTCGCCCGCAAAGTCCGCGGGCTGATCGGCGAGCCCGTCGCCGAGCACGATCACGACCCCTCCGTGGCCCGCGACCTCCTCGAGGCCGCCCTCGCCGTTGTCGTCGCCGACGCGCTCGAAGCCGAGCAGTCCGGCGCCTTCCACGTTGGGGACGAGGTCGCGCCGGCGCACCAGCAGCGGGAAGCCGGGGAGCGGAACCTCGTCGGCGGCCCGGGGCGAACGGTAGATCCGGTGCAGAACCCCGCCGCCCACGCCTTCGCCCAGCGTCGCGAGGCCCGCGAGCGCTTCGTTCGACCCGTGCGCGGACCCCACCAGCGCGACGTCGCCGTCGGCGCCGGCAAGACGTGTGAGCAGGAGCTGCAACGCCTCCTTCCAGTCGGCAACGCGTCTCTCCGGTCCGCGGCCCACCGCCGGGGCCTCCAGCCTGCCGGCGCGGTTCATCCACTCGTAGTTGGCGCGCCCGTAGTCGCACATCCAGTGGCCGTTGACCTCCGGGTTTTCGCGCGGCTTCAGCCGCTGGACCAGGTTGTCGCGCGTGTGCAGCTCGATATTGCACCCCTGGCTGCAGTTGGGGCAGATCGAGGGCGTGTGGTCGAGGTCCCAGGCACGCGCCTTGTGCAGGAAGTCCTTGGACACCAGCGCACCGACGGGGCAGATGTCCACGACGTTGCCGGCGAACGAAGCCCCTTCCAGCCCGCGGTCGAAGAAGGTGTCGATCACGGCGCGGCTGCCGCGCTCCACGACCGTCAGCCGCGAGTCGCGCGCGACCTCGTCCATGAAGCGCACGCAGCGCGTGCACATCACGCAGCGGTCGCCGTAGTAGAGCACGTCGCCGCCGAAGTCGTCGCGCCCGAAGACGCGCTTGGGCTCGCGCCCGCGGCCGTGCTCCCGGCCCTCGTCGAAGACGTAGTCCTGCAGCTTGCACTCGCCCGACATGTCGCAGATCGGACAGTCCAGGGGATGGTTCACCAGATAGAACTCCAGCACACCCTTGCGCATGCGCTTGGCCGCGGGGCTGTCGGTATGGACCACCTGGCCGTCCTGGGCGATGGTCACGCATGACGGCTGCA
Source organism: Longimicrobiales bacterium (assembly GCA_965205005.1). GTDB lineage: Bacteria > Gemmatimonadota > Gemmatimonadetes > Longimicrobiales > Gaopeijiaceae > Bin94. The sequence goes on along the minus strand of OZ242028.1, from coordinate 3,709,543 downwards.
GCTTGGGCGCCCCCTCCACCTCGACCAGGCAGATCCTGCACTGGGCCGGCGCCGACAGACCCGGATGGTAGCAGTAGTGCGGCACTTCGGTGCCCATCGACTCGGCGGCGTGCAGCAGCGAAGTGCCCTTCGGGACCGTGACTTCCCGCCCGTCGATGGTCAGGGTGACCGTGTCGGCTTTGCGACCGTTATCCGGCATGGGGCTTCCTCGGGTGCATCATGCGGCTCCGACCCGCTCGCCGCGGCGGATGAGGGCCAGGTAGTCTTCGCGGAACTTCTCGATCGAGGAGATCACCGGCATCGCAAGCGAATCCGACAGCACGCAGATGGTGGTTCCGGTCATCTGCTCGGAGATCTCGATCAGGGTGTCCAGGTCGTCCTCGGTGCCGCGCCCGTCCTCGATCCGCTGGAGAATGCGGGTGGCCCAGGTCGTGCCCTCGCGGCAGGGCGTGCACTGGCCGCATGACTCGTGCGCGTAGAAGTGGGCCATGCGCCGCACCTGCTTGACGATGTCGGCGGTCTCGTCCATGACGATCACCGAGGCGCATCCGAGCATCGATCCGGCGGCTTCGACCCCTTCGTAGCACAGTGTGCAGCCGCGGCAGTCGTCGGCGTCCATGATCGGCACCGAGCTGCCGCCCGGAATGACCGCCTTGAGGGCGTTGCCGTCGGGGATGCCCCCGCACACGTCCTCGATCAGCTCCATCAGCGGAAAGCCCAGGGGGAATTCGTAGTTGCCCGGCTTGTTCACATGGCCGGAAACGCAGAAGAGCTTCGTTCCCGGGCTCTTGTCCGTACCCCACTGGCGGTACCATTCGCCGCCGTGCCGCGCGATGTGGGCCGCGGCGGCCAGGGTTTCCACGTTGTTGATGGTGGAGGGCATACCAAACGCGCCGACCGCCGCCGGGAAGGGAGGCTTGATCCGCGGCTCTCCCCGGCGCCCCTCCAGCGAGTTCATCAGACCCGTTTCCTCGCCGCAGATGTAGGCGCCGGCCCCCACATGCAAGGTGATGTCGATGTCCACGCCGGAACCCAGTATGTCATTGCCGGCGAGTCCTTCCTCGTACGCTTCCTCCAGCGCCCGCGCGAGGACATTGGTGGATTCGAAGAACTCGCCGCGCAGGTAGATGTAGCAGTGGGACGCGCCGATGGCATAGGCGCCGACCAGGCATCCCTCGATGAGCTGGTGGGGCGTCCAGCGGATGATCTCCCGGTCCTTGAAGGTTCCGGGCTCGGACTCGTCGGCGTTGCAGAGCATGTAGTGGGGACGACCGGTGTTCTTCGGCATGAAGGACCACTTGAGCCCCGTCGGGAAACCCGCGCCGCCGCGGCCGCGGAGCCCGGACGCCTTGACGTCCTCCACGGTCGCGTCGCGCCCGATCTCCAGCGCCCTCGCAATGCCCTGGTAGCCGCCGGCGGCCTTCCAGCCGGCCACCGTGCGCGCCGCGGGATCCCCGAAGCACTCGCTCAGCACCCGGGTCTCCTTGTCGTGTCGGTACGGATAAGCCAAGGCCGTCTTCCTCGGGGGCGGGCCTCTAGAAGCCCTTGTTCACTTCGCGCTTCAGCCGATCGAGCACGGCCGGAACATCGTGGGCCGACACGTCTTCGAAGTAGCGCGAGTTGATCTGCACGCAGGTCGGGAATCCGCATGCCGCCAGGCATTCGGCCTCCACGACCGTGAAGTTCCCGTCACTCGAGGTCTGCCCCGGCTCCGTGCCCGTGTGCTCCAGGAAGGCCGCCAGAACCTCGTCGGCGCCGCACAGGTTGCAGGAGATGTTGGTGCACACCTGTATGAGAAAGCGCCCCACCGGACGCTTGTTGTACATCGTGTAGAAGGTGGCGACGCCGCGAACGTATGCGTCGCTCAGGCCAAGCATTCCCGCGACCTCGTCCATGGTCTCGGGCGAGATGTGGCCCCGCAGCTCCTGGGCGAGGTTGAGCGCCGGCAGGAGCGCCGCGCGCGCTGTCGGATACCGGCTCCGGATCTTGTCGAAACGCTCCAGGTAGGGTCCCTCGAAGAGCGGCGCGTCGGGGTCTTTCTCCACGAACATGTAGGGCAGGCTCGGGGCGACCGAGGGATGACCCCCGTCGAGAGGCCGCTCCCCGGAGTACTCGCTCCCCCGCACGTCGGCCTCGCTCAGGTCGAACTCGCCGGTGTTCCCCGCCCAGCCGGGATTGCGAAAGCGGACCTCGCTCATCGGTCGATCTCTCCGAGCACGATGTCCAGGCTCGCGTTGATCACGATCAGGTCGGCCATGAGGTGCCCCTCGGACAGCTTCGGAATCGCCGACAGGTTCACAAATGACGGAGGCCGGATGCGCCACCGCACGGGCTTCGGTCCTCCGTCGCCCACGACGTACATCCCCAGCTCGCCCTTCGAACCCTCCACGGAGAACCAGCAGTCCTCGGCCGGCGCCGGGATCCCCTCGGTGATCAGCTTGAAGTGGTGGATCATCGACTCCATGTCCGACATGCAGTCGGTCTTGGAAGGAAGCGAAATGCGGGGGTCCTCCACATCCATCGGCCCGTCCGGCAGGTGGTCCAGCGCCTGGTGCAGTATCCGGACGCTCTGCCGCATCTCCTCCATGCGCACCAGGTAGCGGTCGTAGCAGTCGCCGTGACACCCGATCGGGACCTCGAAGTCGTAGCTCTCGTAGTCGTAGTACGGCCGGTCCTTGCGCACGTCGTACGGCACGCCGCTGGCACGCAGGTTGGCGCCCGTGAGCCCGTAGTTCACCGCGTCTTCGGCCGAAATCGCGCCGATTCCCTGGGTGCGGCCCACGTGGATCGCGTTGCAGGTGAGCAGGGAGTCGACCTCGTCGAGCGTGGCGGGGAGGTTGTTGGCGAATTCGCGGACCCCGTCGGCCCATCCCTCGGGCAGGTCCGCCATCATGCCGCCGATCCGGGTGGCCGACGTCGTGATGCGCGCGCCCGTCAGCGCCTCATGCAGCGTGTATACCTTCTCGCGCTGCTGAAATGCGTACAGGAAGGGGGTGAAGGCCCCGACGTCGATAGACCACGTTCCCAGCCAGAGCAGGTGCGAGAAGATCCGGTCCATCTCCATGCAGATCACACGCGCAACCCGGCACCGGTCCGTGACCTCGATCCCCATCAGCTTCTCGACCGCCATCACGTACGCGCAGTTGTAGATCAGCGGTGCCAGGTAGTCCATGCGGTCGGTGAGCGGTACGATCTGGTTCCAGGTCCGGTACTCGCCGAGCTTTTCGAAGGACGAATGCAGGTAGCCCAGCCGCGGCACCACGCTGACCACCGTCTCGCCATCCAGCTCCACGACCAGCCGCAGGACCCCGTGCGTGGCCGGGTGCTGCGGCCCGACGTTGACCAGCATGGTGCTCGAACCGAGGTCCGGCTCCGGGGCGTCGAAGGGCTCGACGGGGCTGGGGACCGGAGTGCCGCGGGGGCCCATTTCCGGATTGCGGCGCGCGAGGTATTCGACCGTGCTAGACATCGTCCGCTCCCGCCGCCTCCGCGTCCTCGGCGCTGGCGGCCGGCACCACCTGCGGCACGCGGTCGGCGATCTCGCCGGGCACGTAGTAGTCCTCCGGGTCCTGGGTCAACGCCCGCCGGGTCTGCTCGGCGCGCGAGAACCTGCCGCGCAGAGGGAAATCCTTCCGCAGGGGATGGCCCTCGGCGTAGTCGTCGGGCATCAGAATGCGGCGCAGGTCGGGATGCCCGTTGAAGTGTATGCCGAAGAGGTCGTACACCTCCCGCTCCAGCCAGTTGGCGCCTGACCAGATACCCGTCACGCTGTCGACCGCCAGACCGTCGAGAGGCAGTTCGCACTTGACCCGGAGCGCGGCGCGGCGCGGGATCGACCACAGCTGGTAGACGACTTCGAGCGGCCTTCCGCCGCCGTAGTCGACGGCGGTGACATCGGCGAGGTGGTCGTAGTGCTGGTCCGGCTCGTCGTGGAGCCACCCGAGGATGTCGGTGATCCGCTCCGGGTCGACGTACACGACATCCTCGTCGCCGGCGCATACGAGGTTGCGGTGCACCGCGTCGGCGAAGTGCTCGCGCAGCGCGTCCACGGTCGGGTTGCGGGGCGCGTGACTCTCCCGCGCCGTCCCGGCCGCGCCGCCCCCGCCCGTCTGGCCGGGGCCGTCCGCAACGAGATCGAAGCCGGAAAAGGCCGCATCCGGCGCGGGCTGCCGCGTCATCGCACGCCCTCCCGGCGGAGGCGTCCCGGGGCCGCTGCCAGCGTGTTCAGGGGAGCCGGTCCTCGGCGCGGCCGATGGCGTCGGTCTCGACGAGGCCGCTCACCCGGTTCTGGTGGGTCGAATTGCCGAAGGGCCCGGTCAGATCGGAGACTTCCTCGTCGCCGGCCCGCGGACGCCCGGCGGCCAGGGGGTCCTCGGCCCTGAGTGCCGCATGGTCGGCCAGGCTCTCGCCGCGGATCTTCTCCTGCACCATCATCAGGCCATAGATCAGGCCCTCGGGCCGCGGCGGACAACCGGGAATGTAGACATCGACCGGCACGATCGTGTCGATCCCCTGCACCATCGAATAGACGTCGAAGACACCGCCCGACGAGGCGCAGGCCCCCATCGAAATGCACCACTTGGGCTGCATCATCTGGTCCCAGATCCGCCGCAGCACCGGGGCGAGCTTGTACGGAACCCGGCCGGCGCAGATCAGCACGTCGGCCTGGCGCGGGCTGAACGACATCCGCTCCATCCCGAAACGGGCCAGATCGAAGTTGCTCGCCGCCGAAGCCATCATTTCGATCGCGCAGCACGCGGTCCCGAAGGGCATGGGCCACAACGAGTTGCGGCGTGCCCAATTGACCACGAAATCAAGTCGTGTCGTCAGGAAGGCCGGCGTCCCCGATCCGAGAATGCCCTGTTTTTCTAGTCCCATTCCAAACCGCCTTTCTTCCATTCGTAGACCAGTCCGACGGCAAGGACGACAACGAACAGGAACACCGCCACGAACGGGCCCCAGCCCAACTCGCGCACGCGCACGGCCCAGGGCACGAGGAAGATCGTCTCCAGGTCGAAGACGATGAAGCTGATGGCCACCATGTAGAACTTGATCGAGAAGCGGGCCCGGGTATCGCCGAGCGGAATCATCCCCGACTCGTAGGGCATCGCCTTCTGGGGGGTCGGGCGGCGCGGATTGAGGATGTGGGAAGCGGCGGCCATCCCCACGGCGTTGAGAACCGTAACGCCCAGGATGATCAGGAGCGGTATGTAGGACTTCGCCATGATGACTGAAGGCCCCCCCGGGTCGTGGTTGCCCGCCCCCGCGGTGGTCGGCCCCAAGGAGGCCCGTCGCCGCGGGTATCGCCGCTTGCCGGTAAGTTTGTGAAACTTTTCACGAACTCTCGGATCAAGGCTGAAAGATACGGGGGAAGCCCCGGGGATTCAAGCTTCCCGCACCGGCATCCGGCGCACCTGCCCGGCAGCGCCGCACCCTGCCCCCCGTCCGCTTGCGCCCCGCGCCCGGCATTCTATCTTCCCGTCACCCACAGTCTCGCGCCATCCTGCGGCCCGGGCCTCAGCCCCGCCCGGACCCCATCGAACCCCCCCGCCACAAGACCACCCATGCCCGTCAAGAGCGATCGCTGGATTCGCACGATGTGCCTCGAACACCGCATGATCGAGCCCTTCGAGCCGGAACAGGTCAGGAACGGAAAGATCTCCTTCGGACTCTCGTCCTTCGGCTACGACATCCGCGTGGCACCCGAGTTCAAGGTCTTCACCAACGTCCACAACCTGGTGGTCGACCCCAAGTCGTTCGACGCCAGGTCCTTCGTGGACATCAACGGCCCCGAGTGCATCATTCCGCCCAACTCCTTTGCGCTCGCGCGGACGGTCGAGCACTTTCGCATTCCGCGGGACGTGCTCGTTCTGTGCGTGGGCAAGAGCACCTACGCGCGCTGCGGGATCATCGTCAACGTCACGCCGCTCGAGCCCACGTGGGAGGGGTTCCTGACGCTCGAGATCTCCAACACGACCCCGCTTCCGGCACGGATCTACGGGGGTGAAGGGATCGCCCAGCTCGTGTTCTTCCAGGGCGACGAGCCGCCCCAGGTCGCCTACGCGGACCGGCGCGGCAAGTACCAGGGCCAGGTCGGAGTGACGCTGCCGAAGCTGTAGGGGGTGTCCCGGCGATCCGTGGTCCGGCGGGGGTGACGGGTCGCCGGATCGGGCGGTGCGCCCACGCCGGGCGGTCCGCTCAGGGTTCCACTGCGAGCAGCTCGAAGACGTAGACCATGACCGCGTTGCCCGGCACGCGTCCGTCCACGGACCCGGCGGCTCCGAACGCCAGACGCGGGGGGACGACGAGCTGGCGCTTCCCTCCAACGCGCATCCCGTCGAGTCCGAGATCCCACGCGGCAATCGTCTGCCCGCTGCCGATCAGGTAGTACACCTCTCCGTCGAAGGGGTTGATGAAGGCACCGGGAGAAAACTGGTCGGCCGGGTAGGTCCCCCGGTCCACCGGCGTTCCGTCGTGCAGCCAGCCCTCGTAGTTGAAGCGCACCCCCACCTGCTGGCCGACCCGCACGCCTTCGCCGGCCACCAGGTCGCGGACGTACAGTCCGGAGCCGAGCTGCGTCATCTGCGCCAGGTCGACGCCGAGTTCGGGTGCGAACACCAGCGACTCGATGTCCGGTGGCTCGACCGCCGTGGGTCCCTCTCCACCGCAGGCGAGGGCGACCGCGCCTGCGGCCAGCGCGGCGGTTCGCGCCAGTCCCGGCCAGGAGGCGCGTGCCAGTCCCGGCCAGGAGGCGCGCGCCGATCCCGGCCAGGATGCCCGCGCCCGTCCCCGCCGACAGGCGCGCCAAAGCGTGCGATTGCGTATCATGTTCATCGAAGATGGAGCGACCCGGGCACCTGGGAAAGGACACGGAGCGACGATGAACAGACGGCAACTGACCCTCGGGCTGGCGGCTGCCGCCCTGGTTTCGGCCGCGTGGGCGGCACCGGCATGGACACCGGACGCCGTCCCGGCCGATGGAGCCGTCCCGGCGGCGCGCGACGAGGCCGCCCAGGCCCTCGTTGACGCGTGGATCGACGCGCTCGGAGGCATGGAGACGTACGGCAGACTGCGCAGCGCCTCCTACACGCTGACCACCGAGATCTGGGACCCCGTGAGCGGACGCCTGCGCCGCACCCGTCCGCGCTACGTGACGATCGCGCGGCTGGAGACCGGCGAGGCCGCCCGGATCGAGCGCTGGGAGGGCAACGACTTCATCCAGCACGGCTTCGACGGCGTGCGGGATTGGGCGGTGATGAACGGGGAGACCCTCGGACCGGGCGACAAGGACTTCGACGAGGCCCGCTACGTGTCCGGCGACGTGCACTATTGGATCGGCCTGCCCTTCAAGCTGCTGGACCCCGGGGTCTTCCTGCACTACGACGGCACGGACGAAGATGGGCGGCATCTGGTGCGTGTGACCTTCGGCGAGGGCGTGGGCGACCACAGCGACACCTGGTTCTACACCTTCGAGGACGGCCGCGCGATGCCGGTGTCGATCGGGTATCGCGAAGAGGGACGCCAGAACGTCAGCCGCACCTACTGGGAGGACATTCGGGAGGTCGACGGCTACGTCTTCACCGGGCGCCGCGTGCACCTCAACGCCGACGGCAGGATCTGGAAGGTGCTGGTCACGTCCGACTTCGTGCTCAACCCGGAGCTGGATCCGGCGATCTTCAGCGGGCCCTGACGACGGCCGGGGACCGCCGGGCCACGGGACGCCGCGCCGGTCGCGCTACAGGTGCGCCATGGTCCCCCGCACATGGTCGGCGCTCTTCGCCAGCGCAGCCGCCTCGCTCTCCGTCAGGGGCACCTCGATCACTTCATGAAGGCCGCCCTCGCCCAGCTTGCAGGGCACGCCCAGGTAGATCCCCTCGTGCCCGTACTCTCCCTGCAGATACGCCGCCGCGGGCAGGATCCGGCGCTTGTCCCTGACGATGGATTCGGCCATCTGCACGGCTGCCGCCGAAGGAGCGTAGTAGGCGCTGCCGGTTTTCAGGTATCCCACGATCTCGGCCCCGCCGTTGCGGGTCCGTTCGATCAGCGCGTCCAGGCGATCCTGCGGAATCAGGTGCGAGATGGGGATTCCGCTCACCGACGTATAGGACACCAGCGGCACCATGGTGTCGCCGTGACCGCCCAGGACCATGGCCTGCACGTCCTCGACGCTCACGTCGAGCTCCAGCGCGATGAACGAGCGGAAACGGGCGGTGTCGAGCACGCCCGCCATGCCGATCACGCGCTCGCGCGGGAACCCGGTCGTCTCCCTCGCAACGAAAGCCATGACATCGAGCGGGTTGGACACCACGATGACAACCGCCTCCGGCGCGACCCTGGCGATCTGCTCGCTGACCGAACGCACGATGCCCGCGTTCGTGCGCAACAGGTCGTCGCGGCTCATGCCGGGTTTGCGCGCGATGCCGGCGGTGACGATGAACAGGTCGGACCCCTCCGCGGGACCGTAGTCGTTCGCACCGATGACCCGCGTGTCGAATCCCTCGACGGGCGCGCTCTCCCACTGGTCGAGCCCCTTGCCCTGCGGGATCCCCTCGACGATGTCGATCAGCACGACTTCGCGGCACAATTCCTTCTCGGCCAGGCGCTGGGCACACACTTCGCCCACGTGCCCCGCCCCTACGACGGTGATCTTTCCGGCCATGCCAGAGCTTCTCCATGGTTGTTGAGTGGGTTGGGAACCGGCCCTCGCCCGCCGGGTCCCTCATCGGTCCGTCCGCTTCATCCGCCCGTCTGCGAAAGCGCGATCAGCCCTCCCGACCCGGCCGACGATCCCTGCACCAGCAGGTGCTTTTCGGGCTTGATCCGGAGCGTCTCGTTGATCAGCGGCTCCAGGGCGTCACCCCGCCTCAGCGCGTCCCGCAACGGGGTCTGGATGGTGCCGAACAGACAGGGGCGCAACTGGCCGTCGGCGGTCAGGCGCATCCGGTTGCAGCGGCTGCAGAAGTTGTGGCTCATGGGCGTGATGACGCCGATGGTCCCCTGGGCGCCGGGGAAGCTGAAGTACGTCGCGGGCCCGTTGCCGGGAGGACCGGGGACGGGTTCCAGGGTGTCCACTTCCCGCACGAGAGCCAGCGCTTCTTCGCAGGACAGGAAGTTGGAGGCGCTCAGCTCGAGGTTGGACTCCGTCGGCATGACCTCGATGAAGCGTACGTGCAGCGGGCGGGCGCGCGACAGCTCGGCGAATTCGGCCACCTCGTCGTCGTTCTCGCCGCGCATGAGCACGACGTTGATCTTCACCGGGTCGAAACCGACCGCGTGCGCCGCCGCGAGCCCCTCCAGCACCCTGGCGAGCGTCCCGGGGCGGCGCGCGATGGCGTCGGCGCGCTCCGGCCGCAGGGAGTCCAGCGAGATGTTCACGCGGCTCACCCCCGCGTCCCGAAGGCGCCTGGCGACGGGCGCAAGCAGGACCGCATTCGTCGACAACGCGATGTCCTCGACCCCGGGGACCGCCGCAAGCATGTCCACGAGGCGCGGCAGATCCTTCCGGACCAGCGGTTCGCCACCGGTCAGACGGAGTCTGCGAAGACCCATGACGGCCATCACCCGCACGACCTCCGCAATCTCCTCGTAGGTGAGAATCTCGGCACGGCGCAGCCACGGCAGACCCTCCTCGGGCATGCAGTAGACGCATCGGAGATTGCACTTGTCGGTGACGGAAATCCGCAGGTATTCGATACGGCGCCCGAAGCCGTCCACCATGGACCGTGTCGCCTCGGGCGAAGCGGGCCTGTATGACGTTGCGCTGTGGCTCACCGGACGTCCGTGCTCCCTGTCACCGGAAGATTCCCCTCCAGCCACTCCTCCTCCCCATCTAGATAGCGCTCCCGCTTCCATATGGGAAGACGCTTCTTGATTTCCTCGATCACGTAACGTGCCGCCGCGAAGGCCTCGGCCCGGTGCGGCGCGGACACCGCGATGGCCACGCTCACCTCCCCGATGGCCAGCTCTCCGAGGCGGTGCACCACGGCTACGCGGTCACTCCCCGCCTGCCGTGCGGCCTCCGCTGCGATCGCCGCCAGCTGATCCCGCGCCATGTCGCGGTAGCCCTCGTACTCCATGCCGCCGACCGGCCGCCCGTCGTTCGAGTTGCGGACCATGCCGACGAACAGGGCCGCGGCCCCATCCGCGGCCGTTCCCACCCGTTGCAGGACCTCCGCGGGGTCGATGGGATCGTACGTCACGTCGCTCCAGATCACGGCTGAGCTCCCGGCGATCCTTCCTTCACTTCCTGTCGGCTAACCACCGGCGACGGGCGGAATCAGGGCTACTTCGTCCCCGTCCGCCAGGACCGTCTCGCCTGCGGCGTACTTGCGGTTCACCGCCACCGCGGACCGGGCCGGCAGGCGGGCCCAACCCCCTCCCCGCGACCGCAGCTCCGACAGCAGTTTCTCCACGGTGGCCCCGTCAGGCAACGCGGCCACCGTATCGGTCTGTCCGACCAGCTCCCGGTGGGCTGCGAACAGCAGCACCGTCACCTTCATGGTCCCTCGGTCCGTGGTGGAAGCCCCCGCTGCATGTGTCAAGGCGATGCATCCGGGCCGGGCGCCGCCCGGTGGCTACCCGGATCCGTCCTTCGCGTCCAGCCGGGCGACCTGGGCACGGAAGTGCTTGGAGGGCTTGAAGACCGGAGATGTGCGAGCCGGCACGCTGACCGGCTCGCCCGTCCTGGGGTTCCGGGCCATGCGAGCCTTGCGCTGGCGCGCCTTGAAGGTGCCGAAGCCGCGGATCTCGATTCCATGGCCCTCAGCGAGCGCATGCTTCACCGCGTTCAGAAACCCGTCGACCACCAGGGCGCAGTCCTTCCTGGTGATGCCCGGACCTATCGCGTCCGCCACCTGCTCAACGAGGTCGGCTTTGGTCATTCGATTCTCCCCTGGGGCCGCTCGCATGTGGCCTTGCCGCCGCCACCGGCAACGGTTGGTAAGTAACCGACCGGAAGGCGCATCGTCAAGGGCTGTAACCCGTTTTCGGCCGGTCTGCAACCCGGGCGCAGCGTACGCTCATCATGGATACGAAGTCGTCGAAAAGATAGCTGCTGTCGTGCGGTCCGGGGGCGGCTTCCGGGTGATACTGGACGGCGATCACGGGGAGGCTGGCGTGGGCGATTCCCGCGACCGTGTCGTCGTAGAGGTTCCAGTGCGTGACCCTCAGCGCGGGCGCACCGGGAACGGTGTCGCCCTCCCCGCCACGGACTGCGAAACCGTGGTTCTGCGACGTGATCTCGACCGTTCCCCGATCGCGGTTCATGACCGGATGATTGGCGCCATGGTGTCCGAAGGGAAGCTTGAAGGTATCTCCCCCGAAGGCGCGGGCGATGAGCTGGTGGCCGAGACAGATTCCGAACACGGGGATGTCCCGCTCGGCCACCTCGAGGATGGTTTCGGCCGCGCGCCCGACGGCCGCCGGGTCCCCCGGGCCGTTGGATACGAACAGGCCGTCGGGATCGAGGGCCAGGACCTCGCGGGTCCCCGACCCGGCGGGCAGCACCGTAACCCTGCAGCCACGCTCGGCAAGCAGGCGCGGGGAACTGGCCTTGACCCCGAAGTCGAACGCGGCCACATGAAAGGTCTCGCTTCCCGCAGCGGGAACCACATACGACATGTCCGTCGACACACCGCAGGCAAGATCAAGTCCCTCCATCCGGGGGTGGGCGAGAATGCGCGGGAGGAACTCCGCAGCCGAAGTCCCCCCCGGGGCGATCCCCCCGCGCATGGCGCCCTTGCTGCGGATGTGCCGCGTCAGCGCGCGCGTGTCGATGTCCCGGATCCCCGTGACTGCGTGGTCGCGCAGGTAGTCCGCGAGCGTCGCGCGGCTGCGCCAGGAACTGGGGGCCCGCGCCGCCTCCCGGACGATGAAGCCGGCGACCTGGGGGCGGGAAGACTCCACGTCCTCGTGGTTGGTCCCGTAGTTCCCGATCAGCGGGTAGGTCATGGTGACCAGCTGACCCGAGTAGGACGGGTCGGTCAGCACCTCCTGGTAGCCCGTCATCGAGGTGTTGAACACGACCTCACCGATGGTGCTGCCCGTCGCGCCGAGCGAAAATCCGTCGAAGCGGCGCCCGTCCTCGAGCAGGAGATACGCCGGCCGCATCGAATCGGGACGGTCCGCGGACGTGGATGACGGAGGCATTGCGTGAATCTAGGCCGTCGCCTTCCCGCGTCAACGCCGTCTCGTATCTTCAATGACATGCCAAGAGTCTTCATCCACGCCGACGAGTCGTGCCTCGGCAACCAGTTCGCCGACCGGAAGCGTCCGGGCGGTGCCGCGGCACTGCTGGAGCACTGGACCGGCAGCGACTGGAGGCGCCGCGACCTGTGGACTTCCCAGGCGTCCACGACCAACAACCGGATGGCTCTCGTCAGCGCAATCCTGGCACTCGGGGCGCTCAGGGAGCGGTGTGTCGTCAGCTTCGTGTCCGACTCGCAGTACCTGGTCCGGGGCGCGTCCGAGTGGATGCCCGCGTGGAAGAAGCGGGGCTGGAAGCGCAAGGGAGGACCGATCGAGAACCTGGATCTGTGGCGTCGCCTGGACGCGCTGATCGCCGGACACGACGTGCGGTGGGAGTGGGTCAGGGGACACGCCGGAGATCCCAGGAACGAATACGTCGACGACCTGGCCCGGCGTGCGGCCAGCGAGCTGTCGGCGGCCCCCAAACCGGTGCCGTCGGGGTTCGAGGAGTGGCTGCAGCGCGAGCGCGAGGAAAAGGAGCGCTACCTCGACTACTTCGAGTTCGCTCCCCCGGAGCCCGAGCCCTCGGGGTAGGTTCGGGCGCGGGAGACCGGTGGGGACGAGTCGTCGACGCCGCCGTATCCGAACTCCGAAGCCATCGCGGCCACAACGGCGGGGGCGGCGTCTTCGGCGCGGACCTTTCGGCCCAGCAGCCGGCTGACGCTGGTGACCTCTCGCCCGTGGAGCCCGCACGGAACAATGGTGTCGAAGTAGGACAGATCGGGGTCGGCGTTGAGGGCGAAGCCGTGCGAGGTGATCCATCCCGAGGAGACGCGGATCCCGATCGCCGCAACCTTGGCGCCGCCCACCCAGACTCCGGTCCCGGCCGGGTCGCGGCGCCCCTCGAGGCCGAAGGTCCGCAGCGCGCCGACGAGCACGCGCTCCAGGCTGCGCAGGTAGGCATGCAGATCCCGCCGCGCCGGCTTCAGGTCGAGGATCGGGTATCCGACCAGCTGACCCGGCCCGTGATAGGTGACGTCGCCGCCCCGGCCCGCTCTGTGCACGCCGATCCGTCTGGCCGCGAGTTCGCCGGGGGACATGAGCACATGCTCCGCGCGGCTGCCCGAGCCGAGGGTGATCACGTGCGGATGCTGCAGCAGGAGCAGCGTATCGGGAATGGCGCCGCGTCTGCGCTGCTCGACGAGGCCGGCCTGCAGGTCGAGCGCCTCGGGGTATCCGATCAGACCGGGGCGGCGCACCGAGAGGGTGCGTTCGGGCCACCCGGCACTGCGCGGCGGCGTGCCGGCATGGCCGCCGCCCGCCATCGTCGGGCCCGCGTCGGCGCGATCGTGCAGCACGCCGCTCAGGCGTCCCCGGGGAAGTCCTCCAGCAGCGCCTTGAGACGGGAGAGGAAGCGCGCGGAGTCGGCACCGTCAACGAGCCTGTGATCGTAGCCGAGGGAGAAGAACGACCGCTTGCGGATCGCCATGGAGTCGTCCCCCGTCTCCGGGTCCGTCAGCACCACGACGCGCTTGTCGATCGAGCCCGTGCCCAGGATCGCCGACGTGCCCTTGGGGATGATCGGCATCCCGACCATCGTTCCCAGCACCCCCGGGTTGGTGATCGTGAAGGTGGCGCCCTGGATCTCGCCCGGGGACAGCTGCCGCGCCTTCGCGCGCGTGGCCAGGTCGATGATCTTCCTGGCCGTGCCGACCAGGCTGAGGTCGTCGGCGTTGTGGATCACCGGCACGATCAGTCCCGGGTTCAGGTCCACCGCCATGCCGAGATTCACGGCCCCCCGGTAGATGACGTTGTTGCCGGAAAGGACGCCGTTGACCGACGGGAAGTCCCGCAGGATGCGGGAACACGCCCACGCCACGAATGCCGTATAGGAAACGCGGGCGCCGCGATCGGCCCAGCGGACCTTGTTCAGCCGTCGCATCCGGTCCACCGCGGTGAAGTCGATTTCGATGACCGAATGCACGTGGGTATGGATCCGCTTCGCGAGAACCATGTGCTCCGCGGTCAGGCGGCGGACCTTGTCCATCGTTTCGACGCGGTCGCCCTCGCGCACGGGGAAGACGGGATGTTCGACTTCGCGAGCGTACCGTTGCCAGAGGTCGGACGGGGCGGACGCGGGCCGGGGCCGCGGCGCGGCTATCTCCGCCGGCGCAGGTGTCTCCACCGGCTCAGGTGTCTCCACCGGCTCGGGTGGCGCCTCGGAGACCGGGGACGGAGCCGCGGCCGCTGGCGTGGCGTCCGCATCGTCGGCGGCCGGGACCGCCGCCTGCCAGTTTTCGATGAACGCCAGGATGTCCTGCTTCGTGACACGTCCCTGATGACCCGTTCCCGGAACGCGGGCAATGTCCACGCCGGCTTCGGCCGCAATGCGGCGAACGACCGGGGTCGACCGGGTGCGCAGACGCTCCGCGCTGGTGGCGGTGCAGGCCACGTCTTCCGGTTCGGCCGTCGAAGGCTGCGGGGGCTCCGGGGCCGCGACGGGCGTGCGCGGCGGCTGCGGGAGCTCCGGGGCCGCGACGGGCGTGCGCGGCGGCTGCGGGGGCTCCGGGGCCGCGACGGGCATCGCCGCCGGTTGCGGAGCGGGAACGGCCCCCGCGGATGGCGCGACCGTTTCCGCAACCGCGGGTGCGGCCCTTCCGGTCGCGGCGCTGCCGTCCGGATCGATGTAGGCCACGATGGTGCCCACCTCTACGGTCTCGCCTTCACCGACCACGATCTCGACCAGCGCACCCGCCGACGGCGAAGGAATCTCCGCGTCGACCTTGTCGGTCGAGATCTCCAGGATCGGCTCGTCGCGCTCCACGGAGTCGCCGACGGTCTTCAGCCACCTGGAAACGGTACCCTCGGCAATGGACTCGCCCATCTGGGGCATGGGAACTTCGATTCGGGACACGGCCGTTACTCCATGAACTGTCAGTATTTCACAAGATAACGTGCCGCGGTCACGATATCCTCCACCGACGGAAGGAAATAGTCCTCCAGCACCCCGCTGAACGGAACGGGCGAGTCGATCGCAGTGACGCGCAGGATCGGCCCGTCCAGCCATTCGAACGCGCATTCGTTCATGCGAATCGCGATCTCTCCGGCGATACCGCCGGTGCGCGTGTCCTCGTGTACGATCAGCAGCTTCCCCGTCTTCCGCACGCTCGCGGCGATGGTGTCTTCGTCCAGCGGAAGCAGCGTTCTCAGATCGACCACCTCCGGGCGGATGCCGTCACGCGCGAGTTCGGCCGCGGCTTCAAGGCTGCGGTGTACCATGAGGCCGTATGTGACAATGGTCAGGTCATCGCCTTCCAGCGCCGTTCGCGCCACACCGAGCGGCACGACATAG
Source organism: Longimicrobiales bacterium (assembly GCA_965205005.1). Lineage (GTDB taxonomy): Bacteria > Gemmatimonadota > Gemmatimonadetes > Longimicrobiales > Gaopeijiaceae > Bin94. The sequence goes on along the minus strand of OZ242028.1, from coordinate 3,694,005 downwards.
TCCTGCCGGGGAAGCACCTCGCGGCAACCCGGCGCGCGGTAGAGCCCCTTGTGCTCCTCGAAGATGACGGGGTTGTCGTCGCGGATCGCGGCCTTCAGCAGCCCCTTGGCATCGCGCGGATTCGAAGGATAGACGATCTTCAGCCCGGGGGTGTGGAAGAAGGCCATTTCGACGTTTTGCGAATGGAACGGTCCGCCCCGGCTGCCGCCCCCCACGGGTCCCCGGACCACCAGGGGCATGGGACCCGCCCCCCGGTAGAGCGACGTGGCAACGTAGTTGGTCAGGACATCGTAGGCCGGGGAGATGAAGTCCATGAACTGCATCTCGACGACCGGGCGCAGACCCATGTGCGCCGCCCCCGCCGCCGCCCCGGTAAAGCCCCCCTCGGAGATCGGCGTGTCGATCACCCTGCCCGCCCCGAAATGGTCGAGAAACCCCCGCGTCACCTTGAACGCACCTCCGTAGGCGCCGATGTCCTCACCCATGAGAATGACGCGCTCATCCCGCTCCATCTCCTCCCAGAGCGCCTCGCTGATCGCCTCGAGGAGCGTGACCGGCTCGGCCGCACGGCTTCGGGAGACGTGTGCCGGCACCTCAGTGGACATGCGCTGTCCCGGGTCGAGACATCTCCGGCGGTCCGGGTGCCGGGGGGTCGCGACGCGTCCACGGCGATTGCGGTTCGGCGTCGGTGAGCACCCTGACAAGCGCGTCGGGCGGATCCGGCGAAGGCTCCTGGTCCAGACGCGCAACCGCGTGGTCCACACCCGCCCGGGCCGCTCTCTCGATCCGTTCGAGCCGGGGGCCGGCAAGTCCCCATTGATCGGCCGCCGACTCCAGGAAACCGTCATGGAGCGCCCACGGCTGCGAATCGGATCGCGGGCCGAGCTGCAGGAGCGTCGGGCCCGTGCCCTCGACCGCGCGCCGTCGCGCGGCCGCAACCGTGCGCATCAGATCTTCAAACGGATCCTGGCCGATCGTGTCGAAGGCGAAGCCGTATCCCCCGGCCACCGCCCGCGCGTCGGAGGCTGGCGAGGCGAAGTCGGATCCTTCGGCGTCGACGACGACGATAAGGGGTGCCCGCACCGCACCCGCGAGGTTCATTCCCTCATGCCATCCGCCGGAGTCCAGTGCGTCGCGCCCCTCGAACGCCAGAGCTGCACGGTTTTCCTCGCGTCTCCTGAAGGCGAGCGCGGCACCGGCGAGAACCTGGGTCATCCGCCCGCTCCGCCCCCCCCAGCCGATCAGGCCCCGACGGGTGTCCGTCCAGCTCAGTCCGCCTTCCCTCGCCCCGCCGGGACTCGTGCTCCTGCTTGCCATGTGGCGCAGAAACTCCAGGGGCGTTGCGCCGAACGCGAGTGCGGGTCCCGGTGCGTGACCACCCGGATAGCAGAGGTCGCCCGAGCCGTCGGCCGTGGAGCGCATTGCCCGGGCCATGACCATCGCACGCACGTCCACAGTGAACGACGACCAGCACGGATCGACCTCTCCGGCCGTCGAGAGTGTGCGAACCCGATCCTCCAGAAAGCGTGCCTGGAAGGCGTGGAAGACGAGGTCCTCGGCCAGTTCCCTGCCAGGACCCGCGATGCCTGGGAAACCGGGTGCCGAGGCCGGCTCGCGCGTCACTGGGGGGGCACCACCTCTTCGGGCGAGGCATCATCGGGAGGGACCAGCACGGGCGTGGTCGCGGCTTCGGGCAGCAGCGGCTGCGGGGCCGCCGGCGGCGGCGTCGCGATCCCTTGCAGGACCGAGGTCGGAGCGGCGGAGCGGGAAGAGATGATGGCGAGCACGAGCGCCAGGGTCATGAAGGCCGAACCCGCGATCCAGGTGGCGCGGGTGAGAAACGTCGTGGCTTGCCGGCCCCCCAGGACGTCCGTCGCGGCGGCGCCGCCGCCCATCGCTGCAAGGCCCCCGCCCTTTCCCGACTGAATCAGGATGACCACCCCCAGGATGACACCGTCGAGTACCAGTAGAGTCAACAAGAATGTGTACATGTCACGTCCGTCCAGGTTCTGTCCAGCGCTCGGCGCATTCCGTCCCGCGCCCGGCGCACCGGAAGCTGCCGCTGGCAGCGGTGAGTGTCAACCCGCCACCGGGTCATCGCGCCCACATCGCGGACCCTCCGTTCATGCGCTGTAATCCCCGTCGGCGGAAGCGGCCGCGGCACCCGCTTCGGCAATCTGCGCAAAGATCTGCGGATCAAGGCTGGCGCCGCCGACCAGCACACCGTCCACATCCGGCGCGGACATCAGCGCGCGCGCGTTGCCGGGCTTGACGCTGCCTCCGTAAAGGATCGGGGCCGCCGCCAGGTCGCCCAGCGCCGCCCTCACGATCGCATGTGCCCGGGCCGCATCGTCAGGCGTCGCGGTCTCTCCGGTCCCGATCGCCCATACGGGCTCGTACGCCACAAGCAGCCTCGGGGCCGCCCGGGCCGTGTCGACGAACGCGGCGACCTGACGCCGCAGAACCCGCGCGAGACGGCCGGCGCGTCTGTCCTCGAGCTGTTCTCCCACGCACACGACCGGCACGAGTCCTGCCCGAACGGCAGCGCTCACCTTGACGCCAACGTCCGCGTCGGTCTCGCCGAACAGGTGCCGGCGCTCCGAATGCCCGATGAGAACGAACCCGGCGCCGGCGTCCCGTGCCATCTCGGCCGATGTTTCTCCGGTGAACGGACCCGCCTCGTCCGGGTGGATGTTCTGGACCCCGAAACCGGCCGGGACACGCGCGCTCCGCACCGAAGCGCCCAGGGACAGATCGGGCGGAAAGAACAGCAGTTCCACCGTGCTCGGGCCGACCCTCGGGCGGAACCTCGAAAAGAACGACTCGGCCGCGGCCGGGCCGTGGTGCATCTTCCAGTTGCCGGCTACCACCTTGGTCATGATGCCTCCGTGTGCAGTTCTCTCGACTGTTCTCAAGCCGCGGCGGAAAGGGCCTCGACGCCCGGCAACAGCCGACCGGCCAGCAGGTCCAGGGTCGCGCCGCCACCGGTGGAGACGTGACTCACGCGACCGGCAACTCCGGCGGCCCCTGCCGCCGCCGCCGAATCCCCTCCCCCTACAATTACGGTCGCGCCCGAATGCGCCGCATCCGCCGCAGCGCGCGCCGCCCCGAATGTCCCTCTCTCGAAGCCCGCGACCTCGAACACCCCCATGGGACCGTTCCACACCACCGTGGCGGCCTTGGCCAGATGGTCCTCGAACAACCGGACCGTCGTGGGGCCGATGTCAACGACGATGTCGCCGGGCAGGATTTCGCTACGCTCGACCACGCGGGTGGCGGCACCCTCCTCGACGGCGCGGGCGGCCACGCCGTCGACCGGAAGCACGATCCGGGGACCGGCCTCCACAAGGAGCCGCGCCGCGGTGTCGACGGCTTCGGTATCCACTCTCGATGCGCCCGTTTCCAGTCCCATTGCGCGAAAGAAGGTGTTGGCCATGGCTCCGCCCACGAGCAGGGAGTCCACGCTCCGCAGCATTCCCTCGATGACCTCGATCTTGCCCGAGACCTTCGCTCCTCCAAGCATCGCGACAAACGGGCGGGCCGGATCGTCGAGCGCTTGCCCGAGCACGGTGAGTTCGCGTTGCACCAGTCTCCCGGCGACCGCCTCGCCACCCTTCGCCCGCACGGCGCGTGCCAGCCCGACCGTCGATGCGTGGGCCCTGTGCGCCGTGCCGAACGCATCCAGGACGTAGTGATCGGCCCACCTCGCCCAATCGGCGGCCAGACCGGGATCGTTGCACGTCTCTCCGGGGTGGAAGCGCGTGTTCTCCAACAGGAGCAGCGAGCCCGCCGGCATGGCCGCAACCGCATCCGCAACCACATCTCCGGCCGTGTGCGCGAGAAACCGCACCGAAGTCTTCAGGCAACCGGCCAGACGGCGAGACACGGGTCTCAGGGTGAGCTCGGGCACGATCCGGCCACCGGGGCGCCCCAGGTGGGAGAGGAGCACGACCCTGGCGCCCGCAGCGACGAGCTGTTCGATACTCGGGACGGTACGGTCGATGCGGCCGGCGGCGGCGACCTCGCCGGCCTCGACGGGAACGTTGAAGTCGGCCCTGAGCGCCACGGCCGCCCCGGCCATATCGGTACCGTTCAGGAGGTCGTCGAGCGACTTCCTCATCGAGTCGACCCGCCCGTCACGATCGGAACTGGATTCAGTTGCTCTGCGGCACGCGGGATCCCTGCGGCGGAGCAACGGGTGGCAACTCATCACCCTCGGGCCGGAAGATGATCGAAAACTCGACCCAGCTCCCGACGGGCCGACCTCCGCGTGTAGCCGACGCGAAGCTGAGGCCGCGGGTCGCGCGGAGCGCCGCCATGTCCAACTGCCCAACGCCGGATGACGCGAGCACCTGAGGGAACTCCGACGAACCATCGGGTCTCACCCAGACGAGCACGTCCACCGTTCCACCAATTCCGGCTCGCTGCAGCAGGAGCGGGTATTCGTCGGCAACGCTGCGCTGCGCCTGACCGGGATCCAGAAGATACGGCAGGGTCGCCGGCAACGGCTGCGCAACGTCGGGCGACTCGCCGGGCCCATGGCGCGGCCGCGGCGTCGTAAGACTCGCCGTTCCCTCCAGGTTCCCGGGCCCTTCCACGCCCGGCGCAGGCCGTGCCAGCCCTTCGGGCGCGGCCGGCGCCGACTCCGGGACACCTGCGGCGGGGAAGCCGAGCAGCCGGGCGAACGACGCGCGGACGGGAGGAACTCCCAGCGACACCGTCAACAGCGCAACCACCGCGGCCGCCGCAAGCAGCCAGCGCCCGCGCGGAAAGGCCGGGCGAAGGCCCGGGCCCGCCGCTGCAAGGCGTTTCTGCTCTTCACGGAGTCGAGCACGAAGCTCGTCGGCGAACGAACTCCGCTCCCTGACCACGATTCCCCGCAACTCACGGTCGAGCCGCGCCAGGTCCTCCGGCCACCGGCCGGCTCCGGATCGGTGTTCGTCCCGCATCCTACCCATCCTCCTTCGACCGCTCGGCAACGGCGGCCCTGAGTCGCTCAAGCGCCCGGTGGATGCGGACGGCTACGGCGTTCGCGGTGATTCCGAGGGATTCGGCAATCTCGCGGTTGCCCAGGTCCGCCCCGTAGCGGAGAGACAGAACCTCCTGGTCCGCTGGCCGCAACGTAGCCATCGAAGTCATCAGGAGCCGTTTCCGTTCCTTTACCAGAATCTGTTCCTCCTGCGACGGATCCCGCGATGCCAGATCCGGGACGACGTCCAGGGAGACGTTGCGCGAGCCCCGCCTGCGAAGCGCGCGCAGGTGATCGGTCACCGCGTTGCGGGCGATGCGGAAGAGCCATGTGCGCGGCGCCGAGCGGCGGCTGTCGTACCTGTGGAGCGAGCGCAGTGCCTTGAGGAAGACATCCGATGTGATATCCTCGGCGGTCTCCCGCGTGGCGACCCGAAAACGCACGAACCGGTACACGGCTTCGCGGTGTTCCAGGAACCATGCCTCGAAATCGGGCGGGAGATTCGTGTCGACGCTCCGCGCCTTAGGCCGGCGAAACGGCGTAGCGGTTGCCAGTGGCCGCGCCATGGCGGGAACGTCCACGGTTTCTGCGCACATCATGTCTCCAAATACGCCCGCGGTCCCGGGTTGTGACAGCCGCAGCCGCCGGGCGGCGCGCCCGATGGTCTCATCCTGCGCGGACGGGAAGACGCCTTCCCACGAATTCGACAAGGTCGACGACCCGTGACGAGTAGCCCCATTCGTTGTCGTACCAGACCAGCACCTTGACCATGCGGCCGCCCATGACCGCCGTGCTGGGGGCGTCCACAACGGAGCTGGCCGGCTCTCCGACGAAGTCCACGGACACCAGCGGCTCGTCCTCCACCCGCAGGATACCCGCCAGCTCGTCCTCGGCCGCCGCGCGCAGCGCGTCGTTCACGGCATCGGGAGACACGTCTTCGCGCAGTTCGGCAACAAGATCGACCAGTGACACATCCGGCGTGGGCACGCGAATCGCCATTCCGTCGAGCTTCCCCTCCAGCTCCGGCAGGACCAGAGAGATCGCACGAGCCGCCCCGGTCGTGGTGGGAATCATGCTCACCGCCGCGGCACGAGCCCGGCGCAGATCCTTGTGAGGCCCGTCCAGAACCGCCTGGCCACTGGTGTAGGCGTGAATCGTGGTCATGAGCCCGCGGACGAAACCGAAGCGGTCCGAAAGCACCTTTGCGACAGGCGCCAGGCAGTTGGTCGTACAGCTGGCGTTCGAGATGATGTGATGGCTTTCGGGGTCGTAGCGATCGTGGTTGACGCCCAGAACAATGGTGACGTCCTCGTCGCTGGCCGGCGCCGAAATGACGACCTTGCCGGCGCCCGCCGCGAGGTGCTTCGACGCGAGTTCACGGCTCCGGAAGATTCCGGTGGACTCCACCACCACGTCGACGCCGAGTTCGCGCCACGGCAGCTCCGCGGGGTCGCGCTCGGACAGGACCCGGATCCGGTCCCCGTCGACGACGATGTTGCCGTCCGACACCTCCACCGATCCCGGATAGGTTCCGTGCACCGAATCGTGCCTGAAGAGGTGCGCGAGCGTCGCGCTCCCCGTCAGGTCGTTGACCGCCACAAAGTCGAGACCGGTTCTTCCCGACTGTTTCGCGGCCCTGAGGACATTCCTGCCGATGCGGCCGAAGCCGTTGATGGCGACTCGGATGGGCATGGGTTGATCGGCTCCCGCGACGGTCTCGTGCGCCGGGTTCAGGTTGGTTGCTGGGAGATGGGAACGGTTCTGGCAAACGCGTAGGCGACGATCGACGCGGGATTGCAGTGGGCGAGCACTCGTACCGCAGCCAGGATCGTGGCCCCCGTGGTGATGACGTCGTCCACCAGGAGGAGCCGTTTCCCCTGCACTGTCCCCGCGGAACCCTCCGCCACCACGAACGCGTCACTGACGTTAGCCCGGCGCTGCATCGGATTCAAGGTGGTCTGGGTCCCTCCCTGCCGCCGCCGCTCCAGGCACTCCAGCAGGGGAATGTCCATGGCCTCGGATACGGCCGAGGCGATGACGGCGGCCTGGTTGTATCCCCGGCGCCGGATGTTCCGGGCGGAGGTCGGCACCGGCACGACGAAGTCCGCCGCCCTGGCCGCGGCCCCTGCGCTTCTGGCCATCTCTGCGCCCATGAACTGCCCCACGGAACGCCATCCCTGGTACTTCAGGGCGTGGACCAGTTCCCGTGCCGGCGACTCCAGCATGCACGCCGCGGCGGCGCTCTCCAGCCCCTCGGGCCAATCCATGCATTCCAGGCAGGAGGGCGCCTCGCCGGTTCCCATGGGCGCCCCGCAACGGGGGCAGGCCGGTGCCGGAACACGCGGGAGCCCCAGGCGGCAATTCGCGCACACGGGGCCCATACCGGCGCGGACCTCCGCCCCCGCCGACCCCCCACACCCCGCACACGCGGGAGGCAGGAGGAAATCGGCGACGCCCGCCAGCATTGCGTTTCGCCGCCTCACTCCGTCTCCCGGCACGCCGCCTCCAGCGCCCGCGTCATGACGCCCGGTGGCGCCGCCTCGCCGAACCAGCGCGCGTAGGATGCCTCGGCCTGCAGAACCAGCATCCCGCGGCCATCCGTCGCGGCGATCCCCAGCCTGGCCGCCTGGCGGCACAGCGGGGTCGGATCACTCCCGTACACCAGGTCGATCACCACCTGCGGACGCGTTGCCAGCGCCCCCGGATCGATCGCGAGCCGGCGTCCGCGGATCCCCACCGACGTCGTGTTGACCACCACCGCGGGGGCCGTGCCCCGCCAGTCATCCACCAGGCGTACGCGGTCGTCGCCCAGTTCGTCCGCCAGCTTGCGCGCGCGGCCGGCCGTGCGATTCCACAGCAGAATGTGCGACGGTCCGGTTCCGGACGAACGCACCAGACCATGGAGCACCGCGCGCGCGGCTCCTCCGGCCCCGACGACCAGCACCGCCGACGCGGACCCGAGAGGACGTACCGCACGCCGCCAGACTCCCATGAAGCCCTCCACATCCGTGTTGTCTCCCCATACCTGGCCGTCGCGCGCCCAGAAGGTATTGCACGCCCCCGTCGCCGCAACGGCCCGGGTACGCCGGTCCAGGAAGGGGACCACGCGCTCCTTGTGCGGCACGGTCACGTTTCCTCCACCACCATCCAGGGCCAGCGTGCGCATGACCTCACCGCACTCTGCGGACGACACGCGGCACGCCGTGTAGCGCGCTCGACGGTGGGCCGCACGGAACGCCGCATTGTGGATCGCCGGAGACAGGCTGTGTGCCACCGGGTCGCCCAGGACCGCATACACGGCATCACGAGAGGGACGCTCGCTCCTCACCCGACGTCCTCCACGCCCGCCGCCAGGCGTGCCAGTGCCGCCTCCACCAGCTGTTCAAGCTCGCCGAACGTCGCCCTGTACACGTCGTCGGGTCCACCGAACGGATCGGCGACGGCGCCCTCCCGCCCCGCCATGGCCGCAAGAAGGCGACACTCGTCCCCGCCCCCGAGTTCCCGCGCTCGCAGGAGATGGCCGGCATCCATGCACAACAACAGATCCGACCGCGCCACCAGCTCCCTCGTCAGGGGGGCGCTCTCGTGGTGATCCAGGTCCAGATCCGCCTCCTTCGCGACCGTGCGGGCTCCCGCGCTTGCCGGTGCGCCCGGCCAGGCGGCCGTCCCGGCCGAGCCCAGAGTCACCCACGACAGCCCCGTCTCGGCGACAAACCGGCGGCCGATCACCTCGGCCATGGGAGACCGGCAGGTGTTGCCAGTGCACACGAAGGTCACATGAACCGGACGCACCCCGACGGGTGGTTGCCCAGGCCGGAGCCGTGCCATGGCGCCGCTCAACAGTGCCGGGTCCAGCGCCCCGCGACGAATCACCGAGGGACCCGTCGCGCCCAGGCGCACGAGGGTGGATGGCGCGCCACCGGGCAGCGGCCCCGCGTCCAGCGCGAAGAGGTCGGCGCCCATCATCCGGCCCGCCTCCTGCCCCTCGGCCGCCGTGAGCGCGGGAGAGCATCCGGGGGCATTCGCGGACGTTGACGTGATCGGCCGTCCGGAGGCCCGGAGCATTTCCAGTACGGCCGGGTTACCGGGAACCCGCACGGCCACGGAACCGTCAGGCGCCTTCGCACCGGGATGAAAGCGATCCTCCGGGTCATCGAGCACGAGCGTGAGGGGACCCGGCCAGAATGCGCGGGCGAGCACACGACCCGCCCGGTCCAGAAGATCCCGGACGACGTCCGCAGAGGGAATCAACACCACGAATCCCTCTTCCGCGCGGTCCTTGAGACGGCGCAGGCGTCCCAGCGGAGTGTCGTCCAGGAAACCGCCGATCCCATAGACCGCTTCGGTCGGATGAACCACGAGTTCGCCGCGTTCCAGGCGGCGCAACGCATGTTCAAGTGTTTTCACACGTGATATGTGACAAGCCCTTTCTCAATATAGGCTTCCGCGACAACAACGTCATCCGGCGTGGTGATCTTGAGATTCATGGTCGACGACAGCACCATCCGCACATCCGCGTCCAGAGACTCCACCATGGATGCGTCGTCGGTGGGAGAGAGACCGGATTCGCGACAGCGCGCCACCGCTTGCTCAAGCTCTTCCCGGGGGAAGACCTGGGGCGTCTGCGCGTACCAGAGCCCGTCTCGCCGGGGTGAGCCGGCAATCCGGCCCCGTTCGACCCTCTTGACCGTGTCCACGGCGGGAACCCCCGCCACCGCCCCAAGGCCCCTTGCCGCCAACCGGATGCAGTCGTCGATCACCGCCGGCGACGGGAACGGCCGCGCCCCGTCGTGAACCGCCACAACACCCGCATCCGATTGCAGACCGGCCAGCGCGTTCGCCACGGACTCGAAGCGGCTCGCACCCCCGCGGACGGCGCGCACCCTCTCATCGGGTCCGGTAAACCCGCCGCCAGACCCGCCGGCCCCCAGCGCCACCACCACCTCCACCACATCGCGGCGCGCCAGAAACGGGGCCAGTGCCCATTCGAGCACCGTACGCCCCTCAAGCTCGATGAACGGCTTGCGAACGCCCCCCATGCGTGCCCCGGCCCCCGCCGCGGGCAGGATCACCGCCACCTTGCTCACGCCAGATCTTCGGGTGGCTCCGGGGCGCGGGACAGCGAATCGAAGCGCGTGTACGACTTGTGAAAGTAGAGATCGACCGTGCCTGTGGGTCCGTTGCGCTGCTTCGATACGATCAACTCCGCCTTGCCCTCGACCGAGTTGCCGTCCTTGTCGGTTGGTCCGGTGTAGTACTCCGGCCGGTAGAGGAACATCACCAGGTCTGCATCCTGCTCGAGCGACCCGCTGTCCCTGAGGTCCGACAGCTGCGGGCGGTGGTCGGTACGCTGCTCGGGTGCACGGCTCAGCTGGCTCAGCGCAATCACAGGCACCTCCAGCTCGCGGGCCATCGCCTTCAGTCCCCTGGAGATCTCGGACACCTCCTGCACGCGGCTGTCCGTCCTTGTGGACGAGGACATCAACTGTATGTAGTCGACGACGATCAACCCCAGGTCCGCCTCCGCCATCAGCCGCCTCGACTTGGCCCTCATCTCGAGAACGGTGGACGTGGCGGAGTCGTCGATCCAGATCGGAGCCACGTTGAGATGGCCCGCCGCCTGCCCCAGTCGCCCGTATTGGTCGGCCGTGAGCTTGCCCCGGCGCAGGGTCTGGGCGTCGACCCGGCCCTCCGCGCACATGAGGCGCTGGACCAGTTGGTCCTTCGACATCTCCAGGCTGAAGACCGCGACCGGCACCTCGTGCTCGATCGCGGCGGTCTGCACCACGTTCAGCGCCCAGGAGGTCTTGCCCATCGACGGACGGCCCGCCACGATCACCAGGTCGCCGCGCTGCAGTCCCGTCGTCATGCGGTCCAGATCGGCAAAGCCCGTGGCAAGTCCGGACACGTCTCCCGGATTCGCCTGCAGTTTTTCGATCTGCTCGAAAGCCGAATAGAGTACCTCCTTGATCCACACGAAGCCGTCGCGGTCACGGGCTTCCGATACGCGGAACACCTTCTGCTCGGCCTGGTCGAGGATCTCGTCGACCATCCTGTCACCCGGTTCGTACACCTCGCGCACGATCGCCTGCGCCGCATCGATCAGTCGTCTCAGCAGGGCCTTGTCGTGTACGATGCGGCCGTGGTACTCGATGTTGGCTGCCGTGGGCACCGCGTCGGTCAGGGAGGCCAGGTACTCCATGCCGCCGGCGTTTTCCAGCTCCCCCGTCCGGTTCAGCTCTTCGGCAACGGTGATGACGTCCACCACGCTGCCCCGTTCGAACAGGCGGGTCATTGCCCGGAAGAGACGGCGGTGCGCCTCGCGGTAGAACATGGAGTCGTCCACGAACTCCACCACCCGGGGCACGGCATCGCGGTCGATCAGCATGCCCCCCAGCACCGACGCCTCGGCCTCCGGGGAGAAGGGGGGCTGGCGATCGTAGCCGGACGCCTGATCCACCACGGCCTGGATGGGGATGGGCTCACTCACCGCACTCTTCCTTGCCCGAAGCCCTGACGTGCCGGTCGCCGGGGTCCGGCGGCGCGACATGCGGGTCGACTCATGGCGTCTACCTCCCGTCCATCACCTGCCGCAGAAGCTGCAGATCGTCCCACGCGAGCCTGTTCCAGCCCGGATTGCGCAGAAGCGCGGCGGGATGATAGGTGACGACGAGTGGCACACCCTGGTAACTGTAAACCTTGCCCCGGAGCTTGCCCAGAGCCTTCTTCGCTGCGGTGAGCCACTGAGCCGCGAAGGAACCCACGGCCAGGAGCACCTCCGGTTCCACCAGTTCGATCTGCCGCTTCAGGAGCGGCGCGCAGGACTCGATCTCGTCCGGCTGCGGGTTGCGGTTCCCGGGGGGACGGCACTTGAGAACGTTGCATATGTAGACCGATTCCCGGCGAGAGAGAGCGACCGAGGCGAGCATCAGGTCCAGCAGCCGCCCGGCCTGGCCCACGAACGGGAGGCCCGTTGCGTCCTCACGCGCCCCCGGCGCTTCGCCCACCACCATGAGGCGAGCCCTGGGGTTGCCGTCGGAAAAGACCACGGTCCTGCGGCCCTCGGCCAACCGGCAGAGGGTGCAGACCATGGCAGCCGCGCGCAGCGCCTCGTAGTCGGCACTCGCCACGTCCACGGCGGGTGCGCCCGCCGACCCGGCCGAACGTGCCCCCCCCGCCGCCACAGGTCCTGCGCCGCCTGCCGCCGCCGGGACCGTGTCGCCAGTCTCCCCGGCGGCACGCCCCCGGACCGCCTGCAGCAACTCGCCCGCCGTCAGCCCCGCCGGCACGATGCCGGGCTCACCGATCCGGCGACGCTGGTCCAGGTAGACCGCCAGGCGCGTCGAGACGTCCGTCACCGCGCCCCCCCGCCCAGCCGCTCCTCGACCGCATCGAGGATCTGCCAGGCCGCCGCGAACTTGGACATGAGGGGCAGGGCCCGCCGTCCCCCGTCGCGGTCCAGGATCGTCACGCGGTTGGTTTCCGCCTCGAAGCCGGCGTCAGGCTCACCCGCCGGGTTTGCCACGATGATGTCAAGCCCCTTGGCAACGAGCTTCCGCGCGGCGCGGCCAAGGAGGTCCGTCGTCTCCAGGGCGAAGCCCACCGAGATCGCGCCACGCTTCATCCGCGCGGCCGACTCGGCGGCAATATCCGGGTTCGCCACCATGCGCACCACCAGCTCGCCGCCGCTCGCTTCCCGCTTGATCTTTCCGGCGCCTGGCGAGGCGGGACGAAAGTCGGCGACCGCGGCCGCGTGGATGGCAACGTCCACGTCCTGCACGGCCTCCAGCACCGCCTCGCGCATCTCCAGGGCGGTTTCCACCCGCACCACGTCCACACCGTACGGAGCGGGCACGGTGCCCGGACCCGTGATCAGCGTGACCTCGGCCCCGCGCAGCCAGGCGGCTCGCGCCAGGGCGGAACCCATCCTGCCCGACGAACGGTTGCCGAGGAAGCGGACGGCGTCCACCGGCTCCCGTGTCGACGCGGAAGTGACGAGGACCCGGGCCCCCGCAAGAACGCCGCGGCCGTGCAGCGCGCGGCCCACCGCATCGACGATGGCCGGCGGGTCGGCCATGCGTCCCGGGCCGCTCCCCTCCCCCGCCGCCAGCCGCCCCGTGTCCGGGCCCACCCGGTGGTACCCCGGCGTGGCCTCGAGGCGGGCCAGGTTCGCGCGGGTGCGCTCGTGCGCGAACATGCGGTCATTCATCGCCGGCGCGAACACGACCGGGGCCTCGCACGCGACCAGGACCGTGCCAAGGAGGTCGCTGGCGCGTCCCGACGCGGCGCGCGCCAGGAAGTCGGCTGTCGCGGGGGCCACGCACACGCAGTCCGCATCGCGGCCAACGGAGACGTGCAGAGCCGCGCCTCCGACCGCGAAGAGGTCGATCAGCGGGCCACGCCCCGTCACCCCCTCGAACGCAAGGGGGGCGGCGAACCGGCGGGCCGCGTCGGTCAGGACCACGTCCACCGTCGCGCCGTGGAGGGTCAGGTCACGCGCGATCTGGACGGACTTGTACGCCGCGATTCCACCACATACGCCGAGCACGACGCGCTTCCCCCGCCAGGGAAGGCCGGGCTCCCGCGCACCCGTGGGGCCCAACCCGGCAGCACGCGGCTCCCGGGCACCCGTGTCACCGGCCCCGGCAGCACCCGGCTCCCGGGCCTCCTGCGGGGGGCCGCCGGGAGGCATGGCGCGCTATTCCGCGTCGAGACGCCGACGCCTGACCAGCCGGTACTCGACCTGCCCGGAGGTGACCGCCTCCAGAGCACGCGTCGACAGCTTCTTCTCGTCTCCCAGGGGGAGGTTGTCACGCGGCAGCATGTTCAGCTCGCGGGCGTACTTGGCGGCCACAAACACACCCAGATACTTGCTCTGGTTGTTCTCGGCGATTTCACTGGGGGTGAAGACTCTCATTTTCTCTCCTTGCGGATCGGAGCGGCCCCGCCGGGCTCCCCGATACGTGCGATCTCGAGCGTGGCCGCGGCCACCAGCTCCCGGCAAAGCGCCTCCACGCGCGCATCCGGCGGGTTCCCGCCTGCTCCGCGACCGGCAATCTCCAGCACCTGCCCGACGGCCTCGTCCAGATCCCGATTCACTACGAACTCGTCAAATCCAATCGCCGCACGAAGCTCATCGCGCGCCGTGCAAAGGCGACGCGCGATTTCCTCCGGCGACTCCGTTCCCCGGCCCACCAGCCGCGCCATCCACCGTGCCGGACCAGGCGGGAGGATGAAGATAACCAAGGCGTCGATGCCGCGCCTCATCACCTGACGGGCACCCTGTACATCGATATCCAGGACCGGAACCGGTCCGGCCTCGCCGATACCCCTCAGGTTGTCGACCGGCGTGCCGTAATACTCGCCGTGCACCACGGCCCACTCGGCCAGTTCCCCGGACGCGATCATGTCCTCGAACGCCTCCCGTGAGACGAACAGATAGTCGCGTCCGGAGCGTTCGCGGGCGCGCGGAGTCCGACTGGTCGCCGAGATGGAAAAGCGGAACCTGCCGGGGTGCCTGCGCACCAGGTGCCGCGCGATCGTGGTCTTGCCCGCCCCCGACGGTCCGACCAGGATCAGCGCCCGCGGACGGCTCACTCCACGTTCTCCAACTGCTCGCGAATCCGCTCAAGCTCCTCCTTGATGGCCACCGCCGATCTCGAGATCCCGGCGTCGTTGGCCTTGGATCCGAGCGTGTTGGCCTCGCGGTTCATTTCCTGCACGACAAAGCCGAGACGCTTGCCGGCAGCTCCCTTCGCCTTCGGCGCCTTCTCAGGTCCCGCTCCCGGGCCCGGCCCCTTCCCCACGCCCAGCGGATCATCGCCTCCAAGGTGCTCGGCAAAGAACGCGATGTGCGACTTCAGCCGAACGATCTCCTCGGTAACGTCCCACTTGTCCGCCAGGTGGGCGATCTCGCGTGCCAGGCGGTCCTCATCCACGTCCACCCCGTCGGCAAGCACCGCGACCCGCTCCCGCAGCCGGTCGCGCTCGCGTATCAGACGGGCCGGCGCACGCTCCTCCACGGATTCCAGCTCGGCGACGATCGCGGCAAGCGCCGAGCGAATCTCGTCCTCGAGCCGCCGCCCCTCGACCTCCCGCATGGCGACCGCGTCGCCCAGCGCGTCCATCAGACACCCGAGCAGCGCATCCTCGTCGGGCGGGTTGTCGCCCGGACTGCCGCGTTGCCAGACTCCCGGCAGGCCGGCCACCGCCGCCAGGTCCAGCTGCCCCTCCAACTCCAGTTCCTCCCCCGCCTGCCGAAGGGCTGCGACCAGCCGCCGGACGCGTTCGCGGTCCAGTTCGGGCGCCCCGGGGTCATTCCCGGCGCCGGTCTCGCAGGCAACCGACAACGACACGCGTCCGCGCGCGAGCACCTCGCGCAGCCTTGTCATCGTCGCGGGCTCCAGATGCTCCCAGCCCCCGGGGAGGCGCGCGCCGATGCTCAGGTTACGGTGGTTGACCGTGCGCACCTCGACCCGCACGACGCGGCCGTCGGGCAGCCGCGTCTCGGCCGCCCCGTACCCTGTCATGCTGCGGATCATCGCCGGTCGAAGCCTCGCGTCAGTTCCAGAATGTCCACCTCACCCCGTAGAAGCTGCGCGTGCCCGGCAGCAGGATCCCGGGCACGTCCTGGTTGTTCTCTCTCACCGTCAGGTTGTCGACGGTGGCGAAGATGTGGAGCGACAGGAAGCGCATCTGCAGCCGGAAGTACCAGGACTGGTAGAACGGCACCAGCGAGGGCACGAGGGTGCCCGGCTCGACATCCGGGTTTTCCTCCGTCGGCTCCAGCTCGGTCCCCAGCGGCACGTTCATGCTGGAGCGCCCCTGCGCGCCCAGGTCGACCCAGAGTTCGAAGTTCCCGGTCGCGCGGAACGTCCGGTGGAAGGACAGGCTCCCCCGGTAGAGGTGGTCCGGAAAGTAGAGCGACATGGAATCCTGCGGCTCCCACAGCTGGACCTCGCCTACAAGGAAGAGACCGTTCGGGCGGAGCGGAATGCGGCCGGTCAGCTCCCAGCCCTGGCGCCGGGGCTGCGGCAACACGAATCCGTCCCGGTCGAACAGCAATTGCGTGGGCCAGACCGAGTCCGCCTCCGCCACCAGGCGGGCCCCCGTCAACTCAACCGCCCGCCAGCGCAGCCGTGCCCCCAGGCGCGTGCCGGTGCGGTGGGTGAAGCGGCTCGACGGAGCGGGGTCGGCCTCCAGCGAATCCGGGTCGGGCATGGGGTCGGGGACACTGTCCACCGGCTCATCCGGAACGGGCGGGTTCAGGAAGGGCACCGACCGGCTGCCGCCGCCCCGTTCCACAAAGAGCGACGCGTAGGGAACAGGTGTCACCCAGGCCGTCATGTCGTACCCGGTACCCGTCCGCTCGTCCCACGACTCGCGCCAGGCTCGAAGGCTCGCCCCGCCCCACCGCGCAGAGGTGGCCGACACGTCCAAGGACAGCTCGCGGTCCACGACGCCTGCGCCGCCGTTGAACCGGGCCGTGCTTCGCACCCACAGCGGGCCCCCTTGCAGCGACAGCTGCGCCCCGTACTGACTCCGCGACTCGGCTTCGAAGGGGAACGCCTGGGTACTGTCCACCACAGCGATGGCGGCGCCCGTGGCCCACGCCGACGCGACGGCACCCTCGCCGAGCGCCAGGTTTCCCTGCAGCGTCCAGTCCGACCGCTCCACACCCGTCGGAGACTGCGTGAACACCGTGCGCTCGACCGCCATCCTGCGCAGCTCGAAGCGCACGCCGGCAGCGTCGCCCTTGTGAAGGCTGTAGCGAAGCCAGCCGCCCGTGACCGCGCCCGGCGCTTCCTGGCCCTGCGTATCGAGTCGCTCGATCGCGAGCGCCGCCTTGCCGCCGAACGCACGCGGCAGCGAAAACGTGGCCCGCATGAGGTTGGTGTCCAGATCACCCGTTCCGGCCTCGATGAGCGACATCGGCCGCGCGTCGCCATGAACGAGCCGGAAGAGATGCACTTCGACGCCGGTGGCGCGCCGTACGACGCGCACGCGTTCGAGTCCCGCCAGGGACACCCGGGCGAGATCCGGAACCGCGCCCTCCAGGGGCAGGTGCTCGACGCCGTCGTAGTAGAGACGCAGTGCGCCCCCGGCGTAGCCCACCGGAAGCACCGTCGTCGCGGATCCGAAGTCGCCGCTGCGCACTCCGAGGAGTCCCGGCACCTCCGTCAGCAGCTGCCACAAGGTCTGTCCGCGCGCGGCGAGAAGCTGTTCGCGATCCCACTCCCAGATGCCGGTGGCAATTCCGGCCGGGACAGGGTCGGGCAGCGCCGGCATGACCGGAGGCGGCGGGATGCTGTCCACTTCAAGGCTGTCGGCGGCGAGCGAGTCCGCCACCAGCGAGTCCGCCACCAGGGTGTCGGCCACCAGCGAGTCCAGGGCGACGGAATCGGCGGCCAGAGAGTCGGCAGCGAGACTGTCGGCCACCATGACCGAGTCCACCAGGAGCGAATCCGGGGGGACCTGGAGCGTGTCCGGCGGCTCCTGGGCGCCTGTGCCGGACGCCGCGAGCAGCGCGAACACGACGGAAGCGGCCGGCGTGACGGGTGCAGCCCGCACAGCGCCCACCCAGGGCCGTCCCGACACGCCGCGCCTCAGACTCCGGCCCGCCCGCGCACCCACTCGAGGAGGAGCCGGCACGGCCTCCCGGCTGGTCCGTTCCTCAGGTAGGGCTTCTTCGTCTTGCCGTATGCGGTGCCGGCAATGTCCAGGTGGGCCCAAGGCGCGTTTCCAACGAACTCCGAGAGGAAGCAGGCGGCCGTGATCGTACCCGCGGGTCGGCCGCCGACATTCCTGAGATCGGCCACATCGCTCCGGAGTTGCCTGCGGTATTCCTCGTCCAGGGGTAGCGGCCAGCACGGTTCGGCGGCAGACTCGCCCGCATCGCGCAATTCGCCGAGGAGATGTTCATCGTTGCCGAGGAGTGCCGCGCGGTGATGTCCGAGGGCCACCACGCACGCCCCCGTCAGCGTGGCGCAGTCGACGATGGCCGCAGGCTCCCATTCAAGCGCGTAGTCGAGGGCGTCGGCGAGGATCAGGCGCCCTTCGGCGTCGGTGTTGATGACCTCGATCGTCTTGCCCCTCCGGCTGCGCACCACGTCGCCCGGCTTCGTCGCCGACCCGTTCAGGAGGTTCTCGGAGCTGGGCACGACCGCCTTCACGTTCACGGGAAGGCCCAGCTCGCCGATCGCCTTCATCGCGCCCAGGACGGCCGCGCCGCCGGACATGTCGTACTTCATCTTCTCCATCCCCCTCGCGGGCTTGATGGAGATCCCGCCGGCGTCGAAGGTCAGACCCTTGCCCACCAGCACGAGCGGTGCCGCGCCGGCGTCGTCGCCACGGTGCTCGAGCACGATCAGCCGCGGTTCCTGGTCGGATCCCCGCGACACCGAGAGCAGCGCGCCCATCCCCTGGCGCTCCATCTCGGCCGGGCCGAGGACATCGCACTCCAGACCCGTCTCCTCCGCAATCCGTACGGCTTCCTCGGCGAGCCGCGAAGGCGTAGCCAGGTTGCCGGGGGTCGCCTGGAGGGTGCGGGCCAGGTTCTCACCACCCGCAAATGCCTGTCCGATCCGGACGGCCTCGTCCCAGTCGGCCCGCGGAGCACCCGCAAGCACCGCCGCGCGCACCCGGCGGGACCGTTCGTCGCCTTCGTCCGCCCCTGCCGGTCCCGCGTCGGACTTCAGTTCGTCGAAGCGCCACGCGGCCAGCACCAGCCCTTCCGCCGCGGCCTGGACATGACGCGCCCCGATCGCCGGGCCCGGGTGGACAAGGCTCAACGCCAGGGACGCAAGCCGGTGCCGCTCGGCAAACCGTACGGCCTTGCCGGCGGCGCAGCGAACCGTCTCCGGGGTCAGCGACTCCGCAGGGCCGACACCGAGATAGAGCACTCGCTCCGGACCGGCCCCGCCCGGACCGGCACGACGTGCGGCCACGCGGTCCCCCTCGCGTCCGCGGAAGTCCCCAAGCGCCACGGCGCTGCCGAGCGGGTCGCCGAAGAGGCGATCGAATCCGGCCAGCCGCTCGAAGGGCCGGTCCGAAGCGGCCAGGACCGCCATCAGCGGCGTCGCGACCGCTTCCGGGGCCGTCGACGACAGTGTCAGATCCATCTCGGAGGACGCGCGGCGGAACGCGGCTACATGTGGGCGACGATGGTCTCGGCGAAGCGCGACGTGGAGACGGTGGTGGCACCCTCCATCTGGCGCTCCAGATCGTAGGTGACGAGGCGTGCGGCCACCGCTCCCTCCAGCCCGCGGTCGATCGCCTTCGCCGCCTCGTCCCAGCCCAGGTGTTCGAGCATCATCGCCGCCGACAGGATCAGCGAACCCGGATTGACCCTGTTGAGTCCCGCGTACTTCGGCGCCGTGCCGTGTGTCGCCTCGAAGAGGGCAACCGAGTCGCCGACGTTGGCTCCGGGCGCCATCCCCAGACCCCCCACCTGCGCGGCGCAGGCGTCCGACAGGTAGTCCCCGTTGAGGTTTGGAGTTGCCACGACCGAGTACTCTGCCGGACGCAGCAGGACCTGCTGGAACATGGAGTCCGCGATGCGGTCCTTGATCACCACCCGTCCGTTCGCTTCCTCACCCTCCCAGAGCCGCGCCTCGGCAACGGTCTCGTCCGGGAACAGCTCCTGCGCGACCTCGTAGCCCCAGTCGCGGAACGCTCCCTCGGTGTACTTCATGATGTTGCCCTTGTGCATGAGCGTGACCGAGTCCCTGCCGCGGGCCAGCGCGTAGCGGATGGCAGCCGCGACATGGCGCTTCGTGCCGAACGGACTGACCGGCTTGATGCCGATGCCGCTCGCCTCCCGAATCGACGACCCCATCTGCTCCTCGAGAAAGTCGCGCACCCTGTCCGCCTCGGCGGTGCCCGACGCCCACTCGATCCCGGCGTAGACGTCCTCGGTGTTCTCGCGGAAGATCACCATGTCGACCTTGTGCGGTTCGCGCACCGGCGACGGCACCCCCGGGATCCACCGGACGGGCCGGATGCACGAATAGAGGTCCAGGACCTGCCGCAGCGTGACGTTGAGCGAGCGGATGCCCCCGCCCACCGGCGTCGTGAGGGGTCCCTTGATCGCAACCCTGAACTCGGTCAGCGCGTCCAGCGTCTCGGCAGGAAGCCATTCGCCCGCGCGGTCGTTCGCCTTCTCCCCGGCGAGCACCTCCATCCAGGCGATCTCCCGTCGTCCACCGTACGCATTCGCCACCGCCGCGTCGACGACATGACGGGTCGCCGCCCAGATGTCGGGCCCGATTCCGTCTCCCTCGATGAAGGGAACGATGGGCTGGTCGGGAACGACGGGCCGGCCGGTGTCGCCGGTGATTCTGTCACCGT
Source organism: Longimicrobiales bacterium (assembly GCA_965205005.1). GTDB lineage: Bacteria > Gemmatimonadota > Gemmatimonadetes > Longimicrobiales > Gaopeijiaceae > Bin94. The sequence goes on along the minus strand of OZ242028.1, from coordinate 3,673,688 downwards.
GGGCAGGGAAGGAAGCGTACTGGTATCGTGACACGCGCGGGCTCCGGGTTGCGGGGAACTCTGTGGACCTTCTGGACAGGTGTGACGGCTGCCGGCCTTAATCTGACGGCTGACGGCTGCCATTAGAAGGGGCATCACCGCCGACAGACCGACGGGTGACAGACTCTTGGACAGATTCTACATTGAATCTGTCACAGGGCCCGCCGAGAGCTCACCAGGAAGAGGTGGTCAAGAGAGCATGAACGCTCGCCAGTCCCGGACACGGTACCGGCGTCACTGGGGGATCTCTCCCCGCACCCGCTATCAGCTGGGACAGTGCGCCGAGCTGGCCGCCGCGATCCGGGCCGCGCCGCTGCCGCCCGAGACCGGCCGCCGCCTCGTCGACGCCGCGCTGGCGCGGGGTGCTCTTGCAACCACGGCAATGGAGGGCAGCCCGCCTGCCGAACCGGAAGCGTGCGCGCAGGAGGTGACCAATGTGACCCATGCGACCGTCGCGCTGCTGGACGAGATCGCGGCCGGCGAGATCGGCACGGTCGATGCCGATCTCCTGCGGCGCGTGCACGCGATGGTCGGCGACGGGCTGGGCGAACGCCTGGCGGCCACGCCCGGACGGTTCCGCACCGGGAGCGCGGGCGGCCCGTATACCGCTCCGCGGGCGGACGAGGTCGCCGGACTGGTCGACGGCGTGTTCGCGTGGCTGCACCGGGAGTTCTCCGACGGCACCCGGGACTTCGGGCGTGCCGTGGTGCGGGCCGTGGTCACCCACGTCTACGTGCTGTGGATCCGGCCCTTCGGCGACGGAAACGGCCGTACCGCGCGCCTGCTGGAAACCTGTGTCCTGGCGGCCGCCGGCAACCCCGTGATCGCCTCGCAGCTGCTGACCGAGTTCTACGCCGAGACACGGGACGATTACCTGCGCCAACTCGAACGGGCCTCGCGCGACCGTTCCCTGACCTCCTTCATCGCCTACGCGGTCGAGGGCCTCCGCGACCGTTTGCGGACGACCTTCGACACTGTGAACAGCGCCCAGTTCGACGCGGCGTGGCGCAGTCATGTCCTGGACCGGTTCTCGGCGCGGGACTACCGCAAGAAAAGCGTTTTCCGGCGCCGCCGCGACCTGATCCTCGCGATACCCATCGACACAATGTTCACGACCGCCGATCTCGTCCGACTCGACCCCGACCTCTCAAATCGCTACGCGGGGCTGTCCGCGCGGACGCTGCGACGCGACCTGGCGGTGCTGGTCGACGAAGGGTTGCTCGTCGAGTCCGGGGGCGCCTATCGCCCGAACACCGATGCTCTGCGCACCACGGCGCTGCCTGCTGCCGGGCGCTGAGGCCCTAACCGCCGTCAGGCCCGGGCCGCGGAAAGAACTGGTCGATCAGGATCGGGTTTCCGTCCGGATCCACGACGACGATGCTCGCCGGACCCGTGCCGTCCGGATCCGTGTCGGTCGTGATCTCGATGCCGTGCGAGACCAGCGACGCTCGTATGTCCCGCACGTCGGTGAAGTCCGCGACCCTGGACGTGTCCTGGGCCAGGCCGGGATTGAAGGTCAGGATGTTCTTCTCGAACAGCCCCTGGAACAGACCAAGGATCGTCGTCCCGTTGATCATCATCAGGTACCGCTCACTGTCTCCACCGGTGACGGTGAATCCGAGTTTTTCGTAGAACGACCGGGATTCGTCCAGGTCCTTCACGGTGAGACTTATCGAAAACGCGCCGAGTTGCATGGATGTCCGTCCGAGTTCGTGGAATGTTCGCGGATGAATGTCGACGAGGCCCGCGCAGGCCGGAGCGGTTGTGCCGCACCGGGGGACCCCGAATGAAGATAGGCCGGGCCGAGGACAGTACGCTGCGGGCGATGGGCGTCGACTATGGCACCCGGCGTATCGGTCTGGCGCTGAGCGACCCCACCGGCACGCTCGCCACGCCCCTGACCACGCTGGTGCGGCGCGCCGGCAAGCGGGCGCCTATCGCACGGATCCTGGAACTCGCCCGGCAACACCAGGTGGACCGGTTCGTTCTGGGCCTTCCCCTGCATCCCCGGGAGGGCGAGAATAGATGGACTGCCGAGGCCCGCGAATTCGGCAGGCGGCTGCGGGACCGGAGCGGCCTGCCCGTTCATTTCGTGGATGAATCCTATTCATCGGCGGAGGCCGAGGCGAAGATCCGTGTCATCGGGCTGAAGCGAGCGCAGCGGGAGGATAAGGCGAGGATCGATGCCGGAGCGGCCGCAATCATCCTCCAGGACTGGCTCGACGCCCGTGCCCTGGACCCATCAGCGGATTTCGGGGGAGGCGCAGCGCCGTAACGTTCTTGCCGCCGCCGTCCTGGCTTTGACCATGGTCGCGGTAACCGTGGCGGCAGCGGGGCGCGCCAGCGGAGCGGCACAGGGCGAGGCGATCGTCGACATCCCCTACGGCACGAGCTTCCAGGATGTGGTCGGCATCCTTGAAAGCGGGCATGTCATCGCCCGCCCGCGTCTTTTCGGCATCTACGCGCGCTTGCGCTCGCTGGACCGCTCCGTCAAGGCCGGTGTCTACCGGCTCCCGCGCGGGGCAAGGTTCGGCGAGGTGTACACGGCCCTGTCACAGGGCCACGTGCTTACCAGTCCGGTGACGTTTCCGGAGGGTCTGACAATCAGGAGCATGGCCGGGCGCATCGCCGCTGCGGCGGGCTCCGATTCCGCGAGCGTGGCCGACGCCCTGGACGGACCGGAGTTGCACCTCGGCTGGGACGTGCCCGGCCCGGGACTGGAGGGGTACCTGTTCCCTGACACCTACAGGTTCGCCGAGGGTGTGGGACACGAGCGCGTGGTGTCGGCCATGATCGACAGGTACAAGCGCTACTGGACGCCCGAACGGCGTGAACGGCTCGCGGACAGCGGCCTCTCGGAGAGGGAGGCGGTCACGCTGGCCTCCATCATCCAGGCCGAGGCCACGCTGACATCCGAGATGCGCACGATTTCGAGCGTCTACCACAACCGTCTCCGGATCGGCATGCTCCTTCAATCGGATCCAACCGTGCTGTACGCCCTCGGAGGGCACCGGCGTCGCCTCCTGCACGCCGCGATCGACTCGGTAGCCGACAATCCCTACAGCACCTACGCGCACGCGGGCCTGCCCCCCGGTCCGATCTGCGCACCCGGCGCGGACGCCCTCGACGCGGCGCTCGGTCCGGCCGAAACGGACTACCTGTACTTTGTCGCCACGCCGGACAACACGCATGTCTTCACGCGCTCGCTCCGGGAGCACAACGCGGCCCGCCAGCGGATCAGGCGGTCTTCGGGCGGCGGCTGAAACGCCGCGGCCACTCCTGCGCCGTCCGGTGAACCCGATCCCCACACGCGCGGAACCGCTGGAACGCTACCTTCGGCTGATCGTGATCACAGACCGCGTTCTGGCCGCCCCGAGATCGGTCGCGGACATCGTAGCGGAAGCACTGCAGGCCGGTGCGCGCGCCGTGCAACTGCGCGAGAAGCGGCAAACGCCCCGCACCGTCCTGCCCCTCGCGCGCCGCCTCCGCGCCGACACGCGGCAGGCGGGCGCGCTGTTCTTCGTCAACGATCGCATCGACCTCGCCCTGGCGGTGGATGCGGACGGCGTCCACCTCGGACCCGACGACCTGCCGGTCCGCGCAGCGCGCAGGCTCGCGCCGTCCGGCTTCGTGGTCGGGTATTCGGCCGACAACGCCGACATCGCCCGGGCAGCGGTCCGAGACGGCGCGGACTACATCGGTTGCGGCACGCTGTACCCGACCGCCACCAAGCCCGATGCCGGCGAGGTCGTGGGCATCGAGGGGCTCCGCAGGGTCGTGCGCGCGGTCGACGTGCCCGTTGTTGGGATCGGCGGCGTGACACCCGACCGTGCGCCCGCCGTGATCGGTGCGGGCGCCGCCGGATGCGCGGCCGTCGGCGCCGTCATGGCCGCCCGGAACCCGGCCGCCGCGGTCCGGGACTTCCTGCGCGCCGCCGGGCGGCCTGCGAGCACCAAAAGGAAACGCCCCGCCAGGCATTGATATCCGGACGGGGCGTTCCGCCGATCGGCTGGCAGCGACGTACTCTCCCACCGGGTTGCCCCAGCAGTACCATCCGCGCGGCAGGGCTTAACTTCCGAGTTCGGGATGGGATCGGGTGTGTCCCCTGCGCTGTGGCCACCAACCAGAAGGAAACAGGGTAAAGGAAGGAAAGCGCCCGGTACGTGCGGAAAGCGCGGAAGAGGATGTGCTGGTCAAGCCTCTCGGGCCATTAGTACGGCTCGGCTACACGTGTTACCACGCTTCCACCTGCCGCCTATCAACGTGCTAGTCTCGCACGGCCCTTCCGAGACCCGAAGGTCTGGGAGTACTCATCTTGGGGGGGGCTTCCCACTTAGATGCTTTCAGCGGTTATCCCTTCCCGACGTCGCTACCCGGCAATGCCCCTGGCGGAACAACCGGTACACGAGTGGTCAGTCCACTCCGGTCCTCTCGTACTAGGAGCAGCTCCCCTCAATACTCCAACGCCCACGACGGATACAGACCGAACTGTCTCACGACGTTCTAAACCCAGCTCATGTACCGCTTTAACGGGCGAACAGCCCGACCCTTGGGACCTTCTTCAGCCCCAGGATGCGATAAGCCGACATCGAGGTGCCAAACCGCCCCGTCGATGTGAACTCTCGGGGGCGATAAGCCTGTTATCCCCGGCGTACCTTTTATCCGTTGAGCGACGGCCCTTCCATTCGGAACCGCCGGATCACTAAGGCCAACTTTCGTTCCTGCTCGACCCGTCGGTCTCGCAGTCAAGCTCCCTTATGCCTTTGCACTCTTCGCGCGATTGCCGACCGCGCTGAGGGAACCTTTGCGCGCCTCCGTTACCTTTTGGGAGGCGACCGCCCCAGTCAAACTACCCACCTGCCACTGTTCCCGAGGAGGCTTCACTCCCCTGGGTTAGAGCCTCAACATTGTAAGGGTGGTATTTCACCAACGACTCCCTGCCCCCTGGCGAGGGCAGTTCACGGTCTCCCACCTATCCTACACATGCAAAGCCAAGACCCAATGACAGATTGCAGTAAAGGTGCACGGGGTCTTTTTGTCCTGTCGCGGGTAATCGGTATCCTCACCGATACTCCAATTTCGCCGAGCTCGCGGAGGAGACAGCGCCCAAGTCGTTACGCCATTCGTGCAGGTCGGAACTTACCCGACAAGGAATTTCGCTACCTTAGGACCGTTATAGTTACGGCCGCCGTTTACCGGGGCTTCAGTTCAGAGCTTCGGGTTACCCCTAACCCCTTCCTTTTACCTTCCGGCACCGGGCAGGCGTCAGTGCCTATACGTCGTCTTAACCGACTTTGCAGACACCTGTGTTTTTAATAAACAGTCGCTTGGGCCGATTCTCTGCGGCCTGTTTCGGCTCCCCACGCATCATGGTTCACCTACCGCAGGCTCCCCTTCTCCCGAAGTTACGGGGACATTTTGCCGAGTTCCTTCTCCGCGGATCACTCGAGCACCTTAGGCTACTCGCCTCGCCTACGTGTGTCCGTTTGCGGTACGGTCGTCCAGGCACCTCCCATGCGAGGCTTTTCTTGGCGGCATGATTACGGACCCTTTGCAGGGAATTTTTCCCCTTCGGCATCGGCGCTCGGCTAAAGAGGTCTTTTATCCCCTCTCATCGCCTACCACCTTACATCGGATTTTCCACCACCCGACGGTCCTGTCACTCCCGCGTCCCCCCTCATGGTCGAACGCTACCTGAACGGTACAGGAATATTAACCTGTTTCCCATCGCCTACGCCCTTCGGCCTCGGCTTAGGGACCGACTAACCCGGAGCGGATAAGCCTGGCTCCGGAACCCTTAGGCTTTCGGTGACAGGGATTCTCACCCTGTTTATCGCGTACTCATTCCGGCATGCTCTCTTCCCTGCTCTCCACGGATGCTCTTCCGAGTCCGCTTCACTGACCAGGGAATGCTCCCCTACCATGACTTGCGTCATCCGTAGCTTCGGCGCCGTGCTTGAGTCCCGACCATTATCGGCGCGGATCCACTTGACTAGTGAGCTATTACGCACTCTTTAAAGGCATGGCTGCTTCTAAGCCAACCTCCTAGTTGTCTCTGCACATCCACATCCTTTCTCACTTAGCACGGACTTGGGGGCCTTAGCTGACGGTCTGGGCTCTTTCCCTCTCGCGGACGGACATTATCGCCCGCCCACTGACTCCCAGGATACGTCTCTGAGGCATTCGGAGTTTGGTTGGGTTCGGTAACCTGGTGAGGCCCCTAGCCCATCCAGTGCTCTACCTCCTCGAGATAATCCCCTGAGGCTATACCTAAATATATTTCGGGGAGAACCAGCTATCTCCGAGCTTGATTGGCCTTTCACCCCTATCCACAGCTCATCCGAGCAGTTTTCAACCCACAACGGTTCGGGCCTCCACCAGGTGTTACCCCGGCTTCACCCTGGCCATGGATAGATCGCGTCGGTTTCGGGTCTACCCCCATGCACTCATCGCCCTGTTCAGACTCGCTTTCGCTTCGGCTTCGGACCTGAGGCCCTTAACCTCGCACATGAGGAGTAACTCGCCGGATCATAATGCAAAAGGCACGCCGTCACCCGCCCCCGGGTATCCGAAGATCCGGGTCGGGCTCCGACCGCTTGTATGCACACGGTTTCAGGGTCTATTTCACTCGCCGTCAGGCGTTCTTTTCACCTTTCCCTCACGGTACTATTCGCTATCGGTCACAGACTCGTATTTAGCCTTGGAAGATGGTCCTCCCGGATTCAGCCAGGGTTTCACGTGTCCCGGCCTACTCGGGGTCCGCGCCAGCTCGTCTACTCGCATTTCGCATACGGGACTCTCACCCTCTGCGGTCGTACGTTCCAGTACCGTTCCGCTATGCTTCGACTCGCCTCCCGCGCGGCCCCACAACCCCCGGTTGAGTCTCCCCACCCGGGTTTGGGCTCTTCCCGTTTCGCTCGCCGCTACTCTGGGAATCTCGATTGATTTCTTTTCCTCCAGGTACTTAGATGTTTCAGTTCCCTGGGTTGGCTCCCCTTTTCAGGGGTGACGGGATCGCTCCCGCCGGGTTCCCCCATTCGGACACCCCCGGATCCATGCTTGCTTGCAGCTCCCCGAGGCTTTTCGCAGCTTGCCACGTCCTTCGTCGCCGGTCTGTGCCAAGGCATCCGCCGTGTGCACTTTCTCGCTTGACCAGCCCTCTTCTCGGGCCGAACGCGGGCGGCAGTCCCACCACCGCTCTCGCCCGGCATCCAATTCGTTCGGGCCAGCCCACCACCGTATCGCCTTTCCTTCACGTACGCTCCCTGTCGTCCGCCGAGCCGGATCCCACCGGGGACCCGCCGCGTGCGACCGGAGCGACCTAAGGCACTTTCCTTCCTTCTACCCTGGTTTTCAAGAAGCTCATTGTCCGCACGCGGGCCATTGGCAAAACCGCCCATCGGCGGTGCGAGGTGCTCGTGAAACGGACAGCTTTGAAAGATAGACGGAGCGACCGAGGAAGTCAATCCGCAGTCTTGGCCAACGCCACAGGAGCCCGAACGGGGCGCGCGGCGCCGATACCGGCTACATCCCTCCGGCCGACAGAAACGCCGATACCTCGTCTCCGGTTACGTAGAAATCACCCAGCTCCGCGCCGCCTTCGGGACCGTGCCAGTCCGAGCCTCCCGTCACCACGAGACCCTCACGCCGGGACGCTTCCTCCAACTCTGCCAAGCCCATGGACCGGCGCGTGGCGCGGTACGCTTCCAGGCCCTGGAGACCGGCCCGCACCAGACGTGAGAGCAACTGGTGGAACAGGTCGGGCGGAGGGTGGGCCCACACCGGGAGGCCGCCCGCGTCCAGGACCACCCGAATCGCCTCCTCGGGGGTGGCCACCCTGGTTGGGACGTAGGCGGGACAATCGTTGCCGATCAGTCTGGCAAACGCCTGCGCTACGCTGCCTGCATGCCCCGACTTCACCAGCGCGCGTGCCAGGTGCGGCCGCGAGAACGCCACCTCGTCGGATCCCCGCTGCTCGTCGAGTTGCTCGCGGGTGATGCCGATGCCCTGGCGGGCGAGGCGCGCAACCATCTCCCGCATGCGGGCGTCGCGCCGCTGGTGGTTCCATCGGGTATGCCGTACGAACGCGTTCGACCCGGTGTCGACGAAATAGCCGAGGATGTGGATGTCGGTGCCGTCGAAGGTACTGCTCATCTCCACGGCGGGGATGATGTGGATTCGCTTCCCCGCCGCCGCCCTGCGCGCCCTGTCGACGCCGGCAACCGTGTCGTGGTCCGCAAGCGCCAGTACGTCCAGTCCCCCCGCGATCGCACGATCAACCACCTCTTCCGGCGAAACGGTGCCGTCGGAGGCGGTCGAATGGACGTGAAGGTCGAGCTTCATCCAGCCCGCGGCGCCTGGTGCCCGCTACTCCGTCGAAACCTGGTCCGCCAGCACGGTCACGACGTTGGCCTCCACCTTCATCACACCGCCGCCGACCTCGAACACGCGCGTGTCCCCCGACTCGGGTTCGACTTTCAGCGGGCCACTGCCGAGCAGGGTGAGGAACGGAGCATGACCCGGCAACACGCCGACCCGGCCATCCCACGCCGGCGCGACCAGCGACCGCGCGGCCCCCTCGAAGACGATCTGCTCGGGCGTCACCACCCGCAGCTGCATCGGCTGTGCCACGGTTCAGGCCTCCACGCCCATCTCGGCGGCGGCCTCGATCACCTGGTCGATCCCGCCCTTCATGTAGAACGCCTGCTCGGGCAGGTGGTCGAACTCGCCCGCGGCCACCCGCTCGAAGGACTCGATCGTCTCCTCGAGGCGCACGTAACAGCCCGGGATGTTGGTGAACGCCGTCGCCACGAAGAAGGGCTGGGACAGGAAGCGCTCGATGCGCCGCGCGCGGCTGACGATGATCTTGTCCTCTTCGCTGAGTTCGTCCATGCCGAGGATCGCGATGATGTCCTGCAGGTCCTTGTAGCGCTGCAGGATCTCCTTGACGCGCCCCGCCACCTCGTAGTGACGCTCGCCCAGGAACTGCGGGTCGAGAATGCGCGACGAAGAGTCCAGCGGGTCGACGGCCGGGTAGATCCCCTTCTCGGCGATCGAGCGTGACAGGACGGTGGTGGCGTCGAGGTGGGCGAAGGCGGCGGCCGGGGCGGGATCGGTCAGGTCGTCGGCGGGCACGTAGATGGCCTGGACCGAGGTGATGGATCCCTCGCGCGTCGACGTGATACGCTCCTGCAGCTCGCCCATCTCGGTGCCGAGGGTGGGCTGGTAGCCGACCGCCGAGGGCATGCGGCCCAGCAGCGCCGACACCTCGGAGCCCGCCTGGGTGAAGCGGAAGATGTTGTCGATGAAGAGGAGGACGTCCTGCTTCTCGACGTCGCGGAAGTACTCGGCGACGGTCAGGGCGGAGAGTCCCACGCGCAGCCGCGAGCCGGGGGGTTCGTTCATCTGCCCGTAGACCAGTGCGGTCGATTCGAGCACGCCGGAATCCTTCATCTCGAGCCAGAGGTCGTTCCCCTCGCGGGTGCGTTCACCGACGCCCGCGAAGACCGACCGGCCGCCGTGCTCCATGGCGATGTTGTTGACCAGCTCCATGATGATGACGGTCTTGCCCACGCCGGCGCCCCCGAAGAGGCCCGTCTTGCCGCCCTTTACATAGGGTGCCAGCAGATCCACGACCTTGATCCCGGTCTCGAAGATCTCGGTCTTGGGCTCCAGGTCGTCGAAGCGGGGTGCGTGACGGTGGATCGGCCAGCGCTCGATCTCCGCGCCGTCCGCGCTCGCGACCGGGCCCTGCTCGTCCACGGGTTCGCCCAGAACGTTCAGGATCCGGCCCAGCGCGGGCTCGCCGACCGGCACGGCAATGGACTGACCGGTGTCGACCACCTCCATGCCGCGCTGCACGCCGTCGGTCGAGCTCATCGACACGGCGCGCACCTGGGAGCGGCCGATGTGCTGCTGCACCTCGGCCACCAGGTCGATCTCGCGGCCCGATTCGGTCTCCGCGGCCAGGTGGAGTGCGTTGTAGATCTCGGGCAGGTGTCGCGGATCGAATTCCACGTCCAGGACGGGTCCGATCACCTGGACCACCCGACCAGTGTTGTTGTCAGCCATGGTATGCGTTTTCTCCGACCGCCCGGCAGCGGTCACAAAAGCTCCTGATGAGTCAGTTTCATTCGAGCGCGGCGGCCCCTCCCACGATCTCGGCGATCTCCTGCGTGATCTGCCCCTGGCGCGCCCGGTTGTAGGTGCGTGTCAGCGTATCGAGGATCTCGCCCGCGTTGTCGGTCGCGCTTTTCATCGCCGCGCGGCGCGATCCCTGCTCCCCGGCGGCGTTTTCGACCAGGGCCCGGTAGACCGCCATGCGCAGGTAGCTGGGCAGGATGTGTCCGATCAGTTCCGGCGCGGGCGGGGACACGATGAACGCGTCCACCGAGCGGGCACCGGCAGCGGGTGTCAGCGGGAGGATGCGCGCGGTCCGCGGCGGCGTGGACATCGCCGAACGGAATTCGGAATTGACGACGTAAACCGCATCGAGATCCCCCGCTTCGAACTTCTCTCTGAGTTCCGAGACGAGGCCTTCAGCGTCATCTGCCGTGGGCGCATCGCCGATCGCGGTCGTCGCCGATGCGATGCTTGCGCCCCGGAAGCGGAAGAACGCCAACCCCTTCTTGCCCGATACGTGCAGTTCGGTCCCGATTCCCTTCGCTTCCAGGTCGTCCAGCCTCGCGCGCGCCTCGCGGATCAGATTCGCGTTGAAAGCCCCGCAGAAGCCGCGGTTCGCCGTGAGGAGGAGCACCGCCGCGCGGCGCGTCCCGGCAGGCTGGCGCAGCAGTGGGTGCTCCTGGTCCAGGCCGGGCGCGTGCAGGCCCCGAAGCAGCTCCTCCAGAGCCTCGCTGTAGGGCCGCGCCGCTGCCATGCGATCCATGGCCTTCTTCAGCTTCGAAGTGGCCACCAGCTCCATGGTCCGGGTGATCTTGCGGGTGTTGCGGACGGACTTGATCCGCCGCATGACCTCGCGGGCGCCGGCTCCGGCCATGCTATGCGGCCCCCGCCACGGCGTCGGCCGCCTCGGCGGCGAAGACCTCGTTGTACTCGCCGATGCATTCGCGCAACCGTCCCTCGATGTCGTCCGTGAGCGTCCCTTCCTGCCGGATCCCGATCAGGACATCGTCGAAGCGGCTCTCGACGAACTCCAGGAAGCCGCGCTCCCACTTCCGCACATCCTGCACCTCGAAGTCGTCCAGGTATCCGTTGGTGACGGCGTAGATCGCGACGATCTGTCTCTCCACCGGCACCGGCTGGTACTGCGGCTGCTTGAGCACCTCGACCGTGCGCTGTCCGCGGGCCAGCTGCTGCTGGGTGGCCGCGTCGAGGTCCGAAGCGAACTGCGCGAAGGTCTCCATGGCGCGGAACTGAGCGAGGTCCAGCCGCAGCCTGCCCGCCACCGACTTCATCGCCTTGACCTGGGCCGCGCCGCCGACGCGGGACACCGAAATACCCACGTTGACCGCCGGCCGCACCCCGGAGTTGAAGAGGTCCGGCTCCAGGTAGATCTGCCCGTCGGTAATCGAGATCACGTTCGTGGGGATGTAGGCCGATACGTCGCCCGCCTGGGTCTCGATGATGGGCAGCGCCGTGAGCGACCCGCCGCCCAGCTCGTCCGAGAGCTTGGCCGCCCGTTCGAGGAGCCGCGAATGCAGGTAGAAGACGTCGCCCGGATAGGCCTCGCGCCCCGGCGGACGCCTGAGAACCAGCGACAGCTGCCGGTACGCCTGCGCCTGCTTGGAGAGGTCGTCGTAGATGACCAGGGTGTGCTTGCCCTGCCACATGAAGTGCTCCGCGAGCGCCGTGGCCGCGTAGGGAGCGATGTACTGGAGCGGCGCCGGATCCGAGGCGTTGGCCACCACCACGACGGTGTAGTCCATCGCGCCGTGGTGTCTGAGCGTCTCCACCACGCCCGCGACCATCCCGGCGCGCTGGCCGACCGCGCAGTAGATGCAGATGACGTCCGTGTCCCTCTGGTTCAGTATGGCGTCGACCGCAATCGCGGTCTTGCCGGTCTGCCTGTCCCCGATGATCAGCTCGCGCTGTCCCCGGCCGATCGGAATCATGGCGTCGATCGCCTTGATCCCGGTCTGCAGGGGCTCTTTCACCGGCTGGCGCTTCACGATCCCCGGCGCGACGACGTCGATCTGGCGACGGGCGGACGTCTCGATCGCGGGACCTCCGTCGACGGGCTCGCCCAGCGGGTTCACGACCCGGCCCTGGTAGCCGTCGCCGACGGGGACATCCAGGACGCGGCCCGTGCGACGCACCTGGTCGCCTTCGTGGAGCCCTTCCCAGTCCCCCATGATCACGGCGCCGATGTTGTCCTCTTCGAGGTTCAGGGCGAGCGCGGTCACGGTCTCGCCGCTTTCGCCCGAGGTGATCTCGAGCATCTCGCTCGCCATCGCCCTGGTGAGGCCGTAGATGCGCGCGACCCCGTCCTTGACCTCGAGGACCTCGCCGACCTCCTCGGCGTGAAGCGCCTCCTCGAAGCTCTCGATCTCGGCCAGGAGAACGTTCCTGATCTCGCTGGCGCGCAGTTGGGTATCAGACATGTCTTGGTTCCCGTATTCCTGTCCTGGTTCCCATTTTCCTATTGCTGCAGCTCGGCGCGCATGAGCTTCCGCCGCATCGCGTCGAGTTGCCGTTTCACCGATCCGTCGTAGACCGTGTCGCCCTCGCGGATCACGATTCCGCCGATGATCCCGGGGTTGACCCTGATGGCCGGAATGACCGTCGCCCCGGTGGCCGTCGAGAGTTGTGCGGCGAGCCCGCGCGCCTCTTCCCGCGACACCGGCCTGGCCAGCGTGACCTCCATGTGGCGCCGGCCGAGATGCCGTTCGAGCAACGCTCCGTAGGCGTCCGCAATCGCGGGTATCAGCCGCTGCCGCCGCTTGTCGATGACGACGTGCAGGAAGCGCAGCAGCATGGACGGTACCGAGTCGCCAAGGGCGCGCCTCAGCGCCGTCTTCTTGTCGTCGGCGGTCACGCGGGGCGTGGCGAGGAACTCGCGAACCCTGCCGTCCTCCATGAGTTCCGATACCACCGCAACCCCGCTTCCGAAGGCCTCGACACCGTCGTGCCTTCCCGCCAGGTCGAACAGCGTCGCGGCATAGTTGCGGACGACCGTGTCCTCCCTCACGTCCAGGCCCCATCAGGATCGCCCAGCTCGTCGATATAGCCGGTCACAAGCTGCCGGTCGCGCTCGGCGTCGAGCCGCTCGCCCAGCAGTCTGGAGGCCGCAGCCAAAGCGATCTCGACCGACTCGCGTCGGACGGCTTCCACCGCCGCGTCGCGCTCGCGCTCGATTTCGCGCCGCGCGCTCGCCAGGATCTCCCGGCTCTCCTCGCGCGCCCGCTGTTCCAGCTCCCTGCGCAGCTGCTCCGCCGCTTCCCGGCTCTCGGCCATCAGGGCCTGCGCCTGCCTGCGTCCTTCGGCAAGCTGCTCCCGGTACCGGTCGATCAGCTCTTCGGCCTCGTCACGCTGGCGCTGCGCGTCGTCGATGTTGTCCTGGATGCCCTTCTCGCGCCTGTCCAGCGCGCCCAGCAGCGGTCCCCAGGCATACTTGCCGAGGATGAACAGCAGCGTGAGGAAGGTGAGAAGCGTCCAGATCGCCAGCCCCGCGTCGGGCGCGAAGAGCAGATCCCACGCAACTTCCCCGTGCTCGGCTTCCTGCGCAGCTACAATCGCCGGCAGAGAACCGGTGACCAGGTAGCCCGATGCCAGGCCCGTGCCCATGGTCCCGGTGATCACGCGAGGAAGAGGAAGAGCATCAGCGTCAGGATGATCCCGGCGAGCGCCGCACCCTCGACGAGGATGGCGAGCACCATGGCCAGCCCACGGATTTCGCCGGAAGCCTCGGGCTGCCGGGCCAGACCCTGCGTGGCCCCGTCGCCGATGCGGCCGATGCCGAGTCCGGCGCCGATCACGGCCAAGCCAACGCCGATGCCGGCGCCCAGCAACGCCATGTTGTTCTTCGCGGCCTCCGGAGTGAGTGCCGCCTGCTGGAGTGCGTCGACGGTTGATTCGATCATTGTCGTTTCCCTTCTGTTGGGTGCGAATCCCGGTTGGTTCGGATGGTTGCTAGTGTGGATGTCGGATCAGGCCGATGAACGCGGCCGTGAGCATGGCGAAGACATAGGCCTGGATGAAGGCGATCAGCACCTCGAGGAGGAGAATGGCCGACACGAGGCCGTAGGACCCGGCGGCGATCATCCACCGGATGTACGAGAGGTTCCCGAAGAGGAAGATGAAGCCGAGGACGGAGAAGATCAGGACATGGCCCGCCGTCATGTTTGCGAACAGCCGAATGGCGAGCGCGAACGGCTTGAGGAACTTCCCCATGAACTCGACCGGCGTCATTACCGCGAGCACGACGTATTTCATCGCCCCCGAAACGCCGGGAGGGACGTAGAAGATGGTCTTCAGGTATCCTCTGGGGCCGAGCGACATGAATCCCGAGACCTCGACGACCACAAAGGTGACCAGGGCCAGCGTGGCCGTGACGACGATGTTACCGGTGGCCGAGCCGCCCCAGGGCACCAGGCCGAGGAGGTTCATGGTGAGGATGAAGAAGAACAGCGTGAGCACCAGCGGAACGAATCGCTGGTAACCGTGGCCGATGTAGCCCTTGCAGAGGTCGTCGCGGAAATAGACGACCACCGCCTCGATCGCGTTTGCCAGCCCGCTGGGCGCGCGTCCAGCCTCGTTGCGGGCCACGCGCTGACCGGCCAGGATGGCGAGGCCCGCCGTGATCAGGGCCGCAAGCAGGAGCAGGATGACATGCTTGGTGGGGGACACGTCGATGCTGAGTCCCCCCACAGCCAGTTCCGGCCAATGGGGAAGATGGACGGGGCCGATGAACGGGAGTTCGTATTCGCTCGAGTTCAGAATGTGATGGCCCAGCATCTCCCCGAGATCGAATCCTCCCTCGTGGCCCGGCTCGTGCGGCTGCTGCGTGGGCCCGTGCTCCTGCATGAACGAAGTCATCGGCTCATGACCCGGCGTGGACCGCACCGGCACGGAGCCGCCGATGTTCAAGAGCGGATTCGGCCACCATCAGCGCAATCAGGAAGCCGCCCAGCGAAAGCAGGAATGGTACGGGCTCGGCCCGGAGCGGCAGGACAAGGACCAGCACGCCAACAACGACCGCCGCGACCCGCATCGCGAACCCGGCAAGGATCGCAGCCAGGAAGCGGTCGTTGCGAGCCCGCCATCCCTTCAGCAGGAAATGGCTGGCCAGTTGAGTGCCCAGCGCCAGGATCGCGCCGCCAAGGACTGCACGGTGGGCGCCGCCGGCCAGGAACGGCCAGGTCGCAAGCGACCCCGCGGCGGCGATTGCCACGGCGGTGACCGGAAACGTCCCGAGCTGCCTCAACTGTGTTCTTCTCCGTTCTGCGACTTGTCCGATTCCCGCTGCCCTTGCCAGGCCATGGCTCTCAGGTAGACCGTGATCATCCCCGCCGCGATGCCCCCGAGCGTGCCGAGCAAGACCATCGCCGGGCTCGTGCCAAGCCACTCGTCAAGCTTGATGCCCGCCCAGGCGAGAAGGGCGACCGTCAGCGCCCACCCGAGCCCATACCCCGACATCTGCGCCATGTCGCCCATGGAACGGCTCTTGCCCGCGCTCGAACGGCGACCCTCCTTCACGTGATTGTCTTCACCATTTCCGAGGCGAAACCTAACGCTTGTGAAAATTTTCGCAAGCGGTCCGGACACATCCGCCGACGCGTCCCCGAACGGGTGGAAGACGGCCCCCATCGCGGTGTGTCATTTGAAGTCGCGCGGTATTTCGCCCATTATCGTTGGACCCAGATCACACCCCATTCCTGATCCCGCACGGTTGATGGCCCCTGCCAACCCGTCACGCGCCCCCCGGGAGCGTCCATGAACCCCACCGCCTCTCCCCCGGCTCCGGCTGCCGTCGATCCGGAAACCGACCGCGACGTCCGCCTTCTGCAACGCGCCGGTGAAATCGCCGACGACCTGCGCAACCAGGTCGAACGGCGGATCGTCGGGCAGCAGCACATCGTCGACGGGATCGTCACCGCCATGATGGCGAACGGCCATGTCCTGCTCGTGGGCGTGCCCGGGCTGGCCAAGACGCTGATCATCTCGACGCTGGCGGACGCCCTGCACCTCAAGTTCAACCGGATCCAGTTCACCCCCGACCTGATGCCCACGGACATCACGGGGACAGAGGTGATCCAGGAGGACAAGGTCACGGGCGAGCGGGTGTTCCGGTTCGTGCGCGGACCGATCTTCGCCAACATCATCCTGGCCGACGAGATCAACCGGACCCCGCCGAAGACCCAGGCGGCGCTGCTCGAGGCCATGCAGGAGCGGGACGTCACCGCGGCCGGCACCACCTACCCCCTTTCACCGCCGTTCTTCGTGCTGGCCACCCAGAACCCGATCGAGCAGGAGGGCACCTACCCGCTCCCCGAGGCGCAGCTGGACCGCTTCATGTTCGACCTGCGGATCGGGTATCCCGACCGGGTCGAGGAGGAGAAGATCGCGACGCTGACGCAGGAGGTGCAGGACATCGACGTCGATCCGGTGGTGCACGGGGACGAGATCCTCGAGTTGCAGCGGCTGGTCCGCCGGATCCCGGTGCCTCCTTCGATCGTGGGCTTCGCGGTCCGTCTCGCGCGTTCGACGCGGCCGGGCGGGGACGAACAGGCGAACGTGGCCAGGCGGTATATCAGCTGGGGTGCGGGGCCGCGGGCGTCACAGTACCTTGTCCTGGGCGCCAAGGCCCGGGCCGCGTTCCGCGGGGCACCGATGCCGACGATGGACGACGTTCTGGACATCGCGCCCTCGATCCTGGCGCACAGGATCGTGGTGAACTTCGACGGAGAAGCCGAGGGCCTGAGCACCCGCGACGTGATTCGCGAGCTGCTCGCCGAAAGCAGGAAATGGATCTAGAGGCCGCGTCACCCGACGACCAACCTCCGAGTTGCAACGAGCCGCCGATGGCCGGCCGATCATGCCCGGGTTCCGGCCGGGCGCCTGGGGCGGGCGTATGTCCATGACCGCCGCCCTCGCCACCGTTTCGGTCCTGCTCCTTGGCATTGCCGCCGGCCTGACGGCGGCGCTGGCGGCCGTGTCCAGAATCGACGACTCCAAGGCCCGCATCCTCGCCGGCGAGGGGTTCGCGGGCGCCGATGCGCTGGCGTCGCTGAAGTCCGACGATGCCACCTCGTCGATCGCGGCGCTGCGCGCCATGTGCCATCTCGGGGCCACCGCTTCCGCCGTCGTCGCGGCGACCGAGGTGTGGGGCGCGCCGGGCATCTGGTTCGGCGGGCCCGTCGTGATCCTGCTGGTGCTCCTGGCGGGAGAGCTGGCGCCGCGCGCCGTGGCCGGCCGGAGCCCCGTGCGCGTCGCGCTGGCGGCCGCACCCCTCCTTCTGACGGGATCACGGATCCTCGGGCGGTTGTTCTATCCGCTGCTCGCGCTGGTGCGGCTGATGTCGAGAAAGCCCGCGCCGGGCGACGCCTCTCCGGATGAGCTGCAGGTGCGCGAGGCGCTTGAGATCGGGGCCGGCGAGGGGGTCGTGGAGGCCGACGAACACCGCCTGGTGGAGAGGGCGTTCAAGCTCGACGAACTGAGCGCCTGGGATGCGATGACACCCCGCGTGGACATCGTTGCGCTCCAGGATTCGCGTCAGCTCGGCGAGGCGATCGCCGAACTCGAGGACCTGCCGCACTCGCGCGTGCCGGTATACGGCAGCAGCGTCGACGACGTGACCGGAATCCTCCATGTGCGCGACGCCTACCGTGCGTTCGTGGCGGGGCGCCGCACGGTGCCCCTGTCGCAGCTGGCACGGGAACCGATGTTCGTGCCCGGATCGCTGTCGCTGGCCAAGCTCCTCGCCGACTTTCGCGCCCGGCGCACCCACATGGGGATCGTGGCGGACGAATTCGGCGGCACCGACGGGCTCATCACGCTCGAGGACGTGCTCGAGGAGCTGGTGGGAGACATCGTCGACGAGACGGACGTGGACGAGGACCCGGTCACCCCCGTCTCGCAGGACGAGATCATCGCCTCGGGCGGCGCCGAGCTGCGGGAGATCAACGAGCGCTTCGATTTCGATCTGCCCGCGGGCGAGAACCGCTCGCTCAACGGCTTCATCCTCGAGGAGCTCGGAAGGGTCCCCGAGGCCGGCGCTTCGCTCGAGGCCGGCGGCATCCGGATCGAGGTCGTGGCGGCGTCGGACACGCAGGTTGTGCGGGCCCGCCTGAGCCGGATCGAGTAGGGGCCGGTGGCGCGCATCGTCCCGTTCGGAGGGCGGCGTCCGCGCATCGCCGGATCGGCCTTCGTCGCGCCGACCGCGGTGGTGATCGGCGACGTGGAGGTGGGCGAGGGGGCGAGCCTCTGGTTCGGCGCCGTGCTGCGGGGAGATCATCCCGAGCACGGAATCCGGGTCGGGGCGCGCGTGAACGTGCAGGACAACGCCGTGATCCACACGAGCGACCAGGGACCCACCATCCTTGACGACGAAGTCACCGTGGGACACGGAGCCATCATGGAGAGCTGCCGGATCGGAAGGCGCACGGTGGTCGGGATGGGGGCGTCGGTGCTGCAGCGCGCCGATGTCGGCGAAGGCTGCGTGATCGCCGCCGGCGCGGTCGTGAAGGAAGGCGCCGTGATCCCGCCGCGAAGCCTGGTGGCGGGGGTGCCGGGCCGCGTGCGGACGCTCGGCGCCGGCGCCGCCGGCTGGACGGAGCGCAGCTCCGGTCACTACGTGGAGCTGAGCCGCCGCTACCTCGCGGAAGCCGCCTGCGAACTGTGCGGCGGCCCCACCCTGGAGCGGCACTGCAAGATCGTGTGTCTCAACTGCGGGTTTCAGCGCGACTGCAGCGACCCCTGAGCCGGGTCCTGCGGATCGCGTCTCCGCGACGCCGCCGGGTCACCGGAAGCCCGTCCCGTCCGGCCGGCCTCTACCCGAACTCGATCCCCTGCGCCAGCGGCAGATCCGTGCTCCAGTTCACGGTGTTGGTCTGGCGGCGCATGTACGACTTCCACGCGTCCGACCCCGACTCGCGCCCGCCCCCGGTCTCCTTCTCGCCGCCGAACGCCCCTCCGATCTCGGCCCCCGACGTACCGATGTTCACGTTGGCGATCCCGCAGTCGCTGCCCCGGTGAGACAGGAAGTGCTCGGCTTCGCGGAAGTGGTCGGTGAAGATCGCCGACGACAGCCCCTGCGGCACGTCGTTGTGCAGAGCGATCGCCTCGTCCAGCTCGGCCACGGCTTCGTCCGGCGTTGCCGAGGCGGTGCCGTAACCGATGACGTAGAGAATGGGGGCGAAGGTCTCGTGCTGCACGATCGCGAAGTGGTTTTCGGCCGCTGCGATGCACGGCGTCACGTACAGGCCGCCCGGATATCCGTCGCCACGGAGCCGTTCGCCGCCGCAGAGGATCTCGCCCCCCTCCTCCACGACGCGCCGGCGCGCGTCGATGAGGTCGTCCACGGCCTGGCGGTTGACGACGGGCCCCATCAGGGTGCCGGAGCGCAGCGGGTCGCCGATGGGCACGTCGCGGTAGGCCCGCACGAGACGGGAGACGAGTTCGTCCCGCACCGAGCGGTGCACGATGACGCGCCGCGTGCTGGTGCAGCGCTGGCCGGCCGTGCCGACCGCGCCGAAGAGGATCGACGGAATGGCCAGGTCCAGGTTGGCGTGCGCGGTGACGACGATGGCGTTGTTGCCGCCCAGCTCCAGGATGGTGCGCCCGAGCCGCCTGCCCACCACCTCGGCGACGCGCCTGCCCACCGCGCACGACCCGGTCGCCGACACCAGGGGGATGCGCCGGTCGTGGAGGAGCCGGTCGCCCACGGTGGAACCCCGGCCGACGACCAGGCTGAACACCGCGGGGTCCACTCCGTTGTCGCGGCATACCCGCGAGGCGATACGCGTCACGGCGATCGCGGTGAGCGGCGTTCCCGACGCCGGCTTCCACAGGGTCGCGTCCCCGCACACCGCCGCGATGGCCGCGTTCCACGACCACACCGCAACCGGGAAGTTGAAGGCGCTGATCACTCCGACCACGCCCAGCGGGTGCCACTGTTCGCGCATGTGATGGTCGGGGCGCTCGCTCGCCATGGTGAGCCCGTATAGCTGTCGCGAGAGGCCCACGGCGAAGTCGCAGACGTCGATCATCTCCTGGACTTCGCCCTCGCCCTCGGCCCTGATCTTGCCCATCTCGAGCGTCACCAGCGCCCCGAGCGCCGCCTTGTTCGCGCGCAGACGCTCTCCGAGCTGCCGCACGACTTCGCCGCGGCGGGGTGCGGGCAGCGTCCGCCATTCGAGGAAGGCGCGCCGGGCCCGCTCCACGACCTGGTCGTATTCGTCCTCCGTGACCTGGGCCACGGTGGCCAGCCCGGACCCGTCGATGGGGGACAGGACCTCCAGGGGCGGTCCGGACCCGATCCACTCGCCGCCGAACCCGCCCTGATTGACGTCGTCGATGCCCAGCGCGCCCAGAATCTCGCGCGCCTCGCGACCCGTCCCGGCCGCCTTGATGTCCTCCGTCGCCACCGCCATGCGGATTCGTCCCTCCTGTCGGGTTTTCGGTTCCCTCCCGGGCCGGGTACCGGGTCCGGGACTCAGTCCACTCCTAGGATTCCCAGATACCACGCGATCAGCGGATCGCCCCAGCCGTAGGCGACCGCCGCCCCGACCGCGAGGAAGATGCCGAAGGGCACCAGCCTGGCCGTCCTGTACGCGATCGGCCCAAAGATAACCGAACCGAGAAGCGCCCCGGTGAACAGGGTCAGCAGCATCCCCGCCGGGCCGAGAAACGCCCCAGCCATCGCCATCATCTTAATGTCGCCGCCGCCCATCGCATCCTTGCCGAAGGCCAGCCGGCCGAGTCTGGCGACGACCCACAAGAGGCCGAACCCCAGCCCCGCGCCCACGACCGCGGCCCCGAACCCCGGCCCTCCGGGAAGACCGGCAAGACCCAGTCCGATGGCACACCCACCGACCGAGAACTGGTCCGGAATGATGTACCGGCGGGCGTCCGTGAGCGCGATGCCGAGGAGGATGGTGAGGAAGAGGCTCCCCCGCACGGCTTCCGGGTGCACGCCCCACCGGCTCGCCATCCCGGCCCAGATGAGCGCCACCGCCACCTCGACGGCCGGGTACGCGACGCCGAGCCGCGCTCCACAGCGCCGGCACGCGCCTCGCACCAGCACGTACCCCAGCACCGGCACGTTCTCCCACCACCGCACCGGGGACGAGCAATCCGGACAGCGGGACCCGGGCGAGATCACCGATCCGCCGTCCGGCCACCTGGCAACGCACACGTTCAGGAACGACCCCACGCATGCGCCCACCACCGCGGCCAGGGCCGTCGGCAACCACCCGCTCACCCCGCGTCCTCCGCATCGCCGCGTACCGGCGCGTCCGGGGTGTCCGGCGCGTCCGGTGCCGCGTCGCGCGCCCCCCCGCGCGTCAGCAGGTACATCAGGATGGATCCCGCCACGCCCACGTTGAGCGAATCCACCCCTTCGGCCAGCGGCACGGAGATCCGGCGCGCTCGCTCGCCCGGCGGCGGCGCAACGCCCGCGGTCTCGTTGCCCACGACCAGCACCCAGTTCGGCCGCCGCCCCGCTGCCACGTCGTGCACCGGCCGGCCCGCGGCGTCCGCGTGGAGAACGTTGAGCGGCTCGCCGTGCGGGGCTGCGGCCGCCGCGTCCCCCTCACCGTGCGTCCCGGCGAGCAGCGGCACGTGGAACACCCCGCCCGCCGAGGCGCGTACGACCTTGGGGTTCCACGGCTCGACGGTCTCCGCGCCGATCACCACGCCGTCGAGCCCGAACCCCCACGCCGAGCGGATGAGCGTCCCCAGGTTCCCCGGAATGCGCACCCCCCGGGCCAGCAGGTACCGGCCCCGCTGCAGCGATCCTTCGCCGAGCGGAGGCGGCCGCACGCAGGCGAGCACGGGTTGGGGGGATTCGGTGGCGCAGAGGTCGCGCACCGCATCGTCGTCGGCGACCAGTGTCCGGCAGCCCCGCCTTCGCGCCGCATCCGCGATCGCGCGGCCCGCCTCGCCGGCCGCGAACCCGCCGCCGCACGCAACCCAGCGCACCGACACGGGCGACGCCAGGGCTTCCATCACCACGCGCGGACCCTCCGCGAGCGCCAGGCCCTCGCGCTTCCGCCCGCGCCGCGACCTCAGCCGGAGAGCCAGTCGCCGCTTAGATTTGCTGAGCCGGTTCATTCACACCTCGTGCCGGTTCATTCACGCCTCGTCGCCCGGGACGCACTCATGGACAGCCACACACCTCCATCCGTTGCGCTGACCATCGCGGGCAGCGACAGCGGCGGGGGCGCCGGCGTCCAGGCCGACCTGAAGACGTTCCACCAGTGGGGTGTCTTCGGCACCTCCGTGCTGACCGCCGTGACCGCGCAGAACACCCTCGGCGTCCAGATGGTCCACCCGGTCCCGCCCGCCGTCGTCGAAGCCCAGATCCGGAGCGTCGCGGCGGACCTCCCGCCGCTCGCGTTCAAGTCCGGCATGCTGGCCAACACGGCGGTCGTGCACGCCGTCGCCGCGTCCATCCGCCGCCACCGCCTGAGCGGATACGTGCTCGATCCGGTGATGGTGGCCACAAGCGGCGATGTGCTTCTCGAACCCGGCGCCGTGACGGCCGTGCGCGACGAACTCGTCCCGCTCGCAACACTGGTGACGCCCAACTGGCCCGAGGCGGTGCTGCTCACGGGTGTAAGTGAACAGGGTCTGCGGGGCATGGACATGGCGGCACGGGACATCATCGCGGGGGGAGCCGGGGCGGTGCTGGTGAAAGGGGGGCACATCGACGGCGACGAAGTGGTGGACCTGTACCGGGACGGGGAGTCGCGCCATGTGTTTCGCGGTCCCCGCATCCGCACGAGCCACACGCACGGCACCGGGTGCACGCTGAGCGCGGCCGTCGCCGCCGGACTCGCCCGGGGGGATTCGCTGGCGGACGCGGTCGCAGCGGCAGTGGAGTGGGTCCGTCGCGCGATCGCCGAAGCCCCGGGCCTGGGCGCGGGCAACGGACCGCTGAATCACTTCTCTCCGGTCCCCTCCAGCACCGGAACCAGGGCTTCCAGCAACGCTCCCAGGGTGCCGCCCGCCTCCGCGCCGTAGGCCATCACCTCCTCGTGGTCGACGGTGCCGCCGCCCAGACCGGAGGCGTGGTTGGTGATGAGGGAGAAGGCCAGCACGCGCTGCCCGCCGGCCCGCGCCACGGTGACTTCGGGCACGGTGGACATGCCCACCGCGTCCGCCCCGGCGGTCCGCAGCGCCCGAACCTCGGCGGGCGTCTCGAAGTTCGGGCCGGCGACCGCGCCGTAGGTGCCCCGCGGCAACCGGATCCCCGCCGCGAGCGCCGCAGACTCGGCCCGCGCCATTAGCTCCGGATCGTACGGACGGCTCATGTCGGGGAACCGCGTCTCGCCGTCGGCCACGGGTCCGGCCAGGGGTGCCCGGAACATGAGGTCGACGTGGTCGTCGACAAGCATCAGCGAGCCCGGCGCAAGGTCCCGCCGGATACCGCCCGCCGCGTTGGTAAGGATGACGGTCCGGACCCCGAGCGCGCGGCACACCCTGACCGGCGCCGCGACGACAGCGGCGCCCACGCCCTCGTAGTAGTGGAAGCGTCCCGCCTGCACGACCACCGGCACGCCCGCGATCCGGCCCAGCACGAAGCTCCCGGCGTGGCCCTCCACCGATGTCGCGGGAAAGCCGGGCAGCTCGTGGAACGGGACCTGGACGGGGGCCTCCACGCGCTCCACCAGTCCGCCAAGACCGGATCCCAACACGAGGTGCAGGCGGGGACGGAGGGGCGTGCGCTCCATCAGCACGCGCGCGCCGTCCCGGATCCGGGGGCCGCCGGAGCCGGCGCGCTCAACCACCCGTCCGCTCCGGCCCGGCCGCGGCAGCGCGGACTGGCGGTCCCTTCAAATCAGCACTCCGGCGATCGCCGCCGTCATGAAAGCCGCGATCGAGCCCCCGATCATCGCCCTCAGCGCCAGGCGGGACAGGTCCTGCCGCCGCCGCGGCGCGATCCCCCCGATCCCCCCGATCTGGATCGCGATCGACGAGAAGTTGGCAAAGCCCGACAGCGCGTAGGTGGCGATCGTGGCCGAACGCGCGGACACGGCGCCCTCGGCCATCGAGTCGGCAAGCCCCAGGTAGGCCACGAACTCGGTGGCCACGGTCTTGAGCCCCATCAGCGAGCCGACCGCCGCCGCGTCCTCCCACGCGACCCCCATCATCCACGCCACCGGGCTGAGCACCCAGCCGAGGATCGCCTCCAGCGACAGCCCGTGCACGCCCACCAGTCCCCCGGCCCACCCCAGCACCGCGTTGACCAGCGCGATCAGCGCGAGGAAGGCCAGCAGCATCGCGCCCACGTTCAGGGCCAGATACAGCCCCTCCCCCGCACCGCGGGCCGCCGCCTCGATCACATTCACGTCCGTGCGCTCCAGGTTTGTCTTCAGCGTTC
Organism: Longimicrobiales bacterium; assembly: GCA_965205005.1. Lineage (GTDB taxonomy): Bacteria > Gemmatimonadota > Gemmatimonadetes > Longimicrobiales > Gaopeijiaceae > Bin94. Next base: position 3,649,147 of record OZ242028.1, on the reverse strand, counting down.
CCGCGGTCTCCGACACCTCCTCCTCGGGCACCATCAGCTTGGCAACCACCAGCGCCGCCGGCGCGGACATCACCGACGCCGCCATGAGGTGCCCGGCGATGTCCGGGAAGAAGCCCACCAGCATCCCCGCGTAGGCGGCCATGACGCCGCCCGCAACGGTCGCGAATCCCCCGGTCATGACCGCCATCAGCTCGGAGCGCGTCATCTTGTCCACGAAGGGCTTGACCAGCAACGGCGCTTCGGTCTGCCCGACGAAGATGTTGCCGGCCGCCGAGAGCGTCTCGGCACCACTCGTCTTCATCGTGCGCTGCATGACCCATGCGATGCCGCCCACGACCTTCTGCATGATCCCGATGTGGTAGAACACGGTCATCAGCGAGGCGAAGAAGATGATCGTCGGCAGCACGTTGAAGGCGAAGAACGCACCCGTCCGCGCCACGTGCCGCCCCTCGTCGGCGAACGCGCCGTTTCCGGGCTCGCCTACGCCGACCGGCACGTTGTTCCCGACGAGGTCGCCGAATACGAAGCGGGCACCTTCGACCGTAAAGCCCACGGTCGCCAGGATCACGTCGTTGGCCGCGTCGAAGATCCCGGCGCCGATGGCGGTCCTCAGGATCAGCAGCGCGAACAGGAACTGGAGTCCCAGTCCCCAGAGCACGATTCGCCAGGGGATCCTCTGCCGGTTCACGCTCAGGGCCCAGGCGACGATCGCAAGCAGGACGACGCCGGCCAGTCCGCGGAAGCGCACGAGGGGGCCCCCGCCGTCTTCCGCGGCCTGGACGGCGGGCTCGACGGCGCCCTGCCCTAGGTCCGCCGGACCGGCCCCGACGCCGGCGACGTGCGCGTGAAGTTCACCGGCCGAGATCAGCGGAAGCAGAAGCGCCGCAAGCGCCCAGGGCCACCACGAGCGCGGTTCCGCGGCACGGGTCCGACTGCGTCTCGGGCACCGTAACATGGTCATGGTGAATCATATCCGGGAGCCGAGCCGAGCGCCAACCGCGCGGCCGGCCGCCGTTCAGGCCATCTTGACAGGGGAATATCGGGATCTCAGAGTTGGGGCCGTCAGAAAGCGACGACAGTCATTCAACCTTCTCAGAAAGGGAACAGCCGACTGCATGACATGCATCTGGGCTAGCGGATGCTACACGAAGGCGATTCAACCTTCTCAGAAAGGGAACAGCCGACTGCATGACATGCATCTGGGCTAGCGGAGTGGATGTGTCCGATCGGCCATCCGAGGGGCGTCGGTGTGAAATGCCCGTAATGCCAGGAAGGGGCGACTTGCCTGTGGCGGGGCTGCTCGTTGGATAGGGAGCCAGGACAGAAGCCCCAGCGAGTGGCAGCTAAAGTGAGTGAGCGATGGAACAGGATCGTCAACGTCGCGATCCTGGTGACGCTTGCGGTGCTGCTCCTTAATCCGTCTGGGTTGTTGGGGCGGTGGGTTGCCGCCGCCTACAGTTCATGGGACGAACGGCGCCGTGTCGAACGGGTCTGGGTGTGCCAAGCCGTGGCGGCTGATGTCTCAGAGGCCACGCGTAACCAGGGGGTGTCCGTGGTCGTGCGGCATGTTCCGTCCGACTGGAACGGACCAGGTGCGAGCGAAGCAGCGCTCGCGGCGATATGCGCGGCACGGTACGACGCATTCGCAGGAGCGCATGAGGCTCTGCTTTCGGATCAAACGTGGTTGCAGGCCCAGGATTGGGTTGGCTTTGGCGCGAGCCTGGGGATCGCGGCACCGGAATCGTTTGACAGCTGCATGCGAGCGGAAGCGACCCGAGACCGCCTTGCGCGAGACAGGGAGCTGGCCGACTATCTGCGGATTTCCGGGACCCCTACCTTTGTATCGAGCACCGAACTGCATCCGGGCGCGGCCGGACTACGCTTGGCGGTGGCAGCCGCTTCAAGCGCTGCGGCGGCGGAAGTCCAAGTACCCGTGCGTGCTCCGAAAGGGTCGGTCTTTGACTCCTCGGTAGACCTGAACTACTCCGAAGTGAGTGCCATAGTGGCTGGCTTGTTCCTGCCGGATTCCGGGATTGCCTTGGTGGACCGCACTGAGATCCACATGATCGACGTCTTGTCGGGGGAGCGGAAAGGGCGAAGGACCAAAGGAGTTCGGACACATCGAGTTCGCGAAACGCACTCCTCAAGGCATCCTGATTTGGGACTTTCTTCGGCGGCGGGCGGTGGTCATGACTGATGACGGCGAGCTTGTGCGCTCCGCGGGCTATGGTCACACGCCGTTCAAGGACCTTTTCAGCGCGTACCCGGTGGGGGTGGACACAGACGGCCGCGTCGTTTTCCGGGACGGAATCCTGAGGGAGTTCGGGCGACTCGAAGGCCGAGTCTGGAATCCGGCAACCTATGTTGCGGTGCGTGACGATGGGGAACTGGAAGTCGTCGCGGCTGCCAACGGCGATGAGATGCATTATGACCCGGCCCGAAGTGACGCCGTGGTGTACGGGAATCGGACGTTCGAGGCCGTGACCGAGGACCGTCTCATCATCGCCGACACCAAACGGGGGGCGATTGCGGTGCTCGACTGGCGTGGCAGAGAGGTGGTGGAGATTCCGATGCCGGCTGGCCTACCGCTGAACGCGGACCAGATGCAGGCGGGGCGCGCGGCGCGCATGGCCGGAGAGGACACGCTACTTGACGACCGCGGCGACCTCGTGCTGGTTCGGCAGACCGACCAGTTCGACGTTCCCAGGGCCGTCGTAAGGCCACTTGTGCCGGTGATGCACTGACGGCGTCACCAGAGGCCCACCGACGACCGGCTCAGGAAGGCACTTGAGGAGCGGCAGCACGTCCTGCTCCTCCCCCAAAACCTGCCAAAATGGCAGAACCGGACCGCGCACGGGGCCAAAACCTGCCAAAATGGCAGACTCGGGACCCGATTGCGGTCGTTCCGGGCGCGAAGTCCCGGCACGCACCTTGCCCATAGGAGGCCGGTAACCTTTGACATCACCCGCACTGAACGCATGGCCCGGCCGACGCCGGCCACGGAAAGGGAAGAGAAGCAAAATGGGCAAGATCATCGGGATCGACCTTGGAACGACCAATTCGGTGGTCGCGGTCATGGAAGCCGGAGAGCCTGTGGTCATACCGAACTCCGAGGGCGGGCGCACGACTCCGTCGGTCGTGGCGTTCGCGAAGGACGGGGAGCGGCTCGTCGGGCAGGTGGCCCGGCGCCAGGCGATCACCAATCCGGAGAACACCGTGTTCTCGATCAAGCGCTTCATGGGAATGCGGTATGGGGAGGTCGAGGCGGAGCGCAAGCGCGTCCCCTACGACGTGTCGAGGGACTCGCGGGACCGCGTGGTCGTGAACCTGGCCAACGGTGGCAAGAGCTTCACGCCGCCGGAGCTGTCGGCGGTCGTGCTGCAGAAGATGCGGCAGACGGCGGAGGACTACCTCGGCACCTCGGTGACCGAGGCCGTGATCACGGTTCCCGCGTACTTCAACGACGCTCAGCGGCAGGCCACCAAGGACGCGGGCAAGATCGCCGGCCTCGACGTCAAGCGGATCATCAACGAGCCCACGGCCGCGGCGCTGGCCTACGGCCTGGACAAGAAGAAGGACGAGAAGATCGCCGTCTTCGACCTCGGCGGCGGCACCTACGACATCTCGATCCTGGAGATCGGCGACGGCGTCTTCGAGGTGAAGGCCACGAACGGCGACACGCACCTGGGCGGGGACGACTTCGACCAGGTCCTCATCGACTGGCTCGTGGCCGAGTTCAGGAAAGACCAGGGGATCGACCTGTCGAAGGACTCGATGGCGCTGCAGCGGCTCAAGGAGGCTGCTGAGAAGGCCAAGATGGAGCTGTCGTCGACCACCTCGACGGACATCAACCTGCCCTTCATCACCGCGACGCAGGAAGGGCCGAAGCACCTGAACTACCAGCTCACGCGGGCGCGGTTCGAGCACCTGGTCGACGAGCTCATCCAGCGCACGATCCCGCCGATGCGCAAGGCGCTGGCCGACGCGGGCATGAACGCCGACGACATCGACGAGGTGGTTCTGGTCGGCGGCTCGACGCGGATCCCGAAGATCCAGCAGGTCGTCGAGGAGTTCTTCGGGCAGGAGCCCCACCGCGGGGTGAACCCGGACGAGGTGGTGGCCGTGGGCGCCGCGATCCAGGGCGGCGTGCTGGCGGGCGACGTGAAGGACGTGCTGCTGCTCGACGTGACGCCGCTGACGCTCGGCATCGAGACGCTGGGCGGCGTGAGGACGGCCCTGATCGAGCGCAACACGACGATCCCGACCAAGAAGATGGAGGTCTTCTCCACGGCCGAGAACAACCAGACGACGGTGGAGATCCACGTGCTCCAGGGCGAGCGCGAGATGGCGATCGACAACCGCACGATCGGGAAGTTCCAGCTCACGGGGATCCCGCCCGCTCCGAGGGGCGTCCCGCAGGTCGAGGTTGCGTTCGACCTCGACGCCAACGGCATCCTGCACGTGACCGCGAGGGACCGCGCGACCGGCAAGGAGCAGAAGGTCCGGATCGAGGCGTCCAGCGGGCTCAGCGACGCCGAGATCGACAAGATGGTGAAGGACGCCGAGGCGCACGCGGCCGAGGACGAGTCGCGCAGGGAGGCCGCCGAGGCCAGGAACCAGCTCGACTCGCTCGTGTACCAGGTCGAGAAGGACGCCGGGGAGTGGGGCGACAAGGTCTCCTCGGACACGCGCGGCCGTCTGGACGCGGCTGTGGAGCGGGGCAAGACCGCGCTCAAGGGCGACGACACCGCCGAGATCAACGAGGCGCGCGACGAGCTGATGCAGGCCTTCAGCGCGGCGGGCCAGGAGATGTACCAGGCCCAGGCGGCGGATGCCGCGTCCGACGGGGACGCGTCCGGCGACGACGCTGGAGAAGCCGGTGCGGACGACGAGGGCGGCGAGGGTGAGGAGGACGTGGTCGAGGCCGACTACGAGATCGTCGAGGAGGAGCGCGGATAGGGGGTGGCGCGAGCGCTGCCCCGGGGGCAACGTTGACGTCGCCTCCGGACATCTCACAGGCGCAGGGGCACAGTGCCCCGGGAAATCATCGAAAACACCGGAGCAGTCATATGTATGATCCACTCAGGGCCAAGGCCAGGACCGCGCTTTCCGTCGCGGGCTGCTTCCTCTTCGGGCTGGCTCTCACCTCCCAGTTCGGCTTCGTCGAGGCGCCCGCGCCATCCATCGTCATCCAGACCGACCCGACGGTTCCGGAAGAGGCGGTTCAGCCCGCCCTCGACCTGAGCCAGGCATTCGTCAACGTCGCCGACGCGGTCACCCCCGCGGTGGTGATGATCGAAGCGGCCCGCGCGCAGACGCGCAGCCAGAACGGATTCGACCGTTTCTTCCGGCAGCAGCCGCAGCGCGGCATGCCGGACATCGTCCAGGCCGGGGGCAGCGGCTTCATCGTCTCCGAAGACGGCTACGTGATGACCAACAACCACGTCATCGAGAACGCGGAACGCATCACGGTTTCGCTGCAGGACGGCCGCACGTTCCGCGCCGAGGTCGTGGGGACGGATCCCACCACCGACATCGCCGTCATCAGGATCGACGGCACCGGGCTTCCCACGGCATCGCTCGGGTCGTCCGCCGACGTGCGGGTCGGCGAGTGGGTCCTCGCGATCGGCAACCCGGGCTTCGCGCGGGGCGGCTCTCCCGACCTCGACTACACCGTCACCGCGGGGATCGTGTCGGCGCTGGGAAGGTCCCTGCGGCTGATCAACCGCAGCCTGTTCGCGGACCCGGAATTCACCGGCAACGCGGGCTTCGCGATCGAGGACTTCATCCAGACCGACGCGGTCATCAACTCGGGCAACTCCGGTGGGCCGATGGTCAACCTTCGCGGGCAGGTCATCGGGATCAACGCGGCCATCGTCAGCAACACCGGCGTGTACCAGGGATACGGTTTCGCCATTCCGATCGACCTGGCGCACCGCGTCATGGAGGACCTGATCGCCTACGGGCACGTCAGGAGGGCCTACCTGGGCGTGAGCATCCGCGAGGTGAACGCCGAAGACGCGGAGGTTCTCGGGCTGCCCGCGATCACCGGCGCGTTCGTGGAATCGGTTACGCGGGGAGAGCCGGCCGCGAGGGCCGGGATCCGCCAGTACGACGTGATCACGGGTGTCGAGGGCGAGAACGTGGTGTCGAGCAACGACCTTCAGCACAAGATCGCGCTGCGGGCACCCGGCGAAAGGGTGCGGCTCACGGTGTACCGGGACGGAGCTCCGCGCGAAGTGGCGGTGAGGCTCGAGGAGGCGCCGTTCTCCGACGACGTGCAGGTCGTCGCGGCGCCGGAGCCCCGGACCGCGGACAAGATCGGGATCGACGTCGTGGACATTACCCCGGAGATCGCCGACGAACTCCGGCTGGAGAGCACCGAGGGCGTTGTGGTTCGCGACGTTCAGGCCGGCGGTCCGGCGGCGCGCCGGAACATCGGGCCCCGCTGCGTCATCCGCCAGATCGACCGGCACGCCATCCGGGGCACCGACGATGTCCGCGCCGCGTTCGCCGAAGTGGAGCCAGGCGACGTGGTGTCCCTGATCGCGGCCTGTCCCCGCTCCGAGCAGGGCATGGTGGAATCGATGTACAACATCCGCGTTCCCCGCTGAGGTCGGCCCTGCCCCTTGGTGACGCCTTGTCCGGCATTACCTTTTCTATTCGGAGGTGGAGCCCGGACAAGGAGCGAAAGTGGCGGAACTGGTAGACGCGCAAGATTTAGGATCTTGTGGCCCCTGGCCGTGGGGGTTCGAGTCCCCCCTTTCGCACTCCGCATCGAACTGAGCGATGAGCACGCTGGACGTATCCCGGCTGGAAGTCTCGGTTGCCGCGGGCGAAGGCTGCCGGCGCGACCTCGAGGTCGCGGTCCCAATCGACTACGTCGATCGCGAAAAGCGACTGCTGACGCGCAGGCACGCGTCACGCGTGAAGCTGAAGGGTTTCCGCAGGGGCCGGGTCCCTGAGCACGTGATCGACCGGCGCTACGGCCTGGCGATCGAGGAGCAGGCGGTGGACCGGGTGGTGCGGCGGGTCTGCGACGCCGTACTGGAGGAGCGCGATCTCCGGCCGGTAACCGATGTCGACATCGACGAGGTCCGACTGCCTCCCGGCGGCCCGCTAACGTTCACCGCTTCGTTCGAGGTGCGGCCCACGGTATCGCTGGGACGCATCGGCGGCTTCCGGGTCGAGCACCCGGGTGCCTATGTGCCCGACGAGGCCGTGGACCGGATCGTCGAGCGGCTGCGGGGCGAACACGCCGTCTGGCAAACCAGTGACAACGGTACTCCAGATCCCGGCGATTCGGTGACGGTGGCGCTGACGCGGCTCGACATCGGTCCGGAGGACAGCGACGAGGACGGCCCCGGCCGCCGGGAGTACGATTTCGTCCTCGGCCAGGGACAGGCGCTTCCGGACATCGAGGACGCGGTGCGGTCGCTGGACGCCGGCAGCGGCGACGACTTCGAGATCACCTTTCCGGACGACTTTCCGGACGAGAGCCGCAGGGGACAGAGCCGGCGTCTGCGGATCGACCTGCTCGCCCGGCGCGTGCCGGAGTTCCCCGAACCGGACGACGCGTTCGCCCGGTCGGTCGGGGACTTCGAGGACATGGACGCCCTGCGCGCCCGGATCGGCGAGGATCTGGAGCGCGAGGCCCGGTCCAGGGCCGAGACCGAGGTCAACAACCGGCTCATGCAGCTCATCGTGGAAGCCAATCCGTTCGAGGTGCCCGCGTCCATGGTGGCCAGCTGCACCGAGGCGCTGCTCCGGGAAGTGCAGGGACTGGAGGGGGAGGAACTGCGGGCGGCGGCCGAATCCCTCAGGGAGGAGATGAAGCCGACCTCGGAGTTCACCGTCCGGCGCGAGCTGCTGGCCGCGCGGATCGCCGACGAGCACGACCTGCACGCCTCCGATGACGAGGTTGCGGCCAGGGTGGAGCTGCTGGCCCGCAACATGGGCGAGCCCCCCGCCAGGGTGCGCGCCCGGCTGCGGAAGTCCGGCGGGCTGGGCAGCATCGAGCGGGGGTTGACCGAAGCGAGGCTCTTCGCCTTTCTCCGGGAGCAGTCGGAGATCACGGGAGCGCCCGACGAGGGCCAGTCATGAGTACCGAAGTCATCCGGGAGCGTTAGCACTTGGCCATATTCCCGCCCTACGTAATCGAGCGCACGAGCCGCGGCGAGCGCAGCTACGACATCTTCAGCCGCCTCCTGATGGACCGGATCGTCTTTCTGGGAAGCTCGATCAACGACCAGGTGGCCAACATCATCGTGGCCCAGCTGCTGTTCCTGGACGCCGACGACCCGGAGCGGGAGATCTACCTGTACATCAACTCGCCGGGCGGGGGCGTGTACGCGGGACTCGCGATCTTCGACACCATGAACCACCTGCGGGCGCCGGTGTCCACCTACTGCGTGGGGATGGCGGCGTCGATGGGCGCCCTGTTGCTGGCCGCCGGCGCGAAGGGCAGGAGGAGCGCGCTGCCGAACTCGCGCATCATGCTGCACCAGCCGTCCTCGGGGTACCAGGGTACGGCCGCCGACATCGAGATCGCCGCGAAGGAGGTGCTGGGAACCCGCGAGCGGCTCAACCGGATCCTCGCCAGGGAGACCGGACAGTCGCTGAAGAAGATCAACGCCGATGTGGACCGGGACCGGTGGATGAGCGCCGAGGAGGCGGTCGCCTACGGTCTGGTCGACCAGGTCCTGTCGAAGGAGAACGGCCGCGGGGCCGGGTCCGATTCGAAATAGGAGGACGCGATGTCGAGCGACAAGCATCTGCGCTGCAGCTTCTGCGGCAAGTCGAAGGAATCGGTCAAGAAGTTCATCTCGGGGCCTTCCGTCTACATCTGCAACGAGTGCATCTCGCTGTGCAACGAGATCCTCGCCGAGGAGGAGGAGCGGGAGAGTCAGGACCCGACCATCTCCACGCTCACGCCGGTCGAGATCAAGGACTTCCTCGACGACTACGTGATCGGACAGGAGTCGGCCAAGCGGTCGCTGGCGGTCGCCGTCTACAACCACTACAAGCGCGTGCACAAGCGCGGGAAGCTCGACGAGGTCGAGATCGACAAGGCGAACGTGCTGCTCGTGGGGTCCACCGGGGTGGGCAAGACCCTGCTGGCGCAGACGCTCGCGCGCGTCCTGCAGGTTCCCTTCACGATTGCTGACGCCACGACCCTGACCGAGGCGGGATACGTCGGGGAGGACGTCGAGAACATCCTGGTGCGGCTTCTGCAGGCCAGCGACTTCAACCTGAGCGAATGCGAGCGCGGGATCGTCTACATCGACGAACTCGACAAGATCGCCCGCAAATCCGAGAATCCGTCGATCACCCGCGACGTGTCGGGCGAGGGGGTCCAGCAGGCGCTGCTGAAGATCCTGGAGGGGACGGTGGCGAGCGTGCCTCCGCAGGGCGGCCGCAAGCACCCGCAGCAGGAGTACATCCAGATCGACACGCGCAGTATCCTGTTCATCTGCGGCGGGGCCTTCGAGGGGCTGGAGAAGATCGTCGAGCACCGCCTGGGCAAGCGGCAGATCGGCTTCGGTGACGAGGACGCCGGCGCCGGGGACGACGCGGCCGACAGGTACGGCGCGGAGGCCGACCCGATGGCCTGCCTCGAGCCCGAGGATCTGCAGCGCTTCGGGCTGATTCCCGAGCTGGTGGGACGGCTCCCGGTGACCGTGGCGCTGGACGACCTGGACGAGGAGGCGCTGGTGCGCATCCTGCAGGAGCCCAAAAACGCGCTGGTAAGACAATACCAGAAGATGTTCGACCTGGACGGGATCGGGCTCACCTTCGACCCCGGGGCGCTGCGCGAGATCGCGCGCCAGACCTTCCGGCGCGGAACCGGCGCGCGCGGGCTGCGGGCCGTGCTGGAGCGGATCATGCGGGACCTGATGTTCGAGCTGCCGTCGCGGAGCGATGTGCGCGAAGTGGTCGTGACGCCGGAAAGCGCGTCCGGCCGGGTGCCCCCTCTGCTTGTCCTGCGGCCCGAGGCGCAGCGGAAGGAGGCATAGGGGACCAGGATGGCGACGCTGAACCGGCTCGACGGGATTTGCAGGATCCCCGGCGAGTTGCCGGTCATCGCGCTCCGCGACCTTGTCTACTTCCCGTACATGGTGGTCCCCCTGCTGATCGGCAGGGCGCCCTCGGTCGCCGCGGTGGAAGAGGCGGAGGAGGAGGCGGGCATGCTGCTCCTCGTGGCGCAGAAGGACCCCGCCGCGGAGGCGCCGGGACGCGACGACCTCTACCGCACGGGGACGGTGATCCGCGTCGTTCAGGTCGCTCACCTCGCCGACGGCACGGCCAGGGTGGTGATGGAGGGCCTCGGGCGGGCCCGCATCGTGCGGTTCCTGCCGTCGGGAACGAGTTTCCGCGCGTCGGTGGAGCTGCTCACCGAGTGGGAATTCGAGCCCGACCCGACCGCGGACCCGCAACTGGATGCGCAGGTGCGGGCGGTGACGGAGATGTTCCGCGAGTACGTGAGGCTCTCGAAGAAGATCCCGAACGAGGTCATCCGCAGCGTTGGCGTGGTCGCGGACCGGGTGCGTCTTGCCCACCTGGTCGCGGGACACCTGCTCATCGGATCGGCGGAGAGACAGGAATTGCTCGAAGTCACGGAGTTGCCGGCGCGCTTCGAGATCCTCCGCGAAATCCTCGTGCGCGAGATCGAGATCCTGCGCATTCAGCACAAGCTGGACGAGCAGATCCGCTTCCAGGTGGACGCCGGCGGACAGCGCTTCCCGGTCGAGGAGATCTTCGGCGCAACCCGGCCGGAGTCCGGCGACGCCGATCCCGAATGGGCCGAGCTGGACGAAACCATCGCGCGCACGCCGCTGCCGGAACACGCGCGCGACCGTGTGAACAAGGAGTTCGCCCGTCTGCGCAGACTCAATCCGGTGGCGCCCGAGGCGTCGGTGATCCGCACCTATCTGGACTGGATCCTGGCGCTTCCGTGGACGCGCGAGACCCCGGACAGCCTCGACGTGGCGCGGGCCGCCGAGGTCCTCGACGCCGAACACTACGGTCTGGAGGAGGTGAAGGAGAGGATCGTGGACCACATCGCCGTGCTCTCGCTGGTGGGGAAGCTGCAGGGTCCGATCCTCTGTCTCGTGGGACCTCCCGGGGTGGGCAAGACGTCACTGGGCAAGAGCATCGGCCGCTGCCTGGAGCGCGAATTCGTTCGCGTCAGCCTGGGCGGCGTCCGTGACGAGGCCGAGATCCGCGGTCACCGCCGCACCTACGTGGGGGCGCTTCCGGGCCGCGTGATCCAGGGGATCCGCAGGAGCGGTTCGCGGAATCCCGTCTTCCTGCTGGACGAGGTGGACAAGCTGGCGCGCGACTTCCACGGGGATCCGGCCGCGGCGCTGCTCGAGGTGCTCGACGCGGAACAGAACCGGGCGTTCACCGATCACTACCTCGAACTCGATTTCGACCTGTCGCACGTTCTCTTCATCGCGACGGCCAACACCCTCGGCGAGATACCGGAACCCTTGCGGGACCGCATGGAGGTGATCCGGCTGCCGGGGTATCTGGACACCGAAAAGAAGGCGATCGCGCGACGGTTCCTGTGGCCGAAACAGGTGGAGCGGAATGGGATCGAGCCGTTCTCTCCCGGGATATCGGAGGGCGCGATACAGGCGATCGTCACCGAATACACCCGCGAAGCCGGCGTGCGGGAGCTTGAACGCAGGCTGTCCCGCGTGGCCCGCAAGCTGGCCCGGCGGATCACGGGCGAAGGCGTGCTGAGTCTCGGAACCGTCGCAGCCGGCGACCTGCAGGAGCTGCTGGGGCCTCCGGTCCACCTTCCGGCGAGCCGGGAGCAGGGCTCGAAGCGGTCGGGCATCGCGTGCGGACTCGCGTGGACCGCGGCGGGAGGAGAGGTGATCGAGGTGGAGGTGGCCGTGGTGGCGGGGACCGGGAAGATCCAGCTGACGGGAACGCTGGGCGACGTGATGAAGGAATCGGCGTTCGCCGCGGTCACGTATGCGCGGTCGCGGGCGCGCTGGCTGGGGTTGTCGGAGCAATTCCACCGCGAGGTCGATATCCACATCCACATCCCCGAGGGGGCGACGCCGAAGGACGGCCCGTCGGCCGGGATCACGATCGCCGTCGCGCTGATCTCCGCGCTCACCGACTCGCCGACCCGTGCCGACCTCGCGATGACGGGCGAAATCACCCTGCGGGGCCGGGTCCTGCGTGTCGGCGGGATCAAGGAAAAGGCGGTGGCGGCGCTCAGGGGCGGGATCAGAAGGGTCCTGCTGCCCGCGACGAACAGCATGGACATCGAACGGCTTCCGGACGAGGTTCGCGCGGGCGTCGACATGGTCCCGGTCGACACCATGGACCAGGTGTTGAGGGAGGCGCTGACCACCGGACCGTCGAAGCCGGGGGTGCGGGACGAGGCGGCTGCGGGCGCACACGGGCTGGGCGCGCAGGTGTCGTGAGGGCCGTGCCATGGTCGTCCGCACCGTCGAGTTTGCGGGGTCGGTGGTCGCTCCCGGCCAGGCGCTGCCGGGAACGCTGCCCCAGATCGCGTTCGCGGGCCGCTCCAACGTCGGGAAGTCGTCGCTGATCAACCGTGTGCTGGGACGGCCCCGGCGCAAGGTGGCGCGCGTGTCGGCCTCGCCGGGGAAGACCCAGGCGCTCAACTTCTACGAGGTCAACGGGACCTTCTTCCTGGTGGATCTGCCGGGGTCGGGGTACGCCAGGGCCCCCAGGGCCGTGCGGGACTCGTGGCGGACGCTGGTGCGGAGTTACCTTGGCGGAGGCGAGCATCTGCGCGGCGTCGTGTACCTGGTGGACGCGCGCCACCCTCCCACCGCGGGAGACCACGAATTCGTCGAGTACCTGGCGGAGGTGGGGTTGCCCACGCTGGTCGCGCTCACCAAGGTCGACAAGCTCAAGGCCGGCCAGCGCGACGGGAGTGTCGTCCGGCGGGTCACGGACCAACTGGGGGTTGCCGCGGAACAGGTCCTGCCGACGTCCGCGCGCACCGGCGAAGGCAGGGGAGAGATGCTCGCCGCCATCGAGGCTCTCCTGGAGCCGGAGGACGTGTCATGAGGAGGAATCGGAGCAGGTTGCTGCTGGCGGCCGCGTTGTCGGCGATCCCGGTATTCGCGTGTGCGCCAGCACCCCCACCTGGAGGGGTGAGCGGGCCGGCCGCGCCCCGGAGGACCGTCCCCGAGGCTGCGGTGCCCTCGGGCTCCCTGCGGCAGGACCAGATCTCGGTGCGCCTGGTCGCGGGCGCGCTGCGGATCGAGGTCACACCCCTGGAGCCCTGGGTGCTGGAGGCCGCCGCGCCCGATACGAGGTCCAGGCTGATGCGGATCGGCGAGGCCCACCGGGAGGCGCTGGCCCGGCAGGGCGGCGAGCGCGGCCTCATCCTCTTTCTCGTGTCGTTCTCCAGCACCGAGTCCGGAACCGGGTTCCAGCCGGACGACCTGGAACTGGTCTCGCGAGGACTTCGGGAACGCGCGGTGGCGATTCGGGCGATCACACCCTCCTGGGGCAGCCAGCGGCTGGACCAGCAGTCCACGGCCTCGGCGGTCTATGCCTTCGGCGGCGGCGTCGACCTGTCCCGCGATCTGACCGTAGGGTACCGGGAGGTGGAGGACGCGTCCTGGGGAAGCAAGTTGGCGGTGATCGAAGCCGAGAGGGGGCGGATACCGCGCCGGAACCGGTAGGCCGTATCGGCGGGCGGCGAGGGCGGACGGTACCGGCGTCGCACTGCCGGGCGGCGGGGGCGGCGGCTCAGGAAGGCTCTTCCCCGCCCTCCCGCAGTTCATACTTCCTCACCTTTCGGTAGAGCGTCCGCTCGCCGATGCCGAGCGTCTCGGCGGCCCTGCGCCGGTTCCACGCAACCGATTCGAGCACCGTGCGGATGACTTCGCGCTCCATGTCGTCGAGCGTCATGCCGGGCAGGTAGGCGACCGCGCCGGAATCGGGGTCGGGGTCCGCGTCGGCGTCGATGACCGTTCCGGGGTCGGTGTCTGCGTCGGTGTCGATGACCGTTCCGGGGTCGGGGTCCGTGTCGGCGTCGATGACCGTTCCGGCGGCGGCGTCCGTGTCGGCGTCGGTGTCGGTGACCGTCTCGGTGTCGATGACCGTCTCGCTGTCGGTGTCCGTTGCGGCGCCGGGTTCCACGGCACTGCCAACGGGCAGAACGCCTCCCGGCAGACGTTCGTACACGATCTCCGCCGACGACCCGGGGTGGCGCTCCTCGGCCTGGAACGCCTCGAATTCCCGCCGGAGGTCCTCGATGTCGACCTTCATCTCCATCATCGTGCGGAAAACGAACTCGAGCTGGGGACGGAGCGAGTCGGCAGTCGCGTCGCCGCGCCGGGCGCCGCCCGGAGAGGCGGGCACCAGCGCCAGCGTCCCTTCGCCTGAACGGATGTCCCGCGGGATGTCCTCGGCCCTGATCCGGCGTCCCGGCGCGAGCACCACCATGCTTTCGACGAGGTTGCGCAGTTCCCGCACGTTCCCAGGCCAACGGTGACGGATCAGGATGTCCATCGCGTCGGGTGAGATTCCCCGGAACGGACCGCGGTCGTGACGCTCGCCGGCCTCGCGGATGAAGGCGTTCACCAGGAGCGGAATGTCGTCGCGCCGGTGCCGCAGCGGCGGAAGCGCGATGGTCAGCACGTTGAGGCGATAGTAGAGGTCCTTGCGGAAATCTCCTGACATGACAAGGTGTTGCAGGCGCTGGTTCGTAGCGGCAAGAATGCGCACGTTAACACGAATCAGCTTCTGCCCTCCCACTCGGTGGAACTCCTGCTGCTCCAGGACGCGCAGCAGCTTCGTCTGTGTCTGGGGCGGCATTTCTCCGATCTCGTCGAGGAAGATCGTGCCGCCGTGGGCCAGCTCGAACAGTCCCTTGCGCGAGTCGATCGCCCCGGTGAACGCTCCCTTCTCGTGGCCGAAGAGCTCGCTTTCGAGGAGCGTTTCGGAAAGCGCCGCAACATTGACGGGAATAAAGGACTTGTGACGCCGGCGCGACAGCGCGTGTATCCCCCGCGCGACCAGTTCCTTGCCGGTGCCCGATTCGCCCGTGACGAGCACGGTGGCGTCGACCGGGGCGATCTGGACCACGCGTTCGAGCACTTCGAGCATCGCGTCGGTGTCGCCCACGATGCCGGTCGCCTTGCGGAGGCGCCTCCGTTCGATCGTCCTCGTTCCGACGAGAACGATCTCTTCCGCGTCGGCCGGGCGCGCAAACAGCGCGGTGGCGTCAGCCGGCGGGCTCTTGGCCCGGGCCGGACCGACGACCGCGAAGACCGGGATGCCCAGCCGCGATGCCTGTCCGCTCTGGCGCGCGCCCGCGTTTGTGTCCAGGCCCCCGGTAAACACCAGCAGAGCGGGCTCGTCGGCGCCGGTGACATCCTCGCCGGCGGTAAACAGCTCGACCCGGTAGCCCGCGTGCCGGAATCCGGCCCGCAACCTGCCGGCCAGGGGCAGATCGTGCGTCGTGACGAGGACGGTCTCGGCCATGGGTCGGCGCCTCCCGTTTCCCGCTACCTCTTGATGGATCCCGCGGTGTAGAAGGGCGGCCGCCCGGTTTGCCCCGCGATGACCCGGTTGCGGATCCTGACGCCGACCTCCGTGCCGGGGCTGGCGGCGTCGACGGGAAGGTAGCCCAGCGCAACGCCGTATCCGAGCGAGGGACTCGCGACGCCGGATGTAACCGTGCCCACGTCCTCGCCGCCCAGGACAAGGGGGTAGCCGGGGCGAGGAAAGCCCCGTTGCGTCAAGCGGATACCGGCAAGCCGGCGAGCCACCCCGCGTTCCTTCTGTGCGGCCAGGGCGCTGCGGCCGATGAAGTCGCCCGCATCAAGCCTCACGATCCACGCAAGTCCGGATTCGAGTGCGGTGTGCTCCTCGTCCAGGTCGTTGCCGTAGAGCGCGTACCCCATCTCCAGGCGGAGGGAATCGCGCGCGCCAAGGCCGGCGGGGACGAGTCCGTGTGCTTGTCCCGCCTCGCTCAACGCGTGCCATACATCGGCGGCGGCCCCGGCGGGCAGGTAAAGCTCGAATCCGTCCTCTCCGGTGTAGCCGGTTCTGCTGACGACCGCTTCCGCCCCGGCCACCTCGCCCTGGGCGAAGCGGTAGTACCCCATCGCGGCGAGGTCGACCCCGGTCAGCGGCGCCAGGATCGCCTCGCTCGCCGGACCCTGCAGCGCGATCAGGGCGATGTCGTCGGAATCATCGGCAAGGTCGACGTCGAAGCCGGCCGCGTGTTCGGTCAGCCACAGCCAGTCCTTCTCGCGGTTGCTCGCGTTGACGACCAGCACGATGCGGTCGTCGAAACGATAGACCAGCAGATCGTCGAGGATGGTTCCACGCTCGTTGCAGAGCGCGGAGTACTGCGCCTGGCCGACCGCGACGCGCGTCACGTCGTTGACGGTCATGTACTGGACGAAGTCCCCTGCCTGGGGTCCGCGCACGGTGAATTCGCCCATGTGGGAGACGTCGAAGAGGCCCGCGGCAGTCCGGACCGCGGCGTGCTCGGCACGGATGCCGGTGGGGTACTGCACCGGCATGGCGTACCCGGCGAAGGGTACCATTTTGCCGCCCAGGGCGGTGTGGACATTGTGGAGAGGTGTCCTGGTCAGTGGTGCGTTCATCGGTTCATCTGCGGCTTTCTCGTATTCGTTCGCCCGGTTTCGTCCTACTCACCCGATCAGGTCGAGCAGAATGGCCTTGATGACGTGCAGCCGGTTCTCGGCCTCGCGGAACACGCGCGAACGCGGCCCGTCGATCACTTCCGCGGTGACTTCCTCGCCCCGGTGCGCCGGCAGGCAGTGGAGGAAGATGGCGCCGGGGTCGGCCAGGCTCATGAGCGGCTCGTCCACCTGGAAGCCCGCAAAGGCGATCTCCCTGGCGCTCTGTTCGTCCTCCTGCCCCATCGACGCCCACACATCCGTGGTCACGACATGGGCTCCGGCAACGGCTTCCTCCGGAGACCGGAGCACCGCCACATCGACCTCTGCACGGGCCCTGGCCAGGATCCCGGGGTCGGGGTCGTACCCTTCGGGACAGGCGAAGCGCACGGCGAATCCGAAGCGGAGCGCGGCGTTGAGCCAGGAGTTGGCCATGTTGTTGCCGTCCCCGACCCACGCCACGCGCAGCCCGGACAGGTCGTCTCCGAACTCCTCGGCGGCGGTCAGGAGGTCGGCCATCACCTGGCAGGGATGCAGCAGGTCCGTGAGCCCGTTGATCACGGGCACGGACGCGCCGCGCGCGAGTTCGGTGACTTCGTCGTTTCCGAAGGTCCGGATGAGGATGGCGTCGACGTAGCGGCTCAGCACCGCCGCGGTGTCCGCCACGCTTTCGCCGCGTCCGATCTGGGAGTCCCGGTCGGAGATCATGATCGCGTGACCCCCGAGCTGCGCCATCCCCGCCTCGGTGCTCACGCGCGTCCGCGTGGAGCTCTTGCGGAAGATCATCGCCAGCGTACGGCCCTCGAGGGGGCGGCCGGACACTTCGCCGCGCTTGAGTCGTCCGGCCAGCTCCAGGAGGTGGCGAAGATAGCCCGGGTCGTGTCCGGCAATGTCGATAAAGTCGCGCTTCACGGAGTCCATGTCCCAGACCGCGTCAGAGGATGTACCGGCTGAGGTCGTCATCGGATGCAATGCGGTCAAGCCGGTCCCTGACGAAGTCCGCCGTCACCACCACCGTCTCTCCGCGCCGTTCATCGGGCAGGTCGAAGAGCAGCTCCTCCAGCAGCGTGGTAAGCACGGTGCGCAACCGGCGGGCACCGATGTTCTCCATGCGGTCGTTGAGGTCGGCCGCGATGCGGGAGATCTCCTCGATCCCGTCGTCGGTGAATTCGACCGCGGCGCCCTCGGTCTCCACCAGCGCGCCGTACTGGCGCACCAGCGCGTTGCGGGGCTCGCGCAGGATCCGCGCGAACTCGGCCGCGCCCAGGCTCTGCAACTCCACCCGGATCGGGAAACGGCCCTGCAGCTCGGGGATGAGGTCGGAGGGCTTCGCCACATGGAAGGCGCCGGCCGCGATGAAGAGCATGTGGTCGGTGCGGACGAAGCCGTACTTGGTCTGCACGTTGCAGCCCTCCACGATCGGCAGCAGGTCGCGCTGGACTCCCTCCCGGCTGACGTCGGGACCCGCCCCGCTCCGCTTTCCGGCCACCTTGTCGATCTCGTCGAGGAAGATGATGCCGATCTCTTCCGCGCGGTCCAGCGCCTCGTTGACCACTTCGTCCATGTCGACCAGGCGATCGAGTTCCTCCTGCAACAGGATGCGCCTGGCTTCGGCGATGCTCACCGAGCGCCGCTTGGACCGCTTCGGCAACATGTCCTGCAGCATCTCCGTGAACTGGAGGTCCATTCCCTCCAGCCCGCCGACCGGAAACATCATGCCCCCCATGGGCGCGTTCTGCTGGATGTCCAGTTCGACCGTGCGGTCTTCCAGGTGTCCCTCGCGGAGCAGCTTGCGCAGCTTCGCCCTGGTTCGCGCGCGCCGCTCGGCAATCGACGGATCGCCGTTGGGGTCGGCGTCCGCCGCGCGCGACGTGCCGCCCGGGCCCGCCACGAAGACGTTGCCGGGAGACCCGGGCCGGGTCGTGGGGCGCGCGGCTTCTGCAGCGCCGGCCGCGCGTTGAGAGGGCCGCGGCGGCGGCGGCGGTTCCGGCAGGAGGAGTTCGAGCAGACGCTCCTCGACAAGACGCTCGGCCTCGGCTTCCACCTCGTCTTCGCGGCTTGCCCGCACCATCGCCACGGCCGTGTCGACCAGGTCGCGAACCATGGACTCGACGTCCCGTCCCACATAGCCGACCTCGGTGAACTTGGAAGCTTCGACCTTCACGAACGGCGAGCCGGCCAGGCGGGCCAGGCGTCGTGCGATCTCGGTCTTTCCCACCCCCGTGGGGCCGATCATGATCAGGTTGTTGGGAAGGATCTCCTCGCGCAGCTCGTCTTCCACCTGCTGGCGCCGCCACCGGTTGCGGAGCGCGATGGCAACCGCCTTCTTCGCCTCGGACTGGCCGATGATGTACTTGTCGAGTTCGGCAACGACCTCGCGGGGCGTCAGCTGGTCGAGCCAGCGGGGGGCGTCCTCCGCCGGTGCCTGCTCGGCCGGCGCGGGCGTGTCGGCGGCAACGGTGACTGTGGTCATGCCGGGTCCAGTTCCAGTACGGTGATCTCACGATTCGTGTACACGCAGATGTCGGCGGCGATCTCCAGCGCCCGGCGCGCGATCTCGGGGGCGTCCATGTCGGAGCAGTCCAGGAGGGCGCGCGCGGCGGCGAGTGCGTAGGCGCCGCCCGAGCCGATGGCGAGCACGGGCTTGTCGGGCTCGATCACGTTGCCGTCTCCGCCCACCAGGAAGAGATGGTCCCGGTCGGCCACCACGAGCAACGCCTCAAGGCGGCGGAGGTAGCGGTCGGTGCGCCACTCCTTCGCCAGCTCGACGCACGCGCGCGGCAGGTTGGACGGCCACCGCTCCAGCTTTCCTTCCAGCTTCGCAAACAGGGTGAAGGCGTCGGCCACCGCCCCCGCGAAGCCCGCCAGCACGCGTCCCCCCTTGAGCAGCCTCACCTTGCGCGCCTCTCCCTTGACCACGGTGTCCCCCATCGTGACCTGTCCGTCGCCCGCCATGGCGACGCGGCCATCGCGCGCAACCGTGATCACGGTCGTGGCGCGGACGCGAGCGTGGGGAAGAAGGGGTGATACGGCATGCATGGGCGGCGTCTCGGGTACGGGTTCGAAGGCCGGGATCCCGGCGGGCCGGGCGCGTCGGCTCATGGTGTGTAAGCTACTAACTGCAGGTATGCCCGCATACACTCGGTCCGCTGCGGCCGGGCTGCAGGAAGTTCGTGGATCGGCCTAGGCCCTGGGGTGCGCGGCCCCGTAGACTCGCCGGAGCCGCTCCTTCGAGGTGTGGGCGTAGATCTGCGTGGTCCCCAGCGACGCGTGGCCCAGCAGCTCCTTGACCGCCATGAGATCGGCGCCCGCGTCCAGGAGGTGGGTCGCGAAGCTGTGGCGCAGCGAGTGCACCGACATGCCGGCGGAATCGGCAAAGTCCCCGAGAACCCGCTGGACGGAGCGCTGCACGTGACGGTTGGACAGGCGGCCGCCGTGACGCGCGACCAGCAGGGCCCGGCAGTCGTCCCTCGCGACCTCGGCCCGGCGCGGCAGATAGTTGGCCACCGCCCGCGCGGCCGACCCGGTCACGGGCACGATGCGCTCCTTTCTGCCCTTCCCCAGTACACGCATCTGGCCGCGGGCGAGGTCGAGCGACTGCACGTTGAGCGCGCCGAGCTCGGCCAGGCGGATTCCGCTGCCGTAAAGGAGTTCCAGGATGACCAGGAGACGGGTCGCCACCAGACCGTTCTCCGTTGCGGCGCGCGCCTCCGCCCAGCGAAAGAGCGCAGAGACCTCCTCGGGCCGCATGTGCCCCGGCAGCGTGCGGTCGAGCCTCGGGCCGCGCACCAGACGGGCCGGATTCGAGTGGATCTCCCCTTCGCGGTGCAGGTAGCGAAACAGCGTCCGCACCGCGGACAGCTTGCGGGCCACCGTGCGCGGAGCGAGGCCGCGGCGTCCGGCGTCGCCCAGAAAGGCGCGGATGACGCCCCGGTCGACGTCGCCCCACGCGAAGTCGTCACGTCCCAGGTAGCCACTCGCGAAGGTCTCGAGGTCGGCGAGGTCCCGGCGATACGCCGCGACCGTGTGAGGGGACAGATTGCGGGCCACGTCCAGGTGTTCGAGGAACCGGGCGATCTCTCTTCTCATACCACCACCCCCGTCCCGGACATCGCACCGGTCTCCGCAACCCAGCGCCGGAAGCACCGGTCGGCGCGCTGGGCCAGCGCTTCCCGACGCGCAGCCTTCTTCCGCGGAGCTCCGGGAAGGGGATCCACCAGTCCCCAGTTCGAATTCATCGGCTGGAAGTCCCCGGGATCGGCCTCGCGCAGGTAGCGGTAGAGGCCTCCGAGCATGCTCGTGGGCGGCGGGACGACCGGGTCCGCACCGCTGAGGATGCGGTCCAGGTTGATGGCGGCGAGGATCCCGGAAGCGGCGGACTCGGTATACCCCTCCACGCCCGTCAGCTGTCCCGCGAAGAAGAGGTCGGGGCGGCTGTGCGCGGAACCGCAGGCGGTAAGGCACGCCGGAAAGTTCAGGTAGGTATTGCGGTGGATGGATCCCCAGCGGAGGAACTCGGCGTTTTCGAGGCCCGGAATCATGGTGAAGACCCGGCGCTGCTCTCCAATACGCAACCGGGTCTGGAATCCCACGAGGTTCCACATTTGCCCGGCGCGGTCTTCGCGCCGCAGCTGCACGACCGCGTGGGGACGCCGGCGGCTGCGAGGATCCGTCAGGCCCACGGGCCTCATGGGACCGAAGCGGAGCGTGTCGTGGCCGCGCGCGGCCATCACCTCGATGGGCAGACACCCCTCGAAGTAGGGAACCCTGTCCCAGTCGTGGGCCTCGTGCACGTCGGCCTCGCGCAGGGCGGCCATGAAGGCGTCGTATTCGCGTTCGTCCAGGGGACAGTTCAGATAGTCGGCATCCTGCTGGTACCGGCCGTCGGCAAACACGACGCCACGATCCACCGACTCCGCGTGGACGATCGGGGCGATGGCATCGTAGAACGCGAGTCCTCCATCGCCCAGCTCGGCGGCAATGCAGTCCGCCAGGGCCGTCGAGGTGAGAGGCCCCGTTGCCACGATCACGGGACCCTCGGGAATCGTGCGCGACTCCTCCCGCACGACCGCGATGCCGGGGTGGCCTTCGACGCGGCGTGTCAGCGCCCGGGCAAAGAGGTTTCGGTCCACCGCAAGTGCCGCGCCGGCCGGCACCCTGCTCTCGTCCGCGGCCGCAAGGAGCGCCGATTCGAGGCACCTCATCTCGCGTTTCAGCTGACCGTGGGCGGTGGCGGGCCGCTCGCTCTTGAAGGAGTTGGTGCAGACCAGTTCGCCCAGATCTCCGGTCTGGTGCGCCGGAGTCTTCCGTACGGGCCGCATTTCCAGCAGCCGGACCCGGCGGCCCCGTCCCGCCAGCGCCAACGCTGCCTCGCATCCGGCCAGGCCACCACCAACCACGGTTACGGCGCTCATGGGACGCTGCTCAGCCTCTCCTTGTTCGTGCAGTCCGCCGTCGGCGCGGACGTCGGGTCTTCCGCCGCGCCGCAGACTGGGCGAGGAGCTCCACGGCCTCGTCCAGGGTCGTGGCGCCCGCCTCGCGGTCTCGCGGAATCCCGGCATTGACCGAACCGTCGCTGACGTACGGACCGTAACGACCTTCGAGGAGCTGCACTTCGGCGCCCGTATCCGGGTGGACGCCCAGGGTCTTGAGCACCCTGGAACCCCGCCTCGCCGCCTTTTTCACCGCCAGCCGTGCCAGCGCCTCGTCAAGGGTAACCGAAAAGAGCTGGTCCGCGGTCTCGAGGCTTCGAAACTCCCGTCCCCGTGCGACATAGGGACCGTACCGTCCCAAACCGGCTCTGACCTCCTCGCCGCTGTCCGGGTCGGTTCCGAGCACTCGCGGAAGGGACAGCAGGCGCAACGCCGCTTCGAGCGTGACTGCGGACGGGTCCATTTCCTTGGGCACCCCGACCAGGCGCGGCCTGGCACCACCCCGGGTGGCCCGGCCCAGCTGGACATAGGGACCGTACGGCCCGACCCTCAGGAAGACCGGGGACTTCGATTCGGGATCCGTGCCGAGCAGCTCCCCGCCGCCGGAGCTGGTGGCCAGAAGCTCCGCGGCCTTCCGTACGGTAAGCTCGTCGATCAGGAGTTCCGCGGGGATGGTGGCGCGGGTCGCGTTGTCGCCCCGCCCACGCACGGCGAAGACCGAGTTCTTGCCGATTCCGACCCGTATCGCCTCTCCCGTATCAGGGTCGACGCCCACGGACACCCTCGGGAAGTCGATGCGCGGCAACGCATCGTCGATTTCGCGCGCCAGTCCCGGGCGATCGCCTTCGCCGTTGTAGAAGGCCTCCAGGAAGCCCCGGGACTGGACGTCGCCCGCCGCGATGTCATCCAGCGAATCCTCCATGCGTGCGGTGAAGCCGAGGTCGATGTACTTCCCGAAGTGCTCGCGCAACAGCTGGATGACGGCCATTCCGACATAGGTGGGAACCAGCGCGCCGCGCCGTTTCCGCACATAGTCGCGATCCTGGATGGTCGAGATCGTGGGTGTGTACGTGGACGGCCGGCCGATCCCCTCCTCTTCCAGCTTGCGGACCAGCGAGGCTTCGGTGTAGCGCGGCGGAGGCCTGGTTTCGCGCCGGTCGGGCACAACCGAGCGCAGAACGACGGGAGAATCGGGGCCGTCCTTTGTGTTTGTCTGTGCGCCGGTCTCCGGAAGGACGCGCTCGCCTTCCGACATGGCGGGAAGGAGCTGGTCCTTTCGCTTGTCGCCGTAGACTCGGAGATGCCCCGCGAAGCGCAGCACGGATCCCACCGCCCGAAACGTATGGTCGACTCCGTCGATGCGGGCCACGAACTCCACCGACGTTCGCTCCACCTGCGCGTCGGCCATCTGGGAGGCGACCGTGCGGCTCCATATCAGACGATACAGGGCCAGCTCGTCCCGCCCCAGGAACCGTTTGAGCTCCTCCGGCGTGCGGCCGATTTCCGTCGGGCGAATCCCTTCGTGGGCTTCCTGGGCGATCTTGGATTTGGTCCTGTAGCGCCTCGGCCCACGGTAGTAATCGGCCCCGATGGCCTTCCTGATGTAGCGCCCGGCATCGCGCAGGGCCTTGTCGGCCAGCGTGACCGAGTCGGTTCGCATGTAGGTGATCAGCCCCTCGCGGTCGCCGCCGCCGAGATCGATTCCCTCGTAGAGCCTCTGCGCGACGCGCATCGTGTTGCGGGGCGACATGCGCAGCCGGCTCGCGGCCGCCTGTTGCAGCGTCGAGGTGGTGAACGGGGGTGAAGGCCTCTGCCTCGTGGATTTTCTCTCGACCTTCGTGATCTCCCAGGGAAGCGCCCCGGGCGCATCGGACACGATCGATGCGGCCGCTTCCCGGTCCAGCGCCACGACGCTCTTCGACGACGACAGCTCCCCGGTCGAGGGATCGAAGTCCTTGCCCGTCGCCACGCGCTTGTCGCCGACCCCCGTCAGCAGCGCCGAAAACTCCCGGCCGTCCCGGTAGAGCACCGCCCTGGCGCGCCAGTACTCCGACACCGTGAAGCGGCGACGCTCCTCTTCGCGATCGACGATGAGCCGCAGGGCAACGCTCTGAACCCTGCCCGCGCTCAGCTTGGTGCGGACCTTCTTCCACAGCACCGGCGACAGACTGTAGCCGTAGAGACGGTCCAGAATGCGCCGGGCCTCCTGGGCGCGCACGAGGCGGCGGTTCACCGGGCGCGGGTTCGCCAACGCCGCCTCGATGGCCGGGCGCGTGATCTCGTGAAAGGCGATGCGCCGCACGGGCACGGACGGTTTCAGCACCTCGACGAGATGCCAGCTGATGGACTCGCCCTCGCGATCCTCATCGGTGGCGAGCAGCACTTCGTCGGCGCTGCGCAGGAGTTTCTTCAGCACGCGGACATGTTTGCGGCTTTCCTCCGGGACGACGTAGACCGGCTCGAATCCGTCCTCCACGTTGACCGCCATGCGGCCCCACTTCCTGTCGCGGACGGACCTGGGAAGCTCGCGGGCGGAACGCGGCAGGTCGCGGATGTGCCCGTACGACGCGTGAACCCGGTAGTCCCGGCCCAGAAACCTCTCTATCGTTTTCGCCTTCGCAGGCGACTCCACAATGACAAGCTTCACTCGGACTCCTCCATGTCCTCCCCCCGCAGAATCGGTTGGCGCAGGATCTCCCGGACGACCTGCCCGGGCGACCGGTGCTCCGTGTCGATTGTAATACCGCAGCGGCCGTAGTGGGCAGCCCGTGCCCGCAGCAGGTCCCTCGCCGCCTCGATCGGTTCCTCGACGTTCAGAAGCGGTCTTGAATGCAGCGTGGCACGAAGTCTCGCCACTGCGGTTTCAGGGCTGACCTTGAGCCACACCGCCAGCGAACGTCCGTCCAGCATGTCCATGTGCCCCGGTTGGGCGGCCCATCCTCCGCCCACGGCCACCACGACGCGGCGACACCGCAGAACGCCCTGCCCCGCTTCCGCTTCCAACTCCCTGAACCGCTCCAGGCCCTGCTCTCCGATCACTTCCGCAACGGTCGACCCCACCATCTGCTCCACCGTCTCGTCGAGGTCCACGAAGTCCCAGCCGAGTGTCCGGGCCAGGAGGCGGCCCACGGTTGACTTGCCGGCTCCCATGAAGCCGATCAATACGACGCGTTCCACCGATCCGATCAGGTCCGGTGGCGTCAGAGCGGTGCCGGCCTGCGGCATCACGCGGGCTCCGGCCCCCGCTCCCGAAAGCCGCGCGACTTCAGACGATCCAGGTACGAATCGAGATTCCGCCTGAGCTCGCCGAGGGAGTCCCCACCGAATTTCTCCAGAATGGCGTCGGCCGCCACGAGCGCCACCATGGCCTCGGCGACCACCGCGGCTGCCGGCACGGCACACACGTCGCTGCGCTCAACGGTCGCATGTCTGGTCGTACCGTCGCGGAGGTCCACGCTGGGAAGCCGGTTGCGGAGCAGTGTCGAAATGGGCTTCATCGCTCCCCGTACGACCAGGGGCGAACCTGTCGTCACGCCGCCCTCGAGTCCTCCGGAGCGGTTGCGCGATCGCCGAAAGCCGCCCGCGCGGATCCGGGTGTCGTCGCGGAGGATCGGATCATGCACCCGGGACCCCGGCCGACTCGCGTTGAGGAACGCGGGGCCGATTTCCACACCCTTGATCGCGTGCACCGACATCACCGCCTGTGCGAGGCGTCCGTCGAGCTTCCGGTCCCACGAGACATAGCTGCCGAGGCCGACGGGCAGGCCCCTCACCACGACCTCGAAGCACCCGCCCAGGGTATCGCCCCGCTTCCTGGCCGAGTCGATCGCGGCGATCATCACGGTCTCCGCCGCAGTGTCCAGCGTTCGCAGGGGAGACGGATCCGACGCTTCGTTGAGGTCGGCCGGCAGCCGGTCGGCAACCCGGGCTTCCACGTCGCCGATGCGGGTCACGTGGCTGCCCACGGTCGCGCCGACCTCCCTGAGAAGGGTGCGTGCCACGGCGCCGCATGCCACCCTGGCGGCGGTCTCGCGCGCGGATGCCCGTTCAAGGACGTCGCGTGCGTCCCGCCGGTCGTACTTCAGGACACCGGCCAGATCGGCGTGCCCCGGGCGGGGAAGGTACACGGGCCGCAGAGCCTTTGGATTCCCTTCCGGGTCCGGCGGACCGTGGGCCATCGCGGTGGTCCAGTTCTTCCAGTCACGGTTCCAGATCACCATGGACAGCGGTGAGCCCAGGGTCGCACCCAGACGCAGGCCGGACATGATCTCGGCCCTGTCGGACTCGATCTGCATGCGGCGCCCCCGCCCGTAGCCCCCTTGCCGGCGTTTCAGGTCCGGGTCGATGTCCCGGGCGGGGTTGAGCGGGAGTCCAGCGGGCAGGCCCTCCATCACCGCGACGAGTCCGCGGCCATGGGACTCTCCGGCGGTGTGGAAGGAAAGGTGGTCCAGGGGCATGGGCGGGGCGGAGGAATGGTTGACCGGGTACGGGCGCACCGGGGCGGACCGCGCGTCGTGGCGCCGACCGCGATGCGCCGGGGATGTCCATAGATAGCGAAGGCCCCCCTTACGGGGAAGCCGCACGGACGATCGTCGGGGTCACGAGGATCAGGAGATCGCGCTGGACCGAGGACTCGCGGTGGGTGCGAAAGAGCCTCCCGATCAGGGGAATATCCTGGAGCAGCGGGATGCCCGAGCGCACCTCCCCGGTCTCGTCGACCGTCAGGCCCCCGATCACAACCGTCTCGCCGTCCCTCACCAGTACGCGCGACTCGGCCTTCTGCCGCCGGAAGATGACGCCGACGTCCGACGGAGCGAGGTCCGCCGAGGATCGTTCGGCCGCAAGGTCGAGCAGGATCTCGCCTGCGTCGGTGATTCTGGGGGTGACTTCGAGGATGACCCCCGTTTCCTTGTAGTCCACCGTGGCAACCGGGATGGTGCTCCGGCTCCCGTCAGACCCGTTGGCCTGAAGTTGCGCTCCGGCGTCGATCACCCGCACCGGCGTCTCTTCGCCCACGACGATTCTCGCGGTGCGGTTGTCCATCACGCGGACCGACGGCTGCGCCTCCACGTCCGTCAACTGAGCCGACTCCAGGGCATTGATGAAGCCCACGAGGGTGCTCCGGCCGATCACGAGCGAAGTAAGCAGTGAGAGCGTCGGGTTGGCGACCCTGTTGGTCGCGTTCCCCAGGGCCGCAAGCGAGTTTCCGCCCAGCGCGACCACATCGCTGCCCGCCTCGGTCTGCCTCTCGTCCGCGGAAATGGTCCCGTCTCCGTCTTCGTCCACCGCACCCGGGACAAGGAGGTTGAGCTGGTTGCCCGTCACGTCCTTCAGGTCGTACGTGATGCCGAAGCCTGCGAGCCCCGACCGGTTGACGAAGATGATCTTCGCAGAGATGTCCACCTGCGGGGCCCGTACGTCGAGTTCATCAACCAGCTGCCGGGCCGACTCCACCACCCTGGAGATGTCGCTCACGACGAGCGTATTGGTCGCAGGGCTCACCGAAACGCGGCCTCGGTCGCTCAGGAGCGCGGCGATCAGATCCTGCAGTTCCAGCGCGTCGCCGTACCGTACCGTCATGGCCTCGGTCACGATGGGAAGCACGGCCTCGCGCTCGAAGGCGCGGCGCATGTCAAGTACCAGGATGATCCCGCTCTCCTGTTCTCGCGCAACGAGCCCGTGTGCAGCGAGCAGCGCGTCCAAGGCGACATCCCATGGCTGCTCGCGAATCTCGCCGGAAACGAGGCGGTCGACATCGGTTCCGGCAACGATCGACCGGTCCGCGAATTCCGCAAACGTGAACAGGACCTCGCGGATCGGAGTCTCGTCGAAGAACACCGAGATCGGCCGACCGAGTTGCCCGGCAGACACCCCGGCCGAGGGAACCGCCTGCCCCTCCACCTCGGCCACGGCACAGGTGCCCGGCAGTGCAAGCGCCACCAGGCACAGCGATGCCACCAGGCACGGCAATCCCGTTGCGGCTCCCGGGCGCGTGGCCGTCGTGGAAGCACGCTGGCAGACAGACAAACTCATGTTCCTCTCCTCCCGACCGGCCGGGCCACTTCGATGACGCGCCTGGCGCGCCCGCTTTCGTCCGCTATTTCCACGATGACGCGGTGGCGCTGCACCCTCACGACTCGCAATGGTCCCAGTTGGTCGCCCGGCCGCAGCCGGTGTGTGGTCACCTGGTCCGCTCCGGCAGTCTCCGCATCCGGGGTGACGCCACCGGCTCCCCGCGCCTGCACCAGAACGAGGCTGTAACGGGGAATCTCGTGGTAGATGATCCCCAGAACCCGGAGACCCGCGGCCGCGATCTCGTCGACCGGGGATTCCGCCGGAGGCTGAAACGGGTCTCGCCTTCCCGACACTGCATAGGTGAACCTCTCCCGTTCCAGTACGAGTTGCCCCGCCGGGCTCGCCTCACCGGCGACCCCTGCGGTGTCGCGGGGCTCCTCCGCGGAAGGCACCCGTGCCTGTCCAGCCGGTGTGACCACATGGGTCCCGATGCGAAAGCGGGCCGTGACGCTTCCATCGTGCGGACCCGGATCGGGCCCGGCCGACGCGGTGCGCACGATTGTCACCGCGTCCGGCACGAGGATTCGCTCCATCGATGCAACGCGGGTCAGAAAGCTCCCGACGGCGTGGTAGCCCCCGCGAACCTCGATCTCGTAGCTCCAGTGGTCGTAGAACCGACCGCGCTCAATCGGTTCCGGGCGCATCGTTGCGACCTCCACACCCGCAGCAACTTCGCTGGCCGAGATGGCTTCGAGCAGCGACGCCACCTCCCGGTCGGACGGCACGAGACCCTCGAGGCGCCCAAGCTGTGTCCGGTATCGCGCGACGCGCGTTGCGAGCCCCCGTGCATCCGCCGCCTGGACATCGGCCGCGGCGTTTCCGGTTTCGACAAGGCGGAGCCTGCTCTCGCGGGTCTCGGCGCGCTCGCCACGCGGCGCATGGACGTACGTGTGGACGAAATAGGCGCCGGAAACCGCCAGGAACGCGATGACGACGGCAGTCCTCCGGGCCGGATCACGCGGCAGCAGATTCACGGGGTCTCCTGACCGTCCAGCGGAACCAGTTCGATCAGCTCGG
The DNA here is from genome assembly GCA_965205005.1 of Longimicrobiales bacterium. GTDB lineage: Bacteria > Gemmatimonadota > Gemmatimonadetes > Longimicrobiales > Gaopeijiaceae > Bin94. The sequence continues at coordinate 3,619,962 of OZ242028.1, read as the reverse complement.
GATCCGGGGTTTCGGACTCGGCCTCGAGAACAAAGTGGTGGACTTCCCCGGCGGTCCCTGACAATGGCCTCAACGTCCGTTCCGAGTTCACGAGGCGAACGCCGCGGACGAACGGGGAGGCTTCCAGGCGGTTCCAGAAACGGGTCAGCGCCACGCTCTCCATCACCCCGCCTTCGATCCGGATGCGGGGGTCGCCTTCTGCCGATGGCACATGGGCCAGACGTGTCAGCCACGCCTCGCGGGGAAGCGCCCGGGCCACCTCATCCATCAGGTGCGCCCATACGTAGCGCCGTCCGTCCAATTCCAGTACGGCGTCGATCCGGGCGGCCATGGTGTCGCGACGCGACTCCAACACGCGGGCGTCCGTGACGACCGCCGCGATCCGCACGGAATCCCGGATTGCCGCCTCCAGGCGGCGGGCGGCCGCGGCAGCGTCGTCCCCGGCTGCCCAGAACGGGTAGACTGCGGCGAACGCCGCGCCCAGGGCGGCGACCGCGGATCCGATCGTCCACCCATCGCGGGGCAGGATACGTGTCCACCGCGGCCGTGCGGCGTCTTCGGCACCCGGACGACGGCTCCGCCGTTGTTCCAGCAGGTCGACTTCGATCATGGTTCCCCCGTACCCGGCCCGAATCAGGCCGCCCGCAAGGCAAGACCGACGGAGAGGCACAACATCGGTGCCGCCTTTTCGAGAACCCAGTGATCCGCCACACCCGGTCGCACAATCACGCGCTGGCAGGGATTGACCAGCCGGGTTTCGATCTTGAGCATCCGCGCCACATGATCCGCAAGGCCCGGAATGCATGCACCTCCCCCACTCAGGTAGACCCTGCCAATGCTCCTTCCGGGCCGACGGGCCCTGCGAAACGCCGACGCACTCTCGATGCCGGTCACGACACGGGCCGCGGCTTCATCCAGGGCATCCGCCAGATCTGCGGAGTGCTGCTGGCCCCGAAGAGCGCCTTCCGCCTGTGCAGGGGCAAGTCCCGCCTCCCGTCGCAGCCACTGGACCAGCCAGCCGGAACCGACGGGGAGGTCCTTGAGCAGCACCGGAATGCCGTCGTCCACGATGTTGATGTTGGTGACATCGTGACCGACGTTGACCAGCGCCACCATTCCCTCTTTCGCCTCCGGGTGATTGTGCACAAACGCGTTATGCAGTGCCAGGGCCTCGACGTCCATGAGAGTCACGCCGACGTCCGAGGCCCCGAGCAGGTCGACCCGCGCCTCCACCCGCTCCCGCTTCGCGGCGACCAGCAGCACCTCCACCGGCGCTTCACCGTCGGCTGCCCGCAGCACGTGCGAATCCAGCAGTATCTCCCGGAGATCAAAGGGCACATGACGCGCGGCTTCCCTGCGCGCCATCTCGCGCGGAGTCACTCCCGACGGACACGACAGGGTCAGGGTCTTCATGAAGACGTCGTGGCCACCGAGCGCCGTGACCACCTCCGCCGACCGGCCGGGCCGTGTTTCCATCATCTCCTGCACCACCTCCGCCACCCGCTCCGGACGTGTGACCTCGCCATCCCCGAGAGCGCCCGCGGGAAGCGGTTCCACTGCCACACGGTGGAGTTCAGGCGTGTCTCCTCCATGGTGGACTTCCACGAGCTTGACGTAGGCGCTCCCGATATCGAGTCCCAGGGTTTTCCTTCTGCGTCTGAACAAACCCATGCGTCCTACCTGGCAGACGGTGGCACGGGACCGGCCCAGGATCGGCTCGGCAACGGGATCGGCCGCGCGAGGGAGGCCGCAGCATCGAGTGCGTTGTGGGCGGCACAGGCGGATCCGTCGATCACGGAGCCATCGGCAAGCGTCACCGAGCCCCCCGCGCGGACGAGGCCCATAACGGCGGAGTTGTCCTCAAGGGCCAAGTTTCGGGCTACAAGGACCAACCCGGTCCAGCTGGCTCCCGGGGCGAGGCGCAGACTGCCGTCGACAGCCAGTACGCCGGATTGCCGGCCGGTCAACAGCAGGTCTCCCCGGCTGTGCACGAGTCCCAGCCAGCAGCCGTCGCACGACGTCGTGCCGAAACTGCCCCCCGCCAGAGCGTGGTCGGCGAGATCCGCCAGCATCTGATTCGAGAACCACCCGAGCCTCAACCCGCCGAAAGGCGGCCCATCGGCACCACCCCACTCGGGCGGGTCCGGCAGTGCGGCATGAGGTGCGGCCACGAGGCCGGAGTAGGTTGCCAACTCGTCACATCCCGACGTGCCGCCGCGGTTGGCCAGGATCGAGTCCATACGTATTTCGGCCGCTGTCCCCATCTCCAGGGAAGCCGATTCCACCACGGCGCCATGCGATCGCATCCGCGCCGCGGGATCCATCCACCAGCCGACCCGGGCCTCGCGCATAACGACGCCATCCGCGACTCGTCCCTCCGCGATGAACAGGTGTAACTCGCTCGCAAGGCGAAGTTCGTGCACACGCCACGTGCCCTCGTGGGCGAACGTGCCGGAGTCGAGGACCACGGCACCGCCGTCCACCTGCGACTGTGGGGTGCCACGCCTGCTCCGGAGAAGGGTCTCCAGCCCCGCACGCGCCCCGGTTCGGGCCGACAGAACCTTGCCCGCCATGGTTGCGGCACGCAGCTGGCCCATCGACGCGGCCAGGGCCGCCGATGCGATCCCGGCGAGCACCAGAAGCGCCAACAGGGCAAGGACGAGCGCGAACCCGGCCTGCGCGTGCCCTCCCGTCCGTCCCGCCACCACCGCGTGCTTCATCTGCGCCCCCAGCTGTTCCACTGGAAGGAAGGCCGGATGGGGCTCGACCCTTCCCAGATCATCCGGGTGGTCACACCTCCGTCGGCGGCCAGGTCCATGGTGGCCGAGTCGATGGCGACTCCGGTCCCGGTCAACGGCTGCCACGCCACGCCGCGCCGATACCGGAAGGCCCCATCGGAGAAGCGGTAGGCGCCCCGCTCGAAATACATGCCCAGCAGCGCTCGGTCCGGCGGTGGATCCAGCTGCCACACTTCTGTCGCAAATCCCGCAACATCGCGGCACTCCAGCCTGTTCCGCCGCGAGGACCTGGCCAGTGCCGCGACGCTCCAGCGTCCATCCTCCGACAGCACGAGCACCGAGTCCTTGTCGGCATCGGGTGAACGGTGGCCGGCAACAGTCACGGCCCAGCCGTCCGAAGTCGGCGTGGAACAGCCGACCGCCACCCCGCGAAAGGCGCGCAGGTGCAGTTCGTTGTCGTGGAGCTGCCAGTCGACGCCAGGCTGGCCGTATGCGATCTCCGCGCCCAGCACATGCTGGATGAGCCTCGTCTCGTCGAGGACTTGCGCGCCCGTGACCACCCGCGTGGCAACGACGCCATGCACGGCCGCCACCCACCAGCCTACCTGAACCAGCAGGAGCAGCAGCGTGCCCGCGACGACCGCTTCGGTCAGCGCGAATCCGTGCCTCGTGCGGGTCCGCCGCGTCGCTCGCGGAATCATGGTTCTGCCCGGCCCGGCACGGATCTGATGACGAATTCGATCCGGATGTCGGCCGGCAGGGCCACATGCTCAAAGCTGGCCCAACCCTGAGATTCCAGAGACGCGGGAGTACTCCAGCGCAACACGCCGGCGTCGTGGGTTCGTTCGCCCGAGCCAACGGCCAGGGCCTCGAGCCGCACAATCGAATCGACAAAGCTCTGGAGCTCCACCCGGGCTTCGTCCAGCGCGGTTGCGTGCACCAGCGTGCGCGCCGCCGTCGCGGTGAGCGACGCGACACCGGCCACGCCCACACCGACAATTGCCACCGCAACCACCAGCTCCATCATCGAAGCGCCCGCGCGGTTCACCGGCGCGACACCCGGCCGAGCGACGAAATCACCAACCGGCGCTCGTCTCCCGCCAGCCCGAAACGCAGAGTCTGGCTGGAGACCATTCCAAGTCCCATGGGCCCGAAGCGAACCCGGGCCGACGCGCGCCCACGGGAGAGCCCGAGCGACACGCCGCCTTCGTCCAGCTTCGCGGACGACACGGTGTCTCCGACCGCTGTGACGACAACGCCGTGTGCAGGCTCTGTCGCCAACTCGACGGTGGCACCTCCGTGCGCCACGGCGGTCCAGCGCGCCTCCGCAAAGAGTCTCGCAGCTTCTTCCACGGATCTGCGCAGGTAGAACGAAGTGCGCAGCTTCAGCGCCGAGCCGAATAGCGGCGGTGCCAGGGCGGCCACTATAACCAGCAACACGGCGATCTCGATGATCGAGTATCCGGAGCGGGAAGCCGTCTTCCCGATGGTTTTCCCCGTCGACATCATGGCTCTCCCCACCGCGATCGCAGCGTCACTGCGTGCAGACAACCTGTCCCTCCGCCTCCGGGCTGAGGGAGCCGATCGTGGGCGCGGTGGCCGATCCGTAGTAGATCGCGCAGCCCCGCGCGTCTCCCAACGCAGTGTGAGTCGCCGTCGCCGACCAGCCCGATGTCGTCGCGGCAGACGTCACGCTGACCGATTCCGACGACACGAAGTTCAGATCGGCCAGGGAACTCGTGTACCGGTAGTTGGTCGCGTAATACAGTTCCTGTTGGGCCGCGAGATTCCGAATGTCGGACTTCATGGCAGCAAAGTACGCCTTCTCCCTCGTGGCCGAGAACTGCGGGATCGCGATCGCCGAGAGGATGCCGATGATGACCAGAACGATCAACAGCTCGATCAGTGTAAAACCTTTTGTTGTCATGATTTGATAACCCCTTGTTGATGATGTGCCTGACATTCTGACACGGGTGGCGATCATGGCGGCTGCGACCGGACACCACCGTCCGGATCGACCCGCGACGCCGCCCGCGCGGCCGCGTCGGCAAGTTCCCGCCGGCCCTGCCGATTGTAGAGAACGGAGAGGAACGCGGGCGCTGCGGCGTATTCCGGGTGGTCGCCCCAGGCACGGCGCAAGACGTGCTCGGCGCTCCGGTCCAGCTCTTCGATGAGCAGGGTCCGGCCGACCTCCACCAACAGCGTATAGCTCCCGCCCACCATCCCGATGGCCCGGCGGTACGCCGCGAGGCCGAGTTCCCGCTCGCCGCGAGCGAAGTGGACATCCCCAATGATCCAGTGAGCGCGCCCCGACTCCGGACGTTCCCTGAGGAGGGTGCTGAAGACCGTTGCGTTGTCGCGCCAGGTCGGGTTGCGCGCGATGGTCCGGCACAGGAGCAGGGAAAGCGCCACCAACGCAACCAGAACCCCGAGACGCCGACGCTCTCGCGTGAGCTGGGCCAGCATCCAGCCGGCACCCGCCGAGAACCCGACCGAAGGGACGAACAGCGTCCGCTCCGCTAGGAGCACACCCGTCAGAAAGAACAGATTGGCGGTGGGCGTCGCGGTGATGACAAACCACATGACACCGAACCCCGCCGCCCTCGCGGACAGACGCCGCGGGGTCAGCGGTCCGCTCCGCCACGTCGCCCATGCCACCGCGAGGGCGGTGAGCGCGAGCACGATCCCGAGGCCGTTGCGGGGCGTCCACCCGAACGACACCGGAATCACGCGGGGAGTGTAGTCCGCCGACAGTTCCAATGGGAAGAACAACAGCCGGAACACCTCCGGCCAGGTGCTCATCACGGTCCACACCCGGGGAACGTCTCCCGAAGCGAGGATCTCGGCTCCCATGGGGGGCAACGGATCCGCCACACTTCCCAAGACCATCACCCGTCCGGCCAGAAACACCGCCACGACCACCGCGAATACGGCGTAGAGCGCCATGCGCTGCTTCAGGTATGGGCCCACGTCCGCAACGCGCAGCTCCCGCCCGGCCGCGTCGATCAGCAGCACGGCGCCGGGCAACGTGACGGCGCTCTCCTTGGCCAGCACGGCCGCGAGGAACAGTCCGCCCACGGCCGACAACCGCCACGCCTCCATGCGCCCGGCGCGACGAACAACCAACAGACAGGCGCCAAGATAGAGATTGGCCGCCAGGAGCTCCGACATGCCGACCACATTCGCCACGGCTTCCACGTGCACCGGATGCACCGCGAAGACCAGACCGCCCAGCAGAGCGGCCGAGACCGGAAGCAGATGGCCCAGCAGTGCCGCGACCAGCGCGGCCGCCACCCCTTTGAGCAGCACGTTCACGACGTGAAAGCCGACCGGACTTCCCTGCCACAGCGCCCACTGCGCTCCGAACACCCACGTCGTCAACGGGCGCCAGAGGCCGAGTGCCCGGCCATGGGAGCCCGGCCAGTATGGCTTGAAGAACGTTCCCGGAAGGGTCCGCAGACTGTGGATGTCCTCGTTCCGCTCCACAACGAGGAGATCGTCGTAGGCGAAGTCGTTGTCGAGGCTGTTCGCGGACGCCAGAACGGCCGTCACGCCGACGGCTGCGGCCACCACGAGTCCCCTGTTCCGCGCCAGCGGTGCCATCTCGTCTCATGCTTCATCCCGGAGGAACGCCCGGGTGCCCGCAGCTCAGGTGGACGCGCGGATCCCGGAACGCGAATGCTCGCCGGCCTGAAGTATGGGCCCGGTCGGCGGGCGCTGGCATAGCAGAATCGGCCAATCGTCCGAAACGCGGCAAATCCCTCCTCCGCCGGCCGCGTCCGGGGCGCCTATTCCCCCCGGTCCTCCTCCATCCAGGAGGGTGCCGGTGCCTCCCACGGGCGTGCCTTCGGTCCCAACAGGTTGCACCGCAGAATGAACCAGATCGCCGCCACACCGTCCTTCCAGCCGATCTTCTTCCCCTCGGCGTAGGTGCGGCCATCGTAGCTCACCGGCATCTCGTAGACACGGGCCCCGGCCTGTGCCAGCCTCGCGGTGATCTCGGGCTCGATGCCGAAGCGGTCGACGGTCAGGGGAAGCGACTGCAGCAGATCCCTGCGCACGATCTTCTGACAGGTCTCCATGTCGGTGAGGTTGAAGTCGGTGAAGAGGTTGCTGAGCAGTGTGAGAAACCGGTTGCCGAGCATGTGCCGGAAGTACAGGACGCGGTGCGGAGCGCCGAGAAAGCGCGATCCGTACACCGCATCGGCCCTCCCGTCGGCGATGGGACCCAGGAGCCGCGGGATCTCGGCGGGATCGTATTCCAGATCCGCATCCTGGACCGCCACGACATCGCCCGTGGCGTGCCGGAACCCGGTCCGCAGGGCGGCCCCCTTGCCGCGGTTGCGGTCGTGGAGGAGGAGACGGTCGATCAGACCGCGCTCGTGCAGGCGCTGCAGGAGCGGCCGCGTGCCGTCGGTCGACCCGTCGTCCACCACGATCACCTCGCTGGCGACCGGTACCGCAGCCACGCGCCGCAACAGTTCTTCGATCGTTGCGTACTCGTTGTACGCCGGGACAACGACCGAGACGGTCATTCGCTCCAGTGCCCGCCGATTTCGGTCCGCGGGGCCGCTACCTGGAACCGACGGGTACCTCCAGAGTCTGCCCGGCGTAGATCCGCGTTCCCCGAAGCCTGTTTGCCGACTGCAAACGGTCCACCGTCGTGCCGTGGGCCTGCGCAATGGTCCAGAGCGAGTCGCCCGACCGCACCTGGTACCGAACGACCGACGGCATGGGCGTCTCATCGGCGACGGCTGCCCCGGAACCGCGCGCCAGCCGGCGATCCGCTTCGAGCCTCGCCACGTACCGCGCGTATGCTTGTGTATACACGGCGATGTGGTAGTGCGGTGGGTACCGTTCGCGGGTCGCCTCGACCGTGCCCTGCGCTTCGAGGTGAAGCAGAACATCTTCAAGCCAGGCGCGGCAGGGCCGGTGGTTGCTCCTGCGAAGATCGACCGCCATCCCGGTCGGATGCACCGACAGGCGCGACGCGTTGGGCGGCTGACGGGACTTGGGGCGTGTGAGACTCGTGACGACGAGCACTTCGCCACACGCGCTGCGATACTGCTGCGAAAGCCGCTCCACGAACGTCCGGACCTCCTTGCGGGCGTACCCGAAGGAGACCTCGTCGTCGAGCACGTAGTTCTCGTTGCCAGGCAGTGGAACCAGGAGACCGAGATCCACCAGGTGCCGGATATCGGCCGGATAGTTGGTAAACGTGAAGTCGTACGCGATGGCCCGCTGATGCTGCTGCTGCATCGAAGCGCGACCGCCACGCAGGCTCTGCCCGGACAACGGTTTCGAGGAACCTGCCGCGACAAGGGCCAGGACCGGCAAACACCAGATCCATACCCCGGAGCCACTTCGTCGGCACGTCGCCTTAGCCTTCAAGTCCGCCTCCTCCTCTCGGGGCTCCGGGCTGAACCTTCGTCGCCGATCCGTTCGCGCCAACAAACATATGTATTCGCGCCACCTCCGTCCACCCTTTTCGGGCCGGAACTCCGGCGCCAGGAAGACGTCACACGGCGGCGTAGTTTTCCCCGACGACCGTCCAGTTGACCACGTTCCAGAACGCGGCCACGTAGTCGGGGCGGCGATTCTGGTAGTTCAGGTAGTACGCGTGCTCCCATACGTCGACCCCGAGAATCGGAGTCCTGCCCGTCATGACCGGCGTGTCCTGGTTCGGCGTCGACAACACCTCGAGCGATCCGTCTCCGTCGGCGGCCAGCCAGGCCCAGCCGGACCCGAAGCGCCCAACCGCGGCTGCCGCAAAACGTTGCTTGAACTCATCGACGCTCCCGAACGCCGCGTTGATCGCCGCAGCCAGCTCTCCACCCGGCGCGTCGGCACCGCCCGGGGTCATGAGCTGCCAGAACATGGCGTGGTTCACGTATCCCCCGCCGTTGTTGCGAACCGCCGCCCGAATCGCTTCCGGGAGCGCGGCAAGGTCGCTGACGAGCTCGTTGGCGGATTTGCCGTGAAGCCCGGGGTGGTCGGCGAGGGCGGCGTTCAGGTTGGCGGTGTAGGCGGCGTGGTGCTTCCCGTGGTGGATCTCCATCGTGCGGGCGTCGATATGCGGCTCGAGCGCATCGTGAGCGTACTGCAGGTCCGGAAGCTGGAAGGGATAGGCCATCGTCGGCGTCTCCTGTGCTGGATGGTTATTCTTCGACTGTACGCGTCCGTGGTCCCCGGCGATGCCAGTGCCGGCGCGCCGGGTTCCGGCGGCACACGCAGCGCGGAAAGGTAGAACGTGTCCAAAAGTCGGATGCCACCGCAAGGTCCCAGGAGGATTCTCCTCGTCGACTGCGACATGTTCTTCGTTCAGGTTGCGCGGCTGGAGGACCCGGACGGCGCGGGCCGCGAGCCGCTCCTGCTGGTGGGCGGACGCAGCAGGAGGGGCGTGATCACCTCCGCTTCGTACCCGGTCCGGGAGTACGGCGTACGCTCGGGAATGCCCACGATGCAGGCGCTGCAACTCTGCCCCCGGGCCGTCGTGGTACCCGTGCCCCGCGGAGCCTGCGTCGAGCGAAGCCGCGCGGTTCGAGCCGTGCTGAAGCAGCTGTCGCCCGTGGTTCAAGCGGCGTCCATCGACGAGTTCTACCTGGACCTCACGGGCACGGAGCGGATGCTCGGGGGCGAGGATCTCACCGCCACCGCGAACCGCATCCGCCACGAGGTGCGACAGCGCACAGGGATCGCCGTGTCGCTGGGAGGGGGCACGCAGCGTGTCGTGGCGAAGGTGGCCACCCGCATGGCCAAGCCCGACGGGGTGCACATCGTGCCGCCGGGCGACGAGGCCGCCTTCATGGCGCGGTTCCGCCTGTCCGACCTGCCCGGAATCGGGCCCGCGTTCCTCCGGCAGCTGGCGGACAAGGGACTCGGCACGGTCGCCGAGGCCGCCGCCGTCGAGCGGGAGTGGCTCGTCCGGTGGTTCGGCCCCGGACGCGGCGCGTGGCTGTGGGAGCGTGTGCGCGGGATCGACGCCAGCGAAGTGGACGCTCGCGACCGTCGCAAGTCGATCAGTTCGGAGCGGACCTTCTTCACCGACATCGACGACGACGAGGAGCTGGAGCGCCGCCTGCTGAAGCTGAGCTGCTCGCTGGGAAGCCAGCTGCGCGGCAAGGAGCTGCGGGCCCGAACCGTAACCGTGAAGGTCCGCGACTACGACTTCAAGACGCGCCAGGCAGGAAACACACTGCCCGAAGGGGTGGAAGCCGACCGGGCGATCTTCGTCGTCGCCACTTCGCTGCTGCACCAGCTGCGTCACCGGAGGAGGAAGGGCGTCCGCCTGTTGGGCGTCGGTTTGACCAACCTCGTGCGCCAGGCGCCCTCCACGCAGTTCGACCTGTTCGGGGAACGGGCGGAGCTGGAAACCGAGCGCGACCGCACCATCGCCCGCGCGGTCGATCGGATCCACGACCGCTACGGCTACGAGGCCCTCCGGCCGGCCAGGGTTCTCGACCGGCCGGAGAGCTGACCCCCGCTGCAGGGACGCCCCCCTACTCCGTCTCCCAGGGTCTGCGCTCGAAGTAGTCGCGCGTCATCTCGACCACCTTGGGCGCGAGCAGGCCCAGCGCAATCAGGTTGGGGACGATCACGACCGCCAGCAGCGCGTCTCCCAGCGCCCAGATCACGCTGAGGGGCAGGACCGCGCCGATGAAGTGGGTGATCACGAACGCGATCTTGTAGGGGATGATGGCCTTCGCGCCAAACAGGTAGTTGGCGCACCGGTCTCCGTAGTAGCTCCAGGAGATCGCCGTGGAGATGGCGAAGAGGAGCACCGAGAGCACGACGATGTAGTGTCCCCAGTCCCCGAGAGGCGACAGCCCCTGCCGGAAGGCAGCCATCGTGAGCGGTGCCCCGCTCTCGACCGCCATGCCGTAGAGCGATGTGTAGGACTGCCCGTCGTCGCCGGTGGCCACGCCGGCGGCGGGATCGATCATGCCGCTGAAGGGCCGGGTCTGAGCCTCGTCCACGAAGAGTTCCTCCACGGGGACTTCGTGCCACGACACGCGCGGATCGGTCGGCCCCATGTCGGCGTGGGCCCCTCCGTCGATCCGGATGGGGGCGTCCGAACTCACGTCAACATAGCTGCCGTCCACCTGCACGGCCCGATAGGAGATGTCTCCGCCCCCGAGCGTGATCTCGGTGTCGAAGCGGGCGCTCCAGACTCCGGTCATGATGATCAGCAGACCGGTCATGCTGCAGATCACGATCGTGTCGATGAAGGGCTCCAGCAGCGCCACGACGCCTTCCGACACGGGCTCGTCCGTCTTGGCGGCCGAGTGCGCGATCGGGGCCGACCCCTGCCCCGCCTCATTGGAGAAGAGTCCCCGTCTCACTCCCCACATCAGGGTCACGAGGAAAGCACCGACCCCCGTGCCCGCCACCCCCGCCGTCGGGTTGAACGCCTCCCGGAAGATCAGCGCCAGCGTCGGGAAGATGTCGCCCGCGTTCAGGATGAGCACGATCAGGGCGCCCATCACGTAGACGACCGCCATCACCGGTGCCAGAACGCCGGTGACCCGGCCAATTCGCGAGATCCCTCCCAGAATGACCAGCGCCACGATTCCCGAGGTCACCAGACCGCTCACGGACTTCGGGATGCTGAACTCCGTCAGCAGGTTGTCGGCAACCGTGTTGGCCTGGATTCCGTTGCCGGTCAGGAAGGCGGTGACCCCCAGGATGAAGGCAAAGGCGACCGCCATCCACTTCCACCGTGGCCCCAGCCCACGCTCGATGTAGTACATGGGGCCACCCGACACCGTCCCCGCCCACTCCCCCTCGTGCTCGCGCACGCGGTATTTCTGCGCGAGGGTGACCTCGGAGTACTTGGTCGCCATGCCGAGGGCGGCGGTGACCCACATCCAGAAGAGCGCCCCGGGACCTCCCCAATGGATGGCGAGGGCAACACCCGCGATGTTGCCGATCCCGACGGTCGCCGACAGAGCGGTGGTCAGCGCCTGGAAGTGCGTGACATCGCCCTCGTCCTCGGGATCGTCGTACTTGCCCGACGCCACGGCGATCCCGTGGCCGATGCGGCGGAGCTGAACGAAACTCAGGCGGAGGGTCAGATAGGTGCCGATCCCCAGCAGGATGATCACCATGAAGGGGATCTCCTCGCCGCCGACGGGGATCCCGAACTCGGCGACGTATGTGGTCAGGAAATCGGTGACTCGCTGGATGAGGTCCATGAGGGGCGGGGCTCCTTTCGCTGGCATCGTGACGACCCGGTCCGGGGCCGGTCATTGCGCCGGGCAAACTAGGGCCGTTGCCTCCCGTGAAACAACCGGGCGCCCCTGCCCGGGCGCCGGCTTCCCGGGGCAACCCGGCAGGCGGCGGCCGCTACCCCACGGCCCCGATCATGTCGAAGATGGGCAGGTACATGGCCACGATCATGCCCCCGACGACCACGCCCAGCACCAGGATCAACGCGGGTTCGATCATGGCGATCAGGGCTTCGAGCGCGCTGTCCACCTCGCGGTCGTAGAAGTCGGCGATCCTCGCGAGCATCTCGTCCAGCCCTCCCGTCTGTTCGCCCACCTCGACCATGCGGACGACCATGGGCATGAACACGCCCGAGGCTTCGAGCGGCCCCGCGATGGTGTCACCCCCGGCGATCGAGGCTCTGGATTTCATGACCGCGTCCTGGATCACCCTGTTTCCGGCGGCCCGTGCCGTGACCTCCAGCCCGGTCAGAATCGAAACGCCCGACGTGACGAGGGTGCCGAGCGTCCGGGTGAAGCGCGCCACCGCGGCCTTGCGCATGAGCATGCCCACGAACGGGATGGACAGGACCAGATTGTCCATCGCCAGCCGGCCCCGCTCGGTCCCGTATGCGCGTCCCGCCGCCCACACGCCCGCCGTCAGGGCACCGAGCAGCACCCACCAGTAGCTCCTGGCGACCTCCGACGCCGTGATCACCATGCGGGTGGGCAGCGGGAGAGGGATTCCCGCAGAGGCGAACATGGTCTGAAAGGTGGGCACCACGAACACCAGCAGGATGCCCATCGCCGGCATCGCGACCGCGAAGATGACAGCCGGATAGACCACGGCCGCGCGCACCTTGCGGGCCAGGGCGTGGTTCTGCTCGAGGGAGTCGGAGAGCCGCCGGAGAACGGTATCCAGCGCACCCGCGGCTTCTCCGGCCTCGACCATGCTCACCGACAGCTCCGGGAACACGGTCCGGTGCCGGCGCATGGCTCCGGCCAGCGTGTCGCCCGACTCGACCGCGGACACCATCGATCTGATCACGCCGCGGAAGTACCGGTGCTTCGTCTGGCGAGCGAGCAGATTCAAGGACTGAAGAAGCGGAAGCCCCGCGCTTATCATGGTGGCGAACAGGCGGGTGAACACGACGACCTCGCGGGTCGACACGCGCTTCAGGCCCATCACCTGAACGTCCCCGGCTCGTCCACTCCGTCCGGGGCAGGCTCTCCCACGAACCTGAGAAGCGCGGCCGGATCCGAACTGCTCCCGAGAGCGGCCTCCAACCCGATCTCTCCATTGAGATACAGCCGGGCAAGGGCATCGTTCATGGTCTGCATGCCGTACTTTCTTCCCGCCTCCATCAGCGACCGGATCTGGTGCACCTTCTCGTCGCGAATCACGGCCCGGATTGCATCCGTGCACACCAGCACCTCCACCGCCACAATCCTCCCGCTTCCCGGGGCACGCGGCAGCAGGATCTGTGTCGCGACACCCTGCAGCACCGAGGACAGTTGCGCCCGCACCTGATGCTGGCTGTGCGACGGAAACGCATCGACGATGCGGTTGACCGAATCCGCGGCGGAGTTCGTGTGAAGGGTCGCGAGCACCAGATGGCCCGTCTCCGCGATCGTGAGCGCGGCGCCGATGGTCTCCGCATCGCGCATCTCCCCGATCAGGATCACGTCCGGATCCTGCCGCAGTGCGTACTTCAGGCCGGCTGCAAAGGAACGCGTGTCGACACCCACCTCCCGCTGGCTGACGATGCAGCGCCGATGGGTGTGGACGAACTCGACGGGGTCCTCGACCGTGATAATATGGCCACGCCGCCGGCGGTTGATGAGATCCACCATGGCGGCCAGCGTGGTCGACTTCCCACACCCGGTCGGCCCGGTGACCAGCACAAGGCCACGTGGGCGCGCGGCGAGACGCTTCATGATCGGAGGGAGTCCCAGCTCCTCCAGTGATCCGACCCGATGTGGTATGAGCCGGATGGCCAGACCGATCCTGCCGCGCTGCCGGAAGCAGTTGCCGCGGAACCGGGCCAGTCCCGAAACATCGAACGAGAAATCCAGGTCGAGGTCGTCCTCGAAGATCCGTCGCTGACCCGGGGTCAGCAGATCGTGGACCATGCGCTTCGTGTCCGCGGAGGAGAGAACCGCCATGTCCTCCATCCCCCTCAGGACCCCATCGATCCGCAGCGTCGGCCGCCGCCCCACGGCAAGATGCAGGTCGGACGCACCGCGACGCACCATCTCTCCCAGCAGGCCCTCCAGTCCGGGAGTCGCGGATGCGGCTGCCGTCGTCATCGGACCGTCACCAGCGGAGTGAGGCGCTCCAGGGTTCTCGGGCCCACCCCCGGCACTGCAATAAGGTCCTCCACCCGTGCGAAACGCCCGTTCTCCTTGCGGAAAGCCACGATTCGCCCGGCGGTCACCGGCCCGATTCCCGGCAGCGCCTGGAGTTCGTTTGCCGTCGCCCGATTCAGGTCGACCGGCTCGGCACCGGGTGCGGGATCGAGCGACCGGAATATGATATACGTAAATACCTATATGACAATATGATATGGCTTTTCATATGCTACCGTTACCACTTTCGATATGCCACCTGTGTTGAGCCTCTTTGGCGCACCCTAGGGCCACCGAGTGGGTAACTGTTCGGTCAGGCCGTGGATGGCCCGGACCCGGACGAGGTTGGAGATGCCTGCTATCACACGCGATCTGCCGGTTCTGCTCGCCGCTCCTCCCCCGGCGGTGGATGGACGCCACTGCCCTGCCCCGAATGCTCACTGGCGGACTTATGTTCGGCCGCCCGATTGCCATCTTCGAGCATTACGCACCCTCCCGCTGGAGCCGAAGATCCTGCGTGTGGTGCGCGTGTAGTACTCGCTCGCCGTCCAAGTCTCGATAGACGATGATGGACTGCTCGTACGCGGCATCGTTCGCCGAATCGGACGCGCTGGTCCAACTCTCAATGCGCTCTCGGATTGGCCGGAAGTCCTCGCGGATCGTCTCCACCTTCCGTATTCTGGCGGGCAGTCCCCCTCCGAACCACCGCCGCCATAGCCTTTGAGGATAGAGGACATCGGCCATTTCCCGCCGCAGCTCGCGGTGGAAGCCTTGGATCGGATCCTCTTCGAGCAGTGCCTTGAGCCTGCGTTTGATCTGCTCGAACTTCGCCCGCAACGCCGCTTGCCGCTGCCCCGAGTACTCTGGATCATCTTGGAGCGTCAGGAACAGTCGGAGTACGTCGGCGCGGATGTCCATGAGGCTGGACAGGAAGAACAGATTGATGTCCGACACCGCCGTCTTGGCACGTTCCTCCGAGTCGATCCTTCGGCTGGTTAGGTACCCGAACTGGTGATGGAGCTGGCCTATGTCACGTCTGGCCTGCACCAGTTCCGCCTTCATGCCATCCGTGAACCGCTGGCTGTGCTCGAACTGCGACCAGACTTCGTCAAGCTGCTTCGTTGCGGTTTGGAACTTGGCGTACGTCTCGGTCTCCATGACCTGCCGTACACGGGCCAAGACGTCGTAAAGTGTGCCGAGAGCCCTCTGCATCCGGTCGAGGCGTGCGCCGGTGATGAGTGACGATACGGTCATGAAGAGCATCACAGGGGCCACGACAGGCAGGATGGCGCCCCCGGCGGCGACAAACGGAGCGTGCCCGATGATGCGGCCTCCTTCACCTATGATGGCCGATGAGAGTCCGCCGCGAATGACCATCAGCGTTTCGGGATTGGCAGTCGCGAGAAAGACGTTGCCCGCAGCCAGGGATGAGGCGGCCGCGCCCCCGGCGGCGAAGAGCGGTTGCAGCCAAACGCTGTCGATCACGCCACCGGACTCGAAAGGGCGACCGTCGTCCCACGAGGTGCGAAGGGCGTCGCTGATGTCTCGGCCCAGATCGACAACGGCAACCGACGGGTGTCCGTCGGACGCAAGCACCTGCCCGACCGGCTGGCGGGGCGGCGCTTGTGGCACAGCGACAATCTCGGTCTCTGCCTCCTTCGAACCCCGCAGGGGCTCCCCCCCCGAACCGATGGCCTCCAAGGTCTCCTCTTCTGGAGAAAACCGCCGCAGCAACGCGCCGAGCCAACGAATGAGCCCGGCCAGAAGGGATCGGACCCTGTTCCTCCTGTCACTCATCGACGACGCCGTTTCTCTCTCGCCTTGTGGCTCGGCCTTATGGGATCCGGTGAACCCTGCAATCTACTCCAGACAGGGCGCTCATACTACCGGTCCGTTACGGGGCATTAGCGGACAAAGACCGGAAGGGGAAGGGTATACGCATTTGCCCCCCCGGTATTACGTTCACGGAAACCCCGGACGGGAGGCCGGGAAACGTGGCTCGAAACATGGAGGAATCGGATGGGACGGCGAGGGTACTACGGCGGCCGTGTCGGCTGTGCCGTGCCGCCCGGATGGGTGGCGAAGATCGACCGCTTGGCCGATGAGCAAGGCGTGTCGCGGAGCGAGTGGGTACGGGCGCTGTTGCGGCGGACCCTCGAAGCGGACCGGAAGCGCCGGGCGAGGGCGGCGAAGAGTGGGGGTGGGCAGTGAGCGCCCGGCGAGGCCACCGGGCCGTCCTGCTGTCGGCCCTGCTCGCCCTCGCGGGTTGTGACCTGCCAATGGTCCACCCGGTGACGGCCGAGGAACCGGCCGAGGACCCTCCAGCCCCGGCCGTGAGGGTGGAGGTGGCGCGCGGGACGATTCCCCCTGACGACTGGAACGACGTGGCCGAGTTCCCGGGGATCACACTCGACCGGGGAGCCATGGTCCAGTGTTGGATAGGAGGAAGCTGGCACCGGGAGGGCAGCGAGTGGCCGGTGGGCTGGAACATGCTGCCGTACAGGATTGCCGACCACGAGGGGCGCGAGGAAAGCTGGGATTGCATAGCGGCCGATCACCGGGACGGCGACCGCCTGGCCGTCGTCATTTGGGGCGGACCCGTTGCTGTCGGCCGGGAATACAAGATCGTCGTCATGGCTGCCCCATGAGCGCCCCGGGAGAGCGTGAGGCGGCAGCCGTCGCGGGCGCCCTCGCGGATCGGGGGCTGGACGCCTGGGACCGTGGCTTCGATGCCGGATGGCTGGACCGGATCGAGGGGCGGCGGCGCGGGGCGCGGGTGGCTGTCTGGAAGCTGCTCAAGCGCCGGGGGGCGGGCGGTGACTACCGGGCGGGATACCTGGAGGGCTGGCAGGCCGCCAGCGGCGACGGCGAGGGGGCGACGTGAGCGAGGCGACCCGGTGAGCGGGCCGTCGCGGGTTGCCTCCCTGGGTGACGCCAGACACGGCGCTCCATGCCATGCCGGATCCGGAGCGGATCGCGTGGCTCCGGAAACTCCACGGCGGGCCGGTCCTCCCGGTCCGTCGGCTGGCTCGCAGTACGGTGATCCGACCGTTACGATGGGGGGGTGCTTTTGTTGTCAATCGCACGGGAGACCGCGCCGGGCTGTCCCTTGCGGGGCTGTCCGGCGCGATCCCATGAGGGGGTGCAGAGTGAGCTACCGTCGAGAGGGTTCTTCCCCGTATTGCTCATCCTGCGGTTTTCTCCCTTCCTGAAGTTGGTTGGAGTGCGGGAACCGGGGCTCTCGCAGGACTCCCTCCCGCGCTAGTTGGACGACCCCATCCGGTCGATGGACAATCCGCTCGGGACCCGTGACGGTGTCACGTGGCTGAGGTCCCGCGCGGCTTCGTCGGTCAGTGCCCGCAGGAAGGCCACCAGGTTGGCGTGGGTTTCCTCGTCGAACCTGAGCATGAGCAGCAGGGGGTCCTGGTCGGCAAGAATCTCTTCGACATTGTTGAGCAGCGTGGGCCACAGCAGCCGGTCGTGAACGTGCGCGGCGATGTCGTACTCCCTTAGCTGGGATGCGGCGTCGTTGTAGTGGCCCACAAAGGTCTCGAGGGTGGCGAACTGGCCCAGATGTCCATAGGGGGCCGTGAGCTCGACGTTCCTCAGCGGGCGGGCCATGAAGCGCCTGCGGTCGCCGGGGAGATTCGTAACGCCCTCGCGTCCGAGGTCCTCCCGGCCGTCGGTGATGCCGGGTCCGAACTGGGGGAGTGCGGTGTTGTGGAAGTCGCCTGCGAAGCTCGACCTCCTGTGGCAGTTGGCGCAGCCGATGGTCATGAAGGCCTTCGCCCCGGCCAGCGCGGAGTCGCTCAGCGCATCGTTCTCACCACGCAGAAACCAGTCCCAGGGAGTGTTGTTGAACGCGAACTCGACGGCGTAGAAGCCGGCTATGGCGTTGGACGCATGGGCGAAGGTCATGCTGTCGAACGGGGTCCCGGGATACGCTCGCTCGAAGAGGCGGACGTATTCGGGAATGTCCCCCAGCCGCTTCATGAGGAGACTCCAGATGCCCTGGAAATCGTCGTCTTCGAGGTCCGCGAGGTCGTTGTCCCCCGGCTGGCCGCGCATCTCGGCTCTGGACGTCACGGGAAACATACCTTGGGCCGACACGGCCCCGAACTCGAAGACATCCGCCATCTCGGCGGTCAACTGGTCCTTGGCCGGTGTGCTGATGGAGCCGTCCGACCTCCCCTCCACCCGCCCGTCCCAGAAGACTCGCGGTGCTCCCGGTAGGTTGAAGACGGCGGGAGAGTTTCTGGGAATGAAGATGCCCTCGGGGTGCGAGCGTTGCGGCCCCAGGCCCGTGCCACCCTCGCCGATCGACAGGGTACTGGCGTCTCCCGTGGCCATTTCCGGGAGATGGCAGGTCATGCACGCAATGTTCCGGTTGCCGCTGAGGATCTTGTCGAACGCCAGTGCCTGGCCGAGCCTGACCAGATCGTTTCGCACCGGGCGCGGGTTGGGGAGGGGTTTGAAGCCGTGCGTCGCGGCCAGCATCCGGACTTCCGAGGCGAGGTCGTCGTTGGGAAGCTCGAGCGGAGGGTCGCAGGCCAACAGCCCGACAACGGCGACCAGCGCGGGGGCCAGGAGCCCCGCGAACCGACCCTTGCGCCTTTCCCGAACCCAGTGGGCGGATGCGCGGCCTTCCTGCGGTGCGGCCTCGTCACAGTGTCTACTACATATGGTGGTCATATGCACGGGGGGGATGTTCCTTTTCGGCGGTCTGTGCGAATCGGGGCGGGACGCTGGCAGGTGCCTTGCGGCCCGATTGCGAATCCTACCAGCCTGCCGACCGTGCGCACAACATTTTAGATTGCGCGGACGGGGCGTCCCCGAGCCACTCCTTTCCGGGCGTCTCAAGGAGTCTTGGGGCGTTTCGGCGGCAGGCTCGCAGGCGCCGGGGCGACCATGGTCTAGCCGGAACGAAACCCGGCCCTGATCCTCACCCCGATCCGCGGCAGGTGCCAGGGTGTAGCTTGCCGTCGACCATCACACACCAGCCGACATATTGATTCAGCGTGAAGTCCACCCTCGTCGGCTGACCGATCGTCGTCTGCACATATGACACTGTGTAGATGGAGACTCCCCCACGTTCGAGGCTCATACTCCAAGTGCCTCCCTTGCCGATGTCGATCCTGTAGTCCCCGTTGTCGTCCGTTAGGTCGTAGGTGCCTTCTTCGGCAACGCGCACGGTCACGTCGGCCATTGGATCGAGCGTGGCATCCTCGCCGGGGTTCACGACCTCCTGAACCTTGCCGACAATCAGGGTGTCGGGGGCCACGGGGTCCGTGGTCGAGTCGGCGCACCCGGCCAGCACGATCATCAGCGCCATCGTCAGCCATGTGAACGTCCTTCCCGTCTTGCTCATCCTGCGAGTTCTCCTTCCTGAAAGGGTCGGCGCCCAGCTCGCGAACTCTGTTGCCCTGGCAGCCCGAGAACCGAGGACAAGCCTCTCCCGCCTCGCAAGCAGCCCCCTCTATTCCCACCAAGCGCTATCGAGGGCGGCTGCGTGGCGCTCACGAATCCTCGCCCGGTAGCGGTCTTGCCAAGCCGCCTCCTGCTGACGGTTCTGCGCCCGGATGGCCGTCCGTGTGGTAGGATTCGCCCACAGCTTGCGCCTCGATCGGCGCTTGCTCGCCCGAAGGCGGTCTCGTCGGCAGTGGGAACAGAACAGCCGCCCTCGACCTTCGATCTCAACTCCACAGTCGCGACAGTATCGAGTATTCATGGGTGCCCAATCTACGGCCCTCCTCAGGGGTCAGGGGGTGGTGCCCTCCCCCGTGACGGCAGCCAACTCGAGGTGCAGCCCTGTCGGCGAGCTACGGCATAGTAGCGCCGGTCCACACGAATTGTCACGGGATGGCGTTGCGCGGAGGGTGCGTCCCCGAGTCCCACGTCTCGGGGCGTCCCACAGGGTAGCGCCGGGCCGGTGGGTGCCTGAGCCCCCTCGCGTCCCTGCGTCTCTTGCGGTGTCGGGCGACCTCTCGCAATGTCCATCGGCGTGTGGGAGACCGCGTGGGGGGGGGCAAGCGGGGATTTCACCCGTCTCCCGGGAGCAGCGGAGGCCAGGTCGAGATGACAAACGCGCGTGAGGTCGATGACGCCGGCGTCGAGGATTGGGCGTCGGTCCTGCGACGTGCCCTCGCATCGAAGGGCCGCGTGACCGGGGCGCCGCAAGGGTGGCCCGGGTGGTCGTTGGCGGCCGGGCTGCTCACGGGACCGGACACCCTGGTGGCGCTTCTCTGGGAGCCGGGGGCGCCACGGCCGGAAGGGCGCGCCACACCGCACCCTGATCACACGCCGACGATCCTGCTCGCGCTGCTGCGTGCCGGTGATGGCCCCGGCGTGTACGGAGAGGACCGCACGTCGCCCGGGATGCGGACGGATCAGGAGACGGCTTCCACGGTCATGGCGCTCGTGATCCGAGCGTGGCTGTTCCTTTCCCGCGAGAGGACTCCGTGAGCGGCGCGTCCGGTTCCCGGTCGGCGTCCGACGGGCAGTGGACCGATCTTGCCCGGCCGAGGAGCGGGAGGACACCATGGCGAAGCGGCTGACCGCCGCCTTCGTGAAGACCGCGAAGGCCGGCCGCCACTACGACGAGCATGGCCTGATGTTGCGGGTGCTGCCCTCGGGATCCAGGCATTGGGTGTGGCGCGGAACGGTTGGCGGCAGGCGGGTGGACCTGGGCCTCGGCGGGTATCCGTACACCAGCCTCGCGGAGGCGCGGCAGAAGGCGTTCGAGTACCGGAAGCTCGCGCGGGCCGGGCACGATCCGCGGGCGGTGAAGGATGCCCCCCCCACCTTCGAGGCCGCGCTCGAGGAGGTCCTCGCCATCCAGCGCCCGTCGTGGCGGCCGGGAAGCAGGAGCGAGGCGCAGTGGCGCGCGTCGCTGCGCAGGTATGCGTTTCCGAGACTCGGCTCGATGCCGGTCGACCAGATCACCACCGCCGACGTGCTGGCCGTGCTGGCGCCGATCTGGGGCACGAAGCGCGAGACCGCACGCCGGGTGCGGCAGCGGATCGGGGCCGTGATGAAATGGGCCGTGGCGCAGGGCCACCGAACGGACAATCCCGCCGGCGACGCGATCGCGGCCGCGTTGCCGAAGGGCGGTGCGCCCCGGAAGCACTTCCGGGCGTTGCCCCACGCCGAGGTCGGGGCCGCCATCGCGGAGGTGTGGAAGTCGGGCGCGGCGGTCGCGACCAAGCTCGCGCTCGAGTTCCTGATCCTGACGGCGGCCCGGTCCGGAGAGGTGCGGTGGGCCCGGTGGGACGAAATCGACGACGAGGCCGCCACGTGGACGATTCCGGCCGACCGCACGAAGTCGGGCCGCGAACACCGTGTTCCGCTGTCCGGGCGGGCGCTAGCCGTCCTCGGAGTTGCGGAAGAGTTCGGGGACGGCTCGGACCTGGTGTTCCCGTCCCCGGCCGGCGGCGTGCTCTCCTCGTCCACCTTGTCGAAGGCGATCCGCGACCTCGAACTCGACTGCGTACCGCACGGGTTCCGGACCAGCTTCCGGGTGTGGTGCGGCGATACCGGCGTCGATCGGGAGGTCGCCGAGGCCGCTCTGGCCCACGTGGTCAGGAACAAGGTGGAGGCGGCCTACGCACGGGGTACCCTTTTCGAGCGTCGACGCGAGGTCATGGAAGCGTGGGGAGACTACGTCGCAACAGGGCCGGAGGACTGTGGCACGAAGTGAGCCGCACTGGCAACGCTCGCGGAAGGAACGCGAGCGCCAGCGCAAAGAGGCGGAAGAGGCGCGACTACTGGACCGTCTGGATCGGCAGCTCTGCTACGTCTACGAGGTTGACGAGAAGGATGGCGAATTCATCTGGTCGAAGTGGGATGCCGAGATCGCCGCGAAGCGTACAGCGCGGTGGCTGGTCAACGATCCGGATTTGTGGGAGCCCTTTGTCCGCCCGTCCCTGAAGTCCGGGCATGCCTCCAGGATGCTTGAACTGATGGTGGCAGAATTGGCGGCTCGTTGCCGGTTCGATTCGATCTTCGGTCCAGATGCGAGAGGAACCGCTATCGCAGACGTCTTTTCGCCTGAGTTCGAGGCGCTGTCTTGGGGGCCGCCGCTGATCGACTGGTTGGTGGACCGGGCCGCAGCGGGCTTGCGGCGGGCGGGAGCCGACCCGGGTAGGCTGGTGTGGCGCGACCTGTGTATCGCCCTGGCCGTCGGGGACATCGTAAAGGTTGGTCTCCGCCCGGAATCATCAGATGCGCGGGTCCCCTCCGCCTGCCGACTTGTTGCCGACCACGTCAATCTGTCGAAATCCACAGTGTACACGAGGTCTTGGCGGAAGATCAAGAAGATGGAAAGGTCCCGAGCTCACCAGCGCAGCAGACTGCCTGGCAGCTAGTTCCCGTTGCAGGAAATCCACGGGTATTTCCTCCAATACCTCAGGCGTCCATCTCCTGCTACCCTTTCGTCTCGGAACGCACCACGGGCGTGAAAGGGGCGGCACATGGAATCACAGATCCTCCGGTGTCCGGAGGTCGTAAGATTGACAGGCCTCTCGAAGGCCACCCTGTACAGGGCCGTAAAGGCCGGAGGATTCCCGAGGCCAGTCAAACTGACCGCCCGAGCTGTCGGCTGGCGTAGGAAAGACGTAGAACACTGGCTGGCTTCGCGGGAGCCTGTGGCCCTCGAGGGATCACGATGAGCCAACGCGCATGGGAGATACATGACGCTACCCGCGACGGGTGAGTGTCTGTCTTGCGAAGCACCCGCGTAACGCGGCGGTTCACGAGCCGTCGGCGAGGCCAGACCTGTCTGCTGGGGCGTTGAGGGAGAGCCCGCGTGCCGATGGAGACGCGAGACCGTTCTCCCGGCTTCGAGGTAACTCGCCCGAATGCCGCGAAGGCCCAAGGGCAGAAGAAGCCAGCACGTGATGTCCCTGCCAGTTACGTCACGACCCCTCAGGCGCTTGGCCGCCGGTTACTGGAGCTGCACCAGGATCGCATCCTGATCGTGGAGCCCGGAACCGGGGGCGTTTCCGGGTGGGGCGAAGAAGGCAGGATGTGGGGGGAGTCGGTGGCCTTCTTGCTCACCAACACAGGACGTTGGAACCGGACCCCTGATCCATGGCGGGACTTGGTGGTGGAGTTGCTCGACGCGATGGAGCGAGAAGCAAGGGAGTCCTTGGATACTAGCGCATTGACGCCGACGCTTCGAGCCATTCACGCGGCGCAGAAGAACACCGGCCTTGTCAAAGCGGTCCGCCTGAACCTGTCGGCAACCGCCAAGCTGCAAGGCGAGGAGTTCGGGAAACTCACCAGGTGCACCGCGGACCAGCTGGACGCAAACATGCGTTACCTTGGCTGCGAGAATGGGGTGGTAGACCTGAGCAACGGTCGGTTGCTGAGGCCCGAAGAAGGCCGTAAGCACTTGGTGACCCACACGACAGGCGTATGTTTCGTCCCTGATGCGACGCACGATGACGTAAAGAAGCTGTTTGCCTACCTAACACCTGAGGAGTCGGAGTGGTACTCGGTGGCACTGGGCCACGCGCTGCATGGACGCCCCGCCCGACGGATCTATCTGATCGTCGGAGAAAAGGGCGGCGGGAAGACACAGATGGCGCAAGCGGTGGTCGGGGCGCTTGGTGAGTATGCGAAAGAGCCCATGGACTCGGCGTTGACCCAGTCGAGTAGCAGTGGCCAACACAATACCGAACTCGCTGCTTTCGCCAACCCGACGCGCGTGTGTATCATGGACGAATTGAACGTTCGGCGGGTGAGTCCCGCCCTGCTGAAGCGACTGTCGGGCGACGGACGTATCACCTTCCGCAGGCTGCACGAGAATCCCCAGACCAAGTATGCCACTGCCACTCTCATTATGATTGCCAATCCGGGGTCGGTTCCAAGGCTGCACCTGGAGGATGAGGCGTTGGCCGACCGCATGCGGGAGCTTCCGTACTCTTCTGTGCCCGAGAACGATCGGGATCCTGACCTGCCGAGGCGGCTGAAGACGCAGAAGTTCCGGGAGGCCTTTCTCGCGCGGTTGGTGAAGTGTGCCTCGGAAGTGAAGCCGGGCCATCCGCCGAAGAGTATTCCGAGCGTGCGAGAGGCGACGGCCAAACGGGTCGCTGATGACCTGGGGGAGATCGGTAACTTTGCGAGACGCCTTCAGCCGTTTGTCGGCGGGAAGGTGTCGGTTCCGCAGGTGTGGGCGGCGTGGTGCGCTGAATTGGGCGTAAAACCAGAAGTGAAAGAAGCGGGCGGCATCAAGCGCACCGTCCTGACACGGCGGCTCCGCAGCCTCATCCCAAGCCTGCCGTCGACAGCTTCAATCAAGTTGAATGGCAAAGTGGTCCGAGGCTGGAAGGACTGGAGACTCGTGGACGGGGGGGAGGCCTCGAACTGATGTGTCTCGCGGCATGCGAACTCAACACTCTCTCGACGACTGGCTGAATGCCCTCGCAGCTGCCGGCTGGAAAGGCCGGCGGTCGGGGAGGGAGTGGAAAGGACCCTGCCCTCGGTGTGGCGGCCACGACCGCTTTCATGTCGCGCCAGGAGCGAAGGCACTTGTTGTCGCCCACTGCCGTCACGATTGCACGTTCCGCCAACTGTGCGAGGCCGTGTTCGGTTCGGGCAGAACGACCGTTCGTCGTCCGTTCCCAACGCGGCAGAAAAGACCAACGTACTCCTCGGGTGATGGAAATACCGTGCCCTTGGATCGCAGCGCCCTCAACCCAGCTGGGCTGGCCGCAGCGCTCGTAGACCGGCTTGCCCTCGCGTCGCCGGCGAAGAGATACCTTGAGCGGCGCGGACTCGACTCCGCACGGCTCGAGGCGTATGGCTGGCGATCGGTCGTCACTGCCGACGAGTGGAGTGCCTTGGCCGATCTACCGGCCCGCTACGGCTGGCCTCGGTGGAAGAATGGCAGCCCAAGATGGCCGTTGCAGATCAATCTCGGACCGGCCCTAGTCGTTCCACTGCGAGATCGTTCGGGGAAACTCGTCGGCGTACGCTTTCGCAGCGAACGGCAATGGCGGGAGTCACGGGAAAGCAAGCAGCTGTCCGCACCCAAGTCCATCGGCCTGGCGGGCGTCCGCCCGCTACTGTACGGGGCTGACGCCCTCACCAGATCGCTCGGGAAGGTGGTTCACGTCGCCGAGGGCGAGATTGACGCCGAGTCACTTCGACAGCACGGTGCCGCCGCCATTGGTGTGCCGGGGGTCTCAGGCTGGCGCAATGAGTGGACCCACTGGATCCGCGAGCTGGAGCCCCGCCGTGTCGTAATCTGGTTCGATGGCGACGAAGCGGGCGAGAAAGCGGGCAAACGGCTGAAAGAGACGTTGGCCAACTTCGAGGTCTACAGGCTCATCAACGTCGAGGGGCGTGACGTGAACGATCTGTGCGTGAGTCACGAATTGGAGTCTCTGGTCCGGCGAACGGAGGAGCCCTGACGCCCAGGAGCCGCCAGGTGGTGATATGTTGAGGTAGAGGCCCCACGTGGGGGTAAGCAGTCGGCCCAAGGCAGTCTCGACGGAGACGCCGGCACCCTCGCCCAAGAATCGCGTGATTCACACTCAAGACGGGAATACAGGCATGGTCCAGGGTCCGACGCGTGAACTCCTTGATCGGATGGCGACCGACGACCTTTGGCCGAAGACCATCATTTGGGACGGTCGACGGCATCGGTTCCCGGGGGCGAGGAAGAAGCGGGGCACGGACGCGTGGTACATCGCCTATCCGGATCGCCGGGGGGCGCACTTCGGCGACTGGTCCACGGGGGTCAAACAGCACTGGATGCTGAGGCGCACCAAGCCGGTCTCCGCAGAGGAGAAGCTGAACTGGGATGCGGAGAGGGAACGCCAGGCCAAGGAACGGGAGAAGAAGCACCAGGAGGCCTTGAAACAGGTACTGAAGCTGTGGAACGCCGCCCGGACCCCGGAACCGAAGAAGGAACCGCACCCGTACCTGCTCAACAAGGAGATCGACGAATACCCGAATCTCCGGATCTCGACGCTGACCGAGGTGGCGAAGAACTGGAAGGTCCCGGCCGGGTTGCTGCTCGTGCCGATGTACCGGGCCGGGCAGCTCGTCAACATCCAACGCATCTGGCCGAATGGCGACAAGCGGTATTGGCCAGGTGCGGAAGCAATCGGGGCGTGCTACGAGTTCGGGATCAAGGCCGGCGAGCCCGAGGCCGGACCCGACGCCCCCTACTACATTACCGAGGGATGGGTCACCGGCTACACGATCTACCGGGCGACGGGCTGCCCCGTGATCGTGGCGTTCTCCGCCGGCGGGCTGCTGCCGGTCGCGCAGGAGCTGCGTGACAAGCGGAATCCGAAGCGCATCATCATCGCGGCGGACAACGATCGCTGGAGCAAGATTGCGGGCCAGGACGGCGACGTGCCGAACCCCGGCGTCCACTACGCGCGCGAGGCGGCGAAAGCGGTCGACGGCGAGGTGGCTATCCCCGACTTCGAGGACCTCGAGGGGAAACCGACCGACTTCGACGACCTGCGGCTGCGCGAAGGGGAGAATGCCGTCAGGAAATGGCTGGATCCGGCCATGGCGAGCACGGCGGTCACGATTGCCGAACCGGAACCCGACGAGGACGAAGACATGAGCAAGACCGGGAATCAAGACGAGGAGCACGAAGAATGGAAGAAGACGGCCCCGTTCCGGGCGCTCGGACATAACGAGGGAACCTACACGCTTCTCTCGGAGTGGTCGGGCCAGGCGCGCACCTTCACGGAGAGCGACCTGGCGAAATCGAGGCCGTACTACTCGCTCGCCCCCCGGCCGTGGTGGTGCCACCACTTCGAGCACAAGGGGTCAGCGCCCGGGTTCCACCTCGAAGATGCGTCGTGGGCGGTGATCAGCGCATGCCTTGAAGCAGGCGTCTTCGACTCCGCTCAGTGTCGTGGTCGAGGAGCTTGGGTTACCGAGGATGGCGAAATCGTGCTGCACCTCGGCGATCGCCTGCTCGTGTCTGGGACTGAAGAGTTCACGTATCCGGAACGCTTCGAGGACGGCGACAGGATCTATCCCCGTCTCCGACGGCTGAGTGGCCCGGCCATGAAGAAACCGATGCCCCTTGAGGAAGCCCGACAGACTCTTGCTCTGTTCGACGACCTGCCGTGGCAGAACGACGCGAGCGGAACACTTGCGGCCGGTGCGCTGGTGCTCGCCCCATTCTCTGGAGCATTGCCGTGCCGACCCCTCTTGTGGATCACCGGGCCGACCGAGAGCGGCAAGTCCACGATCATCAATCGGATCATCGCTCCGATGCTGGACGGGATCGGCGTGATTTGCCGTGAAGCCTACGGAACGAGCGACGTGGCACTGCGCCAACTGCTCGGGTCCGACGCCCTGCCGGTTATCCTCGATCACGCCGACATGGTGGGGAGGGGAGCGAGACGGAAATTGGGGTGCCTGTTCGATCTCGCTCGACTTTCGTCGACCGGCGGGACCGTGAGCACAGAGACTGCCAGCGGCAGGGCGCACAACCTCTCGGTGCGCTCGATGTTCTTGTTCGCCTCTGTGGAGGTCGGACTGAAGCTCGGGCAGGACGAGAATCGCGTGGCGATCCTCTCTCTCCGGAACCCGAAGACAGAGGACCTGGAGGACCGCCAGAAGCGGTGGGTGGCCACACAGCGCCAGATCATCGACCTGATCTCGCCGATGAACGGTCGGCGCCTCATGGCGAGGACGGCGCAATGGTTCCGGGACGGGCGCTTCGACGAGCTGCTCAAGGTCACCAGCCAAGCCGCGTTGCCCGTGCAGGCTTCCCGCGCCGGCGAACTCTACGGCACCTTGCTTGCAGGAGCGTGGACCTTGCGTAGCGACACCGTTCCAGACGTCGAGGAAGTTATTGCTTGGATCGTGGATTCCGGGTTGCGAGCCACCGGCGCGGAGAACCGTGCCGATGGCCGCGATGTCCTTGGTAGCTTGCTCGGTGCATCCGTGCCCCTGGTCATCCGCGACCACGAGATCGAGGTAACGATCGGCCGCCTCATCCGGATCGCGTCCGGCCAACCCCAAAGCGATCCCGTTGTCAGCCGGTCGGCGGCCGACCGGCGTCTCCGCGAATGCGGAATGCGATGGCATGGCGGAGACCTGCATTTGGCGAATCGGAGTCCCTTCATCATCGCGAGAATGCGGGGGACGCCTTTCGAGGGTAGATGGATTGCGGCCTTGCGGACGCTCCCGGGCGTTCGGCCTGCCGGAATCCCGATGCGCTTCACCACCGATCTCGTGTCGCGTACAACGGCGGTTCCGCTCGACGTCCTTCCGTTGCCCCCCTCGTTCGGCAGTCACCACCAGAGGGCGGAATCCGGCCCGTAAGGGTGGAATCAGCGCGGCCCGATGACAGCACGAACGGTCGGCACTCTTCCTCCTCGGCCACGCACGGCTCGTCGAGGCTATGCCCCCCGCTAGGGCAGGATCTTCCGGATTACGAAGTCGCGAGCGTACCATGCGGCTTGCTCGGGCGGGAATCCGGCGAATCGTGGCAACCGCTTGTGAAAGGCTTCCATGGCGACCTGCTCCTTTTGGCGTCGGTAGTCCTCCAGCCCACTGATCCTCTCGCCCGTCCCGACCTGCGTTTGCATGAGTCGGATGTACTCGATGGGCCTACGCCGCCGCAGGAGGTCGACCGCCATCTCCCCAAACTCCGAGCGCAGGGCATGGTCGTGGCTTCGCTCGGCCCGTGCTTCTCTGTCCGTAGTTGGTGCAGGACTCGCTCCGCAAACAGCGGTGGGGCGCTCGTGGGTCCGCGTCTGCGCGGTGGGACCAGCCCCAGCTTGGCGCTCATCAGACGGTGGCGCGGTATCGTCGACGGTGGGCGGTAGCCGTTGGTGCGGCCCCAGGTGGTCGTTCATGACCAGCACCTTGGCGTCTTGCGCAGCGTTGGCCGCGGGCAGGTGCCGCTGGAGGCGCTCGTTCTTCTCGCGATAGATCTCCATCGCTTCTTGGGCGCGTCGCCTCCCGTAACGCGCCACCGCAAGTGGGCTGCGGCGATCGAGTTCGTCGTACTGCTCCGGATCGTCTCTCGCGAGCAGAGCCACGGCCCTACGAGCAAACGAGGATTCTACGTCCTCCGCCGTCGGCTGCTCGCCCGCCGGTACCGTTCCGCCGCGTTCATGCCATTCCGCCAACCGGCGGAGCGTCACGCCGCCGTCCGTCGATGGCATCCCGAGAGCCTGCCGTAACACTTCGCGGACCACGCGTGCGCCGCTGGGCACCTTTCGAGAACCCTCAGGGCGGGTGGCGACTGCGGCCTCCTTCAGCCTGTCCCGCACCTCGCCCTCGATGCGAAGGTGCAGGGAGTCGGTCCGCCGTCCGGGTCTAGGCGCTGGTGCGGCCACCGAGCCGGTTTCCACGGCCCCGTCGGCGATCCCGTTCTCGACCTGCCACGCCTGCAGGCGCTTCGCCGTCTCCTCGTCCTTTGGCAGCCACGGAAGGGTCTCTCGCAGCACCGCTCGCACCAAGCGAGAGTCCTTGCGACCTGACTCCGGAAAGATGGCGACCGCGGCCTCGCGAACTCGCGCACGCAGCTCGGGGGACATCCGTATCTCGTACCGGACCTTCTGCTTTCGACGTCGCTGGCGCTCGTGGTACTCCCGCCGCTTCCGTTCGTGAGACGCGACCGCTTGCTCCATTACGCTGGCGCTGCCCCGCAGTGCGAAAGGTCAATCATGGCGTGTAGGCCCTTGCCTCCACGCGGCTTGCCCCAGGGGTCCCCGGAACGGGCGACGCCCGGCCTCTCCTCTGGGGGTAGTCCGGGCCACGCTTCGCAAAGGCGCTATCTCCCTTGCCAATGTCCGACCAAAACCGGACACTTACAAAGGTGGCCAGATTCGGTCACCGCTGCCGTCCGCTACGAACTCCGATTCACCCCCTGAGAGGGAAAGGCTTCATGTCCGGCAACGGCTTCGGAAACGGCTTCGGAAACGGCTTCTCACCCGGAAGCGCACTGTTCGGCGACCCCGGTAAGGACAAGTCCGTCGAGGACATCCTTGACGGATTCGTGGGTGACGCCATGGCGCTACGCTTGGCCGTCCCCGTCCTGATTGGGGCGATCCCAAGGGAGCGGGCTGAGCAGATAGCCCATGGCTTCAGCGAAGCTCAACGCGATAACGAGACGACGTTCATCTCCCACCCACAGTCTGTCGATTCGAGGGCCATGCTTCGCTACCGCTCGTTCGCGCAGACCGCGGACGAGATCATCAATAGACTCAGGACTCATGCCCGAGGGCGCTGACGTCTCATTGGAAGCAGCCATGCGTCATCCAACCCGTTCCACCGGAGGCTCTACCGCATGCCCAGCAAATACGATCTTTTCTGCCGCCCGTGCCATGTCCGCCTCGAAGTCATCTCTGAGGAATCTGGCGACTCTCGCTGCCCGTCCTGTAGGATCCGGTTCGATGGCGTAGTACTCGACAGCATCGTCCGCCAAGAGATCAAGCGCCGCCAGCTTGAGCGCATGGCGGAAAGAGAGCACGGGGTGGCCGTACCTGTTCGAATGCTGCCTCTCAAGGGCGCCGAGGATGTCGTCGATCTCGTTCTGGTGCGCAGAGTCCCGGACCCGCACTGAGTACACCCTTGGTGCCCGGGAATCGGCCATGCTGAGGACCCTCCTCGATGCTCTGACGGATCGAAACTCACTCCGATAATGACCGCATTGAGGCCCCAGTCAAGCCCCAGTCAAGCCCGGGTAAACCCAGGGGTAACGGGTAACACAAAGTAACGCTGAATCTCGGTTCCTATCTCTTACGCGTGGGGAACCATTCTCCAACCTGAAATCACCGTTTTTTTCTGTTACCGTTACCCTCGGGACCTCCCAAGGGGTCGAGTTGTCTGTACAAACGCCCGGTTCGGTCGCCACTTCATGGGTGTATGGTCACTTGGTCTGGTCTGCAAACGGCGTAACAGACGTGACAGATTTTCTGTAAGATGTTGCAGAATAAAGCAGATGCGAGCGTTACGTCTGGAAATGGCGAGCGTTACACGTGCGGATCCGCCGTTGAGCGGGGCCGTTGATTGGCTCGAACGGGGCAGAGAGAGTCCGAAGACCCCCCTGCCCGTCCGATTCCCCGTTGGGCTACTCGCCGTTCCCGCCGTAGTACCGGGCCACCGCACCCTGCCCAGCGAGTTCGCCCCGAGCGTACTGACCGGGCATCCGCGAAGACTTCCAACGGCCCGCGACCTGGACGGCGGCCACCGATGCTCCGGCGGCCACCAGGTCGGTCGACATTCCTACCCTCGGGCTATGCCCTGTGAATTTGCCCCGGAGTCCGGCGGCAGCAGCGGCCTTCCGGATCCGGACCGAGATGGCGTTGCCGGAATGGAGTCCGAAGACTCGGGCGTCGGGGTCGTGCTCGTCGGGCCGGATCGCCTCCAGCGCCGTCGTGGCGTCTCTGCCGACGAACAGCACGGCGCCTTCGCCCTCCTGGTCCGTCTTGGACTGCCTGACGGTCACTCTGGCCGTCTCGTCCGTGCGGAACTCGACATCGGCCCACGTGAGCGCGGCCGCTTCGGATCGCCGCAGCATCGCGTCTCTCATCACCGAGATCAGGGCGATGTCGACGGCACCGCGCCGTCGGGCGGCTTCCTCCGATTCCGTTCTCCCTGTCGGCCCCGAGCGCCGCCGAAAGGCGGTCGCCTTGATGGCGGCCAGATCCGTCGCAGTGAGCCCCTTCGCCTGCTGGGGAGGGGAGCCCGCGGCTTGTCTCCGGAGCCCCCGCATGACCGTCGCCACGCCTGGGGAATTGGTCGGGCTGTCGAGACCGTCGGAGACATGCTTGTGACGTATGGCCGCCCGGTCGAGCTTGACGCCCGAGATCGAGATGCGGTCGGCGCGCTCGACCAGGTAGGCGGCCACGACGGCGGGGTCAGCTGGCAGGGAAGCATAGCCGTGCTCCGCGCACCACGCCTCGAAGATGCGCCAGGCGTAGCGGTAGTGATCCCGCGTCGCGGGCGCGTGGGACTGCTCGGCGGCCGCTACGATGGCGTCGAGGTGGTCGGCCTTGAGAGTAGGGACCTGGTCCGTTTCGACGGGCTGGATCGCCGTACCGCGCTTGTTTCGATCGGCTGACATCTGTGTCTCCTTGATCCGGGAATGTACGCGAGGGTGCCGTCCCCTCGCGAGAATGGACCGGGAGGCTCTGACACCTCCCGGTCCGGCCCTGCTCACCCTTTGCGCCTGCGGACCGCCATGGCACGCTCGAAGACCTTCTTTCGGAGCTGCGCGTCGTCGTGCATGATCTCTTCGGTGAACTTCGTGAGCCGCACGATCCGGCCCGGCGGGATCGGTTCGGCCGTCGTCACCTGCCACGGCAGATCGCTGTAGTCGGCCCGGAACTGGATGGCGACCTCGAAGACGAACCGCCCGCCGTAGCCGATGGCATCGGCCAGGTTCTTGGCGAAGTACGTCCCGGCCCGGAACCCCGTTTCGAGGATCGCGTGCGCCGCCTTCTCGTTGGTGCCGTGGAACCAGATGTGGACCGCGCCTGCCTCGGGGAAGTCGTGGCTGCTCACGCGACCTCCCTGGTGCCCATGAGCACGGCTCGCATGGACCGCTGCCCGTCGCCGCTCTCGGCCTTCATGGTGAAGACGGGGCACCACGATGCGGGCTTGCCGTTTGCGACCTTGTCGCGCCGTCGGCGCAGCAGGATCCGGACTACCCGAGTCGGCTTGTCCGAGAACAGCGCCCCGAGCTTGCCCATGTCCTCCAGGTACGCGGCGTCGAGGCAGACACGCTTCCTGGCGATCGCGTACCTCTCGTACCGTGCGAACACCCGGTCAACGTCGGGGAACCGTGGGAACAGCACCCGCTCGCTGCTGTCCGCCGCCGTGGCCGGGTCGAGCACCCGCACGGTGTCGTCGCCCATGAGCGTGATCTCGATGTCGGTATCGAGGATCCGCTTTGCCCGCCGCTTCGAGAACATGGTCGGCAGGAGCGTGATCTCGCCCGCACTCGGCCATTCGCCCTCCCACCGGCCCCCCTCAGAGGCTACGAGCTTGTGACCGTTGGTGGCGATGGTCCGCACGGCTCCGGCCCGCGTGCCGTTGTGCGCTTCGCCCGTGGGCCGGAAGCAGATGTGCCTGAGCACCGGTCGCCGCTCGCCGGTGAAGACGCTCGCGGCCGCGACGAGCACGTGCCGCCTGGGCACCGTCAGCCGCAAAGCCTCCTTCTGTTCATTCGCCATTCGTCTCTCCTTTGATGGCGTGAACGGGAGAGCGCGTCTCGCCCTCCCCATGGGCCGGGGAGCCTCTGACAGCCCCCCGGCCCGTGTTGCACCGCTCACCGCTCCGTGAAGTCGCCCACGTCGCCGGCATGGTCGCACTCGTCGCACAGGATCGGCGAGTTGGAGTCCCACTCGTGATCGTGCGTCTCGTCGATGCCGTCGTCGTAGACCACGGCCACGCATCGCGTCGTGATCTTGAACGGGCCGAAGCTGCCGCACTCCGGGCACCGGAGCCCGTCAAGGCAGTTGGTGTTGCTCATTTGGATCCCTCCTTCCACGGGAAGTGAACCTCGCCCGTCGTGGTGTCCTCGAGTTCGCCGTCCGCACCGACGTCGTTCGGGTGCCGCTGCGCGAGTTGCACTCGGGCTTCCTTCAGCGTCGGAGCCTTGACGTAGCCGCACTCGACCCCCCTCTCGCCGTCGAAGACGTAGTACCAGCTGTTCATGGTGCCTCCTTGGCAGCCGTCCACTCCGGGCTGCCGGTCTGGAACGCCGCCCACTCCGCCTCGAACTCGCACGCGGGGCACAGCGTCCACGAGTCGTCGCCCCACGTGAACTCGTCGCCGTCGTCGGTGTACGCACCGTCGTCCGTGACGTGGACCGTGACCTCGGCGAGCACGCGAAACTCGCCCTCCCTGCCGCAGCGCGGGCACGAGACGCCTTCCAGCACGTTCTCGTGCTTCGAGCACGCTGAGGCGGCCGGAACGGCACTCACGACGCCCTCCGGGTGTTCCGGCGTGCCTTCCGGGGCCTGTGCGGCCACGGGACGACCATGAGACTGCCCACGTCGTCATGTTCGGCCATTCGGAGCGCGAACCGCTCCCGGTCCTTCCTGCGGCGCTTCTCGCGCCTGCGCTTCCTTCTGCCTCGCCTCATTGGGTTGACCTCCTTTGAGCGAGGGATCAGGGGCGGCATTTCCGCCCCACAAACGGAAGGGCCGGTTCGACCCGACCCTCCCGTGTGGCCTTCACGAGAACAGCGTGTACCCGGGAGTCTCCGGGAAGACCATCCGCCTGTTGTCGATCACCACCTCGACCCCTTCGTCGTCGAGCATCTCCGCGACCTCGTCCAGGGTCCTGCGGTCCACTCCGAGCCATGCCACCTCGGGGAACGGATACTCCCCCTCGTGCAGAGCCTGAATCGCGTCGTGGTCGTTGCTGATGGCGAAGCAGTCCATCATCGGCATACATGCCGCCAACACCGGCAGCACCTTCTTCGCACTCTTCATCGGCATCCCCCTTTGTCCGAGTGCTTCCCGGGACCGTCTCTCGGTCCCGCAGGCGCCGGAGACGCTCTGACACGTCCCCGGCGGTGGCTGGCCGGTCGCTTCCTACCTCGATGCGCTCAGGAGGACCATCTCCCGTGCACGGATCTCGGCGGTCGGAATGGTGACGCCGTCCCTCTCGTAGCTGTCGTACTCCAGGTAGCCCTCGACGAACAGCTTGTCGCCCTTGGACACGTAGTTCTCGGCGACCTGGGCGAGTCGGCCCCAGAGGATGACGCGGTGCCAGTCGGTCCGCTCCTCCGGGTGTTCGCCGCCCGTGCGCCGGTTCGTGGCGAGCGACACTCTGGCGATCTTGACGCCAGCGCGCGTGATGCGGACATCGGGATCGGACCCTACGCGGCCGATCAGGATGACCTTGTTGACGCTCCTGCTCATGTCTCCCCCTTTGGTGGGGTTTGCGTCCCCTCTCCGAGCGAGAGAGAACCAAACGGGCGGCAGGTTTCGATACCTGCCGCCCGTGGGTGTGGGTTGCGCCTCGCGGATCCGCGTCCCGCAGTCCCTACATCGCGTCCCAGGCCTCCACCAAGACGTCGAGATCACGTCGCACGCGCCGCCATGCACCGGCGACGGGGTGGGCGATGGTCTCGGCCGGGCTCAGGTCCGCCCGGGGGATCCCGGTGTGCTCGGTCACGGTGCGCTCCATGTGGGCGAGCTGCTGACGCTTGCGCTCGATCAGCCGCTCAAGACCCTTCCGTGTGGCGTCCCGGCGCACGGGCTGCTCCCTGCCGGTCTCCGCGGCCCGGTTCACTTCGACCAGGCGCAGCGTGTCGCGGACGGCGATCACCGTTTCGGGGCCGTTGGAGCCCTTCAGCGCCTCCCGTAGCTGGGCGAACGTGGCCCCGAGATCCTCAAGGATGTCCACGGCCGCCTGTGCGTGCTCGGGCCACTCCTCGTCGCCGGCGGCACACAGGGTGGCGCCGGTGCGGTCCATGAGCTTGTGGATGGCGTCGCACCCGCTCAGGATCATGGTGACGAGCATCTGTCCTGCTGCTGTGTCCTGCATGGTCTCCTCCATGCGAAGCTGCCGGTCCTCCGGTTGAGTCCGGCGATGGGCCGGGAAGCTTCCGACAGCCTCCCGGCCTTGTCCTACAGCGTGATCCCCTCGTCTCGGAGATTCAGCTCGACGTGGCCGCCGATCACGTCCGCCATCGAGACGTAGTCCTCGACCTTGTGACCGGCGAACGCCGCCTTGTCCTCGATCCATTGATCGACCTCGTCCTTGTCCAGCTCGATCGTGCTTATCTGGTCCAGGTAATGGACCTCCACGCGCACTGGTGCCTCCATGTCTCCCCCTTGGCTGCACGCGAACGGGGACGGGCGCTCCGTCCCCCAAAGCCGACCGGGGGTGCGATCCCCCGGCCTGCTGCCCTACCGGCCCTCGGCCCCGAGCTTGCGCAGAAGCGCGACCACGGGAGCCCACGTGCCCTCGGTGCGGGCCTCCTCGAGCTGCTCGGCCGTCAGTTCCGTCTCCGTCCACCGATCCAGCGCCTTGAGCCCGTGCGAGTCCGACCATGTCATCACGCGGTCGTAGCCCGTCAGGCCCCGCCCGTTGTCGGGCACCGGCAGGTCGATGTGCCGGTTCAGGATCGAGACCGCCTCGTCGAACAGCGCGACGTTGCGCGGGTAGCGCTTCGCCTCGTGCTCGTACTCCTCGGGATCCTGGTAGCCCTCGAACTCGGGATGCAGTCCGCACTCGATGCGGAGCATCGCCAGCAGGCACCCGGCGCAGGGCGTCAGCTCGTTGCCGCTGTTGGTCGCGACGACCTTCAGGCCGCCCCAATCGTCCCTGAGCAGTCCGTAGCGGTCGATCCGCTCCGCCGTCTTGAGAAAGACGTCCTGGACGCTCTCGGGTTCCGGGTAGTCGTAGTCGATGATGTCCAGATCATCGGCCACGTGTTCCTCTTTTGCGCTCATGGTGTTCCTCCCTTTCACGCATTGCAGGGACCGTATCTCGATCCCACAGGGGGACCGGAGGAGTCGAACCCTCCGGCCCCGGTCAGCTACATCCACTCCCGCTCGAACTTCTCCAAGGTGTCGGCCACCGGCTCCAAGCCATCCAGCAACTCCTCGAACCGTCCGGCCGTCCTGAACGACCGGGCGTCGTCCGAGATGTCGCTGTCCGACACCGACACGAGCGCGAGCAGCGCACCCCACCACTTCGACCGCTTCGCCGACTTCGCCTCCCGCTCGTCGGGCACGTCGTACTCCGACCCGTGCTCCGGTGCGACGCCCAGGATGTCGTAGGCCGCGTGGAAGTTGTGCTGGCGCACCGCCTCCAGCGCCCGCAGCGCCTTCGACACGTGCGGAAGCTCCGCGTTAGGGCTCACCGACTCGAACATCGCGCCGCTGGCCTTGCGTCCCAGCGTGCCGAGCAGGATCCCGCCGGCGAGACAGGCGTGGCACACGTTGCGGAACGCTCCGATCGGCCCCTCGCGCGCGATCGCGAGCCACGTGTTGTACGTCGGCTTCACGTCGGGGCGCTTCAGCATGGCGCGGCCGTCCTCGATGGCGACCCGCATGAGCGACGCCAGCGACGTGATCGGCGTGTCCCCCTTCTCCCGCAACGCTGTGCGGACTTCCTCGATTCCCTGCATGATCCCCCCTTGGATCGAAACTGCCGGACTCCGAACGAATCCGGCGAAGCGCCGGGAGAGGAGTCGAACCTCTCCCGGCCCATCCTTCAAATCGCCGTGCTGGCAGTGAATTCGGTGCGCGCAGCACCGGGGATCTTCACCGACCCCCGGGCCACGAGGGCGATGTAGTCCATCCCCGCCCGGAACTCGATGTGCCACCCGTCGAGCCTCGCCCGGCTCGTCCCGTACAGCTGCTTGCCCGTCTGTCTCACGGCGAAACGAGCCTCTGCCGTCAGGCTCTTGGCGTCGTAGCGGGTCGTCTTCACTGTGACCCCCTCTCTCGCCGCGTCGCCTTCAGAAGCCGCTGCCGCACCTCCTCCACGTCCACGTAGCCGCCGTGGTCGATGGACAACCCGTCCGGCACCACGCACAGCCGCCACCCGGTCCAATCCTTGGCGACCGCGTCGCCGAGCGTCAGGACCAGCGTGGCGATGCGCACGGTGATCTCCGAAAGCGTCACCCCTCCACCGGGGATCTTGAACTCCCCGAGCTTGAGAAGCTCGTCGGCTTCCTGATTGGCGAAGTACGCGGTGCAGGTCGCCCGGGCGCTCATTCCGCAGCCTTCACGGTGATCGTGTCGCCCTCGGCGAAGTTCGCCCCGCGCGCGATGTCGATGATCGCCGACCGGATCAGGCGCCCCTTCGGCACCACGCGGCGATCCATCAGCGCGTCGTGGTCGTTGTTGCGCCACTCGACGACGACGTCCGTCTCGTGAATCGCGTCGATGTGGCCACCCGCTGCCTTTGCACTCATGGTATCCCCCTTGTCGAGTGCGTCCCGGGGACGGCTTTCGTCCCCGCAGGGACGGGAAGGGAGTCGAACCCCTTCCCGCCCGTTCCTTCACGCTGACAGCCGCCTGGCCGTCCACTTCCCGCCGCCGACACGCTTCCACCACCATCCCCACCCGATCCGCTTGGCGATGCCCTTGCGGCACGTCCCGCACACGATGTCCGGCAGGTCGTCGGCGCAGTGCTCGACCAGCAACCCCCGCTTGATCTTCCGCACCTTCGCCACGACGATGCCCGGGAAGTGTCCCCGGCCGCACCACGTCCGGCTGTTGTCGCCGTTCCACAGGTGCAGCTTCATGACGATCCCCTTTCCTCGCCCAGCGTCCGGTTGAACTCGTCGGCCAGAAGCTTGCTCACCGCCTTCGCCGTCGTGCCCTTGGATGCGTACCACCCGCGCGGCAGCCCCTCGACCGGGACCTCGCAGATGCTCCCGTAGAGCGTCAACGGCCCCATCTCCTGCGAGTAGCGGCGATAGACCCGCCTCACGTGGTCCACACGGAGCTGCAGGTACTTCGGCAGCATCTCGTATGCCCGCTTCGCGTGGTGGCGCTCGATGGCGTCCACGACGTCCGCCCGGGCGATGTGCCGACCCATGCGCGTCTCCCACCGCTTCCCGGCCCGGCAATCCCGCGTCCAGACGTCCGACGTCCACACGTGCGTCACCTCGCCGTCCGTCTCGCGCACCCTGAGCACGACACCGAGCCACGCATGGACGCGCCCGTAGGACATCGAGACGACCACCGTCCCCCGCTTGATCGGCCCGGAGACGTGGTGCACCCGCTGGAACGGCAGGCCGTCGTAGCGATGGACCCGCCCGCCGGTCCTGATCCTCCTGATTTGCATGACATCCCCCTTGTCCTGCACTGCCATCCCCCGAACGGGGACGGCGAGACGGCCGGAAGGGGGTTGAACCCTTCCGGCCGTGCCCTTCAGCCGTTGCGGTACCAGCCGTCCAGATGCTCCCGGATGCGCTCGGCCAGCAGCTCGGCCTTTCTGGCGGGGCTGTGGTGCTCGTGGTCCGGCCAGCGGTTCAACTGCTCCACGTCCCGGTAGCCCATCCTCACCTCGTTCACGATGTACGTGAGCCACGTCCACCACGTCAGCGTGAAGTGGGCGATCCCGGTCGTGTCGATCCGCCAGTACAGGTGGCGCCACCGGGACGGCGAACCGTCCACGTCCTTCCCCGAGAGAACGTGCCGCCGGGGACCGTGGTACATCGCCATCGCGCTCCGACACTTCCCGGCCACCGTCGCCGCCACCCACACGGTCTCGCGTTCGTGGTCGACGATGATCGTCACTCCCGTCGACCCTGCCCGGATCTCCCGGTAGTGGTAGCGGCCACTCATGCCCGCCCCGCTTTCGTCGCCTTCGCCAACTCGCGCAGCACCGTCGCCACGTAGCCGCGGTTGCCGTCCTGGTCGACCAACGTGACATTGCCGAAGTCGTCGGTGACGGTCTCCCGGTCAGCGTAGTGATCCGACCAATCGACCATGTCCACAGGGTCCAAATCCGGCCCCAGCACCTCCCGGCGCTCGCGGTACGTCGCCTGTTCGAGCATGTCGATCGCCTTCTCGATCTCCGCCGAGACCAGTTGCTCGTCCGGGTGCGAACCGCCCACGTAGCGGATCGTGCCGATCACACAGCAGCATGGCACGTTCTCAGGGTCGTCCGGGTCGATGAGCACTCCCCACTCGTTGTAGAGCAGACCGTGCTCGTCGATGTGGTCGGCGGCAGCTTCGAGCAGCTGCACCGCCTTCCGCGTTGTACTTTCTCGCATGAGTTCCCCCTCGTCGCGAGTGCTCGGAGATTGGCGTTCAATCCCCCAAACGACGGGGACGCTTTCGACACGTCCCCGCCGTAGATGCGATCACCCCCTCTCGGCGACCGCTGCCGCCACTGCCGCCCGCATCACCGGCGACGGCTTGATCTTCAGCGCCACGTAGACCGCTCCGGGATCGGTCTCGATGACGTCGAACGCCTCGTCGACGTCGATCTCCCGGTCCTGTCCACCCTCGACCCGCTTCAGCAGCACCCGGTCGGCCGGGTTCTGCGAGTGGATCTCGATGGCTTCCCGGCCCGTGATCGCGTGGCCGTGAGCCTGCGTGGCGTCGTCCTCGTCCCCGTCGTCGTCGAACAGCGCGGGATCCGGGCCGAAGTGCGAGCGCAGCATGGCCAGCTCCTCCCGGTACAGCTGCCGCCGGTCGGCCAGAAACGCCTCGATGGCGTCGCGCATGGTGACGCCTTCGCCCGAGCAGGCGCCGCACCGGAAGCACCACGTCTGCCCCTGATTCCACCACAGAAGCCCCGTGATGGTCGGGGCGATGCCGTCCACCGCCTCGGAGTGAATCGTGAGCGTCACACCCATCGACTTGTTCGCCCGCACCGTCCACGCACGCTCGATGGTCGCCCCTTCGAGCCTGATGTCCTCCACACGGCCGCTCATGAGATGCCCAGCCCCACCGCATCGAGCAACGCATCGCGCAGCTCGACGCTGTAGATGAAGGCCTGTCCGCCTTCCGGGTTCTCCGCCTCGGTCGCGTCGGCAGCGTCCACCATCGCGCCGGCGAGCGCCACGTCGATCTCCACCGCGTCGGCCAGGATCTCGACGTCGGTGTCGTTGGTGAGGTAGCACACGCCCCTCGCCCTGCCCAACTCCACCAGCGGGCACGTGTCGTGCTCCACCGTGCGGATCAGGCCCGGGTGCAGGTTCGGCCCGGTGACGTGCCACTCTTCCCCGAGCGAGCCAAGCTCGGCGAGCAACGGCTGCGCCTCCTGCAACAACTCAGTCATGGTGTCCCCCCATGTTGAACCGCCGTCTCCCGACCGGAGACGGCCAAGCACCGGAGAGGGAGTCGAACCCCCTCCGGTGCGCCCTGCTCATCCCTGCACGTCCACGTTCACCGCCACCGGCCCGCCGCCGGTGACGTGCCGGTCGTGGATGTCGACGGTCTGGCCGAGACGGGTGTGGTCCCCGTCCTCGCACTCCTCGATGGCCGCATCGAGCGACTGCGCCCGCAGCCACACCCGGTCGCCGTCCTCGTCATGGACGTAGAACCGGCGCACGTCCAACACGGGCCGCGTCTTCGGCTTCGCCTCCGTCTCGATGATCTCGTCACACTCGAACTGGCTCAGGCCCTCGTCGATCAGGCGCAGGTCCTCGTTGAGATACCGCACCGGACCGTGGACGCGGTCCCACGCCATCTCAAGCTCCTTCCCGGTGCTCGCACCCGTCGGCAGCACCGCCGAGTACAGGCCCAAGAGCGACTGCGCCATCCCGATCTGGTGCCGCACCGTGTTCAGGACGCAGCAGAACGACGCCATCAGGCCACTCGACTCCGTCGTGAACTCGTGGCACCGCATGTCGCCGTGCTCGTTCCGGCCGCAGCTGAAGGGCCGGTTGCGCAGCTCGTTGAGCAGCTCGGTGACGTCCAGGCGTCCCACCGTCGTCGTGATGACGTGGTACGGGTACGCTGCCGTGAACGCGTCGATGTTGGCCATCGGCCCGTCCCCGGTCGACTCCAACCTCGCCGGCGGCTCGATCCCGTTCGCCTTCAGCCACGCCCACACCGCCCGGTGTGGCGTCATGCCCATCATGTCCCGTCGGACACTGTCCAACGTCTCTCTCCGCATGAGTTCCCCCTCTGTGCGGTGAACGGGGCGACACCCTGCCGCCCCAAAGCGCCCGACCGGATATGACCCCGGCTTACAAGGCTCTCGCCCCCAAGCGCTCCTCCCTTCTCCCCTGCTCGCCAGCGACCGTCTACCTCAGCGGGACGGATGACGCGATGACCGGTTGCTCACCCACCTCTCGGGCGGGTCTGGAGTCCGGTGGGGCCGGCTGTATCCGGGTCAGCCGGGGGAGTGTCCCCCTGCGCCCGGGATCCTGTTCCCATTCACTAACTGAAATTAGGGCGCGAGAACGGTAGGTCAAGGGGTAGGCTCGCCAAGGTGCCGATCCGTACCGGCTTGGAGCGCCTGAACGACGGTTTGGAGACGGTCGTGCGCCCCCGTTTCCCGGCCCGGATCGGCCCGGTTGGGCGTCCTGCGCCCCGTCGTCTCGTTGCGGGGCTCGGCATTTGCCCAGGTCGGCCGGGGCTCGGCGATCTCGACCGGTGCTCGTGGGCTCGGGGCTGGGCGGAAGGGGAGGAACGGGCGGGAGAACGGGCCGTTTCGGTGGCCTGAAGAGGCGTCAGAGGGCTGCGATGGGCCGTCCTGCGCCCGTCTGGCCTCCCGTCAGCGACCGCCGAGGGGCGCAGGGTCGCGTGGTGCGTGGTCGTGGCCGGTCGGCGGACCAGCGCCGGGCCGGTCGCCGTGCCGACGGGTGCGCCGGGCGGGGGGGTGGGGGGGCACCGGGGGTAAGCGGGAAATCCGGGACTCCGGCGCTCGCGCGCCGGGGGTCCCCCGTGTGTTAGCACCCGCAAGATACGAGCCATATTGAGGGGTCCCCATGACACAGCGCCCCAGGATGAGGCTCACAAGCACTTCGGATTCAGACGGGTACGAACGACTCGACTACTTGCGGTGGCTTCGCTGGTCGGCATAGGGTTCGGGCACGGCTGGGTCGGCCGCCAGGGCCGAACTTGCCTGCGCGACGGACCACGCATAGGACCGCACCAATGGCGGCGATGGGACATTGAATCGGACGCCCACGAACGTGAACGACCGGCCCCATTCGACCATGGACTTTGCCGATCACCTCGACCGGATGGCCGACTCGTTCGGTGACGACGTTCCGGCTCTGACCCCGAACATGCCCGATGAATGGGCGGTCCAACGGGTGCTGACCACCGTCATCGAGCGCATTGAGTCGACTTCGACGGCAACGCCGACCGGTCGCGTGCGGACCGCGCTCCGGCAGGCTGCCCGGGCCGCACCCGGCAGTGAATGGGACGAACTGCTGGTGCGTCTCGCGCGCGCTTGCGCGCTTATCGAGATCGAAGGGCTGGAGCGAGACGTCAAGACGATGGCGAGGCGCCAGTTGAGGCAGGTTCGGAAGGCAGCCGAGTTGGGCCGGTTCAGGGCGTTCGCGGCCCATCCGCCGGAACAACTCCGGTTGGCGGAGGTGGTGACCGTCAGTCCGCCGGACTGCGACGCGTGCACAGTGCGGTCGGATGACGAGACGGGTCCGGCGATCCTACGGTTCTGGGCCTCTCCACTGGCCGGGCGGGACAGCACACTCGGTTGGGTGTACCTGTGCAGGCGGTGCCTGGGTGGCGGGTGGTTCGATCCGGAGAAGAGCGTTTGGGAGATGTGCGATCCGAGGGACACCGACGGCATCGACGAGTTGACGGACAGGGCAACTTCAACGGGAGAGGACCATGATCGGGCGTATTGAACGCGTCGGACTGCGTAAGCTGTGGAAGCACGAGGCACTCGACTTCTCGGCCTGGTTGGAGGAGAACGTCGACGTGCTGGCCGAGGCCACCGGCCTGCAGCTCAGCGGGGCGGAGCGGGAGCAGTCCGTCGGCACCTTCAGCGTCGACCTGACGGCAGAGGACGAGAACGGCCGCCGCGTGGTCATCGAGAACCAGTTGGAGAAGAGCGACCACGACCACCTCGGCAAGCTGCTCACCTACCTCGTGGGCATTGAGGCACGGGTGGCGGTCTGGATCGTATCGGATCCCCGCCCGGAACACGTCCAGGTGATCGCGTGGCTGAACGAGAGTTCGTCCGCGGACTTCCACCTGCTCAAGCTCGAAGCCATACGGATCGGCGATTCCGAACCCGCGCCACTCCTGACCCAGATC
This sequence comes from Longimicrobiales bacterium, assembly GCA_965205005.1. Taxonomy (GTDB): domain Bacteria; phylum Gemmatimonadota; class Gemmatimonadetes; order Longimicrobiales; family Gaopeijiaceae; genus Bin94. The sequence goes on along the minus strand of OZ242028.1, from coordinate 3,576,006 downwards.
GTCGGGCCGAGCGTGGGAGCCCGCACCGTGGGTGAAAAAAAGAAGGAAATGGCGGAGCGGGAACGGCTGCGCTACCGCTTCTTCGAGGGATTGCTGGAGCACGCGAGGACGAAGAACCCGCTGCACGCGAACATCAGCCCCTCCACAAGCAGCTGGGTCGCCGCCGGAGCGGGGACCACGGGAGTGTCCTTCAACTACGCGGTTCGACAGCGTGACGCTCGTGTCGAGCTGTACATCGATACGCCAGACCGTGACCGAAACCAGCGCATTTTCGAGGCGCTATCGCTCAAGAAAGAGATGATCGAAGAAGTGTTCGGCTTCCCGCTCGTGTGGGACACGAAGGAGGGACGACGGGCCTGCCGGATTGAGAAGACCTTCGCCACCGGCGGATACCTCGATGAAGACCGATGGGACGCCGTGCACGAGGAGCTGGCGGACGCGATGGTGAAGCTCGAGTCGGCAGTGAGGCCCCACCTCGGGTAATGGTTCCAGGGCCCCGTTTCATGGCTTTGTGAGGCCGGACGGTCAGTGCAGACACCGGCGAACGAGGCGGTCGACGACCGGAGGTGCGAGCGGTGCGGCGGCTCGATGGAGGGGCGGCCGGCGAACGCGAAGTACTGTGAGTCATGCTCCAAGGCCGTCAAGCGGGAGCGTCTCCGAGAGCGTCAGAGACGCCGGCGCCGCGATCCGGAGTGGCGTGCGAAGCGCAAAGCCAGACGCCGGGCGAAGCGGGCGGCTGCGCGTGGGGAGCGGCAGGACGCTGAGAAGCAGGGGGAGCGGCTGTGTGCGGACTGTGGGACGGACATTGGTGAGCGGGGTCCCAGGTCGGAACGGTGCGAGGAATGCCAGAGGAAGCGGAAGCGACGGTTGGCACGGGCGGCGTCCCGCAGACGGCGGGGAATCGCCGAGGACCGGCGCTGCGTGGAGTGTGGCGAGTCGATCGCGGACCGCCACGCCAACGCGAAGTACTGCAAGCGGTGCGCGAAGCTGCGCCGGACGAAGCGCGGACGGCAGTACATGTCGTACCGGCGCCAGACGGATCCGGCGTTCCGCCAGCGCAAGGCCGAGAACTGGCCGTGTTACCGCCACCGGGCCGAGCTGCTCGAGGCGCAGGGCGGCCGGTGCGGGATCTGCCTTGAACCGATGCCGCCGGACGAGCCCGACGAGTGGTGGTTGAACCGGATCAGGCCGGAGGGGGCTGGTGGCCGCTGGGAAAAGGCGAACTGCCAGGTGGTCCACCGCAGGTGCGGGGCCGCCAAGGGTGCGCGGTGGGAGGGCACGATGGAGGCTCAGGTGCGAAAGTGGGCGTCGTGGAAGATGGATGGGGTGAAGGCTTGATTCAGAGGCCGACGGACGAACTGAGAGCGGGGGAAGGGAGCAATCTCGCCCAAAGGTGCCCAAGGGGTTATGCCCGTGCGCCCGGCGTGCACCACGGCCTTTGGGTTCCGTTTTCGCTGACCGGCGGCGGATCGGTTGAGTTCTTCGTCTCGTTCGGTGCCGAACGGTCGCTTGTGGTCGCGTTACAGGGTCATTAGCTTCCTCTCGTGACCAACGAAGCAGGCCCCGAGTCGGGTTACCTGCTGAATACAACAGCCATCCGATGGCGGGGCGGGTAGCTCCCGACCGCCGAGGCGAATAGGCGGGAACCTCTACGCTGGACCCCCTGCGTCGTTGGTCACAAATGGCCCGGCACCCGTGTGCACCCAGCGCGGATGCCGGAATAGTTGGCCGGAAGAATGAGGGAGCACCAGGCGCATGATCTATTCCAGCGAGGAAGGGCTCGCCGCCGTCTTGTTCCCGGTCCGAAGGGGGAGCGTGTTCGCCGAGACACAACCTGGTCGAATGGTGCGCGTTGACGGGAAAAGGGCCCTCGTGAATGAGGATTCACGCCGAGTGGTGTCGGTCGTGAGCGCCCGGTATCAGGTCCTCACAAACAAAAAGGCCCTCGAATTCGCGAGGCGGTTCTGCATCACGACGTTTCCGACGACTGCACCGGCCGGCTGGTATGTATCGGAAGTGGAGACACCGCTGACGAGATCACACTGCCACATCGACCTACGGTATTCGGGCGATGTCCTAACCGAAGACTGGGCGTTCGGCTCGGGTAAGTCCGACCTTTACGCGCCGTTCATCCGGGTCACGAACAGCTACAACCAGACGAGGGCTTTGTCGATTCAGGTCGGCGTTCAGCGATTGGCGTGCACGAACGGGATGATGTACGGAGACGCGCTGACGATCCGTGTACCGCACCACACGCCAGAGATGGAACGGAAAATCGAACGGTTGATCGACGAGGCCAAGTTCCGAAAACTACGTCGGGAGCTTCGGCACCGATTCCAGCGTCTCACGGAAGCAGGTATCCCGCACTCAAGCTTCCTGGTCATCATTCAATCCGTACTCGGCCTCAGCAAACCGCGGGACTTACCCACGGACCGACAGCAAGCATGGGATTGCTTGGAGTCGTTCATCGACAGCACAGCGACTCGGTACGTGAGGCAACTGGGCGAGAACGGCTATGCCCTCGTGAACGCGATCACCGATCTTGCAACTCGCCCACCGACCAAGGTTTGCGGCTACAACTTCATCCGCCGTGAGCGGCACACGCTCCAAAAGCGGGCGGGGACTTGGGTGGCTTGGTTCGGCGAGCACTGCCATAGTCGCGAGTTCCTCGAGCGGTACCTGAGGAAGCCGAGTTTCCCCCAATGAGGCTACGAGTGGCGGGGGGAGGGTCTGGACCGGACGCACGCGGAGAGGGCGACCGAAGAGTTCGTGGCGAGAGACGTACTGTAGCGGCTCGGCGCGCAGACTCGGCAGAGAAAGGCGAGCCTATCAATTCGAGCGCCACGCAGCGTGACCACCTGAATGACTTCGACATTGACGACTTCCTCGATGCCCTGGGCGACGATCCGGATTTCCAGGTGACCGACGATCACCTGTCCGAAGACGAGAAGACCCTGCTTCGGGAGGAGGACGAGGGAGGGCCAGGCGCCCAAACGGACGCCAAGCGGGAGAGTGCCAGAAAAATGCCGGATTGGCCGCTGCGAAAATGGGCGGTGATGCTGTTCGTGGCCGGTTGCGTCGTGGCGAAGATCATCCTCTGGCTCGTCCGGTGACGCACGCAATGGAGAATGGCCTGCGTCTTCCTCGGGCCAGAGGTCGCCTGGCGGGGAGCATGGGGCTGGGAATGGAAAACGGACACCCAGTGCGCCCGCGCCCGTGAACATCGAAACGGGTTGAGGGAGTACGCGACTGCGGGGGGTTGCGCCGTCTGGGAGGACGCTCCACAATGCCAGACCGCCGGAATGGAAGCGGCACGGTGAAACTCCCGCGCCCGCTCTCCGCCACGTCGTCGAAGGTCCCGGAAGCCGACCTGTCGGCCCCTCGTCCCAGGAAGCCCATGTCGTCCAGCCAGCGATCTAGCCCGCTGGAGCACCGCGCCGGTCTCCGGGCGTGGCTTCCAGCCCTGCACAAGGTAGTCCTTGTGAGCGCGGTCGCGATACCAAAAAAAGCTGTCTTCTCCAACCACCGCCTTGGGTTACCCTCCATCAGCGGGGCAGGAAGTCAATGTCGAGGCCGACCGGGGGGGTTGATCCACTCGATCACGACATGATTGATCACCTGCCCAGCTGCTCCAACGGCATCTCCTTGCGCGTTTTCGGGCCTGCGCCAAGGCGTCGCTTTAGACATGTCCACCGTGTAACCCGCGTCGACCAACGCGGCCAACGAGATCGCGTCCATTTCGTCGATAGCCAACTGATCCCTATCGCAAGGTCCGGGACCTGACATGAGTTCGCACCGGACGTGCTCCTTGTGCCAGTGGTTGGCCGTCTCGATCGGCACACCGGGCAGGCTGGAATCACCGCCCGCCGCCCGGTATTCCGCCACCGCCGCGGAGCCAGTGAAATAGCTTTCGCCGCCCGCGCTCGCGACTAACCCGGTAGAAGTCGGCCACAAAACCAGACCAAGAAGGTGGCCGATCTCATGGCGCATTACGTCAACGTCGTGAGCACTATTGAACGCCGTGTTGACCGTGACCTTCCCGCCGCGGGGGTCGGAAACTGTTTCGGAGTCTGCTCCACCCCGAAGACACACATGGGCGAAGGCCAGTGCCCAGCGTTCGACGTAAGCGCTGCTGGCCCGGATGAGAAGGTCATCCGCCACCGCCCTGTATCCTTTGCCGTTGGTGCAACGCGCCGGCCGATCCGGCAACTCTGTTCCATCCAGCGCGGAGGACCACCAATCGGCGGCCATCGTCATGGATTCTTCGTAGCCCAGCGGCGCGGGCTGGTCCATGACGATATCGATTCCGAACGTTCCGACACCGCGACGCACTACGACCCCGGCGAGCGCGGGGTGTCCGCCCCCGGACGGAACGATTGCCACTTCGGCGGACCCGCGGCCGAGCGGTGCAAGCTCGAGCCAGCCGTCAGCGATGGACACGGCTATGACCGACGGGTCGGAGACGTTGACCGCCGACGGGACGCGGAGATCGTCCGGCAACTCCAGCGACAGGCCGTTCCCGTCCTCCCGGATCAGTGCGCGAGGCAACAGCCGGACGTTTGGGTCGATCGGGCAGGGGAACGCGGTGAACCGTCCGGCTAACCATGCCCGAAGCATGGGGTCGGCGGGAGCGCAAAGCCCGGGGTTACCCCCCAAGGACAGGGCTTCCAATTCCGTCAGTTTGGCGAGTTCCGGCGGGATCGGACCGGTGAGAGCGTTGTCAGCGAGGGCCAAGGTCTTCAGATTGGCCAGATTCCCCAACTCTGGCGGGATTGATCCGGTCAGTTCGTTGTCCGAAAGGAACAGATACTCCAGGTCAACAAGGCTTCCCAAGCCCGACGGGATCGGACCGGTCAGCGCGTTGCCCCAAAGGACCAGAGATTCTAGGCTGGCAAGTCTCGCCAGCTCTGGGGGGATCGGGCCGGAGAGGTAGTTGCCGCCGAGCCTAAGCTCTTCCAGGTTGGCAAGGTTCCCCAACTCTCGAGGGATCGTACCCGTCAATCCGCCGTTGACATCGGTGAAGTAGTCGAGGCTCAACGTCTTCAAGTTCGCCAGTTTGCCGAATTCCGGAGGGATCGCACCCGTCAAGGGGTTCGTTTGGAGCGTCAGGACTTCCAAGTTCGCCAAGTTCCCCAACTCCGGGGGAATCGAGCCCGTCAAACCGTTGTTGTAGAGCCACAGTTCTGTCAGGCTGGTCAGATTGCCCAACTCCGGAGGGAGGGGGCCGGTCAGGCCATTGTTATCGAGCCGCAGATACTTCAGACTGGCCAAGTTGCCCAACTCCGGCGGAATCGGGCCGCTTAAGTCGTTGCCATGGAGGCGCAGCTGGACTACCCGTCCATCAGCGGTCGATACGCCGTGCCATTCCCGGATCGGCGCGTCGGTCAGCCAGTTGTCGCTCTGCCTCCAACTCGGCCCGTCCGTCGCGTGGTAGAGAGCGACCAGTGCCGCCCGGTCCGGATTCTCCGTCACAGCCACAACAAACGTCGCCTGTGCCTCCGCATCTTCTGGATCGCGGGCCGTAACCGTCACTTCCGCTTCGCCGATGGCCTGGGCGGACAGGACTGTCACGGTCCCGTCGACGAACACGGCCACAACGGACGCGTCCGAACTTGCCGCAGCGAAGGCAAGCGCGTCCCCGTCCGGATCGCTGAAGAACTCAGACACGTCCAGCTCGACCGGCGGGGATTCAGTCACCAGCGCTTGAATGGGAATCTGGCCAACCAACACCGGCAGGCGGTTCACCGTCGTTCCGAACGTCGCGTGTGCCTCGGCACCGTTCGGATCACGGGCGATCACCGTCACTCGCCCCGTGCCTCCGACACTCCCGCCCGTCAGCGTCACCGCGCCTCCCGCCGCCGATGCCGCGACGACGGACGTGTCCGAACTTGCCGCCTCGTAGCTGAGCGCGTCGCCGTCCGGATCGCTGAAATGCGCCGCTACGTCCAGTGTCGTCGTCGCACCCGGACCCGCCAATCTCTGGTCCGGAATCGCTCCCGTTACCACCGGCGGACGGTTCGGTGGATCGGGCGGGGCGACGGGGGCCGTTGCGTCCCCGGCGCATCCAGAGAGGAACAGAGCGACGAGCGAGGTGGCGAGTGGCTTTCCGCTGCGGAGCATGGGGCGTTCTCCCGTCGCGTCGAAAGGGATTACGGCGGTCAAGTCAAAGCAGTCCCCGGCTGCCAGGCATGGAGCCAAGCCGTTGCGAAAGGGGATTATAGCGCAAAGTAACCACACGGGGGCGGGATCATCCCGTTCGGGATTCCCGCTCGCGGATATGCCGCCACTCCTCACGCTTCTTCGGCGGTGTGGCAAGTATCGCCTTCGAACTACGAAAACGCGCGAGCGGTTCTGGGTTGGTGCCACTGCGGTAACACACGGTCCTACGGGGCATCATACGGCATCAGCTCGCTAACCACAAATGCACGCTGCCCTGTAGTTGGCGAGCCATCCCTTGCAGTGCTCCGCTCGTCTCCCGCATACTTCCGTCTGAGGCCCGCCCACCACAGACGGCTGGTAGCCAGTGCCAGTGGGGTCTCACGCCTCAGACGCCCACATCGGACCTCCGACCCCGAACCAATTCATGAGCATCGACTACGGCTTCCAGCGAGTTCTCGACCACATCCGCAGCATCGCAGAGTCCGAAGCCCACAAGGGCCGCCTTTTCGAGCGGCTGATGAAGGCGTACTTCGCGCAGGACCCGCTCTACCGGGACCGCTTCTCGAACGTCTGGCTCTGGCACGAATGGGCCCGGCACTACCCCGGGTTCGATGCCAGAGATACGGGCATCGATCTCGTCGCCGAGGAGCGTGAGGGAGGCTACTGCGCGATCCAGTGCAAGTGCTACGCGCCGGGGACACGCATCTCCAAGGGCGACCTGGACTCATTCATCGCGGCCTCGGCCCGTGAGCCGTTCACGGCCCGGATCGTAGTGGACACAGGCGACGAATGGGGTCGCACGGCGGCGAAGACCATCGCCAGCCTCAGGACTCCGTGCACGGTGCTCCGCTTTGGCGATCTTGCGAGCCGACCGTTCGATTGGCCGGATCTGGTGTCACAGGAGCCCGAGGACCTCAAGTACCGCAAGGAGCGGTTCTCGCTGCGGCCGCACCAGCGGCGCGCGCTGGACGACGTGCTCGCTGGCTTCGAGCGCGACGACCGCGGCAAGCTGATCATGGCGTGCGGGACGGGGAAGACCTTCGCGGCCCTTCGAATCGCCGAGAAGATCGCCGGCGTCGGTGGCCGCGTCCTCTACCTGGTCCCGTCGATCTCGCTGTTCGCCCAGTCGATGCGCGAGTGGGCGACACAGCGCGGGATGCCGCACAGGTACGTCGGCATCTGCTCGGACACCCGCACGGGGTACCACGACGAGGACGCTTCGGTGCAGGAACTCGAGATCCCGGTCACGACCAGTCCGGCCAAGATCACGGATGCGCTGGTATCGGAAGCACCCGAGGCCATGACGGTTGTTTTCTGCACCTACCATTCGCTACCGCTCGTGGAGCAGGCGCAGGACGGGGGCGCACCCCGTTTCGACCTCGTGCTGTGCGACGAGGCCCACCGCACGACGGGCGTTGACCTCCCGGAAGCCAAGACATCCCCGTTCGTGCTCGTTCACGACTCCGACCGGATTCGCGCCGGCAAGCGCCTCTACATGACCGCCACGCCCCGGATCTATACGGAGGGGACGAAGGCCAAAGCGGCCCGGCACGACGCCGAGGTCTTCTCAATGGACGACGAGGGCCGGTACGGGCCCGAGTTTCACCGCTTGCCGTTTTCGAGTGCGATATCGCAGAAGCTGCTGTCAGACTACAAGGTCGTGATTCTGGCTGTCGAGGAGCAGCAGGCCGACCCGACGCTGCAGGCGCATCTGGCGCGGCACAGCAGTGAACTCAGCATCAACGACGCCGCAAAGATCGTCGGTTGCTGGCGGGCGCTCTGGCGTCGGCGTGCGGATCAGGACGGCAACGGCGAGGCCAACCGGCCACTGACGCGTGCGATCGCGTTCTCGAACTCGATCATTGCGTCGCAACGTTTGAAGACCCATTGGGACAAGGTCGTGGAGCAGGCGATTGAGCGGTTTCCGGAAGAGGAGCGAGCCGGGTTGCTTCGGTGCGAGACCCGACATGTGGACGGGCGCCACAACGCGCTTCAACGGAAGCGCTCGATCGATTGGCTTGAGGGGAGTCAGGAGGGCGTGTGCCGCATCCTTTCCAATGCCCGGTGCCTCTCCGAAGGCGTCGACGTGCCCGCGCTCGATGCCGTGTTCTTCATGGCACCTCGGCGCTCACAGGTGGAGATCGTGCAGGCTGTCGGCCGTGTGATGCGGTCGGCCAAAGGGAAGGAGTACGGGTACATCATCCTGCCGGTGGCGATCCCGCCGGGCACGCCGCCCGACCGGATGCTGGACGACAACAAGCGGTGGGGCACCGTTTGGTCGGTGCTGCGGGCGCTCCGTTCCCACGACAACAGGTTCGATGCCGAGATCAACCGGATCGACCTCAACAAGGAGCCACCCGACCGAATCATCATTGACGGCCCGGTCGACGACGAACAGATCATCATCGACTTCCCGCCGCTCGACGTCTCGCCCGATGCGATCTACGGCAAGATCGTCGACAAGTGCGGCGACCGGAAATACTGGGAGACGTGGGCCAAGGACATCGCCGACATCTTCGCCCGGCTCGTGGTCCGGTTGAATGGCCTCTTGGAAAATCCGGAGCATGAGGCGCTGCGGGAGTGGTTCGGCGGGTTCCACGAGGAACTGCGCGCGGCGACCAACGAGTCTCTCACTCGCGACGCCGCGGTCGACATGGTGGCCCAGCACATCCTGACCCGTCCGGTGTTCGGAGCACTGTTCGATGGGTACGACTTCGCGGCCGGCAACCCGATCGGCCGCGCGCTGGAAGAGCTGCGTCGCGACTTCGCCGAGTTCGGCCTCGAGAACGAGGTCCGGGATATGGAGCGGTTCTACGAGAGCGTGCGGCGCCGGGCCCGGGGCCTCGACAACAGCGAGGCCCGGCAGACGGTGCTAAAGGAGCTTTACGAGAAGTTCTTCTCCACGGCCGTGAAGAAGGAAGCCGACCGCCTTGGCATCGTCTATACCCCGACCGAGGTGGTGGACTTCATCCTGAAGAGTGCGGACCACGTGCTCCGCGAGGAGTTCGGCCGAGGTCTCACGGACCGCGAGGTCCACGTCCTCGACCCGTTCACCGGCACCGGCATCTTTCTGGCGCGACTGCTTCAACTCGCCGGGCTGGTGCGTGACGCCGACCTGGCCCGCAAGTACGCGAGTGAACTCCACGCCAACGAACTCGTTCTGCTGGCCTACTACATTGCGACCGTCAACATCGAGGAAGCGTACCGGGGACGGAGGGGTGAGGAGGCGAGCTACGAGCCGTTCGGCGGCATCGTCCTGACCGACACCTTCAATCTGAACAGCCCTCAGCCCGGCATCTTTCTCTCCGAGAACACCGAGCGCGCCAAACGACAAGAGGAGGCCCGTATAGAAGTGATCGTCGGGAATCCGCCTTGGTCTGCCGGGCAGCGGAGTTCGGCCGACGAGAACCCGAATGTCGTCTACCCGGAACTCAGGAAGCGGATCAGCGTGACCTACGCCGCGAGGTCCTCGGCCACCAACAAGAACAGCCTCTACGACACCTACAAGATGGCGATCCGGTGGGCGTCAGATCGCATCGGGAAGCAAGGGGTCGTGGCGTTCGTGACCAACGGCTCGTGGGTAACTGGAAACGTGGACTCGGGCGTGAGGGCATGTCTTGCCGGAGATTTCTCATCGGTGTACGTGATCGACTTGCGGGGGAATGCCAGGACCTCTGGTGTGGTGAGACGCGCCGAGGGTGACAACGTCTTCGGCCAAGGATCTCGGGCGCCGGTCGCGATCACGGTGCTGGTCCGCAATCCAGACGCGGAGCACGAGAGATGCCGCATCCTCTACCACGACATCGGCGACTACCTGAAGCGGGGTGAGAAGCTGGAGATCCTCGCCTCGGCCGAGTCCGTCGCCGGAATCGAGCACTGGCAGGAGATCACTCCAGATCGGCACCACGATTGGGTCCAGCAGCGCGATCCGGCGTTCCAGAGGTTCTATCCGATAGGGACGAAGGCAGCCAAGGCGGGGAAGGCGGACGACGCGATATTCGGGCTGTACTCGAACGGGTACTACACCGGCAGAGATGCCTACGTCTACAGTTTTGCGCGTGCCAGCTTGGAAGCCCGTGCGCGGCAGATGGTTTCCGACTACCAAGGAGCTCTGGGTGCGCTGGCGCCGGGACAGAATGTCCCGAAGGGCGAGATGGTCGACGGTATTTGCCGCAGTCACTCGGGGCATCTCCGTTGGGACGCAACCCTGAAGGCTCGGCTCATGGCCCAAAAGCAGGCTCGCTACGAGCCGGCGCATCTCCGCAGTACGCTATATCGACCCTTCGTCCCCACACACTGCTATGCAGACCCTCTCTTTGCGAAACGACCGAGGCCCGTGTCGTCAAAGCAGTTTCCGAAGAGCCAGCCCAACCGAGCCATCTGCGTTCCCGGGGTCGGCTCCACGAAGCCGTTCTCGGCCCTCGTCGTCGACCGGATGCCCGACCTTCACTGCGTCGCATTTGGCCAGTGCTTCCCCCGCTACCGTTACGAGGCACCGGCGAGCGGACAGCGCGACCTACTTGACGACTCCGCGGCACTGGTGCGCGTCGACAACATCTCCGACAGGGCGTTGCGGGCGTTCCGGGTCGCCGCATCCGACCGATCGATCACGAAGGACGAGATCTTCGACTACGTGTACGGGCTGCTTCACGCGCCGGACTACCGGGAGCGGTTTGCGAACGATCTGGCGAAGGGGCTCCCACGGATTCCGCTGCCGGACAGCGAGACGTTCCGCGCGTTCGCTGGCGCCGGACACGATCTGGCCACCCTCCACCTGGGCTACGAGAGCTGTGCCGAATGGCCTGTCGAGGTCGTGGCCGCTTCGGCTGACACAGAACCGCTGCTGACACCGGGACTGACGCCGGATGACTTCAAGCTGGGAACACGGGCCATGCGTTTCGCTGACGAGGAGCGCACCACTCTGATCGTCAACGACCATGTGCGCCTGACGGGCATACCTGCCGAGGCCCATGAGTATGTGGTCAACGGCCGGACGCCCCTTGAGTGGCTGATGGTCTACTACAAGATTGCCACCGACAAGCGGAGCGGCATCGTCAACGACGCCAACGGGTGGTTCGATGATCCTCGTGATCTGATGACCGCCATTCGGCGCATCGTCCACGTCAGCGTGCAATCGCTCGCAATCGTCCGGGATCTTCCGGACTCACCGTGCGATGAGCAGCACGCCCTCGACCTGGGGAGGAAGCATTGAGCACGCTAAGGATGGTTATAGTCAAGACGCGGTTTGAACTGCTACCCGACATCCTGGAGTGGCTCATCAGTGTAGCCGCCTCGGGCGCGGCAAAGGCCCTGTGGAAACGGATGAGTGCACGGTGGAGGCAGAGACAGCGCCTCAAGGAGCCAAGGCAGGTGCGCGTGTTGTCGTTTTCGGACGTGGGAGAAGTAAGCGTAACCGTAACTGCCCACCACGAAGAACGGCGAGACACTCATACGCCGTTGGGCACGACCCCTGATGTCCGATCCTCGTGACTGCGGCGTGCTAATGGGGAAGGATGCCTCGGCGCGATCATTGGCCGGTCCGAAGGTAACGTCCCTCACCTACGCGGAGCTGGTCGTTGTGAGCGTCGCTCAGTTCTTTGAGTACGCGAGGGGCAGTCGTTTACCATTCGCGCCCGGTCAAACCCCCACAGGCGGGATTCATGAGCCACGAACCGAAGCGCGAGGAGTTGTCACGGTGAGCAAGTCCGGCCCGAATCCGGCCCGACCTCGGAGGACTGTCACATGAAGGGTTGCTTGGCCAGCCGCCGGCGTCGTGCTGAATCCCGCTACCCCGCACTCGCCGTTGAGTATGGGAAGATGAAGACGGCGAAATATACGAGGTTGAGCCTTGGACGGTCGCTTTGGTCGCGAAACAACAGCGGGAGCATTATGCGCCGCGAGTGGCTGGCCCCGATCGGTCTGCGCGCGCGAGCGGGGCGGCTTGGAGCGCCACCTGTGATCAGGTCAAGCCCCCCGGCCAAGGTCAAGCCGCTACGGCTCATTCTAATGGCGGCATTGTTCGGGACGTTGGCCGGATGCGAAACCCCTTCCACGGTTCCGCCAGCTCCGCCGAACCGGCCTCCAGTCGCTGTGGGCTCCATCCCTGCGGTGATAGTGCAAGTGGACAGGGCGGTGACGGTGGACGCGGCAGAGTACTTCACCGATCCGGACGGCGACGGACTCGCGTACGCGGCGTCTTCCTCGGATTCCTCCCGCGTCACCGTCTCGGTCGCGGGAAGCACGGTCACGGCCGCGGGGGTGGTGAGGGGGGCCGCGACCGTCACAGTCACGGCCAGCGATGGCGACGGCGCGACAACGCAACAGGCGTTCGTCGTCACGGTCCGGGACGACCGAGACGTGCTGGCGGTGCTGTACCGGGCGACGGACGGCCCGAACTGGCAGCATTACTACAACTGGCTGTCGGACGCGCCGCTGAGCGAGTGGTACGGGATCAAGGTCAATGTGGCCGGGCGGGTGGTGGCGCTGAGCCTCGACCGCAACGGCCTTTACGGTTCGATCCCCCCAGAGATCGGCGGCCTCGCCGCGCTCGAGAGGCTGAGCCTCTACGAGAACAACTACGTTGTCTCATCCGGTCAGGGAGTAACCTACTACGGACTCACCGGTCCGATCCCACCCGAAATCGGCAATCTTACTGCGCTGCGATACCTGCGACTCTCGTCCAACCTTTTGACCGGCCCGATCCCCCCGCAGATTGGCGATCTCGCCGCGCTGGACTCGCTGGACCTCGGCTACAACGGCGGCATCGCCGCCTACGGTTTGACCGGCCCGATCCCCCCGGAACTGGCAAACCTCACGGCGCTGCGCTACCTGCGCCTATCGGGCAACGACCTGAGCGGCCCGATCCCGCCGGAGATCGGCAACCTCGTGGCGCTGAGACGATTGCGTCTATCCGGCAATGAACTCTCTGGCCCAATTCCCCAGGAGATCGGCAATCTCGCCGCGCTGGAAGGGCTGCACCTCGAAGGAAACGCCTTGACCGGACCGATTCCCCCGGTTATTGGCAGGCTCTCGGCGCTATCGTCGTTGTGGCTCGATGGCAACGCTATAAGCGGCCCGATCCCTTCGTCGGTCGGCGGGCTCTCGGCGCTCAAGTACTTGGGCCTTTCCGCCAACGCGCTGAGTGGCCCGATCCCCCCAGAGATCGGCGACCTTGCCGTGCTGGAGGTGCTGTATCTCGGCGACAACGCCTTTAGCGGCCCGATTCCACCACAGATGGCAGACCTCGCGGCACTGGAGGAATTGGACCTTTCCAACAACCCCGACCTTTGCACGCCCGACTCCCCCCGGCTTTTGGCGTGGCTAGACATGCTGAACGTGACGCCGCCACCGCGCTGTGCGGGCGGCGGGTAGGTTTCTCCGCCGTGCTTGGAAGCCCTTGTAGGGAGGGATCAATGAAATGAAAAAACTCGTTCCCTTGGCAGCGACGGGAGCTGCTCTCGCCGCCCTCGCAGGCTGTGACAGTGTAACCGAAATCGTTTCTGGCGTGATCGGTGACGAACCCCTGACGGCGGAGACCGCCAGTGTGAAAGTCGATCCCGGCCACGTGATCTTCGGTCAGCCTGGGGACACCGTTCGATTCACTGCTCAACTGCTCGATGCCAAGGGACGGGTTGTTGAAGACGCGCCGTCGGCCAAGTGGACCACGGATGGGTATGTCTTCTGGATCGATTCGATTGGCGGTTTAGCGGGAACGGTGGGGTACGGGGAGGCAACCGTCACGGTAAGGTTCGAGTTGCCCGACGGGTCCGTGTCGGATAGCGCGATCATCGAGTTGCCCCCCATATCCGAGTTGTCGATAGGCCCGTCCAGGGCAGTTACTTTCGACGAGTCCTCTGAAACGCTGTCCATCGAGATTTCAGCCATAGACACACGCGGGCGCAAAGTGCCGCCTGTTGGGTTTGGCCGCACATGGTTTGAGATGAGGAACGTGCGAGATGTTCTTCCCGGACGGCAGGCTAAGCCAAGGGTCAAGTGTGACCCCGGGACTAACGTAGAAGGCTTTGGGTGTTCTTATGTTGAGTTGGATTCCACTGGAATCGTCACGTTGGAAGGGTGGAGCGGGTGGGGCACTTACAGACTCCATGCGCGCGCAACGTCGTCAAGCGATACCCACGGGCATTTCGTGTGGGACACCCTAACCTCTTGGTCGTTTCTCGATGTGTCCCATAGAATGAACCCGTTCAACGATCCGCATGGCGAAACGGTTGATGGTCCGGGAGTGAACAACTTTCTGCTAGGGTTTCCCCCGCCGTCCGAACCGCCCGTTGCCTATGAAGTCGACGTGCTCCTGAATCCCCTGATTACCAATGACCAGCCGAGTGCCCTGGACAGTGTTCGCTTCGTCGGCACTGCCCCATATACCCGGTCAGCCGATCCGGGCGACACGGCGACGACGCACATCTTTGATGCGACCTTCACTTCTGGCCACACAACCAGATTCCAGCATGATCCGACGTGGTACAGTGGTGACCCGCCACCAGCGCCCGACTACGATCTTGCTATCGCCGAGACCAGAGGGACGGCATTGAACGTTGGCAGGCTGCCGGCCTTTATGTACGAGGCAACGAGTTCGGTAACCCTGAACTGGGGTCTCGCAGCGAACGTCTGTGGCCCATGGATGGCGGTTATGGCGACTACGGTGGAGCGCTCCAGCAATGAGGATCGAGTCCATGGAGATGGATACCTGATTCACGAAGTTGGGCATACGATAGACCCGGTTTCCTGTGGCGGCATCACCGACGCCGAATGGTGGGACGCGGTTGCCGCCGATGACAATGTGTACATCACCGGATATGCTCGGTCCAACAGATTCGAGGACGTAGCCGAAATGACCTGGGCTTGGATGATATCCCGGTGCGTTCCAGATCGGTTTCACCCCGCCTACAAGAAGTACATTGACCTTTACGTTGGGAATCGGCTGGCTCTGTTGGACCGAGAGTGGCTCCGGGAGGACTGGACCCCGTACTCATGTGGCACGGAGTCGCTGGTAGGCCGATTGGCACCCGACGTGATGCAAGGCGTCCGTGTTGGGGGCTCCGGCCAGCGTTCGACCGGGCTCCAGAGCGGAAGCCCAGCCTACCTAAAGCCCGGCAGACCACGAAAAGGCCAACGGCACCGGCTTGGCGACGAATCGCCTTCCGACCTGTGCGACCGTGGGCATCGGGCATTAGTTTGGAGAGGCGGCGAGCCGGACGGCATGGGCGGATGTCGTCGGCGATTCCCTGTGGCTCGCTGAGGGCGTCTCCCCCACCACTCCGCCCCTCGATGCGCCGCCCGATCCGCCCTGGCTGGTCGGGGCCGTGCTTCCGCCCATCCTGGCGTACCCGGAGGCCGTGGGATGGCTCGCCGACCTCGAGCGATGCGCCGCGTGGGCCTGGCTGGACATCACCGAGCACGCCGCGACCTTCAAGGCCGGAGAGCGGACAGTGGAGGATGTCGCACGTGCCGACGCGTGGCTCCTCGGCAGCCTCGGCGGGGCGCCGGCATGATCGGCGGTCCGGTCTCGGCCGGGTTGGCCCTGGGCCTCGGTGCGTTTGTCCTGCTGGCCGTATTGGCCGTGTTCGCGCTGGACATGGCACGCCGCCTGTCGCAGGGGAAGGCCGCAAAGGGCTAGCGGAAGCCGCCGACTACCTGCCTGACCTCCTTGTGTGTGTGGAGGAACGTCCCCAACGGGGAAGAGGCTGGGCATACCGTGGATTCCCCCCCCGCCGGGAACCGGGAAAATCCCCCCTAAGGTCAGGGGTATTTCCCGTGTTTTCGTCCCTGTCGGTCTGCGTACGGTTAAGCGTCCGTCAAAATGGTGATCACCCGAAGAGAAAGGAATCACACCATGAGGACGCCACTGACACTCTGGACCGCAATCTGCGGGGCAATCTCCGTGATTACCCTGGTCGCTTGCGACGATCCTCCCACCCTCACCGGCCCCGACCTGGCATCCCGGCCGGCTGCGATCGAGACCGCCGTGGCGGACAGGATCGCGGCCGCGGTCGCCGAGCTGGCGCCGACCGACGAGTTGCTGTCGCGCAGGGCGCCGTACGAGGCCACGGAAGAGGGTCACAGGGTTCACGACTTCGGCTCCGGCTACTTCGGCCTGACGCTGCCGCTCGACGACGCCGACCACGGCCGCCTGGCGTGTTCGGGCAGCGACGTGATCTTCGCCTCCTGCGTCAAGGAAGCGATGGACGAGGGGGACGAGTGCCGCACCCATTGGATGGGCGACGTCTACAACGCCGAATGCGCGCCGGCGGAGTTCTAGCGACGAGGCGGAGCCCAAGCGGCCCCTCTGGCGGTAGGATGCCAGGGGGGTTGGGGCGGTCGCCGGGGATCAGCGGCCCGGCGGCCGCCTCTTCCGTCTTTTCCGAAACGGCGGTGCCAACCCGGGGGAGGAGCGGCTTGACAGTGGGAACCGGCGGACGACAGCTTGACCGGTCGGACCCTTCCACCTTGCCGCATCGAGCGCTGGAGGCGCGGGGCGTGCTTTCCAAGGACAGCCACATTGCCGGCCGGTGTTCGAGGCCGCTCGGGATGCCACGCTCGTTGCGGATTCCGAAGGCGTGATCCGGCATCCCAACCCGCGGACTCCGTGGGGACCGGACCGGTGATCGGCGCGATCCGCAGGATTTCGGACCGGAAGCGGAAGCAGTGGCTGGCCCGGGTGAAGATGATGGCTGTCGAGAACGAGCGCAGGCACCTTGCCCGCGAGTTGCACGACGAGTTCCTCCAGCACCTCGTGGCGTTCAAGATCAGGGGGAAGCTCCTGGCGGCCGAGACGGACGGGGAGAAGAGAGAACGTGCATGGGCGGTGATCGCCGACGAGATACTCAACGCGATCACGGGGGTGAAGCGGATGATCCGGGGGCTGAGGGCCCCCGAACTCGAAGAGCAGGGACTCGTGTCCGCGCTCGCCACCGTGTTCCGCAATGCCCGCAAGGTGCACGGGGTCACGATCCGCGCCAGCGTCAGGCTCGAACGCGCGGCCGACGAACTGGACCCGGTGACCGCCCTGGCCCTGTACCGGATCGTGCAGGAGGCCGTGACCAACGCGGCGGTGCACGCAGGGGTGTGCGAGGCTGCCGTGAGGCTCAGGTCGGCGGGCGGCATGATCGTCGCGGAGATACGGGACGAAGGGCGCGGGTTCGAGTTGTCCGATGCCGGCGCGACACCGGAGGAGGGCCATGTCGGCGTCGGCCTCGCCGGGATGCGTGAGCGGGCGGAGGCGGTCGGGGGCAGCCTCACCGTGCGGACCTCGCCGGGCGAGGGAACCACGGTGCGTGCCGCCCTGCCGCAACCCGGAACGCCGACGAGTCTGGCCAGAAGGCTGTTCGAGCGCCGCGTTCCGCAGGTGCTCCTGATGTACGCGGGCGCGGCGTGGGCGCTCGTCGCACTCACCTCGTTCATGGTCGACCGGTTCCTCCTCTCGCAGAACTGGACGACGGTCGTCATGGCGGGGCTCGCCCTCCAGCTGCCGGGCGTGGCCGTGACCGCATGGTTCCGCGGCCGCCCGGACAGTGACGGGGCGCCCGCGGCCGCGAGGTTCGCGATTCCCGCCAACCTCGCGCTCACGGCCTTCGTCCTGCTCCTTCTGTTCCGCGGTGCGAATCTGGATGCGCGGACGACCACCGCCACCGTCGAGATCGGGGGGCAGACGGTCGAACGCATCGTGGCGAAACCCGAGTTTCGGACACGGACGGCCCTGTCGCGGTTCAACGCCGGACCGCGACTGGGCGGGGAGGACCTCTGGCTCACCCACATGGCGCCGCTCGCGCTCGAGCTGGATCTCGCCGCAGACGACTTCTTCGAACCGATCTCGGTCCCCGTGTTCAACCAGCGCATATCCGACTACGGGCTCCAGCGTGCGGGCGACTTGCCGCTGCCGCTGCGGTGGGCGGTGGCGGAACTGCTGCACGCGACGTTCGTCGTCGGCGGCACCGTCGACCGGACGGGCGACGGATACCGGGTGACGATGAACATCGACAACACGGACATCGGCCAACGGGTCGGTGAGACGGTGCACGAGGGACCCGACTTCCTGGCGCTTGTCGATGAGATGTCGGAGACGCTCGCGGAGGCTCTGGACCTTCCCGGCCGGGACGGCATCGAGGACCTGCCGGTCCGCGACCACCTGACGGAGAATGAAGCGGCCCTTGCGGCCTTCGGCCGGGCCTACGCGACGCTGCTCGCCGATCCGCCGGACCGGGAGGCCGTCATCGAGGGGCTGCGTGCCGCGACGGACCTCGATCCGACGTTCGCCATGGCGCAGTGGGAGCTGTCCGAGGCGTACCGGTACGACAACCGGACCGAGGAGTCCGTCGCCGCCATGCAGGCGGCCATCGGGCACCTCGACCGGCTCCCGGAACGGCTCCGCCTGGAAGTGGAGACCGACTACTACACTCTGACGGAGCAGCCGGAACAGGCGTGGCCGTGATCGAGATGTGGGCCGCGCTCCATCCCGAGGACGCGGTCGCACTCGAATACTACAGCCTGATGCAGACGATGCGGGGAGACTGGGAGGGGCTGACCCGGACGATCGAAACCCGGTATCGGCTGAATCCCACCAACCACGCGCTGCTCAAGGAACTGGCCGGAGCCCGCGAGAATCTCGGCGACGACGACGGGGCACTGGCCGCGCTCGAACAGTACGTGAGACGAATGCCGGCGGACTACACCGGCCATGTGGATCTCGCCCGGATGCACCGGCGGACGGGGGCGCTCGGCATCGCGCGCGAGCATCTCGGGCGGGCGATCGCCGTCGATCCCCTCGACCCGAACCCGGTGGGCGAACTCGCGTCCCTCGATCTCGACCTCGGCCGCTTCGACGCGGCGCTGGCCGGATACGAAAGGGCGGTCGAACTGGCCCGCACACCCCGGCAGAAGACCGCCGCGCTCGACGGGCTGAAGGCCTACTACCGGTTCCGCGGACAGATGGAGGACGCGATTCGGACGGCGGAGGCCTGGCGCGCCGAGGCCTCCGGGTCGCACTCCCCGCTCGCTATCGTCCAGCACGGGTTCGTCGACATCGACGTCTATCTCGACGCTGGCCGGCACGCCGAGGCGGCGGCCCTGTTCGAGGAGCTGCGGTCCGAGCTTGAACCGCCCGAGAGCGACGCCTTCTATGTCACGCACTCGGAGCTTCGCATCGCCCGTGAGATGGGCGAGACCGGTGTGGCCCGGAGCGCCCACCGGGCCGCGTCGGACTGGATCGAGACGTGGGGCGCCGACATGCTCCGTCCGGTCCTGACCGGCGATCTCGGGCGGATCGAGGAGGAGGACGGCGAGTACGCGCTGGCCGTCCGTCACTACCGGGATGCGATGGCTCAGGATCCGCGCCTCGACCTCCATCGGGAAACAGGACGCGCGCTCAGGAAGATGGGCCGCCTGGACGAGGCCGAGGCGGAACTGCGTGAAGCGCTCCGGCGCGTCCCCTCCCAACCGCATGCACACCTCGAACTGGCCCGGGTGCTGACGGCGCGCGGCGACACCGCCCGCGCCAGGGCGCACCTTGCGAGCGCGCTCGCGGCCTGGGAACCCGCCGACGCTTCGTTCGAGCCCGCCCGCGAGGCCCGCGCGATGCTGGCCGAACCGCCGCCGGGTCGCGAACCATGGTGAGGGTGCTGCTGGTCGACGACCACAACGTCGTGCGTTCCGGCCTGAAGGCGTTGCTGAAGTCCACCGGGCGCGTGCATGTCGTGGGCGAAGCGTCGTCGGGTGAGGAAGCGGTGTCGAAAGCGCGGGCGCTGGAGCCGGACATCGTCCTCATGGACCTGTCGATGCCCGGGATGGACGGAATCCGGGCGACCCGGAGCATCACCGAACTCGGACTTGGAACGAGGATTCTCGTGCTCACGATTCACGACGAGGACGAGTTCCTCGTTCCCGCCCTCAACGCCGGTGCCGCAGGCTTCCTGAACAAGTCCGTCGCCGACACCGATCTCATGGGCGCCATCGAAGCGATCGTACGCGGACACTCCTACCTGCCGCGCAGGGCGGCCGCCCTGCTCGCACGGCGGAAGGCCCAGGGCCGCTCGACCGGCAAGCCGGGACCCGAAGTGCTCGCCCCGCGCGAGCGCACTGCGGTGAAGCTGTACGCGCAGGGCTTCACGACCCGGGAGATGGCCAAGGAGATGTTGCTCAGCCCCAGGACGGTCGAGGGATACCTGGCGCGTGCGCGGGGCAAGCTGGGGCTGACCGGCCGCAGAGACATCGTGCGATTCGCGCTCGCGACCGGACTGCTGCACGCCGGCGACGATGAATAGCGGATCACGCGAGAAAGGCGTGGCTCGTCACCGAGCCGTCATCGGGCTGCTTGCGGTCCTGGCCGCAGCGGCCCTGGCCAAGGGATGCGGAGGCTTCGACGGCCCCATTGTGCCGCCGCCCGATCCCGCCGCGTCCCGCGACCGTGGCCGTCACCCCGGCCTCGGCGGTGCTTTCCGCGCTGGGTGCGAACCGTCCAACTGCAGGCGGAAGTGGTCGGACCGAGCCGGTAAGGGTCTTCGCCAACGGACGACGTCGGACTCTCCAGAAGCGCCGGAGGAACCGTTCACCGGCAGACGCCCAGTCATCACGGCTTCGACACGTCGTCGTCGATTTCGCGAGCCATCTCTCGGAGTTCCGCCATTCCGCTCTGCACGAAGGACGTGAAGATCTCAGCGTCTTCTGGGTTCAGCCGACCTTCGCCCCTTTCCGCAAAGAACTCACCGAGCTGAGCCAACGGGTATTCAAGCCGCTCAACCTGATACTCGATGCCGGGATAGTCACCGGCAATCTGCCGTGTCTCCAAGGCCGCTTGGAGGTCCTTGACGACCTCGCCGATCCGGGATAGGTGAATCGTCCCGTTCTCCCACTCCCAAGCCCCACGTCCTCGAGCTGCCTCGTATACCTTCTCGAAGTGGTAGGACAGCGTCTGTGGGAACAGCGCGACCAGCTTCTCGCCGCGAAACTCCTGCCGATGTTCCATTTCTTCCTTCCGTAGCGCTTGGAGCAGGGCGTCAAGGACCTTCTCCAGTCGCGCGTGCTGGATGTCCACAAGTGACTTGAAGCTAACGTTCCTGAACATCGGCGGACGATCCGTGGCCGGCTCCACCGTCATCAACTGAAAGCCAGACTTGCTGATCGACGGACGTGAGATGAAGCCGAAGCTCTTACCGCCACGCCGATTCGTCGGGTGCCCGACGGCGTCGTTGCGAACCTCGCGGATCTCGTCCAGCAAGGGATCAGATTCCCACGAAAGCTGAAGTGCTTCGCACAGATGGCGTACGGCGTCCTGCTGCAAGAAAAGAGCCTGTAGGAACCCGTAAGCGAGGATGTAGCTTGATCCGTGGGGAAGGTCGTCGGACAGCTTCTGCGTATGCGCGGAAAGCGAGTTCAGCGGCCCGGCCGTGCCGATGACGATCCTGCGCAACCGCGGCAACGGCCAGGTGGTGGGCATGACGCGCGGCCTCCCGACCGCGGCCCAGGCGGCTGGGGACGCCGCGGGATCGACCGCAGAACGGACGTTGGACATTCTGTTCAGTCGCGGGATTCCGGACGCCGCCGAACGGAGGCTGCTGAGGCTGGGCGGAGTTGGGGCCGCCCGTGCCCGACCGGGGCGCGCAAAGCGTCACTTGCCTTCCGTGGCCCGTGCGGCCCGCTAGCTCGCCGTCGCCGATGTCCCGTACCGGCCACCAAGTCCCGGTACATCAGCCGCCGTCCACCGCGTCCTGCTCGGTCGCGAACATCTCCGCCATCCTTGCTTTGACTCTGGTTTCCTTCTGGCGCGCCCGGCCGGGCCGTCCCCGCTTCACCATCGTCGTAACTTCCTATTCCGATTACCCGGGCCGGGCGGGTGCAAGTCGATTAGCGACACCAGGCGGCGCTCCCCTCCGGTCCGCAGGAAGAGACTCGTGAGGGGGGATTTTCCGCCCCCCGAGAACCGAGTGGATTCCCCGCCATCGACACCGGGGTTTCCCGCTCACGACCATCGCCGCGCGGGCGCATCTTTCCGTCACAGGGTTCTTTCTACCCCGCCGGACGGGTAAGGAGAGAGACCCAATTAGCGGCAAGCCGTCATCATGGGCGGCCCCGCCCCCTTCCAAACGGAGGTCGTGCCATGAGACGCAAACGCCTTGCCCGTTCCCTCCTCCTAATCCTGGTCACGAGCAGCCTCGTCGTCGCCCATGCGTGCGACGAAGAAGCCGCGAGCCCGGACGCGGCGCCTGACGACGAGACCGTGGAACTCATCCGCTTCTACACCGAAGGCATTCCCGACGACGGCATGATCGTCTACCGGGACGGCTCACGCTCGGAAGTGTTCAACGGCCGCGCAATCCGGTTCGCCGAGTTCGTCACGCACGTCCTGGCCGACGAAAGCAAGGCCGTCGTGTTGACCCACGATCTCGGCACGGCCCGATCCCTCGGGTTGCTGGGTGGCTTCCCGTGGAACGACGGGATGCTCTATCGGGCGAGCGGCCACGCGTTGTCCGGCTCGGTCCTCGCCACGCTGGCGATCGGCGGAGTGCTGTCCGACATCGCATTCGGCAACGCCGACTGTGCGCTGAGCGACTACAGGAACGCTCCGTCGACATGGGATTTCATTCAGAACACCGATCGGGCCCGGGAGTTCATCGCCTACGGCAACTGCGTTGACGACCTCGCCAGAGGAATCGAGGGCAACAAGGGCTGCGTGATCGTCACCAGCCCCGTCCAGAACCCGGATACGGACGCCTACGACCTGCACCAGCGTCTCGTGTGCGACGAAGCTCCGGTAATAGAGGCCGTGTCGGACGACGTCGTCGCCTGGGGGAGCCATCCGGGTGAGTCACGTCCGTCTCAGCGCGCCGGTCCGGCCATCGTTATCGCCTCACCGGCGGTCAGCCCGAACCCGCCGCCGATGGTCAAGCCCCAGCCCTGCCCGGAGCGGACGAGCGAGCCGAACCATTCGAGCAACCGGCCACCGGGCAGGCGGAGCCCGTAGCGGGCGGCCGCGTCGAGCGACCACGCGCCCGCGTCTGGGCCGTAGCCGGGTGCGGGACGCCCGGGTAGCGCCTCGCGCCACAGCGCCCCGGTTGCGGTTGCGGGGCCGCCCCAGCGGGGCGAGATGGAGAGCAAGAGTCCTTCGGCCGAGGACGGGCTGCCGACGCTGACCGTGAGGCCGAGCCCGCGCTCCTCGTAACCGTCGGCGGAGTGGAGCACGAGGATGCGGCCGTGCGCGTCGATACGCACCGGTCCGCCCACAACCCGGAGACCACCGGACACTTCGACCCCCGAGCCCGTCTGGCCCGCGCCGCCATCGCGCCGGGCGGTCGCTTCGCCGAACGGTTCAAGGGCAAGGCCGCCCAGGCGCAGCGACGGCGACAGTTCGATGCCGAGGCGCTGCTGGTCGACGGACGCGCCCCGCCCGTCGACGGTCTCGGTGCCTGCCGCGGTCGCGAGCCTGGCCCACGCCGCGTCGGCCCTGAGTGCGAACCACTCCGCGAACCGCCGTCGCGCCTCGAGGAGCCCCAGCCGTAGATCCAGCCCGCTTGTGCCCACGACTCGACTCGTCTTGGGGGGCGCCAGGTCCCACGGCGTGGCCCGAGGCCCGCGCGTGTTCCGCACCGACCCCCATCCGCCGCCGCCCATCGCCCACAGCGACGTTGTGCCGTCCGACCAGCGCACGTAGGGGTGTACGGCCGTGAGCGAGGTCTCGAGCCGCCCGCCGGCAAAGCCCGCTCGCCAGTCGCCCACACCACTGCTCCGGGCAACCGCCACGCCGGCGAGCAAACGGCCGCCGAGAGAGCGATCGAGCCCGACGTACCCCGTGCGCAGGTCGCCCTCGTAGTTTCGCTCCGCCGAAGGCTCGCCCACGAACGTCTGGATGTCGCCCTGGCCCCAGAACCGCCAAGCGCCACCCAGCCGGGCCGTGCCGCTCTGTTCCCCGAACACGAACACCCACTCGGTGCCGCCGCCGGGGCCATTGGAGTTCCGGAACCCGCCGAGGCCGGCCACGTCCAGCGCAGCCGCCATGTCCGCGAGGTCCCGTGGGCCGTCCGAACCGGCTGTGGCCGCCCACTTCACCGCTCGGCTCTCGAACGCCTGTCCCGCCTCGACGAGCCCTCCGCCGCGCAGGAGCCGTGACAGCGCCCAGCCCTCGAGTAGCCGTCCGGCGGCAGCGCGCGCCGCTTCCCGGCCCAGCGGGACCCTCCGCCCCATGACCGTCAGCATCGAACTCGCCTCCGCGCCACCGCCCGGTCCCACGCGGCGGCCCAGCGTCATGCGCGCGCTCGCCAGGTGCGCCCGCCCCATCGCCGCGAGCGTTTCGTCGAGCACGGTGCGCACCATCCGGTCGCTTGTGCCCACCCGGAAAGTCTGTCGGGCATCGAGCCCGCCCGGGTCCGTGGCCGTCACCTCGACAGACGTTTCACCGTAGCCCACCGGCGTCACCCTCAGCATCGAGCCCGCCACAACCACCGCGACCACTGCGGGGTCCGACGACGCGGCGTTGCACGTCAGCGTGTCCCCGTCCCGATCCTCGAAGTACGGAGTCAGATCAAGCACCACCACCTCGCCGCCCTCGTCGAGCGACAGGTCTGGCATGGCGCCCACGGCCTCCGGGGCGTCGTTCACCGACACGACCTCGACCACGACCTCGGCGGTCGCCCGCCCGCCGTTGCCGTCCGCCACCGCGTACGCGAACCGGTCCGTGCCGTGCCAGTCCGCCTCCGGCGTGTACAGCACACCGCCGCCCGATGCGATCAGCGCCGCCCCGTGCGCGGGAGTCGTCACCGACTCGATGTGCAGCTCGTCGCCCTCGACATCCCGGTCGTTCGCCAGCACGTCGATGAGGACCTCTCCGTCCTCCGGCGAGTGCACCGTGTCGGCCACGGCCTCCGGGGCGTCGTTCACCGGCTCGACGGTCACCACGACCTCGGCAGTCGCCGTTCCGCCGTTGCCGTCCGTCACCGTGTACACGAACCGGTCCGTGCCGTGCCAGTCCGGCTCCGGCGCGTACAGCACACCGTTTCGCCGCCCCGCTGCGATCTGCGCTACGACCTCCGCCGTCCCGTGCTGGGGAGCCGTCACCGATTCGATGCGCAGCGCGTCGCTCTCCACGTCGGTGTCATTGGCCAGCACGTCGATCGCGACCTCTTCGTCCTCTGCCGTCCGCGTCGTGTCGGCCACGGCCTCCGGGGCGTCGTTCACCGGCTCGACCACGACCACGACCTCGGCGGTCCGCCGTCCGCCGTTGCCGTCCGCCACCGCGTACGCGAACCGGTCCGTGCCGTGCCAGTCCGCCTCCGGCGCGTACAGCACGCCACCGCCCGATGCGATCAGCGCCGTCCCGTGCGCGGGAGCCGTCACCGACTCGATGCGCAGCTCGTCGCCCTCGACATCCCGGTCGTTCGCCAGCACGTCGATGAGGACCTCTCCGTCCTCTGCCGTCCGCGCCGTGTCGGCCACGGCCTCGGGAGCGTCGTTCACCGGTTCGACCACGACCACGACCTCGGCGGTCGCCCGTCCGCCGTTGCCGTCCGCCACCATGTACGCGAACCGGTCCGTGCCGTGCCAGTCCGTTTCCGGCGTGTAGAGCACACGACCGCCCGACGCGATCCACGCCGTCCCGTGCGCGGGAGCCGTCACGGACTCGACCCTCAGCGCGTCGCCCTCCACGTCGGTGTCGTTGGCCAGCACGTCGATCGCAACCCCCTCGTCCTCCGCCGTCCGCGCCGTGTCGGCCACCGCCATCGGCGGCTCGTTCACGTTCGTCACCACGACCGTCACCCGCGCTCGAGCCTCCACACCGTACGGGCCGCGCGCACTCACCGTCAGTTCGTACCGGTTCGGCCACGCCTCGTGGTCCTCGCCCGGACCCGTGTACGCCACCGCACCGTCCCGCGCCCCGACCTCGAAGCGGCCCCTGCCGCCGGCCGCCAGCGCGTACCTCACCGCCCCGCCCTCCGGGTCCTCCGCCGACACCCGACCCACCACGACTCGGCCCGGCACGCCCTCGCGCAACTCGAACGCGTACGACGACGACCCGAACACCGGAGGGCCTCCGATCTTGACGGACACCGTGGCCGAGGCCGTTCCGCCGCGTCCGTCGGAGACCCGAACGCGGACCGCGACCGTGCCCGTCTCCGAAGGAGCCAGCCAGCGCGCCGACGCCCCGTCGACCGGACCTGCGAAGGTTCCGCCGGGCGCGCTCCACGCATACGTCAGCGCGTTGTCGTCCGGGTCCGAGGCGTTCGCCTCCAGCCGAACCTCGCCGCCAGGAGCCACGGTGCACGGGTCGCACGTCGCCGTCACGGTCGGCGGCCGGTTCCCGCCGTTCCCGCCGTTCCCGCCGCCTCCGTCATCGTCGTTGATCACCACGGTCACCGAGGACGGACTGCCCCGGATCACCGAGGACGGCAGGCTGCCCAGCGCCACCGTGAAGGTCTCGTCGTCCGTGTCCGCGTCCTCGCTCGTCGCGATCGTGCCGGTGCCGGCGGTCTGTCCGGCGTGGATCGTGACGCTCGACAGCGAACCGTGGTCACCCGCCTCCGCCGTGCCGCGTGTCACGGTCAGCGGCACCGTCACGGCGCTCGACAGGGCCGATGACAGCCGCGCCGTCACCGTCACCGGCGAACCCTCCGCAACCGGGTTCGGAGAGGCCGACAGGCTCACCGACGGAATCGTGCCGCCTCCGCCATCGTTGTCGGCGATGGTCAGCGTGACCTGGTCCGAATCTCTCAGCCCGGGACTGGTGGCGTGGATCGTGATGGTCTCGCCGGGATCGTAGACGTCATCGTCGATGATTCGGAGATTGGTTGTCTGGCTCAAGGTGCCCGGCGGGAACGTGAACGTCTCGGCATCGATCCTGTAGTCGGTGCCCTTGGTGGCGGTGCCGCCCAGGACAAGAGTCACCTCGAACTCCTCGGCCCTCGGGTGCATCCAAGCCTTGACGATGACGATTCCCCCGCCCGCAGCTCCGCCGCCTTCGACCGGATCCGGTTTGGTGGTCACGGCCAATTGGGGCGTCTGTGCCGCGGCCAGCGGGGCGGCCAGCAGACACAGGAGCCCTCCGGTCAGGAAGGTGGCGGGAGTCAGGGTGGAGTGGCGGCGCGGTCCGCAGGAGCCGGACGGCAACCGCCGCCGGAGAAACGCCGGAAGGCTCAGCTCCATCCTGTTGAGAACATCTGCTTCATTGGATCGCCCTCCGGGCGGGAAGTTTGACGGCCCGGCAACGTTCCAGCCGGGCCAAGCCTTGGACGGACGCCTATCGTACGCAAGCCGACAGGACGAAAAACACCGGGAAAACCCGGTATTTCATGAGGGGGATTTCCCTGTCCGGTGGGGGGGAAATCCCTACTTGGCGATCCCATGGATCGGGAAAACTCCGCTCCGGCGATCAACCGCGTTGTTGCCTTCACCCCATTGGTGATCTCCCGGGGGGACAGCTTGCTGAAACTTCTAAAGGCCCAGCCTGGCGCTTCGGAAGGGCGGTGGGTGGTCGTGTCGTGCATCATGGCCTTGTTGGCCTCTCTAGGCCGTTGAGGTGGGAGGCAGCATAACACCCATACTTTTCCCAGGGGATCTTGCCGGAGTCACGCGAGGGCCGCACCCCTTCGGTTACCAACCTGAGCTTGCAAATCATGTCGACTTCCGGGTTGACGGTCGGCAGTTCGCCGGAGCTATGAACCACGCGCCACCATGGAACGTTCTCCTCAAGAGGGCCGAGCCTCTTCAGCACCTGCCCGACCGCTCGCGCCGCACCCGGGCCGGCACCCGCCAGATCGACGGCCAGCACCTCGCGGGCATGGATCGGGCGACCATAGGCCGATCCCGATGAACAGCCCGTCGGACTTCGGACGACGGCGCGGCATTCGACTACGACACCCGCGAAAGGTTGAGGATGCCGCCGAGGACGTTCTGCCCGAGGTAGTCACACCGCACGGGGCCGCTGATGTTGTCCACGGCGACATTCACCGTCCCGTCAATCTGGCAGTTGAGCGTCACCCCGTCGAAGGGATCATGCAGATCGAAGTTGAGTGTGACGGTGGGGTGGGCATACGTCCCGGTCAGGCTGCCGGACAAGCCCAGGGAACCTAGCGCCGGGTTGGTCGTGCTGTACGTCCCCGTGATGGACCCGCCGGAATCGGTCAGGCGAACGGTCCATGCGGCAGTGTTGCCGCCACCCGAAGCCTGTCCGGCCCACTCGCCGGTCAGCGTGGGATCGGGGTCCAGCAGGCCGCAGGATGCGACCGCCAGCACGGCAGCCAGTGACAGTGTGCAGCGGATCATCGGGGGTTCCCTTTCGGTAGGGGGTTAGTTGCGCCTCACCACGTCGCGGTAAAGCAATCTCGGCAGCGTCAATCAGGCCCCGCCCGGTCGCGGCTGCCAGCATGGCAAGGGGGCGCGGCGTGTGTCGGTTGGTCGCAATCCTCGCCAGCAGTTCGGCAACCGCCAGAACCTCGCACGGGCTGCCGGTCGGTGCCCACTCGCCTTCGGGAAGATCGTCCAGCATGGGGGTGTCGGCTTCCCCGTCGAAGTCCAGCACCACGATTAGCTGGCGACGGAGGGCGATGTCTGCGTAGCTGGCCACTCTTCCCCTGGGAATCCGCTTCACGGCACTGCAGACACGCTCGGCGAAGTCGTTGGTCATTCTTCTGTGCTCCGGTTTTCAGGCCGCTTGGAAGCGGGAATCGAGGCGGCCAGTTCGGGGGTCGGCCTGCTTGCTCATCGTCCCCCGTCCCACCCCGTGCGGTTGTTCCCGACGTGGCGCGCCCACAGGAACAGGGCCGCCAGACCGGCGACGGCCACCATGCCGGGCCACCCCCAGTGGTTCCACACGACCGCGACGCCCGCGATGAGGTTCAGCAACACGACGATCAGGATCATAGACCGCTTCAGAACAGGCTAGGATGCCGACAAACAGGGACTCAAAGATCGAACATGCGGTCGACCGCACGACAGTAAACGATACCGTATGCGACCCAGCGCAACAACATCTGACGGCTGGACGGTGCCCCATCCGATCGCCGGAACCGAACGCGCCGATGGAATCAAGCGCGCCGTGCCACCATGGAACCCCCGACGAAGCGCCGGACAACCCGGAGGCCATATGACGACCCCCACCTTACCGGGTCGAGCCGGGGGCCGCGTTCTCCGGCTCGATGGCTCGCGCCTCGATCTGCGCCGCGCGGGGGCCCGCATCAGTTGGGGAGGGTAATCCATGAACAGGTCGGACAAGATCGTGTCGCCAGCCATGTTCTTTGCGCTACGGCAGATGTTCCGAGATACGGAGATTGACCCCTCAGCCCCCCCTGCCCCTGGGTAGGCTTCCGAAGAAACCAGAGATGGCCGCCAGTGCCTCCGAGACGCCCCGCAGATAGGCGCGGGAGGATTCTCCATGCTTCTCGGCGGCGACGGTCTCGGCAAGTCCCGAAGCGGCATTGTCAACGAGATGCCGCAATGCCCGTTGTTGCTGAATGTCGTGCGCCTCGAACGCATGGCCGAGGATGGTGAACACGGTCGTTGTTTGGCCCAGCCGTCGTTCCTCTGACGCGGACGGGCCAAAGGCGACCGGCTTCCTACTCTGGCTCAGGAGGCTGGAAACAATCTCTTGAGGATCGGGGAGGGGATCGTTCGACATTTCCTTGCTCCCTTCGGAATGTCCGGGCGTCGGGTGGGTGTCCCGGTGGCAGCCGGGAGGCCCGCCGCTTTGGATCGGGCCGTCGGACTGTCAGGGAGGGTTCGCGGCCCCGTGGGGGATTCTGGCTCACAGGGGAATGGGACAGCGTTTCAGCCAGTCGAGCCATAAGTCGAGAAACCGGCCTTCCGGTCGGCCGTAGTCCTCGGCACGGCCCGCCGTCCACAGTTCGGGGTCCAATGCTTTGAGCGTGATCCTGGTGATCCTCCCGCCGGTCCCCATCACGTCGCCGCCGACGATGGAGCCGTAGCAGATGTTCGGGTTGTTCTCGTCCGGTATCAGACAGTCCCGCAGGAACGGCGTCAGGCACCAGTGCCAATGCTGCTCACGTTCGTCGAGCGGGATCATGGCTCCGGTCCAGCGACCGTCGGTGAGTTCCTCCAGCGTCCCGGCGATGTCGGGATCGTTGAAATAGGGCCAGTCCACCGTGTCGGGCGCGACCGAGGAATCAGAGTTCCGCACGGTGCTCCGGACGACTGTGATCCGGCCACCCCAGTGGCCGCCCCGCCTGATGACGTTCCCATCGTCATCCAGCCACCTCCAACCGCTTCCGATGCCGAGAATGTGGCCGATCTCATGGATGAACAGCTTCTCCATGTAGTACGGGTGGTTGCGGTGATCCTCCCGCCAGTTGACCCAATGGCGAAGAGACAAGCCGATATTGCCGCTGACGCCGTGCTCGCATTCCGCGCCGGTGGCGGGAAAATGGTCTGGAACGTCACGGGCACGAATGATGACCGTGAGTGAGCGAACAGTGTCCCCGACGGAAAACGCCCAATCGGCCCACAGGCAGGGGCTGTCCTCGGTAACGATGTACGGGTCGCGGCCATGCCGGGGAATCAGCGCCCGCCCCCATCGTTCGGCGGCCCTGTCCCACGCCGCCTGCATGTCGGGCGTAGGTGGCTTTTCCCAGATCACATGAATCGGATGAAGCGGAATGACTTCCGTGATGATGGCCGTCGTGTCGAGATCGACCGTGGGCAAGGCCGCCGATGCGGCCGGCATCGTGGGTGCTTCCACGCAACCGAGCGTGAGCAGCAGGGGTAGGAGCCGGTTCACGGTGCGCTTTCTCTCTTGGAGTAGGTCAGTTCCTGCATCCGCCCATCCAGATGCGCTTCATGTAGAGCCTGACGCGCACCGAGTCGGCGGCGGGAACGGTGCTGTGTGCCCATTTGGCGTGGACGATGCTGCCGAGCGGCACACAGACATCCGTCCCGGCAGGGACGGAGACCCGATACAGTTCGGGTGCGCCCTGTCCGGTGGAATCGCTGACCAGCACGTTCCATCGGGCATCTGGATACACGTCCGGGGTCACGACGATGGCCCCGTCCTCCTCGGCGAACGGGTTGAGGGAGTCACACGCGCCAAGTATCAGCGCGAACAGAAGCAGGAAAGCAGGACGAGCGCGAAGGTTGGCGGTGGCGGGCCTCATGTGGGCGGTACCCTCCTTCTGATGGGTTGGGTTGCCGGCCCAGACGGGTGCCGGGCCGTTACCAACTCCATGCGACGGTGTCCCGCGCTGGGGTTCCCGCTTATTCGACCGGGGTGCCGGGAGCTACCCGTTGCCCGCTGGATGGCCTGTTGTATTCGACGAGCGACCCGACCTGGGCCGTCGCACGGAATTGGTAGGGCGGGAACGTAGACGGGCACCGAGGGGCCGCGCAAGCAGGAAGGCTGTCCGGCAGGCTGCTTTCACGGGGACTATCCCCGTAGAACGTCGGGAAAACTAGACACCATCACCGCGGAGCCGCTACTCACTCGCAACCGACGTGGCCGGGGTAACCATAAATCACCCAGAAACCGACCATCTTTTCCGAGGGCCGGGACTTCAAGAGGCGATGTAGCGCCCCCAATCCTCCATGACCTCGCGGCGCCGCTCGAGCAGGTCGCTCCGGAAGTACGCTCCCTCGACGCCGCCTACGGTGTGCGCCAGCGCCGCCTCCGCAATCGCTCGCTCCACACCCGTCTCCGCGGCCCAATCCCGGAACGAACTCCGAAACCCGTGCACGGTGCTCTCGATGCCCAATTCCTTGAGCAGTCGGGTCAGTGCCTGCCTCCGGTGCACGAGGCCCCGGACGCTCGGGAAGACCAGATCCGGGCTGCTCGCGTTGTCGCGGGCCTGGGCCAACACGGCGAGGGCTTGCGTCGACAGCGGGACCCGGTGCTCCTTCCCGGCCTTCATGCGCTCCTCGGGTACGATCCACATGGCGTTATCGAAGTCGATCTCGTCCCACCGGGCCCCTCGTACCTCGCCGGACCGGGCGGCGGTCAGGACAATGAACTCCAGACATAGCCGCCTCGCCAGCCACCCGCCGGCATCCCGAACCTTCTCCATCGCTCCCGCAACCCGAGCGTGGGGCAGGGCCCGGAAGTGCTTCCGGCGTCCACCGACCTTCGGCAATGCCGCCGCGATCGCGTCGCCGGCGGGATTGTCCTGCCGGTATCCCTTCGCCACCGCCCACTTCATCACGGCCCCGATCCGCTGCCGCACACGGCGTGCGGTGACCCGCTTCTCGTTCCAGATCGGCACCAGGCAGGCCAGCACCTCGGCCGTGTTGATCTCGCTGACGCGCTTTCGTCCCAACTTCGGAAACGCGTAGTCCCGGAACGTCTGCCGCCACTGGGCCTCGCTCGAGGGCCCCTTCCAGTTCTTCGCATGTAGCCGGATCACCTTCTCGGCGGCCTGCTCGAACGTCGGCACGCCGCCGCCTCGGGGATCCCGGCCCTTCTCGACGTCGCGCCGGTTGGCGAGCGCCTTGGCGCGGGCCTCGGCGAGCGTCACGATCGGATAGGCGCCCAGGCCGAGGTTGAACGGCCTGCCGTTGATCCGCAGCCGCTGGGCCCAGCTCTTCGAGAGCCTGCCGCTGGCCATCGGCTTCACCAACAGCGAGAGCCCGTAGCCACCCCGGCCGTCGCCGTACCTTCCCGGCCGCCTGACGGTCCGTACGAACGCCGCGTTGAGTTGTCTCGGTCGCTTCAATGTTGGCCTCCTCATCAGAAATCGGTTATCACCTATGGTTACCACTCTCTGAATGAGACTACATGAAACCGCCCAATACGTCAAGAAACGCTAAACGCAGTAGTCACAGAAGGTTGCCGATCCTCATGAGACCACGTGACACCCCCTGACACCCCGGTTTCCGGGATCGAGCGTCCCGGACCCGTCCGACACGCCGGGACGGCCCGACCCGACCCCCTCGGCGCCCCCGGCGCGAAGGCCAGATCCGGAAGACGCCACCCGCAGATGTGGCCTGAGCCGTTCCAGCGACCTGGCACCGATGCCGGGAACGCGGGTAAGGTCCTCGATACTGGCAAAGGGACCGTTCTGCTCGCGCTCCTGCACGATGCGCAGGGCCCTGGACGCGCCGACCCCGGGCAACCGGTCCAGCTCCTCCTCCGATGCCACGTTGGGGTCGATGGTCTCTCCCGCCGCAAACGGCCGGCTCCGGCGGGCGTTCGATTCCACCACGGAGTCGCCGGCGGCCAACAGGCTGTCGGTGATCGACGGCCGATCGGCAAGCGGCACATCCGCCGGTCCGGGCGCCAGGAACAGGAACCGCACGAGAGCCGCCCCGGCCAGGATCAGCGCCGCCCGCAACATGCTCTTCTTCTCACCTTCCGTCACCGTTCCGTCTCCATGCTGTCAATGGCCATCGAAGGAAACCCGCGTACGGGACCCCATGGTCGCCCCTTTTTTGGGGCATCTCCATAGCTGGATGGGAAAGAACGTTATAACATGTTGCTATTCATATTGTTATGTTGGTTCTGGTGATTGCTGTTCCCCTATCAGTTCGTGTTTCCTGAACGGGATGTAGATCGACGCCCTCGAACGCCCCCGGATGTGTCAGCGCCTGCGGCCAAGTCGGAAACACCTGCCGTCAGCGGAGACCACCCGGCGGATCCCCTCGTCGCAAGTGGCAGCGACCGTGACCAGAAACTCCCCCGGTCGTTCGCTGGACACCTGCCCCGGACGCTGTGGTCGAGCTTGGTGACCGCGACGGGCGTTTGCGCGCGCACGGCCAGCCTGCGCACGGCGTCCGTCACGCCTCTCCGGTTCCGCCGCGGTTCCGCCCGGCCGGCACCTCGGGGACCGGCGATCATCGCTCTCAGGCGATGCTACCGCCCGGCGTGCCGGTGAAGCGGGGGCTCTCGACGAGAGGACGGGGGCGGTGGACCCTGAGCACCGGCTCGCGACGCTGGGAAAAGGTTGGCAACCGACACAGTGCCGATAGCCACCACCGTTCGCGGCATGAGACAGCATGCCCACCCTGGGATCGGGTGGGGACAGTCGCTACCGTGGACGCCTTCTGAAATGAATCTTGGAGGCCAGCGTCGTCACGGCTGGGTGCGCCAGCAGCCCGAGAATGGCAATGATCGGAGAGTTTGAATAAGCGAGTGGTACGCCGACTGCGCCACCCAAGATCGATCCAAGGGCGGCCCTGCCCGGATCCGCTCCCGCTCCCATTGCGGCTAACCCCACAGCCACGACCGGTATTGAGTAGAGGGGCACCCAAGAGTCGCCGTACGCGAAGTAGTAAGCGGTCCCAACGTACGCCAGCAGCCCAATGGTTGTTGTTGCCCCGAACACCCAGGCCGCGGACACTACCGTGTCTTCGGAAGCCTCCTGGTACCGCAACAAGTCGGTGTCGGGGGCCAACGCCGAACGTAGCTCCATCCGGTAGAGGGAGCCCTCCAACTCGCCAGCCGACCACGGCACGCGATAGAAAGGACTCTTGCGAATCTCCGCTATGGCTGCGGAGAGGGGCATCGACTCCTGCGTTGTCCGGTCATCCATTTGCTGCGAACCGACCTGAGCCGTCAGGTCCCATGGAAGGACCAAGAGCGCCAAAGCGACCGTGCGTTGCAACATTCAGTTCACCCCTCGGTAATCCCGGCGTGAGCACTTGCGTCACGCCCGTCGGCCCGACATGCTAGCATGCGGCATGTTGAGCTTCCGGTCATTGAGCCTAAAGCTATGTCGGTTAGCGTCACGGGACCAGGTGAGGCAGTCGATTCCCCCGTCGCGAATCATGGGCACGTCTACTTGCCGGTTGGTTGGCTGGCTGGTGTGGTGGTGAGCTCTGCGCACGCCCCCGCAAGCAGGCGCTCAACAGCCCGGGCCTTCCCCGTGACCCGGTCATGCAAATCAAGTGGGAATCTGCATGACTATGGGAGACAAGCAAGCCAGCCGACTCGATGTTAAACGTCGAGGCTGGCGAGGGGGTGCGGCACCCCCTTCAGATCCCCCGGCATACCGCGCTGCTGCGGGAGCAGCGGGCGGGCGCGGGAGGCCGCGCCCCGAACCCCGGCCACGATGCGTCCGTGGCTGACTGCACCGCCCTCGTGGCCACGCGCGGCACGCCCGCAGAGCACGCCGCTTGGCGGGCCAAGGCGGCCGCGGCGGGCGTGTCCCGCTCCGCGCTGCTTCGCGAGGCGATGGCACGGACGCAGACGTGGACCGCCCCGGCGCGGGCCATCGAGGGCGAGCGCATCTGCCAGATCGTGCGGATCGGGAACAACCTGAACCAACTCGCGCGCTGGGTGAACACCCACAAGACCGCCGCCGAGGCCATCGCCGTGATCGCCCACCTCGTGTTAGCGGCGGGAGACCCCGCCGCGTCGGCTCAATTCAACCTGTAGACGGCCGTCATCACGATTCCGACGCGTGTTTTTGGTCGATTTCGCCAGCCATCTCTCGGAGTTCGGGCATGTCGTTCCTCACGAAGAGCGTGAAGATTCTCGTACTTCCAGTCCGACCCCTCTAGGAAGACGTCCCGCTCACTGCGGTCTCTTTACGTTCCTGTGGTTACTGGTTCTTTGGGGTGGTCTCCCCACCTTCTGGCCCTTCCTCCGGTGGGCTGGGTAGCTCATGCTCCGGATCCTTCCAAGCGGCGACATCGGCCTCCAGTTGGGGCCAGACCCCTCTAGCTGTTCGCAGATCGCCCACTTCGACATAAGGGGCTAACCTGCCCAAGAACTCGCGCCAGACCATGTAGGTCTCGTCGTCTGCCGCCACCAGCCCCACCACGGCTTTGGGTACTGGCGGTGTTGGAATCTTATACTCGCCGAGCAGCACGGCTGTCCTGTGAAGCTGGGAACGATGCCGCGTCCGCGTGTCCCGGACAGTGTCGGAAAGCCCTTTGAGCCTCATCGCCGGGCGTCGATGTCGCCATGCATAGACAGCGCGGTAGATGCGCCAAGCGACCCAGAGTACCGCACCGGCCGTAAGGGATGCCAGCACCATCAGCGCCAACACTGACACTAGGTCGCGGTAGCGGGGGTTGAACAGGGTCGCGATGATTCCAGGGAGGTCTGCCCACAAGCCCGCAAGGAGGCCAACGGCAATTACGATGCCACCGGCGCCTCCGGGCCACTTCCGCCAGCTTGAGTCCTGATTCTCCATGTTTTCCATAATACCACCTCCTTATAGTGCGTGAAATCGACGCGGTGTGGTGCGCTAAGTCGATCTGTGATTGGCGCACGGAAAGGACCGAGGCGCTGGTGAGGCGGCAATCGTCCTGTTTTTTTGAGTTGCATTGGCCCGTGCGCGGTACCAACCAGGGCCGACCCTTCCGTGTCCCAGCGTTTCCCCCCGAAATAGCTCCTTCCCGCTTGCGCGACGCGAGGGTGGCCCACCACGATCCTATCAGGGCGGTTCCGAACTCGCGGTTCCCGTCCGATTCAACCTTACGGCCACCGTGAGACAGTCATGTCCTCGCGTTCCTCGGCGATCGTCGGCGGGGGGCGTGAGAACTGGAAGTGGAGAAGATTTCCGTGAAGGTTCTTTCCAATCTCCTTCTTGTCGTGCTACTGGCGTGCGTCTTTTCTCTGGCGGCCAAATCAGCGCCCCAGGGCTTCCTGAGCGATCAGGGAATCATGGACCAGAGTGGTTTCGTCCAGAGAAAGGTCTCTGGGATCCGCCTTGACCAGGCGATCCTGAACTGCTGGATGTCCTATACAGGTGAACTCTGGAGTCCTTCGGAGTGTGATGTCCATGAGGATGACGACGGGATTACTGTGATCGTTGGACGGGATCCAGAGGGCACAGCTGGCCAGCACTGGCGGATCACGATTTCCTATTAGCTGGCAAGCATCGTGGCGATCCGCCATGGATCACGCGTCGAGTTTCGGTCCAGTGCACGTACATGATGGAACTCTCCCCCTACGAATGGGAGCGGGCGGGTTGACGCCTTCTGTTCCGGGCGCCCGTCATGTCGGAGCCCCATCCACTTCGCCAGTCAGCCTCCATCCTGCCGTTGAATGACGTGCTGTCGGCTGGACTCCTGAAGAAGGGAGTACTTGTGGATGATGGCCGCAACGTCGCCCGTGTCCTTCTCCACCTCGTCGTCTGGTTTGACTGTCGAGGTCTGCTCCAGCCGACGAGGCTCTCTGCGGGCACCGCCCCTCGTCCGCGGCACGGCATATCGACGTGCGCGGTCCGCAAGGCGAACCGAGCCCCAAGCTCGGCCTCAAAAGGGGGATCGAAGGGGGGGCGTGGACCACCCCTCGTCAGCCTCCGTGTTATACACGGAGTATGCTGGCTTGTTTCCCATAATCATGCAGATTCCCGCGTGATTTGCATGACCGGGTCACGGGGAAGGCCCGGGCTGTTGAGCGCCCGTGGAGGCGAGCGCAGCGAGCCGGAGCGGGCGCTCAACAGGGACGGTGGTCGGATCGATAGGCTGGCAGGCCGTAAAGGGGCCGTGGTAAGTGTGATCGCCACCGTCCTTCCCAATGTCCTGAATGGATACACGAGCATCGAGGCTCGCATAACAAGCACAGGAGAAGGGAAGAACTCATGAGGAGCATCCTCCGCACCGTCGGGATCGACATCTCCAAGGACTGGCTCGACGCCTTCGCCGCGCCCGAGGGGAGAGTATCCCGGTTCCCCAACGACAGCGCCGGCTTCCGGAAGCTGATCGTCTGGATCGGCTCCGGGATCGACCGGATCGCGTACGAACCCACCGGAGCCTTCCACCGCGACTTCGAGGACACCCTCCTGAAGGCCGGGCTCCCCCTGTACGCGATCAACCCCTTCCAGGTCCGGTCCTTCGCCCGCTCCATCGGGCGGCGCGCCAAGACCGACGCGGTGGACGCCCGGATGCTGTCCATCATGGCTTCGGCCATCGAGGACCTGCGCCCGACCGAGGCGCGGTCGGAGGGGCAGCGCGAGCTTGCCGAGCTCCAGCAGATCCGCGACGCGCTGGTCAGGGATCGGACCGCAATCACCAACCGGGCCAGGAACTTGCGCACTTCCGTGGGCAAGCGGGTCACCAGGCAGAGGCTGCGGCAGATCGACCGCCAGCTGAAGCTCATCGATGCCGAGATCCGGCAGCGGATCGGGGAGGAGAAGGAGATGGAGCGCCGGGCCGAGATCCTGACCTCGATCCCGGGCATCTCGGACATCACCGCCGCGGGACTGATCGTCCACTTGCCGGAACTGGGTATGCTCACTCGGTCGGGAGCCGCCAGCCTCGCCGGACTCGCCCCGGTCACCCGGGAGTCCGGAAACTGGAAGGGACGGAGCTTCATCCAGGGCGGCAGGCACCGGGTCCGCCGGCTGCTCTTCATGCCCGCTCTGGTTGCGGCCCATCACAATCCCGACCTCAAGCGGAAGTACGAGGCGCTCCTCGCCAAGGGGAAGCCGCGCAAGGTCGCCCTGACGGCCGTGATGCGGAAGCTCCTCGTCCTCGCCAACGCCCTGGTGCAGCAGGACCGCACTTGGACGGCGCAGCCGCCGCGCGAGTACTCCTGCCCGGCCTTCCCGACGCCCAGCCCGGCGGGGAGCGTTCACGGATGATCGAACCGGGCAAGAACGGGCGCCGAAGCGGAAGCGTCGCAAAGGGGCGCTGCGAGGCAAGTTGCTTCGTGACAAACGGGCGTCCGCTTGTGAGATGGATACTTACCGACCATAACAGTCGAAAGCCAGCCCTCGGCGGAGCCGCCGAAACCGCCTCTCAGAGCACGGTCCAGAGCAGCGTCCACCGGGCGGTCGCTGGCAAGCTCCCCGGCCTCTCGGTCGCCAGTCTCACGGACGGCGAGGGCAACGGGCGACCCCGTCACCTCCCTGGCGATAGCGGCGGCTCTCTGCCGACCGCCGTTTTCCCCCTACCTCTACCCCTCGGGAACCCGAGATCGTCGATCTGAGGCCATCCTAGCGCCCGTAGATTACCCGAAACGCCTCCGAGCCGCCCCGAAACGGCCTCTGAGCCGGTCGCGAGGTCAGATCAGGTCTCGGTGCCTGCTCACCGGCCCTCCAGATACCCGGCCCAATCCTCCATGAGCCGACGCCGCCGCTCGAACAGATCCGTCCGCAGGTACGCCGCCTCGACCTTGTTCTGCACGACGTGCGCCAGCGCCGCCTCGACGACCTCGCGGGGATGGTCCGTCCTCTCGGCCGCCCAATCCCGGAACGACGACCGGAACCCGTGAGGCACCGCCGAGATTCCGCAACTCAGGAGCAACCGCCCCGGCCGCTTCCTCGTCAACGGCTTCCCGCGCTCGTTGACGAACACGATCGGACTCTCCCCGTTCCACAGCTTGCGGGCCGCGTCGAGGATCTCCAACGCCCGGCCGGACAGCGGCACCCGGTGCTCGCGGCCGGTCTTCGTCCGGCTTGCCGGAATCGTCCACACGCCCGCACCTTGGTCGATCTCCGCCCACACCGCCCCCCGGACCTCGCCGCCCCGCGCCGCCGTCAGGACCAGAAACTCGAAGGCCAACGTGTCCACCTTCCCCGGCTTTGCCGCCCGCACCTTCGCGATGGCCGCCGCCACCTCGCCGTGAGGCAGGGCCTTGCGGTGCGTGACGACATCGTGCTGGGGGCCGAGCACCGGCAGGAGCCGGTCGCAGGGGTTGTCGGTCCGCCAGTCCATGGCAACGGCCCACTCCAGCACGGCGCGGACACGAAGACGGATGGCGCGGGCGACCTTCGGCCTCGCGTGCCAGATCGGGGACAGCGTCTCCAGCACGTCGCCGCTGGTGATCTCCGAAACCGGCACGTTGCCGAGGCGCGGGAAGGCATACATCTCCAGCGAGCGAGTCCAGAGCCTCGCGGTCTTCGGACTGCGCCACCCGGCCCGCTTCTGCTCGATGACGCGCCCGGCGGCCTCGGCGAAGGTCGGCACGCCGAGAGAACGGCGCTTTTCGGCCAGCGGATCACCGCCCGCGCGGGCCAGCTTCCGGTTGGCCAACGCCTGGTCGCGGGCCTCCGCGAGCGAGACCAATTGGACGCTGCCGAGACCGATCTCGCGCTTGCGGCCTCGGACGACGAGCCGCTGGATCCAGCTGCGGGTTCCGGTCTTCTTGACGTAGAGGTACAGCCCGTTTCCGTCGCAGTGTCTTCCCGGCGCAGCGGAGCGCACGAAGGCGGCGGACAGCCGGTTGTGGGGGTGACGGCCCTTCGGCTTACCTCGGGGGCGCTGAGTGCGGGCGTTGGTAACATTATTCATTCCCTAATCGTAGCCGGGATGGCAGTGGATTGCAAGGGACGCAGCCGGTGGACGAGAGTAGAAGAAACCCCATCTAAAACGTTGAGACACTGGATGTTACGGAACTCTATGGACGCCTATGGACGATAGTGGATTCCAGTTGTCCGCTCCCATAGCTGAATGGGACGTTCGTCAGCGAATGCAGCTGCTGGAGCGACGCCGCGCCGCACCGGGGACGGCGAGTGCCCCTTCAGGAGGGGAGCCGGAGGAGATCCGACGTGAGCAGGAAGCGGCCGAAGACGTTGAGCTGAAACTGGGTGGAGCCCGCGCGCTGCCCCACGAACGAGCGCCGGTCCAGATACCGCACCCTGACCCCCAGCTGGAAGTCGCGGACCGTAGAGTCGAGCGACAGTGCCACGTCCCGCTCCAATTGGTCGATGAACGCGACGCACGGACTGTCCGGTTCCGGCAGCCGGCACTCCAGTTCGTCCCCGTACCTGACGCTCACCGTCAGGCGCATCGGCGCCCCGCGCTCCCGGAACGCCCGCACGGGGGACCGCAGCAGGGCAGCCATCAGCAGCGCATGTGCGTTGGCCTGCCGCCGGGTGTCCCCGGTGGGGTCACGGCTCTCTCCACGGCCCAGCCGGCCCTCGTAGCTCAGGGTCACGCCGCGCGCCAGGGCGAGCGTCAGCGACATCGGGACTTCGCGGTCCTCGCGGTAGCGGTTCTGCTGCGACCCTTCTCCGAAGGCGAGACTGCGCGTCACCTTGCGGTACCCGGAGCTAAGGGACAGACGGTCCACGATCCGTGCCAGGAACCCCGGAATCGCCACCTCCCCCACCGTGGCGCGCACATCGGGCCACACCCTTCTCAGGTCTTCCCGGTCCGAGCGCGTATCGAGGGCATCGTTGCGGGAGCGGTCGAACGACAGCCGGACCGAAGTCGACCCCGGCAACCGCATACCGCCCCGGACGGTCATGCGGTCTCGTTCGCTGAGCGTGGAGGCCGTGTCGGCGCCAATGGTCAGGAAATCACCACGTCTTCCCCATCCTAATTCATATATTGCACCTGGTCTTACGGCTTCTCGGCTGAAGCGCGACGTAAGCCCGTTGGAGTAGGTGAACGAAAGGGGGTCGAAGGCCTCTGCCAGCCGGCGTACACCCGTGTCTCCGCCTCCCGCATCCGACGCAATCCGGCCGGGATCCACGGCGAGATTGGCGACGAGGTTCCGCTGCCCATCCACGTTGCGCAGCAGCATCAGCGCCGAGTCGGCGCGCGTACCCCGCGTCTCGATCAGGTCGGCGTTGCGCTCTGAGAGGTAGATGGTGGTCACCTGCACACTCGTCCTGATCCCGTCCGAGAGCCTCGGCTGATACACCAGCCGGGTGCGCAGGTGACGGTCCACCTCCCACCCCAGGTCGACGCCCGCCACCCTCCGGCGTTCGCCGGCAAGCAGCTCTCTGCGCTCCGCGTCGTCCGTCAGATCCTCCAGAGCCAGGAGATCCCGTCCACTCAACAGGTCGGCCGAGGCGGTGAGCGACTCCACCGGACGAAACGCGATCCGCGCGGACGCGGTCAACAGTTCACGGGGGGCTTCGGTGGCCACCACGAGCGAGTCCTCGGCGCCGCGTATGATCCGGTCGAAGCGGCGCGTGTCGAGTTCGCGGTTGAGCAGTTCGCCGGTCAGGCCCAGGCTCTCGGGCGTCCAGCGCAGCCGGGCGCCGGCAACCCTGTCCTCGAGGAAGGAGGGCAGGATCGCGCGCAACAGTGCGCCCGCAACGCCGGGGAAGAGCGGGAATTCCCGGCGGGGCGGAGTTGCCCCGTAGCCGACGAACGCGTCCACGCCAGTGCCGTTGCTCTCCGTCGTGATGGTGCGCAGCGAGGTCCGCATCATGCCCGCCCGCACGTCGAGGCCATCCAGCACCGCGTCCCAGACCCCTCCACCCTCCACGCTCCTGCGGCGGAGCGAGATGTCCATCCGCGAGCGGCTGAACCCCGGCTGCCGCAATCCCTCCAGCCGGTCGGCGCGCACATCGCTGCGCCCCAGGAAGATCGGCGCCTGCTCCTCCTGCTCGTGTGTAAACGACAACGGCACCTCGAGGCCCCACGACTCCGGAGCGAAGCGCGCCAGCTGCATGGTCGCCCGGACATCCAGCGATTGATCG
The DNA here is from genome assembly GCA_965205005.1 of Longimicrobiales bacterium. Classification (GTDB taxonomy): domain Bacteria; phylum Gemmatimonadota; class Gemmatimonadetes; order Longimicrobiales; family Gaopeijiaceae; genus Bin94. The sequence continues at coordinate 3,533,587 of OZ242028.1, read as the reverse complement.
TTCTGGAAGGTCGGAGCCGAACGGAGCTGGCGGAAATACCCTCCCCTGCGCCGGAACGAGGCGCGGGAATCGAGGAATTCACCGCCGCGCACCTCGGCGTCGAGCGCCGACACCAGACCGCCGTCCCGGATTCCGCTCGCCAGACGGAGTTCGTCCACCCAGACCTCGCCGGAGATCGGCGCGCCCGTGTGGTTGATCACGCCAAGGCTGATCTCCCGTACCGAAGCCAGGTTGGGAGCGCGGCCCCTGTCCTGCAGCACGACTGCGTAGGTGGAGTCCGCCGACCACAGCTCCAGCGGCGGATCCCCCGGCATCCTGGGCTCCAGAATAAGCCTCTCCTCGGCCGACCTCCGGAGCGCGAGCCATTCGTCGAAGCGGATGACGACCTCGGGCAGCCAGTCCTCCATGGCGACCGTGCCCGGTCTGGCCGACGGATCCAGCCTTGTGCGGTACATGTAGAAGTTGCCGTCGTCCGTTCCGACCTTGATGAAGAAGTAGACCGGCAACTGCAGTCCGAAGTCGCCTCTGGCGGCGACCGCCCACAGGCGCGCTTCCCGGTACGACAGGAAGTCCCGCGGCCGCTGCGGGAACCGGTTGTAGACCTCCACACGGTCTCCGGCGAGAACGTCCGAAAAACCGATGGAGAGAGAACGTTCGTTGAACTCGACGCCCTGCCCGCCAAAGGCGATGGTGGGATCGTCAAGCTGCTCGATGACGCCGGGCGGAGAGCTGTACGCGGCTCCGGCGGTCAGCTTCGACACCGGCCCCACCTCGACGCGTCCGTGGACCGACGCCGTGTCGCCCCCCGTCCCCGTGAGCACGCCCGTCAGGGACCGCTTGATCCAGGTCGATCCCACGATCCCCATGCGCGCCATTACGAACGAATCCCGGCGCTTGCCGGCCACCGTAAGCCGCAGGTGCCGCACCGCGCGCAGTTCCGCGTCGCTGATCACGCCGCCGATGTCGATCCCGGCGGGGTGGCGCAGTGGCACCCGGTAGAGTCGAAAGGCGGTGCCGGTCTCGTCTCTGTCCCGGACCAGGTAGGGGGAAGACCCGTCCAGCGAGACCACGAAGCGGCGATAGCGCTCCAGGGTGTCGAGGTTGCCGTCCTCGTCCAGGTCCTCCGTGTCGGGGCGGCCGTTGCCGCGGGTGCAGTTTGCGTTCGGGTCCCCAAGGCGGTAGACCCGTCCCCTTTCGGCGAAACAGTTCTCGTTCCACACTCCCCGTCCGTCGGCGAGCTGGCCCCAGACCTCGCCGCGCCGCGGATCGGCCTCCTGGTCCAGGATCCCCTGCCCCCACGGCACGTGCGCGATCGGCTTGATCCCGTTCACCGCCCCGAGCGTGTCCACGAAGAACGCGTCCTCGCTGACGATGCCGAGATCGAGAACCAGGTCGAGGAAGTCCCCGTCCCGCACATAGAACTCGATGAAGTCGCTCCTGGTCAGGTCGGTGCCCGTGGGACTCAGCACCGTCGTCACCGACGCCCACCCGCCGGGGCCCACTTCGTCGCCGCTCTCCGGCTGGAAGCGGACGAACAGGCCCGGCTCGCGCACGGCGCTCCCGGTGATCCTGATCTGCTGGTCGATGTCCGCGCTGGGGTTGAACCCCTGGAAGACCCCCAGGCTGTCGCCCCCGGCGCCCTCGTCGATCCAGGTGTGCTGCCACGTCATGGCGGCCAGGTTCCCGGCGGAAAGAACCGGAGGCAGCGCATCTTCCGCTCCGTCGCGCAGCACCGGGCGGCTGCCGCGGCGCCACTCCTGGCTCTGCACGGACAGTGGCCGGGCGTTCACGCCGTCGTAGTCGTCGACGTAGACCGCGCCCTGCGTGTTGGGGTTCGGCAGCGACACCGCGGTCTCGCCCGAGAGGTGCACGGACGACTCGGAGCCCGCGTTCAGCCCCGGAATCGCGTTGAGCACCCGCGTGAGTACAGGCGCATCGAGGTTCACGTTCGCGTTCACCCCCCCGAGCCCGACCGCCGCCGCCTCGACCCCGAGCTGGGGGCGCCTCACCAGTTCGCCTTCGTTCTGGTACAGGCCCACCAGGTTGACCGCCCCGTACCCTCCGAGATCGTAGCGCGCATTGACGCCGAAGACCGAGGTGGGCGCCACTTGGAAGAAGCTGCGCTGTTCCCAGGACACTTCCAGCACGCGACCCGGGTTCGCGGCCAGCAGTGCGTCGGGGTCGGTCAGCGTGAGCTGCCCGATGTCGTAGTCGATCACATAGTCCACGTCACGCAACAGGGCGCGTTCGCCGAGCGTCACCCGCTCCGTCCCCTCGCGAATGCCGACAGCCCCCAGCGCGAACGACGACAGGAGCCCCTCTCCGGTCACCTCGTACGACAGGTTGAGACGGAAGACGCCCCCGTTGTCCCGCTCGAACGGATCCGGATCCCGGTAGATGCGTGCGTTGCGGTTGGCGCCCAGGATCCTCGCTACCTCCACCGAATCGATCGCAAGACCGCGCAGCGGTGGCGGCCTGGCGAACGGCTCGAGCGTCGGAAACACGATGAAGGTCCCCGACACCGGCGGCTGGTCCTCGAACGAGTCGAGCGCCGGCCGGTAGATCTGCGACTGGTCGAGGCGGTCCGCGGGCGATTCCTCGTCAAGGCCGAACAGGCGCAGATACGTCAGGTCGTCGCCGTTGGGGCGGCGCGCGAAGGTCCGTCCCGCGCTTTCCTCGCCGAGCGAAACGCTCAGCTCCACCGATCCCGGATCCACGTCGCCGGAAGAGGACACCCGGTAGATCTGGTGCATCTCCGTGCGCCATGTCGGCCTGCCGGGCTGGTGCTGCGCGGAGGATGCCTTCAGAAGACGCAGCTGGGGCCTCCCGCCGCTTCGATAGATGCGTTCGGGGTTGTACGTGCCGACCGTGTCGCCGGCGGCCGTGACGTACGTCACCGCGAGGATCTCGCCCGGACTGAGCGGAGAACGCAGAGCCAGCCACAGTCCGCTGGGATGAACCACGTAGTCCTGCCCCGGCTGCAGGTACCGGAACCACGCCGACTCGGTGACCGAGTCCGCCCCGAGCCCGGCGCTGGCGTCGGCCTGTATGTAGCCCTCGACCTGCTGGCGTGCGTAAAGATCGATTTCCGAGCGGTACAGCTGGATCGGCTCGTCCCCCGGCGCCACCACCCCCGGAGCGTCCGCGGGAGTCAGGCCGAGGGCGTCGACGTGCGGGTATTCGGAGAAGTGCTCCGGATCGAAGAGAAAGAAGAACTGGCCGTCCACGTAGTCGGCGTCGTCGACCACCAGCGTGTCGGTGCGCGAGAAGCTGCGGCCCGAGCCCTCCAGGCGAAAGCGCCTCGAGGTCACTTCCCCGTTCTGCTGCGCCCACACGGACTGGATATCGACCGGACCCGCGCTCAACGCGGCCTGAAAGCCGAAGTTGCCCGCGGGCACGCCCTCGCGCAGGAAGCGCGAAGGGGGCAGGTCGAGGCGAACATCCCCCACCTCGAACCGCTGGAGCACCTCGCCCGGGAGGCCCTGGTAGTGGATGTTCACCCGGTTCGCTCCCTGGAACTCGCGCGTCTGGTCGTAGTCGACATCGACGAGAATGCGATCCGTGATCGTACCGTCGGCGCTGGCCGCGAACTGGATGTCCGGGTTGAGTTGCGGGAGCCGCGGAAGCTCGCAGGTCACCTGCACGGTTTCGTCGCAGGGCCGAAACTGCGTCCAGTCGCCGCCGAACTGGCCGTTCCCGCGCAGCGAGAAGCCGAGATCGGCGAACTCGTTGCGGAACCTGGACGGCTCTGCAAGGCGTCCGCCGGCCAGCGAGCGAGGGCCCGGTACCGGCACATCACCGTAACCGATCGTGCGCCCGAGCGTGCCGAGCCGCAGCAGCGGCTCCAGATCCCAGTCGGGCCGCGCGGGGAGACGGAGCGAGGCGGGGCCGCCCGGCGAGGGGGCGGGGAGCGGGGCCGGGGTAGCGAGGGCAAGGACGAAACGGGCGACGGGGAGGCGCGCCAGACCGAGTCTGACCACGGGCACTTCGGGAGGGGGCGGAGACAGGAGGGCGCGAACCGGTGGCCGCAGCTCCGGCATGGTCCACAGGAGCGTGTCCGCCCGCATCGGCTGCCGTTCCTGCTGGGCGGCGGCTCCATACGCCGGGGCCAGCACCAACGCGGCGGCGGTCACGCACGCCCATCGCCGGCCGCGACCGGCGGCGGCAGCGGCGAAGCGCGCGCGCGTGGAAGCACCGCATTCGATGTGCCGGACGACTCGCCGGGATCGATTACATTTCATGATTCAGGCCGGCGGTCTCCACGAACCGCCGGGGAGCGAAACAACCGACCGGAGGGCACAGGGAGTCCAAGGGGCACCCCGCGATGGACGCGGCTTCACAGCTCGAGCCCAGCCGACCATGACGATACTGACCCGCTACCTGATTCGCTCACACGTGGTTCCCCTCCTGTTCACCTTCAGCCTGGTCACGGGTCTGCTCTACCTGAACACGGTGACGCGGCTGCTGGAGGATCTGGTCGGAAGAGGGCTGCCGACCGACATCATCCTGGAAGCCCTAATCCTATCGTTTCCGCACACCCTGGCGCTGAGTCTTCCCATCGCGGTCCTCCCGGCGGTGCTCTATACCTTCAGCGAACTTGCGGCCGCGAGCGAGATCGTCGCGATGTCGGCAAGCGGGGTGCGGCCGCGCAAGCTTTTCGTTCCCGTCCTCCTCCTGGGTACGCTCCTGACCGGTGTCACGTACACCTTCAACGACTACGTGCTGCCCGAGGCGAACCACCGGCTCAAGAACCTCCGCAACTCGATCCGCCAGAAGAGTCCCACCTTCCAGCTGCGCGAACGCGTGGTCAACCTCATCGAAGGAGAGAACGGGCTCGGCCCCTATTTTCTGAGAGTGGACGAAATCGACCCCGTCTCGGACCAGCTCACCGAGGTCGTCATCTATGATATGAGCCAGCAGGGGATCCGGCGCACGACCTACGCCACGCGCGGCGAGATGAGCCTCAACGACACGTACACCGATCTTCACCTCCGGCTCCACGACGGCCACGTGCTGGAAGTGGGCAGCCGGGAGGTCGGCACCCTGCAGCGCACGGGCTTCGACGAGCAGCTGTATGTGCTGCGCGGGGTCGGAGACGTGTTCGAAGACATGGGCGGCGACCAGCGCGGCGACCGCGAGATGTCGATCGCCCTGCTGCGCGACTCGGCCCAGGCCAAGCGGCTGGCTCTGGACTCGATCCGGGAGGACTCGCACCGGCATGCGGTCAGGGCCGTACAGCGAGCCCTGGGAACGGGACCGGCCGCCGACTCCGCCCGGACCGGCAGGTTCATCTTCGCCAAGACGCTGCCCGGGAACCCCGACAGGGCCCTGCCGTCCGACGATCTCTCCCGGACGGTCGCGCTGACCGCGCGCACGCACACGGCCCGTTCGACCGCGCTGCGCAAGCGGGCCAGCCAGTATGGCGTCGAAATCCACAAGAAGCTCGTCATCGCCAGCGCGTGCGTCATCTTCGTCCTGATCGGCATGCCCGTCGGAATCCGTTTCCCACGCGGCGGGATCAGCATGGTCATCGTCGTCTCGGCCACCGTCATCGGGATCTACCAGTACGGTCTGACCACGGGCGAAGACTGGGCGGACCGTGACCTGGCGGCTCCGTTCTGGACCATGTGGGCTCCCAACCTCGTCTTCCTGGTGATCGGCGCGCTCATGGTCTCCCGCATGGGGAGGTGGATCGCGTCCTCCCGCGAAAGCGGCTGGCTCGACCTGTGGCTGGCCGCAAGGCGTGCGGTCCGGGTCGTGTTCCGGCGTCTGCGAAGGCCGGCCTGATGCGGATACTGGACCGCATGGTGGCTCTCACGTTCGCGTGGCTGTTCACCGTCTTCGCCCTGAGCGTCCCCATCCTGTTCGTCCTGGGGGACCTCTCCGACCGCCAGGGACGATTCCTCGACCGGGGACTTACGGTCGTGGACATCGCGCACGGGTACCTGTACATGTACCCCCACTTCATGCTGTGGTCGGCGCCGGTCGCCGCGCTCATCGCCGCCGTCTTCACCGTGCATGCCATGACGGTTCATCGCGAGATCCAGGCGGCGAAGGCCGGCGGCATCTCGTTCCACCGCCTCATCGCGCCGATCTGGCCGGTGGGCGCGGTCCTGACGGGCGCGGCCTTCCTGCTCGGCGCCATCGTTCCCGGCTCCAACCGCCGGGCCGCCGAGATCTTCGGCGAACGCGAACTGCGCCGTGATTGGCGCCACGACTTCGTCTACCAGACCGAAACGGACGCGACCCTGAGCGTCCAGCAGCTGTTCACCACGACGAATTCCATGGACGGTGTCCTGGTCGAGAGCATCGACGACGACGGTTCGCTGCGGCACGTGTGGGCGGATCAGGCGTTCTTCGCAGAAGACACCTGGACCCTGCATCAGGGGTACCTCCGCGTGATTCATCCGGAGGGCCGGGAGACCTCCTACTCCTTCGACCGGTACCGCCCCATGCGGCTCACCGTGTCGCCCGAGGAACTGCTCGACGACCCGCCCGACGAAGAGGAGATGAGCTACCGCGAACTCGGGCGGCGGGCCGCCGCGGTGCACCGTTCCGGCGGCGACCCCGGCGAACTGCTCGTCCAGAAGGAGCAGAAGCTGGCCATCCCGGCGGCCCTCCTCGTCATCATCATCTTCGGGGCTCCGCTGGCAACCACCGTCGAGAAGGGCGGACCCGCGTTCGGCGTCGGGGTCTCGCTCGGCTCCACCCTGCTCTACATCCTCCTGATGCGCCTCTTCGGCGCCATCGGGGCGACCGGCGGGCTATCGCCGTTCTGGGCGGCGTGGTCGCCCAATCTGCTCTTCCTGGCCGTCGGGATCATCCTCCTGTTCCGGGTGCGCACGTAACAGCCCCGCGAGAAAGCCCGCCGTCAGCTCGCCGGTGCACACCTCCTCGACGGGGCCGCGCAAGCGCACCGACCAATCCGCATCGACCTCCACCTCCATGCTGCCACCCTCCATCAGGACCTTCGACCGTCCCGGCGGCATGAACCCGGACCTGACCGCCGCGGCGACCGCCGCGCACGCCGAAGTCCCCGACGCCGATGTCATGCCCACGCCGCGCTCCCAGATCCGGATGGCGATCCCGTGGCCCGCGGGCGCTTCGGCAAACTGCACGTTCGTTCCCGCGGGAAACACCGCATGGGCGGTGATCAGCGGGCCGTAGTGCTCCACCTCCGGCCGGCGCCACGACTCCCGGAACGCGACCGCGTGGGGATTGCCGATGGAGACGGGCATCACCTCCACGCGTCCGGTTCCTCCTCCGGGTGATTCCAGCCGCAGCGCCACAACGCCTCCGCCGCCCACCCTCCCGGGAGCAACGAACGGGGGGCCTCGGGGGAACTCCACCCTCCCCATGTCCGCCCGCACATCCCACGCACCACCGGCATCCGGACCCGCCGCGTCCAGTCCCACCTCGTCTCCGGCGACCTCCACCCGGAACGGACCGTCGCCGACGCGCCCGTTGCGTCTCAGGTACACGCCCGCAATCCGCAGCCCGTTGCCGCTGCGTTCGAACTCCCCCCCGTCGGGGTTGAACATGCGCAGCCTCGCCGGCGCACCCTCCACGCCGCTCTCCACCACGACCAGGCCATCCGCTCCGGCGCCGCGATGGCGGTGGCACATGCGCCGGATCAGAAGCGGCGTGAGCAGCGGCCCGTCCCCTTCTTCCAGCACCAGGTAGTCGTTCCCGTGGCCGTGCGCCTTGAAGAAGCGCGGCAGGACCCGGATGGCCTCATGCAACTTTTCGGATTCTCCTCTCGTCAAGCACGGTGACCGCCGTCCGGGGAAGCCGGAAAGGGCGCCGGCACGGCGGCAACTGATTACGCAAATCAACCAGGGTTGGCCCGGGACGGGCGGCACGGTGAGGAGGAATAAAATGGGACTGCGCGGCGCGGTGGAGAAGGGGACGCGGGGATGTCTGTGTGCGGCGGTGGTTGCGGTGACGGCGTCGGTGGGGGCACCGGCAGCCCTCCCGGGCCAGAGTATCGAGAGCGCGGGTGTCGAGGCGGAAGCCAGCGGCCGGGTGGTGCCTCCGGCGCTGGAAGCGCACCGTATCGCCGGCCCGGTGCCGGTGATCGACGGGGTTCTCGACGAGGCGGACTGGGATGCGGCCATGGTGGCCGCGAACTTCGTGGTCTTCGAGCCCAACGAGGGCATGCCGCCCTCCCAGAAGACCGAGGCCCGGGTGCTCTACGGCGACGAGGCCGTCTACGTCGGCATCCGTGCCTTCGACGCCGCGCCCGACTCGATCGTCCAGCGCCTTGCGCGACGCGACGAGCGGCCCCACTCCGACTGGGTGGACGTCGTGATCGACAGCTACCACGACAAGCGCACCGCGTTCCGGTTCGGCGTGAACCCCGCCGGCGTGAAGAACGACGCCTACATGTTCAACGACACCAACGAGGACGACTCGTGGGACGCGGTGTGGGACGTCGCCACCCGGACCGATGACCGGGGATGGACGGCCGAGTTCCGGATCCCCTACTCGCAGCTGCGGTTCGACGGCGCCACGCAGCAGACCTGGGGAATCAACTTCGCCCGATTCATCGCCCGGCACCTGGAACGCAGCCTCTGGGCACCGATCTCCCAGGGGGACGGGGCCCTCGTGTCGCGCTTCGGCGATCTGGTCGGGCTGCACGATCTCTCGCCCCCGACCCGGCTCGAGGTGCTGCCCTACTCTCTCGTGCGCATGGAGAGCGCGCCCGGCAGCGCCGCGGACCCGTTCCACGATCCGTCCGACTTCTCTTCGAGCGGCGGCGCCGACATCAAGTACGGCCTCACCACCGACCTGACGCTGGACATCACCATCAACCCCGACTTCGGCCAGGTGGAGGCGGACCCGGCGCAGGTGAATCTCACCGCCTTCGAGACCTTCTTTCCGGAGCGCCGTCCCTTCTTCGTCGAGGGCTCCGGGATCTTCTCCTTCCGATTCTCCGAGGGAGACGGGGACATGGCCAACGAGGGCCTGTTCTACTCGCGGCGCATCGGCCGGTCGCCCCAGGGACGCGTGCAGTCGTCGGGCTACTTCGACGCGCCCGACCGCACGCGCATCCTCGGCGCGATGAAGCTGTCGGGCAAGACCCGCTCCGGCTGGTCGCTCGGCGTCCTGCACGCGCTCACCGGACAGGAGGAGGCGCTTCTGGCCACCAGCGCCGGCCCCGCGGGCGATCAGGTGGTCGAGCCGCGCGCACAGTACGGCATGGCCCGGTTCAGCAAGGACTTCCGCGAGGGCAAGAGCGCCGTGGGAATGATCTCCACCTGGACCCGGCGCGACCCCCTGGCGGCCGGCACACTCGCGCTCCACAGCGGCGCATACACGGGAGGGATCGACGCCCGCCACCGCTTCGGCGATGATCGCTTCATCGTCTCCGCCTACCTGCTGGGCTCCACCGTGCGGGGCTCGGCCGACGCGATCGGCCGAACGCAGCGCTCCCCCGCGCGGTACTACCAGCGCCCCGACGCGGAGCACGTCGACTACGACCCGGCGCGCACCTCGCTGAACGGCTGGGCGGGATCGGCCACCTTCGCCAAGATCTCCGGCGGCTACTGGCGCTTCGCGACCGGGGCGATGGCCCGCTCGCCCGGCTTCGATTCGAACGATCTCGGCTACATGCGCGAGGCGGACTTCGTGTCGCCGTTCGTCTGGGTCGGCTACCAGCACTTCCGTCCCACCGAGCACTTCCAGCGGTGGAACCTCAACTTCAATGCCTGGACTCCGTACAGCTTCGGCAGGGAACCCTACGCGAAGGGGGCCAACGTCAACGGCAGCTTCACCTTCAACAACTTCTGGGGCGGCTACATCGGCGTCATGAGGCAGTCGGAGGGCCTGTCGAACGCAACGCTCCGGGGTGGCCCCATGCTCCTGCGCGATCCGTCCTGGAACGGCTGGTTCGGATTGTGGTCGGATTCACGCAAACAGCTGCAGGTCAACGTCGGCAACAACTGGCAGCGGCGGCCGCAGAGCGGATCCTGGAGCTACGGGGCCGACGCGAACCTGCGCTGGCGGCCGTCTCCGCGTGCGACCCTTTCGGCGGGGCCCTTCGTCAACTGGCGGCAGGAGGACCTGCAGTGGGTCGGGCGATTCGGCACCGACGCGGCCAACTACATCTTCGCCGGGCTGAGCCAGACCACCGCCGGAATCACCGCGCGGGCGGACTGGACCTTCTCGCCCAACCTGTCGCTCCAGGTCTACGCGCAACCGTTCGTCTCCGCGGCCGACTACGACGCCTTCAAGCGCATCACGGACACTCGGGCGGCAGCCTACGCGAACCGCCACGCGCCCGTCGGAACCAGGGCGGGCGACGACGGCCGGCTCCTGGCCGACATCGACGGCGACGGCACCGACGAATCGCTCCGCAACCCCGACTTCAACTTCAAGCAGTTCCGGTCCAACGTGGTCCTGCGGTGGGAGTACCAGCCCGGATCCGCGCTCTTCCTGGTCTGGTCGCAGGGACGTGACCACTACGCGGGCACGGGCGGCTTCTCCTTCGGCGACGACCTCGACACACTCTTCCGCCAGCCCGGCGAAGACGTTCTCATGGTCAAGCTGAGCTACTGGATCGGGTAGCAGGCACGGGCAGCACGACCGCCGCGCCGCCCCGGCGGCCGGCGGAGAGGAGGCCGGTGCGGGTGCGTGTGGGCGCCCCGCCGGCCTCCCGTTGCCCCGTTGCGGCAACCAGCCGCCGTTGCCGGTCGGCCCACAACCAGGCATTTTGCCCGGCGTCATGCCCGGCTCCACCACCTACGTCGCCTTCGTGAAGGACGAGTGCGAGACCTGCCATCTCGCCGCACCCGTCCTGGCCGAGATCCGCGCCGCCGGCCATCCGCTCACCGTCTACTGGCAGGACGACGGCGCGTTCCTGGATCCCTCCCTCGCCGCCCACGCCGTCGATGACCGCGACCTCGAACACTCCTTCCAACTCGCGGTCGAGACCGTCCCGACGCTGATCCGCCGCGAGAACGGCACCCAAGCCGGCCGCACGGTCGGCTGGAGCCGGGCCGAATGGCGCGCGCTGACCGGTATCGCCACCCTCGGCGAAGGGCTGCCCGCCTCCCGGCCCGGCTGCGGCTCCCGCTCGACGGAACCGGGCGTCGCCGAGACCCTGCGCGCACGCTTCGGCGACACCGGAATCCGGGCCCGCACCGTCGATGTCGCGCCCACAACCGATCCGGTCGAAGCGTGCTACGACCGCGGATGGACCGACGGCCTCCCGGTCGTCCCGCCCACGCCCGAGCGCATCCTGCGCATGCTCGCCGGCACCCGCCGCGATCCGGGCGAAGTCATCGGCAGGATCCCCCCCGAACTCGCGCCCTGCACCGTGGAAAAGGTCGCCATCAACGCCGTCATGGCCGGGTGCCGGCCCGAATACATGCCGGTCGTGCTCACGGCCCTCGAGGCCGCGCTGGACCCCGGCTTCACCCTGCACGGCGTCACCTGCAGCACCTGCTTTTCCAGCCCGGTGATCATCGTCAACGGCCCCGTCGCCACGCGCCTCGGCATGAACTCCGGGCTCAACGCGCTCGGACAGGGGAACCGGGCCAACGCCACGATCGGCCGCGCGGTCAACCTCGTGGTCCGCAACGTGGGCGGCGGGCGGCCCGGCGAAATCGACCGCGCGACGTTGGGTTCGCCAGGCAAGTACACCTTCTGTTTTGCAGAGGATGAGAGCGACGAGGGCTGGGAGCCGCTGGCCGTCTCGCGCGGAACGGCTCCCGGACGGAGCGCGGTGACGGTGTTTGCCGGCGATGGCGTGCAGGGCGTCACCGACCAGAAGGCGCGCACGCCGCGCGAACTCACGCGGTCGCTGGCGATGGCCCTGGGCGCGGTCGGCCACCCGAAGCTGTGCGAGTGGGCGCCCGCCGTGCTGGTCCTGTCGCCCGAGCACTACGCCATCTACCGCGAAGCGGGCTGGGACCGGGCCCGGATCACCGACGCCCTGCACGCGGCCCTGCTCCGCCCGGGCACGGACGTCGTCGCCGGCGCCGGCGGCGTCGCCGAGGGAATGCCCCCCTCACGCAGCGGCGGCAGCATCCCGAAATTCCATCCCGGGGCCCTGCTGCTGGTCCGCGCGGGTGGTCCGGCCGGGCTGTTTTCCGCCATCCTGTCCGGCTGGCCCGGCGGACGCCTGTTCGAGGAATCACACCCTGTCACCAGAGAGATCGCCGAATGAACGCCAACACCGACACGAACGCCACGACCGTCACCCTGCACGACCCCACCTCCGAGACGGCGCCCGCCACCAGACCGCGCTGCACCCCTCCGCCATCGCTCGACGACCGGACCGTGGCGCTGTTCGACATCGGCAAGTCACGCGCCGACGAGTTCCTCGACTACCTCGACGCGCGGCTCGCCGCCAGAGGCATCGCCACCGCCCGCTTCGCGAAGCCCACCAACGCCAAGCCCGCCACCACCGGGGTGCTGGACGCGATCGCCGCGGGCGCACATGTGGTCGTGGAGGCACTCGCCGACTGAGGCTCGTGCATATCATGCGGTCTGCATGACATCAAGGCGCTGGACGATCGCGGTGTCCCCGGCCTCCTCGTCGCCACAACCGCCTTCCGGGAGGCGGCCTCCTTCCAGATCCCCTCGCTCGGCTTCGAGCCGGAGATCGTGTGGGTCCCCCACCCGGTGCAGAACCGCCGCCCGGACGAACTCGAGCGAATGGCCGACGATGCGCTCGATGCCGTGCTGCGCGGGCTTGCATTGGCGCCAACGGCGGATCAGGGCTGACCCGCGGGCCGGGCCCGGGCCTCGCCGAGCCCCCTATCCGGACACGGTCGCCGCGATCAGGGCCACCAGCACCACCAGGGTGAGCGGCGTGCCCAGGCGCGCGTAGTCGCCGAAGCGGTACCCCCCGGGGCCGTACACCATGAGATTCGTCTGATACGCGATCGGGGTCATGAACGACGCGGAGGCCGACAGTGCGACCGCCACCGCCGCCGCGCGGGCTTCGATGCCGAAGTCGGCCGCGGTGGAGATCGCGATCGGCAGCACCAGAGCGGCTGCCGCGTTGTTGGTGATGATCGAGCTGAGCGCGATCGTGCTGATGATGATCCCGGCCATCGCCCCCTGCGGACCGAATCCGCCCAGCGCGTCGGCGACCAGTCCGGCCGCCGCGTGGCCCAGTCCCGAGCCCTCGACCGCCGCCGCAAGACCGAAGGCCGCGCCGATCACCACGATCACGTCGAAGTCGATCGCGTCCTTGGCCTGGTTGGGGGTGAGGATGCCGAACCCCACCAGCGCCAGCGCGCCCAGGAGCGAAAGGTGCAGGATGGGCAGAACGTTCAGTCCCGCGCCAAGGACGATGACCGCGCCGATCCCCAACACGATCCCGGCCTTGGCCGTGGGTTCCGGCGACGGCGCACCGAACCGCGACACCAGCAGGAAGTCGTTGCGGTCGCGCCAGCGGTCCCCGAACCCGCGGTCCGAGATCACCAGCAGCGTATCGCCGCGCCTGAGCGGCTCCTGGGCCAGACCGCCGCGCACCGGCTCCCCGGCGCGGTGGATCGCCACGACGGTGGCCTGGTAGCGGGCCAGGAAGCGGACATCCGCGAGCGAGCGGCCCACCAGCCGTGACTCCGGCGCGATGACGGCCTCGAAGTAGGCGTGGCGCGCGCTCCGGAACTCGTAGGGCAGGTGCGGTTGCTGCGACGACGCGAGCCCCGAGACCTCGTGAAGATCGAGGACCGCGTCGGTATCGCCGATGAGGGTCAGGAAATCCCCTCCGACGAGCACCTTGTCCGGCGCGATCTGGCCCGCACCCTCGCCCCCGCGCTCGAAGTAGACGATCCTCGTCGTCTCGGGCAGCACCGCCTGGACATCGCGCACGGCCATTCCGTCCAGCGGGCCGCCCGGCTCCACGATCATCCGCACGGAAAAGCTGCGTCCCCCGACGCGCGCCTCCTGGCGGGGCGGAAGCCGGACCGGCAGCAGGTTGGGCGCGAGCAGGACGTTGAGGACGAGCGCGACCAGCGCAATCGGCAGCGCAATCCGCGTAAGCTCGAACATGGTGAAGGGATCCTGCCCTTCCGCCTGCAGCAGTCCCGAGACCACGAGGTTGGTCGATGTGCCGATCAGCGTGGTCATGCCGCCCAGGATCGCCGCAAACGAGAGCGGCATCAGGTAGCGGGAGGCCGAATCGCCGCGCTGGTCCGCCCACTCCTCCACCTGCGGCGCCAGCATCGCGATGATCGGTGTGTTGTTGAGGAAGGCCGACGCGGCCGCCACGGGGACGGTCAGCCGCGCCAGCGCCATGCGCACGCTCCGGCCCGCGCCCAGGGTCACCGTGACGATCGGCTGCAGCGCCCCGCTCCGCTCCACCGCCCGTGCGAGCACGTAGAGCGCGGCCACCGTGATCGGCGCGGGGTTGGCGAAGCCCTGGAAGGCCTCCGCGGGATTGAGCACATCGGCGACCAGCAGGATGACCACCGCCCCCATGAAGGTCACCGCCGGCGAGATCAGGTCGCGGGTGAGCACCAGCACCGCCACCGTGATGACCGCAAGCGTGAACCAGGCCTCCCAGCTCATCCGGTCACGGCCTCCGCCGCGGCGGCGCGTGCCGAATCAGCGCAGCAACGGGACATCGGTGGGCGGCCACCACGCCCGGGATGGGCGGTCAGCTGCGGTTGTAGGCCAGAACGAGAGGCTCGCCCGGACCGCTGGCCATGATGATGCGGGTCATGATCAGGCGGTCACCGACGACTTCCAGCCTCTCGCGGACCCGGCCTCCGCCCACGACATGATGTTCCAGAAGCAGGATCGGGCCCTCCCACGACACCTTGGTCCGAATCCGGTGCTCGCCTTCGCGCACCTCGATTTCGGTGCCGTCCATCGGCAGGGCGATCGTCGCGCCCGGGATGGGCGTGTAACCGAATTCGACCGCGCTTGCCCGGAGAATCAGCGTCTCCGGACGTCGCCGCAGCACCTCGATCGTCGCCCGCATGTCCGAGACCGACATGCGGCGCGATTCGACCATCCTGCGGTACCGGCGCATGGCGCGGCTCTCGTTGCGGGCGATGTCCGCGACCGGCGCCTCGTCCTCTACGCCCTCCAGCTGGTTGGGGATCTGGGCGGTGCTGCTGGATTCGTCCAGCTCCCAGCGTCCGCTGTACGCGGCGAACAGTTCTTCGGCCTGCGCCCCCGTCACGGGCGGGCCGCCCCCGCCCGAGGCGCACCCCCACATCGCCGCACCGAGCGCGGCAATGGCCAGACAACTGCGGGTTCCGGGATTCATCAACGGGCCAGGGTTCATCACCGGGTCCTCGTGCCGGTTTGCGTCTTTGCACGGTCCCGTTCGCGCGCTGCGCCCGGGCACCGCCGTCCGTGTCCGCAAGTATAGCACCGGCCACCACCGATGCAAGACGGTCCGCAAACCCCACGCCCGAAGCCCCGGGGCGCGCGGTCGCTGCTCCGATGTGCCGACGCTAACCCAGGAAGAGGCCCAGCACGAGGTTCGCCAGGGCAAGCGTCACGGCCCCGATCAGCGCCGATCGGAAGTTCCTGACCTCCATCCCGCGGATCACGGAGCCGGTCACCATGAGGGCAACCGCGTTGATCAGAAGCATGGCGGGAATCATGAGGATCCCGAGCGGCAGGATGAGGCCGCGTACGACCCACATCAGTACGAAGTTCACCAGCCCGAGCACCAGCGTCCCGAACAGCGCCGCCCGAGCGTCGCGCACCCTGATCCCGTCGACCATCCTGCCGACCAGGAACAGCGCGGCGGCGCTTGCCAGTACCTGGATCACGAATCCCAGCATTTCTTCCTCCGGTGTTGTGTGGCCCTTCCCTGCCGTAGTCTTACGCGGCCCGGCGCGAGAAGGTTCACCGGCTGGCGCGGCCGCCCGGGCCTCCTCCTCCCGGGCGCGCCGGCGGGGGCCGGCGCAGAAGCGTCGGCGCCTCGTGCACGCGTCCGCCCTGGACCACCATCCGCAGGTCGCGCAGCGCGCGGATGTCGCGCGTGGGATCGTCGCCGATCACGATCAGGTCGGCGAACGCGCCGGGTGCGACCACTCCGAGCCGGCCGCCGTAGCCCAGGTCCTCGCCCGAAATCGAGGTCGTAGCCCGGAGGACGTCGACGGGGCGCATCTCCCCGTAGCGCACCATGGCCTCCATCTCGGCGAGCAGGCTGATCCCGGGCGGATTGATGGGGGCATCCGTGCCGACCACCACGCGGCCGCCCGCGGCGACCACCCGGCGCGGCAGCGCCGCCATGTCCCTGACGGGGCGCCGCGCGGCTTCGAGGTCCTCCGGCCGCACGACCCGCTGGGGGGCCCAGGGGAAGAAGGCCTCGACGCGCTCGTCGTCGAAAAGGGACGGGTCTTCGGCGACCAGGAGGCCGTAGGCGCCGTAGATGCCGATCGTGGGCGTAAGCGTCATGCCGGAGGCCGCGAGGAGTTCCACAACGTCGCCGTAGCTCCGCGACAGCTCGGAGACCTTGGTGGAGTAGCCGCGGCGGCTCGTGCCGCGCACGTGTTCCACGCCGTCCGCGCCGAAGGCCACGGCGGGATACAGTTCGTGAGAGGTAACCGGAAGTCCGAGCGCGTGGGCCTCCTCGATCGCGCGCTTCTGGGCGGCGTCGGACAAGCGTACGTAGGTCTTGACGAGATCGTATCCCAGCGCGTCCGCCCGGGCCATTTCGAGTTCCAGCTGTGCCGGGGCGGTCAGCGCGGGGGCGCCGGGATAGTAGATCCGGCTGCCGTCGATGGTGCCCCCCGTGCCGAACCACCTCGGGGCAATGCGCCTGCCCGACTCGCCGGCCTCCCTCGCCTCGGCGACCTCCCAGGGATCGCACGCCGGACAGCGCACCGAGGTGACTCCGTAGGCCAGCCAGAGCCGTCCCAGCTGTTCGCCGGAAGCGAGGCCGCCATGCGCGTGCATCTCGATCAGCCCCGGCATCACCACGTGGTCGCCTGCGTCGATCACGCGGTCGGCGCCGCGCGACGGGTCGCGGTCCGCGACGTCCACGATGCGCCCTCCCTCGACGAGGATGTCCACGTCCCGCCTGAGCGCCTCCGATCGTCCGTCCCAGACCGCGCCCGCGCGGATCAGCACGGATGCGGGCGGCGGGGGGCGCGACCAGGTGAGCTCCAGGGGAATGTCCTCGACGCGTCCGTCCAGGACGTCGACGCGCCGCAGACGGTCGCTGCCCAGGTACACGATGGACCGGGAATCGCCGGTCCACGTCGGATCGTCGGTGGCCTCGTTGGTGAGCCGCCGCGGGGTCGTGGCGGCCGGGTCTCCACCTTCCTCCGTCGGGACCGCCCACAGGACGCCTCCGTCCACGTACGCGAGCCACCTGCCGTCGGGGGACCGGATCGGACCATCCGTTCCGCGCGTACCGACCGAAGCATGCGCAGGCAGATCCAGAAAGCTGTCGCGCTGCTGCGGGGGCCACAGCACCCCGGGCAGCACGTCGCCGGACCATGCCGGACCGTGCGTGTGGCCGTACCACGGCGGAACGTGCGTGTGGTCGGACCACGGCGGACCGTGCGCGTCGCCGGGCCGCGGCGGCCCCTGCGCGTCGCTGGACCACGGCGGACCCCGCTCGTCGCCGGACCACGGCGCGCCGAGTGCCGTCGAGACGGCCGCCCAGGACCCGGCGTCGGCGGCCTGCATCGGTTCCACGGGAATCACCAGCGCCCGATTGACGCCTTCGCGGAATCGATCCGAATAGGGCTGGTGAACCGATGTCACGATCGAGCGTCCGTCCGGCGACCACGACGGCCGGCCGGCGCCGTTGAAGCCCGACCTGAGCATGCGTACCGACCCGGTTGCGAGGTCGACCACGCTGACCGCGACCTGGTACCCCGCTCCCACGAACGCGAGGCTGTTTCCGTCCGGCGCCCATGCCGCCATGGTCGCGCCCGCGCCTTCGGTGACCCGCGCGAAGCTCCCGTCGGCCGCGTGCCAGACGTACAGGTCGGTGCCGCCGTCCCGGTCCGACGAAAAGGCCAGGCGCGAGCCGTCCGGCGACCAGGCCGGGTCCATCTCCATCCAGGGATCGTCGGTCAGCCGCTCCGTGCCGCCGCCGACGTGGTGCACCCACAGGTCGCCCAGCGCGGAGAACGCGATGCGGCGGCCGTCGGGAGACACCGCGGGAGAGACGATGCCCCGAACCGGGTGTGGGCCCGCGGCCTCAAGGTCGCGGGCCCGCCTCCGGTACGGGGCGCGGTCCAGCGAGACCGTGCCCGAGAAGGGAATGTCGGCGACGCCGTCGCCGTCCTGGCCGCGCCGGCGGAGGTGGCCGTCGGCGGTGTAGATGAAGCCGCGTGGGGTCGCCGCCACGCGAAAGGGAAACACATCCTCATCCTGAGCGGTGAGAACCCGTGGTTCGGCGCGCCCGTCCCCATCCACCGCGGCGACCGCGCGCAGAACGGACCCTCCTCCGCCGATCGCGTTGTAGATGAGCGTCTCGCCGCCGGCGCTCCATCCCGGCGCGTTCAGCTGCGCACCGTCGGCTCCGGCGACCTTCCGCGCCGGCCGGCCGCCACCCGGGCCGTCCAGCACCCAGATGCCCGCCGCGTCCCCGCTCCCCGCCGCGGCAAACGCCAACTGGTCGCCATCCGGCGAAAAGGCGGGGCCGTACTCGCTCCCCGGCGCGTCCGTCAGCCTCGTCACCGCGCCGCCGTCCACCGCGAGCGTCCAGATGTCGTAGCCGCCCGCGCGGTCCGAACTGAACGCGATCCTGTCCCCGTCGGGCGACCAGTGCGGCTCGCGGTGGTCGTAGGGACCGCGCGTGTGCTGGCGCAACCCGGAGCCGTCGGGCGCCACGCTCCACACGTGGTAGTTGCCGTCCCAGTAGGCCTGGAAGGCGATACGAGCTCCGTCCGGCGACCACGAAGGCTGGCGCGCGTCGCCCACGGGATCGGTGATCGGCTCGGCGCGGCCACCGGCGGCGGGCATCACCCAGATCCGCCCCACCAGGTCGAACGCGATCGTCGTGCCGTCGGGCGACAGCGCGGCCGCGATGTTGGTGCCCTCCGTGAGCGTGACCTCGACGGGCTCCTGGCGCGGCGGCTCCTGCGCCGTCGCCTGCGCGGCCACCAGCGCCGTCGCCAACACCCCCGCCAGCGCCGTCACCAGCGATGCGAACGTGCCGCCCCAACGCCCACCACCGAATCGCAACATGCCTATCTCTCCTCGATCCAGGCCATCAGCGCGTCCTGCGCCACGATAAGCACGTGCCCCTGGTTCGGCAGCACTTCGTGCTCGACCTCGGCGCCCGCCGCCTCCAGCTGGTCTGCCGTCGCCTGTGACCGGTCGACCCAGTTGCCGTCGTTCTCGCCCACCATCATCCACACAGGCAGGCCGGCCAACGGTGCCAGCGACGCGCCGCCTGTGTAGCGCCCGGGCATGGCGATGATCCCGCCCACCCGCTCGGGCGCCGCGAGCGCCGCGTGAAAGACCCCCACGCCACCCGCCGAAGCACCCGTCATGACGATGTCGTCCGCACCCGCGGCGAGATTGGCGTCGATCCAGCCCAGCACCGCCGCCATGACCGGTCCGGCCCCGTCCTCCAGCCCGGGTCCGTACGCCTCCACCCCCACCACCGCGTACCCGCCGGCAGGGGCCGCGACGTCCCAGTACGTGTCGATCAGGCCGAGCACGAGACTCGCGTCCCCGCCCCCCCACGGAAACGCGAGCACCACGCCGCGGACCGCTCCCCCGGGGCGCAGGACCGCGATGTTCAGCGCGGATCCGTCATCCAGACCCAGCACCACCCACTCCAGGGTCGCGGCCTCATCCGGACCCGTGCCCACGTCCGCACCGCACGCGAGCGCCGCCGCGGCGAGGATCGCGGCGCCCCCGGCAAGGCGCCGGGAAGCCGGGCGGGCCTTCACCGCAGCACCAACCCGCCCGCGGCCCACCCGTCCCCAGCCCACCCGCGCCGCGCCTCACGATCCCGTCCTGTCATCACAACGCTACGGAATCAGGTTCCGCCTCCCTGTGTTCCTCACAATGAAGAGGCCGTCGCCGGTGCTGGTCATCACAACGACGCCGCTCTCGAAGTACGGGTAGTTGCTCCACGACGCGCCGCCGTACGGCGAGTTGTCGAAGTAGGCGATCTCGACGGGCTCCGTCCGGTCGGTGATGTCCAGGATCCTCAGACCCGCGCCGTAGTTCGACTGGTACATCAGGTTGTCGCGGATGTAGAGGTTGTGGTCGGTGTCCGGCGTGGTGGCGATGTATTCCGCCGCGAGGATCGGCTCGTCGAGGTCCTCGACGTCCCAGATCAGCGTGCGCGTGCCCTCGACCAGCCCCTGGGGCTCGTCCCCCTCGTCGTTCATGTAGAAGAAGCGGTGGTCCTCGGTCAGCCACCCCTGGTGCGCGTAGGCGACGGCGGGGTAGTCGGCCATCGAGATCGAGACCGGGTTGTCCTTGTCGCTCACGTCGCTGATGCTGAGCGCGGTCTCGTTGGAGCCCAGGCAGATCTCACGACCCTGGTAGTCCTCGTCGGGACCCTCGTAGATCACGCACTGCGCGTCGTGGGAGTAGCCGGTGCCGCGCCGCCCCGTCTGGCCGTCGAAGAAACACCCCGCGAAGGCAGGCACCGAAGGCTCGCTCAGGTCGAGCATGTGCAGTCCGCCCCCGCAGGTCTCGCCGCCCCCGCTGCTCCCCACCACGTAGGCGAAGCCGGTCGCCTCGTTGATCACGATGTTGTGGGCGCTGGCGATGCCGTCGTACAGGAAGTCGGGCTCGAAGGTCACCGGCTCGCCGCGCACCTTGCGCAGCCGCCTCAGGTCGAACACCTGCACGCCGTGCTGTCCGGCGCCGTCGGCGACGATATAGGTGTGATCGTCGTGGACCTTCATGTCGCGCCACACGCTGGTCCGTGAACCGGGCGTCATGGGCAGATCGCCCAGCATCACGGGGTTGTAGGGGTCGGTCAGATCGACGAAGGCGGTCCCGTCCGTGCGTCCGACAATGGCGATCTCGCGCCCCGTCTCGGGGTCGGTCCAGCCCCAGATGTCGTTGAGGCGCGCGCCCCGCGCGCCAGACAGTTCCTTGATCGGCAGAAACGAAATGATGTTCACGTTGTCGCACTCGTACCCCGCCGCGTCGCCTTCGACGCACGGGATCTCGTCGTCCAGCCCCAGGATGGCGGGAAGGCCCCGATGGTCACCGATCACCAGGTCGCCTCCGGTCCAATCGCCCGCCGCTCCGCGCTGCATGATGACCGCGCCCCCCGCCCGGCTGTCGATGCCGCCCGCGCCGACGACCGCGACGTCTCCGGCGACCGTCAGCGAGCTGCCGAACGAGGCGTTGGCCGCCAGATCGTCGCGCGCGGACCGGGTCGCTCCACGCCACCCCGAACCACCGTCGTGGGTGAAGCGGTAGACGGCGCCCTGTCGCTCGTTCGCACCCGGCGCGCCGACCCACAGCTCCTCGCCGTCGAACACGATCGACGAACCGAACTGCTCCCGGCCCGTCGAATAGAAGGGCCGGAGCGCGCCGGCCGCGACCCAAGCGCCGGTCTCGGCATCCGGTTCGAAGGTCACGACGGCTCCTGTGCCCTGTCCGGCGCCGGGCGCGCCAACGAGCGCGACGGAGCCACGCACCGCGAGAGCGGCCCCGAACCCGTTCCGTTCACCGAGATCCATGCCGGCCTCGAGCTTGCCCCGCGGGACTGGCCGGTCCGACATCGGGTCCAGGCGAAACGCGAACACCTCGGCGGGGTTGTCCCGGCTCGGGGCCGTGGTCGCCAGCACGGTGGATCCCTGAAGCGCCACCGATGCGCCGAATCCGGGCATGGCGTCGTCGGGACGGGCGCTCCCGCGCTCGATCCACTGTTCACCGTCCAGGGTGAAGACGTACATGGTTCCCGCCCCTTCGTCCTGTCCGGGAGCGGAAACGACGGCCGCGCTGCCGGAGATGGCCACCGCCGCACCGAAGCCGGCGTCCGCCCCGAGCCCGTCGGCAAAGAGGCGTGCCACCTCGCTCCACGTCCCCGTGTCGTCCTGGCGGTAGATCATCGCCGCGCCCCGTCCGCCGTCCCATCCGGGCGCACCGATGATGGCCACCGAGCCGTCCGCGTCCAGGGAGCGGCCGAACCCGTCGGGCGGCGCATCGATGGGAGAGACGGTGAGCCGCCCCGCCTCGCTCCAGCCGCCTTCACTCCGCGCGTACACGTACACGATGCCGGGCAGCGTCTGGTTGCCGGGCTCGCCGACCAGCACCTGTTCGTTCGCCACGGCGGCGACGCCTCCGAACTGCTGTGCGGCGAGCGGGGGCGGCACAACGGCGGCGGCCACGAGGAGCAGAGCGGCCGCACGGGCGACCGACGGGGCCGGGACTCGGCCAGGCAATGACTTCATCACTGCAGGATCCTTTCTGTTGCATGCTTTCTGCGCATTCCGGCCCA
This sequence comes from Longimicrobiales bacterium, assembly GCA_965205005.1. GTDB lineage: Bacteria > Gemmatimonadota > Gemmatimonadetes > Longimicrobiales > Gaopeijiaceae > Bin94. Next base: position 3,511,221 of record OZ242028.1, on the reverse strand, counting down.
GGTCCGCAGCAGACCGGGAGCCGCACCTGACTGAAAGTATCGCGCGGCGGGCGACACGCGAACAGGGCGCCGGTGCATGGCGCGGACGATCCGTGACACGCCGGGGGCGCTCCGCGACAGGTCGGCCGCGCGGCCGGGCTCCTCCGCCGCTACGCGAGGACGCGCTCCAGGTCGTCACAGAGGTCCGCCGGATCCTCCAGCCCCACCGACATGCGGAAGATCCCCTCGCCCGCATAGGCACGGTAGCTCTCCAGCTGCACATCCTGCAGCCGGAACGAGGTTTCCATCAGCGACGGCGTGTCCATCCAGAAGACGAGGCTGCGGTGGTGGCCGAGCGAGACGGCGTAGTGGATCACCCGGAGTTCCTGCGCCATCCGCTCCGCGAGCTCCCCTCCGCCGTCGACGTGGAACGTCAGCATGCCGGAGAAGTTGTCCATCTGGCGGCGCGCGAGGTCGTGCTGGGGGTGCGAAGGCAGGCCCGGGTAGATGACCCGGCTGACTCGGGGGTGACCTTCCAGGAACCGCGCCACCGCCAGCGCGTTCCGCTCGTGCGCTTCCATGCGTATGGGCAGAGTCGCCGCGCCGCGCAGGATCAGCCAGGCGTTGAAGGGCGACAGCACCCCTCCGTAGTGGATCGCCGCCTCCAGGCGCAGCGCAGCGATGTCCTCGCGGGCTCCCAGCACGGCGCCGCCCACCGCGTCCCCATGACCGCCGATGTACTTGGTGAGCGAGTGCATTACGTAGTCGGCACCCAGTTCCAGAGGACGGGTCGCCACCGGCGTGGCGAAGGTGGAATCGACGGCAACCCGCACGCCGGAGTGCGCAGCGGCGATGCGGGCCACCGCGGCCAGATCGGTGAGCCGGCAGATCGGATTGGCCGGCGTCTCGAGCCAGATCAGCCTTGTTTCGGGCCGCAGCGCCTCGGCCACGTTGCGGGCATCCGAGGTGTCGACGAACGAGGCCCGGATCCCCAGCCGCGGCAGCGTGTCGCGGCCCAGTTCCGCCACGCCGGCGTAGTTGGTGTCGGACATGACGACGTGGTCGCCGGCGCTCAGGAGCGAAAGAAGGACCCCCGCCGCGGCCGCCATGCCGGACCCGAAACAGAGGCAAGCCTCGGCCCCCTCCAGCGCGCACAGCTTGGCTTCGAGCTGGGCCACGGTGGGGTTGGACCAGCGCGTATAGAGGAACCCGGATTCGTCGTCCAGGTCGTGCGCGGAGAAGCCCGTGGCGTCGCGCGTGACGAAGGTGGACGACATGACCAGGTTCGGGGCCGAGGCGCCGGTTGCGGGATCGGGTGACTCGCCCGCATGGACCGCGGCGGTGGCGAGGCGGGCGGGCGTCGGGCCGGTGCCGTGGTTGCCGGTGTGCGTCATGTGGGCGAAGCTGGTCTGCACGGCGAGCCGGGTCAAGGCGGCGCGCCCGCGTCCCGGCCTTCCCCCCCACCCACACCGTCGACCATGCGCACCAGACTTCCCGCCCTGCACGTCCTCGTTCTCGGTCTCCCCGCCGCGGGCACCGCCGCCGCCCAGCAACCCCCCGCCACCGTCACGGCGGAGGACTACGCGCGTGCGGAGGCATTCCTGTCCACCACCACGGCCCCGCTCGTCCTCGGCGCGTCCGTTCAGCCCAACTGGCTTCCCGGCGACCGCTTCTGGTACCGCAACACCACACCCGGCGGCACGGAGTTCATCCTGGTCGATCCGGCCGCCGGCTCCCGCGCCCGGGCCTTCGACCACGACCGCCTGGCCGCGGCCCTGGGCGCGGCCACCGCCACCACCTACGCAGCGCTGGAACTCCCGTTCCGCACCCTCGAGCCGAGTCCCTCCGGCGACGCCCTCACCGCGCAGGTCGGCGACGTGCGCATCCGCTGCGACCTTCGCGCCTACACCTGCTCCCCCACCGCACCCGGCCCCGAGCCCGACCCCGCCGCCATCCCCTCCCCCGACGGCGCGACAGCCGCCTTCATCCGCGACCACAACCTCTGGCTGCGCGACCTGGACACGGGCGCCGAGACCGCGCTCACCACCGACGGAATCGAGGACTTCGGCTATGCGACCAACAACGCGGGGTGGGTCAGGCGCGACTCGCCCGTGCTGCTCTGGTCACCGGACTCCGACATGATCGCCACCTTCCAGCACGACGCGCGCGGTGTGGGCATGATGCACATGGCCACCACGAACGTCGGCCACCCCGAGCTGGAGTCGTGGAAGTACCCGCTGCCGGGCGACAGCCTCATCTTCCGCATCAGCCGGGTGGTGATCCGCGTGGGCGATCCCGGAGCCGGCCGGCCCCACCGGGTGGTGCGCCTGCAGATTCCCCCCGACCCGCACCGCTCCTCGACCACCGACCACGTGGCGGGCCGGGGCGGCGTCTTCCTCGATGTGGAGTGGAGCGCCGACGGGTCGCAGCTCGCCTTCCTGTCGAACTCGCGCGACCACAAGCACGCCGGGCTGCGCGTCGCCGACCCGCACACGGGTCAGGTCCGCGACGTGCTCGGAGAGACCGAGGAGAACTTCTTCGAGTCGGGCTCGGGCGGGGCGAACTGGCGCGTGCTCAAGGAATCGAACGAGGTCATCTGGTTCTCGAAGCGGCACAACTGGGGGCACCTCTACCGCTACGACCTTGCGACCGGCGAGTTGCTCGGCCGGATCACCACGGGCGACTGGAACGTGCGCCAGCTGCTGCGCGTGGACGAGGAGGCCCGCACGCTCTACTTCACCGGGACGGGGCGCGAGCCCGGCGACCCCTACTTCCAGTACCTCTACCGCGTCGGCATGGACGGCACGGGGCTGACGCTCCTGACCCCCGACAGCGCGAACCACGCCGTGACGCTGTCGCCGTCGGGCGCGTACTTCGTCGACAGCCACTCGACGCCGGTCATTCCTCCGGTGACGGTCGTCCGGGACATCGACGGAAACGTCGTGGCCGAGCTGGAACGCGCGGACATCTCCGCCCTCCTCTCCTCAGGCTGGCAACCGCCCGAACCGTTCACCGTCAAGGCGCGGGACGGGGAGACGGATCTCTACGGCCTCATGTACAGGCCCACGCACTTCGATCCGGCGCGCTCGTATCCGGTCGTCAACTACCTGTACCCGGGGCCGCAGTCGGGCAGCGTCGGCTCGCGCTCGTTCCGGGCGTCGCGGGGCGACAAGCAGGCGCTGGCCGAACTCGGGTTCGTCGTGGTCGAGGTCGACGCCATGGGCACGCCCGGGCGTTCGAAGGCGTTCCACGACGCGTACTACGGGAACATGGGAGACAACGGGCTGCCCGATCAGGTCGGCATGGTGCGGCAGCTCGGGGAGCGGCACCCGTGGATGGACCTGGACCGGGTCGGGATCTGGGGACACTCGGGCGGCGGCTTCGCGAGTACGGCGGGGATCCTGCGCTATCCGGACTTCTACAAGGTGGCGGTCTCGCAGGCGGGCAACCACGACAACCGCAACTACGAGGACGACTGGGGCGAGAAGTGGCAGGGGCTGCTGGAGACCTACCCCGACGGCACCACCAACTACGACAACCAGGCCAATCAGCTGTTGGCGGAGAACCTCGAGGGCAAGCTGCTGCTGGCCCATGGGACCATGGACACGAACGTGCCGCTGTATAATACGCTGCTGGTCGTGGACGCGCTGATCGCGGCCGACAAGGACTTCGACCTGATCATGCTCCCCAACCGGGGGCACGGCTTCAGCAGCGAACCCTACATGATGCGGCGCAGGTGGGACTACTTCGTGCGGCACCTGCTGGGCGCCGAGCCGCCCGAGTACACGATCGGCGCGGAACGGCGGCCGGTGAGCTGAGAGCAGCGCGGGGACGGGGTGCGGGCACGAGCCGCGCGCGCACTCTCGTCGCGGCCCGGGCGCGCGCCTCAGCAGGTCAGGCAGCGGTGGCTGTTCGACGAGCCGAGCTTCTCCAGCAGCGCCACGGTGGCAGGGCGCGGTGAGACGCGCTGCACCGGCCCGTTGGCCAGGTCCGCCACCGTCTGGCCCCGGCGGCTGATGGCGCGGATGTCGGCGCCCTGCTCCACCAGGTAGATGATGAGCGGGTGATCGCCGCGCGCGGCCGCGTGGTGGAGCGCGTTGTAGCCGTTGTGGTCGCGCGCGTTGATGTCGACGCCGAGTTCCTCCACCAGGTAGCGCACGGCCGGCAGCCAGCCTTCGGGGGCGTGGCGGTGGGCGTTGCCCGCGAAGCCCTCGCCGTAGCCGACGCCCGAAGCCGCGTGGATGGGCCACACGCCGGGGCCTCCGGCGGGAACCGGCGGCAGTCCGGAGGCGTCGGGATCCAGCGCGCGCAGGGAGTCGGCGACCTCGGAGGCGCGGATCAGGTTCTCCCGCACCTCGTCGTCCAGGCCGGCGAGGAGGTCGTCGGGGAAGTCGCCCTGCTGCTCTTCGCGCAGGTCGTTGCGGACCGACTTGAGCAGGGTGACGCGCGCGGAGTCGTCCAGTTCGGCGTAGGTGGAGTCGGACGCCAGCTGCGTGCGGTTCTGCTGCCGCAGGAACTCGTCGGTGGAGAGGCGGCGGCGCCTGGGCGGGGCCACGGTCGGGATCCCCGGGTCGGCGCCGTGCACGACGAGCAGGTGCATCGCGGCGACGTCGGTGGCGTAGGCCGCGCGCCAGAACGCGGTGGCGCCCTGGGTGTCGACCAGACCGCAGTTGCGGTTGCCGCACCCGCTGTACTCCATGTACCAGGGGTGGAGCGTGAGGCGTGCGTCGGGGTCGGCGCCGGCCGCGAGAAGCGCTTCCATGACGTCCATGTAGGTCGCCGTCTGCAGCCCCATCTCCTGGGGCTGGGGGTAGCGGGTGCGGGGCTGCCAGCGCGCGTTGACCGCCGCCCAGAGCGGGGTGGCGCCGTTCAGGGCCGACGCGATGTCGGGGTCGGCGCCCCGCTCGATCAGGGTGAGCGCCAGGTCGAACTGGCCGTTGATCGTGGCCATCAGGAGCGGGCTGGTGCCGTCGCTGGCCGAGACGCGGTCGATGTCGGCGCCGCCGTCGAGCAGCGCGATCGCCGACTCGGCGTAGCCCTGCCGCACCGCGTGCAGAAGCGCGGTCAGGCCACCCTTGGCCTCGATGCGCCGGGGCCGGAAGTCGTCCTCCTCCTCTTCGTCGGCGTCTTCGGGGAGTCCTTCCTCGTACACGGTGCGCGACGCCCGGACCGCCGTCTGGAACTCGGTGGGGGTCGGTGCCCGCGACCTGCCCGCGGTAAGCGCCTCGACGGCCTCGGTGCGGCGCCGGCCGGCGATCCGGTCGAGCTCGGAGAGCACCCGCAGGTCCTCCACCGTGCTGGCGATGTCGGGGTCGGCGCCCGCGGCGAGGAGCGCGCGGATCGCGTCGGCGCGGTTCATGGAGGCCGCGAAGATGAGCGGGGTCTGGCCCCACACGTCCTCGCGCGCGTCCGGGTCGGCGCCGCGATCGAGCAGCGCGGTGACCAGCGGCGCGGAGCCCGCCGTCGCGGCGAGGTGGAGCGGCGTGGTGCCAGTGCCGGGCGCAGCCGCGGCCGCGTCCGCGCCGGCGCCCAGGAGCATCAGCGCGACGGCGTCGCTGCCCGTGCGCGCGGCGATGTGAAGCGGCGTGTAGCCGCCGATCCGCGTGACGGGTTCGACCACCGCCCCCGCGTAGAGGAGCATCTCGGCGAGCCGGGCGTCGCCGTGCTCGGCGGCCCAGTGCAGCGCGGTCATGCCGTCGCCCTGCGCCGCGTTGACGTCGGCGCCGTCCGCGAGCAGGGCGCGCACCGCCGCGATGTCGCCCGCCATCGCCGCGTCGGCGACGGGGGAGTCCGCGGCCCGGGGGGTGGCCGCGACGAGGGCGGCGATCGCCGCCGCGACGGCGACGAGGCGACCGGCCAGGGGGCGGCGTTGCCGTGTTGCCATGGCGGTCATCCCTGCGTCGCCGCCGAGGACCCGGAGACGAGGGAGAATTCGCCCGTGCTGTCGCCGAAGCGCTCCATCTCCATCCCCAGACCATTGAGAGCCCACAGCATGGCGTTGGCCATGGGCGTGGCGTCGGGCGCCTGGAGGTGCAGGTTCCCCTCCAGCACTCCGTTGGCGCCGCCCAGCAGGATGAGCGGGCAGCGGCGGTGGTTGTGCAGGTTGGCGTCGGCCATCGGCGAGCCCCACATGACCATGGTCTTGTCCAGGAGGCTGGCGTCGCCCTCCATGCTGTTTTGCAGCTTCTCGAGGAAGTACGGCAGCTGGCCCACCCGGTACTGGCAGATCTTGTTGAACTCCAGAACCGCCTCCTCGCGCGCGCCGTGGTGCGACGCGGGGTGGAAGGGGCGGTCGGAGCCGCTCTCGGGGAAGACCCGGTTGTCGGCGTCGCGGCCGGTCTTGAAGGAGATGATCCGCGTCATGTTGGTCTCGAAGGCCAGCACCTGCAGGTCGAACATGAGGCGCATGTGCTCGGTGAACGAGTCCGGCACGCCCGCGGGCGCCTCGGGCAGCTCGCGTTCCTCGCCGCCGGTGTTGCGCGCCTCGACGGCCGCGATCCGGCGCTCGATCTCGCGCACGTTGTTCAGGTAGCGGTCCATGCGGAGGCGGTCGGTGGCCCCCAGCTCGCGCTTCAGCGAGGCGATCTCGCCGGCCATCCAGTCGAGGATGCTCTTGCGCGACGCCCGCCGCGCGGCCCGCTCCTCGGGCGTGCCCCCCGCCCCGAAGAGCATGTCGAAGGCGACGCGCGGGTCGCGGATCATCGGCAGCGGCTCGTTCGGCGACGCCCAGCTGATCGTGTCGGTGTAGGCGCAGGAGTAGTTGTAGGTGCAGCCGCCGGCCTGGTCGAGGTTCTCGATGCAGAACTGCATGGACGGCAGCGGCGTGTCCTGGCCGAAGCGCTGCGCGTACATCTGGTCGAGCGAGGTGCCCACCCAGATGTCGGAGCCCTGGGTCTGCTTGGGGTGGGCCTGCGTGAGGAAGACCGCGCTCGAGCGGAAGTGGTCGCCGCCGATCTCGGGCGTGGTGAAGGCCTCGGCCTGGCGGCAGTCGGTGTTGCTGACGATGGTCAGCCGGTCCTGGAAGGGCCGCAGCGAACTCAGCGCGCTTTCCGGGAGGATCTCGAAGTCCTTGCCCGTCGTGGCCGGCGCGTAGAGGTGCTGCGTCGCGCCCCACTCGTTGCAGCCGGCCAGGCCGTGCACCTCCTCGATGCACACCAGGCGGGTCGGGCCCTCGTCGGGGCGGGTGTGGGCGCGCAGGCGCCCGGCGGGGATCATGGCGTCGAGCAGCGGCAGCGCGGCCGTGGCCCCGAGGCCCCGCAGGAAGGTGCGGCGCGGGATGTGCGTACCGGTGATGAAGTGCATCGTCGTCAGTTCTCCTTGGCCGTGTCGCGGGACGGGTCCGTCCCGTTTGCGGGCTGCTCCTCGGCCGTGGCCAGAGGGGCCCGCTTCATCCTGAATGCATCGCTCTTCACCACGCCGAGCACGAGTGAAGAGAGGCGATAGTCGTCGTTTTCCGCCCGCCGCACCATCTGCCGGATCGCGGGCTGGTCGTAGTATTCCACGCGCCGCCCCAGCGCGTACGCCATCAGGTTTTCGCTGAAGGTGCGCACCAGCGGCAGCGGGCGCCTGAGCAGGGCGGCGGAGAGTTCGGCGGGGGTCTGCACCGGCGTCCCGTCGTAGAAGTCGCCGCGCGTGTCGAGCGGCATCCCGTGTTCGAGCGACCGCCACTTGCCGGTCACGTCGAAGTTGTCGAGCGCCAGTCCGATCGGGTCCATGAAGCGGTGGCACGACGCGCACTGCGGGTTCTCGCGGTGGATCTCCATGCGCTCGCGCGTGGTCAGCATGCGGCCGTCGCGCGAGGCCTCGGTTTCCTCGAGGTCCGGGATGCCGGGCGGAGGCGGAGGCGGAGGCGTTCCCAGCAACACCTCCATCACCCACTTCCCGCGCAGGACGGGAGAGGTGCGGTTGGCCAGCGAGGTGAGGACCAGTACGCTGCCGTGACCCAGCAGGCCGACGCGCCGGTCGTCGGGGTAGGCGACCTTGCGGAGGTGGGCGCCGGGGACGGGCGGGAAGCCGTAGTGGGTGGCCAGCCGCTCGTTGACGAAGGTGTAGTCGGCACGGAACAGGTCGAGGATGCTCAGGTCCTCTTCGACCAGGTGGTTGAAGAAGGTCTCCGTCTCCAGCCGCATCGCGTCGGCCAGCTTTTCGTCGAAGTTGGGGAAGAAGTTGGGATCCGGGTGGACCTTGTAGAGGTCCTGCAGCCGCAGCCACTGGCTGGCGAAGCGGGCGCCGAGGGCGCGGGCGCGCGGGTCGTCCAGCATGCGCAGCGCCTGGCGTTCGAGTTCGTCGGCGTCGTGCAGACCCTCGTCGGCCGCAGCGGCGAGCAGCGTCTCGTCCGGCGGGGCGCCCCACAGGAAGAAGGAGAGGCGCGACGCGAGGTCCACGCTCGAGATGGGGTAGATCTCTCCGGGCTCCACCCCCTCCGGCTCACGCTCGGTGCGGAAGACGAAGCGCGGGCTCGCCAGCAGCGCTTCGAGCGCCATGCGGACCCCGGTCTCGAAGCCGTCGAGCGCGGCGCCGGTCTCGTAGAAGGCCATGAGCCCGTCGACGTCCGCGGAGGTCGCCGGCCGGCGGTAGGCGCTGCTCGCCAGCGTCTCGACGATCCTGCGGGCGCACGGCAGCTCTTCCGCAGCCGAGGTGGGACGGCAGACGAAGACGCGCTGACGGGTGGGATTGTCCGACACGCCGGTCACGCCGTACGGGCCGCCGACGATCAGCTCGCGCACGTGAGGAAGGGTGGTGATCCCTCCCCCGCCCGATCCGCCGCCCGCCATCGACCAGTCGTGGGGGCGGATCAGGTCCTCGTAGGGGCCGTCGAATCCGCGAATGAAGGCGGCCGATACGCTGCGCTGGCCGGCGCGGACGAAGATCCGCCCGGTGCTGATCGGTGCAGCGCCGCGTCCGTCGGCACCGGCGCCGGTGCGCGCGTGGTGCAGCAGGGCCACGCTCTCGCCGTCGATCGAGATGTCGATGTCCTCGAAGCGCGAGTTGGCGCCCGAGGAGAAGCCGAGTTCGAAGACGTATTCGCCGTCGGCCGGAAACACATGTTCGACGACGACCCCGCCCCGGGTCCCGTAGGGCGTCCCCTCCACACGGTCCCAGGGGTGCTGGGACGTGTATTCGGAGACCTTGTAGGAGCGGTCGACCGGCGGCGCCGTCCGGTCGCCGATCGCCCAGCGGCTGATCTCGGCCGCGGCGTTCAGGTACGACTCGACGAGGGTCGGCGACATCGCCTGCACGTCGGCGATGTTGTCGAAGTTGGCGCTCATCTGATCGAGCGGAAGCCAGTCGCCGGCGTCGACGTTGAGGCCGAGCAGGTCGTGGACCGCGCGCTCGTACTCGGCGCGGTTGAGGCGCTGGAAGGTGCGCTCTCCGGGGTCGGGACGGGCGGCCGCGGCGCCGTCGAGCACCTCTTCGAGCCGCTCCACCAGCGCGGTGAGCGTGTCGCCCGCGGGTCTCCGCACCCCCGGCGGCGGCATCATCCCCGCGCGCAGCTTCCGCACCATGCGCTCGCCGATGTCGGCGTAGCGGTCCGCTTCTTCCACCACGAACCCCTCGAGCGACAGGTTGCCGGTCAGCCGGCGTTCGTTGTGGCAGCGGGCACAGACGCGCTGGACCACCTCGGTGTGATCGACCGCCGTGGCTTCGTTTCGCGGCTCCGGGAGGGCAGGCGCCGGCGGGCGCGGGACCTGCGCGACACGCGAACCGGCTTGCCAGGCGCCCATGCCGGGACCCTCGCTCGCGCCGACACGCTCGCTGATGACGGCCCCGTCCGGTCCGACCGCGACAAGGAGCGCGCCCAGCACCAGGAACGGAACTCCGAGTGATCTCATCATTGGGCTCCACAGGTCGTCCAGGCACTCCCCACGCGCGGGCACGCGGCGCGCGGGCGCACCCTTCTCACGGATACGCCACCTTCACACTAGCGCAGGCGTGCGCGCCTCGGCAAGGCATGGACGCCGAGGCGAACGCCAAGGCGTGTACCCTCCTGTGTACAGAGGATTACGGGACCGTGATCCGCATCCGTATCGTCAGATCAGGCCGCCGCGCCGGAGCTGGTCGGGAGCAACCGTACCGCGCCACCGTGGAGTCCGGTAGCGGACCAGGTGCCCAACGGGCCGAGCGCCCGTGCCTTCAGACCGTTGGCCGATGCGAGGGAGCCACCGTGCAACGAGACTCTTCCCGATGTGGCTGATTGGCCCGCTCCCGCCCCGGGAGCGACCTGTGCCGTTGGCAGCTGTGACGCCGCACCCAGGAGCCGTTCTGTTCATCGGATTCCTCCGAATCGGGTGGAGGGTGGATTGGCTGCAATGCGGGAACCGCCGGTCGCCGCTCCTGCGCCGCGCGGAATCACCAGAACGGTCCCGATCTGCATGCGCCGAGGCTCCACGTCCGGATTGACTGTGCGCAAGGCACCCAGCGGAACACCGTAAAGTCGAGCAAGGCGGCCCAGGGTTTCCCCCCCGGCGACGGTATGCTCCCGCAGGGTGGAGCGCTCCCCGGCCGGGATGCCGGCGAAGCGGACGAGGAACGTCTGGCCCGCGCCGGAGGGGACGCGCAACCGTATCGCCCTGCCCGCCGGGACCAGGCCAACGCGGAGGTGCGGGTTCAGAGTCCTGATCTCGTCTTCGGCGATGCCCGCGGCCTCGGCGAGGACATCCGAAGACGCCGCTCCTTCGACACGGACGACATCGAAGCGCTCCGGCGGGTCCTTTTCGGCCGCTTCCCGGGCGATGACCGAGCGGTCGCGAGCCAGGCGAACAATCGCAAGAAACTTGGGAATGAAGTCCCGGGTCTCCTTGGGCAGCCGGTCGCGGATGTGCCCGAAAAGGGCGTCGTTGCGGGGCCGGGATTTGCCGTGCCACCGGATCGCACGCTCGATCCGCGTCGGCCCTGCGTTGTAGGCCGCCAGAGCGAGAAACCAGCACTCGAACCGGTCATGGAGAGCAATAAGGTAGTCCAGGGCGGCCTCGGTGGCCGCGTATACGTCGAAACGCTGGTCCACGAGCGAGTTGACCTCGAGCCCAAGCCACCGGGCGGTCCCGGGCATCAGTTGCCAGAGCCCGGCAGCCCCCGCCGGCGAAACGGCCAATTGGTGGTAGTCGGCCTCGATCAGGGGGAGGTAGCGGAGCGAGGGCGGCAGGTTTCTCGCCGCCAATTCGGCGTCGATGTAGTCCTCGTACCTGCCCATTCGCTTCAGGGCGCCCCGCACCGCACCCCGGCCGCCGGTCCCCCAGTGATCCAGCCACCGGGCGATCTCCCTCTCGATCGCTCCGTCACGAGCCGATGGCAACCTGATCTCGACACGGGCGTTGCACGGAGGACCGTCCCAGCCACCGCAGGTCGACCCGGTCCCCGCCTCGGTCCCCGCCACGCGGTCCTCGCTCTGGCGGGGGGCGTCTTCCAGGACGGAATCCGGGTTCCGGATGTTCAGCTCGCCGGACACCATGGCCAGAATCACGGCGGTGACGGCGAGGACGAAACGCGTCGGCCACTTGTCCATGAGCATCTTCACGACGGAACTCCCTCCGCCCGTCTCCTGTCCGCTCCGTTGCGCGAAAACAGACCCGCCCGGGGTCCGCGTTGATCCGGGACCGGGGCCTCGGGCATCGCCGCCATCTGATCGGCGAACTGCCCGAGCACCTCCCGGGTCGCGAGAAAGACGTGGGTTTTGCCCGCAACGGTGATTCCCACCACCATCGAGGTGTCGCCGCACACCGTACGCATCCCAACCCACATCTCCGAAGCCCTGCAGACTGCGCTGTTCCCGTGATTGCCACTCATGGGGCTTCCCTCCGTCTCGTGGCCTCTGTTCCCCCGGCGGGGATTCGAACTCCGGCATCCGCCGAACGGCCCAGCGCCTCACGCGCCGGGCACTACAGAAGGCTAAAGGCTCATGCCCATCGGCCGTCAGGGGGAAAACCCGGTAGCTTGGGGGGGATTTCCCGCATGTTCCTGGCGGGCTTTTCCCCGGTACGATCGGTGGGGAGAAGGGGGGGACCGCGCGTCAGCGCTGGTCTTCGGCCCCTGGCATTCCGGCCGGCAGCAACTTCACCATTGTTCGGTGTCGGGACCCACCATCGGCACGGCGGCGCGCACCGTGGTTCCCTTGCCCGGCGAGGTCCGCACGGTGAGGCTCCCCCCGACTGCCTCCGCTCTCTCCCGCATCCCGATGAGGCCGAGGCCGACGTGGCCATCCTCCGGAGCCGCTCCCCGATCGGGCAACTCGAACCCGCATCCCTCGTCCCGGATCTCCGCGATGATCATCCCGCCCTCCGATCTGAGCGTCACGGCGGCCTCGCTCACCTTCGCGTGAGTCGCTGCGTTGGTCACGGCCTCCTGCACGATCCGGTACAGGGCCAGGACGGTCAGCGGCTCCAACTCGTCGGCTACCCACTTGAGGCTGAGGCTGGCGTGGATCGTGACTCCGTGCACCTTGCGGGCATCGCGAAAGAGGGTGGCAAGCGCGGGAACAAGCCCCTGTCGCTGGAGTTTCGGGGACCTCAGCCCCCGAATCATCCGCTTCACACCCCGAATCGCGTTCAGGATCTCGTCGGCGATCACCGCCCAGGCACGTTCTCTTTCCCCCCGGTCCGTCTCGTCTACCAGGAGCTTCCCCCTGATCTTGAACGCCACGAGGAACTGGAGGAACTCGTCGTGCAATTCGCGGGAAAGGTGCCTTCGCTCATTCTCGGCCGCGATCACCTTCATTCGGGACAGCCACCGCATCCGGTGCCATCCCGAGAGGTCGCGGATCGTGCAGATCACATGTTCCGCCCCTGATGCCAGTTTGCCGGGGCTGAGACTGATCTCCACCGGGAAGGCCGTGCCATCCTTGCGCAAGGCCTGCAGCTCCAGTCCCTGCCCCATCGGCCGCGGCCGCGGCGCTTCGGCGTAGCCACGCCGGTGCCGTTCGTGCCGGCTGCGGCTGTCGGCGGGGACCAGCCGTTCCACGCCCGAGCCCTCCATCTCTTCGCGGCTCCATCCGAACATCGAAAGAGCCTGCGCGTTGAGATCCCGGACCACGCCTTCGGAATCCACGACGAGCATCGCGTCCGGCGAAGCCTCGAACACGGCCCGGTAGTCCCTGTCGGTCAGCACCTGTCGGTCAGCAACGGTCAACTCCATTTCGTCGCCGGAGCAAATCCGCTTCGGCCGCCGGAGCCTTCCGGTACCGGACGACTCTGCCATTGTGACACGATGGCATGGAATCCTGTCCAACGGCAAGGAACGCCCGCCACCCACGGCGGCACGCGCTGCTGTCGCGCCGTCCCCATCCGGCTTGCCGGGATCGTCCCCGCCCCCGATTCTTGATCCATCCCGCTCGACACCGCCCCCACGGACCTCGGCGCCCCGCGCCGCCCTCGGCACCACGGACTGCTGCACATGCACGGACTGCCGGACACGCAGGCGGACTTGAGCGGACGGACACGCAGGGCGGTCGCGATCGCCAGCGAGTATTTCGGAATTGAAGGCGAGGCGGTTGCGCTTCCGGGCGAATTCGACCTGAATTTCCGGTTGTCGGGCGCCGGCGACTTCGTCCTCAAGCTGAGCCCCGGGTCCCGCCAGGCGGTCTTCGACCTGATCACGAAGTCCCTGCGGCACCTCGACGGAGCATCGCTGCCCGCCGCGATCCCCCGGCTCGTCCAGCCGGCGGGTCCCGGACAGCGGGGCCACGTCGTGACGATCCCGGACTTCGGAGGGACCCCGTGGATCGCCTGCGCGCTCACCTGGGTCGACGGCGTGCCGCTCGCGGACGTGCGGCCCCGGCCGCTGCCCGTCCTCGAGGAACTCGGCGCCTTTCTGGCCGAACTGGACATCGCGCTGTCCGCGTTCGACCACCCCGAACTGGACCGCACTTTCCCCTGGCGCATGGAGTCGGCCCGCGAGACCATCGAGTCGCACCTGGAATTGCTGGACGAAGGGCGCGGACTGGTGGAGCGAACGCTGGCGCGCGCCACGGGCCTTCTCGATCCCGTGCGGGACTCGCTCGCCCGCTGCGTGATCCACAACGACGCCAACGACTACAACGTCATGGCTTCGCCGTCGCTCGACGGAACGCGGCTGTCGGGATTGATCGACTTCGGTGACCTGACGCGCGGGTGGCGCGCGGCCGAGGTGGCCGTCGCCGCGGCATATGCGATGATGGACCTGGAGGACCCGGTGGCCGCGGCGTGCGCGGTGGCACGCGGGTACTCCGCCGTCGCGCCGCTGGACGAAGCGGAATGCCGCGCGATCGTCCCCATGGTGGCGCTCCGCCTTTGCCTCTCGGTGAGCGTACAGGCCCGGCAGATGCGCGCGCAGCCCGGCAACCGGTACCTGGCGGTCAGCCAGAAGCCGGCGTGGCGGCTTCTCGGCCAGCTGGGCGACGCCGATTGGCGCGTGGCCGAATTCCGGATCCGGGAAGCGTGCGCCCTGGACCCCAACCCGAGCCTGCAGCCTGTGCTGTCGTGGGTGGACCGCGTCCGGCCCCGCGCGTCCGTCATGGACCCCGGGCTGCTCGCGCGGCCGCACGTGATCGACCTCTCCGTGGAGAGCCTGGAGCTGCCGCATCCGGACGTGCTCGCGACCGGGGGCGTCCTCGACGCCTGGGTGGAGGGCCGGATCGAGGCGGCCGGCGCGACCGTGGGGGTGGGACGGTACGGCGAGGCGCGAATCCTGTACGACGACCCGGCCTTCGCCGTCCCGGGCGATCACGGTCCCGAGTCCCGCACCATCCACCTCGGCCTGGACCTCTTCGCCCCGCCCGGCACCCCGGTGCGCGCGCCCTTCGCCGGAGCCGTGCTGTCCGTCGCGGACAACGACCGGCCCCGCGACTACGGCCCCACCGTGATCCTCCGGCACCAGACCGGCGAAGGGTCCGGCTTCCACACACTGTACGGCCACCTGGACACCGCCACGCTGGAACACCTCACGCCCGGCCGCGCGGTCGCCGCGGGAGACGTGCTCGGCTGGCTCGGCGACGCGTCCGTCAACGGCGGCTGGCCGCCCCACCTGCACTTCCAGGTCGTCGCCCTGGACCCGCTCGACGACCCCGGCGCGGCGACCTCCTCGCCCGGCAACTTCCCCGGCGTCGCCCTGCAGCGCCTCCGCACGGTCTGGGAGTCCATCCTCCCCGACCCCACGCCGCTGGCGGGCCTGCCGTCCACCCCCCCTCCCGTTCCCAACCCCGTCTTGCGATCTGCCGATCTAACGCAAAAGCGGAAGACGCTTCTCGGTTCGTCCCTCAGTCTGTCCTACGCCCGGCCCGTGCACATCGTCCGTGGCCACGGCGCCTGGCTCTACGACGACACCGGCCGCCGCTACCTCGACACGGTCAACAACGTGCCCCACGTCGGCCACGGAAACCGCCGCGTCGCCGAGGCGATCGCCCGCCATTCGCGCGTACTCAACACCAACACCCGCTACCTGCACACCCAGATCGTGGCGCTCGGCGAAGAACTGCTGGAGCACTTCCCCGCACCGCTCGAGGTCGTGTTCTTCGTATGCTCGGGGAGCGAAGCCAACGAACTCGCGCTGCGGATGGCGCGGCGCCACACCGGCAACGACGGGGTGGTCTGCCTCGAGGGCGGATACCACGGCAACACCGGCGCGCTAGTCGAGATCAGCCACTACAAGTTCGCCGGTCCGGGCGGCGACGGTCCGAGCGACCGGGTGGCCGTGGCGCCGATGCCGGACACCTACCGCGGGCGGTATCGCGAGGGACCTGCCGCGGCCAAGGGGGCGACACCCGGCACCCTCTACGCGGCCGACGTGGCTCGCGCGGCCGCACGGCTGGACAGCAGCCCCGGTGATCGTGGCGGCCCCGGCGCCCCAGGCGTCGCGGCCTTCGTCGCCGAGCCGATCCTGAGCTGCGGCGGCCAGATCGAGCCTCCGGCCGGGTACCTGGCCGCGGCCTTCGGCCACATCCGGGACGCGGGCGGCGTGTGCGTGGCCGACGAGGTGCAGGTCGGCTTCGGCCGTGTGGGCGACGCCTTCTGGGCCTTCGAGCTGCAGGGAGTGGTGCCGGACATCGTCACCCTGGGCAAGCCCATGGGGAACGGCCATCCGGTGGCCGCGGTGGTCACCACGCGCGAGATCGCCGATTCGTTCGCCAACGGGATGGAGTACTTCAGCACCTTCGGCGGCAACCCGGTGTCGTGCGCGGCCGCGCGGGCCGTCCTGGCCGAGATCCGCTCGCGGGGACTTCAGGAGCACGCGCGCCACATCGGGGGCCGCCTCCGCCGCGATCTGGAGGAGCTGGCCCGGCGCCACCCCGTGATCGGCGACGTGCGCGGCCGCGGCCTCTTCCTCGGCGTGGAGCTCGTCCGCGACGCCCGGACGCGCGAGCCGTTCCCGGAGGCGTGCGCCTACGTCGCCAACCGCGCGCGCGACCTCGGGGTGTTCCTGAGCGTGGACGGTCCGGACCACAACGTGCTCAAGGTCAAGCCCCCGCTCGTGTTCGGCGAGGCCGAAGCCGAGCTGCTGGTCGGTACCCTGGACAGGGTGCTGGGCGAGACGGCGGTGGCACGCGGCGCCCGGGCGTAGAGCCGCGGTGCGCCAGGCCTCTCAGGGGTAGAGGCGGCGCGCGCGTGGCCCTCAGGGGTAGAGGCGGCGACGCTCCCAGCCGCCCGCGCCGTCCCGCCGGTACACGAAGCGGTCGTGCAGCCTGGCGCGACCCTCCTGCCAGAACTCGATCTCGTCGGCGACGATCCGGAAGCCGGACCAGTGCGGCGGCCGGGGGACGTCCCGGTCCGCGTAGCGGTCTTCCAGCGCCGCGACCCGGTCTTCCAGCGCCGCGCGGCTCTCCAGCTCGCGGCTCTGGTCCGAGGCCAACGCTCCGATCCGGCTCCCGCGCGGGCGGCTGCCGAAGTATGCGTCCGCCTCGGCCCGCGAAACCGGCTCGACGGGGCCGCGGACCCGGACCTGGCGCCGCAGAGGCTGCCAGTAGAAGGTCATCCCGGCCCTGGGGTGCGCGTCCAGCGACCGTCCCTTGTCGGATTCGAGGTTGGTGTAGAAGACGAACCCGCGCGCGTCGAATCCCTTGAGCAGCACCATGCGCCCCTCGGGGGTGCCGTCGAGTCCGAGGGTGGAGAGGCAGACGGCCTCGGCGAAGACGATTCGCGGGTCCGCTTCCGCGTCGGCGAACCAGCGTGCAAACTGCTCCACGGGATCGGCCGCAAGGTCGCCTCGCGCGAGCCCGCCGCCGCGCGTGAGCCCGCCGCCGCGCGCAAGCCCCTCGCCGTGCGCAAGCCTCTCGCCGTGCGTGCGCCTCTCGGCGGCCGAACCCGGATGGGTCGCCATGGGTTACCGGTACCCGGGCGCGGCTCTGCCGAGCTGAAAGGCCAGCGACTCGTCGAGCCCCTCGAAGTCGAAGCGGAAACCGCTCCGGGCGGCGGCCCGCGGAATGACGCGGGCACCCTCCAGCAACAGGGCCTTGCCCATCTCGCCGAACATGCCGCGCACCGCCAGCGACGGTACCGGAAGCAGCGTGGGGCGCCGGAGCACCCGGCCGAGGATGGTGGTGAAGGTGGCGTTGGGGACGGGATGGGGGGCGGTGGCGTTCACCGGTCCCTGCAGCGACGGGGTGGTGATGGCGTGGAAGATGAGCCCGACGAGGTCGTCGTGGTCGATCCAGCTCACGTATTGGCGTCCGTTCCCCAGGCGCCCGCCGATCCCGACCTTGAAGGGCAGGAGCATGGTGCCGAGCGCACCTCCGGCGGGGCTCAGCGCCAGACCGGTCCGCAACAGAACCACGCGAGTCCCGGCACGCGCCGCGAGTCGCGCCTCCTTCTCCCACTCCCTGCACAGGTCGGCGAGGAACCCCTTCCCCGGCCTGCTCGTCTCGACCAGCCGCTCACTGCCCCGGTCGCCGTAGATGCCGATCGCGGACGAGGACACCAGGACGCGCGGCGGGTTGCGAAGGCGGTTGAGCGCGCCCGCCAGCACGCGCGTCCCCACCACCCGGCTTTGCCAGATCGCCTTCTTCCTGGCCGGATTCCACCGTCCCTTCGATAGGTTCTCGCCCGCCAGGTGCACCACGGCGTCGACCCCTTCGAGACGGCTGCCCTCGATCCGGCCCTCCATCGGATCCCAGTAGACCTCGCCCCGGCTGCGGCGCGGCTTCCGCCGTACGATGGGCAGGACTTCGTGGCCGCCCGTGGACAGGAAGTCGCACAGCGCCCGGCCCACGAAGCCGCTCGCTCCGGTGACGGCGATTCGAAGGGGCGGGCCGTCGTAGGCGGCGTGCCGCCCGAGGTCCTGCAGGAGGCGCTGGTTGCGAAAACGGAAAAGGCGCTTCATCTCGCCTTCGATGGTGGAACCCGCCAGCGCCGCCGTCGCCGCGCCGAGCGGAGGCTCCCAGGTGATCCGGTCGCGCAGCACGGTCGCGCCCTTGCCCCGCGCATCGAACTCGTGGCGATGGACCCAGGCGCCCATAGGCCCCGATTCCTGTTCGTCCTGAAAGAACCTGCCCTCTTCGTAGGCGGTGTGGCGCGCCTTGAAGTCGACCTTGACCGGCCCGCGCCGCACCCTTACGTGCACGAGGCCACCGTCGTGAATGCCGCCCTCGCGGCCCACGACCCGGGCGTCCTCCCACGGCGGCATCAGGCGTTCGAGTGCGCGGGGCCGCATGTGCCACTCCCAGACACGCTCGACCGGGAACGGCAACTCCATCTCCTGCACCAGTTTCGGCATCTCCGGCTCCTCAGCGGCCCTCCGGCCGCCAGCTGACGTCGCCGACCGCGGCCCGGATCGCTTCGACTCCCGCTCCCGGGCCGCCCGGGTGCCGGAAGACCGCCGAACCCGCCACCAGCACCGTCGCTCCCGCCCGCACCAGGTCGGGTGCGGTCGCCGGGCTCACGCCGCCGTCCACTTCGATCTCGACCTCGCCCGGGCGCCGTGCCTCGATCATGCTGCGCGCCCGCGCCACCTTGTCCAGCGACTGCGGAATGAACGCCTGCCCGCCGAATCCCGGGTTGACCGTCATGATCAGCAGCAGGTCGAGGTCGTCCAGCACCTCCTCGATCGCGGACAGCGGCGTCGACGGGTTCAGCGCCACCCCCGCCTTCTTCCCCAGGTCACGGATCAGCCCCAGCGTGCGGTGAAGGTGCACCGTGGCCTCGGCGTGCACGGTGATCACGTCCGCGCCCGCCTCGGCGAAGTCGGCGACGTACCGGTCCGGGTCCTCGATCATCAGGTGCACGTCCACCGTGCGCGAGGTCACGCCTCTGACGGCATCGGCGATGAGGGGGCCGATCGTGATGTTGGGCACGAAACGGCCGTCCATCACGTCCACGTGAATCCACTCCGCGCCGGCCTCGTCCACCGCGCGCACCTCGCTGCCCAGTTCGGCGAAGCGGCAGGCCAGGATGGACGGCGCAAGCCGGATCACCGTACGTCCTCCGCGGTCATCCGATACACGCCCGTCCGTCCCGCCACCACGGCCTCGTCGGCCATCTGCAGGAACAGCCCCGAGTCGACCACGCCCGCGCGCCGGGCCAGACAATCGTCCAGACCGCGCGGATCGGGGATTCCGCCCGCGAACCGGCAGTCGATCACCAGGTTGCCGTTGTCGGTCAGGTACTTGCGCCCGTCCTCCGTGCGGCGGACGACCGGCTCGGCGCCCAGCTCCGCCAGCCACCTCAGGTGGCTCGCAAACTCGAACGGGATGACCTCGACGGGTACGGGCGCGCGTTCGCCGAGGCGGCCGACCAGCTTCGTGTCGTCCGCGATCGCCAGCATCCGCCGGGACGCCTGCGCCACCATCTTTTCCCTGAGCAGCGCGCCCCCCAGCCCCTTGATCAGGTTCAGCCCCGGATCCACCTCGTCGGCCCCGTCGACCGTGAGGTCGAGCACGCCGAGTTCGCCGAGCGTTCCCAGCGGGATCCCCAGCTCGCGCGATGTCCGCTCGGTGCGAATGGAGGTGGGCACGCCGACAACGCCGGACAGTTCGCCGCGTGCGATCCGGTCACCCAGATGCGACAGAAAGTGCGCGACGGTCGAGCCGGTTCCGAGCCCCAGCCGCATGCCGGACTCGACGCTGCCTGCCGCATCGCGCCCCGCCCTGTCCTTGAGCTCTGCGATGGTCGGCGCGTCGACGGTTGATGGAGTCAATGCCTCGCCCGGTTGCCGGGTTTCGGGGGTTGGTGAGGCCCCAATCTACGTCATGGCGCCGGGGCGTTCCAGTTGGAGGCGGGCGGGTGTCGCTATACTTCATCTGTTCCCACACAGACATCTGTTCCCACACAGCCGCCTCCAGGAACCCATGCCGTGATCATTGTCGCCCGAAAGAACATTACCGCGGACCAGATCGACTACATTCGCGAACGCGTCGAAGCCGCAGGACTCCGTACACATATCTCGATCGGCGAGACCCGCACGATCATCGGCTGCATCGGTGACGAGGCCCGCCTGGCGGGCGTCCCGCTGCTGTCGATCCCCGGCGTGTACTCGGTACATCCGGTCATGCGTCCGTACAAGCTCGCGGCACGGGACTTCTCGGCCGACCCGACCACCGTGGTGCGGGTGGGCGAAGACGGCTTCGGAGGGACGAAGTGCCTGGTCGCGGCCGGCCCCTGTTCCGTCGAGGGATCCGAAATGATGTCGGAGACCGGCCGGGCCGTCGCGGCATCGGGTGCGTCGCTGCTGCGGGGCGGCGCGTTCAAGCCCCGGACCTCGCCCTATTCCTTCGACGGGCTCAAGGAGGAGGGCCTGAAGATCCTCGCGCGGGTCAGGAGCGAGACCGGGCTTCCCATCGTCACCGAGGTCATGGATCCCCGCGACGCGGAACTGGTGGCCGGCTACGCCGACATGCTGCAGATCGGGGCGAGGAACATGCAGAACTTCGCGCTGCTGCGCGAGGTCGGACAGCTGCAGCGCCCGGTGCTGCTCAAGCGCGGGATGTCGGCCACGCTGAAGGACCTGCTCCTCGCGGCGGAGTACGTCATGAGCCGGGGCAACATGCAGGTCGTGCTGTGCGAGCGCGGGATCCGGACCTTCGGCGCCGAGACGCGCAACACCTTCGATCTGGCCGCCGTCCCCTGGCTTAAGGAGGAGACGCATCTGCCGGTCATCGCGGACCCGTCGCACGCGGGAGGGCGCCGCGACCTCGTGGCCCCGCTCAGCTACGCGGCGCTGGCCGCCGGTGCCGATGGACTCATCGTGGAGGTGCATCCGGATCCCGAGACCGCCATGTCGGACGGGGACCAGTCGCTCACCTTCACCGAATTCGCGGACCTGATGGGCGGCCTGACCGCGTTTGCGGAGGCGGCGGGACGGTCCCTGTAGCGGGCCGCGGGACGGTCCCTGTAGCGGGTCGCGGGCCGACCGTGCGCGCAAACCGGCCGTGTGCGAAAGCCGGCTGTGCGCGCAGATCACCTTGCGGCGGCCTCCGCGACGGCTTCGGCGAGCGCCTCCAGCTGAGCCTCCAGCGCCGCCCCGGACGTGCCCCCGCGCACGGCGCGCGACTCCACCGAGGCTGCCGGATCGAGGACACGGAACACATCGTCGCCGAAGGCGGGATGGACGGCCGTCATCTCCTCGAGCGTCAGGTCGCCCAGCTCCCGGTCCGCGCCCTCGGCGATCCGCACCAGCTCTCCGGCCCGGTGATGCGCCTCGCGGAAGGGAACGCCGCGGCGAACCAGGTAGTCGGCGAGGTCCGTGGCGCACAGCTCGGCGCGCAACGCCCGGCCGATCCGCCCGGGGTTCAGCGTCATGGTCGCCACCGCTCCCGTGATGGCCGGCAGCACGACGGCGAGCGTGTCGACCGAGTCGAACACGGCGTGCTTGTCCTCCTGCAGGTCCCGGTTGTAGCCGGTCGGCAGGCCCTTCAGCACGGTGAGCATCCCCACCAGGTTGCCAAGCAGGCGTCCGGATTTGCCGCGGGTCAGCTCGGCGACATCCGGGTTTCGCTTCTGCGGCATCAGCGACGACCCGGTCGTGTAGGCGTCCCCGAGCCGCAGGAACCCGAATTCGCTGGTCGAAAACAGGACGAGGTCCTCGGCGATCTGGGACAGGTGCACGCCCGTCATCGCCGCCCCGAAGAGCAGACGGGCGGCCCAGTCGCGATCCGAGACGCCGTCCATCGAGTTCTCGGAAACGCGGCTGAAGCCGAGGTCGGCGGCCAGCGCCGCGCGGTCCACGTCGAAGGGGCAGCCGGCGATCGCCCCTGAACCCAGGGGAAGAACGTCGCAGTCGCGGTGCACGGCGCGCAGGTGCTCCAGGTCGCGGACCAGCGGCCACGCCCTCGACAGCAGCCAGTGCCCCGCCGGAACCGGCTGCGCCTGCTGCAGGTGGGTATAGCCGGGCATCACGATGTCCGCAGCCTCGCGTGCCCTGTCCGCCAGCGCCGCAATCAGCGGCACCAGACGGCCGCGCAGAAGATCCACGGCCTCCCTGCCCCACAGCCTGAAGTCCGTGGAGACCTGATCGTTGCGCGAACGGCCGGTGTGCAGCTTGCCGCCCACCGGACCGATGGTCTCGGTCAACAGCCGTTCGACGACCGTGTGGATGTCTTCGTCACCGAGGCCGGCCGGCCCTTCGAGCGCTTCCAGCTCGCGCTCGACCTCCAGCAGACCGCGATCGATTTCGGAGGCTTCTACTGAAGTCAGCAGCCCGGCCCGCTCAAGACCGCGCGCCCACGCGCGGCTGCCGCGGATGTCCTGACGCCAGAGGCGCCAGTCCACGTCGAGCGAGCGGTTGAGCGCCTCCATCTCGGGCGCCAGCCCGGCCTCGAAACGCCCTCCCCAGAGCGCGTGTCCCGACCCGCCCACCGCGTTCGGCCGGTCAGTCGCCGGCGGCGTGAACCAGCCCGGCCGCGCGCGACTGGCCGCCGTTTCGCGAGGCCGCCCCGGAAGCCGCCGCGTCCGCAGCCGGCTCGGCCGGTTCGGCCGGCTTTGCCGCCGTGGCAAGCCGCTGTGCCGCCACAGCCCGCTGCGGCAGGCTGAAGAGCTTGAGGAAGCCCGAGGAATCGGCGTGGGCGTAGCCTTCGCTGGCCCCGAACGAGGCCAGGTCGAGGTCGTAGAGCGACGCGGGCGCCTTTCGGGACCGGACGGTCGCCTGCCCCTTGAACAGCCGCAGCCGGACCGAGCCGCTGACGTTGGCCATCAGGGAATCGACCAGGGCGTCGAGCGCCTCCCGCTCCGGGGTCCACCACCTTCCCTCGTAGACCAGGTCGGCGTAGCGGGGCGCCAGGTCGTCCTTGAGCGCCAGGCACCTCCGCGACAGCACGAGCTGCTCGAGCTCCTGTATCGCCGTCAGCAGCATCGTTCCTCCGGGCGTCTCGTAAACGCCGCGGGACTTGATTCCGACCACCCGGTCCTCGATCACGTCCGCGCGTCCCACGCCGTGTTCCGACCCCAGCGCGTTCAGCGTCTCGAGCAGCGCGAGGGGCGAAAGCGCCTCCCCGTCGACCGTCACCGGAATCCCTTTTTCGAACCCCACTTCGAGGTCCAGGGGGCGGTCGGGCGCGTCAGCGGGATCGCATGTCCACAGGAACACGTCGTCGCCGGGAGCGTTGGCGGGGTCCTCCAGCGGTCCGCCCTCGTGGCTGATGTGCCACAGGTTCTCGTCGCGCGAGTACAGCTTCTCCTCGTCGATGCCCTCGAGCGAGATCCCCCGCGCGTCGGCGTACGCAAACGCGTCTTCGCGAGACGAAATGTCCCACTCCCTCCAGGGAGCGATCACCCGCAGATCCGGCGCCAGCGCGGCGAAGGACAGCTCGAAGCGAAGCTGGTCGTTGCCCTTGCCGGTGCAGCCGTGCGCCAGGGCCTGGGCACCCGTCCGGCGTGCGATCTCGACCATGCGGCGCGAGATGAGCGGACGCGCGATCGCCGTCCCGAGCAGGTACTTGCGGCTGTAGACCGCACCTGCCCGCAGCACCGGGAAGACGTATTCGGAAACGAATTCCTCGCGCAGATCCTCACCGAAAAAGGCCGAAGCCCCGGTTGTGAAGGCCTTGCCGGCCAGCTTGGCGACGCCGCCCCTCTGGCCGACGTCCGCGGCCATGCAGATCACGTCGGCAGCGTGGTTCTCCCTCAGCCACGGCACGATGACCGAAGTGTCGAGGCCACCCGAGTATCCCAGAACGATTTTCATGATTGGTTTTCCGCCGGCGCCGGGTGCCGGAGCAACAGGGTTCGTACGTCTCCCGCCAAGGCCGTACGAGTATGCTGCGCCCTGCGCTCCGGACCCACACGCGACACGCCGGTGCCGGGCCGGCCGCTGCCGGCCATTCGCTCCGGACTGCCGTTACGCCGTTCTTGCAAGAGGAAAAAAAATACCGGAATAATGAAATAATATGCACCACGGCCCCGGGAGTCAATGGCAAGATCAACGCGAGGCAGTGGCCAGCTCAACGCGAGTCAATGGCCAGGTCGACCGCAGGCCGGTCAATCCGGGATCCCCGCCGGGCCGCTAGCGACCGTCCGCCAGCTTCCTCAGCACCTCCACCGTCCCCCGGGCCGACCCGGGGTCGCGCAGGATGATCAGCACGGTGTCGTCACCGGCGATCGTTCCCGCGATCCCCTCGTATTCCTCCCAGTCGATCCCGGACGCGACCGTCTGCGCACCGCCGGTCAGGGTCCGCACCACGATCAGGTTCCCCACCGCTTCGGCGGACACGAACAGCGCCGGCAGGATCGAGTCCAGCGGCGGGGCGTGTTCCCACTCCTCGGGCAGCGTGTAGTGCGGCCTGCCGTCCGCCGCCTTGACCTTGACGAGACGCAGGTCCCGGATGTCGCGCGAGAGCGTCGCCTGCGCCACCGCAAACCCCCGCGCCGCCAGGAGTTCGCGCAGCGCCTCCTGATGCGGCACGCGGTGTCGCCGGATGATCCGCAGCACCGTGGCCTGACGCTCGCGCTTTCCTCCGGGGCTCACGGCGGGCGACCCACGCTCAGCGGTCCGCGTCCGCGGGCCGGCGCGTCCTCAGAAGTCGTACCTCACCCGCGCCAACAGCATTCTTCCGATCTCGGGCGCACCCACGAATTCCTGGTGCAGGTTGTTCAGGATGTTGTTCGCGGTCAGAGAGACATGCGTTGCGGGTTGGAACGGAAGCCGGTAGCCGATCGAGGCGTCCAGGACACTGTAGCCGTCCACATCGCCGATGTAGACGCCGGAGTTCATCGGAAACGCCGTACTCATCCGCATCCGCCCACCGAAGGAGAACCCGGCCGTCTGGTCGTCGAAGACGAAGCCCACCGACCCCTTGTGATTGGGAGCGTTGAGCGCGATGTCGTCCGCACTGGTGCAGTTGCCGTCGCTGTTGAAGTCGAAGCACTCGTCGCTCTGGAAGGAGTAGCTCGCGTTGATCCGCATCCGGTCCGACGCGAGGATCTGAGCCGACAGGTCCGCTCCCCAGAAGTCGACCTCGCCGAAGTTGCGGTACGTGACCAGCAGATCGGGGCTGTCGACCTGGTCGGGCGCGACGGTGCCGAGGGGGAGCTGGGCCACTCCCTCGACGATCGGCCGGATCTGCTCCAGGGTCACCAGACCGGCCTGGATGAGCGGGGTCAGGCGGTGGACGACGAAAGCCGTGACGCTCTCGGGGTCGAAGAAGACGTTCGGGGTCACGACGCGGAGCGGGCCGACGAAGTTCTCCACCCGGCTGAAATACACGTCGGCGGCCAGCAGCACGCGGTCGTCGATCAGACCCTTGTATCCGATTTCGTAGGTGTTGTTGATGGTCGAGGTGAGATCGGCGATGGTCTCAACCGGCGAGCTGTCGAGAGGGAACGCATCCGCCGGATCGATGGCCGCCTGGTTCAGCCGACGGAGCACGGTGCCGATCACGGGATCACCCGGCTGCGCGCCGGGACTCCGCAGAAGGTCCTGCAGAAGACCGGCGAAGGGCTGGAAACCGGGGCTGAGGAGCGCGGGCAGCATCTCGAGGAGTCCTGGCCACAGCGCCGCGGCGTTCGCCGGAAGGGCCTGCCCCGGCGCGAAGGGCGAGCGCATGCAGTACGACATGAGCCCGCCGGGGCACTGGGCGCTGAAGGTGAAGCCGCCCGCGGGCACCCCAAGCGCGCGGATGTTGTAGGAGAGGGGCAGCGGTGAGAGCGGAATCTGTGCCGCGACGATGTCCAGGAAGAGGTTGGTCGTGGTCGGGGTCGCAAACGCCCGGTTGTAGGTGAAGCGGAAGTTCTGGTTGTCGGCCGGCCGGACCACGAGCGCCGCGCGCGGGGAGATGTTCACGTCGGCAAGCCGGTTGTGATCGTCCAGCCGGATCGCCGTGACGAGGTCGATCCGGTCGCCCAGCGACGTCTCCGAGTGCAGATAGGTGCCGACCTCGGAGATCATGTCGTCGTTCTCGTTGCGCCCGAAGATCGTCCCCCCGGTGCGCGGGTCGGTCCGCTGCCAGTCGACGCCGTAGGTGAAGCTCTGCCAGGAGCCGATGTCGAAGCCGTACTGGAACTGGGCCGCCATGGTGCGTGACTGGTCCACGACCGCCGCGCCGGTGCGAAGGCCGTAGGTTCCGTCCTGGACGGGCGCGTTGAGGTCGCCCCCGGAATTTGTCATGTTGAGGAAGGCCTGCGCGAAGAGCCGGCCCTTCGACAGGCGGGCCTGCGCGAAGTTGTACGTCCAGTTCTTCACCTGAAAGGCCCCGATGCCGGTCATGTCCACACCCTTGGCAAGGGTGCTGGTGCCGCCGTTCACGATGAACGACCCGTCGCCGGAGAACCGGAAGTCGAGGCGGGCGTTGGCGGAGTAGCGCTCGGAGCCGTAGTCCCGGGTGCAGATGCTGCATCCGGCCATGCGGGCCTGGGCCTCGCCGGGGTCGTCGTACTCCCAGTCGTTCCCGCGCTGGTACTGGCCGGAGATCTTCAGCCCGAAACTCTCGGACGGGGAGTGCGCGGAGCGGAACTGGCCGTGGAAGAGCGAGCGTTCGCCGCCCGCCAGCGAAATCGTGGTTCCCTGCCGGTCGATCGGCGAGGATGTGATGATGTGCATCACGCCGTTGGAGGCGTTGGGTCCGTAGAGCGCCGCCCCGGGGCCCAGCGAGACCTCGATCCGGTCGATGTCCAGGTCGGTCGTCGGGAACATCTGGTATGCGTTGAACCGGAGCGACGGAACGCGCGCGTAGCGGTTGTCGATGATCGTCAGCAGGCTCCCTGAGAAGACGTTGTTGAAGCCGCGCGCCACCACGGTCCCCTGGGCGATGCCGGTCTGGACCGCGTCCACCCCGGGGAGCGTCTTGACGTGCTCGGCCACGGTGACAGCCGCGACCCTCGCCACATCCGCCTCCGAAACCGTCGCAACCGACGCCGGTGCGTCCAGCGCCTTCTCCTGGCGCCGCGACGCCGTGACGACGACGGGGTTGAGCAGCAGCGCCTGCGAGCGCAGGGCCACGACAACGTCCGCCGAGCCCCCCGCGTCCACCTGGACGCCGTCGAACCGCGTCGTCTCGTATCCGATCAGCGTGACCACGATGGTGTGCGACCCCGGAGCCACCGTCAGGCTGAAGCGTCCGTCCTGATTCGTTCCGACGGGCCCCGCCGCCCCGAGCGCCTCCACCGCCGCGTCGGAAAGGGCTGCGCCCGTTTCGGCGTCGGTGACCTGACCCGTGATCGTTCCCTGTTGGGCCCGGGCGCCCGTCGGCACGACTCCTGCAAAAACGAAGAACAGAGCTAATGCGACAAAAACGGAGCCATCAAGCCGTGATCGGATTCTCATGGGGCGTCATCCTCGTGTTCAGGGTCGCATGCGGCGTGATCCGCCGTCGGGTACCTTGTGGAGTTGGCCCGGACCTTGTGGGTTGGCCGAAACCGTTGCCTTGGCCCAAACTACGAAGTCACGGAGTCAAAAACAAACACCGCTGGCGGGCAGACCCCGCGGAAGAGGGACGATGACGGGCTGGCTCACCGCGAAAGACTTCCGTAATGCCAGACGACGGTTGGCTCCCTCGCTCCATCGCACGCCGATTCTGTCGTTTCGCACGCTGGGCGACGCCATCGGCGCCCCCGTTTGGCTGAAGTGCGAGAACCTCCAGAAGACCGGTTCGTTCAAGGTGCGGGGAGCGCTGAACTCGATCGCGTGCCTCAGTGAAAGCGAACGTTCACGCGGAGTCGTGACGATCTCGGCGGGGAACCACGCGCAGGCCGTGGCGTGGGCCGCACGGCGAGCCGGGGCGCGTGCGGTGGTGGTGATGCCGGAGGGCGCGTCGCGGACCAAGGTGGCGGCCACCGAGGGGTACGGCGCGGAAGTGGTGTTGCACGGGACCGCGGCCGACGCCTTCGAGGAGGCCGGGCGCCGGGCTGCGGACGACGGACTGACGTTCCTGCACCCGTTCGACTCGGAGCCGGTGGTCGCCGGACACGGATCCACCGGGCTCGAGGTGGACGAGGATCTTCCCGGTGACAAGACCATCGTGGTGCCGGTGGGAGGCGGGGGACAGATCGCGGGCATTGCGGGGGCGCTGGCCGCCGCCGGGCGGCTGGGCGGCCGGCGCGGGACGGCGCGGATCTACGGGGTCGAGCCGCAGGGAGCGCCCTGCATGCGGCGCAGCCTCGACCAGGGACGCGCCGCGCACCTGGACGGCACGGACACGATCGCCGACGGGCTGGCCGCCCCCATGGCGGGAGAGCTCAACTACCGCTACGTGGACGGGTTCGTCGAGGATGTCGTGCTGGTCTCGGACGCCGAGATCCTCTCCGCCATGCGGCTGCTGCTCACCCGGGCCAAGCTCGTGGTCGAACCCTCCGGCGCGGCGGCCGTGGCGGCGCTGATGTACGGGCGCGTCCCGGTGGAGCGGGACCGCGCGACCATCGCCCTGCTCACGGGCGGCAATGTGGACGAAGGTCTGCTGATACGCGCCCTGCGCGAGGGTGCGGCGTGGCCCTGATCCGCATCGCGGACGCCGTCAAGCGGTACGGCGACACCCTGGCGCTGGACGGCGTGACCCTCAGCGTGGGGAAGGGCGCGTGCCTGGCGCTGGTCGGCGAGAGCGGGTCCGGAAAGACCACGCTTCTCAGGACGATCAACCGGCTGACGGAGCTGGATAGCGGCCGCGTTACGGTGCGCGGCGAGCCGGTCGACGCGATCGATCCGGTGCGCCTCAGGCGATCCATCGGCTACGTGCAGCAGGAGGGCGGGCTGATTCCGCACTGGACGTGCCTGGACAACGCCGCCCTGGTGCCCACGCTGCTGGGCCACGGCGACGCGGCGGGGCGCGCACGCGACGCCCTGCGCGCAACCGCGCTCGACCCGGAGGTGTACGGGGACCGGTATCCGCGCGAGCTCTCGGGCGGGCAGCGCCAGCGGGTGGCGATCGCGCGCGCGGTCGCCGCCGGTCCCGACATCCTGCTCCTGGACGAGCCGTTCGGCGCGCTGGACGCGATCACCCGCAGCGAGGCGCAGGAGGCCTTCACCGCGTTGCGCGCGTCCGCCGGCGTGACCGCGGTGCTCGTCACCCACGATCTGCGCGAGGCGGTGCGCGTGGCCACGAGGGTCGCGGTGATGCGGGGCGGACGGGTCGTCATGGAATCGGCCGCCGACGCCCTGGTGCAGGAAGCGACGGGCTACACCGCAGAGCTGGTCGAGAAGTCCGGGGTGGCCCCGTGAACGGGCGCCGCACCGTTGCGATCGCGGCCCTGGCCGTCTGCGCGGTTTGCGTGCCGGCGGCCGCGACCGCCCCGGAAGGCAGGTCCCGGGCTCCCGTTCAGACGGATCCGATCGTCGTCGCGTCCAAGCCCTTCGCGGAGAGCTACCTGTTGGCCGAGACCTTCGCCCAGCTGCTCGAATCCCACGGGTACACGGTGGACCGGCGACCGGGATTCGCATCGACCGAGCTGGTGTTCCAGGCACTGCTGCGCGGCGACGTCGATGTCTACCCGGAGTACACGGGCACCGGTCTGGCGGCAGTCCTCGGCGAGGCGGCCGAGGGCGGTCCGGCGGCGGTCTTCCGCCGGGTCAGCGACGAATTCCTGGCCCGCTGGGGCGTGCGCTGGCTGCCGCCGCTGGGGTTCGAGAACACCTACGCGATCGCGATGCGCCGCGGGGCCGCCGACTCCCTCGGGCTGCGCACATTGAGCGCGCTGGCCGAAGCGGCACCGGGCCTGGCCGGCGGATTCTCGCCCGACTTCATGGGCCGGCCGGATGGGCTCGACGGGCTGTCGGAGACGTACGGCATCGAATTCCGGGAGACGCGCAGCCTGCTGCAGGCGGTGAAGTACCAGGCGCTTGCCGAAGGGGCGGTGGACGTAATCGACGGCTACTCGACCGATGCAGCCATCTCGCGCCACGACCTGGCCGTGCTGGCCGACGACCGCCGCTTCTTCCCGCCCTACGACGCCGCCCCGCTCGTGAGCCGCGCCTTCTACGACGATCGTCCGGACGCGGTTCTCGCGCTGTCGCGCATGGCCGGGCGGATCGACGTCGACGCCGTGCGGCGGGCCAACGAGCGCATCGAGGTCGAGGGCGCTTCGATCGCGGAAGCGGCCGCGGCGCTGCTGGTGGAGGTCGGGCTGTCGGAGGGCGGCGCGGGCCAGGTCGAGACCGGGGGCGACCGGCCGCCGCGGGCCGCCGTCCAGCCGCCCGATGCAGGCCCGGGAAGCGTGCTCCTTGCGCTGCCCGGGCACATGTGGACCGAGCGCGCGACGCTCGCGAGACAGACCGCCCGCCATCTCCTGCTGGTCCTCCTGTCGCTGGGCGCGGCGATCCTGGCGGCGCTCCCCGCCGGAGTCGCCCTGGAAAGGCGGCGTTCGATCTCGGAAGCCGTCATTCGCGGGGCCGGACTGCTCCAGACCATTCCGGGGATCGCGCTCCTCGCCTTCATGATCCCGATCTTCGGGATCGGGGCGGCTCCGGCCGTGGTGGCGCTCTTCCTCTACTCGCTGCTCCCGATCCTCCGCAACACGTACACGGGGATCGTCGAAGCCGCGCCCGACGCGGTTTCGGCGGGCCGTGCCCTGGGCATGACCGAAGCGCAACTCCTCACCCGGATCCGCCTTCCCCTCGCGGCGCCGGTGATCATGGCCGGGATCCGCACGGCGGCCGTCATCAACGTCGGCACCGCGACCCTGGCCGCGTTCGTGGGCGCGGGCGGGCTCGGCGACCCGATCGTCGCGGGGCTCGCGCTCTCGGATCCGGTGATGATCCTGGCGGGCGCCGTGCCGGCGGCCATCCTCGCCCTCCTCGTGGACTGGGGGCTGGCGAGGGCGGAGTCGGCGGTAGCGCCGCCCGGGGTGGGGTCCTAGCTTCACCGCCGGCTCCATCCGCCCGACCGCCGGCCCCATTCAACGGAGATGACCTAAAGGTGAACGTCCTGCGCCGCTACCTGCTTCCCGGCTTCGTCTTCCAGTCCGTGGTGATCGCCGGGGGATACGGAACCGGCCGGGAACTGGTCGAGTTCTTCCTGTCGCACGGTCCGCTGGGCGGTCTTCTGGCCATGGCCCTGGCCACCGCCGTCTGGAGCGCCGTGTGCGTGGTCAGCTACGAGTTCGCGCGCGTGTTCCGGGCCTTCGACTACCGCAGCTTCTTCCAGCGGCTCCTCGGCCCGGGGTGGATCGCCTTCGAGGTCCTGTACCTGGCGCTCATGATGATCGTGCTGGCGGTCATCGCCGCAGCCGCGGGGTCGATCATGGAAGAGACCTTCGGGCTGCCGTATCTCGCCGGCGCGGTGGGCATCCTCACGCTCGTCGGCTTCCTGGTGTTCGGCGGCAACCGCGTCATCGAGCGCGCCTTCGCCGGGTGGTCGGGAGTACTCTACCTGGTCTACGTCATCTTCTTCATCCTCTGCATCCGCAACTTCGGCCCCGCCATCCACGCCTCGTTCGCGACCGGCGTGGCCGAGGCGAGCTGGATCCGGGGCGGCCTGGAGTACGCGGGCTACAACCTGGCCGTTCTCCCGGCGGTCCTGATCACGATCCGCCACCACAGGAACCGCAGGGACACCCTGATCGCGGGGCTGCTCACGGGTCCGATCGCGATGATCCCCGCGCTGCTGTTCTTCGTGGCGATCGCGGGCGAATACCCGGACATCCTCCCGGCGACCGTTCCTGTGAACCACATGCTGGAAATGATCGGCTCGCGCGGCTTCCAGATCGCCTTCCAGGTGATGCTCTTCGGCACCCTGGTCGAGACGGGCGCCGGCATGATCCACGCCGTCAACGAACGGATCGCCCAGACGTACGAGGAGCGGGACCGGGAGCTCTCGCCGCGAACGCGCGTCGTCGCCGCGCTGGGAATGCTCGGCCTGGGCGCGGTGATCGCACAGTTCGGCCTGATCTCGCTGATCGCCCAGGGCTACGGCGCACTGACCTGGGGCTACCTGTTCGTGTTCGTCCTGCCCGTCCTCACCTGGGGTGTCGTCCTCCTCCGCCGCCAGCGCGCAGCCGGCGGAAGCGCCTGATCGCGCCAATCCCCGCGGCGGGCCCGAAAGCCAGCAGGGCGAAGGCCCAGGTCCACCCTGCCGTGGCCACCACCACCGGCACGGCCTGGATGGTGACGGTGGCCAGGAGGAAGCCAAGGCAGGTCTGCAGCGTCAGCGCGGTGCCCGCCGAACCGGCGGGCGCGACCTCGGTCACCAGCGCGCTGAACTGGGCCGAGTCGGCCACCACGAAGAAGCCCCACACCAGGGTGGCGGCCGCCACCAGGATGAACGCCTGACCGAGCAGGAACCCGATGGCCAGACAGCACAGCCCACTCGCCGCCATGCACACGATCACCAGGCGTTCACGGCCCATCCTGTCCGCAGCCCAGCCGCCGAGCACGCACCCCAGGCCACCAGCGGCCAGCGCGCCGAAGCTGGCGAGTTCCACCCACTCCTGGCCCTCCCCGGCGGCCTGGCTCGAAGCCGCCAGGAACACCGGGACCCACGCCCACATCGCGTACAGCTCCCACATGTGGCCCAGGTAGCCGCCGGTCGCGAGCCGCGTCTCGCGGTGGCGCAGCACCGTGCCGACCAGGCCCCACGAAAACGGGCGCCGGGAGAAGGCGAAGGGGCCGTCGCGATAGAACAGCGCCACGAGGACCGCTCCGGCCAGGCACCCGATCGAAGCACCCACCACGACCTGGGCGGGACCGGCCGCGGGGGTTGCCTTGAGCAGGTACGGCACCGCCTTCCCCACGGTCAGCGCGCCCACGATGGTGCCGATCGCCAGTCCGCGCGCCGAGCGGAACCAGGTGGCGGCCATCTTCATCGCCGGCGGATAAACTCCCGCAAGGAGGAACCCGGTGGCAAAGCGCAGGCTCACCGCCTCGCCGAACCCGGGGGCGAGCACGGTTGCCGCATTGGCCAGCGCGGCCAGAACCGCGGCGCCGGCGAAGTAGACGCGCGACCGGACAATGTCGGCCAGGTTCAGGACGGCGGCCACCGCCGTGCCCGTCACGAAGCCCAGGTTGACGCTCGTTGCCAGCCACCCGACCTGCGACGGAGAGAGAGCCCACCGCGCGCCCAGCTCCTCCGATACCGCCGTGGCGGTGAACCAGAGCGACATTCCCAGCAGTTCGGCCACGCCGACCAGGGCCAGCATGCGCCAGCGGCGCGGATCCGCATCGACGGGACCGGCGGCAGGTCGGCCGAATCCCCGTCCGGGTCCGGATCCGGCCGGCCGACTCACGGATTGGTGTCCGCCAGCTCCAGTCTGTCCGGCAGCATCGTGAGACCGTCCGGATGCAGCACGATGCAGGCCGTGTCGCCCGGTGTCAGGCCGCACTTGAGCAACGCCTCCCGGAGTCGCCCCATCTCCGGCCCGTTCGGATCATAGGATCGCCAGATCACCGAAGCCGCGTCGACCCCGGCGGGGTGCACGAACGGGATCTTCACCGACTCGTCCAGTCCAACGCCCAGGTGCTGGGCCACCGCTCCCGAGATCTTCTGGCTGTTGCCCCTGAGATGGTGCCCCCCGATCGTGAAGCGCAGCATCGGCCTTCCCTCGCGGGACCATACGACGTCCCGTGCCCCGTGCAGACTCTGCGCGGGCGCCATCGGCCGGTCGACAACGCGCACCATGTCTCCGACGATCTCGAACTTCCTCGTGCCGATGTAGTTCCTGACCGTTGCCGGCAGGACATCGAACCGTTCGGGAATCTCCCTCACCAGGGACGCCACGCTGGCCTCGCCACCCCCGTCGCGGATCCGCTTGACGATCGCCTCGACGACCCCCTCGTAAGGCTCGTCCGTCCACTCGGCGAGCCCCCAGCGATCCTTGGTGAACCGCACGAAGAGCGGGTCCGACGACAACAGGCTGGAAAGAGAGGAGCTGTCGGCCAGCCTCGCGGCCCGGGCAATCGTCCCCCGGCGGCAGGGTCGGTCCATCTTCTGCAGCGCCACGAAAACGCGTGCCCTGCGGGTATCGCGGATCACGAGACATCCATCGATGCGAACCAGCCGTGCGTTGCGCACGAGCGCGTCCCACTCCGGGATCCGGTCTCCGCCGACCGTACTCCGCAGGCGTTCCTCGTCGATCACCCCCGCCTCGTTCGCAAAGCCGGGGACAAGTCCGCGCACCCTGGCGATCCGGTCCTGGAAGCGATCATCGGCAACCACTCCGTCCAGGCTCTTGTAGCCCGCCGCGGACATCACCGCAACCTCTGCGGCTGTTCTCCACTCGGGGGGCGCATCACCTACGAGCAAATCGACGATTCCGGCAAACTTGGCCGGCCCCGCGGCCGAGCCCGCAGCGCGCCGCAGCCAGCCCGCCGCCCTTTCGATGGACTCCGCAACCTGCGAGTCCACCGTGTACCGCAACCGCACTTCCAGCTGGCGCGCCCGCTCGCGGCTGACCCCGAAGGCGTCCCCCAGCGCCGCAAGCTTCGCCGGGTTGTGCGCATAGGTCCGCTCGCGCGCGATCAGGCGACGCCTCTCGTCCAGTTTCTGCAGGACGCTCGCAAACTCTTGCCCGATCTGTATTTCGGACCGCAGCGCCGAAGCGGATTCGGTGACATCGATCCCATCGGCGACGGACCCGAGTCCACTCTGGTCCAGGAGCGCACTCCAATCGACGTCCGCCAGATCGGCCAGGTTATCGGCACCGTGGAAGAGGACGGCACACGCCAACAGCCGGTCCAGCGCGTCACGGTAGTCGGGGCGCGTCGGCCCGGTCATGCGGCGTTTCTCGAATAAATCATCCAGTCGGTCTTTGGCAAGAGGGGGCGAGGGGCTCATAGAATACCCCTAAACGGCACCTCACGTCAACTGGCGTCGGTGACACGATGTGCATATCGTGCCCTCCACCATGAGCCGGCGCACAGCTGTTCGTACTCACTCGTTCACCGAGTCCGTCATACGTGACATGACACGGGTCGCGCGACGGTACGACGCGATCAATCTGGCGCAGGGTTTCCCCGATTTCGCCGCTCCTCAACTGCTGAAGGACGCCGCCTGCGAGGCAATTCAGGCGGACGTCAACCAGTACGCCATCACCTGGGGCACGCCCGCGCTCCGCACCGCCATCGCGCGCAAATACCTGCAGTGGTACGGGATGAAGGTGGACCGGGACCGCGAGGTGACAGTCACCTGCGGCGCAACCGAGGCAATGGCCGCCGTGATGCTGGCGACCGTCGACCCCGGCGACGAGGTCGTCGTCCTGGAGCCGTTCTACGAGAACTACGGACCCGATGCGGTGCTGTGCCAGGCCGCGCCCGTCTTCGTGCCGCTGGAACCCCCGGACTTTCGTCTCGATCCGGATCGCCTCGCGCCGGCGATCACCCGCCGTACGCGGGCCATCGTGATCAACACCCCCAACAACCCGTCGGGACGGGTCTTCGACGACGACGAAATGCGGGCGGTCGCCGAACTCTGCATCGAGAACGACATTCTCGCGATCACGGACGAGATTTACGAACACATCGTGTACGAGGGAGAGCACATTCCGCTGGCCGCCCTGCCGGGCATGCGCGAACGGACGATCACCATCTCCGGGCTCTCCAAGACCTTCAGCGTGACCGGGTGGCGGATCGGAACGATCGTGGCGCCCGCCGACCTGACCGACGCGATCCGCAAGGTCCACGACTTCCTCACCGTCGGGGCTCCCGCCCCGCTGCAGGAGGCCTGCGCGGCGGGCATGGAAGGCCTGGGGAGCGACTACTACGACGCCATCGCGCGGGACTACCGGGAGCGCAGGGACATCCTGTACGCGGGGCTGTGCGACGCGGGCTTCGCGTGCCGGGCGCCCGAGGGCGCGTACTACATCATGGCCGCTTTCCCGGCACTCAGCGCCCTCGACGACACGGCATTCAGCCACTGGCTTGCCAGGGAGTGCGGCGTCGCGCCGGTGCCCGGATCGTCCTTCTACAACCGGCCCGAGGACGGGAGCGCGCTGGTGCGCTTCGCCTTCTGCAAGAGAGCCGGGACGCTCGAGCGCGCCGTCGCCCGCCTCCGTCGCTTCTTCGGCTGAACCGCCCCGTCGGCCG
This sequence comes from Longimicrobiales bacterium, assembly GCA_965205005.1. Taxonomy (GTDB): domain Bacteria; phylum Gemmatimonadota; class Gemmatimonadetes; order Longimicrobiales; family Gaopeijiaceae; genus Bin94. Next base: position 3,474,915 of record OZ242028.1, on the reverse strand, counting down.
GCCCTGTCCGGCATCCCCTGAAACATCGCCGACCCCGCGACGTATCTGACCTTCGCGGGGGACATGGCGCCGGCAGTCGGCCGACACCCAGGTCCGCCGCCGGGGCGTGCCAGGCGTCGATCGCGAGCCGCCCGCACCAGCAACCGTTTCATGAGAAAGACGGAGAATCGATATGCAGAGCAACACCGGATGGACCCGTGCCGCAATGGCGGCGTTCCTCGTCGCGGCAAGCGCCACCACGCTTTCCGCCCAAGTCACAACCAGCGTTCCAGCGGCCGAGATCGAGGCCCTCGAGACCAGGGCGCAGGAGAACCTCCAGGAGCTGAGCGACTGGGGTCACGCGGCCTCGCTGCTCCGGCGGGCGGCCGCCCTGCGGCCTTCCGGCGACCCGGTCGCCGTGGAGGACCTCCTGCAGGCCGCGCGCCTTTCCTTCTATCGTGGCGACGAGGGTCACGCTGTCCGTGACTTCGAGGCGGCGGGCCAGCGCGCGCTCGCGATCGGCGACGTAGTCGTGGCCGCAAACGCGTTCGCGGACGCGGCGTGGGTTGCCGAGTCGGACGGCCGCAACGCACGGGCGCTGGACCTCGTGAGCAGGGCTCGCCTGCTCGCCAATTCACCCCTCATTCCCGACGATGCGCGGGATCAGCTGCGGAACCGCTGGGAAGAGACGGGACCGCAGCAGTAGACACTCCAGGGGCCGCCACCGCACACGGTGGCACGCTGCAGGCCCGGCGGGGCGCCTTCGCGGAGGCGCCCCGCCTCTCGTTTAGTCGCCAGCGGCGCGTAGGACCTGCAGCGGCGTGCCTCCACCTCCCGCCCGCCCACTCACCAGACCCGTCAGAACGGTCAGGCCGACAACCGCCAGCCAGGTGAGGGCGGCGAAGCCGAGGGCCGGCCGGTAGTCCAGGCCGAAGAGCCGGGCAGTGAGCAGCCAGCCGGCGCCCAGGGACAGAACGGTCCCGGCCAGCCCCGCGAGCGTGCCGAGCGCGACGTACTCGCTGAGCAGGATCCGCCGGATCTGGGCGAGGCGCGCCCCGAGCGTCCGCAACAGCGCGCCTTCGCGCCGGCGTTGTGCGCGCGTGGAGGCGATCGACCCGGTCATGACGATCAACCCCGCGGCCGTGCAGATCGCGGCCAGCATGCGAATGGCGGCGACCACGCGCGACAGGATCGCCTCGATGGTCGTCCGAATGGTCACCAGGTCCAGAACCGTCACGTTCGGATACGCGCGGACCAGCGCCTCCTGGAACCGGGCCCTGCCGTCCTCGCCCGGCACGCTGGCGAGGATGATGCTGGTACGCGGCATCTCCTCGAGCACTCCCGGCTCGAAGACCACGAAGAAGTTGGTGTCGAAGCCTGCCCAGTCCACGCTGCGCAGATTGCTCACCACGGTGGGAATCTCCGTCCCGGCCACCAGCCACGTGACCTCGTCGCCCACACCCACCCGGAGATCACCGGCCAGTTCCTCCTCCAGCGACACGCGGGCCAATCCGCCGGGCCGTGCCTCTCCCCCGCCGCGCCCCGCCCCTTCCCCGCGCCGCGCCCCTCCCCCGCCCCACCACTCCCCGGCGACCAGGGCTTCGCTCTCCTTCATCTCCGCGCGATAGGTGTTCCGGTACTCGCGCCGCAACGTCCACCGCTCGGGCCGCTCGCCGTCGAGGCTGTCGGCCAGGATCGCGGTCACAGGACGGCCGTTCACCGCGCCCAACCGGCCCGTCACCATCGGTGCGACCTCGGGTGTGCCGACCGCGTACTCTCGGAGCAGGGCCGCGACGGCGGCCTCCTGATCCGGCTGGATATCGAACAGGAGCATGTTGGCCGCGCTGTCCCCGCGCTCCAGCGACAGCTCTCTCACGAGGTTGCGCTGCAGCTGGCCGATCACCCCCACCACCAGCACGCCGAAACCAAGCGCGAGCGTCACGGCGACGGTCTGGTTGCCGGGACGGAAGAGGTTCGCGACGCCTTGCCGGACGGTGTACCCCACCCGTCGCGGAAAGAACCTGATCGTGCCGCGCGTGAGACCCAGGGCGACGAGCCACAGCAGGCCGGTCATCGCCGCCAGGGCGCCCGCGAAGGCGACCCCGGCCCGGGGTGACGGCGCCTCGAGGAGGGTCAGCGCCAGCACGGTCGCCCCCAGCGCCGCAACGGCCCAGACCCTGGCCCGGTCCCCGCGCCGCGGACCCTCGGCGACCACGCGCAGGGTCTGCAGCGGGGAGACGCGCCGCACGTCCAGCAGCGGCAGAAGCGCGAAGATGAACGCCACCCACGTCCCCAGGACCAGGCCGAAGACGACGGAGCCGGGCGAGATGGAGGACGCGACCTCGACGGGGAGGACGTCGCGGACCAGCAGCGGCAGGAAGCGCTGCACCACGAGCCCAGCCGCCACTCCGAGGACCGAACCCAGCAGTCCCAGCCAGACCGACTGGAGCAGGTAGGTGGCGAAGACCTGGCGGCGCGTGGCGCCCACACAGCGCAGCACCGCGATGGAGGTGAAGTTGGCGCGCACGTACACGTTGACCGCGCTGCCCACGCCGATGCCTCCGAGCAGCAGCGCCGCCAGCCCGATCAGGCCCAGGTAGTCCGCAAGGAAGTCGGTGGACCGGGTAAGGGAGCGGGCATGCTCCTCCGGTGTGCGCAGCGATACCCGCGTCGCGCGCAGCACCTCTTCGTGCGCCTCCTCGATCTCGTCCGGGTCCGCCCCTTCCGGCAGCCTGACGTAGACATTGTGCCGCGAGAGGCTGCCCGTCCCCAGGAGGCCGGTCTCGGCGAGCCGCTCCCGCGCGACGAACACCCGGGGACCCGTGGCCGCCTGAAGCCCGACGTCCGTGGGCAGGCCGGCCACCGTGCCCGCCACTTCGAAGCCGGCATTGCCCAGGCGCAGGGTATCGCCCGTGCCGATGCCCAGCTGCGCCATCAGCGCAGGGTCGACGAGTGCGAAGCCCCGCGCCAGAGAGCCCCAAAGGCCGGGTGGATCGGTGGTCACCCGCCCATGGTACGGGAAGCCGGCTTCCACGCCACGCAACTGAACCAGCCGCGTGCGGCCGCTTGCGTCGGCCAGCGCCATGGACACCAGACTGGTCACCCGTGCCGCGTCCGACCCGCTCGCCACCAGCGAGTCGACGATGGCGGTGACCGAGTCGGGAAGCGCGCGGTTCGCCCCGATCCGGACATCCGCGCCCAGCAGGGTCCGGTTCTCCGCCTGAATCGAACGGACGACATCGTCGCGAAACGAGTGGAGCGCGACCAGGGCGCCCACGCCGACCGAAATCGAGGTCATGTAGACGCCGAGGTGCCGCAGCGTGGCCAGCCACTGCCGCCGCGCCATGCGCACGGGGAAGGAGTCCATCCTACGCGTCCGTTACGACTCCGCGCCTGCCGGGGCGCGGCATCCCGTCCCGCACGATCCTGCCCCGCTCGATGCGGAGGATCCTGTCCGCACGGCCGGCGAGTTCGGCGTCGTGCGTTACGAGGACCAGCGTCGTGCCCGTGTCGCGGTTCAGCTGCTCGATCAGCTGCGCGACCCTGGCACCGGTCTCGCGGTCCAGATTCCCGGTGGGTTCGTCGGCGAAGAGGATCCGCGGGCGGTTGGCGAACGCGCGCGCAAGGGCAACCCGCTGGCGTTCCCCGCCCGAAAGCTGGACGGGGTAGTGGTGCGCGCGGTCGCCGAGTCCCACCCGGTCCAGCAACGCGGACGCGCGTGCCCTGGCCTCGCGCGGGGAGAGGGCCGGACCGCCCGCCCGTCGCCCGGCAAGCTCCAGCGGCACGAGGACGTTCTCGAGCGCGGTCAGGGTGGGAAGCAGGTGAAAGGTCTGGAACACGAAACCGATGCGGTTGACCCGGAATCGCGCGCGCTCATCTTCAGAGAGTGCGTCCAGGTCCTGACCGTCCACGATCACCCGCCCGGCCGTGGGTCGGTCGAGCCCCGCAAGGAGACCGAGCAGCGTGGTTTTTCCGCTCCCCGACGGCCCCGCCACCGCAACGAACTCGCCGGACGCGATCTCCAGTTCGACGCCCTTGAGCACCTCCAGCGGACGGCCGCCACTCCTGAACGTCCGGGTCAGCCCGCGGGCCTCGATCATCTTCCGCACCGTCCTTGTCCTGTCCCTGGTCTCACCCGGGGCAATGCTTGCGGCATGCCGCGAGGGGGCGAACCGCCCGGGCTCCTCTCAGGGCCCCGTCGCGGCACCTCCTGAAGCTGGCGCACGAGACTCGGCGGGTACACCCCGGCCGGGAACAGCCGAGGCGGACACACCCCGGCCGGACGCACCCCGGGCAGTCACACCCCGGGCAGCAACACCCCGGCCGGACGCACCCGCGATCGTCTTCATCGGCACGAGCCTGACCGCCGGCTACGGGCTGGACGACCCCGAACTGGCCTATCCGGCGCTGCTCGGCCGACGCATCGCCGACGCGGGGTACGGCTACGCGGTGGTCAATGCGGGCGTCAGCGGCGACACCTCGGCCGGGGGACGCGCGCGCCTGGCGCACCTGCTCGAACAGCACGGTTCCCGGCTGGCCGTGCTGTTCGTGGAACTCGGCGCCAACGACGGGCTGCGCGGGCAGAGTCCGGAGGCCCTGTACGACAATCTCAGCTGGATCGTCCGCGAGACCCGCCTCCGCCACCCCCGTGCCGGGATCGTCATTGCGGGCATGCAGGCCCCCGCCAACCTGGGCGCGTCGTACACCGAGGCGTTCCGGGCGGTCTTTGGCCGGATCGCCGAGGAGCAGGACGCCCTGCTGATCCCGTTCCTGCTCGAAGGCGTGGGCGCGGTTCCGGCTCTCAACCAGGCGGACGGCATTCACCCCAACGCGGACGGCCACGGCGCGGTGGCCAGCCACGTCTGGTCCCTGCTGGCGGAATACCTGGCCGCGCGCTGCGGCCCGGACGGAGCCTGCTGAAGTGTTGCGCACCGTTGCGCGGCCCGGGGTGATCGTCGCGGGAATCCTCGCTCTGCTGGCCGCCGCCTTCCTGATCACGGGCATCCTGCTGCCCGGTACCGTCGAGGTCACGCGCACGGTCGAGATCGACGCTCCCCCCGAGACGGTCTTCGCGTTGGTCAACAACCTCGAGGCCTGGACGGAGTGGACCCCGTGGGGCGAGGTGGATTCGCGCCTTGAAGGACCGGCGGAGGGACCGGGTGCACGGCGCGTGTGGGACGACCCCTCGCTGGGTTCGGGCTCGCTCACCCTCCTTGATGCCCGGCCCCCGGCAAGCCCGGGCGCGCCCCCGCCCGTGAGCCCGGACACGCCCCCGCCCGCGAGCGTGCACTATGTAGTCGAAGTCGAGGACGCGGCGATCCGCTTCGAGGGCACGATCTCCATCGAGCCCGGCGGGCCGGGTTCCATCGTGTCCTGGACGGAGCGGGCCGATCTGGGCTGGAATCCCGTTCTGGGCTGGACTGCGCTTACGCTGGACGAGTCCCAGGGCCGCCAGCTGGACGAGAGCCTCGAGCGGCTCCGCCAGCTGGCCGAACGCCGGAGCCGGAGCCCGGGCTAGCAGCCTCTCCAGCGCCGGCTAGAGTCTCTCCAGCGCCAGGGTAATCAGCTCGTCGTTGGACCGGGTCTGACGCATCACGCGCATCAGCTCGTCCATTGCGTCGGCCGGGTGCGAGGACGACAGCTGGCGCCTCATCGCCCGCGAGAGCCTGAGCGCCTCCGGCGACAGCAGCAGCTCCTCCTTCCGCGTCGCGGAAGCCCGCAGGTCGATGGCCGGGAAGATGCGGCGGTCCGCCAGTTCCCGGCTGAGCACCAGTTCACTGTTCCCCGTGCCCTTGAACTCCTCGAAGATCACCTGGTCCATGCGCGAGCCGGTATCGACCAGCGCGGTCGCGATGATCGTGAGCGATCCGCCCCCCTGATCCTCCTTGATCAGCCTGGCACTCCCCAGGAACCGCTTGGGCTTCTCCAGCGAGTTGGCGTCCAGTCCGCCGGACAGCGTGCGCCCGCTCCCTTCCTCGACCGTGTTGTGGGCACGGGCGAGGCGGGTGATGGAATCGAGGATGATGACGACGTCGCTGCCCGCTTCGACACGTCGGCGCGCACGCGCCAGCGTCATCTCGGCGACCTGGCAGTGGCGCTCGGCGGTCAGATCGAAGGTCGAAGCGATGACCTCGCCGAAGCCGCACATCTCCATCTCGGTGACTTCCTCGGGCCTCTCGTCGACGAGCAGGATCATGAGTTCGCACTCGGGGTGGTTCTTTACGACTCCCTCGGCGACCGCCTGCAGGATCGTGGTCTTCCCCGCCTTGGCCGGCGCCACGATCATCGCGCGCTGCCCCTTGCCCAGCGGACAGAAGAGATCGATCACCCGGTTGGTCATATCCGGCTCGCCCGCGTGCACGCGGCCACACTCCAGCTTGAGCTGGTTGCGGGGGTGCATCGCGCTCAGCCGGTTGAAGTCCGGTCTGCGGGCGGCGCTGTCCGGGGCCTGTCCATTGACCAGATCCAGATAGCGAAGCGGCGGACTCTTGCCGTTGCGTGGGCGGCGCCCGACGATCCCGGCCAGTTCGTCGCCGGTCCGGAGACCGAAACGGTGGATCAGGCGGGACCCCACATAGATGTCGTTCCTGCCGGGGATATACCCCTCGGCGGGCCTGCGAATGAAGCCAGAGCCACTCGGGAGCACTTCGAGCACTCCCAGGACCTCGCCCGGCTCCCGGTTTTCGTCGTTGACCTGCACTTCGTCCTCCTCCTGCGGGCGCCGGCCTCTCCTGCGGCGTCCGCGTCCTCTTCCCCTTCGTCCTCTCCGGGGTCGTCTGTCCTCTCGAGACTCGGTGGAGGGTTGTTCGGTCACGGTCGTCACGCCTTGCAGAAGGTACGGCTCCAGTTGATCGGGCTGCGGACCCGGTGGAACCATGCCCGTCCCCTTGTCCAAGGGGCAGTTCCGGGAATCATCACGGGCTCTGGCCGGGACAAGGAACTGCGGGTCCGAAAAACACGCCGCGCCAAGGCACTTGCGTCGCCTCGATTTCCAGCGCGGTGTTGGTGCAAACAAGATTGACTCCGGTGGCGCGCTTGGCAAGAGCAGCCCATTGGGGAGGCCGACTTGCGGAGCCGGGCCGAAGCGCCATGTTTGAATGGAGCCAGCCCGGAGCGAGCGCCTGTGCACGCGGCCGCAAGTAACTGCGCACGCGTCCGCAAGCACCTGCGCGCGGAGCACCCGCAGCACGGAGGAGGTGCCTTGTGAGTCGTTCTTCCAACCGTCCGAGAGCCTCGGGCGCCGAGACCGCCGCGAAGCTGCTCCTGACCGCCGCTCCGCTGCTGGCGCTCCTGATACTGCTCCTGGTGCACCGGTGGGTGTCGGCATGACGCCCTGTCCCGAAAGTGTGTCGGATATGTCCCCCTGCCTGGACAGGAACGTCCGGCCGGTCATGCTTCCATCCCGCCAACACCTGTCAGGACAATGGGTTGGCTACTCGATTCGCTTTGGCATGATCGATGCATCAGGTAACCGCGAGTCCAACTCCGCGGAGGTCGTGACATGAAGAACGCAAGAACGATGTTGATGGCGGCGGCGCTGGTTGCCGCGCCGGCCACGGCAGGTGCCCAGGTGACGAACCACGTGTCCTGGCAAATGGGATTCGCCGGCGGCGGCTACCCCGCCTGGCACTCCCCCGGAATCGGACTCGCCTATCAGCCCCTGGCCCTGGGCACCGGGTTCGGGTTCGGGTTCGGCGTGGGCATCTCGCTGGGCTTTGGTTTCAACTCCCATGACGACTACTGGGCCGGATACCACGACGGCTTCCTCGGACGATCCCATTGCTGGGATGTCTACTGGTACGATCCGTTCTTCGACGATTGCTGGGGGTACGGTTCGTTCGGCTACAACCCGTTCGCCTACAGCCCGTTCGGCTGGCAGAGCTGGCACAACCCGTGGTGGCGGCCCCACGGGTTCCTCGGATGGCCGTCCCGCCGGTACATTGCGCGGCACTACTACGCCTGGGCGCCGGCCTGGCCCGCCTACCGCCCCTATGGTCTCTACGGGGGGCGGTACTGGGGATACGACCACTGGGACCGGGGATGGGGTCCCTACCCCCGGCGCAGCTACGCGCGCGGTGGGTACGGCGGCCGGTCGCCTCTCTTTGGCCCGCAGTTCAAGGAACCACCCGTCTACGTGACCGACAACGGCCCGGAAAGGCCCGTCGCCAAACTCAGGCCGCGCGCCCCGCAGGGTGCGGTGGACGATGTCGCGGACAGGAGGGGGAGGGGTGCGCTCGACAGGGGTGCCCAGTTGAGAGACACGCGCACGCGCACGGCCCGACCGCGCAACCAGCCGGGGGTCACGACGGCGAACCCGAGGCCGTCCACGCGAGCCACCCCCGGCCGCACCACGCGGCCCACGCCCGAGACGCGGTCCACGCCGAATCGGCGGCCGCAGCCCGCCGTGCGGCCTCCGACGCCCCGGCGCACGCCGACCGCGACGCGCATGTCGCCCCCGAAGCGCGAGCCGTCCACCAGGACCACACCTCCCAGGCGCACGCCGACCGGGGTCAGGACGGCGCCCAGGCCGCCCTCGATCAGGACAACCGCGCCAAGACGCGCGCCGCCCAAGGTGCAGTCCGCGCCAAGACGCGCGCCGCCCAAGGTCCGTCCGGCACCGAGACGCGCACCGCCCAAGGCTCGCGCCGCGCCGAAGCGTGCGCCGCCCAAGGCCCGCTCCGCGCCGAAGCGTACACCGCCTAAGGCCCGCTCCGCGCCGAGGCGTGCGCCGCCCAAGGCTCGCGCGGCACCGAGGCGTGCACCGCCCAAGGCCCGTCCGGCTCCGAGGCGCGCGCCGCCCCGCCGGCCCGGAGGATAAGCCGCGCTGTCAACCAGAGTTTACATATTGTAAACTTTACTTGACATCGGCTGCGTACCGTTCCACGGGCACGCCATCCTTCACCAGCCCCTTGAGGGGACTGGCGCCCACCCAGTAGCAGAGTGCCGCCACGTCGCGGACGTTCCAGAGCGCGAAGTCGGCGCGCATGCCGGGCCGCAGCGCCCCCCGATCGTGGTCCAGCGCCAGCACCTTCGCCGCTGCGGTGGTCATTCCCAGCAGGGATTCTTCCGGGGTGAGCCCGAAGAGGATGCAAGCGAGGTTCATCACCGCGCCAACATGCGTGATCGGTGAGGAACCGGGGTTGGCGTCGGAGGCGAGCGCCATCGTCACGCCGCCGCGCCTCAGGGCGCTGACGGGCGGCCTGCGGTCCGCCCCCAGGGTGTACGCCGCGCCGGGAAGGAGGACCGCGCACACGTCCGCTTCGGCCATGGCGTCGACACCGCTCTGCGAAAGGTGCTCGAGGTGGTCCGCCGAACGGGCGCCCAGCGCGGCGGCCAGCGCACCGCCTCCCCCGTCCGCAAGCTGGTCGGCATGGAGACGCCCGTGCAGCCCCGCCCGGGTCCCTGCCCCGATGATGCGGCGGGACTCGGCGGGGGTGAACGCAATGTCCTCGCAGAAGACGTCGATGGCCGTGGCGTGGCTCTGCTCCAGCGCGGCGGGCAGGATCCGCTCCACGACGAGACGGACGTAGTCCTCGCGGCGTCCGGCGTATTCGGGGGGCAGCGCGTGCGCGGCGAGCAGCGTGGGCGAAATGTCGGCCGGAAGGTGGCTCGCGAGCCCGGCGGCGACGTCCAGCATGCGCAGCTCGGTCTCCGGGTCCAGTCCATAGCCGGATTTGACCTCGATGGTGGTGATCCCCCACGCACACAGCTCCCTGCCCCGGGCGGCGGCGCCAGCGGTCAGCTCCTCGTTCGAGGCGGCGCGGGTGGCGCGCACCGTTGACATGATGCCTCCGCCGGCCCTGGCAATGTCTGTGTAGGACTCCCCGCGAAGCCGGCGGCGGAAGTCGGCGGTGCGGTCGCCCCCGAAGACGATGTGCGTATGGCAGTCGATCAGACCGGGGGTCAGCCACGCGCCGTCGCACGGGATCACCTCCCGGGCCATTCGTTCGTGACCGCCGGGGAGGTCGGCCTCGGGCCCCACCCACGCGATCCGCCCCTTCGCGGTCGCGATCGCGCCGTTCTCGATGATCCCCAGCGACGCATCGGTCATGGTCGCGAGGTTGGCACCGGTCCAGAGTCTGTCCCAGGGCTGCATGGGCATGTCCGGGTCCTCCTGCGCCGGATGGGCCGGCGCCGTTTGGGCCAGTGCGGGTTTGGGGCCAGATTGTTGCATCGCTGCGAGCGGTTTCGCAATGGAGGTTGCGCAATTCCGTCCGTATCACCAGCCGAGGAGCCCGTGGCCGAGATCCCGATGCAGGCACACAGCGGAGTGGGCGGCGGCCGCGAATCCCGTGCAAGCCGCGAATCCGGTGCGACCTGCGGGAATCGCGTCTACCGCTTCGACCGGGTGCTCGTCGGTGCCGAGTGGCAGCGTGACGTCGAGGTCGCGGTGGACGGCCGCGGGCGGATCGCCGGGGTGAGCACGGGGGTTGGGAAAACCCGGGGCGAGAGGATGGGCGGATGGGCGGTCCCTGGGGTCCCGAACGTCCACAGCCACTCCTTTCAGCGAGCTCTGGCGGGGCTGGCGGAGGGGTCGGGCCCCGGTTCGTTCTGGAGTTGGCGCGAGGTCATGTACCGGTTCGCCGACCTCCTGACGCCGGACGACGTGGAGGCCGTCACGGCGCAGCTCTGTATCGAGCTTCTGAAGGCCGGCTTCACGTGCGTCGGCGAGTTCCACTACCTCCACCACGCGCCCGGCGGACCGCCGTACGACGATTCCGCGGAGATCAGCCGGCGCATCCTGGCGGCGGCCCGGACGGCGGGGATCGGCCTGGTGCTGATCCCGGCGGTGTACGAGTCGGGCGGCTTCGGCGGCCAGCCGCTCGCGGGCGCCCAGAGGCGGTTCCGCCTTAGTCTCGACGACGCGGCGCGGCTGCTCGATGCGCTCGGTGGGGAGGCCCGCGACAATTCCGTGGGGTTGGGGTGGGGTGTGCACAGCCTGAGGGCGGTCTCGCGGCAGTCCTTTCGCGAGTTGGCGGCACTCCTGTCCAGCGGCGCCGGCGCAAGTGCCGGCACCGTGCACATTCACGTGGCCGAGCAGCGGCGCGAGGTCCGCGAGTGCGTCGCCGAACGCGGGGCGCGCCCGGTCGAGTGGCTGCTGGATCACGCGCCCGTCGATGAGCGGTGGTGCCTGGTGCACGCCACGCACACGACCGAGGCGGAGCTGGCCGCCATCGCGCGGCGAGGCGCCGTGGCCGGACTGTGTCCCACCACCGAGGCCAATCTGGGCGACGGGCTGTTCCCGCTGTCCGATTTCGCGGCCCGGGGTGGGAGGTTCGGCATCGGCACGGACAGCCACGTCTCGCGCAGCCCGGTGGAGGAGCTGCGGCTGCTGGATTACGGGCAGCGCCTGGTGTCGGAGAGGCGCGTGGTGCTCGGGGACGCGGGTGGGGCGGGCGGCGGGGGCGGCGCGGGCGGCGCGCTGGCGGGCGCGGGCGGCGCGGTGGCGGGCGGGCGCGGCGCGCTGGCCGGCGGGCACGGCACGCTGCCGGGCGGGCACGGCACGCTGGTCGGCGCGGGCGGCGCGCTCCTGCGGCACGCGTGGCGCGGCGGGTGCCAGGCGCTGGCGTGGCAGGGCGGCAGCATCGAAGAGGGGAAGCGCGCCGATCTGGTGGTCCTGGACGCGGAGCACCCGGCGCTGGTCGGGCGCGAGGGCCATGCCGTGCTCGATTCCTGGGTGTTCTCCGGGACGGACAACCCGGTGCGCGACGTGATGGTGGCCGGTCAGTGGGTGGTGAAGCGGGGGCGTCACCCGCGTGAGGAGGCGGTGCGCAGCGCGTACGCGGAAGCCGTGAAGCGGGTCGGGGCGCGGGCGGGGGGTTGAGGGGGGCGGCGGGCGGGCGCGGCGGCGCACGGGCAACGAGCTGGGCGGCGCACGGGCAACGAGCTGGGCGGCGCACGGGCCGAGCTGCATCGCCCGCACCTCAACGCATCGGGAGCCTCACCCCCTTCTCCCGCGCGGTCGCGACAGCCTCCTCGTAACCCGCGTCCGCGTGCCTGGCCACGCCGAGCCCGGGGTCGTTGGTCAGCACGCGCTCGATCCGGGTCCGCATCTCCGGCGTGCCGTCGGCCACGAGCACCTGCCCCGCGTGCAGCGAGTCGCCGATCCCCACCCCGCCACCGTGGTGGAAGGACACCCAGCTCGCGCCGGATGCCGTGTTCAGGAGCGCGTTGAGCACCGGCCAATCCGCCACGGCGTCGGTCCCGTCCCTCATCCCCTCCGTCTCGCGGTACGGCGACGCGACGGAGCCCGTGTCCAGGTGGTCGCGCCCGATCACGATCGGGGCGCTGATCTCGCCGCTGGCGACCAGGTCGTTCATCGCCACGCCGAAGCGCGCCCGCTCCCCCTGCCCCAGCCAGCAGATCCGTGCGGGCAGTCCCTGGAACGCCACCTGCTTGCGCGCCATGCGGATCCAGCGGCACAGGTGCTCGTCGCCGGGAAACATCTCCAGCACGAGGTCGTCGGTGCGGTGGATGTCGGCGGGGTCCCCCGAGAGCGCCACCCAGCGGAACGGTCCCTTGCCGAGGCAGAACAGCGGCCGCACGTAGGCGGGGACGAAGCCCGGGTAGGCGAACGCGTCCTCGAAGCCTGCCTCCTGCGCGTAGCCGCGGAGGTTGTTGCCGTAGTCGACGGCAACGGCGCCCCGCCCCGCCATCTCCACGATCGCCTCGCAGTGCCGGCGGATCGACGCCATGGACTGCAAGCGGTATTCGGTTCGATCCCGCCTTCGCAAGACGGCCGCCTCATCGATCGAGAAACCGCAAGGCACGTACCCGTCGACGGGGTCATGCGCGGATGTCTGGTCCGTGACGATGTCGGGCGTGATGCCGCGGCGGACAAGCTCGGGGAGCACGTCCGCGCAATTGCCCGCCAGCCCCACCGAGAGCGCCTCGCGCCGCCCCACCGCTTCCCGCACCCACCCGAGCGCCTCGTCCAGATCGCCGGTCATGCGGTCGCAGTAGCGCGTCTCGATCCGGCGGCGGATCCGCTCGGGGTCCACCTCGACGACGAGCACGGCGGCTCCGTTCATCGTTCCCGCGAGCGGCTGGGCCCCGCCCATGCCCCCCATGCCGCCCGTGAGGATCCAGCGCCCCGCCAGCAATCCGCCGAAATGGGTGCGGGCCATCGCGCCGAAGGTCTCGTACGTGCCCTGCAGGATCCCCTGGGTGCCGATGTAGATCCACGAGCCCGCGGTCATCTGGCCGTACATCATCAGCCCCCGGCGCTCCAGTTCGTGGAAGTGCTCCCAGGTGGCCCAGCGGCCGACCAGGTTCGAGTTGGCGATCAGCACGCGCGGCGCGTGTGCGTGGGTGCGGAAGACGCCGACCGGCTTGCCGGACTGGACCAGCAGCGTCTCGTCATCCTCCAATGCGCGAAGCGCGGCCACGATGGCGTCGAAGGCGGCCCAGTTGCGCGCGGCCCGGCCCGTGCCCCCGTAGACCACCAGGTCGGTCGGCTTCTCGGCCACCTCCGGGTCCAGGTTGTTCATGAGCATCCGCAGCGCCGCCTCCTGGGTCCATCCCCTGCAGGTCAGCGTCGCGCCCCGTGGGGCGCGGACCCTGCGCGCACGGTCAGTGGTCATCGTCTTCATCTCCGTCCGTCTCCTCGGCGTCCGTCGCTTCGCGCCCCGTCAGCCCGCCCCCGCGCACCAGGTCAGCCAGCGCCTCCAGGTCCGGACCCAGGAACCTGTCCTCGTCCACGCGCGGCACACGGGCGCGCACGTCGGCCAGCGCGCGCTCCACCCCGTCGCCCGCGCGCAACGGACGGTGGAATTCCACCGCCTGCGCGGCGCACAGGAACTCGGCCGCCAGCACGATCTCGAGCAGCTCGGCGCTCCTGCGCACCTTTCTGGCGGCGGCCATCCCCATGGAGACGTGGTCCTCCTGCGAGGCGCTGGTCGACACCGAATCGATGCTCGCCGGCGTCGCCAGGACGCGCATCTCCGACAGCGCGTCGGCCGCGGTCACCTGGGCGATCATCAGCCCCGAACGGGTGCCGGGCCGGGTGGTGAGAAAGGCGGGCAGCGCGGACAGGTCCGGGTTTAGCAGACGGTCGATCCGGCGTTCGCAGATGGACGCCATGTCGGCGGCCGCGATGGCCACCAGGTCGAGACACTGGGCCACGATCTGCGCGTGGAAGTTGCCGCCGCTGAGGACGATGCCGGCATGGCGACCGCCCTCGCCTGTCTCCGCCTCCGGCGCATCGGAGCCACTCGCGCCGCCGAACACCAGGGGGTTGTCGGTGGTCGAATTGGCCTCGGTGGTCAGGATGCGGCGTGCATAGCCCAGCGCCTCGCGGGCTGCGCCGTGCACCTGCGGCATGCACCGCAGCGAATACGCGTCCTGTACCCTCGGGTCTCCCGTGCGATGGGACTCCCGAATCCCGGATCCTCGGAGCAGCGCCCAAAGACGCCGGGCGGCCACGATCTGGCCCGCGTGCGGACGCGCGGCGTGGATCTCGGGCCGGAAGGCGTCGGGAGTCCCCCTCAGCCCCTCCAGCGACATGGCGCCCGCGACGTCGGCGGTGTCGAGCGCGCGCCCGAAGCGGCGAACGGCCAGCGTCCCGATGCCGGTCGTCGCCTGGGTGCCGTTGATCAGCGCCACCGCCTCCTTTTCGGAGAGGTCGAGGGGCTCGATGCCCGCGCCGCGAAGCATCCCGGCGGACTCGCCCCGCCGTCCGTCCGCCTCGGCGCGGCCCTCTCCCATCAGCGCGAGCGCGACGTGGGCAAGGGGCGCGAGATCGCCGCTGGCGCCGACCGACCCGATCTCCGGTACCTCCGGATGGATCCCGTGATTCAGCAGATCGAGCAGCCGCTCCACGACGACGAGCCGACAGCCCGACTGTCCACGCGCGAGCGTGTTGGCGCGGAGCAGCACAATGGCGCGGACCTCCGGCGCGGGAAGCCGGCGGCCCACCCCGGCCGCGTGGCTGCGGACCAGGTTGCGCTGCAGGGCGCGCTGCTCGTCGGGCAGAATCCGCACGTCGGCGAGCCTCCCGAACCCGGTGTTGACGCCGTAGATCGGCTGACTCCGGCCAAGAAGCGTCTCCAGGCGGGCGCGCGACCGCTCTACGCGTTTCGCCGCGCGAGGATGAAGGCCGACCGGGACGCGGTCACGCGCCACCGCCTCGACTTCCGCCAGGGTCAGCCCGTGTCCGTCGATGGTGATCATGGGGTCCCGGCGCGGGCGTGGAATTCTTCCCGGGTCAGGGTGAGGCGCCTCCCGGCCCACGTCTCCTCAAGCTCGACGCCCAGTCCGTCGGCCAGTCGGTTCACATAGTTGTAGTAGGACGCCACCTGGCAGATGTCGTGGATGGCACGGTCGTCGAACCCGGCATCTCTCAGCGACTCCGTGTCGCTTGCGGTCATGCCGCCGGGATCCCGGGTCAGCTTGACCGCGTAGTCGAGCATTGCTGCGTCGGCCGCCCCGAGCGTGGCCGGACGCCTGCCCCGTGCCAGCGCATCCCCGAGCTCCGATGTCCCGGTCAGTCTACGGAGTCCCGCCCCGTGATGGTTGATTCAGTAGAAACAGTCGTTCTCGGCGGAAACCGCGACCGCGATCATCTCCCTCTGCGCGCGTGACAGGGGAGAGGGCCCCGTCATCAGGTACCGGTAGAGGTTGTAGTGATGCTCCATCGTCGGGGGGTTCAGCGAATGGATGCGCAGGATGTTGTCGAGTCTGCCTCGGGCATCCGCGTAGCGGTCATGGAGACGGGCGAGCCGTTTCCCCGCGTGCGTGCGCGCAACGTATCTGATGTGGGCCATGGATTGAGGTCCCCTGTCCGCAGTTTGCCAGTCGCGGAATCTACGTTCAGCTTGGTGGATCAGCCTACACCCCGGAGAATGCGATGTTCAAGATGAAGCGTGACCGCCGCCGGAACCTCCAGCCCGCCGCCGCGTCCGCGTGGCTCGCCGCGCCTGCGCCACTCGCCGCGCCTGCGCTGCTCGCCGTTGCTGCGTTGCTGGCGGTCCCTGCGCGCACGGTGGCCCAGGACGACTTCGGAGCCATGGTCGCGGTTTCGGGAGAGACGGTGATCGTCGGGAAGCCGGGCCAGGCGCGGGGACCGGCCGCGCTCTACCGCTACGAACGGTCCGCCGACGGGACGTGGGTGCTCGCGGGGACGCTGTCGTCGCCCGAGACGGCGGCCAACGGGCAGCGGTTGTCGCCGTCGCTGCAATGGCGGGCTGGGCGGGTGGTGGTGGGGTCGGGGGATCCTGAACTGCGCTTCGGCGCCCATCTGTTCCGCGACGCGGAAAGCGGGGATTGGGACCATGAGGCGGACCTGGAGCTGTTGAGCCTGCCGACCATGGAAGAGATCCAGAACGCGGACGCGCCGGCAGGTCCCGGAGCGGCGGTCGACTTCGCGGGGATCATGCGGATCCTGCAACCCGCGCTGCGGACCGTGGCCGTGGACGGGGACCGGGTGGCCGTCGCGGTCGGGGACGACGGCACTTCGTCCCAGGGCCTGCACATCTTCACGCGGCATGTGGAGCGCGGATGGGAACCCCCGACGATGATCCGGTTCCCGGCAGGCGAGGCGGCCGGGCTCGGCGCGGGCCTGGCCCTCGACGGCGACGAGCTGCTCGTGTCCTCGGACGGTGCGGACGGCAGTGGCATCGTGTTCCTTTTCGCCCGCGACGACGGCACGTGGACCCCGCGCACGCCGCTGCGTCCCGATTCCACGGACACCGATGCGCGCTTCGGCGCGGCGATCTCGCGCGCCGGCGACCGGCTCGCCGTCGGCGCGCCCGGATCGCGGCATGGTGCGGGTGCGGTGTACACGTTCCGGCGTGGGGCCGAGGGGACGTGGGAGCGGGACCAGGTCCTTGTCGCCCCGGGTGCGGCGGACGCGGAGCCGATCGACGCGGAGCCCGCGAACGCCGAGCTGGCCGACGCCGAGCCGGCCGACCCGGAGCCTGCGGAGGCCCCCGCGCCCCTCCTCTTCGGCTCGACCGTCGCAATACTGGATGAGGAGCTCTGGGTCGGCGCGCCCGGGGCCGCGTCGGGCGCGGGGCAGGTTCACCGTTACGTCCTGCGCGCAGGTCGCTGGGAGGAAGCCGCACCAATGGACGGCCCGGGCGGCTCCGGGGGAGCCTTCGGCGCCGCGATCGCCCTGGGCCCCACCGTCGCGGTCGTGGGCGCACCCGGGGCCGACGGCGGCGCGGGCGCAGCCTACGTCTTCGCGCGGGAGGATGGCGGCGAGTGGGCACAGACGGGCGAGCCGCTTCGGCCCGGCATCGGCCTCGAAGCGGTCACCGAGGGCGAGGTGCGCTGCGCCGAGGGCGCGGCCGCCGGCTTCGCCTGCGACGGCGTGGACCTGCTCGCGTACCTGCCCACCTCCGTCCTCGGCGGCGCACCCGGCGAACGCGTCAGCGACGTCTGGGGCTGGACCGACCCGGCCACGGGCCGCGAATACGCGCTGGTGGGCCGGAGCGGCGGCGCGGCCATCGTGGACATCACCCACCCGGCCGGGCCCCGGTACGTCGGCGTGGTCCCCGCCAACCCCAGCGGCGCCCGCGACCTGAAGGTCTACGCCGACCACCTCTTCTTCACCGGCGACGGCGCGGGCGACCACGGACTGGTCGTCTTCGACCTCACACGGCTGCGGGACGCGGGTCCGGACCCCGTCGAATTCTCTCTGGACGCCGTCTACCGGGGCATCGCGAGCGCACACAACCTCGTCCTCGACCCCGAGAGCGGCTTCGCCTTCCCCGTGGGCGCGAGCGGCGGCGGAGAAACATGCGGCGGCGGCCTGCACATGGTCGACGTGCGGAATCCGAAGTCCCCCGTCTTCGCGGGCTGCTTCACCGACACCGAGGGACTGATCTACCAGGGCCGCACCCACGACGCGCAGTGCGTCGTCTACCGCGGGCCCGACGACCGTTTCCAGGGCCGGGAGCTCTGCTTCGCGTCCAACGAAACCGCGCTGCGCATCATCGACGTGACCGACAAGGAGGCGCCGGTCCCCGTCGGCACGGCCACCTATCCCGGCCTGGCCTACGTGCACCAGGGCTGGCTCACCGACGACCAGCGCTACTACTACCTCGACGACGAGCTGGACGAGCTGGTCGGCACCGCGCCGGCCACGCGCACGTTCATCTTCGACGTCGCCGAGCTGGACGATCCCATCCTGGTGGGCAGCGTCGACGGCCCCTCCGGCGCCACCGACCACAACCTGTACGTCAAGGGCGACCGGATGTACCAGGCCAACTACCAGGCCGGCTTCCGCCTCTTCGACATCAGCGACCCCGAGGCGCCCGTCGAGATCGGCTGGTTCGACACCACGCCGTACGAGGGAGACCCGCCCGGCTTCGTGGGCGCTTGGACCGCCTACCCCTTCTTCGAGAGCGGCACGGTGGTGGTCACCAGCATGTACGAGGGGGTTTTCCTGCTACGGCCCGGCCCGCGGCCGTTGATTCCGTAGAGGCGCCGGGCAGACGGAGGCGCCGGGCGGACGGAGGCGCCGGGCAGACAAGAGGCGCCGGGCGGATTCGAACCGCCGAATGGAGGTTTTGCAGACCTCTGCCTTACCACTTGGCTACGGCGCCAACAGCAAGGGGGCGTCCGGCAGTGGCCGTCGCCCCCGCGGCGATCCGGTCGCGAATGCGGCGCCGTTTCCCTCGGCGAAGCATCCCTGCGGCGGACTGCCGGCATCAGAGCGGGAAACCGGACTCGAACCGGCGACCCCCACCTTGGCAAGGTGGTGCTCTACCAACTGAGCTATTCCCGCAAGCCGCCCCGCGGAGCGGGGACTAAAACCCTAGGCGCGCCACGTTGCGGTGTCAAGACATTATCTTGTCTCCGCGACCCCCTTTCGCGGCGTCGGCGCCCGGTCGCCGGGCCCACGACAACCCGGACGAACCGTGCATCGACCCTCACCCCTCATCGCCTGCCTTCTCGCTGCCCTTCTCGCCCCCGCGGCGTTCGCGGGCTACGCGACCGCCCAAGAGCCCTTTTCGCCCCTGGTCCCCAAAGGCAACGTGCGTCTCGGCCTGCGCGGGGACTACGTCTCGTTTTCCTCGCGCTACGGGATGTGGGGAAGCGGATCCTCGGGGCTGGAGCAGCTGAGCGACGCGTTTTCCGGCCCCGTCGGCGCCAGCGTCTTCTCCCAGATCGGACCCCTGGAAACGGCGCTGCGAAACGCCGCGGGCGAGCAGTTCGACATGAGCCTCGGGACGATGGACGCCGTGATGGAAAAGTCGTCGAGGCGCGTGCCACTCTCCCTGGACGTGGGCGTTTTCGACTGGCTGACCGTGGGCGGAACGGTCCCCTTCGTGCGCAGCGACACCGAATTCTCGGTCACGTTCCTGGCGGACTCCGCCAGCGCCACCGCGGGCTTCAGCCCCGGGATGGCGGACTCCGGGCTGGTGACCAACTTCCTCGGGCAGTTGCAGAATTCGATCACCCGATACGACGTCTTTCGCGCGACCACCTGCGAGGCCGACCCGTCATCCGCCGAATGCCGTGACGCCACGGCGCTCGTCGCGGATGCGCGGATATTCCGGAGTTCGCTGGCGACGATGTACGGTGGCCTGTTCGCGCCGCTGGGAGGCTCCTCCGCAGGGATGGCGCTCCAGGAGCGGCTCGCCGCACTGGCCGAGGCCTTCGTTGCCGCGGGCGTGACCGGGACCCCCGGAACGGTTCCTCTCGCCGCGGTCCCGCTCGGCACCGAGGAGTTCATGGCGCTCGTCACCGACCCCGCCTACGGCATCGCGGCCACTCATCCCCTGGAAAACTGGAGGTCGCTGTGGGGCATCGGCGACATTGAAGCGCGGGTCGACGCGCGCCTGCTGGAGTCGGGAGACGCGGAGGGGCCAAGCCACCTGATCGCGGGCGCCGGCGCGCTCGTCCGCCTTCCCACGGGACAGCAGGACGATCCGGCCAACTTCATCGACATCGGCACCGGCGACGCGCAGATGGACGTGGAGGCCCGCGCGTGGATGAACGGCCGATGGCGGCGGGCGGGGCTGTGGGCGGACCTGCGCTACGGGGTTCAGATGAAGGGGACCACGGAGCGGCGCGCCTTCGATCCCGACGTCACCTTCGCCCCGGCGGAGTCGCAGGTTCTGCTCGACTGGAACCCGGGCGACTATCAGTTCCTGGAGCTGTCGCCGTGGTACGAGGTGGCGGCGACCCTGAGGCTGCTGGCGGGGTATCGCTACTTCCGCAAGGGAACGGACGCATTCGCGATCCGAATGGCTGCGCCAGTGGACACGACCATGGCTGCGGGCGGCGCGGCAATGACCGCAGGCGGCGCGGCGGCCGCGTCCGCAGCGAGCGTGACCGGATCCGCGACCCCTCCGGACCCCGAAGTGCTCGTGCCGGAGAGCGGCGCCTCCTCAAGCCGCTTGATGCTGGGACTCGTCTACAACCGGGGAGTCTCGCCGCGAGAGGGGATCACGGGGCAGCCACTTGAGGTCCGCATCGTGTACCGCCACGTCGTCGGCGGCAGCGGCGGAGACGTGCCGAACGTGCGCTCGTTAGAGGCCGGATTCAGGTTCTTCGTGGGTTTGTGGGGAGGGTGAGGGCTCTACGCGGACGCGTTGGGCTGGTCTACATCCAGACTTCATCGACCGCGTCAACCGCTTGCTTCGCGCTTGAGGAGTCGTCCCTCGGTTCCGGTCGGGGACACACCGAAATAGACGTCGTCAATGGCTTTTCGGACCCAGTGTTCCAGGGAAATGACAGGCAGCTGACTTGCCCTCAGGCCGACCAGCCGAGTCACAAACCGGCTCCAGCCCGCTACGTCGCTGAACCCGATCCGATGACACACGTCGTCCATCCTGGCCCCGTTTTCGAGCAACGCCATGCCGTGGAGGAAACGGATCCAGCGCAGTGCTCTGGAAAACGAATACCCAAAACGCTCCGCCGCTTTCGAGAGATATCGGGGGCGGCAGCCGGCTAGCTCCCCTACCTCGCGCATCGACCGCAGGTATGGCTCTTTGCGCCTAGGCGATTGGGCCGTGCTCAGTTCTTCGGCGGACAGGCCCGGGATGCCGTCCACGACCTGAGACGCTGCGACATGCAGTGCGGCCTTCGCCATGGGCGGGCCGGGGCACGCGTTCAGGAAGACGCCAATTACATCGGTGAAGCTCACTGATTCCTCCACACGGTTGCGCTTTTACCGGCTCCGGTCTCCTTGACCGGAGGGGTTCCACCCGGCGCTCCAATCGCTTCGGCAGACCCTTCGGCCTCCCTCGGCTGGTCGCCGGATCCTGCTCTTCCGTATTGCGAGACATCCAGTGCGCCCTCTCTCCTTACGCCCAACGCACGTTACGCAATGCTGCACGACATAAGTTATAGTCCAGAGAATCGGGGGCATTTGTGCAGGCGTCAAGGTCCGCGACCGTCCAATAACGGCGTTGGCCCCGCCTTCATGGTTTCATCGAGCGATGACCTCGGTCTCGACAATCGCCAAGGCGGCTGGCCCGTCCTCCAGCCCTTCCACGACCAGGCGTTTGCCGTCAAAGAGACCAATGGCGGTCCGACGCAACCACCGCCACTCCGGGCCTTCCGGCATCCTCACCGGCGTGGCGCTCAGGGAATCGGGGTCCAGGATGATGCCGATGGTGTCCAGATAGGTGATGCGCAGGAAAAGTCGGCGGTCCCCGAACGCTTGAAGCACGGTCCCCAATTCCGACCCCAGGACCACCGTCGGCCCGCCCAACGCTTCGGTCGTCTCGGCGCTTCTCTCCAGTAGCGCCGTGCGCATTTCCTCCGGCAGATACGCCCACCTCAGCAGACGTCCGGCACCGTCATAGCTGGCCAATGCCAAGCCGCTCCCGTCAAACACATGTATCCTGCCGTCCGGCGTTACCGCCACCAAGTCGTTGGGCAGTTGGAAGAAGGCGGACTCGGCACGGAGCTCTGCAGGTTTTGCGGCGAGGGGAGTCTTTTCCGATTCGATCACGCGACTCAGGTAGTGTCCAGAGAACTCCATCCCTGCGACCAAGAGTCCGAGTTCGGGATGAATTGCCACATCCCGGATAAACCCACCCAGTTGCTGCATGCGGACGAACCGGCCGCTTGCAGTCAAATGGGTCACGCGTGCGTGGCCTTCGTCGAGCACCAGGATCTCGTTTCCGTCGCGAACCAGAACGCTTGGCATCTGGTATTCGCCGGGACCCTCGCCTTGCCGTCCCACGGTGCGTACGGGGTTAAGGTCCCGGTCCATGAAGACCAGCCGCTGATTCAGGGCATCGATGGCGACGTACCCCCCATCGGCGTTCTCCACGACTGATGCCACAGAACCGAACAGTGCCCGCTCGTCATGCTTGTCCAACTGTGCGATCAGGCCACGAATGGCGTATGCGGAGTCGCTCTCCGTGAAGAACGCAGCGTCGCCGCCAGGAGCGGAGGACCGGGAATCGCACGCCACCAGTACCAGGAATGGCAGCCCGGCGGCGAGGAGCGTTCCGGCATTCCCGCCAAACCAATAACGGGGTCTCAACACGCTCAACGCCATAAGGCTACGCCGTCACCTGGCGCGCAACTCGGCCTCGGCAATCACCAAGGACGCTGGCCCGTCATTGAGTCCCTCCATGACCAGCCGACTACCGTCGAAGAAACTGGCTCCGGTCCGCCGAACCCAATCCCACTGGGTGCCGTGCGGTTTCCTCACTGGAGTTGCGCGCAGAGTGTCGAGGTCCAGGACGAAGCCCATGGTGTCAAGATAGGTGATCCGCACGAACAGTCGGCCGTCTTCCAACACCTGTAGGGAGCGCGCCAACTGGGATCCCAGAACCCTTGACGCGCCCCCCAACGCCTCAATCTGTTCGGCTTCGCGCTCCAGAAGCGACGTGCGCATTGGCTCGGGCAGATAGGCCAATCCCACCAGATTCCCGACACCATCGTAGCTGGCCAAAGCCAAGTGCTTGCCGTCCAGGACGTGTATTCGGCCATCCGGCGTGGTCGCCACCAGGTGGACAGGCAACTGAAACACGGCCGGTTCGTCACGAAAACGCACGGGTATCTCAGCAAGGGCTGTCTGTCCTGACTCGGACACGCGACCCAGGTAGTGGTCGGAGAACTCCATCCCCACGACGAGGAGGCCAAGTTCGGGATGCACCACCACATCGTTTAGGAAGCCCCCCAACTGGTGCATGCGTACGAAATCACCACGGGAAGTCAAAAGGGTCACGCGTCCATAGGTTTGGTCCACTACGGCAATCTCATCCTCATTCCGAACCAACACCCCCGGCAGCTGGTATTCACCGGGACCCTCCCCCTGCCGGCCGACCGTGCGAACGGGGTTCAGATCCCGGTCCATGAAGACCAGGCTATGGTTCAAGCCGTCGGCGGCGACGTATCCTCCGTCGGCGTTCTCCACCACGGACGTGACAGAACCGAACATCGCCCGCTCGTCATCGATGTCCAACTGTGCGATCAGGCCGCGAATCACGTAGGCGGAGTCGCTCTCCGTGAAAAACGCAGGGTCGCCGACGGGAGCGGTCGATGGAGCATCACACGATAGGAGTGCCAGAAGTGAGAGTCCTGCAGCAAGCAGCCTTCCAGCATGCCCGTCAAACCACCGCCGGTGTCTCGACACGCTTAACGCCATGAGGCTAGAAGCCAAACCACTCTACGTAGGTGTCGCACCGAATCGCCTTGAGCGAGCCATCGCTCATGTCGTAAAAGCCCACGTTGAAGCTATAGCTCGCGCCACCCGTCACGCCCGCGCTGAATCCGAGGGAGACCGTGACCTTGCCGAACCCCCGCAAAGTCCCGGACGCCGGATTCCCGGGCCCGCCAGAAATGTACTCGGCACAGGGTGACTGCGCCGAACCCGGCCGAGGCGCCACCATTGTGAACATCGCAACCAAGGCAACGAGCGCCGCACCGGCACGAACCCACGGCCTGATTCCCTGCACCGCACCCAACCGCTTCACGTACGTCATCTTGCTCTTCTCCCTCGTGGGATGAGTGTCAACCAGCGGCCTTTCCGCCGGCCGAGCACCAAGATGAGCCCCTCACAGCCCGCCTTCCATGTCGTTTGGTGCCAAAGGGTTGTTCTTTCGACCCTTTCCGTTCTCCAGCGAGCCGACTCATGTCCCGACTCCGATCGTCCATCCCACGCTACACCACCCTGCCCAGCAGCTCCCGCGCGTGCTCGAGCGACGCCCCCGACCCCGCGTCGCCCCCCAGCATGCGCGCGACCTCGTGAACCCGCGCGTCGCCCTCAAGCCGCCGCACTGCGCTGACGGCCGCGCCGTCGGCCGCGTCCTTTTCCACCACGAGATGGTTGGATGCGCGCGCAGCGACCCGTGCGAGATGCGTGACCACGAGCACCTGACGGCCGCGGGACACTTCTTCCAGGCGGTCGGCCACGTTGGCCGCCACCATGCCCCCGATCCCGGCATCGACCTCGTCGAAGACAAGGGTGGGCAGATCGTCGATGTCCGAGAGCACGGACTTCAGCGCGAGCATGACCCGCGACAGCTCGCCGCCGGACGCGACCTGCGAGAGTGGGCCCGGCGGGAAGCCCGGATTCATGCTGGCCGTGAAACGGACGCGTTCGAGGCCCCTCGCCGATGCGGACGACTGCTTCTCGAAGTGGACGCGAAAGCGCCCGCCCTCCAGTCCGAGGCCGGGGAAGATCGCCTCGGCCGCGCCTGACAGGCGCCCCGCGGCCTCCTCGCGCTGGCGCGACAGCTCCTCCGCATCGGTTTGCCAGGCCGCTTCGGCGCGCTTCACCTCGCTGCGCAGGGCGCCGGCGTCCATGTCGGCCGTCTCGAGCTCGTCCAGCTCGCTCCGCAGACCCTCCCCGCGCCGGATCACGTCGGCCAGGGCCGGGCCGTACTTCCGCTGCAGGCGTTGAATCAGGGCCTGCCGCTCGCGAATGCTCTCCAGCCGCACCGGATCGTGTTCGATCCCGGCCGCGTAGTCGCCCAGCTCGGCGGCCGCGTCCGACACCTGGTGGTACGCGTCGTCGAGGGTGGCCGCGTGGGGCGCAAGCGACGGGTCGGTCTCGCCCAGGCGCCGCAGGCGGGCCGCCGCGTCCGCCAGGCGGTCGGTGACCGCACTCTCCCCCGCGTGGAGCGAATCGTGCAGCGCGTGGCTCTCCCGCGCCAGCTCGTCCGCGTGCGCGAGCCGGGTCGCTTCGACGCTCAGCTCCACATCTTCATCCGCATGGAGCCTGGCACCTTGGATCTCGCCGAGCTGGAATCGGATGAAGTCGGCGCGGCTCTCCAGCTCCCGGCGGCGTTCCTCCAGAGCGCCCAGCCGGCTCCTCAAGTCGGCGGTCCGCCGGAAGCGTTCCGACACCCGTTCCGCAAGTTCGGTGCACCCCCCGAACGCATCCAGCACCTGCTGCTGGAAGTCGCCCGACAGGAGCCGCTGGTGTTCGTGCTGGCCGTGAATGTCGACCAGCAGCGACCCGATCCGCCTCAGCACCCCGGCGGTCGCGGGCGACCCGTTCACCCAGCCCCGGCTTCGCCCTTCGGCACGGATCTCCCGGCGCAGCACCAGCTGGTCCTCGTCGGCCTCCATTCCCAGTTCGGCCAGCACCGCGGCGACGGGCCCCTGCCCACGCACGTCGACGACGCCTTCGACCAGGGCACGCGCCTCGCCCGAGCGCACGACGCCGGACGAGGCCCGGCCGCCCAGCAGGATCGCCAGCGCGTCCACCACGATGGACTTGCCGGCCCCGGTTTCCCCCGACAGGACATTGAGTCCTGCTTTAAGAGGAACTCGCAAATCCTTGAGGACAGCAACGTTGCGGATTCTGAGCTCAATGAACATGGATCATCAACAATGGGACGGCCGGGTGGGCGGCGCCATGTTCGAACGGGACTACCCGTCCGGGAAGGACTGCACGGCCCCGCGTCACCCGCCGTCGATCGGCCGGACGGCCCAACTCAGCTTCTGCCGCAGCGTGGTGAAGAAGGAGTGGTCCGGCAGCCGCACGAGCGGGACGCGTGACGCCCCCATGCGCACGACGACGCGGTCGCTGTGACCCACGGGTCCCCCCTCCTGCCCATCCACCGTCAGAAAGAGGGGCTCGCGGCGGTCGAGCGCGGTCACGGTGATCTCCTCGCCGCCGGGCACCACCAGGGGCCGGACCGCGAGTGTGTGCGGCAGGATCGGCGTCACCAGGAAGCAGTTGAGTTCGGGCACCACGATGGGACCGCCCGCCGACAGGGAATACGCAGTGGATCCGGTGGGCGTCGCCAGAATGACGCCGTCGCCCGAGAAGCTGCCGATCTCCTCCAGGTCGTCCTCGGGTCCCACCCACAGGTCGAGGCGGATCACCTGGGCGGCTCCGGCCTTGTGGACCACCACCTCGTTGAGGACGGTGAACGATCTCTGCACGGCGCCGTCCTCGGAACGCACCTCGGCCTCGATGGTCCTCCGCTCCTCGATCGAGTACTCGCCCGCGAGGACGCGGCGCAGACCGTCCTCGACGGCATGGCCGGAAAAGGACGTCAGGAACCCCATGCTCCCCATGTTGACACCCAGGACGGGGATCCTCCTTCCGAAGACCGACCGCGCGGCGCGCAACAGGGTCCCGTCGCCGCCCAGCGAGACGACCAGATCGACCGGATGGGTGTTCAGGTCCGGCTCCACGGCCACCGACGCCCCGAATTCGGCCGCAACCTGCGCCACGCGCACACAGGCCTCGCGGATGCCCGCATCCGCACGGTCCCTGCCCAGAATCGCGATATGCCGGAATGCGAGGGTCGCCAAGGTCGTCACCGTTTGCGTTGGATCACGAAGCGCGCGAGCTGTCTGAGGCGGGGTGCGGCCAGACCGGCGGTGTCGAGCGCCGCCAGTCCGCGCGCGATCAGCTCCCGCGCCCGCCGCCGTGCCCCGCGCACACCCAGCAGCCCAACATAGGTGGATTTGTCCAGCTGCGCGTCGGAAGGCCGCTTTCCGAGCACGTCCGCCGAACCCGTGGCGTCCAGCACGTCGTCCATGACCTGGAAGGCCAGCCCCAGCTCGCGGCCGAAGGTGCCGATCGCGCGCACGACCGCCTCGGCGGCACCAGCCGCCATCGCACCCATCTCCATCGAAGCCGTCAGGAGGGCGCCCGTCTTGAGGCCGTGCAGGGTCGCCAGCTCCTCTTCCTCCAGCGAACGGCCCTCCGCGAGCAGGTCCAGCGCCTGACCTCCGATCATCCCGCCGGCCCCGGCCGCTTCCAGGAGATGGGCCGAGATGCGCCGGGCCCGCGAAGCCGTGCAGCCCAGCCCGCGGACGCCCCGGTACGCCCAATGGGCCGCCCAGGGGATCAGGACGGCTCCCGCGAATGTGGCCGTGCGGACGCCGTGGACGGTGTGGACCGTCGGCCGTCCCCGGCGCAGGGGCGCGTCGTCCATGCAGGGAAGGTCGTCGTGAATCAGCGAGTAGGCGTGGATCAGCTCCACCGACACCGCAAGGTCGAACAGCGCGTCGTCCGGCCGGCCCCCGGTCTCCTCGTACGCCGTGGCCAGCAGGAGCGGCCGCAGACGCTTCCCGCCACTCATGACCCCGCTCTCGACCGCGGCGAGCAGACCCGACGGCACCACCGACGCCATCTCGGCCATGCAGCGGCGCATGGCGGCCTCGACATGCCGTCTGCGGTCGTCCAGCCAGGCTGCGAAGGAGAGGTCAGTCGCGGTCCCCGTCATCACGGTCTCCCTGGCCAGGGGCCTCGAACTCCCGAGTCTTCTCCCCTTCCCGACCGATCAGCTCTTCGACCTTTATTTCCGCTTTGCGGAGGAAACGCTCTGCGCTCCTGAGATGGCCCACCCCTTCCTCGAACAGGGCCAGGGCCTCGTCCAGATCGAGCGAATCGGAGTCCATCGCGGCGACGATCTCCTCGATCCGCCTGATCCGGGCGTCGAGTCCGCCTTCACTCGGCATGGTCGGCGTCTCCTGGCCGGATGGCCGGTACGGCAGATCGGACGCCGTGTTGCGCGCCGGCTTCGACGCGGGACGGCAGAGGCGACCCCGTCACCACGCACGGCACGCTGCCGTCCACGACCCGCAGATTGAAGTCCAGCGCCGGCGAAAAATCCCCGGCCGCGCGCAGCAGCCTGCCCTGTCCGTCCAGCGGGACCGCGTACCCCCGCGCCAGGGTGGACAT
The DNA here is from genome assembly GCA_965205005.1 of Longimicrobiales bacterium. Lineage (GTDB taxonomy): Bacteria > Gemmatimonadota > Gemmatimonadetes > Longimicrobiales > Gaopeijiaceae > Bin94. Next base: position 3,446,873 of record OZ242028.1, on the reverse strand, counting down.
CGGCGACAGCGCCGTCATCGCGGCCGCGGCCCTGGCCATCCGGGCCCGCTTCCGCCCGATCACTCCCTCGACCGTGGCGGTCAACGCGGAGCTTGCCCGCCCCAACCGGTCGCGTCCGGCTTCCACCCTCCGCCGCCCCCTGCCCTGGAGCAGGCCACGCGCCCTGTCCAGGCGCCAGCGACGGGACCGGGCCTGCCCGGCAAGTCCCCTTCCCAGCCTCTGCCCGAATTCGGCGAGGAGCCCCGCGATCGCCGCGCGGTCCGGCACGGCGGCTTCCGCTGCCGCGGACGGCGTCGGCGCCCGCACGTCCGCGACGAGATCGCAGATGGTCACGTCCGTCTCGTGCCCCACGCCCGAGACGACCGGAACCCGGCACGAGGCCACCGCGCGCGCGACGGGCTCCTCGTTGAACCCCCACAGGTCCTCGATGCTCCCTCCTCCGCGGGCCACGATGATCAAGTCCACGGCCCGCGACGCCAAGGTCGTGATCGCGGCGGCGATTTCCTCGCCCGCGCCCTGCCCCTGCACCCGCGTGCCCCGCACCCGAAGCCGCACCCACGGCGCCCGCCGCGCGACCACGGCGATCACGTCCCGCAGCGCCGCCCCCGTCGGCGAGGTCACGATCCCCAGCGTGCCGGGGAACGGCGGCAGGCTCCGTTTGCGGGCCGGGTCGGTGAGGCCCTCGGCGTCGAGCCTCCTCTTCAGGCGGTCGAACGCGAGCTTCCACATGCCCCCCTCGCCGGCCGCCTCGAGCTTCGCCGCCACCAGCTGATAGACGCCCCTGGCCTCGTAGAGCGTGAACCCGCCGAAGACGCGCACGGTCATTCCCTCGCGGGGGTCCGTGGGCAGCCTGGCGGCCTCCCGGCGGAACATGACGCAGCGGAGCTGGGCGGCCTCGTCCTTCAGCGTAAAGTAGCAGTGCCCGGAGCGCTGGCGGCGGAAGTTCGTGACCTCGCCGGCGACCCAGAGCCGTGGCAGACCCTGCTCCAGCTGCAGCCGCACCGCCCGGTTGACCTGCCGGACCGTCCACACGTGGGGCGCGGGAGGCGCCAACCCGCCGGAATCCGGGCGCGCCAACCCGCCGGAATCCGGGCGCGACACCCCGCCGGTGTCCGGGCGCGGCACCCCGCCGGTGTCCGGGCGCGGCACCTTCCCACCCGACCGCGCCGGGGGCGCGTCGAACAGATTCAGCGTCCCGTCGCTCACCGTCTCTTCCTCGCGGTCCTAGGCGCCGTGCTGGCGGATCGCCGCCTCGACCGTGTTGGCGAGAAGCATGGCGATGGTCATCGGGCCCACCCCGCCCGGAACCGGCGTGATCGCCGAAGCCACCTCGCGCACGCCCTCGAAGTCCACATCCCCCACCACACGGTAGCCGCGCTCCCGGCCGGGATCGTCCACGCGGTTCGTGCCCACGTCGATCACGGTCACGCCGGGCTTGACCATGTCCCGCGTGATGGTGTCGGGCCACCCGACCGCGGCGATCAGGATGTCCGCGGTGCGCGTCACCGCGCCAAGGTCGGCCGTGCGGCTGTGGGCGACCGTCACCGTGGCGTTGCCCCCGGCTGCCTTGCGGAGCAGCAGAAGCGCCATCGGCTTGCCCACGATGTTCGAGCGCCCGACCACGACGGCGTGCTTGCCCGACGGGTCCACCCCGCTCCGCACCAGCATCTCGATCACGCCCCGGGGCGTGCACGGCGCCAGGACGTTGGGATCGCCCGTCGCCAGACGGCCCACGTTGACAGGATGGAACCCGTCCACGTCCTTGTCGGGTTCGATGGCCAGGAGGACCCTGGAATCGTCGATCTGACGCGGCAGCGGAAGCTGCACCAGGATCCCGTGGATCCGGGGATCGGCGTTGAGTTCCGCAATGAGGTCCAGCAGTTCGGCTTCGCTCACCGAGCCGGAAAGGTTGATCTGCCGCGAATGGATCCCCGCCTCGGCGGCGGCCCTGTTCTTCATACCCACGTACAGCCCGCTGGCCGGGTCGTCACCCGCGAGCACGGTCGCCAGCCCGGGCACCAGTCCGTTTGCGGCCAGCGCCGCCACCTGCTCGTTCAGCTCGTCCCGGATCTCCCGCGCGATGGCCTTCCCTGAAATGATCTTTGCAGACATGCTCTCCGGTTCCGCAGTTGCGTTGTGATGGGAAGGGCCCGGTCAGACCCCGGGCCCCGAACATTGAAAACTGCTCCCGCTAGCGCGCGAAGTCGATGGCACGGGTCTCGCGAATCACGACGACCTTGATCTGTCCCGGGTACTGCAGCTCGTCCTCGATGCTCCGGGCCACCGCCTCCGAGATGCGCGTCATACCCTCGTCGGACACCTTCTCCGGCTCCACCATGACCCTCAGCTCGCGCCCCGCCTGAATCGCGAAGCACCGTTCCACGCCGGGGTGCCCCGTGGCGATCTCCTCCAGCTTCTCGAGCCGCTTGACGTAGCCCTCGAACATCTCCCGGCGCGCTCCGGGCCGGGCCCCGCTGATCGCGTCGGCGGCAGTGACCAGCCATGCCTCCGCGTACCGGTGCGGTTCCTCGTCGTGATGGGCCTTGATGGCGTTCAGGACGATGTCCGGTTCCTTGTGCCGCTTGCAGAGCCGGTAGCCCAGCTCCACGTGGGTGAGCTCCTGTTCGTGCGTCAGTCCCTTGCCGACATCGTGAAGGAGCCCGGCCCGACGGGTCAGCTGGACGTCGAGTCCCATCTCGGCAGCCATGTTGCCCGCCAGCAGCGCGACTTCCCTTGCGTGAGCCAGCTGGTTCTGACCGTACGACGTGCGGAACTTCAGCCGACCGAGGACCTTGACGATCTCGGGGTGCACGCGGTGGATGCCGAGCCCGTACAGCACCTCCTCGGCCGCCTCGCGCATTTCGGCCTCGACCTCCTTCTCGCTCTTCGCGACCGTCTCCTCGATCCGCGCGGGGTGGATGCGGCCGTCTTCGATCAGCTTCGCGAGGGCGACGCGCGCAACCTCGCGCCGCACGGGGTTGTACCCCGACAGCACGACCGCCTCGGGGGTGTCGTCGATGATCACGTCGATGCCGGTGGCCTGCTCGAACGAGCGGATGTTCCGCCCTTCCCGGCCGATGATCCGCCCCTTCATCTCGTCGGACGGGAGCTGTACGACCGAAACGGTGAGCTGGGCGGTTTCGTCGGCAGCCATGCGCTGCACGGCCATCGCGACGAGCTTCTTCGCCTCGCGGTCCGCCGTCCGGTGCGCTTCGTCGCGAATCTCACGGACGCGGTTGGCGGCCTCGGCGCGCGCCTCGTCCTTGATCTCCTCGACGAGTTCGCCCCTGGCTTCGTCGGCGGTGATCCCCGCCAGCGATTCCAGCCGGGCCCGCACCTCCGCCAAGGCACCCTCGGCGGCCGTCCTCCTGTCGGCGACCTCGGACTCCCGGGCCTTCAGGCCATTTGCCCGCTCCTCCAGCGCGTCGGCACGAAGGTCGAGCTGATCGGACTTGCGGTCGACGGCCTCGGCGCGGTTGAGCAGCCGACGCTCACCCCGTTCGACATCCTCCCGGCGGCGGCCCTCTTCGGACTCCCAGGTCTCCCGGAGCCGGTACACTTCCTCCCGGGCCTGCAACTCCGCGGTACGGCGCAGGTTATCGGCATCTTGCTCTGCCCGCTTGCGGATCAGCGACGCCTCGTCCCGTGCTGCTTCCTTCTCTTCCAGCTGCCGCGCGCGCTCCCGGTGCCTCCCGACAAGGTACCCGAGGATCGCGGCGACAACCGCGCCGACCGCCAGGGACACACCCAGCGGATCCATGTATTTTCTCCAGGACCGAACCCTCGCCCGGCCGCATGATTCGACAAGGTAAACGCGGCAGGGGATCCCGACGCGGACTTCCTTGGTTAGCGCCTAGAGTATTCCCGCGCCAACCGGGGCGCAAGAATCGCCACCCGCGACCAGTGTCGCCACCCCGGATCAGCGGATCTCGGGACCTCCCGTCCGGTTGTCGGGCACGAAACGGTCGCGGTAGGGCATCTCGACCGCCAGGAGCGCGCCAGCGTCCATGACCCCGTCCGCCGGCACAAGTCCGCTCAGGTGCAGAACGTAGCCGACGATGGCGTAGACCTCGTCGTCGCTCAGGGTACCGGGCGTGGCCTGCGGCATTGCCTTGCGCGTGTAGTCGAACAGCGTCGTGGCGTAGGGCCAGTAGCCGCCCACCGTCCGTCCGGCGGGCCACTGATCCCAGGGGGCCGTGCTCGCGAGCCGGTCGTTCGGCCCCTCGGTACCGGTGGGGCCGTGGCACTGGAGACAATGGAGCTCGTAAAGCAGCCGTCCCTCGGCGACCGAACCGCTGCCGGGCGGCAGCCCCTCACCGTCCGGCTTGACGTCGATGTCCCACAGGGCGACGCGGTCTTCGGTGGCCGGTGTCCCGAATCCGAAGCGTTCGGGAGCGTTGGCGGGCAGGACGGCGTGCCAGTCGCCGGCGTCGGCCTCCGGCCGGGGCGCGGGGTCTTCCGGGGCACAGGCAACCACCGGGACAACCAGGACCAGGACAAGCGCCGTCGCCAAACGCGCGGGTGCGGCGCGAGCGGACGCCAGGGGCGCGGACCCCAGGCGCGCGGGCGTCACAGCAAGTCCCCCAGACCGAAGGTGACCGTGCCGTCCGGGGCGACCTTCCAGGCGCGCTGGTGGTTGTGGTGGTACGCCGTGCCCACACCCCTCGCGTCCCAGAGCTGTTGAATCGTGGGCTGAACGTAGCCGGTTTCGTCCGTCGCCCGGCTGAGGATCACGGTCTCGCGTCCGTCCCAGTTCCAGAGGTGGCGGAAGCGTACGGTCGACTTGGACAGCACCGGCGGCTGAAGGGCGGCGTCGGACCATGAACGGCCGCCGTCGGTGCTGACCTCGACCCGGGTGATCCGTCCGCGCCCCGTCCACGCCAGCCCCTCGATCTCCCACCACCCGCGGTCGGGAAGGACGTAGGGGTACGACGGGAAGGTGATGATGGACTTGGCGTCCATGACGAAGCTGAATATCCGTGCCGTCCCGTCCTTCAGGGGATCGGTGTACCGCGAGGTCTCGTCCCGGGTCATGGTGGGGCGGTCCGAGACTTCGATCCGTCTCAGCCACTTCACCTGGGCATTGCCCTCCCAGCCCGGCAGAAGCAGCCGCATCGGATACCCCTGCTCGGGACGAATCGCCTCGCCGTTCTGTCCGTACGCGAGCATGGCGTCGTCCATCGCCTTGTCCAGCGGGACGCTGCGCGACATGACCGCCGCGTCGGCCCCCTCCGCCAGAATCCAGCTGGCGCCCGGACGCACTCCCACTTCGCGCAGGATGGTCGAAAGCATGACGCCCGTCCACTCGCTGGTGCTGAGCAGCCCGTCGAGCTGCTGCGGGGATATGGTGGTGGGCATGCGGTCGCGATTGTAGGCTCCGCCGCCGTTGCCGGAACACTCGATGAAGCAGATCCGGGACGTCTGCGGATACCTCCTGAGATCGGCCATGCGGAGGACCATCGGCCTGTCGACCATGCCGTGCACCAGCAGTTCGTGATCCTCCGCGGCGATGTCGGGGATGCCCGCATGGTGACGTTCGAAGTGGAGGTCGGACGGCGTGATCGTGCCCTGCAGGTCCTGCAGCGGCGTGCGCGACGAACTCGACAGCGCAAGCGTGCGCAACAGGCGGCGGGGCTGCTCGCCCGGGGCGCGGGTCCCCAACTCCGAGACGAAGCGTCCCGGAACCCTGGTGGGATCGGGAGACGAAGGCGCGACCTGCTTTAGCGACGAAGCCGCCTTCGCCTTCGCCACGTCGGACGGCTCCGCCTTGAGCGCGTCCCAGCGGGTCAGGACAAGCGTGGAAGCCGTCACTCCGGAGGCGGCGAGCCAGGCGCGCCGGGAAAGACGGGTGTGCTCACTGTCGGGCATCTTGTCGATCCTCCCCTCGTCTGCTATTCCGTCAGGGCGTTTTCGATTCTCGCGGCAAGTGCCGTTGCGCGGGCACGCGTGCGGGCCTCCTGGCGAAGCAGTTCGTCCGAGAGCGCAAGCGCGGCCAGGATCGCCGTCTGCTTGGCGTCCAGACCCGTCTCCGTCCCGATTTCGCTTATCCGTTCGTCCACCAGCGCGGCGCAGCGGCGCGTGTATTCTTCGTCGGCGTCCGTGCGCAGCGTGTAGGTCTCTCCCCCGATCCGGACTCGGATCGCGTTGCGGGATCCCCCGCTCCGCCCGCTCATCGCCGGTCCTCCAGAAAGCGGATGCTTGCCAGCATCCGGTCGACTCCCGCGCGTCCCTGCTCGATCCGGGAACGGAGTCGCTCGTTCTCGGCCTCCAGCTCCGTGACGCGGCCGGCGAGTGCGCCGGGATCCTCCCGGCCGTCCACGAACTGGCGGAGCAACTGGTCGCTGCGGTCGGCACGTGCCTCGGCCTCCACCGCACGCTGGCGAGCCGCGCGGACCTCCTCGATCGCGCGCGCAACCGCCGCCTCCAGCGGCTCCATGGCCGGAACCCGGGACGCGGCCGACAGCTCACCTCCTCGGTTCGACACCGGTCTTCTCCTTCACTGTTCTGAGCACCCGACGGCAGGCCCGGTCCACTTCCCTGTCCGTCAGGGTCCGTCCCCGGGCGCGGAAGCGCAAGCGCAGAGCCACCGAACGCGTCCCCGCCGGCAGGTCGTCCCCCTCATAGACATCGAACACGTCCCCGGTCTCCAGCAGCCCGCCACCAGCCCTCCTCGCGGCATCGAGCACGTCGCCGGCGGCCGTCCCAACGGGCACCAGGAACGCCAGATCCCGTTGAACCGCGGGCTGGTCCGGCAGGTCGCGGGCGGTCACGTCGGGTTTGGGTGAAGGAACCGCGGGAAGCACGACCTCCGCCCCCACCACCGCACCCGCCCACCGCGGCAGGTCCACCAGCCCGGGGCGCACTTCCCCTCCCCACCCCGCGACCACGCCGTCACCGGCCACCAGCTCGTACGACCTTCCCGGCACGAAAAGGCGGGTCGGCCCGGCCGCCGGCACCACGCCGGCCCCCGCGAAGGCCTCGCCCGCGATCACGTCCAGCACGCCTGCAACGTCGTGGACATCGAAGGCTTCGCCGCCGGAAGACCAGTGGGGCGGCGTGCGCCCGCCCGTGAGCACCACGGCCACCCGGGCGGACTCATGCGGAGGGCCGTCCTCCGAAGGCGCGAACGCGGTCCCGAGTTCGAAGAGGCGCACGTCGCGCACGCCCCGCGACATGTTCCTCTCCACGTGCCTGAGCAGCCCCGGAAGGCGGTCCCGGCGCAGGTGGCTCTCGTCCCGCGACATCGGGTTGAGCAGGGCGACGTCGCCGTGCCGTGCCGGTCCGAGGGCGGGCGTCTGCGCCTCGCTGATGCCGTTGGCGGCGAGGAGAGCGCGCAGGCGGTCCTCCAGCTGGAAGAGCGGGTCGTCGGGCACCGTGCCGGGCCGCGCGGCGGACATCTCCGCCGGGAAGGCGTCGTAGCCGTGGGTGCGCGCCACTTCCTCGATCAGGTCCACTTCGCGCAGCGTGTCGTAGCTGCGATGACCGGGAACGGTCACGGTGAGCTGATCCTCGCCGCCGGCATCGACCGCGTAGCCCAGCGGGGCCAGCAGGCGCGAGATGTGGTCACGGGTGAAGTCCACGCCGAGCACGTGGCACACCCGGGAAGGCCGCAGCGGGACGACGGGAGGCGTCCAGGGGGCGGGGTGGGCGTCGATGATCCCGCCGTCCAGCGTTCCGCCCGCGGTGGCGAGGATCAGCGACGCGGCCCTGAGCACGGCGGTCTCCATCGTGACCGGATCCACACCGCGTTCGAAGCGGTAGCTCGCGTCGGTGGACATGCCCAGCGCCCTGCGCGTCGCGCGCACCTGTTTCGGCTCGAAGAGGGCGCACTCCAGCAGGATGTCCGATGTCTGCGCCGTCACCTCGGAGTCACGGCCGCCCATCACTCCGGCGATCGCGACGGGGCTGCGTGCGTCGCGAATCATGAGCATGTCCGGCGTGATCGCCCGCGGCTCGTCGTCGAGCGTCACCAGGGACTCCCCGGCGCGCGCACGCCCGACCACCACGGTTGCGTCGGCCAGCTTGTCGAGGTCGAACGCGTGCAGCGGCTGGCCCAGTTCCAGCATGACGTAGTTCGTCGCGTCCACCACGTTGTTGATGGGACGCGCACCCGCCGCGCGCAGGCGGTCGGCGAGCCAGCGCGGGGACGGACCGACGGCGACCCCGCGGATCACGGCCCCGAGATAGCGCGAACACAGGTCCGGATCCTCGATGTGGATGCGGCAGCCGGCGGACGAGGCCTCCCGGTCGCCGCGCGCGAAGGAGGCCGCGGGCGCGTCCCGGCGCCCCGGGAACGGCGGCAACGCGATCCCCGCGTGCCCCTCCGGATGCAGTTCGCGCGCAATGCCGACGTGCGAGAGCAGGTCGCCCCGGTTGGGCGTCACCTCCACGTCCATGCGCACGTCGTCCAGCCCCGCCGAAGCCGCGAAGGGGGCTCCGGCCTCGTGCTCCCCCTCCAGCAACATGATGCCCTCGTGATCGGCGCCCAGTCCCAGCTCACGCTCCGAGCAGAGCATCCCCTGGCTGTACTGCCCGCGGATCTTGCGCTTCCCGATCCTGAATCCACCGGGAAGTACCGCGCCCACCGGAGCGAAGGGATAGTACGCGCCCACGCGCACCACCGGGGCGCCGCACACCACCGGAACCTCGCCGTCCGCGCCCGCCACCCGGCACAGGGTCAGCCGGTCCGCGTTGGGGTGCGGGCCGGCTTCCAGCACGCGACCGATGACGATGTCCTTCAGCCCCTCGGCCAGATCGACCACCTCTTCCACGGGCGCCCCGCGCAGCGCGAGCCGCTCCATCGCCTCGTCCGGGCCGAGTCCGATGCCCGGCGCCACATCGCGGACCCAGCGGTAGGAGACCTTCACCTGAACTGCCCCAGAAAGCGCATGTCGTTCTCGTAGAAGAGCCTGAGGTCGCGCACCCCGTGCCTCAGCAGCGCGACCCGGGCCGGACCCATCCCGAAGGCCCAGCCCGTGTAGCGCTCCGAATCGTACCCCACGTTGTCGAGCACGGCGGGGTCGACCATGCCGGCGCCCATGATCTCGATCCAGTCGGTCTCCTCCTCGGTCCCGTCCTCGCGCACGATCACGCGCTTGACGTCCACCTCGGCGGAAGGCTCGGTGAAGGGGAAGAACGACGGGCGGAACCGCACACGGGTCCCCGGTCCCCAGAAACGGCGCGCGAACTCGGCCAGGGTTGCCTTGAAGTCCACGAACGTGACCCCTTCGTCCACCACCAGCCCCTCGATCTGGGCGAAGGCGGGCGTGTGGGTCGCGTCGTAGGTGTCGCGGCGGTACACCATGCCCGGAGCGATGATGCGGATCGGCGGCGGATACTGCTCCATGGTGCGGATCTGCACAGGCGATGTGTGGCTGCGGAGCAGCAGCCCCGGCGCAAGGTACAGCGTGTCCTGCTCGTCCGCGGCGGGGTGGTCGAGCGGCGTGTTCAGGGCCACGAAGTTGTACCATTCCGTGTCCACTTCCGGACCCCGGGCGCGCGTGAAGCCCAGGCTGCGAAAGATGGACCAGATGTCGTCGATGACCTGGCTGACCGGATGGATCGTGCCCTGCCAGCGGATCCGCGGCGGCAGCGTCAGGTCCGGGCCGGTCTCGCCGGACCACTCGCCGCGCGACAACGCCTGCCGACGTTCCTCCAGCGCGCGGGCGATGGCCGTCTTTACCCGGTTGGCTTCCGCGCCGGCCGCCGGCCTCTCCTCGGATTGCAGCCCTCCAAGGCGCCTGAGGAGCAGGGACACAAGTCCTTCCCTGCGTCCGAGATAGCGGATCCGGACTTCCTCCAGTTCACGCTGGTCACGGGCCGCGAAAACGGCCGCAACGGCGTCCTCCTCCAGCCTCCTCAGATCCTCGATCACGACGCGCTACGCTGCCGGACGCACCCGTCGGTGCCGTATCCGGCGCGGATTCCGTGGCCGCCTAGCTCTGGTGATTGAGGGCCGACTTCGCCCGATCCGCGAGCGATGCAAAGGCGTCTGGGCTCCGAATCGCCAGGTCGGCGAGCGCCTTGCGATCCAGTTCGACGCCCGCGCGCCGCAACCCGTTCATGAAGCGGGAATAGGACAGGTCGTTCTGGCGGGCGGCGGCGTTGATCCGGGTGATCCACAGGCGGCGGAAGTTGCGCTTCTTCTTCTTCCGGTCCCGGTAGGCGTGCTCCCAACCCTTCTCCACGGCGTCCCTGGCCGTGCGGTACAGGTTCTTGCGCCCGCCGAAATACCCCTTGGCGGAGCCGAGAATCTTCTTCTTGCGCTTATTCCGTGCGACGGCGCGAGTCGAACGCGGCATCGTTCTTTTCTCCTCGAAGTGACTAGGTTCCCGGAAGCATCCGCCGAATCCGGCGGGCATCGGCCTTGGAAGCCGTGGTCCTGCTGCGGAGCCTCCGCTTCCGCTTCCGGTTCTTCTTGGTGAGGATGTGGGACTTGTAGGCCCGCATCCTGGCGAGCTTTCCCGATCCCGTTTTCCGGATCCGCTTCGCGGCACCCCGGTTCGACTTCATCTTGGGCATGGATCCTCTCCTGGAGCCTTGTCGTTTCTGGTGCGCATCCCTACTTGACGGGGGTCAGGATCATCGACATCTGCCGCCCCTCGAAGTTCGGGTACTGCTCGATCCTGCCGAGCTCGCCGAGATCCTTCGTCAGGCGGAGCAACACCTGACGCCCCAGTTCGGGATGCGTAATCTGCCTGCCTCGGAACATCATGGTCAGCTTGACCTTGTTCCCCTCCTCAAGAAAGCGCCGCGCGTGGCGGAGCTTGAATTCATAGTCGTGGTGCTCGATCCCGGGCCGGAACTTCACTTCCTTGATCTGGGTCGTGTGCTGCTTGCGCCTGGCCTCCCGCGCGGCGCGCGCCGCCTTGTACTTGTACTTCCCGTAGTCCATCATGCGAACCACGGGCGGCCTCGAGTCGGGGGCCACTTCGACCAGATCAAGTCCCTGCTCGGCGGCCCGGGCGCGCGCCTCGTCCAGCGAAACTATTCCGATCTGTCCTCCACTTTCGGCGATCAGTCGAATCGGGCTGATTCGGATCTGCTCGTTCACCCGGACACGTCTTTCCGCGATCTTGGAACTCTCCTTTGTCGTTGGGGCGGCTTGCTACCGCCGTTTTTGCGCCTCGGTCCCTACGAGAAAAGCCCGGACAACCGGGCCTCGTGACCTGGCTGCGAGGGCGCTCGCGCCCTGCCGCCGACCTGGGACCCGGAAGCCTGATGGCTACGAGGGTGAGAGGCTGTCAGTCCTCTGCTTCCTGATTGTCGATACCGCCGGCCATGTCGACCGTCGCCGCCGGCGGGCGGAGTAAGGGTACAGATTCTAATAATGGCTAGCAGCGGTGGGGCGTGTCAAGCGCCATTCACCGGCGAGGAAAACACCCGGTCTCCGGCTTGCGCCTCACGCTGGTCACGCGGATAATGAAGGCCCGAAGACCTGACCTACGCGGTGCGACGGCCTCCGGGACCGGAACCGCGGCCCAAGCGCCCAACCGGACCTTCCATGCAGCTGTCCGTGAAGAGAGCTGGCCGCGCGCGCGCAGCGCGGAGACTGCCCACGCTGCTGTCCCCGGCGCTCAAGCGTCTGTTGGCCGTTGCGGTGGCGCTGTCGGGCTTCCTGGTCGCGGATACGCTGTATCTGCTTCTGGTCCGCCTCGCGGATCGCGTCGGACTCGAACCATTCGCCCTCGGTGCGGCAAGTCTCCCGCACTTCTACCAGGCGCTTCTTCTCGCCCATACGGGCGCCGGGTTGCTGCTGGCCGTGCTGATGGCCGCGTTTCTGATCGCTCACCTGCCCAGGGTGTGGCGGCGGTACCACAGCGAAGCCGCATGGACCGGCGCCTCGCAGGCCGTCGCAGGGGTGGCCCTTGCGGTGAGCGGGCTCTTCATCCTCACCGCCGCGGCAAGCGCGGAGAACCGCTGGGCATGGTGGCTGCACATCGGGGCGGCGATGCTGGTGGTCGCCGGCTACGCGGCGCATCGGGCGGTCAGCCACACGGCTCCGTCCGCCGCGCGTCTGGGCCGCTTCCTCGGTACGGCCGCGGCGGCGAGCCTGGCAATGTTCGTCGTGCACGGGGCCGTCGCGATGGGCGGGGTCACCGATGGGGGTTTAGCCGGCGGTCCGGGGCCGGAGGGACCCGGCGGCGCCGACCGGGACGCCCGCGCGATGTTGCGCGGAGACTTCGGACCCTCGGGCTGGGTGCCGACGGCGGCCGTGCCACCCGAGAGCCCGTTCTTCCCCTCGCCCGCGACAACCGCCACCGGAGGACTCCTCGCCGCTCGCGTCCTCACCCTGGAGGCGCCCGGTGAGCGCGCGGACGCCATTCGGACCGAGGCCGAGGCCCGCGGATTCGTGACAGAGGCGCGCATCGGAGCCGGGAGCTGCGAGCGCTGCCACGCCGATATCGTCGACCAGTGGGCCGCGTCGGCGCACCGCTTCGCGTCGTTCAACAACCCGTTCTACGAGGCAACGATCCGTGCGATGCGCTCGGAAGCGGCGGAGCCCAATCGCTGGATCGACCGCCACCTCGCGTCCCCGGCGAACGCCTCGGATGGCGTAGGACGCGCCAAGAGCAAATGGTGTGCCGGATGCCACGATCCCGTGCTCCTGCTCGCGGGATCGATGGGCCGCGAAGTCGACCGGGGAACGGCCGCAGCGCAGGCGGGCCTCACGTGCATGGCGTGCCACGCGATCGACCGCATCCATGATCGGAGCGGCAACGGCAACTACAACGTCGCGGACGATGCAGTGGACCCCTACATCTTCGCGGCCTCGGCCCCGGGGTCGCCCGGCGGCCTCCTGCACGACGCGTCACTCAGGGCACGCCCGACCGCGCACGCCGCGCGCATGCTCAAGCCCTTCTTTCGCGAAAGCAGCTATTGCGCCACCTGCCACAAGGTCAGCCTGACCGAGCCGGTGAACGGCTATCGCTGGCTGCGCGGGCAAAACGAGTTCGACAGCTGGGACGACAGCGGGGTGTCGCACAACGCGGCGCGCACGTTCCATCTGCCGGCGGCGCCGCAGACCTGCCAGGACTGCCACATGCCACCCGAACCGGCGGTCATGGGAGACCTCGCGGCCGAGAACGGGATGGTGCGCTCGCATCGGTTTCTCGCGGCCAACACCGCACTCCCCTTCGTGCGCGGAGATAGCGCGACAGTGCGACGGACCGAGGACTTCCTCCAGGAGGAGAAGCTGCGCATCGATATCTTTGCCGTGCGGGTCCCCGACGCAAATCCGCCGCGGCTTGTCGCCGCCGGGGGGGCGTCGCTTCCGTCCGGCCAGCCGGTCGTCTTTGACGTCGTGGTCAGGAACCTGGGCGTGGGGCACACCTTCCCCGGAGGAACCAACGACTCGAACGAGGGGTGGATCGAGTTCACCGTCGCCGATTCCGCGGGACGCCGGATCTCGGCGAGCGGGCTGCTGGGCGCCGACGGGAACCTGGACCCGTACGCGCACACGTTCAAGTCCGTCCTGATCGACCGGAACGGCAACGCGATCCACCGCCGCAACGCCCAGGACATCCACACGACCGTCTACGCGAACGTCATCGGACCCGGAACCGCCGATCTGGCGCACTACGAGCTCACGTTGCCGTCCTCGCTTGCCGGCTCAACGCTCACGGTGACGGCGCGCCTGCTGTGGCGGAAGTTCGATCGCGCGTACAGCGTTTTTGCATTCGAGTCGAACCCCGCCGGCTTCCCCGCTTTCGATGCGCCGCCCGACCTGCCGGTCACCCGGATCGCCGCCGACTCGGTGCGGGTCCTGGTCGCCCCGCCGGGGGCACGTGCTGCGGACGGGGGGGACGGGGGCCCGCGCGACTGGACGCGCCACAACAACTACGGGATCGCCCTGCTGCTGGAGGGTGACTTGCGACGGGCCGCCGAAGCGTTCGCGCGGGTGGAAGACATGGCCCCCGACCGCGTCGACGGCCCGCTGAACCTCGCGCGCACCGCCTTCGCCGAGGGGAATCTCGCGCTGGCGTACGAGGCGCTGGAGCGTTCCGAGGCCATCGACCCCGGCAACGCGCGAGCCGCCTGGGTCTGGGGAGAGGTCCTCCGGGAAGACGGCCGCTACGAAGACGCCGCGCTCGCGTACCGCCGGGTGCTCGAGGCGTTCCCCGGAGACCGGGCGGCCTGGCGGGCGCTCGGCCGAACCCGTTTCCTGGGGGGCCGCCACGAGGACGCGCTCGAGGCGCTGGACAGGGTGCTCGAGATCGACCCGGAAGACCGCGTGGCCCACTACCATCGCATGCTGGCGTTGCGGGCGCTGGGCCGCGCAGGGGAAGCTGCTCGCGCCGAGGCAGCCTATCTCTACTACGGAATCGACGAGGGGGCTCAGCAGGTTACCCGGGCCTACCGCGCCCGCAACCCGGGCGCCAACCTCATGGCGCAGCGGATTCCGGTCCACCGGCTCGAGGTCAACCGGTGAGCCTCGGTCGCGTGCCATCGCTCGCGGCCACGTTCCTGCTCGCGGGCGTTGCGCCCGGGTGCGGCGATCCCCAGCCCGAGCCTGATCCGGCATATTCGGCACCTCGCCCTGCGACGACCGACGACGGCGCGACCGCAACCCGGCTGCACTTTACCGAGGTCGCCGCAGAAGCCGGAATCGACTTCGAGCACTCGAACGGCGCCTTTGGAGAAAAATGGATGCCGGAGACACTCGGCAGCGGTGCGGCCTTCTTCGACTACGACGGCGACAGCCTGCCCGACCTTCTCATGGTCAACTCGGACTGGTGGCCGGGCCACGAACGCCCCGGTGACCGGCCCACCCAGCGCCTGTATCGCAACCTCGGAGGCGGGCGGTTCGAGGACAGGACGGTGGCCGCGGGACTGGACCTGTCGCTGTACGGCATGGGCGCGGCCGTGGCGGACTACGACGGCGACGGCGACGGCGACGTGTACCTCACCGCGGTGGGCCCGAATCGCCTGCTCCGCAACGACGGCGGCAGGTTCACCGACGTCACCGGGTCGAGGGGAGTGGACGGGGATCCGCCCGGCGGGGGTCCCGGGTGGTCGACCGCAGCGGCCTGGGTGGATGTCGATCTCGACGGGTGGGTCGATCTGTTTGTCTGCAACTACGTGCGCTGGACCCCGGAGACCGATCTCTTCACCACCATCGACGGAACGACCAAGTCGTACGCCACACCCCAGCAGTACGAGGGCCAGTCCTGCCGGCTCTATCGGAATCCGGGCGGAAGCGGGCGGTTCGAAGACATTACCGACGCCGCCGGCGTGAACAATCCCGACGGGAAGTCGCTCGGCGTGGCCGTCACGGATTTCAACGACGACGGCTGGCCGGATCTGGCGGTCGCCAACGACACGCAGCGCAACTTCCTCTACCGGAACGAGGGAGACGGCACCTTTACGGACATCGCGGTGCGCGCCGGCGTGGCCTTCGACGAGGCCGGGCGTGCGCGCGCCGGGATGGGCATCGACATCGCCGACCTGACGGGCGATGGCGGGTGGTCGATCGTGATCGGCAACTTCGCGCACGAGCCGCTGGCCCTGTTCACCAGGATCGGCAACCATCTCTTTCAGGACCGCGCGGGGGCGGCGCGCCTCGCCCGGCCCACGCTGGTGCCCCTGACCTTCGGCGTGGCCTTCGCGGACTTCGATCTCGACGGGACATTGGACGTGGTGGCCGCCAACGGACACATCGAACCCGGTATCGGTGCGGTAAGGCGGGAACAGGCGTATGCGCAACGGCCCCAGATCTTCCTGGGAGGCGGCGCGGGCGCGTTCATCGACGCCAGCGACCTGGTGGGGGCCGACTTTCGCGAGCCCGTTGTCGGACGCGGCGTCGCGACCGCCGACATCGACGGCGATCTGGACCTCGACCTCCTCATCACGGTCAACGGGGGCGCCCCCAGGCTCTATCGCAACGACCAGCCCGCGCCCGCGGGCATCGGCATCCGTCTCGCCGGCGCTCCACCCAACCACGAGGGTCTGGGCGCGCTTGTGACCGTGCATTCCCCTGGCCGCACGCAGCGGCGTTTCGTCTCGACGGGTTCGTCCTATCTTTCCCAATCGTCGCTCCAGCCGCTTATCTTCGGTCTCGGGGAGGCGGGAGCGGCCGACAGCATCGTGACAGTTTGGCCTGGCGGCGGCAGAACGACCCGGATCGGTCCGGTGCCGGCGGGCGAGTTGGTGACCGTCCAGGAGAGGCCGGGACAAAGGTGACAGCATTTCGCACGACATCGGACGGGCCCGCTGCCGCACTGGCGCTCGCGGGTGCGCTGGCGGGCGCGCTGTTGACGGCCTGCCGGGACGCACCTCCCGACGTTGCGGAACTCCTGACAATCCAGACGGTCGGCCTTGCGCACCTCGAGGAGAACCGGCTCCTGGACGCGGCCGCCGAGTTCGAGCGGCTGGTGCGGATGGCTCCGCGCGAGCCGGCGGGGTTCGCCAACCTGGGCATCGCGTATCTGAGGATGGGACGTCTGGACGACGCCGGGACGGCGGTGCGCCGTGCGCTCGACCTCGATCCGGACGATCCCGACGTGCGGCTGATCCTCGCCGATGTCCTGCTCGCGTCCGAGCAGGCGGATGCGGCGCGCGCGGAGCTGGAGCGGGGGCTGGAATCGGACCCAACGCACGGCAGGACGCTGTACGCACTCGCGTCGCTCGACGCCGATTCGACCGGCGCGGAAGCAGGCTCCCGACGCGCCGCGACGCTGGGGGCGCTGGCGGAACTTCATCCCGGCAACGTTGCGGCGCGCGTCGAACACGTGCAGGCGCTGCTGGCGGCCGGCATGGCCGACTCCGCCACCGCCGGCCTCGAAGCACTCCGTCAGATCGTGCCCGTGTTCCCGGTCGAGGGCCAGGACCTCTTCGACGGGGCCCTGGCCACCGCCAGGGACGGCGATGCCACGGCCGCGCTGGCCGGGTTCCTGCCGTTTCACAACGTGATACGCACGACGCCGGGCTATCAGCGCGGACTGCGTGACCTGCGCGGCACGGGCGGAGTGCTGGCGGGGCTGCCGATCGTCACGTTCAGCGAGATGGTCGGAGGCGGCGAACGCGATGCCGAGACCGTGCTCGCCGCGCTTCGCTTCACCGACGTGACGGAGAGCGCGGGCATTCCGCCCGGCGGCGGTGGCGGCGGCACGGGCGCGCTACTGGTCGTGGACATTGACGGCGACGGGGATCTCGACATCTACGCGGGGGGGCGGCTTCTGCGCAGTCATCCCGGCGGTTTCGTGGACGAGACGGCGGGTGCGGGACTCGCCGGACCGGTTCCCACGGACGCGGCGTTCGGCGACATCGACAACGACGGCCACCTCGACCTGTACCTGGCACGGGACGGGACGGGGGTGATCTTCCACAACCTGGGCAACGGCTCGTTCCGCGAAATGACGGAACCGCCCGGACCTGCGCTTCCCGCCCGCGCCCCTCTCTTCCTCGACCATGACCACGACGGCGACCTGGATCTGGCGTTCGCCACCGCCCCCACGGGCGCGATGCTGCGCAACAACCTCGACGGGACCCTCACCGATGTGACCGCGCTTGCGGGGCTGCGGCAGCCGGCAGCCCCCGGTGGCTCGGCCGCGTTCGGCGACTTCGACGACGACGACGACCTCGACATGGTCGTCGCGGACCCGGGCGGGCCGCCGAGACTCTACGACAACGAGCGCGCCGGCCGGTTTGCCGAGCGCGCCGGCGAGCGGGGCGTGGCAGCCGACGGCCATGGCATCGTCTCGGTCGGTGACTACAACAACGACGGCTGGCTCGATCTCCTGACCGCGCCCCGCGGCGGCTCCGGAGTCGCCCTCTGGCTCAATCAGGGCGGCGGCAGATTCGAAAGCGACGGACGACCCGAGGCGCTTCTGGCTGGCGCATCCCGGCTCCTGGTCCACGACGGCATCCTCCTGGACTTCGACAACGACGGCTGGCTCGATATCGCGCTCGCCGGCGAGTCGCCAGGCGGCGAGGGCGTGATCGCGCTCTACCGCAACGCCGCCGCCGGGCGCTTCGACGACCTCTCGCACCTCATCCCCCCACTTCCTCCGCTGCTGCGCATCGTCGCGGCCGATTTCGGCGCGGACGGCGACCTCGACCTGTTCGCATCGACCGCCGACGGCTCGGTGAGGCTGCTGCGCAACGACGGCGGCAACGCGAACCGCTACCTGAAGATCCGGCTCGTCGGGCTTTCCACCGGCAGCGGCAAGAACAACCACTTCGGCCTCGGCGCGAAGGTCGAGGTCCGGGCGGGCGCCCTGTACCGGACCGTGGTCGTCGACGAGCCCGAAATCCACATGGGGCTCGGCCAGCGTCCCGGTGCCGACGTGATCAGGGTGCGATGGCCCAACGGTGCGCCGCAGAACATCCTCTACAGCGAAGCCAACCAGTCGATCGTGGAAGAACAGATCCTCAAGGGTTCGTGCCCCACGCTGTTCGCCTGGAACGGAGAACGCTTCGAATTCGTCACCGACATCCTGTGGAAGAGCGCCCTGGGAATGCCGACCGGGCTCATGGCGCGCGGCGACGCACTCTACGCCCCGCCGCACGCGTCCAGGGAATACCTTCGCATTCCGGGCGACGCGCTCCGCGAGCGGGACGGACACTACGAGCTGCGGGTCACCGATGAACTGTGGGAGATCTTCTACATCGACGAAATCGATCTGATCGCGGTGGATCATCCGGATTCCATCGATGTCTTCGTCGATGAGCGCTTCGTGCCCCCGGGGCCGGAGGTCCGGCTCGAACTCCACCAGGTTGCCGAGCGGCGCAGGCCGCAGTCGGCGACGGATCACCTCGGACGCGACGCTCGTCCGGCGCTCGCGGCGTCGGATGACGTGTACGTCGGCGACTTCGAGCCCCTCCGCTACCAGGGCGTCAGCGAACTGCACGATCTTGTGCTCGACCTCGGCGATTTCGGGCCGGGCGATCCCGTGCGGCTGTATCTGCGCGGGTGGATCTTCCCCACCGACGCCAGCATCAACGTTGCTCTATCCCAGTCGCAGGCACTGGGAACCGTGATGCCCCACCTGCAGGTGATCGGCGCGGACGGGACGTGGGAGACCGCCGTTGGGGCACTCAGCTTCCCGTCGGGGAAGAACAAGACGATCGTGCAGGATCTCACCGGCCTCTTCCCGACCTCCGACCATCGTGTTCGCATCCGGACGAACATGAACATCTACTGGGACGAGGCGTTCTTCACCGTGGGCGGGGTCGAGGCACCAACTCGGCTGACGGTGCTCGAGCCGGCGGCCGCCGAACTGCACTACCGCGGCTTCTCCAGGGAATACCGCAAGGGCGGGCGCGACGGACCTCCGTGGTTCGACTACGGGACCATATCGCGGGACCCGCGCTGGCGCCCGCTCGCCGGACGCTTCACGCGGCTCGGAGACGTGCTGGCGCTGATGCACGAGGCGGACGACCGCTATGCGATCATGGGTCCGGGCGACGAACTCTCGCTCCGCTTCGACGCGACGGACCTGCCTCCGCTCCCGGAGGGCTGGACGCGCGATTTCCTGATCTACAGCGAGGGTTGGCTGAAGGATTCGGACCTCAATACCGCTGCGGGATGGAAGGTGGATCCGCTGCCGTTCCACGGGATGACCAGCTACCCGTACGGGCCGGATCAGGCCTACCCGCATCCGGATGTCGCGGACACGTGGCACACCCGCGAGGGCGCCCGCGCGCCGAGGCCCGACACCGAGCCCCGATAAGGCAGCAAGGAGTTTGACATGCGAAGCAGCCGTGCATTCCCGGCGGCCCTGGCCGGTGTATTGACGCTTGTCCCCGGGCATGGCTCGGTAGTGGCGCAGGAGGTGGCCCGCGTAACCGGTCCGCCGCCGGCCCCAGCCCCGGTCGCCATCGATGCGGCCCTCCTCTCCGGGCTCTCCTGGCGGGAAATCGGCCCGGCCATGTTCGCGGGACGCGTCGCCGACGTGGCCGGCGTGCCCGGCAACCGCAACATTCTGTACGTCGCCACCGCATCGTCGGGGTTGTTCAGGTCAACCAACGGCGGCATCACGTTCGACCCCGTCTTCGAGGACGGCGGCACCCTGTCCATCGGCGCCATCGCCGTGCATCCGCAAGACCCGAACGTGGTCTACGTGGGCACCGGAGAGGGCGCCGTGCGCAACAGCATCTCGTTCGGCGACGGCATCTACAGGACCAGCGACGGCGGCGCGACCTGGTCACACCTGGGACTGCCCGACACGGAGCGTTTCTCGCGCATCGTCATCGATCCGGAGGACCCCGAGACCGTCTTCGCGGCAGCGATGGGCCACGCATGGGGACCGAACGAGGAACGGGGCCTGTTCCGCAGCCGGGACGGGGGCGACACGTGGCAGCGGGTGCTCTACACGAACGAGACCACGGGCGCCAGCGATGTCGCCATCGACCCGCTGGACCCCGCGATCGTCTACGCCGGCATGTACGACTACCTGCGCCGGCCCTGGCACTTCCGCAGCGGGGGTTCCGGCAGCGGCCTCTTCCGCTCGACCGACGGCGGCGACACCTGGGTCCGCCTGACGGACCCCGCGCTGCGCAGCGGCCTTCCGGGTGCCGGCGTCGTAGGCCGCGTGGGCATGAGCGTGCACGCAGCGGATCCGAACCGCGTCTACGCGCTGATCGAGTCGCAGGAGGAAGGCGAGCTCTGGCGTTCCGACGACCGCGGGCTCACCTGGCGCATGGTCAACGCCGAAAGGCGCCTGAACAACCGGCCCTTCTACTACACGCAGGTGCGCGCCGACCCGGTCGATCCCGACCGCGTCTACACGCTCGCGGGCCAGTTCAGCATCTCGACCGACGGCGGGCATACCTTCGGCGGCCACGGCGGGAGCATGTTCGGGGATCACCACGCGCTGTGGATCGATCCCACCGATCCGGCGCGGCTCCTTTCGGGCACGGACGGGGGGTTCTGGATCTCGAACGACTTCGGCGGGAACTGGGACTTCCTGAACAACATGCCCATGGCGCAGGCGTACCACCTCGGTCTCGACATGGCCGAGCCCTACAACGTGCTCGGGGGCTTTCAGGACCACGAGATCTGGCGCGGACCCAACGAGAACTGGAACCGTGTGGGGGTGCGCGAGGGCGACTGGGTGCGGCTGCGCTACATGGCCGACGGCATGTACACGATCGCCGATCCGCGCGACCCCGAAATCATCTACTACAACGGCCACTTCGGCGACATCACGCGGATCGACATGCGCACGCGCGAGGAGCGCTATATCCAGCCGTATCCCCCCGGTCCCGCGGGCGGGGGCGCCGAACTGGAGGAGTACCGCTTCAACTGGAACGCGCCCATTCACATGTCGCCCACCGACCCAGACGTGATCTACTTCGGCGGCAACGTGCTGTTCCGCACCCGCGACGGCGGGGAGACGTGGGACATCATCAGCCCCGACCTCACCACCGACGATCCGGATCAGCAGCGCCTCTCCGGCGGCCCGATCACGCCCGACAACACCAGGGCCGAGTACCACAACACGATCCTGTCCGTCTCCGAAAGCGCGCTCGATCCGGACGTGATCTGGGTGGGCACCGACGACGGCAACGTCCAGGTCACCCGCGACGGAGGCGCCAACTGGACGAACGTGGGGCCCAACATCGACGGCGCGCCCCCGCACGCGTGGGTGGCCGGCATCCAGGCGTCGCGCACGGAGCCCGGGAGGGCGTACGTCGCAATCGACCAGCACCGGATGGACGACTTCGACGCCTATGTCTTCGTCACCGAGGACTTCGGCCGCACATGGCGCCGCATCAGTGACGGGCTGCACGGGTACGTGCACGTCGTCGACGAGGACCCTCGCTCTCCCGACCTGCTTTACGCGGGAACCGAACTCGGGATCTTCGCCTCGTTCGACAGGGGCGCGAGCTGGACCGACCTGCGGCTGGGGCTGCCGCCGGTGGCGGTGCGCGACCTGGAGGTGCACCCGCGCGACAACGACCTGGTCCTCGCCACCCACTCCCGCGGGTTCTACGTCCTGGACGACGTGACCGCGCTCCAGCGGCTGGCGCGGGCCAGGCCAGGACGCGGCCGTCCGGATCCCGGCAACGACGCCGTCGGTCCCCTCGAGCTCTTCGATCCCATGCCGGCTGTGCGCTACACCCGCGCGTCCGACGTGAGCACGCTGGGCGACCGGGTCTGGGTGGCGCCCAATCAGCCGTACGGCGCGCTGCTGACCTACCGGGTCGATCCCGGGTGGAGCCCGGGCGGGCAGGTGCAGGTGGACATCGAGGACGCGGAGGGCCGGTTGGTCCGTTCGCTGACGGGTCCGGCGGAGCCCGGGATCAACCGCGTGGCGTGGAATCTGGGAGAGCGGTCGGCGTGCGTGCCGGAAGGGGCGGACGCCGTGTCCGCAGCCACCGCGGCGGGGGGCGGAACCGCGCGGAGGGACGGCGGCGGTGGCACCTGGGTCCGCGCGATCCCCGGCACCTACACGGTGCGCCTGACGCTGGCGGGCGAGACGAGCGAACGGCCGCTGGTGGTTCGCATGGACCCGAGGGTCGACGTTTCCGGCGCCGGCATGGAGGAGTGGCACCGCGCCGCGAGCACAATTGAGCGCGCCGAGTGCACGGTACAAGGCGCGCTGGCGCGGCTCCGGCCCCTGAATGCCCGGCTGCTGGAAGTCGAGGAGTCGTCGGCCGATCCGTCGCTGCGCGCCGAGGCTGCCTCGGTGCGCGCTGCCCTGCGGCCGGTGCTGCTCGGGTTCGAGGGAGACGTGCGGGACCCCGGTCACGTCAACCTCGCGGGGCGCCTCAACTGGTTCACCATCCAGGTCGGCAACTACAGCGGCCCGCCGACGGCTGCGCAATGGGAGTGGATCGAGCGCTATTCCGCGCAGGTCGAGGAGTATTCGGCCATGCTGGAGCCCATCCTCGCGGGACCGGTGGCCGAACTGGAGCGGAAGCTCGGGAACGGAGGATCGTAATGGGGCCGAAGGCACCGGGAGAGAGCCGCAGGGGGCTGGGTCGCCCGGCGCTGGAGCAGAGGCGGGAGTCCATCGACCGGCGGCGCTTCCTGAAGGCGGCGGGCGGCGCCAGCCTGCTTCCCTTCCCCGCCGCGCTCGAGCGTGTGGCGGATGCGGGTGGCCCCGGCAGGCACCTGCTCGCAGCCCTCGACGCGTCCCCGCTCTCCCCGGTCGCCGGCGACTATCCCCTCCGCGCGGTGCGCTCCAACCGGGTGCAGATCACGGACGACTTCTGGCGGCCCCGGATGGACGTCAACCGTGCGGTCTCCCTTCCCTACTGCTTCGAAAGGTTCGGAGACGGTGGCTTCAGCCTCTCCAAGCTCATCGAGGCCGCTGCCTACATGATCGAGGAGCGCGCGGACCCCGAACTGGAAGCGTACGCCGACGAACGCATCGACGGGATGCTCGCGGAACTGGAGCGAAGCATCGGCACGCCCGAACACTCCGTCCGGGTCTCCGGACACGTTCTCGAAGCGGCGACCGCGTACGCGGCAGCTACCGGCAAGCGCAAACTCCTGGACGCGGTGGTGCGGCTCGCCGACCAGATGGACTCGGTGTACGGCCCCGGAAGGGAGACGTACATCTCCGGCCACCAGGGACTGAAGATCGGGCTGGTCGCGCTCTACCGGGCCACGGGCGACGAACGCTACTGGAGGCTTGCGAAGTTCCTCGCAGACGAGCGCGGCCGGGACGACTACCCCCGCACGGGCGAGTACGCGATCGACCGCACCTACGCCCAGGACCACAAGCCGGTGGCGGAGCAGTTCGAAGCGGTGGGGCACGTCGTGCGGGCCACCTTCCTGTACATCGCCATGACCGACATCGCGGCGCTCTCGGGGGACCCCGCCTACGTCGACGCGGTCCACCGCATCTGGGAGGACCAGACCCACCTCAAGACGTACCTGACCGGTGGCATCGGCTCCACCCGCTTCCATGAGAAGTACGGCGACCCCTACGAGCTGCCCAACCTGAGCGCATGGAACGAGACCTGCGCCGCGTACGGCAGCGCGGTCTGGTGCCATCGGCTGGCCCTGCTCGACCGGGACGCCCGCTACGCGGACGTCATGGAGCGCGTGCTCTACAACGCACTGCTCGTGGGCGTGTCGCTCCGCGGCGACCGCTTCTTCTATCAGAACCCCCTGATGTCCTTCGGCGACTACGCGCGCTTCGACTGGATCAACGTCCCCTGCTGTCCGCCGAACGTAATCCGGATGCTCGCGTCGATTGGCAGCTACGTGTACGCGACCGAACCGTCGGGGATGCTGTATGTGAATCTTTTCACAAACAGCGACGCCCTCGTCGAACTCGGCGGCATTCCGGTGCGTGTGCGGCAGGAGACGCGCTATCCGTGGGACGGCGGGGTACGCATCGTGGTCGAACCGCAGCGGCCGCTGGACTTCCCGATGTTCGTGCGGATCCCGGGCTGGGCGCGGGGCGAGGTGATGCCGGGCGGACTTTACCGCTTCGCGGGCGACCCGCCGGGACCACCAACGCTGCGGGTGGGCGGGCGGACGCTGCCCATCGAACTGGAGCGCGGATACGTGCGCATTGACCGCGTCTGGCAGACGGGGGACACGGTCGAGCTCGACCTGCCGATGCCGGTGCGGCGCGTGCTGGCCCACGACTCCGTCGACGACGACCGCCGGCGCGTCGCCCTGCAGCGGGGACCGCTGGTCTACTGTGCGGAGTGGCCGGACAACGGCGGGCGGGCGCTCGACATCGTCGTGCCGGACGAAGTCGCGTTCGATTCGGAGTTCCGGCCCGACCTGCTGGACGGGGTTCAGGCAGTCCAGGGCGACGTGGAGGCGATCCGTGAGGACAGCCGCGGCGAGGACGCCCCCACTGCCCCGCACCGCCTCACCGCCATCCCGTACTACGCCTGGGCGAACCGGGGCATGGGCGAGATGGCCGTGTGGATGGCGCGGGAGCCCGCAGCGGCCTGGCTCCCACCCTCTCTCCCGGCCCCGGTCGCGGCCGTGCGCACATCGGGCGGCGTGGAAAAGGGCTGGACCGGGTACAACGACCAGAACGACGACCTCGCCGCGATCCACGACGGGCGCGAGCCGATCAACTCGGCCGACCAGTCGCACCGCTTCTTCCGAATGCGCCCGCCGGTGGGCGAGCGGGCCTGGTTGGAGTACGAGTTCGGGGCGCTGGTGCGCGTGTTTTCGTCGCGCGTCTACTTCTTCGACGACAAGCGCTTCTGCAACCTCCCCGAGTCGTGGCGGTTGCTGTATCGCAACGGCGCGGCGTGGACACCCGTACCCGCCGGCGAGAGCGCCTTCAGGGTAGAGGAGGATGCGTGGAGCACGATCGAATTCGAGCCGGTCGTCACGCGTGCGCTGCGGCTGGAGGTCGAGCCCCGCACGGTGTCCTACCAGGCCGGCCAGATCGGTCCGCCGGCAGCGATGTTCATCGACGAGGACGTGGAGTGGCGGGAGTTCGGAGTCATCGAATGGCAGGTTGAATGAGGGTTTGGACATGAGCAGGAACATCCCCAGAAGGCGTTTCCTCCGGACCGCCCCCGCAGCGGGCGCATTGGCGTACGCGGCGACCGGACGGATGCGGGAGCCGGCGATGCCCGACGCGTCCGACGCGCCCGGCGACGGCCCGCCCGACATCGAACTCTGGAGGTCCGGGCGCCCGCCCGCCGCGGACTACCCGATACGCCCCAAGGCCCCCTCGCAAGTCGCGCTGGCCGACGAGTTCTGGCTACCCCGTGTCCGGAGGAACGCAGAGGTCACTATCCCGCTGGAAGTCCGGAAGCTGCAGGCAGCGCCCAGGCAGACGCGGGGCGGTGTTCTCGAAGCCGCGATGCTGTCGCTCGTGACCCGGCCCGATCCGTGGCTTCAGGCATGGGTGGAGCGGAGGGTCGGCGAAATGGCGGACGAGGAGGCGCCAGCCGGCAATCGCGACTTCGGAGTCGCTGCTACATGGTACCGGACCACGGGCGGACGCGAACTCGTGGACCGGGCGATTCGATCGGCGGCTCTGCTCCAGGACGACTTCCAGACCAACGACCCTCCGTTCTCGGGTGGAGAGCGGGACTCCCTCAACTGCTCCCGGCTCTACCGGATCACCGGAGACCCCGAGCACCTCGATCTGGCCAGGCACTACCTGGATATCAGAGGCCGCGAGGATTCGGTCGGCCGGAGCCGTCACAACCAGTCCCACGAGCATGTCCTCGAACAGACCGAGGCCGTGGGCCACGCGGTGAACTGCATGACGCTGGCGGTCTCGCTGGCGGATGTCGGCATCCTCTCGGGACGGGAGGAGTACCTGCGCGTCGCCGAGCGCATGTGGCACGACGCAGTGAGCCGCAAGATGTACATCACGGGGGGTGTCGGCACGACCGGCAACGAGGGCTTCGGCGAGCCCTACTCCCTGCCGAACATCGACGCGTACTCGGAGACGTGCGCGGTCTTCATGCTGATCACCCTGAGCCACAACCTGTTTCTCGCGACCGGGGATGGCCGCTACATCGACGTCATGGAGCGCGGCATGTACAACAATGCCGTGTGCGGCGTGTCGCTCTCCGGGGACCACTACTTCTACGTGAACCGGCTGGCGAGCGCCGGAGACGGCCGCGACCTGCGCTGGCAGCAGGCCTCGCTGGAATGCTGTCCGCCCACCATGGTCCGCTTCATGGCCCGGGTGCCGGGCTACGTATACGCGCAGGATCCGGACGGGGTGATCTTCGTGAACCTCTACGTCTCCAGTGAGGCCGGGTTCGAGGTGGACGGCCGCGCGCTCCGGCTATCGGTGGAAAGCGAGATGCCGTGGGGTGGCAGTTCGGCGATCACCGTTTCGGCGGCGGAGGCGGTGGAGGCAACGATCCGGCTGCGCATACCGGGGTGGGCCCGGGATGTCCCGACTCCGGAGGGACTCTACACGTATGCGGACCCGCTTGAGAGCCGTGCGCGCGTTGCCGTGAATGGACGGCCGGTCGACGCGACACCCGACGGCAGAGGCTACGTGTCCCTCGCGCGTGAATGGCGGGACGGTGACACGATCGAGGTCGAGTTCCCGATGGAGGTCCGCAGGGTCGTCGCGGACGACCGCGTGCGCGAGAACCGGGGCCGCTTCGCGGTCGAGCGCGGACCCGTCGTCTACTGTTGCGAGTGGCCCGAGGCGGAGGGCGGGCGCGTCCTCGAACTGCTCTTCGACGATGCCGAAGCGATGCGGACCCGCTTCGATTCCGACCTCCTCGGCGGCCACCAGGTCATCGACACCAGGGCCCGCCGCGTGACCGACCCCGCCTCGCCCACGAGGCCCGTGACGCTGATCCCCTACCACCTGTGGGCCAACCGCGGCGCCGGTGAAATGTCGGTCTGGCTTTCGCACCAGGAACTGGAGCCGGGGGATACGGGGCCAGCGGGAGGCTTCATCTTCTACGTGAATCCAAACTACGTAAGTGATGGATGGAAATACCTTGAAGCCGCTCCGTTCGACCAGAGCGGTGGGGCGAAGTGGGGATGTTTCCGGCGAGAGGTCCCCGGCGCGCGCGGCACCGGTGTGGGAGAGGGCAGGCAGAACACGGCCGACATCCTCGCGGCGTGCGACGATCCGTGCTCGGCGGCGGGTCTGTGCGCCAGCCTGGTGCTCAACGGGATCGGAGGCTGGTTCCTGCCGTCGACCGACGAACTCGTCCTCATGTACCGGAACCTCCGAGCGCAGGGGATCGGCAACTTCAGGGACGTTGGTCTGGCGGACAACTTCACGTACTGGGCCTCGTCCCAGGTCAGCGCCGACATGGCCGCGCACGTCGACTTCCCCGACCTGGGCCGCGTGCACGGCGACGACAAGGACTTCCCCCGCAGGGTGAGAGCGATCAGGGCCTTCTGAGGAGCGGATGATGGCTGATTCGATCGACCGCCGGGAGTTCGTGCGCAGGGCGTCGGCCGGCTCTGCCGGGCTGGCGGGTACCTCGGCGCTCGCGGGCTCTTCGGTGCTCGGGAGCCTGACCGGCTGCACGGAGTCTTCGGGCCCGGCCGCGTGGCGGCCCAATGTCGTTCTGATCTACGCGGACGACCTGGGCTACTCCGACCTCGGCTGCTACGGCGGAGAGCTCCGCACGCCCGGCATCGACGCCCTCGGGCTGGCTGGACTGCGCTTCACGAACTTCATCAACGCGGCCCGCTGCTGCCCCTCCCGAGCGTCGATCCTCACCGGCCTCTACCCCCATCAGGCAGGGGTGGGCGGCATGATGAACGACCGGGGTGTGCCGGGCTATCGGGGCGACCTGGGCCGCGACTGCGTCACCCTCGCGGAGGTGCTGAAGAGTGCGGGCTACGGCACCTATGCCACCGGCAAATGGCACGTCACGCGCTTCATCGAGGCGGACGGCCCAAAGCACAACTGGCCCCTTCAGCGCGGCTTCGACCGCTACTTCGGCACGATCACGGGCGCGGGCAGCTACTTCGAACCCCAGACCCTGACCCTCGACAACGACCCAGTCGAGGATCTCGGCGAAGCCTTCTACTACACCGACGCCATCGGCGACCGCTCCGTGCAGTTCATCGAGGACCACCTGGACCGCACGCCCACAGCCCCGTTCTTCCTTTACCAGTCCTTCACGTCGCCCCACTGGCCGCTGCACGCGACCGGGGAGGACGTCGCCCGCGCACAAGGTCGTTTCGACGCCGGCTGGGACCGGCTCCGTCTGGAGCGTCACGAACGCATGCTGGCGTCCGGGATCGTCGATCCACGCTGGGCGCTGCCCGAGCGGGAGGCCGGCGCCCCGCCCTGGGAGGAGGCGGACAACCGGGACTGGCATCTCCGCCGCATGGAGGTCTACGCGGCGCAGGTCGAGTCGATGGACCGAGCGGTCGGACGCCTGGTCGACACGCTGCAGCGGCGCGGCGTCTTCGACGACACGCTGATCCTCTTCCTGTCGGACAACGGCGGCTGTGCCGAGGAGATCAACACCCAGGGGTGGTACGACTACATCCTCCGCGGGGGCGAGCGCGTGAGCCGGGAGTTCACCCTGGACGGCAGGCCGATCCAGGTGGGCAACGACCCGTCCGTTCTGCCCGGCCCCGACGACACCTACCAGAGCTACGGCCTGCCGTGGGCCAACCTCTCCAACACCCCCTTCCGCCTCTACAAGGCCCTGACCCACACCGGGGGTGTCGCCACCCCGCTCATCGCCCACTGGCCTGCGGGTATCGCCGCGGCGGGCGAACTCAGGGACCAGCCGGGCCATCTGATCGACATCATGCCGACGCTGGTGGAACTCGCCGGGGCCACCTACCCCACCGAGTACGCCGGTGAAGCGATCCAGCCGATGGAAGGCGTCAGCCTCGTGCCGGCGTTTGCGGACGACCGCCCCCTGGACCGGGGTGCGATCCACGTCGAGCACGAGGGGAGCCGGGCCGTGATGGAGGGGGACTTGAAGGCGGTGGCGCGGGGGGCCGCCGGCCCGTGGGAGCTCTACGACACGCAGCTCGACCGGACCGAGACGGTGGATCTGGCCGCGCTGTATCCGGGCGAACTGGCTCGCCTCACCGCGATGTGGGAGGACTGGGCGAATCGGGTCCGGGTGTTTCCGCGGCCGAGCGCCGGATAGGCCGCAGGCTACCTAAGGATATCCAGCCTGACCACATAGTCGGCACCCAAGTGGTCGGTATCGATCGCGTAGATGGAGTGGTCCGCGATCGATTCTATCTCCATGTTAGCCGTCCGTAGGCCGACAGGCGTTTCCGGCTGTCCCAGGTAGCGCCCATCCGGTCCAAAGACATCAAATCCACTTACGCCTCCGGCAAGAGTCCGGCGAACCCACAAATAGCCATCCGTCGATACATGGAAATCGACGAAGGGTGGATACTGGCGCGGGACTATCCCGAGTCCAATACGCGCGGGCAGGACATCTCCTGTCACGTATTGCTGCCGGAACGTCTCCAGTGCCGCGACCCGGATGGTGTCGGGAATGTCGGTTGCACCATATCGACGGCGAACCGTGAGAGTTGCGTGGCCCGTGTCAAGCGCGATCCGGCGAATGTCATAGTACCCATCCTCACCGCTGCTGTCGCCAAGCCAGAGATCGAGATCCGAGCCGAGAACCATCCAGGGAAGGGCCGCAAACGGAGGCGGCACCTGCATCGCGGCGCCCCCCTCGCCGGACTCAATGGAAACCATCCGTGGCATCCGCGGTTGTGGCAGCGGGAAACTTCGGTCTGTGGCGCGCAGCCTGCCACCAGCGTGTTCGTAGAAATCGATGACATCCTCGTCCAGAACTACGAAAAGCCCTTGCCGGGTCCACGCGCGCGGCGAGTTGCCGACGGTGGAGACGACCGCATGACCCTCGACTCTCGTTCCCGCGGTGTCAAAAACCTCCCACCTCCGAAGTACAAGATCCTCCACCCAGATTTGACCTTCGGGACCGCGAAAAGCATCGCCGATTCGTCGGAATTCCGCCGGACCCTCACCCTGGCGTCCAATCGCCCGAACAAACGCGCCGTCTCCTTCGAACACTCTCAACTCGTTCGCCAACGCATCAACCACCCACATCCGGTTCAAGTCGTCCACAGCGACGGATCTGACTTCTCCAAACTGCTGAGGTCCATCTCCTTCAAACATCCCGATCCGTACGCTCTCAACGATCTTCCACCTGGATCCCGCACCGGGACTCCAGGCCTCGGACGATGTGTTGGTCACAAGGATCGAGCCGTCCGGGAGAGTGTCCGCCAGGATCGCTTCGGAGTGAAGTGGCGGATCCGCGGCACAAGCAACAGATGCGATGCAGATACCGAATAGCCCGACTGCCAACCTGTCCCGGTGGCCACGGAAACGGGATGAGGCGCTGCGGCGGCGACTGGAGGCGGCGTTGTGCAAACAGGCCCTGTTCAAAACGCCACCTCGACGGGCGACCCCGTGTATCGGACCGTCCTCGTCTCCCCGCCCGGAAGCAGCTCCACCACGTAGGTGCGGTCTTCCGGCAGGAGATTGACGGCCCCCGGCGGCGCCGCCGGCTCGATCGTCAGGCGCACCGCGCCGTCGTCCCACGTGAAGCGGGTCCAGGTGCCCCGGCCCTGCAGGTAGTCGAGGCTGATTCCGTCGTCCTCGTACAGCGTGAACTCGCCGTCGGCGCCACGGAACACCTTGATCGTGGTGGGCTCGTCGACCTCCTCGTCCATGTGCTGCCGCACGGGGTCGAGTGGGATGATCGCTCCGGCGCGCGCGTAGATCGGCATGATCGACAGGTCCACCTCGCGGGTCACCGTGCGCCCGCCCTCCAGCCGCTCGCCCGTCCACCAGTCGTACCAGTCTCCGGCCGGCAGGTACACCTCGCGCATCTCCGCGCCCTGCGTGAAGACCGGCGCCACCAGCAGGTCACGGCCCCAGAGGTATTCGCTGCCGATCCCGCGAGCCCGCTCGTCCTCCGGGTAGTGGAGCCAGAGGGCGCGGATCAGCGGCATCCCCGTGTCGCGCGCCTCACGCGCGAGCGTGTAGGTATACGGAATCAGCCGGTACCGAAGCTCGGCGTACCTGCGTGTGATCGTCTCGATCTCGGGGTTGTTCATCTCCGACGCGGGCGGCAGCTCCGTCTGGTCTTCCGGGAATCCCATGTCGGGAAGTCCCCAACCCCACGGCAGCCGCAGCCGCCAGATGCGGCCGTGCGACCGGAACGAGGGGGTGAACGCCGAGAACTGGAACCAGCGCGCGTAGAGTTCGCCGGTCAGTTCCGAGGTCGTGTAGAAGCCGCCGGTGTCGGAGCCCCAGAAGGGGCTGAGGCTGAGCGAATGGTTGATTCCCACGGAGACCTGCGTTTCGAGCGTTTTCCAGGTAGCATGGGGATCCCCGGACCAGACCCAGCCGCCCCACTGCGCGATGCCGAGGTGCCCATTCCGGTGCAGGCTCCAGGGCCGGACGTCGGGCGTCGACCAGAGCGGGCCCTCATAATAGAGTTGGTGACGCTTGATGCGTTCGTACAGGTCGAACCAGTCGCCTTCGTCGGGCCACCAGGCGTTCACCCCTGCGTGCACGAGCGGGAGGTGCTCCTGCCAGTAGGAGAAGACGTGCGAGCGGTCGAGAGCGTCGCCCATCGCGGGCGGTATGGTGCCGTGCAGGGTGCGAAGGCGGTCGCGGCGCCACGGCACGATGTGGGTGATCACCCGGACGTCGCGCGCGTGCAGGTCCGCAAGAACCTCGCGCGGCTCGCGGCGGAAGACGCGCGGGTTGAAGTCGAAGGAGGGCTGCGGCGTGTTCCACCCGGTCGGGGTGAATCCCGTGCCCAGGTAGATGACCGCGTCGAGCGGCATCCGCTTCTCGCGGAAGGTGTCGACCACCCAGGTGAGGATCTCCTCCGCGTCGCGCTCGTCGTCCCGCAACTCCCGGTGCGACTGCATGTAGCCGAGCGCCCACTTCGGGGGCATGACCGCCGCGCCCGAGATGTAGGAGACGTCCCGCATGAAGGCCGCCGGGTCGCGCGCGTCGAAGACGAAGGCGTCGAAGACGTCGGTGGGCTGGGAGGCGGGGGGACGTCCCTGTACCTGTCGCTCGTGGGTGCGGTCCTCGTCCAGGACACCCGGGGCGAGCGGTGGCGGACGTTCCCACGGGATGAATACTCCCCGTTCCGCTTCCCGCAGGTCGACGTGGACCCACGGCGTGGCGACGTACAGCCCCCACCCCTCGGTGCCGACGAGCAGCGCGACCGGATTCCGCGATCCGTAGGCGTTGGACTGCCAGCGCGGACGCATCTCGTGGAAGCGGCCGCGCCGGTCGAACTCGACCGTGTGATCCGTGCGCCAGTCCTCGCCGGGTTCGGGGCCGCCCTCGCCCATCCCGAGCACCGGGTGGGGCCCGACGCGGAACGAGACCGTGCCGTCGTCCGCGAATTCCAGCGTCTGGATGGGCGCACCGTCGGCGCCGCGGACCTCGACGGAAAGGGGTGCCGGGCGGACCGTCACGTCCATGTTGCCAACGCGACGCGCAACGGGCGTGGTGAGCTGGGCGACCGAGATGACGGGGGCCGGGTAGGTTCGTCCGGCGGCGAGGGTCGGCGAGAAGGGCAATTCGTCCGGGAAGCTCAGGGGCTTCAGCGTGACGCGGACGCTGTGTTCCCCGGCGGCACGGACCTCGAGCCGGCCGGGATGGCCACCACGCGCGCTGACCTGCTGGGCGGCGGCTGGATGGGCTGCAACGGCGCAAAGGCACAACAAGAGCGGCAGAAATGTAAACCAGACTTTACATTGTGTAATGTATGATTTACATAACGCTCGGCTACGGCCCCAGGGTGCGCACCCGGCCGCGGATTTCACCATGCGTGGCCCCCTGCCCGCCATGCGTGGCCCCCTGCTCACCATGTTGCCCCCCTTTGCTCACCACGCGTGACCCTTGCCGGGCTTGGAGAAGATCCGCTCATACGGCAGCGAGTCCCGGTCGACGATGCGCCCGTCGCGGATAATCGTGCCGATTGCGCGGATGTTGCCGATGTCCTCGAGCGGGTTTGCATCCAGAATGAGAATGTCCGCGAACTTGCCGGCCTCCAGCGTGCCCAGTTCGTCGAGCATCTTGCACGCGATCGCCCCATTCCTGGTCACGGCGACGATCGCTTCCATCGGGGTCATCCCCAGTTCGACCAGCCCTTCGGTCGCGATGACGCTGCCCATCCCGAACGCCTGGTTCTCGGCCTTCGGCGTGCGCCGGAACTCGGGCGCGGTCCCCAGATAATTGTCGGTTCCGATCGTCGAGATGCACCCCGCCTCGATGAGCCTCTCGGTGTTGCGGCGCCGGATCTCGATGCCCTCGCCCCGCGCGCGCCGCTCGGCCCGCAGCTCAGCCGAGGTCTTCATCCTCTCCTCAAGCTGCCGGCCCCCCGCCTCTGTCGCGGCCCTTTCCTCGGCCTCCCTCTCCATCCGCTCGGCCTGCGCATCGAGGTGATCCTGCCAGGGCTTGCCCGTGACGGTGTTACTGAGGAAGGCACACACGATTTCACGTTCGACGATCATTTCGATCAGCTCGTCCGACATCTCGGAGGTCAGGACGCCGGGATGCTGGATCAGGTCGACGCCGGCCTCGACGGAAATCCGCAGCCCCTCCGGACTCGTCGAGTGCGTCTCGGCCGAGAGACCCCGCTTGTGCGCCTCCTCGACCATCACGCGCTGGGCTCTGGGCGAGAACCCGATCATGACCGGATCCGAGAAGTGGCCCGTGCCCCCGAACTTGATGAAGTCGGGTCCCCGGTCGAGGTAGTCGTTGATCGCGACCCGGAGTTCTTCGGGCCTCATCTCCATGAGTTCTTCGCCCGAGCCCTGGGTGATGAAGTCGTTGAATTGCTCCTGGAAGAGCGTGAGGCCCCGCTCCCGCAGCAGCGAAAAGCTGATCGAATACGGGCCGCCCCACCCCACGATGTTGCCGGCGACGAGCATCCGGGGCCCGACCGTGTCGCCGCGAGCGATCGCGTCGCGGATCTGCAGGAGCGGAAGCAGCGAGCCGTAGCTGTCGCGCACGGTCGTGAAGCCGTGCCTGAGCTGCATCTGCGCGGCCTCGAGCGTCAGGGCCGCGTTGCGGTCGAAGTAGCGCACGATCGTCTCGCCCGCGCCGTAGAGCGACAGGTGCACGTTGCTGTCGATGAACCCCGGGGTGACGAACCTGCCCGCGCCGTCGATGACGCGGGCGCCGGCGGGCACGTCCACGGCGCTTCGCGGGCCGACGGCCGTGATCCTGTCGCCTGACCAGACGATCGTGCCGTCCTCGAGAGGCGGGCCGCCGTTGCCGTCGATGAGCGTGGCGCCGACGATTGCGGTCGCTTCCTGGGCGGCCGCCGGCGCGGGCGACCCGAGCAGCAGGAGGAGCAACAGGATCCCGGGGAACGAGTGCCGGAAGTCGGGAGCAGAGGTCATGGTACCCTCACTTGAACGCGCCGTACTCCGACGGCCTGAAACTGATGCGGACCAGACGCCGCTATCCCCGATATAGAGCCGGAGGCACCGCCGAACAAGGGTCCCCCCGGCATCGGGCGCCGGTCCTGGCCGGACCTCTGGTCATCGCTCCTTGCCGCGGTCCGCATCCGTGATCTATGCTGCGGACACCGTGGCAATCAGACTTTGTGTCGACCTTGTTCCGACCGTCCGGCCCGGTGCCGGCCTCCTGGTCGGTGTGCTGGGATCACTCGTTGCGTGCGGTCCAGGAGGTGACGGCGACCGCGCCCCGTCCGAGCCGGTGTTCGTGGGCAGCGGCGCCTGCGTTTCCTGCCACGCAGCCGAAGGCGAACGCTGGGCCGGATCGCACCACGACCTGGCGATGCAGGAGGCCACCGCGGAGACGGTCCTGGGCGACTTCCGCGACGCGCGATTCGAGGGTTCGTCTTCCGCGTGGACGTTCTCGCGCGACACTCTCGGGTTTCTCGCCCGCGTCCGGGAAGGCGCGGACCTGGGGGCCGAGTACCGTGTCGCGTACGCCTTCGGGGCGGTTCCGCTGCAGCAGTACCTGGTCGAGTTCCCGGGGGGACGCTACCAGGTGCTGCCGATCGCGTGGGACTCGCGCCCGGCCGATCAGGGCGGCCAGCGCTGGTTCGAGGTTCCGCCGGAAGAAGGCGCGGCCCCGGCTGCAAGCGTGCAAACGGCCACCGCTCGTGACCGGCCGCACTGGACCGGGCCCGATTGGAACTGGAACTCGATGTGCGCCGCGTGCCACTCGACGGGGCTGCGCAAGAACTATTCCCCCGAGTCGGACCGCTTCTCCACCGAGTGGGTCGAACCGGATGTCGGCTGCGAAGCCTGCCATGGACCCGGGTCGGATCATGTGGCGTGGGCCGACGCCCTCGATCCCGGTTCTACGGGCCCGCGTCCGTCGCCGGACGATGCAAGCCGCGGACTGGTCGTGCGCTTCGAGCCGCACGATCCCGACATCTG
This sequence comes from Longimicrobiales bacterium, assembly GCA_965205005.1. Lineage (GTDB taxonomy): Bacteria > Gemmatimonadota > Gemmatimonadetes > Longimicrobiales > Gaopeijiaceae > Bin94. Next base: position 3,411,091 of record OZ242028.1, on the reverse strand, counting down.
GAGACCCGACCCGCAGACGGGTACCGCCCGCCCGCTCGCGGGGCGCAACCCCGGCCCACAGATGGACACCTGCGGTCGCTGCCACGCCCGACGCTCCGCGATCACCGCCGGCTACCGGCACGGCGAAACGCTGCTCGACGCGTACCAACCGGCACTGCTGGAAGAGGGACTCTACTTCGCGGACGGACAGATCCGGGGCGAGGTCTACGTCTGGGGCTCGTTCGCGCAGAGCGCCATGTACCGCGCCGGGGTGACCTGCAACGACTGCCACGACACGCATTCGCTCCGCGTCCGGGGCGACGGCAACGCGGTCTGCGCATCGTGTCACGCACCGTCGCGGTTCGACACAGCGGATCACCACTTCCACGAACCCGGGACGGCGGGAGCGCTGTGCGTCTCGTGTCACATGGCGGCGCGCACCTACATGGGCGTGGACCCGCGGCGCGACCATTCATTCCGCGTACCGGACCCGGCGGTGTCGGAAGCCGTGGGTGCGCCCGATCCGTGCCGGACGTGCCATTCGGAGATGACCGGGGCTCAGGCCGCGGCCGAGATCGCCGCCCGGCTGGAGCGCGCACCCGTCCGCCGCACCAGGTACCACGCCCGGGCCCTCGAAGCCGCGCGAAGGGGCGATCCGGAAGGTGTCCGTGGGCTCTACGCGCCGCTGCGCGACCCCCAGGCACCGCCCATCACGCGGGCGACGGCGCTGACCCTGCTCGGGTCCGACCCCGGTCCGCAGCGTGTGGAGGCGGTGCGGCGCGCCGTGGAGGACCCCGACCCGATCGTGCGGCTTGGAGCCGCGCGCGGCGTCGGGCTGTCACCCACGCCGGAACTCGTGCGGCTGTCGGCGCCGCTTCTGGAGGATCCCGTGCGCGCCGTCCGGGTGGCTGCCGCGGAGGCGCTCGCGCGGGGGCCGGGCCTCGCCGAATACCGGGAGGCGCAGCTGGCCCGCGCGGAGAGACCTGAGGCACATCTGAACCTGGCGTGGCTGGCGCGGCTCGATGACGATCACGACGAAGCCGAGCGGGCACTCAGGCGGGCCATTGCCATCGACCCCGCCTTCGTGCCCGCCTACATCAACCTCGCGGACCTCTACCACCGGACGGGACGCGACCCCGAGGGCGAACCCCTCCTGCGTTCCGCGCTGGAGCAGTCACCGCAGTCGGCGGACGCCCACCACGCGCTCGGGCTGCTGCTGGTTCGGCTCGGCCGCGCCGACGAAGCGATGGCCTCGCTGCGACAGGCCGCCGAACTGGAGGTCCGCGGTACCCGTTACGTCTACACGTACGTCGTGGCACTTCGGTCGGCGGGAGACACCGCGACCGCCCGGGCCGTGCTGGAACGCGCGCTGACACGTCAGGGGCGGCGCTGATCGCGGAGCTGCGGCACCGACCCTGCCGTCGGCGAGCGCGGCGGTCCGCCCGCGACCGACACCGCCTCGCCGGTCAGTTCCGGGCACGCTCCCGCGCCGCCTCGGCCGCCAGGATCCCTTCCAGCCAGCGGCCGAGCGCCGCCACCGTGTCCGCATGCAAGGGGTCGGCGGCGAGGTTGACCCGCTCCTCCGGGTCGCTCTCGTGATCGTACAGCTCGCCGCTCCCGTCCCGATACCGATGTACCGCCACCGGTCCGTACGCACCGTGTGCTGGCCGCTGGCGGCCGTCGAGATTGCCGGGCGGTCCCGTTCGAGCGCCGGATCCCGGAGCCACGGCAGCAGGCTGCCCCCTTCGAACGCGTGGGCCGGCGCGGGCAGGCCGGCAAGCTCGACGAGCGTGGGATACAGGTCGAGCAGGTCGACCGCGCGCGCCGACCGCGTGCCCGGCTCCACCTGCCCCGGCGCGGCCACCATGAACGGGACGCGGGTGGATTCCTCCCACAGCGTGAACTTCTCCCAGGTCTCGCGCTCGCCCAGGTGGAAGCCGTGGTCGGACCACAGCACGACGATCGTCTCGTCCGCCCGGCCGCTTTCCTCGAGGGCATCGAGGAGCCGGCCGACCTGGGCGTCGGCGAAGCTGAGGGACGCGAGGTAGCCCTGCACCGCCCTGGGCCACTCCCCGTTGGCCTCGATCCACTGGTGCCATTCCCTGCGCTCCGCGCCCATTCGGCGGCCGGCGTCAGGCAGGCCTTCGCTCCAGTCGCCGGCATCAGGCAGCCGGACGTCGGCAAGCGGGTACAGACGGAAGAACTCCTCCGGCACGAACCACGGGATGTGCGGCCGGAAGATGCCGACGGCGAGAAACAGCGGCTGTTCGCGCTCCCGGCCCAGCTGGTCCACCGCCCAGTCGGTGACCATCTCGTCCGGGAACGGTTCTCCTTCCGGAAAGGGCGCCCAATCCATGAAATACGGCACCCTGATGTCCGGACGCTCCCCGACCCCCGCCGCCACGCGCTCCCACTCGTACAGCCAGAAGCCCTCCTCGTCGACCGTGCGCACCGTCCCCTCGGGGAACCGCGCGTCGGGCATCTGCTGCCGCAGGGACGGATGGAACTCGTCCCACGCATTCACGTCGTTCTGGTCCACCCCGTAGTCGCCGTTCAGCCACGACAGGGCGTGGAAGATCTTGCCGGTACCCAGCGTGCGGTAGCCGTTGGCGCGGAAGTGCGCGGGCAGCGTCGCGACATCGCGCAGCGCCGGCGCCTCGTACCAGAGCGTCCTGAGGTCATAAACACCCGAGGTCGACGGCCGCACGCCGGTCAGCACCGCAATCCGGGAAGGATTGCACGACACCGCGGGCACGTGCGCGTTCGTGAAGCTCATGCCCTGGCTGGCAAGACGTTCCAGGCTGGGCGTGTGCACCGTACCGGGATACCCGCCCAGCGGGCTGATCCAGTCGTTCATGTCGTCGATGACGATGAAGAGGACATCGGGCCGGTCCTGCGCCCCACGCGGCTGCCGGTCCGGACTCGTGCAGCCCTGAGCCGCTACGCAGACTGCCGCGGCGATCGAGGCGAGGCGGAATCGCGTCCCGAACGTGGCCCGGCGGCCCGTTGGCACCCCCCTCACCGGTCCACCACCGAAAACGCGGGCGGCCACACGGGCGCGAAGTCGCGAATCCGCTCGGACAACTCGTCGCGTATGCCGCGGTAGTCACCGTCCTCAAAGCGGTTGATGAGCTCGAAGGGGTCGTCCTCCAGGTCATACAGATCGCCTTCGCCATCGTGCGGATACAGTCCCATCTTCCACCGGTCCGTGACGATCGACGTGCTGCCGCGGACTTCGATGAAGACTTCGTCCTGCACCGACGCCTCCACGTCCCCGAACAGCGGCGTCAGGTCGCGGCCCTCCATGGCTTCCGGCAGGGGCGCACCCGCCAGCGACAGGATCGTCGGCATGAGATCGACGTGGGCGCTGAAACCGTCGCGCACACCGGCCTCCACCCTGGCAGGACTGCGCACCACGAGCGGCACCCTGGCCGACGAATCATAGTGCGTGCCCTTGTGGATCAGGTCGTGATCGCCCAGGTGCGAGCCGTGGTCGCTGGTCCAGAAGACCACGGTTTCGTCCAGTTCGCCACGCCGCTCCAGCGCGTCGATGACGCGTCCCATCTGCTCGTCGATGAAGGTGAGGTTCCCGTAGTGCCCGGCGCGGATGGCATGGATGATCTGGTCGCGGCGGCGGTAGTCGGCGTCGATCAGGTGCGCGATCTCGCCGGTGTAGTTGAAGCGCAGCCGCGTGTGGTCGGTGGGCTTGGTGTCGAGTTCACCTGGAAAGGTGTGCCCCAGCGGCAGATCCATCTCCTTGTAGGGAGCGGAGCAGCGGGCCGGCGGATCCCAGGGATTGTGCGGACCGTTGAAGGAGACCCACAGGAACCAGGGCTCCCGCAGCTCGCTTCGCTCGACGATCTCGAGTGCGCGCGCCCCGACGTAGTGGTCGATGTGCCACGACTCGTCCCAAGGCCAGTCGTAGACGTGAGGCATGGGCGCCTCCACACCCATCCTGAGATAGTCGTCCCGCACGAGCCCCCGCTCGGCCAGAAACGCGGCGTAGTCGTCCTGCTGCCCGGCGGCGCCGAAGTTGCCCTTCCGGTCGGCCGAGACCCAGCGCTCGAAGCCGCCGAGCGGGGCGTCGTCGGGGAAGCCGAGGTGGAGTTTGCCGACCGCCGTCGTCTGATAGCCCCGCGCGGACAGTTCCTCCATGAGCACCGGGCTCGACTCCGGAACCCACCCCCCGACGTTCTCCCACTTCCCGTGCGTGTGCGGATACTGTCCGGTGATCCAGGTGTTGCGCGCGGGGACGCAGATGGGGGCTGTCGAAAGGTGGCGTCGAAAAACGGCGCCCTCGCGACAGAGCCGGTCCAGCGTCGGCATTTCGAGGAAACGGTGACCGATCGAGGGCACGTCCAGCCCGCTCTGATAGTCGGTCGTGATCAGGAGGATGTTCGGCCGCTCGCCGGGCTCCCGCGGTGCGCCGGGCTCCAGCGGTGCGTCGGGTGTGTCCGGCTTCGGACCCCCGGTGACCTCGGGCGTGCACCGCGACAGCGAGAGCGCCAACGCGCCCAGTCCGGCCCCTTGAATGAAGGCCCGTCGCGAACTCCTCATGCAGGGATTATGGGCTGTCGGAGCGCGGCCGGCCAGCGTAACGTGTACCCTGCGTGAACCGAACCTGCAGGATGGAGGCCCCGATGATTCTCTCCCGTCGCACCGCTCTCAAACTGGGCCTCGGAGCCGGCACGCTGCCACTGCTCGGCTGCTCGCCCTTCGGCGCCGGATCGGGTGCCCGCGTGTCCGCGCTCGCCGCCGCGGCAGGACTCATCAAGGCCCGGGCCCTCCCCCTGAGCGCCGTCCGCCTGACCGGCGGCCCGCTCAAGCACACGCAGGACCTGGACGCCCGCTACATGCTCGAGCTCGAACCCGACCGGATGCTGGCGTACTACCGGGACCGCGCCGGGCTGACGCCGAAAGGCGAGCCCTACGGCGGCTGGGACGGGGACGGCCGCAACCTCACCGGCCACATCGCCGGACACTACCTGACCGCGGTGAGCCTCATGTGGGCCGCGACCGGCGATGAGCGCTTCAAGGAGCGTGCCGACTACCTGGTCACGGAACTCAAGGAGGTGCAGGACGCCCACGGCGACGGCTACCTCAGCGCACTGGCCGGCCTGCGGCGGGCCTTCGGGGAGCTCGCGCGCGGCGACATCCGCTCGGCGTCGTTCGACCTGAACGGCGAGTGGGCGCCCTGGTACACGCTTCACAAGACATTCGGCGGGCTTCGCGACGCGTACCGCTTCACCGGCAACGAAACGGCGCTGGAGATGGAGATCGCCTTCGCGGAGTGGGCCGAGGGGATCCTCTCCGGACTCTCCGACGCGCAGCTCCAGCACATGATGAACACCGAGTTCGGCGGCATGAACGAAATCATGGTCGACCTCTACGCCGACACCGGCGACGAGCGCTGGCTGGACATGTCGTACAAGTTCGAGCATCGGGCATTCATCGAGCCGCTCCAGCGGCACCAGGACATCCTCGCCGGCAAGCACGGGAACACCGCGGTGCCCAAGCTCATCGGCTCGGCGGACCGCTTCGCGCTGACCGGCAATCCCGCCGACCTGATCGGCGCGACGTTCTTCTGGGACAGCGTGGTGCAGCACCACACGTTCAGCAGCGGCGGCCACGGCAAGGACGAGTACTTCGGCCCGTCCGGCCAGCTCAGCGACCGTATCGACGGGCGCACGGCCGAGACGTGCAACATCTACAACATGCTCAAGCTCACCCGGCAGCTGTTTTCGCTGCGGCCGGACCCGCACTACGCCGACTTCCACGAGCGCGCGCTCTTCAACCACATCCTGTCGTCGATCGATCCGGAGGACGGACGCACGTGCTACATGGTGCCGGTGGGCCGCGGCGTGCAGCGCGAGTACCAGGACATGCAGCGCAGCTTCACCTGCTGCGTGGGTTCGGGGCTGGAGACCCACGCGCTCCACGGCGACGGCATCTACTACGAGGACGGGGACAGGCTGTGGGTGAACCTGTACGTGCCGTCCACCGCCGAGTGGGCCGACGCCGGCGTGCGCCTGGAGGTGGAGACCGGGTTCCCCGAAGGGGAGACGGCCACGCTGCGGGTAGGCGCGCGGGAGCCGCGCGAGTTCACGCTGATGCTGCGGCAGCCCTTCTGGGCGGGTGAGGGATTCGCGGTGCGGGTCAACGGCGAGACGATCGCGGCGGACGCGCAGCCCGACGGACTCGAGTTCACCGGCCGCAGCCAGTACGGACGGCTTCAGTACGACGCCAGCACGTTCCGCGAACTGACGCGGACCTGGCGGACCGGCGACGTGGTCGAAGTCGACCTGCCCAAACCGCTCCGGCTCGAGGGGCTGTCCGACAACCCGCGCCGGGCGTCGATCATGTGGGGACCGATCGTGCTGGCCGGCGATCTGGGGCCGGAGCGCGGGGGCGAGGGGTCGGAGCGGGCGGAGCCGCCGAAGGTTCCCGTGCTTGTGGCGGCCGAGGAGCCGGTGGCGTCGTGGGTGCGGCCGGTCGATGGACAGGCCGGCCGCTTCCGCACGGACGGCGTCGGCCGAGAGCCGGATGCCGCCGGACGCGCCACGGACGTGGACCTGCAGCCCTTCTTCCGCCTTCACCGGCGCACCTATTCGACGTACTGGGATCTCTTCACGCCGGGCGAGTGGGAGGAGCAGAAGACGGAATACGCGGCCGAGGCGGAGCGGCTGCGCAGGCTGGAGGGGGCCACCGTGGCCTATCTGGAGCCCGGCGAGCGCGTCTTCGAGGACGCGTTCAACTACCAGGGCAGCGAGGACTCGGTCACGCAGCGCATGCTGGGCCGGCCGGGGCGCAGGGGCGGAGGCTGGTTCTCCTTCGACATCCCGGTCGCGCCCGACCATCCCATGACGCTCATCGCCACCTACTACAGCGATGACCGCCGCGGGACGCCGGCGTCGTTCCGGATCCTCGTGGACGGGACCCGGGTGGCCGACGTCGAGGTCGACCGGAGCGAACCGCCGCGCTTCTACGACGTCGAGTATCCGATTCCGGCCGGGCTGGTCGCAGGCAGGGAGCAGGTGACGGTGCGCATGGAGGCGAACACGGACAGCCAGATCGCGACCGTCTTCGGGCTGCGGATGGTGCGGGCGGACGAACTGCGGTGAGCGGCGGCGGGTCCGCGGACGCGTGATCGACTACGCTCCTCTCGAAGCCTGGTTCGTCACCGGCAGCCAGCATCTGTATGGGGCGGAGGCACTGGAGCGGGTGCGGGCCAACTCCCAGGCAGTCGTGGCGGGCCTCAACGGGTCGGGCGCGCTGCCGGTCCGGGTCGTCTTCAAGGCGGTGGTGACGACGCCGGAGAAGATCTCGGCGGCGCTGCGGGAGGCGGACGCGGCCCCGAACTGCGTCGGGGTCATCGCGTGGATGCACACCTTCAGCCCCGGCAGGATGTGGATCGGGGGGCTGAGCCGGCTGCGGCGGCCGCTGTGCCACCTGCATACGCAGATGGGCAGGGACATCCCGTGGGCGACGATCGACATGGACTTCATGAACCTGAACCAGTCGGCCCATGGCGGGCGCGAGTTCGGGTACATCTGTTCCCGCCTGGGGATCGAGCGCAAGGTCGTCGTCGGGCACTGGCGGGATGCGGCCGTACAGGAGCGGGTCGCGGTCTGGCTGCGCGCCGCGGCGGCGTGGCACGACAGCCAGCGGATGCGGATCGCGCGCATCGGCGACAACATGCGCGAGGTCGCGGTGACGGAGGGCGACAAGGTCGAGGCGCAGCGGCGCTTCGGTTACGCGGTGAACGGGTACGGGCTGGGGGACCTCGTGGCGCATGTGGGAGCGGCGGGAGAGGCCGCGGTCGACGCGCTGTGCGACGAGTACGCGGAGTCGTACACGATGATCGCGTCGCTGCTGCCGGGCGGCGCGAGGCATTCGTCGCTGCGGGACGCCGCGCGGATCGAACTGGGGCTGCGTTCGTTCCTGACCGACGGCGGGTTCCACGCCTTCACCGACACCTTCGAAAACCTGCACGGCCTGCACCAGCTCCCCGGCATCGCAGCCCAGCGCCTCATGGCCGACGGCTGCGGGTTCGGCGCCGAAGGGGACTGGAAGCACGCCGCGCTCGTGCGGTCGATGAAGGTGATGGCCCACGGTCTTCCCGGCGGCACCAGCTTCATGGAGGACTACACGTACCACCTCGACCCCGAGGGCCCGGCGGTTCTGGGCGCGCACATGCTCGAGATCTGCCCGACGATCGCCGCGGGCACGCCGTCGTGCGAGGTGCACCCGCTCGCAATCGGAGGACGGGAGGACCCCGTGCGGCTCGTGTTCGACGCCGCTGCCGGGCCGGCGGTCAACGTGACCGTGGTGGACCTGGGCAGCCGGTTCAGGATGGTGGTGAGCGAGGTCGACGTGGTCGAGCCGCCGGCGCCGCTGCCGAAGCTCCCCGTGGCGCACGCGCTGTGGAAGCCGCGCCCGGATCTGGAGACCGCCGCCGCAGCCTGGATCCACGCGGGCGGGGCGCACCACACCGGGTTCTCGCTGGCACTGACGGCGGAGCACCTGGAGGATTTCGCGGCCATGGCGGGGGTCGAGTGCCTGTTTATCGATAAGGAAACCACGTTGAGACAGTTCCGGCGGGAGCTGCGGTGAGAGGACCGGAAGGGAGCGACCTGAGCATGACCCGAGCAAGTTGTCGGCCCGCGCCGAGCCCATTGGCCTTCCTCATCATCCTGCCCCTCCTGGCCGCCTGTACCGGATCCGACCCACCCATGACCCGAAGCATCACAAGCGTCCCCTTCGGCACGACCGGCGCGGGAGAGGTCGTCGAACTCTTCACCATGACCAACGCGAACGGGCTCGAGGTGCGGGCCATCACCTACGGCGGGATCATCCTCTCGATCAAGACACCCGACCGCGACGGCCGCTGGGACGACATCGTGCTGGGCTTCGACAGCCTGGAACCTTACCTGGCCGGCTCCCCCTATTTCGGCTCGATCATCGGCCGCTACGGCAACCGGATCGCCCAGGGACGCTTCACGCTCGAAGGCGAGACCTTCACGCTCGCGACCAACAACGCGCCGAACCACCTGCACGGCGGCGACATCGGCTTCGACAAGGTGGTATGGGACGGTGAGTCCTTCGAGCGCGACGACGCGGTCGGCGTGATCTTCAGCTACACCAGCGCCGACGGCGAAGAGGGCTACCCCGGTGCGCTCGACGTGCGGGTCACATACACCCTCACGGACGCGGACGAGCTGATCTTCGACTACCACGCGACGACCGACCGCGCGACGCCGGTTAACCTCACGCAGCACAGTTACTTCAACCTCGCCGGGTCGGCCGCGGGCGACATTCTGGGGCATGAACTCACGATCGACGCGAGCCGGTACACCCCGGTGGACCCCACGCTGATTCCCACGGGCGAGCTCGCGCCCGTCGAGGGCACGCCCTTCGACTTCCGCACCCCGACGGCCATCGGGACACGAATCGACGCGGACCACGCGCAGTTGGCCGCCGGCCTGGGGTACGACCACAACTACGTGCTGGACGCAAACCCTGACGTAACGTCAGGGTTGTCGGCTCGTGTCCGCGAGGGCCTGCACCGGGCCGCATTCGTCGTCGAGCCCCTGACCGGCCGAACGCTGGAAATCCACACCGCCGAGCCAGGGATCCAATTCTATTCGGGGAACTTCCTCGACGGCACCATCACGGGTAAGGGGGGTCGCGTCTACGGGCACCGGAGCGGCTTCTGTCTGGAGACCCAGCACTATCCGGACTCTCCCAACCAGCCGACCTTCCCTTCGACGATCCTCCGCCCCGGAGAGCAGTACAGCACACGCACCGTGCTGACCTTCGGCACGACCGGGTAGCGCACCCGAAGGAGCCCGCATGGCCACCCTCGACTGGCTGATCATCCTCGCTTACCTCGGCTTGGTGGGCGGGCTTGCCGGGTGGGTGTTCCGCAGGCGCAAGGACACGCCCGACGACTACTTCCTGGCCAACCGCAACCTCGGGTGGTTCATTGTCGGCGCCTCGATCTTCGCGTCGAACATCGGCTCCGAGCACCTTGTGGGGCTGGCGGGATCGGGGGCGACGGACGGCGTGGCGTTGGCGCACTACGAGCTGCACGCGTGGTGCCTGCTGGTCCTGGCGTGGGTATTCGTCCCCTTCTTCATGCGCTCGCGCGTCTACACGATGCCCGAGTTCCTGGAGCGGCGCTTCTCGCCGGCCGCGCGGTGGGTGCTCTCGCTAATCTCGCTCGTGAGCTACGTGCTGACCAAGATCGCGGTGGGGATCTTCGCGGGCGGGGTCGTCTTCGCGACGCTCCTGCCGGACGTGCAGCTGCAGCTCGGACCGTGGGCGCTGAACAGCTTCTGGGTGGGCTCGCTGGTGGTGATCGTGCTGACCGGGATCTACACGGTCGCGGGGGGGATGCGCGCAGTCGCCTACACCGAGGCGCTGCAGACGCTGGTGCTGGTGGTGGGATCGGGGCTGCTGACCTGGTTCGGGCTGAGCGCGCTGGGGGGCTGGGGGGGACTCCGGGAGGCGCTCGATCCGGATCTCTTCAACCTGTGGAAGCCGATCATTCCCCAGGGGATGGACGGGACGTGGGCGCCGGTGCTCGAGCCGAACCGGATCGCGTGGTACTTCAACGGGAACTTTCCGTGGCCGGGAATGCTCCTGTGCGCGCCGATCATCGGGCTGTGGTACTGGTGCACCGACCAGTACATCGTGCAGCGCGCGCTGGGAGCGCGGAACGAGACAGAGGCGCGGCGCGGGAGCATCCTCGCCGGGATGCTGAAGCTGCTGCCCGTCTTCATCTTCATCATCCCGGGGATGATCGCGCTGGCGCTGGCCCGCACCGGCGAGTACGGCGCGCTCAATCAGATGGTCGACGCGGACGGGAATGTGATCCCCGGCGCGGCGCAGGCCGCCTTCCCGCTGCTGGTGACGAGCATCCTGCCGGTCGGGGTGCGGGGACTGGTGGTGGCGGGGCTGCTCGCCGCGTTGATGAGTTCGCTTGCGGGCGTATTCAACGCATCGTCCACCCTCTTCACGATGGACCTGTATCAGAAGTGGCGGCCCGCGGCTTCGCAGCACCGGCTGGTGTGGGTGGGTCGGGTGGCCACCACGACGATGGTGCTGATCGGGCTTCTGTGGATTCCCGTGATCCAGGGGTCTCGGGGGCTATACCAGTACCTGCAGGGCGTGCAGGGGTATCTCGCGCCGCCGATCTTCACGGTCTTCTTCCTCGGCGTCTTCATGAAGCGGCTGAACGCGAAGGGATGCCTGGCTGCGCTGGTGGTCGGCTTCGTGCTGGGGGCGTTCCGCCTGGCGGTCGACACCCCGGTCTCCATGGGGATGGCCGGCTTCGAGGCCGGCTACGATCCCGGGTCGTTCCTGTGGATCGTCAACAACATCTACTTCCAGTACTACAGCCTTTTCATCTTCACGGTCTCGGTGGTTGTGATGGTCGTGGTAAGCTACCTGACCGAGCCGCCGTCGTACGACCGGATCTCGGGGCTGACGTACGCGACGGTGACGGACGAGCACCGGGTGGCGTCGCGCGGCAGCTGGGACCGCCGGGACGTGGTCGGATCCGCCGTGGTCCTGATCATGATCCTCCTGGCCTACCTGTACTTCCGCGGCTGAGGGGCGCGCGATGGGCTCCTACACCCTCGGCCTCGACTACGGCACCAACTCGGTGCGGGCGGTCGTGGTCTCCTGCGAGGACGGCCACACCGCGGGCACCCATGTGTTCGACTACCCTTCGGGGGAGCGCGGGGTGATCGTGGACGCCGCGGATCCCCACCTGGCGCGCCAGAACCCTGCCGACTACGTGGAAGGCCTGCGGGCCGCCGCGCTGGGCGCGCTGGCCGAGGCGGAGGGGGCTCCCGGCTCGGCGGCGGGCGGCGGCTCGGCGGCGGGCGGCGGCGGCTCGGCCGCGGATGCCGGCTTCTCCCGCGAACGGGTGATCGGCATCGGCGTCGACACGACGGGATCCACGCCGATCCCCGTGGACGCCGAGTGCCGCCCGCTCGCCTTCGACCCAAAGTGGCGTGACAACCCGGCGGCCCACGCCTGGCTGTGGAAGGACCACACCGCGGCCGACGAGGCGGCGGCCATCACCAGGGCGGCGGAGCAACATGCTCCGGAGTACCTGGCCCCCATCGGCGGGACGTATTCCTCCGAGTGGTTCTGGTCGAAGGTCTGGCACTGCCTGAATGTGGCACCCGACGTCTTCGAGGCGGCCGCGTCCTGGGTGGAGCTTGCCGACTTCGTACCCGCCGTGCTCGCGGGCGTCACCGACCCGCGCAACGTTTTTCGTTGCGTGTGCGCCGCGGGGCACAAGGCGATGTACTCGCGGGCGCGGGGTGGACTGCCGTCCGCCGCATTCCTCGCGCGCCTCGATCCGCGGCTCGCGGGGTTGCGTGACCGGCTCTACGACGAGGCGCATCCCCCTCACCTGCCGGCTGGCGGACTGTCGCCCGCCTGGGCGGAGACGCTCGGTCTGCGCGCCGGCACCCCGATCGCCATGGGCGGATTCGACGCGCACTACGGTGCGGTGGGAGCGGGCGTGACGCCGGGAACGCTGGTCAAGATCATCGGCACCTCGACGTGCGACATCACCGTCGCGCCGGCGAGCGAGCCGATCGGAAACGTGCCCGGCATCTGCGGGATCGTGGACGGCTCCGTCATGACCGGCTACTACGGGATCGAGGCCGGCCAGTCCGCCGTCGGCGATCTGCTCCACTGGTGGACCGATTCCGTCTGCGAGGGCGACGACGCGCTGCACGACAAGCTCTCCGACGAGGCCGCGCGGCTCCGTCCGGGCGAATCAGGACTGCTCGCCCTCGACTGGAACAACGGGAACCGCACGGTGCTCGTGGACCCGCGCCTGACCGGTCTGATCCTGGGACAGACGCTTGGGACCGGCCGGGCCGAGGTGTACCGCGCGCTCATCGAGTCGACCGCCTTCGGCGCGCGCGCGATCGTCGAGCGGCTTGGCGAGCACGGTGTCCCGATCGACCGGATCGTCTGCTGCGGAGGGATCGCGGCGAAGAACGACCTCTTCATGCAGATCTACGCCGATGTGCTGGGACGGCCGATGCTGCTGGCCGGCTCTCCCCAGACCCCGGCCCTGGGGGCGGCGATCTCCGCAGCGGTGGCGGCGGGTGCGGAGGCGGGCGGGTACGCGAGCTTCGAAGAGGCTCAGGGGCGCATGACGTCCCTGCGCGACGAGCGGTTTGACCCGAACCCGGGCGCGCAGGCCGTCTACGACGAGCTGTACTCCATGTACCGCGAACTGCACGACTGCTTCGGGGGCGTGCCGGGCGCCGAGGGCGACTTCCCCACGATGATGAAGCGGCTGCTCGCCTTGCGCGAGCGCGTCGCGGCAGACCGCGGCGGGGGATCCGCGATGAGCGCGGGAGAGACCGCCAAATGAGCCCGCGCGCCGCCGCCCTGAAGGAGTCCGTCTGCGCTGCCAACCTCGAACTAGCCGCGAGCGGCCTCGTCACCGGCACCTTCGGCAACGTGTCGGCGGTGGACCGCGACGCGGGCCTCCTCGCGATCAAGCCCAGCGGCGTGCCCTACGCCGAGCTGACCCCGTACCATGTCGTGCTTGTCTCGATCGAAACCGGCGAGGTGGTCGACGGCGATCTTCGCCCGTCGTCCGACACGCCCACGCACCTCGAGCTCTACCGGGCGTTCCCCTGCGGCGGCGTGGCCCACACGCACTCGGAGTTCGCGACCGCACTCGCGCAGGCGAGGCTCCCCGTTCGCTGCATGGGCACGACCCACGCCGACTACTTCCGCGGGGACGTCCCGGTGACGAGGGAGCTGTCCCGCGACGAGGTCGAGGGCGACTACGAGCGCAACACCGGGCTCGTGATCGTCGAGACCTTCATCGAAAACGGCATCTCGCCGGCGGACGTGGCGGCTGTCCTGGTCGCCAACCACGGACCGTTCACGTGGGGCGGCGACGGGCACGAGGCGGTGGCGCGTTCCGAGATGCTGGAGATGCTTGCGCGGATGGAGTGCACGATTCGCGCGATTGCACCCGACGTCCCCCGCCCCACCGCGCATCTCGTCGACAGGCACTTCCTCCGCAAGCACGGCCGGGAGGCGTATTATGGGCAGGATTGAGAGCCTGTGGAGAGCCGCGCGCACCCGGGCAACCAGCCTGCGTCGCCTCCAGGTCCTTTTCCTCGCGCTGTCGACCGCCGCGCTGCACGCCGCATGCGCCCCCGAGGCCGACCGCTCTGCGGATCCCGATCGCGCCGGAGATTCCGATCGCGCAGCGGACGCGGTCCCCACCCTCGGACTCGACCAGGGCGTGCGGGACCTGGAGGCGGGACCGCTCCGCCTCGAGCTCGTTCGCGCCTCACAGACCGTGGCGGCGCTCCGGCCCGCGGCCACGATCCGGGCCGACGACGCAAGCGGCTTCGACTTCACGCCGTCCGACTGGCTGGACCGGCGCGCGGCCGCCGAGTACTTCCACCTGGGCGACCTGACGTTGCGCGTGCGCCGGGACGGGTCCGACGGCTGGCAACACTACTCCACCGCCGCTGTCCGCCGCCCCGTGGACGCGCTCCCGGCAGAGGCGCCCGTCCTCGCCGCCGCCGACCTGACCCCCACCCTCTCCCCCGACCTCCCCCTGAGGGTCCGCCGCTACTGGGAGTCCGAAGGCGGCCGCCTGGCGCTTCGCTTCGAAGTCCACAACCCCGGCACCAAGCCCGTGGAGATCGGTGCGCTCGGCATTCCCATGGTGTTCAACAACATCCTCTCGGAGCGTTCCCTCGACGAGGCCCACGCGGTTGCCTCGTTCCACGACCCCTACATCGGCCGGGACGCCGGATACCTGCAGGTCACGCGCCTGAGCGGCCAGGGACCCGCGCTGCTCGTCGTGCCCCTCGGCGACACCCCCTTCGAAGCCTACAGGCCGCTGCTGAGCGACCCGACTCCCCGCGGCGTCACCTTCGAGGGCTTCCATGAGTGGATGGCGCACAGCCTCGCGTACACGGAGGACGAGTGGAGCGACGCCGATCCGTGGAACCCGCCCACATCGGCCACGCTGGGCCCGGGTGAGAGCCGCTCCTACGGGGTGCAGTTCCTCCTGGCCGACGGGATCCGCGCGATCGAGCCGACGCTGCTCGCCAACGGCCGGCCGGTCGCCGTCGGTGTGCCGGGATACGTGGTGCCGATGGACATCGAGGCCCGGCTCTTTCTGAAGCACGCGGCCGCGGTGCGAACGCTCGCCGTGGAGCCGCCGGGTGCGCTCCTGGTCACGCCCTCCGGGGCGCCGCCAGGAGCTCCTCCCATCACCGCCGCCGATCCGGCCGCCTCGGGCTGGAACGCCTACGACGTTCGCGGGCGGTCGTGGGGACGCGCACGCCTCACGGTGGCGTACGAGGACGGGCTGGAGCAGACCATCCACTACAAGGTCATCAAGCCGGCCGCCGACGCGGTCGCCGACCTGGGCCGCTTCCTTACCACCGAACAGTGGTTCGAGAAGCCGGACGATCCGTTCGGCCGCAGCCCTTCGGTCATCAGCTACGACTACGACGAACGCAGGCATGTCACCGAGGACAACCGGGCCTGGATCGCGGGAATCGGGGACGAGGGCGGGTCCGGATCGTGGCTGGCCGCGATCATGAAGCAGCTCGTGCAGCCGGACCCGGAAGAGCTCGCGAAGATGCAGCGGTTCGTGGACGAGGTGGTGTGGGGCAGGCTCCAGTACGCTGAGGGCGAACTGGCCTACGGCGTCCGCAAGAGCATGTTCTACTACCAGCCCGACGAGATGCCCGAGGGCACCTACAGCGACGACGTTCGCTACGGAGGCTGGTCGAGCTGGGACCGCGAGCACGCGATGACGGTCGTGCGATCCTACAACTACCCCCACGTCGCCGCGCTGCACTGGGTGCTGTACCGCCTGGCCCGCAACCGGGAGGGGCTCGTCACCAATCACCTCTGGGACTGGTACCTCGACCGCGCCTGGCGGACCGGGCAGGCCATGGTCAAGCACGCCGGGCACTACGCGCAATTCGGCCAGATGGGCGGGACGATCTTCCTCCTCATCCTGCTCGACCTGCAGCGCGAGGGCTGGACGGAGCAGGCGGCGGCCCTGGAGACGACGATGCGCGCGCGGGCAGAAGTGTGGCGCGAACTCGGCTACCCCTACGGCAGCGAGATGCCATGGGACTCGACCGGACAGGAGGAGGTCTACGCCTGGTGCAGGTACTTCGGCTTCGACGAGAAGGCGCTTGTCACGCTGAACGCCATCCTCGCCTACACGCCGGCGGTGCCGCACTGGGGGTACAACGGGAGCGCGCGCAGGTACTGGGACTTCGTGTACGCGGGCAAGCTCCGCCGTATCGAGCGCCAGCTCCATCACTACGGCTCGGCGCTGAACACGATCCCCGTGCTCTCGGAGTACCGCGTCCATCCCGACGACCTCTACCTGCTGCGCGTCGGGTACGCGGGTCTGATGGGCGGCATTGCGAACATCACGCAAGACGGGTTCGGCCCCAGCGCCTTCCACGCCTACCCTTCCACGCTGCGGATCGACGGGTACTCGGGCGACTACGGGCCGGGGTTCCTGGGACACGCGATCAACACGGCCACGTACGTCGTGAACGACCCCGAATTCGGCTGGCTGGCGTTCGGTGGGAACCTCCGTGAGGGCGGGAGCGGCACGAGCGGGGGTGATCCGGGCGAGGGCACGGGCGGCGCGTCCGAAGGCGACGAGGCCGGCGCCGTCGTGCGCGTCACCCCGCTCGACGCGGCGCGTTCCCGTGTATACCTGGCGCCGCCAGGGCTGTGGCTGACGCTGGACGCGGGCACGTTCGAAGCGGTGGAGCTGCTTGCCGACGGGGTTCGGGTGACGCTCTCGGCCGCGACGTCAACGCTGCGGAATGCGCGGCTGCGCGTCGAGCAGCCCGCGGCGGTGGAGGGCGTTGGGCGCATCGTGCCGACCGGCTCATACGAGATGGAGCGGGGCGCCTACGTGGTGCCGCTGGGTGACGAGCCGGTTGTCGTCGCGCTGCGAGGCGGGAGCTGAGGGATGAACATCGTCACGGCCCTCTCGCTCGCGCTCGCCGCGCAGGACCTGGGGTGCGTTCAGCCGGTCAGGACACTCGCGCAACTGGACTCCGCGGCCGTCGAGACGGCGCGTGTGCTGGAGGAGCGGCCCGGGTCGCGGGATCTCCGTTGCCGGGCCGCTGCGCTGCGGATGCAGGCCGGCGACTACGAGGAGGCCGATTCGATCCTGGGGCAGCTGTTCGCCGAGGAGCCCGACCACCTGGACGCCCTGCTCACCCAGGCGACGCTTCGCCGGCGCCAGTACCGTTTCGCCGACGCCGCCCGCACCCTTGCGCGCGCCGCCGACGTGTCGGCCGGGAATCCCGGGGTCGCTCTGCTCGAGGGTCGGCTGGCGCTCGACAGGATGGACCTGGCCGCCGCGGACACGGTCTTCGCCGAACTCCTGCGGATCGATCCGAACTCGCCACACGCCAGGCTGGGTCTGGCCGAGGTCGCGTTCTGGACCGACCGGCATGAGGACGCGCGAGAACTCCTGGACCAGACGCTCACGCGCGATCCGTACGTTGCGCCCGCCCACCTGCTGGCCGCGCGCATTCACCGTGAGGCGCAGGCGACCGCCGAGTGGAGAGCGGCGGTGCACCGGGCAGTCGAAGTCGACTCGCTCTCGTCCGCCGCGCACGCCGCACTGGCCTCGGTGCTGAGGAACGACGGCGCGCTCGAAAAGGCATACCGGCACGCCCGGCTCGCCATCGACCTCGATCCGTTCGCGCAAGGCGCTCACTCCTACCTGGGCAACGGGGGCTCGTTGGTCGGCTACGACTCGGTGCCTGCCGATCCCGGCGAGTTCGACGGGCGTGTCGGCGAACTCCTGGCCGTCGGCGATGCACACCTCCTCGCCCGCCGCTACCGCGACGCAATGGACCCCTTCCGCGAGGTCCTCGCCACGGATCCCGGCAACACCGTCGCCCTCATGGGCATCGGCACGGCGCACTATCACCTGGGGGACTACGAGACGGCACTGGACTGGTTCGAGCGAATCCTTGCCGACCACCCCGGATACGGTCTCGCCCACTACGGGGTCAGCTACGCGCTCCGACGCATGCGGGACCGCGTGATCGTGGGCCTGGACGAGATGCGCACGGTCTTCGAGCGGCGCGACGCTCCCGAGCCTCCGGGCCTCCGGCAGGTGTTCCCGGACTACGAGCGGCTCGACGAGGAACTCCGGAAGATCGTGCGCCTGTCGGTGGAGCCCTTCAGCAACTACCTCCCCGCCCTCGCGGTCGCCGGCGCCACCTTCCACCTGCTTCCGTTCCACAAGCTCCTGTGGCAGTCCCCTGACAAGGAACACACAAAGGGCACGCGCACCTTCGATTTGCGCCTGTGGGACGACGTCAAGGGGCAAGGCGGCTTTCACGCCGTCGGCGGGGAAGAATGGGTGAGGGATGTCCGCTACCAGCGCTGGAACGTCGTCACGCACGAATTCACGCACCAGGTGCACGGCATGTTCCCCGAGGGGCTGCGCGAAGAGGTCGCGCGGCTCTTCCAGATTGCGAAGGTGGAGCGGCGCACGCTCGACTACTACGCCGACTTCAACGAGATGGAGTACTTCGCACAGGCGGCCGAGGCCTTCATCTCGGAGGTCAAGTTCACGGATCAGCGGGGGACCTGGAAGCACACGCGGGATCATTTGCGGGTCAAGGACCCCGTGCTTTACGCGTTCCTCGACCAGGTCAACGAGCGGGACAACTACCGGGGTGTGGAGATTCGCGCGTACCGGCAGAAGGGGAGCACGCTGATCCGGGCGGGCGACCTGACCGGGGCCGCCCAGGCAGCGCGGCAGGGCCTGGGACGCTACGGTGACCACCCCGATCTGCTGGACCTGCTGGCTCGCGCGCACCGGCTGCAAGGAAACTACGCCGAGGCGAGGAGTCTCCACGGCATGTCCATCGACGCATTCCCGGATGCCATCATGGGCTACACGGGGCTGGCGGAGGACGTGGTCCTTGCGCAGCGTGACCACAGGCGTGCCGCTTCGCTTCTCCGCGCCGCCGCCGAGCATCGTCCGGCCTCGGACGAGCTGCAGTTGAGACTTGCGGACGTCCACTACCAGGCTGGCCAACTCGACAGCATGGACGTGGCCCTGGACTCGGCACTGACGATCGAAGAGTCGCCCAATCCCTATGGCGGGATCGCCGATCCCTGGATCCTGAGAGCGCGCGGCAGAATGCTCATGGAGGACCACGAGGGAGCCGAGCAGGCATTGCGCCACAGCCTCGAGAACATCAACCGCCGCAGTCCGTCGGCCTGGGCGGAGCTGGCGCTGGCGCAGCTGCGCATGGGCAAAACCGCGCCCGGGCGCGAAGACCTTGCCACGGCCCGGTTGCTGGATCCGGACCACCCCCGGGTGCTGGAAGTGGAATCGGACTTCGCGGCGCATGACGGCGACAGCGGGACCGCACGCCGCCTGCTCGAGCGGGTTCTGGACCTGGACGGGTCCCGGCTGCGGGCGATCGTGAAGCTCAGCGAACTCCTTGCGGTCTCGGATGCCGAGCGTTCCCGGGCGCTCGCTCAACAGGGCCTGGAGCAGATCACGGAGCCGCATCCCGTCGAGTACGCGTTCCGGGACGGCCGCTACGTTCCGCGCGGCGCGTTCGACGAGCCCACCGCCTCGCGGGTGCACACCCGGGCCGGCATGCTCGCTGAGGACGACGGAGACCTGACCGGGGCGCTCGGCCACCACCAGAGGGCCGTGGCGCGCTTCAGGTTCAACTTCGCGTCGGGCGTGGCGCTGGTGCGGCTGCATGCCCAGGCGGGTCGGCTGGCGGACGCGCGGCGTGAGCTCCGCCGGCTGGAGGCGACCGGAGCGCCGGAGCGCTACCTGGACGAAGCACGTGCATGGGTGGGAGGCTCAGCCAGGCGGTATCCATGCGGGTGACCGAGATGATCCAGGCGGTCGACCTGCACGCCGACGGCGAGCCGGGGAGGGTCATCGTCGGCGGGGTACTCGACGTGCCGGGCGCGAGCATGTTCGAGAAGATGCAGTACCTGCGGGCGCACAGGGACCACATACGCAAGCGCATGCTTCGCGAGCCGCGCGGATACCCGGCCGCCAACTGCAACCTGATCCTGCCGCCTACCCGCCCCGAGGCGGATGCCGGTTTCGTCATCATGGAGCAGACCGAGTACCCGCCCATGTCGGGCACGAACACGATCTGTGTCGTGACTGCGCTGATCGAGACCGGGATGGTGGAGGTGGAAGAGCCCAGGACCTCGCTTGTCCTGGAGACGCCTGCCGGATTGATCCAGGTCGAGGCCGACGTGGCCGCAGGCAAGGTTACGCGCGTCACCTTCGAGAACGTACCCGCCTTCGCGGTTCACACCGACGTGACAATCGAGGTCCCGACCCTGGGCCGGATGTCGGTCGATGTCGCGTGGGGAGGCATGTTCTACGTGATAGCGGACGCGGAACCGCTCGGGCTGGAACTCGTGCCGGAGCGCGCGGGCGAAATCACGCGTGTCGGCGAAATGATCAAGGCCGCGGCTCGCGAGCAGCTGCCCGTGGCGCACCCGGAGAATCCCGGGATCGCGGGGATCACCATCGGGGTCATCTCGGGGCCGCCCACCCGGCCGGATGCGACGCTGAAGAACGCGGCGGTCGTGTCCACCGGGACGTTGGACTGGAGCCGGCCCGCGTCCTGGACCGGCGCGCTGGACCGCTCGCCGTGCGGCACCGGGACGTGCGCGAAGATGGCCGCACTGCATGCGAAGGGCGAACTCGCGCTTAACGAGGACTTTCACCACGAGGGCATCCTGGGGACCGTCTTCACCGGGCGCCTGGTGCGCGAAACCCGTGTGGGACCCTACACCGCCGTCGTACCAACCATCAGCGGCCACGCGTGGATCACCGGGTTTGCGCAGTACGTAGTCGATCCGGACGACCCCTTCCCCGAAGGCTTCACCGTCGGCGACATCTGGGGCGCCGGGGAGACGACCGCATGAGTCGCAGAGACACCCCAGGCCCGAGCCGCCGCCAGTTCCTCCAGGCAGCCGGTCTCGCGACCCTGGGCACGACAATGGAACCCCCTGGGACCCCGCGCGCGCAGGCACGCCGCGACGACTCCTCTCCCGGCCAGGAATCCCGTTTCGCGTTGACCTTCGAGGAGGGAGCGATCACCAGCCTGCGCTGCGCGGACGACACCGTCGACACCGAGTATGTGGCTCCCGGTGAACGGCTCGGGCACGTGATCCTCCGCTACCGGCGAGGAAACGAAGCATGGCGGAGTCTGGAGACCGGCGACGAGGCGGTGCACCGCATTCACGGGGTCGGCGCGCACGGTACAAGCCGGCGCATGAGGGTCGTCACACCCGGGTCCGCCGCGCCCGAAGTCGAAATCGGCTTCGATGCGGAAGAGCATTCGCTCCTCTGGTCCATAGCCGTCCGCAACCCGACGGACGCTCCAATCGAGATCGGCGACCTCGCCATTCCCTTCCCCATCAACCCCAACCGTCCGCGAGGAGGGGATGAGAATCCGTCCCCGCCCCTGCTCAAGCACAGCCTGATCGCGGGACACGGCTCGTACCTTGTGTGGACGCGCGCCAACAGCGTCGGTCCCTACCTCATGTTCACGCCCAACGGGCACACCGGACTCGAGTACTGGGAAGCGCAGGACGGCTACCGGGCCTTCATTCACTCCGCCGCCGCCGGAGCCGTGGCCGCGGAGCGCGGGTGCAGCTGGCGCCAGCCCAACACCTCACTGGTGCTCGGCCCCGGCGAGGAACAGTCCTACTCGTTCACGGCCCGCTGGGCGGACGACTACGACCACGCCCGCGATATTCTCGTTGAGCAGGGTCTGGTGGACGTGCAGGTGGTGCCGGGAATGACGGTGCCCACGGACCTCCGGGCCCGCTTCGCGCTCCGCTCCAACGAGCCGATTCACGGGGTGGACGCGGAGTACCCGGAGGCTACCGGCGTCCGTCGCGTGGGCCGCGACGCCGATACCGAGATCCATGAGGTCAGCTTCTCCAGGCTCGGCGAGAACCGCCTCACCGTACGGTTCGGCGACGAGCGCCACATGCACCTCGAGTTCTTCGCCACGGAGCCGCTGGAGACGCTCATCGCCAAGCGCGGCGCCTTCATTGCCGCTCACCAGCACCGCGACCCCGCGCTCTGGTACGACGGCCTCCTGGCCGAATGGGCCATGGACACGCACGTCATGCTGGGGCCCGACAACTACGACCGCATCGTCGGCTGGCGCATCTACGAAGTCACCTGCGACGACCCCGGCCTGAGCAAACCGGCCTTCCTCGCGTCCAAGAACGCCGAGTTCCCCGTCCAGGAGGAGGTCGAGGCCCTCGACTACTACATCGAGAACTTCGTCTGGGGAGGGTTGCAGCGCACCACCGACGAGACCTTCGCCTACGGCATCTACGGCATCCCCGACTGGAAGACCAACCGCGAGAGCGACGACCCCGGGCACGCGGGCAGGCAGCACCTGTGGCGCATCTACGACTATCCGCACATCACGCTCATGTACCTGAGCATGTACCGTGTCGCCAGGAACCACCCCTACATCCGCACGGCGATGACCGCGCAACATTATTTGTTGCGCGCATACGGAACCGCGCTGGCCCTGTTCACGATTCCCTGGGAGATCGAGCGCTGGTCGGCGTACGAAACCGGGCTGATGAACGGGCTGGTCGTGGAAGACGTCGTCGGCGCGCTCTTCGCCGAGGGGATGCGCGAAGAGGCCGAACGCCTGCTCCCGCACTGGGAACGCAAGGTGCGGACCTTCGTGAACGACCGGCCCGACCTGTTCCGTTCGGAGTACGCCTTCGACACCACGGGCTTCGAGGAAACCCACGCTCTGGCGAAGTACGCGCTGCGTGCCGCCGATCCCGAGGATCCGGAGGAGGAGCGCGAGGTCCGCGTCGGCTGGGTCGACTACCCGGCCTCGACGCGCATTCCGCTCGATGCCGCGGTGTCCTTCATGGAGGACCAGATGGCGGCCAACGTCTTCTGCCGCGGCTGGCTGGAGAACGCGTACTACCTTCTGGGAAGCGATATCCGCAGGACGGAGGGAAACTCGTACACGCTTTCCTACATGTCCCAGATGGGCGGCTGGAGCGTGCTCGACTACGCGCTCCACCACGCGGACGATCCGTGGCCGCACCTCCGTCTCGGCTACGCCTCCTTCCTGAGCGCGTGGGCGCTGATGAATACCGGCACCCCGGAGTCCGACTTCGGCTACTGGTACCCGGGGTCCGGGAACGACGGCGGCGCGGGCGGCGGCTTCGAGCCGGCGCCGTACGGGGAGACGTGGCTTGACCAGCCGCATGCGCGCGGGTCGTGGTACTACTCGTGCGAGATCGACCTCGGCTTCTGCGGGGGTCTTCGCTGCGCACGCACCGTGATCGCCGACGATCCGCTGTTCGGCCGGTTCTGCTTCGGCGGCAACTGGCGCGAGGCGGACGGGCGCCTCGAGGTGGAGCCGCGGGACGGCGTGCGCCGCCGCTTCCACGCGATGCTTGCCAGCGGCCACCTCCACGTCGAGACGGATGTCGACCGCTTCGCCGCGGGAGCGTCCATCGCGCTGCGCGAAGATCTCTCGGAGTTCCGGTTCCAGCTCGAAAGCGCGAACCCCGAGGCGCACTCGAACACCGTGCGCATCGCCGGGCTTGCCGCCGGCGCCTACCGGGTGCTGCGTGAGGGCGAAATCATCGCCTCGTTCACTGTCGGTGACGCAGCCGCGGCCAGCTTCCAGGTGCCCGTGAACGGGACCGCGGGATCCGGTGTGGTGACCGTTGCGCGGTCGGGCGGCGGCAACGGCCAGGTCCCCCTGCTGCTCGATCCGTCCAACCCGGAATGGACACGTCCCTCACCTACGGTCTGGCGGGCCCGCTTCGAGACGAGCCAGGGTGACTTCGTCGTCGAGGCCACTCGCGCGCACGCACCCGTCGGCGTCGACCGCTTCTACAACCTCGTCCGCCTGGGGTACTACGACGACACCCGCTTCCACCGCGTCAGCGAGGGCTACATCGCACAGTTCGGACTGCACGGCGACCCCCGCGTCAACGCCGCGTGGCTGCATCGGCAGATACCCGACGACCCCGCCTACGGCAGCAACACTCGCGGCACCCTGGCGTTTGCGATGTCGCCTGAGCCCAACACCCGCAACACGCAGATCTACATCAACCTGGGGGACAACACCCGCAACGACGTGGAGCCCTTCGCCGTGTTCGGGAGGGTGGTCGAGGGGATGGATGTGCTCGACCGTCTCCACTCGGGCTACGGCGAGGAATCCGGGAGCGGTGTGCGGCAGGGCCGACAGGGCCCCATCGTCGAAGGCGGAAACGAATACCTGGACCGGAACTTCCCGCTCCTCGACCGGATCATCCGCGCCAGCCTGATCGAGCCCGGATCGTAGCGAGCCGACCGCTCCACGTGCTGCGGACCGAAGTCAGCCGGCCGGGCACTCGGGCCGCCAGCCCCCGTCGCCCATGAATCGCTCGATAACCGCAGCCAGCGGCGGGTCGTAGTCCTTCAACTCGGCGCGGGTGTCCACCTGGTTGTGAACCCCCTCCTGCGGATCCTGGTTGACGTCGAACCAGGACTGGACGCCCTCGGCCCAGTATTCCTCCCGGTTGGTGCCGGCGTAGGTGTCGGTCCACAAGCCCTCGCCAAGCGCGTCGTCGTAAAGCGACTGCAACTCCTCGTGGATCGTCGGCTCGATCATGTCGAGGCCGATCAGATGCACGGCGTGCGCGAACTCGTGCACCAGAATGCTCTCCCCCCGGTAGCGGTCGAAGACCAGGCAGAGGAGGTTCTCCTCGCCGGCCGTGGTGATCGGACTGGACGGGGTGCCCCCCAGGCCACGGGCGCGCTGGTCCCAGTCGGTGTTCGGGTCGTTGACAAGATGGGCGTGTTCGGGAATGTCGGTGGTCACCTCGTCCCGGGACATGATCCCCACATAGGCGCCGCGCGTCCGCATGGCCTCCAGCAGGTCCCCCCGGTGGCCCAGCATCTCCTCCACGATCTCCTTCGCGGCGAGCAGCGCCCGGTCCTCGACCTTCTGGGAACTGATCACCGGGATGCCGCCGGCGTCGACGTACTTGTGGTAGAACGGATGGGCACCGAGGGCGTCGAGGGCGGCGCTGTCGCACAGCGGTGTGTTGCAGAGCGGCTCCGGCTCCGCCTCGACCGGGTCCATGGCCGCGTCCCCGCACGCAACCATACCGCAGACCGCCACAGCCAGCAGAATCCGCCCGCGGACACCGCGTCGGATGCCCGGCACCTCAGCGCCCGCGCGCGCAGTCCGCCCCGTCCGCCCGCGTGCTAACCCGGACACTCGACCGGCCGGATCCGCTTGCCGTGGAAGACGTCCATGGGGATGCGATGGGTATCGAAGACACGCCCGATCAGTTCGAATAGCACGGGATCGTAGGCCTCGAATTCCTCCGGCGACTCCACCTTCACGTCGCCGGCGAAGCACTCTCCGTAGTTGGAGAAGAACCACCACTGGATGCCCTCGGCCCAATACTCGTTCTGGTTGGTCGTCGCGTAGTGCCTGCGGCCGTCCTCGTACTGGTACAGTTGCGCCGCCATGGCAGCGTCGTAGGCGTCGGAGATTTCCTGTGCCATCCCGGGGTCGACATGCCGAATCGCGCTGTGGATCGCGTGGGCGAACTCGTGGACGAAGATGTGCTCGCCGAAGTACCGCGTGTCGGGGTAGCCGAGGATGTTCTCCTCGGCCCCGGTGGTCGGATTGCCCCCCAGTCCGCGCGACCGGTTGGCGTGGTAGTCCCGGTCGGCCTGCATGATCGGCTCGTCTTCGGGCGCGCCCGGACGCTTGTGCATGCCGTATTCCGGGATGTCCATCGTCATCTCGACCTCGGCGATGACTCCGGTGCGCCAGTTGCGCTCGATCATCGACCTGCGCAGGTCCGGCCGCCACGTCAGCATCGTGTTGATGATGTCGCGCACGGCCAGCAGCGCGATATCGGGAACCTTGGTCGACGAGAGCACCGGAATGCCGCCCGCATCCACGTGCTTCTGGTAGAACGGATCGACATCGAGCGACTCCGGCACCGGCCCGACCGTCGCCCCCACGTAGTCGTGGATCAACGCAACCGTCCTGCCGGTCTCGGCTTCGAGTCTCGCCCGCTCGGCCCGGTTGCGCTCAGCGGCCGCACGCGCCTGCGCCTCGGTACGTGGGCGCTCCTGAGCCGAAGCGCTGTCCCCCGTGCTGCCGATCAGAACCGCGGCTGCCGAGCAGCCAAGTATCCATGTGCGCATGGTCACCCCCTCCTTCCGGGAGAATCGGACGAGCGACTTCACCTGCGGACCGTCTCGATCCTCGGGACAGGCGACTTCGCCGCGCCCTGATCGTGATGTACTATAGGTGGATGGCCACTTCTTGCGCACCCGGATCCAGGCTGCGGCCGTGCAGTCCGGGCCCGATCCTGTTGCTCGCGGCGCTGGCGGCGAGCGCCTGCCGTCCCCCGGAGCCGGACCGGGAAGGAGGCGCTTCCCCGCCGCTCTTCACCCTGATGCCCGCCTCCGAGACCGGCGTCACCTTCGCAAACCGGCTGCCCGAGACCGCGGCGAGGAACGGACTGGCCTACCAGTACTACTACAACGGCGGCGGCGTAGCCGTGGGCGACCTGAACGGGGACGACCTGCCCGACCTCTACTTCACGGCCAACATCGGTCCGAACCGGCTGTACCTGAACCGCGGAGGACTTCGCTTCGAGGACGTGACGGACCGCGCCCGGGTCGCGGGCCCCACGGACGGCTGGACGACGGGCGTAACCATGGTCGATATCAACGCCGACGGCAGGCTCGACATGTACGTCAGCCAGTCGGGGCCCTTCGGAGTGGACGACCTGCGGCGCAACGTGCTGTTCGTCAACCGGCAGGGAGAGGACGAAGTTCCGGTCTTCACGGAAGAAGCCTCCGACTACGGTCTCGACGATCCCGCGTACTCGACGCAGGCGGCGTTCTTCGACAGCGACCGCGACGGCGACCTGGACATGTACCTCATGAACCACGGGATCCCCGCCTACCGCACGCTGCTGGAACTCGGCAGCGGACGCTCGCCGCTCGAGGTGGACAGGCTGTACCGCAACGACGGCGGGCGCTTCGTCGACGTGTCCGACGGTGCGGGACTCGTCGATTCCAACCTGGGCTTCGGGCTGGGTCTGAGCGTGGGGGACCTGAACGGCGACGGACTGCCCGACATCTACGTCGCCAACGACTACTCCGGGCCGGACTACCTCTACATCGGCCAGCCCGGCGGCGGCTTCCGCAACGTCGTCGACAGGGCCATGGGGCATATCCCCCTGTCTTCGATGGGGTCCGATATCGGCGACATCGACGGGGACGGCCAGCTGGATCTGGCGGTCGTCGAGATGGAACTCCCGACGCACCACGGCCGCAAGACCCGGGAGATGGGCACGGAACAGGAACGCTTCGCGCTGCTGGCTCGCGAAGGCCTGCACTACCAGTACATGGCGAACGTCCTGCAGTGGAACCGCGGGGCACCGGACGGACATGTGCCTGTCTTCGCCGATGTCGCGCACCTCGCGGGCGTGGCCAGGACCGACTGGAGCTGGGCGGCACTGTTCGCGGACCTGGACAACGACGGCAGGCAGGACCTGTTCGTCACGAACGGCATGGCCGGCGTGAGCATCAACCCCGACTTCGACGCGTACATGAGCCGCCGAATGGCCGAGGTCCAGGAGGCGACAGGGGGAACGACCGCCGCGCTCATACTCGAGCTCATCGCGAACATGCCCCGCCGCCGGACGCCGAACCACGCGTTCCGGAACGAGGGAGACCTGGCCTTCACCGACATGGCGGTCGATTGGGGACTGGATCATCCGGCGTACTCCACCGGCGCGGCCTACGCCGACCTCGACCGGGACGGCGATCTCGACCTGGTGGTGAGCAACGTGCTGGAGCAGGCGTTCGTCTACCGGAACAACGCACGCGAAAGGGATGGGGCACGCTTTCTCGGCGTTCGGCTCCGGGGCCCCCCGGGCAACCCGTTCGGCATCGGCGCGCGCGTGCGGGTGACCGCCGGTGACTCGCGCCAGCTCCAGGAGACGCAGCTCACCCGCGGATACCAGTCCTCTGTGGAGCCCCTGCTGCACTACGGACTCGGCGAGCGCCCGGCCGCGGACACGGTGGAGGTGCGCTGGCCGGACGGTACCGTCGAGACCCGCACCGACATCGGCGCGGACGCCACGCTCGTCCTCGATCACGCGAATGCGGCCCCGCCGACGCCACCGAACCCGCCGGACCGCACGGCACCCACTCCGCCGCCCGTCTTCACCGACGCCCGCGGGGCGCTGCGTCCGGTGCCGCGCCACACGGCCAGCCTGTCGCTCCCGGGAACCGATCTGGCGCCGTATCCGACCCGGCGCGAACACGTCGCACTGGCCACGGGCGATCTCGACGGCGACGGGATGGACGACTTCGTCTACGGCGGCAGCGCAGGCCGGCCATCACGGGTGTACCTGCAGCAGGAAGACGGGACGTTCCGCGCCGCCGCCGAGATCCCCGCCGGCGCCGCCCTGACCGAGACCACAGCGGTCGCGATCTTCGACGTCGACGTCGACGGCCTCAACGATATCTGGACGGTCGCCGGCTACCCGGCGGCGCTGAACCGGCCCGAACACCGGCACCGCGTGTTCCTCAACGCCGGAGGCGCGAGCTTCCCTGCGGCGGCGCAGGCGGCCGCGCAGCAAGCCGGGTGGGGCACGACGCTCGCACCCGGCGACTACAACGGCGACGGCCGGATCGACCTTTTCATCGGCGCCCACACCGTGCCCGGGAGCGGTCCGCCGACCGGCAGCCGTCTCCTGAGGAACGACGGCGGCGGAGCTCTCGTGGACGTGACCGCCGAGGTGGCTCCCGCGCTGGCAGGGCTGGAAACCGTCACCGACGCCCTGTGGGAGGACCTGGACGGAGACGGCGTTGCCGACCTCCTGGTGGCCGGAGAGTGGATGCCCCCCACACTACTCCGCAACGACGGACGACGGCTCCGCGATGCCACGGCCGAGGCTGGCCTGGATGGCCTGAGCGGCTGGTGGCAGACGCTGGCCACGGCGGACTTCGACGGTGACGGGGACGCGGACGTGGTGGCCGGCAACGTGGGGCTGAACCATCCGTACCACCCTGCCGACGACCGCCCCTTTGAACTGTTCGTGGCGGACTTCGACGGCGATGGAGAGGACGAGAGCGTGCCGGCCTACCACGAAGGCGGCAACCTGTACCCCTGGTTCGGCCGCGATCGCATGGCATCCATGCTGCCCTGGATCGCGCCGCTCTACCCCACCCTCGACGCATTCGCCACAGCCACGCTCGCGGACGTTCTCCGACCCCAGGGCATGCGGGCGGCCCGGCGCCTCCAGGCCCGCACGCTGGCCAGCCTGTACCTGGAAAACACGGGCGACGGCCGGCTGCGGCCCCGTCCGCTACCGAGAACCGCCCAGGTGTCGGCCGTGACAGGCGCCGTCCCGGCCGACTTCGACGGCGACGGCGCGCTCGACCTCGTGCTGGCGGGCAACCTGCACGCGTTCGACCACAGCGTTCCGCGGCTCGACGGCGGCGTTGGCGTCTTCCTGAAGGGCGACGGAGCCGGCAACTTCCGTCCGGTGGCACCCGCCGCGAGCGGGCTCTGGCTGGAGGGAGCCGTGCGAACGCTCGCGCTGCTCCGCTTGGGCGCAGAACTGCACCCGGGCATCCTCGCGGGCGTCGCCGGCGGCGAGGCGCTTTACGTGCGCCCGGTGATGCCCCCGCCGTCCTGACGACACCCGGCAAACCCCCGGCTGCCGCGGCCGCCACGCCTACCGGGGGATGATCTCGATCACGCCTCTGGGATTCCCCATGCCGAAGCGGGCGCTGGCTTCCCCGGTCGACCAGTAGCGGAGCTCGGCGACATCCTGGACGTAGACGTCCCTGAGGTAGTCCAGGTCACCCACGCGCGAACCGTACATGTACACGTTGGGACGGGCTTCGGTCGCATTTGTCAGGGAAACGGGCCCGCGACCCGTCAGCCACTCGGGTCTGACCATCTGCAGGGCCTCGTACGCGGTCTGGCTGTTGGTGGCCGCGAGTTCGTCGCCGCTGATCACATTTCGCGCCGCCCCGGTAGAGGACGAGGACATGGCGGCACACGCCGTGACCGACGCGACCACGACGATGGCGAGCCCGGCAACGGGCAGGGCTTTGTTCTCCATGATGTCACCTTTCGGGGATCTACCCGATGGGGATGCGGAAGAGCCTGAAGCCCGCCGGCGGAGGATTCTCGTCGTCGATCTCCGGCGGGCGGTTCGGGTTTTCCTGGAGGAAGATCTGGTCCACGAGCAGCGCGAAGATGGCCCCCGCTCCGATCAGAGCGACCGCCGTCCGTTTGGTCGAAAGCTCTCTCCTGTGGATTTCGCTTACCTCGTCCATGGGGAGGACGATTGTCTCGCGCACGCTTTCGAACTGCGTGCCCGGGTAGTTCTTGCCGAGCCACACGATCACGGCCACGGAATCCGGGGGCCGCAGAGCCACCTCGGCGTCCAGCTCGCTCCGCAACCGACCCAGGTGCCGCGCCGCCCGGATGGCCCCGTCATCGGTGAGCCGAACCCGTACTTCCTCGGTCGCCGGTGCGACACCCACGTCGATTTCGGTGTACGTCACACACGCCGTCGACGAGAGGCAACTGCCGAGCAACAAGACCAGACCCGCTCTCCACCGCACCATTCGAAAACGCCTCCGCGCTGCGCGGCCATGGGGCCGGACCGACGACGCCGGCAGGTCGCCGCCGCCGTCGGTCCCGGCCTTTTCCAGGCGCTAGTTCCCTCCGGCCAAACTGGCGGGCGGAGACCCGCCCCACCAGACCGAGGGTCCAGCGAACAACATCCCCTGGAGTCCGGGGTCCACGCCGCTGGCCGTGACATTCTCCGAATTGCTGGCCAGCTCGGACTCGGGCGTGCGGATCCGCACCGGGATCGCGGGCAGGAACGCATTCGGCACGGGTTCGATCGCCGGGAAGCCTGTGCGCCGCCAGTCGTTCCACGGCTCGATGGTCAGGTAGTTGGCGATCCACTTCTCCCTGATGATCTCCTCGAGCGGGTTGGCCAGCGACGACAGCATCGGCCGGGCGGCCACGTAGGCATCGATGTCCGCCGCGTCCACACCCCACTTCTCCATGATGGCACGGATGCCCTCCCGGTAGGGGGCGTCGGCGGCTCCCGCACCGCTCATGATGAGCCGCGCTTCCGCCTCCGTGAATTTCGCGTCGGCGAAGCTGGCCACGTTCAGCAGCGCGTCCTCGGCCGTGAAGAAGTGCCCGACCTCGGAGATCGTCGAGTCCGCGGCGGGCTCGTCCGCGTTGTAGTGGCCGCGATACACCACTTCCCCGTTCTCCATGTCCTTGATCGCCGGCTCCACCATGATCGGGAGTCTCGGATCGTCGCGCTCCTTGAGCATGTCGACCGTCATTCCGCTCGCGGTGAAGAGGAGGCTCCGGTCGACGTACCGCCAAAGCGGGTTACGGGCACCAGCGCCTCCGGGGTATTCGAACACCACATCGTCGGCAGTGCTGGTGAGGCCTTCGCCGAGCGCGCTCAACGCCGCCTGTGCACGCTCCTGCGCGTTCTCGCCCGGCGCGTACGCAAGGCGGAGCTGATGCCGGGCCTGAACCGTGCGCGCCAACTTGACCCAGCGGGACATGTCACCCTCAAAGAGCAGGTCGTTGGCGCTCGGCGTCCTCCGGCTCGGCTGCTTCATGGAGGCGACGGCTTCGTCCATCATCGCGAGGGCCTGCCCGTAGATGGTCGGCAGCTGGTCGTCGTATCCCGGTGTCGGAACGGCCGGGTCCAGCGCCTCCGTGAACGGCACGGGGCCCCACAGGTCCGTCGTGTGGAGCCAGACCCACGCCGAAAGGAACTTGGCAAGGCCGTAGTACGCTGCGTCCGTGTCGGGTTCGACTTCCTCCATCATGAGCTTGAGTTCGTTGAGCATCGTGGCGTAGTGATAGCTCCACGCCCCGTTTGCGGAGTTGTCCTGCACCTCGTAGAGCTGGAGCTCGTCGTAGCCGCGCGAGTCCCTGTTGTACGAGGTCTGCTGCATCCACTCGACGGACCACTGCCCCGGGTCGCCGTAGTAGACGGTGTGGACCATGCCCGTGACGACCGCCGGCAGGCGGACGTCGACGCGGGCGTTGACGGGGGCGTTGGGGTCCGTATTGACGTCGAGGAAGCTGTCGCAGCCACCCGCAAACACGGCCAGGAGCGCGACCGCCGCCGTCCGAGCCATCGGGGATCTTCTCATATCAAACATGGCGCTTCTCCTTTCTCTTGATCCCAATGGGTCAGAAGCTCGTCCGGATACCAAACGTGAAACCCTTCGTCTGGGGCGCCGGGAAGTGCCGGTAGTACTGCCAGGCGCTGTTGAAGCCGCCTGAGATGTCCGCTTCCGGATCGCCCATGGAGAAGTCCGACCACACACCCAAGTTTCGACCGGTCGCGTAAACCGTTGCGCGGTCGACACCGATGCTCTCCAGCAGGGTCGGCGGGACGTCGTACGAAAGCGTGACCTGCCGCAGCTTGATGAAGCCGCCGGGTTCGATCTGGCCCTCGTGCTTGTCGTAGCCGTACATCAGTTCGTAGAACGTCGGATCCTTCACGACCGACTTGGTGTTCTGCTGGCCGGTCGTCTGGTTGATCCCATCGAGGGTAACGACCGTGTACCGATCGTTCGTCAGGATATGCCGTCCGTTCCGGCCGGTCGTGTACTGGATCTCGAAGTTGAGTATCTGACTGCCCTTGCGGATGTCCCAGAGGCTCGACAGGCCGAAACCCTTGTAGCGGATGACGCTGCTGATGTTGGCGAGCCAGTCCGGCAACGCGGTACCCAGCGGCAACTGGCGCTGGGTGCGGATGGGGAGGCCGTGGCAGTCGCCGGCCTGGTTTTGCCGGACGCTCGCACAGTTCTCGTCACCGAGAATGAGCGCGCCGGTCGGCTGGTCGGGGAAGCAGTAGCTGCCCGTTTCCGGCATGCAGTTCCGCTGGTAGCCGTACCCCCAGATCACACCGTAGGGCAGACCCGCCATGATCCGGATGCTCGGCCAGGAGTAGCCCGCGAGGTGAAGGTTGTCGATGCCCGGCGCCAGCTCGATGACCGAGTTCCGGTTGCGCGTCCAGTTCGCGCTCAGATCCCAGGTGAGGTCCTGCATCTGGAGCGGCCGCCCACGGACCGAGACCTCCCAGCCCTTGTTGCGGAGGTCACCGGCGTTCCGGGTGATCCGGGTGTATCCGCTGGACGCCGAGGCCGGCACCGAGAAGATCTGGTCATAGCTCTTCTTGTCGTAGTACGAGACGTCCAGGCTGGCACGGTTGTTCAGCCCGCGCAGTTCGAGGCCGACCTCGATCTCCGATGTCGACTCCGGTCTGATGTCCGGGTTACCGAGCTGTGTGCCCTGAACGAATCCGACCTGACCCCGGAACGGGAAGGTGATCGTGGTCGGGTCGAACTGGTAGCTCCCCTGGTGCACGCCCGGCGCGTTGGCGGCGTAGTACCGCGACGACAGGCTGTACGGCGGTGCATCCGCCCCGACCTTTGCGTACGAGAGACGCACCTTGCCGTAATCCAGCCACGACGGACGATACTCAATGGCGTCCGTAAAGATGACGCCCACGCTCGCGGAAGGATAGAAATAGTTGTTCGCGTCCTTCGGCAACGTCGAACTCCAGTCATTCCGTCCGGTCAGCGTGAAGTACGACCAGCCCTTGTAGTCCACCGTCGCCTGGGCGTATGCGCCGAGCAAACGTCGCATTTCGGGTATCGAGGCATAGACGTCCTGGCGCTGGAAGTTCTCCACGTTGTAGTAGTCCGGGATGACGATGTCGAAGCCCTGACCGGTGATGCGGCTGTTGTCCGTCATCCAGATGTTGCCGCCCACCAGCCCGCTGACGGTGAAGTCGTCGCCAAACTGCATCTGGTCCAGGCTGAGTACCAGATCGTTGTTCATCTGCGTGCGGCTGAGCTTCTCCTGCCGCGTCCCGCCGGAATTGAGTCCGTCGGCGGTGCGCCAGGGTCGCTCGTTCTGATAGGTGCGCCGCTCGTCGAGGTACGTGTCCAGACCCCAGGTGTTGGACAGCCTGACCCCCGGCACGATTATCGCCGCAAAGCGCTGCGAGACGATCCAGCGGTTCACGTTGCTGTCCCTGTACTCGTTCTCCATCACCCACTGGTAGTGCGGGCTGTTCGAGCCCCACATCACCGGCGTGCCGTCGTCGTTCCACGCCGTGCGGATGTCGACGTTGGGCGGGATATGGAGCAGGTTGTGATGCACGCTGACCCAGGAATCGGCCGGCCAGGGGTTCTGGGTGTTGACGCGCTGGACGCTCGTAGTGGACATCAGCCTGTCGGACATCTGCAGGTTGACGTTCGCGCTCAGGTTGAGCCGCTCCAGCTTCCCCGTCGGGGTGATGTCTCCCTGGTCGAGGTAGGAGACGCCGAACGCGAACGACCCCATGTCTCCCAGGCTGCCCGTGGCGCGCAGCGAGTTCTCCAGCGTCCGGGCCTGCTGATAGAACTGCGAGCGCGTATCCTCGAACAGGACATCCCCCAGCGCGGCGGTCACTTCCGCCGGAATGCTGTCCTTGTGGGGACCCCAGCCCGGATAGCTCGAACTCGTGATGGTACGCGTTTCGAAACCGGTCGCGGTGGGGTAACCGGGCTGACAGTAGCCGCCCGCCGACTGGAGCCTGCCGTCGCAAAGCAGGCGGTCACGCCCCGCGGCCCAGTCGGTCACGTAGCCCGCGATGATCGGGTCGTCCAGGCGCGCCGAGCTCGAATACTCGAAGCGGACCGGCATGCCCGGCCGCCCCTGTTTCGTCTTGATCACCACCGCGCCCGCCGCGGCCCGTGATCCGTAGAGCGCCGTGGCGGCGGCTCCCCGCAGCACCGAGATCTCCTCGACGTTGGTCATGTCGAAGTCCATGCCCCGGTTGCCGGCCTGGCCCCGCCCGTAGATGCTCCCTCCAACCTCCGCGTCCAGATCGATGCTCACGGGGACGCCATCGACAATGAAAAGCGGCTGGCTTGATCCGGTGAACGTCGACTGTCCGCGGATCTGGATAAACGAGGATGCCCCTGGCCTGCCGCTCGACTGGACGACCTGCACGCCGGCGGACTGGGCCTGCAGCGCCTGTACAAGGTTGACTTCGGGAGTGCGCTCGAGGACCTCCGAGTTCACGGTCTGCACCGAGTAGGTAAGGGCTCGTTCCTCCCGCTCGATGCCGAGCGCGGTAACCACGACGCCCTCCACCTCGATCGCCTGCTGGGTGAGTTCGAAGTCCAGCGTCGCCGTGCCACCGGCCGCGAGGGTCATCGTCTGCTCTCCGGCCCCATAGCCCAGCATCCGGACCCGGACCGTGTACGTGCCGGCGGGGACGTTCAGGATTATGAAGCGCCCTTCCGCGTTGGTGAGAGAGCCGCGGGTCGTCCCATCGATGCTGACCTGCGCCCCGGACAGCGGCCGCATGCTCATGGCGTCCGTCACCGCCCCGGTCACCGTGCCGTTCTGCTGGCCCGCCAGGGCCGTCGCGACAATCAGTGGCAGGACTCCCAGGGAAAGGGTTCTGATCATGATTCTTCTCATGCGATTGCTCCTTTCAATGCTTCGTCGGGAAGACCGAACGGAGGGGAAAAGGGAGACCCGGCAGAGACTGCGGAGGGGTCCCGGTTGGAACAGGGCCGAACGCGGCGCGGAGTATCGCCCGAAAGGGCGGATGGGGGGACCGGTTTCGCCCGCCCCACCGCAGAATAGCCTGCCTCCTGCACGGTGCTCACCAGCTTTCGGTCAGCGGATTACCACGTCTGCACAGTAGCGGTCGACCGGCTTGTATGCAAGCGTGCATGCAACGATGGGTCCTCCCACTCCAGTCCACAGCCAGCCGTGGCCGGCCAGACCACCCCTACCCCAGCGTCCGGCTCTCGACCTCGCCCTTCAGGCGCTCCACGAACTCCCCCCGCTCCATCGTCACCTGCTTCTTTTTCGCTCCCCGCTTCCGGACCGAGACGGTCCCGGCGCCCGCCTCACGCTCCCCCACGATGCCCATGTACGGAACCTTCATCGTCTCCGCGCTGCGAATCCGGTAGCCCAGGGTGTCCCGCTCGTCCACCTCGACGCGGAGACCCTCCGCCCGCAAGAGCCCCGCCAGTTCGCGCGCGGACGCCGCCCACTGCTCGGATACGGGCAGGATGCGGACCTGCTCCGGAGCCAGCCACAGCGGGAACGCCCCGCCGTAGTGCTCGATCAGGCCCCCGATGAAGCGCTCCATCGACCCCAGCAGCGTGCGGTGGATGACCACCGCCTGGTGACGCTGGTTGTCCGAACCCACGTATTCGAGTCCGAAGCGCTCCGGCATGAGGAAGTCCAGCTGGAAGGTGCCGCCCTGCCACTCGCGCCCCAGCGCGTCGGTGACGAGGATATCCACCTTGGGCCCGTAGAACGCGCCGCCCCCCTCGTCCAGTTCGTAGTCCAGTCCCCGGTTCCGCAGCACGTCCGCCAGCTGATCCGCCGCGGCGTCGTAGACCGCCGGGTCGCCGATGGCCTTCTCGGGACGCGTGGACAGGGCCGTGCGGTACTGGTACCCGAACACCTTCAGCAGGTAGTCCCCCAGGTCGAGCAGGCGCTCGTACTCCTCCTCGATCTGGTCCTCGCGGATGAAGATGTGCGCGTCGTCCTGCGTGAACGAACGCACGCGCAGCATGCCGTGGAGCGTCCCGGAGCGTTCGTAGCGGTAGCAGGTGCCGAGTTCCGCGTAGCGCAGGGGCAGATCGCGGTACGACCGGATCTGCGAGCGGTAGATCATGAAGTG
Organism: Longimicrobiales bacterium; assembly: GCA_965205005.1. Classification (GTDB taxonomy): domain Bacteria; phylum Gemmatimonadota; class Gemmatimonadetes; order Longimicrobiales; family Gaopeijiaceae; genus Bin94. Next base: position 3,374,224 of record OZ242028.1, on the reverse strand, counting down.
GTGGGGACAGTTCATCGGCTTCAACCGGAACCGCTCCCCGTCGTCGTCCATCGCCGGGAACATGTCGTCGGAAAAGACGTCCAGGTGGCCCGATATGCGGTAGAGCTCCTCGCTGGCCACATGGGGGGTGAAGACGATTTCGTAGCCGTGGTCGATCAGGGTCTCCCTGAGAAAGCTCTCGATCGTGTTCCGGAGACGCCCCCCGTTGGGATGCCACAACACGAAGCCCGGGCCCACCTCTTCCTGGATGGAGAAGAGATCGAGGCGCTTTCCCAGCACCCGGTGGTCGCGTTTGCGGGCCTCTTCGAGGCGGTGCAGGTGACCCCGCAGGTCCTTGGCCGTGAAAAACGCGGTGCCGTAGACGCGCTGCAGCATCTGGCGGCGCTCGTCGCCCCTCCAGTACGCGCCTGCCGTGCTGAGGAGCTTGAAGTGCTTGAGACGCCCGGTGCTGGGCACATGCGGTCCCCGGCAGAGGTCGAGGAACGGGCCGTCCTGGTAGACGGTGATGACCTCGTCGTCGGCGAACTCCTCCAGCCGTTCCAGCTTGAGGTGGTCGTCGGCGAAGAGTTCGCGGGCCTCCTCACGCGTGACCACGCGACGCTCGAAGGGATAGTCGGCCTCGACCACCCGGTCCATGCGCTCCTGAATCGCTTCGAGCTGCTCGGGCGTGAAGGGCTCGGGCACGTCGAAGTCGTAGTAGAACCCGTCGTCGATCGCGGGGCCGAAGCCGATCCCCGCGCCCGGGACCATCTCCCGCACCGCTGTGGCGAGCACATGGGCGGCGGAATGGCGCAATACGCCGAGCGCCTCCGGGTCGCGCCCGGTGAGCAGGCGCACGGACGCGCCGTCGGGGAGCGGGCGGTCCAGATCGACGGTTTCGCCGTCGACGACGGCCGCGAGAGCCGCCCGTGCGAGACCGGGTCCGATCTCGGCCGCGAGCGTGCCCGCGCCGGCCCCGGCGGGCAGCGCGACGGACGTGCCGTCGGGGAGGGTGACGTGGATGGGTGGCGGATTCATGGCGCGAAAACTAACACGCCTGGCAGTCCGTGGATAAAGCCGCCCGAGCAACGAGAGCGGTGAGGCGCCGGGCTGGCAAGGCGCGACGAAGGGCCAGTGGCAGCGCTACGGGCCCGAGGAGCAACGCAGAGCACGGCTCCACAGTGGTAGGATGTATGGTAAACATGACATTATGTAAACTGTTCTTTACAGTGCGAAGAGGTAGAGCCGGGCGTCCGGCCCGGATGCATCGCCGCTCGAATGCCGGGGGGATTTTATCCACGGGCTGCTGGCTACCTCCCTGGAGGCCAGGGCGTCCCGGTGACCCGCTGCATCGGCGTCTGGTCCCTGCTGGGACGGAACGCTTCGCGCGCCGCCATGTCGTACTGGTCCCCCGGCGCCAGGAAGTAGAACAGGCCGCCGCTGTCGAGCGTGGCGTTGGCGTCATAGATGACCGCGTAGCTCTGGCCGACCACTTCGAAGCGGTCGCCGCGCACCACGATGGCCGTGTTCTCGTCGATCCCGATGCCCAGCAGCTCCGGCTTCGCGCGGATGACCTCGATCAGGTCGAACTGGCGGTTCCGCCGCAGCAGGTGCTGGTCGATGCCCACGCCCCTGAGAAAGCCCAGCCCCACCTCGTGGTCCCCCATCATGATCGTGTTGGTGCGGGTGTCGCCCCGGACCAGGTACGACCCCTGAATCGACGCGCCCGCCGACGATCCGCCGATGACGCCGCCGCGGTCGAGCACCCCCCACAGCGCCTCGTGCGTCTTCGTGTCAAGGTAGGAGTCGGCCAGCCGCCACTGGCGTCCGCCGGTGAACCACACCCCGCGCGCCTCGAGCAGCGGTTCGACGAAGGCGTCGGTGTCGGCGACTTCCGGATCGTAGGTGTGAAGGATGGTGATGTCCCGGGCCCCCGCCTGCTCGAATCGCCGCCGCCCGCCGAAGTACTGGTCGTAGCTGTCGCCGCCGCCCGCGGTGGGAATAATCACGATCGGCGCCGAAGGCCCGCCCGCGAGTTCGACGAACTGCCGAAACACCGCCGGGTCGGAAAGGGCCCCACCGGCGACGATCAGGGTGCCGTTCTCGGGGCCCACCTCCTGGGCCGACGCCGAACAGGCGAGGATGATCGCCGCGGCGATGGCGGTAGGGATTGAGAGTAGAGGGCGACGGTCTCTGGTGCTGTTCACGGTTGCGATCCTTGGCAAGCGGTTCACACGGTCATTGGATGGATGGCGAACTTGGCCCCGCGGCAGGTATGCCGCCAGTGGCGCCCCCACTGTCACGTCGACCCGTCACGGTTGACAACCCCATCGATTCCTCAAGGTCGCCGTCAAGTAGCCTCGCGGGACGGAGCCAACCCCTCCGAAGCAGGTCACCTGCCAAGTCACCGACGCCCTCGATTGCCGATGATGCGATGGCAAATCACATATCCTATTACTCGACTACCTGTCGATGGAAATGACCTGCCACCATATGGGGTAACCACACTGCGCGACCGAACGATTCAGCTGTCAGGCAAACCCTACCGCAGCCGGTGCCCCCAGGTCGCGTCAGCGAACGGCGTACCTCCCAACGGAAGCGGCAGCTTGAGCGCTTCGCCCCCCCATACGGCTGAGGGCTACTCGCACACGGGCCACTGCATGATGACCTCTGATGCTCAGGGACGCTACCGGCCGACAAGACACATGTCGGGTGACGCATCTGGGACGGGGACCGATGGCCCCATTCAGTACCGGCGGCTCAGGTATCTCTACTACATCGTACACAAGGACAACATCGCCAGCGTCCTGGCCAGTGGTGCGCTCCTGTGCCGCTCTCGCGCTCTGGCAGCGGGGATTCCATACGACATTTCAAATCTGGAAGTCAACCAGAGGCGGAGCGGCAAGATCGACTCGATCCAACGTCGGCCGCTGCACGACTATGTGAATCTCTACTTTCGAGCCCGCAACCCGATGCTCTACGCACGCCGGCAGCTGCAGTCGGACCTTGTCGTGCTATGCGTCGATCGCAGGTTGCTGAAGGAACCAGGGGTTGTCTTCACCGATGGAAACGCCGCATCCAGCGCGACCAGGTTCTTCTACAATCTTGGGGACTTGAAGGAACTCGACTGGGACTGCCTGGAGGCCGACTATTGGAATGACTTTGATGACGGAAAGCGGACGCGCTGCGCCGAGGTCCTGGTGCCGGGCAGTGTCCCACTTTCGAGGGTCGAGCGGGCAGTGGTCAGCAATGAGCCGTTGAGAGACGAACTCACGAGTCTCCGTTGGCCTACCCGCGTCGACGTACGGCCCGAAGGGTTCTTCTAGCCATGTCGAACGTGAACGTGAAGAAGGGCAATCTCTTCGCCAGTGAGCGACAGACCCTGGTGAATACCGTGAACTGCGTCGGCGTGATGGGGGCGGGTATCGCCCTGGAGTTCAAGCTTCGCTACCCGGCCATGTTTCTGCGGTACGAGCAGTTGTGCCGGCAAGGCCACATGACGGTCGGAAGGCTATGGCTGTATAGGCCAGATAGGGAGAGTGGCGAGCCATGGGTGCTCAATTTCCCAACCAAGAAGCACTGGCGGTTTCCGTCCAAGGAAGAATACCTGGTGTCGGGGCTCGCGAAGTTCATGGACACCTACCGGGAGCAAGGGATTGAATCGATCGCGTTTCCTCTTCTGGGTTCGCAGAACGGAGGGCTGCCTGAAGCTCGAGTAATCGACGTCATGCGCGAGGCGTTGCAGGGATGCGAGATACCGGTCGACATCTACCGGTATGACCCAAAGGCCAAGGACGACCTGATCGGTCCGCTCAAGTCCGGTTTCCTTGAGCCGGACGTGCGAAAACTAGCGGAGTTGACCGGAATTGACGTGAGGCGGGTTGACACCATACAGCGTGCCCTGCGGCATGCCGATGTGCGATCCTTCAGCCAGTTGGCTGCGACGAGAGGCATCGGCGAGAAGACGCTCGCCAAAGTGCTGGCGTGGGCACGCCGACCGGGTCCCACGCAAGCGGAGTTGGCGTTATGAGGCTCCCCGCCGCCATGATCCTGGGCTCGCTCGGCCTCCTCGCATGTGCCGGGGAGCCCGATCCTTCCCTCCCCCCAACCACCGGCCCCGAGCTTCTGGACGCGGCCATCGCCTACCACGATCCGGCCGATCGATGGCCGGGTTTTCGGCACACCCTGGTGATCGACCAGTCGAGGCCCGATGGAAGCGAGCGCCGGGCCACCATTCACCTTGACGTCGCCTCCAGCGATTACACCTACGAGGAAGCGACCGACGACGGACCCCTTGTGAAGGGAACCGACGGCGAGGAGTGCTTCGCCACGGTCGGGCACACGCCTCCCACCCAGGAACAGGTGGAGTCGCTACGGCTGGACTGTCCCGGCATCCGGCGCATGCGCGACTACTACCTGTACCTCTGGGGGCTGCCGATGAAGTTGCGCGACCCCGGCACGAACATCGACGCGGCGATGCAGGACGCCGAGTTCGACGGCCGGACCGCCAGGGCGCTCAGGGTCACCTACGATCCCGCGGTAGGCAGCGACACCTGGTACTTCTATTTCGACCCGAGCACCTATCGGATGATCGGCTACCGTTTCTACCACGACGAGGCCGCCGGGGACGGCGAGTACATCCTTCTGGATGGCGAGCGCGACGTGCTCGGCATGAGGATCCCGGTTGAGCGGCGCTGGTTCACGAATGCCCAGGACCGCTACCTAGGAACGGATGTGCTGGTGCACGACCACGCCGGAGGCCCGGCGGGGTAGAGTCGGTAGAGTCAGGATTCCGGCGTATACGCGTGTCGCCGGGCGTCGCTCCCGATCAACTCCGCCGACGCGGCGACTTGTATTCCGACACGAAGTGGCCGACGGCAGCCACGGCGCCTGCCACCGCCAGTCCGCCAACGACCGATGTGATTGCGATGGGGAGGATCCGGAGCATGCGAGTGGGACCGACGAAGGACACGAGGAAGATCACTGCGAACGAGATGACGCCCGCAATGGCGGCCAGTCGCAGCCACCAGCCGAAGTTCCGGTAATTCGTATTCGTGCCGTCATCCATCAGGGCCTCTCTCCGTCAAATCCAGGACGCAGCGTGGCCCCTTCCCCGGCCAGGGGGGAAGGGGCCACGGGCCGCGTCGGGTAACACGCGGCTCGGCCGCAGGGCAGCCGGCGGGAGCGGTGCGTCTCGCCCTAGTACATCCCGCCCATGTCGCCGCCGCCGCCGCCCGGCATCGCGGGCTTCTCCTCTTCGGGCCGCTCCACCACCACGGCCTCGGTCGTCAGCAGGAGGCTCGCGATGGACGCGGCGTTCTGCAGCGCGCTGCGCACGACCTTGGTCGGATCGATCACGCCCGCACCGACGAGGTTCTCGTACGTGTCGGTCTGGGCGTTGTAGCCGAAGCCGCCCTCGCCGTCGCGAACCTTGGCCACCACGATGGATCCCTCGGCGCCCGAGTTCACGGCGATCTGCCGGATGGGCGCCTCGAGGGCGCGGCGCAGGATGTTCACGCCGACCTGCTCGTCCTCGCGGTCGAGGCTGAGTTCGTCCAGCGCCGTCTGCGCGCGCAGCAGGGCAACGCCGCCGCCGGGCACGATGCCCTCTTCGACGGCCGCGCGGGTGGCGTGCAGCGCGTCCTCCACGAGCGCCTTCTTCTCCTTCATCTCCGTCTCGGTCGCGGCGCCGACGTTGATCACGGCCACGCCCCCGGCCAGCTTCGCGAGCCGCTCCTGCAGCTTCTCGCGGTCGTAGTCCGACGTGGACTTGTCGATCGCCACCTTGATCTCCTCGATCCGGCCGTGGATCTTGTCCTCCGCGCCGGCCCCGTCGATGACCGTGGTGTTGTCCTTGTCGATGACGACGCGTTTGGCGGTGCCGAGATCGCTGACCACGGCGTTCTCGAGCTTGAAGCCGACCTCTTCCGAGATCACCTGGCCGCCGGTCAGGACCGAGATGTCCTGCAGCATCGCCTTGCGGCGGTCACCGAATCCCGGCGCCTTCACCGAGGCGACCTTGAGCGTTCCGCGCAGCTTGTTGACCACAAGCGTCGCCAGCGCCTCGCCCTCGACGTCCTCGGCGATGATCAGGAGCGGCTTGCCCATCTGGGCGACCTTCTCGAGGATCGGCAGAAGGTCCTTCATCGACGAGACCTTCTTGTCGTGGATGAGGATCATGGGCTCTTCCAGAACCGCCTCCATCCGCTCCGGATCGGTGACGAAGTAGGGCGACAGGTAGCCGCGGTCGAACTGCATGCCCTCGACCGTGTCCAGCTCGGTCTCCAGGCCGCGCGCCTCTTCCACGGTGATCACGCCGTCCTTGCCGACCTTCTCCATCGCCTCGGAGATCAGCTCGCCGATCTCCATGTTGTTGTTGGCCGAGATGGCGCCGACCTGGGCGATCTCACGCTTGCCCTTGGTCTCGGTCGACGCTCCTGCCAGCTCGCGCACCACGACGTCAACCCCCTGATCGATGCCGCGGCGGATGCCCATCGGGTTGGTCCCGGCGGTGACGTTCTTCAGCCCTTCGGCGTAGATCGCGTCCGCAAGCACGGTCGCGGTCGTGGTGCCGTCCCCGGCCACGTCGGACGTCTTGGTGGCCACTTCCTTGACCATCTGGGCACCCATGTTCTCGACCGGGTCCTCCAGCTCGATCTCCTTGGCCACGGACACGCCGTCCTTGGTCACCGTCGGGGAGCCGAACTTGCGGTCGATGACCACGTTGCGGCCCTTGGGCCCGAGCGTGACCCGGACGGCCTTGCTGAGCTTGTCCACGCCTGCCTTCAATCGGGCGCGTGCCTCGATGTCGAAATCCAGTTCCTTCGCTGCCATTTCGCTTGTCTCCTGGTTGTGTTTCTCCGAGGGCGCCCAGGCAGGCGCCTCCGGTGGGTGTTAGTTGACGATGGCCAGCACGTCCGATTCGCGGAGAATCAGGTACTCGTCTCCGTCGACCGTGACCTCGGTGCCGCTGTACTTGCCGTACAGCACCCGGTCTCCGGGGGTGACTTCCATCGGGGTCCGTTTGCCGTCGTCGGACAGCTTGCCTGGTCCCACGGCGACGATTTCGCCCTCCTGGGGCTTCTCCTTGGCGGTGTCGGGGATGTACAGGCCACCCCGCATCTGCTCGGCTTCCTCGAGTGCCTTCACCACCACCCGATCCGCCAGCGGCTGGATCTTGTTCGCGGCAGACATGCGCGCTCCTCCTTGGAATGGGTTGGTCTGGAATCGCGGGCCGTGTGCCCGCTGTTAGCACTCAACGCGTGTGAGTGCTAACAAGAGCAATCGATTGTCGCAAATCCCGGCTGCATCGTCAAGGGCCGAGGGTCGGCCCCCGGGTGTCGGCCCCGGCCAGCCCCGGTCGGCCCCGGCTTGCAACCCGGCTTCAGCGATCCAGGTGAGCCCCCGCGATCCCCAACCCCTCCAGCGTCAGGAACGGTTCGATCCGGTCCACCGTGGCGGCGTGGGGGCCGACCACCGAGGCAAAGCCGCCGGTAGCCACGACCAGGAGATCCTCGGCGCCCCAGCTCGCCTTGATGCGGCGCACGATCCCGTCCACCGCGTCCACAACCGAGAAGAAGACCCCGCTCTGAATGCACGTCTCGGTGCGGCGGCCCACCACCTCGTCGGGCGGAACGAGTTCCACGATGGGAAGCTTGGCGGTGCTGCGCGCCAGCCAGTCGAGGCCCGCGCTCAGCCCCGGCGCGATCACGCCGCCCCGGAAGATTCCGTCGGCGGTGATGCAGTCGAAGGTCGTGGCCGTGCCGAGGTCGACCGCGATCGTGTCGCGACCGAAGCGGACCTTGGCCGCGAGCGTGTTGACGATCCGGTCCGCGCCCACCGTGAGCGGCTCCTCGACGTCGAGCCGGATCGGCAGATCGGAGCGGGCGCTGACGTTGAAGACGGCGCCGTCCACCAGCGACGACATGACCCGCCGCAGCGTGCGGTCGCCGGATGGCACCACGGACCCGATCACGCCCCGCCGCACGTCGGGGGCCGGCTGTGGCCCGGCGGACAGCAGCGCTCTCAGCAGAACGCCGTACTCCGCCTCGGTCCTCGGCACGCGGGTGCTCACGCGCCAGTGCCCGAGCACCTCGCGGCCATCGAGGTCGAGGAGCCCGAATACGGTCTCCGTGTTTCCAACGTCGGCAACCAGCTGGCAAGCCATGCTCAACTCCCGGGTTTCAAGGTGGATTCCAATGAAATCGACCCCGCGATCAGCGTCAGACGCCGTCCGCCCTGGTCCTTAAGGCCGAGCGTACCGTCCGGCTGCAGGCCTGTCGCGGTCGCGACGAGTCCCCTGGCCGTCCGCGGACGTCCGGACGAGCGGCGCACCGCACCGTCGACGGACAACATGCGGCCACGCAGCGCGGAACGCGCCTCGAGCGCCCTGAGTTCCGCGGGCGGGATCGAAGGGCCCGGGCGGGCCCAGACCTCCGCCAGTGTCTTCATGACCGCGTCGAGGAGCCGTCCCCGCTGCGTCGTGCGTCCCGATTCGAGGAGCACGGAGGTGGGGGGCGGCGCAAGTCCCAGGGGCAGATCCCGTCTGTTCTGGTTGACGTTGAGGCCGATTCCGGCGAGGACGATCCCGTCCGCGCGCTCGCACAGGACGCCCCCCAGCTTGCGGCCATCGACGAAGATGTCGTTGGGCCACTTCACTTCGACGCGAAGTCCCCGCGCCACCGCTTCGACGGCGCGCGCCGCGGCCAGTCCGACGCGCAGGGGAAGCGCCCCGACCTCCCCGCCCTCCCAGGCGTGCGCCACCGTGAACCACAGGCCCAGCGGCGTGTCCGAGATCCAGCGACGGCCCCTGCTGCCGCGTCCGGCGCTCTGGCGGTCGGCCAGCACCAGCGCCGGCAGGGGCGATCCTGCGCGCGCCAACGCCAGTGCGCGGTCGTTCGTCGAGCCGATCCGGGCGTGGACCTCGACCGTCGGGACGGAGAACCGGCGTGCCCACCGCGCGGCGGACCGGCCCTCCCACAGCACCGCGGGCGAAGGGCGCGCGACGCTCACGCCCAGGCCGTGAACACGAGGAACGCCGCGCCCACCACCCAGAGGTACGGGGCGAACAGGTGAAAGGCGCGGCGCTCGAGCATCATGCGAAAGGTGCGAATCGCCACCACCCCCGTCACGCACGCGACGATCCCCGCAACGGCCAGCGCACCTGCGAGCGCTCCCTCCTGCCCCCACCCCGCGGCGGGGAGCTTCAGCAGCGCCGCGCCCCCGATCGCCGGAACCGACATCAGGAACGAGAACGCGGCCGCCTCGGACGGGCTCGCTCCCCGCCAGAGCGCGGCCACCACCGTCGCGCCCGACCGCGAGATCCCCGGCACGATGGCGGCGGCCTGGGCCAGTCCCATGATCAGGGCCGTACCCGCGCCGGGCACCTCGGCCGGCTCCCGCGCCAGCGCGCTGCGGGCCGTCCAGATCACGCAGCCGGTCACGAGAAGCGCGGCTCCGGCCACGGCGGGCATGTCGAACAGGGCCGCGAAGAAGCCGCCGTAGCCGACGCCCGCGATCGCCGCCGGGACGGAGGCGAGCACGAGGAGGCCCGCGTAGCGGAGCTGGCCGGGATCGCGCCGCACCACGCCCAGGGTCAGCGCGGCGACGCGGGACCGGTACACGATCAGCACCGACAGCAGGGTCGCGAAGTGAAGCGCGACCTCGAACGACACGCCCGGCAGCTCGATCCCCAGCAGCGCCTGCCCGATCACCAGGTGCCCCGAACTCGACACCGGGAGAAACTCGGTCGCGCCCTGCACGAAGCCGAGGAACGCACCCTCGTACCACGTGATCACGCGGCCCCTCCCCCCGACCCCGCGAGCACCGCCTCGTAGTACGCCTCGTATCGCGGCAGCACGCGCTCAACTCCATACTGATCCACCGCAACCACACGCGCTGCCTCACTGAAACGCTGCCACCGCGCGGGGTCGCCCAGAATCCCCCTGGCCGCCTCCGTGGCCTCCTGCACCGCGCCGACCGGAACCAGGAAGCCCGCCTCGCCGTGCGGCACCACCTCGGGCAGCCCGCCGGCGTGGTACCCGACGACCGGGACGCCGCACGACAGCGCCTCGAGGGCCGCCAGACCGAACGACTCGCGGTCGCTCGTCATGAGGAAGAGATCGGCGCACGCGAGCAGCTCCTCGACCGCCGCGTGCTTGCCCAGGAAGACCACGTCGCGGTCCACGCCGAGCGCGCGCGCCCGTTCGGCGGCGCGGGGGCGGTCCGGACCGTCGCCGGCCATGACGAGACGGGCGGGGATCGACGCGCGGAGGCCCGCGAAGACCTCGATCACGTCCACCACGCGCTTGACCGGGCGGAAGTTGGACACGTGCATCACGATCTTCTCGCCGCCCGGCGCGAACACCTCGCGGTGACAGGGATCGCGCCCCCGCTGGAACACATCGGTGTCGACGAAGTTCGGAATCACGCGGATCCGGTCGGCGGGGACCTCGAAGTCGCGCACGGTGACGTCCTTGAGGAAGCGGGACACCGCCGTGACCCCCTGCGACCGCATGATCGAGAACCGGGTGATGGCGTGAAAGGACGGGTGGAGGCCAACCAGGGTCACGTCGGTGCCGTGGAGGGTGGTGACCAGGGGCGGGCCCCCGTTCTCTTCGAGCATCTGTCGTGCGATCCAGGCCGATGTGGCGTGCGGAATCGCGTAGTGCACGTGGATCAGGTCCAGCTGCTCGCGCAGCGCCGTGTCGTGGATCGCGGCGGCCAGCGCAAGCGTGTAGTGCGGCCGCTCGAAGAGGGGGTACTGCTCCATCTCGACTTCGTGGAAGTAGACGCGCTCGCGGAAGCCGGAGAGGCGGAAGGGCTGGGCGTAGGAGATGAAGTGGACCTCGTGGCCGCGGGCGGCCAGCCCGATCCCCAGCTCGGTGGCCACGGCGCCCGACCCGCCGTAGGTCGGATAGCAGGTGATCCCGATCTTCATGAGGCCGCCTGGCGCCGGCGCGGCACCCCGCCGCGCGCGCCGCGCCCGCCCTCCTGCCGCGCCTCGCCACCCACCTGCCGCCCGCCACCCGCGCGCCAGGCCGCCACCACCGCGGCCGCCTGCTGCTCCAGCGGCGCGGTGCCGTCCACCTTGACCGCGTCCGGGCCCAACTGGTGGCGGAACCATGTCACCTGGCGCCGGGCATACTGCCTGGTCGCGACCCGCATGCGCTCCATCGCGTCAGGAAGACTCATGCCTCCGGCCAGGTGTTCCGCGACCTCGCGGTACCCGACCGCGTTCATCCCTGGATCGCCGGGCCGGTAGCCCGCCTCGGTCAGCCGCGCCACCTCGTCGACGAGCCCGCCCTCGACCATTGCGCCGATGCGCCTGCGGATCCGCTCGTCCAGCACATCTCGCGGAACCTGCAGCAGGCACGTGACGCCGGTGACCGGTGCACCGTCAGTGGGATGACGTCCATGCCACCAGGATAGATTCTTGCCCGTCAGAAGGGTGATTGACAGCACCCTGAGCATGCGCTGGTATCCCCCCGCAATCGCAGTCGCCGCGCGGCCAGGGTCCAGCCGGCGCACCCAGCGCTCCAGTTCAGCGCGCGGGAGCCGGCCGAGGACGTCCTCGAGCGCGCGTCTCTCGGCCGCGTCCATGGGCGGCTCGCGGAAGAGCGGCTCGGTGAGCACCTTCAGGAAGAACCCGGTGCCGCCGACCACGACCGGGACGCGGCCCCGTCCGCGAATGGCGTCGATCCAGCGCCGGGCGTCGCGGCCGAACTCTCCGGCGCTGTAGCGCTGGTCGGGGTTGCGGATGTCGAGGCCGTGATGGGGCACGAGGGCGCGCTCGGCGGCCGTGGCCTTGGCCGTGCCGATGTCCATGCCGCGGTAGATCTGCCGCGAATCGAGCGAGATGATCTCGCCGCCGAACTCCTGCGCGACGACGAGCGACAGCGCCGTCTTCCCCGCCCCGGTCGGCCCGACGATGGCCACCGTCACGTGCGGCCGAACTTGCGCCGGAGCTCGGCGAGGTCGAGGCTGACGATGGTCGGACGGCCGTGGACGTCGTGGTACGGAAGCTCGGTGGCGAAGAGCTGGTCGAAGAGCTCCTGCATCTCCTCGTTGGAGAGTTCGTGTCCCGCCCTGATCGCGGCCTTGCAGGCGTAGCTCATCGCCACGCGCTCGTTCTGGTTGCGCGCGGTGTTCATCAGTTCGGATCCGTGGGCGAGTTCCTCGAGCATCTCGCGCACGCACCGTTCCGCGTCGAAGTAGCGGTGGGGACTCGGCACCGCCTGCACGAGGACCGCATCGGTCCCGAACGACGAGATCTCGAACCCGAGCGCCGCCAGCGGTTCCCGGACCGACTCGATCACCTCCAGCTCCGGCCGCGTCAGGCGAATCGCAATCGGGAACAGCAGCCGCTGTCCCTCCGCGCCTCCGCGCTCGAAGCTCGCGACGATCCGCTCGTAGAGCACCCTTTCGTGCGCGGCGTGCTGGTCGACGATGATCACGCCGTCCCGCGTCTCCGCGAGTATGAAGCTGTTGTGGATCTGGAGCAGCCCCGGGCGCGGGGCGCTTCCCGGAACGGCCTCTTCCGGCCCTGCGCTATCGTCGTCGCCCTCGGTCTGGCGGCGAAAGAGGTGCATCTGGCCCTCCGGCGGCTCGCCATCCGCCGGCCCGCCGTCGGCCCGCTCGCTCTCCGCCGTCTCGCCTGTCGACCGACCGCCCTCGGCCGTCCCCGGAGTCGCCAGACCGCCATTGCCCGTCCCCTCGCGCACCACCTGAACCGGACGCGGCCTGCCCAGGGTCGCCGCCGACTCGATGCCCTCGAGCGCCTGGCGCACCGAGGCCTCCACGAACTCCTCGATCCGGCGGCGGTCGCGGAAGCGGACCTCTGCCTTCCCCGGGTGCACGTTCACGTCCACCTCGCCGCCCGGGACCGTCAGGAAGAGGAAGGCCCAGGGACGCTTGTCGGGTGACACGGTGGTGCGGTACCCGCGGTCGGCCGCGCGCATGACCGCGCCGTCCCGAAACGGGCGCCCGTTGACGAAGAGCCCCGTGCGGCGGAATCCGGGCCGCGCCAGGTCGGGACGCTGCACCGCCCCGGTCAGGCGCAGGCCGTCGCGCTGTGTCGAGAGCGCGATGAGTCCCGCCTCGGCGGCATCCTTCCAGATCGCCCCGATCCGCGCCGGGAGGGGGCGGCCCGCAGGCAGGTCGAAGACCGTCTTTCCGTTCACTTCGAAGACGAAGCGCGTGCCGAGGTCGGCCAGGGCGAGCGTGTGAAGCACTTCGGAGACCGCCCGCGTCTCCACCTGCACCTTGCGCAGGAACCGGGCGCGCACCGGCGTGTTCAAAAAGAGGTTGCGCACGTCCACGGTCGTGCCGGGCCGGCGCGCGAGGTCCTCGATCCCCTGGATCCGCCCGGCGATCGCCCGCAGCCGGGTGCCCGTCGCCTCGCCGTCCACCGCGGTGTCGATGGTCATGCGTGACACCGCGGCGATGGAGGGAAGCGCTTCGCCCCGGAACCCGAGGGTGTGGATCTCCCGCAGGTCCTCGGCGAGGCGGATCTTGCTGGTGGCGTGGCGGTCCAGGCAGAGCAGGACGTCTTCGCGCGTCATCCCGCACCCGTCGTCGGCGACGAGAATGCGGCCCTTTCCTCCGCGCTCGATCGAGACCCGGACCGTGCCCGCACCGGCGTCCAGGGCGTTCTCGACCAGCTCCTTCACCACCGAGGCCGGACGCTCGACCACCTCGCCCGCCGCGATCTGGTTCGCCACATGGTCGGGCAGGACCTTGATCCGGGGAGCGCTCACGACGGCTCGTCCTCGTCCGGGAGGCCGAAGAAGGCGGCCGTGTTGGCCCAGGTGTCCTCTGCGACGCGCTCCGGAGCCTCCCCGCGCAGCCGCGCCAGGGCCGCCGCCACGTGGGCCACGAAGGCGGGCTCGTTGCGGCGTCCGCGCTTCGGCACGGGCGCGAGGTACGGCGAATCGGTCTCGATCATGTAGCGGTGGGCAGGGGCGAGGCGCGCCAGCGCAGCGTCGAAGCTCTTGAAGGTGGCGATTCCAGTGAACGATACGAACCACCCCGCCGCAATCGCCTCGGCGAGCAGATCGCGCGATCCGGTGAAGCAGTGGAGCACGCCCGTCACGTGGCCGGCGCATTCGCGGATCACCGCGGCGGTGTCTGCCTCGGCCTCGCGCGAGTGCACCACGACAGGCAGCCCCAGCTCGCCCGCCAACTCCACGTGGCGCGCGAAACTCCGCCGCTGGGCGGCCCGCGGCGCGTTGTCGTAGAAGTAGTCGAGGCCGGTCTCGCCGATCGCGACGCAGCGCGGATGCGCGGCGATGTCGCGCAGCGGATCCAGGGCCGCCGACGCGCCCGTCGCCGACGCCCTGCCGGCCGCTGACGCGCCAGTCGCCGACGCGCCGGAGTCGCCGACCGCGTGGGGATGGATCCCCGCCGTGCACCAGACCCCGTCGCTGGCGCGGGCGAGTTCCAGCGCGGCGCGCGAGTCCTCGGCGTCCGACGCAATCGTGACGACGCGCTCAACCCCGGCTTCGCGCGCCCTTGCCAGGACGGCTGTGCGATCCGCCCCGAATGCGCGGTCGGTGAGGTGGCAGTGGGAGTCCGCGAACCTCACCCCGTTACACCGCCGCGGCCCTCCGTGCGGCACGCTGCTTCCTCTTGTCCTCGCCCGTACCGTACCGCTTCTGGATCTCCAGCAGCGCCGGCGCGGCGATGAAGATGGACGAGTACGTGCCGATCAGGACGCCGAGAATCAGCACCATCGTGAAGGGGCGGATCACGCCTCCGCCGAGCACGAGCAGCGACATCAGCACCGCCAGGGTCGTCCCGGAGGTGAGGACCGTGCGGGGCAGCGTCTCGTTGATCGACCGGTTGACCAGGCGGTAGGGGTCTTCCCGCCGCCCGCCCTTGCGGTTGAGGTTCTCGCGGATGCGGTCGAACACGACGATCGTGTCGTTCAGCGAGTACCCCAGGATCGTGAGGATCGCCGCCACGGTGGGCAGCGAGATCTCCACCCGGAAGAGCGCGAGCAGCCCCAGCGTGATGAGCATGTCGTGCGCGGTCGCGATCACCGAGGCCACGCCGAAGCGAAGCTCGAAACGGATCGCGATGTAGAACAGCGTCAGCACAAGCGAGAAGATGATGGCGAGCGCCGCCCTCTGTTCCAGCTCGGCGCCGATCTTCGGTCCGACCAGCTCCCGCCGCACGATCTCGAAACCGTCGTCGCCGTAGGTGGCCGCGATCTGCTCCGCGACGCCCGCCGCGACATCGTCGATGTCCACCTCCGCGAGCGCCGCGCGCACGACGAACTCCTCGTTGTTCTGGCCGAACCGCGTGATCGACGGCGCGTTGGCCCCGCCGAGCGCCTCGCGCAGCGCGTCGTCCGTCGTGGGCTCCTGGAACCGGATGTGCACCAGGGCGCCGCTGGTGAAGTCCACGCCGTAGTTCTGCCAGGATCCGATCAGGCCGATGTTCAGGCCCATGGCGCCGATTCCGACGGCCAGCAGGATCGCCGAGACGACGTACGCCTTTTGGCGCATGCTGATGAACTGGTATTTCGCTTCGTGAAAAAGCCACATGGCTGTGCTGGTCCCTTGCCTGGTGCTGCTAGATGCTGACGGGGTCCGAACCGCGCTTCCCGGACAGATACATCAGGAAGAGGGTGCGCGTCACGTACAGTGCTGAGAAGAACGATGCGACGATCCCGATACAGAGCGTCACCGCGAAGCCGCGCACCGGCCCCGTGCCGAACTGGAACAGGATCAGGCCCGTGATCAGCGTGGTGAGGTTGGCATCGACGATCGCGGACAGGGCGTTGCCGAATCCCTCGTCGACCGCGGTGCGGGGAGCGCGCCGCGCCGCGAGTTCCTCGCGTATTCGTTCGAAGATGAGCACGTTGGCGTCCACGGCCATGCCGATCGACAGGATCAGCCCCGCGATCCCGGGCAGGGTCAGCGTCGCGTTCAGCGCTGCCAGCCCGCCGAGCACGAGGAGCAGATAGATCCCGAGCGCAACGATCGCGAGCATGCCCGCGACCCGGTAGTACAGCGCCATGACCACGATCACGGCGATGATCCCCACGATGCCGGCGATCCTCCCCTGGTCCACCGAGTCCTGTCCGAGCGAGGGCCCGACCGAGCGTTCCTCCATGATTCTGAGCGGCGCCGGCAGCGCACCCGCCCGCAGGACGAGCGCCAGGTCCGTCGCTTCGGACATGTCGGCGCTGCCGAGGTCGATCGAGCCGCGCGAGCCGATCCGGTCCCGCACCACGGGGGCGCTGACCACCTCGCCGTCGAGCACGATCGCGATCCGGTCGCCGATGTGGGCCCCGGTGAGCTGCTGGAACGCGCGTCCGCCGCGGCGGTTGAGCTCGAAGAGCACCTGCGGCTGATTGAACTGCTGGTCCCGGTTCGCGGTCGCGTCGTCGAGCTGATCACCCGTCAGGAACGGACTCTCCTCGAGGACGTACAGCTCGCGGTAGAAGCGGCCGCCGATCGGAATCGAATCCCAGCCCCACTGCAGGCTGACATTCCGGGGCATCGCCCGCTGGAACTCGGGCAGCGCCATGAACTCGACCGCGGTCTCCACGTCCGCCGCGTCCACGGTGTACGTCCCGACATCGCCGCGGTTGAGGAGCCCGGTGAAGGGACGGAAGTCGATCTCACCCTCGTCCTCCACGGTGTCGGCGGCTTCGTCCCTGGCAACAGCTTCGTCCCCGGCAACTGCTTCATCCCCGACCGCGGCCTCGTCTCCCTCGGCCCCAGCGTCCCCTTCCACAGCGGCGGAATCACCCGCCTCGGCTGTGTCGGTCGGGTCGCTGAACAGAAGTTCCTCGATCGACGTGGTGGTCTCGGCGACCTCCGTGGCCCGGCCCATCGCGCGCAGCCCCTCTTCGCCGATGGCCGCGACGACCGCCCGGTCAAGACGTTCCAGCGCCTGGTCGACCTCGGTCGTCTCCAGGACCAGCTTCCACTCCAGATATGCCTGCTGGTTGATGATCTCCTTGGCGCGGCTCTCGTCGTCCAGGCCGGCGAGCTCCACGATGATTCGGTCCGAACCGCTCTTCTGGATCAGGGGCTCCTCGACGCCGAATTCGTCGATCCGCGTGCGGATGATCCGCTCGGCCCGGTCGATCGCGTCCGCGCGCCGCTCCGGCGTCAGGGTCTCGTCCGGGTCGTCGATTTCGAGGACAAGGTGAATCCCGCCCTGCAGGTCGAGCCCCAGCTTGAGGCCTCTGGTCCACAGGTAACCCGCCGAAAGACCGATCACCGCCAGAATGATAATGATCCGGCCTCGAAATGACTTTAGCATGTGCTTCCTGATCCCTTCATGTACCTTCGGCGACCGTGAACGGGCGAGGGCTCTGCGCTCGCGGCCGGTGTCCGTAGCGTCGCGGGCCACGGCCGTGACGACGCCAGCATGAGAAGTTCGCCCGGCCCGCCGGGGGTGTCAATCATTCCTTTCGTGGTTCGGCCGGCGGAGGTGTCAGGGTGCCGGCGGCGACACGTCCAGCCTCGCGAGCAGCGCGGTCAGGTCCTGAAGCGGAATGAACTCGCAGTCCCTCCGCGCCCCGCGGTCCGTTCCTCCGTAGACGACCGCCTTGGCGGACACCCGCGGGAGCAGCTTCGCGATATGGTCGAGCGCCGTACAGTGATCCGCACGGATCCTCGCCCCCGCCTTGGTCTCGATTGCGCCCATGCCGTTGCCGTTCTCGTACAGCAGGTCGCACTCCAGTCCGTCCACATCCCGGAAGAACGACAGATTCGAGCGGCGGCCCCTGTTGAAGCGGTGCTTGAGGGCCTCGACCACGACCGCGTTCTCGAAGAGCGGCCCACGGAGCGTGTGTTTGGCCAGCTGGGCGGCATTCTCGATTCCGACGAGGTAGCTCGCCACTCCCACGTCGTAGAAGTAGAGCTTGGGCAGCTTGACGAGGCGTTTGCGGATGTTTGTAAAGAAGGGCGGCAGCTGGAACACGATGTAGCTGGCCTCGAGCACGGTGAGCCAGTGTCGCGCCGTAGCCTGCGGTATGCCAGCATCCGCGCCCAGCGAAGCGGGGTCGGCCAGCTGCCCCACCCTTCCGGCGCAGAGGCGCACGAACCGGCGGAACGCGGACAGGTTGCCGATCTCGCCGATCCGCCGGACATCACGCTCCACGTACGTCTCCAGGTAGTCTCCGAGCGCCTGGGTGGGATCCAGCCCGCGATCGTGAATCCGCGGGTAGAACCCCGAGTACAGGATGTCGTCCAGCGTGTCGTTCGCCCCCGTGAGCCGCCGTTCGGCGAGGGAAAACGGCAGGAGCCGGAGGAGCGCCGTTCGCCCTGCAAGCGACTGGCTGATGGTCTCGGAAAGGCGAAACTGCTCGCTCCCCGTGAGGACGAAGAGGCTGGTTCCACCGTCCTCGTCGGCCAGAACCTTCAGGTAGGACACGAGGTCCGGGACGCGCTGGATCTCATCCAGGATCGCGCCTTCGGGATACCGGGCAAGGAAGCCGCGCGGGTCCGACTCGGCAAACGCCCGCTGGTCGGGCGCATCGAGATCCACATGGGCGAGCCCGGGGAAAGCGGCGCGGCACAGCGTGGTCTTCCCCGACTGCCGCGGCCCGGTGACCGTGACAAAGGGATACTGTCGGAACAGGCCGACCAGAAGGGGCGTGATCTCGCGGGCGATCATGGGGGTAAATGTACGGAAGGGAGCACGCAGGTGCAGGTCGATGTGACTCCCCGCCCCCACTCCGGGAAGGCCTTCCGCGTCAGCCCACTGGTTCCCCATACCGCACCGCCCTACTCTACGCGCATGTCCCGGAAGACCATTGCCGCGCCCGGCCGGACGCAACCGCACGCTCCTGCGCGGCGGCGCGTCCGCACGTCGCATGTGCTCACCGCCATATTCGCGGCCGGGGTGGCCATTCTCGGGGCCGGAGCCGCCTGGGCCAATGCGCCTCTTCTGCAGGCGCCCCTGGAGGTCACCTTTCTCGATGTCGGGCAGGGGGACGCCGTGCTGATCCGTGCGCCCGAGGGGCAGACGGCGCTCATCGACGCCGGCCGCAGCGACATCGTTCCGGTACTGCGCGAAATGGGCGTGGAGCGGATCGACCTGCTCGTCGCGACGCATCCGGACGCGGATCACATCGGCGGCATGGCCGGAGTGATCGAGTCGATCCCCGTGCGGTTCTACATGGACAACGGCGAGCCGCACACGACGGCCACCTACCGGCGTTTGATCGCGGCCCTCGAGGCCAGGCCCGAAATCACGTATCTGGAGGCCACGCCGCGATCGATCGCGCTGGGCTCGGCGACGATCGAGGTGCTGCCGCTACTGCCGAGGGGCACGGCGGATCGCAACAACCGTTCGGTTGCGTTGGTGGTGCGGTTCGGGAGCTTCACGGCCCTGCTGAGCGGGGACTCGGAGGTGCGGCAGTTGACGCATCTGACCGGCCTGGGCGCCGTGCCCGCGCTCACCCTGCTGAAGGCGCCGCACCACGGCAGCGACAACGGCTTCACGTGGGACTTTCTGCGGGCGGCCAGCCCGAAACTGGTGGTCATCTCGGTGGGGCGCAACGGCTACGGGCACCCGCGGCCGGAAGCGCTGCAGGCCTACGCGGCGACAGCGGGTCGGACGCTCCGCACGGACCTGAGCGGGCATGTGCAGGTGCTGGGGTACGAGAGCGGAGCGCATTCCGTGGTCAGTGGAGAACAGGTGGTGTCGGCGCGAGGGGGCGGGTCGACGGAGACCGTCGTCGTCGGGGCGGAAACCGCCGTGGTCGGGGCGGGACGGGCCGCCGCACCCACCATCCGGCTGCGCCTCACCGTTACCGCGGACGCGCCGGGCAACGACAACCGGAACCCGAACGGCGAGTTCGCCACGCTGACCAGCCTGGAGCCGGAAGCCATCGACGTCGGCCGATGGCGGCTGTGCGACGCGGCAGATCACTGCTTTCGCTTCCCCGCGGGCGCGATGCTGGGGGCCGGAGCGACCGTGACCGTGCACTCGGGGACGGGGCGTGCCGACGGGAACAGCTACTTCATGGGCTACCGGCGCGCCGTGTGGAACAACGACGGAGATACAGCCACCGTGTACGACGAACGAGGGGCGATCGTGGTCGCCGTCAGCTATTGACCGGCCCGAATCGGGGCCACGGCCGCGGTCGTGAGGCGGCTGAGAACCCGGTGATCCGCATCTGGGTAGTAGATCGCGTGGAACCGCCGGTCGCGGTGCTGATCGCGGACGACGACGAGCGCCAGATGGACGTGCCGCTGCGGCAGTTGCCGGACGGTATCAAGGCGGGCGCGGTTCTGCGCGTCCCGATGTCGGACACCGGACCGCTCTGGGAGGCTGCGACCGCGGACGAAGAGTTGCGGCGGGCCCGTCTGCGCGAGGCGGAGGCCGCCCTCGCCCGGCTCCGGCGCCGGGACCCGGGCGGTGACATCGTGCTGTAGGGGCGCGGCAACGGGCCGCAACGACGAAAGGAGCGTGTCATGCCCAACTCCGGTGCAAGCGTGAAGCCCGGCCGACCGAGCTGGCGCCGCCTGCTGTTCGCGGGCTGGGCGATGTTCGCGGTGTCGTTCTTTCTGCCGGTCGCCGACGAACCCTCGCTTCTGAATGCGCCTCCGCCCCCACCACCGCCCGCTCCCGTTGCACAAGACGCCGAGCCGACCCAGCCGGGCGATCCGGGCGAGGCCGCCGACCGCAGCGAAACCGCCGGCCTAGCCGACAGCACCGAATCGACCCGACCCGGCGTGATTCGGGGCTGGAAAGCGGCCCTTTGGGTGCTCCGCGAACCGGATCACGCGATCCACTCGCTCAGTGTCCTCAGCAACATCTTGATCCTGCTGACCTTCCTGAAGCTGGGCGGTGTCCGTCCGCCCGCCGCTCGCTGGCTCACCGGGTCCATCACCGGTGCGGCCATCGTCAACCTCTATTGGGGTGCTCTGCCCCTCCTCGATTCGTCCCATGACCCGGAATCGGGGTGGGTCTACTGGGACATCGGCTACTGGATCTGGGCAGCCTCGTTCCTTTGCGTGGCCCTCGCCCTCCTCCTGCGCGACCGGGAATCCGCGTTGGCCGCGGCGGCGTCTGAGGCAAGACCACCAACGTGACCGAGACCGCGCTCCACTCGGCGTTAGTCTGGACGGTCTTCGCGCTGGCGGTCGTCACCTTCGCGGTCCTCCGGCGCCTGAAGGCGCCCTACGGCCGCCATTACCTGGGGAAGGGCTGGGGACCCGACATCTCGAGCCGGACGGGCTGGATCGTCATGGAAATGCCGGCCCCGCTCGCCTTCGCCGGCTTCTACGCCCTCGGAGACTCGGCCGGGCACGTCGCGCCGCTGGTTCTGTTGGGAGTGTGGCAGTGCCATTACCTGAACCGGAGCTTCCTGTACCCGCTTCGCCTGCGAACGGCGGGCAGCAGGATGCCGGTGGTCGTCGTGGCGACGGGCTTCGCCTTCAACGTCCTCAACGGCTACATCAACGCCAGGTTCATCTCACACTTCGGCGAGTACGGGACTGGATGGCTGACCGATCCGCGATTCCTGGTCGGCCTGGCGCTGTTCGCCGCCGGATTCGCAATGAACATCCACTCCGACAACATCCTTCTCCGCCTGCGGGGACCCACGCGAGGGTCTGACACCACCGGATACTCGATCCCCCGCGGAGGAGCCTTCCGCTGGGTCTCCTGCCCCAACTATCTCGGCGAGCTGCTGGAGTGGGGCGGCTGG
This sequence comes from Longimicrobiales bacterium, assembly GCA_965205005.1. Classification (GTDB taxonomy): domain Bacteria; phylum Gemmatimonadota; class Gemmatimonadetes; order Longimicrobiales; family Gaopeijiaceae; genus Bin94. The sequence continues at coordinate 3,352,563 of OZ242028.1, read as the reverse complement.
GCGCTGGCGACCTGGTCACCGGCGGGACTCGCGTTCTTCGCCTACACCGCGGCGAACCTCGTGCCGCGGGCGCTCAGTCATCACCGTTGGTACAGGGACACCTTCGCGGACTATCCGACTCCCCGGAAGGCGGTGATTCCGGGATTGCTGTGAGGCCGTGCGGGGCTTCCAGAGAGGTTGAGCGGAACAATCCCTCCATATACCTTGTATCATAAGGTACATTGTCAATCAAGGTAACTCGTATACCCAAGTAAAGGAGCGACCAGGTGAGCAAGCGGGTCTACAAGGAACTCGTGGCCGCTTCGTCACGTCCGATGGTGCTGTCGATACTGGCGGGCGGAGAAAGCTACGGATACGAGATCCTCAAGCAGGTGAAGCTGCTTTCGGGTGGAGAGGTGGAATGGTCGGACGGGATGCTCTACCCCGTTTTGCACCGGCTGGAGCGTGACGGGTTCATCGCCGGCCGCTGGGAGCTGACCGAGGAAGGTCGGCGGCGGAAGTACTACCGGCTCACCCCGGGCGGCAAGAGCCAGTTGGCTCGCGACCGAGAGGATTGGCGCGCCGTACACGACACCCTCGAGCTGTCCTGGGGAGGCGGTCATGTTTGATCTCGATAGCCAGGTACGACATTGGCGGAAGCGCCAGGAGCGCAGATCCTCGCTGTCGTCCCGCGAGCTGGACGAATTGGAGGACCACCTGCGGGCGAGGGCGACCCTTGAGTCGGAGTTGAACGCGGAACTCACGCCGGCCCGGGCGTTCGCGATCGCGCGCGCGGCAATGGGTGAGGGGGACGCCGTGTCCCGCGACTTCGCAAAGGCGGGCAGGCCTCGATGGAAGAAGCTGCTCGTAATGGGGTGGGCGCTCTTCGGTGCATCCTTCCTTCTGCCGGTATCCTTCGTGCCCGAAGCCGGAATCGGCCTTTCGCGGCCGTTCGGCCTCTGGCCCCATTACGGGTACGAGGTGTTCTGGAAGCTGCTGGTGGCAGACGGCGAGCTCGGCAATGTGCTGGCGGCGCTGGTCCCGTTGGTGGCCATGGTCCTGACCCTGGTTCCACGCCGCGACAAACCGGGAAGACGGCCGCACCGGTTGCGGCACCTACTGTCGGTCGTGGCCGCGGGCACGGTGGCTGTGGGCGTTCTCATGCCGCCGCTCATGGTTTCGGTGGCTGGGGAGCCCGCGGTTGCCCAGCACCTCGGAATCGGCTTCTGGGCATGGTCCGCATCGTTTGTGTGTGCCGCCGCAGCGCTCTGGCTCCGCGACCACGACGCGGCGTCGGTGCGAGCCCGGCGACCGGCTTTCACCCGAGTAGGGAGGTCATGATGTTCCGGTTGGATAGAGCCGTAAATCGCTGGCGGCAGGAGCTGGAGCGAGGGTCCTCGCTGTCCCCGCGCGAGGTGGACGAACTGGAGGACCACCTGCGGGCCCATGTCGATCTGGACATGGAACTGTCGCCGTCGCTGACTCCGGCAAGGGCCTTCGCGCACGCGACTATGGTAATTGGCACACCGGAGAAGCTGTCGAAGGAGTTCGCCAGGGCGGGCAAGCCGCGTTGGCGGAAGCTGGTGTTCGCCGGATGGGCCTTGTTCGCGGTGTCGTTCGTCTTGCCCGCGTATACCGACCACCAGATGGACGGACTCTTCACTCTTGGCACCATGCCCGGATGGGACGCTTTCTTTAGCGCGCTGTTCTGGGGCGACCGACTCGGTCAGCTCAGCGCTGTGACCAACCTGGTCATGCTGGGCAGTCTGCTGATCCTCCGCACCTCTTGGCGCGGACGCGGCCGCTGGCTCCGGTGGCTTGTGGGGGGCACCGGCGTCCTGAACCTGGCGTATTGGCCGATCTCCACCCTGACCTCTGGTGATCCGGTATCGCGTCTTCTGCCGGGCTACTGGGTGTGGGCGGCCTCTTTTCTGTGCGTGGCCGCGGGCCTTTGGCTGCGCAACCGCGAATGGGCGTCGACCACGGTGACCAAGGAGGCCGCGTGAGTCCGGCGAAGCAGGAATGGAGCCGCCTGGTATACGTGGCCTGGGCGCTGTTTGCCGTTTCGTTCATCCTGCCCGCATACACCGAGGGCCGACTGTTCCCACCACCTCCTCCACCGCCTGGAGCGGACAGCGTGCCTCCCGCGGCCGAGGCGCCCCCTGGAGCGGATAGCGTGCCTCCCGCGGCCGAGACGCCTCCCGTAGCCGAGACGCCTCCCGCGGGCGAAACATCTCCCGCAGCCGAGAAGGACCCGGCGCCCGGTTGGGACGCATTCGTCAGTGCCCTGATTTGGGGCGGCATGACCGGCAGGGTGAGCGCGGTGACCAACCTGCTGATGCTCGCCAGCCTGGCGACCCTGCGGGCCAAATGGACGAGGCGACGGATGGTCGGCGGCCGGTGGCTGCCTCTGGCGATTGGTGCCGCCGGCTTGCTCAACCTCGTGTACTGGCCGATCTGGACTGCGACAGAGAGCGTGGTAGCGAGCCTGCTGGTGGGCTACTGGGTGTGGGCGGCCTCGTTCCTGGGCGTGGCCTTGGGCCTGTGGATGCTGGCGAGGGATAGGGCGTCGGCCCCCGATTGAGCCCGGGTTAGCCTGAGGCTTGCTGACGGACGGCATCGGGCCGATAGCGCTCGACCTGGATCCGTGGCTCGCGTGCTCTTGCCCGAGCTACATCGTAGGCTGCCTGAAGACGAATCCACGTCTCGGTCGTCGAGCCGAATGCCTTGGCCAGCCGAATCGCCATGTCGGTGGAAATCCTGGCGCGTCCGTTCACGAGGTTGGAAAGAGCCTGGCGACTCACGCCGAGGGCCCTAGCCCCTTCCGTCACGGTCAGCCCGAGCGGATCCAGGCAGGAAAGCCGGACCACCTTGCCGGGATGTGGTGGATTTTTCATAGGCATTGCTCTAGCTCCCTCGTGTCTATGGTATCATACACGATGTAAACTACAGTTTCCATTCTGTAAACTTTACATCACATCGTGAATTGTCGCGGGGCCCGCGTTCCCCCATATTGGCGGCGCAGGAGCCCTACCCGCGTTCCCCGCCGAAGGAGTCGACCCCGATGTTCGCCGTCCTCCCGCGCGCCACCGCTGCCGCAGCCCCCGTCGCAGCCGCAACCGCACTGGTCCTCACGACCCTCGCCCCCCTCCCCGCCCAGCCCCAGCAGCGCCCCTTCACGACCGGGGTCGCGCTCGACGTCAACCTGGTCGCCATCGCGGCGGTGACCGACGACGGCTCGCGCGTCGCAGCGACCGTGCGCACCCGCCGCGACCGCACCGATGTCGACCACCAGCGCTTCGGCGACCCCACGTACATCTCCCCCGTGGCCATGCGGCTGATGGTGATCGACACGCGGAGCGGAGAGCGCACATGGGTGCACGAGGAGCCCGCGCAGCTGCGCGGCTTCGCGTGGTCGCCCGACGGGGAGCGGCTGGCGTACTTCGCCGTCGAGGCCGGGGAGTACCGGCTCAGGGTCTTCGACGCGTCGACGGGCAGCGCTCGCACGGTCGCGCTCGGAACGGACAGCGAGATCGCGTCGTCGTCGCCGCTGGTGTGGGCTCCCGACGGGGCCGGCGTCCTGGTCGGGCTGCGCCCCGCCGGGTGGGCGGCCGAGGCGCGCGCGGCGTTCGTGGCCCTGACCGAGGCGCCGGTCATCGTGCAGGATTCCCGCAACGACTTCCTCGCCTGGGACCGCGTAAGGAACATCGCCGCGAGGCAGATCACCGCGCTTGTTTCCATCGAAAACGGATCCGTGCGCGAGATCCTGAGCGGTGTGGCGCCGGTCGGCGCGGGGTTTTCGGAGGACGGCTCGTGGATCACGTATTCGACCGCCACGCGCACGAAGACGACGTACACGCGGCGGGACGGGACCGAGTACGAGCTCTTCCGGCTGGCGCTCGCGGACGGCGCGGAACCCGAGTCGCTGCGGGACACCGGCGAGGAGCGGATGAACGTGGTGTGGAACGACGCGCGTGACGCGTTCGCGTATGCGGACGGCGGATCCGTCCATGTGCGCCGGCTGGACGAGGACGAGGCGGTGGACGTCACGGCCGGTCACCGCGGGGAGCCGGCGGACGCGGAAGCCGACAGGGGGGCCGACGCGGCCGAAGGGGACGACCCCGACGCAGACTCCGCCCGCATCCGCTTCTCGGTCGAGCGCTGGAGCCCGTCCGGCGACGCCCTGCTGCTGACCTCGCAGGACGCATGGCATCTGCTGGACCTCGGCAGCGACGACCTTCGCACGCTGCTGCAGCTCGAAGAGGACGAAGACGCCCGCCCCCGCCGCCAGGTCCAGGGCTGGAGCGACGACGGCCACCACGTCTACTTCAGCTACTCCGCGCGGGACCGCTGGCAGCGCGGCCTCAAGCGCCTCGACACGGCCACGGGCGCCACTGGCGCCGCCGAGACCCTGTTGCTGGACGACGCGCTCTACCGCTCGTGGAACATCTCGGCCGACGGCTCAGGCGTCGTCTACACCATGTCCGACGGCGACCACCCCGACGAGATCTGGACGACCCCCACGGACCGCCTCGCTCCCCGGCAGCTCACCAGCTCCAACCCGCAGCTCGACAACGTCGCGCTCACCCGCAGCGAGCTCATCGAGTACCTGGACGTCGACGGTAATACGCTCTACGGCATCCTGTACTACCCCGCCAACTACGAGCCCGGGCGCAAGTACCCGCTGGTGGCCGAGATCTACGAGCAGTTCTTCGACAACGGCTTCAACGAGAACATGAACCTGATCACCGCGCAGGGGTGGTTCGGGTTCCGCCCGTCGGTGCGCTTCGAGGAGGGGTTTCCCGGCGAAGCGTGGCTGAAGGCCGTGCCGAACGCGATCAACAAGATCATCGAGCGGGGACTGGTCGACGAGGACAGGGTCGGCGTGTACGGGCAGAGCTACGGGGGCTACGCGACCAACCTGCTGATCACGCAGACCGACCGCTTCGCGGCGGCGGCCAACGTGTCCGGCAAGGTGAACATCATCTCGTTCCTGGGCGATTCGCCGAAGATCACGACGCGCAACTACGCGGCCGCCGAGGTCGGGCAGGACCGGATCGGCGCGACGCTCTGGGAGCAGCCGCACAAGTACATCGAGCACTCGGCGGTGATGTTCGCGGACCGGATCGAGACGCCGCTGCTCATGCTGTCGGGCGAGGGCGACTGGAACGTGCCGGCGACGAACCAGCGCGAGATGTACTATGCGCTGAGGCGCTTGGGGAAGGAGGTGGTGTGGGTGCACTATACCGCCGGCGGCCACGGGGCCGGGCGCGCGAGCACCGCGGCGGACTTCGTGGACCACTGGCAGCGCATGTTCGACTGGTTCGCCGAGCACTTCGGGGAAGAGGAGGAGACGAGGGCGACGTCACCTGAGGGCTGAGGGCGGGCCGAAACGTTCCAGCTGAAACGTTCCAGCTGAAACGTTTTCGGGGCTCGCTGCGGGTGGCCGGATCCTTGTGGTGCCCGGAATCCGCCCTACCGCCTGAACCGGTAGCTCACCTTCGCGAACAGTCCGTCCGCGGTGGGCTGCACGTCGCGGAACCGCAGCCGTCCCGTATCCTCCATCTGGCGCGAGTAGCCCACGAAGAACACGGTGCCGGGCGTGGGCTCGTAGCTGAGCAGCGTCTCGACGTGGACATCGTTGGCGTCGGAGCCGCTGCGAAGCGAGCAGTTGCCCGAGCGGCACGCCAGGAGCGGCTGGCCCGTAGCCGGATCGACCAGGTCGCGGCGCATCTGGGCCCCGTACTCGACGATCGCCCGCAGGAACAGCGCCCGGTTGAACTGGTACTGGGTCTTGATGCGCGGGATCACGGCTTCGAGCGCCAGCGTACCGTCGCGCTCGCGGTAGAGGCTCTGGTAGCGCAGCCCGAGTTCGGCGGACAGGTGGCGCGTGGGGTATGCGTAGACCGCCATATCGACGTTCCAGCCGGTGCCCACCTCGATCGGCACCCCGTAGCGCAGGTCGAACACGGCGTCCTGCCCCCACCCCCAGCGCACGCGCCCACGCAGCACGTCCCAGCTGTTGACCCAGAAGAAGCCCCCGATCCCGTGCAGGAGACCGAACGGATCCTGGTCGGCGACGAAGGGAACCTCCCCGCCCCGGCCGTCGCCGATGAACAGCCCGTCGTAGTCCCCGGCGCCGAAGTCGTAGCGCTTCGCGGTCGCCGCGAGCAGCACGGTGATGTTGTTGCGGAACGACGTGGTGGCCCCGTAGCGGACCTCGGCCTCCTCGAACAGCTCGCGCCGCCAGAAGGACTCGTGATCCCAGAAGGCGCTGGCGTCGAACCCCGGGCGGAACTGCTCGACGAGCGCGCCCGGCTCGCCCCGGAAGTTGTACTCGAGCCGCGACTGCAGCCGGGTGTCGCCGACCCGAGGGATCAGCCCGCTGCCCGCGTCGAAGGCGTGGGCCACGTCCTCGAGGTCGAGGTTGAAGGTGAGCGTCGGACTCGCCCGCTGCAGCTGCAGCGACAGGTAGCTGCCGTTCTCGGGGCCGGAGCCGGGGGTCGCGGAACCTGAGGCGGGCGTCGCGGAACCCGATCCGGGCGTCGCGGTGCGGCTCCCCGCGCCGATCACCGTGAGCGTGTAGCGGCCCGCCAGCACGAAGCGGGCGTCGAGGCCGAGCATGCGGTTGTACTCGTCGCCACTCGTGGTGCGGTCGGTGTACACCATTCCCAGCGTGGACGCGCTGCCAAGATCCCGCCGGGCCCGCAGCAGATTGACCACGGGCCTCCGGGCAAGCTCACCGGAGCCGCCAACCTCGTCGACCGCGCCCAGGTATCCCAGCTGGAAGCTCCCCGCCTTCCCCCCCAACTTCACACCGGCCACCGGATTGATGATGCTGCGGGTGTACACGAGGTTCTTCGGCATCGTGAAGATCTCGGTCCCCTCCAGGAAGAAGGGCCGTTTCTCCTCGAAGAAGAGCGCGAACCGCTCGTTGACCGCGATCTGCCCGGCGTCGGCCTCGACCTGGCTGAAGTCGGGGTTGTAGGTCGCGTCGAGCGTGAGGTTGGAGGTGAGCCCGTACTTTGCGTTGACGCCGAATTCGCCGCTCAACGGCTCCCGCGTGAACGCGTTTGCGCCTGCGTCGAAGGTCCCCTGCCGCGTCCCGGTGAGCACCGGGTTCAGCTCCAGGAAGAGGCCGCGGTCGAGGTCGCGCAGCCCGCTCAGCGAGCCCGACAGCGTGAGCTGGTTGGCGATGTCCTTGGTGACCGGCGCCCACGATTCGTCGAAGCCGAAGCGCTGGATCTTGCGGAGGACCTGGACGCCCCACTCCTGTTCGGCGGCCTCGGGGAAGCGGATGCTCTTGAAGGGGATCTTGACCTCGATCGCGTACCCCCAGTCCTCCACGCGTCCCTCGGAGTCCCACACGAAGTCGGGGTTCCAGTCGATCGGGGGACCGAAGTTGCGGCCGAAGCGGCCCACCCTGCCCTCGATCCAGAGCCCGTCCTGCTGCACGCCCAGCGGGTTGACCACGATGGAGTACGCCTGCCGCCGGTCGTTGAAGGTGTCGAGGACGAACTGGATGTAGTCGTCGGTGCGGTAGAACGTGTCGCGTTCGCCGAGCGTCGCCCGGATGCGGCCAGGGTCGTCGTCGAAGGCGCGCACGCCGAAGTAGATGGCGTCCTCCGAGATCAGGAGCAGCACCTCGGTGTCCTGTGTGGCGGGAATCCCCTCCGACGGATCGTACTGCGAGAATCCCGTAAGCAGGGCGGCCTCGGACCAGGCGGGGTCGTCAAGCCGCCCGTCGATCGCGATCCCCGGGTCGTCGAAGCGGGGGGCGACGATATCGGTTTGCCCGTCGAACCCGTTGTAGACGGCGGCGGCCGGAGCGTCGGGCTCGGGGCCCACGCTCGGCGGATCCGCCGCGACGGCGGTCTGCGTGCCGAAGGCAAGAACGGCCGCGGCGGCCAGTTCGCTCAACAAGGGATCGACTCTCCCGGAGCAGGTGCGCACTTCCCTGGCTGGCAATCTACACGATGCGGCATGATCACGCTTGGCCGAGCCGGGCTCGGCGCGCGGGCTGAGCGGGCCTGGCGGGCGCGCTTGGCGCGCTTGGCTGGCGGGCCTGGCGGGCGGGCCTGGCGGGCTTGGCGGCCCGGCTGGGCGTGCATCAGTGTGGTGCATTGCAATGCGGTGGCGGGCGTACCAATAGCTGAACGGGAACTCGGGCGGGACGTTTGAGGCACGCGATGCACAATCGAGGCGGAAGAGGGGCGGGCGCGAGGATGCTGAGCCTGCTCGTCCTGTTCGTCCTCTCCCCGACACTCGCTCCATGGCTGCCCGGCCTGGGATGCCCTCACCACGACGGCGCCGCGACCGGCCACGCGTCGCACCACGGCGCACAGCACGCGAGCGGAGGCACGGACGTCCACGGGAGCGGCACGACCGCGATTCCCTCGTCCGACCACCATCCCGGACCGCGCGCTGCGCCGCCGCCATGCGACTGTCCGGGCAAGTGCCCGACCTCCGCCGGACCCGTCTACCCGTCCGCGCACCAGGCGGAACCGTTCGCGCACCCGGCCGTCAGGACGGTGTCCCGGCGCGATCCGGCGGCGCGTTCCTCACGGGTCCGCGCACCGTACCTGCTGCCGTTCCCGAACGGGCCCCCCTATCTCCTGAATCCCGGCCCTGAAAGGGCCCCGCTTCGTGGCGCCGCGCCATGGCGGGCAGGGTGTCGCCCCGTCCCGACACGGGTCCAGGCTTCCCCGGACTTCATGCCGACGCGCGTCGCCTGTACTGATGCAATGGATTCAATGAAGGAGAATAGGTGTAATGTTGACATATACTTGTGTACGGTGTTCGCACACACTTTCTGCTCTCGCGCTTGCCGCAGTCCTCGTCCTGCCGGCCACCCCGGTTCGAGCCCAGTACAAGTGGACCTCGTCCCGTCCGGACGGCCACGCGCCCATCGGGGTGATGGCCGACCACACCCACGAGCACGGCGAATTCATGCTCTCCTACCGCTTCATGCGCATGGCCATGGACGGCAACCGGGACGGGACGGACCGGCTCGATGCGTCCGATGTCCACCGTGACTTCATGGTGGCGCCCCTGGACATGGCGATGACGATGCACATGGCCGGCCTGATGTACGCTCCCAGCGACGTGGTCACGCTGCTGGTGATGGCCAACTGGGTCGACCGGTCGATGAATCACGCCACCCGCGCCGGCATGAGCTTCGAAGCGGCCTCTTCCGGTCTCGGCGACACCTCGGTGGGCGCCCTGATCGGCGTCGAGCTCGCCGGCTCCACCCGTGTCCACCCCTACCCGATGCAGTTGGGGTCCGGAACGTGGGATTTCAACCCCGGCATGACCGTGTTCGGGATGAGCGAGCGGGCCTCCTGGGGCCTCCAGACGATGGCGACGCTTCGACTCGGCGAGAACGCCCGCGGCTACCGCATGGGGCACGGCGCGGACGCCACCGTCTGGTTCGCCGTGCGTCCGGGGGATCGCCTGAGCCCTTCGGCGCGGCTGCTGGCGCGGCGCTGGGGCAACTACGCGGGCCACGACGAAGCGTACGGCCAGCCGATGATGGTCCCCACCGTGCGCGCGGAGTTGCGGGGCGGGACGCGGATCGATGTGCCGGTCCCCAACTGGAGACGGACTGGCTCCTGACCATCGGATGGCAGAAGTCGTTCGCACCGTTGGGGCACAGCTGAACCGGGCCGTCCGCGGAACGCTCGACGCACTTGCGTGCTTTGAAGGGGGAGGGTCGGGCCAGCGGTTTCGCCGTCCGGACGCGCGGGGCCGCCCCGACACCTCCGAACAGTCCGATTCCCGTTGCGTCCGGGTCGGCGTGGAGGGTATTTTAGGGGTGACTTTCGGGTGGCTTGATCACCTTCACACACGGGGTAAGCCCAATGAATCTTCCCAGGTTCCGCTTCGTCGCGTTCGCGTTTCTCGCACTCTTCCTCGTGGTCCCGCCCGGGTCGGGTCAGTCCACGAAGATGCCCAGCACTCTCCGGTACGGTTCCGGGATTCTGGACATACCGGTCGGGTCGGTCATGCCGCACAAGACGTTCACGGCCACCTACTCGGGATTCGGCATCTCGATCGACCAGACCCTGCTGCTGAGGGAGAACGGCGAGGTTAGGCGCAGGGGTTTCGGGTACCAGAAATGGCTGTCCGACATGTCCCTCGCGCTCGGTCTGTTCGACCGCGTCGAGGTAGGCGCCACGATTCAGCACATCGACGACGAAACGAACGGCGGCAACATCCTGGGCGGCTTCGGGCGCATCTCCCTCCTGCCATCCTCGGTCGAGAACCTGAACCTGGCGGTGGGTGCGCGATACCTCTCGTCGCCGTCGTTCGGCGCGCGCTGGGTCGATGACCTGCAACCGGCGCGTTTCGGACACCCGGACTACCGGACGCGCATGGCGCAGGGCCAGGGCGACGAGTTCAACAGCAACCTGAGTCCGTACGTGGTGGGCACCGCGATCCTGCCCACCTCCGACGCAAGCTTCATCAGCCTCACGCTCGGTTGGGGAGCCGGCCTGTTCTCGGCGGGAGGCGACCTCGACTTCTACGCGCAGAGGAGTTCGGGCGGGATCTTCGCCGGATCGACGGTACATATCGGGATGGACGGCGGGCGCGGCCTGAACCTGATGGCCGAGTTCAACGGCTTCGACCTCAACGCCGGGCTACAGATGGACTTCGGCGGGATTCGCGTCGGGGCGTTCTCGCTTTCCCTTGCCGGCGACGATCACACGACCTTCCGCACGAGGAAGCTGGGCGTTCTCGCCTCCCTGGCCGTGTGCCCCGGGCGGATGGGACTCTGTGGTGACGAGCCGCCGCCGCCGCCGCCACCGCCGCCACCGGCGGAGGATCCCGGCCCGTCGGCCGAAGAGCTGGAGCGCATGCGGCAGGACTCGATCCGCCGGGCGCAGGCGGAGGAGGAGCGCCGCCTCGCCGCCGAGCGGGAGGAAGCCGAAAGGCAGCGGGAGCGCCGGGCCATGGAAGCGCGCCGAACGCTGCAGGAGATGGTGTACTTCGAATACGACGACGCGAACGTCAGCGAAGAGGCCCAGGCCAGACTGCGTGCCAAGGCCGGGATCCTGGAGCGCATTCCGGGAGTCCAGGTGCGGATCGAGGGGCACGCCGATGAGCGCGGTGATCCGGTGTACAACATGGAGTTGTCCCGGCTGCGCGCCGAGGCGGTACTGGAGTTCCTGGCCGGACTGGGGATCGACCGCGACCGCTTCACGGTGGAGTATTTCGGGGAGACTCAGCCTCGCGTTGCGGGAACGGGCGAGGAGTCCTGGGCACAGAACCGCAGGGTCGAGTTCGTCATCACCGCCGGAGGTGACGGTCTGGGGCGCTAGCGGCTGACTGCTGGCGACCCTGGCTCGCTACTGGCGACCCTGGCTCGCCGCACGCCGGTCGTCGTCATGCGTGCCCCAGCGCTCGAACCACTTGCGCAGATATAGCTGGGTCCGCAGGAAGTTGGACGGCCTGCGCGATGTCCCGTGCCACTCGCCCTCGAACCGGATCATCGCCGTCGGCTTCCTCTGCGCCTTCAGGGCCTGATAGAACTGTTCGGTCTGCGACATGGGCGTGCGGAGGTCGAGTTCGCCCGTCATCAGCATCGTCGGTGTGGTGACATTCCCCACATAGGTGATGGGTGAACGCCGGATGTGCTCGCTGGGGTCCTCCCAAGGGAAGTGCTCGAAGTCGGCGTACCAGCGCAGGTAGTTGCCGTCCACTTCGCCCGGGAACGCGAACCAGTTCGTGACCGGGCAGTTCGAGGATGCGGCCCGGAACCGGTCCGTGTGACCGACGACCCAGGCCGTCAGCACGCCCCCGCCGGAGCAGCCATAGACGAACATGTTGTCCTCGTCCACGTAGCCGCGCGAAATCACGTCGTCCACGCTCGACATGAGGTCGTCGAAGTCGTGGTTGGGGTAGTCGTATTGAATCTCGTTGCCGAAGTCCGTGCCGTACCCGGAACTGCCCCGCGGATTGGTGTACACGACGACGTACCCGTTGGCCGCGTGCTCCTGCCACCCGAAGTTGAATCCCCCGTTGTACATGGCGTGGGGGCCGCCGTGGATGACCAGCATCATCGGGTACCTCCGGGACGGGTCGAAGCCCGGAGGCTTGATCACCCACCCGTGAATCGGAAGCCCGTCGTGGGACGACTCGGTCCAGATCTGCTCCACCTCACCCAGCGTGACGCCGGCGAGCACGTCGCCGTTGACGTCCGTCAGCCGCGTGCGGTCTCCCGGCCGTTCCAGAGGGAATGCATGGATGTCCCCGGGTTCGTGTGCGTCCCCCCATGTGCCCACGGCGGTACCGTCGCGGCTCACGTGGCCGAGTGAGAACATCTGGGGACCCTCGCTCGCGGCCCGGACCTCGCCGTCGATCGAAGCGTACATGATGTTGGCGTAACCATCCGCCTGGACGTTGAAGTACACGCCCCCGCCGTCCGGGGCCCAGTGCAGCCCACGCGGCGTGCGGTCCAGTTCCGCGGTCAGCGCCCGCGCGTTCGAACCGTCCGCGTTCATCACGTAGAGCGACGACTCGATGTAGTCGAACGTGGTGGTATCGTGCCCCACGTACGCGATCATGGATCCGTCCGGCGAGGGGACCGGACTGCGGTCGGGGCCGCGACGGGTGGTCACCTGTTCGAGGTCGCCCGAGTCGGCGCCGACGCGGTAGATCTCGCTTTCCTGCCATCGGTACAGCGCGTCGTCGGCGATCAGGCCGCTGAAGAGCAGCGAACTTCCTCCCGGCTCCCACACGGGCGCCCCGTAGTTGTGGTCGCCGTGCGTGATCCGGCGCGGAGTGCCCCCGTCGGCCGAAACGACGAAGATGTGCTGGAAGCTCTCGTCCAGGAAGCCGACCCGGTCCTGCCGGTACACGAGCTGCTCGATGATGCGGGGCGCCGGAGTCCAGTCGGCCCCCTCGGGCTGCGGAAGGGAGACCGTCCAGTGCCGTGCCGAGGACTGTTCCGCCGGTACGTTCATCGTGAACGCGAGCCGGTCGCTGTCGGGGGACCAGACCAGGTTGGACGGGCTCTCTTCCACGCGGGTCACCTGTGACACCGCCCCCTCCACGTCCATCCAGCGCACATGGATCTGGGTATTCCCCGCATCGTCCGGTGCGAGGAATGCGATTCTGCTCCCATCGGGGGACCATCGCGGCGACGATCCATCGACAAGGTGTCTCGGGCGGCTGCCATCCGCATTCACGATCCTGATCGACGATTCCCATCGATCATTCATCTTGTCGACCCACTCGTGCGTGTAGACCACCGTGGCCCCGTCCGGAGAAATACGGGCATCCGAAACCCGTTCCCAATCCAGCCAGGTCTCAAGCGCCAGGGGATTCCCATCCGACTGTGCGAACGCCGGCCGCGCGAAGACCGTGGCGGCCCCGACGGCGATGAGGAGGAGTGTGACGGTGCGTCGGAACGGCATGCGGACGGCGGCGAACATGGAACCTCCCGGAAAGAGTGCGAGCAATGACGCAAGCTGCACCTACGGCAAATGGCGCCGCAACCTTCCCCGGGGCGAATGATCACGTTGGCCGGGCAGTCCGCTTGTCCCCAGAGGCAGTGACAGAACCGCGACGGCACCTCTCGGATCCCGGTTTCGCAGGGCGAGGCGCCCGCCGTGGCCCTCTGCGATCTGCTGGCACAGGACCAACCCGATCCCGGAGCCGCCCGGTTTGGTGGAGTAGAACGGAACGAAGAGGTTGCCGGTGTCCTGCAGGCCCCTCCCTTCATCCTCCACCACGACTTCGAGGGATGTCCCCGCTCGCACGCGCCAACCCACCGATACTCCGCCACCGCACTCCAGGGCCGCGTCGGCCGCGTTGCGCACGAGGTTGATGAGCAGCTGATCCAGTTGGTCCGGGTCCGCCATGACCGTGACCTCGGGACCGCCGCGCACCTCCACACCGAGCCGCGTCTCCAGCTCCGCGCTTCGCCTGATCAGCGGCCCGATCGGTGTGGCGACAAGCGTCGGCGCGGGCAGGCGAGCCAGCCGCGCATAGGCCGCCATGAAGCGGCCAAGCGACCGCGAACGGCTCACGATCACCTTGAGTCCTCGAGACAGGTCGTCGCGGAGCCCTGCGGGCGGCGGATCACGGCGGACGAGCCCGCGCAAGCTCTCCGCGATCGACTTGATCGGCGCGAGACTGTTGTTGATCTCGTGGCTGAGCACCCGGATGATCCGCTTCCAGGCCAGGCGTTCCTCCTCGCGAAGCGCCCGCGAGAGATCCGACAGCACCAGGAGCTTCATGGGCGCACCCTCCTGGCGGATGACGGTGCGCTTCAACTCCCATCTTCCCTGCCCGCCCGCCAGGTTCACCTCGATGGTACGCGGCGCCTCGCCGAACAGAGCCTCGCGCAGTCGCAGGTGACCGGCCGATCTTCCCAGCACGGCATCCGCGGGCTGGCCCAGCAGCAACTCGCCGGCCCTGTTGAGTATACGGAGCTTCTCGCTGTCGTCGAAGGCGAACACGGCTACGTCGATCTCCTCCAGAATCCGCCGCAGGAGCACCGTGGCCTCGACCGCTCCCAGCCGTTGCTCCCTCAGGATCGCTTCCAGCCGGTTGGCTTCCTGGAAGGCGAGCGCAAGCGGTCCCTTGAGTGTCACCGGAACCCGAGTCCGGATCGAGAAATCCCCTTCCCTCAGCGCAAGCAACACGCTCGACAGCGTGCGAATCGGGCGGACGAGCCACGCCCGCAGCACCGCTGTCAGCCCGCCCCAGAGAAGCAGGATCCCGCCTGTGGCGAGCCACCGGGTCAATGTCGTCACATCGCCCGTCCAGAGGAGGTACATTGCCAGCGCGAACGCCGGCATGCCGGCCAGGTTGGACAGCAGGATGATCTGCAGGTCGAACTCGAGGCGGGCCCATCGACCGGCAAACGGCGCCCTGCTTACCGGATCGGAGATCCGCGTGATCGTTTCGGCCGACCCGCTGTCCGCGTTCATCCGCCACCGCCGATCTGGTAACGGGCCAGGCGCCGATAGAGCGCACTGCGGCTCAGGCCCAGCCTCTCGGCCGCCCGGCTGACGTTGCCGTCGTGCCGGTCCATTGCCCTCTCGATCAGCAGGCGCTCGACCTCGCCGAGCTTGAGTTCCTCCAGCGGAAGCGCACCGCCCTGAAGCGGACGCAGCGCCAGGTCCTCGACCCCGATCATCGGACCGTCGGACATCAGCACCGCCCGTTCCACGGCGTGCTTCAACTCACGCACGTTGCCCGGCCACGGATGGTCCAGCAGTGCTCGCGAGGCGTCGGCGGTGAACGCCATGCCGCCACGCCCGTAGCGCGCTGACTCGCGCTTGAGGAAATGGGCTGCGAGCAGCGGGAGGTCTTCCGGACGGTCCCGAAGCGGCGGGAGCGCGATTTCGACGGTGTTGATGCGGTAGAGCAGGTCCTCACGGAACTGCCCCTGGGCCACCGCCTCGTCAAGGGAAGCGTTTGTCGCCGCCAGAAGCCGAACGTCGACCCGGACGACATCGGACGATCCCACCCGCTGCAACTCTCCTGTTTCAAGCACGCGGAGAAGCCTGGCCTGGACCGATGCGGAAGCGTTGGCGACCTCGTCGAGAAAGAGCGTCCCGCCGTCCGCCATCTCGAAGCACCCCACGCGGTCGGTCCTGGCATCGGTGAACGCACCCTTGACATGGCCGAACAGTTCGCTCTCGAACAGGCCCTCCGAGAATCCCCCCATGTTCACGGTGACGAGCGGGGCGGACCGACGTGCGGACGCGGCGTGCATCCACCCCGCCACGACCTCCTTCCCCGTCCCATGTTCGCCCGTGACGAGGACGTTCGCCTCGGAGGGAGCGACGCGCCGCATCACCCTCAGAACGGGCTTCATGGCCCTCGACGAAGCGATCATGAGGGGACGGGTGGGCGGGTGCGCGGAGCGGGCATCGCCGTTCCGGGGCTTCTGCGACCGGCGGAGCGCCCGGCCAAGCCGAATCTGCGTGGTGAGGGTCTCGAGCAGACGGTCGTTGTCCCACGGCTTCTCGATGTAGTCGCGGGCGCCGCGCCGCATCGCCTCGACCGCGCTTTCCACGCTTCCCCACGCGGTCATGACGACGACGGGGAGGGTGCCGTCGATCTGTTGGAGCGCCCTCAGAAGGTCGAGGCCCTCACGCCCCGAGGTGGTGTCGCGCGTATAGTTGAGGTCGATGAGCGCGGCGTCGAAGACATGGCTCTCTGCCTTGGCCAACGCCTCTTCGGGGCCGCCCGCGGCCTCCGGTTCAAAGCCCGCGGACACCAGCAGCAATCGCAACGCCTCGATGACGTCGGGCTCGTCGTCGGCAATCAGAATGCGCGAGACCAGGGGCCGTACAGGGTTCTCCACGGACGTCTAGAAGAACACCGGCTCCCTGTAGGCCCCGAAGACCTCTTCCATGGCCGCTCTGATCTCATACAGGGTGCAGTTGGCGTGGGCGCATTCAAGGATGCGCGGCACCATGTTCTCCTCTCCACATGCGGCCGTCCTCAACCTGGCCAGCGCACGCTCCACACGCTCGGGGTCGCGCTCTGCCCGAAGCCGGGCCATGCGCCGCCGTTGCCGCTGTTCGACATCCGTGTCGATCTGCATGGTGTCGATCTCCACCTTCCCGGAGCCGTCGGTGAATTCGTTGACCCCGACCACCGTCCGCAACCCCGCCTCGATCTCGGCCTGCTGCCTCGCGGCCGAAGTCGCGATCTCCCGCTGAAACCATCCGTTCTCGATCGCCGCCACAACCCCGCCCTCCTCTTCGACACGGGTGAAGACCTGCTCGGCCTCTGCCTCCAGCCGATCCGTGAGGGCCTCCACGTAGTACGACCCGGCAAGGGGATCGATCGTGTTGGCGACCCCCGTCTCGCAGGCGAGCACCTGCTGCGTCCTCAACGCGATTCTCACCGCCTTCTCCGTCGGCAACGCCAGGGTCTCGTCCATCGAATTCGTGTGCAGCGACTGGGTCCCGCCCAGGACCGCCGCCAGCGCCTGGTAGGCGACCCGCACGATGTTGTTCTCGGGCTGCTGCGCCGTGAGCGTGACCCCCGCGGTCTGCGCGTGCGTGCGCAGCCGCCAGGACTGCGGACTGGTCGCACCGAACTCGTCGCGGAGGTGGCGCGCCCAGATTCGCCGGGCCGCCCGGAACTTGGCCACCTCCTCGAAGAAGTCGTTGTGCACGTCGAAGAAGAACGAGAGGCGCGGCGCGAAGCCGTCGACATCCAGTCCCCTGGCGATACCGCGGCGTACGTATTCGAACCCGTTCGCCAGTGTGAAGCCCAGCTCCTGGCCGGCGGTGGCCCCGGCTTCGCGGATATGGTAGCCCGAGATGGAGATGGGGTTGTATTTCGGGGCGTTGGCGCCGCACCACTCGAACATGTCCACGATGAGACGGAGCGCCGGCTCGGGCGGAAACACCCACGCGTGCTGCGCCTGGTATTCCTTGAGGATGTCGTTCTGGACGGTTCCGCGTAGTCGTTCCGGCTCAATGCCCTGGCGCTGGGCCGCCGCCACGTAGAAGCAGAAGAGAATGATGGCGGGCCCGTTGATGGTCATGGAAACCGAGACCTCGTCCATCGGGATCCCGTCGAAGAGGGTCTCCATGTCCGCGAGCGACGAGATGGCCACCCCGCACACGCCCACCTCGCCGAGCGAGCGCGGATGGTCGCTGTCATAGCCCATCAGCGTCGGAAAGTCGAACGCAACCGAGAGCCCGGTCTGGCCGTTGGCGAGCAGGTACTTGTAGCGCTCGTTGGTTTCCTCGGCGGTCGCGAAGCCCGCGAATTGCCGCATGGTCCACAGACGCGTCCGGTACATCGTGGCGTACGGCCCGCGGGTGAACGGGAACGCGCCGGGCACGCCGAGCTTCTCCAGGTAGCTCCCGGACACATGGTCCGGCAGGTAGAGGGGGTCGATCTCGTTGCCGGAGACCGACGTGTAGAACGGCAGTCGCTTCGGCGTACCCTCGCAGGTCGCTTCCCACGCGGCGAGTTCCGCGTTCAGGCGTTCGACTTCGCGACGACGCTCTTCGAGCTCCGCGAGAATGGCGTCGGGGTCGCGCAATCGACCCTTGGTCGTGGACATGTGACCTCTCCTAGCCCGGTTCCGACTCCGTCCCTGACTTGAATATGGCGGGAATCAGCTCGTCTGCCACACCGTAGGCGGTAGCGCGCCCCGCGGCGATGTCCGCAATGCGCCCCGGAAGATCCGGATGAGACGCCAGGAACGCCTCCGCCCTTCCCCTCATGCGGCCCACGATCACGTCTCGTACCCGGCTTGTCGCCCGGTGCTCCCGACGTTCCTCCAGCCGGCCCGTTTCGGTGAGATGGCGATTGTGGGCGAGCAGGGCGTCGAGGAAGTCGTCGATGCCCTCGCCCCTGCCCGCCGACGTCTTGAGCACCGGTACTTCCCAGGGCGGGGCGTCGGTCCCGCCGGGCGAGTCGCCCACCCCACCGGAAGACTCGCCGGACGCGCCCACGCGCGACAGCTCGACCCCGTGGTGCCCGTGCCCTCCGTGCATCGCGCGTCCCGCCCGCAGCATCAGCGCCTGGCGGATCTCCCGCACCATGCGATCGGCGCCGATCCGGTCGGCCTTGTTGACGACGAACAGATCCGCAATCTCCATGAGTCCGGCCTTCATGGCCTGGATCCCGTCGCCCGACTCGGGCACCAGCACCACCGCGACGGTGTCGGCCGTCGACGCGATCTCCAGCTCCGTCTGCCCCACGCCCACGGTCTCCACGAGGACGTTGCGAAAACCGAACGCGTCGAGCAGATCGACGACCTCGCGCGTCGTCCCGGCCAGCCCGCCGACGGATCCCCGCGTGGCCATCGACCGGATGAAGATCCCGGGATCGGTGGCGAGATCGTTCATGCGGATCCGGTCGCCCAGGAGCGCACCGCCGGAGAAGGGCGATGTGGGATCAACCGCCACGATGGCGACCTCCTCGCCGCGGGCGCGAAGCAGCCCGGCCAGGCCCGCCGCGAGGCTGGACTTCCCCGCCCCCGGAGGTCCGGTAATCCCGAATCGGCGAGCCCGTGGACGTGCCAGAAGCAGCTCCTGCAGCAGGTCGGCAACGCCGGGTCTGCGACCCTCCACCATCGAAATGGCCCGCGCCAGCGCCGGCCGCTTGCCCGCCCGGAAGTCGACGGCAAGCCGGCTAGAAGAGGAGTGCGGCCGCAAGGTTCAGCACCATGACGAAACCCACGAGGTCCGTGAGCGTGTGAACGAACACCGACGAGGCCACGGCGGGGTCGACTCCGAGTCTGTGCAGCACCGTGGGAATCATCGCACCCGCGAATCCGGCGACGATGATGTTCGCCCACATGGCCAGGAGCACCACAAGTCCCAGACGCGGGTCCCCATCCATCCACACGTACGCGAAGACGGCAAAGAGGACGCCGAGGACGAAGCCGTTGAGAAGTCCCACGAGCACCTCCTTGCCCACGACCCGGAACTGGCCCGCGTTGATCACGCCGCCGACCGCGATGCGGCGGATGGTCACGGCCAGCGCCTGGGTACCCGTGTTGCCCCCCAGGGCGGCGATGACCGGCATGAGGAAGGCCAGGAAGGCGACCTCCTCGATGGTGCTCTCGAAGGCCAGGATCACAGACGCCGCAATCGCGGCCGTCGCCAGGTTGAGCACGAGCCACGGCAGACGGGACCGGACCGACTCGAACCACCCGCCCTTGAGCTCCTCCTCGTCCGACACGCCGGCCAGTCTGAGGATGTCCTCGGTGGTCTCCGCCTCGATCACGTCGATGACGTCGTCGAACGTAATGCGCCCGAGCAGAGACCCCTCGCGGTCCACCACGGGGATGTTGACCAGGTTGTAGCGGCCCATCAGCTGGCCCACGTCCTCCTGGTCGGTGTCGGGCAGCACGGTGGCCGCGGCCGGTTCCACCAGCAGCGCGATGGCGTCCGCCGGGTCGGCGAGGATGAGGTCGTCCAGCGGGACCGTGCCGTGCAGCCGGTCCCGCTCGTCGACCACGAAGACCGTGTAGAAGTCCTCCACCTCTCGCCCTTGCTTCCGGATCTCGGAGATCGCTTCGGCAGCGCTTGCGCCGGCAGGAACCGACACCAGCGACGTCGTCATCAATCCGCCCGCGGTCTCCTCGCCATATTGGAGCAGCTCACGGATCTCGCCGGCCTCCTCGGACGGCAGTGCGGCAAGCATCCGGTCGCGATCCCGCGGCTCCAGTTCGCCCAGCAGGTCGGCCGCATCGTCGTCCGCCAGCTCCTGGAGCAGTTCGGCGCCCTTGCGTTCATCGAGCCCGGTCAGGAGTTCGGCGCGATCCTCGTCCTCCTCCATCTCGGCGAGCGTCTCCGACGCCACGTCGGTGGGGAGGGCCTTGAGGATCTCGATACGGTGCTCCTCGACCGCCACCGACGCAACGAGGTCGGCGATGTCGGAGGGGTGCATCCCCTCGAAGAGATCGGGCAGCGCCGCGAACCGGCCCCGTTCGACCAGGGCCGTCAACCGATCCAGCGCCGCCTGGCTCGCGACCGCGGGGGACGTGTCCGTGCTCACGGCGTCGCCTTCGTGACTGCTTCCTGCGTGATTGCTTCCTGCACCCGGAACATCTCGCTGGCAGTCCGTTCGGGGCCGTCGGGGTGATCGTATCCGAGCACGTGCAGGGCCCCGTGCACGGCCAGCCGCACCATCTCCTCCTCCGGCTCGGCGCCGGCCTCCGCCGCCTGGCGATACGCCTGGGCAAGTCCGACGTACACGTCGCCCAGAGGATGCTCGCCATCGTCGTGCAGCGCGAAGGCGAGTACGTCGGTCACGCCGGACCGGCCGAGATACCGTTCGTGCATGCTCGACATCTCCGCATCGGCGACGAACGTAACCGAGAATTCCGCGCGCGTGCGCCCCTCGCGCCGGAGCGTCTCACCCAGCGCGCGCCGGATCCGTTCGCGCGGCACACGCGCCCCTT
The DNA here is from genome assembly GCA_965205005.1 of Longimicrobiales bacterium. Taxonomy (GTDB): domain Bacteria; phylum Gemmatimonadota; class Gemmatimonadetes; order Longimicrobiales; family Gaopeijiaceae; genus Bin94. The sequence continues at coordinate 3,331,682 of OZ242028.1, read as the reverse complement.
CCGGGGCATTGACGTGAATCGTGATCAGCGTCCATCTCCGCTCGTCGGGTACTTGATCCGGGTGTGGTGGCTCCCGCTCAGGTATGTGGCAAAGTGCTTCTTCAGTTGAGCCAGGTCCTGGAAGGTCATGGGGCAGTCGTCGAGCTGGCCGCAGCGGGCCCTGGCGTCGAAGATGTCGTCGATCAGCTCTCTCAGGCGTTCCTCCGTCGGGCTGTCCAGAGCCCTCGCGGCGGATTCCGTCGAATCGGCAAGCATCGCGATCGCGGTCTCACGGGACCGCGGCCGCGGTCCCGGGTAGCGGAAGTCCGACGGATCCGGCGGGTCTCTTCTCTCGCGCTCTGCGAGTTCCCGCGCCAGGTGGAGGAAGAACCCGATCGTCTGGTCGCCATGATGCTCCCGGATGAAGTCCACCAGTACCTCGGGGACCTTTTCCTCCCGCGCCATTCTCACTCCGTCGACGACATGGTCGCGTATGATCGTTGCGGATTGCAGCGGATCGATCCCTTCGTGGGGGTTGGCACCGTGCTGGTTCTCGACGAAGTACCCCGGCCGGCGCATCTTCCCGATGTCGTGGTAGTAGACCCCGGCCCGGCACAGCAGCGCGTTGGCTCCGATCGCACGTGCTCCGGCTTCGGCCAGACTCGCGGCCTGGAGCGTGTGGGCAAATGTACCGGGCGCCTCGACGGCCAGCCGCCGCATGAGCGGCCGGTTGGCGTCGGCCCAGCCGATCAGCGTCTGGTCGGTCGTGATGCCCGCGATCCACTCGTAGACCGGAATGAAGCCGATCGCCAGGATCACGCCGCTCACGGTGCTGATGAGGGCCCACAGCAGCGACGAGAGAAAGGCAAAGTCCGCGCCGCGCATCTGCAGTCCCGCCAGCACGAGCGCGAATGCACCGGCAGTCACCGCAATGAACACCCAGGTCTGTGCCAGGCGCCGGAACGTGCGAACCGAAAGCGCGGCCGCGGAGCCCCCGGCGAGGAGCGTCACGAGCACGGGTACCTCTCCGTACGGTTCCTGCATCGCCGTCATCGCACACACCACAAAGACGGCGAGCAGCGCCAGACGCCCGTCCCACAGGATCGACAGCGAAACGGCGACGAAGACGATCGGCAGGGCCGCGTGCGGCAGTTCCAGGCCCGTCATGACGAAAGCGGCCACGAAATAGAGGGAAAAGACGCCGAGAATGGCGAGCATGAACCGAAACGAATGGTAGATCTCGGGCCGGAAGAAGAAGACCAGCACCCCGAACACGGTCAGGAAGAGGACGTTCAGCAGCAGGCCGCCCAGGTTCCCCGCAAGGTTCGAGCTGTCCACGCTGATCCCCTCGGCGCGCAGCTGGTCGCGGTAGGCCTCGATCTTGCGCAGCTGCTCCTCGCCTACCTGATCGTTCGCCCTGACGATCGCCTCGCCTTCCAGTACCCGTCCCTCCATGATCGGGATCGTGTCGCGCGCGAACGCCCGCTCTCGCTCGGTCCTGGCCTCTTCGGGCAGCAGGCTGGGCACCAGGTAGCGTGCGAGGACCACCCGCAGGAGATCGGTCTCCGGGCCCGGATCCCGGCCCGCCAGAGCACGGTCGTAGAACTCGCGGCCCGAGAGGACCGAGCTGCGCGCGACCACCGAGCCCCCCGTGCCCCGGACCACGCGTACGGAGTCCGTGGTGATCCGCGAAGCCGCGCCGGGGGCCATGACGCCGTCGGGCGTCAACACCCGGATCGCCGATTCCGTCTGCTCGCGAAGATCCTCAACGCGCTGGGCCTCGGCGAGCAACTCCACCTGTGCGGCGTCCGCCTGGATCCCGGACGCCGCCAGGACGCTGGCGATTCCCGCCACCCCATCGACCGACGCCGCCGAATCCACGCGCGCGAAAAATGCGGCCAGGCCGGCAAGAGACGAGTCCGCGGCGGTCGCGCGGTAGGTGAAGGTCGAAATCACCGAGGATGCCGCCGCGTCCCTCTGTCGCCTGAGTTCGGCCGAGTCCTTCGGAACAGGGAAGCTGACCTGCGCGATGATGTCCCGCTGGGCGACGGTGCCTGCCCGGTGACGCCCGATCCCGACCCCCGGATCCGACGGATACAGGATCAGGAGTCCTCCGGACAGCAGCACAAGGAGGAGCCAGCGCACACCGTGGTGCACCACGCCGTCCGGCCATCGGCGCTCCGGGACACCGGAGAGCAGCGTGTGCTTCCTCCTAGCGGCGCTCACTGTCGCGTTCCTCGTCGAGCCGTCCATCGGCCGCCGCGTACGCGCGCACGATCTGCTTCACGAGGCGGTGGCGGGAGACGTCGCTCTCGTCCAGGTACACGAACTCGATGCCATCGACCTCGCCCAGGATGTTCTCGACCTGAATCAGGCCCGAGACCTGGGACCGCGGCAGGTCGATCTGGGTCTTGTCCCCCGTGATCACCGCGCGCGAGTTCACGCCCAGGCGCGTCAGGAACATCTTCATCTGGGCCGCGGTGGCGTTCTGGGCCTCGTCCAGGATGACGAAGGCGTCCGAAAGGGTTCTGCCCCGCATGTACGCCAGCGGCGCGACCTCGATCGAGCGTTCGGCGATTCCGCGGCGGACCCGCGCCGGCGGCATCATGTCCTCGAGCGCGTCGTAGAGGGGGCGAAGGTACGGATCGACCTTTTCCTGCAGGTCGCCGGGGAGGAAGCCGAGGTTCTCGCCCGCTTCGACCGCGGGGCGCGCCAGGATGATGCGCCGCACGCGCTTGCGGAAGAGCTCCGTGACCGCGCGCGCCACCGCGAGATAGGTCTTGCCCGTTCCCGCGGGGCCGATCCCGATCACGATGTCGGAGTCCTCCATGGCCTGCAGGTAGGCGCGCTGGCCCTCCGAGCGCGGCACGATGGTGCGCCGCGAGCCGGGCACCGAGATCCGGAGCCGTTCGTCGTCGCTGCGGATGTCCGGCCCGTCCCTCGCGTCGAGGCTGGCGGCGAAACGCGCGATGTCCGAGGCCGGGAACGACTTCCCGAGCCGCGCGAGTTCGATCATGTGCTCGACCACCCGGGCCGCGTCGGCGACCGCCTCGAGGCCGCCGGCGATTCGCACCTGGTCGCCGCGCATCACCACCTGCACCCGAAGCAGCGTCTCCAGCTCGCGCAGATTCGCGTCTCCGACCCCCGCGAGGATGAACTGGTCCGCCCCTTCCGCGTTCAGCCGATGCTCGACCAGTGTGCCGCCGGTCACTCGCTTCCTCCGATCGCGATCCCGAGCGCCCGCAACTCGTCGGGCGACACCCGGGACGGCGCCCCCTCGAAGCTCGCACGCGCCGCCGTCGTCTTGGGGAACGCGACCACGTCGCGCAGACTCTCGCCCCCGGAGAAGCGCGCGGCCATCCGGTCCACGCCAAGGGCGATCCCGCCGTGCGGGGGCGCACCCGACCCGAGCGCCTCGAGAAGAAAGCCGAACTTCAGCGCGATCTCCTCGGGCCCGAGCCCGAGCAGCCCGAGGATGCGGGCCTGGAGGTCGGCGTCGTGGATACGGATGCTCCCCGAGCCCAGTTCGGTTCCGTTGTAGACCAGGTCGTAGGCGAGACCCCGGACCGCCAGCGGATCGGACTCGAGGAGGTGGGCGTCCTCGGGGTCGGGTTGCACGAACGGGTGGTGGTTCGCGGCCAGCGCACCGTCGCACGCGTCTTCAAAGACCGGGAACCCGGTCACCCAGAGCCAGGCGTGCTCGGTGAGCCGCGGGAGACCCAACGCACCGATGGCGGCCCCGCGTGCGGCGTCGAGCGCGGGGGACGTGACGCGGTCCTGTCCCGCGGCGACCATCAGGAGGTCGCCGGCGGCAAGGCCCAACCGTGAACCGGTATCGTCGCGGAGGAACCGGCCCAGGGGACCCGTGGCCCCGCCTTCGGTGATCTTCGCCCACAGCAGACCCGGCGCGCCGGCGGACCTTGCCGCGTCCTCGATCCCGCCGATCTGTTTCCGCGACAGCCGGGCGCCTCCCTTCAGCGCCAGGCCGCGTATCCGCCCGCCCCTGGCGACCGCACCACGCAGGATGCCCGACTCCAGCGCGCCCAGCACCTCCGTGAAGTCACGGAGCTCGAGGTCGTAGCGCGTATCCGGACGGTCGGAGCCGTAGCGCTCCATCGCGTCGTGGTATGTCAGCCGCGGAAACGGAGGTGCGGCGTCCAGGCCCGCGACCTCGCCCAGCCTTTCCATCAATCCTTCGCACCACCCGTAGATGTCCTCGGGTTGCACGAACGACGCCTCCACGTCGATCTGGGTGAACTCGGGCTGCCGGTCCGCGCGCAGGTCCTCGTCCCTGAAGCAGCGCGCGATCTGCATGTAGCGGTCGAAGCCCGCGATCATCAGCAACTGCTTGTAGATCTGCGGACTCTGCGGGAGCGCGAAGAACTCGCCCCGGTGAACCCGGCTCGGAACCAGAAAATCCCGTGCCCCTTCGGGTGTGGGCTTGGTCAGGATGGGTGTCTCGATTTCCAGGAAGCCCCGGCTGTCGAAGTAGTTGCGCACAGCCAGCACGAGCCGGTGCCGCAGGGCCAGCCTCGCCTGCAGTTCGTGCCGCCGCAGATCCAGCACGCGGTGGCGGAGCCGGAGCTTTTCCGACGGCAACTCCTCTTCCGGGGGCAGGTACACCGGGATCGCCGGGGTGCGCGCCTTGTTGAGCACGTCCAGCGCGGAAACCTGCACCTCGACGTCGCCCGTGGCCATGTCGGGGTTGCGCGCGGCCTCGGGTCTGTCCGCCACCACGCCGCTGACCATCACGACGTCCTCGACGCCCAGCTCCCGCGCGGCCTTCAGCGCCTGCTCGGACGACCAATCGGGACCGACCGACAGCTGCACGATTCCCGACCGGTCGCGCAGGTCCAGAAACACCAGTCCGCCCAGATCCCGTCTGCGATGAACCCAGCCCGCGACTTGCACTTCGCGGCCCGTCATTTCCGAAGTCACCACGCCCGCGCCCGATGTGCGCATCGTGGTGGCGCTTTCCTGGATTGTAGACACCAACCGTCTCCGGTGAGCCATTGGGGGTTACCGGCCGACGGCATGAGCGCCGGACGCGTGCTCGCGGTAAACTTAAACTCCGCTTCAAGGCGCTTTCAAGAAAGACGGCCCGTGACCCCCGACGCACCGAATCTCCTGGGGCTGACACCATCCCGGCTGCGCGAATCCCTCCAGGACCACTTTCGCGGCCGTGGCCAGCCCTCGTACCGGACGAGCCAGGTCGAGGAATGGCTCTTCTCGCGGGGCGTGCGCTCGTTCATGGACATGACCAATCTGCCTGCGGCGGAGCGGCAAGCCCTGGCCCAAACGCTGCGCATGGAGGAGCCCCGGGAGGACACCGTCTCGGAGTCGTCGGACGGAACCGTCAAGCACCTGTGGGCCCTGCGCGGCGGGGAAGTCGTCGAGAGCGTCCTGATCCCGTCGCGCCGCCGTCTTACGCTCTGCATCTCCTCGCAGGCGGGATGCGCGCTCAAGTGCCGCTTCTGTGCCACGGGATGGTCCGGATTCGGGCGCCAGCTCACTCCTGCCGAAATCGTCGGGCAGTACCGGGCCTCGTCGCGGTGGGCCGCCGAGAACGGCCGCGGCGCGGTCACCAACGTCGTCTTCATGGGCATGGGCGAACCCCTCGCGAACCGGCGCAACGTCTTCCCGGCCCTCACCATCCTGAACGCGGGCTACGGCATCGGGGCCAGGCGGATCACGGTGTCCACGGTGGGTGTGATCCCGGGCATCCACCAGCTGGCGGACCGGCCCGAGCAGTTCCGTCTCGCGCTCTCCCTGCACGCGCCCGTGTCCGAGCTGCGTGCCGAACTGATTCCACTCGAGCGCCGCTATCCGCTGGCGGAGCTCATGACGGCGCTGGAGGCGTTCAACCGGAAGGGCGGCCGCAGGATCACCTTCGAGTACACGATGATCCGCGAAGTCAACGATGACCCGGATCTCCTGCCCCACCTGGCGCGGCTGGCCAGACGGGTTCAGGCGTTCGTCAACCTCATTCCCTTCAACCCGATCCCCTACGTGGACTGGAAGCCGAGCCGCGCGGGGCGCGTGCGCGCGTTCCAGGACGGGCTGCGGGCAGCAGGCGTGCCCGTGGCGGTCAGAGAGCCGCGGGGCCGGGACATCGACGCAGCCTGTGGCCAGTTGCGGGCCAGCCGCCTGCGGCCGGCGCCTGCGCTAGCGCTAGCGGATCCTGTCTCCGATTCGGCTCCCGCGTATCTCCCTGATCCAGGGAAACGGGCGGTGTGACCCACGGTTGTAGGAGAAGTAGATGCCCACCGCGCGCCCCTCGAAGCGCCATCCCTCCAGCAGCCCCCAGAAACGCGAATCGAGGCTGGAATCGCGATTGTCGCCCAGCATGAAGTAGTGGTCTTCCGGGATCAGCAGCGGGCCCCAGCTGTCCCGCGTCGGCCGGTAGTCTTCGCCGGCCCCGTCAGCCAGGTGATTCAGCTGCCACATCATCATGGGATCGAATTCGTCGGGCCGGCCGCTCGTCACCACGTACGGCTCATCCTGCGGCTGCCCGTTCACATGCAGCACCCCGTCCCGCATGGCCAGCGTATCCCCCGGCATGCCGACGAGGCGCTTGACGAGCGTCATGTCCTCCTCGTGATGAGGATCGAAGACGAGGACATCCCCCCGTGCGGGTTCGGAGTATCCGGGGATCCGGATGTCGGTGAAGGGCACGCGGGATCCGATCGCCGCACGGTTCACCACGAGGAAATCCCCCACCAGGAGCGTGTTTTCCATCGATCCCGATGTGATCACGAACGTCTGAATGACGAAGGAGCGCAGGACAAGGAAAAGGACCACCGCCCAGAAGATCGCCCTGGTCCACTCACCCGAGCTTCCGCCGGCCGTGGACTTCTCCCCGCTCTCGCCGGACTTGCCTCCAGCCTGTCCCCGGCCCCTGGCGGACGTTTTGCTCCGCCCGGGCGAGGCCGATGACCCCGGCGCGCGGCGGTGCTTCCGCTTTCGTTTGGCGGCCATCTGCTACCGTTTGCCTCCCAACTCCCTGAAGAACTCTCGCAGCCGGTCCATGAAACCGGGCGGTTCGGGTTCCACCGGCTCCGGTTCCCGCGGGATCGTCCACTCGGCACCGAGTCTTACGGTAACATCAACGAAGAGGTTCAGGTCGGGTTCACTGATCACGCTGTCGATCGCCAACACATCTGCCACCCGGATTGCGGGTTCCAGGTTCCCCACACGGTCGATCACGACCGACTCTTTCTGGTCGAAGGTGCCTGCGTTTCCGACCGCGACCACATCGAAGCCCTCGCCGCGCAGGTAATCGGTCGCGGAACGCGCCATCCCGTCGACCCCACCGGCGTTGCGGACGTCCACGGTGATGCGGCTCTCGGTCCCGGGAGACGGAATCGGTCGCGCGGGTGTCATCCCCCCCGGAATCCACTGCATCAGCGACGACCCCAGAAGAAGTGCCACAGCACTTCCTGTGAGACAGAGCAACGCCGCTCTCACGAATCGGGCCATCGATCGTCGTTGTACTCTTGAGACATGGTCATTTCGAACGACATGGTAACGGTAACCGGCCCTCCCCCACAGGACCAAGACCGGTGATCTGGGATCCGTGCCTGGTACGCGCCGTAGCCGCGGAGCTTGCGGACCGGCTGGCGGGCGCGAGGGCCCGGGCGATCGTCTTGCGCCGCGAGGCCATGGAGGTCGCCGTCCACTTCCGTAAGGCGACGCTGCTGGCGGATCTGTCCCCGGCGAGGGGCGTGATCGTGCTTCGTCCGCCGTCGGAGCCGGATCCGCAGGCCGAGCCGCTTCCCGCCGTCCTGGCGCGGGTGGAGACCGTTCGGGACGAGAGGGTGATTCTGCTGCATTTCCGGCGTGTGCGCGGACGAAAGCCGCACCCCTCGCTGATTCTGGAACTGGCGACGAACCGCTGGAACGCGGTCTGGGCCGAGGGTGCCGCGCTGCGCGTGCGAAAACGGCTGAAGGGCGCGAAATCCCGGACCAGGGTCGGGCAGCCCTGGACACCTCCCGGAGCGAACGCCGATGCCCGGCGAACGGACGAAATGGACGAGAGTGCCTGGGACCGGCTTCTGGAGGGTCTGGACGCCGGGGAGGCCCGCAAGGCCCTGCTGGGTGGCGTCGCCTACACTTCGGGTCTGAACACCGGGTTCCTGCTGGACGCTCCGACCCCCGCGGAGGGACTGCGCCGTTGGCGCCGGATGGCCGCGCTCGCCGACCTCTCGCCGCACATGCTGGAGACGAAGTCCGGACACCAGCCCTACCCGTGGCGGCTGCCCGGTGCGACCGCCGGTCCGGTCGCGAGCTTGCTGGAGGGAATGGACCAGGTCCTGGGCGCCTCGCCAGGAGCCCGGTCAGGCGAGTCGCATTCCGAGACGGGCGGGACGCGCGCCGACGTTGCCCGGTTGCTGACCCGCGAACACCGTCGGCTGCGACGCAAGCTCAAGCGGCTGCGCCAGCATCTGGAACGAACGGCCCGCGCCGACCGGATTCGTGACGACGCCTCCCTGATTCTCGCATCACTCCATTTGATCGACCGGGGTGCCACCGAGGTGCAGCTCGTTGGTTTCGACGGAGCGCCTCGTACCGTCGCCCTGGATCCCGCACGCAAGCCGCAGGAGCATGCGAATGCGCTCTTCCGGCGGGCAAGCAGGCTGGAGCGGGGCGCCGTCACGCTGCACGACAGGGTCCGCGACACGGAGGCGGAACTGGCCCGGATCGAGGATCAGCGGGAACGCGAACGGAACGGTGAACTCACGCCCGAAGAGATCGCGGCCCTCACGCCCGCAGCCCCGGCTCGCTTCGGCCAGCGCTCGGCCGCCGGCGGGCGACCCGCTTCCGCTACGCGACCCGCCTCTGCCGCGCTCCCGTATCGGTCGTACACGAGCTCGGGGGATCTCGAGATCCGGGTGGGACGCGGGGCCCGGCGCAACGACGACCTCACCTTCCACCACTCGCGGCCGGGCGACGTGTGGCTGCATGCCCGCCACGGCGCCGGCGCCCATGTGATCCTGCGCTGGCCGAACCCGGAGCGGCCGCCCGCCGCCGACCTCCAGGAAGCGGCGATTCTGGCGGCCAATCACAGCCGCGCCCGCGCGTCGGCCACCGTGGCCGTTGACTGGACACGCCGCAAGTGGGTGCGGAAACCGCGCGGAGCGGCGCCCGGGGCGGTGATCCCCGACCGGGTCCAGACCGTGTTCGTGTCGCCGGACCCGGCACTGGCAGAGCGGTTGCGAAGGGCCTGAAGCTCGCCCGGACAATCGGCGGCGGGCGTTAGCGCCGTCCCCACGGCTCGACACTAAACAATAATGTTTAGAATCGGCCGCTTATAATCGGCCGTCACCGTCCTTCCTCGCGGCCGTCACCGTCCTTCCACGCGAACCAGTCCAGCGCCCAGTTCAGGTCGGGGGTCTCGCCCTGCCACAGCGTAGTCCCGGTCCACGGGCCGATCCCGTCCTCGCCGTGCCAGCGGGCCAGCCCGAAGTCGGGCGACAGCGTCCCACCGATCTCCGGGGCCTCCGGCACCACAGGCATTTGCACGCCCAGGGGATTGAAAAACCGTGGCACGCCGTGCTCGTCCATCTCCACCCGCCAGCCCCCTTCGTGAACCGTGCGGTGATGGAAGGGGCACAGCAGCACCAGGTTGTCCAGGGCCGTCTCGCCACCCCGGGCCCAGTGCCTGATGTGGTGGGCGTGGGTGCGCAGACGCGAGTCGCAGCCGGGGAACCGGCAGCCGCCGTCGCGCGCCTCCAGCGCCTTGCGCAGCCGCCAGTCCACCGTCCGCCGCCGGCGTCCGACGTCGAGCACCGACCCGTCGGCTCCGCGCGTGACCCGCACGACCTCCGCGTCGCAGCAGAGGCGTTCAGACGTTTCAGCTGGAACGCCGGCGCCCTCTTCGGTGACCACGGAGGTGGGCAGGTCAATCGAGCCGGACGTGTCAACCGATCCGGACGTGTCAACGGAGTGCAGGACCAGCTGGACCGTGGGCTGCACGCGCTCTTCGAGCCAGAGCCCGAAGGCGTCGGCCCGCCGTCCGGCCGCGGTGGTCTCGTGCTCGGTGCCCGCAGCCCGCTGTTCCTTGTAGAGCTTGTCCTCCGTCACCTCGAGCGCCTTCAGCAGCAGGGCGCCCACCTCGGGGGCGAGCCGGCCCCGGATCTCGTAGTCGCCGTCGTCGGTGACGTACACGGAGAGGCCCCGGCGCGCCGCCCGCTCGGCGGCTGATGGGTCGTCGCCCGCCAGCATGCGCCGCCGCTCCCGGACCAGCCGCTCGACGTGGGCGGTGGTGCCGTGGGTGGCGAAGATCAGCAGCTGTTCCTCGTTTTCGGCCGTGGCCATCCGGGTCATGGCCCGCACCTTCGAGTAGGAGAGCTGCCCCTTGGCCAGCGCGGTGGAGATGTGCGGAAGCGAGGGGAGGCAGCGGGCCACCCGGATCCGCTCCCGCGCGGGCCCGAGCGACAGGCCGGTGCGCCAGGAGAGCCAGTGGGCACAGGTGCGGAACCCCTGCTGGTGCCAGCGTCCCTCTTCGTCGTAGCGCCGGATCAGGGTGAGGAGCCGGTAGATGGCGGCGTCGATGTGGGCCGAGAGCTCGGCGATCTCGTCGCCCAGGGGGTCATCGTCGAAGACGGGGGAGGCGGGGGCAGGGACGACCGGCGAGACGGGCGAAGCGGGGGTGGGGGCGGCCGGCGAGACGGGGGCGGGGAGTGCCGCATCGGGCGAAGTCGGGGCGAGCGCGGTGGTTTCGGACGGAAGGGCGGCGGTAAAGTCGACGTGCATCGTTCAGATCCCGGAGTCATGGGGTGATCGGTTGTCGTGTCACCTCCTTATACCCCACAGTTCGGGAAATGTTCGTCTATACATGGACGTTCGCACGACCCCACAGGCATCCGCACAACACTTAATAAATATGTTTAGTATTCCTGCGAACCGGGTACGCCTCAAGGTCCAGACAGCCAGCAGCTAGCTGCGCACCTCGTCGAGGGCCCGTCGCAGGTCGCGCGCCAATGCCAGGGCAGCGGGCACACCCCCTTCGTCGAGCCGGTTGACCAGCGCGCTGCCGACGACGGCGGCATCCGCGGCCGCGCCCACCGCCCGCGCGTGGTCGGGGGTCGAGACACCGAAACCCACGGCCACCGGCAGGGGCGAAACGGCGCGCACGGCGCCCGCCTCCTGGGCGAGAGCACTTCTCAGTTGATCGCGGGCACCGGTGACTCCCGTTCGCGCGACATAGTACAGGAACCCCTGGCTGGAGAGTGCGATCTCGCGAATCCGCTGCGGTGTTGTCGTGGGAGCGACCAGCCGCACCAGGTCCAGCGGGGAGTCCAGGAGCTCCGCTTCGAGCGCCGGATCCGCCCCGAGGGGTAGATCGGTGGCCAGGATCCCGTCCGCCCCCGCCTCGGCCGCCTCGCGGATGAACGTCTCCACGCCTCGTGAATACACCGGATTGAGATACGAGAAGATGACTACGGGCACGTCGCTGGTGCGCCGCAGTTCGGACAGCACGTCGAACACGTCGTCCACGGTCGTTCCGTTGTCCAAAGCGCCCTGACTGGAGCGCTGGATGGTCGGACCATCGGCCATCGGGTCGCTGAACGGGATCCCGAGTTCGATCACGTCGGCGCCCAGTTCGGCCAGCCCGGCCACCATCTCACGCGTATGGGCCAGCGACGGGTACCCGGTCGTCACATACGGGATGAAGCCACGGCGGCCCCGCGCGGCCACCTCCTCGAACCGGACGGCGATCCGTCCTCGCGGCGGCCGCACGCTCACCCCCCCGCCCCCCGCCCCGCCCGCCCGGCTTCGTCCCCATCCAGACGGGACACGTGCACCACGTCCTTGTCCCCCCGCCCGCTCAGGCAGATCGCAATCGGCGGCTCGATTTCGCCCCGCCGCCCCGCTTCGGCCACCCAGGCGAGCGCATGGGCCGTCTCCAGCGCGGGGATGATCCCCTCCAGCCCCGGCAGCCCCCGAAACGCCCTCTTCGCGGCGGCGTCCCCCACGCTCACGTACCGCGCGCGGCCCGAGTCCATGAGATGCGAGTGCTCGGGACCCACGCCCGGGTAGTCGAGCCCGGCGGCCACCGAATGCGCCGGCGAGACCTGCCCGTCCGCGTCCTGGAGCAGATAGCTCAGCGACCCGTGCAACACGCCGGGGCGGCCCTCGCTCAGGGGCGCCGACGAATGGCCGCTCCCCAGGCCGTGTCCCGCGGCCTCCACCCCGATCAGCTCCACACCCTCGTCCCCGACGAAGGCATGGAACATCCCCATCGCGTTCGAACCGCCGCCCACGCACGCCACCACGGACGCGGGAAGACGGCCCTCGACCTCGAGGATCTGGCGCCGGGCCTCCCGCCCGATGACCGCCTGGAAGTCGCGCACAATGAGCGGGAAGGGGTGCGGTCCCACCACCGAGCCGATGATGTAGTGGGTGTCGCGCACGTTGGTGACCCAGTCGCGAAGCGCCTCGTTGGTGGCGTCCTTGAGCGTCCGCGTCCCCGATTCGACCGGCCGCACCTCCGCCCCGAGCAACTCCATGCGGTAGACGTTGAGAGACTGTCGCTCGACGTCCTCCATGCCCATGTAGACGACGCACTCCATGTCGAAGAGCGCGCACGCGGTCGCCGTCGCCACGCCGTGCTGTCCGGCGCCCGTCTCCGCGATGATCCGGGGCTTCCCCATCCGCTTCGCGAGGAGCGCCTGCCCGACCGTGTTGTTGATCTTGTGCGCGCCCGTGTGATTGAGGTCCTCGCGCTTCAGGTAGATCGGTCCGACCCCGGCCTCGGCCTCGAAGCGCCGGGCCCGGTAGAGGGGCGTGGGACGGCCGACGTAGTCCGCGCTGAGCGCGTCGAACTCGGCCAGGAAGGACGGATCGGAGGTCGCCTGCGCGTAGGCGTCGGTGAGTTCGTCGAGCGCCGGGATCAGCGTCTCGGGGACGTAGCGGCCACCGTACGGACCGTAGCGGCCGCCGTCGGGACCGCGCTCGCGCTCGCCTGCGGGCGTCGTCAACGCTCTGCTCCTTCCCGCCCCGCCCGCTTCACTGCGCGCACGAAGGCTCTTGTCCTGCCAGGGTCCTTGGTGCCGGGGGTCGCCTCGACCCCCGAACTGACGTCGAGCACGTCGGGGGCCAGTGCCCGCACCGCGGCGGCGGCGTTGCGCGGGTTCATGCCTCCGGCGGCGATGAACGTCGCCGAACCGATGGCGCGCCGCACCTGCCGCCCCACACCTTCCCACCGGTAGGTCCGTCCCGTCCCGCCGGGTCGCCCGGAGTCCCCCGAGTCCACGAGGATGCCGTCGGCCACCGCCGCATACGGCACCGCGGCCTCCCCCACCGGCACCGCATCTTCCGCCACCGGCAGGCCCGCCTCCGCCACCGGCGCCCCCGCGTGAACCGTCTTCCAGACCCCCCACCCCCCCGCCGCCCCGATCCGCGCCACGACCTCGGCCGGTTCGCTGCCGCTCAGCTGGATCACGTCCAGGCCCAGGGCCTCCGCGACCCGGATCACCTCGTCCGCGGCAGCGTCCACGAACACCCCCACGCGGCGCGCCGGCGCGGCCTCGTATATCGCGAGCGCCCGCTCGCTGGCCACGCTGCGACCGTAGCCCGGCGACAGGATCACACCCATGAAGTCGGCCCCCGCCTCCCCCACCACCGCCGCGTCGCGGGGCGTCATCACGCCGCACACCTTCGCCCGCACCGGCGTCACGTTCGCACGCACCCCCGTCACCTTGGCCCGCACCCCCGTCGCCCTCGCCCGCACCCCCGCCATCACCCCCGGGCCTCCGTGCGCGGCACGCCCGCCATCGCCGCGACCATCCCGCGACGGTCGCCGCTCCGCACCAGCGCCTCGCCCACAAGCACGGCGTCCGCCCCCACGGCCGCCACCCGGGCGACGTCCTCCGCGCTCGCGATCCCGCTCTCCGACACCAGCAGCACGTCGGCCGGCACGTACTTCGCCAGCCGCTCCGTGACGGCCAGATCGGTGCGGAACACGGACAGGTCCCGGTTGTTCACCCCCACCAGCGACGCCCCGGCCTCCAGCGCGGCCTCCACCTCCCACTCGTCATGCGCCTCGACCAGCGCGGTCATGCCCATGTCGTGGATCATGGCCCGCAGGTCGCGCATCAGCACCGGATCGAGGATCCGCACGATCAGGAGCACCAGATCGGCCCCGCCGGCCCGCGCCTCGGTGACCTGCACCGGATCGATCACGAAGTCCTTGCGCAGCACGGGCAGCCCGCACGCGCCGTGCACATCGAGCAGGTCGTCGAGCGATCCGCCGAACCACCGGGAATCCGTGAGCACGCTGATCGCCGACGCCCCCCCTTCCTCGTACCCGGCCGCCAACTCCGACGGATCGAGCCCGGCGTCGATGTTCCCCGCCGCCGGCGACCGCCGCTTCACCTCGGCAATCAGGCTCACGTTGGCGCTCCGCCGCAGCGGCTCCAGCACCGGGCGCGGCCCGGGCGCGTCGCCGGCCGCATGAGAGAGGTCCGCGCGCACCGTCCGCAGCGCCTCGACCTCGGCTCGCTTGGACTTGACGATGCGCTCCAGCACACCGGGCACCGCCGCGCCGCGCACTCCGCCGGTCATGCCGTGCGCGCCTTGCGATTCGGGCAAGATTCGGTTAGCATTATTCGGAGCCTGTTCGGTCAAGGGGATCCGGCTTCGGTCAAGGGACCCGGCGCTGGCGCCTCCCGGCGCGGCCGCCGCGGAAGATCCGCCCTCCAAGATAAGGAAAGAGCCATGCCGCTGACGAAACGCCAGAAGCAGATCCTGGATTTTCTCAAGGAGTTCATCGACGAACACGGCTACGCGCCCAGCTTCGACGAGATCCGCACGGCGTTCGGCTACACGTCCCTGGCAACCGTCCACGAGCACCTCACCAACCTGGAACGCAAGGGCTACATCCGCAGGTCCTACCGCGAGAGCCGTTCCGTGGAGTTCCCCCCGGAGGCGGAGCCCACGATCCCCCTGCCGCTGCTGGGCACGGTGGCCGCGGGCATGCCGATCGAGGCGGTCGAGGACACCGAGTCCTTCGCGGTCCCGGGAGAGATGATCCGCAAGGGATTCGAGCACTACGTGCTGCGCGTTTCCGGCGAATCCATGATCGACGAGCACATCCGCGACGGCGACCACATCATCGTCAACGCGCGCGACACCGCGCTGGACGGCGAAATGGTGGTCGCGCTGGTCGGCGACGAGGCCGCCACGGTGAAGAGGCTCTACCGCGAACCGGGAAACAAGGTCCGCCTGCAGCCCGCCAACGACAACGTCCCGCCGCTGATCGAGGCCGCCGACAACGTGCGGGTCCAGGGCGTCGTCGTGGGGCTCATCCGAACCTACTGAGCGCCGCGCCGGCCGCGTGGGGCCCCGCGTTTCAGCGCGCCGCGCGGCTCGCACGCACGAGGCCGTCCAGCACCGCCGCCGCCGCTCCCGAGTCGATCGCACGCGCCCCCGCCGCAACGCCCTCGGCAAGCGAATCCACCCGTCCCGCCACATGGAATGCCGCCGCAGCGTTGACGAGCACGGCCGAGCGCCCCGGACCCCGCTCCTCCCCGGTGACCACCGCCCGCACGACCTCCGCGTTCTCCGCAGGCTCCCCTCCGGCCAGATCAGCGGGGTCCACCGGCTCCACCCCCAGCTCCGCGGGCGTAACCTCGTACGAAGTCACCCGCCCGCCACGCAGCTCCGCCACCAGCGTCGCGCCGCACGGACTCAGCTCGTCCATGCCGGGAGCACCGTGCACCACGAGCGCGCGTTCGTGTCCCAGCACGGCCAGTCCCCGCACCACCAGCTCCACGAACGCCGGATCGGCCACGCCCACGACCTGCCTGCGCGCACCAGCCGGATTGGTCAGCGGACCCAGCAGATTCATGATCGTCGTGATCCCCAGCGCCTGGCGCACGGGACCCACATGGCGCATCGCCGGGTGCAGCAGCGGCGCGAACATGAACACGATCCCCGTCTCGGCCAGCACCCGGGCCATGCCCTCCGGCGACAGTTCGACCGCCACCCCCAGCGCTTCGAGCACGTCGGCGCTCCCGCACTTCGAGGTGAACGAACGGTTGCCGTGCTTCGCCACGCGCACGCCGCCGCCCGCCGCGACCAGCGCCGCAGCGGTGGAGATGTTGAACGTCGAAACACTCCCCCCACCGGTGCCGCAGGTGTCCACGAGACCGGCCGCATCGGGCGCGGGCACCGGAATCATGGCGGCCCGCAACGCCTCGACGCCGCCCGCGATCTCGGACGGAGCCGGTCCCTTCGCCTGCAGCGCGGCCAGCAGCGCCCCGGTCGCGACCTGCGAAGCGTCGCCGGAAACCATGTGGCCGAAGGCTTCCCTGGCTTCGGCGGCCGAGAGGTCCTCGCCGCGCACCGCTTTCGCCAGCAGCGGAACGAGGCTGAATGTCGTGTCGGTCAATGTACTTGCCATCCGTGGTGAGCCGACGTACAAGATGAGCGACCCGCCGCACCGCGCCAACCCACGCCGCCGGACATGACCGATCCCCAGACCCGCTTCAAGCTGACCCTCCACTACGACGGCTCCGCATTCCACGGGTGGCAGCTCCAGCCCGGCCAGCCCACGGTCCAGGGCGCGCTCGAGGAGGCGGTCGGGCAACTCGTCGGCGAACGCCGTCCGGTCGTCGGCGCCGGCCGCACCGACACGGGCGTTCACGCCACCGGACAGGTCGCAGCCGTGACCATGCCCGCGCGCTGGCAGGCCCCATCCCTCGCCAGATCCCTCAATGCGCTGCTCCCGGATTCTCTTTGGATCGAGTGCGCCGAGCCCGTCGCCGCCGACTTTCACCCGCGTTTCGGGGCGACCTCGCGCAGCTACGAATACAGGGTTGGGACCTGCGCGCGGGCGGCGTCCCCCTTTCATCGGCGCGGGTGCTGGCCCCTCGGCGCTCCCCTCGACCTGGACGCCGCCGCGCGGGCCACGCGCCTGCTCGTCGGCGAGCACGGGTTCCGCGCCTTCGCGAAGTCGGGACAGCCCCACCGGGGGCACACCTGCCACGTCACCCACGCCCGCTGGCGTCCCTGGGACGACCTCGGCGCGATCTTCGAGATCTCCGCCAACCGCTTTCTGCACAGGATGGTGCGATATTTGACAGGGACACTCGTGGACATCGCGCGCCACCGGCGCGGAGAAGAGGACATGGCGTCGCTGCTGAGCGGAGAGACCAGACTCGTTACATCGCCTCCGGCCCCGCCGCAGGGGCTCTGGCTGATCCGGGTGGACTACGGTGCGGACCGAACCGCCGGAATGGAGATGACCCCGTGACCGACCGCGCGAGCGACCGCTACGCGCACCCCCTCTCGGCGCGGTACGTGTCCAGCGAGATGGAGCGGGTCTTCGCCCCCGCCTTCCGCTTCGGGACCTGGCGGCGGCTGTGGTTCGCGCTCGCGGAGGCCCAGCGGGACGCCGGCCTGGACATCCCGGCCGACGCGATCCGCCAGATGCGGGCCGCGCTGGACGATATCGACCTGGAGGTGGCCGCCCGCTACGAGCGCCGATTCCGGCACGACGTGATGGCGCACATCCACCTCTTCGGCGACGCGGCACCCGCGGCGCGCGGCGTCCTGCACCTCGGCGCCACCAGCGCGTTCGTCGGCGACAACACGGACCTGATCCAGCACCGCGAAGCCATGGCGATCGTGCGCGACCGCGTCGTCGCTGCGATCCGTGCCCTGGCCCGTTTCGCGGCCGCGCACCGGGCGCTTCCCACGCTGGCCTACACCCACTTTCAGCCCGCCCAGCCCACGACCGTCGGCAAGCGCGCCACCCTGTGGATCCAGGACTTCCTCCTCGACCTCGAGGAGATCGAACACCGGCTGGCCACGCTGAAGCTGCGGGGCGTGCGCGGCACGACCGGCACCCAGGCGTCGTTCCTTCAGCTCATGGACGGCGATCACGCGCGCGTCGACGCACTGGAGCGGGACGTCTGCCGCCGCCTGGGCTTCGACGATTGCTATCCGGTCACCGGCCAGACCTACCCCCGCAAGGTCGACCACGCGTTCCTGTCGACGCTCGCCGGCGTGGCGGCGTCGGCTTCGAAGATGGCGCACGACATCCGCCTCCTTTCGCACCTCCGCGAGGTGGAGGAGCCCTTCGAAAGGGAGCAGGTCGGCTCGTCGGCGATGCCCTACAAGCGCAACCCCATGCGCTCGGAGCGGATCTGCGCGGTTGCGCGCCACGTGATCACGCTGGCCTCGGATCCCGCGCACACCGCGGCGACGCAATGGCTGGAACGGACGCTGGACGACTCCGCCAACAAGCGGCTCGCGATTCCGGACGCCTACATGGCCACCGACGCGATCCTCGTGCTCGCCGGCAACGTCGCCGACGGGCTGAGGGTGAACGAGGGGGTGGTGGCCGCCAACCTCGCGGTCCACCTTCCGTTCATGGCCATGGAGTCCGTGCTCATGGAGGCGGCCGCCGAGGGAGGGGACCGGCAGGACGCGCACGAGAGCATCCGCCGCCACACGCTGGCCGCCGCGCGCCGCATGACCGAGGGCGGCGACGGCGAGCTCTTCGCGCGCATCGCCGCCGATGAGACGCTGGGCACGACCGCCGAAGAGCTGGAGGCGCTGGTCCGGCCCGAACGGCTCGTGGGCAGGGCACCCGAACAGGTGGACGCCTTCCTGTCGGCGCACGTGGCGCCGGTGCTGGAGCGGCACGGCCAGGCCGCCGACGCGCGGACGGCGGGCGAGGTGAGGGTGTGACGGACGGCACCCTCCCCCTCACCCTCCTCTTTCGCGGCAAGGTGCGCGACGTATACGCGGTGCCGGACGGCGACGGCGACGCCGACGGCCCCGGCGCCACCGAACACCTCCTTCTCGTCGCGAGCGACCGCGTCAGCGCGTTCGACGTGGTCATGAACGAACCCGTGCCCGACAAGGGCCGCGTGCTCACCCGGATCACCGCCTGGTGGCTGCGCACGCACCTCGGCGACGTCCCCAACCACCTGGTGTCCGTGCGCACCGACGAGATCCGCGCCGCCGTGCCCGCCCTGGCGGGGTGCGAAGCCGAGTGGGCGGGCCGCGCGACGCTGGTTCGCCGCACGCGGCCGCTGCCCGTCGAGTGCGTGGTGCGCGGATACCTGTCCGGCTCGGCGTGGAAGGAGTATCGTCAGTCGGGGACCCTGGCCGGCGAGCCCCTCGCACCCGGGCTGGTCGAAAGCGACGCCCTGGTCCCGGCCATCTTCTCGCCCGCGACGAAGGCCCTGGAGGGCCACGATGAGAACATCACCTTCCGGCAGGTGACGGACCTTCTCGGCACCGGGCTCGCCGGGCGCCTGCGCGAGCGGTCGCTGGACATCTACGAACGCGGACGCGCCGCGGCGGCCCAGGCCAGCATCATCCTGGCCGACACCAAGTTCGAGTTCGGCATCGCGCCCGACGGCGAACTCCTGCTCATCGACGAAGTCCTCACCCCCGACTCCTCTCGGTTCTGGCCCGGCGAGCACTACGCGGTGGGCCGGGGACAGTCCTCTCTTGACAAACAACCTGTACGAGATTATTTGGAGACTCTTTCGGACTGGAACAAGCAGTACCCGCCCCCGCAACTGCCCGCCGAGGTGGTCGCCGCCACCTCCGAGCGCTACCGCGACGTGTTCCGCAGACTGACTGGAACGGCGCTCGACGAGGAGGCCCCTGCGTGAACGCCATCCCCGTGGCGCGCGAGGGACTCCCCTTCATCGCCGTCTTCCTGGCCGCGACCCTGCTCGCCGCACTGTGGGCGCGGGGCGGCGGCTGGGGCGCGCGCGCGGCCTTGCCGGCCACCCTGTTCGTGCTCACCCTCTTCGTCGTGTACTTCTTCCGCGACCCCGAGCGGCGCATCCCGCCGGATCCGGACATTGTCGCGTCCCCCGCCGACGGCACGGTCATGAGCGTGGCCGAGGTCGCCGGCGAAGCGGCCGGCGAGACCTTCATGGACGGGCCGGCGACCCGCGTGACGATCTTCCTGAGCATCTTCAACGTGCACGTGCAGCGCGCACCGCTCGCTGGCCGCGTGGACGCGTACGCCTACCGGCCGGGCCGGTACCTGGCCGCCTGGCGCGAGGAAGCCGGCAGCGAGAACGAGCAGGCGTCGCTGGGGCTCACGACCGCGGAGGGACCGGTGGTGGTCCGGCAGGTCGCGGGCCTGGTGGCGCGCCGCATCGTTACGTATCCGCGCGAGGGCGACAGCGTGCCCAAGGGTGAGCGAATCGGCCTGATCCGCTTCGGCTCGCGCGTGGACCTGTTCGTGCCGGCGGGCTGGGAGGTGCTCGTCGGCGCCGGCGACAAGGTGCGCGGGGGCGAGACGCCGGTGGCCAGGATCGACCGCACGAGGGAGGGCACATGACGCCGCGCAACCGCAAACCCGGACGCTGGCGCCGACTGCGCCGCGAACGCCCGCGCGCGAACCTCAGGCGCGGGGTCATCATCCTCCCCTCGGCCTTCACGCTGGGCAACCTCTTCTTCGGGCTTTACGCGATGGTCTCGGCCTCGCGTGGGGACTTCATCTGGGCGGCGTGGTGCATCGTTATCGCGTGGATCCTGGACTACCTCGACGGGAGGGTCGCGCGCGTCACCCGCACGGGATCGGCGTTCGGGGCCGAACTGGATTCGCTCACCGACGCGATCTCCTTCGGGGTGGCGCCGGCGCTGATCCTGATCCTCGTCTACTTCCCGGAGTCCGATTGGGGCTGGGTGATCGGCTTTGCGTACGTCTCGGCGGCCGTCATACGGCTGGCGCGCTTCAACGTCGAGCAGGGGGGCGAGGCCCGCAGCCACTTCCACGGCCTGCCCAGCCCCGCCGCCGGCGTGCTGCTTGCGACGCACTACCCGTTCACCACGACCGCGTTCTTTCAGCAGAACCTGGCCACGCTGCCCTGGCCGCAGATCATGGTGATCACGACCGTTCTCGTCTCGATCCTCATGATCAGTCACATCCCCTACGCCAAGATGCCGCCGCTGGACTTCAGGAACCGGCGCGGGATCATCCGGACGACCCTGCTGGCGGGCAGCTTCGTGCTCGCCGTCACGGTTCCCTACTACTGGTTCTTCCCGGCGATCGTCGGCTATGCGCTGTGGGGCCTGACCCGGTCGGTCTTCCTCGGCCTCCACGCCCGGCTGCCCGAGCGCGACCCGCTGCTGGACGAGCCGGGCACGCCGGATTCCGACGTCGAGCCGCGCGACGTCGACTACCATGAGCTGACGCACGAGTCCGAAGAGCACGAATCCGATATCATTCAATGGAAGGAGCACCGTTCTTGAGCCGATTCACTGTGGAGGTTCTGGTCACCCCCAGGCCCGGCCTCCTGGACCCTCAGGGCAAGGCGATCCATCACGCGCTGTCATCGCTGGGCTACGACACGGTCGACGACGTCCGCGTCGGCAAGGCGATCTACCTCGACGTGAACGCCGCATCGGCGGATGAGGCCACGGAGCGCGTCGAAGAGGCGTGCCGCAAGCTGCTGGCCAACCCCGTGACCGAGGATTTCCGGGTGACGGCGGCCGGAGGCGCCGGATGAACGTCGCCGTCCTCACCTTTCCGGGGTCCAACTGTGACCAGGACTGCTTCCGGTCCGTCGAACTGGCGGGGGGCTCGCCCCGCTACGTGTGGCACCGGGAGACTTCGCTCGGGGGCGCGGACGCGGTCATCGTGCCCGGTGGATTCGCGCACGGCGACTACCTGCGGCCGGGCGCGATCGCCCGCTTCAGCCCGATCATGGATGCGGTCATCGACTTCGGCCGCGAGGGCGGGCTGATCGTCGGCATCTGCAACGGTTTCCAGGTGCTGTGCGAGGCGGGACTCCTGCCCGGGGCGCTGCTCCGCAACCGGTCGCTGCGCTTCCAGTCCCACGACTGCCACCTGCGGGTCGAGCGGGGCGGTACGCCGTTCACCAGCGACTACCGCGAGGGGCAGGTGCTGGGCATGCCGCTGTCGCACGCGGACGGCAACTACTACGCGGACTCCGAGACGCTGGCCGGTCTGGAGGCGGACGGCCGCGTCCTGTTCCGCTATTGCAACGCCCGCGGGGCCGCAACCCGCGAGGCCAATCCCAACGGCTCGCTCAACAACATCGCGGGCATCGTCAACGCGCGCGGCAACATTCTCGGGATGATGCCGCATCCGGACCGGGCGATCGAGGCGGCGCTGGGTTCGCTGGACGGACTGCCGATGTTCCGGTCGCTGGTGACGGCCGCCGTCGCCGACCATGCGGCCGACCACGCGGAGGTGGCATGAACGCCCCCCTGCCCCGCCCGGGCGATCCCCCGATCACCGCTGAACTGGTCGACGACCACGGCATCTCGCCCGACGAATACGAGCAGATCCGCCGGATCATGGGGCGCGAGCCGACCTTCACCGAGTTGGGCGTCTTCTCGGCGATGTGGTCCGAGCACTGCGGCTACAAGAACTCGAAGCGGCTGTTGCGCCTGCTGCCGACGCAGGCTCCCTGGGTCATCCAGGGCCCGGGCGAGAACGCCGGCGTGATCGACGTGGGCGCGGGGTACGCGCTCGCCTTCAAGATCGAGTCGCACAACCACCCGTCGGCCGTCGAGCCCTACCAGGGGGCGGCTACGGGCATCGGCGGCATCCTGCGCGACGTGTTCACCATGGGCGCGCGGCCGGTCGCCACCCTGAACTCGCTGCACTTCGGCGACCTCGACCGCCCCCGCGTGCGCTACCTGTTCTCGGGCGTGGTCAAGGGGATCGGCGACTACGGCAACTGCGTCGGCATCCCGTCGACCGGCGGCGAGGTCTACTTCGACCGCGGCTACGAGGACAACCCGATCGTCAACGCCATGTGCCTGGGCCTGATGCGCACGGAGGACCTGATCCGCGGCACCGCCGAGGGCGTCGGCAACACGCTCATGGCGGTGGGCGCGCGCACGGGCCGCGACGGGATCCACGGCGCGACCTTCGCATCCGAGGAGCTGTCGGAGGGCGACGACGAGGCCAGCCGCCCGCAGGTGCAGGTGGGCGACCCGTTCACCGAGAAGCTGCTGCTCGAGGCGTCGCTGGAGCTGATCGCGAGCGGGCACATCGTGGGGATCCAGGACATGGGCGCGGCCGGGCTGACGTCGAGCGGCGCCGAGATGGCGGGGCGGTCGGGGACGGGCGTCGAGATGGACGTGGCGCGCGTGCCGGTCCGCGAGGACGGGATGACGCCGTACGAGATCCTCCTGTCCGAATCACAGGAGCGCATGCTGGTCGTGGCCGCGGCGGGGCGCGAGGAGGCCGTGCGCGAGATCCTGGAGAAGTGGGAACTCGAGGCCGCGACGATCGGGACCGTCACGGGGAGCGGGACCTTCCGGGTGCTTGAGAACGGGACCCCGGTCGCGGACATCCCCGCGCTGCCGCTCACCGAGGGCTGTCCCACCTACGAGCGGCCCGGCGAAGAGGCGAAAGTCGTACGCGATTTGCGTGAGAAGGATATTTCCCATTATATTTCGCCTCCGAACGGCCTTGAGAGCGCCTTTCTGGCCGTTGTGGGCTCTCCCAACGTGGCCTCCAAGCAGTGGGTGTACGAGCAGTACGACACCACGGTCCGCGCCAACTCGATCGAGCGGCCGGGAGGCGACGCCGGGGTCATCCGCGTTCCCGGGACCAATCGGGGCGTGGCGGCATCGACCGACTGCAACGGCCGCCACACCTATCTCAACCCCCGCTCAGGAGCGATGGGCGCCGTTGCCGAGGCCGCCCGCAACGTGGCCTGCACCGGAGCGGTCCCCATGGCGATCACCAACTGCCTCAACTTCGGCAGTCCGCTCAAGCCCCACATCCGGCACCAGTTCCGCGAGGCGGTTCTGGGGATGCGCGACGCCTGCGGCCATTTCGAGACTCCGGTCACCGGCGGCAACGTCTCCTTCTACAACGAAACCGACGGCCAGGCGGTCTACCCCACCCCGGTGATCGGGATGATCGGCGTGATCGAAGACCTGGACACGATCGTCCGGCACTCGTTCCGTGACGCCGGCGACGCGGTCTTCCTGCTGGGAACCAACAAGGGCGAACTGGGCGGGTCGGAGTACCTGTACGCGGTGCACGACGGACTCGTCGCGGGCGAGCCCCCCACTGTCGACCTGTCCGCCGAGCGCGCGCTGCAGCGGTGTCTGCTGGCCATGACCTCTGCCAAGGTGCTCAAGTCGGCCCACGACGTGGCAAGCGGTGGACTCGCGGCCACGCTGGTGGAGAGTTGCCTGGGACGTCCCCGCAAGGGCGATGGTGTGGGAGCCACCGTGCGCTTCGAGGACGACCTGCCGGACACCGCGCTGCTCTTCGGCGAGGACCACGGCCGGGTGGTGGTGAGCTGCGGGCCTGAGCATGAAGACGACGTCCGCCGACTCGCGTCCGACTACGGGGTCCCCTGCGCACGCATCGGCACGGTGACGGGCGAGGGCACCGCGCTCGAGATCGAGACGCGCTCCTCCACGCTCACACTGGCCCTCGGCGTCCTGAACGACCACTATTTCGGCACGATTCCCGGCATCATGAGCGAGTGATGAGCCGCCCGACCGACATCCACCTGCCGCTGCTGGACGACCGTCCCCGCGAGGAGTGCGGGATCATCGGCGTCAGCAACGTGGAAAACGCCTCGGAACTCGCGTTTCTGGGGTTGTACGCGCTGCAGCATCGGGGCCAGGAAGCGGCGGGCATCTGCGCCGCCAACGGCACGCGCACCAAGCTCTACAAGGAACTCGGTCTGGTGTCGGACGTCTTCGACGCGGAGCGGATCGCGTCGCTCCCCGGCAACACGTCGCTCGGGCACGTGCGCTACTCGACCGCGGGCGGCGGACAGCGCGTCAACGCGCAGCCGATCGTGGTGCGCTACGCCGAGGGCGACCTGGCGATCGTGCACAACGGCAACCTGACCAACGCGCGCGGGATGAAGCGCCAGCTCGTCGAAGAGGGCGCGATCTTCCAGAGCTCGTCGGACTCCGAGATCATCGTGCACCTGATCGCGCGCTCGCGGCACCGCACCGT
Organism: Longimicrobiales bacterium; assembly: GCA_965205005.1. GTDB lineage: Bacteria > Gemmatimonadota > Gemmatimonadetes > Longimicrobiales > Gaopeijiaceae > Bin94. Next base: position 3,306,751 of record OZ242028.1, on the reverse strand, counting down.
CGAGGCGCAGGTGCGCGACGCGCTGAGCTTCCTGGAGGGCGCGTACTCGCTGATCCTCACCGTGGGCGAGACCATGTACGCGGTGCGCGACCCGCGCGGCTTCCGGCCGCTGGTGCTCGGCGAGCTGGACGGCGGGCACATCGTCGCGAGCGAGACGTGCGCGCTCGACATCATGGGCGCGCGCTATGTGCGCGACATCGCGCCGGGCGAACTGGTGCGGCTCGAGGGCGGCCGGGCCACCAGCCTCCCCGGAATGCACCCCGAGACCCCCGCGCCGTGCATCTTCGAGCTCGTCTACTTCGCGCGGCCCGACTCGAACCTGTGGGGCATGAGCGTGGACCGGGCGCGCCGTTCGTTCGGGCGTCAGCTGGCGCGCGAGCACCCCGTCGACGGCGACTGCGTGATCGCGGTGCCGGACAGCGCCAATTCGGCCGCCCTGGGCTACAGCGAGGAGAGCGGCATCCCCTACGAACTCGGACTGCTGCGCAACCACTACGTGGGCCGCACCTTCATCCGCCCGTCGCAGGCCGACCGGGACTTCGGCGCGCGCATCAAGTACAACCCCGTGCGCGAGGTGCTGGCGGGCCAGCGCGTGGTCGTGGTGGACGACTCGATCGTGCGGGGCACCACGTCGACCAGCCTGGTCAAGTTCATCCGCGGCGCCGGCGCGGCCGAGGTGCACTTCCGCGTGGCCAGTCCGCCGGTCCGGTTCCCGTGCTACTACGGGATCGACATGCCGTCCAAGGAAGAGCTCATGGGAGCCCGGATGACCGTGGACGAGATCGCCGCCGATCTGGGCGTGGACTCGCTCGGCTACCTGTCACTGGACGGACTGGTGGACGCGGTGGCCGCGGGCGGCACGTTCTGCGCGGCCTGTTTTTCGGGCGAGTATTCCGCGCCGCTGGTGGATCTGGAGGAGAAGATCGAGCGCGCCAGACAGTTCAATCTGGCGTTCCAGAGTCCGGCGGGGGTTTAGGGGACGAGCCAAAGTCAGCGGATGCTCAGCCCGACCCTGAACGTGCGATTCTGGTACTCCTCCCCTTCACCGAGGATGTAGATGAGCAACCCGTGCACGTACGCCGCCTCGAGTTGGACGATGCGCTCGCCCGAGTCGTGCATCCGGACGCCCAGCCCGGTCAGAACGCCAACGTCGGAATACTCGCCGGCGTAACTGGGCGCCAAACCCGCGATCGCGTATGCCACCTCGTCGAGTCGGTGTCTGTACGTGACGGGCATCTCGATCGAGTGGCGCAGATGATAGTCTGCTCCCTTCTGGACGTAGAGTGCGGCGATGGAGAAGCCGGCGAAGCCGCCAGGACCCCGCACAAGACCAGTAGCGTACGCATCCTAGTTCCCGGTCGAAACGTTCTGTTTCCACATCGAGCGGATGTGTACGAAGACCCGCTGGCCGTCCGGCGAAACGCAAACATCGCTGACCTGGGCGAACGCGGCGGGGCCTCCGAAGGGATCCCCGATTTCGAAGTCGGGCTCGGTGACCCAGGTGTCGGTCTCGAGAGAAGGATCGGGGGTGCCACCGCAGTTTAGCGCGGGGATCGTGAGGAGGATCGCGTGGGCAATCGCTGATAGGCGTCGAGAGAGGGTCATCCGCCGGGCGCCCCCTATCTCAACAAATCCAACAACTGTGATCGGTCGAACTCGAACACCTTGATGAGGGGGACATCCAGTCCGTCCGTCGCAACACCGAAGACTCGATCATTGGAGATGTCCCTGACTACCACACCCGCTGGGAGTGTCACATCGCCCCACCGTTCACCCCCTGGCGCAAACACTCGCCAGGTCTGCGGGCCTTCAACGGAAAACGACAGCCGCTTGAGCCACACGAACCCTTGCGAATCCACAATCATGTTTCTGATGCCAGGTGCCAGGGTGGGAAAGAGCCAGTGCGTGTCCGCCGAGATGAAATCTCTCTTCACTTCGCTCTCAAGCGCGATTAGCCGCCGGCGATCCGTCTCCGGGACTGGTTGCCCCACAAGCCCTGTCTCAATTCGATTCGCGAGTTCGTGACCATGATCGGCCACACGATACCACTCGATCACACCAGACATGCCATCGGCGACGACAACCACACTGTCGCCGACCAGGTCCCACTGCCCGCTATCCCCGAAGACATCACCGTGTGCAAGGCCCCATGGCACCTCCCGTACGCTGTCGTAGAAGATGGTCGTCGACAACCTGTACTCGAGTAATACTCCTGGCTCATCACCGTCTCCTGGCAAGACCATGACTCGCCCGGGAGTATGCATCTTGCCATTGACAAGGTTGAATCTGATTCGTGGCGAGGAGACGCCGAGCCAATGCCCTCCGCGCAACTCCTGAGCTGCCGATAGTACAGCCCCCTGAGCCGTTGGTGTTCGCCGCGACGCAACAAACTGCCCATCCGCAGTGAAGGAATGAAGAAGACTCTGGCCAATGTCGAAAACGGTCAGGCGCTCACCGTTCAACCACATCCGGTGTCCGCGGATGAACTCACCGGGACCCTCTCCCCTCCGGCCGATTTCCCTGGCCCCCTCGCCCTCCCGGTCAAAGAGATACAGCGACTGAACTACAGGATCGAACACAAAGAAGTCGCCGCGGTCGGTAGCCTCGATGCTCCCGATCATGGAGAAGTGAACGTCGAGCCGAGACCCGTCAATACTCATGATTTCCGTCAGGATCAGCTGCGAATCGTCAACTCGCATCGGCGGCGATGTTGTCGCAATCGTCCAAAGCGTTGCGATCAACGGAATCAACATCGTTCGCGTCACGATCCCAAATCGAACGCCGGGATCTCGTACCAGTCGACAGCACGGCTTGCAATTCCGTACCGGTCCGGCGTCCGTTCGACCAGCGCGGCCAGGGTCGTACCCAGCAGGTCATACCCCAGCAGTCGGTCGCGGATCCTCACCGTGCCGATGTAGATCTGGCCGCTCCACACATCGAGGTACGAGTACGTGTCCCGGTCGCGCGTGGTCGCCACCCAGAGTCGTCCCTCAGAGTCGAACTTGATCGGCTCCGGCGTGAGGAACCACCGCTTCGGGGTCTCCTTGAATTCATCTGCGTACACTTCGAATGCCTCGGACGACGCCGAGCCGCCTCCGATGTTCCCCATCGCGGCGAGGGTCTCGAGGAAACTGTCGACGTCGCGCCGACTGGGCAGTTCCTCGTAGTACATCGGCGAGGCGACCACCGACGCCTGCGTGGCGGCCCTGTCAGGAAGGAAGACCAGTTCAGCCTGGCAGGCCCAGAAAACAAGGCCTCCTTCGCCGTCGGGCCATCCCTTGCGAACCTTCCCGCAACTGGTGTCGGCCACGTCCTCGATGTCAGGACGCTCCCACAGTAGCTCGCCGTACACCGCATCGACCTCCTTGGTGACCCATGTGCCTCCGTCTACCCCTATGCCAAACACGCTTGACGCGGCGACGTGGTGTGGAGCGAATCGCGGAGGCATGCCTACCTGAGACACCAGGGTGCCGCTCGGTGTATAGAAGCTCAGGCGGTTCAGCTTGAGATCGATGATCCCCACGGTTCCGTCCGGGCCCCGCTCGATCGCGGAGAGATCGCCGAATTCCCCCGGCCCCTCTCCTTCGCGCCCGAAGATCCCCACGGGATTCCCCGCGCGGTCGGTACAGCGGACCTGCGTTTCGTAGGAATCGACGGCGCAGACGACGTGTTCCGAGAGCAGAGCGATGTCGTCGATTTCACTTGGCCGAGCATCGACAACGGCGCTGCAGACGACGTGTTCCGAGAGCGGCAGCCAGCGATGTGGGGGACGTCGATTTCACTTGGCCGAGCATCCGTCGATGCAACGGGTGCGAGCTGCACTACGGACGGATCCGCTGGTTCCTCGGCGCAGTCTGCGGTGGCTGCGGCCAGGAGGACGGCAGCCACCGTGATGCGAGGTGCGATGGGGGACATTCGCACTATGTGGACCAGCGGCTTGGCACTCGTCGAGACATAGCCAGAAGATAGCGGGCTCGGCATACTCTTCGCTTCCCCTGCCGTATGTGGACGCCCGGAAATGGGCGAGTACGGATTCCGAACCGAATTGGTGGCAGTCTGGTCAGGTACTGTCGTATGTTCGGCCTCTTGATGCAGCCTCTTTTGGCCGCGGGGCCCGTATTGTGTTCGTGAGATCGGATCCAAATCGTACTTGCGGGCTCTCAGGCCCCCGGTAATCAATGGGTTTTCCGACCCCGTCCTGATGACTGTGTGCCCTTACCCGTTTCTCGCGTCCTGCTGCCCACACCTCCCGGCAGCGCCTTTGCGGCACAGGGCCGCCGGGACCACAGCGACGCCGTGGCGTTGTCGCTCGCCTCCAGCGACCGGGCGGGCACGGCTCCGTGGGCCGACGGCTGCCCTCGCAGCTGACACTGTCGCGGCGGGGTGGCAGCATGGTCGGCGAAGGAGGGCGTCGAGGTTCTGCCAGGGGCGATCTGCACGGTCTCTCCATCGCTCCTAGTCGCCCTCGTGACTCAGTAGCAGTTCCAATCCGCCCGCAGATCGTCCGCGCCAGCGATCAGTTCGTCGAGTACGTCAACCCAGCGCGAAGCGTCACAACGCGATGACGGACCGTTTCGGTCTCAGATTCGTCCACGTCTCGCAAGCCATAGGTGTACAGGGCACCGACCTCCGCACCCAAGCGGTCGCTCAGGCCAATACCGAGGCCGGCCCCACCCGCGAGACCGAAGTCGAGGCCATGGAACTCGGCGCCCGCCTCACTACACGAGGCGGTCACGTCGACACTTGAGCCCCCCATCACGTCTCGCCCCGAAAGGTCGCACGACGATTCGAACGCCAGCGCCGGACCCGCGAGCGCATATGCGGAAACCAGGCTCGAGCGCCCGAAGCCTACCATGGCGAGCGCGTTGAATTCGAGGTAATTGGCCGCCAGCGTAGTGATCACGGAGATATCCTCCACCGTGACGGTCGACTCAAATCCCTTCTGGGCGTATGCCGCACCCAACCGGAGACCGAAGGGCCCGGCGACCGGTAACGCGACCCCGACGCCGAAGGCTGTTCCAGTTAACTCACCATCCGGGAGACGTTGGTTGGTGGTCGTGGAGACATCCATGTTGGCGATGGTCGCGCCTCCCCAAGCGGAGAGAACCGTCTGCCCGGATGCGGGCGTTGCGATGAGCGTCGTAGCGAGTGCCAGGGTCGGCAGGGTCTTCATTGGTGTCCTTCCGTTGTGGGGCGGGTGTTGCGTTGTGGAGTGATGGGCGCTTGGTAGTCTGCAGGGCACAAGGGTGACGGCGCGCCACGGAGCAGCCACCGTTCAGCAATGATGCCCGGGTACACCTCTAGGAATGAGGTGCTTCAAGTGCCGCCGGGGGTCCGCAAAGCGGAGGCTGTCCCTCTCCGCGAGGGGTCGACACTACCTCCACGCGCCGCTGGGTGGCGGTCCCGAACCATCCTGTGCCGTCTCCGCTCACCGACGGGACGCGTCGAGACGCGATCGGGCCGAAGGGCTCGACGCGCACCCAGTTCGTCCAGTTGCGATCCGCCGCCGTAAACGCGATCTCGGCCCGCGCGCCTTCGGGGAGGCCGTCCTGCAGGACACGGACGAGGTCACGGTTCTCGTCCTGAAGGAACTCGAGGAACCCGAACTGGCGCGGGAAGATGATGCCGGTGTCTTCGCGACCTAGGGACCGCCCGCCGAGATAGAGCGAGTCCGGCACCTCGAAGTCGTCCTCAGCGAGGGTGGCGGGGAGGCCCTCAATACGCGCATCGGCGATATATGCCCAGGCGCCCTCTGCGGACGTCCACTCGAACCGGTAGTTGGTCCTCGGCTCCAGACGACAGCGTCCGCCTTCCTGCGCGAAATCCTGGAACGAAAACGCGCCCGGGACGCGGCTCGCGGACACGAGGATCCTGTCGTCCGGGGTGGTGATCTCAAGCACCAGCCGTTCGCCCGGAGCGAAGGGCGACGGCGACATCCGCGTCCGGTAGCAGGAACCCCCGTCTTTGGGTAAGACAGGATCCGGCACACGTAGGCAGACCTCGATGTCCCGCTCCGCAAGATGGACGATGGCGCCCGATTCGCCCGACAGGCGCACAACGGCGCCGGGCACGCCGCCCAAATCGTCGGAGGAGAGTGTACGATGTAGGAAGGCAAACGCGTCTAGGGCCGGACCGTTGTCGGCATCCAGGGCCAAGATCACCCACGTCTCGGCGAACATCACACGCTCAGGAGCTGTAATAGCAACACCGGTGAGCTCGCAGCCGGTTGTAGTGAACGCCCCCGCCACTACCGTTGTGACGAGGGAAGCGATAGCGCGGGTCGACCGGTTCCTGCTCATCAGAACGACACCTCCACGCCAAACGTGGGCAGGATCGGGAACATGGAGACACCCGTGCGCGTTGGCGGGGTATCCCAGTAGTCGTACCAGTAGAAGAGGATGTTCTTCTGGTTGTAGACGTTGATAATGTTCACGTAAGGCGTGATCGTCCCCCATTTCTTTTCGACCGTCTTCCTCAACGAGATGTCGAGCCGGTGCCGTGCTGGGTAGCGCGCCCCGTGGCGCGGCCCATAGACGGCGGTGGCCTCGCCACGATACACGAGGAGGCCATCCACCAGCCGCAGATGGTGGATGTGGAAGTCGCCCAGGGGGAGCGAGTACGGCAGCCCGGTCCCGAAGTTGGCGCGCAGGCCACCCTCCAGCGCCCACCACCCCAGTGGACGGCGCAGCACCAGGTCGACGTCCAGCCGCCGGTCAAAAACCGGAGGATAGGTGATCTTGGGAGGTGGCAGGATCCCTGTTCGCGTGTCAGGGAAGGTGCGCCGGGCGCGAAGGAAGGAGACGGAGATCCAGCCGGTCGTCGCGCCGGCCGAACGCCCGACGAAAAGGTCCATCCCGTACGCCCCGCCGGTCCCGACCACCAAGTCGTCCAGCCGGTTACCGGGGGCGTCCGCGAAGTTCAATGAGACAATGCCGTCGAGCGTACGGTGGTACGCTTCGACCGAGGCGTACCATGACTCGTCCTCGCCCAGAAACGTCTCCACGCCCGCCTGCACTTGGTCCGAGACCACATGCGGCGCGCGGTCGCCGGTCAGCACCCAGATGTCCACGCCCACTGGCAGTTCCTCGTCCCGGATGGAGTGGACGAACTGGACGTACCGGCCTGCGGACAGCCGCAGTGCCGCGGCACCGTCCCCAAGGAAGCGCTTCAAGGCGAAACGGGGCGACAGGGTCGTAGACGGGCTTCCCGGGTCGGGCCACCAGTGATCCAGCCGCAGACCCGCCTCCAGAAGCCATCGGAAGCCGTGTTTCCAGTGGACCTGGCTGTACGCCACGAGCCCGAAGCCCTGTCCGAGGCGCTCGTCCGAATCCGCTCCGCCGGCGTTCAGCAACACGTTCTCATAAGCACGCCGGTTGACCGCCACCCCGGACTGCCAGCGTGTGCCGGCGGTCGGCCGGCGCTCAATGTCGGCCCGGACCGACGCTCGCTGGATACTTGTTCCGGCCACAGCATCCAGACCATCGAAGCCGAGGTCGGCACCGAAACGCGAGAACGAGACTTGGGCACCCACCCAGCCGCCTCCACGCATCGGGTTCACCCATGACCCCCCCACCGCATCATTCCCCCAAGAGGACCGAATGCCCGGGCTGTCCCCGCCTCCGACCATATCCAGAACGTCGCGCCCGCTGTAGCCCGTGAAACGGATGCGGTCGCCTCCCTTCGTCCATGCCTCGAAGATGCCGTGCGCATCGCTGAGGTGGTAAGGGAAGTCCCACCAAGGCTTCACCAACAAGTCAACATAGGAACGGCGTCCCGAGACGCGCCAGCGTGTGTTGGCCAAGCCGAGCGCCTCCGACATCCCATCGGCGAGGGACCCGCCCACCGCAACTCGAGCGGCCAGCAGGCTAACACCTGTATCGACAGTCGTCTCCCCGTCGCCCGCATCCGATTCGACCGTGAGCACCGAAGACACCCTGCCGCCATACTCGGCCGGGAACCCGCCGGCGCGCAACTCCGCCCGCCGCACCATGTCGGCGTTGAAGACCGAGAAGATGCCCCCGAGATGGAACGGGTTGTAGATTTGCATGCCGTCGAGCAGGATCAGATTCTGGTCTGCCGATCCCCCGCGCACGTTAAAGGCCGCTGAGAAGTCCGAGACGGTGGTCACGCCGGGGAGCACCTCAATCGCACGAAGAGGGTCGCTCTCCACGAGACCGGGAATCGACCGCAGAGCCGCGCTCTCGATACCATGCACGGTTGCCCCCGCCGACTGGTCGAAGCGGGTGCGCTCCTGGCTTCTTGCGGCCGCAACCTCCAACCCCTCGAGTTCGATCGCCCCCTCGGCGAGAACGATTTCGAGTTCGATGCTCTCCGAACCTCGAACCTCGACGCGCTCCCGCCGCTCCGTGAATCCGATGCGGGCCACGGCAACGACATAGACGCCCGACGGCAGATCGCGAAACGCGAAGAAACCCAGCAGGTCCGTTTCGGTGACACGCATATCCGCCGAATCGGCCACCGAAGAGACTCGTGCGACGGCACCCACGACAGGAACGCGGTCCTCGGACCAAACCCTGCCCTCAAGGGTCACCGGCTGCGCAGCCTCGACGACGCTGCACGGCGATGCGGCCACGACACACAACAGGACTCCGGCCCAACCACGTCCAGGCTTCATTTGGAGCTCCATTCTCGATCAAGCTCCGGTACCGGCAAGCCATTTGCCGCCCATTCGCGGATGGCTTCAAAGCCCGTCTTACGCAGGAGAACACGTTCGTCCTCGATCGACAGGTGACCTGACGGATCGGCGAGGCGCCTTGACAGCAGAACGACCTGCGGCGTCGCGGCCGGCCCCGCGATCTCCCTGTCCCCGTACACGAAGTGCTGAATACCCGTGTTGGCCCAACTGCTTCCCGCCATGACTTCGTCAAAGGCACCGAACTTGGCCAAATGCTCCAAGCCATCGGCAGCCAGCCGGTCGCGCGCAATGCCCAAGGTCACAAACGACTTTCCGCGCCTGAGCACCCGTGAATCGAAATCGCTCTTCATGGCTCGAACGAGGCCCGGAAGCTCCGGCAGGTTGGACCAGGGACAGGTGGAGGATCCCACATACACCAGAACGATTTCCTCCCCGGGCCTCGCCGACCCCGAAGGGACGTAGTCCCCGGAGCTCGGGAGAGGGACGGTCCATCCCACCGTTACGTCCGGGATCGGCAGCAAACCAAGCGACGAAAGCCCGAATCCAAGGCTTCCGCCGAGTCCCAGCATGACCAACGCCGCCGTAAGAAGCCACCTCCGGCGAGCCGACACCTTGCTCATCCGTCGCTGCCCCCTACCTTGCGAATCTCAAGACGGACTTCGGGTTCCGGGAAAAGCGCTATGTAGCCGTCCTCCTGGAGCGAGAGTACAATCGGCAAAGCGTCGTCCCCAAGGTAGGCACCGATCCCCGTGGCGGCATCGATCAAGTAGCTTCGCGGTATGACTTCCTCCTTCTGGGGAAGGACCCGACCGTATTGGGCCAGCAGGTGTTCGCCGGATGCGGTTGCCGCGACGAGAAACAGACGGTCGTGATCCAACTCGACGCTGTTCGAGTATCCGACGGCACCGGTCTGCGGGTGCCTCCGCTCCACCACCTGAAGTTGGAGGTAGTCGTCTGCGATGACCGCCGTCCAGTGCAGCAACCCGTCCGGTCCGTATGACCGAAGAACGGGCCGAACCTCGAAGCCGAACACGATCTGTCCAGTGGACTCGATACAGTCGATGACTCCGCCGGACAGCGCCCGCCGAATGAACCAATGCGGGTGCTGGTATCCGTACCCCCCAATGGTCCTGATTGGCTCGGTCAACTCGGTGATGATCCCGTCTCCCACAGGCCCGTATCCGGATGAGAACAGCCGCCCGTCGCCGAACCCACAGAGGTCGTTACCGGGCGCCGGCTTGAGACTGATGGTTTGCTCAAGCTCCCATCCCTGCGGACCGCGGCCGAATATCTTGACCGGCCCCGTCCTCCCCAAAGGCACGGCGATCCGCTGATCGGGGAGCAACTCCATGGTGTGCGCCCGACGGAGTTCCATCGGACCGTCCCCGCGACCTCCGAACTGCTCAACGAAGTTGCCTCCCGCGTCGAATATCCTCACCTCCTGCGCAGCCTCGTCCAGCACGACGATGTTCCCTTCGGCATCGATGTCCGCCTTCGGGACGTAACCGAAAAGTTCGGGGCCTCGCTGGTCTGAGCCCAGCTTCAGCGCCGTCTGCGCGTTGAGGAGGGCGTTGCGGGCGGCCCGCCACCGGGTGAGCGCCTCGGCGCCAAGGCCTCGGGGTTCGACTTCTGATGCGACCATGGCTGCGCCAACCGGAGGCCTATTGGCGGCGTTCGGATGGACGCCCACGCGCGACGAAGGCTCGCGCCCGCAGGCCAACAGGACCGCACCAGCCATCGACGCGCCAACGAACCGTTGACGCGCTAACAACCGCCCTAATCGGAGCACAGGTAACCCGTGCAGCCCGACTCCCCCCCGCCCGGCAGATCGCAACCAGTGGCGACGTCGGTGGGCCTACATTCGTTCTTGGTCCAAAAGACCCAGTGGCTGAGTTCGACGCAGGCATCGTACTCGCAGTGGGACCCGCCACCGCCACCACCACCACCGTCAGCGTCGTCGTTAGGGCCCTGCGCCACGATGGGCGTAGGGGTGTCCGCGATGGCGCCTCCGGCGGCGATCCCCATCAGGAAAAGAAGCGTCATCGCCGCTACCGTGGCGATCGTCCGCCCGACGCCTGACAGAGTTCTGATCAAATGCGAATACAACATGGCTGTTCCTCCCCGTACCTCAAGTGCATTGTCGACGGCATTTCCGCCGAACAAAGGAGCGACGCGCTTCCAATGGCCCGCACCGAGTGACTCCGTGTTTCCTCGATTCATCACCACAGCAGTTCCGCTCCGGTTCCGGACTGTGTGACGCGACGGTCAGAAAGCTGCCGTGGCCGCGCACGACTCCTACTTACACACCATTCCTCGGGCGAAAATCGTGCAAGCTCGATGGTGACCCAGTCGTCATCGGACGTCTTCCGGCGGAGCGAACTGCACGTTTTTCTCCAACGAACTGGTCTGCTAGTGGAGAGATCAGTTCCCTCACGCGGTTCGGGCGGCAACCGGCCCGGGCAGGAGAAACCCACATTGCGAACGGCAATCGTCGTACTTATCCTGGTGAACATCGTGCTGGCAATCGTGTTGCTGGCCCCGTCCCCTAGCCGGGCTTCGTCTGCGAGCTTGGCCACAGGTATCGACGGTCCTTTCCGTTGCTGTCGCGGAGAGGGCCCGGAGGCCTATTGTTGTCGCGGGTGCTGCGTGCGGGGTCGATACTGCACGCGGAACAGCGACTGTGGCGACGCCGAAAGAGTCCGATACCGAGTAAAGGAAGGGAGTACCGCGTCTGCCGACGAAGAAAGACCCGGTCCGCGCTCGTCTATGGAAACCGGTCGTGGGAGCGATGGTTCCCTGGCTTCTGGTACTCGTCTTCGGCAATCTCGTCCTGATTTGGCCGCCGCTGGAGCGCGACGCGACGCTCGTTCGCTGGTTGTGGCTGTTCGCTGAACACACGGCCCTCGTTCTTCCTTTCCTCCTCTTCGCCGCCGGCGTGGCACTGGCGCGAATACTCGGGTATTCGAGGCGCGTTCGTCGAGCCGCTGTGGCGGTCGGCTTTTCGGTTGCCGCCGCATCGTACGTGCTGGGCTCGTGGGTGGCGCCCGTACTGGACGATCGGTATCTCGCCAGCCTCGGGTCCGAGACCGAGGACATGCGGCGGTTCGGTGCCCAAACCCCGGTGGGAATCACTCGCAACATCCGCTTCGTCGAGGCCAATCCCCCGGAAGAATATTCCCTGCAGGCGGATGCTCCACATAGATTGCCGCCGAACGTGCTTCGCTGGGAGGTGCATGCGCCGCTCGCCCTGGCCGTCTTCGGGATCCTCAACGTCTTCATCGGCGCACTCGCGGCCGAACTGACCATCCGTCTCACACGTGGGAGCCGTCGAAACGCCCGCATGGCGATTGGTGTGGTGGGAGGGATCGCGTTCTTCGCGTGGCATGTGCTGGCGTCGCCAGCCGAGCCGTTCCTGCGCGACGGTACGATGCGGTCGGGCGTGGTCGGCGCCTGGCTGCCGCTGGGACTGCCGGTTGCCGAACTCCTGATCCTGAGTTATCTGGTCCGCGGCAGGAGGTACTGATGAGTGACTCTGCGGCTTCGGGATCGCTTGACCTTCGCGTAGTCGTCCCCGGTGTGCGCGCGACAAAGGCCGATCCCGCACCCATCGACAGCGAGGCGTTCCGACAGGGCGACCGCGAGTGCTTCGAGACGGTACTCGATCGATTCGGACCGCTGATCCGAAGCGTGGTCAACGCGTATGCCGGTGATCGTGACGACCAGGACGACCTGTACCAGGAAGTGTGCGTCCGCCTGCTGACCCGCCGGGCGCACTACCGCGAAATGGGAGCCATGGCAGGATGGATCACCACGCTGGCCCGGGGCGTTTGCCGAAACTGGCGCAATGCCCGGGAGTCGCGCGAGTCGGCGGTCGAGAGATATGCCGCGCTGGATCCACCGGTCGAGGAATCCGATGACATGCTTGACGACCCTTCACGCCTGCTCGAATGCCACACGTTTCTTGAAGGCCTGGAGCGGTGCGTCGCAACCCTTCCGCGTCGTCAGGCTACGGCGTGGCGTCTCGTCCATATCGAGGGACACAGTACAAACCGGGCAGCGCGCATGATGGAAACCACCCCGGCAACGGTCCGGTCGCACATTCGACACGCACGGGACCAGCTCCGGAAGATCATGAAGGATGAGAAGAATGAGCTCATGTCCTGAGCTGTCCGAGCTGGCCCGCGTCGGCACGCCGCACGCGGATCCGGAAGTGGTCGAGCACCTTAGGCACTGCGAAGCCTGCCGGCTCGATTGGCAGATCCAGCAGGGGACGCGCTATGTGCTCGATCCCGAGATCAACACCAGCGCATCGGCCAGCCTGAACGAGCGGATCATTGCCCGGGCGACCGCGGTGATTCGTCACTCGGAGCAACTTCCCGGCTGGGGGCACCTCGCCGGGTCGGGACTGCTGGCGGCTCTGGCGACGTTCGCTGTCGCGTTGGCACAGACGAACGCGGGCGTCACGGCGTCCGCCACCGAGGTCGGAGTGTTCGCTCTGCTGGTCGTCGTTGCGACGGCATCGTACCTGAGGCACCTTGACCTGGCAGAGTGCACCGACTGACATCACCAACGCGACGAGGAGTCTGATGCCGGTCTCACGACGGGAGTTCGTACAGGGGGCCGGAGTGGCCGGCGCGGCGCTGAGCTTTGGTGTGACCAAGCACGCGATCGGACGGGCGGTGGAGTCGGCCGTTGCGGCCCGGCAGGACGGTCGCGAGCTTGAGGACGGCCCCACCCGCCAGGACGACATCTGGATCGACGCCCTCGGCGGGCTCCGGTTCGGGCCGGAGGGACTCGACGAGATCGAGCGCTCGGGCCTGACCATGATCGAGACGACGCTGGGTGCTCCGGGCGACCCGCCGTTCGGCTACGAGCAGGCGGTGCAGGACATCGCGAGCTGGCACGGTATCTACAACCAGTACCCGGGCCGCGTCATCCACGTGCGGAGGTCGGCGGACATCCTGGAGGCGAAGCGCACGGGCGGGATCGCGGTCATGATCGGGTTCCAGAACGCCACGCACCTCAAGCGCGATCTGGCCAACGTCGAGTTCTTCTACAACCTCGGCATCCGGCAGATGCAGCTGACCTACAACTCGCTGAACGCCCTCGGAGCGGGATGCACCGAGCGGGTCGACGCAGGGCTGAGCGACTTCGGCGTCGAGGTGGTGAAGAAGATGAACGAGTTGGGGATGATCGTGGATGTCTCGCACACCGGCGTGCGGAGCACCATGGACGCGATCGAGGTCTCCAGCACGCCCGTGCTCTTCACGCACGCGAACTGCCGCGCGCTGTGCGACAATCCGCGCTGCAAGACCGACGAGCAGATCAGGGCGCTGGCCGCGCGCGACGGCGTCATGGGCATCACCACCGTCAACTTCTTCGTGAGCAAGAAGGAGCGCTCCACGGTGGACGACTTCATCGACCACATCGTTTATGTCGCAGATCTGGTGGGCATCGACCACGTCGGCATCGGCACGGACTCGAGTATCGGCGGCTGGCGCACGTCGTTCCCCACCGAGCAGGCGTTCTGGGACTTCCACGCCCAGTTCGAGTTCAAGCCGGAGGTCGATGTCCGGTGGCCGCCGTTCATCGAGGAACTCGACCGCCCGGAGAAGATGCACATCATTGCGGAGCGGCTGGAGCAGCGGGGGTTTTCGGGGGCCGACGTCGCGCAGGTGATGGGCGGCAACTTCATGCGGGTGTATGGGGAGATTCTGGGGTAGGGCCTTTGCAACCCTGACGTAACGTTAGGGTTGGCGGTAAGCGAGTGGGTGGGGACCGGGTGGGCCTCCGCTTGGGCCGGTGGATCTCCGTCTGAGTGGGTAGACCTCCGTTGGCGGGGGTGGGCCCCCGTTGGCGAGGGTGGACCCCCGTTAGCGTGGCCGCAGAATGGCCCGCGGTCCCGTTCGAGCATGCCGGTGTCCCTGAATTTGCTGCGGAAACGTGGTTGGCCGGCCTGAGCGGGTAACTGTGGTGCCGGTGGAGCCGCCTGCGGCGCTGGCGGAGCGCCAGCGGGCCCGCTTCGAGCGCGAGCGCGTCCCACGGGGACATGCCGCCGTCCCGCGTGTCCCATTCGAGCATGCCGCTGTCCCGCGTGTCCCAAAGGACCGAGCGATAGTCCCATCCAGCTATGGACGGTTTCTGGAAGCGCGGTTTCGGCGAGGTCCGGGACTGCTGCCAGAATGGCCGCCAAACACCGCAGGAGGCCCCAGGACGGCCGAGCGGCGGTGTGGGACCCATTTGATGTGGCTTGAGCCGACTTTTCGCGTCCTGAGCCATCCCAGAGGGCCGAGAAACTGGCGTTATCTTTATGGTGCGCCGACCACCCGCCGCAGCTAACTCTTTGCCGGACTTCTACTTCGGAGGATTGACATGACCATCACCCAACTCGGCGACCGCATCGCGGAACTCGCCGCACGGATCAACATCGCCACCTACGAAATGCTCATCCTCATCGCCGAATTCGACCGCCGCGAGGGCTGGGCCGACGCGTTCACCTCCTGCGCCGAGTGGCTCGCCTGGCGGACCGGCCGCATGATCGGCACCTGTCGGGAGAACGTGCGCGTCGCGCATGCGCTTGAAGGGTTGCCGAAGATCTCGGCCGAGATGAAGGCGGGGCGGCTGTCGTACACCAAGGTGCGGGCGATCACGCGGGCGGCGACGAAGGAGACCGAGGCGAGACTGCTCAAGTACGCCGACAAGTGCTCCGCCATGGAACTCGAACGGATCGTGCGGGGATGGAAGCACCTGTCGCGGGACGGCGAACTGACGGCCGAAGAGGTGCGGCACCAGCGCCGGACGCTGTCGGTGGTGATCGACGCCGACGGGACATACGTGGTCCGGGGGCGGCTCGAGCCCGAGGCCGGGGCCGTGCTGATGCGGGCGATCGAGGCCGCGACGGACGCGCTGTACCGGGGCGAGGACCCCGACGCGCGACCGACGAGCCGCCAGCGCAGGGCCGATGCGGCGGGACTGGTGGCCGAGCGGGCGCTGGCGGCGGGGCTCGCGGCGGACGCGGACGAGGCGGTGCAGAGCGGCACGCGGGCCGAGCGGTACCAGGTGACGGTGCACACCGAGATGAACACGCTCGAGGAGAACGGCGAGGGTGGCCGGTCGGAACTCGACGGGGTGCGGGTGAGCGCGGAGACGTCGCGGCGCATGGCGTGCGATGCGTCGGTGGTGCACATGCTGCACCGCGACGGTCAGGTGGTCAGCGTGGGGCGGAAGACGCGGACCATCCCCCCGCACCTGCGGCGCGCGCTCGAGGAACGGGACCGGGGCTGCCGGTACCCGGGCTGCGGGAGCCGGTTTACGGAGGCTCATCATGTCAAACACTGGGCCGACGGCGGGGAGACGAGCCTGGCGAACACCGTGCTGCTATGCCGGCGGCACCACCGGCTGGTGCATGAGGGCGGGGTGCGGATGGCGCTCGACGCGAAGGGTCAGGCGGTGTTCTTCACACGCGATGGCAAGATGCTCGCGAGCGTGCCGCCGTCGCTGAAGGAACCAAAGCTGACGCCCAACCTGCCCCCCGCCCCGCCGCTTCGGCCCGGCCAGATGTACAACGGCGCTGCGCGGCTGGCGAACGGCGCGGTCCCGTGGGAGATCGAGGCCGCGGCACGCGAGGCGATCGAGGAGGCGCTGGAGAAACCGGCGCCGGAGAAGCCGGCGGTGAAGAAGCCGGTGCTTGAGGATGAGCGGCCGGCGCCCGACGGTGCGATCGCGCCGGGCTCACCACCCGCGTTTCCGCGGCAAAAGCTGGGACATGAGCATGTCGCGATGGGACAGGCCACAGGAATGGGGCAGGCCGCAGAAATCGGTCAGGCCACAGGCACGGGGCAAACCACAGGCACGGAACAGACTCAACCGAAGGAGGTGAAGAACGGAACGCGGACGCGAGCCGCCTGAGGCGGGGCGAAAGTCGGCGCTGGCACGAGTCGGCGCTGGCACGAGTCGGTGCGGTGGCGAGTCAGCGCTGGCAGGAATCCGCACCACGAAAGGGGGCTCGGCTTGCCCGTCCAACTGCCGCAGCACCACCCAAGCTCGGCTTCCCACGTTTCCGCGGCGAAAACAGGGACATGCGCATGCTGCCATGGGACAGCCGGCTGGCCGCCCCCCATCAGACTTCCGGCCGCGGCCTGATTCGCGACCGGATCCAGTCGGCAATCGCTTCCTCGTCCAGCCTTCCGGATGCGACGGCCCACATGTTTTCAGCCACTTCCTCGTCGGGCGCGACGAGGTCGAGTCCGCTCAGGCCGAGAAAGACGACCGCGGCCAGAAAGGAGATTCGCTTGTTTCCGTCGCGGAACGGATGCCCGTTGCAGATCCCGAAAACGTAGCCCCGCTGCGAGGCGGCACAGATCCGAATCGGGCTCATACGCCAATCTCTGCTTGGCGCGAGCCAGGGCCGATTCAAGCGCGTTCTCGTCCCGAAAACCGATCAGGCCGCCGTGTTCGCGCAATTGGTCGAGATGGACGGCCTCGATCACCAGGCGGGGAACCCACCTCGGCTCCGCCGGCGTCACCTGGCGAGGTCCCTGAGCGCTCCCCGGTATCGTCGTTGCGCCTCGGCCGCGATTCATTCCGGATGCCGAACCAAGCGGTTGATTGTATCATGCTGGAGACGCTCGGGGATCGTCGCCACGGATGATGCCCGGCACCAACCATCCTTAGGCCACCCGCGGAGAATACCCAATGAGCAAACGAAAGAAGGCGAGCGATTTCCCCAAGGAGGTATTGGCCCTCTTCGATGGCTACGTCCACGGGCACATTCAGCGCCGGGACTTCCTGGAGGGGGCCGGGAAGGTGCTGGGCGGCGGCGCGGCAGCCGTGGCGGTCCTCGACGCACTTCGTCCCAACTACGCGTGGGCGCGCCAGGTTGAGACCGACGATGCCCGGATCCGGCAGGAGTACGTCACCTACCCTTCACCCGACGGCTCAGGGACCATGCGTGGCTACATGGCAGTCCCCGCCGGCGCGACGGATCCAAAGCCCGCCGTTCTTGTCATACACGAGAATCGCGGCCTTAACCCCTACATCGAAGACGTGGTCCGCAGATTCGCAGCCGCCGACTTCGTCGCGCTGGGGCCGGACGCCCTCACCCCGCTGGGCGGCTATCCCGGCAACGACGACGAGGGCCGGACGATGCAGCGGCAGCTCGACAGGGACGTGATGATGGAAGACTGGGTGGCCGCGTTCCGGTTCCTGCGGGACCACCAGTCTACCACCGGACGCGTCGGGGCCGTCGGATTCTGCTACGGCGGCGGAGTCGTAAATCAGCTCGCGGTCCGCCTTCCGGACCTGGGCGCCGGCGTGCCGTTCTACGGGTCAGCGCCGGCCTCGGAGGACGTGCCCTCGATCCAGGCTCCCCTCATGATCCAGCTCGCAGGCCTGGACGAGCGGATCAACGCCCGCTACCCGGCGTACCAGGAGGCGCTCGAGGCAAACGGTAAGGAGTTCGTGGTTCATGTCTATGACGGCGCGAACCACGGGTTCCACAACGACACCACCCCTCGTTTCGACGAGGAAGCCGCCGGCCTCGCGCAGGAGCGCACCATCGCGTTCTTCAACGAGCACCTGCGGGGCTGAGGGGGTCATGCCTCCGAGTCTGCCAGAAGATTGACGATCAGGCGGATCATCAAGTCCTTGTTGGCGGGTGAGCTTTCGGCGATAAGGAGCGTGAGCGCGGTGAGCGCCTGGGGGTTCAGGTCGTGATGCAGTCCCTCCTGCCGAAGGTAGAGCAGGAACAGAAGCGAGCCGATGCGCTTGTTGCCATCGGTGAAGGGATGGTCCTTGACCAGGAAGTAGAGCAGATTCGCGGCCTTCTCCTCGCGGCTTCGGTAGAGCGGCTCTCCGAACATGGTCTGCTCGACGTTGCCGAGAATCGCTTCGAGCGCCTCGCCGCGGGGATTCCCGAAAAGCGTTGATGCTTCTCCGCGCGCGATGAGCACCGCCCTGAAGTCCGCAATCGCCGCGACTGTCCGCGCGTGGTCGAGGGCGGCGGACGGCGGCCGCGTGCCCGCCGGAGCCTCGAGGCGATCCTCGTCGTATTCGAGAAGCAGCCGCCATGTATCGGCGTAGCGCGTGACGAGTTCCAGGACCGCCCGGCCCGTGTCTTCCACCAGGGCCTGATGTTCGCGCAGGGTATGGGTGGCCCACTGCCGGAACCGGACGGCGCGCTTCGAACTCACCCGGTATCCGACCGAGATGATCGCGTCGAGGTTGTAGTGGGTCAGCACCCGTCGGACCCGCCGATTCCCCTCGGACCGAACTACCGAGAAATCCTCGGTAGTTGCCGCGCGGTCAAGTTCTCCTTCCGCGAAGACGTTCTTCAGGTGGAGGCCGACGTTGTCGACACTCGTGCGAAACACATCGGCCATCTGCCGTTGCGTCAACCAGACGGTCTCCTGCTCCAGCCGCACGTCCAGCGAGACATCGCCGTTCGGCGCCTCGTACACGACGACTTCGCCACCCGGGCGGGACTCGTGGGCGTCGGTCACTGGGTCGGCTCCTTTCCCCGCGGCGGCGCTCGCTCATGCGTGAAACGATGATCCGTCGCAGGAGACGCTGGAAGTTAACGATTCCGCATCGCTCTTCCGAAGTGCGCCCGATTACCCCCAGTGCAGCTACATGCGTCAGCCCCCCCGCGGCAACCTCGGCACGTTTAGCGGACTGGCCTCCAGCACCTGACCCCAGATCCTCCGTCCCACCGCGTCGGCCTCCCGCAGGATGGCTGCCTCATCCATGGTGGTGACCTCACGGTCGCGCATGACGAACCGGCCATCCCCCATGACCGACTCGATGTCGCCCGGATGCCCGCTGTGCACCAGCGCCGAGATGACCCGACCCGCCGGCACCAGGTGCGCCCGCAGCATGTCCACAACCAGCAGGTCGGCCTTCTTCCCGACTTCGAGCGTGCCGAGATCGTCCGCCTGCTGCACCGCCAGCGCACCGCCCTCCGTGCAGTCGGCCAGGATGTCCTCGGGCTGCGGCGCCAGGCCGGGCACTTCGTCGCCGTCGCGGTTGCGCCGGATCCGCTCGGTCAGCAGCGCAATCCGCATCACCTCGAAGACGTCGTTGGTGTTGTTGTCGGTGCCGAGCGCGATGGGGCACCCGGCCGTCCGCAGCGCCGGAATCGGCGGGCTGATGCCGCGGTTCGCCGCCATCCCCGCCTGGTGCGCGATGATCGTGCCCGACCTGCCGAGCAGCGCGACCTCGGCGTCGTTCACGTAGCGGGCGTGCGCCGCGAACAGTCGGGGGCCGAGGAAGTCGTGCCGATCCAGGTATTGCGATGGCCGCAGGCCATGGTGCATGACCATGAACTCGTACTCGGCGCGGCTCTGGTTGAGGTGGATCGTATACCCCAGGTCGTGTGTCTCGGCGAACTCGCGCACCGCCCGCAGCAACTCGGGCGACGAGGTCTCGGTCAGCGCCGCCGCCGGAAACACCGACACCCGGCCGTTCCTCGCGCCGTGCCAGGTGCCGAACAGGTCGCTGATCCGCTGCATGCCCTCGTCCCGCAGCCTCTCGGAGAACCGCGGCGTCTCGCTGGCCGTCCGCGCCATCGCCCGCGTGGACACCGGGCCAGGAACGTTCTCGCTGTCACGGATACTCTCCGCCAGCACGCACCGCAGCCCCGAATCGGCCAGCACCTCCGCCTGTCGCCCGACGTTGCCGGCGTACTCGACAATGGTGGTGGTCCCGGTCCGGATCGCCTCCAGCGCCGCGACCTGCACCATGAGGTTACCTTCGTCGCCTTCCAGCAGACTCGCGGGCGAGATCGCGAGGTTCGCCGTATTCGGGAACCCGAAATCCTCGTTGAAGCCGCGCGCGATGACGGCCCGCATGTGCGCGTGCGTGTTGATCAGCCCCGGAATGAGCGCCTTGTGCCGCCCCTCGTACCGCTCGGCCCTGGGGTACCGCGCGAGCACTTCATCGGTCGGACCGATCGCCGCAATCCGGCCGCCCTCGACCGCCAGAGCAACCTCGTCTTGAACCAGATCAGGGTTGGCCACTGTTGTGTTTGTAAAGACGACCGTTGTCTCCTGGGCGACCGTCGCCGCGCCGGCCGGCGCGCTCTTGTGCAGGTGCGCCTGCAGATGGTCGGGGTTCAGCAGCGCGGCTGCCGTGCCCGCCCCGGTCGCGGCCAGCCATTTCCGGCGCGAGAGGCTCGCCGTGGTGCCAGAGGAGTCGGGCGTCGAAGCCGAGTTCTTTCGGGTCGTTGTCGACATGATCATGCGCCTTCGCGGGATTGGTGAGAGGTCATTCGCGAGCTTGTCCGAGTATGTGTCGCGGCCGGAAGCCCATCAAGCTGATGCCCTGAGAGCCCAACGCCTCGGGTCCCTGAAGGACGATGCGGACCTGGCCGACAGGACCAGGATGGCTTCCCGGCTTGCGCTGGCGGGATTCGACCCCTACAGTGAGCATGAGGTGTTCCATCCAGGCAGTCGGGTGGAAGCCGGCAGGGCGAAGGAATACAATATGGCAGGGCGCAGGATTATGGTGAGTTGTCGCCTCCCAGGGCGACGCTTGCGGCCCAGTTCCCTCCCGGCCAACTCTCAGGCACGATCTCTCCCTTCCGGGACCCTCCCATTTGCCCCCCTGGAGCGCAGCTCCCAACTCGGTGGCAAAACCCTTTCCCGTCCCAGGCCCGAACTGCGTCCCTTGTTTTGCGCAGTGCAGCGGAGCGAGCACGGGGAGCCCGGCATCCCGGGTTCCAAACCACATAGATGTGGCCGATCCTACCGTCGCAACCATGGAGGAGGACCGTATGCGATGCCGTGATCCCAACCCTGCTCACTCCGATCGAAACGAACCCAAGCAAAGGAGGGCGAGATGACCTGCACGTGGTTCAGCGCAGTCCGTTGCATCGTCAGACATGTCGGCCTCGGTCCCGGCCTCCCAGGGATTATCGCGCTCGTTTTCGTGAGCGTCGGGGCCGTAGCGCCTGGGACGGCCCAGCAGATGGGCAGCGTAACCGGCACGGTGGTCGATGCCCAGTCCGGCAATCCCGTCTCCGATGCCCAGATCCTGGTCGAGGGTACAGGGAGAGGCGTGTTGAGCAACTCGCAGGGCCGATTCCTTGTGACCGAGGTGCCCGAGGGCACCCATACGGTGACGGTGGAACGGATCGGCTACGCCGCCGCGTCCCAGACTGTGGCTGTATCCGCAACCCCGCCCGCAGTGGTGAGTTTCCGGCTCCGTCAGACCGCGTATGAACTGGAGAGCATAGTCGTAACCGGGACGCCCGGTGAAGAGCGTGTTCGCGAGCTCGGCAACTCCATCGGCCAGATCCAGGCGGAGCCGCTCGTTGAGAACTCCGCCGCCAACAACATAAGCCTGATCCTCAGCGGCTCGGAGCCAGGGGTCGAGTTCTCCTACGGAGGTGGCGGACCTCAGGCACCGGCCAACATCCGGATCCGGGGCGCTGCTTCGATCGCGCTCAGTTCCGAGCCCCTCATCTACATCGATGGCGTGCGGGTGAGCAACTCGAGGTCGGAGGGACCGGGAACGTCCTATCGCGAAGACGGACCGCTGCGACTCAACGACATTGATCCCAACGAGATCGAGTCGATCGAGGTGGTGAAGGGTCCATCCGCCGCGACCCTGTACGGGACCGAGGCTTCGAACGGCGTCATCAACATCATCACCAAGTCGGGCTCGACCGGCCCCGCCACGATCACCGCGAAGGTGGAAGCGGGCTTCATGTCACTTCCGGGATTTGCCAGCGGTGAGGAATTCTACGACGTGGGAGTCGGGTATCGTTGCCAGGGCTTCCCCGGGAGCGGCTGTACGCCCGGGGAGATCGTGCGAGTCAACGTCCTGCAGAACGACCGCGAGCGGTTCGGGAGGACGTGGTTCCGCAAGGGAGCGACCCAGCTGTATAGCGTCAACATGCGTGGCGGATCGGAAGACGTACGCTACTTCTTCTCGGGCTCGTGGAGCGACGAGCAGGGGGTGACGTTCGACTCCTGGCTGCAGCAGTTCAACTCCCGCGCCAACATCGACTGGACTGCCACCGACCGCCTCAGCGTCCAGCTGGGGCTTGGCATCGTCTGGTCGAACTCCCGAAGCAACCAGTCGAATCAGCCGTGGAGCCTGGGTATCACTTTCGCATGTCCCGCGCCCACCTGCGAGCCGGGGAGCGGCGGGGCCGCCTTGGACGACCCAGCCGGTGTGCGAGGCTATTTCGCGTACACGCCACAGGCGATTGTCGACTACGTGCATGGCGGAGAGCAGATCAACCGCCAGATCGCGACCAGTACGATCACCTACCGTCCACGGGACTGGCTCACTTCCCGCTTGACGGTGGGGGCAGACTGGGTCGACATCAACAATCACGAACTTTACACGCCTCTTCCCGACGACGTCTCGGGACACTTTGTGCCCGGGGGCCGCAAGTCGGTTCGGTTCGCCGAAGAGGTGAACTACAGCGTCGATTTCTCGGCCACGGGTGCGACCGACGTCACGGACGACATTGGACTGGCCACCTCCGCCGGATTCCAGCTCTACCAGAGGGCGACGGGCATCGTCGACGCCCGGGGCGACAACTTCCCGATCTCCACCCTTGAGACCGTCGGCTCCGGGGCAAACCTGCGAGCCGGCGAGACGTTCGTCGAGAACAAGACCGCCGGGGTTTACGTCCAGGAAAAGGTCTCGTGGCAGGATCGTCTCTTCCTGACCGGAGCCGTACGCGCCGACGACAATTCAGCGTTCGGGCAGGATTTCGAGCTGGTTACGTATCCCAAGGTCAGCGCGAGCTGGGTCGTCTCGGAGGAGGGTTTCATGCTGGACTCCGACTGGATCGACCAGTTGAAGCTCCGGGGGGCGTGGGGCAAGGCGGGTCAGCAGCCGTCGACCTTTGCCGCTGTTCGTACCTATCGGCCGGTAAGTGGTCCCGACGGCGCGGGAACGATCACACGGGACAATATTGGCAACTCGGCTGTGGAGCCGGAGGTAGGGCAGGAATGGGAAGTCGGCTTCGACGGGGTCTTCATGAACCAGCGCCTCACTCTTGAGGCAACCTACTACAACCAGACCCGGGAAAACGCACTCATCCAGGTCCTCGTGAGGCCGTCTTTGGGCTTCGGGGGTACCCAGTGGCAGAATCTGGGCAAGACCAGCAACAAGGGGGTCGAACTGGGCGCTCTATGGCACCCTCTCAGGGTCACGGAAGATGGACCCGTCGGCCTCGACCTGGGGCTGAACTTCTCCTACAACGACAACAAGGTCGTGAGCCTTGGAGGACTACCGCCGGTAGAACTGCACGGGTCGAACCCGACGACCGACTGGGGGCACCAGCGCTTCGTCGAAGGATTCCCAATGGGAGCCATCTTCCTCAAGAAGATCGTCTCGGCCGATATCATCAACGGGGTCGGTACACCCGAAGCCCGCGCCACGAACATCATGTGCGAGGGCGGTCCCATCATTCCCGGCACGATGAACCTCTCACGGGGCGGCGGCGGTCCTGTTCCCTGCGCAGACGCGCCCGAAGTCTATCGCGGCACTCCCATCTCTTCACACGTCCTCTCGGGAACCGCGACCGTGTCGCTGCTGGGCGGTGACCTGGAGCTCTTCGGCCAGGTGGACGCCAAGTTCGGCGCGATGCGGATCGATGCCGACCTCGCCGGGGCCCACGTCTTCGTCAACTCCTCCCTCGCCATCCTGGAGCGCACGGAGCCGCTGCTGCTTGCCATGCAGGAGTTGGGGAACGAGGGAATCAATCAGAGCGGACTCGTGGACGCCGACTTCGCGAAACTCCGTCGCCTCTCCGCCAAGTATCACCTCCCACAGAGCTGGGCCGACCTGACCGGGGCCAACAACGGCACGATCACTCTCTCGGCGTTCAACGTTGGATGGATCTGGCGGGCTCAGAGCGACAAGTTCGGGCTCAAGACCCTGGATTCCGAGCAGCGGGTCATGGGAACCGCCAACGGGCTCCAGGCCGTGCACCACGAGGGTTGGCCCAACAACCTTCACATGAAGCTCGCGGTCAGCCTGACGTTCTGATGAAGGTCCTCCGAAGACTATTGACCAATCGACAATGACCCAGTTCTGGGAAGGAACGAATAATGTACGGGAAGCGAACCAATCAACGAGATGCAACGCCACGGAAGGGGATGCCCCGGGGGCTCGCGCCAGTGGCGGTTCTCATGGTGTCTCTTGCACTTGCCGGGTGTGCCGACCTGCTGGACGTGTCCCTGCCGGGCAACGTGACGGAGTCCGATCTGGGACCGGCCAACGCGGAGACCCTGGCGCTCTCGATCCAAGGCAACCTGGAATACGCCTGGTCGCAGTATAGCTCGGTGGCCGCGCACCACTCGGACGAGTTCGACCAGCGGTCCGGAAATCGACAGACAAAGCGCCTCGGGCTTCGGCTCTTCGATCCCAGCTTTCAGTTCTACATTGAACGCATATGGACTCCGCTACACACGACGTACCAGGAGCATATCGAGTTCGGCGAGAGGATCGAGGGTTTCTCCGCCGAGGACGTACCAAACAAGGCCGAGCTGCTCGGGACGATCCGAGCGTATGGGCCATGGCCCCTTATCGCACTGGCCGAGGGCATGTGCGGATCTCCCATCGACGGAGGCGACGTCCTCGGTGCTTCCGCGCTCTTTGCCCTGGCCGAGCAAGAGTTTACCGAAGCCCTCTCGGCCAGCAGCGCGGCTGGGTTGACGAGGTTTGAGACCATGGCGCGCGTGGGCCGGGCGCGGGCCCGTATCGGCCTGGAGGACTTCCAGGGAGCAATCAGCGACGCGACCATGGTGCCGGAGGGGTTCGAGTTCCTGATCACCCGCGACGCAAACCCCGACCGACGAGAGAACCGGACCTTCGACAGGCTCGGCGAACACGCCGGGGGCCGACGGGGCAACGTCACGAGGAACTACCACGAAGTGGACTGGAAGGGCGTGCCCGATCCGCGCATCCAGGTCAAATTCACTGGCAAGCTGTCCTTCGACTTCGTCACCGAGCACGTCGCGCTGGCGAACAAGCATCAGTCGTTCGATGAGGACATGCTCCTCGCCTCCTGGGAAGAGGCCCAGATGTTCATCGCCGACGCGTCGGCCCAGACCGGCGATCTGGATCGGGCCCGTGCGATCCTGAATGACTTTCACGAGCGTGCGGGGATCCCTCCTGTCACCGCAGAGGACATCCCGACCCAGGACGATGTGATCCAGCACGTCATGCAGGTACGCAATCGAGAGTTCTTCGCCGAAGGCGGACACCGGATGTTCGATCACAATCGGTGGCGGGGCACGAAGTTCGAAATCCCGTTCCTGGGCGAGCCCGGCTCGGCTTGGCCCGACGGCGTAGACGTTCACGGCGAGCGCTTTGGGGACACGACGTGCTTCCCCGTTCCACGCAACGAGGGCGCGATCACAGAGCGGATCCCTTGAGGCCTCGCGGGCAGGACCCTGATCCCTCACCGGCACGTGCCGGTGAGGGGCGCCGTCATTCAGCCATGCAGGGTCCGGGACGGACACCCTACGACCGACGGGATGCGAACTCAGAGGTCGGGTGGAGCGTACCCCATCTTGCGAAGTCGGTCACGGCTCTCCTCCACGAAAGCCTGAATCTGCCGAATCGATGTCGACAGGGTAATCCCCAGATGGGGGCGCGACACAGGCCGCAGGTAGATCGGTCCCCTGTAGGGAGTCCATGGATCGAGGGCCTCCAGATCCGCCTCCGGCACAAGTCGCTCTTCCGTGGTCACCGCGGTGGCACGAGCGACTCCGACCCACTCCAGGCCGTCGCCTGCGCCTCTGACCCCGAAGATCGGTCCCCCGCTCATTCCCTCGTGGCCCAGGCCGTCCACGACAAACGAGGCCGCCAGATCGGCCTCCGGATCGCTGACGATACCCTGGGTAACCATCCGGTATCCCGCTGGATACCCGAGCATGTAGACATGGGAACCCCAGGAGAGCCTTCTGGAATCCCCGGATTCCACCCGCAGCACCCTCAGCTCAGCAATGTCTGCGTCTCTCGGATACTGCACGCCCAGAAAGGCCAGGTCCCGCTCCGCGTCGTGGACCAGGACCCTGAACGGCTCGAGGCCGGGAAGCCCGACCACGAAGTTTTCCCGGGAGTCGAGAATGCCGAGTTGCCGGACTCGCCTGGACACGGCCGCGTCGGCGAGTTCCCCTCCCTCGCCACCGAAGAACTCGGCCACGGAGTCCGGCACGTGTACGGCGTGGCCTGCAGTCAGCAGGAGGAGGCGACGATTGGATCTCGAGACCAGGACGGCGGTGGCCGAGCGGGACCGATCGAGGGTACGGCTGGTCATCGCGCGCCCGAGCGCCCCCGGGCGACGCAACTGGCCGACGGTCGGAGCCTCTTCGTCGGAGAAGAGGTAGGTCACGTACTTCGCCACCACCCGGATCTGGATGACGGACTCAAGGATCCTCTCCAGGTCGTGCGAGACGTCGCCACGTGGGCTACCGGTTCGGTAGTACGCCTGAGGCCCCTCGTCCAGGTAACGGACGCATCCACCGGCCCAGAGCGCAATGAGCAGCGGCACGGCCGGCGCCAGCGGCATGCGCCGGGACTCGACCCACCATCCTCGGTTCATAGATGCATCCCTTGGCGACGAGGACAGGCTGCTCTAGCCGGAGAATAATGTGACACCCCCCGACCTCCGCAGACAGCCACAGCCGAAGATATGCCAATCAGGGACATCCACACCAGGAAGCTCAACATGAGGTATCCGGTCCATCCAATACGCCCACGTTTCTTCGCCGGGTCGATCGGCAGAGCCGCAATCGGAGCTATCGTAGCGGCAGGCTTTTTCTCGATGACGGCTCCCCTCTCGGCGCAGTCGCAAGACGAATACCCGGATCCGTTCGTCGGAGGTTATCCTGACCTGGAGAACACGACGATCTACATGGAGTGGTACTATCCGCCCCCGGTGACGGCGTCGCCGACCTATCCGGGGTGGTCGCCGGACGGTGAGTCGCTGGCTTTTGCGGCCCACGGCCGAATATGGACGGTACCGGTAGAGGGCGGCACGGCGCGGCAGCTGACTGACGGCCCGGGCTACCATTCGCAGCCTAACTGGTCTCCTGACGGTCGCTACGTGGCCTACACCGGAGACGTGGACGAGAATATCGACATCTACGTCCTGGACGTGGAGACAGGCGAAGAGAGGCGAATCACGGAGAACCCGCACCTCGACCTTCGGCCCCGGTGGTCGCCCGACGGCTCACGAGTGCTGTTTACCACGAGCCGAAGCGGATGGTTCGATCTGTGGGCCTTCAACGTCGAAACCGAGGAGCTGGAGCCGATCGTCGTCGACTCGAACCAGAACGACATGGACGGTGACTGGATCGGCGACAGCGGTGACGTGGTCTTCGTCTCGAAACGGGGAGAGGCGGCGCTGGGCTCGGGCTCTCTTTGGCGTTGGGACGCCGACACCGGAGAGGTAGAACTTATCGTGCGGGTCGAGACGAACTTCCAAGGTTGGCCATCTGTGGCGCCTCACGGGGGAGCTGTAGCCTACATCACCGACGCGTCGGGCAACAACGACCTCTACGCGGTGCCGAGTCAAAAGTCGGCGGTGGGGATTCAGCCGGTGCACCTGACCCTGACCGAGACCGACGAGTATTTCCCGGCGTGGTCGCCCGACGGCGAGCGCATCGTGTATGCCCGCAACGGCGGCACGCCCGATCGGGAGCGAACGATCGATCGGGGCATGGGCTTCGGGCTCTACACGGTCTCGCGCGGCGGAGGCGAGCCGCAACCGGTGCGCATCGACGGCTATGCGTGGTCGGACGCGATGGGGCACCTGCAGGTACATGTAAGCGACTCCGAGGGCCGGCAGTTGCCGTCTCGCATCTACCTCGAGGCCGCCGACGGCCGCAGCTACTTCCCGGACACCAGCTTTCCCCGTGTCGTCAGTGTGAAAAATGAATACTACTTCCACACCGACGGCAGCTTTTCGGTAGAGTTGCCGGTGGGCGAGGCCGAGCTGGAGGTGTGGCGCGGCTTCGAATACGAGCCCGTGAGACGGACGGTGGAAATCGAGGCCGGCGAGTGGACGATGGCATCTGTCAGGCTGGATCGGTGGATCGACATGGCTGGCCAAGGCTGGTATTCGGGTGACAACCACATCCATCCCAATTACGGGGGCCACTACCGTGTCTACCCCACAGATCTGCGGAACAAAGCCCACGCCGAGGACCTCAACGTCGCGAACGGAATGATCGCCAACTACTGGGCCAATAGTCGCGTGGAGGACCTCGAGCACTTCCTCGGACACCCTCACCCGCACACCGGTCCCAGGACAGTGGTGTACTACAACCAGGAATACCGTCCGAACTACTTCGCCCATTTGTCGCTGCTCAACCTGGTCGAGTTGATCCGCCCGTTCTACATCGGCTATGAGGGTACGGCGCACCACGCCCTCTATCCTGACAACGCGACGGTTCTCCGAGAGGTGCACAAGCAGGGAGGTTACGGGGGTTACGTGCATCCGTTCGGCCTGAGCCACCGGCACCCCGACGAAGCAGGCGTGGGGGGCGCTCGGGAACTCCCGGTGGACGCGATCCTGGGCCTAGCGGACTTTGTGGACCTGGCATGCATCTGGAGCGATGAGCTCGGAACCGCCGAGGTTTGGTACCGCCTGCTCAACACCGGCTCACGGGTACCTGCGACCGCCGGAACCGACGCCATGACCGACATTCCAAGACATCCGGCGGTGGGGACGACGCGCTCCTACGTATACACTGGTGAGGACCACCTCCACTACGAGGCCTGGGCCGAAGCCATGGCGCAGGGTCGTGCCTTCGTGACCAGCGGCCCGATCCTCACTCTGGACGTGTCCGGCAAGGGGATGGGCGAGGAGCTGGGCGTCTCGCGGGGCGACGTGGTCACAGTGAATGCGACGGCTCGGTCGCTCTTCGCGATGCATCGCCTCGAGATCGTCCAGAGCGGCAGAATCGTCCACACGGTCCACGCCACCGGCAACTTGAAGTCGATCGAAGCCAAGCTGGACATTCCGATCGAAGGGAGCGGCTGGATTGCGGCGCGGGTGCTGGGGCCAACCCAACATGGCGCCATGGACAGCTACCTCTTCGCGCACACCAATCCGGTCTTCGTCATGGCCGACGGCGAGCCGATCCGGTCCAGCGACGACGCCAAATTCTTCGTAGGCTGGATCGATCAGGTGCTGAGCGAACTCCGCGCGATGGACGCCTGGGACGACCCCGCCCACAAGGCCGAGGTTATCGCCACCTTCGAAGAGGGCCGGGCCCTCTACCAGGAACAGGCCGCCGGGATGCCCGACACCGAGCGTCCGCCACGTTAGATCCGCGACCGGAGTCGGCAGGTGCCACATCCGGGCGTTTTCCGAGGCCATCGTCCGGGGCGCTTCCTGAAAGCACCGAGGTCAGTTGGTCCTCGCCGACCTTGATCGGCGTGCGTATCATCAACGGCAACGGCGGATCGTCATCCGACCCCGGACGACATCGCCAGAGCCACAGTTCACCGCCGCCAAAGAGGTTTACGATGCGTCTCCCTGCCCTTGCCCTCACCGCCTCCGTCGCACTGCTCGCCGCGTCACCCGCCGCCGCGCAACTCACCTTCATGGACGTGCAGGAGCTGAAGCGCGCCGGTTCATGGACGCCGAGTCCGGACGGGTCGCTCATGCTCTACACCGTCACCACGCCCGACTGGGAGGCGGCCGAGTCCCAGACCGACATCCACCTGGTGTCGCTCAGCGAGGGCGTCGCGTCGGATCGCCGGCTCACCTACACCGACGACAAGAACGAGACGAGCCCGACCTGGGCCCCGGACGGGTCGTTCTTCCTCTTCGCGTCGAACCGCGACGGCGACATGCAGCTGTTCATGATGCGCCACGACGGCGGCGAGGCCCGCAGGATCACCGACACGGCCGAGGGCGTGTCCGGCTTCGCGTTCAGCCCGGACGGGCGCTGGCTGGTCTACCGATCCGGCAAGGACGGCCGCGAGCAGCTCTACCGGCTCCCGGCGGATGACCTGACAGGCGCCGAGCCCGAGCAGCTCACAGACGGCGACGCGGGGGTCGACCAATGGGACTTCACCGCGGACGGAAGCCGCGTCTACTTCACGCGGCCCGATTCGTTCGACGAGGACGAGGTGAAGCGGCGCGAGGAGGGGTTCACGGTCGATATCCGGAACGCCGTGACCCCGCTGTCGAGCCTGTGGAGCGTGGAGGTCGCGACGGCCGAGGAGCGCCGCGAGACGGACGACCCGGCGTACAGCGTGAACAGCTTCACGCTTTCGGACGATGGCCGCTGGATCGGCATCACGGGGGGCTCGCCGAAGCGCTACGAGCGCAACATCACGGCGCAGCGCCTCTACGCCGACCTGTACCTCATGGAGGTCGCGACCGGCGACATCGAGCGCCTCACCAACAACTACGAGGTCGGCGAGGGCGGGCTGAGCTTCTCGCCCGACGGCCGCTGGATCGCGTTCTCGGCGCCGGACAACATGGAGCGCTACACCATGACCGACAACCGCGTCTACGTCCGCGAGGTCGGCGACCGCGGGGGCGCGTTCCGGAAGCTCGGCACGGACTTCGATCAGAGTTCCAGCGTCGGGTTCTGGTCGGACGACTCCGGGACGATCTACTTCAACGCGGGCGTGACCGTGACCACGCAGTTGCACGCGCTCGACGTGGCGACGGGAGCGGTCAGGCAACTCACCGAGGAGCGCGCCGCGCTGTCGGTGAACCGTGATCAGGACACCGGCACGATTCTCATCGGCTACAGCGACCCGAAGACGCCGCCGACCGTGTTCACCGTGGCGAGCGTGGACGACGTGCCGAACCGCTCGGCCTGGACGCAGCTGGTGGACGTCAATCCGCACGTGCAGGGCATCGCGCTCGGTGACGAGGTCGAGATCAACTGGCGCTCGTCCGATGGCAAGACGGTCGGTGGGGTGCTGGTCTACCCTGTCGGCTACGAGGAGGGGACGCGCTATCCGCTCATCGTCGCGATCCACGGGGGACCTGCGTCAGCCGACATCCTGCGCTTCAATGGCGGGTACAGTGCTCAGGTCTACGCCGGCGCGGGATACGCCGTCCTCAAACCCAACTACAGAGGCTCGCGGAACTATGGCAACGCCCATCGCACGGACATCGTGGGGGATTACTTCACGATGGGGTACGAGGACATCATCACCGGTGTGGATCACCTGATCGACGAGGGGATCGTCGACGGCGACCGGATGGGTGCGCTCGGCTGGAGTGCGGGCGGCCACTGGTCCAACTGGATTCTGACGCAGACGGACCGGTTCAAGGCGATCAGCTCGGGCGCGGGCACGATGAACTGGATCAGCATGTATGCGCAGAGCGACGTGCAGCGGAACCGGCAGTTCTATGTGGGCGACGGGTTTCTGTACGAGGACTTCGACACGTACTTCGATCAGTCGCCGCTCAAGTACATCAGGAATGCGAAGACGCCGACGATGATTCATGTGGTCGAGGGCGATCCGCGGGTGCCGAGTCCGCAGTCGGTCGAGCTGCACATGGCGCTCAAGAAGCTGGACGTGCCGACGGAGCTGTTCATGTATCCGGGGCGCAGTCACGGGATTCCGGATCCTCGGAATCGGCTCGTCAAGGCCGTGAGCGAGATGGCGTGGATGGACTACTACGTGCGCGGGATCGGCGAGAAGTTCGAGTGGCGGCAGGTGCTGGAAACGCTTGAGGCGGGCGAGGGGCCGGCGGTGGTGTCGGAGGATGGAGGGGGGCGCGGCCGGTAGCGGCGGGCGCGAGGGATAGCCGCGCGGATACTAAACAATTTTGTTTAGTATTGGCGGAGGGCCTCCTTGCCGAAGCGCTCGGCGGCCTGGAGTGTCTCGCGCACATCGTCCCAGGTGGTGTTGTGGTTGACGATGCAGAGCCGCAGCGAAAACCGCCCGCCCGGCATGGCCGAGGAGACGAACGCGGGGTCTTCCCAGAAGAGGCGGGCCAGCACATGGCGGTTGATTTCGTCCAGGTCGTCGTCCGTCAGGTCCTGGCCGGCCGGATCGACGCGGAAGCACACGACGCTCAGCGACGCCGGGCTCATGCACTTGAGGATGGGACTCTCGTCGATGTACTCCTGTGCACGGGCGGCGAATTCCAGCCCGTTGGAGATGGCCCGCCTGAACGCGGCCATTCCGAACGTCTGTACCGACATCCAGATCTTGAGCGCCCGGGCGGATCGGCTCATCTGCAGGCCGCGGTCCCAGAAGTTGGGGTGGCCCGAACCCCACAGCGCATCCTGCAGGAAGTCGGGGCGGATCGCGAACGGCTTCTCGAGCGTCGCGATGTCCCTGACCATGAGGCAGCCCACTTCGTAGGGCTGGAAGAACCACTTGTGCGCATCGAGCACGATCGAGTCGGCGCGCTCGATTCCGCGCAGGATCCGCCTGCCCTGCTCGGTCACGACGGCGAACCCGCCATAGGCGGCGTCGACGTGCAGCCACATGCGCTGCGACGCGCAGAAGTCGGCCAGTTCCTCCAGCGGATCGACGGCCCCCGTCGCGGTGGCGCCGGCGTTCGCGCACACGGCGATGGGTTCCAGGCCGGCGGCACGGTCCTCCTTCACCATTGAGGCGAGTTGTGCCATATCGATCCGAAAGGAGTCGTCGCTCGGCACGAGGCGGGCGGCCTCCGGGCGGATACCGACGATCTTCACGGCCCTCTGGTGCGCACTGTGGCTCTGATCGCTCATGTAGACGCTGGGGCTTTCCGGGTATCCGGCGGCGTCCCTCGCGGCCACGAGCGCATTCAGGCTCGCGGCGGAGCCTCCGCTGGTCAGCAGCCCCCCGGCCGTGTCCGGGTAGCCGAGCCATTGGCGGAACCAGTCGATGACCACGCATTCCAGTTGGCTGGCGCCGCTCGCGACGAGCCAGTTGCAGGCGTTGATGTTGTAGCCTGCGGCCAGGAAGTCGGCGATGACTCCGGGCCAGGTGGGGGAGGATGGCACGAATCCGAAGCTGCGGGGATGGTCGAGGCGAAGCGAAAGTGGCAGGATGTCGGCGACGGCCTGGTTCAGAACTTCGTCGGGCGCCCGCCCGTCCTCCGGCGGATCCTCCATGAGCTTTTCGACGAGTTCGTCCCGGAACTCTCCGTCCCATGCTTCCTGTCCGCCCAACTCCTCGCTGCGCCGCACGAGAGCCTCGGCTGCCCGGGCGGCCAGGTCGACCATGGCCGAGGGGGACATCCGGAGGCTTTTCGGATCCTCTGCACGCAATTCCCGGCTCTGCTCCTGTCACGATGTGGTCTCCGGGTTGGCCGGCCTTCGCCGGCACAAGGTACATTAGCGAGTAGCGTGGCGTTGCGCTTGGTCGGTTGGCGCCGACGTGGTCACGCAACCGCCGGGAGTGAAGAAGATGTCCAACTGAGGGTGACGGGCGTTTCACCATGAGAGGAGGGCTCATGACCGCGCACTCGAAGCACCTGCTGATCCTCGCACCACTCGTCCTGGTCGCCTCCTGCGGCGACGCCGGGCAGGACGGGGCCTCGGGCGCCGCCGGAACCCTCGACGGTCCGGACGTGATGTTGAACGCCGTCACCGAGGAGGTCTTCACCGTCGGTTCGGTCACCGGCGACGACTGGGACACCTTCGGCAGCGTACGCTCCGTGACGTTCGACGGCGAGGGCAATCTGCACATCTTCGACAACCAGGCCGAGCACATTGTCGTGGTCGGGCCCGACGGATCGCTGGTGCGCACGGTGGGAGGGCCCGGAGAGGGGCCAGGCGAGTTTGGCGATGTCGGCACGGCGGTTGTCGCCCGGGACGGCTCCTACACGGTGTGGGGTTCCTCGTACATCGACCTCCTGGACCCCGGCGGGACCTTCGTGCGGCGCGTTTCCGTGCAGGCGATGATCATGGCGGACATGGCGCTCCCCGACGGCCGCCTGGTCGCGTCGGCTTACATGGACCTCAGGGACCTGTTTGCGACCGGAGAGTTCCCCGAGGATGAGGGCCGTCCCATTCACCTTGTCCCGCTGGACGGCAGCGAACCCGAAGTGCTCTACACAGCCTGGGATCTCCCCGAGGATCCGGCCGCCGGCGACGCCGGCGAGAGTTCGTCTCCGAATACGTGGCGCATGTCGGCGGGGCGCGCCTTCGAGCCCGGGCTCCATTACGACGTGCTGACCGATGGCCGGCTCGCACTTGCCGACTCGATCGGCTACCGGATCAAGCTGATCGGACTCGACGGGAGCGTGACCGGAGTCATCGAACGGCCCATCGCGCCAATCGCCGTCAACGAGTCGATCATGGAGGCGGAGCGCGAGCGGTACCGCGAAACCACGGCACAGTTCGCCAATCTCAACAGAAGCCGGTTCCAGATCGAACGCGAGGGGGCGGAAGCGCTCATCTTCGCCGACGAGGTGCCGGTCATCGGCGATCTCAAGGTGGATTGGGAGGAACGGATCTGGGTGGCCCGGGCGGGCGCCGACGGAGGCGCCGACAACGGGCCGACAGACATCGTGACGCCGGACGGTCGCTACATCGGCACGCTGGCCGCGGATGGGCTGCGGACCCCGAGCACGTTCGGCCCGGGCGGCCTGATGGCCTACATCGAGCGGGACGAGCTGGATGTGCCGACCGTGCGCGTGATTCGGCTGGTGGCGCTGGAGCCGGAGGGTTAGTCAGCGATCGCCCCCCGCGTCGGCGACGACGTACTGGTCCCACGACGGCGGCTCGACGTCGAGCAGGTGCCGCACGAAGTAGTCGTTGCGCTTTCTCGCGCCGAAGTCGCCCCCCGAGCCGTGGCCCCCGCCCGGAAACAGAAGGAAGTCGAAGTCCTTGTCGGCCTCGATGAGCGCATTGACGATCTGAAGTGTGGACGACGGGTCCACATTCCGGTCCAGCTCACCCACGACCAGCAGCAGCTTGCCTTGTAGCCGCCAGGCGTTGTCCACATTCGATGACTCGGAGTAGTGGGGGCCGATGGGCCATCCCATCCACGCCTCGTTCCACCAGATCTTGTCCATCCGGTTGTCGTGGCACCCGACCGACGAGAACGCCACGTCGTAGAAGTCCCCGTGCCACAGCAGGGCCGCCATTGAGTTCTGACCGCCGGCCGAGCCCCCGTAGATCCCGACCCGGGTCACGTCGTAGTAGTCGTACTCCCGCGCCACCGCCTGATGCCAGAGGATCCGGTCGGGGAACCCGGCGTCCTTGATGTTCTGCCAGGCCACGTCATGGAAAGCCTTCGAGCGGTTGTTGGTCCCCATGCCGTCGATCTGGGCCACGATGAACCCCAGCTCGGCCACGGAGGTTCTGCTCAAGTGGGTGCCGAAGGTCTTCGGGACGTGCGACCCGTGGGGCCCGGCGTAGATGCTCTCGATGACCGGATAGCTCCGGTTCGGATCGAAGTTGGTCGGGCGGATGATGATCCCCCAGATGTCCGTCACCCCGTCCCTGCCCTTGGCCACGAAGACCTCGGGGTACTGCCAACCCGTGGCCAGAAGCGCCGACGCGTCGGCCCGCTCCAGCTCCATGACCAGCGACCTGTCGGCCGTCCTGCGGAGCTCGGCGATGGGGGGCTGGTCGACTCTCGACCACTGGTCGATGTAGTACTCATGGTCGGGGGAGAAGGTGACTTCATGCATCCCGTCGGCTTGGGTGTACGCCACCAGCCCGGTGCCGTCGAAGTCGATGCGGTAGTAGTGGACGAAGTAGGGGTCCTGCTCGGGGTTCATGCCGCTCGCGCGGAACCAGATCTGGCGGTTCGCCACATCCACGCTGTCCACACCACGAACTGGCCACTCGCCTTGGGTGATCTGATGCTTCACCTGCCCCGTCTCGCCGTCGAGCATGTAGAGGTGGTTCCAGCCGTCGCGCTCGGACATCCAGATGATCTCCCTGCCGTCGTCGAGGTCGTGGCGGAACCGCTTGTTGGAGTAGTTGAAGAAGGTCTCGGGCTCCTCGGAGATCACGGCCCGCGTGCGGCCGGTTTCGGCGTCGATTTCGATGACCCGGTAGACCTGGTGCCCCCGCTGGTTGTACTCGAAGACGACGTGTTCGCTGTCCTCCCGCCACTCCAGACGGGAGAGGGTGTAGGCGTTGGGGAAGAGGTCGTCGTCGATGATCATCTGCCGTCCGGACGCGACGTCCAGGATCACCGGGATCTCCTTGTCGAGCCGGTCACCCGGCTTGGCGTACAGGTAGGTCGCGTGCTCGGGCTGGAGCTGGTCGTCGGGTGAGGATTCGACGTAGTGCACCACCCGCTCCTGACCGGGCACCACCCTGTAGACCGCCACCTTCCTGGCGTCCGGCGACCAAACGATGGACCGGTCGGTGTAGGTGCTTCCGGGCGTGCCTTCCCAGGTGAGCATGGTGTAGTCCCCGGGGTCCGCGCCAACTTCGCGGTAGGCCACGTTGTAGTTCTGGATGAAGACCTCGCGGGAGCTGTCCGGCGAGAGGATGGGATCGGTGCTCAGGTTCCGCCAGAGCTGGCCGGGGCCTGCCGACCAGGACACGCCGCTCGGGCCCACGCCGCCGCCCTGGCGCCGGGGCGCCTCCCCCTGGCTCTCGCACGTGTATGTGTTCAGATCGCACCGCCAGGTGGAATCCGCTGCGACGAACTCGATGGCCTGCTCGTCGTCAGTGAACTCGATCCGGTTGAACGGGAGTTCGAGGGGAGAGATCGCGTCGTCGGCGAAGGCGGGGATGGCGGAGAGGGCTGCAGCGAGACGCTCATGATCGAAGGCGGGGCCCTGCGCTCGGGTCTCGGCGTCGACGAGGACGAAGTCGTGCCCTCCTGTCACCGTCTTCCGGTACCAGAGGCGGCTGGTCCCGCCGATCCAGGACGGGCGTTCGGCGATGTCGACGACCAGACCCTCGAGGCGGTCTCCGAGGCCGTCCGCGCGCTGGTAGTCGGCAAGCGTGCCTTGGGCGGCCGCCGGGAGGGGGGCGCAGAGCGCGGCGAAGGTCAGGATCAGGGGGAAGCGATGGGTAGCTGCGGTCAGGGTTGCCATATCCAAGTCCCTTTGACGATGAGTTGGCGGCGTGCCGGGAAGGGCTCGAAAGCCCCGTCATGCGAGGCGTTCTCGTTATAGACGATGTAGAGGAACGAAAGTGGCCGGAACTCCCAGGAAAGGCGTGCGTTCAGACTGGAGGCCTCGACGGCGGTGTTGTATTGCCAGATGCCGGAGACCTCGAAGCGGGGGTTCAGGGCCAGACGGACTTCGGGTGTGAAAAGGTGGGTGGTGCCGTCCGTGCCGGCCACGCCGCGGAACCGGTTGCGCTCCCAGGACGCGAAACCGACGAACATGCGGGGAGAGGATGACCTTCGCCGAGAGTTCGCTCTTGTCGAGTGAGCCGTCGTAGAAGGGTCCGATCGTGAAGCTTGCGCTGCCGGTCACATTGGCGGAGGGGTCGTACGACGCCGCCGCGATCCATCGGGTGAAGCTGTAGCGGCCGGGGGGCACGACGAGCCCCGGGATCGGACGGAACGGCCCCTCGAAGCGCTGCCACTCCGGCCGAAGAGAGACAGCCACATGGCCCCCGTTCTCCAGGAGGAAGGTGAGCGGTCGCACATTCACGAATCCCGAGAAGAAGTCGCCCGAGGACGCTTCGTTGAAGAAGAAGAATGTCACGCCCGGCCCGTAGGAGCGCACCGACTCCGGCAACCAGTCCGGGCGGAGATCCAGGATGACGGCCGGACTCGTCACGATGACATCGTTCGTGAAGCGGAAACCGGAGCGCGGCTCCCACTGGGGGCCCACGTACTCCTGCAGCCAGCCCATGTATCCCCAGGGCGCGTAGTTTCCCACGATAGCGTGCGCGGCCCAGCCGTCTCCGCCGCTTCCCTCGGTGAACGAGCGCGAAACCATCCCCCGCACGAAGAGGTTCGTAGTCGGGCGGAAGAACCAGTCGACAGCGGCGACGTTGTTGAGGGCGGAGGCGCCGGCCGGCAGGCCCTGATCGTGCCGGGTCGTGATCATCCCCCCGAGGCGTCCCGTCGGGCCGATGTTCCGCACGTAGCGCCCCACGGCGAAGACGCTGCCGTCGACCGGCCCGACGCCTTCCTGCCGCAGGAGGAGCCCGCCGGCGCTGGACCTCGTCGATCGGTGCGTCACGCGCGCCCCGGCCGTGACCGGTACCGGTCGCCCTTCGCTGTCGAGTCCGATGCGGCGGCTGTAGAAGGGCGAGATGACGTCGAGGCCCGTGTGGAAGAGGCCCGCGCTCTCCAGGAAGAAGGTGCGCCGCTCGGGGAAGAAGACCGGGAAGCGGTCGAGGTTGACCACCTGCCGATCCACCTCGGCCTGAGCGAAATCCATGTTGTAGGTCAGGTCGAGCACCGTGTTGGGCGTCGCCGCCCACTTCAGGTCGACGCCTGCTTCGCCCGTGGACGTATCGTCGCTGAACAGGGCGCTCCCGGTCGACTGGGTGCGCCCCGCGATGTAGGGCTGAATCTGCGCGTTGATGCCCGGCGGCGGCGGCGCGATCCCTTCGAGGCGCCCGGCAAAGGCCATGTCCCACGGGTCGACGCCGCGATGCCAGGGAGACCAGCCGCTCGTCTCCTGTATGGCGCGCGCCTCCCGGATGAAGTTCACCCGCCACCCCTCGCCGCCCGCGTAGCGGAGCGTCTTCCACGGGATGACCAGCAGGTCACGCTGCACCGCGTCAGGGGTCGTCATGAACGCCATTGCGAAGCGGCCGTCCCCGAAGCCGTCGAGCAGGACGCCGAACACGTCGCTGGTCTCGTAGGTGAAGTCTCGGCGCAGCCCTTCCGCCCGCGTTGCTGTGCGCGCGTCCGGCTCGGTCATCTCGGCCCCCACGTAAAGCCCCGCGCCGTCCCAAAGGAGGCGCACGTCGGTCGGAGCGAGGCTTGGGACTCCGGCCGCAGGATCGACCTGGACGAAGGACCCGATTCCGCGCACCGCATCCCACGCGTCATCGTCGAGATGCCCGTCGACTTCAAGCGTACCGGCCGCTCGTGACGCGTAGGCGACCGGGAGCTCTTGTCCACCGGCGACAGGCGGGAGGAAGGGCGCTGGGAGCGCACCGAAAACGATGACGTACCGGCAGTGTCTCTGGTGGAGCAACCGCAACAATCGGCTGCCGGCGAATCTTGTCACGGATCAGGTGACCGGAGGAGAGGGCCCTACGCCGGCCCGGGCGGCAGATGCTCCAGCAGGTACCGCACCATGTACATGCGAAGATGGACGGCTGTCCCCTCGCCTTCCGACAGGCCGTGGTTCCGGTTGGGGTAGGTGAAGTAGTCGAAGGTCTTCCCGAGCTCCACGAGACGGTCCACCAGTCCCTCGACGATCTCCAGGTGTGTGTTGGTCTCACCGGTTCCGTGAATGATCAGCAGGTCCCCTTCGAGCCCTTCGGCGTAATTGATGGGCGCGGAGACGCGGTAGCCGTCCGGGTTCGTCTCCAGGGTCTCCATGTAGATCTCCTGGAACCACGCGTTGTAGAGGTGCGGCTGGGGCTTGGGGACCACGGCGATCCCCACGTGGTAGACGTCGGGCTTGCGGAAGAGCGAATTCAGCGTGTTCGATCCGCCGCCGCTCCACCCCCAGATCCCCACCCTGGACACATCGACGTAGGGGAGGACCCTGCCGAGTTCGAGGACGCCCGCCGCATGGTCCTCCGTCGACTGCACGCCGATGGTCGGAAAGGGCGCCCTCCGCCATTCCGCTCCCTTGGGCGCCGGCGTGCCCCGGTTCTCTATGGACACGACCAGATACCCGAGATCCGCGATGGCGCGATGGTAGTTGTTCCGGGTCGACCAGCGGTCAAGCACGGTCTGGGCGTGCGGTTCCCCGTAGACGTAGATGAACACCGGGTATTTCGCGCCCGCGTCGAAGTCCCAAGGCTTGATCATCCACGCGTCCATCACCACGCCGTCCCCGATGTCCAGCTCCAGAAACTCCGTGGGGTGGGCGATCGTGGCCTCGGTCCGGCGCCGGAGTTCGGCGTTGTCCTCCAGGACCCGCACGACGCGGTGCTCCGGGAGGCTGATCAGAGCGGTGACCGGAGGCGTGTCGAAGGTGGAGTAGGTGTGGAAGGCCCACCGGAGGCCGGGAGCGAAGTCGTAGAAGTGGGTGCCGGGCTGGTCTGCGGGCGTGACGCGTTCGGGCGCTTCGGCGCCATCCAGCCGGACCCGGTAGAGGTATCGCTGGGTGGCGTCGTCGGGCGAGGCGAAGAAGTAGAGCGAGCCGTTGCGCTCGTCGACCGGCCCGCGCTCAATGACGTCGGCCGGTCCCGGGGTCAGCAGGCGCTCCTCCCGCCCGTCGCGCGAGTACACGTAGGAGTGGCGCCACCCGTCCTTCTCGGTCAGGAAGAGGAAGGAGTCGCCCCCCTGGATCCACGCCAGGCCGGCGTTCAGGCGATAGCTGGCAACGACCCACGCCGGATCGGACTCGTGGTATATCCGGGTAAGTTCGCCCGTGCTCACGTTCGCGATGAAGAAGTCCCGTTCGTCCCGAAACCGGCTGAACTGCTCGACCAGCAGTTCTTCGGAGTTCCCGGCCCAGCTCACCTGTCCGAGATAGAAGCCCTCGGTCGGGGACGGAATGGAGATCCAGCGGACTTCCCTGCCCTCGGCGTCCACAACTCCCACCCGGAGCCTGGCGATCGTCTCGCCCACCCTCGCGAACCGGACCTGCTGGAGCTCGGGATAGGAGGGATCGGTCGGGACGAGCATGGATCTCATCCGCACCCCGGAGGCGTCGGACTGGACGAAGGCGACGTGGTTGCCGTCGGGGCTCCAGACGGCCCGGCCGTTGGAGACGGACTGGGCGGTCTCGCGGGTCAGCTGGGTGGTTTGATCGGCCGCGACGTCGTGAACATGAAGGTTGCCGTCGCGGCTGAAGAGGATGCGGCCGCCGTCCGGGGAGATTGTGTTTCCGTTTCCGGCGTCGACCTGTTTGAGCATGGATGTGGCGGGTTCGAACATCCAGAAGTCGTCGGCATCGGTTTCGAGGAGCAGCCAGCTGCCGTCCGGGGCGAACTGGTAGCCGGAGATGGTCAAGGGGTTTGTGGCCCCGGTTGGTGTCAGCTCGGAGAGCGATGCGAGGACCGTTCGGTTCCCGCTGGCTGGGCCGTAGTGGATCAGCTCCTGCTGCGATGCACCCGCGGGGGCTTCCAGGGTCGCGTACCCGGATCCGTCGGGCAGCCAGGTCGCCTGGAATGAACGGGCGTCGAAGTCCCGTGCCTCGAAGATCGAACGGAGGCGGGCTTCGGTCTCGGCGGGGACCTGGGAGGAGGCGCGGGACGGGCAAAGGGCGGGGATGGCCAGGATCGCCAGCAGGAGCCCGTGGAGAAGTCGCGCGTCGCTCCGAGGACGGCGGGGCGCTGGGCCGGCAGGTTTCGCGGTCATGGCTCCCTTCCTTCCAGGCGGAGGTGTTGCACCGGCTGGTGTTTTCGAGAGGATAGGTGCGAACGCGTTGTGCCGCAACGGCGGATAGTAAACAAATATGTTTAGTATTGGGAAGTCTTGGAGATCAAAATGGGTTGACGACTCGAACCCCGCCGTGGTCCTGCTCGGCGCTCATGTCCTCGGAGTAGACGGCATCGCAGCCGAGCGCCTTGGCGGCGGCGAGAATTGCCGCATCCCAATACGAAAGACCGAAGCGGCGGCGAATCGAAACAGCATCCCTGAACACGCCGAGGGTTACGGCCTGGACCCGCATCTCCAACACCGGCTCGAGGAATCGCACGGCGTCATCGTCAGTGAGTCGACCGGCTCGGGTGGGGCGGGTCGCCTGGTGGTAGAACTCCTGCAGGACTTGCACCGAAACGGCGAGATCGGGCTCCGTCAGGAGCTCCCGCGCGCGAAGACGCTTGGCCTCTTCTTCAGGGAGGATGCTCGCCGCGTAGAGCAGCACGTTCGTATCGACGAAGCGCACCCTGGCTTATCGGCGTTCGATGTTGCGCCGATTGATCGGACTCGCTTCGGAACGGATCGCCGCACGGTCGTGGAGCGCCTCGCGCGACAGG
The DNA here is from genome assembly GCA_965205005.1 of Longimicrobiales bacterium. Lineage (GTDB taxonomy): Bacteria > Gemmatimonadota > Gemmatimonadetes > Longimicrobiales > Gaopeijiaceae > Bin94. Next base: position 3,264,160 of record OZ242028.1, on the reverse strand, counting down.
TTGTCGGTCATGCGCAGTCCAACCCCACGCGCATCGAAGTCGGCGAAGACCTCGTCGAACAGCCTGCGCCTGCGTTCCAGTGCCGACTCGAGGGGTCGAGACTCCAGCCGCTCTCGTCGCCGGTCGCGGGGTGCGAGACGCCGCAGAAACTCCCTTACCAGCGCCGAAACGGACGTGTCCAGTTCAGCCGCGCGGATACGGGCGTGGCGATGGGTCTCCTCGTCGACGGCTACGGTGATGTTTCGCATGAATACATTCTCACAGTTTCTGTGTCACACAGAATAGCCTCCGCTGCGAACTGGATCAAGTTTGGATTCTCCTGCGGCCTGATGAGGCGGAGGTCCGCCCTAATTCACCCGAGTCGCCTCGGTGGTCTCGCCGGCCTGATCGATCATGAGACCGGTCACGTTTCCGGCTTCGTCCGACCGGAAGGTCAGGTACACCGGCACGACCGCCACCTTGAAGCGCTTCTCGGATGTCGGGTACAGCTCGAACGTTCTGCCCTCGAGTTCCACCGCGAGTTCGTCTCCGTCCAGGAAGAACCGAAGCACCTCGTCCGGATCGTCGGGCACGACATACGTTCCCACGTACGACTCCAGGACCCCGATCGGCACGTCCACCGTCTCGGGGAAGTCGGACAGGTCGACCCCGTACTCCGTCAGCTTCTCGCGGGCCGGGCCGTTCCTCGGGTCGATTCGGAGGGCGTGCCGGTAGTGCTCGATCGCCAGGTCCCGATGGCCCATGAGCGCGTGCGCCTCCGCCAGCCCGTTGTGAGCGGGGGCCAGGTTGGGGTCCCGTTCGATCAGACGCGAGAAGATCGCCTCCGCGTCGGCGGCGTTCCCGTCCTCGAGCGCCCTGCCGCCGAGCGGACCGAGAATCCCCACGGAGGGCGTCCTCTCGTATCCGAACCTTGCCGATGCTCGCGCGAAGTGCCGGTCGATGGCTTCCAGGCCACCCGCCACGTAGAGGCCGACCGGATCGTGCAGATTCCAGCCTTCGAAGATCTTCTCGAGCCCGTAGTAGGTCGATCTGTGCGGCACGGAACCGTGGCTCTCCTCTTCCATGAGCTTGAATTCCCAGCGGAAGCCTTCGGGGGCCTTCGCTTCGAGAATGCCCGCAAACTTGAGCGCGCCGCCGAGCATCGCCCCGCCCTCGTTTCCCATGGTCATGTAGAAGTCGCCGACCAGGTCACCGGCATGGTCGAACGCGGAGTCGGCCTGCGCGACCAGACGCTGCTCGTCCCACCAGAGGCTGGGACTGATCGAGATGTACGCGTCGAACACGTCCGGCCGATGCACCAGGGCGTGGTTCGCGAACAGTCCCCCGAGCGAATGCCCGATGAGGATGCTGTACGGCCTCGTCCTGTAGCTGTCATCGATGAACGGCTTCAGCTCGGCACTGATGAAATCCAGGAAGTTGTCTGCCCCACCGGCGGTCGGGCGCGCGGGGGCGGTGTCGGAATGGACGGGCGGCGACAGGTCACGGGTCCTGTCCGTATTGGGAATCGCCACGACGATTACACCCGGCATGCGTCCGTTTCTGGCCAGGAACCGGGCTGTGCCCGTCGTGTGATGGAAGTGCGACGGGCCGTCCAGGAGATAGACCACCGGGTACGTCTCGTCGCCACTCTCGTAGCCGGCCGGCAGGCCCACGATGATCTCGCGGCGCTCGTCGAGGACGTTCGAGTGGAGTTCACGCCTTTCCCCGAGCGACAGGAATGGTTCGCCGTCCTGCGCGAGACCCGCCCGCGGTGTGGCAGCGATGACGCACGGCAGGAGAAGTACGGAGACGCAGACGGACGTTGCGGCTCGTCGGCGGGCAGGACAGGTCACCGGTTTGATCACTTCCTCTACCTCCCTCGTCGTTCCTCCATAGTGCCCCCGGTTTCGATGGACAGTAGTTTGGCAACGTGCCGGGGTCCAGGAGAAAGGAAACACGGAACGATGACAAGGGCTTTGCTGCGGTGAGCGATTCGCTGGACAAGATCGCGCTCCGCTGCTTCAAGCTGGCCTCGGAACGGAGGCTCAAGCAGGACCGGAAGCGAAGCACCGACGCGGAGGAAGTCGGATGCTCCGGCTGCCTGGCGGCGTTGCTGGTGCTCGGTTCGGTCTTCGGACTGGGTGCGGGAGGTTTGGTACTGGCGGTCATTGTCTTTGCAGGCGGGAGGGGATTTCGGTACCTGAAAGACCAAACCGTCGAATCCAAGGCAAAGGCGGCCGCCCGGGCGCAAGTCGCTCGTGACATGAGGGCCTTCCATTCCGGTGATCCGGACGCCGTTCAGGAGGTGTACCGTTTCGCCACGAACGAATTCCGCCGCCAGATCGAAGCGCATCGAGCGAGAACACTCGGAGCGCGTTCCAGATGGGCCAAGGCCCGGGCGGCACTCTCCGAGGCATCCGATGGGGCCCGGCGCTCCCGGACCTACTGGCGCACCCGGCGGCGCGACGAGCCGGACAACCCAATGGTGGCCGGTCAACTGAAGACGGCCAAGCTCCTGGACCGCAAGCTGCGCTTCGCCCTCTCCAGGCTCGACCGCCGTGCCGAGATCCTGCTCAACTTCTACAACGAATGCGAGGTCAAGCTGGCAACCCTGGACCGCCACAACCAGGACATCGAGGAAACCCGTCGCCTCGATCAGCTTTCCGGATCCGCCAGCGTCGTAATAGCCGACGCGGACATCACTCTCGCCGAGATCGGTGCCAGCTTCATCCGCGAGGCCCGCAATGTCGGTGAGGTACTCGGCGGGTTCGAGCGTCTCCAGATCAAGACCCTCGCCGGTGAAGCACCTCTCGACGACATCGAATACCTCGCCGAGCGCATCATAGAGAGTAGCGATTCCGAACTCTACGCTGTCGAGCAACTCAAGAGTGCGCTCACCGGCGTGGAACATCCGTCAACCCGATGAATGGCTTGAGTCGAATGAACCGAACGCTCCTTCCCGCATTCCTCGCGGCGTCGATTGCGGGAGGCGGTCACGCCCAGGAGGTGATCGAACTTCCAGGGGAGGATCGACTCCTGGCTGCGGAACTCGTGGAGGTCTACCGCCTGGGGTCGGCGGGCGCGGTGGCCGACTGGGAGGTTCTGGGCACCGTTCCGGCTGCGGGCTTCGACGAGGCCGGGAACCTGTATTTCCTTGACTCGCCTGCTCGCGTGGTCGCCGTCGACCCCGGCGGCAGCCTTCTGGGCCAGATCGGCCGTCCCGGCGAAGGCCCCGGCGAGTTCCGCAGGCCGGAGCAGCTGGATGTCTGGCCGAACGGGCGAATCGTCGTCACGGACCTGGGCCACTTTGCCTTTCAGATCTTCGACGCCGATGGTGTGTTCGAACGCATGGTGGGAATGCACGTCGCCGAATCGAACATTGCGGCCATTCATGCTTTTGTGATGACCGGGACGTTCGGCGCGCGTGCCGCTCTCGATGGCCCTGCCGTCTTCTCGGACGGCACACGCAAGATCATGCGCACCGACCTGTCGTCGGATGAGGCGCGAATCGAGACGTTCAACGAGGCATGGGCGCCGCCAGGGACGGAAGCGAAGTCCGGGAGTCTGGCCGATGTGGCAGGCGGCCCGATGTGGGGACTCGTGCCACCCCTCGTTTTTGATGCGCTGCCGGGCGGCGGGGTCGCGTTTTCGGACTCTTCCGCCTACGCGATCAAGGTCACCGGGCCGTCCGGCGAGGTACGTCGCATCCTCCGCCGGCCGATCGACCCCGAACCGGCGACCGACCGCATCAGACAGGCGGAAAAGGACCGCGAACTGGCGCGACTGGGTCTGTCACGGGACCCGGGTGGGCGCGTGCCTCCGGAAGCGCTGGCTCTGGTTGGTGTATTTCGAGCGTCCTACGCCAGAGGGATCGAGGACATGCAGTTCCTGCCGGACGTGCCGGTGCTGCATGCGTTGCGCACCACCTGGGAGGGCAATCTCTGGGTTCAGCGCCGCGGAGAGGAACCCGATATCGACCGCGGTCCGATCGACGTGCTCACGCCAACCGGCCGCTACCTGGGAACAGTCGGCCAGGGAATGCGGATGCCCGACGAATTCGGCCCGAACGGCCTCGTCGTCTTCATCGAGCAGGACGAGTTCGACGTCCCGGTCATCGTGGTGAAGAGGCTGCCGCCGGGCATCCGCTGAAGCTCAACCCTGCCTGCGGCGCGAGCGAGCGCCGCGACTCGCGTGCGCCTCGTAGTACGCCCGCAGAATGGCGTTGATCCGGGTCTGGTATCCTCTGCCCTGGGCCTTCAGCCACGCCAGGACATCTCTGTCCAGACGCACTGTCACCTGCTTCTTCCCAGGCGGGACCACCACGCGTGCTGTGGTGAAGAACTCGGCGTCGAGCTCAGGGATATCGGAGTAGTCGATATCCTCATCCTTCATCCGGTCGAGCCTGCGCAAGTCGCTTTTCATACGTCTGTTCAGGCTATGATGTCGTGGATCACGTGGCCGTGGACGTCGGTGAGGCGGAAGTCGCGGCCGCTGTAGCGGTAGGTGAGCTTCTCGTGGTCGATCCCCATGAGGTAGAGGATCGTCGCGTGCAGGTCGTGGATGTGGACGGGATTCTCGACCGCCCTGAAGCCGAAGTCGTCCGTGGCTCCGTACGTCATGCCGCCCTTGATGCCGCCGCCGGCGAGCCAGACGCTGAACCCGAACGGGTTGTGGTCGCGCCCGTTCATGACGCGCCCGCCCGCGCCCCCGCCACCCGTCTCGAGTACGGGCGTGCGTCCGAACTCCGTCCCGCACACGACCAGCGTCTCGTCGAACAGGCCGCGAGACTTCAGGTCCTTGATCACGGCCGCGAAGGGCCGGTCCGAGTCCTTCGCGTTCTTGCGGTGCTGGAAGATGTCCGTGTGCGCGTCCCACGGATCGCCCTTGGCGTAGTAGACCTGCACGATGCGGACGCCCCGCTCGACGAGCCGCACGGCCATGAGGCAGCCGCGCGACGTGCTGCCCGGGCCGTACAGGCGCTGCGTCGCCTCCGACTCGCCGCGGATGTCGAACACGTCCGGGGCCTCGGTCTGCATCCGGTAGGCCGTCTCCATCACCTGGATCGCGCCCTCGATCTGCGGATCCTGCTCCTGCAGGCGCTCGAGGTGGAGGCGGTTGAGGCGCTCCACGAGGTCCACCTCGCGGCGCTGGTCGTCCAGAGCCGTTCCCTCGCCACGGATGTTGGGGATGAGCCGCTCCGGATCGAAGTCGTCCTCGATCCTGGGCACCTTGTCGGAGATGTACGTACCCTGATGGATGGCGGGCAGGAACGCGTTGCTCCACAGCGGGGGTCCAACGACCGTGGGCTGGTCGGGGCAAAGGACGACGAACCCGGGCAGGTTCCGATTTTCGCTCCCGAGTCCATAGGTGAGCCACGAACCCAGCGATGGACGCCCCGGCTGGATATGCCCCGTGTTCATCATGAGGAGCGACGGCTCGTGATTCGGAATGTCGGTGTACATCGAGCGGATCACGCAGATGTCGTCCGCGCACTCGCCCACATGGGGGAAGAGTTCGCTCACCTCGAGCCCCGACTCGCCGTAGCGCTTGAAGCTGAAGGGCGACTTCATGAGCGCGCCCGTGCGCCGTTCCGTCTTGATCTCGCCGGTCGGGAGCGGCTGGCCGTGGTACTTCTCAAGCGCGGGCTTGGGGTCGAACGTGTCGACCTGGGACACGCCCCCGTTCATGAACAGGAAGATGACGTTCTTCGCGCGCGGCTTGAAATGGGGCCTGGGCATGGGGCTGCCGGCAGCCGACAGGACCCCGCTCGACGCCTCGAGCATCGAGGTCCCCACCAGACTGGCAAAGGCCATCATCCCGAAGCCGGCACCCATTGTGGCGAGCGCCTCACGACGGGTGCGCGGGTGGCCGTGGACCGTGCCGCAACCGTGGTGAATCATCGCACGAACCTGAATTCCGCCGTGCCGAACAGGGCCCGGGCGTACTGGATCCACGCCCGCATCGACGCGCGGCGTTCGGCTGCCTCGACCGCTTCGCCAGCCTCTGATTCGTCGGCGGCCTCGGCCTCGCCGTCGCGCTTCTCCCGTTCCTCGGCGAGGAAGTCGGCGCGGCGCTCCGTCAGGAATTGGAGGCCCGCCTCGATCTCCGGCTCGGTGGCTTCACGGCCGTAGAGGAGCGGGTAGGCCGCCTCGATCATCTCCGGGTCGCGAAAGACGGGGCGAAGACCGCCGGGGGGTGGTTCGTCCCCCGCCTCCCCCGCCTCGGGCGGTTCCGCCTCCTTCGCGAGACGGTTCACGAGGACCTCGGCCTGCCGCCTCACGAACGGGCTGTTCATGAAGTAGAGACTCTGGGCAGGGACGTTCGTCGTGTAGCGGCGTTCGGCGGAGAGGCTCGGATTCGGGAAGTCGAACGTCTGCAGGAACTCGTGCAGCTGGAAGCGGCTCACGCTGCTGTAGATCGTGCGGCGGTTGTTCTCCTCATCGTCGAGGTCGAGGGAGGGGCCGCCCACCTTGGGGTCGAGGGCCCCGGAGACGGTGAGGATGGCGTCGCGGATGCTCTCGGCGTCCAGGCGCTGGCGGTTGTGGCGCCAGTAGTAGCGGTTAGCGCCATCAATCTGTTCGTTCGCGGCGTGCCGGTAGCTGGCACGCTGATAGGCCGCCGAGAGCATGATGTCGCGGTGCAGCTGCTTGATCGACATCCCGTTCTCGACGAAGCGCGAGGCAAGGTGCTCGAGCAGTTCGGGGTTTGTGGGAGGCTCGCCCATGAAGCCGAAGTTGCTCGGCGTGTCGACGATTCCCGTCCCCATATGCCAGCGCCAGACGCGGTTCACGATGACGCGCGCGGTGATCGGGTGCGCGGCGATCGCCTCGGCCAGTTCCAGCCGACCGCTTCCCTCCGTGAACGGCGCGGCCTCCGCGCCCCCCGCGGCCACTTCGGGCGAGAGCACGGTGAGGAAGCCGCGCGGCACCGGCTCGCCGAGGTTCGTGGGGCTGCCACGGATGTGGAGACGGATGTCGGTGAGATCCTCGGGTTTCTTGTCCCGTACTCCCATCGCAAAGGGCAGATCGGGCAGTTCCTCCTCCAGTGCCTCGATCTGCTCGCGCATGGCCGTCACGTGGTCCATCGCGACGCGCCCAAGTTGCCGCTCCAGCCCCCAGCCGCGGAAACGGAACAGCCCCGGCGCGGGGAAGAAGGTGTCCAGTTCGTTGTCGAGGTCCCGCCGGAAGATGTCCGTGTAGAGGTTGAAGCGCTCGCGGTCCATCGTCTCGAGTTCGAGCTGGTGCTGGTCGAAGAAGCTCTCGAAGCCGTTCGGCATCGGCGTCGACTTCACCTCTTCGAGCGGCGTGCCCTTGGCGATGATCCGCCGATTGCGTTCCTCGAGCTTGTGCTGTTCCGCCGCCACCTCCAGCACGAGGCGCTGGAAGTCGTCGGCCAAACCCTGGGCTTCGGCCTCCTCCGCGTCGCCACGGGCGATCATCGCCTGCCAGTCCTTCAGATACGGATAGTGCTTCGGCTCCTTGGCCAGAAAGCGGATCCACCGCTCGAGCGTCTCAAGGTCGATCCTGGCGCGCGCCGCAGCCTGTTCGGGCGGGAGTTGCGGCTTACCGGTGACCTGCCACGCCGCCATCATGTAGCGCGACACCTGGAGCGAGAGGACGCGCGCGAGCTGGGCACTCTCCGTGTTCAGGTAGTCGCCGAGACCCTTCCTGAGACCCTTGATGAATTCCTGATCCCTCTTGTAGGCCTCGGCCTCGTCTTCTTCCGCAATGGGATATTCGTAGTACTCGGTATTGTTGAATATCCCGGCCACCGCATGATAGTCGTGGGTTCCCACCGGGTCGTATTTGTGGTCGTGGCAGCGAGCGCATCCCACGGTGAGACCGAGGAAGCCGCGGGTCGTGACGTCCACGCGGTCGTCGCGTTCGTCGGCGCGCGCCACGGCGGGATTGGCGATGTCGTAATACCAGGGACCGCCGCCGAGGAAGCCGAGGCCGCCGATCGCTTCCGCGCGCTCGGGCTCCTCGAGGAGATCGCCCGCCAACTGCGCCCTCACGAAGTCGTCCCACGGCATGTCGCGGTTGAACGCCCCGACGACCCAGTCACGGTGCACGTAGGCCGAGGGATACCGTTCGCGGCCGGAGCCGTCGGGGGCCAGCCCGCGCGTGTCGTCCTCTCCGTACCGGGCCACGTCCAGCCAGTGGCGCCCCCAGCGCTCCCCATAGTGGGGCGAGGCGAGGAGCCGCTCCACGACCTTTTCGAACGCCTCCGGCGAGCGGTCGCTGACGAACGCCCCGACCTCCTCCGGCGTCGGGGGAAGACCGACGAGATCGAAGGTGGCGCGTCGGATCAGTTGGCGGCGGTCGGACGGCGGGAGCGGTTCGAGTCGGAGTTCGTCCAGCTTTGCAAGGATGAAGCGGTCGATTTCGGCGTGAGTTCCGTTCGAGATCCCGGACTCGCGCCGCACGGGCGGGCGCGCAAGGGGCTGGAACGACCAGAAGGCGCGTTCGGCCGAGGTGACCGCGCGTCGGGGGACCACGAGCGGGGCACCAACTTCGGCCCACTGCGCCCCTGCCCGGATCCAGTCGACGAAACCCTGGATCTCCGCGTCGCTCAGCCTCGGTGCGTTGCGCGGCATCTGAAGGTCGTCGCGCTCGTGGCGGAGCGCCGCGACGATGAGGCTCTGCTCGGGATTGCCGGGGATGAGCGCCGGACCACGGGGGCCGCCATGCAACATCCCCTCGCGGGAATCAAGCCGGAGGCCACTGGGCGCGTTCTCGGTATGGCAGGCGAAGCAACTTCGCTCCAGCACGGGACGCACCCGATCGACGAAGATGCGGGCGCCCGGCGTCAGCCCCTCGTCGGCCACGGCAAAGGCCGCGCCCCCAGCGCCGCCACCCTCGTCGCCGGCATCCGAGACCGCGACCGGCCACGGGGCGCCCATGGCGATCCATTCGACGAGGCTTTCGATCTGGTGCGCGCCGAGGGGATCCTCGTCCTGGGGCATCTCCTGCCCTTCGATCTCGTGGCGCACGCTCCGGATGAGGAGGCTCGCGTCGGGATCTCCGGGAACGATGGCAGGTCCCGAAGCCCCTCCCACGAGGAGCGCCTCCCGGGAGTTCACGCGCAGCTCGCCCTGGCGCATGACACCGTGGCACGAGTAGCAGTACTCGGCGAGCACGGGACGCACCCGCATCTCGAAGAAATCTTCCGGAGACTGGGCGTGGGCAGTCGTTGGAGGCGCGAACAACGACGCTCCAAGGACGAACTGCACAGCAAGCCCAAGGGAAGCCAGGCCGATCACCCCGCTCCCGCGCTCGGCTCGGATCATCGTGTCAACCCGCGTCTTCGATAGCTGGGGCCGGGTGTGCCCGGAGTCGGCCCCCTCACCGAAATAGAATAGCCGAGGCCGCTGTCCCGCTACCCCCTCATCCTGCTGCCCGACGGGTCGAACAACCCCGTGCCGACCCCCGCCACCGTGACCGGGAAACATTCGTTCATGTACATGACCTGCAGCCGCTCGCCGACCTGGGCCAGTCCGGGCGGCAGCCAGGCCATCAGCAGGTACTTCCCCACGGATGGCCCCATCCCTGCCGAGGTGACGCGCGACTCCCGGCCCAGCGCGTCCACGATGCGGTCCCCTTCCAGCGTCAGGATCGGCTCGTTTCCGCCCGTCGGGAAGCGCGCGACGCCGGACGCGGCGGTGTGATCGTCCATGGTGAGCGTGCACATCCGTGACGCCGGCCCCCGCTCGCGGGCCTTCAGGTACGCGGCCCTGCCGATGAAGTCCGCCCGCTTCACGCGGCGCCGCGCCAGGCCGGCCTCGACCGGCGAGTATTCGGAGGTGAGTTCGGCGCCCATGAGCAGGTAGCCCTTCTCCATGCGTGCGGTGGTGCCGTAGACGCCGATCCCCACGGGCCGCGCGTCGAACTCCCTGCCTGCACCCCGGATCGCATCCCACAGCGCGAGGCCGTGCTCGGTGCGCGTGCAGATCTCCCAGCCGCTCTCGCCCACGTAGGAGATGCGCAGCAGCGTGGCGGGAATCCCGTCGATGAGCGCTCGCCGCACCGTGCCGTACGGGAACGCTTCCTGGCTCAGGTCGCAGTCGGCGACTCCTGAGACCAGGGCCCGCGCGTCCGGTCCCCATACCCCGAGCGTGGTGATCGCCGACGACCGGTCCTCGAACTGCACCGAGCCGTCCGGCGGCAGATGTTTGCGGAACCAGAAGGCGTCCCGGGCGCCGTCGAGGACGCCGGTGACGATGCGGAACCGGTCGTGCGCCAGCCGCTGGATGGTCAGATCGGCGCGGAAGCCTCCGTCGGGCGTCAGCAGCGGCGTGTAGATCGAGCTGCCTACCGGGCGGTCGCACGCGTTGACGGTCATCCGCTCCATGTACGGGAGCGCGCCGGGCCCGGAGACGTCGAAGATCTGGAAGGCGCCCAGATCGACCACGCCGACGTGCTCGCGCAGGTGGAGGTGTTCCGCGTTGATGATCGGCGACCACCAGCGCCGGTCCCACTCGTGCGGGCGGTCCGGGACATCGTAGCGCGCCACCAGATCCTCGTTGGAGGCGTACCACTGCGGGCGCTCCCACCCCCGCGCCTCGTAGTACTCGGCCGCCAGCGCCTCGGTGCGGGGGTGGAAGGGCGACCGGTTGACCCCGCGCGCGGACTCCCACTGCTCGCGCGGATGCACGATCCCGTACGTCTTGCGGAAGTGCTCGCGGCAGCGCGTGCGCACGTGGCGGCCGGTGCGCTCATGGGGCTGGAAGCGGGTGACATCCGACTCGTGCGGATCGAGGAGGCGCGGGTAGCCGTGGGTCATCCACTCGGCGATGAGGCGCGCCGAGCCGGGGCCCTCGCGCACCCACACGGCCGCCGCCGACCACAGGTTCGCCACCTCGGCGGTCTCGCCCAGCAGCTGCTGGGTGTCGGGGGTGAGAGAGAGCAGGCCGTTGATGGCGTAGAGCATCTCCGTTCCGGCCAGGAGTTCGCCCATGATCTCGTGCGCGCATTCGAGTTGCGGGGCGAAGTCGCCGGGCGTAAAGGGCAGTTCGGTCGGAGAACGCTCCGCCGCGGCGATGGAGGGAATCTCTTCGGGCCGCAACAGGATGGGGCGATGCGCGTAGGACCCCACCTCCATGGCTCCGTCGCTCTGCCTTTCATACATGAACGAATCCATGTCGCGCACAATCGGGTAGCCGATCTCGTTGCCGGTTGCCAGCAAAAGTTCGACCGGGCCGAAGTCGGCCATCTGGTGCACGGCCGGGGTGAGCGGGATCGTGGCGCCGGCCATCGCGGCGATGCGCGGACTCCAGGCGCCGCAGGCGATGATCGCGTGGTCGACCTCGATGGTGCCCCGGGTTGTGGCCACCGCCCGGATGCGTGGGCGCCCGAACGGCACCGGCTCCACCTCGAGGCCCGTCACCTCGGTCTCGTCGAGCACGGTGAGGACGCCTCTCGCCAGCGCCCGCTCGCGCATGACCGTGCCCGCCCGCACCGAGTCGACGACCGACACGCTCGGCGTGTAGAAGCCGCCGAGGATCACGTCCGGATTGACGAACGGGACACTGGCGACGACTTCCGCGGGCGTGAGCAGTTCGCTGTCGATGCCCCACACGCGCGCCGAGGTCATGCGCCGGCGGAGTTCCTCCATGCGTGCGCCGGTGCGCGCGACCTCGACGCCGCCGCAGGTCGTGTTGACGCCGAGCGCTTCGTACTGGCGCTGGCTCTCGAGTGTGATCAGCGCGATCTCGCGCCCGTGGTCGGTGGGGAAGATGAAGTTGGAGGCGTGGCCGGTCGAGCCGCCTGGGTTGGGGAGCGGACCCTTGTCGATGAGCACAAGGTCGTCCCAGCCGAGCTTCGCCAGGTGCTCGACCAGGCAGTTGCCGACGATGCCGGCGCCGATGACGGCGACCCTGGCTCCGGACGGCGCGGTGCGTCGCTCACCCATGCCCGAATGGTTCGCGCGCGAAGATCCGGCGCACCATCGGCTCGAAGAACTCCAGCGGCAGCGTATCGTAGTCGGGATCGAACGCGCACTGGTCCCAGCGGTGACAGAAGTCCACGGCGTCCTGGTACCAGGGGTGGTCGCGGTACTTGTCGCGGGCGTGGCGGTCGCCGCCCACGTGATGCGCGTAGTAGAAGTACTGGAACAGGCCGTGGTGGCGGACGATCCAGCAGGTCTTCTCGGAGACGTAGGGACGCAGCAGCAGTGCGGCCAACTCACCGTGGCTGTGCGGGGCCAGGAGATCGTCGACGTCGTGGAGGAGCGCCGCCACCACCATTTCCTCGTCCGCGTCGTCGCGATAGGCGCGGGTGGCGCTCTGCAGCGAATGCTCCAGCCGGTCCACCTGGTAGCCCGCCATCGAATCGGCCAGTTCGCGGAGGTGCGCCAGCACCCGGTCGGCGGTGCCGGCCGCGAACTCCTCCTCGAAGCGCTCGAGCAGCTCGTAGTCCTCGCGTGTGCCGTCCGCCATGCTGGTGAAGCTCACCGTCGGACCGTTCGACCGGGCCATGTCATCCATGCCAGTGAGCGTGGGCGCAAGCGGAACGCCATGTCAAGGGCCCCTGGGCAAACCCCGCGTCATCGCCGTTCGAACGCAGTGGCGGTTCTTCAACGGGCCGCTGGCGCTTGACACGAGCGAGAATGCCGCGTTCTGATACCCGGTAGCGTTCCGCTGCGTTGGACCGGGTCCCAGCCTGCGGCTCGGACTCCGCGGCAGTGTCCGTTCCCGTGACAACGGACTGGGAGGCCCGACCATGCATCACTCTATCAGCACCCTCACCCGAAATGCCGATACCCTGTGCGCGACCTGGAGTAGCGGCGAACAGACCGATCTTCCCTACCTCTGGCTGCGCGACAACTGCGGTTGCGACGAATGCCGCGTCCGTCAAACCACCGAGAAGCGCTTTCACCTCTACCGCGTCCCCGGCGACCTCAAACCGCAGCACGTCAGCATCGTGGACGCAGGCGGGGATAAAGCGATCTCCATCGACTGGCCGGACGGACACCGCACCCGCTACCGGTCGAGCGAGATCCGCAGTTTTCTGAGCCTGCCCCGCGGCGAACGCCACTACTGGGATGGAGATTTCCAGCCGGGGCGGTTCGACTACCGGGAGTTCATGGAGAGCGACCGGGCTGCGGCGGAGCTGATCGAGGAGTTTCTGCGTACCGGCGTCTGCGTGCTCGTCGACGCCCCTACCGAACCGGATTCCTGCGAAGAGCTTACGGCCCGTCTGGGCCCGATCCGCGAGGTGCTCTTCGAGCGCATTCACAACGTGAAGGTCGATCCGAAGGGATACAACATCGCGCACACGGCACTGGCGGTTGCGCCGCACAACGACTTCACCAGCTACACCTGGCCGCCGAACGTGCAGGCGCTGCACATGCTGGTCAACGAGTGCGAAGGCGGCGAATCCGTCGTCGTGGACGGCTTCGGCCTGCTCGACGAGCTGCGCAGCGGCGATCCCGGGAAGTTCGATCTGCTGTGCACGGTGCCGGTGCCGTTTCGCATCTTCAGCGAGGAACACGAGTGCTACGCGGTCAAGCCGATGGTTGGACTGGACAGCGAAGGCGAGATCAGCATGGTGCGCTTCAACACCGCACAAATGCAGACCGTTCCCCTGTCGGAGCCTCGCCTGCGCGACTTCTACGCCGCCTACCACGAGCTGTCCGGACGCGTCAATTCTCCCAGCTCCCAGGTCACCTTCCGTCTGGAGGGCGGGCAGATTCTGCTGTGCGACGGACACCGGGTGCTGCATGGCCGGACGGCTCTTCGCTCGGACGGGCGGCGCCACCTGCAGGACGCCTACTTCGAGCACGACAATGTGCGCAATCACCTCAGATGGCTGCGGCTCAGCGGGCGGATCTGAAGAAGACCCGGGCCGGCGCGGCGCTTCGCGAGTTGGCTCGTGGGGCCTCCGTCGAGGTTGTGGCAGGTCAGGTCCCGTCGCCGGGAGTCCTCGCCGGCCACCTCCCCCGCGGAGCCGCCGTCTATGTGCCGTTCCCGCCGAAGGGCCGGTGGGCGGACACGGTCGCCGCCTGCGAACAAGTGCTGGCGGCCGGCATGAAGCCGGTACCGCATCTGCCGACGCGCTCGGTGCAGAGCCCGGAGGACCTTGACGACCGGCTTGCCGCTCTGGCCGGGACCGGGGTGGCTTCCCTGATGCTGGTGGCCGGAGACCAAGCCACACCCGCCGGCCCTTACCCCGACACGCCTGCGCTGCTCGACTCCGGACTACTCGCCAGGCACGGTTTTCGGCGGCTGGGGATCGCCTCGTATCCGGAGGGACACCCCTTCGTCCCCCAGGCCGATCTGGACACGGCGCTACGCCGCAAGACGGAATACGCGCGCGCGGCCGGTGCGAAGCTCTGGATCGTCACCCAGTTCGTCTTCTCGCCCGCCCCCGCCCTCGCCTGGCTGGCGCGGATCAGAGAGGCGGGCTGCACCCTGCCCGTTCGCATCGGGGTGCCCGGACCGGTCGCGGTGAGCGCGCTGATCGGATACGCCGTCCGCTCCGGCGTCGCGGCATCCGCCCGGGCGCTGTTGCGCAAACCCGGCCTCGCGCGCCTGGCGGGCAGATGGTCGCCGACCCCCCTTGCGCTGGCTCTGGCCCGGCACCTGGCCACCCACGAGCACGAGCGCCCCGTCGACATTCATCTCTTCACCTTCGGCGGCCTCGCGGACACCGCCGAGTGGCTGTCGAACCTCCCCGGCGCCGATTTTCGGGGAGCCGCGGGTGGCGTCCACGAGAAGTAGTCAGATCGTCGCGTCGAGCCCCCGGGCCGCCGCCACCTCGCGGGCGCTGGGGTTCGCGGAGGGGCGGAAGGGGACCTCACAAACACGCGCAGGATCCGGCCGGCCCGGCTCGCCGGCGTATTCGTCGGGCAGCCAAACGGTGAGTTCCGTACCTGCGGCCGACTTGCCCGCAGGTACGTACCCGAGCGCGATGTTGCAACCCAGTTCCGGGGCGTGCCATGGTGACGTTAGATAGCCGATGGGGTCGCCGCCGTCCACGTCCGACACGAGCCAGTAGTCCGGGGCGTAGTCGTCGATGGGCTTGCCGCCCAGCGTCATCCCCACCATGACCATCGCGAACGGGCAGCGCCCGGCGTCGAGCTCGGCCCGTTGGCTCTCCAGCGCGGCCCGCCCGATGTAGTCCCCCTTCTTCTCGCGCGGGACCTGGTAGGCCAGGTTGCACTGGAACGGACTCGTCTCGTGGTCGATGTCCTGTCCCCAGGAGAGGATTCCGGCCTGGATCCGCCGCTGGTGGCCCGGAGCGATCACCATCAACCGGTGCGCCTCTCCGGCCGCGAGCACGGCGCGCCACAGCGTCTCGGCGTGCAGGGTGGCATCGCGCAGATAGATCTCGTACCCCTTCTCGCCCGAGAACCCGGACTGGGAGACCACCACGGAACAGCCCGCGATCTCCGCCTCCATGATCCCGTAGTACGGGATGTCCCGGAGGCCTTCGCCCACCAGGTCGACCATGAGGTCGAGCGACTTCGGCCCCTGGATCTGCAGGGGACAGACGTCGATCTCGTCAATCTCCACCTCCATCCGAAGCCCGACGTTGACGCCCTGCAGCCAGAACAGAAGGTCGGAGTCGGCAAGCGAGAACCAGAACTCGTCGGTGGCAAGCCGGAGCAGCACCGGGTCGTTGAGAATGCCGCCCTTCTCGTTGCAGAGAATCACGTATTTCGCGTGCATCGGCTCGATACGCGTCGCGTCGCGGGTGATCACGTAGTCGGTGAACCGTTCCGCGTCCGGCCCCCTGACCCGGATCTGGCGCTCCACCGCAACGTTCCACACGGTAACGTCCCGGGTCAGCGCCTCGTGCTCCGCCGCCGCGCCGCCGTCCTCGGGCCGAACGTAGCCGCGGGGATGGTAGATGCGGTTGTACACGGTGGCACGCCAGCAGCCCGCTTCATGCGACAGATGCCAGTAAGGAGACTTGCGCACCCTGGTTGAAATGAGCATCTCGACCGGCGTGCGTCCGCTCTGTCGCAGGTTGATCGGCACGATCCTGTCGGACTGGTCTACGGTGGCCGGTTGATGGATCATCGCAGGGTTCTCCAGTTGCGTGGTCAAAGTTGCGAGCCCAATCGAAAAGTTGCGAGCCCAATAGATTCGCGAATGTTCGTCCAAGAGACTATTGTTACGCAACAACCGAATGCGCCAGCATAGAGTCCGACAACCCCGACGGAGAATCAGTACCATGAATGGGGACCTCAGACTATTTTCGTCCATCTGCGCCCGCGCCTCGCTTCTGTTGCTGTTGGCCACTACGCCAGCGGTTGCGCAGTCCGGGGGAACCATCAGGGGAACGGTCGTGGATGGCTTGGACAACGCCCTGCCTGGGGTCCGGGTGACCGCGACCGGTGACGGTGTGGACGCGGAAACCGTCACGGATGCGGCAGGAGCCTACGAGTTTGCCGCCCTGGCGCCCGGCGAGTACGTCGTGACCGCCAGCCTGTTCGGCTACGCGGCACGGGAGGTTCCGGTCACCGTCCGCGCGGGCGCCGTAGAGACCGTTCCGATCGTTCTGCAGCCCGCCTTCCTGCTCGATCCGATCAGCGTGGTTGCGGAGGAGCCCGCGGTCTTCGCGCGAAATTTCGTCGCGGAACCGATGATGAGACAGCAGTCGAGCATTACGGCCGTCACGTCGGTGATCGACAACCTGCCCGGCGTCTCGGTTCAGGAGGGGGACGCGTACTCCTTCGACGACTGGTCGAGCAACGTGGTCATGCGCGGGTTCCAGTCGACCATCAACGACGTACAGATCGGCACCACCATCGACGGCTTCCCCAACGGCACGTCGGACTACTGGAGCGGCGCGAAGGCCAACCGCTTCGTCGACCCGATCAACCTTGGCGGCGTCGAGGTGTCGCAGGGGACCGCCGACATCGCCTCGCGGTCGGTCGAGGCGCTCGGCGGAACGCTCAACTTCCTGACATCCGACCCGTCGGAAGAGGCAAGTCGGACGGCCTCGGTCACGATCGGCGAGAACGAGGGCCAGCGGTTCGCCGCGCGGGTCGAGACCGGATCGATGTTCGGCGGCACGACGCGGGCCTGGGTCTCCGCGATCCGGCAGGCGGCGACCGACTGGATGGAGGGCTCGGCAAGGAACGAGCGCGAGCACTTCGCCGCCAAGATCGTGTCTTCGCACGGCAACCTCGACCTCACCGGCTACCTCTCCTACGACGACATCCACGAAGATGTCTACCAGCGGCTCTACAGCGACGCGGACTTCCGCGCCGACCCGCGCTGGGACCGGCTGATCGGTCACTGGCCGGGCGTGCCCTACCTGAACCAGTTCTACCGGCCCGGCTGGCAGACGCGCCGCAAGAACACGCTCGCCTACGTCAAGGCCGACTGGTCCGCCAGCGAGCAGGTCTCCTTCAGCGTGGGCGCATACCGCCATCGCAACTGGGGACGGGGCGACTGGCTGCCCCCCTACATCGTCGACGTGGTGGACGACGGGGGCGGACCCGAGTCGGAGCTGGCGGGGCGGCCACCGGTGCGCGGCGGCACCCAGCTGGGCGTGATCCGGTTCGTGGACAGCAACGGCATGGCGGTCGGCCCGATGGAGGGTTGCACGTCGTCCTACATCTTCAACTACTACGGCTCGGGCGGGCCGGCGGTCGATCCGAAATGCCACCCAGGGGCGAGCGCGGTGCAGTCGTACCGCCACAGCCACTACGGGAAGAACCGCCTCGGCGCGAACATCGACGGGGAGTGGTCCGCGCTGTTCGGCGGGGAGCGGGGCAGCGTGCTGCGCGCGGGCATCTGGTACGAGGACTCGCAACGCGATCTCGGCCGTGACTGGCACCGCATTCTGGACCCCGCGATCAACTTCAAGTGGGACGACGAGGCCTACTGGCACCAGTACGAGTGGGACTTTCCGCAGAGCGTCTTCAAGTGGTACGCCGAGGAGACGCTGTACTTCGGCTCGTTCGAGCTGACCGCCGGGATCAAGCAATATCTCATCTCCGTGTCTCGCGTGGACGAGTTCGGGATTGACCGGGACCTTGACGTCGGTTCCGATTCGAAGCTGCTCCTGTCGGGCGGCGTCACCTATGAAACGCCGGTCGAGGGCCTTGGTGTGTTCGTGGGCTACGCCCAGAACTTCCGCGCGATCGGCAGCAACCTGCTCGAGGTGCCGGGCCGCAGTCTGGACCGCCTCGAGCCCGAGACTGCGTCGAACATCGATGTCGGCATCCAGTACGCCGGCGAGCGGCTCGCGCTGAGCGCCACCCTGTATTCCATCGACTTCGACAACCGGATCTTCTACCTGGGTCCGCAGACGCCGGCAGGCCCCAACTACCTCATCCCCGGCGGGGGAGGCTACTTCAACGCGGGCGGCATCGAAACCAGCGGGATCGAGTTGGCCACCACGGTGGCGCTGTCGAGCCGGACATCGCTCTACACCGCCCTTACGCTCAATGACTCGAAGTACGTCGGGACCGACGATCCGCTCGTCGACGCCAGCCAAGGCATTGTGCCCGGCACCGATGTGGCCGGCGTGCCGCCCCGGCTGTGGGTCGTCTCCCTCGACCGCGACGGTCCGCTGGGCGGCGGGGTGTCCACGAAGTACACGGCGGCGCGCCGCGTCAGTCTCTCGGCGGACTGGTACACCGACCCCTACTGGACCGTGGACGCCTACGTCAGCTTCCGCGGCGAGGCGCTGAGCGAACTGCTCCGGTCGACGGAGTTCTCGATCGTGGCCAACAACCTGCGCGACACCCCCTATCTGTCCGCGATCACCGAGAACGCCGCCTGGCTCGGTGCGCCCCGGACGATATCCATGACCACGACGATCTCGTTCTGACCTGGCGCAGGGGCCACAGCGCCGTAGGAGCCGGCCCAACCATCAAACAATGAAACGCGGGCGGCACCGGCGGACCACGGCGGATGCCGGGCTGTGGAAGGGGCTGAATCCCGCCATGGCGGTGGCCGCCAAGGGTGTCGTCCTGGTTTTCGTCGTCGCCACGGTCTGGGACGTGGACACGGCCGGCGCCGTATTCGGCCGCATCCGCGACTGGATCGAGGGGACGCTCGGCTGGTTCTACTTCCTGGCCGTCGGCGCCAGCGTACTCGCCTGCCTGTTCCTGGTGTGCAGCCGGTTCGGCAGGGTCCGGCTCGGCGATGACGCATCGGTACCCGAGTTCAAGACCTCCTCGTGGCTCGCAATGCTGTTCTCGGCAGGCATCGGGATCGGCCTGCTGTTCTTCTCCATTTCCGAGCCGCTTTTCTACTTCGACAACAGCCAGAGCGCGGGCTACCCCAACAACCCGAGCGCCGACCTGGCGGGCGCGGTCTTGCTAGATGCGGAGCGCGGCGTACACGCCATGCGCGTCACCTACTTCCACTGGGGCATCCACGGATGGTCCGTGTACGTGGTGGTCGGGCTGTGCCTTGCCTATTTCGGGTTTCGCGGGAAGCTGCCGCTGACGCTGCGCTCCTCCCTGTATCCGCTCATCGGCGAGCGGATCTACGGCCCGATCGGTGATCTGGTGGACCTGCTGGCCGTGTTCGGCGGGGTCTTCGGCATTGCGACCTCCCTGGGCCTCGGGGCGAGCCAGATGGCCACAGGACTCGACGTGTTGCTGGGCGTCGATCCGGGGCTCGTCACGCAGATCGCGCTCATCGCCGCCATCTCGCTGGCGGGCACGTTGTCGGCGGTGTCCGGGGTCAGCCGGGGAATCCGCGTCCTGTCCGAATGGAACATCCGCGTTAGCATTGTCCTGCTGGGGTGCTTCCTGTTGCTGGGCCCCTTCACCTGGCTCGCCGGATTCATCGCGTCCTCGCTCGGCGAGTACCTGTTGCGCCTGGTGCCCATGTCACTGCGGATCGCCGATGATCCCGGGGAAGCCGCCTGGCAGAACGCCTGGACGATCTTCTACTGGGGGTGGTGGATCTCCTGGGCGCCCTTCGTCGGCACGTTCATCGCCCGCATCTCGCGCGGCCGCACGCTGCGCGAGTTCATCCTGGGCGTAATGTTCGTCCCGACGGCCCTGGTGCTGCTGTGGTTCGGGATCTTCGGCGGCAACGCCATCCATCTGGAACTCAACGCCACCGGCGGCGTCGGGACCGCCGGGATCATGGAGCTGGTGCGGGACGCGAACTACGAAGCCGCGCTCTACGCGACCATCGACCGCATGACCGACATCGGCTGGCTCGCCTGGGCCATGTCGGCCACGGCCACCCTCCTGCTGGCGACGTGGTTCGTGACGTCGTCGGACTCGGGCACCCTTGTCATCACCACCCTGCTGAGCATGGGGGACACCCACCCCCCTCGGCGCTTCCGCATCGTCTGGGGACTCGGCGTGGGCTTCGTGGCCGCCGTGCTCCTGCTGGCCGACGGTCTCCAGGCCCTGCAGACCGCGGCAATCGCCGCCGCCCTGCCCGTGAGCGTCGTGCTGTTGTTCATGATCGCCGGGCTGTTGAGGTCGCTGGCCCGGGAGGGGATGGGACCCGGGCAAGGGTGAACGATGCCCAATCGTCGACCTGCCTGGCCCGTGCCCGGCGCCCCGCTTGGAGACCGGCAGCGCTTCCAGTATCTTCTCGTCAATATGGGCGCGCAGGGTCCGGCCTCGCTGCCGCCGGACAACGTGTTCGCGATGAGAAGAGGGGAAGCAGCAACGATGACGTTGATCGAGCGGGCGCGGAGGTGGGGCGGGATATACCGGGTCCGTTCTCGAGTCGTCTTGAGCGTGTCGGCCGTACTCATGCTCACGGCGTGCGGCATACGCCCTCGTCCGAACCTGCCGGATGCCCAGGCAGGCACCGTGATTTCGGCCGACGATATCCGTGCGTCCGAGGCGACCACGATGTGGGAAGCGCTACGGCGAACCGTTCGTTACGCGGACTTCGGAGAATCCTCGACCGGTGACCCCACCCGCATCCACCGAAGGGGTGCTTCCAGCATCTCCCTCGTGGAAGACATGCCGATCTATATCGACCGGGTCCAGGTTCGCGACCTCAGCCTTCTGGACGCATTGCCGGCCGGAAACATCGAGCGCATCCAGGTGCTCACCGGCGTGCATGCGACCACCTACTACGGCACCAATGCGGGAGACGGTGTGATTCTGATCCGCACGCGCACCGGCACATGACCAAGGGGCGCCCCGCCTCGTGGCGGGACGCCCCTCCCGTTACAAGTGGGCCGCCGAAGTCAGCCCTGGCCGACTAGGCTTCGCGGTCCAGGCACAGAGACTGTCCTTCCAGGCCGGACAGCGCTTCGTTCTCATGTTCTTCGAAGGGGATCGGGAAGTTCACGTCGCTCCCATACGCGCCGCCCTTGAAGAAACTGCCGGTCGGGAACACCTCTGCCTGGCCGTACCCGTACTGACGCACGAGTCTGCGCAGATCGCCCAGGCGATGTCCGGTCCCGAAGAGCCACCTGGCGCGTTCGTCGAAGAGCATCCTGACCTGTCCGTCACGGTCGCCGGGATCCGACAGAGCCGGCAGCCCCACGCCCTCGCGCAGTGCGTTCAGCGTGGCGAGCCACGGGCCGCCCGTGCTCAACTCGACTTCGGCCCTGATGAGCTGGGCCTCAAGACCGCTGGCGAGCACGACATCGGACTCCTCGGAGGTGTACTTGAGCTGGTGAAACAGCGGGGTCTCCTGGTCGAAGCCCGGGCCACCGCTGTCCTCCCACAGCACGCGCGCATCGTCGTCAGAACGGAACGCGACGCCATTCTCTCCTTCCATGTCGGAGATCGACCACCGACGCTGGCGCTGGTTGAGTTCGAAGATGGCGTTCCGCTGACCGAAGTCCCCGCCCTGCTTGCTTCGGACGTAGTATTCCCAATCGGCGGGAACGGTCGCGGCCGCGCTCGCCGCGCCGGTGTAGTCGTTCATGTTGAGGCGGGTTCGTGCGAGTCCGATTGCCGCCAGGTTCTTCTGGTTCTGGTCGCTGCCCGCCGCCTGATCCGCGGCCCCGAAGGAAGCCAGGGCAGCCTCGTAGATCTCTTCCGTCGTCTGCCGCTCGCCGTACACGATGTCGCCCTCGTTGGGCGTGTCGCTGAACGGGACTCCGGAGCAGTAGTTCTCCGCAAAGAAGAGGTTGACGAACGCGTTCATGTTCCACATCTCGGCGATGCGGCTGTCACCCGGGAGAAGCTCGGCCATCCGCTCGGCGGCGTTCTTGGTCCCCACCCGGGCCCGGTGGTAGGTCCGGTACTGGCCCAGAAGTGTCCCGTTTCGGTCGTCCATCTCGCGCCGGTCCACTTCGTTGCGGGTCGGGAAAGTGCCGGACAGATGGAACTCGTCGGAGATCATCCCCGAGTAGACCACTATTCCGCCGCCTCCGCTCGAATAGGCATTTGCGAAAAGGCCGACAGCTCCGGCCCAGTAAAGCTCGGCGCCCGGCTCTCCCACAACGTCGTCGGGCGTTACGATATCGGGGTCGACCACGTTCAGAAGCTGGTCGGTGTCGCACGCTGCGAAACCTGTCGCCACCAGCATCACCAGGAACGGCCGAACCGTCTTGTTCAGATATTTCATTGGTCGGTCTCCTGTCAGAAGGTGAGGTTGAGGCGGACGGTGTAGTAGCGGACCGGAGGCTGGGTCAGGAACTCCGAGATACCGAAGTTGTCACCCGATCCGTTCCAGTTGATCTCGGGATCCATCCCCGTGTAGTCGGTCCATACTCCCAGATTGCGTCCCGACACGGTGAGCGAGCCGCGCGACGCACCGATGCGGCTCGTGATCAACTCCGGCAGGGTATACCTGACCGAGACCTCGCGAAGCTTCCAGAAATCACCTCTTTCCATATACCCCCAGACGGTCTGGCTCGGATGCAGCAGGGACGCCACCGCACGGGCCTGTTCGTCGATCGGTGTCCCCGGATCGATGAGCGCCTGGCACAGCCTGAATCGGCAACGGAACCGTTCCGTGTTGTTGTAGGCGATGTAGTTGCCCCGATAGTCGAGGAGTCCGTAGACGTTGATGTTATCGAGGATCTGGAAGTTCGAGCTTATCGTCAGCTGGTTTTCCGGCTGGCCCGGGCCGATGTACTCGATCGTGTCACCGATCACGAGTTCGTCCGGCGTGAGGATTCCGTTGCCATCCGTGTCGCTCCAGCTCTGGATCGGACGGTCCCACTGGCCGCCGAGCGGGAAGCCGGGCACGAAGCGGGTCTGCGAACCGATCGGCTCGGTCCCCTCGCCCAGCGAGAGAAGTTCGTTCTTGTTGATCGAACCGGAGAACGTCACTTCCCATCCGAACTGGTCGGTGGTTACGATGTCGGTCGTCAGCGTGGCCTCGAAGCCGCGGTTCTGTACCTCGCCGATGTTGATCCACCGCGACGCGCTCGCGCCCAGCGACGGAGCCAGCGGCACCGTGATCAACGCCCCATCCGTTCGCTTGTCGTAGTAGGTGAACTCGAGCCCCGCCCGCCCGCCGGCAACCTCGGCGTCGAAGCCGAGTTCGATTTCGCTTGACCTCTCGGGCTCGAGCAGGCTGTTCCCGATGTTCCCGATCGACACGCCCGAACTCGTCTCGTCGCCCGGTGTCGTGATCGCCGTCGCCGACAGGGTCCGGATGGCGTCGTCGGATCCCGGCTGCAGGCCGGACTTGCCCCACGCGCCGCGGAACCGCAACTGGTCCAGGAACGGGATCTCCGGGAAGAACGCTTCCTCCGAAGCAATCCACGAGAGGCCCGCCTTGGGGTAGAAAATGAGGTCGAAGTCCTGGCCGAAGGCGCTGTTGTCGTCGGCCCGGATGGCGCCGGTGACGAAGAGCCGGTCATTCAGGCCGAACTGCTGGTCGATGAACAGCCCGGCGGTCTTCTCGAAGGTGTGGAATTCGCTCGAGAAGGTCTCGGCTGCGAGACCGATCGAGGAGCCGCCGTTCACGATGTCGATGCCCCAGGCGGTCGTGCCCTGGAACTGGTTCTCGAAGTACTGCACTCCGACGGTTGATCTCGAAGTGATCGATCCGGGCAGTTCGAAGGATGCCGTGCCGCTCACGTCCAGGGTGTACTGCCACTGGTTCAGGTAGTCGGTGTCCTTTCGGCCGCGGTCGCTGTCGCCCGGTACGCCGATGTCGCGCGCGAAGAAGGAGATGTCGCCGCGGTTGTAGTAGTCGACCCCGCCGGTACCACGCATCGACAGCCACTCGAATGGATCCCATGTGACGGTGCTGCCCGCGGTGAGGCGGTTGGTATCCTGGTAGAATGTTCGGCCGAAGAGTTGCGCCGGACGCTGGAATCCCCAGGCCCGATCCGGGTTCGATCCTCCGAAGAAGGCACTCGGCAGGAAGCCGAACGAGTTGTTGTCATTCCCCATGTAGGCGAAGTGGCTGTCGAGGTAGGACATCTGCAACGAGAGGGTGACCCGGTCGGCCACCTGGCTGTTCAGGTTGACTCGCAGATTCCTGCGCTCGATCTGGTTCGGGCGTTCGACCTCGCTGGTGATCGGGACACCGCGCGTCTCCAGATCCTCGCGGTCCGGCTGCGGCAGCGAATACGGCCCCACTTCCGTCTCCAGTTCGGCGGCGATGTAGTAGTTGATCCGTTCCGACCCACCGGTCAACGACACACCGAGCTGCCGGCGGTTTCCGTCGTCGATGGGCGAGAGCGCCGGGTCGTGCAGAACCTGGTAGGACTCGATCGATGTCTGGTTGCAAAGCCCGTTGGCGACCTCGTTCAGACGGCATGCCCTCGCATACCTTCCTCCCGCCGCGTCGAGCCCGGCAAAGTTCAGCGGGTAGGTGTTCGGCTCCTGGATCACGCCGCCTTCGGTCCAGATGTTCCAGCGCGTGTCTCCGGGAAGTCCGCGACGTGTCGTGATCCGGATCACGCCGTTGGCGGCTTCGGTGCCGTACAGCGTCGCCGCCGACGGGCCCTTGACGATCTCGATCGACTCGATGTCCTCGGGATTGAAGTCGTCGAGACGGGACGCTTCCTGCCCCCCGGCCCCAAGGCCGCTCATTCGGTTGTCGACCCGGATTCCGTCGACGTAAACCAGCGGTTCGTTGGAGAGGGAGATCGAGCTCGATCCCCGGATGCGGATTCTGGAACCCACACCCGAAGTACCGGCGGAGTTGAAGACCTGGACCCCCGCCGACCGTCCCTGCAAGAGGTCGGAAATGTTGTTGATCGGGGCCACGTCCCGAACCTGGGTCACGTCGATGTCCCCCACCGCGTTGCCGAGTTCCCGCTTGCGTTGCTGGCCGGTGGCCGTAACGACGAGCTCGTCGAGCGCGAGCGCCGTCGCGGCAAGCTCAAAATCCACCTCGGCGGTCTCGCCGCCGGTCACGGTGAACTCCTGCGTGACGGGACCGTATCCGATGTACATCGCGCGTAGCGAGTGCGTTCCGGCAGGGACGTTGAGGATGAGGAAACGGCCTTCGGCGGTCGTCAAACCACCGAAGTTCGTGCCCTCGATCTGCATCTGGGCCCCGGCGAGAGGCGCCATTGTGGCCGCGTCTCGCACGGTGCCGCTGATTGAGCCGCGTTCCTGGGCGCTCGTGGGCACGGCAAGTGCCAGCAACGCCAGAGCGACTCCAGTCTTACGAAGTAGACTCATGTGTGACCTCCTATGGAGATTGGTAAAGACGGGCGACACATCTGGACGCCCGGACAGGGCTCGAGCGGTTGGTGGAAACCGGGCCCTCAAGAACTGGTACTCGGGAATTGCTCAATTGTTACAGCCGACCTGCTTGGATGCCGGCCGTACCTCCGGTACCTTCTCATCGTTGAGAAAGTACGATAGCCCATGAGACCGCTGATGCGCCAGGTCGGAGTGCTGACCATTCCCCTCGTCGCCGCGCTGAGTGCGGGGTCTTGCGCGGCGCCGGACGCCGGGGAGCAGACGCCAGGCTCCGACCTTCCCGACAGACCGGTCACCGATATCGACATCCACGCGGATTACGCTGCCGGTGCGGCGTTAGCGGGTCAGGGTCCGTCGAAGTACTCCACCACCATCCGCGCCACTGCGCCCATGCGGATCTCTGCCACCGCCGACGGGCCCGCGATCTCCTTGTTGTAGAAGGCCATGACGATGGGCCCCGAGCGCGCGTAGACGACCCCTACGTCGTTGGTCACACCGGTCGTGCCACCCGTCTTGTGCCCGACCGGGACCGAAAGGTGAATCGCAAGAGCTCCGGCGATGGGTGTGCCGCTCGCCTGAGTGTTGCGGAGGATTCGCCGCATTTCCTCGCAGCTGTCTTCCGAGGCGATGGTGCAGGTCTCGATCCGCTCGAGCAGCCGCCCCATCGCGCAGGGCGTGGCCACGCCGAACCAGTTCTCCTCGGGGTGAAGGAGGTCGCCGGTCTCCTGCTCGCCGCGCACGGAAGCCCGTTGGGTGATTTCGCGGTTCAGGCTGTCCTGCCGCCCGGCGAGCGACGGCACGTTGCCCAGGATCGTGCCGGCGCAGCAGAGGGCGAAGACGTCTTCGCGGGAGAGTGGGCCGATCCCGGGGGCCATGCGCTCGTAGAGTCCGCGGAAGTAGCTGTAGACGGTGTGGTTCATGTGCAGCGGCTCGAGCCCCTGCCCCTGGATGAACGCGTTCACCGGATCCACGCCGCCGATCCTGCGGAGCACCATGTCCGTGGCGGTATTGTCGCTGGTGATGATCATCTCGGTGACCAGGTCGCGGATGCTCGGATTGAGCCCGACACCCTTGTACCTGAAGATCCCGGATCCTCCCACGAGGTCCGATCTCCGGAGCTCGATGCGCTCGTCCAGGTCGATTTCGCCGGCGTCGGCCATCCGGTAGACGTGAGCCATGATGGCGACCTTGATGGTGCTGGCGCTCTCGAAGGGCTCGTCACCCCGGACGCTGGCCTCTTCGCCCGTGGCCAGGTGTTTCACGTAGAGGCCCGCGATCCCGGGGAACCTGCCCAGCTCCGCTTCCAGAAGGCGCGAGAGCGGTGTATCCGGAGGCTCCTGGGCGAAGGCCCCGGCCGCCCGGAACGGTGCCGGAAGGAGTGTGTGCACCAGCAGAACAGACACACCCGTCACTGTCCTGAATCGCATTGTCGCCTCCTTCCGCCTGGATATGGCCGGAAGGGCCCGCCGGCCGGAAGGCCCCGCGCCGCCCCCGCTCAGCGCATCCCCACGAGCCCCTTCACCGCATCGGTCAGCTTCTTCGCGTCGTAGCCCAGACCGTCCTTGAAGACGAGGCGCACGTTGCGGATGTCCGACTCACTGCGGCCGATGTCGCCTTCAATCACGAGCAGGTCCGCAAGCTTGCCCGCCGCCACCGTGCCCACCTCGTCGTCCATGCCGATCACCTTCGCGCCATTCGCGCTGACGATCTGCACGGCCACCGACGGGTCGAACCCCGCACCGACCAGGATCTCGAAGTTCCGCTGGTCGCCGTACCCGGGCAGCGCGCCCCAGGCGGGATCGACGCCCGCCGCCATCAGGCCGCCGGCCTCCACGAACTTGAGCTCGAAGGCGAGCAGGTTCCTGAACAGGTCCTCCATCCAGCCCAGCTCGCCGGACTCGAACATCTTCCGCCGCTCCATCTCGGTCGCCACGATGTGGTCGGGCATGGCCTCCCTGTCCCGCTCGCTCAGTTCCGGCACCAGCGGGGTCGCCTGCTCCGCGACGGCCACCGTCGAGGTCATCGCCGTACCTGCCTCGACCATCTGTCGGATCGTCTCGTCCACTGCCGGATCGTCCGGGTCGAGTTCCGCGATGGCCCGCGCGTGGTTCGGGCTGCACTTGTCCGACTCACGGACCGGATTGAAGTCCGAATTCGCCCACAGCCCGTGTTCCAGGTTGTCGATGCCGAGCGCCGTGGCCTCCCGGAAGCTCACCGAGCACAGGTGGCCCATGACCTTCATGCCCTGCGTGTGGGCCTCGTCGATGATCGTGCCCAGCGCCTCGCGCGAGATCTGCGTGTAGACCTTGACCCACTCCGCGCCCTCCGCGGCCCAGTAGCGAACGTACCGGCGTGCCGACTCCTCGTCGCGGATCACGTACATGCCCAGGTCCCTGAGCCGCTCGTCCGGCCCCGGGCTGATCACATACGGCGCCGTGATCACGATGCGGGGGCCGGGCGTCTCTCCCCGCTCGATCGCGCCCTTGAGCGCGATGTCCTGATAGGGCGACATGCTGCCCGTCGTCCGCACGGTCGTCACACCCGCCCCCAGGTAGAGCCGCGGCCCCGAGTACTGCATCTGCGTCACCCGCGGCGCGTTCTGGTAGTAGTACAGGTGGTCGTGGAGGCCGACCATGCCGGGCATCACCGAGTGGCCCGCGAGGTCCAGCCGCTCCGCGTCGGCCGGAATCTCGACCGAGCCCGACGCGCCCACGGCCGCAATCCGGTTCCCGCGGATCAGGATTGTCCGCCCCGCCTGCGCGGGTCCGCCGGTGCCGTCGAACAGGAGCACGTTTTCGAGCGCGACGACGGGCGCCGAGACGCCCAGGTACGACTGCACCTCGTCGGAAAGCGCGCTGCGGTCCTGGGCGCCCGCCGGTCCGGCGTACAGGGCGATCGTCAGACCTGTGCAAAGGGCGATCGTCGCCGCCGCGGCCAATATCCGTGCACAGTTACGCATGGTCACTCCTTGCCTGGGGTCTCCTCTCACATGCAGGGTAGAGATGCATGTTCAGCCCGTAAAGAGATCGGAGCAAACCATGATCCCCTTCAGGCGCCCACTGGTCCCCGCCCTGCTCCTGTCGGCGGCCCTTGTCCCACCGTCCGCCGCCCAGGTCACCCCCGGGCAGGAAGCCGCCTACGAGCGCTATCTCGACTTCGGCTCCCTCATCGAGGGCGGCCGCGTCACCCCCAACTGGATGCCCGACGGCAACAGCTTCTGGTACGCCGAGGGCGGGCCGCAGCACACGGTCATTCGCCGGGTCGATCCGGCCACGGGCGTCGTCGACGAGCTGTTCGACACCGCGCGGCTGCGTGCCGTGCTGACCGACGCGCTGGGTCACGAGCCCGCAGGCCTGGGCGTGCCCTTCCGGCAGTTTTCCTTTGCAGGAGCTTCTACCGTGCAGTTCGCGGTGGAGGGGCAGACCTTTGTACTCGACCTGGGCACATACGGCGTGGAGAGGAGGCGGGCGCCGTCCTCGCTGGGACTCGTGTCGTACCTGGTGAGCGAAACCGAACGGGTTACACCGAAGACGTTCGTGCGGGAGGTGTTTCAGGGGCTGGGGCCGCGGCCGCACCCGGAGAGCCTGTCCCCGGACGGGCAGTGGTTCATCGGACTCGACAACCACAACCTGACGCTGCGGGCCACCGTCGATGGCCGGGTCGTCCAGCTCACGGAGGACGGCAACGAATACGAGCAGTGGGACGTGGAGACGGCGCTGTGGAATCCATGGTCGCCCAACTCCCAGCGCCTGGTTGTGGCGAGGATCGGGTCACGCGGCATGCCCCGGATCCCGACCATCAAATGGCTGAAGCCGCTCGAAGAAGCCGAGTTCATACCAACCATGCTCGCCGGCGGCGACCTCTACGACACTCGACTCCAAATACTCGACCTGCACACGCGCACACCGACGCCTGTTCAGCAGGATACCACCGCGGACTACTACTACCGGGTGCTGACGTGGCTGCCGGACGGGTCGGAGGTCGTGTTTGCGCGGTACAGCCGCGTGATGGACCGTGTCGACATCCAGGCCGCGGACGCCATGACCGGCGCGGTGCGGACCCTCGCGACAGAGACCTCGGCGACCTTCGTAACCCACCACCACGACACGGTTTGGGGTGCGCGGACGGGGTTCTGGCTGCTGCCCGACGCGTCCGGGTTCATCCTGGCGTCCGAGCGGGACGGGTGGCGCCACCTGTACCTGTACGACATGGACGGGACCATGGTCCGCCGGCTCACCGACGGCGAGTTTCCGGTCGAGGCGGTCGTGAGCGTGGACCAGGAGAACGGGTGGGTGTACTTCACGGCGCAGACCGATCCGGCACGCCCGTACGACCTTCATCTGAACCGGGTGACCCTCGACGGCACCGACCGCACGCAGCTGACCGAGGGCAACGGGCGTCACGCGGTGGCCATGGCCCCGTCGAACGGCTACTTCGTCGACACCTATTCGTCGGTCGACACCCCGCCCCGCTCCGTGCTGCGCCGCGCCGACGGGGAGCTCGTGCTGACGCTGTCGGAAGCGGACATCGGCCGGCTGCAGGAGGTGGGCTGGACGCCGCCGCGAGAGGTCGTGGTGAAGGCGGCGGACGGCGAGACCGACCTGTGGGTCACGATGTACCTGCCCTACGACTTCGATCCCGCGCGGCGGTACCCGGTGGTCGAATACATCTACGGCGGTCCTCAGACCACGATGCGGCCGATGGATTTCGGGGGCGACCCGCCCGGCGCCCTGGGGAGCGACTTCGCCCGCATTGGCAACTTCAACCGTGCCCTGGCCAACATCGGGTTCGTGGTCGTGACGCTGGACGCCCGGGGAACGCCG
Organism: Longimicrobiales bacterium; assembly: GCA_965205005.1. Taxonomy (GTDB): domain Bacteria; phylum Gemmatimonadota; class Gemmatimonadetes; order Longimicrobiales; family Gaopeijiaceae; genus Bin94. Next base: position 3,233,837 of record OZ242028.1, on the reverse strand, counting down.
GGGCGTTCGAAGGCGTTCCACGACGTGATCGTGGGGAACTGGGGGAAGCCGGTCGTGGCCGACCACGCCGCCGCGATCCGGCAGTTGATCGAGCGGTTCGACTTCCTCGACGGCGACCGGGTGGGCATCGTGGGCGCGTCGTGGGGCGGGTACTATTCCACCCGCGCGATCCTCGAGGAGCCGGACCTCTACAAGGTCTGCATCAGCGAGGTGCCCGGGTACGACATGTACGCCTTCCACCTCTACGAGCCGTATCTGGGTATGCCCCAGGAGAATCACGCGCACTACGAGGCGGCCAACGTCTTCCGGATGGCGCCCGGCCTGCAGGGGAAGCTCCTGCTGATCGGCGGGATCAACGACACCGGCACGCAGGCGGACCTCTTCCGGATGTCGGAGACGCTGGTGCGCTCCGGGATCCAGCACGACATGATGGTCTACGCCAACACCGGCCACGGCGCGTTCGGCCAGACCGGCGAATACAACATGGAGCTCAAGAAGGACTACTTCGTGAAACATCTGTTGGGTGCTGCCTTGCCGGGAGTCGACCGCTGAGGGCACCTACTGGACGAGGCCGGCTGGGGCTGACTCCACGAGACCACCGGCGGGCATGCGGGGCAGACGAGTCCGGCCACGCGCGAGCGTCTCATGCAGTGCGTGCTGGCGCTCACCGAGGGGCGAGCATGCGAGGCGGCTGTGTCTTCCAGCGATTAGTTGCTAGTGCTGGCTATCTCGTACAGTTGCACATACTCGACGCCCAAATCGTCCTTCCACAAACCCAGCACGTAATCGGTTCCGATCTCGAACGGCTCGAATCCGGCTGGCATCTCCACTGCGCCCAACGGTCGGCCGTCGCTGTCGAACACCGACCACGGCGCGGTCGCCGAAGGCGGATCGCCAAGGCTCGTCTCCTTGACCCACAATCGCCCGCCCTGCTGCAGCGACAGCGTTTCAAAAGCAGGCAAGGTGTCGGGGAAGGGGATGTCGTTGTACAAGTCTCTTCGGCTCCGTGAGCGCTCGGTGCCGTCATCCTCCATGTCGTCTAGCCGACCGGCGACCCACCTCTCGCGCTGCCCCTCCGACACCGGACGCCGCTCCTGCTCCCGGCGGATAATCCGAACGATGGAACCACTCGTGTCCAGCATGCGGATCTCGAACCGCACAGTGTTGCCAAACGCAACGATGCTACCGTCCGTCGCGGTCTCGAAGGTCGGCAGAAAGGGATTCGCCACCCCTTGCACGCGAACACTCTCTTCCCCGGTTCTGTTGATCATTACCCATGTCTGCCGGCCAGGTGCGGCAGCCAGAATGCCGGAAGATTCCCCCTGGCCGAAGAAGTGTATGTTCGACATCGATTGCCTGTGCGTCCAACCATCCCGATCCGGTATCGTCTCCCCCTCCAGCGTGTCGAGATAGCCCACGAACGTTCCGTCTCGCAGCCACCCGATCGGGGTCGCACGCCTCATGCCGGCGAGGGAATACAAGTCCGCGCTGACCGTAATGCCGGTGCTTTCGATCAGTGTTCGGCTATCCGGATCGAAGGTGCTGACGCGTCCGATCTGGCTGTCGTACGCCAGTATGTGCCCGTCCGAAGACACACCGATGGAAGCAAGGCGCCCGAACTCCCCCGGACCGCCGCCTGCACCGCCAAGCGAGTGTAGAAAACGCCCGCCGGCATCAAAGAGCTTGATCTCTCCCGACCCCGAATTCGCAACCGCGATCCCGCGATCCGGCGTTCGAACGGCACCGGTAACTCGATACAGCGCCGTCGCTTCGTCTTCGACGCTGCCGATCTGAACCGCTGGCGCGCCCGTTAAACGAGCATGCTCGAATTGCTGTACGTGATCTCGCGACCCGTGCGTGACAATCGTGACCCCCGCGCTGTCCACGACCGTTACGGTGTCGGCCAGGCCGCCGCCGCTTGAGCAGGAGACGCCCGCCCATACCACGAGGAGCATCGCGAGCCTACATGGATGACGTCTCATGATCGCCGTCAAGGTGCCCGGAGCGCCGTTACCACGGCCCGCGGAACGTCGAACTCGTCGAGCCGGCGGAGCGACACCAGGTCGCCGCGCGCGTCGAGCAGCCTGTCTTCGCCATCCATTCTGGCTGCGAAAAGCAGTTCCTGCCGGTCGATGTCCCACACCCGCCAGGTTACGCTGTCCTGATCGGGAAGGCGGTAGTCCCGGACCCAGAGCCGCTCGTCGAAGTCTGTCAGGAGGGCGTCGATCGCCGGGGCCACTTCGTTGATCGGCCAGTCCTTCAGATCCGGCTCGGACGCACCGGATTCATCGAACTCCATGGGTTCGAACGGGATTTGACCGGACGCGGCGAGCCTGTTGAGCCTCTCCGCGAATTCCTGCCATCGTGCGAGGAGCACCTGACGTCCCCGTGCCTTGAAGTCGGGTACCCGCACACCAGCAGACATGGGGATCTGCGCGACTTCTCGACCGCTCCAGTCCAGCACGCCGATGGCCCCCCGGGAGGTTTCGGCGATGATGAGGTAATCTTCGGTCGCGGCTTCAAGGGTCTGATGCCCGAACACCACGCCGCCGCTTCGTCTCGATCCGAAATAGACCTCATCTCCGGTGGCCTCCGCGACGATATCAAGCTCGCCGTCGTCCCGTACGGTGACGTACGTGGCCGGATTCCAGGTTTGCCCGTCGTAGTCGCGGCCCATTTCCACGATGCCGTCACGGAACACGATGCGCCCATCCGGATGAATGCCCACCGGATACGCGCCGAAAAAGTCCCCGAACTCCGCGTCCAGCACGCTCTGCGACCGCAGAAACTCGCCGTCGTGAGAGATCACCGACACGCGACGGCGGGGCACGTCCGAGACCAGAATACCTCCCGGCACGCGCTGCGCACGCCCGATATAGCGGAATTCGCGCGGTCCTTCGCCCTCCCGGCCCACCACGCGAGTTGTGCCGGACGAATAGTCGATCGAAAGGTCGATCAAGTGGATCTCGCTGCGTTCCACCAGGGCGAGACCACTGTCCGGCAAGAAGAAGCCGGCTACGACAGCGCTGAGTTCGGCGAGATCAGGATGTTCCGACGAATCGAAGGAGGACTGGTCCGTTGGGCGCAGGGCGGCGAGGGGTTCCCCGGGTGCGCCGCCGTCCGCCGGTAGGCCGCCGTCCTCCCCGCCCCCGCAACCCCCGAGCGAAATCAGCGCGCCGAGCGCGAGCGGGCCAGGAAGGAATGACCCGATTGCGGCCCTTGGTGACCGCGGTCGGATCCGAGTGACCGAGATCGCGCCTGTGATATTTAACATTTATGTTTAGTGTTGGCACACATCTAATACTGAACATTCCAGTTAAGTATCAAGCGCTCCGACTTCCCCAGCGACACACAACTAATACAATAGTTGCGCATCTGGCGCACCAGAGGGCGCGAAAAACGTTTCAGCTGGAACGCGCACGACCCTCGTCGATACTAAATATGCTGGTTAACTATTGGGATCCTAGGAATCAGCCGTCCGCGCGAGGAACTCCTCCGCAGTCTCGCAGTCCAGCATCGCGTCGGCGACGGACTCGATTCGCTCCGGGTCCGCAAAGTCGTCGAGCGCCGGAACCATCCTGTCCGCGATGTCAGCGCCGAACCTGCGTGCCACGAGCCGGCGTACCAGTTGCGCCCGCCCCTCGTCGAAGCCGTCCTCGTACCAGCGAACCGCCCATTTCCCCCTTGGCTTGATCACTTCCATCACCTCCCTCATCGTGGTGGCCGCCGTCAGTTCGTGGTCCAGTGCGGCGTCCAGGTCCGCGACCACGGCCTTGAGCCATTCAGCGACCGCCCGGTCGAGCGCGTCGCCTTCCTCCCGCCCGTCCATCCACTCCCGCAACCGGGAGACCGCGCGTGCCATCTCCCTGCCCCCGCGCGCCCGGGACACCGCCACGAGTTCGCGGACCAGGTTGTCCTCCGGCAGATCCTCCGTTCCGCCGCGCCGCTCCTCCAACAACAGGTATTCGAAGCGCGGCTGCCCCGCAAGCCACCAAGCGCCGGCGGCGGGGAGGCACCTCTCCAGCCGGGTCGGCGGCGTCCACCGGCCCTTGCCGCCGTAGACAAGCACCGGCATCACGAGGGGAATCCTGTCGCCCGCCTTGGGGTTCCTGACCCTGGCCCACTCGAGCCAGGCGCTGCCGGTGTACTGGAGAAGGCGCAGGGGCATTTTGTGGTCGACGTCGGACTGGAACTCGATGACGATCAGGACTGCGGCGCCGTCGCGCAGATGGAACTCCCACAGCATGTCGCCGTATCGGGAGCGCTGGTCGGTGGCCGGGTACTCTGCGGAGAGCCTGACGAGCCGGGAGAAGTCCATATCGTCGGCCCGGTCCGGCGCCATGGCACGGGCGAGGGCCTCGACGGTCTCCGGCAGGGAATAGAGCACCTTGGAAGTTGTGTCGTGCACGCACGATCTCCGGGGTCGCGGGGGGAGTCTGGCGGCAGGTGCACGTAGTCTGGGCCGTTTCGCGGGCGCTTCCATGGCTCGATGGGACAGATTTCGGGGGCCACCGGGCGATCATCCCGCCCAAGGCGCGTTGTCGGCCACGATGCGACCGGCCTGGCGGGCAAGCCGGGACGGCGGATGGGACATTGCGGCGGATGAGCCTACCCGGTCCCGCCCCCAACCCCCCGCGCAGGCGGAAAGAAGATGGCGCTGGAACCGGGAAAGCGCGCGCCGAGTTCCCGGAGAATCACCTCCGCTTCCTCGACCGTCACCCGGCTCGCTGCGGAAGCCCAGAAACCATTGACCTCTTCATAGCCGAAGCCCGCCTCGCCGATGTCGGCCAGGCCCGCCCGGAACCCGTCGGCATCCCAGTCCTCCCTGCCCCCCGGCCGGACCCGCGTGGACGCGATCGCCTCCTCCAGCCCGTCCGCCGGGATGTCGCCCTCCACGCCCACGTACATCCTGAACATCGCGGCGTACACGACGCCCCGGACGTACGACACCTTCCACGCCCACTCCCCGGACGCCGGCGTCAACTCCACGTCCGGCGGCTCGCCGATCAGCCAGTCCTCGACGAAAGCGGTGATCATCCCGCCCTCGGGCGACGGATCGGGCAGGCTCCACTGGTTTTGCGCCACCATGAGCGTCACCCCGAGCTCGGGCCACGCGAACCCCTGCGTCATCCAGCCGAACATGTGACCGCCCGCGTGATCGAACGACATGCCCCGCGTGCCGTGGTTGCGCAGCCGCCACACCAGGCCACTGGTCATCCCGGGGCCGATCTCGTCCTCGTACTGCGGCGTCAGCATCTGCTCGACGGTCTCGGCCTCGAGCACCCGGTAGCCGTTGTACTCGCCGCCGTTCATCATGGCCGTCAGCAACCGCACATGATCGGCAGGCTTCGCCACCACGCCGCCGGCCGGATAGTGGCTGAAATACAGCGGCACGGTCGGAACCCACGCCGAACCCATGCGCGCATACCCCGTGCTCATGTTCTCCCAGATGTCCGGCCGCACGTAGTCCTCGTGCTGCGCGGGCGGATACTGCGACGACTCCATCCCCAGCGGGTCCATGATGTGCCGCTGCACGTAGTCCGAAAACGACAGCCCGTCCGGGTTGGCCGTCTGCACAATGAGCCCCAGCGTCGCGATGCCCGGGTTGGAGTAGTTGTATTGAGCGCCGACCTTGCCGATCCAGAACGGAGTCGTCCGCCCGAGCAGCGGGCTTGTGTCGCTGGCGTAGCTTGCCCTGAGTGCTTCTTCGAGCGGCACGGGCCTGTCCCACACTCCCTTGGCGCCGCCTCCGGAAAGCCCGGAGCGATGCGTGAGCAGATCGTGGACCGTGACGTCGCGGTCGCCCAGCGGATTGTGCACCTCGAACGGCAGATGTTCGCTGATCGGGTCGTCCAGCGCGATCACGCCCCGGTCGACCAGCTGCATGATCGCGGTGGCCGTGTAGGTCTTCCCCAGCGAGCCGGAACGGTACACGGTCTCGGGCGTCATCGGCCTGCCCGCCGCCACGTCGGCCCACCCGAAGCCGGCCTCCCAGATGAGTTCGCCCCGGTAGCCCATGGCGAGGTTGAGCCCCGGCGTGCCGTGTGCGCGCATGGCGTGCAGCACGTAGTCGCGCGTGGCGTCGATGAGGCGCTGCTCGAAGGCGCGCTCGGCGTAGACGGTTTCCGTGACGGGGATGGCGGATTGTGCCGTGGGAGCGCCCTGCTGCGGCTCGCAGCCGGCAGTGGCAGCCAATAATCCGACAAGCACCAGGAGCCGCGCGGCGGGGGACGTCGCGGAGCGGCTTCGACGAAGGGAGTGGATTCGGGGAGTCATCATCACCTCTGGAAGTGAGGGTTCATGCGAACTCCCGGTGCAGCACGGCGCCGACCTGCGGCGTCGCGTCTTCCAGGAGTCGTTTTCTGTAGTCGTCGCCGTCCGGGTCGCCCGGGTAGTGCAGGCTGGATCCGGCCGCGAGCAGCATCTCGACCAGCGCAACATAGGCGTCCTGACGCTCCTCGGCCCCGCCTTACAATCCGCTGAGAGGGGACGCAAATCCCGGCAAGAAATCGTCTAAGTCTAATCAGGACTGCACGATCTACGTTTCTTGCTGTGAGACCCTGACCGTGTCCGTCGTGCTTGGATAGCGGGAAAATCGGCTCCAATAGCGGGAGTTCAGCTGGACCGTTGACGCTGCATTTCGCGTCGGCGCGGTTCGCGGTCCGACTAGCCAGAGGTCCAGATCCATCGTCGGCTGGCGTCAGCGTTGAACGCAGCGCTAATCTTCCGGTTCCGAACAGCCAACGCCGCATTTCCATGGAAACCCGACGAATGACCGGTCGGCGAACCCTCGCAATCGCAGCAGCCGCCGTGACGGCCGTCCTGTGGGCCTACGCGTGCGGGGACGGGGGCACCGAACCGATCACGCCACCTCCCGATCCGCCCCGGCCGGCGACGGTGACCGTCACCCCGGCGACGGCTACGCTGGGGGCGCCGGACGAGACCGTCCAGCTAAGGGCTGAGGTGCGGGACCAGAACGGTAAGGTAATGGCGGTAGCCGGCACCGCGTGGTCCAGCAGCGACGCTTCGGTGGCGACGGTGGACGGTGCGGGGCTGGTGACGGCGGCGGGCAGCGGCACCACGACCATCACGGCGACGGTCGGCGGAGCTTCAGGAAGTGCTGCGGTGAAGGTCATGCAGTCGGCCCGCTCGGTGACGGTGTCTCCAGCAGCGGATACGACCGCGCCCGCCGACTCGCTGCGTCTGACCGCCACCGCCAGGGACGGGAACGGCCATCTAGTCAACGACGCGGAGTTCACCTGGTCGTCGAGCGATATGGCCGTGGCGGCGGTGGACGGTTCGGGGCTGGTGACGGGCATGGCCGAGGGCGTGGCCACGATCACCGCTTCCTCTGGTGGTGCGGAGGGCGCGGCGGAGATCACGGTCGAGAACCCGGACCGCGCGGCGCTGGTGGCGCTCTACAACGTGACCGATGGCCCGAATTGGATCAACAGCGACAACTGGCTGACAGACGCGCCGCTGGGAGAGTGGTACGGGGTGCGCACGGACGCGGGTGGGCGAGTGGTGGGGCTTGATCTCAAGGGGAGTTGGGACGATTGGCCGGAGGTTATACCCCATGGACTCAAGGGCCCGCTCCCGACCGAACTCGGAAACCTCTCCAATCTGAGGCACCTGGACCTCGCGACCAACGAGCTAACCGGCCCGATCCCGCAGGAACTCGGCGCCCTTGCCAACATGACGCGGCTGGATCTTGGCGACAATGCGCTGACGGGCGAGATCCCGTCGGAACTGGGCACGCTCGCCAACCTGGTAACTCTGCGCCTGAGTTACAATGACCTGGCGCGCGAGATCCCGCCGCAACTGGGCGGCCTCGCCAACTTGCTCGAGCTGGATCTGAGGCAGGCTACTCTTGCCAACCAGGTCACCGTACCCTCCCCAAACAACGCCCCACACCCCGCTCTCAGCACACGACTCGGCCACCGTGTGAGAAATGCGGGCTAGCAGGCTCCGGAGCGGGCTAGCAGGCTCCGGAGCGGTCTCACGGAACGCCCGGAGGTCTGAACCCGAGAAGGATCGAGGTGTGCGGGATCGATCTCTCGTCCCCGAACGCGCCGCCTAGCGGGGAGGGGGACAGCCGGACGGCGGGTCCTCGAGATCGACGAGGGAGAGGGTGGAAAGCCAAATGCGGCTCGCGACGCGGATCTCCACGAGGGTCGACGTGGAGGCGATGTGCAGGCCGCTGTGGCCGGGCACGAAGTGGACCTCGGACGACCCGACGGGATCGATCGCGAACTGCAGCTGGGCGTTGAGATACGTGGCCGCGCGGAGGCTGAAGCTACCGCTCCTCAGCCCCTGCACGTAGAGCTTCTCCCCCACGGCGATCCCGTTGACGTAGGGGCGGATGTTGACGTCGAGGAACTGGTCGTTCCGCACCTCCACTCGGATGCAATGTTCGGTGGTTGGAGCGAGCTGGCTCCTCGCGTCGGGGGGGGCCACGAAGAGAGCAAGGAAGACGAGCATGCCCGAGGACCGGCGGACCGGCGCGAGCGCGCCCGGGCGGGGGTGGTTGACTCGCTGGTCCGTCACTGCATTCGCTCCTGCACGAGGGAAGAGAACGCGAGCCCGTCCCTCGGGGCCCCGGGCTCAGATACCCTGGGGGCCCGGCGAGCGGTCCGCCCCGCCGAGCCCCCAGGGCCTCATGCCACTCCAAGCGCCGTGCTTCGTCAGCCTGAGAGGTTCGGGTTGTTGTCGATCTCGCTGTCCGGAATCGGGAAGCACGTCTGGTCGCGGATCGGATCGAAGGGCTGTTTGTGGTACTCGGCACCCGGCACGGGCATGGCCCTGATCGCAGCGGGATGCCGCCTCGAGTCGGCCATGCGAGTGCCCTCGAAGTAGAAGTCGAGGGACTTCTGCCAGAGGAACTCCCCGAGCACGCTCTGAGCGTCCATGGCCCCGTCATAGGCGGGCTGATCGTTCGCCATGCGCCTAGCCTGAATCATGTCGAGCATCGCCGAGGTGCCCTGCGCCTCCGCCGCGATGTAGTCGGCCAGCAGCTTCGAGGCCAGGCGAATCGGCGCGTCCCACGCCGTGTACTTCGTCTGGGTCCAATAGGGAGTCACGCCGTCCCGGGCGGGGATGCCGTGCTCCTCGGGCGGGACCGCCCTGACCCGCGGATCGTCGAGACGAAACGCCGGGGCGACCGACAGGCTCTTGTCTCCGTCGTAGGTATGGTCGTACAGAGGGTTTCCGACGCGCGGGTCCTCGGTGCTCCGGTCGGCCAGGTCGGAGACGTAGGTTATGTCGAATTGGAAGCCGGCGGGCACCGACGACGCGTCCGCCAGCGCCTCAGAAGTACGGCCCGCCTGGAGGTGTGCCCTCGCCCGGCCGACCAGAGCTGCGTTCGCGAAGGAATCCGCGGCCATCGTCCCGGCGGAGCGCCCCACGCTGATCGCGTTCGTCAGATGCACGACCGCCGAGTCGAGGAGAGCGGGCGGATCGATCGCCGGGCCCTCGGCGACCGTGGCCCGGCAGAAGGTCTCGGCCAGCATCAGGAACGAGTAGCCCGCCACCGTCGATGCGACGGCGGTGTTCTGCTCCTGGCCGGCAACCCCGGCCAGCACCTCGAGCAGCGACTCAGCGGACGTGCGCGAGATGTTCATGCGTCCGAAGATGGTGGTGAGGCCACCCTCCTCGCCCTGGAAGTCCCTTCGGGCCGCCCGGTTGATCGAGGATCCGATGTCGGCGCCCATCATTTCGCCCGTGAAGTACGAGGTGTAGAAAATCTGCCACGGGTACGCCGCGGCAAAGTCCTGCATCGTCGAGCCGGCCAGAAGGTCGGCATCGCGTGCGGGATCGATCTCTCGGGCGTCGATCACGTTGGGGTTCTCGACCTCGAGGAGCTCGTCCTGCAGATCGCACCCGGTCGTGGCCGCCACGAGCACTGTCGTTGCGAGCACCGCCACGCGGGTCGTGAGCCTTTTCGTCATGGTCTTCATCGTCTTCATCCTCCCCTCAGAACGCGAGGCTGATTCGGGTGATCAGGCGCCTTGGCGGCGGGAGCGTGAAGAAGGAGTATGAGCCGAACGAGGCCCTCTCGCTGTTGAGGATGTTGGGTGTCGTCTCCGGATCCACGCCCTCGTAGCCGGTCCACAGCGCGAGATTGCGACCTCCGACGGTGAAGCGCCCGCTCTGGGCTCCGATCCGAGCCAGGACCTCCTGGGGCAGCGACACGCTCACCGTGAGCTCGCGGAGCCTGAGGAAGTCCCCGTCCTGCAGATAGACGGCATCCGCCTGGCTGATCGGCACCGAAGACCCCGACTCGCTGTAGAACGGACCGTAGCGCCTGCGCCGCTCCTCCGGCGAAAGGACGCTCTCGTCGAGCCGCTCTCGCGCCCGAACGATGCTCGTCTCCCGGAACTCGTCTGTGGAATTCCGGATCTGGAACCCGGTCTTCCAGTCGAGCTGGCCTCGGATGTCGAGCACCTCGAAGAGCGTCAGATTCGACTGGAAGCTCCCCTCGAAGTCCGGAATTCCGTCGCCACCGTACTCGAGCGTGTCGGACACGATCGTGCGGTCCGCCTCCACTCTACGGATCGTGCGCACGAAGGCCGATCCGAGGGGGAGCCCCTCGACGAACCTCCGGCCGCGGTTTCCGAACGCCTCGATCCCGCCGAGCGACACCAGCTCGTTGTAGAGCGTGTTCATCCCGACATTGACCGACCAGGCCAGGTTCGGCCGGCGGACGATGTCGCTGCGCACCGCCACCTCGACGCCCCGGTTCAGGACTTCCCCGATGTTGACGAGGGGGTTCTGGAGGAATCCGAGCGAGGGGGAGACGGGCTTTTCGAGGATGAGATCGTTGGTGGTCTTGTTGAAGTAGGTGAACTCGACCCCGAGCCGGTTCCGCAGGAGGGCGAGATCGAACCCGGCCTCGAACTCGGTGCCCCGCTCGGCCGTCAGGTCCGGGTTGCCGGGATTGGCGAGCCGGACCCCCGGAGCGATGCTGTTCGGGCCGCTGACGTAAGGAGCCGGGTCGTAGGTCCGGAGCGCGACTCCCTCTTCGGGCGCGCGGCCCGTCGTGCCCAGAGCCCCGCGCAGGCGGAACTGGTCCATCCAGGGGAACGTCTCGCGCCAGAACGGCTCGTCGGAGAGCACCCAGGAGATTCCGACCTTCGGGAGGAAGAAGACCGGCGCGGCCTCACCGAACGAGGAGTTCTGGTCCCACCTCGCGCCCACCTGGAGGAAGAGCCGATCCCGGTAGCCGAGCTGATACTGCGCCAGGTAGCCGAGGGACCGGTTATCCTGGAACCATTGCGCGCCCGCCCTCTCTGTGGCCGCCGATACCGTGCGCGCCGTATTGGTCGTGAGGCCGACGCCGGTGGAGACGACGAACTCCTCGCGCCTCCGGATGAACTGGAGCCCGGCCGAGACGTCGCTCGACCACTGGTCGTCGCCTCCGAACGAGAACTGGGCGTTGGCGAGGTAGTCGACGGTCACGTTCTCGAACGAGTTGCGGTTCTCGTCGACGTATCCCGAGTTGATCTCGCCGAAGTACCAGCCCTGATCGTTCTTCGGGAAGAACTGCCGGCGCTCGGTCCGCGTGAAGTCGCCGCCGAGCGTGAGCCACTGATTGAACCAATCCAACGGCGCGTGCCGCGTGGTGAGCGAAAGCGTGTTCCGCAGCGTGCGGACATAGTGCTCGGCCTCGAGGATCCCCACGCACTTGCCGAAGCCGCATCCGTCGTCGTCGGGCGTCATGAGGCTCAGCGGGTTCCCCAGATACCCGCTCGTCGGAATGCCGAGCGGGCTGTGGTTACTCATCGGCAGGTTGTTGTCGATCTTGCCGAGCGCGTATCCCGCCTCGAAACGGAGGGTCTCATGGGGCTGCCAGTCGAAGTTCAGGCGGCCCTTGAGGCTCTCCAAGTAGTTGTTCGAGATCGTGCCGTCCTCGTCGATCCAGTTCAAAGAGGTGAAGAATCCGTAGCCTTCCCCGCCGCCCCGGCCGCTCCACGAGGTGCTCCATCGATTGCCTTTCCGGAACGCTCCGGCACGCTCGAGCGGGTTGTCGGAGACGAGCGTGCCGACGGCTTGGCCCCGGCACAGATACGCGCCGGCGTCGATCGCCGCCTGGGTGCACGCGGCCCAGTTCTCCTTGAGGTCGAACGACTTGTCGATCGAATTGAACTCGACCTGGATGTTCTGGCGGAAGTCGCCCTCTGCGCCCCGCTTCGTGATGATCTGGATCACCCCAGCCGAGGCATCGGCGCCGTACAGGGTGGCCGCCGCCGGCCCCTTCACGATCTCGACGCTCTCGATGTCGTAGGGGTTGAGGTCGTTCAGCCGCCCCGCCGCCCCGCCGCCCGTCGCGTCGAAGCTCGTCGCCGGGCTCGATTCCTCTCCGTCGGGACGCGCCACTTCGTTGCGGGAGTCGATCCGGACGCCGTCGATGTAGATCAGCGGTTGGTTGGAGAGCGAGATCGAGGAGACCCCCCGAATGTGGATCACCTGCCCCGCTCCCGACTGCCCGTTCCCCTGCTTCATCGACACTCCCGGGAGCCGGGACTGGAGGACGTCGGCGACGTTCGAGATCGGTGCGAGCTCCGTCAGGGCGGCGGCGTCCACCTGAGCGATCGTCGCCGGCTGCTCGCGGCGGAGGCGAACGCCCGCCGTTCCGGTCACCACCAGTTCGTCGAGCTGAAGCGCCGTCACCGACAGGCTGAAGTCCGTGATGGTGGTCTGTCCGGCGACGACCGTGACCGGCTGCGTGGAGGCGGCGAACCCGATCAGCTCGGCCTGCAGCTCGTACTCGCCGACCGGAACCTGAGCCAGGAGGTAGCGGCCCTCGGAGTTGGTGAGCGTGCCTCGACCGGTTCCCAGGATGAAGATCTGGGCCGAAGCGATCGGCCCTCCGGTCGCGGCGTCGGTCACCTGACCCGTGAGGACGCCGGCATCCTGGGCGGCAAGGCCCGGCGGCAGGCTGGCCATCAAGAGAGCCGGCAGCAAGACTGACGTCGATCGCTTCATGGGTCGTCCTCCTCGTGTCGAAGCTGTTCGACCTCTGCGCGGCCCGGCGACATCTCCTGCGAGGACCGCATCTACTGCCCTTACGCCCGCGCGGCTTTCGGCGTATGGTAGGGTTCCGCCGAAGCAGTGTCAAGCGAGCGTCCAGGCCCAGGCGCCACGCGTCCCGCGCCGAGAGTGGAGGTTCGCCGGCAGCTCGCGCACTCGAAGGAGCCCATCCATGCCGAAGTTCACGCCCGCCCTCTGCCTCGTTCTCCTCGCTTCGCTCACGCCGACCCGAGCGGCGAGCGGCCAGTCCGCCGCCTCGCTCTCCGCCGAGGTCCTCGAGTTCGTGAGCGTCTCCGAGCCCTCGTTCGCGCTCAGCGGAGTGCGCGTCGTCGACGGCACGGGCGCGTCTCCGCTCGACGACCAGACGATCGTGGTGGCCGACGGGCTGATCACGGAGGTGGGTCCGAGGGCCGAGGTCGAGGTGCCGGACGGCGCGCGGGTCGTGGACCTCGCGAATCACACCGTCATCCCGGGCATCATCGGCATGCACAACCACACGGACTACGCGGGGGCCAGGGGTCGGCTCACGCTCGGCTTCAGCGCGCCCCGCATGTACCTGGCGAGCGGCGTCACGGCCACGCGCACCACCGGGAGCATGTCGCCCTACATCGAGCTGAACCTCAAGCACTCGATCGACGCGGGAGAGACGCCGGGTCCGCGCATGTACATCACGGGCCCCCGCCTCTCCGAAGGGCTGGCCAACTATTCGCCCACGGGCGAGGAGCAGGCCCGGCGCATCGTTCGCTACTGGGCCGAGGAGGGCGCGAGCTGGATCAAGGCTCACTCGCGCATCTCCCGTGCGAACTTGGCGGCGGCGATCGATGAGGCGCACAGGCAGGGGATCAAGTTCACGGGACACGTCTGTTCGGTCACCTATTCCGAGGCGATCGACATGGGGATCGACAACCTTGAGCACGGCGTCTTCGTCTCCTCGGACTTCGTAGCCGACAAGGAGCCCGACGTCTGCCCGCCCGATCAGTGGGAGAGCCTCGTCGACCTCGACGTCGAGGGCCCTGAGGTCCAGGCGCTCATCCAGAAGGCCGTCGACAACGGCGTGGCGATCACGTCCACCCTGGCCGTCATCGAGCAGCTCACGCCCGACCGTCCCGTCGAGGACCGCGTACTGGCGATGATGTCGCCCGAGGTGCGGGAGGCGTTCCTGGAGCGGCACCGGATGCTGCAGGAGAGCTCGGCGTCCTCGGTGATGGGACTCGTGTGGAACAACGCCCTCGCCTTCGAGAAGGCGTTCGTCGACGCCGGCGGGCTCCTGGTCGCGGGGGTCGATCCCACCGGCAACGGAGGGGCGATTCCGGGCTTCGGCGACCAGAGGAACTTCGAGCTGCTGATCGAAGCGGGCTTCACGCCCCTCCAGGCGGTCGAGATCATGACGGCCAACGGAGCCAAAGTCCTGGGCGAGTTCGAGCGCGTCGGATCGATCACGGCCGGAAAGTGGGCGGACATGGTCGTGATCTCGGGCGATCCCGTGAGCCGGCCGGCCGAGATCCGGAACGTTGAGATCGTCTTCAAGGACGGGGTCGGATACGACGCCGCCAAGCTGCTCGAGTCGGTTCGGGAGTCGGTAGGAGCGCGCTGAGCGGCCGTCCGCGCCCGCGCCATCGCGCCGCGACCGGTCCGGCGTGCGGTCGCTCCTGATGCCGGGCAGAGCGGGCTGCGGCCGGCCAGCCGCGGTGGCGAAACGGTAGACGCAGAGGACTTAAAATCTCCTGGGAGCAATCCCGTGTGGGTTCGAATCCCACCCCCGGCACTGGAGCTTTGGGTCGCGCCCGCCCCCTCGCGGGAGCGTCGGCGGGCGCTCGGCCCGGGGTTCGCCCGCGCCGAGCACGGCATGGGTTGGAGGACGCTTGGTCCCCTCCGAGGTTGTGCCCCGGCGCGGCGCTCGAGGGATCTGGCCGTCCTCCCTCTCCCCACCTAGCAGTCCGTGGATAAAGTTGTCCGCAGCCTTTCTTGGTGTCGATTAGATTGGAGGGACACGGTGTCCTTCGGCAAGGAGGAAGGCGATGGCGATGGGCAGGCGGCGCAAGGGTCGGTAGCGGGAGTTGTTCGTGGCGGCCAGCGAGGTTCGGGCGCTGGGCAACCCGTTCCACCGGGCGCTGAACCGGCTGCTGGACGAGCACGGCTTCGACGAGTTCGCGGAAGCAGCGTGCCGCGAGTTTTACGCGGAGAAGCGAGGCCGACCGGGCATTCCGCCGGGAGTGTACTTCCGGATGCCGATGGTGGGGTATCTGGAGGGGATCGGCTCGGAGCGGGGGATCGCGTGGCGGTGCGCGGACTCGATCTCGCTGCGCGAGTTCCTGGGATACGGACTCTCGAAGAACCCGCCGGAGCATTCCGGGCTGTCGAAGACGCGCAAGCGGCTGAGCGTCGAGGCGCACGCGGCGGTGTTCGGCCGGGTGGTGGAGTTGCTGCGGTCCTCGGGTCTTCCGAGCGGCAGGACGCTGGGGGTGGACTCGACGACGCTTGAGGCGAACGCGGCGATGCGCTCGATCGTGCGGCGCGACGACGGCAAGGGCTACGAGGAGTGGCTGGAGCAGGTGGCCAGGGCGTCGGGGATCGAGACGCCGACGCGGGAGGATCTCGCGAAGCTGGACCGGACGCGTCCGAAGAAGAAGACCTCGAACAAGGACTGGGTGCATCCGCACGATCCGGAGGCGCGGATCGCGAAGATGAAGGACGGCCGGACCCGCATGGCGCACAAGCAGGGTCGCGACCTCGTCGAATCCTCTGCGCACGGCGTGTGCGTACGCGGTCTTGCCGCCGGCCGTCCTGGCATCGATGTCGGCGCCGTGCGCCAGGAGGATGTCGACGGCCGTGGCGCGGCGGCGCCGGGTGGCCACGTGAAGGGGTGTCTCTACGCGCGTTCCGTGGCGCAGGTCGGGATCGCCCCCCTCGGCGAGCATCCGGCGCAACGTTGCGTCGCCATCCGCGCAGTAGTGGAGGTCGAGCAGTTCGTGGAGTGTCATGTTGTGCCTCGGGCAGGGCTGCCGTGCGCAACCCGCCGTTTGTGACCGCGCCGGGCGCGCTTTCCGGCCCAACGCACGGCATCGTACCTTGCACCAGCCTCGCGCGTCGCCACTCAGTCCCGCAAGGAGCGCTGCTCATGCGCATCGTCCCTGCCCTCGCCGCCGCGTCTCTCGCCGCGATCCCCATCCAGCAGTTGCACGGCCAGCAGGACCAGTCCGGCACGATGGCGGGCCGCTCCACCGTCTATGCGCCGAACGGGGTGGTCGCCAGCAGTCAGCCCCTAGCCACGGGCGCCGGGCTGGCCGTGCTGCAAAGCGGCGGCAACGCGATCGACGCCGCCGTGACGACCGCCGCCATGCTGAACGTGGTCGAGCCCATGATGACGGGCATCGGCGGCGACATGTTCGCGATTGTCTGGCTGGCCGACGAGCAGCGCATGGTGGGGCTGAACGCGAGCGGCCGCGCCGGCGCGCTGATGACCCGAGAGGAACTGGTCGCGCGCGGTCACGAGAACATGCCGCGCTCCGGCGCCGAGACGATCACCGTGCCCGGGGCGCTGGCCGGGTGGCAGACGCTGCTCGACGAACACGGTACGATCACGCTGGCCGACGCGCTCGAGCCGGCGATCCGCATGGCGGAGCACGGCTTCCCCGCGAGCCCCGTGATCGTCGACTTCTGGGAGGGCGCTGAGGAGATGCTCGCGCGGGACGAGGGCGCGCGCGCGACATTCCTTATGGACGGCAAGCGCGCCCCGCGCCCGGGCGAGTGGTTCAGCAACCCCGACTTCGCGCGCACGCTCCGCCTCATCGCAAAAGGCGGGCCGGACGTGCTCTACGGCGGGGAGCTGGGCGAAGCGATCGTCGCACGCGTCTCCGAGCTGGGCGGATTCCTCACGCTGGAGGACCTGCGGTCCCACAGTGTGGACTGGGTGGAACCTATCTCCGTCCCGTATCGGGGCTACCGCCTCCATGAACTGCCGCCCAACGGCCAGGGGATCGCCGCCCTTGAAATACTAAGACTCCTGGAGCCGTTCGATCTGAAGGCCATGGGCCACAACTCGGTCGCGTACCTGCACCACCTGATCGAGGCCAAGAAGCTCGCGTACGCCGACCTGGAGTACTTCGTCGGCGACCCCGGGAGCATGAAGGTGTCGCCGGACGATCTGCTGAACGACGCATTCATCGATGCGCGGCGCGCGCGGCTCAATCCGGAGCGGGCCATTGAGCGGGCCGATCCCGGGACCGCGATCACCGCGAGCGAGACGACGTACTTCACCGTCGCGGACCGCCACGGCAACAT
The DNA here is from genome assembly GCA_965205005.1 of Longimicrobiales bacterium. Taxonomy (GTDB): domain Bacteria; phylum Gemmatimonadota; class Gemmatimonadetes; order Longimicrobiales; family Gaopeijiaceae; genus Bin94. The sequence continues at coordinate 3,216,527 of OZ242028.1, read as the reverse complement.
GGTGTCGTTCATCAACAGCATCGCGAGCGCGTTCGGGTCGGGCGTGGTGGTGCCGGGGACGGGGTTCGCGCTGCAGAATCGCGGGGTGGGTTTTTCGCTGGAGGCTGGGCGTGCCAACGCGGTCGCCCCGGGGCGGCGCCCGTTCCATACGATCATCCCGGCCTTCGTCACGAAGACGGCGGCGGACGGCCGGGAGGAGCCGTGGCTCAGCTACGGGGTCATGGGCGGCTACATGCAGCCCCAGGGCCATGTTCAGGTGCTGCTCAACCTCGTCGATTTCGGCATGGATCTGCAGCAGGCCCTCGACGCGGCGCGCTTCAACCATCTGGACGGGAACCGGGTGGCGATCGAGCCGGTCGTGCCGCTCGAGGTGCGGCGGCAGCTGGAGGCGATGGGGCATGTGCTCGCCGATCCGGAGGGTGTGTTCTTCGGCGGCGCCCAGGCGATCATGCGGCTGGCGCGGGGATGGGCCGCCGCCTCGGAGCCGCGGATGGACGGGATGGCGGCGGGACACTGAGGGTCCCTTACCCGCAGGCCCCCTGGATTCGGCGGTTCAGGAAGTCGTACTCCGCATCGGTCGGTCCCACCCCTGCGGGCGCTTCGGCGGCGAGCAGAACCTCGACAACCGATTCGTACTTGAGCGCCCTGGCCTGGTCGAGCGCCGTGAAGCCCTCCGCGGTTGTCATGGCGAGGTCCACGCCCGCGTCAACGAGCAGCTGCGCCTTCTCCAGGGTTGCCTGTTCGTGCTCCGGCGTGCAGACGTACTGGTAGACCCAGGGCCTTCCGGCGTTGGCCATGCCCACAGCCGCCATGAGCGTCGTGGTGATTTCCAGTTGCCGAGCCGCGAAGATCCCCGAGGTCAGGGCGCCGTCGCTGCCGGCGAAGTACTCGCTGCGGTGGACGAAGCGGGGGTCGGCGCCGTGCTCCAGAAGGCTGCGCAGGATGCCCGCCGTGCCGAAGCGGGCGGCGAGCCAGACCGGACGCGCGCCGATCCAGCCGTTGTGGAAGTAGAAGGCCTGGTTTGACCCTCGCTGATGGGGCGTGAAGGCCGCGACCGGCAGGGTGACGTCGGCCCCGTGCTCCAGGAGCAGGTCCACCGAGCGCTGGTCGTGGCGCAGGATCGCGGCGTGCAGCGCCGTGAACCTGTCGGATCCGGCGTCGGGGTCCGCGCCGGCTTCAAGCAGGAACTCCACGAGGTCTCCGAAGCGCCCGGGACGAAATCCCTCCCGGCCGCCCACCGTATAGGGACCGCCGGACGAGTAGGTCGGCTCGGTTACCTGAGTGCGGAAGTTGGAATAGGCCGCCATTGCCAAAGCGCTGACGCCGAACCCGGATCTGTCGTTCAGGTCGGCGCCGGCAGCCACCAGGTGCCGGGCCGATTCCACGTCGCCGACCCGCGCTGCGAACAACAGGGCGGTGTTGCCGCCGTGCTCGAACCAACCCTGGTTCTGGATGTGCGTGTGGGGCTCGTGCGCCCTCATCTCCACCGTAACCACCGTTCGGGGGTGCACGTCGGCTCCGTGTTCCACCAGGACCTTCGTCACGTCGGGCGCGAGGTTCAGCACCGCCCACATGAGTGCGGTCTGGTTCCGCGGCCCCGTGGCGTCCGGATTCGCTCCGCTCTCCAGGAGCATCTCCGCCACCCGCGCGCTCCCCGCCCGTGCGGCGGCCATGAGGGGCGTCTCGCCGTGGCGCAGCGCGCGGTTCGGATCCGCACCGGCGTCCAGCAGCAGGCCGGCCACCGCCACGCCGCCGTTCTCGCCGGCGGCCCAGAGCGGCGTCGCGCCCAGGTCGTTGGCCCGGTTCACATCCGCCCCGGCCTCGATCAGCAGTGCCACGCTCTCGGGCAGATCGCGGTGGCTGGCCCACAGGAGCGCGGTCGATCCATCGCCCGCCGTTGCGTTTACGTCCACACCGTCCAACACCAGCGCGCGGAGAGCCGCTTCGTCGCCGTTCTTCGCGGCTTCCACCACCGGGGGCGTGTCGGGCGCCGCGGCGAGGACCGCCATGAGTGCCAGCGACAGCATTATCCGATACCCTCTCTTCTCATCAGCAGTTGCAGGTGCTCCTGTGCCACGTACAGACCGCCCTCCCCCTCGTGCCAGGTGACCAGCCCGTCTCCGTTCGCATCCACGCCGTTCCGGAGCTGGAAGGCCAGGGTGTCGAGTTCGTCGGACAGTTGTTCCGCTTCCTCCGCGGACTCCGTCGCCAGGATACCCTCGGTGATCTCCAGCATCCTGTGGGCGCGCTCCAGGGTGTTGTGCACGCAACTCACCACATGCGCGGCGTGGGTGCGCACGTTTTCCGACGCATCGGGCGCATCGGCCGCCATCCGGATGTGTTCGATGGTGTTCCGGGATGCCTCGAAGAGCCCGAAGCCCAGGCCCGGGCCGTTCTCCCTGCGGGTGGGATCCAGAGCGTGAAGCACGTTCCCCGCGTGCGTCTTCATGGCTTGGAGGTCGCCGGGTCGCTGTTGACCTCCCGCGGCGAAGGCCGCGTATTCGGCCGCGGTGCCGGCTTCTCCCAGGGCCTGCCGCAGGAAGCCCAGTTCCGCCACCGAGGCCGCCTCGGGATTCACCACCTGCAGGATGTGGGCGTGGGCCGTCTCCAGCCTGCCCTCCTGGGCATCGGCCACCACGGACGCGGAACCCAGCATGGCGGCGATGCCCAACACGGACGCGGCGGGTCGGCGCACGTTCAACCGGCTCCGGCCTTCAGGTACTTCCTCAGATACCAGACCTCGGACGGATCGTCCCAGAACTGGCTGGCCGCCGGCGCCGGCGTCGCGGCGTAGACATTGCCCTGCCCGTCCACCGCGACCCAGTGGATGGCCTTGGTGCCCTCGATGGTTCGCAACAGTTCGCCGTCGCTGGCCCGCGCGATCCAGATCTTCGCGCCTACCAGGTCCGCCACGTAGAGCTGGTCGCTGTCGTCGATCGCGAGGCCGTACGGCGAGCCCAGTTGGTCCCACACCTCGAGCAGGTTGCCGTCGAGGTCGAAGATCTGGATGCGGGCGTTCTCGCGGTCGCCCACGAGCACCCGGTTCCGCGCGTCGACCACGATGGTGTGCGGCAGGTTGAACTGTCCCGGCTCGGTGCCGGGCTCACCCCACGCCGTGATGAACTGTCCGTTGCCATCGTACTTGGCCACGCGACTGTTCCCGTATCCGTCCGAGATGAACAGCTCCCCGTCCGGGCCGAAGGCGATGTCGGTGGGCCGATTGAAGTGGTCGGGGGTCTCGCCGGCCACGCCGTACTCGCCCAGGGTCATGAGGAGTTCGCGGCCGTCGTGGCTCCACTTCTTGACCTGGTGCCCCTGATCGTCGACGGTCCAGATCGACCCGTCGGGCCCCACGCGGATTCCGTGCGCCCACTGGGCGAAGTCCTGATCCCACTGCTCCAGCAGGCTCCCGTCGGCGTCGAGCTTCAACACATCGTTGGCGTCGCGCCGGAAGGCGTAGACGTTGCCGTCCTCGTCGACGTCCACGGCCGTCACGGTTCCCACGTCCTCGCGGGGGCCGCCCCACCCCTCCACCAGTTCGTAGCCTGCGGCCTGCCCGGGTGCGGTGTCCGCGTCCGGGGCGGCCTGGCAAGCCAGCCCGACCCCGATGACGAGGCTTCCCGCCGCCAGGCGGATCGACCCCCTGCTCATGGCCGCATCGCTGGAGTTCCAGCCCGTTTCAGTGGTCTTCCGCGAGATGTTCCTGCAACTCCTTCTGATCCTCATGCTGCTTCTCTCGGCGAATCCCGCTCGCGTGCGCCCGGGCGCTCTGCCGGGCGCGCTTCCTGGTGTAGTCGGAGCTGACCACGTGAAGGGAGATAAGCTTCTCCAGGTCGTCACTGTCGCAGCCGGGACATCGGGGTGGTTCGGACGAGCGCAGGATGAGGGCCTCGAACTCCTCACCACATGCCCGGCACCTGTACTCGAAGATGGGCATCCCGGAGCCACGGTGCCCTAGAGTTCACCGAGGGTGTCGATGGGAAGCCGGCCGGTGCTGCCGCCGATCTTGTCCATCGGCATCTCCATCTTGTCCATCAGCGTCGCCAGCAGGTTCGCGTGCGTCGGTCCGTCCTCGTACCTGATGTGCTGTCCACCGTTCAGCTTGCCGTTTCCGCCGCCCACGACGACCAGCGGGATGTTGTCGCCGGCGTGACGCTGGCTGTTGGAGATCCCCGATCCGTACAGCCCGGTGATCGAATCCAGCAGCGAGCCGTCCCCGTCGGGAGTCCGGCTCAGCTTGGTCAGGTGACGCGTGAAAAGCTCCACGTGGTACCGGTTGATCTTCGAGACGTACTTCACGATGTCCGGCCGGTTGCCGTGGTGCGACAGCGGATGCCACGCCTCCGGCACACCGATCTGCGGATACGGCCGCGCGTTGACTTCGCGCCCGATCATCATCGTCGACACTCTGGTGATATCCGCCTGATAGGCCAGGATCTGCATGTCAAGGAGCAGTTCCAGGTGGTCCTCCAACGCTTCCGGAATGCCCTGAGGCTGCTCCATGTTGGGGAGGTCGACGTCCAGTTGCTGCTCGGCTACCTCGATCCGCCGTTCCACATCGCGCACAGCCTCCGTGTACTGCTCCACGCTGCGCTGGTCCTGCGGACCCAGCTCGCGCGCCAGTGCCCGCAACTTGTCGTTGACCGAGTCCAGCAGGCTCTTCTGCTGGTGCAGGCGCCGCTCCCGCGGCTCGCGATCCGTCGTCCCGGTGTCGCCGAAGAGCCGCTCGAAAACGGTTCGGGGATGGTTTTCCATGGGGAGCGGCTGTGTGGGGCTCCGCCAGGAGATGGTGTGCGTATAGGCGCAGTTCAGGATGGCGCAGGTGCCGGCGTTGGGCGGGCCGTCCAGAGACAGTTCGAGGGAGCCCAGCTGCGTCTCCCTGCCCCACTCGCGCGCCAGCATCTGGTCGATCGACTCCGCTGCGATGATGTCCGTATTGTCCACCGCCTCGATGTCGCCCAGCGACCTCCCCACCATGCCGGTGAGGAAGCTGGTGGGACCACCGGCGTGGTTGAAGTTCCACGACGCGTTCACGCCGGTCGGAATGATGATTTTGTTCCTGAACGGCTCCAGCGGGCCCAGGATTTCGGAGAGCACGAAATCGCGGCCGTCGCCGGTCGGGGTCCAGTGGGGCATGGCCTGCCCGTTCGGCGTGTAGTAGGCGAGGAACCTGTGAGGAGACTTGCGCCTTGGGCCGCTCACGGCCGTCAGGCGAGCAGGTGTCATCGCCTCCAGGAACGGCAGCATCAGCGCCGCGCCGGCGCCACGAAGAACCGTCCTTCGCGAGATATGCCTACCTGTGATGAAGTCCATTTCTTTCCTCTCCGGATTCCTTGTTCTGCAATACGGATCGCCCGGTCGCCGGACCCGTGGTTGCGCTCATCCGCATCAGGAACTGGGGGCTTTCCACAATCCCCATGATGATCGACGACCAGCTGTGGTTCTGTGCCGCCGCGTCGCGGATGATCTTGCGAATGGCCGGCTGGTCAAAGTACTCGACGTCGCGCCCCAGGGCATACTGCATGAGCTTCGCGGTCACGGTTCGGACGAACTGCTCCCGGTTCTCCAGTATCAGATTGCGCAGACCCGCCAGCCCCTTGATCTCCTGTTCCGTCTCCGGCCAGAGTCCGGTGTCGTCCACCGGATTGCCGAGTTCGTCGATGAACCGGAGGCCGCCCGCGGCATCGTATGCTTCCAGCGAGAAGCCCAGCGGATCTATCGTCCGGTGGCAGCTGGCGCACATCGGTTCCGTGCGGTGCTTTGCGAGCCGCTCGCGGATCGTCGGCTTCCGCACCGTCCCCTGGTCCTCGGGTATTTCCAGGCTGGTGTCGAGGTTGGGCGGCGGCGGCGGAACGTGGCGGCCCAGGATGTTCTCGAGGATCCACTTGCCTCTGAGCACCGGCGTGGTCCGCTCAGGATACGACGTGAGCGTCAGGATGCTGGCGTGGCCCAGCAGGCCGCCGCGCTTCTGGAGATCGGGGAGCGTGACGCGGCGGAAGCGACTCCCGGCCACATTCGGAATGCTGTAATGCTCGGCCAGCCGTTCGTTGACGAAGGTGTAGTCGGCGTCGAGAAGCTCCACGACGCTCCTGTCTTCGCGGATCGTGTGATCGAGGAAGAGCCTGGTCTCCTCTTCCATGGCCTCGCGAAGGTTGTGGTCGTACTCCAGATAGATGTCGTCCTGCAGGAGCCGGTCGTCCAGTTCGCGGAGCTTCAGCCACTGGCTGGCGAAGTCCTCCACGAGCGTCTCTCGGGCACGGGCACTGTTCAGCATCCGCCGGGCCTGTTCGCCGAGGACCTCGGGATCGGTAAGCCGGCCATGCTCGGCCTCCTCCAGAAGCGCTTCGTCGGGAATGCTGGTCCAGAGGAAGAAGGAAAGCCGGGAGGCGAGTTCCAGGTCACTCAGCGGATACGGTTCGCCCCCGTTGAAGACCTGCGCCGCCTGCCCGGCCGCAAAGTGGACGACCGCATCGGCCGGCGGACCGTCTGCATCCGGTGTTCGGTCCGTCGCGCGTACGCCGGGGTCCCGATAGACGCGCAGCAGAAAGTCCGGATCGACCAGGACGCGCTCGAGTCCCAGCTGTATGCCATGATCGAAGCTCCCACCCTCCTCCCGGCCCATGCGGAAGAAGTGGAGGAGGACGTCCGTATCCTCGTGGGTCACGGGCCGCCGGTAGGCACGCCGTGCCATTCGCGAGAGGATCTCTTCGGCACAGGCTTCCTCCACCGAGGCGGACTCGGGCTCGCAGACGAAGATCGTCTCCCTGCTCGGTGTTTTGTCGGCGACATCGGTCCGGCCGAACGGGCCGTCGATCTCCATGCCGATTACGCCCGACATGCCGAAGTACTCGTTGTTGAAGTAGTCGATCTGGCTGCGTGTCTGAACCGGGGCCTGAGGGAGGAGGTAATCCTCGCCGTAGCCGATGTCCCTGGCGTAGGAGAGACCGACCAGTCGGCTCCCTGCCTGTACCTGGACCGCAGCCACCAGAGCCGCCTCGGCTTCGAACTTGGCGTAATCCTCCCACTCGGGAGATCCGGGCCAACCGGGACCGCCACCTGCGCCGGCGTAGCTGTTGGCCACGGCTCGGTGCTGCAGCGCCTCCCCGCCGAACGCGAGCGTGGACGCGAGTTCTCCGTCGATGCGGATTTCGAGTTCCTGCCTCCACGCCAGCCCGCGCGCGTACCCCGCATAGTTCTTCTGGAGACGCACCCGGATCCGGTACTCGCCGTCGACCGGAAATGTGTGGCGGACCGCCATGCCACCGCGGGAACCAAGCGGAAGATCGTCACTCATCCTCACGTTTTGCCGCATGGCATCGTCGGCGGCGTAGCGGAACGAACCCGGTCCGGCCGGCGGCAACCCGACCGCCAGCCGGGTGACCGTGCGGGCCACGGACAGGTACCGCTCCATGTGGAGCGGCGAGATGCTCAGCGCGTCCGCGACGTTATCGAACCCGCCGCCCATCGTCTCGTCGCCGGGCAGCGCGTCGACGACATCGACGTCGAGTCCCAGGAGGTCGTTGACGGCGTTGTTGTACTCGGTCCGGTTCAGGCGGTGCACCGCGTTGATCCGGCCGACGTTGGGACTCGCCGCCCAGGCGCCGTCCAGCTCCGACTCGAGCCACCCGGCCACCTCCTCGTAGGTCTGGTGGTCGGGCCGACGCACTCCGCCCGGCGGCATGGCACGCGCGCGCAGCTTGGTGGCCACCTTCTCCCATATGTCGGGGTGGGCCGCCGGGTTCGCGGCGTCGTACTCCTCCAGCACCAGCGAAGCCGTGCGACGGACGTCGTTGTGGCAGCGCACGCAGTACTCGTCGACCATGGCCTGCGCTTCGGCGCCGGTCGCCACGGGGGCCGGGGATGGCGCCGGGAGCCGGACCGCGAGGGAGCCGGGAGCCCCCGTCGGCTCGACCGCGTCACCGGGGGTGGTGGATGCCCACGTCGAGCACGAGACGAGGACCAGTCCGGCAAGGGCCATCACTGCCGCCCACGCACCCGGGCGAACCTGGCAACCCGTCATCCGACCGGAACGGCGGTTCGGCCGTGCAGGCGCCATTGTACCCCCGATCAAACGCCTTGAATCCCAGACTGCATACCAACATTGTACGCTAGCGATATGGCAGTCACAAGTCCATTTGGAACAATCGGATCGATGCCCAGCACCCCGGCGCGGGACAGTGCGGAACGGAGTTCGCAGGCGCGGTCACGCAGCCTGCTGGACGCGGCGCGCTGTCCCCGGTGCCTGTCGGAGATCGACCTGGCTGCGCGGGCCGTCAGATGCCGGAAATGCGGGCAGGTCTTCCCCCGGCTGGGAGCGATTCCGGTTCTCCTTCCCGAGCCACTCGACTACTTCGCGTCGTGCATGCGCCAACTGGCCGGCCTTGAGAGACAGGTTGAGCGAGCGGTGCGCGATGTCCGCGAGCAACTCCGGTCCGCCGACCTTCTGCCCTCCACACGGCAGCGTTGCCGGACCATGATCGAGGGTGTCGTCGGACAGTTGGCCGACGTACGCGCCATTCTCGAACCCAGGCTGCCGCCCGCAGCCGGGGGCGAGGGCCGCCGCCGGTCCGAGGGGGCGCCTGCGACGCTGGACCACCTGCCGTATCTCTACCGGGACTGGGGATGGGCGCCGGACGCGGACGGCGAGAACGAGCGGGCCCTGGCCATGGTTGAACGGGTCATGGAGGGCCGGTGTCCCGGACGCACGCTGGTGATGGGTGCCGGGGCGTGCCGTCTGGCCTATGACCTGCGACTCCGGCACCCCGGCGCGGAGCTTATGGTCATGGACCTCGATCCGATCCTCTTCTCGGCCGCGCACGCCGTAACCCACGGTGAGTCCCTGACCGTGCGCGAGGCCAATCTGGAGATGGGCGACCTGGACCAGGCCGCGAAGGAGTGGGTGCTGACGGCACCGCAGGGCCCGGTGGACGAAGAGCGCTTCCACTTTCTGATCGCGGACGCGGTGGACCCACCCCTGGCTCCGGAGACCTTCGACACGGTACTGACGCCGTGGTTCATCGATCAGGGACCCGATGACGTACGCGATCTGATCAGCACTCTCCACCGGATGCTGAAGCCGGGTGGGCGATGGGTGAACCTGGGCCCCCTCAAGTACGACGTGGACGTTCCCTTCTCGCGTCGTTTCGCCAGAGAAGAGCTGTTCGACCTTGCCGAGCGGGCGGGATTCCGTGTGGGACCCTGGCACAGCGAGAGCGGGCCCTACCTGGTCTCCCAACTCAATGGTCGTGGCAAGACGGAGTGGGTGTTGGCATTCTCTGCGACAAAAGCCGAGTCGGGCGAGCCGGGGACGAGACGGCGGGACGGCCCGCCCCCGTGGCTCCTCTTCCGGCACCTGCCCATTCCCACCTTCGCAGGCCAGGAGCTGTTCTGGTCCGAAGCGTCCATGGTTCGCATGGTGGTCTCGTCCATCGACGGGCGCCGAACGCTGGACGATATTGCCGTCATGGTCGCCGACCGGGCACGCCAGCCCGACATCTCCATGAGCCAGGTCCGCACCGCAGTGCGCCAGTGCCTTCAGCAGGTCCACCCGGAGTGCGCACCAGAGGGTTGACCGACGCACCCGCCGGTTGCGGCGGACTCCCTACCCGTCACGCGCCGCCCGCACGAATCCGCCCGCGTTGACGTGCGCGAACATGTGGATGGAGCCGTCGGGTTGCGGGGCGAACACATAGCGGTTGGCGTCTCTGAAGCCGGCCTCGACGGGAAGCTGGCCATCGAGGGTGAACGCGTCGGGACCTGACGGGCGGTAGGGCCCGAGCCCGTCGATGATGAGTCCGCCGTCGCCGCTGTCCTCCACGAGCCGGCCACCGCCTCCCGGCGTGTCGCCCTGGTCCGCCGGGATGCGGTGGTAGAGGCCCGTGTACCGGCTGACGTCGACCTCCAGACTCTCGTCGACCGGCAGCCGTCCGAGAAAGTGCTCGAGGACGAGGGCCCGGACACCGCTGTGTGACGCCTGCGCCAGCACCGGTCCGGTGATCGGCTCCATCGCCGAGTCGGTAGCGGCCACGTCGTCGGGGTCTGGTTCGCCGCCACCTGCCATCGTGACGAAGACCCCGACCTGCGCGTCGAGCATGATGATCTCCAGCGAGCGGTAGCGAATGCTCCCGTAATGCTCGATCACCGGCTCGCCGTTGTACTCGTACCGGAAGAACTGGATGCCGAAACCACTCGCGTCCGGGTGGTTGCCACGGTCCCACCGGTGCATGATGTCGTAGGTCTCGGGCGCCATCAGCGATGGGGTGGTGCCCGTGCCTTGCAGGGCGTGGGCCCGGATGAAGCGCGCCATGTCGCCGGCCGTGGAGTTCATGTCCCCCGCGTACGAAATAAAGGGAGTAAGAGAGGGATACCTGAGTGCGACCGGTGGTTCGCCTGCAGCGAATGCGTACTGGGTCACCACGTCGGCACTGGGCGCCTGCAGGGAATTGACCAGTGTGGTGTGCGTCATGCCCAGCGGCTCGTACACGTTCTCGCGCAGGTAGTCCTCCAGCGTCTGTCCGGTGATGTCCTCCACCATGAACCCCATGACGGCGCTGCAGGCGTTGCAGTAGTCCGAGAACGTGCCCGGCTCACGAACCACGGGCGGCAGGTTGGCCTCGAGCACCGCCGCCGACAGGGGCGGTTGGGGGCGCTCCTCGCCCACCGAAGTGAACGGCGAGCGGGACCCCCTCGGAACCATCCCGCCCTGGTGCGTGACCATGTCCCGAATGGTGATTTCGTCATCCCCGAATGGGTTCTGCAGCTGGATCCGGGTCAGATACCTGTTGACGGGGTCGTCAAGGGAAGTGATCGCGCCGCGCTCCAGGAGTTGCGCGATCGCCGTCCCGAAGAACGTCTTGGTAAGCGAACCGATACGGAACTGCGACACGTCCGGATCGACCGCCCGCATGGTGGCGTAGTCGTGGTATCCGTAGCCCTTCGTGAAGACCACTTCGTCGCCGCGGGTCACCGAGATCGCGAGCGCGGAGATCCGGTGCTCCTCCAGCAGCGCGCCGAAGGTGTCATCGGCCCAGCGCTCGAGGTTGGAAGTCTCCAGCGTCTCCGCCGCGACATTCCCTGGGACCGCCGCCCCCTGCCTTGCCTGCTCACGCGAGTCACACGCGGCCGGCACTCCCGCCAGCCACACGAGAACGGCAATCGCCGGCAGACGGCCCGCGGAGCGATTCATGGCGACTCCCCCCACCGAATGCCTACGGAATGTTCTCGTTGTTTTCCCTCTCGATGTCGGGCAGAGGGAAACAGGTCGTCTCGCCGTACCGCCTGTCGTTGAAGGGATCCGCCCCGGAAGGGAACGGGATGTTCAGCCGCAACATGTCGTTCATCCGATGCCCCTCGATGAACAGCTCCCGCCTCCGCTCCTCGTAGACCTGGGCCATGATCTCACCGAGGTCGTCGCTCGCGAAAGGAGGCAACCCCGCACGGGTGTGGAGCTCGTTGATGTTGTCGACGGCCGTCTGGCCCCCGGCGGCCTCGGCGATGATCAGAAGCGCCTCGGCGTACCGTCCGATGGGAATGTCCGTGTCGTAGTTGGGGTATTTCGTCTGGAGCACTTCGGGGTTCAGTCCGTTGCGACCGGTGTTTCCGGTGTGGATCAGCTCCACTCGCGGATCCGGCACCCCCTGCCACTCCAGATTCCAGAAGGGCACGTCGACCTCGATGTTCCGGTCGACCCAGTTGCTGCCGTACAGGTGGTTCTGCCGGGAGTTGTCCGCAGACGAGCGCGTCGCGTAGTAGGCGAAGCCATCAGGCACCCGTTGCGCGTCGGAGATCGCACCGGCCATGTCACCCTGGTTGAGTCTCGCTCGGGCGCGACCCAGATAGGCCAGGGTCTGAAGCTCGCCGGATCCGCTCGAGATCGCTGTGGAAAAGCGTTCCTCGGCCAGTGCAAGGCTCTGTGGCGGGAGGACTTCCGGTCCCCCGTCGTAGGCCGCCGAGCAGAACCCCTCACCGAACAGCGTGTACGCGTAGCCGGCCAATACCGCCGACCGTGTAACCATGTCCTGTGACCCCGCCTCCTGGGCGCGCTGGAGGTTCGAGTCCGAAAACCACCTGGCCTGGGACAGTGGCGTGTAGAGACCTGCGAGCTGGCCACCCGGACAGCCGCCGCTCGAGTAGGTGCCGGTTGCAGGGGTGATCTCGCGCTGGTCGTAGATGTAGTAGGCGCCATCGGACCCGCCGCTCATGAATTCGTCCACGAGCTGGGCCGACAACAGCACATACTGCTGGTAGGCACACTCGAAGACGCCTTCGGCGCTGGTGACCAGAAGAGGGAGATCTTCCGGCTGTTCCAGCTCTTCGGCCGTAATGTCACCGGGCAGCTCCACGGCCAGGTCGCATGCTCCCAGAAGCATGCCCGACACCAACGTGGTGAGCCCGGCCAGGGCCCCCTGGAAGGGACTGCCGCGCCGTCCTCGTTCACTTCGCTTCGTTCTTTTCATGGCACGTTCCCTCGGCTCGATGATGAATGAGCACTCTGTCGATACTTGAAATGGGCAGTGCATTTGGCTTCCTCTCATTCGTCAGAAGGACACACGGACCGATCCCTCGAGCCGTGTCAGTTGAGGGAAGATGTTCTGGCGCTGGTGGTAGTAGAAATCACTGCTTCCCCGGCTTTCGGGATCCGTATCGGCCACTTCCTCGTGTACGTAGAGGAACCCGGGGTTGCGAGCCAGGAGTCCCAGTGTCGCCCGCGACGCGCCCATTCCGGAGGCCCATTCGCTTGGCAGTGTGTAGTGCGCCGCGACCTCGCGGATCCGGATGTAGTCGTTCCGATTGATCCAGTAGCCGTAGCCATTGGACGTCTGGATCGCCGCCGCCAGCAGCGGGTTCTGCTCAAGCATGGCCGCTTCCGGGCTGTTTCTGAACACCTCGTCGCGCGCCCACTCCTGGATGCTCATGACACGCATCTGGAAGAACCCTTCCGCCATGGCCGACAGTCTCAGGTTCTGCCCGATCTGCATCGACGTCATCAGCGACGCGTTCCAGTCCGGGCCGGGTGAGCCGAGGAAGACCTCGCCGGCCTGGTTGCAGGGCATGGGACCACCGTTCTCGCTGGCGCAGAGAATGTTGATCGCCCTCTGGGTAGCCGGATCCCAATCCGCTGAAACGACGTTGTGGGCCCACATGCCGCCCACGGGATAGCCTTCGGCGTGGGCGTTGCCCCGCCCGCGGCTGATGAAGTCGATGTCGCCCATGTCCACGATCTCGTTCGTCGTGTGGCTCAGGTTCAGCGTCACGTCCCAGCTGAGGCCGGAACGCACGAGCGGTACGACCGTCGTGGAAAAATCGAAACCCTGGTTGTCCACCTGACCCAGGTTCACCCATTGCGAACCGGAGAAACCGGTCGAAGGAGCCACGCTCCTCTGCAGGAGCGCGTCCGTCGTCGTCTGCTGATAGCCGGTGAACTCCAGCGACCAGCGGCCGTTGAAGAGTTCGGCGTCGAAACCGAACTCGACTTCGGAACTGCGCTCCGGCTTCAGGTTGGGGTTGCCGGGGTTTGCCGGACGGACACCCGGCTGGTCGCCTCGCGCGATCGCGGGTGCGTACGTCCGGATCGCGTCGAAAGAGCCTGGCTGGCGGCCCGCCTCGCCCCACGCCGCGCGAACCTGGAGCTGGTCCACCCAGTTCACGTCGAAGAAACCGGCGTCGCTCAGCACCCACGAGCCACTCAGCTTCGGATAGATGACGGGGTCGATCTCCACGCCGAAGGCGCTGTTGTCGTCCCCGCGGATCGCGGCGGTGATGAAGATCTGATCCCGCCATTCGAACCGTTCCTGGATGTAGGCGCCCCACGTCTTGTTCTCGCTGAAGAACTCTCCGGCGAAGCGCTGCGACGCAGTGGTCACCGTGGTCAGCGCAGGTGCCGGGAAATTCAACCCCTCCGCGTTCGTGGTGTGCGTCTCGCGCGTGTAGTACTGGATGCCTGCGGACGTCGCCGACCGTATGTCCGACGTGACGTCGAATGTCGCCGTCGCCGCATAGTCGAGGGTCGTCTGGAGCTCGGTGCCTTCGTCCACCTCCCTCCAGCCCTGTGCCAGGCGCAGGCCCCACATGTGGTTGGAGGGGTCCTCCTGGCGCGGGAACAGTCTGCCGTTCTGCTGATAGACGTGGTCGATGCCGCTGGTCAGGCGGTGCGAGAACCAGTCGAACGGGTCGTGACTGACATTGACGGTCCAGGTCGTGTGGTGCACGTCGTCACGGTGGCGCACCTTCCACGTCTCCTCCGGCACCGACTGCAGGAAGCCGCGGCGCACGGTGCCGAGCGTCAACGGGCTGGCGAAGATCACCTGTCCGAAGTAGCCCAGAGTACCAGTGAATCCCTCGGGCGCCCGGCCGATCTGTGCCTTGGTGTAGCTGAGGCCCGCAGTGATGCGCAGATCCTCCCTGGCCCGGGCATTCACGTTGACGCGTCCCGAGATCTGCTCGATCCAGTTGTTCGGAACAATCCCCTCGTCGTCCTGGTACGAGAGCGCGGCGTAGTAGCCGAAGTCGCCGGTTCCGCCCGTCACGTCCAGGTTGTACGTCTGCGTCATGCCGTTGAAGATCACTTCCCGGCCCGCCGCCTCCTCGGCCAGAAGCGGGTGGTGAAGGACTACGTTGCCGGTCCCCGGATCCCGGGCGCCGTTCGTGGGAATCCACTCCGACGCATCGTTCCAGAACTGTGAACCGAGACGTACCTGCGCGTTGAACTGGGCATCGCCCGTCTGACCCTTCTTGGTGATGACCTGGATCACGCCATTGCTGGCCTCGCTGCCGTACAGCGTCGACGCCGCCGGACCCTTCACCACCTCGACGCTCTCCACGTCCGCCGGGTTGAGGTCGTTCAGGCGTGCACCGTCTCTCGAAACGCGTACCCCGTCGATATAGACGAGCGGTGTGGACCGCATGGAAACGCTGGAGATCCCGCGCAGCGCCACTGTGGTGCCACTGCCGATGTTGCCGGATCGCTGCAGAATGGACGCGCCTGCAATTCGTCCCTGCAGCAGCTGGTTCACCGTGCTGATGGGGGCGATCTCTACTAGCTCCGCCGCCTCGACGATGCCGATGGAGTGGCCGATCTGGCGACGCTCCGTCACGCCTGCCGTCCCCGTCACCACGATCTCGTCCAGCGCGAATGCCTGCTGGCGGAGATTGAAGTCCAGCAGCGTCGTTTCGTCTGCCACGACCTGGACCTCCTGCCTGGCGGTGGCGTATCCGATGTATTCGACCGTCACCGTGTGTGTTCCGACCGGAACACCCTCCAGCAGGAACCGACCGCCGGCTCCCGCCAGCACCCCCCGCTGCAATTCGGAGATCGTCACCTGCGCGCCCTGGAGGGCATTCCCGCTGCCCTCCTCAAGGACCAGGCCCGAGATGTTGCCCTGCTGGGCCTGAAGCCCGCTCATTCCCGGCAGCATCATCACACAAGCCGCCAGGAAGAGAGCGGGCAGTCCATGGGCCGGCCATCCCCAACGCTCTTGTCGGTGGGCCGGCGCCGACCGCTCCTTCAAACCTCTCATCCACATATTGCGCTCCCTGATCAAGAGAAGTCGCGCGTGCAATGGTTTCGCACGCGATGTCCCATCTATCAAAGAACGCGAACAGCCAAACCCGTTCACAGAACAGCCAAACCCGTTCACATTTGTATTTGGATGTGTATACCGATATGGGGCCTTGGGTGGATTCTCGCAAGGGCTTGGCAAGTCGGACAGGTCAGGACGCAGGAGCGGCGCGGATGCCCCTGCGAGGACGGGCCGAGCGCGGCCTTCCCCACCTCCTCACCAGGTCCGCTGAGCAGCCTCCCGAATCAGCGCCTCGGCGTCCCGCTCCAGCAGGTAGCCACCGGCCACCAGTTGCCGGCACGCGCGCTCGACCTCGGCCACGTATGCGGCGTGCGTGGGATAGCGTTCCTCGACGGGCCTGCGCGGATCCTGCAGCCGCGCCCTCTCCGCCTCGGTGCGCGCGAACGCCAGGTACGACCCCATCCACCGGGTGAGCATGCCGCCGGCGCCCCATGATTCGTCCCGCAGGTTCCAGCCCGTGTGTGTGGCGAGCGGGACCGCCACGTGCGGGAGGCGGATGCCCGCGACTTCGTTGCCGTCCAGGTCGACCGCGGGCACCAGGGTGCCGAAGGCCGGTCCGATCCTCGGGGGCACATGGTCCGCGATCCCTTCGCTGGCCCACCGCGGGCCCGGATCCAGGCGGAACGGCCGATAGTAGTCGGCGGGCGCCAGGGCTCCGGGGATTGCTGGCCAGCCGGCGCGGAACGCCGCCAGGTCCACCAGCGTCCCGTCGTCGATGCGGGGATACCGGCTCCCGGGCGGCTCGACCCCGTCGGCGGCCCACCGGTCGAGCGCCACGAGCAATGCCCTCATCACGGGCCTGGTGCTGGCCCGGTTCACCGGACTCTGATACACGCCGCCGGTCATCGAATTGTGCGCGGTACCCGCGATCATGTAGATGCGCACCGAGGGGTCGAGTTCGGCGTCGACCGTGCCCTCGACATCGGTGTGCAGGAGCGAACCCGCCCGCGACCAGTATTCGGTCGAGGTCTGCGTGAAGAAAATCATGGGCACGTGGCCGCTCGCGCGCGCCCGGTCGAGCATCGATCCGCTGGCCCCCGTGACCGGATCCGCCTGGTGCACGGAGTTGAAGGGGAAGAAGTCCGACGGATAGAGCGTTTCCTCGTGGTGGCTCCCGTGGCGCGTGGTCTGGCCGAAGCGATGGTTGAAGATGCCCTTCCCCGCGCCCGCGACATGGGGCATGATGGCGTCGAATACGAACCGTCCCTCCAGGTCCGCGTTGAACCCCTCGTAGACGAAGTGATGGAGGAAGCGGCCCGACTGCGACCCGCCGTAGCCGTACGCGTGCTCGACCGCTCCGGCGAGCGGGTTGGCGCGCGGCCCCTCCGCGTCCGACGCATAGCGGAAGAACGAGATCACGTCGCGCGTGGCCGCGAGTCCCAGTCCCGTGACCCTGGGGTCCTTCCCTTCGTAGACGAGGTCGTACAGCCACCCGGGTTCGAAACCTTCTTCCAGATGGACCCAGTTGGGATCGGGCACGACCACACCGTTCTCCAGGCGCCCGAAGCTCCACTCGTCCCGCGGAACCTCCACCCCCTTCGCGTCGCGGTGCGGCCGCTTCGTCAACGTCGCGCTGGAGTTGTCCAATGAAACGGACGGATAGGGCCGCGAACTCCCCAATCGAACGGCAGGCTGCGGTATCTGCGCATCGCGGCGTCGCTGTCCGGCTCCAGCACATTGGCGACATACAGCCCGTAGACGGTCGACTCCATCTCGGCGTAGATGCGCCCGATGATCGCGCTCCCGTTCGGGTTGCGCGCGACCGGCACACCGATCTGGACGCGGTCGTTGCCGGCCTGCACGTCCCCGCTCCACCCGCTCCACAGGATCGCGTAGCCCTCGTCCATCAGGAACCCGTCGCCCGCGTCCTCCAGCGTGGTCGGATCGTTGCCACCCCCTCCGTTGAAGGACCCCAGCGCAACCTTGTTGCCGCGGTTGGCCACGTCGTAGAGCAACCGGCCATTGCCCCGCCCGGGATCCACGGGCTTGAGCAGGAAGAAGTCGGTCCAGACCTCGACGCGTCCGCGGTCGTTCGTTGGAGCGAGCGCGAGGTCGCTCACGCGGGCGTTGGCCGCGTCATTCGGGTCGACCTCGATGTGGAGCCTGCCCACGATCTTCTCGTACGGCCCGGTGTCGCCGAACGCGTGCCCGCCGGCGAAGGGAGCGCGCTCCTCGACCTCCACACGAACGACCTGGGCTTCGAGGGCGGGCGTGACGGTGCCGAGGGCGGCAACGACGGCGGTTATGGTGCAGACGGATCTCATCATTCCTCCTCGCGTCCGGTTACGTACACATGCATATCAGGGACCCGCACCGGATCCTGCAACCTGAGCCGCCACGGCATCGCACCGCTCACGCCGCCGGGCGGGAGCACGCGTTCGGTGCCGAGCGCGTCGTCGTAGACGAACCGCGCCCCGTTGCCGCGAACGCCGTTTTCGGCGTTGAGGACCTCGGGGGCCAGCTCGGACAGCACGTCCCCCATGCCACTCCCGAACTTGCGGATCTCCACCTCGATCGGGCCAATGATCGGAGCAGCCGACTTGTTCCGCAGGCGGATCCACAGCTCGAGTTCGCCCGTCTCCGCATTGTAGCGCCCGGGGTCGTTCACCAGTTCGATCCGGTCGGTGACGTCGACCGGCTCCCCGGCCGGCGGCGGTCGCGCGGGAGCCTCGTCCTCGATCCGCACCCGCGCGGTGTACACCTGGTAGCTGCCCGACCGCGCGTCGGCCCAGACGGGGTGGAAGTGGCCGTCGACCGACGCCGTGAGTCCCATGTAGTCGCCGCCGTTGATCCAGCGTGAAGCCGCCGACAGCAGCGCGACGCGCAACTCTCCCTCCGGCCCGCCGAAGGTGGTCGGGCTGGGCAGAAGGTTCCCCGAGCCCAGCGGCCTTGACAGCGCACCCGACACGCGATGCGGCTCGCTGAACGTCGCTCCCCCGTCGAAGGAGGCGGCGAAGTACTGGTGGAAAGCGAACTCGGACGGGGCGTCCCGGGTATCGTACCAGGTCACCCCGACGACCCCGTCCCTGTTGACGGCGACGGCGGCCTGGAACTGCTGGGCGCCCTCGACCCCCGTCGTGGCCACCCGCTTGGGACCGCTCCATGTGGCGCCGCGGTCGTCGGTCCATGAGATCACCACGCGCGGTGGACCCTCCGCATAGTCGGGCCACACCGCGAACACCCGGTCCCGAAAGCGCTCGCTCCGGTCGACGGCATACATCACCCACGAGCCGCCCATGAACCGGGGCGTGCGCTGGCGCGCCTCGCGCAACTGGTCGCCGGTCATTTTCATCGGCCCGCGCTTCGGCTCGGAAAACGCCACCCCGCCGTCGGTGGAGACGACCGTCCAGATGCGCGATTCGGTCCAGGCGGCCGTCTGTTCCGGCGTGAACGGGAAGTCCACGAACGGGACCATGATCGTGCCATCGTGGAACACCACCATGGGGTCGACGTTTAGCCCGCGCTCCCCCGCCCCGTCGATGAACTTCACGGGACCGATCCAGCTCCGCCCGTCGTCCTCCGAGCGGAACACGCCGAGGTTGTATTCGATGCCGCCGTACAGCGCGCTCATGTACAGACGGCCGGCGAAGGGACCCGTCGTCTGATCGGCCACGAGCATGGGGTGGTCGTAGGACGCGCCCAGGTTGTAGGCGTTCGACCAGGTGCGGCCTTCGTCCTCGGACCTGTAGGCGTGGAGGAAGGCGCGCATCCGCCCGGTCTCGTCCGGCCCGGTTGCGAGCGTGGCGAAGATCGCGGTTCCAGCCGCGGTGAAGGCGACCTGGGGATCGCCGCCACCTGTTTCCCGCTGCTCGGGGAAGCTGATGTCGTCCCACACGAAGCCACCGTCACGGCTCACATAGGCCTTGGTCGCGGGACCGCCGCCCGGGTGCGTGAACGTGATGACCCCAGCCAGCAGGTTGCGCGGATTGCGCGGGTTGGCCGCCGCCATCACCTCGACGTGGGGACGGTCGCCGTCACGGCTGACGAGGTAGTCCGGACCGATGACGATGCGAGGGGCGCTGCTCGTCTGCTGGGCGCTCGCGGCCGTGGCCGTCGCGGCCGCGGCCGTCGCCAGGAGCGCGGTCACGAGCAGGACCGGCAGCCGATGAGCGGTGGATCGCGGGACCATTCGCCTCAACTCCGTCGGTTCACGCGGTGGACATGCACTGTTTCGACGCCCAATTCGTCGCGGCGGATCCCGACCACGGCCGTACGCGTGATTTGTGTGACCTCCAGTCCGTCCGGAACATCGACCGAGCCGGCGAATCGCCCATCCGGGGTCAAGACCTGCCACGCACCGCCGCTACCAACGCCTCCGCGGTATGGTGCTCCCACAGCGAAAGCGTGCGCCGTCGGCTCATACGGTTGAATCCAGATGAACCCCGCCGGATCGACATGGAAGTCCCAGTACACCGACAGCTGGGTGGGAGCGGGTGCAGCCTGAAGTCTCTGGCGGGTCTCCTCGGCACGCTCTGGCGCCGCTCGGGAAACCGCTTCGTCGATTACCTCGCCGAAGACATCCTCGGCGGCCTCGGATTCCGCAGCTGTCCACGCGATCTCGCCGTCCATGGCTCCGGGAGAACGAACACGGCGAATCAGCGGTTCCAGAGTGTCCCCGAAGTACAGCAGAGTTCCATCCGATCGGAAGACCGACCGGGGAGACATGGGCTCCGGCCCGCCGTAGTTGCCCCCTGTGTATCGGATAATGCCGCCGCTGGCGGCGAGTTCACCGAGATGCGTGCCGTCGCGGTCGAAGTGGTGGAACGCCAACACGTCACGCTGGCCACGGGCACCGCTGGCAACACCACCTACCGCCCAGCCACCTTCCAGGGGTCCGAGGGCGGCACCCAGGTCCGGATATGCCCCGCCCTCGATCGCAACAACCTCCACCGCACCGTCCGGCAGGAAGCGGGTGATCCGCCGCAAACGGCTGTCGAACGCCTCGATCGTGTCTCCCCGCGGCCAGGCCCCGGAAAGGTATCTGAACTCGCCGGGGCCGTCGCCACCGCCCCCCAACCGCTCCACGAATTCCCCATCCCGGGTGAACACCCGGATTTCGCTGCTCCCTCCTAGCGGCACGACCAGCCGGCCGTCGGGCAGAACAAACGGCGTCACGACCCGGTCGAACTCCTGCAGGGTGTCGCCCGTGACGACGCCCACGCTCAGCAGCGACCCGGTTTCGACCGACAGCGGCTCGTCCGGCACGTCAACCTGGGACGGTCCGGCATCAGGCGCGGCGTCGCACCCCGCGAGCGTGATCAGCGTACCGAGGGTCAATGGGAGTCGCTTCATCGCGTGTCGCTCCTGGGCCGTCCGTGTCTCAAAGAGCTATTGGTTGGCAACCTGTACCCTCACCGCCGCCCCCGCCACTTCCAGATTGCCACTGTCGTCCACCGCGCGGCGCAGAACCGACACCTCGCCCGCATCCGGGTCGGGCCGCCACCGGAAACTCCAGTCCGTGCGACCCTCGGCCGGGTGCCAGGTAACCCCACCGTCCACCGACACCTCGACCGCCGCGACCACACCGCCGCCACTGTCCACAGCCGATCCGGCAAGAAAAACGTCAACGCTGCCACCGCCCCGCACGATCGCTATCGTGTCGATCGACGAAGTGGGCGCCACATCGTCCGACGAAGCCGTCGCCGCCACAAGTCCCGCCTCCAGCGTCGCCGGCTGCACGCCCATGTCCGCGAACAGGTTCACCGTCGCCTGCTGCAGCACCCGGTCCGGCCCGTGCGGGTCCACGCCCACCCGCGTATCGCTGCCGTTCTGCCGCTCGGGAGGCACGCCCGTCTCGGTGTCGTGGTGCGCGTCCAGCCCCCACGACCATTGCAATGTCCCGGCGCCGAAGACCAGCGCCCCGCTCTCGTGCCGGTACAGCACCGCGTGATGCGTCGCCGAGCCCGCCTCGCATCCCCGCCCCGGATGCACGCAGTACAGCACGTTGTCGAAGGTGCTCGCCGCGACCCGGAACAGCCCCGGCGGCCGGAACCCGTTGTCGATGTCCGAGTCCCATTCGTGCCCCAGGATCCCCTTGATCGAGACGTAGCGCTCGCCGGGCCGCAGCCGCGCCACCGCCGTGTTGCGCCAGAAGCGCAGCCCCGCGAACCCGGCGTCCACGATGATCGGGTCGTTGCGCCACGCGTTCACCGTGAACAGCGTCCCGGTCAGCGCGTTCTCGGGCCACGGCCCCTCGGCGTTGATCGCGCGGTGATCCCGGAATTCGCCCGTCCACTCCACCGGATCGAGCCGCCGGTGGTCCTGCGAATCCTTGTATACCACCAGGGTGCGGTAGGGCTGCCCCGAGCCGTCGATGCTCGTCTCCCAGCGCACCTTCCAGTAGACCTCGTTCGAGCTGAAGAAGGCGAGGTGGACCCCCGCCGCCCGCGCCGCCTCGACGTTCCGCCGCTGCCGTCCGGTCCAGTACTCGTCGTGCCCGACCGAAAGAAACACCCTGTGCTCCAGCAACTCCTCGCCTCGCCGGTCCGTGTCGATGCCCGACGAGTAGCTGACGTCGTAGCCGTTCCGCTCCAGCCAGCGCACCATCGGGTACTCGGAGTTGAAGGGCATGTTCACGGCCCGGTAGTGCCGCGTCTCGAACGGCCGGTTGTAGCTGACCTTGGGCGCGCGCGGCTCGCCGCCGTGCAGCCGCAGCCGCTCCGGGTGGAGCCGCCCGTAAACGCTGTGCCCGCCGTAGCGGTTGTACGCCTGCCAGGTCAGGTCCGACGTCTGGAAGAGCATGTCGGACGCGCCGTCGTCGTCCCGCACCACGAAGTACACGTGGCTGGCCCGGGGCTCGCGCAGCGCGTTGCGCATGACCGCCCGGAACCCGTCCGCCTCCCACAGCGAATCCCGCCCGGTCGGCGGCAGCGGCTCGGGCTCGAACTGATCGTTCTTCATCCATCCCTCGACCGGATCCTCCCGCACCAGCCGCGCGAAGTAGATCCCCGAAGTCGCATCCTCCGGCGCGCTCCAGGAAGCCGACACGGCCCAGTTGCCGCAGTCCACAAGCGGCGCCGGCCACGTCTCCATCCCGCCCCCCTCCCCCAGCACCGGAATCGGGCCCCGCAGACACTCGGGCTGCGCCTGCGGAAGCGCCGCGGAAGGCTCGATCGACTCCACCCGCCGCGCACCCATGCCGCCGTAGTAGCCCATGCGGTAGATGTCGATCCGGTAGTCGTCCGAGTCCGTGTCCACCTTGAACTCGATCGTCTCCCCCTGCGCGATCGCGATCTCGGTCCCGAACCCCTGAATGCTCGGATCGCCGTACCCGTTTATGTCCCACTCGGTCGCCGGATGCCCCTCGAGACAGTTCTCCGCGACGATCTCGTTGGCGGGCCTGGCGCACGCGCCCGACAGCAACTCCTCCAGGCCGCAACCGGCGGCGAAGGGGACGAGCAGGAGGAGGAGGAAGTGGGGATCAGGGCGGAGTCGCGAGTGTGGCAGAATCAAGGCGATAGGCTCCGCGGCAGCTGTACCCGGGCGAGATGAGGTGTGCCGCGGGCAGGCGCGGGGCCGGGCCATGCGCATGGAAGCCCATCGCGCCGGCCCGCGCCGCCCACTGTTGCACAGGGGCAAGTGTCGGTCGGACACCGCCTTTCGTCAATAGTAAACATTTATGTTTAGTATTCGACGCATGCTGTCGGCGGTGTTTGACAGGTGGTTTTCCCCCGGTTTAGGGTCACACGGGTTGCACAACCAGTTGTCACATTTCAATGGGATGCGAGGCGTCCGGCGCACGATGAGAAAACTGCTATCGAGAAAACTGCCATCCGGCTTCACCATCCCGGCCTTCGGCCTCGTTGTCCTCGGTGCCGGCATGGCGGTCACCGGCTGTGGCGGAGACGCGGCCGATGCGCCACCTGGGACCGCCGAGACACAATCCACCGATTCCTCCCCCACCGCGACCGAGGCTTCGCCGCAGCGCATGGCCGAGGCCGCCCGGACGTTCCTCGCCGCCCTTTCACCCCAACAACGTACGGCCGCCGAATTCCCCTTCGACGCCGATGCGGAACGCACGCGCTGGAGCAACCTGCCCGCTTCGATGGTCGAGCGCAGCGGGGCGCGGCTGGGCGACCTCAGCGACGAGCAGAGGCGGCGGCTCCACGACCTGCTCAGGGCATCCACGAGCAGCCAGGGGTACCAGAAGATCGCCGGCGTGATCCGCCTGGACGAAGTGCTCCACGAGGAGGCGTCTGCCGCCGTGGCCAGCGGTGAGCGCCGCTTGCCGGATCGCCTGCTCGAGAGCTGGACTTCGGCCAACTACTGGATCTCGTTCTTCGGGCAGCCCGGCGATTCCACCTGGGGCTGGATGATCAACGGCCATCACATGGCGGCCAACTTCACGGTGGTCGGCGACCGGATCGCGTTCACGCCGCTGTTCCTCGGCGCCGAGCCTCACGAGATCCTGAGCGGGCTCGAGGCGGGCTGGAGGGTGCTCGCCAACGAGGGTGAACGGGGCTGGAGGCTACTTCAGGCGCTCGACGAGGGCCAGCGGGCGGCCGCGGTCCTGGGCGACGACATTCCGGGCGACGTGCTCACCGGGCCCGGGCGGAAGGGGAGTCTGGGAGAGTTCTCGGGGATACCCGCCTCCGCGCTCACCGAGGCGCAGCGCGGGCTGCTCTGGCAGCTGGTGGAGGAGTTCGCCGCCAACGCCAACCACGGCGCCGCCAGGGACCAGCTGGCCAGGATCCGTGAGGACGGGCCGGGTGCGCTGTACTTCGCCTGGATCGGCCCCACGGACGACCGGACGGCACGCTACTACTACCGGGTCCACGGTCCCTCGGTGCTGATCGAGTACATCGTCGAGGAGGGGGTCGGAGGGAACCCGGCGAACCATGTGCACAGCATCATGCGCGACCCGGGCAACGACTACGGGGAGGACTGGCTCGGCAAGCACTACGAGGAGCACCACGAACGGCGGTAGTCAGATCCCCGCGGTAGTCAGATCCCCGCGGTAGTCAGATCCCCGTCAGCCTCCCGACAGGCCCGCCCTCCCGACAGCTGAGTGCCGGCAGTCGATGTCAGCAGCTCACGCAGCGATGGTTGTTCTTCGCGCCCAGCCGCTCCAGCAGCGCGACCGTCTCCACGAACGGCTGGATCCGCTGCACGGGCCCGTTGGCCATGTCGACCGTGGTCTGGCCGCGGCGTGACACGGCGGTGACATCGGCGCCCTTCTCGACCAGGTACAGGATCATCTCGTTGTCGCCGCGGGCGGCCGCGTGGTGCACCGGCGTGTAGCCGTTGAGGTCGCGCGCGTTCACATCCGCCCCGAGTTCTTCGACCAGGAACCGCATGGTGGGCATCCAGCCATCGGGCGCGTGGCGGTGCGAGTTGCCGGCGAACCCCTGGCCGTAGCCGACGCCGGCCGCCGCGTGGATGGGGTAGACCGCGGGGCCGCCGATGGGAACCGGGGGCAGACCGGAGTGGTCGGTGTCGTCGCGGGGACCGAAGCTGCGCCGGGGGACCTTGATGGTCGGCAGGTGGGGATCGGCGCCGTACTCGAGGAGCAGCTTCATCGCGGGGACGTCGGTGGCGTGGACGGCGCGCCAGAAGGCGGTGGCCCCTGTGCGGTCCACGCCGAGGAGGTCGCGGTTGTAGGTGGTGAACCAGAGGGTGCGCTCAAGACGCGCGTCGACGTCGGCACCGGCTTCGAGCAGGGCGCGCATCAGCTCCAGGTAGTCGGTCTGCTGCTGTTCGTGTTCGAGCGGCTGCGGATGCCGGGCCTTGGGCGCCCAGTGCATGTTGAGGACGGCGTAGAGCGGGGCGGCGCCGGCGTCGCTGGGCAGATTGGGGTCGGCGCCGCGCTCGAGCAGTTCGGCGACGAGATCGAAGTAGCCGTTGATCGCGGCCATCAGCATCGGCGTGGTGTGGTCCGCGGCGCTGGGGAGGTCGATGTCGACGCCCCGGTCGAGAAGGGCCATGACCGTGGACGCGTGGCCCTCGCGGGCTGCCAGGTGAATGGCGGACAGGCCGCCGTGCTTGCCGACAAGGTCGGCGTAGTTGAGCGGGATGGGCTCACCGGTCTGGCGCTGCGCCTCCAGCGCCTCCTGGGCGGCCTGTATGGCCTGCTCTTCCCGCGAGGTCACCGGAGCCGTCGCGTCGGGCGTGCGGCCGGCCACACCCGACTCGACCGGATAGCTCTGGGCGTCGGTGCCACCCCGCAGGGCCGCGATCTCGGTGCGCCGCCGCCGTTCGGAGAAGCGGTCGAGGATGTCGCGCTCGACCAGGTCCATGACGCGGGCGGTGACGGTCGCGTCGGCGCCGGCGTCCAGCAGGGCCAGAGCGGCCTCCGTGCGTCCCATCGCCGCAGCGAACATGAGCGGCGTCTGCCCCCACTCGGGCTCGGCCGCGTCCACCGGGGCACCGTGGTCGAGCAGCGCGGTGACGGCCACCACATCCCCCGACGCGGCGGCGAAGTGAAGCGGCATGGCTCCCGTCCCGGTCACCGCCGCCACGTTCGCCCCCGCCTCGGCCAGCACGGCGACGATCTCGCCGCTGCCCTCCCTGCCCGCGACGTGGAGCGGCGTGTGGGCGCCGATGCGGGTCGCCGCCTCCAGGTCGGCACCGGCGCCGATCAGCAACCGGGCGATTTCCGCGTTGCCGTTCAGCGCCGCCCAGTGCAGTCCGGTCATGCCGTCCCCGCGGGGCGTGTTCACGTCGGCGCCGTCCGCCAGCAGCGCGCGCACGGCCGCCACATCGTCCCGCATGGCGGCGTCGGCCACGGGAGAGTCGCCGCGCGGGACCGCCCCCAGGCTGGCCAGCGCGGTCAGGAAGGCCAGTCCGAGCACGTCGGCGCGCAGCATCTTGATATCGCGCAGCATCCTCATCCCGTCAGCGAGAACGCCCCGGTGCTGTTCCCGAAGCTCTGCATGTCGTCCATTCCCAGCTTGTGCATCAGGCTGAGCATGACGTTCGCCATCGGCGTTCCAGGGGCCGCCCGCAGATGCAGGTCGCCGTCCATGCGGCCGTTGGCCCCGCCGACCACGAACAGGGGGCAGCGCTTGTGGTTGTGGACGTTCGAATCGCCCATCGGCGAGCCGTAGATGACCATCGTCTTGTCGAGGAGGCTGGCGTCGCCTTCCTGGATGCTCGCGAGCCGGTCCAGGAAGTAGGGGACGAGCCCCACGTGATACCGGTTGATTTCGGCGAATTCGAGCACGTTCTCGGGCCGGCCCCCATGGTGCGACGAAGGGTGGAAGCCCTTGTCGACGCCGCTCTCCGGGTAGACCCGGCTGGACGCGTCACGTCCCATCTTGAACGAGAAGACGCCGGTCACGTCCGCCTGGAAGGCGAGCGCCTGGAGGTCGAACATCAGCTTGACGTGCTCGTCGAACGAGTCGGGGACGCCCGCCGGCGCGCCCGGGAGTTCCCGCTGCTCGCCGCTCTCGTTGCGTGCCACGACGCGCTGGATCCTCCGCTCGATCTCGCGGATGTCGTTCAGGTAGCGATCCACGCGCCGGCCATCGAGGGGATCCAGCTCCCGCTTCAGCGCGCTCACCTCGCCGACGATGAAGTCGAGCACGCTCCCGCTGGCCCGCCGACGTGCCGCGCGCGCCTCGGGGGTACCGCCCGCGCCGAACAGCTGGTCGAAGGCGACCCTCGGGTCCCGCACCATGGGCAGGGGCTGATCCGGCGCCGCCCACGAGATCGTGTCGGTATAGACGCAGGCGTAGCCGTAGGCGCAACCGCCGGCCTGGTCCACATTCTCTATACACAGCTGCATGGACGGGATCGGCGTGTCCTGGCCGAAGCGCTGGGCGTACAACTGGTCGATCGAGGTGCCGACCCAGACATCCGAACTCTCGGTCTGCTTCGGGTGGGACTGGGTGAGGAAGGTGGCGCTGGAGCGGAAATGGTCGCCGCCGATCTCCTTGGGCTTCCTGGCCTCGGCCCCCTCGACGTCCGTGTCGCTGATGATCGTCAGCTGGTCCCTGTACGGCTCCAGCGAGCTGAGCACGCTCGGACCGAAGTCGAAACCGCGCCCCGTCTCGGGGGGCGACCAGAGATGCTCGCTCGCGCCCCAGGCGTTGCTTCCCGCCGCGCCGTGGACCATCTCGATCGCCACCAGACGGGTGCGGTCGACGGCCGCACGGGCCTTCGTCGCCGCCCACAGCTCGCGCGCCGGAATCATGGCGTCCAGCAGCGGAAGGGCGACGGTCGCGCCGATGCCGCGCAGGAACGTCCGGCGGGGCAGGTGCTTGCCGGTTATCAGCTTCACTGGCTCCTCCCTCCGTGTCCGCCGGCCTGCGGTCCCGGCGCTCCAGGCGGCTCGTCCACCACGGGGGCCGCAACAGACCGCATCCGGAAGGCGTCGCTCCGCGCCACACCCAGCACGAATGCCGACAGCCGGTAGTCCTGCGCTCCGGCGTCGCGGGCGATCCGCCTCACCTCCGGCATGTCATAATACTCCAACCGCCGCCCCAGCGCATATGCCATGAGGTTTTCGGTGAAGGTGCGGACCAGCGGTTCCGGCCGCCTGAGGAGCGCGGCCCGGAGCTCGGAAGGCGTCGAAATCGGCGTGCCGTCGTAGAAGTCGCTGGCCGCGTCGATCGGCACCCCCTGGTCCCTGATCCGCCAGGCTCCCGAGACGTCGAAGTTCTCCAGCGCCAGTCCGATCGGGTCGATCATCCGGTGGCACGAGTTGCACGTGGGGTTGGCCCGGTGCATCTCCAGCTTCTCGCGCACCGTCAGGAAGCGTCCGTCCTCCACCGCTTCCTCCTCCAGCTCGGGCACATCGGGCGGAGGCGGGGGCGGGGGCGTGCCGAGCAGCACCTCCATCACCCACTTGCCCCTGAGCACGGGCGACGTGCGCCCGGCGTGAGACGTCAGGGTGAGGACGCTGCCGTGGCCCAGGAGGCCGCGCCTCTCGTCGTTCACGTACTCGACGCGCCGGAAGCGATCCCCGGCCACCCCGGGAATGCCGTAGTGACGCGCAAGGCGTTGGTTGACGAAGGTGTAGTCGGAGGTGAAGAGCTCCATGACCGAGCGGTCCTCGCGCACCAGATTGGCGAAGAACTTCTCGGTCTCCGTGACCATGGCACGCTTGAGAGGCTCGTCGAAGTCGGGGTTGACGCGCACGTCCGGCTGGATCTTCTCCAGGTCCTGCAGACGAAGCCACTGCGCCGCGAAGCGCGTCGACAGGGCGGTGGCGCGCTCGTCGCGGAGCATCCTGTGCACCTGTCCGTCGTACGCCGTCCGGTCCGACAGCTCGCCGGCCGACGCCGCGGCCAGCAGTTCCTCGTCGGGCCCCGATCCCCACAGGAAGAACGACAGCCGGGTCGCGAGGTCCATGTCGGCAAGCCGGTACGCGCCCTCCTCCGCCCTGTCCTTAACCGGCCGCTCGAAGCGGAACACGAAGTGGGGACTCGCGAGGATGCCTTCCAGGGCCATGCGCACGCCGCCCTCGAAGCCCTCGACGGCGGCGCCGGCGTCGTAGAGGCCCATCAGGCCCGCCAGGTTGTCGTCGGTGAGGGTTCGGCGGTAGGCCCGGGTGCCGAGGCGGGTGATGATCCCGCGGGCGCAGTCGCGCGCATCGGCCGCGCTTGCTCCATCTTCCGGGCGGCACGAGAACACGCGGGTCCGGCTCGGTGTCTCCGAGACGCCGGCGGGATCGTAGGGGCCGCCGATCGCCAGGTCGCGCAGATGCGGCAGCACCGTGAAACCGTAGGACCCCGCAATGCTCGTGCTGGCGAGCGACCAGTCGTGCGGCGAGATCAGGTCCTGCAGCGGTCCCTCCACACGCCGGATGAAGGCTGCCGACACCTGGCGCGGGCCCGCCTGCACGAACACGCGCCCGGACCGGATGTTGACGCCGTCCGGGTCCGACGTGTGCATCCAGCGGTTGACTTCGAGGAGCGCCGCCCGCTCGCCGTCGACCGAGATCTCGAGCAGCTCCGGCTCGCCGTCCCGGGTGTGCAGGGCATTGCGGCCGTTTCCGACGAGCGCGCCGGTGGTCTCGTGGTGGAAGGAGACCCGGAAGGCGTAGTAGCCGTCGGCCGGGAAGTTGTGGAGCACGGACACGCCCCCGCGCGTGCCGTACGGCGCGCCGTCCACCCGCTCGTTCTGGGAGTCCCAGCGCGTCACGCGGTAGGTCGACTCGCTCGGCGTCACATGGGGATCGCCGATCGCCAGGCGGCTGATCTCGGCCGCCGCGCGCAGGTACCCGTCGGTCAGTGTGGGGGACAGTAGCTGCGCGTCCGCGATGTTGTCGAAGTTGGCGCTGCGGGTGTCGAGCGGCAGGTAGGCGCCCGCGTCGATCTCCAGATCGAGCAGGTCCCGGACGGACGCCTGGTATTCCGCACGGTTCAGACGCTGGAAACTGCGCCGTCCCGGGTTGGGGTTCGCGGCGGCGGCCGCGTCGAGCTGATCCTCCAGCGACACCGCCAGACCCTGCAGGGTCTCCTCGTCGGGCCGGCGCTCGCCTGCCGGGGGCATGAGGCCGGCGCGCAGCTTGCGGATCATCTTTTCGGCCAGCTCGCCGTCGGCCGGAGCGTCGGCGGCGTCGAAGCGGTCCAGCGACATGTTGCCCAGCAGGCGGCGGTCGTTGTGGCAGCGGACGCAGTACTGCCGGATGACCTCGTTGTCGTCGGGCGCTGCCCCGTCGTAGGGCGCTGTCCCGTCGTCGCGCGCTGCCACTTCGGCGGGCGATCCGCCCCCCGGGGCGGCGGGTACCGCACCGAGCGACACCCCGAGGCCGACGAGAATGACGCCGGCCGCCGCTGCGGGCGCCGCGCACTTCAGCATGGCCGCCTCAACAGGACACGCAGTTGTGGTTGTTCACGGCGCCCAGTCCTTCCAGCAGGGCGATGGTCTCCGGGAACGGCTGGATCCGCTGCACGGGCCCGTTGGCCATGTCCACGGTCGTCTGGCCGCGCCGGCTGACCGCCGTGACGTCGGCTCCCTGCTCCACCAGGTACAGAATCAGTTCGTTGTCGCCGCGGGCGGCCGCATGGTGCAGCGGACTGTACCCCTCGTGGTCGCGCGCGTTGACGTCGGCCCCGAGTTCCTCGACCAGGTAGCGCACGGCCGGCACCCACGCGTCGGGCACATGGCGGTGCGCATTGCCCGCAAATCCCTGACCGTACCCGACGCCCGACGCCGCGTGGATCGGGTGAACCGCGGGGCCCCCGACGGGCACGGGCGGGAGACCGGATGCATCGGGCTCGTCGTCGCCGCCGCGTCCGTAGCGCCGCGACGGCACCTTCTCCGTCGGAATCGACGGGTCGGCGCCGTGCGCCACCAGCAGCTTCATGGCTTCCACGTCGAGGGCGTAGGCGGCGCGCCAGAACGCGGTCGCGCCCCTCGCATCGATCTGGAGCAGGTCGAAGTTGTAGGACATGAACCAGAGGTGCCGGGTGAGCCGCGCGTTCGGGTCGGCGCCCGCCTCCAGAAGCTTCCGCATCACCTCGAGGTAGGTGTGGTCCTGCTGCATGTAGATGTGCTGCTGCGGGTAGCGCGACTTCGGCGCCCAGTGCGTGTTGATCGCGGCGAACAGGGGCGTGGCGCCCGCGTGGCTCGCCAGGTTGGGGTCGGCGCCGCGCTCCAGGAGGCGCATGGCCAGGTCGTAGTGCCCGTTGATCGTCGCCATGAGGATGGGGCTGGTGCCGTCACCCGCGCTCGCCTGACCGATATCGGCGCCGCCATCGAGCAGCGCGAGGGCGGTCTCCGCGTGTCCTTCGCGCGCCGCGTGCAAAAGCGCGGTGAGGCCGCCGTGCCCGCCCACGAGTTCACCATACGACAGCGGCTCCGGCTCCTCGATCATGCGCGTCTCGGATTCCACCTGCGAGGCGGCTTCGGCGCGCTCGCGGCGCGATTCCTCCTCCTGCTCGCGCCTGACCGCTTCGGCGACCTCCGGTCCCCACGGCTCTCCCGCCGCGATGCGCCGGTTGCGCTCGGAGCGTTCGATCCGGTCGCTGATCGCCCTCGAGGCGATGTCCATCACACGCGTGTGGACGGCCGGATCGGCACCGGCGGCCAGCAGCGCGCGCACGGCGCCGGTCCGCCCCCTGGCCGCCGCGAAGATCAGCGGCGTCTGCCCCCACGACTCCTCTGCGGCGTTCACATCCGCGCCCGCGGCCACCAGGGCACCCACGGCCCGCACATTCCCCGACGCGGCGGCGAAGTGGAGCGGCGTCGGGCTCCCGGCTCCCACGACCCGCGCCGACGGGTCGGCCCCCGCGCCGACCAGCACCTCGACCACGTCGCCGGCTCCCACCTCCCCCGCCATGTGCAGCGCGGTGTAGCGCCCGATACGCGTCCCGGCATGCACGTTCGCGCCGGCGTCGAGCAGGGTGCGCGCGAGCGCGGCGTCGCCGTTGCGCGCCGACCAGTGCAGCGCGGTCATGCCGTCGCCCTGCGCCGCATTCACATCGGCACCGCCAGCCAGCAGCGCGGCCACCGCAGCGGCGTCACCGCGCATGGCCGCGTCGGCGACCGGCGAGTCGGGGGACGGGCTCGCAGCCGGTGCCGCCAGAGCCGCGAGAAGGAGCAGCGGCAGCCAGGCGTTCACACGGATTCTCATGCGCCTACACCGTCAGGGAAAAGTCGCCCGTGCTGTTGCCGAAGCGCTCCATGTCGTCCAGCCCCAGCCGGTGCGCCAGACTCAGCATCACGTTGGCCATCGGAGTCCCGGGCGCAGCGCGCAGGTGAAGATTGCCCTCCAGCCCGCCGTTGGCCCCGCCGGCAACAAAGAGCGGGCAGCGCTTGTGGTTGTGGATGTTGGGGTCGCCCATGGGGGACCCGTAGACGATCATCGTCCGGTCGAGGAGGTGCGCATCGCCCTCCATGGTGTTTTCGAGCCGCTGCAGGAAGTACGGCAACATGCCGACGTGGTAGCGGTTGATCCTCGAGAAGGCGGTGATGTTGTCCTCGTTGCCCCCGTGGTGCGACGCAGGGTGGAAGGGCCTCTCCACGCCGCTCTCCGGAAAGACGCGCGCCGACGAATCCCGGCCCATCTTGAAGGAGAAGACCCGCGTCACGTCCGACGCGAAGGCGAGCACCTGCAGGTCGAACATGAGTTCCACATGCTCCCGGAACGAGTCGGGCACACCGGCCGGCGCCTCGGGCAGCTCACGCCCTTCTCCGCTCGCGTTCTGCGCTTCCACGCGTTCGATCCGGCGCTCCAGCTCGCGGACATGCTCCATGTAGCGGTCGAGTCGGATCAGATCCGCCGGGCCCAGTGTGCGCTTGATGTGCGACACCCTGCCCGTGATGAAGTCGAGGATGCTCTTGTTCGTCCGGCGGCGCGCCGCGCGTTCCTCGGGGCTGCCACCGGCGCCGAAGAGCTGGTCGAAGGCGACCCGCGGGTCCCGGACCATGGGGAGCGGATCGGTGGGCGAGGCCCAGCTGATGGTGTCGGTGTAGACGCAGGCGTAGCCGTAGGCGCACCCTCCCGACTGGTCCACGTTCTCGATGCAGAGCTGCATGGACGGGATCGGCGTGTCCTGGCCGAAACGCTTCGCGAACATCTGATCGAGCGACTCCCCGACGAAGATGTCGGAGCCCTCGGTCTGGCGGGGGTGCGACTGCGTAAGGAAGGTCGCGCTGGAACGGAAGTGGTCGCCGCCGATTTCCTTCGGCTTGGTGGCCTCGGCAGGTTCGATATCGGTGTCGCTGACGATTGTCAGGTACTTGCGATACGGCTCCAGCGGGCTCAGCGCGCTGGGCGCCAGATCGAATTCCCTTCCCGTCTGCGCGGGCGACCAGTAGTTCTGCGTGCGGCCCCATTCGTTGCTCCCCGCCGCCCCGTGCACCATCTCGATCGCGACGAGCCGCGTCGGACCGTCCGCGGCGCTGCCCGCCAGGCGGCCAGCAGGCATCATGGCGTCGAGGAATGGCAACGAGATCGTGGCCCCGACGCCCCTCAGAAAGGACCGGCGAGGAATCGCTGCTCCCGTGATGTATTGCATGCTGTCGTTCTCCCCAGTGACGTCGTTTCTCCTCAGTTGCGGCCGTCGCCGTCCATCGGCTCCTCGACGACGGTTGCGGATTTCGCCATGCGGAAGGGGTCGCTCTTCGCCACCTCCGTGATGAACGCGGACAGGCGGTAGTCCTCCGCGGCCACGGCCCGCGCCACCCGCCGCACGGCAGGCATGTCGTAGTACTCGACCCGGCGCCCCAGAGCGTACGCCATCAGGTTTTCGGTGAAGGTCCGGACTAGCGACTCCGGGCGGCGCAACAACGCAGTGCGCAGGTCCTCGGGCCCCTGTATCGGCGTGCCGTCGTAGAGTTCGCCGAGCGTCTCCACGGGCGTGCCGCTGTCGCGCACCCGCCAGGTACCCGTCACATCGAAGTTCTCCAGGGCAAGCCCGATCGGGTCGATGAAGCGGTGGCAGGAGTTGCACGTGGGGTTGGCCCGGTGCTCCTCCAGCCGCTCGCGCACCGTCAGGAAGCGGCCTTCGCTCGCCTCGGCGGTCGCGTCGAGTTCGGGGACATCGGGTGGGGGCGGCGGCGGCGGCGTACCGAGCAGCACCTCCATCACCCACTTCCCGCGGAGCACGGGCGATGTCCGGTTAGCGTGCGACGTAAGGGTCAGGATGCTGCCGTGGCCGAGAAGGCCGCGCCGCGCGGGGTTGACGTACTCGACACGGCGGAAGTGGTCGCCGGCAACGCCGGGGATGCCGTAGTGCCGCGCCAGGCGTTCGTTCATGTACGAGTAGTCGGCCGTGAGCAGATCGGCGAAGGTCCCGTCCTCCTGAACCAGAGCGTTGAAGAACGTCTCGGTTTCGCGGCGCATGTCCCCGGCGAGCTGCTCGTAGAAATCCGGGAAGCGCAACGCGTCGGGATGCACCTTGTCCAGGTCCTGGAGGCGCAGCCACTGCGAAGCGAAACGCGTCCCGAGCGCCTCGGCGCGCGGATCCCGCAGCATCCGCTCCAGTTGTTGTTCGAAGACGTCCGGACGGGACAGGCTGCCCGCCGCCGCGGCCGCGATCAGTTCCTCGTCGGGCAGGCGTCCCCAGAGGAAGAAGGAAAGGCGCGACGCCAGCGCGGCATCGCCGAGACGGTACATGCCGTCGGCGCCCACGCTGCCGGGCGCCGGCTCCTCGAAGCGGAAGACGAAGTCCGGACTCGCCAGGATCCCCTGAAGCGCCGTCCGCACGCCGATGTCGAACCCGCCCGCGGCAGCGCCCTCGGCGTAGAGGTCCATCAGCCCTTCGGCTTCGGCCTCGGTCACGGGCCGGCGGAAGGCACGCGTGCCCACCCGATCAATGATCTCGCGGGCGCAGAACGGCTCGTCGGCGGGCGCGGAGGGGAGGCAGGTCACGACCTGTCGCCAGGCGGCCGTCCGCGAAACACCCGTGACGTTGTACGGCCCGCCGATGGTCAGATCGCGAAGGTGGGGCACGCCGGTGATCCCGTAGGAGTAGCCGATCTTCTTGTCCGCGAGGGACCACTCGTGGGGCGACGTCAGGTCCTCCACCGGACCCTCCGTGACCTTGATGAACGCGGCCGAGACGCGGTGCGGTCCCGCCGTGACCGCGATCGGGTCGGTGACGACTTCGACGCCGCCCGGATCCTGCCGGTGCATCCAGCGGTCCAGCGGAATCAGCGCAACGCGTGCGCCGTCGATCGAGACCTCGACCTCCTCGTCGAACGGGGCGGTCTGCCCGAAGAAGTTGCCGGTCGACTCGTGCTGGAACGCCAGGCGGAAGTAGTACTCGCCGTCCGCGACGAAGTTGTGGATGATCGAAATCCCGCCCCGCGTGCCGAAGGGGGCGCCCGGAACGTGCCGGCGCTGCTCGGCGTAGCGCGAGACCTCGTAGGTCGCCTCGGCGGGCGTCGCGTTGGCATCGCCCAGTGCGAGACGGCTAACCTCGCTTGCCGCAGTCAGATAGGAGTCGAGCAGCGTTGCGGACAGGTTCTGCACGTCGGCGATGTTGTCGAAGCCGGCGCTCACCGTCTCGCCCGGCAGGTAGGCGGACGCATCGATCTCCAGGCCCAGCAGGTCATGGATCGCGCGCTCGTATTCGGCCCGGTTCAGGCGCTGGAAGGTGCGATGGCCCGGGTTGGGATTGCGCGCGGCCGCCTCGTCGATCGTCTCTTCCATCCCGGCAACGAAGGCCGTGACTTCGTCTTCCGGCGGCCGCCTGTTCCCCGGAGGCGGCATCATTCCCGCGCGCAGCTTGCGGATCATCTTCTCGGCGACGGGACGGTTCGCGGCTGGGTCCGCGGCGTCGAATTCCTCGAGGTTGAGGTTGCCGATCAGCCGCCGTTCGTTGTGGCAGCGAACGCAGTACTGCTGGACGATGTCCTCGGCGGGCGCCCCGGCAACAGCGGAGGCGGACAATACGGCGGCCGGTCCCGGCGGGAACAGCTGCGACGCCTGGCGCGCCGGGCCGGTCCCGGAGGGGAGGGCAAGTCCCAGTATGGCCACAAGCACCAGGACGGGGCCGAGTCTTGTCAATTCGGTGAGAATAGCCTCCCAGTTGCGGTATCTGTATTTGGATACTGCCGCACGGAGGCCGGTTCCGCAAGGTGGAGCGGGAGCAGAGGCGGGCTACGGTTGAGACCTCTTGCCACTTCGTGGATCACAGTGGTTGGCCAGTGTAGAGCCGATGGGTAGATTGACGGCGGATGCGGCCCGCTCGCAGCCCCAGACCGCCTCTTCGGAGTCCTCGCCAAATGCATCATTTCATCGACTTCAAGAGCTTCCGGAACGCGCGGATTCGACTCATTCGTCCGCTCACCATCCTGGTCGGTCCCAACGGATCGGGGAAGAGCAACGCGCTTGAGGGGATCGAAGTGCTGGCGTCTATCGCGGCCGGAGACCCCCTCCGGGAAATCACGGACCTGGACAGGGAAGGTGCGCTGAACGTGCGGGGGGGGCTACAGGGCTGTCCTCGCTACGGAACCAACAGCTTCACACTGGAGTTCTCGGCCCAAATGGGATTGTCCGGCCAAAAGGCGTGGACGCGGTATTCCGTCAACGGTGGCTCCCCTGCCCGAGCCACGAATCCGGGCCGAGTCCCTCTTCCATGGCGACACGATGCTCTTTCAAGAGATTGAAGGGAGCGGAACGCCGGCCTCCGCGGACATCACGTTGGAGTACAACAACTTCGCCCAAGGCGGGCGGAAGCCGCGGGCGTCCGTATCCGCGACCAGATCGGCACTTTCCCAGTACGAGCACTTCGCCACGAAGAACCGTCGGCTCCGGGCTTCTCTCACCCTCATACGCCGGGTTCGGGAGTACCTGCACGCTTCGTTCGTCTTCGATCCACGTCCGGACGCGATGCGTCATTACGAGAGGATCGGCCACGACGTACTTCTTCGTGACGGATCCAATCTGTCCTCGGTATTGTACAACCTCAGTCGGAACGGTACCGACAAGCTGGATGAGTTGTTCCGTCACATCCGACGGGTGCCCGATGAGCCGTACAGCAGATTCGACTTCGTCACCACCTCGTTGGGCGACGTGATCTTCGGGATGTACGAAGAGCACTCCGACAAGCTCTCGGACGCCCGGATGCTCTCCGATGGAACCCTGAGGACTTTGGCGGTGCTCACTGCCGTGGCGACTGGGGAGCGGTTTTCACCGGTGGTCGTGGAGGAATTCGACAACGGCCTGCATCCAAGCCGGGTAGCCGCCCTTATCCGGGCGATCGCCCGGCTGAGCAAGGAAAGAAGGATCAACGTGCTGTTGTCGACCCACAACCCCGCAGTCCTGAACGCGCTGACCCCGGAACAGCAGCAGCATGTAGTGCTGGCTTTTCGTTCCAGGAAGGACTACTGCAGTCGATTGCTGCCGCTGAACAAAGTCGCGCGCTACGACGAATTGCTGGAAAGAGGTCGGCTTGGGGACTTGGTGACGCAGCAAATCGTGGACCAGCACCTTGACCCAGAATTTGAGAGGAGTCGTGACGAGGAAATGCGTCGCTGGCTCGCGGGGCTTCCTGAGTGACCCGCATCCTTGTCGTCGACACCAGCTATCTGCTGGAACTCTACTCCGTGCCGGGCTTTTCGGACCCGACATTCTCCACACGCTTGCGCGAGAGAATGGCCGACCTGACAGCCCGCTTCTGGAACCAGCCAGCCGCCCCTCAGCCGCCGCCCGCCTCCAGCACCACGGTGAAAGCCATGCGCTCTCCGTCGCGCAGAACCACGACCTGGACCTCGTCGCCGGGCTCGAATTCGGCGAGTGCGTACATGTAGCCGTACACGTCCTCGATCGCCTGATCGCCGAATTCCACGATGACGTCGCCGGCCCTGATGCCGGCCTTGGCCGCCGGGCTGCCGTCGCGAACGCCGGTGATGCCCATGCCGCCCGACTCGCGCGAGTAGTCGGGGATGGTGCCAAGGCGCACCCGGAAGCCGCTGCGCGCTGGACTCCCGTCGTTCGGCCCGGCCACGCCGTGCGGGTTCCCCGCGCCCTCCACGGGCGTCAGCGAGGCGAGACCGGCAGCGGGGACCACATCGCGGGCCATCGACACCACCAGATCGGTTACGCGCTCCATTCCGTCGGCGTTGACCAGCTCCCAGTCGTCCTCGACCCGGTGGTACTCGGGGTGGGTGTTGGAGAAGAAGTGGAGCACGGGAATGCCCCGCGCGTAGAAGGAACTGTGGTCCGAAGCGCCGAATCCGTCGCTGTTGTACCGGAGGTCGAGGGGAGAGGCGGTCGCGGCGTTGGCCCGGTCGAGGATGTCCGTCCACTCCTCCGCGGTGCCCGTGCCGAACACCGTGAGCAGGTCGTTCTCCACGCGGCCCACCATGTCCAGGTTGAGCATGGCGATCGTGCCGTCCAGGGGCGCGAGTGGTGACTCAACGTAGTGGGCCGAGCCCCACAGGCCGCGCTCTTCGCCGGTGAACGCGACGAACAGGACGTTCTGGGCCAGCGCCGGCCCCGATGCGAGTTCCCTCGCGGCTTCGATCAGCACCGCGGTTCCCGACGCGTTGTCGTCGGCGCCGTTGTGTACCTCGCCGACCGCGTCGGGCGACAGCGAACCCGCTCCGCCGAACCCCAGATGGTCGTAGTGGGCGCCGATGATGAAGGTCTGGCCACCGTGCGGATCCGCGCCGGGCAGGAGCGCCGCGACGTTGCGCGCCTCGCGCCTCACCGGATCGATCCGCGTGGTCAGGACGGCCGCCGAACCCGCTGCGGCCGCCGCGCGCACCCGGGCGGCGGCGGCGCCCCGCACGGCGATGACGGGAATGGCGAGGGGAGCGCGCCGCTCGGCCTCCAGTGATGGCAGCGGCGCGTCACCGTCCAGCAGCACGATCAGCGCGGCCGCGCCCATGGCCGCCGCACTCGCACCGACCCGGTGCGCGTCCGGGGCGGCGGCGTGCGGATGCGGCGCCGTGCCCTCGATCACCAGGGCCCGGCCGGCCAGTTCGGCGTGCGCGGCGGCGGATTGTTCGTCGATCTCGCCGGGAGCCACGCTCAGGAGGGCCCGGACCCGGGTGGAAGCCGAGAAGCCGTAGGGCGTCCAGTGCTCGCCCGGGATGAATCCGGTGCCCTCGTCTCCGGCCACCGCGAATGCGTTGCCTTCGCCCAGGGCGCTCCCCGTGCGGACCATCCATGACTGGAACCAGGTGCCGCCGTCTCCGGCGGGCCGCAGACCGAGCTCGCGAAACCGCTCCGCGATGTAGTCGCCCGCGCACCGTTCGCCGCGCGTGGCCACCGCCCGGCCTTCCAGCAGGTCGTCCGCGAGATACCGCACGTGCGCCAGGGTGCCCTGAAGGTCGCCGACGAGGGGGGCCGGATCCGGGCAGCGCCATGTGGACTGCCGGGCGTCGGCAGGGGGTGCGGGCACGACAACGACCACGGCGAAGAGCGCCGCGAGCATGCCCGCGCGCCTCCGGTGCGGTGCGGCCATCGGTCCCGCTACCTCGCCGTCAGCGAATGATCGCGAGCGGCAACAGCACGACGTAGCCGATCACCAGGAGGACCGGTGCGAAACTGATCGAGCCCGCGCTCAGCAGGTAATAGCCCGCCGCGATCGTGATCATGCCGGCGAGCGCGAACCAGAGGTTCACCTTCGAGAACCGAAGGGCCCTTTCGTCCACGGTCTTTTTCCTTCTTCGTGCCATGATCGGACGCTACCGAGATGGCCCGTCCGGGTCAACGGGCCGCTGCGGGGCGCGCGCCGGCCCGGCCCGGTCGTCGGGCACCATCCAGAACGGAGGCGCGTCGGGCGGCTCCTCCGCCCGCAACCGGGCCATCTGCTCGCGCCGGTACCTGCGCCGGACCAGGAACATCGCCGCGAGAGCCGTGAAGAGCACCGCCCAGAACAGCGCGGAATCCGAGAGCACGATCAGCCAGCCGTACCGTCTCTTGACCCACCTCCGCCAGTCGGATTCGAGTTGGGCGACGGTCGCTCCGTAAACGCCCCGGAGCGCGGCTTCGTGGGAGCGCCGGCGCTTCCACTCGGCTATGAAGAGCTCGAGGCCACGGGTCC
Organism: Longimicrobiales bacterium; assembly: GCA_965205005.1. Lineage (GTDB taxonomy): Bacteria > Gemmatimonadota > Gemmatimonadetes > Longimicrobiales > Gaopeijiaceae > Bin94. The sequence continues at coordinate 3,176,557 of OZ242028.1, read as the reverse complement.
CGCTGGCCTCCACGAGGTATTGGATCACCGACGCGGACAGCAGGTAGGCCAGTTCCGCCGGCACACGCTCGCGGGGCCATCCGAGCGCGATCGAATCCAAGGGCGGGCCGTCCCCGAACGCCAGAGCCATTCCCAGCTTTCTCGCGCCGCCGTCGAGCCACCCGCCCGCCGTCCACTCGGCGTATCCTTCGTTGAACCAGCGCGGGATCCGCAGGTCTCCCAGCTCGTGCGCCAGCGCCAGGTGGGCCCACTCGTGGCGTAGGACGCGCACTTCGTCCAGGGGCGAGCTCGGCCAGAACCGCCCGCCCGGGATGATCATCTCCATCCGGTCCGGCAGCGCCACCGCACCCGCCCATTCGGGCACGCGACCGCCCACGATCGAATCCATCAGCTCCCGCGTCGGAGCCACCGTGAGCGTCGCGCGCATCCCCGTCTCGCGCAGGCCCGGCAGCTGCCCCAGCCCGTCGAGTGTCGCCAGCGCCCTGGACGCGCGCAGCGAATCCGTCCCCTGGTAGCGCGCGACCAGCGATGACCCCTGCAGATAGCGCCACTCGGTGTCCTGCGCCGCGACCGCGGGCCCGGCCGCCCGGTCGGTCCGGTCCGGCTCCTGGACGACAGCCATGGCCGCGACCCAGCATGCCAGCGCGACCCGCAGCGTCAAGACCGCGACCTCGATGCCGTCGAGAGTGCCCGGTCCCGGATCGCCGCCAGGTCTTCGGGGAGGCGCGCCCGGAAGCTCACGGGCGCGGCGGTCACCGGATGTTCGAATTCGAGACGGTGGGCGTGCAGGAACTGCCTGCGCACCGCTTTCGCCAACTCCCGCGCCCAGCGCGCGTTCCAACCGCTGAACCGGCGCTCGAACCCGGCACCGTAGAGCGGGTCGCCCACCACCGCGTGCCCGATCGACGCCGCGTGAACCCGAATCTGGTGGGTACGCCCCGTCTCCAGCCCGACCTCGCACACGCTCGCGGCAGGCCAGCTCTCAAGGTGCCTGAACCGTGTCCGCGCCGGCCGTCCGTCAGCGACGACCGCCATGCGCACCCTGTCCCGGGGATGGCGTCCGATCGGCTGGTCCACGGTCGTGGGAGAGTTCGGCAGGGTGCCCCAGATCGCGGCAAGATACGTGCGCCGCACCCGGCGAGCCTTCAGCGCGGCCGAGAGTCCCTGGTGCGCCGGGTCCGTCTTGGCCACCACCATGAGCCCCGACGTGTCCTTGTCCAGGCGGTGCACGATTCCCGGCCTCAGCCTGCCCCCGATCCCCGACAGGTCCCCCACGTGGTGCAGCAGCGCGTTGACCAGCGTACCGTCCGCGTGCCCCGGGGCCGGGTGCACCACCAGCCCGGGCTGCTTGTTCACGACGACCAGGTGCTCGTCTTCGAACACGATATCGACGGGAATGTCCTGCGGCGCCGCCTCGATGGGCGCCGGCGGAGGCACCACGACTTCCATCACCTGCCCGGGGGCCACGGCTTCCGACTTCTTCGGCGACCTTCCGTCCACGCGGACGAGCCCTTCGGCCACGAGTCCGGAGACCCGGCTTCGCGACAACCCCAGCTTCACCGCCAGATAGCTGTCCAGACGCCCGCCCGCCCGGGGGCCGGCCCGCCAGCGGCGCGCACCACCCGCCGTTTGGCCGTCGGCGGCTTCCCCGTCCGCGCTCACGAATCCCGCGACAGCCCCAGGACCGCCGCCTCGCCGTCGAGCACCACCTCCGCGCGGAACTCCCGTTCACCGTCCACGCGCCCCCCGGCGCGCACAACCACCGCCAGGGTCTCCCGCGCGATCACCGCCTCATGCTCACGCACCGCCGCGCACACGGCCTCCGTGCCCTCGACCGCCAGCCGAATCCGGTCGGTGATGTCGAGCCCGGACTCCCGCCTGAGCCGCTGCACGCGGTTCACGAGCTCGCGCGCGAGGCCCTCGCGGCGGAGTCCGTCGGTAAGGGAGGGATCGAGCGCCACCGTGTAGCGCCCCTCCGACCGCACCACCCAGTCTCCCCGCGCCTCCTCCAGGACATCCATCTCGTCGCTGCCGACCTCGTGCGACTCCCCGCCCACCTCGACGCGAACCGTGCCGCCCCCGCGCACCACGCTCAGCTCCTCGGCGCCGAGCTCCCGGATCCGCTGCGCAGCCTCCGGCGTCAGCCTGCCGAAGCGGCGCCCCAGCGCGCGGAACCCGGGTCGCGCCACCAGGGTCACCAGCCCTTCGGACGACGCGGCGAAACCGATCTCCTTCACGTTGATCTCGTCGACCAGGAGTGCGAGCACCTCGTCGGCGGGCGGCTCCCCGGGCACGACCGCCAGGAGGCGCCCCAGCGGCTGCCGCACCCGGATCCTGACCTGTTCACGCGCCGCGCGCGCAAGCGTGCTCAGGCTGCGGACGTCCGCCATGTCCGCCTCCAGCGCCTCGTCGATCATCGCGGGGTCGGCTTCGGGGAACCGCTCGGTGTGACTCGACCTGCCGGTCAGCGCACGGTGCAGCCAGTCGGACACGAACGGCGTCACCGGCGCGATCAGCAGCGCCACCGTGCGAAGCGCCTCATGGAGCGTCGCGAAGGCCGCCGCCGCGTCCGCCGCGTCCGTGTTCCCCCAGAAGCGCGGCCGGGCGCGGCGCACGTACCAGTTCGACAGCTCCGCGTCCACGAACGCGGCGACCGCGCGGTAGGCACGCGTCGGGTTGTAGCCGTCGATCTCCTGCCGTGCCCGGGCCACGAGACCGTGCAGACGCGACAGCAGCCAGCGATCGAGGGCGGGACGCGCGGCCGGGTCGGGTGTGGGATCCGGCACCCAGTCCTCAACGTTCGCGTAGAGCGCGAAGAAGCGGTACGTGTTGAGCAGCGTGTCGAAGAAGCGCGCCGCCGACTCCTTGACGCCCTCAGGGTCGAAGCGGGTCGGCAGCCACGGGTTGCTCACCGTGACCATGTACCAGCGCACGCCGTCGGCCCCGTGGTCGGCCACCGCGTCCCACGGATCGACCACGTTGCCCCTGGACTTCGACATCTTCCGCCCCTCGGCGTCCAGGATGAGGTCGTTGACGATCACGTTGCGGAAGGCGGGTCCCAGCCCGAGCATCGTCGAGATCGCGTGCAGCGAGTAGAACCACCCCCGCGTCTGGTCGACCGCCTCGCAGATGAAGTCCGCCGGGAAGTGGCGCTCGTAGAGTTCCCGGTTCTCGAAGGGATAGTGCCACTGGGCCCACGGCATGGCGCCCGAGTCGAACCATACGTCGACGACTTCGGGTACGCGGCGCATGGTGGCTCCCGTCTCCGGACAGCTCCAGGTGATCTCGTCGATGAAGGGCCTGTGCGGATCGAAGTCATCGGGCAGCGCGCCGGCCCTCTCCGCGAGTTCCGCGAAGCTGCCGATCCACTCCACGCGGACGGGGTCGTCCTCCGACACCCAGACCGGCAGCGGCGTGCCCCAGTAACGGTCCCGCGACAGCGCCCAGTCGACATTGCCCTTCAGCCACTCGCCGAAACGGCCCTCGCCGACCTCGGGCGGGTGCCACGACACGCGCGCGTTGTTCGCGAGCAGGTCGTCCCGCAGCGACGAGGTGCGGGCGAACCAGCTGTGCCGGGCCATGTAGACCAGCGGCGCGTCGCAGCGCCAGCAGTGCGGGTAGGAGTGAACTTCGCGCGTGGACCTGAACACCATGCCGCGCGCCTCCAGGTCCGCCACGAGGCGGTCGTCGGCATCCTTGAAGAAGACGCCGCCCACGAGCGGAAGGTCGGCGGCGAAGGTCCCGTCGGGCTGCACGGGCTCCAGCACCGCCAGACCGAAGTCCTTCCCCGCCTGGTAGTCGTCGGCGCCGTACGCCGGCGCCATGTGCACGATCCCCGAACCCTCCTCGTCGGACACGAAGTCGCCCGGAACGATCTCCCACGCCTTGCCCAGCACGGTGTCTGCCGCGATCAGCTCGAAGGGACGGCGGTAGCGCGCGCCGACCAGCTCGGCCGCATCCACGGCTCCCCCGCCATGCGCCTCGCCGAAGAGCTCCTCCGCGCGGCTCCTCGCCAGGATCAGGCGCCTGCCTTCGTGCGCGACCTCGACGTACTCGATCGCCGGGTTGACCGCGAGCGCCACGTTGGACACCAGCGTCCACGGCGTGGTGGTCCACACGAGCAGGTGGCGTCCGGAACCGTCGAGCAGTTCGAGGGTGACCCAGAGCGACGGATCCTCCACGTCGCGGTATCCGAGCGAGAGTTCGTGCGAGGACAGCACGGTCTGGTCGGAGGGGCACCATGGCACCACCTTGTGGCCCCGGTACAGAAGGCCCCGGTTCGCCATCTGCTTGAGCAGCCACCACGCGGTCTCCACGTATTCGGCGTGGAAGGTGACGTACGGCCGCGAGTAGTCCAGCCAGTATCCGATACGCTCCGAGAAGCGCTCCCAGTCGTCCTTGTAGGTGAACACCGACTCCCGGCAGCGCTCGTTGAACCACGCGATCCCCCGCTCCTCGATCTCGCGCTTGTCCTCGATGCCGAGCTGCTTCTGCGCCTCGATCTCGACCGGCAGGCCGTGCGTGTCCCACCCGGCGATGCGCGTGACGTGCCTGCCCAGCATGGTCTGGTAGCGGCACATCAGATCCTTGATCGCACGGCTGATGATGTGGTGCAGCCCGGGGCGGCCGTTCGCGGTGGGCGGCCCCTCGAAGAACACGAACGGCTCCCCGTCGCGGGTGGCGTCGAGCGTGCGCTGGAAGGTGTCCTCTTCGCGCCACAGGTCCAGCACGGTCTCTTCCAGGGTGACGCGGGAAGCGGGTACGGAGGGATAGCGCATCGGCGGGTCAGGCGTCGGGGGCGCCGGGGCGGTTCGCGGCGTCGGGCACGCCGGGGGGGGTCGCGGCGTCGGGCGCGCCGGTCTCCGCGGCTTCCGCGGCCAGGACGCCGAGGACACCCCGCACCAGAGTGGCCAACCGCGGTTCCGCCGCCTGCGCGGTGGCGATGATCGTCGGCACGTCGGCCTCCTCCAGCGCGTCGGGAAGGCACTGGTCCGTGATGATCGCGACGGCCAGCACGCGCATGCCCATGTGCCGCGCGGCGATCACCTCCGGCACGGTCGACATCCCCACGACGTCCGCGCCCATGCCCCGCAGCATGCGGTATTCCGCGCGCGTCTCCAGCTGCGGGCCCACCACAGCGACGTAGACGCCCCGGCGGAGCGCGATGTGTGCGTCCATGGCCACCGCCTGGGCCACCTCCTGCAGCGCGGCATCGAAGGGCGCCGACATGTCGGGAAACCGCGGTCCCAGCTCGTCCAGGTTGGGGCCGACGAGCGGGCTGGACCCCATGAAGTTGATCACATCGTCGAGCAGGACCAGATCGCCCGGTCCCCACAGCGGATTCATGCCCCCGCACGCCGCCGAGACGATCAGCGTGTCGGCCCCCAGCAGCTTCATGACGCGGATCGGGAATACGATCTCGCGGAGCGAATACCCCTCGTACCGGTGAAAGCGGCCCTGCATGGCCACGATCGGGACGCCTTCGAGCGTGCCCAGCAGCAGCCGGCCCTCGTGGCTCTCGACCGTGGATACGGGAAAATGCGGCAGGTCCCGGTACGGAACCGACGCCTGGACGTCGATGGCGCCGGCGAGGCCGCCCAGGCCCGTCCCCAGCACGATGCCCACCCGGGGAACCGGTCCCCCGAGGGCGCGGACCTCGTCCACCGCCTCGTGCAGGCGCATCATCTCACTTTGCTTCATGTGGATCGTTTCTCCCGGAGCTCAAGCGGGCGGCAGCCCAAAAAGGAAACGCCCCGCCGACCACTCGGCCGGCGGGGCGTCTCCGCGTGTGGGGCGACCGAGCGCGCTAGTTGGTTCTGAAGGTAATCGGAAGCGACACCCAGACGGGAACCGCCCTGTCACGGTTGAGCGCCGGCGTGAACCGGAAGACCGGCGCAACCCGCAACGCGGCGGCGTCGAGAGCTTCGTGCCCGGAGGTTTCGTGCACGACCTGGTTCTGCACGACACCGTTTTCGTCGATGAAGAACCACACCTTGACGGTGCCGCCGATGCCGGCGTCGCGCAGCAGCGACGGGTATTCGCGTGCCAGCGCCCGCATCACCTCGGCGGCGTTCGTGTAGCCGGGCTTGACCGTAAACGGGGTGAACCCCGGTGCTGCGGAGATGTCCGTCTCCACCTCGTCGGGCGGCGGCGGCAGGTCCTCCAACGACAGGGACGTGAAGGTGGTCGTGGGAATCGTGATGTCGGTTTCGATGTCGGTGGTGGCGATCACCGGCGTCGCGGGCCTGGCGATGGCCTCGGGTGGAGGAGGAATCTCGACCACCGGCGGCAGGTCGATGATCACGGTCGACACCACGTTGACGCTCACATCGTCGGGCTCGGCGAAGTTCACCAGCGCAAAGAACCCGAAGTGGGTGATGGTGGCAGCGATCATCGAGCTCCAGAACCAGGACGAGAACGAATCCTTGAAGCGGCCGTTCGCGCTGTCCGTCGCGCTCCGTTCCTGGCGGGCATTCCGTTCGTTCATCGTCTCTCGCTCCTTGTGCCATTTTCCGGGCCGGCTGGCGAATGCGGCGATTGCCACACCTAGTAGATGCTACCGCTCCCGGGAGCAGAACGTTCCCGTCAGGCCGGCCGCTGTCACGCCGGAAGATCGGTCGGCGGACTCACCCGGGACGCGGGCCCAGCAGCGTCGTGCCGAGGCGCACCATGGTGCTGCCCTCCTCCACCGCGATCTCGTAGTCGTTGGACATGCCCATCGAAAGCTCGCGCCCCTCCACGCCCGCGATGCCGGCGGCGGCCTCCATGATCTCGCGCGTCCGCCGGAACGTGGACCTCAGCACGGCTTCGTCGGCCACGAATGGCGCCATCGTCATGAGGCCCAGGACCCGCACCCCCCCCAGCGCGGCCACCCGCCCGACCTCGTCCAGCGCCTCCGCGCCCGGGAAGCCCCCCTTGGTGGCCTCGCCGGACGCGTTGACCTGGACGAGCACGGGGACGCGCCGCCCGTCGGCCTCGCCGAGACGCGACAGCTTCTCGGCGAGGCGCTGCGAATCCACGCTGTGAACCAGTCCCGCAAGGCGGGCCGCCGGGCCCGCCTTGCGGCGCTGCACGTGCCCGATCATGTGCCAGTTCACGGTCAGGTCGCCGAGCGCGGCCCGCTTGCGCTGCAGCTCGTCGACGCGGTTCTCGCCGATGTCATGGAGTCCCGCCGCGGCGACCGCCTCGACCGCACCGGGGGCGTGGCCCTTCGTGACCGCGACGATCCTCACCGCGGACGGATCGCGGCCGCTGCGCCGGGCCGCGCGCGCGATGCGGTCCATGACGCGCGGCAGTCGTTCCAGGATGCCGCGATAGTAAACATCCTTGTTTACCATTTCCCTCCCGTCTCCACTCGCGTGAAGGGGCTCGCGCGCGGGGCTGGCACCGGCCCCGGGCGCGAGCCTACAAGGGAACGCCCCGCCGGCCGCGCGGCCGGCGGGGCGTTCCCCGCTTCCCGGTCAGCCGGTCGCGTTACCTGGTCGTGAAGGTAATCGGCAGCTGAACCCAGACCGGAACCGCTTTGTCACGGTTGAGGGCCGGCGTGAACTTGAACACCGGCGCCACGCGCAGCGCCGCGTCGTCCAGCGCGGTGTGTCCCGACGACTCCTGCACCTGCTGATTTCGCACGACGCCCTGCTCGTCGATGAAGAACCAGACGAGGGTGGTCCCTCCGATGCCCGCGTCACGCAGCAGCGGGGGATACTCGCGCTCCAGGGCGCGCATCACCTCGGCGCCGTTGGTGTAGTCCGGCTTGACCGTGTACGGCGTAAAGACGGGCGCGGCGGAGATATCCGTCTCTACCTCGTCGGGCGGGGGCGGAAGGTCCTCGACCGAGACGGACTCGAACGTCGTGGGGGCGATCGTGATGTCGGTCTCGATCTCTGCCGTCGCGATCACCGGCGTGGCGGGCCGGGCAATCGCCTCGGGCGGAGGAGGAATCTCGACCTCGGGCGGGAGCTCGATGGCCTCGATCTCGTCCATCGTCATGCTGACGTCGTCCGGCGTCATCTCCGGCCAGAAGGCGAACAGGGCGAAGTGCAGCACCGTCGCCGCGCTCATCGATCCCCAGAACCAGGACGAGAACGATTTCTTGAAGTGATCGTTGGCGCTGTCCTGAACGTTTGTGACTGCTTGCTCGCTCATCGTCTTTCCCTCGTCATGCTCTGTTCAAGCTCGGTCGCGAATACGACCCGGACTATGCCCGCTGCGACCAGCTCCTGCTGAAGCTGGTCGATGAACCGGTACGGCACGGTGCGGTCCGACCGGATCGAAATCACCAGTTCGCGGTTGTCGCGGTACAGCGGCGCCACCATGGTACGGACCTCCTCCATCTCGCGGAAGACGTCGTTGATGTAGATGTCGCCGTTGCCCTCGACCCAGATGTTGAGGATGTTCTTCTGCTTCTGGTCCATCTTCTCGGTGGCCTCCGCGGCCGCCCAGTCGATGTCGCGGTTGCGGTCCTTCTGGAAGACCGTCGACACCATGAAGAAGATCAGCAGCAGGAATGCGATGTCCGCCATCGAGGACGACGGGATCTCCTGCGAAGCCTTCTGCTTGCGCTCCAATCCACCGCCTTTGAGACCCATTGCGCTCTACTCCAGGAGTTGCAGGGAAATACGTTCGGCGCCCGCGCTCTGCAGGGCGTCCAGGACATCGATCATGAAGCGGTAGGGCGCGTTCGGATCCGTCTTCACCGCGGCGATCAGATTGTCGTTCTCGGCCACGTCCTGCCGCCAGATGGCCTCCACGTCCTCGGGACGCACCGTCTGCTCCTGCTGGCTCTCGCCGCGACGGATGTTCACCGCGCCCGTGGGCGTGATGATGATGTGCAGGATGTTCCTCTGGCTGACCTCGACCTCCGACTCGCTCTCCGGGAGAAGCATGGCGAGCCCCTTGTCCTTCGGGAAGGTCGTTGTGACCAGGAAGAAGATGAGCAGGAGGAACGCGATGTCGGCCATCGACGAGGATGGGATCTCGTCGGAGACCTTGGATTTCTTGCCACCGAGAACAGCCATGGGGTGATCTCCCGTGTCGTTGTCCGGATTCCCTGTTTGTGTTCTACTGCCGACGGGCCGCAGAGTTCCGCCGCGCCCCACGCGGGCTCGCCCTCGCGCACCCGCGAATGTCGTTAGGAAAGAACCTGCAGCTTCCCTTCCTTCTCGAGGTCCCACGCGATGTTCAGGACCTTCTGGGTGCTCTGTTCCATGTCGACGATCAGCGTGTCTATGCGCGCCACGAAATAATTGTAGCCGATGTTGACGGGGATGGCGATGGTGAGCCCCGCCGCCGTGGTGAGCAGCGCGACCTTGATCCCTCCGGCGACCAGCGCCGGGTTGACGTCACCGGCGGAAGCGATCGATTCGAACGCTACGATCATCCCGGCGACCGTGCCGAGGAACCCCATCAGGGGCGCCACGTTGGCGATCGTCGCCAGGATCACCAGGCCGCGCTCCAGGAAGCTGAGCTCGATTGCACCGGTCGTGGAGATGACCTGCTCGAGCTCGCCCTTGTTCAGGGTCAGGTTGCGGATCCGGCGGAGCCCCGCCAGCAGGATGGCCGCCGCTGGACCGGGCGTGGTCGCGGCCACCTCCGCCGCTTCGTCCAGCCGCCCGGACATGGCGGCCTCCTCAACCTGCTCGATCACCGCCACCGTCTTCCGGTGGGCCACCATCAGGGTCCAGAACTTCGCGATGATGACCCCGAGACCGATAAGTGAGCAGAGCACGAGCGGGTACATCATCAGCCCGCCGTCCGCGAAGAGTGTGAGTAGACCGTAGCTGTCGCCCAAGGCCGGACTCCTGGTGAGCAGTGTTCGCAGTGGATTGAGGTACCGGCGGGAATGTAGGACGCCGGACCCATGACGTCAACGAAGCCGCGATGACCCCGGCCGAACCCCCGCCCCACAGCTTTCCGCGACCTGTTATCGTTGACGTGTCATGAACGGGTTCCTGTCGCAGCTGCAGTTCCTCCGGCCGGGGTGGACCGACCTGGTCGAGATCCTCATCGTCTTCCTCCTCGTATATCGGCTGCTCCTGCTGTTGCGGCACACCCGGGCGATGCAGATGCTGCTGGGCGTCCTGCTGCTGGCGGGACTCTACCTGCTGTCGGTGATCCTGGGGTTCTCCCTGATCCGCCGGCTCATCGAGGCGCTCCTGCAGTACGGCGCGATCGCGGCGCTGGTGGTCTTCCAGCCGGAGATGCGCGCCGCGCTGGCCCGGCTCGGGCAGAGCCGCCTGGTGAGCGTACTGGGGTCCACCCGCAAGGAGCGCATCGTGGATCGCCTGGTGGAGAGCGCCGAGCGGCTCGCGCGTTCCGGCGTGGGCGCGATTCTGGCCGTGCAGCGCGAGACGGGCCTGCGCGAGTACGCGCAAACCGGGAAGCGCGTCGGCGCCGTGGTGTCCCCCGAACTGCTGGGGACCATCTTTGCGCCGAGTTCACCGCTGCACGACGGCGCGGTGATCATCGTCGGCGACACCATTCAGGCCGCTGCCGCCATTCTTCCACTCACGCAGAATCCGGTCGCCGACAAGTCGATCGGCACGCGTCACAGGGCGGCGATCGGCCTCAGCGAGGAGACCGACGCCATCGTGATCGTGATCAGCGAGGAGACGGCGCGCATCTCCGTCGCGTTCCGGGGCCGCCTCGAAGTGGGGATCGACAGCGACCGGCTCCGCGACCTGCTGGAACTCTCGCTGCCACAGTCGGCCGCAGCCCCGCTCGGCCCGTCGACCGTCCTGGATCCGGTTTGACGTCCTAGCCCGGTGAGGGCAGCGGCTCCGGCCCCACCAATCCGGGCTGCGGTTTCGTCACCGACTTCGTCTCCGCCCCCGGCAACCGGGCCTGGGGTGGTTCGGAATCGAACTCGGTCAGCGGCGCCAGCTCCTTCCCGTCGACCAGCCGCTGGATCTCGTCACCGTCCAGGGTCTCCCTTTCCAGCAGCGCCTCGGCAACGTCGTCCAGGAGACCGCGGTTGGCTTCGATGACCTCGCGCGCCTTGGCGTGCGCGCCGTCGAGGAGCCGTTTCACCTCTTCATCCACCTGCTGCGCGGTGTAATCCGAAACCTCGCGCCGCTGCACGAGTTCGCGGCCGAGGAACACCTCCTGATCCGAGTCGCCCACGGCCATGAGGCCGATCCGGTCCGACATCCCGAACCGGGTGACCATGCGCCGCGCCATGCTCGTCGCCCGCTCGATATCGTTGCCGGCGCCCGTGGTCACCTGCTCCGGTCCGAACGCCAGTTCCTCGGCGACGCGGCCTCCGAAGAGCATCGCCAGCTGGCCGTTCATCCAGTCCCGCGTGTGCGAATGCCGGTCCTCCTCGGGAAGGGAGGCGGTCAGCCCCAGAGCCCGGCCCCTGGGCACGATCGTGACCTTGTGGACCGGATCGAGCCCCGGGATCTTCACGCCGATCACGACGTGGCCGGCCTCGTGGTAGGCGGTCAGGCGCCTCTCGGCATCGGTCAGCACCATCGAGCGCCGCTCCGTGCCGAGCATGACCTTGTCCTTGGCCTGCTCGAAGTCCTCCATGGCCACCCTCTCGACGTCCCTGCGCGCCGCAAACAGCGCGGCCTCGTTGCAGATGTTCGACAGGTCGGCCCCGCTCAGGCCCGGAGTCCCCCGCGCCACCAGGGACAGCTCCACGTCCTCCTCCAGGGGCAGCTTCTTGGCGTGGACACGCAGGATTCCCTCGCGTCCCTTCACGTCGGGAAGGTCCACGACGACCTGCCGGTCGAAACGCCCGGGGCGCAGCAGCGCCGGGTCGAGCACGTCCGGACGGTTGGTGGCGGCCAGGAGGATGACGCCCTCGTTGGCCTCGAAGCCGTCCATTTCCACCAGCAGGGCATTCAGGGTTTGTTCACGCTCGTCGTGCCCGCCGCCCAGTCCGGCCCCCCGGTGCCTGCCGACGGCGTCGATCTCGTCGACGAAGATGATGCACGGCGCGTGGGCCTTCCCCTGCTCGAAGAGATCGCGCACCCGTGACGCGCCGACCCCGACGAACATCTCGACGAAGTCGGAACCCGACATCTGGAAGAACGGGCGGCCCGCCTCGCCGGCGACCGCGCGCGCCAGCAGCGTCTTCCCGGTGCCGGGGGGGCCGACCAGCAGCACGCCCTTGGGAAGGCGGCCGCCCAGGCGCGAGAACTTGGGCGGGTCCTTCAGGAACTCGATGATCTCCTCCAGTTCCTCCTTCGCCTCGTCGGCGCCGGCGACGTCCTCGAAGGTCACCTGGGGCGTGTCCGGACTGATGAGCCTGGCGCGCGAGCGTCCGAACTGGAACGCCCGGTTGCCCCCGCTCTGCATGGCCCTGAGGATCCAGATCCAGAAGACGATGATGAGCATCCACGGAAGGAAGGTGCCGATCAGCGGCAGCCACCCCGGCGACTGGGCGCGCGCATTGACCTCGACCTCCTGTGCCTCCAGCTGCTCGACCATGGTCGCGGCGACGCCGGGCACGATGCGGACGACGAACTCGTCCACGTCGGTCTCGTCGAGGGTGATCGTGCTCTTGAGCTCGCCGCGGACCTCCGCATCGCCGAAGAACGTGACCTTCAGGATGTTGTCGTTGGCAAGCTGGCGCTGAAACTCGGACTGGCTGATTTCGCCGGCCGTGCGCTCGCCTCCGCGCATGAACTGGAACGCGAGAACCGTCATGAGCGCGAGGAGCACCCAGAAGGACGCAGTCCGGGAGACCCGCTTCAGCTTCCTGGGCGGTTCGTTCGGAGAAGGACTCTTGTCGGACATCGTCAGTTCGTGCCTGGGCTCTTCCTGGCCGGCTCGGAGGCGGGTCAGATCGAGCCGATATAGGGAAGGTGCCTAAAACTCTCGGCAAAATCCAACCCGTAACCCACCAGGAACTCCTCCGGGGCGTCGAATCCGACCCAGCGGGGCTCCTTCTTCGGGTGTGCCAGGCGTTTGTGAAGGAGCGTGCAGAGCTCGAGGCTGGCGGGCTTGCGGTCGAGCAGCAGCGGCACCAGCCGGTTGATGGTCGTGCCACTGTCCACGATGTCTTCGACGAGGATCACGTGCCGGTCCGCCATCTCGGCTCGGGGGTTGTACACCAGTTTCACCTCGCCGCTGCTCACGCGTTCCCCGCCGTAGCTGGACGCCAGGAGGAAGTCCACCTGAATCGGCCGCGGGATTTCGCGCACCAGATCCGCGACGAACACGAAGGATCCCTTGAGCAGCCCGAGCACCAGGATGTCGTCGTCGGGCCCGTAGGCGGCCCCGATGTCCCGGCCCATTTCGCGGACGCGGCGCCGGATCATCACCTCGGTGAATACGATGCGCTTGAGCTCCTGCTCCCCGAGCTGGGCGCGGGCGGTGGCGTTCAAACCGGACCTCCTCGATCGGAACGTTGGGGAACTTCCCGGGAAATGTTCACCTCCAGGCACCACTGCGGCGCCTCGCCGCCGGCCTTCGGCGCCGCGCGAGACGGGCCCGCGATCCCCGGAATCCAGCGCACGGCGCCGCCGGCATCGGCCACGACCGGCACTCCGGCGCGAAGATCGGCGGGCATGCGGGCCTCCAGAAGCAGTTTCTTCACCTTCTTGCGCCCGTAGGGCATGGTCATGCGGTCTCCCGGAGCCCAGGGGCGCAGTGAGAGAGGGAAGCTAACGCGGTCGCGCGCGAAGTGCGCAACATGCGGGAAGCCCATGCGCGGTTCCGGGCCCCAGGCGGCGTCCACCACCCAGCCGCCGTGCGCGTAGCCGCCCTGGCCGGGCTCGGATCCGATACGGATGGTCGCGGCGGGGGCGGAGACGGGGCGCGGCGACGGGGGGGACGGGGGTGACGGGTTGTGCGCACGGCGGATGCGGATTTCGCCGAGCCGGTGCTCGACCGCCACGCCACCGGTCGGGTGCAGCCGGCGGCCGCTCGGCGACTCGCGCACGAATCGGAGCAGCTGGGCGGTAGCCGCGCGTGAGGGTTCGCTGCCCAGGTGCGCGAGGGCGCGGCGAAGCAGCGGCACGAGCACGGGGTCAGGCAGCGCGAGGAGGGCGGCGCGGTCGAGGGACAGGGACGGGGGCGCCGTGTGCGAAGGCGGGGCGGGAGCGGTCGTCGACAGCGGTGCGTGCGTGTCCGTCGACAGCGCGGCGATGCGCTCGTCCAGCAGCTCGTTCAGGGCGGCGGCGTGGAGACGGCTGGTGTCGGCCAGTGCGGCCAGCGCCGCGGCGGCCCCCGGAACCGCCTCTTCCAGCAGGGGAAGGACCGTGTGCCGGAGCCGGTTGCGGGTCCAGCGCGTGTCGAGGTTGGACGGATCGTCGCGATACGGGACGCCGTGCTCCGCCGCGTGGGCAAGCAGTTCGCGGCGCCAGAACGGCAGCAGGGGACGGACGATGTGCGGGGGGCGGGCCGGATGGACCGCGCCCAGACCGCGGGGACCGCTTCCCCGCGCGATCCGGAAGAGCACCGTCTCGGCCTGGTCGTCGGCCGTGTGCGCGGTCATGGTCACGGCGCCGTCGCCCAGGCCGCGTCTGACCTCCTCGAAGAACGCGTAGCGCAGGTCCCTGCCCTCGGCTTCGCCGGTCACGGGGCGTGCCGCGGTGCGCAGGTGGAAGTCGACTTGCCAGTCCGCACAGATCTTCGCCACCCACGCGGCGTCCTCCTCGCTGCGGGGGCGCATGCGGTGGTCGACATGGGCCACATGAAGAGACACGGCGCCCTGAGAACGGCCGAAACGGAGCAGGCGGAGCAGGTGGAGCAGCACCATCGAGTCGACGCCGCCCGAGACGCCCGCCACCACGGCCGTGGCGCCGTCCAGCCAGCCCGAGGCCTCCACATGGTCGCCGAAGCGGACGTCGAGCGGACGGTGCCCGTGGCCGTACCCAGGGCCGTGCCGATGGCCGCGACCAGACTCGGTCATTGGTCCCGCTTCCTTGACGCCGCGGGGGCCGGCGGACGCCCCGCGACTTCGGTCAGAACGTCGGCCAGAATGTCGGGCCGGTCGCTCTGGATGCCGTCGACGCCCCAGTCCAGCAGCCTCCGCATGTCGTCCGGATCGTCGACCGTCCACACGTGCACGGGCATGTTGGCGGCGTGTGCGGCCTGGACAAAGTCGGGCGTGAGGACGCGGATGCGCCCGGACCGCTCCGGGACCTGAAACGCGTCCGCGGCGGGGACATGCCAGGCGCCGACAACCGGAAACCGGTGCAGGACCCAGAAGGGCAGGACCTGCCTGCGTGATGCGCCCCATGGCCCCGGGTAGCCCCGCGCCCCGGCGCGCGTCGCCTCGAACTCGGCGCCGATGAGGACGCGGTGCTCGGCTTTTGCCTCGCGGATGGCGCGCGCGAGGGGCCCGGCCGCCTCCGCGGCCTTCGGCTCCACGATGATCCGGACCCTTGGCAAGGCCTCCAGGACCTCCTCGAAGAGGGGAATGCGAACGCTGCGGCCCCGCTGGGAGCGCTTTCCGGCAAGATCGAGGAACCGAAACCCGGCATCCAGCTTCCGGAGTTCGCTCCATTCCATCTCGCGCACAGCACCCTTGCCGTCGGTCGTGCGTTCAACGGTCTCGTCGTGTACGACCGCAACCCGTCCATCGGCGGTGAGACGGACATCCATCTCGAGTACATCGGCGTCCCAGTCATCCAGCGCGCGCCTGAACGCGGCCATCGTGTTCTCCGGCGCGAGCCGGGCGCCGCCACGGTGCGCCATCAGCAGGGGAGCACCGCCGAAGAAGGCGTGTCCCGGCCGTGGGCGCGCAAGGCCCGCGGTTGTCCGGCGCCTCGCCGCTGTTGTCGGGACGCGGAGGTTCTGCACGGCCGGTCAGTGGCGAATCCTGCGCGCCACGCGGTCGAAGAGGCTTCGCGGCAGCGCTCTGGCAAGGGTCGCCGGCAGCGCCATCTGCCACGGAAACGCCAGGGATCGCCGACGCGCCCGGATCGCGCGGGCGATTCGGTCCACGGCCGGCTCCAGTTCCACCATGAACGGGCGCTCGGAGCCCTCGCCGCCGGTCATCGGGGTGCGGACGAAGCCCGGGCTGACGATGGTCACGGCGATCCCCCGGGGGCGCAGATCGAGGCGCAGGCTCTCGAAGAAGCCGATCATGGCCGCCTTGGACGCGCAGTACGCCGGCCGCTCGGGCAGTCCGCAGTAGCCGGCCAGGCTCGCCACGGCCACCAGGTGTCCCGACCCCCGGGCCAGCATCGCCGGGAGCAGCGCGTCGACCACGTAGACCGCGCCCAGGAAGTTCACGCGCATCACCAGCTCGACCTCGTCCGCGTCCAGCTCGTCGGTCGGCATGCGCGATCCCATTCCCGCATTTGCAACCAGGAGCTGCACCGGGCCGAGCTCCGCACGGCAGTGCTCCACCGCCGCCCGCACCTGCTCGCGCCGCGAGACGTCGCACCGGTGAACGGACGCAGCTCCGCCCCGCTCCCGGATCTCGGCGGCCACGTCCCGCAGCCGCTCGCCGCGGCGGGCCAGCAGACCCACGGCGTAGCCGTCCCGGGCCAGACGCAGCGCCAGCGCCCGGCCGATCCCGGAAGAGGATCCGGTGACCAGGGCAACGGGCCGCTCGGCAGGCATCGCCGCGCTCAGGGCAGGCGGCCCGTGGTGAGTTCCTCGGCGATCCACCCGGCGCCGTACACGTCCCGCAACGCCTCCAGTATTCCGCGCGCGTCCACCGCAACCGACCGGTTGAGGGCGGGCATGTAGATGTAATCTCCCGGCAGGCTCTGGATGTTTCCGTCGAAGACGAGGCCCACGATCTCCAGGTCCCGGTTGACCACCGGCGAGCCCGAGTTGCCGCCGATGATGTCCGCGGTGCTCACGAAGTTCAGCGGCGTCGACAGGTCGAAGTCGCCGGACGGGCTCCTCCACCGTTCGGGGAGCGCCCATTCGTCGGCTCCAGGGTTGGAATAGTGCCGGTCGTACAGCCCGAAAAAGGTCGTGTGCGCCGGTGCCGTCGTCCCGTTGTAGGGGTATCCGGCGACCACGCCGTCGGCCAGGCGGAGCGAGAATGTGGCGTCCGGGGGCACCCGGGTGCCGTCCACCTCGAAGCGGGCGCGTCCGAGACGGGCCGCGATCTCCTCTTCTTCCGGGCCGACCGAAGCCATCAGTCCCTGGAACGGACCGAACCGTGCGAAGAGCCCCTGCAGGAGCGTGAACGAGGGCTCCGTCGCCGGGTTGAGCGTCCCCGCCAGCACCGCCTCTTCCGCCGCCGCGGAGTCGGCCATGACCGAGCCGAGCAGCAGCGCCGCGGCAGCGTCTTCGGGGGTGCGTCCCCCCAGGATCATCGCCGTGCCCGGATCGTCCTCGCCGAAGGCTGCGACCAGATCGACGTAGCGGGCGCGCAGCAGCGCTTCGTCGAGTTCGGCGGGCCGGTTCGGGACTTCACGAAGCTGCTCGAGGAATCCGTCGAGCTCTTCGCTTGTCGCGCCGCTCTGACTGCCTACCAGGTACTGGAAGGCGGCGAGCGCCCGCAGGATCGCCGACGCCTCGTAGTCCGGACTGCCGAAGGCCGCAAAGGCGTTGATTTCGGCTGCCATGGACGCCTTCCGCGTCTGCAGTTCGGCCATCTCTGCGAAGAGGGGCGAATAGGCCCGCGCGAGGGCGGAGTCGGCTTCGAGGGCCATGCGGAAGGTCTGCTCGGCGGCGGCTCGGCGCGCGATCACATACGGGTCCTGCAACCCCTCCAGCATCCCCCGGAACGCCTTCTGCGAATTCAGCAGCCCGAAGACGCTGTTGCGCACCTCGTCGATCCCCGGTTCGTCCTCGCGTCCTTCGAGGTATCCCTCGATCGCTTCGATGCGCGAGTCCAGGAACGCCAGAAGCGCGGGCATCTCCACGTCACGCCGATACGCCAGCTCGGCGACCGTCTGCAGGCGCGAGGTGCTTCCCGGATTGCCGATGATGAAGACGAGATCGCCCGAGGCGGCCCCGGAGGTGCTCCAGCGAAAGTGGTCGTCGGTGCTGATCGGCCGGCCGTCGTCGCCGTAGAGGCGGAAGAAGGCGAAGTCGAGCGAATAGCGCGGATAGGTGAAGTTGTCCGGGTCGCCGCCGAAGTATCCGAGCTGGAGTTCGGGGGCCATCACCAGCCGGGCCGCTTCGTATCGCCTGAACACATATGCGGAGTAGAGCCCGCCGTTGTAGAGCGACACGACCTCGACCGCAACACCGGCGTCCTCGCCGCCGCGTTCGTCGGCAATGCGCTCCGCTACCGCGTCGCTGAGACTGTCCCGCACCTCGCTCCGGGCCGCGGCGTCCTCGACTGCGTCCACCGCTGCCCGGATCTCGGCGGTGACGTCCACGATGTCTACGAGCTGGTCGGCCTCGAAGTCGTCGACCGGGCGCTCTTCGTCGGGGGAGGCCGCGAAGAAGCCGTCGTCGAGGAGGTCCTCACCCTCTTCGGACACCTGCGTGACGAAGTCGCGGGCACAGTGGTGGTTGGTCATGACAAGGCCGTTGGGCGACACCAGCGAGGCCGAGCAGTTGGGGATCCGCAACGCGCCGAGGCGCGCGCGCGCATACCATTCGTCGCCGGGTGAAAAGCCGTAGGTCTCTTCCAGGTACGCGGTCGGCGGGGCGTCGAACGTCCACATCTTGCCGTTGTCGAAGGCGCCGGCCCGGACCGTGTCGAGGACGGCGGCCGGGTCGGGGGCCGGCGCCGGGGCGGGGCCGGGTTGCTCCCCGGCGGGTTGCTCCGCAGCGGGTTGATCTGCGGCCAGGGCGGCGTCGACACCTGCGGGCGGCGCATCCGCGTCGGTGGGTGGGAGCGGTGCCGCGGTCGTCGCCGGACCGCCACCGGCGCAGCCCGCCAGCAACAGGGAAAGAATGCCGACCCGGGCCGGCAGGCCGCGTCCGCCTCGGGCGGAGAATGCGAGAAAAGTCGAGCCGGTGCGCATGGAGCGTGTCCTGTTGGCATGTGCGGATGACCTGGGCGGCGGTGCCCGGGAAGGTTGAGACTGTGGACAAGGTCAAGCCGCGCGCCACCCGATTGCAAGGGACCCGGGCTGCGGTGCTTGCACACGATCACGGCAGCGCTGACGTTGGGGGACCATGTCCCCCTGCGACGAACTCGGTGCACACGTCTCCGCGGCCGGCGGAATCCAGCACGCACCCGGAAGGGCCGAGGAGATCGGCGCGGGTGTTTTTCAGGTTTTCACCAAGCAGCCGAGCCGGTGGGCCGAGCCTGTTCTCGAAGAGGAGGCCGTCCGCGCCTACCGCGCCGCCGCCGTCCGCACGGGAGTCCGGTTCACAGCTTCGCACGACTCGTATCTGATCAACCTCGCGAGTCCCGATCCTGCGCTCTGGCGTCGCTCGGCGGATTGCTTCCGGGGCGAACTCGAGCGAGCCGCCCGCCTCGGCCTGGACGCCGTGGTCACGCATCCGGGGAACGCCACCGACGGCGACGGCGACAGTGGCATCGCGCGCAACGCGGCGGCGGTGTCCGAGGCGCTCGAAGCGGTCGCCGGGCCGCGCGTGCTGTTGGAACTCACCGCCGGCACGGGCACCTCGGTCGGCGGCACGCTCGAGGAGCTGGACCGGATCATGCGGCTCATTCCCCGGTCGGTCGACGACCGCGTCGCCGTCTGTTTCGACACCTGTCACGCCTGGGTCGGCGGGCTGGATCTCGGCGGGGACTTCGACGGAGTGTGGATGCGGGCGGACGACACCTTCGGCGCGCACAGGATCGAACTCTTCCACCTGAACGACGCCAAGGCCCCGTTCGGCTCGCGCCTCGACCGGCACGCGAACATCGGCGAGGGAACGATCGGCGTGGAACCGTTTCGCCGCCTGCTGAACACGCCGCGGTTCCGCCGGGTGCCCAAGATCCTGGAGACGCCCAAGGGAGACGACGGCGTCACCGCCGACCGCCGGAATCTGGCCGTGTTGCGGGGGCTCAGGCGGGATTGACGACCGCCGGCTGCGGTACCGCCGCCTGCTACCGCCCCCGCCGCCGCTCGCGCCGGGCCGCGGCCATCTCCACCAGCCGCCGGAGTTCTGCGATCGGCTCCGGGTGATCGTCCACCTGGAGGCGCAGAACAACGTCATTGTTCAACCACACGCCCATGTCCTCTCCGACCACAAGCATCGCGGCCGACTGCATGCCGCGGGTGTCGCCGCCCGCCGCCTGGCCTGCCTCGAGCGCGGCCTGGAGACGCAACGACAGATGGCCCTCCGTCGACTCGAACGCCTCGACCATGTCATCGACCACGGCGGGCCCGGCCAGTATGTTGCCCTGCGCGGAGCAGTAGCGGCCGATCCGGTGTCCGGCCCACTCGCTGGCCCGCGGACCCGTGTGCGTGGCCACCTCGCCGCGGGCGTTCATGATCGAGAACTGCCGGCCTTCCCTCGTCCAGCGCTCCGGGTCCGGATCGGGGTCACGGGCGAGGATCTCCCCCAGGGCCGCGGCCGGCGAGTACCCCTCGCGGAGAAGCTGCAGCCCCTGCGGACCGTAGCTCACGTCGACGATCGCCTGCGTTGCGACCACGCCGACGCCCGCTTCGCCCCAGATCACTCCGTTGCCCACCGAAAAGACCCTTGACTGCACGGCCACGCCGACCTCGCCGGTCTCCGGATCGAAGCCGACGATGGAAAACGTGCCCACGTGCGGATCGGCCGCGACGACCGGCGCGACCGGGGGCCGGGGCGACTCCGACTGCGCCGACGCAGGCAGGTTGCCGCTCGCCACGCATGCCACCGCAAGCGCGGCGGTTCTGGTGATCATCTTCATGGTTTCTGCTCCCTTGCGATTGATCCGGCCGCCAATCTGGCGGCGCGCGAACTCCTTTGGCTAGCTTTGCGCAAATGTCCCAGCTTCCTCTCCGTCCCCTCGGATTCGGCGAAATCGTCGACGGCGCCGTACAAATCTACCGGCGCGACTTCGGGCTGTACTACCTGATCGCGCTGCTCGGCGCCTTTCCGGGGTATGTGCTCCGGCGGGTCACCGGTGCCGACGCCGCGGCGTTCTCCGACCCGGAAGCCGATCCGCTGGCCATGCTGGGCGATATGGCGGCCACAATACCGGTGTGGGCTGTCAGCGCCCTGATCGCATGGGTGGGTGTCGTGGCCGTGGCCACGGCGATGGCCACGCGAATCGACGAGCAACCCGTGTCGGTGGGTGGCGCGTACCGGGCCTCGCTGCGCCACCTGCCAGGCGCCACGGGCGCAAGCCTCCTCGCGTTGCTGCTCTTCGGGGCGGCCGTAATCGTGGCCGCGCTTGTGGGCAGCGCAGTCACCGCGGTGCTCGTCAGCACGGGCAGCCCGTTCCTTACCCTGGCCGGGTTCCTTTTCATGATCCTGGTCTTCGGCGTCGTCACGATGTTCTGGGCAGGGGCAACCTTCGGGATCCTCCCGGCGGTGATCCGCGAGGGACGCGGGGCGACGGACGCGCTGCAGCGTTCATTGAAGCTATGCCAGGGCGGCTGGCTCCGCGTGATCGGCATCATGGTCGTCGCTTTCATCATCCAGTCGGCCCCGTCGCTGGGCATCACCGCCCTGTTCGGGATGGGCGACCTGTTCACGTCACCCGAGGCGCTGGCGACCGTCGACGCCCGCGAGCAGTGGCTGCTGAGCACGGCCGACCTCGTCATCGGACCGCTCACCACTCCGTACCTGGTCGGGAGCATCATGGTGCTGTTCCATGATCGCCGGGTGCGCAGCGAGGCATTCGACCTGGAGGTGCTCGCGGGAGAGATGGAAGCATCGTGATCCGGTCGCCCGCGGGTCAGTTGCCGATGGGTGAGCTGCCGGTGGATCAGTTGCCGGCGGATCAGTTGCCGGCGGATCAGTTGCCGGCGGATCAGTTGCCGGCGGATCAGTTGCCGGCGCCGGGCGAGGTGGTCGTGGTCCTGCAGGAGATCCTCGCCGGACCGGAGTTCGCCACGTTCGAGGATCCGAGCTTGTTGCGCGCCCTGTTCGGATGGGTTCTGGGGAAACTCGGCGAGTTCCTGGCCTGGCTGCAGCTGCTCGTCGGGCAGCAGACGGGAGTCGCGGCGGTCCTGTTGGTGCTGGTCGTCTTGCTGCTGGTGGTGGTGGGCTGGAGGATCGCGGCCAGGCATGCACCAAGGCTCGTCGGCGCGGGGGCGGGAGAGGCCGAGCATCCCGGGCGCGGGGCGCCGGCAACCGCCGGCGAATGGCTGGCGGTCGCGGAGGCCCGTGCTCGCCGCGGTGATCTGCGTCCCGCCGCTTCAGCCCTGTACCAGGGGTTTCTGCTCACGCTGGACCACAGAGGCGTCGTGTCCTTCCACAGCTCGAAGACGCCTGGCGACTACGCGCTCGAGATCGCCCGCAGCGACGGCGGGACGGCGGGCGCCACAGACACCGGCAGCAGCTTCCTCGACTCGTTCCAGGACTTCTCTTTCGGCCCGGGCAGTCCCACGGCGGACGGATACACCGGCCTGACGCGGCTCGCACGCGAAGCCGGATGCACAACCGAAGCCACGACTGCGGAGACACCACCCACAGGGGGTTCATCCCGTTGAACGGAGTGGCCGCGGGGATCAGGCGGGGCGCCGGAAGGCCGCTTTTCTGGGTGTGTGTGATCCTGGCCGTGGGCCTGGTCGCGGGATACGCAACGCAGCCTCCGGGCGCCCGCGCAACCGGTGTGGTCCGGAGTTCCCTGCGCACCACGCCGGACGGGGTCGCCGCTCTGGCACGCGCGATCGAGCGCCTCGGCCGCCATGTCGAGCCGCGGATCACACCGCTGGCGGACGCGGACCCCGTCCGCGGGACCACCGTGCTGCTGCAGCCCCATGTGTTTCCGAGTCCGCGCGAGGTCAGCGCGCTGCTGAACGCGGTCCGCGCGGGCGGCACGCTCCTGTACGTCCCACGGTACAGGGTGGGGAACAACGGCCCCATCCAGTGGCCGCTGATGGACTCCCTCGGAATCGTGTTCCGGCTGCGTCCCCCGCGCGAGACGATGCAGGACGAACCGGGCCTCGAGGCGCGTTGGGCCGGCCACGACCTTACCGCCGACCTTCCGGAGCCCCGGCTGGCCGCGCACGCGCTCGGGCTGGACTCCGGAGCAGACAGCACCGCGTCGCCGCCCCTTCGCACGGCCGATACGCTGCTGACCGTGGTGGACGAGGACGGCACGGAGTGGATCGGCGCCGCCGTTCTCGCGGCCGGGGCCGGACGCGCCGTGATCCTGTCCGACGCGGAGCCGCTTTCGAACGGACACGCGGGCGACGACGCGCTGGCCGTTCTCGCCGTGCGCGCCGCGCTGGCGCATACGCCCGCGTCGGACACGGTGTTCTTCGCCGAGTACCACCAGGGAATCAGGGGCAGCCTCACCGCGGCCCAGGTCGTCGCGAACTTCTTTTTCGGGAGCCCGGGGGGACTCGCGCTCCTGCATCTGGTCGCGGTGTCGCTCCTGTTCCTGGCGGTCTCCGGAACGCGTTTTGGCAGACCGACTCCGGCCACGGCGCCACCCGACCGGGAGCGCCGTTCGCCGCTGGAACACGTCTCGGCGCTCGGTGCTCTGTACCGGAAGGCGGACGCGCGCGGCACGGCGGCCCTGCTGCTGCTGGCCCGGCTCGCGAGAAGCACGCGCCGGCCGCCCCCTCATGACATCAACGAGGCCGATGCCCTCCTCGGCACCCCGGGCATGCAGAACGACACGGACACCCCGCTGGCGCGGGCGCGGCAGGCATTGCACGCCGATCCCATTGACCTGACGGCCATCGCCGCCGGAATCGACGATCACCTTTCCCGGAGCAAAACCCCATGACGACGCCGGCAGCGGCGCTCAACCTGCTGGAAGACCTCGAGCAGGTCGTGCTCGGACAGCAGGTCGTGCTCAGACAGCTCATGATCACCCTCATCGCCCGAGGTCACGCACTGGTCGAAGGCGTCCCCGGAACCGCCAAGACGCTGGCGGTACGCGCGCTCGGCAAGGGACTCGGCCTGGACTTTGCGCGGGTGCAGTTCACGCCCGACCTGATGCCCACCGATCTGGTCGGGGTCAATATCCTCGGGGACTCCGGGTTCACCTACCGGGCGGGACCGGTGTTCACCGATCTGCTCCTCGCCGACGAGATCAACCGCGCGCCTCCGAAGTCGCAGGCGGCGCTGCTCGAGGCCATGGAGGAACGCCAGGTGACCGTCGACGGCGACACGAGGCCGCTGCCGGCCCCCTTTACCGTTTTCGCCACCCAGAACCCGGTCGAGTACGAGGGCACCTATCCCCTGCCCGAGGCCCAGGTCGACAGGTTTCTCATGAAGATCGTCGTGGACTATCCGCCCGAGGGCGCCGAGAGGGCCATCCTCGATCGCCACGACGGCGGCTTCCGGGCCGACGACGAGGAGACCTATCCGATGCGGGAGCCCATGACCCGCGCCCAGCTCCTGGAGACGCGCGCCGCCGTGGACGGCGTCCACATGGACGAGCGGGTGCGGCGCTACGTAACGGATATCGTCCGCGCAACCCGCGACGACGCGGCCTTCGTGCTGGGGGCGAGTCCCAGGGCCGGCGTGGCCCTGTTTCAGGCCGCCAGGGCCGAAGCCTACCTTCAGGGCCGCGACTTCGTGACGCCCGACGACGTGAAGTCGCTGTCGTTTCCGGTCCTGCGCCACCGCGTGGTGCTGACCGCCGAAGCCGAGGTCGAGGGACGGTCGTCCGACGACGAACTACGGTCCCTCCTCGAAACGCTGGACGCTCCCCGATAGACAGGCCGGCTTCGCCCACGTTCACGCTGGTGCCCAGCGGACGGACTCTCGCGGCACTGGGGCTGGCGTCGCTGCTGTTCCTGGTGAGCACGCCGTGGGCGCTCGCCGCGGATGGCCTCGTCCTCCTGCTGGCCCTCATCGACGGCCGCCGCACCCGCGCGCCTGCAGCCACGCGGGCGGTCCCGCGTATATCGGCGCTGGCCGCGGTCACCGACGTCACCCTCACCGTGGCCAACCCGGGGAACCGGACCGTATTCGCAAAGGTCACCGACGACCTCGACCCCTGCCTGCGGCGCGTGGCCGCTCCGGACGGCTCCGACGAATGGGAGGCCGGCGCCTCGGTCGAGATACCGGCTCGGACGGCGGTGAGGCGGGTGTACCAGGTCATGCCCAGAACGCGCGGGTTCCTCTGGCTGGGAGAGATCCACCTGCGGACGCGTTCTCCGTGGGGACTCGCGTGGCGCCGTTCCAGCTGCGACGCCTCGGACACGCTGCAGGTGCAGCCGGGGGTGCGCGACCTGTTGCGCGCCCGGAGTGGCCACTCGATTCGGCGGCGGCTGCGCACGCCCGGGCCGCGGCGAACCCGCCAATGGGGCGAGGGACGCGAATTCGAGAGCCTGCGCGACTATGCCCAGGGGGACGACCCCCGCACAATCGACTGGAAGGCGTCCGCAAAGCGGCGCAAGTTCGTCGTGCGCAACTACGAGGCCGAACGCAGCCAGAACATCGTGCTGGCGATCGATGCCGGACGGCACATGCGGGAGCGGCTGTCGCCCGTGCGCGAACGAATGGACTATGCGCTCGGTGCCTGCATGATGGTGGCCAGCCGCGCGCAGAACTTCGGCGACCGGATCGGAGCGGTGGTGTTCGACGACCGCATCCGCCACGTGTCGCCGCCGCGGCGGGCGGACCCTCCGGCGATCGCCAGGGTGCTGGCCGGGGTCGAGACCCGGCTCGTCGAACCCAACTACCCCCTCGCCTTCGCCACGCTGGGGCGCACCTTCCGCAAGCGCTCGCTGGTCATCCTGTTCTGCGACGTGATCGACGGGTCCGTCTCGAGGGCGCTCGTGAGTTCGCTCGCCAGGATCGGGCGGGCGCATCTTCCGCTCGCGATCGCGATCCGCAACCCCGCGCTCGAGGCCGCCGCCGCACGTCAGGTGGCCGAGCCGGAGGACGCGTTCCACCGGGCCGCTGCGGAAGAGATGGTGCTGGCCCGCGCAAAGACGCTGCGGACGATGCGCCAATCCGGGATCATGGTCGTGGACACCCCGCCCGGCGACACCCTGGTGCGGACGCTCGACAAATACGTCGAGATCAAGGAACGGGGGTTGCTGTAGCGGCGCCGGCCCCCTTACGCCACCGGTTCGGCCCCCTGCACCAGCGGTTCGGGCCCCTGCGGCGAGCGGCCGCCGAGGGCGAAGTAGAGCGCCAGCAGCACCGCGGTGACACCCCCGAACGCGAACTTGGCCAAGGCGGGAAGACCGGAAGGCGAGTAGAAGCCCTCCACCACGCCGGCCACCACCAGCATGAGCACCGCGCCCGCCAGCAGCGAAAGGAAGGCGCGGCCGCGCTCCATCAGGGCCTCCGCCCGGGTCAGCCGGCCGGGCATGAGCAGTGCGGACCCCAGCCCGAAGCCCGCGCCGGCCGCGATGCAAATGGCGGTGAGCTCCAGAAACCCGTGCGGGAAAACGAAGGCGAGGATCACCCCCAGCACGCCTTCGTTGCCGTAGGCACCGAGGACCGCGCCGATCGAGATCGCATTCAGGATCAGCACGTAGAGGGTCCCCAGCCCGGCCAGCAGACCACCCGCAAACGCGATGAACGTCACGCCGACGTTGTTGGTCATGACCGATGATGAGAACACCGGCATCTCGGTCACCTCGATCTCCTCGCCCTGGTAGAGTTCGTTGATGTCGCCCTTTTCGGTATTCTCGGCCATGGTGACGTACCCGGGCCCCGCCAGCCTGCGCCCCAGCAGCGGGTCGTCGCGGACGGCCGCGTACGTAGCCAGCATGGGACCGTACAGGAGCAGCGCGGCCAGGAGGATCTGCCGGTGGAAGCGGCGCACCGCGCGGGGGAACTCCGCTGCGACCCAGTGGCCCAGGGAGACCGCCACGCGGCCGCGGTGGCGGTAGAGGAGGTTGTGCCCTGCTCCCGCCCACCGACCGATGGCGCCGAGCAGTCCGGGCGACGCGCCGTACGTGCGTGCGCGGGCAAAATCGGCGGTCATTCCGCGGTACAGCTGGCCGAACGAGCGCACCTCACGTTCGGTCAGGCTGGCCAGGCCCCGCTTGCGGCCTTTTTCCACCAGCTCCGCGTAGGCGGCCCATTCCTCACGCTGCTCGTGGGCCATCGCCGCCGCCTGAAGGTTCGCGCCGCCCCGCCCGGCTGCGTGCCGCGGAGCCTCGGCGGCGTGGAGCCGGACCAGGTTTTCCTCCGCCGTGCGGGTCCGGCGATCCGGATCGTCCCTGAACGCGAAGTCCAGCGGCTTGACCAGCGACGCCGCCACCCGGTCTCGCACGTCGCGCTCCAGTCCCTCGCGGCGCGCCACGAACCCGGCCAGGATCTCGAACTGTTCGGCGGACAGCAGAGGGCGGCCGACCCGGGCCGGCGGCAGCGCATCGGTGCGCAGCAGTTCGTCTTCCGACGCATCGCGCACCACGATGGTTCCGGCAACCAGGTCGCCCAGCCGCTGTGCCCGCTTGTTGGCCAGGATGCAGACCGCGCCCGCCACCCCGGACGGGAAGGGTTGGAGGTCGACGAACCTGATCAGGTTGCGCAGCACCGAACCCTGAAAGCTCAACGGCTCGCCGCCGACGTGCATCACCCGCAGTCCCAGTGCCCGTTTACCGGGTGTGCGTCCGCCGCTCAGCGCCTCGAACAGGAGGAAATACCCCCACTGCGCGAAGAACAGGGCGAAGATGAGCACCGTCATTCCCAGCGACTCGACGACATCGCCGAGCACACCCGAGTAGCTCATGGTGATGCCCAGGGCAAGGAGCACGCTCAAAATGATGACGAAGTCTACCGCCATGGCCCCGGCGCGCGATCCGAGGTCCGCAAGCACATAGTCGAGCCGAACGTGCTCGGGCGTGTCGACGGCGACCCGGCGGTGGAGCTTTGAACCGGCGGACTGGTTGTTCATCGGCATACGCCGCAACGGCAATGGCCTGGACGCGACGGTCACGGCCCGGAAATGCGGCCGGCGCCACCGCCGACCGCCAAATGCCGGAGGAGGGACTTGAACCCCCGACACGCGGATTATGATTCCGCTGCTCTGACCAACTGAGCTACTCCGGCGAACGGCAAGAAAGCTCAGCGCGCCGGAAAAGCTTGTCAAGCGGCCCCGGCGGGCCCCTGTTTAGTCTCGAGCCGTGAGTCGCGCGCCGGTCCGGGACGGTTTCCCTCCCGCCACGGCAACCATCCATGCCCGGTCGCGCACCAGCCGCACCTGAACCTGGAGGGCTTGTCCCTTGGAACTGGGCTTCTTCGTCATACCGCTCGCCACGCTGGGCCTCATCGGCCTCCTCAGTTCACTGCGCATCCTGTGGGAGTACGAACGGGGCGTGGTCTTTCGCCTGGGCAAGCTGACCCGGGCGAAGGGCCCCGGCCTCATCTTCCTCGTGCCCTACGGCGTCGAGCGCATGCGCCGCATGGACCTGCGCATCATCGCGCTGGACATCGCGCCCCAGGACACGATCACCAAGGACAACGTGAGCGTGACGGTCAACGCGGTGGTGTATTTCCGCGTGGTGGACCCCTCGAAGGCCGTGGTCGAGGTCGAGGACTACTACTTCGCCACCAGCCAGATCGCCCAGACCACGCTGCGCAGCGTGGTGGGACAGTCGGAGCTGGACGAGCTGCTCGCCCAGCGGGAGCGGATCAACGAAATCGTGCGCCGCATCATCGACTTGGAGACCGACCCGTGGGGGATCGAGGTCACGGCGGTCGAGATCAAGGACATCGACCTGCCCAAGGAGATGAAGCGGGCGATGGCGAAGCAGGCCGAGGCCGAGCGGGAGCGCCGCGGCAAGATCATTGCGGCGGAGGGTGAGTTCCAGGCTTCGCAGAAGCTGTCAGCCGCGGCCCGGATCATCTCGCGCCATCCCGTGGCGCTTCAGCTGCGGTTCCTGCAGACGGTCGTGGAGGTCGCCGCGGAGAACAACTCCACCACGCTGTTTCCCATTCCCGTGGATCTGTTCGCGCCATTCCTGGAGAAGGCCACCGGCGTCCCCGGCGGGGGATTCCCGGAACAGCTCACGACCGAGGACGCCAGGGCGCTGGCGGCAGCCGCGGTGGAAGGCCTGGGCGCGGATCCGTCCGATGTCCTCGACGCGCTGGAGGAGGGCGACGCGCAACGCTTTCTGGAAGGGGCGAAACGGGCGCTCGGGATGGGAGACGCCGCACTCGCCGGGCAGACGGAAGAGACCGGGGCGGCGCTCGTCCCGTCCGAACCGGCGGACGACTGACGCTACGGGGGCCCGGCGCCCGGCTCGTCGGGCCGGCTCGGCTCGTCGGGCCGGCTCGGCTCGTCGGGGTGGCTCGGCTCGCTGGGCTGGCTCGGCTCGTCGGGGTGGCTCTCCGTGACGCGGTACAGGAACTCGCCGTCCCGGATGAAGCCGTACCGCTCGCGCACAAAGCGTTCCAGCGCCTCGTCGTCGTGGCGCAGCGCATCGATGCGACCGCTCAGCGAATCGATCTGCCGGGTCACCACGGTCAGCTCGGTGCGCCGGGCGGCCAGTTCCTCTTTCGCCCGGCGGGCGTCGAGCACCGAATACTCGCCGCCCCAGACGGCGAAGTAGCCGGCGAGGACCAACAGCCCGAGGACGATCAGCCGCCTCATTGCCGCACGCTCCCGGCGGCGTAGACGGCGCGCGTGCCAAGAGCCTCCTCGATCCGCAGCAACTGGTTGTACTTTGCCACGCGGTCTGTGCGGCTTGGCGCTCCCGTCTTGATCTGCCCGGCGCCCGTCGCGACCGCGAGATCCGCGATGAAGGTGTCCTCCGTCTCGCCCGACCGGTGCGAGATCACGGTTCCGAAACCGGCCTCCTGGGCCACCCGCACCGCGTCCATCGCCTCGGTCAGCGTGCCGATCTGGTTGACCTTGATCAGAATGGCGTTGGCCGCCCCTGTGCGCATTCCGCGCTCAAGGCGCGCCAGGTTCGTCGCGAAGACGTCGTCACCCACGATGCGGCACCGGTCGCCCACGCGGGCGGTGAGCGCGGTCCAGCCCTCCCAGTCGTCCTCGTCCAGGGGGTCCTCCAGGCTGACCAAGGGGAATCGCGCGACCATGTCCTCCCAGAATGCGATCATGCCCTCTGTGTCGATGGCGACGCCCCCCGACCCCGAAAACGCGTACCGGCCGCGCGCGCAGAATTCGGACGCGGCTGCGTCGACGGCGAGCAGGATATCCTCTCCGGGGCGGTAGCCCGCCGTTTCTGTCGCACGCATGACCGATTCTGTCGCATCCACGTCGGAGGCGAGGTCCGGCGCGAAGCCGCCCTCGTCCCCCACCGCCGTGCTCTTCCCCTCTTCGCTCAGCACCTTCTTCAGGGTGTGGAACACCTCGACTCCCATGCGCAGACCCTCGGCGAACGACGCGGCGCCCACGGGCATGATCATGAATTCCTGGATGTCCACGTTGTTCGACGCGTGCGCGCCGCCGTTGAGGATGTTCATCATGGGAACGGGCAGGATGTGCGCGTCCTCTCCGCCCAGGTACCGGTACAGCGGCAGCCCCGTCTCGGCGGCCGCCGCGCGCGCCACCGCCATGGAAACGGCCAGCACCGCGTTCGCGCCCAGACGATGCTTGTCGGGGGTGCCGTCCAGTTCGATCATCGTGCGGTCGACGTCCCGCTGCTCACGGGCCTCGAACCCCCGCACGGCACCGAGGATCTCGGTGCGGATGTTTTCCACGGCGGTGCGCACGCCCCGCCCCATGTATCGTCCCGGGTCGCCGTCGCGAAGCTCCACCGCTTCGTGGCGCCCCGTGGACGCCCCGCTGGGCACCGCCGCCCTTCCACAGTGTCCGGTCTCGAGAACCACCTCGGCCTCCACCGTCGGATTGCCGCGGGAATCCAGGATCTCGCGCCCCCTGATGTCGACGATGGCTGACATGCGGCAGGCGTCTAGGTGGCGAGTTCGATGGGAGCGGTCGCCTGCGGGCCTTCGGATTGCCCTTCCGCCGCTTCC
The DNA here is from genome assembly GCA_965205005.1 of Longimicrobiales bacterium. GTDB lineage: Bacteria > Gemmatimonadota > Gemmatimonadetes > Longimicrobiales > Gaopeijiaceae > Bin94. Next base: position 3,145,756 of record OZ242028.1, on the reverse strand, counting down.
GACCGGGAGGCGGCAGCCGCTTCCCTGAGTCCGAGGATCGCCACGCGCGCCCGTGCACTCAGCTCGTCGCGGTCGCGCAAGGTGAGCCCCGCCGTGGGAATCGGCTCGCCCACGCGCACCGTCACGTGCCCGCGCAGGATCTTCCAGTCCCCCTTCTTCATGATGCGGCGCGTCCCCACCACCGCGACGGGAACCACGGGGGTCTGGGCCTTGATGGCCATCACGAAGGCCCCCTTCTTGAAGCGGGTGAGTTCCCCCGTGGGCGACCGCGTACCTTCCGGAAACATGATGACGGTGCGGCCTTCGCCGCGGAGCTGTCCGTCGAGGCTGCCCAGCGCGGCCAGCGCCGACTGGTGGTCGCTCCTGTCGATCGCGACATGACCCACCTTTTCCCACGCGTGGCCGAGGAACGGCACCCGGTTCAACTCCTTCTTGCCGACGAAGCTGAACGGAACCGGGAGGGACGCGGCCAGGGCGAAAACGTCGAACCAACTCTGGTGATTCGACACCAGGATCTGGCCGCGGTGCTCTCCGAGGCGTTCCGGGTTCTGCACGTCCACACGCACGCCGGCACCCCACAGGATCACCCTGGACCAGTTCGCGGTCGCGCGTTCGGCAAACCGCGGGAACCGCCGGATGCCGAGCGCGGCGCGCAGCGCCACGGTGCCGCCGTAGAAGACGGTCGAGGCGGCTGCCACACAGTAAACCCACGGCTGCCGAATCACTGCGGCCTGCCCCGCGGCGGTTTCGTGGACAGCGGTTTCGTGAACAGCGGTTTCGTGAAATGGTCGAAGCCGCCTTCTCCGGGGGGCGTGCGCCGTCCCCGCTCGTCTTCCAGAACCACGCCCGCGCCTGTTTCCACCATACCGATCCGTGTCAGAGACATCGACAACTCCCGTCCGAGGGCCAGAATGCCGGGTTCCGCGCCGGGGCTGGCGGTAAACATCAGTTCATAATCTTCGCCTCCCTTGAGGGCGAGGTTCAAGTCCCCACCCGCGCCCGGGTCGACGGGCACGCGGTGCGGGCGTATGCAGATCCGCGCCCCTGAACTGGCCGCGATGCGCCCGGCATCGAGGACGAGGCCGTCCGAAATGTCGATCATGGACGTGGCTGTCCCGGCCTTCGCCAGGGCCAGGCCGAGCGGGATCCGGTCCGGTGGCACCGTGAAGCGGCGTCGGGCCGCCGAGGTCGGCGGCGTACCCTCGGACCAGGCCCGAACGGCGGCCGCGGCCCCGCCCAGCGCACCGGACACCCACAGGTGCTGACCCGGCTCGGCACCGCCCCTCGACAGGATGCCGGAGGTCTTCCCGACCACAACCACGTCCAGCACCGCGGGGCCCGGGGAACGGCTGACATCGCCGCCGATGATCGCGACGCCCACCCGGTCTCCGGCGCGCCTCACGCCCCGTTGCAGATCCAGCGCCACGGTCTGGCCTCCGTCGCCCGGGACCGCCACGGACACCAGCAGCGCCAGCGGGCGCGCCCCCATTGCCGCCAAGTCGCTGAGCGCGGCCGCGCCGGCGCGGAATCCGGCTTCGTCCACGGAGATCCAGTCGAGGCGGAAGTGGACACCCTCCACGGCGAGGTCGGTCGAGACGGCGAGGCCCCCGCGCAGCACCGCCGCGTCGTCGCCGGGACCCAGAAGCACCGCGCGGCTGCCCTTCCACCCGATGGAGGCCAGCCGTGCGACGAGTTCGTCCTCGTTCATCACGGACTGCTACGAGGGCCGGCGTTGGTCGAAGGTGACGAATGGGAACGGCAGATCGGTCCCGGTGGGCTGGCGGCGCGGGCCGTCGCGTCGGCGGCGCGGGCCGGCGGGCCGGCGGGCCGTCCCGGAGAGGGCGGCGGGAATGGCCTCGATCACGTCCGATGGCATGAGCGATGCGCCCAGGCCGCCCAGCGAGGCCGCGACGCCGGTCACGTGGAGCGCCAGCCCCGCCGCCGCGGCAGGGTCGGCTCCCTGCGCGAGGAACGACCCGATTGCGCCGGTGAGCACGTCGCCCATGCCGGCGACGGCCAGCGCAGACGGGTTTTCGTGCGTGCTCACCAGCAGGCCGCCGTCGGGCTCCGCGACGAGCGACGGGGTGCCCTTCAGCAACGTCACCAACCCGTGCGAGGCCGCGAAGCGCCTTGCCGTGCCCACCCTGTCCTCCTGCACACCTCGGGTGGACGCCGCGACGAGGCGGGCCATTTCGCCGGGGTGGGGCGTGACGACGATCCGGCGCGCGCCTGGGCCGGCGGCGGCGCCTGGGCGGGTGCCCGCGCCTGGGCCGACGCCCACGCCAAAGCCGGTGCCCGCGCCTGGGCCGACGCCCACGCCCACGCCAGGGCCCACGCCCACGCCGCCGGCCAACAGCGTGAGCGCGTCCGCATCGATCACGGCGGGGCGGTCCTCCCTCGCCGACAGGACCGTCCCCACCTGGTGTGCCGCCTCGGTCCCCGTGCCGAGGCCGGGACCCAGAGCGACGGCATCGCACTGTGCGACCGCCGCGGCGAGTGCGCCGGTGTCGCGCGCGTCCACGAAGATGGCCTCGGGCACCTCCGCGATCGCCTCGCGCGCCGGGGGCGTCGCGCACACGCGCACCAGCCCCGCCCCGCAGCGAAACGCCGCCCGCGCTGCGAGCACCGCCGCGCCCGGCATCGCCGAGCCGGCCACGATCACCAGCGCCCCCACCTCGTTCTTGTGCGTCACGGCCCCGCGGCGCGGCAGCGCCCCACCTGCCCAGCCGGGCGTGATCAGCCGCGCCCAGTCCCCATGATCGCCCGGAGGGAACCCGATTTCGACCGCCACGATCCGACCGCAGCGCTGCCGCCCCGGGTGCAGCAGCGTGCCCAGCTTCGGCCACCCGAACGCGATCGTGACATCGGCCCGGACCGCGTCTCCGGGCACACGACCGCTGGTTCCGTCCACGCCCGAGGGCGTATCCAGCGCCACAACGGCGCCGGGCGCCCGGTTGGCCGCGCGGATGGCGCCGGCATGCGGTGGCCGCGGCGCGCCGCGGATCCCGGTGCCCAGCAGTCCGTCCACCACCACCGCCGCGCGGTCAAGCCGGCCAGCCAGGTCCTCCAGCCCACCCGGACGCTCCGGATCCAGGACGGAGGCCGGCAGCTCCCACCCGTGCAACACGGGGTCCGCCCGCGGGCGCTCTCCGACCAGCACGGCCGCGACAGGCCTGCCCCACGCCGCCAGCGCCCGGAGGCACACGAGCGCGTCTCCGCCGTTGTTCCCGGAGCCGACGAGCGCAACGACGGTTCCCTCGGGGAACAGCCTGTCGATGATGAGCGCGGCCTGACGGCCGGCGTTCTCCATGAGCGCAGGCTCGGGAACCCCGAGCTCGTCCATGGAGATCCGGTCGTAGCGAGCGGCCTGCGCCGCAGTGGGCGCATGCACCACCGCTTTCCCGAACCGCCCGCGCAGGCCGTCCGGGTCCACGGCTACTTGTAGCTCTGTCCGATCGACCGGCCGAAGGTGATCTCGCCGTTGTCTATGCGGATGTTGAAGCCGCAACCCGGGTCCGAACACACCCAGGCCTTGTATCGGATCGGCGCTCCGTCACGCCCGTAGTCGGACATGGGCAACAAGACCCCGTCGCCACACTTTTTGCAGGCGGCAAAGCCGCCATCATCCACCGTGTTCATCAATCCCTCGGGGAAATGTGAGAAGAAGCCAAGCGCTCGCGCCCCTTCTCAGGTGATGCGCGGACTCCGCCGGTCCTGACCGGAACCGGCTCGGATCCGCAAGGTTGTCGGCTAATCTATGGTGCCACCGTCCAGGGGTAGTTGTGGTCGAAGACTTCTTCGAAGTCAAACAGACCCTCGAAATCCTCCGGGCGGTCTTCCTCCTGCTTGGTGAGAACGCCGATGTCGACGAGCGCGAACACGATCTCGCCGAGATCATCGGTCGAGTGAATGCCCCAGTGTTCCAGAACGGTTCGCGCCAGGGGGCCGAATCGCTCGATCGCAAGGTGCCGGGCACCGTCAGCAAGCTCCTGGCCGGATATGTGACGACGTTCGCCGGTCCCGGCGATCACCGTCCGGAGCGCATCAAGAAGGAAATCGTACGCCAGCCGGTGATAGCGCGGGTTGCGTTCCTCAAGCCGGTCCAGGACCAGAACAAAATCGCAGGCGTTCATGATGATTGCAATTTTACACCGTCATGCGGGTCCCGCCAGATCCCCGTATAGCGGATAGCCGCCGCAGAGGTCCGCCACCCGGTTCCCGATCCCCTCGATCAGCGATTCGTTGCGGGGCTGATCGAGGATGTCCGCGATCCAGCCCCCGATCGCCTTCATCTCGGCCGTCCCCATGCCCCGCGTCGTCAGCGCCGGCGTGCCGATTCGCAGGCCGGAAGTGACGAATGGCGAGCGTTTCTCACCAGGCACGGTGTTCTTGTTCACGGTGATTCCCGCGCGCTCCAGTGCCTGCTCGGCATCCTTGCCGGTAAGCTCGCGGTCCCGCAGATCCACCAGGATGAGGTGGTTGTCCGTGCCGCCGGAAACCAGGCGCACACCGCGCTCCATCACCTGGTCGGCCAGTGCGCGGGCGTTTTCCACCACGCGTCGCCCGTAGTCCCTGAAACCCGGGGCAAGCGCCTCTCCGAGGGCCACCGCCTTCGACGCGATCACATGCATGAGGGGTCCGCCCTGTATGAACGGGAACACCATCCGGTCGATCAGCCCGGCGTGTTCCTCGCGGCAGAGCAGGAGCCCGCCGCGGGGACCGCGCAGCGTCTTGTGCGTGGTGGTGGACACGACATCCGCGTGCGGAACCGGGCTGGGGTGGTGCCCGGCCGCCACGAGCCCCGCGACGTGGGCCAGATCCGCGAGGTGGTACGCGCCGACTTCCTGTGCGATCGCGCCGAACGCCTCGAAGTCGATGATCCGCGGGTAGGCCGAAGCACCGGTCACGATCAGTCTCGGCCGCACCTTGCGGGCGGTGTCCCGGACTTCGTCGTAGTCGATGCGTCCGTCCGAGGGGCGCACGCCGTAGGCCGACACCTCGAACAGGCGCCCGCTGAAGTTGACGGGCGAGCCGTGCGTGAGGTGTCCTCCGTGACTGAGGTTCATGCCGAGGATGCGGTCGCCCGGCTTCAGAAAGGCGAAGTACGCCGCCATGTTGGCCTGGGCGCCCGAGTGGGGCTGCGCGTTGGCGTGACCCGCGCCGAACAGGTCCTTCGCGCGCGAACGCGCAAGATCCTCGACCTGGTCGGCGAATTCGCATCCGCCGTAGTACCGCCTGCCCGGCAGGCCTTCGGCATACTTGTGGGTGAAGACGGTGCCGAGCGCCTCGCGGACCGCCGGCGAGACGAAGTTCTCGCTCGCGATCATCTCGAGCTGGGCCTTCTGCCGCGCTTCCTCGGCCACAACCGCGCCGTGGACGATGCGGTCCGCCCGCTCCAGGTGTTCCATCGGCACCGCTGCTCCCGGTTCCCTCGCCATCCCGCGGCCTAGGCGCGGTCCGTGAGCAGACGTCCAATGACGAAGCGCAGGATCTCGCTCGTGCCTTCGTAGATCTCGGTGCCCTTGGCATCCCTCATGAGCTTCTCCACCGGGAATTCCCGCATGAAACCATAGCCGCCGAAGATGCGGACCGCCTCTTCGGTGACCCACCCCGCGGTCTCGCTGGCAAACAGTTTGGCCATCGCCGACCGCGCCGTCACGGGAGGGCCGCCGTCGGCCAGATCGTCGCGTTCCTCCCACGCGGCGGCACCCTCCATGAACAGCGCCCTGGACGCCGCAACCCTGGTGGCCATCACCGCCAGCTTGCTGCGCACCGCACCGAAGCTCGCGATCGGGCGGCCGAACTGCCGCCGCTCTCCGGCGTAGCGCGTGGCGTGCTCCAGGGCGGCCTGGGCTATGCCTGCGGCTTGCGCGGCGATCCCGAGCCGGCCCAGATCGAGCGCGCCGAGGGCGTAGCCGAGACCGCCGCCGCGGTCACCGACGAGGCGGCTGTCCGCAACCCGGACGCCGTCCAGTTCGACCCAGACCGTCTCGGACGCGCGCAGCCCCATGGTGGTCTCCCGCTTTCCGACGCGGTACCCTTCCGCGCCCGTATCCACCAGGAAGGCGCCGATGGGGGTCTTCGAGCCCACCTCGGGACCGGTGCGGGCGAAGGCGATCACCACATCCGCACGCGAACCGTTCGTCACCCACCGCTTGGTGCCCGTGACGGTCCAGCCGCCGTCGTCCTCGCGGGCGCATGTCGTCATGGCGGAGGGATCGCTCCCCGCCCCGGCCTCCGACAGCGCGAAGCCGGCGATCTTCTCGCCCGCCGCCAGCGCCGGCAGCCAGCGGGATTTCTGTGCGTCGCTGCCGTGCGTGAGGAGGATGTGGGGCACGGGCCCGTTCTGAATCGCCACGGTGAGCGCCAGCGCCGCGTCGCCCCGCGCGATTTCCTCGAGCGCGACCAGGTAGGTGGGGACATCGAAGCCCATCCCGCCGTACTCGGGCGGCACCAGCATCCCCAGGAAGCCCAACTCGGCAAGCTTGTCGAGGACCTCCCTGTCGAACGCCCCGCGGCGGTCCCACTCGGCCGCGCGCGGAATGATCTCGCCCTCGGCGAAGTCACGGGCAAGCTCGCGGATCTCCCGCTGCTCGGAGGTCAGCACTCAGGAGCCCCCGTCACTTCCACGGGCTGGATAGGGATAGAAGCCCCGTCCGGTCTTTCTGCCGAGCCACCCCGCGGCGACGTACTGGCGCAGCAGCGGGCACGGGCGGTAGCGATCGTCACCCAGCTCCCGGTGAAGCACCTCCAGCACGCTGAGGCAGGTGTCGAGACCCACCAGGTCGGCCAGGGCCAGCGGACCCATGGGGTGGTTCATGCCCAGCCGCATCACCGTGTCGATAGCCTCGGCCTCGGCGACCCCCTCCATGAGCGCGAAGACCGCCTCATTGATCATCGGGGCAAGGATCCGGTTGGAGACGAACCCGGGAAAGTCGTTGACCTCGACCGGCGTCTTGCCGAGCGTGCGGGCCAGGTCCATCACCGACAGGGTCGTCGCGTCGTCGGTCCTCAGCCCGCGGATGACCTCGACCAGTTCCATGACAGGTACCGGGTTCATGAAGTGCATCCCGATGACCTGCCCGGGGCGGGCCGTGCGCGCGCCGATCGCGGTGATCGAGATCGACGAGGTGTTCGAAGCCAGGATCGCGCCTTCCGGGGCCAGCCGGTCCAGTTCGGCGAAGATCTCGTACTTGAGCGGGGCGCTTTCTGGCACCGCCTCGATCACAAGGCCGGCCCGCGCCACGTCCTCGAACTGCCCACGGGCCACCCGAGCCAGGGCCTCGGCGCGCTGGGCGTCCGTGATGCGGCCCTTCGCCGCCTGCCGCCCCAGATTGCGCTCCATGGTCGCGATCCCGCGGTCGAGCGCATGGCGGTCGGCGTCGATGAGCGTGACGCGCTTGCCCGCGAGCGCGCACACATGGGCGATCCCGTTGCCCATCGTACCCGCGCCGATCACCGCGATCCGGTTCGCGTTCATGTGCCCTGCCTCCCCGCTATGCGTGGGCGCGCGTGCGCGCAATCGGCGCCCGTGTCACGAACAGAATCGCGGCGAACAGCGCGACCGTCCCGGCCAGTCCCCCTTCGAGGCCGAACTCGCCGCCGGTGACCAGCGGAGTGCCCGCCCGGGTCACCTCGACCAGCGGCGCATCCACGATCTCCAGCCCGCTGACGGACAGATCGGCGAGGAACCCCGACCCGAGATTCCAGCCCGCGTGCACGCCGATCGCCCACCAGAGGCTGCCGGTCTTCAGGCAGATCATGCCCAGCAGAAGGGCGGCCAGCACGATATTGACCAGCCCCAGCGCCCCCACGCCGGGATTGGCTCCGTGCATCGCGGCAAAGACCAGCGAGGTGAGCACCAGCGCGGCGCCGCTGCCCCACCGGTCCACCAGTACGCGCAGTGGGTAGCCGCGGACCAGGATCTCCTCGCCCGCAGCCGCGATGAGCATCAGCAGTCCGGTCCACACCGCGGTCCCCCCATACTCGATCCACGTGCCGCCGTCGGGACCGTAGCGCAACCCTCCGACGCCAACGGCGATCAGCGCCGCGGGGATCACGAAAGCGATGCCGAGGAGCAAACCCCGCGTGAGCCCTCCGGCCACACCCGAGCGGGGCAGTCCGACGGTCGCGAGCCCCCGCCGTCCGTCGAAGCGCAGCACGATCATCGTTGCCGCCAGTGCGACGACGAACACCGCCGTCGCCTGCACCGCCAGGCTCGAACTCCCCCCGAAAAGCGCCGCGGCAACGACCAGCCCCGCAACGAACACGCCCCCGAACCCGGCCAGCCGGATCAGAATGGGCAGGATTTCACGCCCTTCGGGCACGAGGCGAGGAACGGGCATTCAGCGCAGCAGACCCCGGACCGTCGCCTGCCTGACGACAACGAAGGCGATGGCGATCTTGATGACGGCGCCGGGGAGGAACGGCTGCACGCCCGTCGCGAAGACGGCGCGGGCATCCATGTCCGTCACGACGGACAGCCATGCCGAGCCCAGCGCAAAGGTGACGGCCGTACCAAGGAACAGCCCGCACAGCGTGCGCACGGACCCGCGGCTGCGCCCGGCGATCCATCCCGTGAGCATCGCAGCCATCGGGAACGCCATCAGGTAGCCCCCGGTTGCGCCGAACAGCCAGGGAAGCCCGGCGCCTCCCATTGCGAAGACGGGAACGCCGGCGAGTCCAAGCCCGAGATAGGTGAGCTGCGACGCGGCGCCTCCGACAGGTCCGAGAAGGGCCCCGGACAGCAACACGACCAGGGTCTGCAGCGTCATGGGCACGGGGGTCACGCCGAGCGGCACCGCCACGTGCGCGCTGAGCGCCGTGAGCAGCGCGAAGAGGAAGACCGCAACCGATACCGTGACCGGCCGTGGCCAGGAACGAACAGCGGCGGCGAGGCCCGATCCACGCGGATTCGCCTCCGTAATCACCAGGTCTTTCCCGACATCGGATCGGATCATGCCGCGTTCCTCCCGTTCAGTTTGCTCTTATCGACATCGCCACCGCGTTGCCGCCCCCCAAGCAAAGCGTGGCGATCCCCGTTTCGACGTGGCGGTCGGCCATGTTCGCCAGCAGGGTGACCAGAATGCGGGCGCCCGAGGCGCCGATGGGATGACCCAGGGCCACCGCCCCGCCCCGCACGTTCAGCCGTTCGGGATCGATCGCCAGTTCGCGCATGTCCGCGATGGCCTGCACGGCAAAGGCCTCGTTCATCTCGACCAGGCCGTAGTCCCCGATGTCGGTGCGGTTCAGCTCCATGAGCTTGCGCACCGCCGTGACCGGCGCGAAGAAAAGGTCGCGCGGCTCCGTGCCGCCCGCCGCGTAGCCGGTGATCACGGCGCGATAACGCAGTCCGTGGGCCTCCGCGTATTCCCGGCTGGCCACCACCAGCGCCGAGGCGCCGTCGTTCAGCCCCGGCGCGTTCCCGGCGGTGACCACCAGCTCGTCCAGTCCCTCCGGAGCATCGGACCGGAAGGCGGGCCGCAGGCGGCCGAGCGCCTCCAGCGACGTGTCCCTGCGCGGACTCTCGTCGGTGTCCACGACCGCCGTTCGCCCGCGCGCCTCCACCGGGACCGGGACGATCTCCGACCGGAACCCGCCGTTGTCGATCGCCGCCACGGCCTTCCTGTGCGACGATACCGAATACGCATCCGCCTCGCTGCGGCTGATGCCGGCCTTCGCAGCCGTGTACTCGGCGTGGCCACCCATGTGGCACTGCTCGAACGCGCACCACAGGCCGTCGTGCACCAGTCCGTCCCGGACCGTGCCGTCGCCGAACTTCAAGCCGCCACGCAGTCCCCACAGGTAGTGCGGCACATTGGACATCGACTCGAACCCGCCGGCCACGACCAGCCGCGCGTCGCCGGCCCGCACGGCCTGTGCCGCCAGCATGACCGCCTTGAGTCCGGAGCCGCACACCTTGTTCACGGTCACGGCCGGCACGGTCGCGGGTACGCCGCCGTGTACCGCAGCCTGCCTGGCCGGCGCCTGTCCCGAGCCCGCGCTCACCACGTTGCCCAGGATCACCTCGTCGATCTCCGACCGGTCGATCCCTGCGCGCGCGACGGCCTCGCGCACGGCGACGGCACCGAGCCGGGGTCCGGACAGCGGGCTGAGTCCGCCGAGGAATCGTCCGATGGGAGTGCGGACGCCGTCAAGAATGACCGGTGTGCGGGCCGCTTCGGCCAACTGACAAAACCCCTGGTCGTCGTTGTGAACGTGCGGGCCGTCGATCGGCCCCGGAAGGGTTGATTATAGCAGGACATGGGTCCGGGAAGCACCCGCGTACGCCGGTTTTCTCCTGTCACGGCACCGGTGTCCCGTCACGGCACCGGGTGTCCCGTCACGGCACCGGTGTCCCGTCACGGCGCCGGGCGCACGAACAGGTCCCGCTGTGTGCGGGCGCCGCGCGGTGGCCGGTAGCGCTTGAGGGATCGGAGGTCGCCGACGCCCAGCTGCTCCGCGCGGTCCAGGAGCCGCAGGAGCACGCGGGCGGTCGCCAGCGCGTCGCCGTGGGCGCGGTGGCGGGAGTGGATGGGGATATCGAAGAAGTCCGTCAGCGCGTCCAGGTTGCGGTGCCGCAGCTCCGGCACCAGGCGGCGCGCGAGGCTGATCGTGCAGAGGCGCTCCACTTCCGGCACGTCACCGAGCGCGTCGCCCAGCTGCGCGCGCAGCCACCCCCAGTCGAATCCGGCGTTGTGGGCCACGAATACGCGCCCCGTAACTCGCCGGAACACCTCCTGCGCGATTTCGTCGAACGACGGCGCGCCGGCGAGCATGCGGTCGGTGATGCCGGTCAGCGCGGCCGTGCGCCGGAGCGTGGAGCGCCCCGGATGCACCAGCGTCTGGTATTCGTCGACGACCGCCCCGCGCCTGATCTCGACGATCGCCACCTCGGTGATCCTGTGGCCCGCCTCGTAGCGGCCTCCCGTCGTTTCCACATCCACGACCGCGTAGCAGAGCCGGGACAGGGGCAGCCCGGGCCGACGCGCCCCGCCGCGCAGGCTCCAGACCCCGTCGCCGTCGACCACGAAGCGCTCGTCGGGGCCCAGAAGCGCGAAGACTGCCGCGGACGCCGCGCCGGCGTGGCCGTTCAGGCCCAGAACGCTGCGCGCCAGCTCGGCGGTGGGCACGGGTCCGCGCCGCAGCTCGGTCCAGGCACTCCGGAGCAACGAGCGGTGGCCGGTCGCGCCGGTCATTCCGTCCGGCGGGCCAGAGCGTGGGAGAGGCTCTCCAGCTCCACCAGCATGCTCACGTTGCGGAGCGCCACGTCGTCCGGGAGGCGCAACTGTGTCGGTGCGTAGTTGAGAATCGCCTTGATCCCCGCCGCCACCACGCGGTCGACGAGCTGCTGCGCGACGTGCGACGGGACCGCGACGATCACCAGGTCGATCCCGTCTTCACGCAGCGCACACTCCAGTTCGGCTTCGCCCCGAATCCGGATGTCGCCCAGGCACGACCCCACCTTGCGGGGATCGTTGTCGATCACGGTCGTGATGTTGAAGCCCCGGGCACGGAAGGGCTCGTACTCGAACAGCGCCGTGCCGATCCGTCCCGCGCCGAGGAGAGCGACACGCCACACCGAGTCGAGGCCCAGGATCCCGCGCAACACGCCGGTCAGCTCCGCAACCGAGTATCCGAGTCCGCGCTTGCCGAACGATCCCAGGTAGGAGAGGTCCTTGCGAACCTGCGCAGCGGTGGTCCCGCCGCGCTCGGCCAGCGCACCGCTGGGAACGCTCGTGACGCCCGAGCGTCCAAAGTCCTCCAGGAAGCGGAGGTAGAGGGACAGCCGTCGGACCGTCGCGTGCGGGATCTTGGTTGTGAAATCGTTCACAAGCTGAACCTTGCAAGGATGCGCGCTCTGTCAAGCGGACAGAGCCGCGCTCAGCTCCACGAAGTCTTCGGGCGACAGCTGCTCGGGGCGCAGCCTGGGCGACAGCCCCCGCTCCCCCAGCAGATCCGTCACCGCCGGGCGCGGCATGCGCACGTCGGGGTGGCGCGACAGAATCGTGCCCAGCTGTTTGCGGCGCCAGGAGAACGCCGCCCGCGTCAGCACGCGCACCCGGTCCGCCTGTTCGGCGGTCAGGCGCGGCGGCGAACGGGGCGTCAGCCTCACCACGGTGCTGTCCACCCGCGGCACCGGACGGAACGCCGTGCGGGGCAGCTTGCAGATCCGGGACGCCCTGGCGTGCACGCCCACACCCACCGAGAGGGCGCCGTAGGTCCGGCTGCCCGGACCCGCCAGCATCCGGGCCGCCACCTCGGCCTGCACCGTCAGCACGATGTCGGCGGGATAGGGCAGGCGCAGGAGCCGGAAGACGATCGGCGTGGTGATGTTGTACGGGATGTTGCCCACCACCACCGTGCGCGCCCAATCCTCGGTCAGCGCCGGCAGGTCCAGCGAGAGGATGTCGCCGTGCACGACCGTCACGCGGGGATCGTCCTGGTAGCGAAGCGCCAGATCCTCCGCCAGCGCGTCGTCCAGTTCCACCGCGGTCAGCGTCACTCCCCGCGCCGCGAGGTGACCGGTCAGGGCACCCCGCCCCGGTCCGATCTCCAGGACCGGATCGTCCTCGCCGGCGCCGACCGCGCCGACAACCTTGCGCTGCAGATTGGGGTCGACGAGGAAGTTCTGGCCAAGCGAGCGCTTCGGACGTCCGGAGCGCATGTGTCCGGAGCGCGTGTGTCCGGAGCGCGTGTGTCCAGAGCGCGTGTGTCCGGAGCGCATGGCCGTCCGGGTGCTGCCGGGGTCTTCCACGTCACTGGCCCGTGCGAAGAATGACGGCGGTGCGGTCGTCTGCCGGGATGCTCGGAATCGCCTGCGCCGACATTTGGAACAGGTGCCTGAGGATCTCGGTGACGGGCCGCGCGGCGTGGCCCGCGACGGTTGCGAGAACCAGTTCCTCGCCGCTCTGTCGCCGCAGCCGCGCCAGCGTATCCGAGAGCCCGTCGGTGAAGAGCAGCAGCAGGTCCTCGCCCCGCGACCAGCTCACCGTGGCCTCGCCGTACGGCGGCCCGCCCGTGCCCATCGGCGGGTCCGTGGCGAAGAGGCGGCGGTTTTCGCCCCGCGGACTCACCACGAAGGCGTGCGGGTGACCCGCGTTGGAGTAGGTGATCGTGGCCTCGTGCGGGGAGAGGACGCAGTAGCACAGCGACAGGTACATCTCGGTCGACTCCAGCTCGTCGCCGATCGCGCGATCCACGTGCCCCAGCACCGCGGCAGGCGCCGCTCCCTGTTCGGCGTAGATCGCCGCGGCGCTCATGACCAGCGCCATGATCAGCGCGGCCGGAAAGCCGTGTCCGGACACGTCGCCGATCATGACGCCGACCCGGCCCTCCGACAGCTGCAGGATCTGGTAGAAGTCCCCTCCGACGGACTCGGTGGGGAAGACGCGCGCGGCGGCCTCGATCCCGGGGATCCGCGGCACGGGGGGCAGCAGCTTCATCTGGAGATCGTGGGCCAGCTCCATCTCGCGGGCGACACGCTCGCGCGCCATGTTCTCGCGCAGCAGCCGGTTCATTTCCAGGGCGGCACCGATCTGATTGGCCAGGGCGACCAGAACCCTCAGGTCGCCGGGGGCGGAGTGCGCGTGGTCCCGGGCGCCGATCAGGTTGAGAACCGCCACGGTCCTCGGCGGCCCGGAGGCGGGCGCGTACCGGATCGGGATCGAGACCCGGACCCCTCTCCTGCCGACCCGGTCCCCTCCGCTTCCGACACCGCCCTGCGAGCGCGCGGCCGCGGTCACGGGCCGAGCCGAGCGGAAGGTCCGCGCGGTCATGGAGGTTTCGTCCTCGACGGGTATCCATGCGCGCGTCTCGCCACCGCCCACCGAGGCCGCGAGCCGCAGCAGGTCGTCGTCCCCGCTGTACACCCACAGAGAGCCCTTCTCCGCTCCCAGCACCCTCGCCCCCTCTTCGAGGATGTGCTGCGCGGCCTCTTCGAGGTGAAGGATCGAGGCCAGCGTTTCGCTGATGGAATGGAGGAGTCCGATCTCTTCGCGACGCTCCGCCAGCCGCAGGTCGCGCTCGGCCAGCTGCAGGTCGCGCTCCGCCAGCCGCAGGTCGCGCTCCGCCACCTGGCCCTCCAGCGCCGTGGCGCGCTCGAGCGCGGAGCGAAGCACCTCGGCGACCGGGCCGGCAGGCTCCCCTCCCCCGACCTGCACTTCGAGCGGCGGCCCGCCAGGCGGGTTCACACGGAAACGATGTCCGCCGGGCCCGGGCGGCAGGCCGGCGCCGGGCGGGAAAACCGGAACCAGATCGTCGCCGGTCACCTTCCAGGCCCGGATCTCCAGTCCCGATCCCGCGCGGAAGTCCTCCAGCGTCCCCGCGACGCTCTCCGGCAGCGCCGGGCGCGCGGCGGCCGTCCGGGTCATCGCCCGGGGCGCGCCGGTTCCCGAAGTACGAGCGTGACCGAATTGCCCCGTTCGTTGTAGTGCACTTCGTCCATCAGCGCGCGCATCAGAAAGACCCCCCGTCCGTCCTCTCTGGAGATGTTCTCCGGCAGACGCGGATCGGGAAGGGCATCCGGATCGAATCCGCTGCCCTCGTCGGTCACGCATGCGCGCACTTCGCCCGAACGGACCTGCAGGTCGACACGCACCCGCCTGTGCGGGTCGTCGCCGCTGCCGTACAGGATCGCGTTCGCCAGGGCCTCGGTGAGCCCGACCCGGAAGTTGAACATGAGGCGCTTGCGGCACAGCCGGGCCGATGCGCAGCAGCTTACCGCGCGCTCCACGGCGGTTTCGATGGCCGCGATGTCGCTCGGCAGCTCGAGCACGGCAGCGCCGGTGGCATCGGTGCCCGGATGGCCGTGGGATTCCTGCGACATGACGCTAGTCCGCCAGCGCGTCGTCGAGGGTGCCGCGAATATCGAACAGGGTGTTGAGCTTGGTAAGCTCGAAGAGGGTCCGCAGGTCGTCGTTCAGCGCCGCCAGACGCAGCTCGCCCCGCTCCTGCCGGATGCTCCTCGACAGCGACACCAGGATACCCAGCCCCGATGAGTCGATATAGCCGGTGCGCGTGAAATCGATGACGAAACGGCGGGATCCGCGCTCCAGCTCGGCAAGGACCGTCTGCTTCAGCTCCTGCCGGTTCCCCACGATGAGCTGGCCGTCGACCGAAACCACGGTTGCGCCGTCCACGCTTCGAACGTTGAAACTCATCTTCCTCTCGCGGCCCTGGTTGACGGAAAGCAAAGGCGATTGCCCGGCTCTGCAGAAAAGATAGTGATCAGTCGCCTCCGCCGGCCATGAGCGCGGTGATGGCGGCCATGTGCACGATGTCTTCGGTGGAAGCGCCGCGGGACAGGTCGTTCAGCGGAGCCCGCAGACCCTGGAGAACCGGGCCGAGCGCGCGCGCGCCGGCAAGTCGCTGGACGAGCTTGTACGCGATGTTGGCGGCGTCGAGGTCCGGGAAGACCAGAACGTTGGCACGGCCGGCGAGGGCGTGACCGGGCGCCTTGACGCGTGCCACGTCCGGAACGAGGGCGGCGTCGGCCTGCAACTCCCCGGCCGCGGCCACCTCGGGACAGGCCGCGCGGAATCGTTTCAGGGAATCGCGCACGCGGTCGATCGAGCGGCCGCGGGCGCTCCCGAGGGTGGAGTACGACAGGAAGGCGACGCGCGGCTCGTCTCCCACGACAAGCCGGCGCACGCGGACGGCCTCGCGCGCGATCTCGGCCAGCGCGCGTGGACCGGGATCGGGCACGACCCCGGCGTCGGTGAAGGTGAGGACCTCCGGTCCCCGGCCCCGGAAGTCGTTCACCTCCATGAAGAAGCACGAGGACAGGGTCTTTACGCCCGCGCGCAGGCCCACCCGCTTCAACCCCGCCCGGATGACCTGGGCGGATGTGCGTACCGCCCCCGCGACCACGCCGTCCACCGACCCTTCGCACAGCAGCCCCACCGCGCGGTCCAGCGAATCGGACGACGTGGCGATCACTTCGACCCGGTCCCCGCCCGCGTGCGCCGCCAGCAGGCGCGTCACCACCTCCCGGAGGCCCACCAGCACCGGCCTGACCGTTGCGCGCCGGGCGAGGCGGGCGGCGGCCTCCACCACGCGGAGATCATCCGCCTCGGGAAAGGCGACCCTGCGGGCCAGCGCCCCGGCCCTCGTCTCCAGCTGCCTCGTAAAGGCGCTGTCGCCCCGGGGGCGCGCCATCAGCCGACGGACGCTAGCCGGCGGCGCGGCGCGAAAAGCGGTGCCGCATCCGTTCGAGCACCGGCGGGGACACGAAGGCGCTCACATCGCCGCCGAGCGACGCGACCTCGCGCACCAATGACGCCGAGAGGAAGGAGTAGTTGACGTCGGGTGTAAGGAAGATTGTCTCCACATCGCTCCAGAGTTCCCGGTTCATCTGCGCCATCTGGAACTCGTAGTCGAAGTCCGACACGGCACGCAATCCGCGGATGATGAAGCCCGCCCCGACGCTGCGGGCGAATTCGACCAGCAGACCCGAGAAGGTGACGCATTCGACCCGGTCGTTGCCGGCGAAGACCTCCTTCATGATCTCCAGCCGTTCCGAAACTTCGAAGAGGTGCCGCTTCGACTGGGACGACGACTCGGCAACGCCCACGATCAGCCGATCACAGAAGCGGAGCGTACGGCGCGCCACATCCTCGTGACCGAGGGTGACGGGATCGAAGGATCCGGGGTAGACCGCCACGATGGGACGGGTGATCGTCATGATCCTCCGCCTCCTCTCATGCAGTTGGAGGAATCCGGCCCGGGCCGGGACCGCTCGGCGGGCGGGACGGCCCGCGTAAGCGTGGTGCCGCCATACGTACGTTGGCGAATGGGAATGTCCGGGGGAACCGCGTCCCTGGCCGAGTGCTCCAGCCAGAACTCCCGGGCGAACGGGCCATGGGCGAAGAGGACGAGGAGTTCACGCGTGTAGCCACGGTCGTAGGGAGGATCCGCGAGGGCAAGGTCGTAGCGAAACCGCTCCGCGGCGCGCACGTGTGCGACGGCGTCTCCGCGGACCACGGTCGTGGCCGGGCCCGCGCCCAGTGTGTGGATGTTCCGCTCCAGCACCCGGAGCGCGCCGCGGCTCCGCTCCACGAACGTGACATGCGCCGCTCCGCGGCTGAGCGCCTCGAGGCCGAGCGCGCCGGAGCCGGCAAACAGGTCCGCCACCACCGCGCCTCTGAGCCGTTCGCCGAGAATGGACATCCAGGCTTCGCGGATGCGGTCGCTGGTGGGCCGCGCGCCGCGCCCCCGGATCGCGAGCAGTCTCCGGCTTTTCCACTTTCCCGAAATGATTCGCACGCGTTTCGCCTCGCGGGCCCAGGACAGTCCGTTGGCTCACCCGGACGGACGCACATCCGCGACCCTGGCCTGGATCGTGGTCGTGTTTCTGAAGGTATTCTCGATCAGGCTGAACGCCACGTCCACCGGCCCGTCGCCGCGCAGCCGTCCGGCCAGCCGCTCCGCGAGGCGGAAGCCGATCGCGGGGAGGGCCGCGCCGTCCCCGGCCATGCGGAACCTGACGTGTCCGCCGTTCAGCACCTGTGGAGGACCGTCCACGCGGACCCCGCGGGCGACGTAGACCGGTTCCGGATTGCCACGGCCGAAGGGGCCCATGTACGCGGCGAAGCGGTGGAGCTCGGAGTCGACCTCGTGCAGCGCGACCTCCAGATCCACATCCAGGGTGGGCCGTGGCTGCGCGCTTCCGAGACGCCGCCTGGCCACATCGCGGAAGGCATCACGGAACGCCGGCACGTGTTCGCGGCAAATGTCCATGCCCGCGGCCTGATGGTGACCTCCGAAGCGTTCGAGATGCGTCCCGCAGGTCCGGATGGCGTCGTGCAGATCGAACGCGGGAATCGAACGCGCACTTCCCCGGCCCACCTCGCCTTCCAGGGCGATCACGACCGACGGCCGAAACAGCCGATCGGCAAGCCGGGAGGCGACGATCCCGATCACGCCGGCGTGCCAGCCGTCTCCGGCCACCACGATCCCGCGGTCGGTTGCCAGGTCGTGGACGCCCTCCAGCGCCGCGTATGCCTCCTCCGTGGTGCGGCGCTCCAATGCGCGCCGGTCGTGGTTGTTCCCCTCCAGCACGGCGGCCAGGGACCGGGCCTCGGCGAAATCGGTGGTGAGCAGCAGTCGCAACGCGTTTTCCGGATCGCCCACCCTTCCTGCGGCGTTGATGCGCGGGGCCAGCCGAAACGCCACCGCCTCCGACGCAACCGCGCGTCCGGGAGTCACGTCCGCGCTGGACATCAGTGCGCACAGGCCCGGCCGGGTCGTACGCGCCAGTGCGCGCAGTCCGAATCTGCCCAACACCCGGTTTTCCCCCTTGAGCTCCACCTGGTCGGCGATGGTCGCCAGGGCGACAAGGTCGAGGTGGTGCCAGGCCTCGTCGGCACGGCGGCCGAGACTTCGCGCGACGAGCTGGCCCAGCTTGAAGGCAACCGCGGCCCCGCACAGCCGCTTGTCGGGGTACGGGCAGCCCGGACGGTTCGGGTTGACGATGGCGAGCGCGTCGGGGAGCTCGGGTCCCGGCATGTGGTGGTCTGTGACAATGACGTCCACGCCCGCTTCGGTGGCACGGCACACGGGATCCAGCGCCAGGGTACCGCAATCCACCGTGACGATGACCCTCGCGCCCAGCGCGCGCGCCCGCTTCACGCCCGTGTGCGACAGATCGTAGCCGTCCCTGGCCCGGTCGGGGACGATCGCTTCGGCCCTACCGCCCAGAGAGCGGATCCAGCCGCTCAGCAGCGCCGCCGCCGCCATGCCGTCCGCGTCGTAGTCGCCGTGGACAACCACCATCTCCCCGCCTTCGACGGCCTTCGCCAGGCGGTGGGCCGCACGGTCCGCGTCCAGGAGGAGGGCGGGGTCGTGCAGCGACTCCAGGCGGGGACGCAGGAACGACTTCGCGGCCCCGGGCGCGGTGCGTCCCCTCGCTGCAAGCAGCCGGCACAACGCCCGCGGCAGGTTGAGTTCCCGCTGCAGAACGCGGACGGCGCCTGGATCGGGCCGGGACCGCAGGCGCCACCGGGGTCCAGGATACGGCGCGGCCCCGGTGCCCCGCTGCCCGGCCCTCATCCGCGCTCGCGACGCATTGTGTCCGCCGGTTCGGCCGGCTGCTACCCGCTCACACTCCCGGCCTCGGCATCCGCGGCCGGGGCGGTTACGATCACGCCGCAGGCCTCGCAGAGCACGAGTGGCCCGCGGGCGCGTATGTCGTTCTGAACCTGCAGCGGGATCACGGAAAAGCAGGACCCGCAGGCACCGTCGACGGTCAGGGGCGCGACCGCCACGCGCCTGCCGCCCCTGATCAGGTTGTCGTACACCCGCCGGTAGCGCGGGTCGAGATCCTCCGCGAAGCTGTCGCGCTGCAACTGCATCGACTGCACCTGGGCCTCCGCCGCCTCCTGTTCCGCCAAGATCTCGTTCCTGCGCGGCTCGACCGCTTCTCGTGCCTCGAGAGCCGCGGCCCGCAAATCGTCCAGCCGTTCCTCGAACCTGGCGATCTGGTCCAGGAGGTTGACCACTTCCTGCTCCTCCTGGTCCAGCGCCCGCCGCACGAGGCCGAGTTCGGCCTGGACCGCCGCTTCCTGCTGCACGGTCCTGACCAGGTTCAGCCGGTCCTCCAACCGGTGCAACCGTACGCGCTTCTCCTCTGCCGCCAGCCGCAGCCGCCGCTCCTCGAGCTCCAGTTCCCTCACCTTCGCGGCGGTGACCTCCGCGTCTCTGGCAAGTCGTTGGGACGGTTCCTCGATTTCGTCCAGCAGGGGCCCGAAGGACTCGATTCGGTCACGCGTCCTGCGAATGTTCTGATCGAGCGTCTGCAACTCCAGCAAACGGCCGGAGACCGGCCCGTTGTTGACGGTCACTGTGTGCCTTCTCTCTTTCTCTGGGTTTTTCCGATGTTCACCTGTGCCCTCGCGGACCCCGCCCAGTCGGTCGTATGGAGGGCCATCTTTTCCCTGCGCAACGCCTCGAGATCAACCGTCAACTGGACCTTTTCCGGGTAGTCGACAGCCGCACGCAATCGGGCACGCTTGCTCTCCATCCGACGATTGATGTCCCTGGTCCTGATCCTCGCCACGACGTCCGCGAAGACCCGTTCCACCTCACCATCCGTCCCCGGTTCAGCCTTGAGCCGCTCGAAACGACGGACCGCTTCCGGCTGGGCCCCTTCGGGCAACGCGACCAGACCGGGGTCGGAGATCAACTCTTCGAAGATCACACGATCCGAGCCATCCTCCAAATCGGAGGGCCCCACGTTTTCGGCGACCTTTTCGATCCATTCCGGGTGGTGAAGCATGAGACGCAACAGCTCCTGCTCCGGCCCCATTCCCTGCGGGCTCACGGGAATGTGCGCGCGGCGGCGGTAGTCGCGGCGGCTGGCAGCCACCGGTGGTGTCATCCGCTCTCCGAGTTCGGCCACGAGGGTCTCGGGGCGCACGCGTGTGCGCTCGGACACACGGGCTATATACATGTCGCGGAGCCGTGGATCCGTGACCGCCCGCAAGGTCGGCAGGAGCCGGTCGAGCGCCCGCCGGGTCTTCTCGATCGAGCCGAAGTAGTCCCGTTCCTCCAGAATGGCGATCTTGCGGTCCAGAACGTCGACCGCCTGGGCGACAAACTCGCGAACCGCTTCCGCGCCTCCGGAACGCGCCACCGAATCGGGGTCTTCGCCGTCGGGGAGCGTGACCACCGAGGGGTGAAGCCCCTGGCCGAGCAGGATATCCGCGGCGCGGAAGGTCGCGCGCTGTCCGGCCGGATCGTTGTCGAACAGAAGCCGCACCTGCGTCGTGTAGCGCTTCAGGAGTCCGGCGTGGACCTCGGTCAATGCCGTTCCCAGCGGCGCGACGACATTGCGCATGTCGACCGTTGCAAGGGAAACGACGTCCATGAAGCCCTCCACGACCATGACCGAGCCGCTGCGGCGGATGTGGTTGCGCGCCTTGCCCAGCCCGTACAGGACCTCGCCCTTGTGGAAGACCGGGTTCTCGGGTGAATTGAGATACTTGGGCGCGCCCCGGCCGGTCGGCCCCAGCACTCTCCCGCCGAAGGCCAATACGCGTCCGGACTCCGACTCGATGGGAAAGATGATGCGGTTTCGGAACGCGTCGTACGGATCGTCGCTCTTTTCGCTCTTCTTCAGCAGTCCGAGATCCAGCAGCAGCTTCTCGTCCAGCCCGTGCACCGCCGCGGCCTCCCGGAAGGTCCTCCAGTCGTCCGGCGCGTAGCCCAGCCCGAAGTCCTCCCCGGACTCGCGTCCGATACCGCGCCTCTCCAGGTAGTCGCGTGCCCCCTTGCCGCCCTCCCACTCCCAGAGCCTCTCCCGGAAGAAAGCGCTCGCGTAGGCGACGGCCTCGTAGTACGGACGCAACGGATCCTCGTGCCCCTGTCTGCGCCTGACTTCGCGTACTTCGACCCCGCTGCGGGCTCCGACGAACTTCACCGCGTCGACGAAGCTCATCCCCTGGTGCTTCATGAGGAAGGAGAAGACATCGCCCGACTGTCCCGAGGAGAAGTCGTGGAAGAAGGCCTTGGCGGGATTCACGTAGAACGAGGGCGTCTTTTCCTTCTTGAAGGGACTCAGTCCGCGGAACTCCCTGCCCGCCTTCCTGAGCTGCACGAACTCGCCGATCACGCCCACGATGTCGGCGCGCGCCTTGACCTGGGCGACCACGTCGTCCGGGATCATGTCACCGAATCCTCGCCACGGTTACCCCGTACCCTCCCTCGGCCGGCCGCGCCGACGCGAAGCCCTCGACACGCGCGTCGCGTTTCAGCACGAGCGCCACACGTGCGCGCAGCGCCCCCGTGCCCTTGCCGTGGATCACGCGCAGCTCCCGCAGGTCCGCCACCGCGGCCGCGTCCAGGGCCCGCGAAAGCGACATCTCGGCCTCGTCGGCACGCTGGCCGCGCAGGTCCAGTTCGCTGACCGGTTCCTCGTCGGGACCGGCCCACGATCCCGCCGCCGCGGTGCGCGGCCCGCGCGCCCCAGGTCCGGTCGCCGCGCCCTCGGCGGTCCCGCCATCGGGCACCAACCTTCCGGGAGCGACCCTCATCCGTACGCCACCCACATTGACCACGACGCGGTCCGACTCGACCGCCATCACCTCGCCCGGCGCGCCGGCTGCGCCCACACGGACGCGCGCCCCCTCCTCCAGGACCAGCTCGCGCTCCTTGCGCGCGGGCTCTTCGGGTGGCGGCCGCTCCAGCGCGCGGACCGCCTCCTCGACAGTGCGGCGAGCCGCCCTCGACACCTCCCTCAATGATTCGCCCGCGCCAGCGCGCTCCCGCAGGGCGGCGATGGCCGCCTCCACCTCGCTGCGCGCGTCCAGCAGCATGCGGCGGGCGTCGGCGCGCGCGCGTGCCGCGTGCTCACGCTCGGACCGCCGCAGATCCCGCTCGCGCTCCTCGAGCCCGGCGCGCAGCGTTGCCGTGCGCTCCTTTTCCCTGCCGAGGTCGGCGAGCACGCCCGCCGCGCGCCGCTCCTTGTCCTCGAGGCTCTCCAGAAGCTCGTCCAGGCGCGCGTCGGCACGGTCCCGGTACCGCTCCGCGCGATCCAGCACCTCATTCGGGAACCCCAGTCCGCGCGCGATCGCGAGACCGTAGCTGCGCCCCGGCCGCCCCTTCGAGAAGCGGTAGGTGGGAGCGAGGCGCTCGCCGTCGAAGTGGAGCGATGCGTTGACGATCCCGCTGCCCGGGGCGGCAAGGCGCTTCAGGCTGCCCAGATGCGACGTCACGATCGCCGTACAGCCGCGCTCCGCCAGGGTCTCGATGATCGCCCGCGCCAGCGCCTCGCCCTCACGGGGGTCCGTGCCCGTTCCGGGCTCGTCGATCAGCACCAGCGAGCGCCGGCCCGCGTCCTCGAGGATCTCCTGGAGGTTGCGGAGGTGGGCCGAGAAGGTGGACAGGCTGTCCGGAATGGACTGCTCGTCTCCCACGTCCGCGAAGACGCAGCGGAAGACGGGCAGGCGGGTCCCGGGACCCACCGGTGGAATCACCCCGGACTGGGCCAGGCTTGCAAGCAACCCGACCGATTTCAGGAACACCGTCTTGCCCCCCGTGTTGGGGCCGGTGACCACCACCACGCTCTCGTCCTTCCCGAGGTCCAGGTCGAAGGGAATCGCCTCGGTTCCGGTCGCGATCAACAGCGGGTGGCGGCCCCCGCGAATGCGAAGCGGCCCGCCGTCCACCTCCGGGACCGACCCCTCCCACCGCCCCGCGGCCCGGGCCAGCGCCACACGCCGGTCCATCTCGGTCAGGGCCTCCAGCGACCCCGCCAATCCCCCGGCGAACGGGCGGCAACGGTCGGTGAGGCGGCGCAGAATGCGGTGGACCTCCCGCGTCTCGGCCCGTTCCAGTGCGCGCACCCCGTTCATGATCTCGATCGCCGACGCCGGTTCGACAAAGACGGTGGCGCCGGAGGCCGATTCGTCGTGGACGTAGCCCCCGACCACCCGCTTCCCCTCGCGACGCACCGGAATCACGTAGCGCCCCTCGCGAATGCCGACCGATGCGCCGGGCACCCGGTAGCGTTCGTCCATCGCGTCCAGAAACCGCTCCAGGTGCGCGACGACCCTGTTGTGGGCGCCGCCGAGCCGGTTCCGGATGCGCCCCAGCTCCTTGCTCGCGCCGTCCAGCACCGTGCCATCGGAATCGACCGTGCGCCGGACCGCGGTCTCGACCCCGGTCGCCACACACAGCCTGGAGCCCAGTGCCACAAGGGTGGGAAGGTCCACCGCCGCCTCGTTCAGCGACCGCAGCAGCACGCGCCCGGCCGCGAGCAGTCCCCCCACCGCCACCAGCTCCTGCGGTGACAGCACCGAGCCTTCAATGGCGAGCCTGACGACCGCCGTTCCGGCGTCCGGCACCTCGGGAAGGGTCCAGTCGGCCCGTTCCTCGAGGAAGCGCCCGGTCTCGTCAACGGTGGACAGCCGCGACCGGATGGACCCGGCATCGACCGACGGCGTGAGCGCCCGAACCGCCTCGCGTCCGGCCCGGGTCGAGGCGAAGCCGGCGACGTACTCGAGGACTCTGGCGAATTCGAGTACCTGAAGCGCGCGGGCGGACATGCCGTGCTACCGGGGTGCGAAGCTTGCGCGCCGTTTGCCGGTCATCGCCCGGCCAGTTCCTCGCGCACGATCGCCGAGGCCGCCTTTCCATCGAAGCGTCCGCGAATGCGCGGCATCAGACGGGACATCACGGCGCCCATGTGACCGCCACCCTCCGCCATGATCTCGGCGACCATGGCGCGCACCTGGGCCGGCGTGAGTTCCGGAGGGAGGTATTTCGCGAGCACCGCGGCCTGAGCCAGTTCCTTCTCCGCGAGTTCCGGCCTTCCGCCCGCGTTCATTTGCACGGCCGCGTCGCGCCGCTGCTTGATGGCGCGCGCGATGACGGCCTGCGCGCCGTCGTCGTCCAGGGTCGTGCCCAACTCGATCTCACGGTTGCGCAGATCGGCCAGGATGGTGGAAAGGACCAGCGTGCGCGCCTTGTCGCAGGACCGGCGGGCGGCGGCAAGATCCGCTCGCAGCGTGTTCATGAGCATGGTTGGCAAGACTCCCTCCAGATGGTCGCGTGCGGGCCGGTGCGTCCACTCAATATGGACAAAGAGCCGGTGCGTCCACACGGCCCGCCGTACGGCTGTCCCATTCAGCTATATCAGGCTCCCGAAACAACAGATACTGTTGGTGTGCGTAGCGAAGCTCCGCGCCCGTGCTCCGGAGGGACTCCGGACATGACGCCGCCCGAGATGCGAGGCACCGAGAACATGGATCGAACGATGGAGTGCGTGGTCAACATCCTGCGCCGAAGCGGACCCGGAGTGATGTCGGCAAGCCGGTTGCGCCGGGAACTCCGGTGGCGGTGGCCACCGATCGACCTGACCCCGGACCTCCTCCAACAGCTGTCGGAGGAATCGGAGGGCAGGTTGCTGCTGCTGCATGTTGCACTTGATGACAGCGAGGATGAGGACAGGCTCCGCATGCTAGACAGCTGGCTCATGCTCATGGACCCCGACGACGCCCCCGACTACTCCCTTCTGACCCGGTCGCTGTGGGAATCGCTGGCCGCGCTCGCCGAGGAAATCGACCCCGGGTCCCGTGTCAGCGTGTGCCGCTGGGCCATAAAGGCGGAGCACGCCAAGAGGACGTGCGCGATCGAAAGACTCAGCCCAATGCTTCCCTGACCTTCGACCAGAAGCCCCGGTTCGCCCCCGGGTCGACCCGCTCCGGCGGCGGACTCTCGGTCGAGCGCAGCTTGCGGATGATCCGTTCCTGCTCCGACGAGAGCCGCTGCGGGACCCACACGACGAGGCGAACCAGAAGATCCCCGTGGGCGCGGCCGTTGAGTTCGGGCAGACCCTCTCCGCGCACGCGCACGACCTGACCGCTCTGCGCCCCGGCGGGAACATCGACCGTTGTCCGCTCCTCCACGGTCGGTACGGTCACCCGGCCTCCCAGAGCAGCCAGGCTGAAGTTGATCGGCACTTCCGTGATCAGATCGTTGCCGTCACGGGTGAAACGGTCGTCTTCGGCAACCTCCATGAGCACCACGATGTCCCCGCGGGGACCGTTGCGCGCGCCCACGTTGCCCTCGCCCCGCAGCGTGATGTAGTTCTCCGAAGAGACTCCCGGCGGAACGTTTACCTCGATCTCCCGGTTGACCCTGACGCGGCCCTCGCCGTGGCACTCCACACACCGGTCGGTGATTATGGTCCCCTCTCCGCGGCATTGCCGGCACGGCGCCACGCTGACGAACTGCCCGAAGACCGAGCGCTCGACCCGCCGCTCCTCTCCGGATCCCTCGCAAGGCGCACAGCGAACCGGCATCGCACCGTCCTTGACACCGTTGCCCTTGCAGGAGAGACAGTGGTCCAGGACCGCGACGCGCACGCGCTTCCTGACACCGGTGCGCACGTCCCGGAGAGTCAGAGGCAGCTTGAGCCGAAGTGATTTGCCGCGCACGGGGCGATTCCCGGGGCGACGGCCGCCGAAGAGGGTTTCGAATCCCCCGAATCCCCCGAAGTCCCGCATGAAGACTTCGAGCGCATCGGAGAAATCGAGGCCGCCCCCGAAACCACGCTGTCCCCGGAGCCCTTCCTTGCCGTACTGGTCGTACCGGGCACGCTTGGCCGGGTCGCGGAGCACCTCGTAGGCCTCCGTGACCTCCTTGAACCGCTCCTCCGCCTCGCTGGAGCCGGCGTTCCGGTCCGGGTGGTATTTCAGCGCGACCTTGCGGTACGCCTTCTTTATGTCTTCCTGGCTTGCGCTGCGGGGAACGCGCAACAGGGAGTAGTAGTCGGCCATTTGATCTGCGGGTCGCTCCTAGGGTTCCAGCATGCGTGTCACCAGGGATGAAGTATAATCGACGATCGCGATCACCTTCTCGTAGGGCATCCTCGTGGGGCCGATCACGCCCACGACGCCCCTCAGCCCCCCGAGTCTGTACCCGGAGGTGACCAGGGTGAATCCGGCAAGCTCCTGAGCGTGCTCGCCGCCGATCGTGACCTGGGGCCCTCCCGTGACGACACGCGTCCCCAGGACCCTTGCCAGCAGCTCCTTCTGCTCGGTCAGAGCGATCAGGTCCTTCAGCCGCTCGCTCGTGGCGAACTCCGGCTGCGCGGCGATGGCCGACGTCTGTCCGAGGACGATCTGGTCGTGCGGCCCCGGACCGGGCGCGAAGAAGTCGTCACTCGACTCGACGAAGATGTTGAGGATGTCCCGCGCGGCGGGGTCCTCCACCGCGTCCCGCAGGCGGTCCCCGAACGAGCGGCGGATCTCGGTGAAGGTGAGGCCCCCCAGGCGCTCGTTCAGCACGCGTTCGAGCCCGTCGAGAACATCGGCGGGGATGTCGCCGGGAAGGTCGACGTAGACGGTCCTGACCATGCCGCTCTGAACGGTGATCACCATGAGGACCTTGACGGAGGACACCCGGATCAGGTCGATTTTCTCCATGCGCGCCGTGTCGAGCTGTGGCACGGATCCGACCCCGAGTTCATTGACCAGGATGCCGAGCGCCCGCACCGCGTTGCGGAGAACCCGCTCCAGCGTGGATTCACCCGACCACAGCTCGCTCTCGATTACCGTCTTCTCCGACGCGGACAACGGCTCCGGCCGGACCATCCTGTCCACGAACACGCGATATGCCATGTCCGTGGGAACGCGGCCGGCGGAGGTGTGCGGATGCGTCAGGTAGCCTTCCTCCTGCAGGTCCGCCATGGTGTTGCGGATCGTGGCCGGCGACACGCCGAAGTCGTAGCGCCGCGCAAGGGTGCGGCTGCCGGCGGGTTCGGCAGTGTCCACGTAGGTGCGCACGACGGCCTCCAGCACGCTGCTCTCGCGCGGGGAGAGCGAACCATCGTCCTTGCGGGGTTGCGATCCCATGATCCGGCCTCCACGGACTCCTCGTTTCGGGTACTTACATAATCTCCCGGAAGTGGACCCCGTCAACCACTATGGACGTCCGAGGGCCGCGTCGAGTTCCAGCGCCAGGTCGTCGAGCACGAGCCATCCGGCGGGCGTCAGGCGAATGATGCCTTCGGTCCGCCGGGCCAGGCCCTGCGCCTTCCACTCGCGCACTACCGGATCCGCCCCGGGTCCGAGGGACGCCGGATCGAGGCCGCGCACCGTGCGCAGGCCGAGCCAGATGCACTCCAGGCGGGACTGCCCCGGGGTGAGCACTTCCACGTCCCTGCGACCGCTGCCACACCGCTCCACCTGTTCCGCATACGCGTGCCAGTCCCGTTCGTTCCACCACCTTCGCCCCGCGTGGAAGCTGTGCGCGCCGTTGCCCAGCCCCAGGTAGGGCGCCCCCATCCAGCAGGCCCGGTTGTGGCGGGATGCATGGCCGGGAAGTGCGAAGCTGGACACCTCGTAGTGACCGTAACCGGCGCTCTTCAGCGCATCGGCTGCAAACAGGTACTCGTCCCTGTAACGGCTGCCCGAGGGCATGCGCTCGACACCCCGGCGGACCCTGCGGTGCAGGTTCGTCCCCTTCTCCACCGTCAGACCGTAGAGCGAGATGTGCGGCACCCCCAGGTCGAGGGCTCGTTCCACATCTGCCCGCCAGGAGCGCGGGACGGCCCGCGGCAGCCCGAAAATGAGGTCGATGGATACGTTCGATATCCCGGCGGCCCTCGCCCGGCGAACCGCCGACTCCGCCTCCTCCGGCGAGTGAAGCCGGCCCATCCACCGCAGGGCCCGTGGCTCGAAGCTCTGCACGCCGAAGGACACCCGGTTGACGCCGCCGGCCGCCCAGCCGCGGGCCACCTCGTCCGTGAACGACTCCGGATTGGCCTCGGCCGTCCATTCGAGTTCCGGGCTGGCCATCCGCTCGCGGCCGACCAGGTCCCCCAGCGCCGCCACGCAGCGGGGATCAAGCACGGACGGGGTTCCGCCTCCGACGTAGAGCGTGTCCAGCAGCCGGGCCAGGGGCGCCTCGCCCGAGTCGCGCACCGTCTCGAACTCCCTGCGGATCAGCGCCAGCCAGCGCTGCCCGTCGGGGCTCCGGTCGACGTGAACCGCGAAGTCGCAGTAGGAGCAGCGCCGCGCGCAGAAGGGCGCATGGACGTAGACGTTGGTGATCGGGGTCGTCACGGCGCATGCCCCACCGTCTCGAGCGCCGCGCCCACGGCGTGTCCCGGCGTCCGCATGATCCGTCCGTCGCGCGTCGGCGTCAGGTAGCCGCGAATCTCCAGCACGGTGACCGATGTGACGACCTCTTCCAGCGGGATCTTCGTGACCGCCGCGATCTCCTCGACGGTTACCGGGGCCTGCGGCACCGCCGCGAGCAGCGTCCGGAGGCCCGGCTCCCGAGGGAGCGCCGCCGCCGGAGCGAGTGCATCCGCAAGGCCCGTGTCCAGGATCACGCCGGCCCCGTCGGCGATGAGCCGGTTCGTGCCCACGCTGGTCGGCCGGTCGATCGGGCCGGGCACGGCGTGGACTTCGCGGCCGAGGTCGAGCGCGATCTCCGCGGTGATCAGCGCACCGCTCCGCCGCGAGGCCTCGACGATGACGACGTCGCTGGCCAGCGCGGCGATGATCCGGTTGCGCGCCGGAAAGTGGTGGGGCTCGGCGCGCACTCCGGGGGCGTATTCCGACACCACCACGCCGCTCTCGAGAATGCGCCGGTAGAGCTTCGCGTTGCGGGGCGGCGATACGACGTCCACCCCCGATCCCAGTACGGCGGCGGTGGGTCCGGGCAACGCGCCGCGATGGGCCTCGGCGTCGATGCCCATCGCCATCCCCGAGACCACGCAGCGGCCCTGGCCCGCCAGGTGCGCCCCGAGGCGGCGGGCGACGCGGCGACCGTACGCGGTGGCCCTGCGGGAACCGACCACACTGACGCAACCGCCGTGCAACAGCTCGGCCCGGCCGATCACGAAGAGCACCGAGGGAGGGCCCGGCAGCGCCCCCAGCGCGGGCGGGTATCCGGCTGTTCCGTAGACCAGGAGTCCGATCCCCGCGGCGGCACACTCCGCGACCAGCTTCCCGGCAAGCGCGCCCGCCGTGCCGCCACGGCGCGCGGCGGCGGCCCGCCTCCCCGCCAGCTCGGCGAATTCGGCGCCGTCCGCCCCAAGTGCGGCATCCGGGCTGCCGAAGCGATCCACCAGGCGGCGAAAGCGGACGGGGCCGACCCCGGGCAATCCCTGCAAGGTCAGCGCGGCCTTCGCTTCCACCGGGATCGGCGCTTCCGCAGGAGTCGGCGGCCGCGGTGCGCGCCGTGCCCTCGGATCCGTGAGTGGACCGACCGGCGCTGTCACTCTTCGCTCCCCGGCACGCCGCCATCCCGCTCGCCGGCATCCCGCGCGGCGGCCAGCTGCTCCCAGCATCCTTCCAGCAGTCCGTCCACCCCGCGGCCCGTCACGGCGCTCACGTGGTAGGTGCTCCAGGCGCCCGCGGCGTCCACGACGGGCCCCTCCGTTCCCGGCGACAGGAGGTCCATCTTGGAGAAGACCACCGCATAGGGAAGGTCGGCGAGTCGGGCCGAGTACCTCTCCAGCTCGTTGCGCAGCCCGGCCAGCATCTTCCCGGGATCCTCGCAGTCGATCGGGATCAGCAGCGCCAGGCAGCGGGTGCGCTCGATGTGGCGCAGGAAGCGGTGGCCCAGCCCCCTGCCGTCATGCGCCCCCTCGATGATTCCCGGGATGTCGGCGACGACGAAGGACCGGAAGTCCGTCAACTCCACCACGCCCAGGTTGGGGGTCAGCGTGGTAAAGGGGTAGTCGGCAACCTTGGGGCGTGCCTGGCTGATCCTGGCCAGCAGCGTCGATTTCCCCGCGTTGGGCTCCCCCACCAGACCCACGTCGGCCAGGAGCTTGAGCTCGAAGCGGACAAGCCGATGGTCGCCCTCGCCGCCGGGCTCCCAACGGCGCGGCGCCTGGTGGGTGGACGACGCGAAGCGCGCGTTCCCCCGGCCGCCCCGCCCGCCGCGTGCGATCACGAGCCGTTCACCGCGCGCCAGCAGCTCTCCCATGATTTCGCCGCTCCCGTCGTCGAACACGATCGTCCCGGGCGGCACCCTCAGCTCCAGATCCTTCCCGCTCTTCCCCGTCCGGTTGAATCCCCCTCCGTGACGGCCCCGCTCGGCCCGGTGGTGCCGCCGGTAACGGTAGTCGCTCAGCGTCGTCAATCCGGGATCGGCCACGACCAGCACGTCGCCCCCCTTCCCCCCGTCGCCCCCCGACGGCCCGCCGCGCGGCACGCCCTTTTCGCGCCGGAACGCCTCGGCTCCGGAGCCGCCCCGGCCCCCCTGGGCCTCGATCGTGACCGAATCTATGAACACCGTTCCTCCACAACCGTCATGCCGCCGACAGCATCGCCAAGGGTGTTCCTCAGCACCGGCCTCGCGAAACCGTCCAGGGCTTCCATGGTCCCCGCCGACAGAAGGCCCGCGCGCGCCAGGACCCAGAGCAGGGCCGGTGGCGCCGCGCGCCAGGCCCCGTCCTCCACCTTGAGCGCGATACCCGTCCCCCTCTCCGGGAGTCCCGCCACGTAGATCGCCTCGGCTCCGACCTTGGCGAACAGCCGCCCCCGCTCCACCTCCATGAGCCGGGTGCACAGACGTTCGCTGCCCGCCACCATGAAGGGCGCGCGCATCATCGCGCCGAGCACCCGCCGCGCCGGCCCGTGGCTGCCGAACGCCGCGGCCATGCGGGCCGCCCCTGTGCCAAGGTCGCGCAGCGCCATCGCAAACGTCGGCACCCCGCACCCGTCGACCTCACTCGGCATGTCGGCGCAGTCCACGCCCGTCCAGAACGCGACCTCGCGGCGCATGCGCAGCTGCACAGGGTGATCCGGGCGCAGGTACGACTCCAGCGGCCAGCCGTGGAACGCCGCCAGCGCGAGCATGCCGGCGTGCTTGCCGGAACAATTGTTCATGATCGCCGTGGGCGGCGTCCCGTCCACGGCCAGGGCATCGCGGCGCGCCGCCAGAAGCGGAGGATGCGGTCCGCACGACAGCAGTTCCTCCGCCACACCGGCCTTGCCGAGAACGGACCGGGCGGCCGCGATGTGCGCCTCTTCCGAGTTGTGTGACCCGCAGCAAAGGGCAATCTCCTCCTCCGACATGCTGAAGTGATCCGCGGCCCCGTCTGCGACCAGGGGCACGGTCTGGAACGGCTTGGCCGCCGAACGAAGCCAGACGGGGAGGTCGGGGTCACCCCAGTGGCGGGCGACTCCCGACGGGTCCACCACGACCGCGTGCACGCGGTGTTTCGATTCGACAACGGAACCGCGGTGTACCCGCACCTCGAGCGTTCGGGCTCCCGCTTTCGAAGCTGACTTCATTGACGGGCCACTTCCATAGCTGGATGAGCCCACCTTCCGGCGGTTCCCGGATCAGCGGGACGGACCACCCCGGTCCGGCGCCTCGTCCGCCTCGGTGCGAGGCATGGTCTCTCCGGCGCCTGCCAGCGGCGTTCCCGCCAGCTCGAACAGCTGCAGCCGGTCATCGGCCGCCAGGAGCAGATCAACGGCCCGTCCGAGCTGCAGGTCGGCCGCGGCGATCCGCTCGAAGCGCCCCTGGTCCTCCCATGCCTGCACGGCGATCTCGGCGCCCAGATGGAAATCCACGTAGCGGCGCGCCTGCAGAAGGTCGTCCCTGTCCACCTCTGCGCCCCGCGCGAGGAGATCGGCGTGGAAGCTCGCCAGATCGGCGTCGGTGATCCGGAAACCGGGGCTCAGCCCGGGATGCTCCTGCAGGTAGCGCACGGCCCAGTTCCGCAAGGCGACGAAAAAGTCGGACCCGGTCTCGAAGATCTTGCGCACCGCGGCGTATTCGCCGGTGCTCAAGGTGTCCTGGAGGACCCAGAGGTCGGGCACGATGCCGCCGCCGCCGTGCAGCAGCCGGCCTCCGGTCGACATGAACTCCGGCTTGTCGGCCAGGTCGGGCCGCTCGGCCGCGTCGCCCCGGAGGGTCACGACTCCGCTCTCGGCACGCGCCAGCTGTTCGGCGTACTCCTTCTGGATCGAGCGTCCGGAGGGCGTGTACCAGCGCGCGGTGGTAAGCTTGAGGACGTTGCCCCCGGACAGCTGAAAGAGCGACTGCACCGACCCTTTCCCGAAGGTCGTCGCGCCTACGAGCAGCGCACGGTCGTGATCCTGGAGCGCACCGGCGACGATTTCCGCGGCCGAGGCGCTCCCGTGCCCGACAAGCACCGCGATGGGAAGATCCGGGTACTCCTGCCCGTCCCCCGCCCTGTAGATCTCGGGCGCGGTGTTCCTGCCGCGTATCTCGACGATGTCCAGGCCGTCGTCCAGGAAAAGGTCGGCAAGCCCCACGCCCTCCGTGAGCAGCCCGCCCCGGTTGTTGCGCAGGTCCAGCACCAGCGAGGTCATGCCCTCGGCCACCAGCGAATCGATGGCGCTGCGAACCTCGGCGGTCGTGGTGCCGTTGAAGATCCGCAGCGGCACGTAGCCGACGCCGCCGTCCAGCATCTTGGCGAAAGGCACCGAGGGGAAGTGGATGACTTCACGCGTGACATCGAACGACATCGTCCGTTCCATGCCGGGACGTCTGACGCCCATGCGCACCGAGGTTCCGGGTTCGCCGCGGAGAAGGTCTACGGCCTGGTCGACCAGCCACCCTTCGACGGAGCGCCCGTCCACCTCGACGATGCGGTCGCCGGGGCGCAATCCCGCTCTGGCACCCGGAGTTCCCGGGATCGGGGCGACAACCGTGATATGCCCGTCGCGGTCGTCGACTTCGAGGCCGACTCCGCCGTATTCCCCCTGCGTCCGGATCCGCACATTCTCCCAGGCCGAGGCCTCGAGGAACTGCGAGTTCCGGTCGCCCAGCTGCTCGACCACGCCCCTGAGTGCCGCCTGGTACAGGTCGTCCACCTGGACCTCGTCCACGAAGTAGCGGTCGATCCGGGAGACGACCTCTTCCAGCAGACGCGTCTGGAAGTAGACGTTCGCGTCTATCCCGACGTCCCGCTGCAGCAGCCAGCCGCCGCTGGCCACCGCGAGAACGACGATCGTCGCGGGGACGATTGTGGTCCTGGTGGCTTTCATCACGTCTCCTTCGGTCCCCGTTCCGCGTGGGAAGTCGCACACGCGTTCCCGTCGCTTCCCGCAACTCCGAAATCGTCGGGGAAGTACCGGGTGACCGTATCCCTGATCCGGGCCTCCACTTCGGCCGGTCCTCCGCTCGCGGATACCAGCTCGGCGTGCGCCACGGAACCCGCCAGTTCAACATACCCCCGCCGGACATTGCGGAGAAAGCCGGGTGTTTCCGATTCGATCCGGTCCAGCGGTCTGTTCTGGCGCTCGAGCCGGCCGATCCCCTCCCGAACGGGCAGGTCCAGCACAAGCTGGAGATCCGGCGTCAACCCTGACGTAACGTAATGGTTCACCCGGTCGATCCAGTCCAGGTCGATTCCGCGTCCGTGACCCTGGTACGCGAACGTGCTCAGGTCGAAGCGGTCGGACACCACCCAGGTGCCGCCGGCCAGCGCCGGCTCCACGCGCTGGCGCACGAACGCGGCCCGGGCGGCCAGGATCAGGAGCAGCTCGGTCTCCCGCGGAATCGGTTCCCGGTCGCGCAGGACGAGTTCGCGGATTCCCTCGCCCACCGCCGTACCCCCGGGCTCGCGCGTCAGTTCGGCGCGGATCCCGTGGGAACGCAGGAATGCGAGGAGCCTGACGGCCTGCGTCGACTTGCCGACGCCCTCCGCGCCCTCCACGACGATGAAGCGCCCCCGGCTCGTCATCCGTCGCCTTCCCCGCCCGTCCTAACCGTAGTATTCCCGGCCCAGGTGGGTGATCTGCTCTTCTCCGGCCAGCCAGCGCAGCGTGTTCTTCAGCTTCCAGTGCTGGATGAAGAGATCGTGCTCGGGGTAGAGCCCCTCGGGCGTGTGCGGACTTTTGAAGTAGAAGGACAGCCACTCCTGGATGCCCCCGAGCCCGGCCCGGCCGGCCAGATCCAGGAAGAGCGCGAGGTCCAGGACGATCGGCGCCGCAAGGATGGAGTCCCTGCACAGGAAGTCCACCTTGATCTGCATCGGGTAACCGAGCCAGCCGAAGATGTCGAGGTTGTCCCATCCCTCCTTGTCGTCACCGCGCGGCGGATAGTAGTTGATCCGGACCTTGTGGTAGATGTCCCCGTACAGCCGGGGGTACATCTCGGGCTGGAGGATGTAGTCGAGCACGCCCAGCTTGGACTCCTCCTTGGTCTTGAAGGACTCCGGGTCGTCGAGGACGGCGCCGTCCCGGTTCCCGAGGATGTTGGTGCTGAACCAGCCGCTGACGCCCAGCATCCTCGCCTTGAGACCCGGCGCGAGGATCGTCTTCATGAGCGTCTGGCCGGTCTTGAAGTCCTTCCCGGCGATCGGAACGCCGCGCTCGCGGGCAAGGGCCTCCAGCGCGGGGACGTCCGCGGACAGGTTCGGCGCCCCGTTGGCGTAGGGCACGCCCTCCATGATCGCCGCGTACGCGTAGATCATGCTGGGCGCGATGGCGGGGTCGCTGTCGCGCATCGCCCGCTCGAACGACTCGACCGTGGCGTGTGCCGGACCCGAGCGCTGGAAGACCTCCGTCGAGCCGCACCAGATCATCACCGCCCGCGTGCACCCGTTCTCCGACCGGAAGCGGCGGATGTCCTCGCGCAGCGCTTCCGCCAGCTCCATCTTGTCGGCCCCGGACTTGCGGTTCGGGCCGTCCAGGCGCTTGACGTAGCTGGTATCGAAGACCGCCGGCATCGGTACGACCGACGCGAGGAAGTCGCGGATCGGGTCCAGGTGAGTGTTCCGGTCCAGCACCCCGGCGTTCACGGCGCTCTCGTACGCATCGTCCGGGATCGGGTCCCACGCGCCGAATACGAGCTGTTCCAGATCCGCCAGACCGATGAACTCTCGGATCAGGGGGGCACGGTCATCGGTGCGCTTGCCGAGCCGCACCGTATTCATCTGGCTGAGGCTGCCAAAGGGCTCGGCGAGGCCCTGCCGTACCGCCTCGACGCCGGCGACCACTGTCGTCGCCACCGCGCCGAGGCCCGGCAGCAAAACGCCGACGCGCCCTTCGGGGGAGGTAATGCCGGGAGGTTGCTCCACGAACTCCTATGCCTTTCCGGCGGTGTCGCCGCCGTCGTCGAGAGGAACGCCGCTGCCGCGCCTGTACACCCAGACGATCCTGTGTACGGCGGTGAAATTGGTCAACACGGCCACCACGATGATGATCCCGCTCAGAACGGCGCCACCCCAGGCCAGGCCGAAAACCAGCGAGCCCAGGCCAAGCAGCACGATCCGTTCCGCCCGCTGCATCAGGCCCACGGAGCACTCGAAGCCGAGCGCTTCCGCCTTTGCCCGGGTGTAGCTGACCATCAGCGAGCCACCGAGCGCCAGAGCGATGACGTAGATCATCCAGATGTCGGCCACGTCGAGAATGTAGCCGTTGTAGAGGGTGATGAGTCCGATGTACATCGCGATTTCGGAGATTCGGTCGAGGGTGGAGTCGAAGAAGCTGCCGAACTTGGATGCCAGCCCGGAAACCCGCGCCACGCGGCCGTCGAAGATGTCGAGCACCCCGCCCACCAATACCAGGAGACCGGCCGTCCGGACGTGGTCCCGTGAATAGAGCAGCGCCGCCGCGAGGGTCACGGCGAACCCCATGATCGTGATGGCGTTGGGGTGGACTCCGCGCCGCACCAGCCACCGGGTGACGGGATCGAGAATGGCATAGACCGGATAACGAAACGCCTTGAGGCCCTTCTCTCTTTCCCGATCCTGGCCGGACGACATCCGAGCGGTCACGTCGTCAGGATGATCCGGGACGCCGCGCCTTCGCGCATCCCCTGCTGGATTGCCGCGTCCACCCGGTGCATGATCTTGTCGAAGTTCGTCTGCGCGGCCACCACGCTCTGGTAGACCGACGAGGCCTGCAGCCGGCCCAGGGCGGCCTCGAACCGCTCCATCGTCGCCGTGTCGGGCTCCTCGCCACCCCCGATCGCCTGCTGCAGCCGCGCCTCGATTTCGCGCACCTCGTTGCGCAGCGCCACGACCTCGCGGTCGTCGTCCGCACTCTCGATGGCGCGGGCCAGCGTACGATACTCCGGCGTGCGCCCCAGGGCGCGGCCCAGAGACCCGGCCATTTCCTGTATTTCAGACATCCATCGACTCCTCATATCCGCGACCGCGCGCGCGACCGCCGTGCAAAAACATAGCGCCGCCGACCCGCCGGGTCGTCATGCACCTGCACCGTCCGAAGGCCGGGACGGCCGTCCATCAGGTCGGCGACCCGGCCGGCCTGCGTACTCCCGACTTCCAGCCCGACCCATCCACCCGGACGGAGAACCCCGTCCAGTCCGCCGATCAGACGGCGGATCACCGCGAGTCCCGACTCATCCGCCACCATCGCCAACCGGGGCTCCCAGTCACGTACCTCGGGCTCTGTCCGGAGCCATTCGGCCTCCGTGAGGTAGGGCGGGTTCGACAGCACCAGATCGAAGGTTCCGCCCTCGACCGGTTCGAGCAAATCCCCGGCCCGGAACTCGACCTCCGCAAGACCCGCGGCGTCGGCGTTGCGGCGGGCCACATCCAGCGCGGCAGCCGACACGTCCGTGGCCACCACCGCCCGCGCGAAGCCCTCCTCCGCCAGGCTCAGTGCGATCGCCCCCGACCCGGTGCCCACGTCCAGCGCCGCGTCGAACACGCGGTCCCGGCCGGCAACCTGCCGCAGGACGTCGAGCAGGTACTCCGTTTCCGGACGCGGAATGGCCACCCGGCTGTCGACCGCCAGCTCCAGTTCCCTGAACTGCGCCGTCCCGAGCACGTACTGAAGGGGCTCTCGCGCGGCGCGCTTCCTGAGCAGCGGCCTGAGCCTGTCCAGTTCGTCCATGTCGAGCGGGCGATCGAAGTCCAGGTACAGCTGCAGCCGCTTTACACGCAGGACGTGCGCAAGGAGGTGTTCGGCGTTCAGCCGACCCTTCTCCACACCTTTTGCCGCGAGATACTCTCCGCTCCGGAGGATCACGTCCATCACCTTCCACGTCCCGCTCTCGGTGGCGGGGGCCGAACCGCTCATTTGCCCGCCGGCGCCGCCGCCAGACGCTCCCGGTCCCGCGCCAAGCGAAGGGCGGAGACGATTTCGTCGAGGTCTCCGTCCATCACCTCGCCCAGGCGGTAGAGGCTCAATCCGATCCGGTGGTCGGTCACGCGGTTCTGCGGGAAGTTGTAGGTACGCACCTTGGCCGAGCGGTCGCCGGTCCCGATCTGCGACCGGCGCTCGGCGGCACGCTCCGCCTCCCGGGCCGCGATCCTGCGATCCAGCAGGCGCGAACGCAGCACCTTCATCGCCTTGGCCTTGTTCTTGTGCTGGGACTTCTCGTCCTGGCACGTGACGACCACGTCCGTGGGCAGGTGCGTGATGCGAACCGCCGAGTCGGTCGTGTTCACCGACTGGCCCCCCGGCCCGGACGAGCGGAAGACGTCCACGCGCAGATCCGCCGGGTCGATCTCGATGTCGACGTCCTCCGCCTCGGGAAGGACGGCCACCGAAGCCGCCGACGTGTGGATGCGCCCCTGGCTTTCGGTCTCCGGGACGCGTTGCACCCGGTGCACTCCGGACTCGTAGCGCAGCACACCGTAGGCGCCCTTCCCGCGCACCGTGAAGATCGCCTCCTTCACCGAGCCGGGAATCCCCTCCGATAGGCTGAGGAGCTCCACGTTCCAGCCGCTGCGTTCGGCGAGCCGCCGGTACATCCTGACCAGATCGGCCGAGAACAGCCCCGCCTCGTCCCCTCCGGTCCCCGCGCGTATCTCGACCACCGCGGGCCTGTCCTCCATGGGATCCCGGGGCATCAGCGCCTCTCGCAGCCGGACTTCGGCCTTTGCCAGGCGACCCTCGAGCTCCGTGGCCTCATCGCCGGCCAGCAGACGCATCTCAGGGTCGTCCGATTCGGCAAGCAGGTCGCGCGCGTCCGCCAGTTCGGCCTCCAGCCCGGCCACCAGGTCGCCCGCCTCCACGACGCCGGCCAGCCGCGCCC
This sequence comes from Longimicrobiales bacterium, assembly GCA_965205005.1. Classification (GTDB taxonomy): domain Bacteria; phylum Gemmatimonadota; class Gemmatimonadetes; order Longimicrobiales; family Gaopeijiaceae; genus Bin94. The sequence goes on along the minus strand of OZ242028.1, from coordinate 3,107,302 downwards.
GCTCGCGGCCGAGCTCCCTCAGCCGATCAATGTCGCGAACAATCGCCGGGTTGGAGAGCTCACGCTCCACGGCCCGGAATCGCCGTCGCTTCTCCGCGAATCGCTCCGCAAGGCTCGGGTCGATGCTGGCCTCCTCGCTCGAGCGGCTTTATCCACGGACTGTCAGTCCGCGGTAATCTCCTCCACCGTTTCGCCGAGGCCCGGCAGCAGGTCGCCCGGGGCGGTCAGCGGCAGGATCTCCTCGTCGTAGAAGTCCTGCTCGACCTGGAACTCGACGTCGTGCCACCTGTGCACCCCGGTACCGGCCGGGATGAGGTGGCCGATGATGATGTTCTCCTTGAGCCCCTTCAGGTCGTCCCTGGCGCCTCTCACCGCCGCGTCCGTCAGCACCCGCGTGGTCTCCTGGAAGGAGGCGGCAGAGATGAAGGACTCGGTCGTGAGGCTTGCCTTGGTGATCCCGAGCAGAAGCGGTTCGGCCCGCGCCGGCCTTCTGTCGTCCGCTGCGGCGGTCTGGTTCACGTCGCGGAACTCGGCCCGGTCGATATGCTCTCCCTCGAGCAGGTGGGTCTCGCCCGGATCGACCACCCTGACCTTCTGCAGCATCTGCCGCACGATCACGCCGATGTGCTTGTCGTTGATCTTCACCCCCTGCAGGCGGTAGACCTCCTGGATCTCGTTCAGCAGATACTCCTGAACCGCCCGGGACCCCTTGATCTGCAGGATGTCGTGCGGGTTGATCGGCCCTTCCGAGATGCGGTCGCCGGCGCGAACCTGGTCTCCCTGGTGGACGCGCATGTGCTTCCCGACTGGCACGTCGTAGCGCTGGCGCCGTCCCTGCTTCGGGGTGACGAACACCTCCCGCTTCCCGCGTTTGATGTCGCCGAACGAAACGACGCCGTCGATCTCCGTGACGACGGCCGGATCCTTGGGCTTCCGCGCCTCGAAGAGCTCGGCCACCCTGGGCAGGCCTCCGGTGATGTCGCGGGTCTTGTATACCTCGCGTCCGATCTTCGCGATCGGATCGCCCGGATGGGCCCGGTCGCCGTGGAAGCACATCAGCTGCGCGCCGACCGGGATGATGAACTCCTTGAGGAGCTCGCTGGTCGGCGATTCGCCGCTGCGGATCTGGATCGTCGGGTGCAGCTTCTTGTCGCGGTCCTCGATGATCATGCGCTGCCTGCGTCCGGTGGACTCGTCGAGCTCCTCGCGGACGGTCTGTTCCTCCACGATGTCGACGAAGCGCACGAACCCGTCCGAGTCGGAGACGATGGGCTCGGAATAGGGATCCCAGCTGAAGAGCAGGTCGCCCGCCTTGATCGTCTCGCCCTCGTCGATGTGGATGGTCGCGCCGTAGGGCACGGAAAGCCTGCTCCGAACCTGGCCCTCGCGCGTCTGGATCACGATCCTGCCCTCGCGCGTGGTGACGATCCGGTTCCCCTGGCGATCCTCGACCGTGGACACGCGTTCCAGGCCGACGATCCCGGAGATCTTGGACTTGCGCTGGTTCTGCGCCGCGATTCGCGCGGCGGTGCCCCCGATGTGGAAGGTCCGCAGTGTCAGCTGGGTGCCGGGCTCGCCGATGGACTGCGCCGCCAGGATGCCCACCGCTTCTCCCAGGTCGACCGGACCCATGGTCGCCAGGTTGCGGCCGTAGCACATGCGGCAGATGCCGCGCTTGGTCTCGCAGGTCAATACCGAACGGATCCTGACCGACTGGATTCCCGCCGCCTCGATGGCTTCGGCGGCCCTCTCGTCGATCATCTTGTTGGCGGTGAGGATCAGTTCGCCGTCGATGGGATCGTAGACGCTCTCGAGCGCCACGTTCCCCACGATCCGGTCCGCCAGCGACTCCACGATGTCCTCGCCCTCCTTGAGCGCGCTCATCTCCAGGCCGAGGATGGTGTTGCAGTCGTCCTCGGTGATCGTGACATCCTGCGCGACATCCACCAGACGCCGCGTCAGGTACCCCGCGTCCGCGGTCTTGAGCGCGGTGTCCGCCAGGCCCTTGCGCGCGCCGTGCGTCGAGATGAAGTACTCGACCACGGTGAGGCCTTCGCGGAAGTTGGACCGGATGGGGCTCTCGATGATCTCGCCGATCCCCCCCGTGAGCTTCTTCTGGGGCTTGGCCATCAGGCCGCGCATGCCCGCCAGCTGCCGCATCTGATCGCGGTTCCCGCGCGCTCCCGAGGTCATCATCATGTAGACCGGGTTGAAGCCGCCCCGGGATCGTTTCAGGTGGCTCACCATCGCGTCCGCAACGTCGTTGTTCGCGTGCGTCCAGGTGTCGATGATCTTGTTGTAGCGCTCGCCGTTGGAGATGTATCCCGAGTCGTAGGCCGACTGGAAGCGCGACACCTGTTGCGTCGCTTCGGCCAGCAGTTCGGTCTTCTCCGGCGGGACTTCCAGGTCGTCGACCCCGACGGACACGCCGCCCGTGGTGGCGTAGCGGAAGCCGAAGTCCTTCAGGTGATCGAGGAATCGGGTGGTCTCCGCGAGCCCCGCCCTCGTGAAGCACTCGAAGACGAGGTCGCCGAGCTGCTTCTTTCCGAACGTGCGGTTGAGGAAGCCCAGCGGCTCGGGGATGATCGAGTTGAAGAGCACGCGTCCCACCGTGGTGCGCACCCAGCCCGCCTGCACGATGCCGTCCGGATCGTCGGGGTCGCCGTGCGCGTCCACCCAGTAGTGGCACGGCGTGGAGAACTTCACGTGACCGAGACTCTCGGCCATCTCCACCTCGCCGTAGGTGGAGTAGTGGGGAGCGTCGCTGTACAGTTCCTCCAGGCTGGCCTCGGCCCTGGCCCGGACCGGTTCCGGAAGCGATGCGTCGTTCGCCGCGGGCTCCAGGTCCGCGATCTCGATCGGCGGCTTCGTCAGGTAGAACGAACCGATGACCATGTCCTGCGTGGGCGCGGCGACCGGCCGTCCGTTCGAGGGCAGGAGCACGTTGTTGCTCGCGAGCATGAGCACGCGGGCCTCCAGCTGCGCCTCGTACGAGAGCGGCAGGTGCACCGCCATCTGGTCGCCGTCGAAGTCGGCGTTGAAGGCCGCGCACACCAGGGGATGGATCCGGATGGCCTTGCCCTCGACCAGCACCGGCTCGAACGCCTGGATCCCGATCCGGTGCAGCGTCGGCGCCCGGTTGAGCAGCACCGGGTGGTCGCGGATGATGTCTTCCAGCACTTCGTAGACCTTCGGGTCGTCCTCTTCGACGATCTTCTTGGCCCGCTTGACCGTCTCCGCCTCGCCGCGGCGCTCCAGTTCGTGGATTATGAAGGGCTTGAACAGCTCCACCGCCATCGCCTTGGGCAGTCCGCACTGGTGCAGCTTCAGCTCCGGCCCGACCACGATCACCGACCGGCCCGAGTAGTCCACGCGCTTGCCCAGGAGATTCTGCCGAAAACGGCCCTGCTTGCCCTTCAGCATGTCGGACAGCGACTTCAGCGGCCGCTTGCCACGGCCGCGAATCGCCTTCGATCTCCGGCCGTTGTCGAACAGCGCGTCGACCGACTCCTGCAGCATCCGCTTCTCGTTCCTGAGGATGACCTCCGGAGCCCGCATCTCCATCAGCTTCTTGAGCCGGTTGTTGCGGTTGATCACCCGGCGATACAGGTCGTTCAGGTCGGACGTGGCGAAGCGCCCCCCGTCCAGCGGGACCAGCGGCCGCAGATCGGGCGGGATCACGGGAATCGCGTCCAGCACCATCCACTCAGGCCGGTTCCGCTTGTCCGGAGTGTCGCCCGAGTTGCGCAGCGCGTCGACAACCTTCAGGCGGCGCAGCTTCTTCTTCTTCCTGTGCTGGGAGGTCTCGGAGATGATCTCGGCGCGCAGCCACTCGGCAAGGCGGTCGAGCCCCCGTCCGTCCCGGTTCTGGTCCCCGACATCGACGTCCGGCGAATCCAGCCGCTTGAGCAGGGTCCTCGCCGCCTCCGCCCCGATCTCAGCCTTGAAGTCCTTGTCGCCTTCCTCGCGCGCCTTCACGCGGAGGTCGTAGTACTCGTCCTCGTCCAGGAGATCGAGGAACTCCACGTCCTGGTCACCCGGGTTCGTGACGACGTAGGCCGCGTAGTATATGACCTTTTCCAGGTCCTTGAGGGTCATCCCCAGCAGGTAGCCCAGCTGGCTCGGCAGCGTCTTGAAGAACCAGATGTGGCACACCGGAACCGCCAGCTCGATGTGACCCATGCGTTCGCGCCGAACCTTGGAAAGCGTCACCTCCACGCCGCAGCGGTCGCAAATGATGCCGCGGAAGCGAATGCGCTTGTACTTGCCGCACGCGCACTCCCAATCCTTCACCGGCCCGAAGATCCGCTGGCAGAACAGCCCCATCGGTTCCGGCTTGAAGGACCGGTAGTTGATGGTCTCCGGCTTCGTCACCTCTCCGTGCGACCACTCGCGGATATCCTCGGGAGACGCGATGCGTATGCGAATGAAGTCGAAGTCCGTGGAACGGGATTCTCTCTGGCGGGGAAAGTCGATCATGTTCTGGCCACCGTTTCCTGGGCGTCCCGCTCCGGGGCGGGACCTGGGTTCGTTGCCGTCATTCTTCTTCGCCGAGCTCGACCGTGAGGCCGAGTGCCTGGAGCTCCTTCACAAGGACATTGAAGGACTCCGGAACGCCCGGCTTGGGGAGGTTCTCTCCCTTGACGACCGACTCGTAGACCTTCGACCGGCCGGTCACGTCGTCCGACTTCACCGTCAGGATCTCCTGAAGCGTGTGGGCCGCCCCGTAGGCTTCCAGCGCCCACACCTCCATCTCGCCGAAACGCTGTCCGCCGAACTGCGCCTTGCCGGCCAGCGGCTGCTGGGTGACCAGCGAATAGGGGCCGATGCTCCGCGCGTGGATCTTGTCGTCCACCAGGTGCGAGAGCTTCAGCATGTAGATCGCCCCGACGGTCACCGGGAAGTCGAACTTCGTCCCGCTCCGGCCGTCCCTCAGCCACACCTTGCCGTTTCCGAGGACTTCGGCTTCCCCGAGCAGCTCCTGCACCGCCGCCTCGAAGCCCGCCCCGGGGGCGGGGTGCTCGGCGATGGCCGCAATCGCGGGGAACGTCCGCCTGAGCACCTGGTGTCGCCTGGCCGACAGCCGGACGCCGACTGAGACCACGAAGTCGCGCAGTGCCTGCAGCGCGTCGTCCGCGCCCGCGCCGGCAGCCAGGTCCGCGTACTCGTCGAGGCTCTTGCCGATGCCCGCGGGCCGGGAAGATCCGGCGCCGTTGACACCGCCGCCGGCATCGCCGTTGGTCGCGACCCGGATCCGGCCCGCCTCCGGGTGGGCCTGCACCAGGTTCAGGAGACGGTGGTACTCGTCCGGGCCCAGCGGCCAGGGAACCCGCGCCCTCAGCGACTCCGACGCCCACCTGACGCCCGCCAGCTTGAGCAGCATGGCGATCTCGTCCTCGGAGGCGCCCTGGAAGACCGGGGTCTTCGCCTCGAAGCCGAGGTTGTCCGCCGCCCAGCCGAGGTGCGTCTCCAGGATCTGCCCGACGTTCATGCGCGACGGCACGCCCAGGGGATTCAGGACGACGTCGACCGGTGTCCCGTCGGGCAGGTAGGGCATGTCCTCCTCCGGCGCGATCCGGGCGATGATTCCCTTGTTGCCGTGACGGCCGGCCATCTTGTCGCCGACGGAGATCTTCCGCTTCTCGGCGATGTACACCTTGACGAGCTGGACCACTCCGGGCGGCAGCTCGTCCGGCTGGAACACCTTGTCGATCTGCTCCTCGGTCCGCTCCCGGACAGCCTCGATCCGACGCTTGGCCTCGTCGATCAGCAGCTTGATCTCGCCGCTCACCTTCTGGTTGCGGACCTTGAGCGTGGTCAGGTCGACCTCGGCCAGCCTCAGCTGGTCCAGGTCCCGCTTCCTGAGCTTCCTGCCCTCCTCGTAGTAGGGCTGGACCGTGCCCTTCTTCAGGCACAGCGCGATCGTCTGCAGATGGAGGCGGTTGCGGAGTTCCTCGTCCCGGGCGTCGGTGATGCGGCGAATCTCCTCCCGCTCGCGCTGTCTCAGCTCGCCGATGCGCGCGCCGTGCTCCCGCTCCAGCAGCGGATCGTCGATGCGCCGCGAGAAGATCTTGACGTCGATCACCGTCCCGGTCATGCCCGGGGACATGCGCAGGGAGGAATCCTTGACGTCCTTGGCCTTCTCGCCGAAGATCGCGGTCAGGAGCTTCTCCTCGGGCGACAGTTCGGTCTCGCCCTTGGGCGTGATCTTGCCGCACAGGATGTCACCGCTCTTGACGCGCGCGCCGACGCGCACGATGCCGCGCTCGTCCAGGTCGACCAGGCTCTCGTCGGCGACATTGGGGATTTCGCGCGTGATCTCCTCCATGCCGCGCTTGGTGTCGCGGACATGCAGTTCGAGTTCCTGGATGTGGATCGACGTGAACAGGTCGTCCCGCACCAGACGCTCGGAGATCACGATGGCGTCCTCGAAGTTGTAGCCGTACCACGGCATGAACGCGACCCTGACGTTGCGCCCCAGCGCCAGTTCGCCGTGGTTGGTGGAGGGACCGTCGGCGATGACGTGGCCTTCCTGCACCGCCTGTCCCGACTTCACCAGCGGACGCTGGTTGATGGCCGTGTCCTGGTTGGTTCTCCAGAACTTCTTGAGCCGGTAGCGATCGAACTGGCTGAGCTTTGCCAGCGGGCGGTTCGAGGCGTCCGCGCTCTCCTCTCCCGTGTCCACCACGATCTCGTCGGCGGTCACGCGCACGATCCGTCCCTCCCTGCGGGCCGTGATCACCGCGCCGGAGTCCTGGGCCACCTTGGCTTCCAGGCCCGTGCCCACCAGCGGGGCGTCGGTGTACAGCAGCGGCACCGCCTGGCGCTGCATGTTGGAGCCCATCAGCGCCCGGTTCGCGTCGTCGTGCTCCAGGAACGGAATCATCGCAGCCGCGACCGACACCAGCTGGTCCGGGGCCACGTCGATGAAGTCGATCTCCGCGGGCTTCTTGAGCGGGAAGTCGCCCCGCCTGCGGCAGAGCACGAATTCGTTGCGAAAGCTCCCGTCGGACTCGAGCGGTGCGTTCGCCTGCGCGATGGTGGCTTCCTGTTCCTCGTTCGCGGACAGCCACTCGATGTGTCCCGTGACCTTGCCGCCCTCGACCCTTCGATAGGGGGTCTCGACGAACCCGAGGTCGTTGATGCGGGAATACGTGGTGAGCGAGGTGATCAGCCCGATGTTCGGCCCCTCCGGCGTCTCGATCGGACACATCCGCCCGTAGTGCGAGTAGTGCACGTCGCGCACCTCGAAGCCCGCGCGCTCGCGCGTCAGGCCTCCCGGACCGAGCGCCGACAGCCTGCGCTTGTGGGTCAGCTCGGCCAGCGGGTTCGTCTGGTCCATGAACTGGCTCAGCTGGGACGACCCGAAGAACGCCTGGATCACCGCCGACACGGTCCTGGCGTTGACCAGGTCGTCGATGTTGATCTTGGCGGGGTCCGTGTTGATCGACATCCGTTCCTTGACGAGGCGCGCCATGCGCGACAGCCCCACCGAGAACTGGTTGGCGATGAGCTCGCCCACCGTGCGCACGCGGCGATTGCCCAGGTGGTCGATGTCGTCGATCCGGCCGCGGCCTTCGCTGAGCTCGATCAGGTACTTGAGGATCGCCACGAAGTCCTCGCGCGTCAGGACGGTCTCGCTGTACCCGATGTCCAGCCTGAGCCGCTGGTTGATCTTGTAGCGGCCGACCCGGCCCAGGTCGTAGCGCTTCGGGTCGAAGAAGACGCGGTCCAGCGCCGCGCGGGCCGTCGCCATGTTGGGAGCCTCGCCCGGGCGCAGCAGCGAGTAGATGGCGTTGAGGGCCTCTTCCTCGCCCGCCGTCGGATCCTTCCTGAGCGTATTCTTGACGATGGGGCTCTCGCCCGGGCGTCCGCCCCGTCCCTCGCTCGCCGACCGGTAGACCAGGATGTCCTCCCAGCCTCCGCGCTGCAGCATGCGGATCGCGTCCTCGGTGAGCTCCGTGCCCTCCTCCAGCAGCACCTCGCCTGTCCCGGAATCGACGATCTCTTCCGCGATGACGGCCCCGGCCAGATCGCGCACCTCGTCGTCGTCCACCGGCACGTCGGCCGGGCGGGTCTCGAAGAAGAGCTGATAGATGTCGGCGTCGCTGCCGTAGCCGAAGGCGCGGAGCAGCGCGGTGGCCGGGAACTTCTTTTTCTTGTCGATGTGCACGTAGCAGATATCGTTGATATCGATCGTGAACTCGACCCACGAGCCGCGGAACGGAATGATCCGCGCCTTGTTGAGCCTGGTGCCGTTCGGGTGCACGTCCTCTTCGAAGACGACGCCGGGCGACCGGTGCAGCTGGCTGACCACGACGCGTTCGGCTCCGTTGATGATGAACGTGCCCAGGTCCGTGAGGAGCGGCAGGTCGCCCAGGTAGACCTCCTTCTCGACGATCGTGCCGGGTCGGCGATCCTGCTTCCCCACCTTTTCCCAGACGATGAGCTGCAGCGTCGCCTTGAGCGGCGCGGCGTAGGTCATGTCGCGCTCGATGCACTCCTCGACCGTGTACTTGGGCCGCCCCAGGGACGACCTGACGTACTCGAGCGTCAGCTTCTCGTTGACGTCGGAGACGGGGAAGATGTCGCGGAATACGGAGTCCAGTCCGAAGTCCCACATCTCCTCCCGCGCCACGTCCGTCTCGACGAGCTTCGCGAAGGACCGGATCTGGACATCCAGGAGGTTGGGCATGGGCATCCCCGACTCGAGCTTGGCGAAGCTCACGACCGGACGGGCACCCTCATGTGAACCATTCATGCTAGGCAACGGACCACTCCCCTGTCTTTGTTGCGGATATCACGGCGAAAGTTGCGCACGCAGTCGCGGCGGACGGACGCACTCCGCCCGCATGCGGTACGTTGGACGAACGTCCCCCCGGCTCCGGCCGACTTGCGGCAACCGGAGGCGCACCGGCGGGAGACTCGGCTCGGCGCACCTACTTGACGATGACCGTGGCGCCAGCCGTCTCGAGCTTTTCCTTGATATCCGCGGCCTCGTCCTTGCTGACCGCCTCCCTGACCGTGTTGGGCGCCTTGTCGACCAGCTCCTTGGCCTCCTTGAGTCCCAGGCTGGTGATCTGGCGGATCACCTTGATGACCTGGATCTTCTTGGCGCCGAAGGACTCGAGCACCACCTCGAACTCGTCCTGCTCCTCGGCGGCCTCCTCGGCGACCGCGTCACCCGGCAGCGCCATGACGGGAGCGGCCGCCGCGGTCACGTTGAACCGGTCCTTGAAGGCCTCTACGAACTCCGAGAGTTCGATCACCGTCATGTTGCCGAAGGTGTCGAGAAGTTCCTGTTGATTCACAGCCATTGTCTGTTTTCCTCCTGGTATTCACCCGGTCGGCCGGGTGTTTGGTTGATCAGCTGTCGGTCTCTTTCGCCTCGGCCCGCTCGCGCAGTGCGTCGACGAGCCCCGCCATTTCCTGGATCTTGCCGCCCAGCGCTGCCGCGAGAGTCGACATCGGCCCTTCCAGCGCGCCCGCCACCTGCGACAGGAGCACTTCCCTGGGCGGGAGCGAGGCAACGCGTGCGATCTGCGCCGGGTCGAGCAGGTCGGTGTCGAGGACGCCGACCTTGAATGCCGGCTTGTCCCCGTTCTCCTTCGCGAAGTCCTTCACGGCCCTGGCGGCGTCCACGACGTCGCCGTCCCCGAAGACCACGCCCGTCGGCCCGGTGAGGAACGCGGAAATGTCGGGGATCGCCGTGTCGGCCAGGGCGCGGCGCACAAGCCGGTTCTTGACCACGAGGTATTCGCCGCCCGACTTCTTCAGCCGGCTGCGGAGGCTCGTCATCGCCTTGACGTCGAGTCCGGTGAAGTCCGTAAGGAAGACGGCCTCGGCCCGGCCGAGCCGCTCACGGAACTCGGCGACGAAGCTCTCCTTCTGCTCTCTGGTCATCGATCACGCGCTCCGCGTAAAGCTGTTGGGATCCACCGGGACTCCGGGACCCATGGTACTCGACACCGTGACGCTCTTGACATAGGTGCCCTTCGCCGCGGCGGGCTTGGACCGCAGGACCGACGCCATGAACGCTCTCAGGTTCTCGGCGAGCAGCTCCACGTCGAACGAAACCCGCCCGATCGGGGCGTGCAGGTTCCCCGTCTTGTCGACCCTGTACTCGATCTTGCCCGCCTTGATTTCGCGGACCGCGCGGCCCACGTCGGGCGTGACCGTTCCCGCCTTCGGCGTCGGCATCAGTCCCCTGGGGCCCAGGATGCGGCCGAGGGGGCCGACCATGCGCATCAGGTCGGGCGTCGCCACGCAGACATCGAAATCGAGCCAGCCCTCCTTGATCCTGTCCAGGTAGTCCACGCCGATGAAGTCGGCGCCGGCCTCCCTCGCCTCCTCTTCCTTGTCACCCTGGCAGATTGCGAGCACGCGCGGGGCCTTGCCGGTCCCGTGGGGCAGCACCACGGTCCCGCGCACGATCTGGTCGGCCCGTCTGGGGTCCACGCCCAGGTGGGTTGCGACGTCGACGCTCTCGTCGAAGCCGGCGTAGGCGATTTCCTTCACCTTGCCCAGGGCGTCGTCGGGCGAGTGGCGGTTCCGCCGGTCGAACGTCTCCCGGGCGCCGGAGTATTTCCTGCCTCGTTTTGGCACGCTTCCCCTCCGTCAGGCGTTCAGTTCGCCGTCCACTTCGATTCCCATCGAGCGGGCGGTTCCCTTGATCATTCTCATGGCCGACACGACATCGTCCGTGTTCAGGTCCTCCATCTTCGCCTCGGCGATCTCCCTGACCTGCGCCACCGACAGCGTCGCGACCTTGTCCATGTGCGGTTCGGAGGACGCCTTCTCGAGCCCGGCCGCCCGCTTGATCAGGAAGGAGGCCGGGGGCGTCCTGGTCACGAAGGAGAACGACCGGTCGGCGTAGACCGTGATTTCGACGGGGATGAGGGTCCCCGCCTGCTGCCTGGTCCTGGCGTTGAACTGCTTGCAGAAGTCCATGATGTTCACGCCGTGCTGGCCCAGCGCGGGGCCCACCGGCGGGGCCGGGTTCGCCTGCCCGCCGGTAATCTGCAGCTTGATGAAGCCGAGAACTCGTTTTGCCATTGTCGCAGACTCCCGCGGGCCTCTAGAAACCGCGCAACTGGGTGAAGTCCAACTCGACCGATGTGGGACGGCCGAAGAGAGACACTTCGACCTTGACCTTGCCCTTTTCCGGGTACACCTCCTGGACCGTTCCCGAGAAATCGGTGAAGGGCCCCTGGATCACCTCCACGACCTGGCCCGGCCGGAAGGGGATCTCCTCGCGCCCGGACACTTCCTCCTCGACCTCGACCCCCATGATCCGGTTGATGTCCTCCTCCCGGAGCGGCTGGGGGCCGCCGCCCTGGCCGACGAACCGGACGCCCTTCATCGCGCTGATCGCGTGTTCGGTCTGCTGGTTCAGGATCATCCGCACCAGGACGTAGCCGGGATAGAGCGGTCTGGTCACGGGCACGCGCTTGCCACGCCGGATTTCGACGACCTCGTGGGTCGGCACCAGGACCTCGCGTATCCCACGGTCGGGACCGGGGTCCTTGTCGATCTCCTGCTGGATCATGCGGCAGACCCGGTTCTCGTGCCGGGCCTGCGTCTGGACCGCGTACCAGCGCTCTTCGCCGCTCAAGACCGGAAGACCCCCATGATGAAGTCGACGATGACCAGCCGGGAGATCGTGTCCATGATCCAGATGATCAGCGAAATCAGAATGGTGAAGAGGATGACCACCCAGGTGGCGTTGCGGAGCTGGTCACGGTCGGGCCACGTGACCTTCTCCATCTCGGTAACGCACTCCTGGACGAAGTGCCTGGCGTTCGTGATGCTCGGCATGGTCTTCTACTCGATGATTTCGGTAACGACGCCGGCACCGACGGTGCGGCCGCCCTCGCGGATCGCGAAGCGAAGCTCTTCGTCCATCGCAATCGGCGTGATCAGTTCCACTTCCATCTGCACGTTGTCCCCCGGCATCACCATCTCCACCCCGTCGGGCAGCATCGCCGAGCCCGTCACGTCCGTCGTCCGGAAGTAGAACTGCGGCCGGTAGCCGTGGAAGAACGGCGTGTGACGGCCACCCTCCTCCTTCGTCAGAACGTACACCTCCGCCTTGAACTTCGTGTGCGGCGTGATCGACCCCGGGATCGCCAGAACCTGGCCCCGCGATATCTCCGTCTTCCCCACGCCCCGCAGCAGCAGCCCCGCGTTGTCTCCCGCCTGGCCCTGCTCCAGAAGCTTCCGGAACATCTCCACACCCGTCACCACCGTCCTGCGGTCCTCCCCCATCCCCACGATCTCCACCGCCTCGCCCTTGTGGATCACGCCCCGCTCGATCCGGCCCGTCGCAACCGTCCCCCGGCCCGTGATCGAGAACACGTCCTCCACCGGCATCAGGAACGGCTTGTCGATGTCACGCTCCGGCTCCGGAATGTACGTGTCGATCGCATCCATCAGCTCCTCGATGCACGCCCCCTCCTCGCCCTCGCCTCCGGCCTCCAAAGCCTCCAGCGCGCTCCCGTACACCACCGGCAGATCATCCCCCGGAAACCCCTGCTCGCTCAGCAGCTCCCGCACCTCCAGCTCCACCAGCTCCAGAAGCTCCTCGTCGTCGACCATGTCCACCTTGTTCAGGAACACCACGATGTGCGGCACGTTCACCTGCCGCGCCAGCAACACGTGCTCCCGCGTCTGCGGCATCGGTCCGTCCGCCGCGCTCACCACCAGAATCGCCCCGTCCATCTGCGCCGCGCCCGTGATCATGTTCTTCACGTAGTCCGCGTGCCCAGGACAGTCCACGTGCGCGTAGTGCCGGTTCGCCGTCTCGTACTCCACGTGCGCCGTCGCGATCGTGATCCCCCGCTCCCGCTCCTCCGGCGCCTTGTCGATCTCGTCGAACGCGATCGCGTCCCCGCCGAACTTCTTCGCCTGCGCCAGCGTGATCGCCGCCGTCAGCGTCGTCTTCCCGTGATCCACGTGGCCGATCGTCCCCACGTTCACGTGTGGCTTCGTTCGCTCGAAGGTCTCCTTCGCCATTCTACCCCCGTTGGGCTTCAGGTGTGTGCAGCGGCTGCCCCTGGTCGCCCCGTGTGATTGTGCCGTTAGTCGTTCACGTTGCGCGGGCCCGGGTCCCGTCCCGGTCCCGCCAAGCTCTGGGCGGGGATTGAACCCGCGACCTCTTCCTTACCAAGGAAGCGCTCTACCACTGAGCTACCAGAGCACCTCGTTGTCGCACCCGCCCGTTCCGGGACCACCCCGGACCGGACGCAGAGCGGGAGACCGGACTCGAACCGGCGACCCTCAGCTTGGAAGGCTGATGCTCTAGCCAACTGAGCTACTCCCGCAGCTTACCGAAGGAACCCGGTGCCCAGTGTCCGGACGCCTCCATGGTGGGGGTAGGATTCGAACCTACGTAGGCGTCTGCCAGCAGATTTACAGTCTGCCCCGTTTGGCCGCTTCGGTACCCCACCAAAAAACACGTTCCCACCCCTGCCCGCCAAGTTGGCTGTCGGCGTCCCCGGGCTCGGATGGAAACGAGCAAAGAAAGGTAACGGTTCGGTCAGTGCGGATCAAGCTGACGCGGGGACTCGAACCCCGGACCTGCTGATTACAAATCAGCTGCTCTACCAACTGAGCTACGTCAGCACCTCGGAAACCTGGACCGCGGCGGCGCCCAGGGGAAGTGGAGCCGCCGTCGCGGGGAAGCGGGGCCGCCGTCCCGGTGTCCGACGCGGGTCCGGCCGGTCTCAACCGCCACTCGCCGCAGCACCCACGTGTACCCGCTTCCACTTTGTACCCTCCGGACCGTCCTCGAGTTGCACGCCCTCGGCCGCCAGCTCGTCGCGGAGGCGGTCCGCGGTGGCGAAGTCGCGCTGCGCGCGCGCCCGGTTGCGGGCCTCCACCGTGCGCCGGATCCACTGCTCGGTCTCATCGCCCACCTCGCGGCTCCGGGCGGCAAGGTCCAGGACGCCCAGCACGGAATCCATCTCCCGGAGCGCGGCGAGCACCGCGTCGCGGTCCTCTTCGGCAATCCCGCCCGCCGCCTCGTCCAGACCGACGTTGACGTCCCTGGCCAGCGACCACAGCGCGGCCATGGCGCGCGGCGCGTTCAGGTCCTGATCCATGGCCCGGCCGAACTCCGCGAGGCGCGCGCGCGAGGCGGCGACCAGCTTCCCGGCCCGGGGCGGCACCGGGGCCGGCGGCGCATCCTCCACGCGGCGCCGTAGATCCAGCAGGCGCTGCACCGATGCGGTGGCGTCGTCCAGTCCGTCCCTCGTGAAGTTGAGCTCGCTGCGGTAGTGCGCCGACAGGAGCACCCAGCGGATCGCCGCGGGGTCGTAGCCCTCCCCGACAAGCTCGCGCACGGTGTGGAAGTTCCCGAGCGACTTGGACATCTTGCGGTCGTCCACCTTGAGGTGCTTGACGTGCAGCCAGAACCGCGCGAGCGGCCGTCCGGTCGCCACCTCCGACTGCGCGATCTCGTTCTCGTGGTGGGGGAAGAGAAGGTCCTCCCCTCCAAGGTGGATATCGACGGTATCGCCGAGGAGCGAACAGGCCATGACCGAGCACTCCAGGTGCCAGCCCGGCCTGCCCGGCCCCCAGGGAGAGTCCCACACGGCCCCGGCCTCGTGGTCGGCGGGCTGCGCGGCCTTCCAGAGCGCAAAGTCCCGTGCGTCGCCCTTTTCGTATTCGTCCGCGACGATGCGCGAGCGCGACGCCTCCGAGCCCGCCCCCTTCCCGGAGAGGCGGCCGTAGTCCGCGAAGGACGACACGTCGTAGTACACGGAGCCGTCCGCCGCGTGGTAGGCGTTGCCCCCCTGCACGAGCCTCTCGATGAAGTCCAGCATGGCCGGGATGTAGGCGGTCGCGCAGGGATGCTGCGAAAACGGCAGGAATCCCAGCGTCCGCGCGTCGTCGAGAAAGGCCTCGACGAACGGCGCGGTGTGCTTCTCCAGGCGTTGCCCGGCCGCCGCCGCGCCTGCGATCGTCTTGTCGTCCACATCGGTGAAGTTCACCACGAAGTCCACCTCGTGGCCCCGCCACCTGAGGTGACGGTGGAGAAGGTCGTAGACCGCGAAGGCGCGGAAATTGCCGACGTGCGCGAAGTCGTAGACCGTCGGCCCGCACCCGTAGACGGTGACCCGTCCCGGTTGCAGCGGCACGAAGGCGTGGGTGTCACGGCGCAGCGAGTCGTACAGTTTCATCCGGCGTCCGGCGTTTCGTGTGTCGTGAAATATAGGCGCACCCGCGGCGGCGCGTGTCAGCGCCCGTCGCCGGCGTTGCTGGCGTTGCCCCCGTCCCCCGCGTCGCCCCCGTCGCTGGCGTCGGCGGCGTCGGCAGCGTCGGCCACGATGCGCGCGAACGCGGCGGCCGGGTCCGCGGCGCCGGTCACGGGGCGGCCGACCACGATGTGGGAGGCGCCGCCCTGGAACGCCTGCCCCGCCGTGCGCACCCGCCGCTGGTCGTGGACCGCGTCGCCAGCGAGCCGGATGCCCGGGGTGACGATGGCGCGGCCGGTGCCTACCGTGGCCCTGACGCGGGCAGCCTCGGCCGCCGAACACACCACGCCCGCCAGCCCCGCGTCGCACACGAGCCCGGCGAGACGATCCGCCTCCCGGCCCGCGTCCTCGACGCCGCGCCCGAACACGGCTCTCAGTCCGCGCTCGTCCAGCGATGTCAGCACCGTGACCCCGAGCAGGCCGAGCGACCCGGTTGCCGCCGTTGCGGCGCCGGCCGCGGCGGCCAGCATGTCCCGTCCGCCCATGGCGTGGACCGTGAGGAACGTCACGCCCAGTTCGGCCGCTCTGGCCGTCGCGCCGGCCACCTGGTTCGGGATGTCGTGCAGCTTGAGGTCGAGAAACACCTCGTTGCCCCGTTCGCGCAGTGCGCGCACGACCTCCGGTCCGGCCGCCGTGTAGAGCTCCAGCCCGACCTTGTAGAACCGGCACCGCGGCCCGACGCGGTCGACCATGCGCAGCGCATCCCCCGCGGACGCGGTGTCCAGGGCGACGATGATGCGTTCGTTCACGGGCTCAGCCTCCTGGCTGCGAGTTGGCGCGCCACCCGCGCCGCGCAGCGCGGATCGGCGAACGAGGCCGTCCCGACCTGGACGAGCGTGGCCCCCGCCGCGAGATACGCCTCGGCATCGTCCCCGGTGAGGACTCCTCCCACGCCGACCACCGGCACGTCCACGGCGCCCGCCACGCGCCGCACCGCCGCCAGCCCCGCGGGAAGGAGTGCGGGACCGCTCGCTCCGCCGCTGCCCGCCCCCAGCCTGGGCCTGCCCGCACGGTCGGTGAGCAGTCCCGGCAGCGTATTGACGGCCGTGATCCCGTCGGCGCCGCACGCCTCCGCCAACGCCGCGGTCGCCCCGATGTCGGGGTCGTTGGGCGCGAGCTTGACGAGCAGCGGCCGCGAGGTGCAGGGCCGCACCCGATCCAGGACCTCCCGCGTGGCGTCGGCGTCGAAGCAGAAGGGCGTCCCGTTCAGGTGCGCGTCGTTCGGGCAGGAGAGGTTGAGTTCGAACCCGACAAAGCCGTCCCCGTCCTCGAGTCCCCCGACGACCGCTTCGTACTCGGCCACCGTGGCGCCGGCGACCGAGACCAGGACGGGAAGCCCCTCCAGGTGGCGCCTCATCCAGGGCAGCTTGCGTTCGCGCACGCCATTCAGTCCGGGGTTGGCGAGGCCGACCGAGTTGAGCATTCCTCCCGGGTACTCGGCCACCCTGGGCGGCGCGTTCCCCCAGCGGGGCTCCAGCGTCACCGACTTGGTCACGAGCCCGCCGACTTCGCCTGGCGACATGACCTCGATCAGCGGCTCGCCGAAACCGCAGGTGCCGGCGGCCATCAGAACGGGGCTGGAGAAGCGGACCCCGAAGACCTCGACGGCCGCGCTCACCGGCCCCGGTCCTTCATGGCTCGTTCCGCCTCGCGTT
Source organism: Longimicrobiales bacterium (assembly GCA_965205005.1). Lineage (GTDB taxonomy): Bacteria > Gemmatimonadota > Gemmatimonadetes > Longimicrobiales > Gaopeijiaceae > Bin94. Next base: position 3,090,390 of record OZ242028.1, on the reverse strand, counting down.
CCATGGTTCTGCGTCTCAGCGTCTCTCTCCGGTCCCGGTGCTTCCTGCCGCGGCACAGCGCCAGCGTGAGCTTCACCCTGCCGCCCCGCAAATAGATGTCCAGCGGGACGATGGCAAGCCCCTTCTCCTCGGACCGGGAGGTGATCCGCCGGATCTGGTCGCGGTGCAGCAACAGCTTGCGCGGCCGCGTCTCGTCGTGATTCCAGCGGTTCGCGTGCTCGTACGGCGCCACGTGCAGGTTGTGCAGCCACATCTCGCCCGACCGGATCCGTGCGTGCGCGTCCCCGAAGGCCACCTTGCCCGCGCGGATCGACTTTACCTCCGTCCCCTGCAACACCACCCCGGCTTCCCAGGTGTCGACGACCTCGTAGAGGTGCCGGGCCTTCCTGTTGCGGGCGACGACGCGCCGCGAGCCACCGTGCGGTGGCGCTCCCAAGGGATCAGACCCCTGCCCCCGCCGCCGCCACCGACATGGCCGCCTCCCTGGCCTTCCAGTCGGCGATGAAGCTGGCCATGCCGCTGTCGGTCAGCGGGTGTTTCATGCCCTGCACGAGAACCTTGTACGGACAGGTGGCGATGTGGGCGCCGGCCAGCGCGGAATCGATCACATGGCGCGGATGCCGGATCGAGGCGGCGAGAATGCGCGTGTGTATGTCCGGATCCTGCCGGAAGACGGCGGCGATCTCCCGGATCAGCTCCATGCCGTCGTGGGACATGTCGTCCACGCGCCCGATGAACGGCGAGACGACGAACGCCCCCGCCAGCGCCGCCATCAGCGCCTGGTTGGTATTGAAGATCAGGGTCACGTTGCAGCGAATGCCCTCCTGTCCCAGCCGGTGCACGGCTTCCAGGCCGTCCGTGGTGCTCGGCACCTTGATGATCACGTTCGGGTGCCAGCCGGCGTACTCCCTTCCCTCCGCGACCATGCCGTCCGCGTCTTCCGAGACGGTCTCGGCGCTGATGGGGCCGTGCACGAGCCCGGCAATGGTCCGGATCGTGTCCTCGAAGTCGGCCCCCGTCTCCTTCGCCATGAGGCTGGGATTGGTGGTTACGCCGCTCAGGATGCCCCAGCGGGCGGCTTCGCGGATCTCGTCCAGGTTGGCCGTGTCCAGGTAGATCTTCACGTGGGTGGATTCCTCCGAATGTGTCGCGTCGACTCAGGCATCCGTCTCGGATGGCGGCGGGCTGTCTCCATCGGCGAGTTGGCGGCGCGACTCCGCCCGAGCCGCGTCGATTCCCGCGCGGTAGGCCGCCTTGGACCGCTCCAGCTTCTCCTCCAGCTCGCCACGCGCTTCGGAAGCCAGCTGGCGTCCCTGCGCCACCACGCCCTTCGCCGAGTCCATCCGCGTGCCCAGGTCGTCGCGCAGTCCGCGGACGCGCTCCCCGGTGAGTTCCTTGAGCTTCTGGGCGTGTTCGCGGATACGCTGCTGCGTGGCGGCGCCCGAACCGGGTGCGAAGAGCAGCGCGATCCCCGCGCCGATGAGCGCGCCGACGACGAATGCACCAATCTCGGTCCCGCGGCCCTTCTCTATGATCACCGTGTGTTGCTCTTCTCCAGTACTCATCCTCTCCTCCTGGACAGCTGCCGTCGACCTCCCGGGGACGACCGAATCGCCCCCTGCGTCTCCCGGCGCAGACTAAGCTAAGCGTGCCGTCTCAGACACGCCAACGATGGCTGCCCGCGGGCATTTCGGGAGCGCTGAAACCGTCCCGTCCCATCAGCCCGAAGGTCAGTTTCTTCCCCAGTTCAACCCCCGGCTGGTCCAGGGGATTCACTCCGTAGAACTCACCCGCGTATACGACCGCAATCTGGAAGAGCATCAACAGGGCCCCCACCGCGTGCGCGTCCACCCGCTCCATCGTGACGGTGAGGTTCGGGCGTCCCGCCCGCCTCAACGCCTCCGCCGTCGCGCGGCGCTCGGCGTCCAGGAGACCGAAGAGCGTGTGACCGCCGAGATAGGCGAACTCCGGCCTGTCGGCGAAGCGCGCCGGGACGGCCACGTCCCGCGCTGGCGACTCCGCCGCGAGAAAGACCACGATCTTGTCCCGGGGTCCCTCCATGAGCAGCTGCAGCACCGAGTGCTGGTCGCTCGCCCCGAGCGCCGGCAGCGGGGTGGGTCCGCTCTCGACGCGCCGGCCGTCGCGGTCCACCGCCTTGCCGAGCGATTCGGCCCACAGCTGCTGCACCCAGAGCGCCACGGCGCGCAGGCGGTCCGCGTACGGCATGAAGACGTGCACGCGGGCGCCCAACTCCGTGTCCGCGACGTACAGGAGTGTCGCGAGAATGCCCGCCGGGTTCTCCGCCAGCACGGGGTTGGCGCATCGCCCGGCCATCGCGGCGGCCCCGGCCAGGACCGCGCCGGTGTCGATGCCCGTCGCCGCGGCGGGGAAGAGTCCGACGGGCGAAAGCACCGAGAAGCGCCCGCCCACGCCTTCCGGGACGTCCAGGGCGCGCACGCCGCGTTCCTCGGCCAGTTCCCGCAGCGCACCGCGGCCGGGCGAGGTCGTGACGACGAAGTGGTCCGGCGCACGCCGGGGGCCCAGCGCGGACTCGGCCCACTCCCAGGCGATGAGGAACTGCGCCAGGGTCTCGGCCGTGGATCCTGACTTGCTCACCACGTTGAAGCAGGTGCCGGCGGGGTCCAGCCGGTCAAGAAGCGCCGCGACGGAGTCCGGATCCGGGTTGTCCATGAGGTGGAGCCGCGGAAGGCCCCTGCGCGCCCCGGCGTCCAGGCCGTTCCACCCTTGCGTCAGCAGGGCATCGCGAAGCGCCGCGGCGCCCAGAGCCGATCCGCCGATGCCGATCACCACCAGCGCCTCGAAACGCCGGCCCGCGTCGGCGGCGGCGGTCCGTGTGCGCGCGGCCAGATCGCGGTTCGCGGGCAGCGCGAAGAACCCCATCTCGCCAGTGCGCCGACGCGCTGCGACCGATTCGTGCGCCGCCCGGAAACGCGCGGCCAGGTCGCCGTCGAGCCGTGCCGGATCGACGCCCGTGCCCGGCACCACGCCCGCCACCGCGTTGGCGAAGTCGATCGTGGGAGAGGACGCGCGGATCGTGGGAGAGGACACGCTACCTGCCGGCGCCAGCGCCCAGGTCCACGACGAGGCCGTCGTACGCGGGCGCGATCCCGCGGGGAAGCGCCGCCTTCAGCTCGCGGTACCCGACAAAGTGGGTCAGGTGGGTCAGGAAGGTGCGGCGCGCCCCGATATCGCGGGCGGCCTCCACCGCTTCCTCGATGTTGAAGTGGGTGGGGTGGGGGCGGCCCCACCAGAGCGCGTTCAGAACGAGGACCTCGACCCCGTCCAGGATGCGCCGGGCCGCAGCGGGGAGTCGTTTCGCGTCGGTCACGTACCCCAGCGGGCCAACGCGGAAGCCGAAGGCGTCGACGGGACCGTGGGGCACCCTGAACGGGGTGATGTCCACGCCAAGCACGCGTACCGGCGCGTTCTCCACGTACGTCCTGAGATCAAGCCTCGGCTTGGTGGTTCCCCTGGCAACCGCGATGTCGTCGTCGAAGATGTAGGCAAAGCGCGACTCCATTTCCGGGCGCTGCTCCTCGTGCAGGTAGGCCGGCACCGGACCGCGTCCCCGCGAGGAGAACACCCGCACATCGTCGATCCCGTGGACGTGGTCGGCGTGCAGGTGCGTGTACCAGACGGCGTGGACGCGATCGACGCCCGCGGCCAGCAGCTGCAGCCGCAGTTCGGGCGGGGTGTCGACGAGGAGATTCCCCTGGGCCAGGGAGAGCAGCGCGCCGTGCCGGGTCCGTTTGTCGCGCGGGTCCGACGACGTGCAGTTGGCGCAATCGCACCCGATAATCGGCACTCCGAACGAAGTTCCGGTTCCGAGAAAGGTCAGGCGCAATGCGATCGCGTCCCGGCGGCGCTGGACGGCAGCTGCATTACAGCTGCTCGATACGCATGGTATTGGTCGATCCGGGAGAGTGAAACGGGAGCCCCGACGTCACGATGACGGGGTCCCCGGTCCGGCCCATGCCGGAACCGAGCACGACGCGCTTGCCGAAGTCGGTCAGGTTCTGATAGGTGATCTCCCCCCGCTCGGCGAGCACGGGGCGCACGCCCCACACGCCCGACAGCTGGCGCTGCACCTTGGGGTCGGTGCAGACCGAGAAAATCGGGGTGGGAGGACGGTACGAAGCGACCAGCCGCGCCGAGAAACCGCTGCGGGTGATCACGATGATCGCGGGTGCGCCCAGGTCGCGCGCGGCCCGTACCGAAGACGCCGCGACCGCGTGCTCGCGGGGTGAGGCGCCGCGACGCCGGATCGGTCCCATCTGCGCCAGATAGTGGGGCCCCTTCTCGAGGACGCCGCTCTGTTCGATCTCCTGCGCGATGCCGACCATGACCTCCACCGTCCTCACCGGGAACTTCCCCACCGCGGTCTCGCCCGACAGCATGACCGCGTCCGTCCCGTCGATGATCGCGTTGGCCACGTCGGACGTCTCGGCCCGGGTCGGGCGCGGATACATGGTCATGGACTCGAGCATCTGGGTCGCCGTGATGACCGGGCAGCCGTGTCCGTTGGCGGCCTGAATGATCCTCTTCTGCGCCAGGGGCACGGACGCGAACGGCAGTTCCACCCCGAGGTCGCCGCGAGCCACCATGACCGCGTCGCTGAACGACATGATTCCCTCGAGTTCTTCAAGCGCCTGCGCCTTCTCGATCTTGCTCACCAGCCACGCCCGCCCGTCGATCCGGTCCTTCAGTCCCAGGACGTCATTGACGTTGCGCACAAACGAGAGTCCGATGAACTCGACGTCCATTTCGAGCGCGAAATCCAGGTCGTGGCTGTCCTTCTCGGTCACTGCGGGCGTATTGACGGCGACCCCGGGCAGGTTGATCCCCTTGCGCGAACGCAGGATTCCGCCGCGGACCACCTTGAAGACCGCGCGCCTGCCGTCCGTCCTGATGCACTCCAGCTCCAGCTGCCCGTCGTCCAGAAGCACCTGTGTGCCGCGCGTAACCTCTTCGGCGAGTTGGGTGTAGCCGGTCGGGATCTCCCCCGGCGAACGGTCGCCCTCGGGAACGATCGTCACGACGTCGCCATCGGTGAGCGTGACGGGCTTCTCGAGGCTTCCCACGCGGAGCTTGGGGCCTTGCAGATCGGCCAGAATCGCGACCGGCCGACCGACCTTGCGCGCGGCCTCCCGGACCAGACGCACACCCCGCCGATGGTGCTCGTGGTTCCCATGGGACATGTTGATCCGCGCGACATCCATCCCCGCCCGCACGAGATCGGTAACGACCTCGGGTGTCGAACTGGCGGGCCCCATCGTTGCGACCACCTTCGTTCTCATCATCCGATGAAGCTAGGTTACTTTGTTGCGGCCCACCACTTGCGACTGCTTCAACCGGGGACGGACGCGCGACGCCTTGCACAGCACCACACTCCATGTGGACACGCCCGAGCGGGCGCGGGAAGCGGAGCGCGCCGTCGGTGCAGCCGGCAGCGTCGCCGTCGACTGCGAGGCGGCCGGGTACCACCGCTACTCGGACCGGCTCTGCCTCGTCCAGGTCTCCACCCCGTCCCGCACTTTCGTCCTTGACCCGCTGGCAGTGGACCTCACGCCGCACCTGAGGGTGCTCGAGGATCCGGGGCGCCGGGTCGTGATGCACGGGGCGGCCTACGACCTCCGCCTCCTGCGCCGCGATCTGGACATTCGGGTGGCCCGCCTGGCGGATACCCAGGTCGCGGCCGAACTCCTCGGCGAACCCGCCGTGGGCCTGCAGGCGCTTCTGGAGAAGTACCTCGGCGTGCAGGTCTCGAAGAGGTTCCAGAAGGCGGACTGGGCTCGCCGCCCCCTGTCAAGGGAGATGGTCGAGTACGCCGCGGGCGACACCCGCCACCTGCACCGGCTGGAGAAGCTCCTCGCCGGGCGGCTGCGCGAACTCGGCCGCACCTCCTGGGCGGAGGAGGAATGTGCCTGGCTCGTGCGGCGCGCGGGGTCGCCGGAAGAGCCGGGTCCGCCTGCCGACCCGGTGACCCGCTTCAAGGCGGCGCGCCATCTGGGCCCGCGGGACGTCACCGCGCTCCGGGCCGTCATCGCCTGGCGGGACGAAGTGGCCCGGGAGCGGGACCGCGCGCCGTTCCGGGTGGCCTCCGACAGCGCGCTCATGGAAGTCGTCGTGAGAAAGCCCGCCTCCGTGAGGCAGCTGGGCCGTCTGCGCGGATTTCCCTCCGGGCTCGCGGGCAGCAGGGGCCGTGCGCTCCTCCGGGCGCTGGAGCGGGTCGAGCGCCTGCCGCCCTCCGAACTCTCGCCCTATCCGAGGCCCAGGGGAACGCGCGGCCGCCCGACCCCCGAGGAGGAGGCCGCATTCGAACGCCTCAAGGCCGTGCGCAACCGGGTGGCGGCTGAACTGAAGCTGGGCCGCGGCCGTGTCATGTCCAACAGTGTCCTGCGGGCGATCGCCGCCGCCGGCCCCCGGAGCCTGGCGGCCCTGGCTGCGGTCGGGGATGTGCGGGCGTGGCAGACCGGGGTGCTGGGCGAGAAACTGCTGGCGGCGCTCAGGTGATCCGGCCGGATCAGGCTTCGCGCTTCTCCAGCTCGAGCTTGTACTCGATGCAGTAGCGGGCGTGCGGGAGCGCGTCCAGACGCTGGAAGCTGATGGGCTTTCCGGTGCCGTGACAGCGCCCGAAGTTGTCCGGGTCCCGGTAGAGCCGCCGCAGCGCTTCCTGAAGCCGGTAGAGGTAACGGCCCTCCTTGGTCGCAAACAGCGCGGCCTTCTCCCGCTCCATCGCCTCGGTCCCCTGGTCCGCCATGTGATCGGTGTAGGCCGCGAGGTCGGAATCGACCGCCCCCCGATCCTCCTTGGACGCCCGGTTGAACACGCCCAGTCCGCGGAGTGCCTTCTTCCGCTCCTCCAGGAGCCTGTTCTCCAGGTGCGCGAGCTGCTCCTCGGTGAACAGGGGCCCCTCGCCGTTTGCCACGGAATCCGTCTCGGGTGTTCTTGCTGCTGACATCGTGCACCTCCGTTGCCTGCCGTTCCGGTACCACGCAGCAAATCTAATGTTATTTTGGGACGTGAACATGATCGAATGCCGCCGGCACCCCGGAGAGCAGTGCCCAGCCCTGCCCCGCGCACCCTTCCGATCGGAGCTCGGCGCGCGGATTCAGCGCGAGGTCTGTGTGCAATGCTGGCGCGACTGGCTGCAGCACCAGACCCTGCTCATCAATCACTACGGGCTCGACCCGCGCAAGGCGGAGTCCCGTGATTTCCTCTACGGGCAGGTCAGGGCGGTGCTCTTCGGCGAAGGCCAGGTGGCCGAGATCGACACCTCGAAGCGCGGGACGATCGCGGCGCCGGACGGCTGAGTCGTCTTGCCGGCGCCGCCCCACGCGGCCGCCCGGCGCGATGGCCGCTACCGCAGTACGGCCTCGATCTCCGTCAGCGCGGCTTCCAGGTCGGCCCGCTCCACCGTGAGGGGCGGCGCGAACCTGACGATCTGGTGGTGCGTCTCCTTCGCGAGGATGCCGCGCTCCTGCAGCGCCTCGCAGAACGGCCTCGCGGTCCCCGACGACTCCCTGATCACCACGCCGATGAGCAGCCCCTTGCCGCGCACCTCCTCGACGTGCGGCGAGGCGATCGCGCGCAGGCGGTCCATGAACCACGATCCGAGCTCGTCGGAGCGCCGGGACAGGTCGTCGTCGAGGATCACGCGCAGCGAGGCTCTGCCCACCGCCGCGCCCAGCGGGTTGCCGCCGAAGGTGGAGCCGTGGTCGCCCGGCCGGAAGACGTCCATGAACTCGGCGTCCGCAATCACCGCCGACACGGGGTAGACCCCGCCGCCCAGCGCCTTGCCGACGACGAGCACGTCCGGGCGCACGCCCTCCCAGTCACAGCAGAAGAACCGGCCCGTACGGCCCAGCCCCGTCTGGATCTCGTCGGCCACGAACGCCACGCCGTTGTCGCGGCAGATCGCCGCGGTCTCGCGCAGGTAGCCGTCGGGCGGGACGACCACCCCGGCCTCGCCCTGGATGGGCTCGACCATGAAGCCGACGGTGTTGGGCCCGATCGCCCGCCTGAGCGCGTCGGTGTCTCCGTACGGCACCAGCTTGAATCCCGGGGTGAACGGACCGAAGCCCTCGCGGTACTGGTCTTCGGAAGAGAAGCCGACGATGGTGGTCGTGCGTCCGTGGAAGTTGTCCTCGCACACGATGATCTCGGCCTGGCCGTCCGGGACCCCGCGCACCTGGTATCCCCACTTGCGCACCATCTTGATCGCGGTCTCGACGGCCTCGGCGCCGGTGTTCATCGGCAGGGCCGCGTCGAACCCCGACGCTTCGCAGAGCTCTCGCAGGAACGGGCCCATCTGGTCGTTGTGAAAGGCGCGCGACGTCAGCGTGAGGCGATCCAGCTGGTCGCGCGCGGCCTTGACGACGAGGGGGTGCCGATGTCCCTGGTTCAGTGCGGAATACGAGCTGAGCATGTCCAGGTAGCGGTTCCCGTCCACGTCCCATACCCACGAGCCCTCGCCTCGGTCCAGCACCACCGGGAGGGGATGATAGTTGTGCGCGGAGAAGCGCTCGGCCTCGTCCAGGTACCGGTCGGTCAGCGACGATGTGGGGGCGGCGGTGGCTGTAGTCATTGCGAGCATCCTTGGGAATGAAAGATATTTCGTCTGTATCGAATATTTATTCTAGCGGTTCGGTGGCGAAATGCCCACCGCCGTCAACGGTTCCTCGCGGACGCGGAGGTCGAAGACGTCCGGCCGCGCGTAGTGGCCCACGACGTCGAAGTCGAACTTGCCCCGCGCGATGTCGCCCAGGTCGAGTTCGGCGTGGAGCACGCCCGGTTCCCCGTGCAGGGGGCCGGCGATGCGTTCGCCCAGCGGTCCGTAGATGGCGGTCCCGCCCCGGGACAGCGTATCCGGCCAGTCGTCGTACTCGGCGAGGATCTCGATGTCGGGCGGGTAGTGCTCCTTGGTGACGAACTGGTTGCAGCCGATCACGAAGCAGCGGCCCTCCAGCGCGATATGGCGCAGCGTGGCCTGCCAGCGGTCGCGCGAGTCCGCTGTGGGCGCAAGGTAGATCTCCACGCCCTTGCCGTACATGGCCATGCGCGCCAGCGGCATGTAGTTCTCCCAGCAGATCAGTCCGCCGACCCGCGCGAAGGGGGTGTCGAGCACGGGCAGCGTGCTCCCGTCGCCTTCTCCCCAGATCAGGCGCTCCGCGGCCGTGGGCTTGAGCTTGCGGTGCAGCCCGGCGATCGTGCCGTCGGGTGCGAAGTAGAGGAGCGTGCAGAACAGCGTCCCCGGACAGTGGCCGGCGCCCTTCTCGACCACCCCGACGGCGAGATGGACCCCCGCCTCCCTGGCGGCGCGGCCCATCCTGTCCGTCTCGGGGCCGGGCACCGTGATCGCGGCATCGTGGTAGCGCCCGAAGGTTCGGCGGCCGGCCGGCTTGCGGCCACCGACCGACGTGCCGAAGGCGAGGCCCCAGGGGTAGCCGCCGACGAAAGCCTCGGGGAAGAGCACCAGCTCGGCGCCCCGCGCGGCCGCCCCGGTTGTCGCCGCGCACAGGTGCTCCACTGCGCCGGCGGTGTCGAAGGGATAGCCGCGTGGCTGCACGGCGGCGACGCGGACCTGGTCTCTGCGTGGCATGCGCTCTCCCGCGGGATACCGGTTCGTCTGGACGAAGGGAGAAAATCGTGACTTCCGGACGCTGTGTACACCCTCGCGGCCCAGGCGGCACCGTCAGGCGGGCGGATTGGCAGCGCGCCGCTTATGTTTGATGCCCGAGGTCTCGTCCGCAGACGCCGTCCTCCCCTCCTGAACATTCGAACCGAGGCAACCAAATGGGCACGCGTTTCACAACCACCCTGATTGCGACCACGTTGCTGGCCCCGCCGGGTCATGCGGCCGCCCAGACCGGCTATGAATCCGTTATGGCCCATGTGGACGCCCACGCGGCATCGTACGGCTCCACGGCCCAGCGGATATGGGACCTGGCCGAGGTCGGGTATCAGGAAAACGAGAGTTCGGCTCTGCTCCAGGCCCACCTCGCCGACGCCGGTTTCGACGTCGAGCCGGGCGTGGCGGGCATGCCCACCGCCTTCGTCGCCAGCTGGGGCGAGGGCTCGCCGGTGATCGGGATTCTGGCCGAGTTCGACGCGTTGCCGGGGATCACCCAGGACCGCAGCCCGATGCGCGCGCCCCTTCCGGCGATGGGCGCCGGGCACGCGTGCGGACACCATCTGTTCGGGGCCGGCTCCGTGGCTGCGGCGGTGGCGGTCGCGGACTGGCTGGCTTCTTCGGGCACCTCCGGTACGGTGCGGGTCTACGGCACGCCCGCCGAGGAGGGGGGCGCCGGGAAGGTGTACATGGTGCGCGGGGGGCTCTTTGACGACGTCGACGCGGTTCTCCACTGGCATCCGAGCAGCGCCAACAGCGCCAGTCCGTCGTCGTCGCTGGCCAACAAGTCGGCCAAGTTCCGCTTTCACGGGGTCTCGGCGCACGCGGCAGGCGCGCCGGAGCAGGGCCGCTCGGCGCTCGACGGGGTGGAGGCCATGAACAACATGGTCAACATGCTGCGCGAGCACGTTCCGCAGGACACGCGGATCCACTACGTGATCACCTCCGGGGGCGCCGCGCCGAACGTGGTTCCCGACTTCGCGGAAGTCTACTACTACGTGCGCAACCCGGACTCCGAGAGGGCCAGGGAGATCTTCGACCGCGTGGTGCTTGCGGCCGAGGGGGCGGCGCTTGGAACCGGGACGACCATGGAGTACGAGGTCATCCACGGGATCTACGCCATGCTCGGCAACGAGGCGCTGCAGCGCCGTGCTCAGGCGAACCTGGAGCGGGTGGGCGGCGTGGTCTACGACGAGGCCGAGAAGGAGTTCGCTGCGTTGATCCAGGAGACCCTCGCCTACAGTCCGCCGATCGAAGCCGCAGCCGACGTCCTGCCCTACATGCCGCGGAGGGGCGGAGGCTCGACCGACGTCGCCGACGTCAGCTGGGTGGTCCCCACGGCGGGAATCGCCACCGCGACGTGGGTGCCGGGCACACCGGCCCATTCATGGCAGGCCATCGCGGCCGGGGGCATGTCCATCGGTGAGAAGGGGATGGTGGTGGCCGCCAAGACGCTGGCGATGACCGCTGTGGATCTGCTAACGGACGCCCAACTGCTGGAGGCGGCGAAGGCGGAGTACCGGGAGCGGGTCGGCCCCGACTTCAGGTACGTGTCACTGGTGGGAGACCGGGATCCGCCGCTGGACTACCGGAAGCCGGCGGGAGGGTCCTGACGCGCGCGGGCCCCGCGGCAGGCTGCGGCCACGCGACCGGCGCAGCGAGGCGCGCGCTAACCGCACTCCGCGAAGCCGCAGACGTAGCAACGCTTGCACCCTTCCTCGAAGGCCAGCTGTCCCGCTCCGCACTCCGGACACGCGCCCAACGTGGTCGCGGCGTGGTCCACGAACCGGCTGTGGCTCTCGAGAGTCGCCGGCCCGCCGCCTCCGGGAGCCGTGGTCACGGGCACCTCGATCGGCAGCTCCTCCTGGACCCCCTGCTTCGCGGACATGTAGCGTTCCAGCGCCTGGGCGATCGCGTCGGGGGCGGACAGGACCTTCTGCGGCCCCACCCCCACGGCACGGTCGCACGAAATCCCGCGCAACTGGTCGCGCACGGCCGTGATCGGTATGCCGGACCGGAGCGACAGCGAGATCAGCCGACCGATGGCTTCCGAATCCGCCATGGCCGCGCCCCCGGCCTTGCCCAGGGTGCAGAAGACCTCGAAGGGCTTGCCCTTGTGGTCCTCGTTGATGGTGACGTAGAGGTCGCCCAGCGGGCAATCCAGCTTCATGGTGCGCCCGGTCAGCATCGATGGCCGCTTGCGCTTGTGGCGGGAAGCGGCGGCGTCGCGGTCGTGCTCCTCCAGCCGCTTGCGCAACCCGTCCATCCGGCCCTCGAGGTCGTGGTTCCTGGCCCTGGCGTCGGCCAGCTGCGCACGGAGCTCCTCCGTTTCGGCGGCGGTGCCCGCGGCGCCCGCCCCCTCTTCCTGGCCGGTCTTGCCGGTGGAGAGGACCTGCATGGGCCGGGAACCGTCGCGGTAGACCGTCACGCCCTTGCAGCCCATGTCGAAGGCCATCTCATAGATCTTCCGCACGTCCGCGCGGGTCGCCTCGAAGGCGAAGTTGGTGGTCTTGGAGATGGCGGAATCCACGTGGGCCTGGAAGGCCGCCTGCATGCGCACATGCCACTCGGGCGTGATGTCGTGGGCGGTGCGGAAGGTCTTCTGGACCTCGTCGGGAACCTCGTCGAAGTGGATGTGCCCGCTCTCGGCGATGCGCTCCATGAGTTCGGGCGTGTACCACCCCTCGGCCCTGGCGCGGGCGACGAAGTCCTCGTTGACGTCGGGCATCATCACACCGGCCTGGTTGCGCATGAACGCCACCGCGAACAGGGGCTCGATGCCTCCGCTGCACCCGGCGATGATCGATATGGTCCCCGTCGGCGCCACCGTCGTCAGGTTGCAGTTCCGCAGTCGCCGGTGCGCGCGGATTCGACCGCCGGCAGCGTCGCGCGCGCAGCTCTCGTCCGGCCCCCAGATCGAGTCCTCCCACGCCGGGAAGACACCCCGGGACTCGGCGAGGCGCTCCGACGCGACCCTGGTTTCCTCCTCGATGAACGCCATGACGGTACGCGCCAGCGCGACGCCCTCGTCCGAGTCGTACCTGACGCCCAGGCGGACCAGCAGGTCGGCCCAGCCCATGATGCCCAGTCCGACCCGGCGGATCCGTTGTGCGAGATCCGAGATGTCCTGAAGCGGATAGCGGTTGGCGTCGATCACGTTGTCGAGGAAATGGATGGACAGGTGCACCACGCGGCGGAAGGCGTCCCAGTCGATGCCGTCCTCCGGGCTCTCGAAGTGCCCCTCGCGGGCGAAGCAGCCGACGTTGATGCTGCCGAGATTGCAGACGTCGTACGGGAGCAGCGGCTGCTCGCCGCAGGGGTTGGTGGCCTCGTACGAACCCAGTTTCGGCACCGGGTTGTGCTCGTTCGCACGGTCGATGAAGAACACGCCCGGCTCGCCGGTCTTCCACGCGCCCTCGACGACCATGTCGAAGATCTCGCGCGCCTTCTCGCGCCCGACGACCTCGCCCGAGCGCGGGCTGATCAGGTCGTACTCGTCGTCGCTCGCGACCGCGTCCATGAACGCGTCGGTCATCGCGACCGAGATGTTGAAGTTGGTGATCTGCGAGGTGTCGTTCTTGCAGCGGATGAACGTGCGGATGTCGGGGTGATCCACGCGGAGGATCCCCATGTTCGCGCCCCGGCGGGTGCCGCCCTGCTTGACGACCTCGGTCGACGCGTCGTACAGGCGCATGAAGGAGACCGGACCCGACGCCACGCCCATCGTGGAGCGCACGGTGTCGCCCTCGGGGCGCAGCCGCGAGAACGAGAAGCCGGTGCCGCCGCCGGACTGGTGCACCAGGGCCATCGCGCGCAGCGTGTCGTAGATGCCGCTGCGTTCGTTCGAGAGCGCGTCCTCGACCGGCAGCACGAAGCACGCGGAGAGCTGCCCCAGGGGACGTCCCGCGTTCATGAGGGTCGGTGAGTTCGGCTCGAACTTCCCGGTCGTCATCAGCTCGTAGAAGCTGCGCGCGACCTCCTCGACCGCCGCTTTCGAGACCCCGTACTTCCTGTCCTCGTCCGCGATGACCCGGGCGATGCGCCAGAACATGGTCTCCGGCTCCTCGGTGGGATCACCGGCTTCGTCCTTCTTCAGGTACCGTCGTGCCAGGACGATCCGGGCATTCTCGGAGAGGCTGGCTGCGGGCAGGTCGTGAGGCACCTGATCGTCGAACAAGCGCGTGGCCGGAGACGGCGGAGTCATTCGGGCGCCGATCCTTTCTTGGGGGGTCGGTTGTGGAGGACACCAGATGTTGTGGGGCCTGTAACTTAAGACCCCAATCCCTTGTGGTCAAGGGCGGATACCGTGCCGCTGATGCCGGGCCGCCACGAACGACTAGAAGGGATTGCCCACGCGCACGTAGAACACCGGATCGCTCTCGAATCTGAGGGGCAGACCGAATCCCGCGCGAATGGTCATGCCGGACAGGTACAGCGCGCCGACGATCGCGGACAATTCGGCGCCCGCGCTCGCCAGCATCGCCTGGCGCGGGTTGTCGTACCCCTGCCGCCCGAGTGTCGGCCCCCACGCGTTGCCGGCGTCGGCGAAGACCGAACCGTGAATCCGGTCGAAAAAGAGCGGAAACGCCCCGAGGCCCCGATCGATCACCGCCAGCGGAAAACGGTATTCCGCGCTGGCCGTCCAGGCGACGCGCCCCGACCGGTAGTTCGTGCGGTAGCCCCGTACCGGGAAGAGCCGCGACGATCCGCCGAAGAGCCCCAGACCGCTCACCGTTTCCGCCATCCCCTCGGCTCCGCCGGCGTCGAAGTGGAACTGGTTGGCGCCCGGTCCGCCGGCCACGCCCGCCGAGAAGCGGAACCCCAGAACGTGGTTGGCGAACCCGAGGCGGCCGAGCGCCTTGTAGGCGGACAGCTCGCCCGTCATCTCGCCGTAGCCGCGGTCCTCGCCGATGACGCCCCGCGACCCCGCGTCCACACCGCGCTGGCGGCGCGCCCGGGCGGTGACGAACGCGCGGACGCCGTCTTCACGGGAGAACGACATCGCGCGGCGCTGCGTGTTCGCGCCGGAAAGCGTGACGCTCATCTCCGTGTAGCTCGTGTGGGGCGGCGGGTTGGTGAGCGTGGGCCCCTCGTTCCCTTCGGGGTCCTGGAGCGTGAGTTCTTCGCCTACGAGGCCACCCCTCAGGTACAGCGCCGTGGAGGTGCGATAGCGTCTCCGCAGTACGGAGGCGGACAGGAACGCCCGCCGTTCCCGTTCGACCAGGAAGAACTCGCGCGTGGTGTCGTCGGGGAAGCGTACGGAAAACGTTCCGGAGGAGGCGTCGTGACTCTGCGACAGGGACAGCCCCAGCCTCGGGTTGCCGAACCCGTTGTAGTTGTACGAGAACCCGCCCGTAAAGCGTTTTGCGTCGAGTCCGAGGCGCCCGCTGATCGAGTAGTCGTGCCGCCCGACGAGGTCCCTGCCCAGCAGCCGCAGGCCGACCGCCGGGGCGAATACCTCGCGCCGTGTCCCGCCCTGGTCGGTCCCGCCTTCGGCCGGCGCGTACAACGGGTACCAGTACCGCGGCAACAGCGTGGCGCCGGCCTGGTACTGGCGCTCGCCGGCGGGACGGCCTGCGCCTTCGCCCGATTCGGCCTGCGCCGCGGACGCTGCCTCGCCGGCGGGGCCGCGCGCGGCCGCCGCCGGGGCGTCCGGTCCCGCGGCAAAGCGCGGATCGAGCGGCTGCGGTTCGAACCAGTCTGCCGGGGTGTAGGGAATCCGCTCGATGTGCCAGCCGTCGGCGTGGTAGGAGGAGAAGTGTATCCACCGTGCCGACGGGTCCACGGAAGGGTGTGACGCACCCCCGAGGACGTTGGTCACCTGGCGGACGCCCGCACGGCCGTCCCGCTGGATGGCAGCGGCAAACAGATTCGGAACGCCGGTGCGATCCGACGACCAGAGCAATGTCGAGCCATCCGGGGCCCAGTACGGGGTCGTATCGACGGCGCGGTCGCGGGTGACCTCGACGGTCACGGAGCCGCTGTTGTCCAGAATGACGATGTCCATGAACGCCGGCGGGACCCAGCGCACCGCAGCGATGCGGTCGCCCGCCGGCGACCAGCGCGGGAACGCCCAGTGGCGGTCGGCCCGCGGAGTCGTGAGGGGCGTTACCTGGCCCGTGCCCAGATCCACGATCACCAGGTTGTTGGTGCCGCCCCCCTCCTGCACCGCCACGGCCCGCGTGCCGTCGGGGGACACGTCGGCAAACGTCAGGCGCTGGCGCCGCGTGAGCCGCTCCACCGATCCGTCCGGCGCGGCACGGTACAGGTCGCTCGTCAGGCGGTAGGGGTCGTTGAAGTCCAGCTGGGTGAACAGGAGGTCGCCGCCGGGCATCCACGACAGGGTGCCCCCGATCCCGTTGACGCGCGTGAGGCGGCGGGAATTCGACCCGTCGGGCGAGGCAATGCGGATCTGGGTCGCGTCCACTCCGTCCGAGCGGACAAAGGCGAGCCGTCCACCGTCGGGGGATACCACGGCCTGCTCGGCAAACCGCCCCGCCCCCTCCACGGTCTCCGCCTCCGTTGCCGGGGCCACCTCCGTGAGCGCCCGCGCCTGCGCGAGGTACGTCTCCTGCATGTGCTCGGTCCACGCCGTCCAGCTGTCCGACACCGTCGTACCGAAGGCGTCGCGGGCCGCCGAGTTGAACCGGTACGGGATCCACAGGCCTGCCACGGCGCGCGCGAAGTCACCCATGGACTGCTCGCCGTACGCCTCGGCCATGTGCGCAAAGTAGCGTGCCCCGTACACGTACGGGCGATGGCCCGAGGGCCAGACCGGCGAGTTCCCCGACACCTGGTCCACGGTTCCCAGCGAACCCTCCAGCGCTGCCGTCCTCATCACCATCTCCTGCCAGGTGCCCCGCACGCGCCCCGCACCGGTGAGCTGTGACTCGAAGTAGGTTGCGAGCCCCTCGGTGATCCAGGTGGGTGTCGCGCCCGACGGGAAGACGGGCCAGGTGGAGGGCAGTCTGCCGAACAGCTTGCGGACGACCTTGCCGATGGCGCCCGTCATGTCCAGGTGAAAGGTGTGCACCAGTTCGTGCGTGACCACGAGTTCCAGCCAGTCGTCGAAGTACGAGATGCTCCCGCCCTCCATCGGCGGACGCGCGAAGACCGTGATGCGGTTGTACGGGACCGGCGAGGCGAAGCCGTTGGCGATGTCGGCGTGATCGGTCAGGAGCAACTGGACCGGGACCGTGGGCGTGTCGACGAAACGATCCGACAGCAGTGCGTACGCCCGCTCCGCGGCGTCGGCCGCCCGTTCGGCCATCGCGGCGAGACGTGCCGGGTAGGTCACGACGAAATGATCCGTGGGGAACTGGCGCCAGTCTTCGTCGGGCGGCGTGGTCTGGGCCCGCAGCGATCCCGCGGGTGCGAAACACAGGACGGCCAGCGCGAGCGGGACCAACCGCTGGTGGCAGGTGTGTCTGGTCTTCGTCATGTAGGGTGTCGCCCGTTTCATCGGTCGAGAATGGGTACCGTCATCGAGGATATCTCCGCGGCGGACGGGCGCACGTGGTCCAGGTCGCCCGGACACGGCGGCACGGCCGCGGGTTCTTCGCCGCGGACACTGGCATCATCGGACGCGGGCGGAAGAATCGCCAGCATGGAGATCGGCCGCTCCCCCGCGTAGCCGAGCTGGACCAGGACGCAGAACCGGTGCGGGCTGGCCCGCAGCACCGGATCGACGTAGAGGGGCCCCGTGTTGTCCCAGTTGCCGTATACCAGGTATTCCACGTTCAGGGAATCGGCCTGGCTGAGCAGGCTCCGCCCATCGTTCGTCAAGGGAAACGTGACCGACTGCAGGCCGCTGAAGGCATGGAAGATCCGGGGCTTGCGGCTGAAGACGATCGATTCCTCGTGCAGGTTCTTCGCCGCCCACAGCGCCATCGTTTGGTACTGGCTGACCGTGCGAAGGGTGCACCCCATCGGCCCGACGGTCGTCACCACCGGCCGGCATTGGGCCGCCACGCCGGCCCGCCGTTGCCAGGACAGTCCTGCCGGGATCAGGAAGGTCGCGGCCACGGCGACGACCACCGCGCGGGCGGGCCACGGCGACCGCCCGCGCGACCCCTCCGTCTCGTGATCGTGCTGCGCCCGCCGCCAACCCTGGAAGGCCAGCGCCAGCGACTCGCCTGCATAGAGCAGCAGGAGCGGGAAGAGCGGCAACGCGAAGCGGTCGCCCGACCAGACCGCCGGCCAGGCCAGCACGAGGGCGGCATAGAGCAGGAAGAAGATCTCGCTCACGCCCGGGCCCGCACGGACGCGACGGATCCACCCTGCCGCCGCCAACGCCGCGAGCACCACGCCGAGGACGCCGGCAGGCACCCCCTCCAACCCCGTCAGGCCGGTCGGAACATGGTCGGTCGAATAGGTCCACAGGTTCTCCGCAACCCTTTGCAGAAGGTCGACCGGGCCTGCGCGACCCAGATCGGGGACATACGGCTGGACCAGCCAGAACTCGGACACGTAGTCCGTTCCGGCGCGCTGCTGCCAGAGGAGGCCCGGGACCGCAAACACGCCGGCGAAGACGCCGAGCAGCTTCCACCGCTTCTGCAGCGCGAGCCATACGGCAACGGCCACCACCAGCGGCAGTCCCGCCGACCGCGTGAAGTAGGCGGCCATCGCGGCCGCGGTGCCGAGCAGCAGCAAGTGGATCGGCGCGTCCCGCCCGGGGGTCAGCAGCCACAGGCCGGCCAACGTGAGGAACAGGAAGAGCGGATCCGACAGGATCCACTGGGCGGAGAACAGGACGGCGGGTGCGACGGCAAACAGGGTGGCAACCGCCAGAGCGGCCTGCGGACCCCGGGCCTTGCGCACCCAGAGGTAGCAGGCGGCCACCGCAAGTCCCGTGAACACGACGGACGCCGCCTTGAACGTACCCCATGCCTTGGCACCCATCAGGATCATGAGCGCCATCAACGCCGGGTACAGCGGAGGGTACTTGGTGTGCGGCGGAGCGCCCGGGTGCCACTCCTCCACGTAGGCCCCGTCGGCCGCGAGCGAGCGGGCCAGCGAAATGTAGGCGGCGTTGTCTCCGCCCGTATGGATCGTCGGCATGGCCGCCAGCCATGCGAGCAGCATGTGGCTGACGACCAGCGCCACGGGGACCAGCCAGGGCGCCGTCTGCGGAGGACTCTTGTCAGCCATGGTGGTCTTCCGGAGGCAGGAGCGCGCTGACCACCCCGTGCACGCGGTCGAGCGCTTCGGTCGCCTCTTCGGGCCCGACACCGAGCCTCTGCATTGCCAGCGCCGTCTTGACGTGGCCCCCGGCCCGGTCCAGGAGGGAGCGGGCGCGTGCGCGACCCAGATCGAGCGTCGCCATCAGGATGCGTTCCCCGCGGTCCTGAAGCTTCTCGCACGTCACCTGGAGGTCGACCATGAGATTCCCGTCCACCTTGCCGAATCGGATCATGGCGGCCGTGGTGATGGCGTTGAGCACCATCTTGGTGGCGGTTCCGGCCTTCATGCGGGTCGACCCGGTAACGACCTCGGGACCCGTGAGCGGCGCGATCACGACATCGTGGGCGTCGCGCAACGCGCGCGGCGGCGGCGTGCACAGCAGGAATCCCGTGCGCGCGCCCCGCTCCCGCGCCCGCATCAGGGCGCCGTGCACGTAGGGCGTCGTTCCCGAGGTGGCGATCCCCACCACGAAGTCGCGGGGACCGACCTCCCGTTCGTCCATGGCCGCCGCACCGTCGGCGGGGTGGTCCTCGGCGCCTTCCTGCGCCCGCACCAGCGCCTCGAAGCCTCCGGCGATGACGCCCTGTACCATCTCGGGGTGCGTGCCGTATGTGGGGGGCATCTCGGTCGCGTCCAGGACGCCCAGGCGCCCCGATGTCCCCGCGCCCACGTAGATGAGCCGCGCGCCGCTCCGAAACGCGGCAACGGCGAGGTCTGCGGCCCGGGCGATGGCGGCGGCCTCGCGGCCCACCGCTTCGGCGACGCCCCGGTCCTCTTCGTTCATGATTCGGACGATTTCGAGCGTCGAGCGGCGATCGATGGCCTCGCTGCGAGGATTCCGTTGCTCGGTGAGCCGGTCGTCCAGCATCTTTGGTCGCCCCTGTGCGTGAATGCCCTGTCAACTTAATGAAAGCCGAACAGAACATGAGCATGCGATTCGCGATACCGGCCGTCCTCATCGCCACCCTTGCCGGGTGTCAGCCGCCGGAACCCCGGCCGGCCCCCGCAAGCGCGTTCGTCGAGGCCGGAGGCGCCTTTCCCGCCGACTGGCCGTTCCTTGCCGATGCCCCTCCCGTCACGGCAACCGGCGGCATGGTGTCCACGACCGACGAGTACGCCTCCAGGGTGGGGACCGAAATCCTCACCGCGGGCGGCAACGCGGTCGACGCCGCGGTCGCCACCGGGCTGGCGCTGGCCGTCGTGAACCCCGAAGCGGGCAACCTCGGCGGCGGCGGGTTCCTGATGGTGCGCCTCGCCGACGGGAGCGTCCACGCGCTCGACCATCGCGAAAAGGCGCCCATCGCGGCCACGCGGGACATGTACCTGGACGAAGACGGCAATGTGACCGACAGGTCGGTGGTCGGCCACCTGGCCGCAGGCGTCCCCGGCACGGTCGCGGGGCTCTGGGAGGCGCACCAGCGCTTCGGGTCATTGCCATGGGCCGACCTGGTCGAGCCGTCCCTTCGTCTCGCGGAGGGATTCGAGGTGACCGCCCGTCTCGTGTCGACCCTCGAGGCGGCGCAGAACGGGATCCGGGCCTTCGCGGCGAGCGAGCGCATCTTCCTGCCCGGCGGCGCCGTGCCCGCGATCGGCGAGGTGTTCTCGCAGCCTGACGTGGCCGGCGTGCTCACCCGGCTGCGGGACCAGGGACCCGACGACTTCTACCGGGGCGAGACCGCGGCGCTCATCGCGGCCGAGATGGAGCGCGGCGGCGGCATCATGACCCTGGAGGACCTCGGCCGGTACGAGGCCGTGTGGCGCGATCCGGTCGCGTTCGGGTACCGCGGTCACACCGTGTATTCGATGCCGCCCCCTTCGTCGGGCGGAGTGACCATGGCCGCGATCGTCAACCAGATCGAGCGCTGGGACCTTGCCGCGCTGGGGTGGAACAGCGCCGACGCCGTGCACGTGATGGCCGAGGCCTTCAGGCGCGCCTACGCGGACCGCAACGAATACCTGGCCGATCCGGACTTCGTGGATCTGCCCGTGGCCGAACTCATGTCGGAGGAGTACGCCGTGAGCCGCGCCGCGACGATCTCGATGCAGCGGGCAACGCCCTCGGCCGAAGTCCGCCCGGGAGTGGACGCGTTCCTGGACGAGAGTCACACCACGCACTATGCGGTGGTGGACGGCGAGGGTAACGCGGTCGCGGTCACGACAAGCGTCAATTCCTGGTACGGAAGCAAGGTGGTCGTCGACGGCGCCGGGTTCTTTCTGAACAACACCATGGACGACTTCTCCGCAAAGCCGGGCACGCCCAACCAGTTCGGACTGGTTCAGGGTGAGCGCAACGCGGTCGCTTCGGAAAAGCGCATGCTGTCGGCCATGAGCCCCACGATCGTGGAGGACGCCGAAGGCGAACTCTTCCTGGTCAGCGGAACACCCGGCGGCGCCACGATCATCACCACGGTCCTGCAGACCATCTTCAACGTCGTCGACCACGGCATGAACGTGGTACAGGCGGTGCATGCCCCGCGGGTGCATCACCAGCACCTCCCGGACCGGATCTTCTTCGAGTACGGCGGATTGCCCGAAGGCACCGTCCATGAACTCGAGGGTCGTGGCCATGCCGTGAGCGAGAGGGAGCCCGGGCCGCCGGAGGCCTACTTCACGGGCGGGATGTCGGGCGATGTACAGCTGATCATGGTGATGCCGGACGGCACCCTGTCGGGCTGGTCGGATCCCCGCAGGGGCGGACTCGCCGTCGGCTATCCCGAATAGCGGGCCGGGTCGGCCGGGATCACCGTGTCGCGGCGCACCCGGGGATCCGGAGGCGCCAGCGTGTCGCCCGGCGCCAGCGTGTCGCCCGGCATGAGGGAATCCGGGAGTGCCGGGAACAGGGGCACGAGGACAGGCGCGCGCAACTCGACGACGATCACGCTCCCGGCCATGATCTTGGCCGGCACCATCGTCACCGCCGCCCGCCTGTCGCCGGCACGGCGCCGCGCGAAGTCCCCAGCGGGATCCAGCACCACCAGCGCCTCAACGACGGCGCCTTCCAGCGGACGCTCGTAACGCATGGACGACAGCGTCTCGAACGCGATCTCAAGTACGGGTGCCTCCCCGGCGCCTCCAGACCCCATCGAGGCGAGTACGCGGCCAAGCATCCGGGTTCCGGTCGGAATCAGGACCGTCCCATCCGTTCCCGTCACATCCTCCCACACCATCGCGACCACCGGATCGTCCACGAAATAATCGGCGGTCGATATATCCTCTTCGCCGACAACCTGGATCCGGGTCCCGGCCGGAATCAGGACGTCGGGCAGCGCCTCAGGAAGCGAGTCGAGGTCCTCTTCCACCTCAACCGCCGGCGCCTCACCCTCCAGGAGCACCTCCGCGAGCGAGTCCGCTTCAACGGCCGGCGTACCGGCCTCCGGGAACTCCACGCCCGTTTCGCCGGTATCCGCCTCCACCGCCACGGGCGCCCCTTCTTCAACCGCCCCGCCGCTCTCCGGCACAGAATCCGCGTCCGGCCCACACGCGAGGCACAGCAGGGGCCACGCCCACAGCGACATTCGCGCGTACCTCGCTACGCCCATCGGCGCCCTCTCGTCCATGGTGCCACCGGCCGCCCGGCCCGCCGGTCCCCTGTGGCAGGCCATTCGTCCGCTAATATTAACCCGTAACGTAAAGCCGACCCCGCCGGATCCCGCACGCAGGCCAGAGAATGGAACAACTCAGGACCATCCTCCCGTACTTCCGGCCCTACCACCGGCCCATGTTCTGGGGCCTGATGCTGGTGATACTCGCCAACGGGTTCGCGCTGGCCAACCCCTACCTGCTCAAGCTGCCCGTCGACGCGCTGACCGCCGATGCCGGGACCGACGCGGACGCCACCCGCCGGATCATTGTCCGGTACGCGCTTCTGATCGTCGGAGTGGCACTCCTGGGCAACGCCGCCAGGTACGGCATGCGCGAGATCCTCAATGGGCTGAGCCGCAGGGTCGAAGTCGACCTGCGCAACGATTTCGTGCGCCATCTCCTCCGGCTGGACGCCGGCTTCTACGGTGGAACCCGCACCGGCGACCTGATGAGCCTCGCCACCAACGACACCCTCGCCGTGCGGCAGGCGGTGGGGCCGGCGGTCATGTACACCGCGAACACCGTCGTCAACTTCGTCATCGGACTCGCGCTGATGATCTGGATCAGCCCCATGCTCACCCTCGTCTCCCTGATACCCATGGTGGTGCTGCCGCCGGTGGTCGCCTGGTTCGGGAAGACGATCCACAACCGCTTCGAGCGCATCCAGGAGCAGTTTGCGGCCCTGTCCACGATGGTCCAGGAGAACCTGTCCGGCGTGCGCATCGTGCGTGCCTACGGGCAGGAGAAGGCGCAGGCACGCGAGTTCGACGGCTTCAATCGCGACTACCTCCGGCGCAACATGCACCTGGCCTACGTGTCCGGCGCGTTCCATCCCATCATGGGACTGCTGACGGGCGCCGCAATGGTCGTGGTGCTCTGGTTCGGGGGCCGGCAGGTGATGGCCGGGGCCATTA
The DNA here is from genome assembly GCA_965205005.1 of Longimicrobiales bacterium. Lineage (GTDB taxonomy): Bacteria > Gemmatimonadota > Gemmatimonadetes > Longimicrobiales > Gaopeijiaceae > Bin94. The sequence goes on along the minus strand of OZ242028.1, from coordinate 3,067,059 downwards.
CCACGGGTGACTTCGTCGCCTTCTCGTTCTACCTGGTGCTGCTCTCGTGGCCGATGATCGCGCTGGGATGGGTGGTCAACCTCTACCAGCGCGGCGCGGCCTCGATGGGACGCATCAACCGGATCCTGGCGATCGAGCCCGCCATCGCGCCGCCGGCCACGCCCTCTCCCGCGCCCGCCGGTCCGGCCCCCATCGAGTTCCGGGATGTCTCCTTCCGGTATCCCGGCACCCAGCGGCTCGTCCTGCGGGACATCACCTTCACCGCCGAACCCGGACGCACCATCGCGATCGTAGGCCCGACCGCGTCCGGCAAGAGCACGCTCGTCTCGCTGATCACCCGCGTCTACGATCCGACCTCGGGCGATGTCCTGCTGGACGGTGTCCCGCTGCCGGAGTACGACCCCGCCGACATCCGCGCCCGTGTCGGCTGTGCGCCGCAGGACAGCTTCCTCTTCTCGGCACGCCTGGGCCTCAACATCGCGCTTGGGATTCCCCCGTCGACCGACATGGACGAGATCATGCGGCGCGTCCGGGGGGCGTCGGTCGCGGCCCACCTGCACGAGACCGTGACGGGGTTCCCGGGCGGGTACCGGACCAGGCTGGGAGAACGCGGCATCAACCTGTCGGGCGGGCAGAAGCAACGAGCCACGCTGGCTCGCGCGCTCGCGATCGATCCGCCCGTGCTCATCCTCGACGACGTGCTGAGCGCGGTCGACACCGAGACCGAGTCGCGCATCCTGCGCGGGCTGCGGGAGGAGCTCGAGGGCCGCACAGCCTTCATCATCTCGCACCGCGTGACCGCGGTGAAGGACGCGGACCTGATCCTCGTGCTCGACGACGGGCGCATCGTGGAACGCGGGCGCCACGCGCAGCTGCTGGCGCGGGGAGGGACCTACGCGACGCTGCTCAGGAGGCAGTTGCTGGAGCAGGCGGTCGCCGGGGCGGCGTAGCAGTCCTCGCCAATCACGCACCGCCCTGCCAGCCTGGCTCGTTCCCCGGCTTCCACTTGATGTTGCACCCCACGCTCGGCACCTGATCCGCGGAGGGCTGCCTTCCGGCCAGCACCGCGTCCATGGCCGCACACAGGTCCGCCCCGGTCACGGGCGTCGGCAACGAGGGGCGGCTCGCGTCGAACTGTCCCCGGTACACGAGCGTTCGGTCGCCGTCGAACAGGAAGAAGTCGGGAGTGCACGCCGCCCGGTAGGCCTTCGCCACCTCCTGCGAGTCGTCGAACAGGTACGGGAACGCATACGAGCGCTTCGCCACCTCCTCCTTCATCTTCGCGGGACTGTCGTCCGGGTAGCCGGCGACATCGTTAGCATTGATCGCCACGACCGCCACGGCCCGGTGGCCGTAGTCGGCGGCGACGGCCGCGAACCGGTCCGCGATGTGCTTCACGAACGGGCAGTGGTTCGAGAGGAACGCGACCAGCAGCGCCGGCGCACCGTCGAAGTCGGACAGGCCGACCGTGCGTCCGGTGGCCGGCTCGGGAAGCGAGAAGCCGGGCGCCGGGGTGCCCAGCTCGCGCATGGTGGACGGGACGAGTGCCATCGTGGTGTCTCCTTGCGAGGTTCGGTCTCGGTAGCGTCGGTACGCGCCCCTACAGCAGCTCGATCAGGAACTCGGGCGCGAACCGGTTCAGCCAGGCCGCGAGCAGGGTGAACGAGCCCGTCACCAGCAGAATGCCGAGCAGCACCAGGAGCGCACCGGCCGCGACCTGAACCGCGGGCAGGAACCGCCGGAAGCGCGAGAACGTCGTCAGAAAGCGTTCCAGTGCGAGTGCGGACAGGATGAAGGGGATCGCGAGTCCCATCGAGTAGACGAAGAGCAGCATCGTCCCCTGCCCCACCTGGTCGCGTGACGCCGCCATCGTCAGCACGGCGCCGAGCGCGGGGCCGATACAAGGGGTCCACCCCGCTCCGAAGGCAAAGCCCACCACCACGGTTCCCAAGTAGCCCGTGGGCTTGTTGGCGAGGTGGACGCGCTTCTCGCGCATCAGGCGCGCCATCTTGAACACGCCCATGAGGTGGAGGCCCAGGATGATGATGATGATCCCGCCGATGCGCTCGATCCAGTCGCTGTAGTAGTTGAGGAAGCGCCCGATGAACGACGCGGAAGCGCCCAGCAGCACGAAGATCAGGGTGAACCCGGTCACGAACAGCGCCGAGTGCACCAGAACCCGGTGCCGGTCGACGCCCTGCTGCAGGTCCTCCAGCGACATGCCCGTCACGAACGACAGGTAGCTGGGCACCAGGGGAAGCACGCAGGGTGAAAGGAAGGACAGAATGCCCGCCAAAAAGACGATGCCTACTCCGATGGATTCGTTCATGATGAAGTGCCTTTGCTCCAGTAGCCGATCATCCTGTAGATGAGCTTGGCCACGAGAAAGTCCGGTGCGGTGAACCCCGGGATGGGTGCGTGCTCGACGACATCGGCGCCGACGACGCGGCGTTCGCGGAAGACCCGGCCCAGGAACGAGATCGTGGGGTGCCAGTGTCCGCCCCCCGGTTCGGGTGTGCCGGTCGAGGGCACGAGCGACGGATCGAAGAAGTCCACGTCGAAGGTGATGTAGACCGGATCGCCCAGGGCTGCCAGCGCCCGGTCCATCCAGGCGTGACCGCCGTCCGGCCCACGCGCCATCTCCTCGGCCGTGACGATCACCACGTTGTCGCGCTCACCGGCGACTCTCCACTCCTCGGAGCTGATCCCCCTCGCTCCCACCGTAACGAGATCGACCTCGTCGATCACGCGCGCCATCGCGCAGGCATGCGAGAACGTGCTCCCGTCGAGGCTCCGGCGCAGGTCGAGATGGGCGTCGAACTGCAGCACCGACAGCCGCTCCCGCGACCTGCGCGCGTGTGCGCGGATCGCCGGTGCGGAGACCGAATGCTCGCCGCCGATCATGATCACGCGGCGACCCGCCGCCGCGTCGAGCACGCGGCCGCAGGCGTCTTCGAGTTCCGACATCGCGCGCGACGCGTCGCCGCGCACCAGTTCCAGCGCGGGAAATGTGTACACGCCCCCGCCTGACGGGTCGTGGTCCACGTCGTGGTCGTACAGTTCGATATAGCGCGACGCATCAATGATCGCGCGGGGCCCTCCGCGGGTCCCGGACGTCCAGCTGGTGGTCGCCTCGTAGGGGACCGGCAGAATCCAGGTGCCCGCGCCCTCGGGGGTGGCCGCTTCCCCGTCCAGCCCGAGAAACACGCGCGGCAGCTCCCACGGCAGTCCTGCCAGACGTGCGGGCAGCTGGTGTATCGTGTGCGCGCCCGTGCGGGCCGCGGCTTCCGTGTCCCTCCGGTTGGGCATGGTGAAGTCGAATCAGGTGGTCTCGATGGGGCAGGTGATGCCGCGGTACTGCACATCGGCCCCCGATTCCTGGCTGGAGCGGCTCAGCCCGAAGATCACCAGCTTGTGGTGGGTTGGCCGGAAGCCGTGGAGAGCCGCTGTTTCGTCCACGATTCGCCGAAGCTGCTCGCTCCGGAATTCAATGACCTCCCCGCTCTCCGTGCACACCAGGTGGTGGTGGACCGGATCTCTCGACAGCCGGTGCTCGTAGCGCTTGAAGCCCTCGCCGAAGTCGTGTTCTTCCACCAGTTCGCTGCGGATCAGCAGATCGAGGGTCCTGTAGATCGTCGCCTTGCCGAGCCGCATATCGTTCGCGCGCAGCACCGTGTCGAGATCCTCCACCGATTGATGCCGCGATGAGGCGAACACGGCCCTGGCAACCGAGAGGCGTTGCTGCGTCACCGGCAACCCCTGCTCCCGCAGGTAGCGCGCGAAGATGCGCAGGTAGGGTTCGACGTCCCTGGGCCCCGTCTTCATCGGCTCATCCCGCAGCCCTCTGTCCGGCCACGGCCTCCTCGAACAGCTCGCCGGCAAAGTCCGCCATCAGCGAGTCGAATGCGCTGCGGCCCCCGGCGAGCTCGATCAGCCGCGGGCTCCCCAACGGGCGCGGCCCGCGTTTGACGACACCCGCCATCACGCGCGGCAGGCGTTCGGCCGGGGCCACGCCCTCGTCGAGCAACTGCGACTCGAGGAAGAGGCCCTTGCCGGTGCGCCGTGCCGAATAGCGCGCCGTGATGAGCCTGCGCGCGTGGCTGCCGTCGAAACAGCTCGCGGCCACCAGTCCCCACTCACGTCGTCCGCGCACCAGTGGCGGGAAGATCCACAGTCGGTCTATCGCGTCGGGTCCGATCCGCCGGCCGACTTCCCGAAGTGTTCGCGGCAGCGCCTCGGGAACCCCGGGTCCGTCGTCCCCGGCGTCTACCGGAGCATTGCTGTAGGGCATTCTGCGCATGGTCCCACAAATCTAGCAGTCCGTGGATAAAGCCGCCCGAGCACCGAGAGCGGTCAGCACACCCTCCACCCGTGCCACCACATCGGCAACCACCTCCCCGAGCGCCCCCTTCACGACGGTCGCGGCAGCCCGCGTGTGCCCCCCGCCACCCATTTCCGCCGCGATCGCCCGCACGTCGACCGGCGGCACCGACCGCAGGGACACCTTGATCCTCCCGTCGGCGGTGGTTCGAAAGAGGATCGCCACCTCCACGCCGTCGATGTCGCGCGGCACGTCCACAAAGCCCTCCAGGTCGTCGACCGTCGCCCCTACGCGGTCGTATGCGGCCTTCGGCACCGTCATCCACGCGATCCGGCCATCCGGGTGCACGGTCAGCGTGGCCAGAGCCTCCCGCAACAACTCGAAGCGGCGCGGACGATAGCGGCCGTACACCGCCCGGAACAGCTCTCCCGGCACGGCGCCGAGCTCCGCCAGCCGCGACGCGACACGGAAGCAGGCCGGATCGGTGTTCGAGAAGCGGAAGCCCCCCGTGTCGGTCAGCACCGCCACGTACAGCGCCGGCGCGACCGGTTCCGGCCAGGGACCGCCCGCGCGCTCGATGAGTTCGAAGACGAGCGCGCCGGTCGCGCAGGCCGAAGCATCGCAGACAACGAGGCCGTCGATCGGCCGGGCGGACGGGGGATGGTGGTCGATCACGACCTTGGGAAGGCGTCGGATCAGCGACTTGACCCTGCCGATGCGCGTTACCTGGGCCGTGTCGAGCACCACCGCCAGATCGGCCTCCTCACAACGCCGCGCCTCCTCTCCGCTCTTCGGCGGCGGGACCCACCCCGGATCCGGGAGCAGGAAGGCGAGGCTCTCCGGGAAGGGCGTGGGATTGACGATCCAGGCCTCGGTGCCCCGCTCCCGCAGGAACGCGGCAAGCGCCACCTCCGAGCCGGCCCCGTCCCCGTCCGCGTTCGCGTGCGTCGTGATCACGACCGAAGACGCCCGGTCCAGGCGCGCAATCACTTCGTCGAACCGGTGCGCACCCCCGATCCGCCCACCGTCACCGCCCGTCTCCGTCACCGGCGTCCACTCCGTTCCCGCAACCGGGCCAGCGCCTCGGCGGCCCTGGCGGCCAGCCCGGCGCGCGTCCCCGCGTTGGCCAGCACGATGTCGGCCCGCGACCGCTTCGCCTCTGCCGGCTGCTGCGCGGCCATCACCGCCTCGGCCTCCGCCTCGGTCATCCCCCTCGTCTCCACGACGCGCCGGCGCCTCACCCCGGCCGGCGCATCCACCACGACGACCACGTCCACGTCGTTCTCCATGCCCGTCTCGAACAGCAGCGGGATCTCCCACACCACGAGCGGTGCGCCCTCCCGCCGCCTGCGCTCGGTCCAATCGTCCCGCAGACGCCTCACCTCCGGATGAACAATCGCTTCCAGACGGCGCAGCGCCTCCTCGTCGTGAAACACCAGGCGGCGCACCGCCGCGCGGTCCAGCGTGCCGTCGTCGTTCAGCGCGTCCGTCCCGAAGAGGTCCGCGATCCGCGCCAGCGCCGCGCTTCCCGGCTCCACAGCCGCGCGAGCCAGCTGATCGGCGGACACCACGGGCACCCCGGCCTCGCGCCAGAGTTCCGCCACGGCCGACTTGCCCGCCGCAACGTTGCCCGTCAGGCCGACAATCACCATGGCTACCCGCCTCCCCCGAAGACCCACGACACCCCGAACGCGAGCATGGTGTTGAAGATGACGTTGCCGCACAGCACCGCGGTCATCACCCCGAACAGCGAGTAGCGCATGAAGGCCATCGGAATCACCAGGATCTCGTTCGGAAACGGTGCGAAGGCCGCGTAGAGGAACAGGAGACCCAGCGGCAGCAAGCGGTGGCGGGCGTGCAGCGCTTCGGCCCGTGCCCTGAAGCCCGCCAGCCGATCACGGGCCAGTTCGCGCGTCGCGTCGCCGATCAGGTAACCGAGCAGATCGCCCACGGTCATGCCCAACGCGATCGTCGCGAGCGTGGGGAGGGGCGTGAACCCGGACTCGATCAGGAACGGGTAGAAGAACGCGACCGGCACCGGCGCAAACAGGTTGAACCCGCTCACCACGGACACCCCCAGCAGCCCCCAGTACCCCGCGGCGGCCGCAGCCTCCCTTGCCGCCGCCGACTGGCCCGCACGGAGATTCACCCACGCCACGAAGGCCACCAGCACGCCGATCAGGAGGATCTTGACCCACATCGGCATCAGGCCGGGCGGGCGCATGCGGCGCCGCATGTCGGCGGACCAGGTGACGAAGCGCTCGATCTCGTCCTGCGGCGGCACCGCGTCCGGCTCCCCGTACGCCGTCTCCAGCCGCCAGCCCATGTACGCCTTCGACGGCAGAGGCAGAAACGGCGGCTTGCGATACCAGCCCCGGGGACGGAATGCCCACGCGGCGCCGAGCAGCGCGGGCCACAGCCGGGGGCGCCGGAGGGCAAGCAGAACGAAGGGGCGGATCATGTCCGTGAAAAGCTCTCACCGACGCAGCCACGGCACAACCAACTCGCCACCGGACACCGCCTGGACTATCTTCGCTTCCATGACGAACCGCCTCGCACGCGAGACCAGTCCGTACCTGCTCCAGCACGCGCACAATCCCGTCGACTGGTACCCGTGGTGCGATGAGGCGCTTGCGCTTGCGCGCGACAACGACCGCCCGATTCTACTGTCGATCGGCTACTCGGCCTGCCACTGGTGCCACGTCATGGAGCGCGAGTCGTTCGAGGACGCCGACACCGCGCACCTGATGAACCGGCACTTCGTCAACATCAAGGTGGACCGCGAGGAGCGCCCGGATGTGGACTCGATCTACATGCGTGCGGTCCAGGCCATGACCGGCCAGGGCGGATGGCCTCTGACCGCCTTTCTGACCCCTGAAGGCGTTCCGTTCCACGGCGGCACCTACTTTCCCCCGGTACCCCGCCACGGCATGCCGTCGTTCCGCCAGGTACTGACCGCAGTGGCCGAAGCCTACCGTACGCGGCGCAATGAGGTCGCCAGCCGGGGCAGCCAGCTCACGGATGTGCTGGCCCGCAGCGCCACGGAGGCCCAGCCGGCGTCCGGCCACTTCGACGCCCCGGACGGCAAGCTCTTCGCGCACGCGGTCGCGGCGGCCGGAAGGACGTTCGATCCCACCAACGGGGGGTTCGGGGCCGCGCCCAAGTTCCCGCAGCCGGTGTTCCTCGATTTCCTGCTGCGCACCGGCGGCCTGCAGTCGCACGGGCCCTCCATGGCGGTCCACACGCTTTCGCGCATGGCGGCGGGCGGCATCCGCGATCACGCCGGCGGCGGCTTCCACCGTTACTCGGTCGACGCCCGCTGGCTGGTTCCGCACTTCGAGAAGATGCTCTACGACAACGCGCTGATCGCCCGGGCGCTGACGCGCGCGCATCTCCTGGGTGCCGACCACCTGGGGCCGGTCGCCGAGGAGACGCTCGACTACGTGCTCGAGGACCTCACATCGCCGGAGGGCGCGTTCTTTTCCGCACGGGACGCCGATTCCGAAGGCGAGGAGGGCGCCTTCTACCTGTGGACACCCGCGCAGATCGCCGAGGTTCTGGACGCGGACGCGGCACGTCTGCTGTCGCGCGTCTACGACGTCAGCGAGGCCGGGAACTTCGAGGGACGCAACATCCTGCACCTGCCCCACGACCTGGACGCGATCGCGCGGCAGGAGGGGATCGGGCGCGACGAGCTGGACGAACTGCTGCGGGCGTCGCTCGGCGCGCTCAAGGCCCGCCGCGCCACGCGCCCCGAGCCCCTTCGCGACGACAAGGTGATCACATCCTGGAACGGCATGGCCATCCGCGCCCTGGCAGAGGCAGGACCCGCGCTGGGGCGCCCCGACTACACGCGCGCGGCGGAGCGCGCGGCCGCGTTCCTGCTCGCGACCGTCGGCGCGGGCGGCCACCTCAAACGCATCTTCGCGACCAGCCGGGTCCACATCGACGGCTTCCTGGAGGACTACGGCTCACTGGGCAACGCCTGCCTGTCGCTCCATGAAGCGACCCTCGATCCGCGCTGGCTGGCGGAAGCGGCATGGATCACCGACACAATGGTCGAACGCTTCTGGTCCACCGCCGAGGGCCTCTTCTACGACGCGCCGCAGGACGGCGGGGGACTGCTGGTGCGGCCACGCGACATCATGGACAACGCGACCCCCTCCGGGAACTCGCTGGCCGCCGAACTGCTGGCCCGATCCGCCGCGCTCACCGGCAACGCCCGGCACGCCGGTCTGGCCGAGCGCATCGTCGCGCGCGAGCGCGGAACCATGGAGCGCTACCCCCCGGCGGTCGGACGGCTTCTCACCACGGCGGTCCTGTGCGAGACTCCGAGGCTGGAAATCACGTTGGTGGGACCTTTCGACAAAGTCGGCGGTATGCTGGACCGGGCACACCGGGAGCCGCATCCGAACCGGATGGTTGTGGGCGGCGATCCGGCGGATCCGGCGATCGCGGCGCTCCCCGCCATGGAGGGGCGCACGGAAGGTGTCGGCGAGGCCTTCGTCTGCCACGGCAAGACCTGCTTCGAGCCGGCGGCGTCCGCGGACGCACTGGACACAACACTGAAACAGGCGCAGTCTGTCAGCGTATCCGGTTAGCGCTGCATCACCTCTTGACAGGAACACATGGCCACACTGGAACACGAACTCGGCTCCGACATCGAATCCGACCTTCCCAACCGGCAGACCCTGCTGCGCTGGTACCGGACCATGGTCACGGCGCGCAACATCGACGACCGCGAAGCCAAGCTCTACAAGCAGGGCAAGGTGTTCTTCCTGATTGCCGGCGCCGGCCATGAGGCGATTCAGGTTGCGCTGGCCGACTATCTGCGGCCCGGGGCGGACTGGTTCTGCCTGTACTACCGGGACCGCGCCCTGGCCCTGGCGCTGGGCGTGCCCCCGATGGAACAACTGCTCCAGGGGATGGGCGCGGAGGCGGATCCCGCCAGCGGCGGGCGCCAGATGCCGGCCCACTTCTCGGACGAGCGCCTCAACATCGTGTCGGCGTCCTCGCCCACGGGCACACAGTTCCTGCACGCGGTCGGCTGCGCGGAAGCGGGCATGCGGGCGGGCGTCTCGCCGGAACTGCGCAACCACGTGGGACCATTCGCCGAGGACGAGATCGTGCTCTGCACCGCAGGTGACGGGACCACGTCGGAGGGCGAGTTCTGGGAGGCCCTCAACACGGCGTGCAACCTGAAGCTGCCCATCCTGTTCCTGATCGAGGACAACGAGTACGCGATCTCGGTCCCCGTGGAGGTACAGACGGCCGGCGGCAACGTGTCGCGGCTCCTCACCGGGTTCCCCGACCTGAAGATCATCGAGTGCGACGGGACCGACCTGCTCGAAAGCCACCGGGCCTCGCGCGCGGCCGTGGAGTGGTGCCGCCGGCACAGGAAACCGGCGCTGCTGCACGCGCACACCACCCGTCCGTATTCGCATTCCGGATCCGACGACGAATCGGTGTACCGGAGTCCGGCGGAGCGGGAGGCGCAGGACCGCCGCGATCCGTTGCGCAAGGCGCGCCGGCTTATCCTCGAAACCGGCGCCGCGACCGCGCACGAGCTCGACCGCATGGAAGCGGATGTCGGGGCGGCCGTCGCCGCGGCCGCGGACCAGGCCCTCGAACACCCCCAGCCGCCGGCGGACACGGCCGAGAAGTGGCTCTACTCCGAGACCGTCGACCCGACCGGCCCCGACTTCGACACCGAGGACCGGCCCGTTTTTGCCGCAGACCGCCCGCTGACCATGGTCGACCTGCTCAACCGGTGTCTGCGCTCCGAAATGGAACGCGACCCGAGGATCGTCGTCTTCGGCCAGGATGTCGCCGACGCCTCACGCGAGGAGGCGCTCGGCCAGGTCAAGGGCAAGGGCGGCGTCTTCAAGGTCACCCACGGGCTGCAGGCCCGCTTCGGGAGCAACCGCGTGTACAATGCGCCGCTTGCCGAAGCGAACATCATCGGCCGGGCCGTCGGGATGGCCGCCCGCGGCCTCAAGCCCGTGGCCGAAATCCAGTTCGTCGACTACATCTGGCCCGCGTTCATGCAGATCCGCAACGAACTGGCCACCATGCGCTACCGGTCGGCCGGCAAGTGGGCGGCCCCCGTCGTCGTGCGCACCACCTACGGGGGCTACATCAAGGGCGGGATGTACCACTCCCAGACCGCGCCGTCGCTGTTCGCGCACACGCACGGGCTGCGGGTCGTGCTACCCTCCAACGCGCTCGACGCCAACGGCCTGCTGCGGACGGCGATCCGTTGCGACGATCCGGTGATGTTCCTCGAACACAAGCACCTGTACCGCCAGGTCCACAACAAGGGTGCGGATCCGGGCCCCGACTACATGATTCCGTTCGGAAAGGCCAAGGTCGTGCGGGAGGGGCGCGACCTGACCGTCGTCACCTGCGGCGCGCTCGTGAAGCGCAGCATGGACGCTGCCCGGGTGGCCGAGGAGCGGCACGGGATCAGCACCGAGGTGATCGACCTGCGTTCGCTGTCACCGCTCGACATGGAGACCATCGGGGACTCCGTCCGGCGCACGAACAAGGTGATGGTCGCGTACGAGGACGCGCTGTCGTGGGGGATCGGATCGGAGGTCGCCGCGCGCATCGCCGACGAACTGTTCCCGTGGCTGGACGGGCCCGTGCGCAGGGTCGCGGCGCTGGACACGTGGGTGGCGTTCTCGCCCCAGCTGGAAAAGGCGATCCTTCCGCAGACGGACGACGTGCTGGAGGGGATTCTGGGCCTGGCGGGGTATTAGCGCCGGCGCCGGCGGGATGCCGGCGGATCCGGCCCGCGCTCAGAACCGCACGTTCACCAGCGGGACCTTCCAGGCCAGCCCGCTCCGCCCGTCCGTCCGCACCGCTGGGTCCCGCCACGGCATCGGGAGCGGAGTCGACAGCGACAGCGCACCACCCGTCCAGTTGATCAGCGCACCCGGCGCGGGACCCGAAGACGAGGCGTCGTAGGGATCCTCCCGCACGTCGTCGCCACGGGTCAGCGCGCCGCCGGCGATCAACCCGGTGATGCTGCCGAGGAACGGGAGCCCGATCGCGGTCTGCTCGTCGTCCACGTTGCCGATCAATGCCAGGCCCAGGCCCGCAAAGCCCCCGATCAGGCCGCCCACGCTGATCAGCCGCGCGCGTCCGCGGCTCAGCGGCAGGCGGCTGCCGGCAAGCGTTCCGGCCACGAGCCCCGCGTTGCCGAACAACAAGGCCGTCGTGATGGACGGATCCTCGTCCATGTCCAGCAGCACCGCCGTGGCGACCCCGAACCACAGTCCCCAGAGACTGCCGGCCATCGCCGAGGTGGCCGTGCCGGGGGTGATCTCGCGCCGCGAGGCCAGGACGCCGGCACCGATGCCGATCGCCCCTCCAGCGATCATGGACGCGACCACGGCCTGCGGGCTCTGCCGGTCGTCCCCCCCGAAGTTCAGGGCCTGGGCCCAGCCCGCCCCCTGTATGGCGCCCCAGCTCCCGCCCCAGGTGATCGCGCGCGCCTGTCCCGGCGAAACCGGCCGCGAGCCGACGAATCTGTGGGCCGCCATGTACCCGGCCGGCCCCCCCAGGAGCAGCCCGACCCCGTAGGGCTCCGGGCCGTCGGCGTCGAACGCGAGCGGTACCGCGACGCCCGTCCAGAGACCGTAGGTGGTTGCCCAGACCCTGAGCTCGATCTCGCCGCCCGCGCCAAGCCGCCGGTCCAGCCGGACCAGCGCCGAATCGGCTGCGGGCGTGTCCGCAAACTGCTCCGTGATGTGCCGGTACAGCTCTTCGGCCACGCCCCGCTCACCTTCCGCCTCGAACGCGACAGCGGTGGCCAGAAGCACGGCGGCCGAGTCCGCGCGCGTGGGCTGCGCCGCAAGGGGTGCCGCGGCTCCGAGGCAGGCCGCCAGCAGGAGGGCGGAGGGGAGCATTCGGGTGAGCGTCGGGGTTCGCATGCCCAAAGATACACCCCAACCGGTCGAGGGTTGCATTGTTCGATCAGCGAACCCCCGTGGGGCCCGCAAGTCTATCCCAATACCCCCACGATCCCGCCTTCCAGGTTCCGCACGTCCTCGTAGCCTTCGCCGGCCAGCGCTTCCGCCACCTGCAGGCTCCGCACGCCGCTGTGACAGTACACGACCACGGGGCGGTCCCGCGGAATCTCCTCCAGCCGGTCGCCGACCTCGCCCATCGGCACGAGAACCGCGCCAAGCTCGGACAGGTTCATCATCTGCCACTCCGTGGGCTCGCGGACATCCAGGAGGAACGGGCGCGGGTCACCGGCCATCACCCCGGACAACTCGTCCGCCTCGACGCTGCCGACCACGGTCTCGTCCGCCGGCACCGACGGCGCCACCCCGCAGAAGACCTCGTAGTCGATCAGGCCGGTCTGCGTGGGCTGGTCGCCGCACACGGGGCAGTCGGGATCGCGGCGGATCTCCAGCTCGCGCCAGCTGTAGGCGAGCGCGTCGAAGATCTGCAGGCGCCCCACGAGCGGCTCGCCGACCCCGAGCAGGAGCTTCACCGCTTCCATGGCCTGCGCCGCCCCGATGACCCCCGGCAGCGCCCCGAAGACCCCGGCCTCCGCGCAGTTGGGGATCAGGCCCGGCGGAGGGGGCTCGCGGAAGAGGCACCGGTAGCACGGTCCGCCGTCGGTCGCGAACACCGACAGCTGGCCCTCCCACCGGTACACCGACCCATAGACGTTGGGCTTGCCCGTCAGTACGCAGGCGTCGTTGACCAGGTAGCGCGTAGGGAAGTTGTCGCTGCCGTCGACCACCACGTCGAAGCGCGCCACGATGTCCAGGGCGTTGGCGGACGACAGCCGCAGCTCCCCCGTCTCCACCCTGACGTGGGGATTGACATCCGCGAGCCGCGCGCGTGCCGAGTCGACCTTCGGCGTGCCCACGCCCCGAGTCCCGTGGAGGATCTGGCGCTGCAGGTTGGTCACATCGACCACATCCGGGTCCACGATTCCCAGCGTCCCCACACCGGCCGCGGCCAGGTAGAGGGCCGCCGGCGAGCCCAGTCCCCCGGCACCGACCAGGAGGACGCGCGCGCGCTTCAGCCGCTCCTGCCCCTCTCTTCCGACCTCGGGAAGGACGAGGTGGCGGGCGTAGCGGGCCAGCTCCTCGCGAGTCAGGAAGGAACCGGGATCACCACCCGCCACGGCGTCCGCGTCCCCGCCCTCCGACCGCGAACTCAAGCCCCAGGTTCAGGATCGGCCAGTAGTTCACCAGGTCGCCGGCGTCGTCCAGCGCATTCTGCTCTTCGGCGCGCAGATCCTCGCGGAACCTCCTCGACGTCAGCACCGTCCGGTCCCCGGTAGCGCTCATCACAAGATCCGACTGGTCGAGGAAAGCGACGCCCACGTCGAGGAAGAGCCCCACGCCACGCGTCATGTGCTGGCCGAATCCGAGCAGGACATACGGGGCCCACGCCTCGGAAACGAGGGTTGTGGTCAGTTGGGTGACTTCGGGCTCGGTGTAGGTGTTGGCTCCGATGTCGATCTCCGCGCCGCTCCCGAGCTTGATCGCGTACGTCGGATCGGCCTGCTTGTAGAGCATCCCGCCGCCCAGGCGGAAGTTCCCGACGGCGATGTCGGCCCCGAAGGTATAGACCGACTTCGGCACCCCCACCTCGCCCGTGCGGTTGTCCTCGAGCCCCGACACGGACGTGATGTCGGCGTCGAACCCGAGCAGACCCGCGCCGCCACGCAGCGCGATCCAGTCGTTCGCGACGATGACCAACTCGGCGCCGAGCCCCAGGGTGCCGGCGCGACCGGCGATCGCAATGTCCTGCATCGCGTGTGCGGGACCGGAGACGGCGGGCAGCGCGACAAGCGTGGTCGTCGCGGCGATCGCAATCAGTCGTCCTGTCATCGTGGTTCTCCGTGCCGCTGTCCTGTCTCAACACCATCCTGCCCCTACAGAGTGCAACCATATACGCGTCTTTCGCCAGACTTGGTGTCACACCCGGCGAGTGAAACGCAGGGGACCTCTCGCACGTCCAACCACAAATGAACGGAAAGCACGTCTCCCGTGATCCGGCGGCCGGTGGGCGCACCCCGGGATTGTACCGACTCGTCGTCGCCACAGTCGTCGCCAGCGTCATCGCCACCGCTGTCGCCCTAGCCGCCGCGTGTGCGGGGGACACGGGTCCGGCCGGCCAGGCCGCGTCGGCGCCGGACAACCGCCCGTGGGCCGCGGACCCTCCCGGCGAAGCTGTCCTCGAGGCGACGTCCGGTGACGACGTGTTCCTCTCGTACGTGTGGGAACTCGCGACGGATTCGCCCGGTCGCGTCTTCGTGATCGACGGGCAGGAATCCGCGGTCATCGCCCTCAACGCGGACCTCACGTACGCCCGCATGATCGGGCGCGAGGGCGAGGGTCCCGGCGAGTTCCAACGGCCCGCCCGCGTCCAGGTGCTCGCAGCGGACAGCGTGCTGGTCTGGGACTCGAACCTGCAGCGCGTGACCGTGTTTCCGCCCGACGGCGACGAACCCGCCTACGCCTATTCGCCGGGTGACCACACCCGAATGGGTCAGGTCAGGAGGCTGACCGGTTCCCCCGGTTACCTGAGCATCTCGTCGACCGCGTATATGGCCGACGGATCCGACCAGGGAGAGACGAGGGCCCAGGTCCTTCGCCACGTCCGGGAGGAAGGTGGCGAGCTGCTGGTCGATGACGTCGTCGACTACCCCGCCGACGATGCTCTGGTGCTTCGGGGGGAGGGGTACGTGAGCATGGCCGGCCATCCGTTCGCCCGGCGTTCGTTCGTCGGCGTCCTCGCGGGCGACCGAATCGCACACGTTTCCTCGGATGCGCTGGCGGTGCGGGTGTTCGACCTCGACGGGCAGGTCCTGTCCGCGTTTTCGTACGAGACGACGACGATCGCCGTTACCCGAGCCGAGTTGGATGCGGCCGCTGACCGACTGCGCGGCGAATTCGGCCGGCTGCTTCGCGAGGGCGCACCGTATGCGTGGCCGACGCTCACCGGCCTCGTCGTGGATGACGAGGATCGCATCTGGGTGGGGATCCGCGGCAACGACCGGTCGCAGGTGGAGTGGGCGGCCTTCCGTCCGGACGGCTCGCACGCGGTGTCCGTCCTCCTGCCCTCCGAGTTCGAGGTGTACGCTGTACGTGGCGGTCGAATCCTGGGCGTCGCTGCGGACGAGATGGATATCTCGCGGGTAGAGGCCTACCGGTTGCCGTAGCGGTCCGTGATTGGACCCGCGTGAGCACCGTGGGGCCGGGCTGGCAGCGTGTCGGCAGCGTCAGTGCGTCGGACGATGATCCGCACGGGTCTGGAAGGCGCAGCACCCGCAAAGTACCCGTAGGCGCCTTCCAGGCCGAAGGAAGGCCATGGTTGCCGCGCCGGATACCTGCCCGACACCTCGAAGAAGTTGGCGTAGTGCCGTCCGAGTCCGAGCAGCCGAAGGGAGAGCTCCACGGGCTGGCCCAGGTACAGCCTCTTGTACAGCGAGGGGCTGGCGCGGCTCAGGCGAAGCTCGGCCAGGCCTGCCTGAATGTCCAGCACCATCGGCTGGCAGGACATGGGTCCCACGGGCTCCTGAAAGCCATCGGGCTGGATCTCGACGGCGTCGACTACCTCCGAGTGCAGCGTCGCGACATCGGCAGGGACATCGAACCGGATCGGCAAGACGAAGTCATCGTCATCCGTGTGTATGGGAGGAAACACCTGCCCGTCCGCCGGTTCCACGATAACCGGTGCGGATGGCACAACGGTCTCGCCGCTGATGGGGCCCTCCGGCCCGCTGCCCGATAACCTGTACCGCGTGCGCTCGCGAATCGCCTCCGGCAGCTGGGCACGGAGGCAGACGAACGTCCCGGGCCAGGTGTCCGCGCCAGCCATACGGCAATCAGCCGGATCCACTTCCTCGGAGAACGCCGCCTCCCAGCCCGGACCAATCAGACTCAGCTCGACTGCGGGAGGTAGACCGGACTGGGGACGGTGAGGGTGCAGGGCCAGCAGGTTCACGTCGCTCCGCCCGGCCACGAGCACTACGGTGATCCCCAGGACGTCCGATTCCGGAACGAGCGGGTCCGCCGAGCGAACGCAACCGGCACACGCCAGCGCGAACAGCACGGTGGCCATCCCCGTTGGCGACCCCGGCTTCAAAACCGGAACTCCACGCCGAAGAACGGGATCATCGGCATTTGCGGCAGGTAGACCCGGTCGATGATTCCGGCGCGGTCGCTTGGAAAGTCACGATCGAAGTTGGGCTCGGCCACCGTGGCCACCACATTCGGCAAGCTGAAGAGATTGGCGATCGAGACGAAGGGCGTGAGCGAACCACCGCCAAACCAGGAGACTTCGCTCGTGTGCCGCCAGCCAACGTCGAGGCGGGCATAGGGCGGGAGTCTTGCGGAGTTGTAATCCCCTCCCAGGGCCACCATGTACCGGAACAGAGGATACTGCTCGAGGTTTTCCGGCGAGTTGTAGTTCACGAATGGCACCACAGCCAGCATTGGTGTCGTCGGCTGGCCCGACCGTGCCGACGCCCGCGCGGACCATGACGAGTTGCCGCGCTCCAGGGCCACGCCGAACTCGAATTCGTGATCGCGGTGGAATCGGGGCGTATAGGTGTCGGGCCCCACGGTGCGCGACGCCTTGCCCCAGCGATAGCTGCCCACGGTGGTAGCGGACCGCCAGGCCCAGCTCCAAAAAAGCTCAACGCCCCGCGCTGCGCCGCTGGCCACCTTTCGGCGGGCGGGATCGTCAAGCGTGTTCGCGCCGAGTGGATTGGTCCCCAGTTCGGGCACCCGAAGGTTGTCCAGCTTCCTCAGGTAGGCGTCCAGCCGCAGGTGGAGTGTTCCCAGCGTCGCCTCCCACCCCGCCGAGAGTTCGCTGTTGCGCGGCACGGGGCCGTCCACGACCGGGGCCAGGAGGTCGTAGGCGATGAAGCTGGCCCCAATCGTCTCTTCGTCGCGCATGGAAACCAGCGTCTGGTGCGACCTGGAGCCCAGGATGCGGGTCCGCCACCACGAACCCGAGTAGCTCAACTCCGCGAAGGGCGCCAGCGTGGTCGCGAGTCCCGAGAAATGGTCCAACCGCAACCCCGCCCTGGAGCCCCATCGCGCACCGAAGCGGGCGTCGACGCTGGAATACGCGGCAAACCGCCACTGGGAAGCCTCCAGGTGCAGCGACGACAGGATGATCTGTTGCAGGTCTCCGTGATCCTCGTCCACCGTGTAGCCGTGGTCGGCGGTGAAGCCGGTGGCTTGCAGGCCCGCCGTGACGGTCGCGTGTTCGGTGTATCGAGTCACACGCACATCCGCCCGGTGCTCGCTCATGAAACCGTTGCCGAGGGTCACTGTGTCTTCGGGTGGGGTATATTCGCGACCGAAGCGCGCCAACTGGGTCATACCGCCGCCAAGCCCGAGGAACTGGCTGGAGAAGCGGCTGTGGCCCAGGGATGCGTCGACCATTGTGGCCGGTCCGAGCGGGTGGCGGTAGTGCGCGGCCAACGCGGCGTTGCCCCAGTCGAAGGTGGCGGTTTCGGCGTACTCCTCGGCGAGGTTGTCGAACGCTTCGGAGTTGATGTAGGCGGTGACCGAGAGGCGCCGGACACCCCCGAAGTCCTTGGTGAACTTGGCGTGCAAGTCATCGAAGGCATACGGGATGACGGCCTCTGTCGCACCGAGACCTCTGAGCCCCGAGAATATGAGATCGATGTAGGTCCGGCGGCCGTCGAGAATGAACGACGCGCTCTCGCCGACGGGGCCCTCCACCGCAACCCGCGACGACACGAGACCCAGAGAGCCGGTCACGCGGCGACGGTCCCGTGCTCCGTCGCGGGTCTGAATGTCGATCGCGCCCGAGAGCGACCCGAACGGCTGCGCGTCTCCGCCCGAGCCCGGCAGAAGCGTCACCCGTTCCACCGCCTCCGCGTTGAGCGCCGAAAGGAAGCCGCCGAGGTGGTGGGGGTTGAAGAGGCGCACACCGTCGAGCATCACGGGCGTCCCGGCGCTCACACCGCCCCGCACGAACGGGATCGCGGTCCAGTCCGAGGGGGCCGAGGCCGAAGGCGACATCGAGACCGCCCGCAGTGCGTCCGTCTCAAGAATGGTGGGCAGCATGCGCATCACGGCGGTATCCACGACGAATGCGTCGCTGGATAGCGAGATAGGGTTGCCCGGCCGCCCGCGGGCGTTGACGACGATCGAATCGATCGGCACCGGGGCACGCCGCAACAGCACGAGCAGCTCGCCACGAGGCACCTCTTCGTATGACCGCGTCCAGGCATCGTACCCATAGGCCTCGACCCGCACCCGAACCTGCCCGGCGGGCGCGCCCGCCACTACGAAGGCGCCGAACCGGTCGGAGTCTGCCGATGCCGTCGCGGACGAAGGCTGGGCTGGGGCCGAAACGGTGACTCGTGCGAAGGCCACCGGCTCAAGGTCGATGCTGTCGCGGACAACCCCCGAGAGCGTGGTCTGCTGGATGGCGGCCAGCAGCAGCGCGGTCGCCTTCATGAACCCACGGCTCAGAACCCGCCGCCGGTGGAGAAACCTCCGCCACCGCCGAAACCGCCGCCGGTCGAAAAGCCGCCTCCGCCGAAGCCGCCCCCGCTCGAGAAGCCGCCGCCGAAGCTGTCACCGACGGGGAGGAAGCTGTGGCTGTGCCCGAGCACCCGATGCACGTGCCCCGATGAGTGCGTTCCGGCGATGTAGCCGAGCAGCAGCGCGTTGATGTCGAGACCGTCGTCGAAGCGTGAGCGGCGGCCGTTCCAGTCGTCGGCTTCGAAGCGGTCGCGGATGTCCTCCAGACCCGCGAGGCGGTCGTCCAGGCGCGCCCGCTTCTCCCTTTCGGCCGTCAGCCTGCCGCGCAGCCTGTCCAGCCGCGCGTCGATCTCGCCCAGATCCGCCACCAAAACGTCGTCGCGCGGATCGCCCGTGGCCCGGGCCATCGTCGCGAGTTCGCCGAGCGTGAGGCCTTCCAGATACGTCTCCAGTCCGTCGATCGCGGCCTCGTAGTAGGCGCCGCGCTCGTCCTGCAGCGCGGCCAGTTCGTCGGTGAGCTCGTGCAGGGTGGTCTCGGCCTCGCGCAGGGCGCGCCGGGCTTCTTCCCGCTCGGAATAAAGACGGTCGCCCCGCTCGAGCACCGGGGTCAGGCCGTTGCGATCGATGACGCGCGCCTCCAGGGCCGCCAGGGGAGGAGCCGCTTCCGCGAGGGCCGCGCGGTCTTCCGCAAGCACCGCCGCGGCGTGATCGGGCAGGGCGTTGAGGAAATCGTACTTCGCGCGGGCGTCGTCGTACTGCATCACCCCTGCCACCCATCGGTCGAGCGATCGGGTCACCGGATTTCCGGCAGCCGCGGCCGTGCCATACCGCCGGCGGGACAGGTAGGAGAAGAGGGGATCGCGATCGTAGGCCGGAGTCCTCTCATCGCGCTCGCGGCGAGCGGCTTCCAGGCGTTTTTCGGACGCGGCCACGCGGGCCTCGAGACGGCGGACTTCACTGAACAGGCCATGCCAATCGGGTGTGTTGTGAAGCTCTGCGAATACGATGCGGGCCAGGTGGGCACGCTCACGGCCGGTCTCGTCGAGTGCTTCCGTTACGCTGGCCAGCGCGGCCTCGGCCCCGGCGACCGTGCCCCGTTGTTCGGGAATGCGGCGCTCGACCACGTCCACGCGGTCCTTCTTCCTGTCGAAGACGGCGCGGACGCTCGACTCCATCTCGGAGAGGGTGCCGGCGACCGCCTCCTCGTTCATTCCGGGCAGGTGGAACTCGGCCAGCGCACGGATCGTCGCGCACCGGCGCTCGCCGGCCGTGGCCAGCTCCTCCTGCAATGACTCGATCGCGCTGGTCCGGGCCCGCAGCTGGCGCCGCACCTCGCGGATCCGCCCGGTGATCCCCCTGTGGATGTCCTTGCCGGTCTGCATGTCACCACCACCTCGTGATCTGGCCGATGTCGGGATAGGCGCGCTCGGCGGTGATGAACCCCCGGCGCTTGAGGCCGAATTCGCTGTCGTCGACGATCCCGTTGTCCTGCTTGTCCGCGGCGACGCGGTCGTAGACGTCCCTGGGGACGCGCTCGCCCCATGCGGCGACCCGTTCGGTGGCGCCCGTCTCCTCGTTGCGGACCGGCAGGGTGAGCGCGCGGCCGGCCGGGTCGAGCGCCTCGACCAGCAGGTAGTTGTTGCGGATGCGCGGGTCGCGGTTGTCCTGGCGCCAGACGCCGCCCGTGATGACGAGCCGGTATTCGGAGGTGAGGGCGCCGTAGAGGTCGTCGTAGAGGCCGACGGTCTCGCCGAGGCCGTCGACGTCGCGCTCGGCCACCTGCGCCTCCGCGATGCGACCCAGTTCGGCGGCGCGTTCGAGCGCCAGGTCCTCGATGGCGGCGGAGAGCACCGCGGCGTGGAGCCGGTCGACGTCCGCCTGCAGGTCGCCGAAGCGGGCGGCGCGCTCGATCTGTGCGGCGGCGGCGCGGGCCTCCGCCCTTCGCTCCACCATCTCCACGCCGGTGAAGCCCGCCCAGACCAGCGCGGCCACGCCGGCGGCCGGCAGCAGAACCCGCCGCGCGATGCGGCCGCGGCGCACGTAGAGCAGCGCGAGCGTCCTCTGCGGTCCACGCGGCGGGCTGTGGAAGGCGTAGCGCTGGGACAGGTACTCGTCGAGCGCGCTTTCGATCACGTCGCGGTCGACCAGATCGCCGAGTTCCTCGTACATGACCTGGATGTCGCGGATCGCGGCTTCGCGGTCGAAGCTGTCGTGCTCGCGGAGCGCTGTCTGCCGCTCGTGGATGACCTGGGCCGCGTCCATCACGCGCAGCACTTCGTCCGGTTCGAGCGGGCGGCGGGCAGGCGTCTTTTCGTTTTCCTTCATTGGTGCGTTGGGTCCGTGTGGGCGGTGTGCTCGGGGGGTCAGCGTTCGGAGGTCAGCGTGCAGGGGGTCAGCTCAGCGCCTTAGCGGCTGCCTCTTCATGTACGACAGCGAGCGCCAGAACCATTCGAGCGGCCCGAAGCGGAAACGGGCGAGCCACCACGGCGACCACAGGAGCTGCGCCACCCAGATGCCCACGACGATCCCGAGCCGGCCCGGCGCCCCGACCCCTTCGAACATACCCAGCCCGTGTCCGTAGAAGATCAGCGAACAGATCACGCTCTGGGCGATGTAGTTCGTGAGCGCCATCCGGCCGGTTGCCGCCAGCCGCCGCTGCAGGCCCGGGAACCAGCCGCGCCGGACCGCCAGCATGACCAGCGCGACGTACCCGAAGAAGACGCCGACCGAGCCCACGTAGTTGAACAGCGCGCCCTGGAACATCGCCTTCTCGAACGCGAATTCGTGATGCAGCTTGTAGGCGACCCCCGCGGCGGCGAGCGGAAGACCCGCGGCCAGCCCGACGACGGCCATGCGGCGGTAGAACGCGGCCGAACGCGATGCGGCCAGGACGCCGAGGCGGTACAGGGCCATCCCGACGAGCATCAGTCCGCCGGCACGCCACAGGAACAGGAACAGGAATGCGGTCGTCTGGACGGTCAGCGCGACGGGGGCGCGCACACGGAGCTGTTCGGTCCAGGTGCCGCGGAAGGCCTCGATCTCGGCTGCCTGGACTTCGGGCGGCGGGCTCCACTCGGCGGCCGCAACCGCCAGGTCTTCGGCCGGCCAGGCAGGAACGGACAGGCCGGTCAGCCCCCACAGCGCCACCAGGAACGCGACCGCACACCCGCCGATCCACAGCAGCCGGCGCGGCGACAGGTTCCGCAGGGGGTAGAGGATGAAGCCGCACAGCGCGTAGGCGACGAGGATGTCGCCGTGCCAGATCAGGTAGGCGTGCGCCAGTCCGATGACCAGCAGCCAGAACTGGCGGCGGTAGTGGAGTCCGGTCCCCGCGGCGCCCCGGGCGGCCATGCGGTCGCTCATCATCGCCATGCCGGCGCCGAAGAGCATCGAGAAGATCGAGATGAACTTGGTGTCGGCGAAGAGATAGACGACGGACCACAGCCACACCTCGGCGCCCTCGAATCCGCCGGCGGAGGGGGGATTCATGTAGGCCGAAAAGACCCGCGCGAAGCCCTGGATGTTCACGATCAGGATGCCGAGTACGGCGAACCCGCGGAGCACGTCGAGCGACGCGATGCGGGTGGCGGCGGGGGTGGGGGCGGAAGGTGAACTCATCGTCGCTCCATGTCGTCGGGTATTATGATGAGAGATCAGTACGCGGGCGCGCTCAGGGCAAGTGCCGGCGGAGACGGAACAGGGGGAAAGGTATGAAGACGTTGCAGATGTTCAGCCTGGCGTGGATGGGGATGGTGGCGGCCTGCGAGGCCCAGCCCGTTCCGGAGCTCACCGCGTTCACGAACGTGACCGTGCTGCCCATGACCTCGGACGCCGTGGTCGCGGACCAGACCGTGATCGTGGCTGACGGAGTGATCACCGAAGTCGGGCCCGCGGACGAGGTCGACGTGCCGCGCGGCGCCACCGAGATCGACGGCACGGGGCGGTTCCTGATGCCGGGCCTCGCCGAAATGCACGCGCACGTCCCGCCGGGCGACAACCCTCCCCGCGAGGAGGTCGAGGACATCCTGTTCCTGTACGTCGCCAACGGGATCACCACGATCCGGGGCATGCTCGGATCGGCCTACCAGATCCCGCTCGCCGACGAAATCGAGCGCGGCGAGGTGCTGGGTCCGAACTTCTACGTCGGCGCGCCGTCGATCAACGGCGGCTCCGCGCCCACGCCCGCCGACGCGGAGGCGCTGATCCGCGCGCACGTGGAAGCCGGCTACGACCTGCAGAAGATCCATCCGGGCGTCTCGCGGGAGACCTGGGACCACATGGTGGCCGTCGCGCAGCCGATGGGCTTCACCTACGGCGGCCACGTTCCGGCCGACGTGGGGCTGGTGCACGCGATCGAGACCGGCATGTCGACCGTCGATCACCTCGACGGCTACATCCAGGCGGTCGCTTCCGACGATGTCCAGGCCCAGGTGAGCGCCGGCCCGATCAGCCTCGGCGGACTGGCGCGCGGCTTCGACGAAGCCAAGCTCGACGAGATCATCCGCATGACGATCGAGCACGACGTCTACGTGGTCCCGACCCAGTACCTGTGGCGGAACCTCTACGGCGCGACCGACGCCGACGAGATGCTCGGGCAGCCGGAGATGCACTACGTGTCGCCCGCGACCCGGGAGGGATGGCGCAGGCGGGCCGGCGCGGGCAGCGGGCCGCCGGAGGAGGTGGCGCTCTACCTGGACCTTCGTGACCGGATCCTGAAGGCGCTTGCCGATGCCGGAGCCGGGATCCTGATGGGAACCGACTCGCCGCAGCTGTTCAACGTGCCCGGGTTCGCGCTCCACCGGGAGCTGCGCGTGATGGCCGAAGCGGGGATATCGAACTACGAGATCCTGAAGAGCGGCACGGTCACGGTGGGCGGATACGTGGCCTCGCACCTGGGGCTCGACGGCAACTTCGGGACCGTCGCGCCGGGACAGCGCGCGGATCTGGTGCTGCTGGGCTCCAACCCCCTTGATGATCTGGCGAACCTGTTCGACCGCGCCGGGGTGATGGTGCGGGGGCGGTGGGTGTCCGGCGAGGAGATCGACGCCGGGCTGGCGGCGCTGGCCGCGAAGAACGCGGGCTGAGGGGGGACGCACCATCCTCTACTGTAAAGAAAAGTATACAATTAGTAAACTATACTTTACATTTCGTGTGCTTCTGGGCTTTGCGGCCGCCATACTGGTGACCTCTGCGGCCATGCTGCTTGGACCGCGCGGTGCCGCCGCCATGTCGTTCGGTGCACCTCAGGACGCCGCCCCTCCGGTAGCGCAGCTTTCTGCCACGCCGCTGTTCGATTCCGGAGAACATCCGAGCGAGTCCGTGTCCGTGCTCGGGAGCCTGTCACGGGCACTGTTCCTGAGCGAGGCGCGAATCGTGCTGTTGGACGGGAGAACGCTCCTTTTCATCGACCCCCGGACGGGTGAACTGTGGACCGCGGGCGGAGAAGGGGGAGGGCCGGGCGAGTTTGCCGGTACCGGGTCTGAACTCGCGGTGTTTCGGGGCGAGCAGGATCAACTCACGGTCTGGGATGTCAACAACGATTTCCGCCTGACAACCTTTTCGTACTCGGGCGACGTTCTGGCCACCAAGCGCGTCAGCCTGTCACCCCTCGACTTCCACCATCCGCTGGCCATTGCCCGTGTATGGGGAATGTTCGCGGACGGGAGCCTGGCTGTTCTCGAAGGCGGCCCACCCATCAACGGCGGTGGCCGTGACTTGGGGCGTCCGCCGGGGTACGTGGTGGAGCTGAGCCCGGAAGGAGACATGCGAACGATCGTTGAATTCCGGGGACATGAAACGGGTGACAAACTCTTCGCGCATGACACCTACGTGCGGATTCAGGGTGAGCGGATCGTCGTGGCCGACACGGAATCCGAGCACATCGAGATCCTTGACCGGAGTGGTACGGTCGTTTCCAGAATCCCGATGCCGGGTGATAGAGTCAGGGTGTCGGACGAGATCCTGGAGACCGCGCGAGCCGATGCCCACGCACGTTCCATCCGCAGTCATGAACGCGGCCTGGAAATGTATGCAGAACGGGGACTTTCGACGCGGGGGATCGAGTATCGCGAGCGAACCTACCGACACAACGAAGTCGCCCCTCCAATCAACGCCGTTCGGCTCGATCGGGACGGACGTTTATGGGTGCGGCACTACGCCCTGCCGGGCGATGAAGTCGAACGCTGGACCGTCCGGGACGGCGAACGAGAGTCGTTTTCGGTCGAGCTGCCCCCGGGCGAGACCTGGATGGATGCCCGCGGCAACCTCGTCCTCATCCGAATCCGGAATTCGCTGGGCGTGGACCGGGCGGTGATGCGGGAAATGGTGCTTCGCTAACCGTCGCTGAACGGTCTCCGGGAGTATGGGAGGCTGGTAGAGTTCGTGGTCGCTGACTGCCGTGCACTCGCTTCAGCATCCATCCCCGCTTCTCAAGCACTCGACAGAAACGCTTTCCGACTGACTGTCTTCACACCGCGATTTCGACGATCCTGTCTGTCTCTGACACGGGGAGAACGCTGAGGTCAACGGCCAGGCAACCCTCGATCGCCTGTTGGATGTTCTTCAATACCTCGTCGTAGGTTTCGCCCTGGGAGGCACACCCGGGTAGAGCGGGCACCTCGGCCCAGTACCCACCTTCTTCGGCCACATGTATCACGACTGTCAACTTCATCGACTATTCCTCGCCCCCAACCGGCTACTCGCTCCGCTCCGGGAACGGCACCGGCGGCGGATCCAGCGCGAAGGCTCCGGGGAAGTCCTCGGGCACCTCCTTCTGCTTGCCGCTCCACGCCTCGATATCGATCCGGTACACTGCCGTGCGCTTCAGTTCGTCGTCGGTGGTCGCGCGATAGTCGACGCCCGGCCGGAGGTGCGGCGCGTACTTGTCGAGGAGCATCTGCAGGGCGGTGCGCGCCTCGTCCTGGTCTACCACCACATGGCCCGTTCCGAAGACCACGACGCCTGCGTATTCCACCGAGAACTCCAGCGCCTCGGGAGCGGGCAGAAGACGGCCCATCGCCACCGTGCTGAATGAGACCTTCTCGGCCCTGTCCAGGTTGTCGCGTGTGCGGCCGGTCCGGTGTGTGTGCAGGTAGATGCGGCGGTCGCCGCCGGTGTCGTCGTATACGAACAGATTCGAGTTGAGGAAGGGCTGTCCCCCCTGCCCCACGGTCGCGAGAAAGCCGTACGCGGCCCGCTTCAGGAAGGCGGCCACCCACGCGTCGTCCTTGCCGCGGTCGCGGCGGCGAAGCGCGCTGCGCGGGTCGTCCCGCCCGGCGTTGGTGGCTCCGACCTTGTTCGATTGTGTCATGAAGCGGCTCCAGATCCCCGTGGACGGCAACCCGCAGTGGCAACTTGCAGTGGCAGCCCACAGTGGCAACCCACAGTGGGCTCTAATGTATCACAGCAGTGTACGAAAGTTCTCGTCACATCAGGATCCGCCGGAGCGAACCCATGCATGACGCCCGACCACGCAAACTCGCGCCGTACGGCTGCCTCGTCCTGGCCGGCCTTCTGTCCGCCCCGATGTCCGGCCTCTCCGCTCAGCCCGCATTGGAGGTCCGCGACTCGGTCGTGCTCGAGGAGTCGTCCGAAGACTACCTGGTGTATCCCGGATCGGTGGTGCCCGACGGGACCGGTGGCTATCTCGTCACCGACTATCGACAACCCCGCGTCTTCCACTATTCCGCCGAGGGGCGCCTGATCCGAAGCTACGGGGCGCGCGGCCAGGGTCCGGGGGAGTGGGAGGAAGCGCAGATCGCGCTGCCGCACGGAAGCGACCATGTGCTGGTCCTGTCGTGGAAGCCCTTCGCGGTTCAGCGCTTCGATCGGCAGAGCGGCCGTTTCGTCGAACGGTTCCCCTTGCGGGGCTATGTCGAGTCGGCGGCGGTGGATGGGGATGGGGATGAGGATGAGGATGTGCTTTGGCTCAGCGGCCCGCACTACACGCCCCGCAGCGCGGTCCGCCGGTTGAAGCTGGGTGACGACGAGGCCGAGCCGATCGTGGACCTCCCCGAGCCATACACGGAGGGCAGCCCCGTTGGCGGGATGTTCAACTCGGTGCCCTTCACGAAGTGGGCCGACACGCTGCTCGTCGCATTCATGCCGCTCAGAGACGTAATCCTGGCCGACGACGGCGGCCGTGAGCTGGATCGTTTCGAGGTGCCCGCAGTCCACCGGCGCGAGGCCCCGGCCGATCCGGCGGCCGCAATCGAGGACAACCTGCGAAGCGGCGACTACTTCAGCACGTTCAGCCTTTTCTCGCTGGCCAGGGGCGTTCACCGCCGGCCGGATGGCACCTTCCTCCTCGTCCACGGCGACTTCACGGGCGACGATCCCCCGCTCCGCACCGAAACACTGTGGGTCTCGGTCGTGGACCGGGACCGTGCAAGCGCCTGCCCGGACGCGCGGGTATCGCTCGGGCCGGAATCGCATCCGGTGATCGGATTCGAGGACGACACCCTGCTGGTGCTCGAACAGGTGCTGCGAGGGGGAGACGCCGCGACGGTGCTCCGCCGCATCGCTGTTGAAACGGGCGACTGCGACTGGGTACCATTGACGAGGTAGGGTGCGCCGGCAGGCGGCGCGCGCCGGTGGCAGGCGCTGCAGGCCGCTGGCAGGCGCTGCAGGCGACCCGATGGCCGCTCCGAGTCCCCATCCACCCTACGAAAGCCATCGTTGACACGGAACCATTCCACCACTTAAGGTGTGTCATGAGTATGTACGAAGTTCTTCGTGGGCCACGCTGCTCGTCGGTTGCAGCGCTTCTCCTCGCGGCGGCGTGCGCCCCCGCCCCCACCCAGCCCGATGACGGCCCCCTCCTCATCGATGGCGGCACGGTCGTCGTCATGGACGGGCCCGGCACGATCCTCGACGGCGGCGGCGTCCTCGTCGAAGGCGACCGCATCGCCGCGCTGCTCGCGCCGGACGACCCCCGCCCCACCGGCGCGCGGATCATCGACGCCACCGGCCACCTGGTCATCCCGGGACTGGTCAATACGCACGGCCACGCCGCGATGTCGCTGCTGCGCGGTCTCGCCGACGACCTCCCTCTCCTGACCTGGCTGGAAGACTACATCTTCCCCGCCGAGGCCGCGCTCGTCGCGCCCGACTTCGTGTACTGGGGAACGCTGCTGTCCTCGGTCGAGATGCTGAAGAGCGGGACGACAACCTTCGCCGACATGTACTATTTCCGGGACGACATGGCCCGGGCGACGATCGACGCCGGCATCCGCTCGGTCACGGGGCCCCACGTCATCGGCTTCCCGACCCCCGATTTCGCCTCGCCCGAGGCCTCGCTCGCGGACGCCGCGGAGTTCATGGAGCGCTACCGCGACCATCCCACCGTCGTGCCCGCGGTCGCGGCGCACGCGCTGTACACGACGCCCCTGGACGCGGTCGAGGCGGCCTTCCGGCTGGCCGACGCGTACGACGCGGTCTTCCAGATTCACGCCCTCGAGGACGCGAGCGAAAACGCAACCGCGCGGGAGTTGACCGGAATGGAGGTCCTCGAAGCCCTCGAGTCGATCGGCGCGCTTCGGCCCGGCACCGTCCTCGCGCACTCGGTCTATCTGTCGGACGAGGACATCGACCGGATCGCGGCATCGGGAGCCGGGATCGCCCACAATCCGCAGAGCAACATGAAGCTGGGGGTGGCAAGGGCGGCGCCGGTCGCGGCCGCGCTGGCCGCCGGGATTCCGGTCGGACTCGGCACCGACGGTCCCGCAAGCAACAACGACCTGGACATGTTCGACGAAATGGACGCCGCCGCCAAGGTCCAGAAATTCATGCTGGGCGATCCGGCCGCACTCCCCGCCGAGACCGTCTTCCGCATGGCGACGATGGGAGGCGCGCGCGTCCTCAATCTGCACGACGAGATCGGATCGCTGGAACCCGGCAAGCGCGCCGACATCGTGCTCGTCGATACGCGCCGGGCCGGACTGACGCCGCTGTACGCGGTCTATTCGCACCTCGTGTACGCAGCGCGCGGCAGCGACGTGGCCACCGTGCTGGTGAACGGGCGGGTCGTTGTCAGGGACGGACGGATACTCACCGTGGACGAGGAGGAAGTCATGCACATGGCCGCAGGGTTCGGGGACCGGGTGCGTGAGGTGATGGCGGAGGTGGCCGCCGCGCGCGACGGTGCCCCCGACGCCGCCGCAGGCGACCCCGCTGGCACGGAGGAGGACCACCGATGACCGGACAGCGGCAGGGCGGCGACCGCAAGGGGTTCACGAACCGGGAACTCGACATCATGAGCGTGTTGTGGCGCGAGGGGTCCGGGACCGTCGCCGAGGTGCGCGACGCCCTGGGTGAGAACGTCGGCTACACGACCGTTCTGAAAATGCTGCAGATCCTCGAGGAAAAGGGCGCCGTGGGGCACGAGCGCGAGGGGCGGGCGTACCGCTACCACCCGCTGGTCGAATCGGCCAGCGCGGGGGGACGCGCGCTCCGGCGGATCGTCAACAAGATCTTCCACGGGTCAGCCGAGATGCTGCTGGCGACGCTTGTGGAGGACCGGGACTTCAACGACGAAGAGATTCAGCGGATGCGCTCGGTTCTGGACCGGGCGGAACGCAGGAGGGAAGAGGAATGATCACGTGGATGCTGTACGCGGCAGCGGTCGGAGCCGTCATCGCGGCCGGCGGCTTCGCCATGGAGCGTCTGGCGGCAGCCTATGGATTCCCTCGCCGTGTCGTTTGGCTCGCCGCGCTCACGCTGGCGGTGGCGATTCCGGCGGCGGGCGCGTTACGGGTGACGCAGCTTGCATCGGCACCGGACTCCGCCATGGCCCGGCCGGCCGAACCGACGGGGACGGTCTCGGGCGTCGCCTGGGATATCGTGCCGTCGATGCCCCTCCCAACCGGTCCGGGATCTGCCCGCGCGGCCGTCCTCGGGTGGGGCGCAGGGTCGCTCCTGTCCCTGGCCGCGATCGCTGCGGTCCTCCTGATCGTGGCGCGCTCACGCCGCCGCTGGCCGCGCGACCGAGTGTCGCAAGCGGATGTCTACGTCTCGCGGCGCTTCGGTCCCGCGCTGGTCGGAGTCACGAACCCCGAAGTCGTGATCCCGTCGTGGGTCCTGCGCCTGGAACGCAGGGCCGCGGACATGATCATCCGGCACGAAATGGAGCACGCCCGGGCCCGTGACCACCTGGCGCTGCTGTATGCCGCGCTGACGGTTGCGGCGCTCCCTTGGAGCCCGGCGATCTGGTGGATGGCCCGCCGCCTGCGCGCGGCGGTGGAGATGGACTGCGATCAACGGATCCTCGCGTCGGGGGTCGCCCCCGCGGAATACGGCGAAGTCCTTCTGGACGCGGGATCCAGACACGCTGGTGGCTGGGGACTGGCCCCGGCCATGAGCCAACCCAAGAGCCTGCTCGAACGGAGGTTAAACACGATGAACGAGAACACAAACAAACCCGGCATGGCACAGGTGCTGTTGCTGGGAGCGTTGGCCGTAGGTGCCCTCGTGGCTGCCTGCGACGCCCCGGTCCCGACCGAGGTCAGGGACGCGATCGTCGAGGCGATGGGCGACGAAGGTGTCGAGGGTATGGACGCGGCATCCGACAACCCGACGGAGATTCGGGTGAGCGGAGCGTTCGCGGAAGGCATGCCCCTCATTTACGTCGATGGCGTTCGGGTCAACGGGGCGAATGACCTGGATGGTCTCAACGGTCTGATACCCAGCCTCAAGCCCGACGCCATCGACCGCGTCGAGGTCATCAAGGGATCGGCGGCGAAGACGCTCTACGGCGAGGAAGGTGCCAACGGGGTGATTCAGATCTTCATGAAGACGGATGAGGCGGACGCGGAGGGCGCCGAAGGCACACCTTCCATCAGGATGATCCAGGGAGGGGTGATGTATCCGTCGAAGATCAAGGTCGTTCCGCCGCCAAGGGAGAAAAACTGACGCGGCCCCTCGCGCTGGCCGGCCTCCTGGCGGCCGGTTCCGCGTCGGCCCAGGAGGTCGTCGACCTGCCTGCGGAAGACCGGCACCTGGACCCGGCCTGGGACGAAGTCTACCGGGTAGGCTCCGCCTTGGGCGACGACTGGGAACAGTTCGGCAATGTGCGCCGTGTGGCGTTCGACGCTGCGGGCCAGCTGTACGTCTTCGACAACCGAGCGGATCGAATCACCGTCGTTGGGGTCAACGGCGAGTTTCGACGGGCATTCGGCAGGACAGGGGAGGGGCCGGGCGAGTTCCGCAGACCCGACGGGTTCGCGGTCATGCGGGACGGGCGTGTAGTGATGGGGGACACCGGGCACCGGGCCTACCACGTGTTCGGCGCGGACGGTGAATTCGAGCGCATGATCCGGATGGCGCCCGAGCCGGGTGTGGTGAGAATCACCGACCTCATGCCCGACCCGGGAGGCAAGGCCGTGTACTCCGCAATCGGGGCGCAAATGCTCCGGGGCACCTCCGGCACCACGGCGAGAACCAGGCCGCCCACGTCGCGACCGGTTGAGCGCCTCACTCTCACTGGCGACGTGGCGGTCAAGGATACCGTCGCAGAGGGCTGGCTCCCTCCGGGCGGAGACCGGACCGGGCTCCCGATCGGTGGTCAGCCCAGTTTCGACCTTCCGCCCCGACAGGTGTTCGGTCCGATGATGCTGGCCGGAGTGCTGCCAGACGGCAGCGTGGCGTTTTCCGACTCGTCGGCGTATGCGATCAAGATTGCACGTCCCGGCGTCGGGGTGGTGCGAATCCTGCGGCGGCCACTTCAGCCGACGCGGGTCACCGACCGGGTGATCGAGAATGAACGAGAACGCCGCGCGGCGCTCGCTGCGGCGGGCCAGGGGCCCAGAATGGTGATCAACGGCGTCGAGTTCTTCCCGCAGGTCGAGCTTCTCGACAGAGTGGGGGTCTTCCCCGAGGTGTCGATCCTGAGGGGACTGAGGACGGGCTGGGACGGTGAGATCTGGGCGCAGAGGCACGGCGAGGATCCCGGTGACGACGCCGGCCCCATCGACGTCCTGACCATGGACGGGCACTACATCGGAACCTATCCGGCAGGCGCCGTCGCGATGCCGGACGCTCTCGGCCCGGACGGATTGGCGGCGTTCATCGAACAGGATGAACTGGATGTGGAGACGGTGGTCGTGAAGCGGCTGCGGCGGTCGTCTCGGCAGGGAAACGGACGCTAGTACGACCGCGGCGCTTCCGTCCCTCCCTGGTACACCGCAAGGAAGTCGGCGGCCATGGCGCCGTACCGGTCGGCAGCCTCGCCGTCGCCTTCACCGGTGGCAATCACCGCGAGCTTCGCCGACATCAGGTAGAACTGCAGCGGGATGTTGCGGGTCGACATGTCCTGCAGGATCGGCCGGGTGCGGATGTCGCGGTAGGTGTATATCTCGTCGACGAGCCGCGCGGTTCGGGGATAGTCGAACCAGTCTCCCCCCAGTTCGTCCCGCACCTTCCGGTAGGAGTCCGGCTGGGGCCCGTCCAGATCGCGCGCGTGCAGCCTGACCGCGAGGCCTTCGCGCACACCCCAGCCGCTCAGCCCCATCCTCGCCATCTCGCCGGTGGCTCCCGCGAAGTAGACGGGACGGTCGCCGGCCACGGAGCGAATCATCGACAGCGCGACCCTGTGTCCCTGCCGCAGCGTCATTCCGGCCGGGTACTGGACCGCGACATCCCCCAGGCGCAGGGTCAGCGAATCCGGCAGCCGCCCATCGCCGACGCGCGCGAGCTGGTCATCGGTCATGGCAAGCGCCGACCTCTCGGGCGGGTCACGGTCCGCGAACGGCATGCCCTCCACGGGAACGAACGGACGCTGGCGCTCTGGCGAGGTGAGCTCCCGAATCTGCTTCGGATACCAGTCCGTGAAGAGGTACTGGACCACAATCACCGTGACGTCCTGGCGGATGCCTTCCACCTCCTGCAGATACCACAGCGGGAAGGTGTCGTTGTCGCCGTTGGTGAACAGCAGCGCATACGGTTCCACGCTGTTCAGGAGGTTGTACGCCCAGTCCCGCGCGGCATGGTCTCCCGCCCGGCTGGCCCAGTTCAGGTTGAACAGGAACGGAATCGCCGCCACCGCCAGCACCGGCGCGGCCTTGACCGAGCTCCCCACGCGGCCCGCCAGCCACAGCCAGAGCCGGGCAACCCCCAGACCGGACATCACCCCCCAAAACGCGAACCCGAGCAGGAAGAAGTAATCACGCTCCCTCACCTCGTGCGCGTCCACGTCGGTCACCTCGGGAGCGAGCGAAAACCCGTATCTGAAATTCAAGTAAAACACGAGACCAAGTGACATAGTCCCTATGAGAACAATGAGATATGTTCCCGTATCTCGATCCCCTCGCCAAGCGGTCCAGAGGCCAGCCAGTCCAAGCGCCAGGAAAAGCAGCGTGAAGGGAAGGCGGCTCCGGCTCGGCGGCTCGTCCGGGTCCATGCCCCGCGACCACTGCCAGTCGAAGTACTGGTAGAGGTTGTAGAGCTGGTGCCCGACCGGAGACATGCGGGTCGTGACCGGTGGCTTCGCGTACTGTTCGCGCTGCAGGGAAGACGCCAGCGCCGGGCAACCCGCCATGCCGTTCGTATAGATCGCCGCCGCGGTCTCGACGAAGCCGTCGCACAGCGGGTCTCCCTCGTTGATCACGGGACGCTGGGCGGCCCGGATGGGGAGGAAGAAGCTGAAGGACAGCCCCACCAGCACCGCCAGCGCTGCGCGGGAAAGGAAAGTCGGACTCGCCAGCACGCCCGGACGAACGAACAGGATGAACAGGCCGACAGCCGCGACGGGCAATACCGACATGAGGTGGTTGGTCGACCCCAGCGCCATCAGGTAGACCGCCGCGACGAGCATGCGCCGGCCCCCGCGATCGTCGGCCGGGAGGTCGCGCCAGCGCAACACCAGCCAGCTCACCGCGGCCACGATCAGGAGCGACACCGTGTATACCTTCTCGTTGGCGTTGCTCTGGCTCCACACCGTGAATGCTGTGGCTCCGACCAGAACGGCGGCGCTGGCGCCGATCACCGCTTCCCTGCCCCGCGCCCCCAACTGCGCCAGCGTCCGATGCGCGATCAGGAAGAAGAAGAAGCTGGCACCCGCCGATGTGGCCGCCGCCAGGAGGTTGATCCGGACAGCCGGCGATAGCCCCAGCGGCGCCAGCACAATCGACCAGGTGCGGGCCAGCGCCACGAACAGCGGGTTCCCGGGCGGGTGCGGGATCCCCAGCGTGTAGCCGGTGGCGATGTATTCGCTGGTGTCCCACCAGGCCGTTGTCGGCGCGAGCGTCAGGACATACAGCAGGAAGACGCCGGCGGCAGCGCACGCCGCGGGCTTCCAGGGAGGTGCCTGTACGTTGTCGGTCATGCCTCCACCCTCGCTGTGGCCGATTAGATTGGCAAGCAGCCGGCAACCACCCCGCACGTCCCCCTCGCATCCAGCTTACGCAGTCGCCATGCCCGGTCCAACCTTCGATACCCTCCGGTTCCTTCAGGGTTGGACGCGCGGACAGACGTGGCGCGAGACGCTGGCCCCACCGGGCCGTGGGAAGGCCGGATCCCCGCGCCCATCGATCAGGGCTCCGATCACGGGGGTCGTCTCCGAAGAACTTCAGGTTGGCGGCCAACCCGACCCTCTCGATGCCCGCCTCTACACGCCCTCGTCGACCCGGCATCGGCTCCCGGGCTGGGTGCTGCTCCACGGCGTCACGCTCCCGGGTCCCGAGCACCCGGCCATCGTGCGCTTCGCCGCATCGCTCGCCCGCGCGGGTGGCACCGTTCTCGTCCCCGACATTCCCGCGTGGCGCAACCTCGAACTCGACCCGGAACCGGCCCTGGTCGCCCTGCAGCGCTCGGCAGAGCACCTGGCGGCCGATCCCCGTGTCCGACCCGGCGGCGTCGTGCTGGTCGGTCTCTCCTTCGGATGCCCGCAGGCCCTGCGCGTCGCGTCGCGGCTCGCCGGCACGGCCACCGTGCGCGGCGTTGTCGGCTTCGGCACGTACTGCAATCTGCAGGACACCATCCGCTTCGGCCTGACCGGCCAATTCCGGTGGCGCGGGCGCACCGAGTACCTGCGGCCCGATCCCTACGGGCGCTGGGTCGTGGCGTCCAACTACCTGCACCGGATTCCCGGCTATGAGGGTACCAAGGACGTCTCGCTTGCCCTGGGGCGTCTCGCGTCGCTGGCCGGCGAAAGGCGCATCATGTCCTGGGACCCGGGATACGACGACGTCAAGGACGAGCTGGGCGCGTCGGTCGCGAAGGAAAACCGCCATCTGTTCCGGCTCTTCGCCCCGCCCGCCGACCGCGAGCCCGATCCCACGGCCGCCAACGAAATCGCCCCCCTGCTCGCCGAAACGGCGAGGACGATCCATCCCCGCCTCGAACTCCCCCGATCCCTGCGCGGCACCGACGCCCACGCCGACGCCCCCCCGCCCCCCGTCCGCCTCATCCACGGCCGCGGCGACCACCTCATCCCCTTCACCGAAACCCTCGCGCTGGAACGCCGCCTCCGGAAACGGACCGACGTGACGGCCACAGTCACCGGCCTCTTCGCCCACTCCCGGGAGTCGGGACGGAGTGCCGCGCGGCTACGCGAGGGCGCCCGCTTCTTCGCCGCGCTCAGGGGCGCGATGGCGCTGCACCATTTCACCTGAGCCCGCAGCGCCTCACCCGAGCCCGCAGCACCTCACCCAAGCCCGCAGCACCTCACCCGAGCCCGTAGCGCAGCCCGACGCTGACGATGGGCCAGAAGGTGACAAACGTCGCGGCATCGTCTTCGGCCTGAAGCCGCTCGAGCTCCAGGTGGCCGCGGAAACCCGGCGAACTCATCACCGCCGGATCACCGGTGGCCGTCATGTCGAACCTGGGGGTCAAATGCAGGACGGCCCCGAGGTCCAACACGACGCCGAACCCGCGCCCCGCGCTCGATCCGATTCCCACAAGCACATAGGGGGCGGTCGATCTGGAGACCAGCGTGGTGGTCACCGTGAGAACCTCCGGATAGCGGTAGCCGCCCCCTCCAATGCTGATCGAAGCGCCCTCTTCGTACCTGATGACGTGGACGGGGTCGTCGAACCGCATCACCATGCCGGCGCCCGCGCGCAGCAGCCCCGACGCGGCCGAAAGCTCGACGCCCAGGGAGAGCAGCGCGGTCGGCAGCGACAGCTCCGCCGTACGGTTGCCCGCCAGTCCGAACCTCCCGGTGAGATCCACATCGAATCCGAGGAATCCGGCGCCGGCCCGGACGGCGACACGTTCATCCAGCGCCGTGACGACCTCGGCGCCAACGCCGAGAGTCCCCGCGCGCAAACCCAGTGCGACGCTGCGCTGCAGGGCATCGGCGGATCGGCCCAGGGCGGCCTGAGCCAGAGCGAGGGTCACCACCACGACAATTCGTTTCATCGGCACTCCGTCGCTACCTCCCCACGATCCTCCTCAGCTCCACGATCTCCTCGTCGAGCTCGGTCCGCCGCAAGACGGCGGCGAGGTCGCCCGCCACGTCGTAGAGCACCACATCGTCCGGCGAAGAAAGAGTGGCGATCTGGCCCTCGCCGACCTCGAACACGAACCACTCCGGTCCATCCGTGCCGCCATCCTCCCGCGGGAGTCCACCGTAGCGCAGCGCCCAGACGAGCCCGTTCGCAACCGTGACCGGTCGATGATCCGGAGTCGACAGCGACAACCTGCCGTAGGGAGGCAGGTGCTCGGGGAGCCCCATGGCATCCAGCATTCCCTCTACTACGTCTCGGGTTGAGCCCAAGTCGTGGGCATCCAGCAGAGTCCGGCGCGCGAACTCCGCTTCCTCCGGCCGCAACGGCGTCGGTTCCGTCACGAGCGTGGGCCGCAACGTATCGCGTACGACCCCGTCCCTCCCGTACACCGGAATGTCGTACGAGTCGTTTTCCACAACCACGAACAGGGAGTCGATGACCGCCGTATGCGTGATCCGACCGAAGAGCCGCAACATCTGCCTCATCCCGGTGGTACCCACGGGTTCGTACCACACCTCTGTCCCTGCCATCTCGAGGAGGCGGTGTGCGAATCCGCCCTCGGAGTCGTGGAGAAGGAGCGTCACAGGCACTCGCTCGACCGCCGGCTCCGTTGCCCAGTGCAGACTCCAGGCGTCTACCAGCACCGAACCGTCGGAAAACACTCCGACGACCGAGACTCCCGGCTCCTCGTTTTGGACCGCGGCCGACTCCAGCAGACGACCATCCAGGTCATACGTGGAAACCTCACGCCTATATCGATCATACGCGAAAAGGTGGTCCCCGACCCGTTGAAGCCAATCGAGGTCGCCGAACTCCCCCGGCCCCTCCCCTCTCCCTCCGACCTCCGTGTCGAGAGACCCCCCATGGTCGTAGAAGCGCAGCGTGCCGGTGCTCTCCTGCGCGATCACGACGTGCCTGTCCGTGATCACAATCCCGGCCACCTCATACAGCAGATCCCCCTCTGTGTCCCCCACCGTCATCAAAGGCACCGAGTCCAACTCCCAGGCCTCCGGCAGGTCGGCGCCGCCGGCCACTCCCCCGCGTTCCCCGGGGTCACCACCGCATCCGTACCCCGCGATCAGCACGCCGATCGCAAGCCCCAGCGCGATCCCTCGGTTGATACGAGCCTCCGCGCGACCGATGTTCAGGGTGCCCAAATCCCCCACTCTTCTCCTCGACACCCAAGATACCAATGACCCAGCACCTGCGTTCCCCCATCTGGCTCCTCGCCGCCTTCCTGACCACCGGCGCCTCCCCGCTCCACGCCCAGGTCACCACCGCCCAGCTCGACGGCCTCCGGCCCCGCAACATCGGCCCCGCCGTCATGAGCGGGCGCATCGTCGATCTGGCCGTCGCCGAGGTCGACCCGATCAAGTTCTACGTCGCGTCCGCCACCGGCGGCGTCTACAAGACCAGCGACAACGGCATCACGCTCAACCCCGTCTTCGAGAACGAGGGCACGCACTCGGTCGGGGCCATCGCTCTCCACCAGCGCGACACGGCCATCGTGTGGGTCGGCACAGGCGAGCGCGCCAACCGGCAGAGTTCGTCGTGGGGCGACGGCGTCTACAAGAGCACCGACGGCGGCGCGACCTGGACCAACACGGGACTGCGCGACAGCAAGCACATCGGCCGCATCGCGCTGCACCCGGACGACACCGACCTCGTCTACGTCGCCGCCATGGGCCACCTCTGGGGCCCGAACGAGCAACGCGGCCTCTACCGCAGCACCGACGGCGGCGCGACCTGGGACCCCATCCTGCAGGTCGACGAGAACACGGGCGCCGTGGATGTCGCGCTCGATCCCGACCAGCCGAACATCGTCTACGCCGCGACCTACCAGCGCCAGCGCCGCCCGTGGGGCTTCCACGGCGGCGGCCCCGGCAGCGCGCTCCACCGCAGCATGGACGGCGGCGACACCTGGGAGCGGCTGACCGGCCCCGGCATCACCCGCGGCCTCCCCGAGGACGTGATCGGCCGGATCGGCATCTCCATCTACCGCAGCGACCCCCGCATCGTCTACGCGGCCGTCGAGCAGGGCTACCGCTACAACGCGTCCACCGCCTACACCGAACGCCGCGCCGGCATCTACCGCTCCGAGGACCGCGGCGACACGTGGGAGCTGATGAGCGACTGGAATCCGCGCCCCATGTACGCCAGCCAGATCACGGTCGACCCCAGCGACGACCAGCGCATCTACATGGTCAACAGCTACTCCTTCTCGGACGACGGGGGCCGCACCTTCACCGTCCCGCCCCAGAGCCTCCACGGCGACGACCGTCTGGTCTGGGTCAACCCCACCGACTCCCGCCACGTCATGAAGGCCGACGACGGCGGGCTCGGCATCTCCTACGACCGCGGACTCAACTGGCTCTACATCTCCGACCTGCCCGTCAGCCAGTACTACCGCGTCAGCGTCGACATGGCCCGTCCCTACAACGTCTACGGCGGCCTTCAGGACAACGGCTCCTGGATGGGGCCCAGCGAGACCTGGCGCCAGAACGGCATCGTCAACAGCGACTGGACCCGCCTGGGCGGCGGCGACGGGTTCATCAACCTGGCCGACACGACCAACAACACCGTCATCTACACGGAATCGCAGTACCTCGGCCTGTCGCGCTTCAACACGCGCACCGGCGAGCGCACCGCCATCCGCCCCGGCGACCCCGTCGGACACATCGCCGGACGCCGCAACTGGGAGACCTGGCGCGAGGTCGGCACCTTCGAGGAACAGCGCCTCGGCAACGCCATGGCGCCCGCCAACTGGGACGGCCCCTTCATCATCTCGCCCCACGACGCCTCGACCCTCTACGCCGGCACCAACATCATGTGGAAGACCACGGACCGCGGCGACTCCTGGCAGCCACTGGGCGACCTCACCACGCGCACCGACCGGCGCTCCGTCCCGATCATGGGCCAGATGCCCGACGACAACACGCCCTCGCTCGACGACGGCATCCCCTACTGGCCCACCATCTCGGCCGTCTCCGAAAGCCCGCTCCGCCGCGGCCTCATCTACGCCGGCACCGACGACGGCCGCCTCCACGTCTCGCATGACGGCGGCGAGCGCTGGACCGACCTGTCCGCCCGCGACATCTCCGACTCCGACGGCCCCGCCGCCGACGGGTCCGCGACCAGCCAGCCAGCCGGCACACCCACCGCCGCCGACTTCCCCGGCCTTCCCAACGGCGC
Source organism: Longimicrobiales bacterium (assembly GCA_965205005.1). Taxonomy (GTDB): domain Bacteria; phylum Gemmatimonadota; class Gemmatimonadetes; order Longimicrobiales; family Gaopeijiaceae; genus Bin94. The sequence goes on along the minus strand of OZ242028.1, from coordinate 3,027,598 downwards.
CTGGGTCAGCGGCATCGAGCCCTCGCGGCACGACGAGGCCCGCGTCTACGCGGTCTGGAACAACTACCGCAACGACGACTACGCCAACTACCTCTACCGCTCCGACGACTACGGCCAGACCTGGGTCTCGATCACCGGCAACCTGCCCGCCGACCGCGTGCTGCGCACCGTCCGCGAAGACCTCCGCAATCCCTCCGTCCTCTTCCTGGGCGCCGAAATCGGCGTCTACTACACCATGAACGGCGGCGCGCACTGGACCGAGCTCCGCGGTGGCATGCCCACCCTTCCCTTCAACGACCTCGTCATCCATCCGCGCGACAACGACCTCGTGCTGGGGACGCACGGCCGGGGCATCTGGATCCTCGATCAGATCAACGCGCTGCAGGAGTTGTCGGAGGATGTGGTTGGGCAGAGCGCCCACCTCTTCACCATCGAGCCCGCCGTGCAGATCCGCAGGGCGGGTCGCGCGGCCCACACGGGAGATGTCCACTACCGCGGCGAAAACCCCCCGCTGGGCGCAATCATCGACTACTGGCTCGGCGAGACCGCCGGGGACGGCACGGTCGAGGTTGCAATCCAGGACTTGGACGGCGCCCGCGTGGCCACGGTGACCGGCACCACGCGGCAGGGCATGAACCGCGTGGTGTGGGACATGCGCCACCACCTCGACCTGGGCGGCGACGCGCCCGCGGGACCGTTCCAGCGCCCCGTCCGGGGCCCGCTCGTCGTTCCCGGCACGTACACGGCGCGGCTGGAGGTCGCGGGTCAGGACGGTACGGCGGCCGATCTGGCGCAGGAGTTCACGGTCCGCGAAGACCCCCGCATCGGCGCGTCCATCGGCGTGCGCACGGCCTGGACCGGCACGCTCCTCGAACTCGCCGCCACGCTGGCGCAGGCAAACGCCGGACTCGCCGGCGTCAACGAGGCCCTGGAAGGCGTCGCCGCCGACGACACCGGCCCGCGCGCCATGAAGCTCCGCGACCTGGCCCGCGAATTCGGCGAGCTGGCCAGCCGGATCGGCCGCCTCTCAGGCGAGATCGAGGGCGTGGTCGCCCCGCTCACGCAGGACCAGCGGTCCCGCCGGGACTTCTACATGGAGATGCTGGAGGTGCTGACCGCGGAGGCGGCGGAGACGGCGGGGTGATGTCCAGCAATCTCACTTGCACCTGATGGGAGGACCTGGCGGGTCGTATTGACATCAGATCGCCTGATGTCCAACGTTCTTGGGTCAACCCCGGTGCGGGTCGCCACAAAGCGATCTAACCGGCCCCCGGCGGGGGCGGCCTTGTCCGCCCCCGCCGGGTCCTTTTTTGGGCCAGAGTGCCAACGACCTCGGAGGCAGTTCGCCATCAGAGTCACCGGAATTCTGCCCCTCAAATCTGGCGATTATTCGGCCCACCAACTTCCGGATCGCATCCTCGACTCTGCTGGCAATGTGGTGGCCACGCGACCAAAGGAGTATGCGAAACCCTAGTTCGGGAGCATGACACTTCCCGTGATCTGAGCTCGGGCCGGGTGGTGAGCATCCGGGGCAAGTCCCACAATCAGTCAGCCCCGGGCCTCCAGCAACCCCAACACATCCGCTTTCGTGGCCATCTGCGCCTCGCGGTCCAGGAACGGCCGCACGTCGTTGGCGACCTCATCCCACGACAGGCCCGCCACCCGTTGCGCCACAACCTCGGGCCAGGTGCACGCATCGAGCGGCACGGCGTCCGCATCGCTCTGTCTGACCGCCGCGTTGAGCAGCTCCAGGTTCGGCGGCGGCCAGGTCGGATCGCTCAGGTACCAGGCGAGGTCGTAGATGTCCCTGCCCTTGGTCCACGGGCGGCACATGACCGCGTGCAGCTTGCCCGCCAGAAGTGACGCGCGGTCATGATGATGCAGCCTCACCGACACATGCCTTCGGACCAGTCGCGTGGCGGTGACGGCACCCGCGGGCGGATTGGTGTCCACGTCGACCTTGACGCCCAGCGTCTCGTCTTGGTGTGGCGACAGCCCGGTTTCGTAGAGCGCCCCGCGAACCCGGATCCAACCGGTATGGACGGTCCCGCGGTCACGCACCGAACCTTCGGCCTCGTAGCCCTCCCGCCGGAACTGCCGCGCGATCGCCTTCATCCAGCCTCGCAGGTCGTAGAGCCCTGGCGGCCCCTCCAGCGCGAAATCGAGATCCTCGGAGTATCGGCGCAGACCGTACAGGAAGCGCAGGGCGGTGCCGCCTCGAAACGCAAGCGGCGACATCGCCCCGGCCCGCTGCAGGCCCTCGAGAATCCGGGCCTGGATGTACTCCCGGAGCACGTTGCGGCCGACCAGCGGGTCCAGACCGCGCACCAGCGAGCGCAGATGGTCCTTCATAGCGGCTGGTATGCCAGCGCCGGATCGTTTGCCTTGCGCTCCAGGTGAGCGGCTGCGCGCTTCAGCTTCGGACTCCCCGTCGCGGCCGCGAGCCCTACCAGAGTCCGCGCGCAAAGGGCTTCAAGGTTGAGCCGGAGCCCGTCGATCCATACAGGATCATCACCGCCGGGCTGAAGGTGGATCAGGTCGAGAAGAGCCTTCTCCGGCGACGCCACAAACGCCCTCTGGCCGCCACCCAGGTCCACCAGCCGATACCCGCCGCGCAACTGCGGTTTGAGGTACCGAAAGGAGAACCGCCCGAGCGGCGTCTCCCGAATCCGGGGACGCCCCGGCCCGCAACTGGTCACCTCGGCCACGAACTCCGGAATGGCATTGGCGTGCGCCAGCGCCGAGAGCCCGCTCACGTAGGATCCGGGCGCCAGCCGATTAGCGATCAGAAAGGGATGAGGGATGACCTTGCGATACGGCGGCGCCAGCGCATACAGGCCGCGACGCAGCCGAAACAGCTTCCTCGACGCGGACCACCGGCTCAGCTGCGCGGGAAGACCCGGCTCATGGCCACGACCCGCCATCAGCAACCCGGTTTCGAAGACGGGCTCGTCCTCGACCGTTTCCAGGAGTTCAGAGAATTTCATTAATATATATTGTCTATTCTTACAAATACTTGCAATGAAATATCCCAAACCCGCCGAGAATCTCGCCGGCCCGGCGGTGCCACTCTGACGGGACGCGTGACCTAGGCCCGCAAGTAGCCCGTCTCCTTCTCCAGGAACCGCTGGCTTGCCGACCCGCGACCGGACGGCCAGCTTTGGCGCATGAACATCAAGTCGCCTAACGGCACTGCACCTTACCGGCTAAGTGTCGCGAACTTCGGACCCGTTTCGAAAGCGGAGCTGGAACTGCGCCCGTTGACGGTTTTCGCGGGACCCAGCAACGCGGGGAAGTCCTGCATTGCCAAGCTGGTCTACGTGTTACATGCCTATTTTGCGCGGCATACGGTCGCTCGTACGCGGTCTTACCGGCTGTCCGACTTCAACCGAGCAGCACGTCGCATGGGTGATCTGCCCGGCGTCGTACGGCGTCTGGAGGAATTCGTCCTGAACCCGGTCGCAGAGCGTGTGGACTCTTCCGCCCTGGACAAGGAAGTTGCCACCCTGACCCGGTTGGCTCTCGAGGTACCGGATGTCGGTGCTGACACGTCGGGTCTTTTGCTGGACGTGTTCGGCACTGCGTCGATGGGCGACCTGATCCTGCGAGGGGCCCGCGACTGCCGATTCACGCTGAGCCACGAGCCTGCCGGTACGGCGGGCTCTTCCGAGGCGTTCCAGTACGCCTTCAGCACCGTTGACGGCCAGCTTGACTGCACCGTGGAGATTCCTTCGGACGCATCGCTGTGGCTGAACAAGGGGCGAATGTTCCGCCGAACGGGCCAGGGCGCCGGTCTCTTGTTTTGGCGCGCCGGTGACGACGACGAGTTCTCGGTAGGTCACACCGGGCTGCTTCTCACCCTCCTCAGCTTGGCCCAGCCCGCCACCGTGGGGTCGGCGTCGCGTCCGGCCTGGTACCTGCCCGCAGGCCGCTCGGGAGCTATCGAGGCCCAAGCCGCGATCCTCGGCTCGGCAATCGATCGCATGGGTGACAACGGGCCTCGCAACCACGGTCCCGTTCCCGGTGCCCTGCGTGAGTTCCTTAGAGACATGTTCGTGGATCTTCCTCGGCGAACCACCGGATCGGGAGTAGGCGAGATCCTTGCCCGGCTGTTTGAGAAGATGATCCTCGGTGGCTCGGTGCGCGCGGAAGGTCCGGCCAAGACCGCCTCACCCGTGATCGCCTTCCGGCCTGTGGATTGGGACCGGGACCTACCTTTGAGCCAAGCATCGTCTCTGACGACTCAGATGATCCCACTTGTCCTCTACCTCCGTCACTACGCAACGCCGGGTTCAACCATCATCATCGAGGAGCCGGAGGCGCACATGCATCCGGCCATGCAGGTCCGCTTCATGAAGGCGATCGCCCGGATCGTCAAGGACGGCGTTCGTGTACTGATGACGACCCACAGCGAGTGGATCCTGTCGGCGCTGGCCAACATCGTTCGAGCATCGGAACTGTCCGACCGACGACAAGAGGATCCTGCCGAAGGCGCGGTGTTGCACAGTGCAAGCGTCGGCGCCTGGCTCTTCGAGCCCGGCGATGCTGGCAGCAAGACCACCGAGATTCCACTCGATTCCGAGAGCGGCATGTACGATGCAGGGTTTCCCGATGTCTCCCGGGCGCTGTACAACCGCTGGGCGACGATTGATAGCCGGCTTCAGGAGGACTGATCGCTGGCGAGCTGGATCGCAGGGATCCGAGCTGAGATCGAGTCGTGCTGCCGCGACTTCTGGCGGACGCGTGCCAGGATCGTGGGTGTCACCTGAAGCTGCCGCCCGCGAGCCTTGGGAGGCGCGTGCTCACTCGCGTGGACGGCTGCGACGCGCTGGTACCGTCCGACCGGAAGCGGTGTGACTTTGTTCTGTTGTCGCCCGCGAGCTGATGTCAGCCGCCGGCGGTGACGGAGCCAGCCTGCGCCCGGTCCTGGGCTACGGTTCGATGCCGCGGCACGTATCCCTGCTGCTGACCCGGAGCGAGTATCGAGTGGACATCGGCAGTCGTGGCGAGTTGATTCGCACTGTCTCTTGCGGCGACAGGGTCCGCGATGTGTTGAACTGAAGCAGCGGGCCGCCCTACCACGGGCTAAAGATCGGCCGGCGGTGAGAAGGTGTTCCGCACGCGGTGCGATCGCCGGAAGTAGGCTGTCCAAATCATCGCCCAAGCCAACGAGGCGGCCACGATGGCCGCGAGGATCGCGATCGCGACGGGCCCACTCGTCCGGGCTCCTCCGTTGCGCCGCCCCGTCGCTCCGGAGAATGAAGGGGACGGTGGCGGCACGCAGCGTGATCGAGAAGGCGACCACCCACAGCACGACGACGTTCCACCGCGGAGCCCCTGGCGATCTCAGAAGGATGAGGGCGAGCGGCCAGGAGAGGAAAAGGAAGATCGTGACCAGCAGCCAGAGCGGATAGCCGATAAGCCCCGACAGGCCCGCCGAGTGAAAGAGCAGGTACGGGATCGAGGCGCAGACGTAGAGCAGAAGCCAACCTCCCAGGCCGACCGGCGTGTCGGCGTTACTCACACGGCTCGTATCCATGTCTTGCAGTCTGGATGGTAATGTGTATGTTAAATGTGTCTATGTATCTAATATACACATTATTGGAAGGATCCATGCCGCGAATCCACCTGATCGTATCGGAGCCCGACCGCACCCGCTACGCCGCCGCCGCCCGCCGCGAGGGCCTGACCTTGAGCGCGTGGCTGCGCGCCGCCGCTGCGGACCGCCTGGACCGCCGTGCACGAACTGAGCCGTTTCGCACGGAAGATGACGTGTGGCGGTTCTTCGCGGACCGCGACGCAGAGGCGGCGTGCGGCGCCGAACCTGACTGGGAGCAACACCTCGAGGTCATACGCGGATCCCGGGGCCGCGGCGCAGCGCGTACCTGACGCTCGGAACGATGGTTTTCGTCGACACCAGTGTCCTGATGTACGCGGTGGGAAGAGAGCATCCGCTGCGCGAGCCCGCCCGCGCCTTCTTCGCCACGGCGACGACAGAGCAGCAACCCCTCGCAACATCGTCCGAAGTCCTTCAGGAGCTGGCCCACGCGTATCTGCCTGTGGAGCGCACGGAGGCCCTCGCGGCTGCGTTGCGGCTCGTCGACCGGACCGGGATGGAGGTGTGGCCCCTGGAGCGCGACGACGTGACCCTCGGCATCGAACTCGCCGCCCGTCACCCGGGTCTCGGTGCCCGCGACCTGTGCCACCTCGCCAGCTGTCAGCGGCGCGGCGTCACCCGCATCCAGACATTCGACCGAGGGCTGAGGGCCGCCGCGGGGACCGTGCGCTGAGATGCCGTGAGCCGGTCAGTCAACTCTCTGGCGATACCCGGGGGCTTTGTGGCAGTTTCGGTTGGAGTCGAGGGAGGTGCATCATGATCAGCACATCGAAAACAGGCGTCTCCGCCGGGAAGGTCGTCGACTGATGGCCGCCCTAGACCTCCCGCGCGGTCCGGCCGAACTCCTCGAGGCCGTTCGCAAGCCGCTTGCCGACCACCTCGGCGGCGAACAGAACATCCGTCTCGGCGGCGGTACCGCGCTCGCCGCTCGCTGGAGGCACCGCCACAGTACCGATGTGGACCTCTTCACCGGCCACGAGGCCTACGCGAACCTGTATCGCAACTCCGACCGATTCTCCGCCGACATCGAGGTGCATACCCGGGCCGTCGAGCAGCTTGGCGTCGGCCATCGCTATACGCTCATCGCGCTTCGGGATGGCGAGGTCACCGTTCTCGCCACGACCTCGCTCACCGACCGACCCGTCTCCAGCGATACCGTGCGGGGCACAGGCGTGCTCCTCGAAACCAATGCGGAGATCCTCGCCAAGAAACTCACGTACCGCCTCGCCGAATACCACATCTTCGTCCCTCGCGACCTCTATGACATCGCCGTTGCCCAGCGTCTCGATCCCGAGGCCCTCGATGACGCTCTCGCCACAGTCCCCCCACCGTCTCTCGATGACATCCGCAACGAACTCGACGTCCTGCCCCCCAGCTGGGCCGACCGGCATCGTGAACCGCTCCTGGAGCCGGCCTACGCTGACGAGGCCGTCCACTCCGCTGCCATCGTCCGGCGCGTGATCGGCCGCCACCTCGACGGCAGGGATCCAACCATCCCCCCCCGCGACACCTCGTCTTCTCACGGCGGCTGATTGCCATGCTCGACCTCGGCCTCGTCCGCGCTCTCTACTTCGATCCCCCACCACGCGATCCAGAGCGCATTCCTTCCCGCGAAGAGCTTTACGCGCGCTACGAGCGCGACCGCTTCGAGCGTTGCCTCGTTCGCGGCGGAGACCCCGAGGCCGAGGGGCTCGGCCCCCACGGTTCCCTCATCGGTGGCCGCTCCAAGCCTCTCACACTGTTTCACGGCTTCCCTGAACTCCGCACCAAACTCCACCCTCTGCCCCTCACCTGGTTCGACCATCCTCGAGCCCATGCGCGGATCATCCCTCCCGGCGGCATCCCGGAAGCGAACGCGTTCTTCCATGCTCTCTCGTGCGCATACCTCGCAGGCATGCCCGATCGTCCCACCGGCCCCCTTCTCCGGCGCTACTTTAGATCGGCCGAACTCTCCCGCCAGCCATGGTCCCAGGTCTGGCACGTCTTCGCCTGCATCCGGAGCTTCGATCTCCACCGCCTGATCCCCCGGGGCGCCGTCTCACTTTACGAGGTCGCGCGCGCCATCCACATCACCGGGATCCGACGGGGTACCGTCGTGAGCTGGATCAACCAGTTCGCCGTCCGTCCGGGCGAGCGCCGGAACGCGGAGACCGACACGGCCGGCTGAAACTCCGGCTTGTGACCGGGATGCCCCGAGCCCCAATACGAAATCTGTCCCAACCAGCAATGGAAGTGCCCACCATTCGGGCCCACCTTCGTGCATTCCGATTCCACGACAACGGCCAGAAGCCGGACTGGCTTGCCGAACTGGAGACGGCGGGGCCGACGAGGGAGGTGATGGAAGTGATCAAGCCGAAGAGCAAATGGGCGGTGCGCTCGTATCAGGACGACGATCGGGCGCTTGGTATCGAGGAGGGGATCGTACGGGAAATCGAGCAGCAGTGGCAGCTGCTGCACAGGCTCGTCAAGCGCAAGTTCGGTGTCGAGGCGGCTCGAAGACTGGCGGAGGCTTCGGCGCAGACGCCGCGTCCGGACTTCGACGAAGTCTTTGCCGCTGCGATGGACTGCGACACGGCCGACGAGTTCGTGGCCTGGATGGGTGCGCACGCGACGCCCTCGACGCCGGTCGCTGCGGACGACTGACGGCCGGCCCTGGCTTCAGCCGATCGGCCTCACCGGCAGCACCACATGCGACGGTCGTTCCGCGTCATGGAACACCGTCTGCTCGGCCACCTGCCACCCGGTCTCCCACGCCGGGTCTCCGTCCGTGTTCAGATGCCGAAAGAGCGGAAACGCGGCGCTCGCGATGTGCACCCGGATCCGATGTCCCGGCAGGAACGCCTGGCTGGTCGGGGGCAGATCGAACGCCAGCCTCCAGACGCGGTGGCCCGCTTCGGTGCGCCCCACGGGCTCGATCCCGCGCGTCCCGAACGCGTTCGCGTAGGTGTACCAGACCGGGTAGGCGGCGCCGTCGGGGTGCACGTCGACGAGCCGCACGAGGAACTCGGTCTCCGGAGCCGATGAGGCCACGTAGAGCACGGCCGACACCGGCCCCGTAACCTCGACCTCGCGCTCCAAGGGCGCGGTGGTATAGGTCAGCACGTCGGCGCGCGCCTCGATGAACCCGATGTCCACCGGGCCATCCCCCGCCATCTCCGCGTTCTCGCCCCCCGTGATGGCCGGGGTCGGGTCGCCGGGATCGTAGCGGTAGCGGTCGGGCGGCCCGCCTCCGGGCGGCTCGCGGCCGAGTACGCCGTCCCCCCGGTTCGAATTGGCGCCGCCACCCGAGTGCAGGTAGAACCAAGTGAACTCCGTCCCGGGGAGCGGCCACTGCGACGCCTCGCGCCACTCGTTGCGCCCCATCAGGAAGAGCTTGAGCGGCGGATCGCGATCGACGCCGTTGTCGACACCCTTCAGCCAGCGGTCGAACCAGCGCAGGCGCAGCGCCTGAAGGTCCAGGACCGACGCCGCGCCGAAGTCCAGCGAGCCGATGGCGGGCGATCCCGGGTAGGCGTGCGGCCACGGTCCGATCAGCAGGTGCTGCTGCGCCCGCGCAAGCTCGCTCCCGCTGTGCTCAAGCACCTGCTCCCGGTTGTAGAACGCGTGGTCGGTCGACCCGTCGAACCAGCCCGTCCGCTGCAGGATCGGCACCTCGACCGCGCGGTACAGCTCCCGATGGTCCGGCCAGTCGGTGATCGGCTCCGTCCACTGGTTCCGCGCCGCCGACTCCAGGTACTCCTCCCAGAGCCCGATCTCGTTGCCGATCAGCTTCTCCCAGATGGGTATCTCCCGGCCCATCCGCGACGGCAACCCGGCCAGCGGCAGGTGCTCGAACAGTTCAGCCCAGTCGTACGCGCCCCCGTTCTGGTTGACGCGCCCGTCGGTGGTCACGAGCCACGACAGCTCCGACGGCGCGCTGTTTCCGCGGGCGTAGACGGCCAGGCGCCGGTAGGCCTCCGGCGTTCGGCCAAGGGTGACCGGGGCCACATCCGGGACCAGCGCCTTCAGGTGGGGATTCCCGGCCGGCGCCACCATCCACTGGACCAGCCCGCCGTACGAAGTGCCGACCATCCCCACGTCGCCGCTCGACCAGGCCTGCGTCCCGAGCCAGGTGATGGTGTCGTCGGTATCGTCGCGCTCGCTCCTGCGCCCATACCACTCGCCCTCGGAATCGTACTTCCCCCGCGTGTCCTGCGCCGCGAAGACATAGCCGCGGCTCGCATACCACGCGCCCATCTCCGAAAGCGCCGTGGTCTCGGTGCCGTACGGCGTGCGCACCAGCACGACCGGGAACCGGCCCTCCGCGTCGGGCAGGTAGAGGTCGGTCGCGAGCCGCACGCCGTCGCGCATGGTGACGGGCACGTTCATGGCCCATTTGACGTCGTATGAGGGGGTGGAGGGCGACGCGGTCCCTTCCTGCGCGGCCGCCGCCCCCGACTGGGACGAAACCGGCCCGGGCACGAAGAGAAGGCCGCCGAGCAACCCGGCCCGGACGACTGCGCGCAACGCCCGGCTCGTGCGGCCTCGCCCGCGCATACAGGCCCGCCCGCGCGTGCAGGCCCGCCCGCGCATACAGGCCCGCCCGCGCATCCAAGCCCGCCGGCGCATGCAGGCTCGCCGGCGCATCCCCGCCACGCGCCGCAAACGGCCTCGCCGCTTCAACCCGCGCCGTCCCCCCAGACGCGGCGCAGCACGCGCACCATGTTGCCCCCCAGAACCTGCGCCCGCTCGTCCGGGCCGTACCCGCGCGAGATGAGCCGCTCACGCAGCCGCGGCAGGTCCTCCAAACCTGAAAAACCCTCTGGAAAACGGTAGGGAGGATCGGGGACCGGGTCCGAGGGGAACCGTTTCCGGGGCAGGTCGGTGAAGTCCAGGCCGAGTGCCGCATGGTCGATCCCGGCGGTGTTCACGATGTGATCCAGGTGTTGCAGCACGTCGTCGAGCGTCGGCCTGGAGTCGGCGGAGAGGTACGCCGGGAACGCGCTCACGCCGACCACGCCGCCCTGTTCGGCGCAGGCGCGCAGGTGATCGTCGCCCAGGTTCATCGGGTGATCGTGGACGGCCCGCGCGTTCGAATGGCTGAAGATGACCGGGTGCTCGCTCTCGGCCATGGCGTCGAGGCTGGAGCGGGGGCCCATGCCGGACAGGTCGATCACGATGCGCTCGCGGTTCATTGCGCGGATCGCCAGCCGGCCGGTCGCGGTCAGCCCCTGGTCGGAGCGCTCGAAGGCGCCGTCCCCGTACGGCATCTTCCACAGGTGCGTCGGGGCCATGATGCCGGCGCCCGAGGCGCGGTAGGCGGCGAAGAGGGCGAGATCCGCCTCGATCATCTTGGCGCCCTGGAACCAGGGGATCAGGCCCACGCGGCCGGTCTCCACCGCCGACGCCAGTCCTTCGAGGTCGAACACCGCGACCACGTCCTGTCGCAGCGCGCGAACCGCCTCGTGAAAGCGGCGCAGGTTCTCCGACACCGCGGGCTCGTGCTCACCCGCGACCACCGGTACCATGAAGGCGTTGACCCCTGCGCTTCTCGCCGCCCGCACCTGCGCCCGGACGTGCGCCAGCTCCTCGTCCCACGATGCGACGCGCGCCGGGATCCCCGCGCGCCGCTCGGCGGCCAGCCGCATGCGCTCGGCCTGGAGTCCGCGGATCGGCGAGGCGAGGGGCACGGGACCGACGACGACGGCTGCGTCGAGCGGGCTGCGGTCTGCTTCGGCCTGGGCGTCACCCTGCCCTGCCGCCGGATCGTCGCTCCGGGCGCATCCGACGGCCCCGAGGGCCAGCGGCGCGGTTGCGGAGCCGATGACGAAGTCCCGGCGGGGGATCCTCTGGCTGCTCATTCGCCCCACACCTCCTCCCAAACACGCAGCCAGTTCGCGCCCATGATCTTCTCGATGTCCTCGGGAGCGTATCCGCGCTCGAGCAGTCCGGCCGTGATCAGCGGGACCCCCGTGAAGTCGTGCAGGCCCTCCACGTAGATCCAGTCCTCGTAGCGTTGCGGGTAGGCCTCGGGGGGGAGCGTCACGGGGTTCACGGGTCCCCTGTCGTTGCGGCCGATGATCTGGTCCAGGCCGATCCCGACGTGGTCCACGCCCGCCACATCGATCATGTGATCGAGCTGCTGCAGGAATTCCTCCAGCGTCGCCTGCCCTTCGCGCACCACGAAGAAGTTGAAGGCGGCGATCCCGACCGCGCCGCCGGTGTCCGCGATCGCCCTCATCAGCCCGTCTGTCATGCACCGGGGGTTGTCGCGCAGGGCAAGAGGGTTCGTGTGGGAGCACACCACCGGCCCCTCGGCCACGTCCAGCACGTCGTAGGAGGTGGCTTCGCTGCAGTGGCCGCCAATGTCCACCACGATCCGCAATTCCTGGAGCGCCTCGACGACCTGCACGCCGTAGTGGCTCAGCGGCCCCGGGTTGGGGTCGACGCACCCGGAACCGATGTAGTTGCCGACGTTATAGATGATCCCGGAGCTGCGCAGCCCGATGCGGTGGTACCCGGCCAGCTGCGACAGGTCCTCGTCCACGTCGACCCACTGCCAGCAGTAGCCGACCGCGACCTTGCCGGCCGCGCGCGCGGCGTGGATGCCGGCGACCGTGGTCACCGGCACGAGGTCGTCCGCGTGGTCGAGCATGAACTGGTGGAAGGGCGACGACAGCGACAGGTCCGGGAGCGTCGACATGTTCATGTGCACGCCGCCGGCCTTGAGGGTGCGGACGACCTCCTCGTTCAGCAGCGATGCGTCGAGGCCGTTGACGACGAGGATGTCGTCCTGGAGTGCTCGCGCTTCGGCGAGGAGGGCGGGGTCTCTGAGTCGGCTCATTGGCAACGCGGGTCGGCTCATTGGCAACGCGTATTGTCTCCCGGGCATCATAGCTACTGTACCCTGGCGGGTGCCTGGACAGCGTACGGTAATGTACGGGCCGCCCGTTCCTTTCGGCAGGAGGAGGATTGACATGAGTGTTGGGTGGCTGGTCCGGCGGGCCGGGTCGACAGTCGCGTTCGGGCTCGTCGCGGCGACCTCCGTCCCGACCGCGGCCCAGACCGCGGGGCAGACCGCGGCCCAGACGCGCGTCGGTCAGATTCAGGACGCGCTCTCGGCGGCGCCGCGCGAAGTCCCCGAGGTTCCCTTCGGTCCCGGCGAGGATCTGACGTACGAAGTCAAGTACGGCGTCTTCGGAATCGGCGGGGCCCGCATGAGTGTTCCCAGGATCGACACGATTCACGGCAAGCCCGTCTACGTTACCGAACTGGAAATCAAGGGAAGCGTCCTGGGGTACGGTCTCGAGCAGCGATTCTACAGCTGGATCGACACGGAGACGCTTGTTTCCAGGCGTTTCGGGAAGGACGAAGAGGACCGGCCGCGGGAGTACGAGTTCTTCCCCGAGGAGCGTCGCGTCCACCAGATCCAGAACCGCGACACCACCTGGACGATGCCGACATCGGAACCTCTGGACGACCTCTCCTTCGTCCACTTCGCGCGCACCCTGCCGCTGGAGGTCGGCGAGACCTACGAGTTCAACCGGTACTTCAAGGAAGACGGCAATCCGGTCATCCTGAAGGTCCTCCGCAGGGACGAGCGGGAGACGAAGGCGGGTGTGTTCAGCACGATCGTGGTGCAGCCCATCATCCCGAACAGCAGCCTCTATTCAGAGGGCGGGAATGCCGAGATCCACTTTTCCGACGACGAGCGGCGGCTGGTGGTCTACATGAAGGTGGACGGACCGATCCTGCCCTTCAACATCACCATGCACCTGAAAGAGATTCGGTAGGCGACGCGCCCTGGCAGTCCGTGGACAAAGCCGCCCGAGCACCGAGAGCGGTGAGGCGCCGGGCTGTGCCTCTCACCGGCTGAAGTCACCTCACCCGGCGGGCCTCCCTGATCGCTCCAGCACCGTGGGCATCCCCAGCCCCAGCGCCTCGAGCCGTCCCAGCTGGGTGGCCGCGTCGCCCACGACGAGCCAGACCATGTCGCTGCCCAGATAGCGTGCCGCCAGCTCCCGCACGCGCTCCACCGTCATGTCGCGCACGGTCTGTTCCTGCCGGAGCACATAGTCGGGCGGGAAGCCGTAGTCACTCACGGCCCTCACCACGCCGAGCTTCGCACCGAGCGTCTCGAAGGCGCGTGCGTTGGAACGCAGCAGAAAGCCCTGCGTGGCCTCCAGGTCCGCCTCGTCGAAGGTGGGGCCGTACGTCTCCAGCATGTCCCTGACGATCTCCAGCGACTCCAGGGTCACGTTGGAGCGCACCGAGCTGCCGATCCTGAAGGGCCCGGGATAGTGTCCGCCCTGGAAGCTGGATCCGACGCCGTAGGTGTACCCCTTGCCTTCGCGTAGCACCTGCGTGAGGTCGGATGCGAAGCCGCCGCCGCCGAGGCGGAAATTCATGACGGTGGCGGGGTGGTAGTCATCGTCGGTGCGGGCCAGCGCCAGGTAGCCGATGTTGAGGACCGACTGGGCGGCACCGGGAATGTCGATGAAGTACAGGCCGGCGCGGTCGCCGGACCACCGGGGGGGATCGGGGATCGTGGGCGCCGGGCGGTCCTCCCACCGCGAGGCCAGGGTGGCGAGCGGGGCGGTCGCCTCCGCCGGCGAGACCGCCCCCGCGACGAGGAACGCCGCCGTGCCGGGAACCAGCGCGGAGGCGTGGTAGGCGCGGAGATCGTCCAGCGTGAGGGCGGCCACCCCGACGGGCGTGCCATAGGAGCTCTCCGCGAGGATGTGGTCGCCGTAGAGGAGACGGTTGAAGGCCTGCGAAGCGACGGCGGAGGGGTTCGCGTCGAGCCGCTGGATCAGGTTCAGTACCCTCTGTCGCGCGAGTTCGAAGCGCGTGCTGTCGAAACGCGGCTCCATCAGGATCTCCTCGACCAGCGCCATGGTTTCGTCGTAGTTGCGGGCCATCACGCTCCCGGAAAGGCTGAACCCGGTGTTCCCCGCCGACACGCTCAGCGAAGCCCCCAGGAGGTCGATCGCCTCTTCCAGCTCCTCCGCCGTCCGCCGGGCCGTCCCCTCCATCATGGTCTCGGCGAGGAGGTTGGCGACGCCGGTTCGTCCGGGGGCCTCGACAAGCATCCCACCGCGGAAGTCCAGCTCGAACTGGACAATGGGAGTCTCACGGTCTTCGACGCCCAGTACGCGCAAGCCATTGGCGAGCGTCTCGCGCCACACCTCCGGGGCGCGCAAGGTCGGCGGCGGGCCGAACGGCGGTTCGACCGAGCGGTCAAAGGACCCGGTCGGCGAGCGCTCCTCGCCCCGCGCCACCGTGAATTCGGCCTCGGCACCCTGGATGATCGGCTCCGTCACCACCTCGGCGCGCTCCGAGCCCTCCAGCGCCAGCTCGGCCCGACCCCGCGGCACGAAGCTGCTCGCCACATGCGGCCGATCCTTCAGGTAGGTCTCGTACACGCGCATGACATCGTCCGCCGAAACGGCGAGAATCCGGCGCAGGTCCTCGCCGGCATATCCCGGGTCGCCCGCGAAGATGGCGTAGTCGGCCAGCTGGAAGGCCTTGCCGATCGCGCTGGACAGTCGGCGGTAGAACCCCGTCTCGGTCCCCGCCTTCACGCGCCGCAACTCGGATTCGGGAACCCCCTCGTCCTCGAAACGGCGGAGTCCCGCGTCGACGGCGGCCCGGAGGTCGTCGAGGTCGGTCCCCGCGTATCCGAGAGACCGGAAGTTGAATTGGCCCGCGAGTTCGTCCGCGCGGTGGAAGGTGGACACCTGCGGGGTCAGTTCCTCCTCTTCGACCAGAACCTTGTAGAGGGGGGTCGACTTGCCGTCGGTCAGCAGTTGCGACAGCACATCGAGGGCGTACGCGTCCGGGTGGTAGCGCGGAACGGTCGGCCACGACAGGGTGAGGAGCGGGAGGTTCCCGAAGTTGTCCTCGTGGTACAGGCGGCGCGTTTCGGCGAGCCGCACCTCGGGGGGATCCGGGGTGGCGGGAGTCTCTCGCGCCGGGATCTCGCCGAAGTACTTCCCGATCCACGCCATCGTCTGCTCGACATCGATGTCGCCCGCGACGACCAGGGTGGCGTTGTTCGGCCCATACCAGTTCGCGTGAAACTCCTTCGCGTCGGCCAGCGTGGCCGCGTCCAGGTCGGCGAGCGAGCCAATGACCTGCCAGCGGTAGGGATGCCCCTCCGGGTACAGGGCCCGGTCGACAACGTATTCGTTGTGGCCGTACGGGCGGTTGTCCACGCTCTGCCGCTTCTCGTTCTTGACGACCTGCTTCTCCTTGGCCACCACCGACTCGGTAACGGTGTTGATGAAGAAGCCCAGTTTGTCGGCCTCCGCCCAGAGCGCCTTCTCCAGTCCGTCGACGGGAACGACCTCGAAGTAGTTGGTGCGGTCCCGGCTGGTGGAGCCGTTGGTGGAGCTTCCGATCCGGGTCATCAGCCGGTCCAGCCCGCCGGCACCCAGGTTCTCCGAGTCAAGGAAGAAGAGGTGCTCGAAGAGGTGCGCGAAGCCGGTCCGCCCCTCCACCTCGCGGGCAGAGCCGACGTGAAACGTCATCGCGACCGCGGCGAGCGGGTCGGAGTCGTCGACGTGCAGGACCACTTCGAGTCCATTGTCCAGCTCGAACCGCTGGAACGGGATCTCGAAGGTGCTTTCCGGAGCGGGCTGGTCAGGCGTGCACCCGCCAGCGAGCCCGGCCGTCAGAGCCAGGAGGAAAAGGCGTTTCGTCGCGTTCATATGCTTCGCTTCCGCTCCGGGTTGCCCGATTGTGACATATGGGACATCCCTGAATCCACTCCAGACAACAGCGGTTGATCATGGACGGACGCCCGCTCCCTGCGCAACCCGGAGGCGGCCTGCGGTACGCCTCCAGTCGGTGGAGCACTACAGCGACCTCCCGCAGAGTTTCGCTCCACGGACTGCTACAGCCCCACCACCCGCCCTACTCCTTCGGCCTCGGCCCGGCGCAGGACCTCGGCCCCGATCGCCACGTCCTGGACGGCCGTGCCCACCGACTTGAAGAAGGTGAGGTCGCGGCCCGCGTTGCCTTCGGGAGCGTCCCCGTTGACGATCTCGCCCAGGTCGGCGTCGATCACGTCGGCGGTCACCACGCCCCGCTCGATCGGGATGATCAGATCGCCGGCCTCCTCCAGCACGGCTTCGCGCTCCTCGACCACGACGCGCGCCCGTGTGACCACCTCGTCGCCCACCTCGCGCGTGTGCGGCTGGAAGCTGCCGCTGCCGCTGATGTGCGTTCCGGCGGGGAGCCCGGAGCCGTCGAACACGGGCGACGCGGCCGTCGTCACGGCTACGATGATGTCAGCGCCGTCGACCGCGTTGGCCGGGTCGGACAGCGCCCGTGCCTCGACCCCCTTCAGCGAAGCGGCCAGCCGGCGCGCCGATGCGCCGCCCTTCGAGACCACCCGCACCTCCTCGATCGGCCTCACCGCCCGGATCGCCTCGACCTGCCAGGGGGCCTGCGCGCCTGCGCCGAAGATGGTCAGCACCCGGCAGTCGGGCCGGCTCAGCAACCGGGCAGCCAGCCCAGCGGCAGCCGCGGTCCGGATCGCCGTGAGCTCGCCGGCATCCATGATGGCGGCCGGGAGTCCGGTCTCGTCGTCGATCATCATGATCACGCCGTTGATCGTCGCCAGCCCCCTGTCGCGGTTCCTGGGAAAGAGCGATGCGATCTTGGCGCCCCGTTCGCCGGTACCGCCCAGGCGGGCGGGCATGAAGAGGGAGAATCCGTCACCCGAGGTCAGCACCACGCGCACGGGCATCTCCACCTGGCCCGCCGTCAGCTGCCCGAAGCCGCGGGCCATCGCCTCGATGGCGTCGTGCATGGTGATCAGCGAGAGGATCTCGGCGCGGGAGATTACGCGGAAGTTCATGGCAAGGATTCCCATTGTAGGAGGTCATTGACAGCCGACGGGTAGCATACAGGAACGACCTCTTGATGACCACGATGCTCCCGCAGAGCTATTATGTTGGCCCCGACTTGAGGGCAAACCGAGTGCCGTTTCCCGCCACAGGAGAAGACCGAGATGCGTGTTGACGTAAAGCCGGCGCTGCTCCGGTGGGCCAAGGAGCGTTCGGACCGCGACATGGACTTTCTCGTGCGGCGGTTTCCCAGGTACGCGCAATGGGAACGGGGTGAGGTCCAGCCAACCTTCAAGCAGCTCCAGAAGTTCGCAGATGCGACATACACTCCCTTGGGAATGTTCTTTCTGTCGAAGCCGTTGGAGGATTCGCTGGGCATCCCGGATTTCCGGACGGTCGGCAGTGCGGGTGTTTCCCGTCCCAGTCTCAATCTCCTGCATGCGCTCGAGCTGTGCGAGCGGCGTCAGGACTGGTATCGCGATTTCGTGCGGACGCACGGAGAGGGACCCATGCAGTTCGTAGGGTCGGCCACCCTGAAGAGCGAAGTCCGTGAGACGGCAGACGGCATGCGGAGGGCCCTGAACTTCGATTTGAAGGAACGAGAAAAACTGCGCACATGGAGCGACGCGCTTCGTCGCTTCGTCGAACAGGCCGATGAACTCGGCATCCTGGTAATGGTGAGCGCCATAGTCGGCAACAACACCAACCGCCAGCTCGATCCCAATGAGTTTCGCGGCTTCGCTCTGGCGGATGAATACGCGCCGCTCGTTTTCGTCAACGGCGCGGACACCAAATCCGCCCAGATGTTCACGCTCGCTCACGAATTGGCGCACATTTGGCTCGGTGAATCGGCTCTTTCCGACTCCGGGCCGCACTCCCTGCCCCCTCAAGGGACCGCGCCCGCCCAAGCCACCGAAGCCTGGTGCAATCAGGTCGCGGCTGAGCTGCTTGTTCCCTTGGAAACGGTTCGAGACCAGTTCCAAACTGGCAGGGACCTGTCCCGCGAGGCTGCGCGGCTCGCTAGAGTGTTCAAGGTGAGTACGCTGGTGATTCTTCGGCGGCTGCACGACGCTGGACATGTTCCTCGGGAACGGCTTTGGGAGGTATACGAACTGCAAAGACGCGAATGGGAAAAGAGATCCAGGCGATCCGGTGGGAGTTTCTACCGAACCCAGTTCTCCAGGGTCGGGAAACGGCTGGCGCGGGCACTTATTTCCGACACCCTGGAAGGCAGAACGCTGTACCGGGACGCGTTCCGACTGCTGGGGGTCAACAAGCAGACGACTTTCGACAAGCTGGCCAGCGAACTGGGATACGGATAGTGGCTTACCTCCTGGACAGCAACGTGTTCATCGAAGCCGTCAAGCGCTACTACAGACCATCCATATGCCCCGGCTTCTGGGATTGGCTGGACCGGAACGCGGGCTCCAGACAGGTATTCAGCATCGCGTTTGTCGTGCATGCATTCCAAAGAATGAACGTGTGGATCGAAACCCGGCAGTACTCGGTGTCGGCCATCCGGAGCTTCTTGTCTGGAGCGGACTCCTTCCTGGTTGCCCAGGCGATTGCCTACGGCCATGAGGTCGTCACCTTGGAGGTGCCGTCACCTGGGTCGCGAAAGAGAATCAAGATTCCGGATGTCTGTGACGGGGTTGGGATACCCTGGCTGAAGCCATTTGATATGCTTGAACGTGAGGGTTTACGTCTCGTGTTGGACTGACTCCGGCTTGGTGGCGCCGTCACAAGCCCTTATCGAAACCCCCTCGGCAACTGGGCCAGGAACACCTGCTGCAGGCCGGCGTCGTTCTCGCGCACGCCTACGATGATGTACGCGCCCGGGATGATGTCGTCGCGAACATAATACACATCCGCGCGGGCACCCAGGTCGAGTTCGCCGAGGTAGTCGCCCTCGATCGAGAAGACGTCCCAGATCCGCGCCCCGAATCCGGCGGCCTTGAACGTGTAGATCACCCGCCGGTCCATGGCCGCGACCGGCCGGACGCGCTGAACGAGTATCAGGTCGCCGGCCACCTCGATGTCCGCCATCGCGGGCAGACGCTCCGGCACCCGCATCTGGGCCCGGAACTCGGCGGGGAGGCTCGCGGCATCGGTTCCCATCCCCGAGGCCACGATCCCGAGGACCGCTTCCTGCTCGTCCTGCGTCAGGCGCGCCGGCTCGGCATCCCAGGAGACGGTTCGGACCGCCTCGCCCCCGCTGTACACGGTGAACTCCGGCGTGAACATCCACCCTGCAACGACGATGTCAGGCTTCCCGAACGACCAGACCAGATGATCCTGCCACAACGGCTGTCGTCCGTCGTCCGCCTCTGGCGTCGGAAACCGCTCGGCAACCGCCAACGTGTCTCCCAGAGCACCCTCCAGATCGTCAAGCGAGTAGCGGGCCACCACCTCGAAGCCGGGCGTCGAAACGCGCACTACCGGCCGCGGGCTGGCCGTCGTCCGCCACTCGGGAATGTACACTTCCGATATGTCGAATCGGCTGGATCGAATCAGCTCGCCCTGGAGTGAGTACACGTTCAGAGTCTGGGTCATGATGTCGGGGACCAGGAATTCCCTCGGCCCGATCGCCACCACCGCGAGCGAGGCCTCGCCGCCGAGTTCGCCAGGGCCCTCCCCGCGGCGCCCGATCTTCCGGATGAACGAGCCTTCCGGCGCGAACGTCCGGACCTCGGCAGCCTGTCCGTCCAGTACCGCGATCGTACGGTTGGGCATGAGTTCGAGCCCGGCGACTTCTCCGAAGGAGTACTCTGGCGCCCCGCCTTCTTCGCCGATGGTGAGGAGGTGTTCCGCTGCAAGGACGGGGCGCCCGTAGCCCGCAAGATCGCCGTGTCGGACCATTTCGAGGCCCGAATCCGCAAGCCGCTGCGGCCCGGCCTCGTCGTCGCCTGCCCCACCGCAGCCACCGAGCCAGCTTACCGCCAGCAGTGCTCCCGCTGACGCCGCAACACGGCCCGCGAGCCGTACCGGTGGCACCGGCAGCACCGGCCTATGCATCCAGGTACCGCTCCCTGACCACCTTCCGGTGATGCCGCGAATGTCCCGCGATAATCCACGCAACGCCCCTCACCGTAAACTCGTAGCCGCTGGCCGTGCCCCGCCGGTCCCACACGTCATCCTCGAAGCTTCTCAGGAGCAGCAGCGTCGAGGCGCGCACGGCGGACAACTCGTCGGTCAGGTCGGAGAGCGGGCGACGGTCGGCTCCGGAAGCCGCTGCGTAGGCGTTTTCATCGAATGAAGGAAAGTGCGACCGGTCCCCTCGGGCGAACGCCATCGCGCGCATGGTGAACATTCGTTCGGCGTCGATGACATGGCCCACCACCTCGCGAATCGACCACTTGCCCTCCGCATAGCGGTGTCCCTCCCGGCCCGAAGGCACGGCGGCCAGCATCGCGCGCCAGGCCTGCGCGTCGCTCTCCAGCGCCGGGAACAGCTCACCCTCGACCGTCGCGATGTACGGCTGGTAGAAGTCGGCGCATTCGTCGCTGGCGGGTCGGCGGGGCGAGTCGGGCATGTCCGTGTGCTCCCTGGTCAGGCTGGTGGCGGCGGCAGCTCGATGGTGGCGCGCACGAGTCGGTCGAGCATCATTCCGGAAGGTAGCGTTTCGCCAGCTTGTGGAACGAACGGACCTGCTCGTCCGCCCACCCGTCGCCGTGGCCCAGTTCCACCGCCATCACACGGGCCACCGCGGGCGCCGCGGCCATCGCCGCCCTCGCATTCAGGAAAAGGGCCCGCGTCCTCCGCGCGAGCACGTCCTCCACGCGCACGGCCATTTCATGACGCGCTGCCCACGCGGCCTGGCTCAGGCGATACGGCAGACCCGGGTGCATCAGCCCGGCAAGACGCTCGTCCTCCGCCTCCATGGCGCGAACGGCCCGGGCATCGGTTCCGTAGACCTTCCAGGGTGCCAGAACGGCACGCCTCCGACTGTAGCCGTGGAGGCGCAGATGGGCGGTGATCGAGGGGGCCGGCGACAGTCCGCCCACCTCCGCCGCGACATCGACGGTGTCCTGGGCGACCTTGCGACAGGTCGTCCACTTGCCGCCCACGACGGTCACGAGCCCCCTGCGCGAGACGCTGACCGCGTGGTCGCGAGAGAGCGCGGCGGTGTCGCCAGCGCCGCCCCCCACGGCCGCCAGCGAGCGCAGTCCCGCCCACGCGGCGAGGATGTCGGAGCGCGCCAGGGGCCGTGTCAGATACCGGCCCGCGTGGTCGATCAGGTAGTCGAGTTCGGCCGACGTGGCGACGGGCTCGCGCGACGGCGCCGCCACGGGAACATCGGTCGTTCCGATTACGATGTGGCCGTGCCAGGGAATGGCGAAAAGCACCCTGCCGTCGTCGGTGGACGGAACGAGCACCGCCGTGCTGCCCGGCAGGAACGCGCTGCTCACCACGATGTGAGCCCCCCGGCTGAGGACGACGCCCGAATCGGCGCTCGGCTCGTCCATCGTCCGCAGCGCGTCGGCGTCGGGCCCGGTGGCGTTGACCACGGCCGCTCCCAGCGCGGTCCATTCGCCGCCGCCCATCCGGTCGCGCAGCCTTACGCCCCTGACCCTCCCCCTTGACTCGTGAAAACCGACCGCCTCCGTGTAGTTGACCGCGACCGCGCCGAAGTTGGCCGCGGTTCGCACCAGGGTCCACCCGAGCCGCGCATCGTCGAACTGGCCGTCATGGTAGAGAACGCCGCCATGCAGGCCCCGGCGCCGGAGCGTGGATACCCGCCTGGCGCACTCGCGGCCGCCGACCACGCGTGAGCGCCCCAGGCCGCGCCGACCCGCCAACGCGTCGTAGGCCATCAGCCCGACTCCGTAGTACGGTCGCTCCCACCACCGGTAGGCGGGGACGATCAGCGGCAGGCTGTCGACGAGATGGGGCACGTTGCGTCTCAGCCGCTCCCGTTCCCTGAGCGCGCCGTACACCATCTGGACCTTGCCCTGGCGCAGGTAGCGGACGCCGCCATGGATCAGCTTCGTGCTGCGGCTGGACGTGCCGCTTGTGAAGTCGCCGCGTTCGACCAGAAGCGTGCGGTACCCGCGCCCGGCGGCATCAAGCGCGGACGCGATCCCGGTGCACCCTCCACCGACGACGATCACGTCCCAGGGGCGCATGCGCATCGCGCGCTCCAGCATCCTTGCGCGCGACATGAAGCCGCTCTCGGTGCGCACACGGGGCCGCGGCACCGGACGCTTCCCGGGACGGGGACGGGTGAGCCCTCGTCCAGACCGGCGGTCCGAGGTCGAACCCTGGTCCATCGTCCTCAGTCCGCTGCGACCCGCCCCATGAACGCACGCACGCGGTCGTGGCCCTTGAACACGAGCACCGTGCCGGGTGCCTCGCGCGCGATGCGTTCCGGGATCGTACCGAAAAGTATGTGGTTCGCGAAGCTCTCTCCCGACGCCCCGACCATGACGGCGTCGTAGTCGCCCGCCGCAGCCACCAGGGACTCGGCCACACCCGTCCCGGAGATCACCCGCGTGGCGACCGCGGCGTCCTCCGGCAACTCGCCGCGCTCCGCGCCAAGCCGCTCCTCCTCTTCGGCCTGCCGGCCCTCGGGCGCGTTCGCCAGCACGACCGAGGCGAGCGTCAGCCGGCCGCCGTCCACGTCCGTCATGGCGTGCGCGTACCCCTTGGCCTTGCGCGCGTGGATGCCACCGGCGCTGGGCAGCAGGATGCGGCGTGGCACCTTGGGTTCAGGGCCGAGCCTGACCAGCATGATGTCCGACCGCGCGAGCCGCACGATATCGTCGGTGACCTCGCCGAGGATCTTCCGCGCGGTGGTGGTGAATCCTTTCCAGCCGAGCACGATCAGGTGCGATCGGTCCTCGCGTGCCGCTTCGAGGATGGCCCGGCCGACGTTGCGCCCCACCCGGACCTGGGTCGTGATCGGTACGCCGATGTCGCCCTCCAGCGCCTGCAGGCCGGCCAGCATCTCCTCCTCGCCCCGGATCGACGCGCGCGCCAGCTCGGCGGGGAGCTGGTCCGGCACCTGCACCACCCTGAGCAGGATGATCTCGCCGCCGCGCGGCCTGGCAAGCGCGGCCGCGAGACGCAGCAGGGTCTCCGCCGTCCCCGGGTTGTGCACCGGCACCAGGATCCTGAAGGTCGCCGAACGCGGCGAGGCCCGCAGCGCCACGACTCTGGAGCCCGGGCCCGCGGGATCGGGCACGTCGAAGCGGGTGCCGCGCCACGCCGCGTAGGCGAACAGCCCCAGCGCGAGCGCAAGAATCGCCAGCACCACGGGCTGGAGGTGTCCCTGCACCGGGATCTGCAGGATGAGGTAGATGTTGGCCGCGATCCCGAGCGCGGGCAGCAGCGGCACGAGCGGGACCCGGAACGGGCGCTCCATGTCGGGGAAGCGGCGGCGGTGCACGATCAGCGCCGCATTGACGAAGCAGAGCGCCAGCAACAGGACGAAGTTGGCGAAGTGGGCCAGCGACTCCAGCGGCAGCAGCCACGCGAAGATGCCGATGCTGCCGCCCACCGCCACCAGCGCGACGACCGGGGTTTGCGAGCGCGCGCTGATCCGGCCGACCAGACCCGGCAGGTGCCGCAGGTGGCTCATCGAGAGCGCGACCCGTGAACCCGCCAGGATCGAGGCGTTCGAGGCGGAAATCATCGAGAAGAGCGCGCCGCCCACGATCACCATGCCGCCGATCGGTCCCAGGAAGGCGCGCGCGGCGACCCCCATCGCCGCTTCCGTGTACTCGGTCAGGTCGGCAACGACGACGACCAGCACCACCAGGGCGTACAGCACGGTCACCACGATCATCGAAATGAAGATGGCGCGCGGAATCGTCTTCGTGGGGTCGATGACCTCGCCCGCCGACGCCGCGATCGCCGAGAACCCGAAGAACGTGATGAAGACGAGCGCGGCGGTGGACGCGATCAGCGGAATGTCGGCGACAAAGCGCTCCCGCAGCACTGCGGTGTCGAGCCCGCCCAGTCCCCCAGCGATAAACCATACGAGGAGCACGATCTTGGCCGCCGTGACCACGATCTGGAAGGTGCCGCTTTCCTTCGTGCCCTTCATGTTGAGGAGCGTCAGCGCGGCCAGGAAGACGACGCCCGGCAGCGCCGGAATCGCCACGTGCCAGATGAACTCGTTGAAGTAGCTCGACAGGCTGGCGATGTAGAACGCGCACGACGACGTGTAACCGAGCAGGAGGCACCAGCCGACCAGGTACGCGAGCAGCGGCGGAAAGGTCTTGCGCGCGTACAGATAGCCCTCGCCCGAGAACGGGTAGATCGAGGTGAACTCGCAGTAGGTGAGCGCGGTGAAGGCCGCGACCAGCGCAGCCAGCAGGAACGACACGATCGCCGCGCTGCCGACGTACCCCACGGCCAGCCCCGACAGCGTGAAGATCCCGGCGGCGATCATCGTGCCGGTCCCGATGGCGAGGGCCGATACCAGCCCCAGATCGCGGCTCAGGCCCGCGACGACCTTGGGATCGCGCGCGTTCGGTCCGTCGCCACCGGAAGCGCCCTCGGATGCGCCCACGAGCGGTCCGTTGCCCGCCGCCGGCGCCACCTGCGATCCGTCGGACGTCACGGGTGGACCTGTCGTCCGTGCACTCGCTACCCGGCGGCCCCGGCTGCCAGGAGTTCGCGCACGTCCTCCTGCACGTCTTCCTCCATGGGACGGAAGGGGCCCAGCCACCTGCGCACGACAACGCCGTTGTGATCCACGAGGAAGGTCCCCGGCAGCCCCAGCAGCGAGTAGGAGTCCACGATCTCCCAGGAAGGGTCGTGGTAGATGGGGAACTCGATGCCCAGCTCGCCGATGAACGCCTCGATGGTGGGAAGCGAGCCCCGGTCGTCCACGCTTACCCCGACCACGCGGAATCCCTGGTCGGCGTACGCGTCGTGCAGTTCCTGGAGCTCGGGCATCTCCTCGCGGCAGGGGGCGCACCAGGTCGCCCAGATGTTCAGCATGAACGGCGCGCCTGTCAGGTCCTCCACGCCGACCGAGGTCCCGTCAAGCGTGGTCGCGGCGAACGCGGGAGCCGGGTCGCCGATCTCAAGCGGCTTGAACTCGGGGACCGCACACGCGGCCCATGCCAGGAACGTAAGCAGTGCGGCCGCGGTCTTCTTCAACGGAACCTCCCGATGGATTCCCGATGGACTTTTTCCCGGTAGCGCCTCAAGCTATCCAAGCGGCAGGGGCGCGCCAATGGGCGGCGGACGCCGGGCGCGTCGGAACACTGGCCTGCATGGAACCGTAGGGACATGTGAGCGGTGGGCCGTTCCCCGCGCACGCAAGGTCCGTATCCCCGCGCACGCAAGGTCCGTATCCCGCGCACGCAAGGTCCACGGGACAGATCACAACTTCACAGCCAGGGTCCGCGCAACATGACCTCAGACCGACATCCATCGGCAACCCGGCGCAAGCTGACCTTTCTCGCCGGCTTCGCCGCGTACTTCGCCACCGTCTGGTTTCTCTGGGACACTGTGGTCGTCTATCCGCTGAAGATCTTCGTCGTCATGCTGCACGAGATCAGTCACGGGATCGCGTCCGTGGCGACGGGCGGGACGATCGAACGCATCGTCCTCGACCCCGCCGAGGGGGGAGCCTGCTACTGCGGCGGCGGCAACGCCTTTCTGACCCTGTCGGCCGGCTACCTCGGCAGCCTCTTCTGGGGCGTCGTCCTGCTCGCGGCCACCGACGCGAAGCGCATATCCAACCGGTTCCTGATCTTCGCGGTCGGAGCCCTCGTGGTACTGCTGACCGCCCTGTACGTGCGAAACGGGTTCGGGTTCTTCTTCGGGCTCGCCTTCGGCACGGTCCTCATGATCGCCGGCCGCAAGCTCGGCGCGGGGGTCAGCCGCGTGATCCTCACGGCACTCGGTCTGACCAGCTGCCTCTACGCGATCCTCGACATCAAGAGCGACATCCTGGACCGGCCCCACCTGGAGTCCGACGCGGCCATGCTCGCCGAACTGACGGGCATCCCGACGATGACCTGGGGATTTGTGTGGATCGGCATCGCGATCATCGTGAGTGCGCTGGTGTTCCGCAGGGCGTTCAAGGCTGCCTGAGGAGGGCCGCGGCAACGGGACGACCGCGACGGCGGGACGGCCGCAGCGGCGGGACGGCCGCAGCGGCGGGACGGCCGCAGCGGCGGGACGGCCGCCCCCTCTACTTGATCCCGCGCAGCGCGGTGGCGTCGGGCAGTCCCCGGCTGAAGGCCACGTCGGCCTCAGCGGCAAGTCGCATACGCGCATCCGATCCGTCGAGGGCGTCCGCGCCCCTCAGAATCGCCCGGATCCGCCCCGTTTCGCGGTCGGTGATCACGGCGATGGGCCGGTCGGTCGCGGCGTCCAGCGAGTGCGAGCCGGTCGGCCCCGAGAGTGTGATGCGCGCGAGCGAGCCTGCCCACGCCGGGTCCACGGGAAGCATGTAGACGAAGCTTCCCCGCCCCGCTTCGGCCTCGACGGCAGGCACGAAGCTGAGCGAGAAGTGAAGCTGGCCGTCGGGTCCCCGGCCCTCGACACGGTAGGGTCCGGGAGAGTCGGGCAACGACGACGGAGCGTCGACGACCACCGCAGGGTCCAGCGTCACCGCGTCGGGGCCCCCCCGGCCCCATAGAAGCAGGACGGGCTGGCGCTGCCCGGACGGCAGTGCGCCGGCCGCCGGTCCGCCATTGTCCCCCGTCTCCCGCCGGTACACCACTTCCCCGTTGAAGACCGTCATCTCGCAGGTCATGTCGCGCAGCTCCGGCATCGGCACCGTGAGCGGGTTCCGGTCCCACACGGCCAGGTCCGCGTACTTCCCCGGCTCGATCGCCCCCACCTTGTCCTCCAGGAACATCTGGTGCGCGACCCAGGTGGTGAACGAGCGCAGCGCGGTCTCGGCGTCAACGGACTCCTCGGTGCCGTAGGGTTGAGGGCCGTACACGCCCAGCAGCGGCTGGCGGGCGACCGAGGCCCACACGCCGTAGCGCGCCGGGAAGGGTGTGACGAAGTAGTCCGACCCGCTCGCCCAGATCATGCCGCGCTCCCGGTACGACCGGAACGGGTTCAGGCGCAGGGCGCGCTCAGGTCCGAAGTTGCCCGCGTACGTGTCGCCGATCCACCAGGTGAAGGTCGGAGACGGCTCGGGATAGGCGGCGTCCCAGTCGCGCTGAAGCCCGGCCATCAGGTCGAGCGCGCGGTCCGTGGGGATGTTCGAGTGGATGATGCCGTGGCGGAGCCCGCGCGTCGGCGTCGCCGCGAGCGCCTCGACGAAGCTGTCGACCGTCCAGTCGATTGCCCGGTCCCCGATGGAGTGGATGCTGACGTGGAGACCGGCGTCGTGATAGGCCCGGAAGCGACTGCGGAGCTCGTCCGGGTCCATCGTGGGATAGCCGCGGTTGCCGGTGTCGGTCCCGGTGTGCTCCCGGTTCCAGTCCTCGTACATCCACGCCGTGCGCGCGCCGCCGCTGCCGTCGATGAACAGCTTGACGCCGCCGGAGATCAGGTTGTCGTCGCCGGTCGATTCGTAGGGGCGCGTGAAGGTCGCCAGGCTGTCCGCGAAGGCGCGCACCTCGTCGATGGTGCCGTCGCGTCCCCGCCATAGCGCGAAGATCCGCACACTGAGGTCGCCGTCGGCGAGCACGTCGCGGTAGGCGTTCCAGGTGTCCCGGCCGATCCCCGGTTCCTTCCCGCCGGTCATGCACTCGGCGTTGAAGGCGTCGGCAAGGGAACGGATCCCTTCGCGCTGCTGCTCGGGGCCCAGTCCGGGGATCAGGCTCGACACCAGGCCCTGCGCCGACTCCTTGAGGACCCCGGTGGGGTTGGCGTCTGCGTCGCGGTCGATCGTGCCGCCGGGCGGGTCGGGCGTCTCTGCGGTAATGCCCGCCATCTCCAGCGCGAGCGAGTTGGCCACGCCGTAGTGGCCCATCGTGTGGGACAGCCAGACCGGGTGACCGGCGGCGACCTGATCGAGGTCCGAGGCCAGGATGTAGCGCAGCTCTTCCAGCTTGCCCTCGTCCCACCCACCGCCCCGCACCCATTCGCCCTCGCCCACGCGCTCGGCCTGCTCGGCCACCAGCCGCTGCACATCGCCGATGTTCTCGACGTTCGGGTAGGACAGGTCGAGGCGGTAGAGCCGGCTCGCCCCGCCGCTCGCAAAGTGGACGTGCGCGTCCATGAGCCCCGGGGTGACGGTGCGGCCGGCGAGGTCGACGCGCTCCGTGCCGGGACCCGCCATGGCCTCGATCTCGGCGACCGAACCCACCGCGACCACCCGGTCGCCACGGACGGCGACCGCCTCTGCCACCCGGCTGTCGGCGTCCAGCGTGATCACCGGACCGCCCGTCAGGATCAGGTCGGCACGCTCGGCCTGGCCGGTCTCGCCGCAAGCCATGCCGACGGCAGCCGCGGCGATGGCGGCAGGCACGACGATTCTGGCGGCCACGATTCTCGCGGCCACGATTCCGGCGGCCACGAACGTTCCGGCGGCCACGATTCTGGCGGCCACGATTCTGGCGGCCGCAAAGGTTCCGGCTCGACCGAAAACGGGTCTGTTCACGTGGATTCCCCCCCGGCTTGATTCCCGGATACCGCCGAGTATACATTACAGGTGGCTCAAGAAGCCATTGCCGTGTCGTCGAGAGCGGCGGCGCGGTTTCGAGCAGGATGTGGAATCCCGCCCGATGTCAAACCCTGAAAATAAGGAGGTGATCCCTTGACTAGTCCAAGTACCCAGCCCAACCCGGCAAGGGCAAGCGATCGCCGCTTCGGCAACTAAGCCGAAACACGATCCAACTGTTCGCGCCGTAGGCGGTGTTCGCGCCGGGTTGCGGCCGGTTAAGAGCCCTCGGGAGATTCCGGACCAGTGCCGGAGTCCCCGGGGGCTTTCGCTTTGTTGAGCGGAGCGTGAATTCATGAAGAGCAGCTGCATGTCCATCGCGATGGCCGCGGGCGTTGCAATGGCCTGGACGGCGCTCGCCGCTTGCGGGCAGGACCGTGGGGAGCAGGCGCGGGAAGAGGGCGCGCGACTCTTTGCAGACGAGTGTGCAAGCTGCCATACCGCGGCCGGCGACGAGCGGACGCCCGGCACCGACCTCCTCAACCAGCTTTCCCCGCGGGCCATCGTGGCGTCGCTGGAGGACGGCGTGATGCGGGTGGAAGGAGAGGCGCTGTCACCGCAGCAGCGGATCCGGGTGGCCGAATACCTGACCCGCCGCGCCTATGCGGATGAGAACTTCCCCGCGTCTGCGTACTGCGCGGGCGCCGGGTGGTCCGCACTGGACGTGGGAACCGTGTCGTGGATGGGGTTCGCGGGGAACCTTGCCGGCACGGGGTTTCAGCCGCCGGACCGGGCAGGGCTCGAGGCTGCGGACGTGCCGGGCCTGACACTGCGCTGGGCCTTCGCGTTCCCCGACGCCGGGCAGGTCCGCACGTCTCCCGCCGTGGTCGATGATCATGTCGTCGTGGCGGGGCCCTTCGGCGACGTCCTGGCACTCGACATCGCGACCGGCTGCGTGCGCTGGAGATTCGAGGCGGACGCCGGGGTGCGCGGCGCGGTTCTCGTGGGAGAGGGACCGGAGGGCCGACCGGCCGCCTGGTTCATGGACTCGCGCACCACGGTTTATGCGCTCGATGTGTCCAGCGGCTCGCTGCTGTGGCGGTACCGGGTCGGATGGCACCCGGCGGCCTACGGGACCGGATCCCCCGCCCTGCACGACGGGCGGCTCTTCGTTCCCATCTCGTCGCTGGAAGTCGTGCTCGCAGGCGATCCGCGCTATGAATGCTGCACCTCCTCGGGAGCGGTCGCGGCCCTGGACGCACTGACCGGTGACGTGCTCTGGTACCACCGCATCATTCCGGGCTACCCCGAGGAAGCCGGCGAAAACGGCGTCGGAACGCCGCGGTGGGCGCCGTCCGGCGCGGCGGTCTGGTCCAGTCCCACCGTGGATCCCGGCCGCGGACTCGTGTATGCCGGGACCGGCGAGAACCTGACCCGTCCGGTCACCGCCAACAGCGACGCGATCGTGGCGCTCGACATGGACACGGGAGAACTCGCGTGGTCGTTCCAGGGAACCTCCGAAGACGCCTTCAACATGGCGTGCACGCAGATCCGCAACCGCGACAACTGTCCCGACCCGCCCGGGCCCGATTTCGACTTCGGCATGGCGCCGATGCTGGTGACCCGAAGCGATGGCCGTGAAATCCTGGTCGCGGGCCAGAAGTCGGGAGCCGTGTGGGCGCTGGACCCCGACGACAACGGTTCGGTCCTGTGGTCCGCGCAGGTGGGAAAGGGAAGTGCGCTCGGCGGCATCCACTGGGGAATGGCGAGTGACGGCAGGTTGGCATACGCGCCCAACGCCGACCGGAGCGCAGTGATCGTGGACGTGAACCCTGAGCAGGCACTGGCGCCCGGACTGTACGCGCTCGACCTCATGACCGGCGAGGTGGCATGGAGTGTCCCGTCCCCGCAGGACGGCTGCGACGGGAAGGAGGGCTGTTACGCCGCCAACTCGGCTGCGGTCACCGCGATCGAGGGCATTGTGTTCGCCGGGGGGCTCGACGGGATCATACGCGCGCATTCGACCGCGGACGGACGCGTCGTCTGGGAGTTCGACACCACCGACGTCGAATCCACCAACGGCGTGCCCGGCAAGGGAGGCGCGATCGACGGGCCCGGGCCGGTTGTCGCGGACGGCATGCTCTTCGTCAGCAGCGGCTACGGGACGTTCGGCCAGATGCCCGGCAACCTGCTGCTCGCATTCGGCGTGCGTGGGCACTCGACCGGTTCCCGGGCAGGCCCGTCTGGCCGCAGCGGTCCCGATGCCACAGATTCTCGCCCATGAGATACGAGACCAGTCAATGGTTCGCTGCGGCACACCGCCCGCCCGCGCTTCGGCCGCGTATGCACGGTTCCGGCGTCCGCGGATTGCTTGTGGCCGGTTTGCTTGTGGCCGGTTTGCTCGCGGCCGCGCCGGCCCTGTTCGCGGGCGCACGTGCGGTTCATGCCCAGGACAGCGCCACGGACGCGAACATCCCCCGCACCGCCTCCGGCCGGCCCGACCTGAACGGGTTGTGGCAGGCGCTGGGCAACGCGCACTGGGACATCGAGCCGCACGCCGCGCGGCCCGCGCTGGCGATGCAGCCTGGTCCGGTGGTGCCGGTGCCGGCCGACGAGGTGGTCGCCATGGGCGCGGTGGCGTCTGTCCCATCCGGCTATGGCGTGGTCGTGGGCGGCGAAATCCCCTACCTGCCCGAGGCGCGCGCCCGCCGCGACGAAAACCGGGAGCTGTGGCTGGAACGCGACCCGGAAATCCGGTGCTACCTGCCGGGTGTGCCCCGGGCGACGTACATGCCGTTCCCGCTGCGGATCTTCCAGAGCGAATCGAAGGTCTTCATCGCGTACGAGTACGCGGGCGCCATGCGCGACATCTACCTCGAAGATCCGGGGCCGCCGCAGGTCGACTCGTGGATGGGGCAGTCGGTGGGACGCTGGGAGGGCGACACCTTCGTGGTCGAGGTGACCGGCTTCAACGGGCAGACCTGGCTCGACCGGGCGGGCAATCATCACAGCGCGGGGCTGCGCGTCACCGAGCGCTACACCATGACCGGCCCGGACCACATCATGTACGAGGCGGAGTTGGACGATCCCACGACGTTCTCGCGTCCGTGGACCATCCGCATGCCGCTGTACCGAAACGTCGACCCGAACGCGCGCCTCGGTCAGTTCAAGTGCGTCGAGTTCGTTGAGGAGTTGATGTATGGACACCTTCGCAAGAATCCGATCCGCCGCTAGGTCGGTGGGACCCGGTACGGCGATGCCTGCAGGATGCGGCGCGCGCCGTGCGGCACCGGTCGTGCGCATGGCCGCGGCCCTGGTGCTGCCCACGGCCGGGCTGGCGTTGCTCTTCGCCGGGCTGGCGCTGGCCGGGGCGCCCGCCGCGGCCACGGGACAGGAGACCGGTGACGAGAAGGCCGAGTGGGTCGTCCCGCGCACGCCCACAGGTCACCCCGACCTGCAGGGCAACTGGTCGAACGCGACGATCACGACCATTCAGCGACGCGACGAACAGGGGCCGGTCTACACCTGGGAGGAAGTCGCCGAGATCGAGGGATGGCTCTACGACTCCCGCGCGGAGGCCTACGCCGACAGCGATCCGAATCGCGAAGCCCCGCCCGTCGGCGGCGTCTTCACCGGGGATCCGCTCTTCGACGCGGCATCGGGCGGCACCGGAGGCTACAACTCCTTCTTCATCGACGCCGGCGAGCGCGTGGCTGTCTTCAACGGCGAGCCCAGGACGTCGCTTGTGGTGGACCCGGAAAACGGACGGCTTCCGCAGCTGAGCGAAGAGGGTCGGCGGCGGATGGGCGAGAGACGGCGCGCGCGTGCCCGGTTCGGAGCCTTCGACAACCCCGAGAACCGTCCCCTGGCGGAGCGGTGCATCATGTCGTTCGGGTCGAACGCGGGGCCGCCGATGCTGCCCAACTACTTCTACAACAACAACTACACCATTGTGCAGACCCCGGACCATGTAATGATCATGACCGAGATGGTCCACGATGTCCGGGTCATTCGCCTCGGCGAGCCGACGCCCCTGCCGGAGCACGTGCGCCCGTGGATGGGCGACTCCTGGGGACGCTGGGCCGGCGACACGCTTGTGGTGGAGACGACCAACCTGCACCCGAACCAGACGCTCCAGGGGTTTCCACCGTCCGAGGAGTTCAAGGTGACGGAGCGCTTTACGCGCGCCGATGAGACGACGATCAACTACGAGTTCACGGTCGAGGACCCGCTGATGTTCACGCGTTCGTGGAGCGGCGAGGTGCCGTTCAAGCGCCTCGACGGGCTCGTCTACGAGTATGCCTGCCACGAGGCGAACTACGCGCTCGAGAACGTGCTGCGAGGCGCGCGGGCCGAAGAGCGGAGGGATCCGGGGAATTGAGTAAAATGCGTAAAATCTGTACGATGTTGGCCGGCGGCCTGGCCCTTTTGGCGGCGATAGCGGTGCCCGTGGTCGCGCATCACGCCTTCGGAGCCGAGTTCGACCGCAATGCGCCGGTGCGCCTGCAGGGGAAGATCGTCAGGCTGGAGTGGGTGAACCCGCACACCTGGATCCACCTGGAGATCGAGAACGAGGACGGGACCACCGAGGTGTGGGCCGTCGAGGGGGGGACGCCCAACGTCCTGCTGAGGCGGGGACTCAGGCGCGACTGCCTTCAGCCCGGCACCGAGATCATCGTCGACGGGTACCAGGCCAAGGACCACTCGCTGAACCGGGCCAACGGGCGGGACGTGACCTTCACCGACGGGAGCAAGATCTTCCTGGGGTCGTCGGGCACGGGGGCGCCGTATGACGAGGAGTTGCTGAGGGCGAGGCGGGAGCGGGGGCGGTGCTAGCAGTTATTGCATGCACTCGGGTCTCCAGCGCCCGGGGCTTGTCTTACGAAAACCCGATCCAGCGGCCTGCCGCCGCGACCGTGAACCAAAGGGCCAGCGACACCGCGCCGACGACCTTGCCGCGGACGCCGGGTTCCGCGTCCTCCTGGCGCGCCACGCGCTCGCGTATCGCAAAGGTGAAGGCCAGCGCAATGGGCAGCGTGGTCATCTTCACCCAGAACGACGTGTTGTAGTAGGCCTTGATCGCTTCCGAGAGGAAGAGCGGCACTCCGGTGGAGATGAGGATCGCAAGGGCGGTGATCAGCCAGCGCCGTGCGTGACGGGCCAGGCGGGCGACGGGCTGTCGGGTGAGTCCGGCGCCGAGCAGCCTCAGGTCGACTACCAGCAGTGCTCCTCCCAGCATGCAGAGGCCGAGCAGGTGCACCGCTTCGAGGATCGGGAAGGCCCAGACGGAGTCGCGCACGGCGGTGCCGATGGCGGTGGACTCGCACCAGCGGAAGAAGGGCTCCAGCATCTGGCGTCTCAGTCTGCGGTGACCATGAGCACGACTGCTACTCCGACCCGGCGGTGGCGCAACCGGCGGCCCAGTTCACCCAGCCGGGCTGTGGCTGCAGGTCGCAGTCGAACCAGTTGTAGGCGATGAGGCGGCCCGTGACGACGACGATCGTCCACGCCGCCAGCGAAACCGTGCCCGCCACGCGCGCGCCCCTGGGCGGCACGGCGTCATCTCCCCACTGCGCAGCTTGACGGTGGGCGCCGCGGTGGAAGATGAAGGCGTTGATGCCGGCCAGGATGAGCACCAGGACCTTGACGCGGAAGAAGACGTTGTGGTGGTAGCGGAGCGGCTGCGAATAGAAGAGGAGGAGCCCGGTCACGGTCATGATGACGAACCCGATGTGTGTCCATGGCAGGAGGCGTCCGGTGAATGCTTGCACGGGCACGCTGCGGAACCCCAGGCCCACGAGGCGGAGGTCCATCATGACGGTGGTGCCGACGAAGAGACCCAGCGCGAGCACGTGCGTCGATTCGACCAGGGGCCAGACGTAGAGCGACTCGAGAAGCGCGACGCTCCAGGGGGTCTCGCCGAGCCAACCCAGAAAGCGCTCGATCATGGCGGACCCGAGTCCGGAAGGGCGTTCGGCCGCAGCGTTTCGGTGGCGTAGACCGCATGGCACCCCGTGCACACGAAATAGACCTCGGCGCCCATGTCGAAGACCGCCTGCGGATCCTTCGCGGCCGCCGCGTCGACCGCCCGCCTGCCGACCTCGATCATCGACCGGGACATGGCGATCCAGTGCCCCCTGCCCTGTGCGCGGTCCTCCATCAACATCAGGTTGCCCGACTCGGCAAGCACCCAGGCCGCGTTCTCCACCGCCTCCCACTCTTCGGGTGTGCGCGGTGCGATCTCATGCGTGCCCTCTTTGTCCATGATCACCCCCACCGCGTCCCAGTAGACTTCCGCAGCGGGCTCGATCACGGACACCATGAGCTGGCGCGAGTCGGCGACGGCGACGAAGGCAGGCGCCTCCCCGCCGTCCGCGCACGCGGCCACGAGTGGCAGGAGAAAGGCAAACGACAACGACGGCGGCCGCGCGGTCCGCCCCGGTTCCGGGTCGTGAGTGCTCATGGACATCAAAGATACCGGAGAGGCACCGCAATCGCACCGCGACGTGGCGCGACGTGGCGCGCCGTGCCGCCGGGTGCGCGGCCGCCCGATTCGCGGATTCCACCCGGCCTCCGCATCTTGTCCCCCGCGCGATCCGCCGGGCGCGCAGCAAACCACCTCAACCGACCGGAATCTTCGTGAAGCCGACCTTCGCCACGCCTCCTTCTTCTCCGCACACGCGCGCTCCTTCGCACACGCGCGCAACCGTCACTCGGTGCGTCGGCGCCGCCCTGTTCGCCGGTGGACCCCTCTTCGCCGCCGTGAGCGCGGTCGCACTGTCCCTGTCCGCCATTGCCTCGCCCCTGGCGGCGCAACGGTCCGGGACCGATCCGGCGCAGTCGGAGTGGCCCATGCACGGCCGCGACGCCGCCGAGACGCGCTACAGCCCCCTCGACCAGATCGATAACGACAACGTCGACCGGCTCGGTCTGGCGTGGCGCTGGGAAATCCCGAAGACCGGGGCCCGCCTGGAGACCACGCCCCTCATCGTGGACGGCGTGCTGTACGCAACCGGCGCGCTCAGCTTCGTCTTCGCGCTGGACGCGGCCACCGGCGACGAGATCTGGCGCTGGGACCCCGGCATCCCCGACGCCGACAACGGCGGCCCCCGCGCCTGCTGCGGCGACGTCAACCGCGGCGTCGCGCTGCAAGGCGACCTCGTCTACGCCGGGCTCCTCGACGGCCGCCTCGTCGCGCTGGACCGACACGACGGATCGGTGCGTTGGACCACCCAGACCACCCCGCCCGGCTCCGACTACACGATCACGGGGGCGCCCCGGGTCGCGGGCGACGCGGTGATCATCGGCAACGGCGGAGCCGAATACGGGGTGCGCGGCTACGTCACCGCGTACGACGCCGATACCGGAGAGCAGCTCTGGCGCACCCACACGGTCCCCGGGAATCCCGCCGACGGCTTCGAGAGCGACGCAATGCGTGCGGCCGCCGACACCTGGACCGGCGAGTGGTGGATCGCCGGCGGGGGCGGGACGGTCTGGGACGCCATGGTCTACGACGAGTCCGCGGGACTGTTCCATATCGGTACCGGCAACGGAGCTCCCTGGAACCGGGACCACCGCAGTCCGGGGGGCGGAGACAACCTCTACCTCTCGGCCATCGTCGCGCTGGACGCCGAGGACGGCTCAATCGCCTGGCACTACCAGACCACGCCCGGCGACGACTGGGACTACACGGCCACCCAACCGCTCATGCTCCTCGACCTGGAGATCGGCGGCCGCGCGCGGCAGGTCATCGTGCAGGCCCCCAAAAACGGGTTCTTCTACGTTGTCGACCGGATCACCGGCGAACTCATCTCGGCGGAGGCCTTCGCCGACGACCTGACCTGGGCTTCAAGCGTCGACCTCGAGAGCGGGCGCCCGGTCGAGACCCCGGATGCACGCTATGGCATGACCGGCAGGAGCGTCTATCTGGCCCCGGGGCCGAGCGGA
This sequence comes from Longimicrobiales bacterium, assembly GCA_965205005.1. Lineage (GTDB taxonomy): Bacteria > Gemmatimonadota > Gemmatimonadetes > Longimicrobiales > Gaopeijiaceae > Bin94. The sequence continues at coordinate 2,990,673 of OZ242028.1, read as the reverse complement.
GCCCACAACTGGCACACCATGTCGTGGAACCCGGGTACCGGCCTCGTATACCTGCCGGCGACGAACAACAACTACTTCTACGAAAAGACCGCCACCTACGAGTACCGGCAGGGACGGTGGAATACCGGGACGGTACGCGAAAACCAGGGTAACCGGCCCGAGCGTCCACCGCTGGAGGGGCCTTCCAACATGCTGCTCGGCTGGGATCCGGCGGAGAACCGCGAGGTGTGGCGCGTCGTGGCCCAGGGAGATCACGGCGGCACGATGACCACCGGCGGCAACCTCGTGTTCTGGGCCACGGGCCCCGACCTGGTGGCCCTCGACGCCCGCACGGGACAGCAACTCTGGTCGGCGGACGTCGGCGGGGGCGCGGGGTCGCCGGTCACCTACTCGATCGACGGCCGACAGTACGTGTCGGTCGCGGCGGGGCTCGTGTCAGCGGTCGGAGCTCCCTACATCTGGACCTTCGCGCTCGACGCCGGGACGGACAGTGGCGGTCAGGAGGGCTGGACCACGGCGGCCCCCGAGGACGCGGGCATGTCCAGCGAGGTGCTTGCCCGCATCGGGCCCACAATGCAGGGCTTCATCGACGCCGACCGAACCGCCGGCATCATGACCATGGTGGCGCGCCACGGCGAGATCGTCCACTGGGACGCACACGGCTGGCGCGTACTGGACGAGGACCCGCTGGAACCCGACGACATCTTCCGCATCTACTCGATGACGAAGCCGGTGACGAGCGTGGCCGCCATGATGCTCGTCGAGGACGGTGCGCTCTCGCTCGACGACGAACTCGCGAGCGTCATCCCGGAGTTCGCCGACGGCGGCGTCCATGACGACGGGGCCATCCGCCCTCCCGACCGTCCCATCCTCATCCGCGACCTGCTGACGCACACCTCGGGCCTCACCTACGGCGTCTTCGGCAACACCCCCGTCGACTCGATGTACAACCGCGCGCTGTACGGCAGTCCCGAAGGCTCACGCCGGAATCTGGAGCAGCGCGTCGAGATCATCGCGTCCCTGCCCCTCGTCGACGACCCGGGCGATCGCTGGATCTACAGCATGTCCACCGACGTCCTCGGGCGCGTGGTGGAGGTGGCGTCGGGACAGCCGCTGGACGACTTCTTCGGCGAACGCATCTTCGAACCTCTCGGGATGGACGACACGGGATTCCATGTGCCCGATGGAAAGCACGACCGGTTCACCCGCATGTACCGCCTCTCGCGACAGGGGCTTCAGGCCGCGGGCACGCCCGAGGACGACCCCTTCACCCGGCCCGCCACCTGGTTCTCCGGCGGCGGAGGCCTCACGTCCACGGCGAGCGACTACCTGCGTTTCGCGCAGATGCTGCTGGGCGGCGGAGAGCTGGACGGCGTGCGGCTCCTGCAGCCGGAAACCGTCAGCGAAATGACGCGCAATCATTTGCCCGACGACCTGGTTCCGATCCTTCCCGGGCTCGGCGACATGGGGTTCGGACTGGGGTTCGCGGTGCCCGCGCGTCAGGAGGACGGGGCCTACTGGTGGTCCGGCGTGGCCAACACCTACTTCTGGATCGACCCGGCCGAGGAGCTCATCGCCTTCGCCTGGACCCAGTTGCAGCCCTTCGGCGGAGCACCCGTCGACCGCCTGCTGCGACCCATCGTCTACGAATCGATCAGTCGTCCCCTTCGGCCAGCTGGCTCGGAAGCGTCGTCAGTTCCACGACCCTGAAACGCCGCTCGCCCGCGGGCAGCCGGACCGTGACCTCGTCGCCTTCCCGCGCGCCGGTGAGCCCCCTCCCGATCGGCGAGTCCAGGGAGATGTGACCCGCCTCGAGGTCGATGAAGTCGCCGGCCACGATGGTGAAGGTGACTTCCGTGTCCAGCGCAAGGTCGTGCACCTTGAGCCTGGACCCGAACCCGGCCCGGTCGAGGGGCATGTCCGCGACGTTGATCTTCGAGATCTCCGCCATGCGGCCCGCCAGGTGGCCGATCCTGGCCTGAACGAACTGCTGCCGCTCCAGCGCCGACTTGTACTCGGCGTTTTCCCGCAGATCACCCAGTTCGACCGCCTTCTGGATCCTGTCCGGCAGCACGACGTTCAGTTCACGGGTGAGCGCTTCGACTTCCTCGGTGATTCTCGCCTTGATCTCGTCCAGCATGAACCGGCTCTTCGCGTAGGGGGGAGAGGTAAACTAATGGCGTGTAAGCGGCACCGGGAGATTCCCGCTGCGGCGGCGAGGCACAACCGTCCCCGTAACGAGGACGAGAAAGCACGCGAAACCGAGCACATCGCCGATCCGCGTGAACAGGGTCGTGGCGGCTCTCCGGCCGACTCCCGCGACCGCGACGCCTTCGGCGCCCGGCTTCAGCACGAACTCCGGCCCGCTTCCGTCGGGCGCCACTGCGAAGGTGTACCCCGTCGCAGCGACCTGGATCAGCCCGATGCGGTTCTCGATGGCCCGCAGGCGGCCGTGTGTGGCGTGTTGCCAGTACGCCCACGTCACCCGCAGGGGAAGCTCCGGATCCAGCCAGTCGTCGTTGGACAGAACCGCCAGCCACTCGGCCCCGGCCCGCACGAGGGCCCGCGCCGTCTCGCCGTAGGCGGAGTCGTAGCAGACCATCGCCCCGACAGCGCCGCCCGGCGCATCCAGCAGCCTCGTCTCCCGTCCAACGGCGTACCCTCGGTTCCGGGACCCGAACGTGTTTCCCACCAGGCCGGCTCCCTCCAGCCCCGGCACAAGGCGGCGCTTGCGGTAGGCCCGGGACAGCGTGCCGTCCGGCGACAGCGCGAATGCCGCGTTGTACCACACCGTGTCCCCCGCGGCGCCGTCCGCCACCTCGGCGTCGAGCGCGCCGACCAGCACCGGCGTACCGGACGCGGCCGCGAACCGCGCCGCCTCCAACCCGGCTTCCGACGGCGTCCGGCTGACAGGATCCCGGAGCGCGGCCGCCAGGTGCCGCTCGGGGAAGACGGCAATGTCGATCCCCTCGGTTTCCCCCAGGTCGCGTAGCGGCTCGACCCACGGCGACAGCCCGTCCGCTTGCCCGGCCTGCACGCCACCAGGCCCGGCCTGCACGCCGCCTTCCCCGGCCCGGACGCTCCCTTCCCCGGCCCTGACGCCGCCATGCCCGGCCTGGACCATCGCCACCCGCACCAGCGGCGCCTCCACGGCGAGCCCACGCTGGCGGAGGTGACCGAGCGCGAGCGGCATGCCCACCAGCCCCACCAGCAGAAGCACCCGGCCCGCGGTCCCACGCAGTCCTTCCGCGCGGGCACCCGTCAGGACCGCCGCGGCCACCGCGCCGCATGCCACAGTCCAGACCGTGAGCAGCCGGGCACCCAGAAGTTCCGCGCCCGCGGCGGCGGTCGGGTACCACGCCAGCGAAGCACCGGAGTTCAGCCAGGCGTACGAGACCCCCGGCACGTGTGCGGCGGTCCACTCGAAGCCCGTCCAGCACATCGCGAGCGACAGCGCAAGCGGCCACTGTCTCCGCCGGTGGAGGTTGACCGCCGCGGTGGTTGCGGCCCCGGCCACGATGCCGATCATGGTCAGGACCAGCAGGTAGACGGGAACGGCCAGGCCCGTCCGCCACGACAGCGCGGGCACCATCCAGTAGAGGCCGATCCCGTGGGCCAGCACCGCAGTCGTGAATCCCGGTGCGAAGGGCGCAGTGTTCCGCCCGGCGAGAGCGGCGGCCAATGGAGCAAATGCCAGAAAGGGGAGAACCGGACCACCATGCGGCGAAAAGGTCGCGCCCACGGCAACGCCGGACGCAGCCGCCAGCAGGAACGGGCGCGCGGCAACGCCGGCCGGCCTCATCAGGACAACGTGAGTGCGCGCCCGGACACGCCGGCCGGCCACATCAGGACAGCGTGACTTCCCGGCCCTCCCGCGCCGACTCGTACGCCCCCTCGATGAGGTCCATCAGCACGGCCTGCTCGGCGGGAGGATCGGGCGGGGCCTCCCCCGCCGTGACCCGAACGAAGTGGTCCAGCAGACGGCGGTAGCCGCTCGTGTACACGTCTTCGCCTCCGCGCGGAATGGGGAGCCGCGGGGTCACGTTCACGGCCCGCCCGTCCTCCTCCGTGAAGATCGAGAGCGGGGAAAGCCGCGCCGAACCCTCCGCGCCGAGGATCTGCAGCGAATGGCAGTCCTCGGATCCGTGGAAGCGCCAGCTGGCCGCCAGCGCGATGCTCACCCCGTCTTCGGTGACGGCGTAGAGGTGCGCTTCCTCCTCCACATCGAATCCATCTCCCGGGGTGAGGGCCGACACGCGCGCCACCTTCGGGTAGCCCAGGACCCAGAGCGCCAGGTCCAGCGCCGGAACGCCAAGGTCCATGAGCGCGCCGCCGCCCGACTCCAGCGCACGCCGCCGCCATCCCGTGCGGGGCCGGCGGACCGCCTGATTGAGCCAGGCAACGCGCGCCGTGCTCACCTCACCGAGTCCGCCGTCGGCAATCACGGTCCGCAGCGCGCTGACATCGGGCTGGTAACGGTGCGACATCCCCAGCACGATGCCCCGCCCCGCAGCCTCCGCCTGCCCGAGCAGCCATCGCACGCCACCCGCCGACAGCGCCAGCGGCCGCTCCACGAGCACGTGCTTCCCGGCCTGGAGACACGCCGCGACGAGCCCTTCGTGCAAAAAGCTCGGCGCGCAGATCACAATCCCGTCGATTCCGTCGTCCCCGACCAGCGCATCGTCGTCCAGGATGCGCGGCACGCCGAAGCGCCCCGCCACGGCGCGCGCCTTCAGGTCGTCCAGATCCGACACCGCCGTGACTTCGACGTCGGCACGTTCGGACAGGATCGGCAGGTGCATGAGCTGGCTGGTTATGCCCGTTCCGATCACGCCCACTCTCACACGGCGCCTGGCGCTAGACATCGAGCACCCTCCCGGTCAGGTCGTAATCATCAGCGTCCACGATCTCCACGTCCACAATATCGCCGGGTCTCGCCCGCCCCACCTCCTTCAGCCACGTCCGCCCGTCCACCTCCGGGGCCTGGCCCCGCGTACGCCCCACGGCTTCGGCGCCCGCCTCGTCCGGCGTCATCGAGTCCACGAGCACGCTTTCGCGGTGCCCGATCCTCGCACGGTTCGCCTCGTACGAAATCCCCCGCTGATGCTCCATGACGAGCTCAAGCCGCTCCGCCTTGACGTCCTCGGGCACCTGGTCGGGCATCGCGGCGGCCGCGGTCCCCTCCTCGATGGAATAGGCGAAGGCCCCGACCCGGTCGAAACGGATCTCGTCGAGGAAGTCCATCATCTCCCGTACGTCGTCGTCGGTTTCACCGGGGAACCCGACGATCACGGTCGTGCGCAGCGTGAGGTCCTCGACGCTGTCCCGGAGCCAGCGGACCCGTTCGCGGATCGTGCGCTGGCGCTCCGGGCGCCGCATCCGGGTCAGCACCCGGTCGCTGCCGTGTTGCAGCGGCATGTCCAGGTACGGCAGCAGCCGGGGCTCCCGCGCGAGCAGCGACACAAGCTCGGGCGTGATCCCGGAGGGGTACATGTACAGGAGGCGGTACCAGTCGACGCCCGTGCCCGCCAGCAACGCTTCGAGCAGGTCCTGAAGAAGCGGAGCCGACCGGTCGTGGCGCCAGAGGTCGCGCCCGTACCACGTGGTGTCCTGCGAAACCAGGTTCAGTTCGCGCACGCCCTGCTCGCCCAGCGCACGCGCTTCGGCCACCAGGTCCTTCAGGTCGGCGGAGCGGTGCAGCCCCCGCATGTGGGGGATCGCGCAGAAGGCGCAGCGGTGGTCGCAGCCCTCGCTCACCTTCAGGAACGAAACGTGACGCGTCTCGGTGGCCAGGACGCGCAAAGTCCGCTCCATCGTCGGTATGGAATCGCCCTCGAAATCGTCCTCGGCGCGAATGTGCCCGCGCGCGCGCAACTCGGGGACCAGCCGCGACATCTCGGCAATCCCCAGGAATAGGTCCACCTCGGGGATCTCGCGCTCCATGTCCTCGCGGTAGCGCTGCACCATGCACCCGACCGCAGCCACCGCCTTGACCCGGCCGCGCTCCTTGAGGGCGCAGGCGTTGAGGATCGTGTCGATCGACTGCTCCTTGGCGATGTCGATGAATCCGCAGGTGTTGACGACCACCACGTCCGCGCTCTCGACGTCGCTGGTCACCCTGGCCCCCGCCGATACCAGCGCGGCCATCATGTGCTCGGAGTCCACGGTGTTCTTGTCACAGCCCAGCGTCACCACGCCCAGGCGCGGACCGTCCTCCGGGCCGAGCTCGAAGGAACGGGGATCGACCGCTTGCACCGCCGGGTCCACCCCCGGCCTCACCGGCTCCGAGGCCACCGGGAATACGGGCAGTTCGCGGGTGCGCAGCCTCATCGGACCGCCGACCCGCCGCGCGGCGGTTCCCGCGGGCCCTGAAGCGGCGGCTCCGCTGGGCCCGGAAGCGGCGGCTCCCCGGGGCCCAGCACTCGCGCTCCCGCCGGCACCTCGAAGGTGAAAAGCGCCGGGTCGATCCGGGACGCGATATCCTCGTTGCGCAGGGTCACCGTGCGGATGTTCCCGCTCTCCTCGTGCAACTCGATCTGCCGGACCAGGTGGGACTGCGCGTCGACCCACAGCCGGGCGCGACGATAGGAAGCCCCGGTCTTCGGGGTGAGACTGACCACGCGGCAGTCGCGGCCGGAGATCGGCTCGGTGCCGCCGTCCGCGGCCGCGTACTTGGTGGCCGGATCCTCCAGGAACTCGCGGAAGAAATCGTGGCGGCCCGGAGAGTCCGCCACCGGATAGCGCATGACCTGCTCTTCGTCAATGCTCGGATAGTACACCCAGAAGTGCTGTCCGTCGGAGACGACAAGGTCTCCCGGCGGGTCGCTGAAGCGCATCGAGAAGAGGTTCGGTCGCTGCTGACAGATGCGGCCCGCGCTCTCTATGGTCCTTCCCAGCAGACGGACATCGATGACCTGGTCGAAGTCGGCGCACATCGCGCGGACCTCGCGGTAGCGTCTCGCCGCATCCTCCATGGTGGCGAGCGCGTCGCTGGCCTGTCCGGCGACGGGGGGTGCGGCAGCAAGCAGCGACAGCAGTGCGGCCACGGACAGCCGCCACGGCACGGCCGCGGAAAGCCGCCACGGCACGGCCGCGCCCAGCCGCCACGGCACGGCCGCGCCCAGCCCAGGCGGCAGGGCGGCGGCCCCGCGGGATGCACGGGACGGCCTCAGCTCGGACATATCTCGTCCAGCCCGGCCTGACCCACCAGGACTTCACGCGGCTTCGAGCCGTCCGGGGGTCCCAGCACCCCCGCGTCGTGGAGCTGGTCAACGATCCGGGCCGCCCTCCCGTACCCGATCCGCAGGCGCCTCTGCAGCAGCGAAGTCGATCCGACCCCCTGCTGAATGCACGCGCTCGCGGCTTCCCGGAAGAGCGGGTCCCAGTCTCCGCGAATGGCACCGTCGCCACCGGTGCCGTCCTCGGCTTCAATCGCCTTGACCGCTTCCAGGATGTCACCCTCTTCGTTCGTTACGCGGGCCTTCAGCGCCTCCAGCGTGTCGGCCTGCTCACGGTACCAGCCCATCAGGGTCTCGGTCTCGTCCGTGGAAATGAACGCGCCCTGCATCCGGACCGGCTCGCTCTTGCCGGGTGGCAGGAACAGCATGTCGCCCGAGCCCAGCAGGGAGTCGGCGCCGTTCTGGTCGAGGATCGTCCTGGAATCCGTCTTTGAGGCGACCCGGAAGGCGATCCGACACGGGAAGTTGGCCTTGATCAGCCCGGTGATCACGTTCACGCTCGGGCGCTGGGTGGCGACCAGCAGATGGATACCGATCGCGCGGGCCTTCTGCGCAAGCTGCGTCAGGGGCTTCTCGACCTCGGCCTGCACGGTCATCATGAGGTCCGCCAGCTCGTCCACGACCACGACGATCCAGGGGAGCGGCCCCTGGTCGTAGACCCAGCTCGTGTCCTCCTCCTCGGGGCCGTTCGGCACAGCCAGCTTCATCCGGTCGCCACGTTCCACCCGCTCGTTGAACTCCTTCACCGACCGGACGCCGTTGGCGCTCAGCAGGCCGTAGCGGCGCTCCATCTCGAGCACCGCCCACTTGAGCGCGCCGGCGGCGTCGCGCGGGTCCGTGACGACGGGGTGGCGCAGGTGCGGCAGGTCCGCATACGCGGAGAGTTCCACCATCTTGGGGTCGATCAGAAGGAAACGCAGCCGGTCGGGTCCGTGCCTGTACACGAGACTGGTGATGATCGTGTTCAGGCACACGGACTTGCCCGAGCCCGTGGCGCCCGCGATGAGCGCGTGCGGCATCGCGGCCAGGTCGGCGACGAAGGGATTGCCGGTCAGGTCCTTGCCGAGCGCCAGCGGCAGCAGCCCGCGGGAGCGTGCGAAGACGGCCGCGTCCAGGATCTCGCGCAGGCGTACCATTTCGGGCTGCGGGTTCGGGATCTCGACACCCACGGCGCCCTTGCCGGGGATCGGAGCGACGATCCGAACGCTCCTCGCCTTCATCGCGAGTGCCAGGTCGGCATCGAGGTTGGCGATCCGGTTGACCTTGATCCCGGGAGCGGGCTTGACCTCGTACTGGGTCACCGCCGGACCCGTCGTGCGTCCCGTGATCCGGCTTTCGATCTTGAAGGTCTTCAGCGTCCTGGTCAGCACCTCCCCCAGGCGGTCGAGTTCGCGCTCCATCCCGATGCGGCTCCTGTAGCTCGGCGCCGTGAGAAGTTCCGGGTCCGGCAACGGGTAGTCCGCAGCCGGCAGCTCGTCGTCGCGAAGGAGATCGGGCCCGCCGGACGGCGCGACCGGGCCGTCCTGCTCCGGGAGCTCCGACTCCGCGTCCGTCTCAGCGTGCGTCTCCGCGTGCGCCCCCGCCGCGGCCCCCCTCACGGCTTCCACCCTATCCACCACCGGTGCGCTCCTTGCGGCGGCCTCGCCGGCCTCGCCGGCCTGCTTCGCGGCACGCTCCTCGCGCCGGGCCTCGCGCGTCGCCCGCTTGCGGACCCGCCGCCGCCCCCCGGCCGCCGTCAGCGCCCGAACGCCGCGGTTCGCGCCACGGTACGCCTTCGCCACGCCCGCGGCACCCTGAACCAGCGGGTTGAACCGGAACGCGGCAACCGATGTCACCACCACGCCCGCCCCCACCAGCACCCACGCCCCCACGGGGCCGATCGCGCTGTAGAGCGGCCCCCCCAGCGCGGCCCCGACGAACCCGCTCGCCACACCGTTCGCGCCGGCAAGAAAAGCCGACACGGGGACCAGAATCAGCCCCGCGACGGTGACGACCCAAAGGCTCTTGCGGCGCGGCGCCGACCACCAGCCACCGGTCGAAGCCGCCGCCGCCAGGAGAGCCAGCGGTACGGCCCCTGCTCCGAGGCCCAACGCGGCCAGCAACTGCTCGTCGATGAAGCTCCCGACCCCGCCCACGGGGTTCCCGGAGCGAAAGATCCCTGCGGCGCGCTCTCCCAACAGTCTCAGCGGGAAGATCGCCGCGGCGACCAGGAAAGCCAGGACCGCCGTGGTCGCCGCCAGGGCGCGGCGCTGGCGCATGCGCTCCGCCGCGGACGCCTTCCGCGAGGCCGGCCGCTTTTTCCCGGCGGACCGCTTCCGCACCGACCCGCGCTTCACCGCCCTCCCTGCGCCGCGGGATCCGGGCACGATGCTCAGGGGTGCGGGGCCGTAATCACGCGATCGTACATCATGGGTACAATCTGGTGCCTGTCGGCCCTTGCGCACAGTGCCAGGTCGGAGCCGAGACCCACGTCCACCAGCGCCTGCCCCGCTGCCGTCCCCGCCAGCATGTCGCCCGTAACCGGGTGGACACCGGCCAGATCCGCCGCCGCGGCCGCCGCGTCGTCAAGGCCGATCTGCCCATTGCAACGCCCGCGCAACCCGCGAACGATGATCCCCGCGCAAACGGTGTCGTCGAGCGAGAAGCGTCCCTCCTTGCCCGCACACACGACCACGACGGACCGGTCGCCCGCCAGGGCGTCCACGACCGCGCTCTGGTTATGGAACGACGCCGCGAGCACCCGGTCGGCGGCGGCAGCAGCGGCAAACGCGCGCGTGCCGTTGGTCGTGGTCATCACCAGCTGCTTCCCGGATACGGCCGCCGGTGAGAACTCGGCGGGCGAGTTGCCGAGATCGAAGCCGTCGATCCTGAGTCCCCTGCGCTCGCCGCAGAGCAGGGTGTCGCCGCCCAGCGACGCGCGCAGCGCGAAAGCCTCGTCGACGGACACCACGGGATGGACCGCCCGGGCACCGTTCGCGATCGCCTCCACGATGCAGGACGTTGCGCGCACCACATCGATGACGACCGCCGTCGCGCCAGCCATCTCTCTCCTGTCGACCTCATCGGGCGAGAAGCGGACGCTGACGCGCACGTCGTTGTTCAAGGCGCGGGATCTCCGCTCATGAATCGCTCCACGAAACCCGTATCCGCTCCTCCGGACCGGAACGTCTCGTCCCGCGTGATCCGCGACAGGTAGCCGATCGTCGTCGGGATCCCCTCGATGATGAAGGACTCCAGCGCCTCGCGACCCCGCACCACCGCCTCGTCGCGGGTGTTGCCCGAGACGATCAGCTTGGCGATCAGCGAGTCGTAGAACGGCGGAACCCGGTAGCCGGAGTAGACATGCGTGTCGATCCGCACGCCCGGCCCACCCGGCTGATGGAAGGTCGTAATGGTGCCGGGAGCGGGCGCGAATCCCCGCTCGGGATCCTCGGCGTTGATCCGGAACTCGATCGCGTGACCGCGCTGCGGGATCTCCCCGTCGGGGAAGGACAGGGGCTCGCCCGCCGCAACCCTGATCTGCTCCTTCACCAGATCCAGGCCGGTGGTGACTTCGGTGACCGTGTGCTCGACCTGAATGCGCGTGTTCATCTCGATGAAGAAGAACTCGCCCGACGGATCCAGCAGGAACTCCACGGTGCCCGACCCCACGTACCCGATCGCGCGCGCCGCGGCCACCGCCGCCTCGCCCATGCGGCTCCGAAGTTCGGGGCCAAGACCGGGAGAGGGCGCCTCCTCGACCAGCTTCTGGTGGCGGCGCTGGATCGAGCAGTCGCGATCCCCCACGTGCACCACCCGGCCGTGTGTGTCCCCGAACACCTGGAACTCGATGTGCCGCGGCCGCACGATGCACCGCTCGAGATAGACGCCGTCTTCGCCGAAGGCCGCGGCGGCCTCGGCCTGCGCCGCGTTGAAGTGGCGCCGGAAGTGCTCTTCGCTGCCCGCGACGCGCATCCCCTTGCCGCCCCCGCCCGCCGCCGCCTTGATCATCACCGGAAAACCGATGTCGCGCGCCAGCGACACGGCCTCGTCCTCGTCGCGGACCACGCCGTCCGAGCCCGGCACGACCGGCACCCCGGCCGCGCGCATCGTTTCGCGGGCCACCGCCTTGTCGCCCATCGACCGGATCTGGTCCGGCGACGGCCCCACAAAGACCAGGTCCGAGCGCTGGCAGATCTCGGCGAACTCCGCGTTCTCCGCCAGGAAACCGTAGCCGGGGTGCACGGCCTCCGCCCCCGTGATCTCGGCGGCGGCGACAATCCGCGACACCTTCAGATAGGACTCGCTGGCCTGGGCCGGCCCGATGCACACGGCCTCGTCCGCGAAGCGCACGTGCAGCGACTCCCGGTCGGCCTCCGAGTACACGGCTACCGTGGCGATATCCAGCTCGCGGCACGCGCGCACGATGCGCAACGCGATCTCGCCCCGGTTCGCGATCAGCAGCTTGGAAAACATGCGCCCGGCGGGGGTGCCCTGGTCAGGCGGGGTTCACGCGGAACAGAACCTGTCCGAAGTCGACCGGTTCGGCGTTCTCGACGCAGATCTCCACGATGCGGCCGGCGACCTCGCACTCGAGTTCGTTCATCAGCTTCATCGCCTCGATGACGCACAGAACGTCGCCGGCGGCGACCGTGCCTCCAACCTCCACGTAGGGGTCGGCCTCGGGAGACGGCGCCCGGTAGAAGGTCCCCACCATCGGTGATTCAACGTCTACCAGATCCGTCGACGGCGTCTGCGCAACGGGGGGCGCGGGCGCCTCGGGAGCCGCAGCCGGAGGCGCGCTCGCGGGGGACGGACGGGCTGCCGGGTCCCCCGACGGACGAGCTGCCGGGGCCTCGGCGATCACGGCCGCCCCGCCGGGTGACTTAGAAAGCCGGATCCGGGTCCCTCCGCGCCTGAGCTCGAGGTTGTCCAGCGACGACTCGTCGAGCATCCGGATCAGGGACTGCACGAATTCGATGTCGATCATGCGCTCACCCGGGTAAGGTACTTGTCCTCGCGCCGGTCGATCCTGAGGACATCGCCCACGTCGACGAACAGCGGCACCTGCACGACCGCTCCCGTCTCGAGCGTCGCGGGCTTGGTCGCCCCCTGGGCCGTATCGCCCTTGTAGCCGGGGTCCGTGTCCGTAACCTGCAGCTCGACGAACGCGGGCAACTCGACCGCGATCACGTTGCCGTCGTGCACCAGCCCTTCGCACTCCATGTTTTCCTTCAGGTACTTCAGCTGGTCTTCGCCCAGCATATCGCCGCCGATGGGAATCATGTCGTACGTCTCCTGGTCCATGAAGTGGAACAGGTCTCCGTCCGTGTAGGAGTAGTTGACCGGACGCCGCTCCAGCCTGACGCTGTTGACCCGTTCGCCGGCCCGGTACGTCCTGTCGACCACGGCGCCGGACAAGACGTTCTTCAGCCTGGTGCGAACGAACGCACCACCCTTGCCGGGCTTCACATGCTGAAAGTACGTGATCGTCCAGAGCGCGCCGTCGATATCCAGCACCATTCCGTTGCGGAAGTCAGCGGTGCTTGCCATGCCTCTCTTGCAGTCTCCTGATCTGGGGGATTCGATTCTCCGTGAGCGGTCTCTGTCCGCCGGGAATCACTCGTGTCGTTGCCGCAGCAGGTGGTTACGGAGGCAACGCAGCCCCGAAAGATAGCTGTCAACCCCGAAACCGGCGACCACGCCCACCGCCGCCGGGCTGATCATGGAGTGTCTCCGGAAACGCTCGCGGCTCGCCGGATTGCTCAGATGGACTTCGACAAAGGGTCTGGAAATCCCGAGAAGTCCGTCCAGGAGCGCGACCGAGGTATGTCCCAGTCCCGCCGGATTGATCACCACCCCGTCGGCCCGGCCGCGCACGTCGGCCAGGAAGTCGAGGATCCGGCCCTCGCTGTTCGACTGGAACGCCTCGATCGCCACACCCAGGGTGTCCCCCAGCTCGGCAATCTCCCGGTCGATGTCGTCCAGGGTGGCCGTCCCGTACACCTCGGGCTCCCGCGTTCCGAGCAGGTTCAGGTTGGGGCCGTGGATTACGGCGATTCTCACGTTCGGTCCCTTCCTGCATGATCTGCGTTTCGGTCACGGACCTCGCGTCGCACAGTCCGGGCGGGAGTCCGGGCCGGAGTCCGGGCCGGAAAAATATGTTTCTCCCGCCGAAGGTGTCAACGAGAGTGTCAACGCGGGGTTTCTGCCGCGGGCCGCACTGCGTTAGCTTCTCCGGGGGAAAGAGACGCCCGGTTGCTCGCTTGCGGCCGGGCGTTTCGACCCGCATTGCAGAGCAAGGAGGTGGCATCCGCCATGATGCAGGAACTGCGCAAGAGTACCAAATGGATCATGATCCTCGTGGCGCTGGCCTTCGGGGGACTCATGTTCTTCGAGTGGGGCATGGACATCACCGGGCAGACCGCCGGGTCCTTCGGCGAGATCGGGCGCGTAAACGGTACGCCGGTCGTGTATGAGCAGTACATGGCTTCGTACCGGAACCTCTACGATCAGACCCAGGCCATGCAGGAAGAGCCGATCACCACAGTCCAGAACACCCAGATCGAGGATCAGGCCTGGGACGAAGTCGTCAACTCGATCCTGGTCCAGCAGGAACTCGAGCGCAGGGGAATCGTCGTATCCGACGAGGAAATCGTGAACGCCGCACGCTTCAACCCGCCGCCCGACGTGGTCGGGAACCCTGCGTTCATGACCGACGGCCAGTTCGATCTGGCCAGATACCAGCAGTTCATCGCCACGGCCGACCCCGTCATTCTTCTGCAGCTGGAAGCCTACTACCGCGACGTGATCCCGCGGGGCAAGCTCCTGCGGCAGGTCGCGTCGGGCGTCTACGTGTCCGACGCCGAGCTGTGGAGCGTCTACAGGGACCAGAACGAGAAGGCCAGCGTCAGCTACGTCGCGTTCGACCCCCTCAGCCGCGTGTCCGACGAGCAGATCGAGATCACGTCCGGGGAGATCAGCGACTACTACAGGGACAATCGGGAGGAATTCCTGGTCCCTGCCAGCGCCGGGGTCGTCTCGGTCGCGTTCACGAAGGCGCCGACAGCGGCGGACACGCTGGCGGTCGAAGAGCGCGCCGGGGAGCTGCGCCAGCAGATTCTGGACGGCGCGGACTTCGCCGAGCTGGCGCAGGCGGAGTCGTCCGACGAGGCGACCGCCGTGGACGGAGGCAGCCTGGGCGTCTTTCCCAGGGGCCGCATGGTCGCGGCGTTCGATACCGCCGCGTTCGAGGCCGGGCTCAACAGCGTAACCGAGCCGGTCCGGACGACCTTCGGTGTCCACCTCATCGAGGTGACCGAACGTTGGGGACAGGATTCCGTGGCCGCCCGCCACATTCTGCTGCCCTTCGAACGCACCGACGACTCCGAGATCAACCTGCTCGCCATGGCCGACTCCCTGGAGGAGCTCGGCGAATCGATGGCGCTGGCGGACGCCGCCGCGCTTCTGGGACTCGAGGCCGACACGCTCGACCTGATCGAGACGCGTCCCATCGTTCCCGGAGCGGGCGACGTGGCGGAGGGCGGCGAATGGGTCTTCGACCCGGAGACGCTGGTTGGCGACGTCAGTCCGGTGTTCGAGAACAGAACGTCGTTTTACGCCCTGGAGCTCATTTCGATCGATGCGGAGCGCTACCTGACCGAGTCCGAAGCCGAGACCGCGATCCGCGGCAACATCGGCACGGGCAAGAAGGTCGACACCGCCATCGAGGAGGCGCAGACGCTGGTCGACGAGGTCCGGCAGGGGCGCTCACTGGCCGAGGTCGCGAGAGAGATGGGACTGGAGGTAAGGGACGCGGGGCCGTTCGCGCGCACCGAGTTCGTGTCGGGGCTCGGCCGCTACAACGCGGCCGTCGGCACGGCCTTCGGCCTGGAGATCGGTGAAGTATCGGATCCGGTGCGGGCGAACCTGAACGCGTACGTGCTCGAACGGACGGGCTCCGAGGCTGCGGACAGCACGGCCTGGCTGGACCAGCTCGATTCGCAGCGCGCCCTGATGATCAATACGATCAGACAGCAGCGGCTCAACCAATGGATCGACGCCCTTCGCGAAACCGCCGACATCGTCGACCGGCGGGAACAGGTCCTCAATCCCCCGGAGGATCAGCCGCTGTCGCAGCTGCCGCCCGTGTTCTAGGCAGCGGGACGCGGGCCGTGCAGCGGGACGGCTCGTCCGTGTCAGGTGGTGGTGAGGCGGCGCGGCGCGCCCTCCTCCTGACCATCGGCGACTTGAGAGGCCGGTTTTTCCTCCTGCGGCGCTTTCAGTTCGCCTTCGACGCGGACCGATGACTCGATCTCCCGCACCGAGGACTTGAACTCCCGGATTCCCTTGCCCAGCGAAGTCCCGATTTCGGGAAGCCGCTTCGCTCCGAACAACAGCAGCACGATGAGGAAGATGACAATCGCTTCCGTCATGCCGAGTCCGAAAGGCATATCCGCTATCTCCTTGTGTCCGAGACCCGGCGCGGGGACACTCCCCGGTTTGGGTCCGTCACTCTTTGGAACGACAAACTAACGCTTTTCGGGCAGGCGCCATAGGACAGGCGCAAACGCCGCTCCCCGGCTGAAGGGCGCCGTCAGGCTACATCCAGGAGCGGATCACGAGAGCCACGATGCCGATTCCGACCAACGTCAGAACATTCAGGACGAATGAGACGGGTCCGATGGTGATCGCCACGGCCAGGACGTCTACGGAAAACGGTCCGACGGACGACTGGACCGATGTCGTGAGGAACGCCCGCGCTGCGCTGTCCGGCAGGAACGTCTCGGCAAGTCTGGTCAGCAGTCCTCCCAGGAACAGGCCGAGAGCCAGGGTCCACAGACCCCGCGTGATGTTTCGCTTGTAGTTGGGCTCCATTGCTAAACCGGTTTGGGCTCTATCGCTGAACGGGCTCCCGCGCAGTCATCGTGACCGTTCGACGGCGTAGAAGACGGACTCCCTGAGGGCATCCAGCGCGGGTCCCGGAGGGAGGGGGGCGATCGCGGCTTCGGCAGCGTCCGCGTACTCCCGCGCCTTGCTCCGCGCGTACTCCAGCCCCCCGTTGCGCCGCACAAGGCCGATGGTCGCGCGCACGTCCTCGTCAGCCGGCTCGACCGTGGTGAACATGTGCCGCACCTGCTCGACTTCCGTCGCCGACATCTCGCGCAGGGCTCCCACCAAAGGCAGGGTCACCTTGCGGCCGCGCAGGTCCAGGCCGGTCGGCTTCCCGGTCTCCTCCTGGCTGCCGACGTAGTCGAGCATGTCGTCGGCGATCTGGAAGGCCATTCCCAGACAGCGGCCAAACCGCGCGAGCGGGACCCGAAACGCCGGCACACCCGCCAGCGCCCCCATTTCACAGGCTGCGGACATGAGCGACGCCGTCTTGGCCGAGATAAGCTTGAAGTACTCCGCTTCGGAGTAGCTGATGTCGTCGTAGGACAGCAGTTGGCGCATCTCGCCCACGCTCATCTCGTTCGCCGCCGCGGCCAGAACACGCACCGCCTCCAGGTTGCCGAGCCGCGCCAGTTCGGTCACCGCGCGGCTGTACAGATAGTCGCCCATGATGATGGCGATCTGGTGCGTCCAGAGTGAGTTGACGGTGGGCATGCCGCGGCGAAGCACGGAGTGGTCGACGGCGTCGTCGTGCACAAGCGTCGCCATGTGGACCAGTTCCACGACGGCGCCCAGCGTCACCGAGTCGTCGGCTGGCTCCCCCCCGACCTCGCTCGAGAGCAGGACGAGCGTGGGCCGAAACAGCTTGCCGGGAACGCTCAGCAGGTAATCGTTGACCTCCTCGACCATGTCGAAGTCCGAGACGGCCACGTTGCGCAACTCGGCAAAGACCATCTCCAGCCGCTCCGTCACCGGGGCCCGAATGGAGGCAAGTCCTGCTGTCGTTCCTGACAAGGCCGAAGTGGGAGAGGTCATTGGCGGCGGGAGGATGGAAGTGATGCGGTCACCCAAAGGTAGCAACAGTGAACGCGAACCGCATGACCAGCCCCGGCTTCACCTGTCCGGACCGCCCTCCGACGGCGGCCGGACCGCCAGGAACGAGCGCACACGCCGGTGCAGCATCCGTTCCTTCGACCAGTCCCGAACCCGCATCCGGCGCGCTGTCTCCGGCGGAACCTGTTCCGGGAGCATGCCGATCACCTCGGTTCCCACGACCCGTCCACCCAGGTGGCGCACCCGGCGCTCGATGCTCTCGAACACCTCGATCGGCTCGGTCGCCGCAAGGTTCTCCAGGTTCATGGAAATCTGCAGGCGGTCCTGTTCACGCAGCAGAAGCGCCAGGGCTCTCAGGCCATCGAACCCGCCGCCCGCCTCCCGAATGCCCGCGGCAATCGAGCGCGCGGCATTGAGGCCGACGCCGTCGATATCCACGTTCCATGCGAGCAGCACGTCCCGTGCCCCTACGCACACGGCGCCTGCGGTGGGGTGGGCGAACCGGTGCTGCTTCGTCCGCAAACCCCCGCGCCCGGGCAGATCCGCGGTCGCGCCAACATCTCCCGAGCGCGCAGCCAACGCCTCGAAGCCGCCGCGGCGAATGGACGCGAGGCCGGCCCCGGGCGGCTTCGAAGCGGCGCCGTACAGGTAGACGGGAATCCCAAGCCGGGCGATCCGGCGGGCCGCGCGGTGGGCCAGCGCCACCGCTCCCTCCATGTCGATCCCGTGCAGGGGCACGAACGGCAGCACATCCAGCGCGCCGATCCGGGGGTGGACCCCCCGGTGCCGGCGCAGGTCGATGCGTTCGAGGGCCAGGGCGGCTGCCGCCACGGCGCCCTCCTCCACCGCGCCCGGCGAACCGATCGCCGTGATCACCGAGCGGTGGTGATCGGGATCCATGGTCGTGTGCAGGACTTCGCAGCCCGCCCGCGTGAAGACCGCGCTGGCCGCAGCCACAAACGCCGGATCGCGCCCCTCGCTGAAGTTCGGGACCGCCTCCACAACCTCCGTCATGTTGTCCGCACCCGGATCCGGCCGGGCCCGGCGCCCGCTACCAGCCCTGCGTGCCTCCGGCGTGCGAAAGGCTGGGGTTGCCGGCCTGTGTCTGGTACGCCCAGTCGAACACGATCAGGCGGTGGCCGTCCTGGTCGAGACCCGCGTGGCTGGCCCTCACGGACCCGAAGCGCGTGTCGCCATCGTCGCCAGGGACGCGGAACATGTACGTGAACCCCGGATCCAGCCCCATGCGCCGTCCGGAGTAGCCCGTTATCGGGGCCCGTTCCCACGACACGCAGTCCGGGTCGGACCCGACCCCGCACTTCAGCGCCGTCGTCCAGCGCACCTCGGAATGGACGCCCGCCCCCGGTCCCGGCACCAGCCACAGGCCGGCAGGGTCGGACTCGAGCCGGAAATGGCGATCCGGGCTGTCCCCCGGCATCACCGCCTCCAGGTCGTCGGCTTCCTGAAAGCGGAAACCCGCGCTGGCGGCGACATCCTGAAAGGAATACATGACCTCGCCCGTGTAGTCGGGTCTCGGTGTGCACGACGCAATCTCGCTCGCTTCGCTCTCGTGGCCCAGGTCGTCAACCGATGTTACGAAGTAGGAAGCGGTTCGTCCATTCTCGGCCAGGAAGTCCAGGAACCCGGGCGAATCGGTCTCGCCGACCACGTATTCGCTGTCCTCATCCGCCACATACACGCGGTAGAAGGCGAAGTCGTCCTCCGCCGACGCGCCATCGTACCAGCGCACGTACGCGGAGTTGTCGAGCGCAACGGCCTCGACCGCGTCGGGCACCGGCGGCGGCACCGGCCTGGGCACGTACACCTCGACCGAATAGTTGCTCGCCGTCTCCTCCCCCGTGTCCGGATTCACCGCCGACACGTAGTACTCGTACGTGATCTCGGCACGGACATTGATGTCGTGATAGACGCAGACGTCGTCGATGCAACTCGTGACTTCGGCGATGAAGAAATATTCCGGATCGCTCGCCCGCTTGCCGTAGACGCGGAAGGCCTCGCCGTTCCAACCCGGCGACAGGCGCCACGACAGTTCCACGGCACCGGCGTAGTAGTAGCCCTCAAGGTCCCGCGGAGCGTCCGGCGGGTCTCCCGGTATCCAGTAATCGCCTTCGCATCCTGCAAGCACCGCGGCGGCCGCGACTGCACTCCACATCCGGTTTCGCATGCTTCCCCCCTTGTATTGGTTCATGAAGGGCTCGTCCCACGGTTGCGGACAGAGCCCTCGGAGGACAACACATGCATCCAGCGTACCAGAACCGCATCGTGTTTCCCTGCAATGACTTGGCGGTCACGGTCGCGGAGGGTCGGTGTCCACTCCCGGTGACGGGTGCGTCACCTGAACGACGTACGCTCCGTACCCCCGGCACGCTGCTCGTAGTCGAAATGGAGATCCCGGTTGTCGGAGAGGGCCACTTCGAAGACGAAGCTCCAGTTCCCGGTCGCGGTCTGCTGGAAGGAGAAATCGGCTTCCCAGCGGTGCAGGTCGCGCTGCAGGCTGATCACATGGTCGTTGAAGATGCCCGCGCTCACGTCGTAGGACGTCCGCCAGTTCACGGACCACTTGTCCGTGGGCTGAAAGCTCAGGTTCGCCTGCAGCATCTGGTTGCTGGCCATCATCACGCCGGGCCGGCGGGCCAGCGAGTAGGAGAACGATGCGTTCCACTTGCCGACCTCACCAGCCTGGGAGCCTTGCCGTTCCCGATCCCTGTCGCGGTCGCCCCGCGGCACGACCGTCGATTCGCCGAGATCGGCTGTCTCGAAGCCGCTCGGGTCCGTCGGATCCTCATCGGCCGCGGGAGTGTCCGGGGCCGCCGGGGCCTCCTCGACCTCCTCGCCGCCAAGCCTGCGGAGCCAGCGGAAGAACGCGGACTCGTTGCTGAGGGAGAACGACATGTTGACGTTGGAAAGGGACAGGTCGAAGCGGCGCTGGCCGCCCTCCGGGGTGACCCCGGAATCGTCGAAGACTCCGTGCTCCATCGAGACCGACAGCCCCCTGAGGAAGTCCGAGCTGATCTGGTGTGAAATCCGCAGGTTGTCGCCGAACCCGCGGGTAAAGTGGCCGAGTTCCGAGGCCTGCTCGAAGTCGTAGGTCACGGCGCTCGTGCGCAGCGCCAGCACCGTCAGCTTGCGCGCCTGCGGCAGGCGGCGCGGACCCCCGTCCGTGGATTCGGGCTCCTCTTCCGCGACCTCGGTGGTGTCCGATTCCTCGTCGCCCACCTTGGCCTCGAAGGTCTGGGTCAATCCGAAGCGGAGTTCGTTTTTCGGCTGAATCGCCCGCGTCCCGAATGTCGCCCGCTGAATGTCGGTGGGCGTCGTTTCGGGCGAATACGCATAGTCGAAGGTCGGAGAGATCTTGTGGCGCAGGCGATCGCCGTTGTAGAAGCCGTAGATGTCGGTCTTGAGCTGGGCGCCGAAGGACAGGCGACTCGGCGCGGAGATGAACCCGCCCGTGCCCACGGTGCTGGTGTCGGACCGGATGCCGTTGCCCGAAAGGGCCAGCTGGGGCGTGATCGAGGTGGAGCCGATGAGATTCACCTGGTAGTTGATGCTGGTCGACCAGGTGCGCTCTTCGGAATTGAAATTGATGGTTTCGGCGGCCTGGGGAAACACGATCGACCGCTGCAGGTCACCGACGCTGCCGATGCCGGCTCGGGCGACCGGCGTATTCGCGTTGAAGAAGTTCACTGGCAGGTCACGCCTGATGTTCAGATTCTGCTCGTAGTTCTGCGCAATGGAAAACGCGCCGGCCGACAGGGTGGCGGAAAAGCCGCCGCGCAACGCCTCGGAGTCCGCCTTGCCGAGGTCGAACGCGGCCTCCGAGAGATCCTGCACCGGCAGGTCGCGGATGGTGCGGGAGAAGCGGCCGGACGCGGACAGGGTCATGTTGTTGTAGAAGCGCGCGCGGTTGAAGGGCGCCGCGAAGAGCGTGATGGTCGACAGCGAGAGGTTCGCGGTGGGCATCGTCGCCTCGACACGGTCGTCCGAGAGGAACTGCCGCCGATTGGCGCTGACCGAGAGGTTGCCCCAGTCGAAACGCCGGTTCAGGCCCCCGTCCGAATCGATCGATTGGGTGACCTCGCGCGGGTCGAAGGAATTGCGGCGCACGAACGACGAGCTGGAGGCGTACGCGGCGGACATCCGCAGTTGCATGCGTTCGGATATCTCCCAGCTGTGCTGGGTGTCGAACGCCAGCTCGGTTCCGCCCTCGGCGCGCCAGAAGCGGCGGAAGTTGGCGTTGCCCTCCAGGAACTGGCGCAGCCAGCTGTACTGCATCCGGCCCGTGACCGCCATGTAGTTGCCGCTCCACCAGTCCATCCCCAGCTCGGCGTCCGAATAGTCGCTCATCGCCCAGTAGAAGCCGAGGTTCGAGATGCGGCGGGCGTAGCTGCCGGAGGTGCGGACGATGTCGTTCACCGAGAAGCGGACCGGGAGCAGTCCCGAGCGGCGCCCCTGCTCCGTGCTCTGCGCAATGAACGGAAGCCAGAACACTCCCACGTCCGCGAAGTAGAGCAGGACGTTTCTGGCGACCAGCGTCCCGCCCGGGTGGATCTTGATTTCGCGCGCGACGAAGTGATAGTGGGGCTCGTCCTCCTCGCAGCTGGTGAACATGATGTCGTGGCCGTACGACACGTCCGCGTTGACCCACGGGAAGTCACCGCGGACCAGCCAGTCGCCCATTCCGGCGTTCATCTGGGTCCGCGCATCCGTTGCGGTGGCCCGGTTCTCGTCGAGGTCGAAGACGATGCCGCTGGTCAGCACCTCGTCGCCCTCCTCGGGCCGGTAGGTGGCCTCCTGGCCCCTCGTCACCAGGCGGCCCGTATTCTCGTCGAACACAAGCGCCGAATCGGCGGCCAGTTCGAGTCCCTCCCGGTTGATGACCGCGTTCGTACCCTCCGAGCCCAGCAGCGTCAGAACCCGTGACTCCGTCTCGAAGGTGGCGGATTCGCTCCGGTATTGAACCAGCTCGTAGCCCGGAAGAGACAGCAGTTCCCTGACCGCCGAGTCCTGCACCATGTCCGCGATGCTCGACCTCTCCTCGACCGTGTCCGGGGGCGCGAGGCCGGTGGAGTCGCCCAGCCCGCGGGTAAGCGCCTCCAGGCGCTCCTGAACGACCTTGCGGAGCGAGTCCGAGAGCTCCTGTGCCGATGCCGGGGTGCCCGGGGCGGACACCGCCGCGCACAGAACGGCCAGCGCCAGCACGCGCGCGCTCCGCCGCAGCCACCCGGTCGCCAGCGGTCCGGACGGTGCCCGGCGTGTGACCGGCCCGCTACTCATCACCGTCCGCCGTCGGATCCCCTTCGCCGCCACCGGTTCCGCGCGGCGCGCTCTCGTCATCCTGGCGCGCCGGGTCCC
The DNA here is from genome assembly GCA_965205005.1 of Longimicrobiales bacterium. GTDB lineage: Bacteria > Gemmatimonadota > Gemmatimonadetes > Longimicrobiales > Gaopeijiaceae > Bin94. Next base: position 2,968,138 of record OZ242028.1, on the reverse strand, counting down.
CGTGATCGTACGGCGTGGGCTCGGCGCCGGCGGGCGGAGCGGGCTCGGCGCCGGCGGGCGGCACGGGATCCGCGATGGCATGCCCGGCGGCCTCTTCCTCCTCGTCGGCGCCGAGTCTCCGCTGCCTTCGCCGCCAGATCACGTCCGAGATCAGGATGCTCATCTCGAAGAGGAGGTAGATCGGCGCCATCATGATCACCGTGACTACGATCACGTCGCCCGGCGACAGGATGGCCGCCAGCGTCGCGATGATGACGATGGCGTGCCGCCGCTTGGAACGCAGGAACGCGGGCGTGACCAATCCGAGCGCGCTCAGCACCAGCACCACCACGGGAAGTTCGAAGAGGATCCCGAAGGCCAGCAACAGCTTGACCACGAACTCCATGTAATAGCCGAACGTCCAGTTGTGCTCCACGAGATTTGACAGGAGCCCTGTCAGGAACCGAAGCGAGATCGGCAACACGAAGTACGCCAGCACCACCCCTGCCACGAACAGCACCAGGCCCATGTAGAGCGCGGGCACGATCGCCCGCCGCTCGTGCTTCTCCAGCGCCGGCGCCAGAAAGGCCCAGGCCTGGTAGATGATCGTGGGCGACGCCAGGATCAGCCCGATCGCGAGCGACACCTTGAGCATAATGAAGAATGTGTCGGTGGGCGCGAGCACCTGAGGGATCCAGTCTTCGCCGAAGATGGCCCTCCCCGGTTCGAGCAGAAGATTCGTGATGTCCAGGGAGGTCACCACAACCAGGCCGGCCACAAACCCGATGACGATCGCGATCAGGCTCCGCAGAATGCGCCAGCGCAGCTCTTCCAGGTGATCTAGGAAGGGCATCTCGGCCTTGGGGTTGCGCGCCTTCCCCGCCAGAAGGCCCTCGCGCAGCCTGTCCATCAGGCGTCTCCCGCGGCGTCGCCGCCGGCCGACAGCGGCAGTTCGCGCTGGAAGCGCCGCCGATTGTCGCGCTGATCCTTCACGGTCAGTTCGTCCACGACTTCCTGGAATTCGTCGATGTGCTGAAAGTTCCGATACACGGACGCATAGCGTACGTACGCTACCCGGTCGAGCGGCTTCAACCCCTCCATGACCAGCTCACCAATCGCACGGGACGAAATTTCGATGCGGGCGGAGCCCGAAACGTTGTCTTCGACACGGTCCACGAGGGCCTCGATCTCCGCAGGCGACACCGGACGCTTGGCGCACGCGGTAGCGATGCCCGCCTCCAGCTTGTCGCGCTGGAAGTCCTCGGCGCTGCCGTCGCTCTTGACCACCCGCACTGCACGCTCTTCGACGCGCTCATACGTGGTAAACCGTTGCCCGCAACCCAGACACTCGCGGCGGCGGCGAACGGCCCGGCCGCCCTTGGCCGCCCTCGTATCGACCACCTTGCTGGACCCGGAGTGGCACGCGGGACAGATCATTTGCCGCTGTCGGCCCGCCGGGCGGCCGGATCGGTCCCCGGTCGGCCCGTCAGGGAATGCCCTGGAGCCGTTCCCGCGCCTGCTCCACGTAGCGGTGACCCGGGTAGGTGTTGACCAGGCGCTCCAGCAGTTGCCGCGCCTGCTCGTAGTCGTCGAGCTCGATACTGAGCACCCCGGCGCGGTACAGGGCGTCGGGGACCTCCTCGGCGGTCGGGAACAGCCGCGGCACCTCGAGATAGGCCTCCACCGCCTCCTCGAGGCGTTCCTCGCCGCTCAGCAGTTCCCCGAGGTGGAGGTGTGCGGAAGGCGCCAGATCGCTGTTCGGGTACATGGAGATAAAGCGCCCGAATCCCCTGAGCGCCGTGCCGAGATTGCCACGATCGAGCGCCTGCACAAGGGAAGCGAACGCCTCTTCCGCAGCGTCGCCACCACCCGCGACCTCCTGCTCTCCCGCATCCCCGCCGACCCCGGCGAGCGTGTCGCCGGGTGCGCCCCGCGCGTTGAGCCGGTCCTCGAACTGCTGACGCTGTGCGATCAGCTCCTCGCGCATGTTGGCCAGGCTGCGCTGACTCTGGCCCACGAGTTCCCCGAGGCGCAGCAACTGGTCCTGGATCTCGAAGAGCCGGCTGCTCACGTCGCCCCTGAACTCGAACAGCGACTCGGACAGCACGCCCACCGAGTCGAGCACGGCCCGGTTCGCACGCTGCACTCTGCGCAATTCCTCGGATGCCGTGTCCTGGCGCGCCGCGAGGGCGCGCACCTCGGACTGGAGGTCCTGGAAGTCCCGCTTGGTGGCGCAGGCAGGCAGCGACAGCCCCAGCGCCACCACGCCAACCCATCTCGCCACCGAAGTATTCCCCGACACTAGCCTTCGCCTGGTGGAAACGTCCCTACCGGCCCAGGTCGTCGCCGCCGGCGGTGATCACGAACTCGACCCTGCGGTTCTGTGCCCACGCGCTCTCGGTGGATCCCTGTGCCACCGGTCGTTCCTCTCCGTACGAAACGGACGAGAACCGGCCCATGTCGAGCCCGAAACCGGTCAGGAATCGTATCACCGACTCGGCGCGGTCGTTCCCCAGGGCGGTGTTGTATTCCGAGGTGCCGCGCTCGTCGGCGTGACCTTCCATGCGAAGCTGAACGCTGGGCGCGTTCCGAAGGATGGCCAGCTTCGCGCGAAGCCTCTCCTCGGTGTCCGACCGGATGGCGGCTTCGTCGTAGTCGAAGTACACCGTTTCCATGAGGGTCCGTCGCGCGGCGGCTGCCGCCCGTTCCCGCGCGGCCTCCGCTTCCCGCTCCAGTCGCTCCCGTTCCCGCCTTGCGGCCTCCTCGGCAGCCCGGATCGAATCCTGCCGCATGCGCTCAAGTTCCTCGGCCGTGGGGCCGGTCGGCGCAGGCTCAGGGGGCGGTGGGTCGGGCCGACAGGCGGCGACGAAAACGATGGCTAGGGCGGCGAGGATGAGCCGTGATTTAGACATCCCTTCTCCCGTGTGGTGGAGGTACGTGTTCCGGCAGGGAGCCAGTCCCGGATCGGGCAGTATACACGCGATGTATTTACGCGATTTCTTCGGATTTTGCAAGTGCTTGCGCCACTGGTGCATTGCGTCCTACGGAGTGTCCCGTCGCGCGTTCCCGGACCCCGTCTCACCGGTCTCCGTGCCCCCGAGCCACGAAAGCCGCGGAGACCAGTCCGTGTCCTCCGCGCGCACGCCTGCGACCAGCAGACGTGTGCGTCGGGTGGCCGTGTCGACCACGAAGACCCCGTACCCGTAGCTCCGCGCTCCCGCAAACACCAGGTGCCTCCCGTCCGGCGCCCAGCTGGGGTCCTCGTTGTTGCCCTCGGCCGTCAGTTGCACCAGCCGGTTTTCCGGAGTATCGAGGTCGCGCACGAAGATGTGATACTGGTTGTACACCCGCCGGTCCACGATCCCGCCGGCGAATGCCACCTTGTCGTCGGTGGGCGACCAGTCGGGGTCGGCGAAGTAGCCGCCCCGTCCGTACCTGTACGGCGACAGCAGTTCGGGGTCGCCCCCCTCGGCCGGCATCATGTAGATCTGCGGCGTCTGCGGGCCCAGGCGGTTGGACAGGAATGCCATCCTGCTGCCGTCGTGCGAGTAGACCGGCTGGATGTTCTGATGGTGTCCGCCCACCAGATGGGTGAGACAGCAATCGTCGCGGATGTTGTAGGTGAAGATCCCCTTCATGCCCCCCTCTCCAAGGGTCAGGAAGGCGATCACGTCGCCGTCGGGGTGGTAGGACGGAGAGAACTGCTGCCATCGGGGGTTGCTGCGTTCCACCGTCCGTTCGCTGCCGTCGGCCAGGTTCAGCTCGTAGATCGTCGGCACACCGGACTTGTACGAGGTATAGGCGACGCGCCCGCCGTCGGGGGACCAGGCCGGGGACACCGCCAGGTCGTCGTCCCAGGTGAGGCGGCGCAGGCCCTCCCCGTCGGAATCGACGACGTACAGCTCCTTGCTGCGGGGATTGCCGAACGGCCTCATCGCGAAGACAATGCGACTCGCCGCCATCCCGGGATCACCGTGCACCCACTCGACCACGGCGTCGGAGATCCGGTGGACCGCGAGCCGGAATCCTTCGTGGCCGGGCGATGGAATGGGGAAGCGGGCGCTGGCGCGCACGCTGGTGAACACGACGTCGTGGAGTTCGACCTCGAGGACGGCCATCCCCGCCTCGCTGTCCATGCGTCCGGTCAGGAGCCAGTCGATCCCGTACTGGTCCCACAGGCTGTACTGCACGCCTTCGCCACCGATCCCCGCCGGAAGCGAGTCCCTGACCAGGAAACGGTCGCTGTAGTCCAGGTCCGTCGCGATGATGGAGGCGATATCCGACACAGGCCCTCCCCCGGTGAAGGGCCGGATGGCGATGGGCGGGATGCGTTCGCCTTCATAGACGAATCCGAGCGAGACGCCGGGGATCACCGCCTCTTCTTCCTGCGCGGTGCTCGCGGTGGCCGTAACCGCCAACGAGACTGCCGTCACCGCCAACGAGACTGTCGGCACGGCAATGCGTGCCGTTGCCCGCGCGGCGCGATTCATCATTCGAGCGCTCCCAACTGCAGTGACGGCAACAACATGAACTGACCCCTCGGACTGATGGTGTAGTTGATCGGCAGCACCGGATAGCGGTATTCGTCGGGCAGCGGTCCCAGCCGTCCCGGCTGGCCTGCGCACTCGATCGCTTCCTCCGCGGCCGTGTCAAACGAAAAGCTCCCCGACGACGTCACGATGGCGATATCGGTGGTGCTTCCGTCCCTCTGGATGAGGAAGTGGACCATGACATCCCTGAAACCCGTACCCGGAGGCCGGAAGCACCGTATGATCTGGTTGGTAATCCCCTCGTAATACTCCGGGAAGTCACGCCGGAACCCCTCGACGCGCGCCGTTACCTCGTCGTCCCCGTCTTCCGGCTCGGGCTCCGTGGTTGCGGTGGCCTCGGGCGGCGGGGGCGGCTCCTCCTCGGCCGGCGGCGGCGTTTCCAGCGAATCCGGTTCGGGTTCGGGCTCCGGCTCGGGCTCGATCACCGGCGCCTCCTCTTCGGGCTCCGGATCATCCGGCATCTCGACGATCAATTCCTCCACCGGCTCCACCGCCGCGGCAACCATGTTGATCTCGACGACCTCGTAGAGCAGCAACTCGGGCTGCAGCGCCGGCACCACCCAGAAGAGGATGACGAACGCGGCCGCGTGGATCGCCAGCGACAGCCACAGAGGTCTCGTTCCCAACCTCTTGCCGGCCCCGTTCTCGCCCCAGCGCGCCCTCTCCTCGCCACTGCGCGCCTTATCCTCACCACTGCGCGCTCCCCCCTCACCCTTTTCGGCGCGCCCACGGTGCGAGGACCTGCCGATCACCGGCGGATCTCCTGCAGGATCAGCGAGAGGCCGACGCCCTCCTGCTCGGCCACGGCGCTGATCGCCGCCGCGACCCGCCCGTACACGGCCAGCGAGTCGCCCCACAGGTAGACCATATCCGCGCCGTTCTCCTGGATGATCTGCGAGAGGACCTCGGGCAGATCAACGTACGCGACCTGCGCGTCGCCGACGAAGACCGTGTTGTCCTCCCTCACCGTGACCCTGACCATGTCATCCGACGCCTCCACGACATTCACATGGCCCTCCGGCACATTCACCTCGATCCCCCCCTGCAACACGGGCGCCGTGATGATGAAGATGACCAGCAGGGTGAAGGCCACGTCGACCAGGCTCGTGACGTTGATCTCCGAGCGAACCGGCAGCCGGCCGCGGCTCCCTCCCCGCCTCCTCATACGTGGCGTTCCTTGGCCAGGGTCCCGATGAACTCGCTGGCAAAGCCCTCCAGCTCGCCGAGAACCAGGTTCAGGCGCGAGGCGAAGTGGTTGTACGCGATCACGGAGGGAATCGCGACGGACAGCCCCGCCACGGTCGTGATCAGGGCCTCCGCCACCCCGGGAGCCACCGCGCTGATGTTGGTGGACGCCGACGTGGTGATGCCCAGGAAGGTGTTCATGATGCCGATCACCGTGCCCATGAGGCCCAGCAGCGGCGAGACCGAGCCGATGATCGCGAGCCAGTTAAGGCCGTGGCCGAGTTCGTCGATCTCCTCCGCCTCGACCTTGTCCATGACCAGGCGCAGCGCCTCGAGCTGTGTCAGGGACAGCCCCTTCGCGTGGCTCGCACCCCCCAGGGCACCGGGGCTCAGCTCGGCGAAGAAGTTCAGCCCCGCCCGAAACAGGCGGGCGTAGGGCGACTCGGGCAGCGTCAGCACGGCCTCGGAGGCCTCGCCGAGGCTGTTGACCCGGTCAAGCCGGGCAAGGAACTCGTCTCCCTCGCGCCGGACCGCACGGAAGCGGCGCACCTTGGAGAGGATCACCCAAAGCGAGAGAATCGAGAAGAGGGCGAGGACGGCCAGCACCACGTGGGTGGGCGGACTGGCCCCCAGGATCATGTCCGCGATGTTCTGCGGAGTCCGGATATCCTGCACGGGCGCGCTCATCCGACGCGGGCCACCGCCCGGCAGGCGGCGATGTGGCCGAAGGTGTCGGACAACCCGTCCCGCAAGCCCATGGCGGGTACCCAGCCCCGCCTGGCCATCCGCGCCACCGAAAGGGCGCTGTGCCGCAGCTCGCCCGCACGGGCGTCTCCGGTTACCCGACCGGTGCGCACCCCGGCGACCTCTTCCAGCGTCCGGGCAAGCTCGTTCACGCTCGTTGCAACCCCCGTCGCCACGTTGAAGGCCCGTGCATCCAGGCCACCCCTGGCGGGCAGAGTCATGTCCGCCGCCGCCAGGTTGGCACGCGCCACGTCCGCCACATGGACGTAGTCCCTTGTCTGATTTCCATCACCATGGATGTGCAGAGGTTCCCCTCCGAGAAGGCGGTGGGAGAAGATGGCGACGACGCCGGCCTCGCCGTGTGGATCCTGCCGGGGGCCGTAGACGTTGCCGTAGCGGAGGGCCACGCAGTCCATCCCGTGGACCTCCCTGTAGTAGTCGAGGTAGTGCTCCCCCGCGAGCTTGGAGACCCCGTAGGGGGAGCGGGGCGACTTGGGCGCGTGCTCGGGAGTCGGCAGCACCTCCGGCTCGCCGTAGACCACGCCGCCGCTGGAGACGAAGACCACGCGCCGCGTCCCCGTCTGGCGCGCCGCTTCCAGGATGTTGAGCAGCCCGAGGACGTTGATTCGGGCATCGAGAATCGGATCCGCGACGGACCGCCGCACGTCGATCTGCGCAGCGTGATGATTGACCAGGTCGAACCGGACGTGGCGGATCAGGTCGCCCACCGCAGGGTCGGCGATGTCGAGGCGATGGAAGGTGGCCCCCGACGGCACGTTTTCCAGCCGGCCCGAGGAAAGATCGTCGACGATCCAGACGCGGTCGCCGCGCTCGAGGTGGGCGTCGGCGACATGACTCCCGATGAAACCGGCCCCGCCGGTGATCAAGACCTTTCGGTCGTGCTCGGGCATCGTCTCCATTCGCTTGCAGAACCCTGCGTCGAAAGTTAGCCGCTCGGTGGAAAACGAGAACCCCCGGAGGATCCGGGTCAGCCCTCGCGGCGCAACTTGAGCATCATGATGCGGGCGTCCTCCGAGGGGTCTTTGTAGTAGGACTCGTGACTGCCGATCCCCCGGAATCCGAAGCGCTCATAGAGTCGCATCGCGACCACGTTGGAACCCCTGACCGCCAGTAGGACCCTGCGGGCACCCCGCCCCCGCGCCACGTCGACCGCGCCCGCCAGCAGCGCCTCGCCCACCCCCGCGCCCCGGTGCGCGGCACCCACGGCCAGGTTGGCCAGCTCCGCCTCCCCTTCCCCGGCAGTGACCACCGCATGCCCCGCCACCTCCGAACCGGCGACCGCGACGAGCACGTCCCTTCCGGACGCTGCCATCGCCTCGGCGAACGCCTCCGCGTTCCAGGGGTTCGCGAACGAGGCGTCCTCGACCGCGCGGATGCCGTCGAGATCGGACGGCACGGCGCGCCGCACCGACACACGCGCACTCATCCCGGCCTCCACTCCCGCACGTAGTCCGGCTGCCACCCGGCGATGTCCACGGCCTCCCAGCGGCAGCACCTCACCACGGCGTCCGCGAGCGGAATCCCGGCAGGGGGCGGGCGCGTCTCATACCCCGCCGCGTGAATCAGCGACGCGTGCGCCATCGCGCCGTCGCCCATGAAGCACGTCCCCAGCGGGGGCCGCGACTTGAGCACGTCCAGAATCGAGCCGCCGTGGGGTGCCTTCACCTCGACGGGTCCGTCCGCGCCCACGTCGTAGCAGGCGCCGTAGACCCGGCCGTTGCGCGCGTCGAAGAGGACGTAGCGCACCTCGCGCGCGCCGTGCGACGCCAGCCCGGCCGCTTCGTCGTCGTGCGGTTGCACACCCGGATCGAATCCGGCCCCCGCCTTCACGATGGCCTCCCGCAGGATCCGTGGCTTGCCGTTGAAGGCCTCCGCGGCAAACGACGCCGCACGCAGGCTCGACGTGGCGTAGAGGGGCACCGCGAGACCCGCCGCGAGTCCCTTCGCCGCGGCCCCCGCGATGCGCACGCCGGTGAACGAACCGGGTCCGGCGCCGACGACGACGCCCTCGACCTGCTCCAGGCCCGCCCCGTATTCCGCAAGCGCCTTCTGCGCAGCCGGCACCAGTCCCGAAGCGTGCCCGGCGCGCTCGGTGAGGAAACGCCGTGCCGCGACCGTTCCGCCGACCGCCACCGCAACCGATCCCAGCCTGCCCGAGGTCTCGATCACAACGACCGGACCTGCGGGAGCGCGCCTGTACTCGGCCACCGACGGCTAGTCCACGGACCCGATGGTCAGCGGCAGCCGCGGCAGCGGCGAGGGCTCTCCGAAACGCCGCACGCGCACCGCGCGCCGATCGACGTCCTCGACAAAGCCCAGGGTGATCTCCCAGCGGTCGGGCGGCAGTTCATCGCCCGCCCGTCCGCACCACTCCACCAGCACGATCGCGCCCGGGTCGGCCAGCATGTCCTCCCACCCGATCCCCACCAGCTCCTCCACCGCGGTAATCCGGAAGAGGTCGGCGTGGACGACGGCCTCCGGCGCGCGGGCCGCCCGGGCCCGTGCCCCCTTCGCCCGCGCCCCCTTCGCCCGTGCCCCCCTCGGAACCGGATACCTGAACGCGATGTTGAACGTCGGCGACGGCAGGGCGCCCTTCACGCCCGCGCCGCGGGCCACCGCCCTGGCGAGCACGGACTTGCCCGCGCCCAGCGGCCCGGTGAGCCCGATGAAGATCGGAGCCTTCGCGACGGCTCCGATCCGACGGCCCCACGACACCAGTTCGTCTTCGGTCACACCGCCGCCTTCAGGTCGAACAGCTGGTCCCGCAGCGCGGCCGCCCGTTCGAAGTCGAGCGCCTCGGCCGCCTTCGCCATCTCCTCCTCGAGGATCTTCACGAAGGCCTCCGAGTCCACCTCGTCCGCGTACCCGGGCGCGGACTCCGCCACCCTGGCGACCGGCTTGTCACGCGCGTCGGCCACGCGGGTCGACAGCTCGATCTGCTCGACGCTCTTGCGAATGGTCTTCGGGACGATCCCGTGCCGCTCGTTGTGCGCGATCTGCACCCGCCGCCGGCGCTCGGTCTCGTCGAGACACACCCCCATCGACCCGGTCACCGTGTCCGCGTACAGGATCGCCTTGCCGTTCGCGTTGCGCGCCGCGCGGCCCACCGTCTGGATCAGGGAGCGGGCGTTGCGCAGGAAGCCCTCCTTGTCCGCATCCAGGATCGCGACCAGCGAGACCTCGGGCAGATCGAGCCCCTCGCGCAACAGGTTGATCCCCACCAGCACGTCGATCCGCCCCAGGCGCAGCGCGCGCAGGATCTCCATCCGCTCGATCGCGTCGATGTCGGCGTGCATGTACCGCACCTTGACCCCCACCGACTGGAAGTACTCGGAAAGGTCCTCGGCCATGCGCTTCGTCAGGGTCGTCACGAGCACGCGCTCGTCCCGCTCCGCGCGTTCGCGAATCTCGGCGAGCAGGTCGTCCACCTGGCCGCGCACGGGGCGCACGTCGATCGGCGGGTCCACGAGACCGGTCGGCCGGATGATCTGCTCGGTCACGACTCCGCCGCTCTGCTCCAGCTCGTAGTCGCCCGGCGTCGCCGACACGAACAGGACCTGTTTCAGCAGCGACCGCCACTCCTCGAAGCGCAGCGGACGGTTGTCGATCGCCGACGGCAGGCGAAAGCCGTGCTGCACCAGGGTCTCCTTGCGCGAACGGTCGCCCTTGTACATCCCGTGTAGCTGGGGAATGGTCACATGGGACTCGTCGACGATCAGGAGGAAGTCCTCGGGGAAGAAGTCCAGCAGGCAGGCGGGCCGCTCCCCCGGTTCCCGTCCGCTCGTGTAGCGGCTGTAGTTCTCGATGCCGGGACAGGTCCCCATCTCCAGCATCATCTCGAGGTCGAAGTTGGTGCGCGACTCGATCCGCTGCGCCTCCAGAAGCAGTCCCTCCGTCTTGAACTTCTCCACCTGCGCCGCCATCTCCGCGCGGATCAGCGGGGCCATCTCCTCGATCGTGCGACGCCGGGTCACGTAGTGCGACGCCGGATAGATGGACGTCCGGCCCAGCGACGCGATCGTCTCGCCGGTGAGCGGGTCGAAGCGCGTGATCCGCTCCACCTCGTCGCCCCACAGCTCGATCCGTATGGCCTGCTCCTCGTACGCGGGAAACACTTCGACCGTATCGCCGCGCACCCGGAAGGTGCCGCGCTCGAACGCGATGTCGTTGCGCCGGTACAGGATGTCGACCAGGCCGCGGAGGATCTGCTGGCGCGGAACCTCCTCGCCGACTTCGAGGTGGAGCATCAGCCCGCGGTAGTCGACCGGGTTGCCGAGTCCGTAGATGCACGACACCGACGCCACGACGACCACGTCCCGGCGCTCGATCAGCGACGAAGTGGCGCGCAGCCGCAGCCGTTCGATGTCCTCGTTGATCGACGCGTCCTTCTCGATGTAGGTGTCGGTCGCGGGGACGTAGGCCTCGGGCTGGTAGTAGTCGTAGTACGAGACGAAGTACTCCACGGCGTTGGCGGGAAGGAGCGACTTGAGCTCGCCGTAGAGCTGCGCGGCCAGCGTCTTGTTGTGCGACATGACCAGGGTCGGCCGCTTCGACTCGGCGATGACGTGGGCCATGGTCAGCGTCTTGCCCGTCCCCGTCGCGCCCAGCAGGGTCTGGAAGCGCGCCCCGGACCGCAGTCCCTCGACGAGCTCGACGATGGCCCCGGGCTGGTCGCCCTGCGGGTCGAAGGGGGCCTGGATCTCGAAGTCAGGCATCGAAGAGCTCGCTCTCGTGGATGCTCTCGCGCCGCACCACCGACACCACGCCCTTGACGCGCTGCACCGCCTGCATGACGCGCTTCAGGTGGTTGAGGTCCTGCACTTCCACGACGAACGCCGCCGTCATGCCGCCGTCGGTGCCGCGCATGTCCGCGTGCTGGATGTCGGTCGCCGTCTCGCTGATGGTCCTCGCCACGTCGCCGAGCAGGCCCCGCCGATCCGTTCCCTCCATGTGCAGATGCACGAAGAAGCGGTCGCCGCGCTCGGCACGCCACTCGATCTCCACCCTCCGCTCCGGGTCCTTGTCGAGGTTGAGGACGTTGGGGCAGTCGGTCCGGTGAATCGAGATCCCGCGGCCGCGCGTGATGTATCCGATCACCTTGTCCCCGGGCACCGGCTGGCAACACTGGGAATAGCGGATCATCAGGTTGTCCATGCCCTGAATGGTCACGCCCCGGTTCGACTTGCGGATCTTCTCGGCGATCCGCTCCAGGGCCGAGGGCGATCGTTTCACGACCTTTGACGGGTCCTCGCCGGGGTAGAAGCCGCGGATGACCGCCGACGGCCCGATGTCCCCGCGCGCCAGCGCCGCCAGCGCCTCGTCGAAGCTCTTGTAGCCGAGCTTGCGGGCAACGCGCCGCGTCTCCTGGTCGTTCGGCCTGGAGAGCCTCGCCTTGCGCAGCGCACGCTGGAAGAGCTCCTGGCCCAGCCGCAGCGCGCGGTCGAACTCCTCGCGGCGGATCCACTGCCGGATCCGCGTCCGCGCCCGCGACGTCTTGACGAAGCCCAGCCAGTCCCGGTTCGGCCACTGGCGCGGGTTGGTGATGATCTCCACCGAGTCGCCGCTGGCCAGCTGGCGTGACAGGGGCGCGATCCGTCCGTTCACCTTGGCGCCCGCGCAGTGGAGCCCGACCTCGGTGTGCACGGAGAAGGCGAAGTCGATGGGGGACGACCCCACCGGCAACTGCTTGACCTCGCCCTTCGGCGTGAAGACGAAGATCTCGCCCTGGAAGAGATCCATGCGGAGGAACTCCATGAACTCCTCCGGCTCGCTCGCATCCTTCTGCCACTCCAGCACCTGACGGAACCAGGTCAGGGCGTCGTCGACGCCGCTCTCCCTGCCCTCGGCCTTGTACCGCCAGTGCGCCGCGATCCCGAACTCGGCGGTGCGGTGCATTTCCCCGGTGCGGATCTGGACCTCGTACCGCCGTCCGCCGGGACCGTAGACGGTCGTATGGATGGACTGGTACATGTTCGACTTCGGCGTTGCCACGTAGTCGTGGAAGCGCTCCTGAATCGGCGTCCACCGCCCGTGGATGATGCCGAGGGCCGCGTAGCAGTGCTGGACCGAGTCGGTGATCACGCGCAGGGCCATGAGGTCGTAGATCTCGTCGTAGGAGCGGTCCTGCGTGACCATCTTGCGATGGATCGACCACAGGTGCTTCGGCCGTCCGGTCACCTGGGCCGGGACGTCCGCCGCACCGAGCGCGTCCTCCAGCGGGCGCTGCATCTCCAGGATGTGGCGCTCGCGGGCGCGGCGGCGCTGGCGCACGAGCTTGCGCAGACCGTCGTAGGACGCCGGATCGAGGAACTTGAAGGACAGGTCCTCCAGCTCCCACTTGATCGCCGCCATGCCGAGCCGGTGCGCGAGCGGCGCGTAGATCTCCCGCGTCTCGCGTGCTATCGGCTGCTGCTTGCTGGGCGGCAGATGTTCGAGCGTGCGCATGTTGTGCAGCCGGTCCGCCAGCTTGACCAGGATGACCCGCGCGTCCTGCGCCATGGACAGCAGCAGCTTGCGATAGTTCTCGACCTGCCGCTCGGTGCTCGACCGGAACCGCACCTTCCCGATCTTGGTGACCCCGTCGACAATCGCCCCCACCTCCTCGCCGAAGATCTCCCGGATCCCCTGTATGGAGACGACCGTGTCCTCCGGAACGTCGTGGACGAGCGCCGACATCACCGAAGCCGTGTCCAGCTGCAGCTCGGCGACGATCGTCGCGACCTCCACCGCGTGATTGATGAAGGGCTCGCCCGACGCCCGCCGCTGTCCCGCGTGGGCCTCGTCGGCCAGCTCGTAGGCCGCGCGAATCGCGTCGACGTCGAGGCGGGCGGCGTACTGCTCCATCGCCCTGGCCAGAGGGCGCGGGAATCCCCGGATCGTCGTGGTGCGTGCAGCTGCCGCGGTCGTCGCCATGTGGGTAATCTATGGGGTTGATCGGTTGGCTCGAAACGCCGAGGAGCTTTCAGTGGCCATGGTTTGCGGGTCCCCACCCCACATTCAGCAATCGCGCGGAGGGCTCCGCGTCTGTTTGACAGCGGGCGACCGGTGGAGAATCCTTGGTTCCCCCGCATCGGAGTCAATCCCAAGGCGAAAGGGTCTACATGATCCGTCGAATCCAAGCGCTCAACTACCGCTGCCTGCGGTATGTTGACCTCTCTCTCGACAGGTTTCATGTCCTGATCGGTCCCAACGCGAGCGGCAAGAGTACCCTTTTCGACAGCATCGCCTTCCTGGGAGATTTGGTTCGCGACGGGCTGGAAACGGCAGTGGGAAGCCGTACAGCGAACTTCCAGGACCTAGTTTGGGGGCGACCGGAAAAGGACATGGGATTCGAGTTGGCGGTCGAACTGGATGTGCCCGAGGAGTTGTTTGAGCGGCTTCCCGCAGGGAAGAACTTCCGAGTCTTTCGCTATGAGGTGGAGATCAGGGAGGACGAAAGGGGAATGCAAATCGCATCGGAGCGAGGACTGCTGATGCCGGTGCGGAAGCCCCAAGCGAACGTGCAGCGGACCTTGTTTCCCGATCCACCTGCGCCTCCATCCACGATACTGGTCCGCGGAGGAAGACGCGGAAGCTGGACCATACTCAGCAAGTCGGCAACAGGGACCGATAGTTTCAGCGTTGAGACCGCGACGAAAGCGGGTAAGGGATGGGTGACCACCATCGCCTTCGGTCCTCACCGCTCTACGTTGGGGAACCTGCCGGAATCTCCCGAGAAGTTCCCTATGGCAACCTTCGTGAAACGCAAGCTGGAAAACGGCGTGAAGCCGGTATTCCTGGACAGCGGCGCCATGCGGCGCGCGACTCCTCCCGAGTACGGAACAAATGGATTCGCAGTCGATGGATCCAACCTGCCATGGGTCATCAAGCGGCTCCAGGATCGTCACCCGGGTGATTTCAAGGAGTGGCTTGGCCATGTGCAGACGGTCCTCTCGGATCTCCAGGATATCCGTGTCATCGATCGGCCCGAGGACCGCCACGCGTATCTGTTGTTACGTTACGATACGGGAGTCGAAGTGCCGTCCTGGATGGCGTCAGACGGAACCATGCGGCTCCTGGCTCTAACGCTGCTCGCGTACCTTCCGGACAACCGCGAAATCTATCTGCTCGAGGAGCCCGAGAACGGCGTCCATCCGCTTGCGGTCGAGGGAATCTGTCATTCCCTGTCGTCGGCGTATGACGCGCAGGTTCTCGCATCCACGCATTCGCCAGCCTTGCTTGCGTTGGTGGCACCAGACGAGGTGCTGTGCTTCGACAAGAACCGGGATGGCGCCACAGACATTGTTCGGGGGGATGAGCACCCAGTGCTGGCAGATTGGCAGGGATCCATCAATATGGACGTGCTCTTCGCCAAAGGCGTTGTCGGGTGACCCGCGAGCCCGGAGCCAATAAGCTGGTCGCACTCGTCGCGGACCGAGACATTGAAGAGGCTCTGACCAAGTTGTTTCGGCGCCCGGAGGCTCTCCGAATTAGGCAGTTACGGTTCGATATCACCAAGCACCCGGGTCGTGACGCTGGTTGCCGGGGAGACGCTACCAATTTCCTCAGGCAGTTCCTGCGCACACATCGATACGGTCTGGTAGTGTTCGACCGGCACGGTTGCGGAAGCGATGAGCGTCGCGAGGAGATCGAGAATGCCATCGAGAGAGATCTGTATGTCAACGGCTGGGAGGATCGAGCACGCGCCGTGGTCATCGACCCGGAACTGGAGGAATGGGTGTGGTTCAGTTCGCCGATGGTCTCCGCAGCTCTCGGTTGGGGGGAAGAGTACGATGAGCTTCGGTCGTGGTTAGCTCGACGAGGTCTTTGGAACGACGGTCTCCCGAAACCGAGCGACCCGAAAGCCGCGATGGTCCAGGCTATGCGAGGTGCGTCGCGAGCGACACGGCGTAGGCGCTCCGCCAGAATCTTCGGCGAGATCGCTGGGGGCGCGCCTTTGGAGAGTTGTGAGGATCCTGCCTTCAAAAAGCTCAAAGCCACACTGCGAGCGTGGTTCCCCGAACCTCACACATGATGCCAATGGAGGGTGATCGGCCTGCTCGCCGCATCGCAGCCCTGTCCCGCCCCGACAAATGGTTCCTAGGCGGGTTGGACGGCGTCGTGTGGGCACCGCCCTTTCCGCGCTGGCTGCACAGGCCCGGCTTCTGGGATCCCGCCCATCTGCTGCAGTACGAACTGGGGCCATGCTTTTCGGTTGCGCTGCTCGACGCCGATGGCCGCGAGGTCGCGCTGGAGCCCCGGACGGGCCCAGACACCGACGACGGCGACACCACGCGCTGGCGCCCCGGGTGCCTCACGACCGACTGGACGGCCCGGCTGCCCGGACGCCATCCCGTCCCGCTCGTCGCCACCGAGGAACGGCGCGTCCGTCCCGGCGGCCTCCTCGAGTCCCGCTGGACCCTGCCGCCCCCGCTCGCCAGCGGCTGGCTCGTCGCGTTCACCGCGCAGCCCCTGCGGTTCACGACCGCCGTGCTCGCTTTCACCACCGCCGCAGGCGCTTCCCGTACCGCCGTGCGCGCTTCCGCTACCGGCGTGACCTGGGTGCGAACCGTCTCCGACCGCGCCGGCGGGAAGCTGCCGGTCACCATGGAACTGTCCGGCGACCCGCGTCACGCCTGGTACCGCGTTGTCCCGTCGGAGGGCCAAGCCATGGCTGATTGGGCACTGTCCCCGTTCGCGGAAGACGCCCTCGGCGACCCGGCCGACCAGCATCCCGGCGAACCTCCCACACCCGACCCGCACGCCCACGACGCCATCGGCTGGCTCTGGGTTGCTCTAGCGGTCCCGGCCCGCGCCGACAACCCCATCAGCCTGCGCCTGCGCCTCTCCCCGAACATCCAGGAGGCCTCCACAGCGCCCGCGCCAGCCTCACCAGCCCCCGCCCCAACCTCCCCGGCCCCCGCATCCCCCCACCCCTGGCAGTCCTTCTTCTCCGGCTTCCCCTCCTTCTCCTGCGGCGACCCCCACCTCGACCGCTACTTCGACCACCGCATCCACGGCCTCGGGCTCAACCGCATCGACGGGGCCTGGGGCAACATCCGGCACCCCGCCATCGCCGAGGGTCCCGAGTACTTCCACGTCCCGATCACCTACAGCGCGCAGTGCCACATGATGGAGATGCGGTGGCGCGCAGGCGGCCGCGAAGCGTGGGGCTCGATCCTCAACTTCCTCGACAACCAGAAGGACGACGGATCCCTCCACGGACGCCTCTACGCGAATCACCTCGAGCGCACCGACTTCTACCACGCGAACTGGGGCGACGCGGTCCTGGCGGTCCACCGCATGCACCCCGACGACGACGCGCTCGCCCGCACCTACGAGGGGCTGTCTCGCTACGCCGGCTGGCTCAACCGCTCGCGCGACCCCGACAGCACGGGGATGTTCACGGTCGTCAACCACTTCGAGACCGGGCAGGAGTACATGTCACGCTACATGGCGGTCGATCCGCACGCCGACACTGCCGGCTGGCAACCGCGCCTGCGTCTGAAGGGCATCGACGTGACCGTGTACGCGTACCTGCTCTTCCGCGCCCTCGACGAGATCGCCCGCGAACTGGGCCGCGACGGCGACCGGTCCGAATGGCAGTCGCTGGCATCCCGCACCGGCGATGCCATCCGTGAGCGCATGTGGTCGCCCGAAGCGCGCCTCTTCACCGATCTGGACGGGCGTACCCTTGAGCGTACTGACGTAAAGAGCGCCGTCGGCTTCTATCCGATGCTCACCGATCTGGTGGATGGATCCCGTCTCGGCATGATGATGGACCACCTGGAAGACCCGGCGACGTTCGGGACCCGCCACCCCCTTCCCTCGTCCAGCGTCGACGACCCCCGCTTCTCGGCGGAGGGGATCTGGGCGGGAAAGCGGCGCAACTGTCCCTGGAACGGCCGCGTGTGGCCCATGACCACGAGCCACGTGATCGAGGGCCTGCTGCGGTGCCGGGGGCGTGGCAATGGCCGTGCGGGCGCGCTCGCGGCGGACATGCTCACGCGGTTCGTCCGCATGATGTTCACCCGCGGCGACCCGGACCGCCCGAACTGCTACGAGCACTACAACCCCCACACGGGGCGCGCCTGCACCTTCCGCGGGATCGACGACTACCAGCACTCCTGGGTGCTCGACCTGCTCGCGCGCGGAATCGCCGGGCTGGACATCGATCGCGACGGCGCGACGGTGTGGCCCCTGCCCCACGGCTTCCGGCACGTCGCGCTGGGCCCCGTGCGGACCCGCGGGCACACCGTCGCGGTGCAGATCACCGCGGACCGCGTCGCGCTGACGGTGGACGGACGGCACCACGACGGCCCGCGCGACCACCCCCTCACGGTGCGCTGGCCATGACCCCCTCACCGCGCGGCCACGACCCCCGCGACGCCGGCCACGACCCCCTAGACGCCGGCCATCACCCTCGCGCGGCGGCCATGACCCCCTCACCCCGCGGCGTCACCCTCAGCGGTGTGGAGAAGCGGTTCGGCGCCGTGACCGCGGTCGCCGCCGCCGACCTGGACATCCGTCCCGGCGAGCTGATGGTGCTGGTCGGGCCGTCGGGGTGCGGCAAGAGCACGCTGCTGCGCCTCATCGCCGGGCTGGAGGAGCCGGACGGCGGGGAGGTGCGGATCGGGGAACGGCGCGTCAACGATGTCGCCCCGGGTGACCGCGATGTGGCGATGGTCTTCCAGAGCTACGCGCTGTATCCGCACATGACCGTCGCGCAGAACCTGGGTTTCGGGCTTCGCGTGCGGGGAACGAACCGCGCCGAGATCGAGGAGCGGGTGAACCGGACCGCCGGGGTCCTGGGGCTCGATGACCTGTTGTCGCGACGTCCCGGGCAACTGTCCGGGGGACAGCAGCAGCGCGTCGCGCTGGGCCGCGCGATGGTCCGCGATCCGGGCGTCTTCCTTTTCGACGAGCCGCTCTCCAACCTCGACGCCGGACTGCGGCTGCGCACGCGCGACGAGATCGCGGCGCTGCACCGGCGCCTCGGCACGACCATGATCTTCGTCACCCACGATCAGACGGAAGCGCTCTCCCTGGGCCAGCGCGTCGCCGTGATGGACCGGGGCCGGATCCTGCAGGTGGACACCCCCGACGAGATCTACCGCCGCCCCGCCAACCTCTTCGTCGCGACCTTCGTGGGATCGCCCCCGATCAACACGCTCCGCCTCTCCAGCGACGCCAAGGGCGGCCTCGCCGGCGGGCCGTTCCGGTTCGCGGCCATGCGGATCGGCTCGGCGCCCGAGCCACCCGGCTCCGCGCCCGCGCACCCCGGCTCCGCGCCCGAATCACCCGACACGGCGACCCTGGCGGTGCGCCCCGAGGACCTCGCAATCGCGCCCGTCCCACCACCCGGTGACGCGACGGCCACCCCCCTACGCGCAGGCGCGGGCTTCGGCGCGACCGTCCTGCGCGTCGAGGCGCTGGGCAGCGAGCAGCGCGTTCACCTCGACGGTCCGGGGGGCGCAGCCTGGGTCGTGCGCGAGTCGCCATCGCTCAGCGTCGCCCCGCGGGACCGCGTGCACGTCTCGGTCGACTGGTCTCGAACCCACCTCTTCGGGCCGGACGGTAACCGGGTCGGCTCGGCGCCCCGTCCCACGGATGACTTGCGACACAAAAAATAATGTACTATATGTTGCACAAATGGCACCCTGAGAGGCCCGCCGAAGGCCGCAACGGCACCGCCGAAGGCCACAATGGCACCGCTGCGGCTCGCTTCGGCACCGCTGCGGCTCGCTTCGGCACCGCTGCGGCTCGCTCCGGCACCGCCGGCCTTCTCGCCGTGCTGTTCCTCGCGGGAGCCGCATGCTCCCCCGCCCCCTCCGACACCGTGACCCTGCGCGTCGCGCTCTGGGCGGGCGGCAGCGAACTCGAGATCGAGCAGCAGGTGGCCGACCGCTACGAGACCCTGCGGCCGGGAACCCGGGTGCTCCTCGAATCGGCGCCGAACGGGTACGAGGAGCGCCTGCTCACCTCGATCGCCGCGGGCCGCCCGCCCGACGTGTACCTGCTCGATTCGCCCGACATCCCCACCTTCGTCGACCGGGGGCTGGCGGTGGACTTCGCGCCCTACCAGGCTGCGCTCGGGTTCCGGGCCGACAGCGTCTTCCCGCAGGTGCTGGATGCATTCCGGCGCGGCAGCTCGCTGTTCGCGCTGCCGAAGGACTTCACGCCGATGGTCCTGTACGCGAACCGCGCCGTTCTGTCCCGCGCGGGCATTGAATCGCCCGGGCGCGCACAGTGGACGTGGGACGACTTCCGCCATGCCGCTCACGCCGTCACCGCCGACTCCGACGGGGACGGCAGGTCCGACGTCCACGGGTTCGATTTCCCGCGCAACCTCTACCAGTGGGTGCCGTTCGTATGGTCGGCCGGCGGCGACATCCTCTCTCCCGGAGGCGATGGCGCCACGGGTTTCATGGACGGACCCGCGGCACTGGAGGCCTACGCCTTCCTGACCGGACTCGCCGAGGACGGACTGACCCCCGGCGCGCAGTTCGTACAGCAGGGCGACCCGGCGCGGGAGGCCCGTTTCGCGTCGGGCAGACAGGCGTTCCTGCTGTCGGGTCACTGGACGCTGCCGGTGTTCCGCGACCTCGTGCAAACGGGCGAGCTGGATCTCGACATTGTCCGGATACCCCACCACGCGTCGCAGAGCGCGGCGACGAGCGTCCTGTACGCGTCCGGGTGGGCGGTCCCGCCGAACGCGCCCAACCTGCGCGAGGCGATCGATCTCGCGGGCTTTCTCGCGTCGCCCGAGGCGCAGCGGATCCGCGCGCGTTCCGGGCTGGCGATCCCCTCCCGCGCCGACGTGGCCGCCGAGATCGCCGCCGGGGACACGACCGGGGTGGAGGACGCGTTCATCGCGCTGGTGGACGGGTCCCGGGCGACCTGGGGCGCATACGTGCGGGATTTCTCCCGTGTCGAGGCCTTGGCGGTGGAGATCATGGACAGGCGGCTTCTGAACGGCGAGGACCTCGCGGCCAGCGCGTCCGACGTTGCGCGCAGGGTCGACGAGGTGCTGCAGCGGTGACGGACACGCGCCGGGCCTGGCTCCCTGCGCTCGCCGCCGCGGCCACCGCGACCGGCATGGTGGTGATCCTCGCGGTTTCGGTCGGTGTGGTGGGCGGCGCCCGGGAGGACGCGACGGAGAGCGTCGCACGCATGGCCGCCGCCCTGTGGGAACTGCCCGGCGGCGGAGACGAGGCCATCCAGCGCTTCCTGGGCGACGGCGCCGCGATCGAGGCCGTGCAAGGGGGTGAGCCCCCGTCGCTGCCGGGCGCCTACGCCTATGGACCCGGCTCGCTCCGCCCCGCCATCCGGATCACGGTCTCGCCGCTGCCGCGCGGTGCCCCCCTCCCTCCCACCCCCACCGCCCTCGCGCTGCTGGGACTGCTTCTCGTGTCGGCCTGGGCCATGGCGCGGCGCAGATCCCCCCCACCCCGCCGCTACCCCACCGCCGCGGCGCTCACGGCCACCGCCCTGCTCGGCCTGGTCGCCGTCACCGCGCACCGATGGACGCGCCACGAACTGGAAGACCTCGGCGCACACCGCGTCGCCCACGCGGTCCGCGCCGTCGAGACCGCCATCGCCACCGGCTCGGATCCCGAGCGCGCGGCCCGCGTCGCGGCCCTGCCCTGGGCGACCTCCGCCGCACTCGCCCGTCCCGACGCGCTATGGACAATGCCGCGCGCCGTCGGCACGGCCATCGCCGCCACCTCCCCCACCACCACGCCCGACCCTCCCCCCACCACCCCCTACACCGTCGAGGCGGACGGGGCCATCTACCACACCGCCCACATCCCCATCCCGCCATCCACCACCACCGCACAAACCCCACCACCCGGCCTCCACCTCGCCCTGCTCGGCTACCAGGAAACGCGCTCCCCGGCCGTACCGCTCGCGGCCACCGCCACCGCCGCAGCCCTGCTCACCGCCCTGATGCTCTTCCTCCTGCCACTCTCGGCACGCCCCCCCGCGCTGCGCCGCACCGTCACGGCGTGGGGGTTTCTCGCACCCGCCGCGCTCCTCCTCGCCGTCTTCACGTTCGGCCCGCTCGGCTTCTCCCTGTGGATCTCGCTGCACGAGTGGCACCTTGTCGATCCCGTCCATCCGTTCACGGGACTTGACAATTATCGTAATCTAATACTAGATACTGACTGGTGGTCCGCACTTCGCAACACTGCTGTCTTCACGCTGCACGTTCCCCTTGCCATGGCCGTCGCCCTCGCGCTCGCCCTCCTGACACAGGGATCGCGGCGAGCGGTGCGCTGGGCGCGCCTCGCCCTCTTCCTGCCCGGGATCACGAGCGTCGTGGCGATCGCGGTCGTGTGGAAGTGGCTGCTGAACGACGGGTACGGCCCCGTCAACCGGCTGCTCGAGTCCGCCGGCCTGAGCCCGGTGGCGTGGCTCACCTCGCCGGAGGTCGCGCTGGTCACCCTCATGGCGATCAGCGTGTGGATGGTCGTCGGCTACCAGATGGTCGTCTTCCAGGCGGGTCTGGCGGCGATCCCGCGGGACTGGTACGACGCGGCCCGGGTCGACGGCGCGGGCGCGCTGCAGCGCTTTCGCCACATCACGCTCCCCGGCCTCCGCCACACCCTGTTCTTCGTGCTGGTCACCTCGGTGATCGGCTCGTTCCAGGTCTTCGGGCTCGTCTATGTCATGACCGAGGGCGGGCCGCTCGGTGCCACCGACGTGGCCGTGTACCACATCTACCGCGAAGCGTGGGAGTTCCTGCGCTTCGGCAACGCCGCCGCGATGAGCTGGATCCTCTTCGCCGTGGTATTCGCCGCCACCTGGCTGCACTTCCGGATCCTGGAAGGACGGGCGGCGCATGCGTAGGCACGCGCGGGCGGAGTCGCGGGCCGCCGGGCGCAAAGCGCGGGTTGCAGCGCCAGCGGCGCCAGCGCGCGGTCGCCCCGCCCTCCGCGCCACCCTCCTCCTGCTGACCTGTCTGGCCATGGCGGCGCCCTTCCTGTGGATGGCGGTCACCTCGCTGATGAGCCAGCTCGAGGTCTTCGCGGGCGGCGGCATCCTCCCCGCCGCGCCGCTGTGGTCGAACTACCCCGAGGCGCTCACCGCGCAGCCGTTCGGGCGCTACTTCCTGAACTCGCTCTTCTTTTCCGTGGCCGTCGTGGCCGGGCAGATCGTAACGGCCACCACCGCCGGGTACGCCTTCGCCCGCATCGACTTTCCCGGGCGGCAGAAGGTCTTCATGCTCTTTCTGGCCACCATGATGGTGCCAGTCGTCATCGTCCTCATCCCCCGCTTCCTTCTGATCGACGCCCTCGGCTGGATCGACAGTTACCAGGGACTGATCTCCACCGAACTCGTCTCCGTGTGGGGAATCTTCCTGATGCGACAGTATTTCCGGACGCTGCCCCGCGAGCTCGAGGACGCCGCGCGGGTGGACGGGGCCGGTCCGCTGCGGGTCTTCGTGAGTGTTGCGCTGCCGCTGGCGAAGCCGGCCGTGGCGACGCTGGCGCTCTTCGCGTTCATCGATGCGTGGAAGAACCTGCTGTGGCCGCTGCTGGCGACGCGGTCCATGGAGATGCGCGTGGTCGAGGTGGGGATCGCCGCATTTCACTCCACCTACGAGATCAACTGGCCCTATCAGATGGCGGCCGGCGTGGTGGCGGTGCTGCCGATCGCGGTCCTTTTTCTGTTCACGCAGCGGTACTTCGTGCGCGGGATACAGCTTGAGGGAATCCGCTGATACTATGTTCCCACCGTGGCCCGCACGCCCGGCGGCGGCGGCTTCCACAGCGGTTTTGACAAACTAGTCTGACTGGTTAGATTGGATCGAACATGAACGCCGTGTTTTCAACCTATGAAGCAAAAGCGAGGTTTTCCGAAGTGATGCGGCTGGTGCGGGAGGGGGGAACGGTAACCGTCACCTACCGAGGCGATCCGGTAGCCGAAATCCGTCCGTTGGAACGCGGGGCCATGAGCGTCGAGGAGCACTTCGCCGAGCTTGAGAAACGGGGGATTCTGGTGCCAGCGAAGCATCCAAGCCTGCCGATCAGGGTCGGCGCTCCGAAACCGGGTGCCCTTGCGCGCTTCTTCGCGGAGCGCGGCGAATGAGCGTCGCCTACGTGGATACCTCGGTGATGATCGCGATTGCGTTCGGCGAAGACGGGGCGGATGCCCTCGCCAGACGGCTCAACGGGTTCTCGCGGGTGGTGTCGTCGAACCTGCTCGAGGCGGAACTGCGCGCGGCGTGTTCACGGGAGGGGCGTCCGGTGCCGACGGACCTGCTCGACCGGATCGGCTGGATCCTGACCAACCGCCCGCTCACCGACGAGATCAGGACCGCGCTGGAGGCCGGCTACCTGCGCGGCGCCGACCTCTGGCACGTCGCGACGGCGCTGTACGCGGCCCCGGAGCCCGGTGCGATCTCGTTCATCACTCTGAACGACAACCAGGCGCAGGTCGCCGCGGCGCTCAAGCTGGGGAGATGAGAGTACACAGTAGCCGAGAGTACACAACAGCCGAGAGTACACAGCAGCCGAGAGTACACAACAGAAGGGCCCGTGATCGAGGGGGCCATCATTCGTGTCGCCGCCCACCCTCTCTCCTGGCGACGATGGTTCCCCGATCCGGGCCCTTGGTGTTGGCCGCTGGCCCCTGATCGCTGCTCGCTCTCCTGATCCCTGCTCGCCTCTCCTGATCCCTACTCGCTGACCCTCCTGGGCGGCGGCAGCACCGCGCGGCCGATCGTGTTGGCGTCGGTGCCGAACCACACTGTACCGGTCTTCGGATCGAAGTACATGTGGCGGATGGTCCCGCCGCCGCTCGCCACCTCCACCTCGCTGATGTACTCCTCGGAGCGGGTATCGAAACCCACGAACCTGTTCGGACGCACACCGGTCTCGACGAACCAGATGCGGTCGTGCCCGTCGATTGCGACCCCGTAGGGGCGCGCTTCCTCGCCGCTCGGGTTGGTCCACTCCGTGACCTCGCCCGTCTCGGGGTCGACCCGGCCCAGGTACCCGCGCGCGTAGTCCACGTACCAGACGATGTCGCTGGAGTCGATGACCAGCCGCCGGGGCCGTGCGCCCTCGGGCAGCTCGAAGTACGTGGGCTCGAAGGTATCCGGATCGACCATGACCAGCTGGTTCGTGCCGAACAACGTCGCCCAGGGCCGGTCGCGGGAGTCCATCTTGAGGCCGTAGGGCCGGGTCGAACCTCCGCGTCCCTCGGGGTTGTCCGGCATCTCGACCAGGCGCACGTCGCCCGTCTCGCGCCAGAACTTGCCGACCATGTTGCCGCCCTGAACCGTGAACCAGAGGTCGCCGGCTGCATCGAAGGCGAAGGTGTGCGGGTCGCGGGCGCGCTCGTCGGGCATCGGAAAGATCTCGATGTCGCCGGTCGCCGGGTCGATCCGGCCCAGGTTGCCGACCCGGTTGCCGGTGTACCAGACGATCCCGTCCGTGCCCACCACCACCGTGTGGGGACCGGCTCCGTCGGGAAGGTCGTACTTCTCGAACTCGCCCGTCTCGGGGTCGAGCACGGCGGCGTAGTGGGAGCGCTGCCCCACGAACCAGACCCGCCCGTCCGGCGCCACGTAGGGATCGCGCGGCCGGCTCTGCGCCCACGGGACCTGCCACTCCTCCAGGGTCGGATCGGACCCCTGCATCCGCCCGGACTCCTGGGCGACCGCGGGCCCGGGGGTTGTGAGGGCGGCCACGGCTGTGGCGACGGCGACGGCCGACGCTGCGCGAGACTGACTTCTCATGATTCGGTCCTCCATATGCTCTTCGGAATGAACCCCGACACCACCTGCGTCAGGTCCACTACTTCACTGACACGGAAGTCCACCGCAATGCTCGCCAGGGACAGAGCCTTCGCGGGCGTCATCCCCTTCTCCTCGACGAGGAAGTCCACGACCTCCCAGACGGCGTGGCGGGCGGCGCGGTCCAGATCGAGGGCGATCCCCATCAGGATGTAGTGGTCCTCCGTCTCGGCCATCGGGCCGGTGATCGACCGCCCCTTCTCCACCGAAAGGCGGAAGGTGCCCGTCAGCGACTGCTCGATGGCCGTGCCGCTGACCTCGCCGTCGCCCTGCGCCCCGTGCCCATCGCCCACGTAGAACAGGGCGCCCGGCTGGAAGACCGGCAGGTAGACGGTCGTGCCCGCCGTCAGGTCCTTCACGTCCAGGTTGCCGCCGAACGGACCCGGCGGCCGCGATCCCTGCACTCCGGGCACCGTGACGCCCGGCTGGCCCACGACCGGGTCGGGCGCGACTGCCATGATGCCCATGAAGGGCGCGAGCGGCACGTGGATGTCGTCGGAGAAGAACGCGACCTCTCGGCCGTCGACCTCGCCGCTGCGGATCACGTGACGGGTGCCCGGCGGGATGTCCAGGGCGGGGTCGCCCTCCCTGAACCCGGGATACGACGTCGAGAAGACGCCGCCGCGCGCGCTCGTGCTGTTGACGCCCCACGGGACCCGCGTCTCGATGGAGAGGATCTCGATCTTCAGCACGTCGCCGGGTTCGGCGCCTTCGACGTGGATGGGGCCGGTGATCACATGGCCGCTTCGTCCCTCGCGGGGGCGCCCGTCGCGCGTCGCCCAGAAGTCCAGCAGGTCCGGCGGGATCTCGTCGCGCGGGATCCCGAGGCCGGTCAGGTAGGCCACCGGCTCCTCGCTCTGGCCCGCGCCCACATGTGTCAGCGTGTTGACGCGCACGGTTTCCCCGGACTGCATGCGAAGCACGGGCTCCTTGTCAGTGGGGAACCAGCCCCAGCTCAGGTTTTCGGGCGTCGAGGGGACGAAGTGGTCGGCTTCGGCCGGCTGGGCGGACGGTTGTCCGGCAGCGTCGGTTCCGTTCGCCGCCTGGTCCGAGGCCGGCGCGCAGGCTGCGGCGAAGGCGACAGCCAGACACGCCGGGAGCAGCCGGGTGCGGACGAGGGACCGAGACGTCGGGACGAAGGCGGGGGCGCAAGGGCGGTGGTGCGACATGGTCATTCCTGTGGGCGCGGGGGTTCTGCTCCGCTCGAAGCGTCGCGGTGCATTATCGCGGCCTACGCCGGCTTCTCGCCAGCGCTGGCTTCCCTGAGCGCATCCGCCATGATTCCGCACGCGGACCCGATGACTCCGATCCCGCGGCGACCACAATGATGCACGTGCCGGCGAACAGGGCGCCGGCCTCCTCCCTGGCGCAATGGAACGCCCTTGCGAGCTTGGCCACCGCGCTGGTGCGGGTGGCGAGTTTCGTTGCGGTGACGACAAGGCGGAAAAGGCGAAACGCCCGCAGCACCCTCAGGTCGAACCCCGTGAACGCCCAGAGGGGCAGGATGGCCAGGAAATCCACGATCCCGATGAAGCTGAAGGCGTATTTCTTCCAGTCCTCCGCCCGCCTGATGCGCACGCACCATTCGACCGTGTACAGGAACCAGATGCCCACGCTCACCCAAAAGAAGAACGGTGCCCCGTACGCCATTGCCTCTGTGGTCTCCGCGGCCTGGAGCAGAAGGTCCACTCCGATGACGGCGATCACCGCGCGTTCGATTCGTTCCGAGAAAACGGACGTCAGTCTCATTGGGTGTCTCCCTCGTTTGCTGGTCCGGCGCTGAACGCCGGGCCGTGGATCCTGACGCCAATCTACGACCGCCGCAGGGTGTCTGGCCGTGGGGTTACAGGTCGAAGGGACTGTCCAGCGAGGAATTGGAGGAGGCGACGATGGCGAGGTTTCTCGCTGGGGTTTCAGCTCGAGGGGCTTCGTCAGGTGGAGCGAACGCTCGGACCGGCCCCGGGGGTAGCCACGGCTCGCCTGCGGGAGTGCCGCCCAGCTATCGCGGCCCCGACTCCGCATCCAGCGGCACCATCGCCGTGGTGCAGCGCCAATAGATGACGGGAATCCCCCAGCAGCGTGTGCTCTCCCGGTATTCCCCGTTCTCATCGTAGTCCTGCGGATAGTACGTAGCGTCCCAGGTCACGAAAGCCGGATACCGCGCCCCCATCGTAAGGCCGAAAAACAATGCCACCGCCACGAAGGCCAGTACTGCCGGCCCGTGCTTCCTGGTCCACTTGCTCTTCGTCATGTTCGCCTCCATGGATCGACAACCTTTGCAACGCCAGACGCTCAATGGGCAGACTACATGCTGACAAGTGCACCGCAAGAGGTGACGAGGTGCGGATGACTCCGCTCCAGACACGTATCAGGTAGTCTCACAAAGGCCACCGGATGCTCCGTGAAGGCGTTGTTACGTTCGAAGGGAATGTCCAGCGAGGAATTGGAGGAGGCGACGACGATGCAGACCGTGGTGACGGCTTTTGAGCGCAGCCTGGACGAGATCCGGCAGGAGGGGCGTAAGCAGGGCCGCAAACAGGGCATCCGGCAGGGCCGCAAGCAGGGCATCCGGCAGGGCCGCAAGCAGGGCATCCGGCAGGGCCGCAAGCAGGGAATCCGGCAGGGCCGCAAGCAGGGCATCGAGCTGGGCCGGGTACTCGTTCTCCGCGAACTGGCCGCGCGGAAGTTCGGGCCGGCGGTCGCCGAGGAGTTGGTGCAACTGCTCAACCGGACCCAGGACCCGGACCGCGTTGCGAGGGCCACCGAGGCACTGCTCGACTGCGACGGGGCGGAGGACTTCCTGGCAAAGGTGCGGGAGGGGTAGCGCCGGGGAAAGCCCACCTTGCGGCTGAAATCGCCGACGTGTAAAGCGCGGTTTCCAATGTGTCAACCGTAGTTGACATGGAGGAGACGATGGGCAGGCGGCCCAACCGCTCATTCGAGTGGCTTGGCCGATGGCGCAGTCCGGCGGATCTGCGCCGTGGCGATGGCGGATGAGGTGGTCGTGGAGAGTGTGCTGGTGCACGGTTGGAATAGCGTAGCGTGGCCGGCCGGTACCAATGCGCGTCGGTGTCTCCGCCTAGCCACGAGAGAAAGCGGCACCGGGCTGGCACACCACTCTTCGGTTGCTGGACGGGCCGGAACACCCCAGCCCATACATGCAACCTATCAGCAGACCAGAAACGTACGGTCACCATGCCAGGGGCGCTGATGCCCACAACTCGCTACGGGCAGAGGGCACGAAAACCCTCTAGAGCACCTCTGGCAAGGCCCTAGTAGGGTAGGTTTTGTCAGATGGACCGTCCACCGACAGACGTGTTGCGGAGGGCACCGGGAGCCGGTAAAGTTGGTGCGCCCCTTGGAAGAGAGTTGGCCCCAATGCCACAAGCGCCAAGCGTTTCGGAGTTGGTCGAGCGGTTCGATCTGAAGAAGCACGGTCGTGACCGCGGGCGGCAGCAACTGCCGCCAGCCGATTCGCCCAGACTCGACGCGCCCGAGACGGAAGTCATCGCCCACTGCGAGGATCTCTTCACGGAGCAGCTGACCGAATATAACAAGCACCGCACCGTCTTCGAGGAGCGCATGAGGGTTTCCGGCGGTGCGGGTAGCGGCGACGCCGATGTCGAGCAGGCTTGTCTTGACATGAAGGAGGCCGTGGAGGAGGAGCGGCCTGAGCAGGAGAGGCTGGCCGGCCAGGCCCAACAGGCGATCGGAGACCTAAACCAGTTCAAGCGCGACGAGAAGCTCAGCCGGGACGCCGACTACCCGGAAAACCGGGCCCTGCAAATCGGGATACTGGTCGGTGTCGTACTTGTTGAGACCTTGATCAACGGCCTCTTCTTCGGCGCGAATGTGTCGGGCGGCATCTTCGCGGGAGTGAGTTACGCGGTGTTCGTCAGCGTCATCAATGTGATCGGGCTCGGACTGTGCGCCGCCTTGATGTGGCGGATGACCAAGCACCGCGAACCGCTGATGAAGGTGATCGGGGGGACCACGCTGGTGTTGGTAACGGTTGCCGCCATTAGCTGGAATTTCTTGGTCGGCCACTACCGTGAGGCGTTGGCGCTCGACTACCCGCCGGAGCCGACCGCGACCCAGTCCGTGCCGGCAACCGAGACCGCGGAGCCCGGGATCGAAGCGTGCTGGAGGGGACCCGACGAGGCGGACGCGGATCGGGAAGCCCTGTGTCTGTTTGCCCAGAGCCCGTTTGGTCTGATTGGATTCCAATCGTATATGCTGTTGCTCATCGGGCTCATCGCGTGGCTGTACGGAGCCCATGAGTGGTTCAGGCAGGAAGACCCCTATCCGGGCTATAGCAGGCGCGCCCGCAAACGCCGAAAAGCCGAAAGGCGGCTTGCCGACGATCGCGCCGAACTCCTCGAGAAGCTGAAGGGAAAGCACGACGAGGCCCAGAAGCGGTTGCTCAGCGGCTTCACCGATCCGGTCGACACACGTTCGCTCGCGCTCAGCGCCTTCGACAGTCTCAAGCGGCGGCACCGCGACTTTCGCGATTTCACAAAGAGCCTGGAAGCGAGCGTGCGCGGAGCGCTGGACATCTACCGCACGAACAACGGGGAGACGCGGTCGACGCCGGAGCCGCGTGTCTGGGAGATTGCCTGGGCGACCGACTGGCATCTCCCCGACCCGCCCGATCCATCCGCAGTCATCGCCGAGGATGAGGCACAGTCGCGCAGCCGCAGTGAGCGCGCGGCTCTAGAAGAGCGCCAGGCCCGCCTGCGCTCCTGCCTCGAGAAACGTCAGGAACTCGTGAACGACTTCACGAGACTGGATCCCTACGACAGGACGGGACCGCAGTGAGCCGGCGTTCGCGGCGCAGGCGAGAAAAGCAGAAGACCCTCGTCGGCTTGTTGGTAGGCGGGGCATCGGCACTCGTACTAATCGGCTTTCTCGTGTGGGGCCAGATGAACGGTGGACCCGGCCTCGATTCCGCGAACTGCCCAGTGAACGGTCGCTACGCGGCCCAGGTCGCGATCCTGGTCGATCCCTCCGATTCCCTGACCGCCGTGCAGCGCTTGGTCGTGCCCAGGATCCTCGAAACCATCGAACTCGATGCGCCCGAGACGGCCGAGGTCCGTGTGTATGCGCTCGCACGGGCCGGAAGGGGCGACACCACTTCGGTGCTGCGGACATGTGTGCCCGCCCACCCGGACGGCGTCTCTTCGTTTACCGGCAACCCGCAGATCGCGGCAAGGGTGTACGAGGAGTTCACCATGTCGCTTCGGGACGAATTGTCCGCGTTGCTTGGCGTCCAGGGTGACGTCGTGTCTCCGCTACTCGAAGGCATTCAGGTCGCGTCGGTCAACGCTTTCCAGCCCCGCACGTCGAACATGCCGCGTCAACTGCTGATCGCGTCGGACATGCTACAGAACTCACCGGCGTTGTCCTTCTACCGCGGAGCGGTGGACTTCGGACCGCTCTCGCGCAACCCGGACTACGGTACCATGCGTGTGGACCTGTCGGGAGTCGAAGTATCGGTCTTCCTGCTGGCTCGGGGCGGCGAGGCTGGGCGTCTCCAGGCGGGCAATCTGCGCCGGTTCTGGGAAGACTACTTCCTGGATCAGGGGGCCCATCCGGCGGCACGACCCAGATGGATCAACGTAGAAGGATGAGCGACACGACCGAGGGACGAGACGCGGGCGAGGCACGCAGGCAACACCGTAGAGTCTGGCTCGTGACGTTGGGGATTGGGGCGCTCCTCATCGTTTTCGTTAATCGGGTCGGTCTGGGGCCCTGGCTAGTCGCGGCGGCACTGTCGGCGTTGATGGTCCTGTTCGGCGTGTCCATTCGCGACACCGAGGTGAGCAGCGACTCCAAGGGCGACTCGTTCTACTACCTGGGGCTCCTCTTCACCTTCATTGCCTTGGTTGCCGCGCTCGTCGCCTTTGACTCGGGGTCGGACGCCAACAGGATGATCGGCATCATCCTGAACTTCGGAATCGCGTTGGTCACGACGATCGTGGGGCTGGCAGGACGCGTCTGGTATGCGATGTCCAGCGACGCCCCCGGCGACCTGGAGGAGGCCATTCGGGGGGATTTGGAAGACGCCGTTTCGGGAATGAAGGGCAGTCTGGACCGCGCCCGCAACCAGTTGGACATTCTGGTCGACAACTTCGAGGAATCGCGGAGGGCAATGGCCGCCAATGTCGAGGCAATGGCCGCCACGATCGAGGTCAACCTGTCCGCTGCCGATAGGGCGGCACGGACGGCCGAAGCGCTCGACGAGCGCACGAACAGAGTTGCCGGAGCGGCCGAATCGCTTGGGGAGGCGATGAACGCCTTCCAAGATGCAGTAGAGGGCGGGACGAGCGCGGCGCGCGGGGTACGCGAATCTCTTGACAAGACCGGGGAGCAAGCGGCATCGCTCGGAAGGGAACTGGCCTCGGCCGAAGCGGGTTTCCGGGCACTCAAATCGGTCGCGGCGGAAGCCGGGAAGGCGGCGGTGCCGGTCGCGCGGACCATTCGCGAAGCATCCGACGGCCTCGCGTCCGCAGCCTCCGAAACCGCTTCTCTGCGAGGTGCCGTTTCGGGGCTGCGACGGCGGGCACGGGAAGTCAGCAGCGCCGTCGACCGGATCGGAAGCGACGCCGGGGAGGCCGGCGGCGCACTTGCGGAAGCCACGACACAAGCCGGCCGAACAAGCCGCGACATCCAGGATCTCACCGCTCAGGCAAGCTCGGTGAAGAAAGAGCTCGCTTTGGTCCGCGAGTCCGCGGGCAAGGCTCGCAGCGGCATCGGCGATGTCGTCGCCAGTGCCGGATCACTGAAGGAGCAGCTTGCCACCATTGACGGCCAGCGATTGACGAACAGCGTGGGTTCGGCTCGGGATCGCAGCGACGAGCTCGGCTCAGCCTTGTCTGGGCTGCGTGACCGATCAAGGGATGTATCCCAGCTCCTGACCACGGCAGGACAGGAGGCCGAGAAGCTCTCGGAGGAGGCGCGCGCGGTGCGGAGAACGATCCGCGCCCGGCGTAAGCCGGCGGGGTTGGTCCGGCGGATTTTCGGTCGCGGGCGAAACCGCAGCCCAGGCTCGGGCTCACGGTAAGCCAAGATGCCCTCTCTGCCGGCGGAGAAGACGCACTACCGCAAGGGCCTGACCCTAGGGCTGACGCTTGCCGAGACCTTCAGCATCGTGGTCTTCATCCTTCTTCTCGCCTGCGCAGCTTTACTTCGCTTTGAACAAATACAGCGCGGTGGCGCAGAGGCTCAACGGGACACGGCCCGGGTCGATCTCTTGATCACACAGGAAATGGTACGTGGCGACAGCATGTCCTGGGGGAGTGCAGACGCATGGTTCGAGAGGTCCAGGGAGCTGGTTCGCGAAAAGGAAATCGTGCTTCTTCGCGCCGAGAAGGCCGAACGGGATCTGGCCAGCGCGACAGCCCGCGCCATCGAGGCCGAGAGCCAGCTGCAGAGCGGCGGCGGGTCCGAGGAAATGGTGCAGCGACTGGGCGAACAGGCTGAGCAGATGCAGGCCCTGGAGGATTCGCTCGCGCGTAGCCATACCGAACAAGAACGGGCTGACGCGCGAGCCGACTCATTGGCTGAACAGGTAGCCGCAAGTGCAGACTCATTGGACCGTCAAGCCGCGGTATCCGAGCTTTTGGAGCCCCTTGGCCGGGCCGTCGAGGAGCACGGAGGCGTCGGTCCGGAAGAGGCGGAACAAGTGATTGACCAAGCCGCTCGCGCTGAACGTCTCAAAGATTCCTTGTCGCTCGCTCGCCAGACCATCTCCGCACTGGACCGCGAACTTCAACACGCCCAGAATGTGCTCCCCGACGATGCCGCTTCGGCTCTCGATTCGCTTCGGGCCGCCCGCATTCAAGCAGATGGTCTTCGCCACAGAACAACCCAAGCGGAGCAGGAACGCGACGATGCGCTCGGCAGGGCGAACTACCTGCAAACCCAAGTCGAGCAGTTGCGCCAAGGTACCGGAATCGATCCGCCCCCGTGTTGGCTCGATCGGGACGGCGATCCCGAGTACATATTCCAAGTGGAGCTGACGGACCGGGGCATGGTGTTGTTCGACATCTCGCCCGAACGTCGTGCCGAGACCGACCTGGAAGTGATGCGTCACGCGGCTGCAATTGAGGAGGGCCGCGTCTATGACGCCGCCACCTTTCTGCGCCTCACCCTTCCCTTCTACCAGATCGGCGTCTCGCGAACGGTGCCCTTCGGGCCGATGGGCTGCCGCTTCTGGATCCGGCCGGTCGACCGCACCGGCGACCGCAAGGAGGTATTCCAGGAACGCCAGCAGCAGCTGTGGCGACGGTTCTGGTTCCGGTGGTAGCGGGGGGCCGGCACCCGCCGGTGACCCACCGCAGCAGATAGTCCCAACCAAACATTCTGGCGCCCGGTGGCCCCGGGTAACTTCGAGGCCCACGCCCCGCAGGGGGCACTTCGTTCCACGCCAGACCGGGCCTCGCAGGTGGAAGACGCGTTCTTCAAGTCGGCTTTCTCACATGTCCGGGTGATCGAGCTCCTCCTCCGTTCCCAGGTGCCCGAATGGGCCGACAGGATCGACTTTTCGTCGCTCCAGAGGCTGTCCGGAGAGTTCGTGGATGACGAACTGAGGCACCGGTACGCCGACAGGGTCTGGAGGGGCCGGTCGATCGACGCGGGCACGGTGTACATGCTCGTTCTGGAGTTCCAGGGCCGGCCGGAGCGGCACATGGCGCTGAGAACCACCGTCTACAGCGGGCTGGCTGTCCAGGAGCTTCTCCGGTACGACAAGGAGCTGGCGAGCGGCAACCGTGACCTGGCCATCGCATCTCTCGTACTCCACCACGGAGACCGGCAGTGGAACGCGCCGACTCGCTTGCGGGACCTGTTTCACGACTCCGCCCCGGACACCTATCAGGTGGTCTCGCGAAGGCCACCGGATGCTCCGCCGCCCACACCGCTCGACCTGCCACAGATGCTTTTGGGGCTGGCGGGGCTGTCGAGGGCCCAGGACATGCGGACCGAGTTGCGGGCGCTGATGCGGGTGGTGCGAGACTGCGAGGACGAGGATCTCGATCAATTCTTGACCCAGACCGTTAAGGCGTTGTTACGTTCGAAGGGAATGTCCAGCGAGGAATTGGAGGAGGCGACGACGATGCAAACGGTGGTGACGGCTTTTGAGCGCAGCCTGGACGAGATCCGGCAGGAGGGGCACGAACAGGGCATTAGGCAAGGCCGCAAGCAGGGCATCCGGCAGGGCCGCGAACAGGGGATCGAGCAGGGCCGGGTAAGTGTTCTCCGCCAATTGGCCGCCCGGAAATTCGGACCGGCGGTCGCCGATGAGTTGGTGAGACTGCTTGACCGAACGCCGAACCCGGAGCGCGTTGCCAGGGCCACGGAGGCGCTGCTCGACTGCGACGCGGCAGAAGACTTCGTCCAGCGGGTGCGGGAGGCGTGACGCGCGAGGCGAGCCCGGGCGACACATGGCCGCCACATGGACGCAGATCTAATCGACAGATAGACGCGCTCTTAATCGACACATAGACGCTTCTCTAATCGCCACATGGCCGCTACATTCCGAGCCATGATCGATGCTTCTGCTCTGTATCCCCGGCCCATGGTCCGCATCCTGCGGCAGGCCCTGGCCGACACGCCTGTCGTGTGTCTGACCGGACCGCGCCAGAGCGGCAAGACCACGCTGGTCCGCACGATGATGCCGGAGCGCCCGTTCTTCAGCCTCGACCACGCACCCTACCTGTCGGTCGCCAAAGCGGATCCTGTGGGCTTTGTCGCGGCGCTTCCGCGGGAAGTCACGATTGACGAGATCCAGCGGGCACCCGAACTGCTGCCGGCAATCAAGCTGTCCGTAGACCGGGATCGACGCCCGGGACGGTTCGTCCTCACGGGGTCAGCCAATCTGCTCCTGGTCCCCACAGTCACCGAGTCTTTGGCGGGCCGCATGGAGATCGCCCGACTCATGCCTCTGTCGGAATCGGAGAAGGAGCGTCGGCCGGGGCATTTCCTGAGCGACCTGCTGGCGGGAGCGGTCAAGCCCATCCTGCGCCCCGGCGGAGACACGGTGGATCCAGGCGGTCTTGGTCAGCGGCTGGTCTCCGGTGGATACCCGGAACCGCTCGCGCGAAGCCCTGCGCGCGCACGCCAGTGGTATAGGCAGTACATCCGGAGCATCGTGGACCGGGATGTTCTGGACGTCGGGAGGGTCCGCGACGCCAACGGCGTAGCACGCCTTCTGCGACTTCTGGCCGCGCGAAACGGCGAGTTGCTCAATGCGTCGAGCCTGTCACGCGAGTTGGGGCTCGACCGGACGACGGTGCGTGAGTACATCGCGGTGCTTGAAAGGCTGTTCCTGGTACGACGGCTCCTGCCCTGGCATCGCAACGTCGGAAAGCGTCTGGTGAGGACACCGAAGATGCACATCGTCGACAGCGGACTCGCCGCCACGCTGGCCGGGTTGGGCGAGGGGGACTGGATCGCAAAGCGGGACCGCATGGGCCATCTCCTGGAGTCATTCGTGGCGCACCAGCTGGTAACTCTGGCCGGATGGACCGATTCCGACATCCGGTTCTGGCATTTCCGTGACAAGGATGGGCAGGAGGTTGACCTGGTGATGACCCTCGGTGACCGCACATGGGGTATGGAGGTCAAGGCGACAAGCACGCCAGGACAGTCGGCGGGCCGGGGCATGGCGCGCCTCGCGGCGCTGTGCGGCGACGACTTCGCGGGGGGGATCCTGTTCTACAATGGCCGCGATATCCTGCCGCTGGCCGGGCAAAACACGGTGGCTGTGCCGGTGAGCGAGTTGTGGACCCGGTAGGACCGTCGAGTTGTGCGCCGAAGAGGGGGTGCAGCCCCGCCGATCAGGGTGGGTAGCCGTCGGCGTACCGCCCGCCGGTGACCCTCTACAGCAGATAGTCCCAACCAAACATTCTGGCGCCCGGTGGCCCCGGGTAACTTCGAGGCCCACGCCCTGCAGGGGGCACTTCGTTCCACGCCAGACCGGGCCCCGCAGTTGGAAGACGCGTTCTTCAAGTCGGCTTTCTCACATGTCCGGGTGATCGAGCTCCTCCTCCGTTCCCAGGTGCCCGAATGGGCCGACAGGATCGACTTTTCGTCGCTCCAGAGGCTGTCCGGGGAATTCGTGGATGACGAACTGAGGCACCGGTACGCCGACAGGGTCTGGAGGGGCCGGTCGATTGACGCGGGCACGGTGTACATGCTCGTGCTGGAGTTCCAGGGCCGGCCGGAGCGGCACATGGCGCTGCGAACCACCATCTACAGCGGGCTGGCTGTCCAGGAGCTTCTCCGGCACGACAAGGAGCTGGCGAGCGGCAACCGCAACCTGGCCATCGCATCCCTCGTACTCCACCACGGAGATCGGCAATGGAACGCGCCGACGCGCTTGCGGGACCTGTTTTTCGATTCCGCGCCGGACACCTATCAGGTGGTCTCACGGAGGCCACCGGATGCCCCGCCGCCCACACCGCTCGATCTGCCACAGATGCTGTTGGGGCTGGCGGGGCTGTCGAGGGCCCAGGACATGCGGACCGAGTTGCGGGCGCTGATGCGGGTGGTGCGAGACTGCGAGGACGAGGACTTCGACCAGTTCTTGACCCAGACCGTGAAGGCGTTGTTACGTTCGAAGGGAATGTCCAGCGAGGAATTGGAGGAGGCGACGACGATGCAGACCGTGGTGACGGCTTTTGAGCGCAGCCTGGACGAGATCCGGCAGGAGGGGCACGAACAGGGCATTAGGCAGGGCCGCAAGCAGGGGATCCGGCAGGGCCGCAAACAGGGAATCGAGCTGGGCCGGGTACGCGTTCTCCGTGAACTCGCCGCCCGGAAGTTCGGACCGGCGGTCGCCGAGGAGTTGGTGAGACTGCTTGACCGAGCGCCGGATCCGGAGCGCGTTGCGAGGGCCACGGAGGCGCTGCTCGACTGCGACGGGGCAGAGGACTTCGTGAAGCGGGTGCGGGAGGCCGAGGACGGAGTGGAGCACCGCCGACCTACGTGATCGGCTGCCGCAGTGTCGGTCGCCCATGAAGGCGTTGCCGTGTTCGAAGAGGTAGCCGGGCACGACGAGGGAGGACCGGATGCACAGAGTCGTACTTGTCCTGATCCTTCTCCCGACGACGCTGCCCGCGGCCGCCCAGACAACCGTCGGCGTCCGGGCCGGGTTGGGCAGTGCGAAGATGGCTGTTCCCGGAAACGTCGCCTTTGCACCGTGTCCGCCGGAAATGGACTGTCCGAGTTCCGCGACCGACCCTGTTCGGGGGCTCACCGTCGGAGCCGACTACGACCTCCCGATCTCCGGCTCCAGCGGTGTTTTCGGGTTCCGGTTGGGCGCCGCCTACGTCGAAAAGGGGGGTACAGGGTCCGGCTACGATGCCAAGGGAGAGCCCGACAGCGGGACCATCTCGCTGAGCTACATCCAGCTCTCAATGCTCGTGCGCGCCCGGACATCCGGCCGGCATTCGGTGGTCGTCCTGCTCGGCCCCTGGGCCGGGGCCCAACTGTCGTGCGAGAAGGAAGGCGACGTGGCGCCGACCTGTGGGAAGGGCGACACCGGCATCGCCGTGGGCGCAGGGGTGGAGATCGCGCTACCCGGCAGTTCCGGCAGGGGTGTCGGAATCGAAGGGATCTACTACAGGGGCCTGACGGAGCATTCGGGGTACTACGATGAGGACGAGGCTCACGGCGATCCAAGTGGGCTTCGTGTTCCCGGTGGGTTGACTCACCAGGTCATGGCAGGCGGTCGCCTTCCTGCAGATACGTCGCCATCCCTTCCTGAATAGACGCATGGAGCTGAAGGAGGATGTCCAGGCGACCGTAGACTTGTCGAAGCGCGACGATCGTGTTGTCCACGTCTTCGTCGTCGCCGGTCGCTGCGACCACACCGACGGCCGCAATCAGCTGGTCCTGAAAGTCCAGATACCGTTCGAGCCCATCGTATTGTCTGGCACGCTCGACCAACCAGTCGTAGTCCAGGTACGGCGCTGCCTGACTGACTTGCGCCACGCGCCACGCAGCTGTAGAAACCTCCGGGAAATTCAACGCGAAATCACCTTCAAGGCTGGTGTCGGGATTCCCGCGCTGCACTTCGATCAGCTCCTGCAATGTGCTCGCGATCTTCTCTCGCGTGTCGATCAGGTTGGCTTCAGCACGCTCAAACTCGGTCAGGTTGTGCTGGAGCTCCGAGTCGACCGCGACACGGGCACGGGCGGCGAGTCCGTGAAGCTGCTGGTCCTCACGCCACTCCTCGACGCCGAGCGCGACGAGGACGGCGAACACGATCATCACTGCCTCGGTTGCGATCTCGGCGAGCTTCCAGCGCAGCTCCCCGCTCCCGAGCTTCGCAAGCACAGAACGCAACTTTTCGGTAGCCATCACGAACACCTCCTGCTGGCAGGACGATGAACCCACGGAGTGTAAAGTCGAGTTTCCATTTTGTATGGTAAAGTTGTCATCTGACGGTGATCAGCCGACCGGATACCCCCGCACCACCCGAACGATCCGGAATACGGCTTCGTCGGGCGCCTCCTTCAGCTCCCGGATGAGCTGCGCGAAGAGCCTCGGTCCCTTGCGAATGTGGTCTCGATCAATTCTTGACCCGGACCGTGAAGGCGTTGTTACGTTCGAAGGGAATGTCCAGCGAGGAATTGGAGGAGGCGACGACGATGCAGACCGTGGTGACGGCTTTTGAGCCGAGCACGGCCGAAATCAGGTAGTCGGGCAACGAGTGAGGGAGCCGGATGCACAGAGTCGTGGTTGTCGCGGCGGCGTCCTTCGCCGCGGCCCCGGCTCTCTCCGCTTCGGGTGTCTCCGGCCTTACCGCCGCGTGGAACACCCCACGCCCGACCATACAACCACAGGATACGCTGCCGCGCCCTGACACCATAGTCGCGCTCGAGGAGATCGTCGTTACGGCGCGGAACCGGGCCGAGCCCGTGCAGGATGTCCCGGTTGCCATTTCGGCGTTCTCGGGCCGGGACCTCGAGGATCGGCGCATCGGCACGACCGACCAACTCACGTACATCACCCCCAACCTCACCTTCAACTCGTCCGGTGCGTTCGCGGGCACCAGGTCGGCGGCGCAGATCTTCATCCGCGGCATGGGGCAGACGGACTACCTTCCCGTGACGGATCCCGGGGTCGCGGTCTACGTGGACGGGATCTACATGGCGCGTTCGGTCGGAGCGGTCATGGAACTCCTCGACATCGAGCGCGTGGAAGTGCTGCGCGGGCCGCAGGGTACGCTGTTCGGCCGCAACGCGATGGGAGGCGCCGTGTCGCTGCACTCCAGACGACCCGGAGAGGTGCCGCGAAGAAGCGTCCGCGCGACCTTCGGCAACGACCGCATGACCAACGTGACGGCAGTCCTGAGCGGTCGATTGGCAGACCGGCTGTCAGCGGGCGCCACCGTGTCCTACCGCCACCGGGACGGCTATGTGACGCGCATTCACGACGGCCTCGACCTAGGCGACGACAACGCTCAGGCCACGAGGGTCTCGCTGATGTGGCAGCCACGGGACGGCGTGGAGCTGTTCGCGACGGCCGACTACACCCGGCAGCGGGAGAACGGAGCGCCGACGGTTTCGGGTGGAGTCAACGACCTCATGGCGTTCGGGACCTTTGGCAATGCGCTGCTCGGCGAATGTACCGCCGTGCGGATCAATCCCGACTTCCCCAGGGAAGGACCGCCTTCGTTCCCTCCCCCGGGCAGCGGCACCGGCGGAGCCGACGGCTGCCACGGGCCGGACAGCTTCGCCGGGGAATACCTCGCCGGAGGGACGTTTCCCGCCTTCGCCGATCTCGATTCATGGGGTGGAAGCATCGAGTTGACCTGGCCGCTGGGCGAGTGGGGCACCCTGAAATCGCTCACGGGCTACCGGGGAATGCGGTTGGGGGCATCCCGCGACGCCGACAACACTCCCGCGAACATCCTGTCCACCCGGGAGCTGCTCGACCACGCGCAGCTCAGCGAGGAACTCCAGCTTGGCGGGCTCGCCGGCGGAGGCAGGGTCCACTGGCAGACCGGCCTCTACCTCTTCCGGGAATCCGGGTATCAGCGCACCGATGTCATCGTGCCGCCCGGGGCCCTCAGCAGCGGGGGCGACTACGACAACTCTTCCGTTGCCGGCTTCGCACAGGTTACGGGAGACGTGACCGACCGAGTGTCGCTGACGGTCGGCGGCCGTTACACGATGGACCGCAAGGGGCTCCGCCCGGACAATTATGCCCGGGGCGACGCCTCGCAGGGCGCCGGCAGCATCTTCGGTCCAACCTGGCCGCTGCTGGCGGGCGTCTATTCCTCGCCCACCGGTCCCATGCGCCCGGGTGACCGCATGCTCCCGCAGAGGCACTTTCAGGAGGACTTCCGCGCGCTGACCGTCACCGCCAAGCTGGGGTACCGATTCGCGCCAGGCGTGATGGGTTACGCAGGCTTCTCCGAGGGGTTCAAGAGCGGAGGACACGACGTACGCTATCCGGCGCCGCCGGAAGGCCACCAACCCAACTCCGCGACCGCAGCCCCCGACACGTTCATGCCGGAGACGGTCCATAGCTACGAGGTCGGCCTCAAGTCGCTCCTGGCCAGCGGCCGGGTTCGGATCAACCTCGCGCTCTTCCACGCCGACTACGAGGACCTGCAGATCCTCGTCCGCGAATCGTTCAACCCGATCACCTTCAACGGAGGGTCCGCCGACATCCGGGGCGCCGAAGTGGAGGCCGCGTGGGTGCCGGGCGGCGGCTGGGACGTTCGGGCCAGCCTGGGCGCGATGCGGGCCAGCTACGACAGCCTCAGTCCGAGTGTGTTGAACAACGCGACCCCCGTGCTTCCCGAATACCGGCTCGCCAAGACGCCGAATCGGAGCCACTCGGTGACTGTCGCGAAGGAGATCGGCGCTCCGCGCGGCGTGGTCGTGACGCCCCGCGTGAGTTGGCTGTTCACCGGATCGCAGTACCATGACGCAATCAACACGCCCCAGCTCTTTCAGAACGACTACCACCTGCTGAACGCGTCCGTGGCCGTCGGAACCGGCGATGGCCGATGGGCGATCGTGGCGGCGACCCGGAATCTGACGGACGAGCGTTACCTGGTAACCGGCAACTCCGCGTTCGCAACTTCCGCGGCTTACATCGAACTGGTATTCGGGCGCCCGCGGGAACTGTCAATGGCCGTGGAATACAGTTGGTGAGCGAGATGCGGATCGTCGGCAGGCGGCCAGGGCAGGCGACCAGCGGCGAGGCCGTCAACGCGGCGCTCCGTGGGGATGTTCTGATGAGGGGGGGTGGAGGGTTGGGGGATGAGGGCGCCCACTTCTTAGCGGCAGCGTCCCCACACCCTGCGACTCACATCCCGGAACCGGCCGCGAGAACAAGTGCCACCGCCTCCCGCTTCAGGGGACTTGTCGCGTTACAGGTTTCCGGAGCCCGGGGGACTGTCAGTCCGAATCCGCCAGCTGCAACAGGTCCCCTTCCCGCACCACCACCCCGTCCCTTGCCAGCCCGTCCAGCACGCTGCGGAAGCGCTCGACGATGTTGCGTCCGGCACGCTTGAAGCCGAAAAGGCGGACGGCTTCCTGCACCGCGTCGTGCGGCGCGATTCCGTAGCTCACGCGGACGGCGTGGACCAGGGCCGCGCCGATTTCCTCGGGTGCGATCATGCCGGGCTTGCGCAGCGAGGGAGGGATGTCGCCGTCACGGCGCCGCACCTCG
This sequence comes from Longimicrobiales bacterium, assembly GCA_965205005.1. Lineage (GTDB taxonomy): Bacteria > Gemmatimonadota > Gemmatimonadetes > Longimicrobiales > Gaopeijiaceae > Bin94. The sequence goes on along the minus strand of OZ242028.1, from coordinate 2,926,180 downwards.
ACCGCCTCATGGTCGAGCCGCCACAGGAAGTCCTGCGCGTCCATCCTGTAGAGTCGCTGGTTCGCACCGACCCGCGCGCCCACCGCTATCTGCGCGCGGATTCGCGAGCCGGAGCGGCCGACACCAACGGCGGTGCGGACCCGCAGCATGACCTCGTCGAGGTGCACCGGGCTCTCGACCTCGACCACCCGGCCGATCCACTGCGCGAGCGTGCCGGGAGGCGTTTCGTGCAGGGGAGCCCGGATCCCGCCGATCCGTAGCGCGGCGACCTCGTAGGGACGCGTGGGCGGGGCAGCCTCGAGCTCCGGCTCGGGCTCCCGTTCCAGCGGCTCCACGGCGGCCATGGGGGCGGTTGACGCGGCAGCCGCCACCTGGGCCATCCGGATCGCGACTTCGGTCCTGCCGAGCTCCAGCTCGGGGTTGCGGAACCAGTCGGTGCTCCAGATGCGGTGGATCCTCCACCCCAACCCCTCGAGCACCTGCTGCCGCAGCCGGTCGCGGTCCCGGGCCGAGCGCGCGCTGTGGTAGGTGGCGCCGTCGCACTCGATGCCGAGCACGTAACGCCCCGGCAGATCCGGGTCCCGCACCGCGAGATCGATGAAGAACCCGGCCGAGCCGACCTGGTGGTCGACATCGAAGTCCAGCGTCCGCAACCTGGCCGCGACCGCCTCCTCGAAGGGGGAGTCGGCCTCGCGCCCCGTCACCCGCGGGATGTCGATGTTCCCCGTCTCCGCATACTCCAGGAACGTCTTGAGCGCCTCGACTCCCCTGGCCCGCGACCGCCGCAGGTCCAGGTCCGCGCCGACGAAGTTGCAGTACACCACGCAGCGCCGCCGCGCCCGCGTGATCAGCACGTTGAGGCGCCGCTCGCCCCCCTCTCGATTGAGCGGGCCGAAGTTCATCGGCAGGTAGGCGCCGTCGATCTTGCCGTAGCCGATGCTGATCAGGATCACGTCGCGCTCGTCCCCCTGCACGTTCTCCAGGTTCTTCACGAAGAAGGGCTCCTCCGGGTGGCCCGCGAAGAACTCCTCGCACGAAGGATCGCGCCGCCGCAGAATGTCGACCTCGTCCTCGATGCGCCGCGCCTGCACGTTGCTGAACGCCGCCACGCCCAGCGTCAGACCGGGCGTCGTGTGCGCGTGCTCCATCACGGCCCGCGCGACCGTCTTCGCCTCGGCCGTGTTGATCCCCCTGCGCTGATAGTGCGCCTCCGGGTCGTGGCGGAAGACGAGCCCCGTATCCCGCTTGCCGGCGTCGGGGCTCGGAAAGACCACCAGGCGGTCGTCGTAGAACTCGTGGTTCGACACGGTGATCAGCGACTCGTGACGGCTGCGGTAGTGCCAGCGCAGCATCCGCTCCGGGGCTCCCTGGGCGCAGAACATGCCCAGAATGCTCTCCAGGTCGGCGGTCTGGCTCCCTTCGTCCTCGCCGTCGTCGGCCATGCGGTCGAAGAAGCTCGTCGGCGGCAGCTGCTTGCTGTCCCCCACAACCACCGCCTGCCTGCCGCGGATGATCGCGCCCAGCGCCTCGACCGGACGCACCTGGCTCGCCTCGTCGAACACCACCAGGTCGAAGTCGACCGACCCCGGCGGGATGTACTTGGCGATCGACAGCGGGCTCATCATGAACACCGGCTTGATCGTCCGGATCGCGCGCCCCGCCTTCTTCATGAGCACCCGCACGGGCAGGTGACGCGTCTTCTTCTGGAATTCGCGCCTGAGAACGCCCAGCTGGCCGCCCCCGTGATGGCGCGGAAGCTGCTGCCAGTGCCGCTCGGCGATCAGCGCGCGGTTGTGGTGGAACTGCGCCATGTCCAGCTGGCGGAACCGCTCGACGATGCCTGCGTGCGTGGCCCCGTCGAACTCGGCCAGCGTGGGGCGTTCCCGAAAGGCCAGATCCAGCCACGCGCCGTAGCACGCGTGTTCGAACAGCCCGGTGAGCCGCCGCCCGGCGTCCTCCCGCGAAGCCGCTGCCTCGGCGACCTCCGCGATCCCCGCGTCCGAGGCCTTCCGCTCGAGCTGGTTGAATCGCACCACCTCGTAGGCCGACTCGACGCTCCCGCCGACGTCCCGCAGCCAGGCGCCGAGGTCGCCGCAGCTCAGCTCTCCCAGCGCCTCGCCGGGCCCGACCCGATCCGCCCGCAGCTCCATTGCATCGCCCAGCGCATCGAGAGCCTCGCCGAGCACGCCCATCGCGCGTTCGCAGGCGTCGGCGGCCGCTCCCAGGCCGGAGCGGTCCAGGCCGGAGCGGTCCAGGCCGGAGCGGTCCAGGCCGGCACGGTCCAGGCCGGCGCGGTCCAGGCCGGCGCGGTCGGGCGGATCGTCGAGCAGCGCATGGATGCCGAAGCCGACCAGGCCGTCGGACGCGTCCCGGTGCAGGCGCACGAGCCAGTGCGCGGCGTCCGCAAAGCTCCGGTGCGCGTCCACGCGGTCGCCGAGCGCGAGCGCCGGAAAGAGCCGCGCGACGAGATCGTTCGATTCGGCGATGGCGCGGCGCAGCCGTCGGGCTTCCAGGATCGCATCGACGAGCTGGATTTTTTGCAGTGCAGTGCCGGGCGCCTCTTCGCGGCAGAGCCCCTGCACCCTGCGGCTCGCGTCCCGATACCGCCGCGAGAGGAAGCGCCACCACTTGTCGCGGTACGCGCCCAACGCCTGGCGGTCCGACAACACGTCCTGGTCCCACGCCTCGGGCAAGAGGACGCGGTCGTGGCGCGCCCGGACCTCCACGTAGCGGCGCGCCGTGCCCGCCACCTCCGCGATGCGCCCGGCCTCGGTCGCCCAACCGGGATGGCGGTGATCCGCCCCCAGCAGCACCGGAGCCTCCACCGCCCTGCGCGCGGTGCGGATCGCCCTCTCCAGATCGTCGCGCTTCAGGTCCCCAAACACGGCGTCACTGCGAAGCGCCCTGCCGAGCGCGTCCGAATCCCGCTGCAGACGGCGGAGGGCCGCGGACGCATCGGCGACGAGTTCGCGGACCGGATGCACGTCGGTCGGGACGAAGTGGAGCCGGCCGCACGCCCACCACAGATGCCGGCGCGGGACGCCGATCGCCGCGACCAGCTCCTGCAGCTCGCCGACCAGGGCGCGGCGGCGGGTGAAGTCCTCGGCGCTCCACGACTCGGGCCCCCGGATCGGGAGCCCCCTGCCGTCGACGACCGTCCCGTCCGACTCGAGGCGCGCGAGGCGGCCGACCAGCTGATGCGGGGTCAGTTCGCTTCGGGCCACCGGGGTGTTGACCGCCCGGGAGTAGTCGTTCAGGCGGTTGCGGCTCGCTTCGAGGAGCACGCGGTCCTCGCTGCCGCCCGTGGCCGCGGGACGGCCGAGCGCCAGGGTGCGGCGCAGCTCGTCGAGGACGGCGCGCTTGTTGGTCTTGTGGCTGTGCAGTTCGAGGCACGCGTCGCCCAGGTGCACGGTGTCGAGGCGGCGCTTGACGACCTCGAGCGCGGCCATCTTCTCGGCGACGAAGAGGATCGTCCTGCCGCGGGCGAGCGCCTCGCCGATCAGGTTGGTGATGGTCTGCGACTTGCCCGTTCCCGGCGGCCCCTGGATGACCAGGTTGCGCCCGTTCATGGCGTCGAGCACGGCGAGGGTCTGCGAGCTGTCGGCGTCGACCACCGGGTGAAGGCCGGCCTCGCCCAGGTCGCCGGCGGTGTTGTCGTCGCCGCCGCCGGTGTATTCGTCCTCGCCGAACCCGGAGGGCTCTTGCGCGAAGCCGTCGCCGCCGAAGAGCTGCTGCACGAGCGGATGGTCGGCCGGCTGGTTCTCTTCGGGCCAGCTCGCCGGGTCCAGGTCCTTGTAGATGAGCAGCTTGCTGAACGAGAAGAAGTTCAGGTGGATCTCGTTGCGCGCGACCGACCAGCGGGGCTGCTTCGCCACCGCCCGTTCGACCCGGTCCAGGTAGTCGTCGATGTCGAGGTCGTCCTCGGACGGCATCTCGGGGAGCCGCACGTTGAAGTCCTGCTTCAGCTTCGTCTCGAGCGAGAGGTTGGGCTCGATCTCGTCCTTCGTCCACGAGAGCTTGAAGCTCTGGCGCACGCTCGACTGGGTGAGCCGGACGGGGATGAGAACCAGCGGCGCGCGGCGCTCCGTGTCGCTGCTGTCGGACTCGTACCACCGCAGCATCCCCAGCGCGAGGTAGAGGATGTTGACCCCCTGCTCCTCGATCGACAGCCGCGCCTGCCGGGCGGACTCGCGGAGGCGGAGGTTGAGGCCGGCCAGCGTGAGCGCCGTCTGCAGCTTGTTGTCGGTGTGGCGCGCGGCGGTGCCGTCGGCGTCGGAGGCGGGCTGGGCGAGGAGAGCGAGGAGTTCGGCGGGGACGTCGGAGGGGGTGTCGGCGGCCGCGGCGCCGGTTTCGGGTTCCGGGGACGCCCGGCTTTCCGGCGCGGCGAGGAAGTACATGACGCGCTCGCTGCCGACGACGATGCGGAAGATCTCGCGCGAGAGCTCGTCGACGACTTCGAGGCCGCGGCGTTTGGAGGGGCGGAAGTTGAGGAGGGGATTGCGGAGGGAGAGATCGAGGACGTCGCGGCGGGACTTGTCGAGCTCGTGGGGGGTGGTCATGTCTGGTTGGTGGTGTCGATGTCCGTTCCCCGACCGCCCGATCACAGCCGAAGCACATTACAACGGAGGGGGCCGGGGCGCACCCGGGGCAGCTGCTTGGAACGCAGCCGCAGGATCCGTATCTTGTCCGGCGGGACGCATGCTGGAGCTGAAGCAGACGTGCTGCGGCTGACGTGCAACCGAGATACGGCCCATGAAGCCCCGATACGCAAAACCCCCCGGCACCACGTACCAGCTCCGAGTCGCCCTGAAGGGAGCGAAGCCCCCGATCTGGCGCCGCTTGCTGGTATCGCCCGCGATGAGGCTCTCCCGGCTGCACGATGCCTTGCAGCTCGCAATGGGCTGGGACGACTCTCACCTCCACATGTTCGTCAAGGGCCAGCGCCGGTACACCCTTCCCAACCCCTGGCTGGACGACGTGGGCCCCGACGGACGGCCCCGCTTTCTCGACGCGCGGAAGTACCGGATCGAGCAACTCCTGATCAGGGAGAAGGACTGGATCGAGTACCAGTACGACTTCGGCGACAAGTGGTACCACCGGATCACGCTGCAGAAGATCCTGCTCCGCGATCCCTCGGTCCGGTTGCCGGTGTGCCTGGCGGGAAAGCGCCAGTGTCCGCCCGAGGACTCCGGAGGCGTCTGGCGGTTCCGGCACATGCTGACCGTCCTCGCCGACCCGAACCACGAGGAGTACGAACAGGTCGCGGAGTGGATCGACTCGGACTTCGACCCGGAGGCGTTCAGCGTCGAGGCCGTCAACAAGGCGCTCCGCGGGATGTTTGGGTGAGGGGATTGAGAGCGACCGGGGCCGCGCGAGATGGTTAGTTGGGGTTATGGCCATAACCGTCCCTAACTCGTCCTAACTTTCTCTAAGAGGTTCGATGAATGTTCCGCGCGATGCCCGATTGGCAACCAGCAGGAGAGTGATGGCGCAGGCCCGTCCGCGACAGCGTTCGATCCCCCGTCCCGGGTGTGTCGTCCCCCTCCTGCTGTGTAGTGTCGTCGCCTGCAGCGACGGTGATTCGGGCACGCCACTTGTCGTCCGGCGCGACAGCGCGGGCGTCGAGATCGTCGAGGCCATCCGGCCGCTCTGGGGCGATTCCAGCCTGTGGCGCATCGACCCGGATCCGGTCGTCGACCTCACGCTTTCCGGCACCGGCCCGGCCCACGAGTTCTTCCAGGCCCGCAGCTTGAAGCAACGCCCGGACGGCTCGCTCGTGATTGCCGACGGGAGCTCGCGGGAAGTTCGGGTGTTCTCCGCGATCGGCGAGTTCCAGGGTTTCTTCGGTGGACGGGGAGACGGTCCCGGGGAGTTCAGAAGTCTGCGCGGTATCGAAAACGCCGGCGACACCCTGCTGGCCTTCGGACGCACACGCGTCATCGTGGCCGCTCCCGACCTGTCGGTGGTCCGGACCTTCGCCGTCGACTTCTTCACCGCCGACCTGCACTACCTGGACGGGGGCGCGATGCTGCGGGAGACATCCAGGCCGGTGATGCCGATGGACGGCCTGACGGGACCGGTTCGGCGTCCGGAGCCTCTCGTTCTCGTCGATCTGGAAGGGACGCTGATCGACAGTATCGGCGAGATGCGCGGACCCGAACTCTACGCGCTCGCCCGCGACGGCTCGTACGTCGGGGGCGCCGGGCTCTGGTTCGGCAACAGTTCTCACCTCGATGCCCGGGGACGACACATCCTGCGGGGTTCGTCCGACATGATGCAGCTGGAGGAACTGGACATGTCCGGGAATCTCGTGCGGATTCTGCGCATTCCCGACTATCCGCTGGACCTGAGCGCCGCCCGGATCGCCGCTGAGCGGAGTCACGTTCTCGACAGGTTCCCGCCCGGATCGACCTCGGTCCTCAAGACGGTGCTGGAGGCCGTGCCCGCTTCGGAGACCCGGCCGGCCTACGCCGACATCATCGTCGACCCTTCCGGGGCCGTCTGGCTGGAGCTGTACCGGGGAGCAAGCGAGCAGGATCAGCCGCAGGAATGGCTGGTGCTGGATGCCGATGGGACCTGGCTCGGAACCGTGGGGATTCCGGACCGCTTCAGCGTGTCGGATATCACCATGGACGCAGTACTCGGCGTCTGGAGGGACGAACTGGATGTCGAGCATCCGCAGGTGTTGCGGCTGACGGGTAGGTGAGAGACGCGGGTGTGCCGGTGTCTGGCGGGGATGGACGTGGCGGGGAGAATGTCAGGTAAAGTTTCCATTTGGTTAACTGTGGTTGACATTTTTGGGGGTGGCGGCGATCGCTTGACGGTTCTGATGGCGACGCCGGGCGATTGGATGGTCTACTACTGCTGATTCCGGCGCATGCCGATCAGTGATTCCGCCATGCCGATCACCCATTCCAGAGCATGCCGATCACCCATTCCAGAGCATGCCGATCGCCCTGGAGTGCGGCGCGGACGGACAGCTTTGCCGCAACGACATGACTCCGCTGACCGTGCCCGAAACCGCCGGCGTTAGGTTCGATGCCGAGCGATACCCACATGGTCCATCCGCAAGGCAGTCTCCCTGGCACGAGGCGATTCCCCGTGATCACCTACGACCAACTCAACGAGAACCAGCGCCGGGCCGCGGACTGGACCGACGGACCCGTATTGGTGCTCGCCGGGCCCGGTTCGGGGAAGACAGCTGTCCTCACGCTCCGGGTGGCGCGCCTGCTCGAAGAGGACGAGAACGCGTCGGCGCTGGCACTCACCTTCACCAACAAGGCGGCCACCGAGATGCGGGAGCGCGTTGACGAGTTCCTGGGGGAACGGACCGATCGCGCCAAGCTGTGCACCTTCCACTCGTTCGCGATCGACATCCTGGGGCAGCACGGAAGTCATCTGGGCATCCGTCCCGACTTCCTGCCGTTGTCGCAGGACGAGGATCGGATTGCGTTGCTGGACGAAGTCATTCACGACCTCCCCGACGTCGGCGGACACATCCCCGCAGACCGCCGGAACCTGCTGAGGCTCATCGACGGCGTGTTCGGGGAAGGGGAAGCGGGTGACGGTGCTTCGCCATCGCTGGCCTTACGCCACCCCTGGTTGCCCCGCCTCTTCCACCGGTATTGCGATGCCATGGTGCACGCCAACCGGCTGGACTTCGGCAGCCTGCTCTTCTTCGCGGCCCGGCTGTTGAGGGAGAAGCCCATGGTCGCGCGGGTGGTCCGGCTCGGTTGGGCGCACATCTGCGTGGACGAATTCCAGGACACGAACAGGGCTCAGTACGACCTGCTTCGGCTGCTGGCCCCCGCTCGGAACCACAACCTGTTCGTGGTCGCGGACGACGATCAGATCATCTACCAGTGGAACGGAGCCAGTCCGAGACGTTTTCAGGACCTGCGCAGCGACTATGATGTGCGGATCATTGCGCTACCGGAGAACTATCGCTGCCCGCCGAGCATCGTGTCGCTCGCAAACCGCCTGATCGAGCGGAACGCGAGGCGCGTCTCGCGGAAGAAGACCGTGGCCGTTCGTGAGAAACGCGGACAATACGCGGAGGTGGTCCGGTTCCGGCGTTTCTCCTATCCCGAACAGGAATCGAATTTCGTCGCAAGTGACATTCGGGAACGTCGACTCTTAGCGCCCGAGTGCGTCGTTCTCGCCCGCACCAACCGTCTGGTCCAGAACGCCGCCTATACGTTACGGAGCGCTGGACACGACACGTATGTACCCGTGAGGAAGAACGAGTTCGACTCGCCCGCTCTCGGCGTTCTCATGGAGGCAATGCGGCTGGCGAGTTCGCCCCATGACCGGGTCGTGCTACGGAGACTCTGTCTGGCGTGGGCAGGTTTGACGGGGAACGATATCGACGCTCAGTCGGTCGAGGCGGCCGCGGCGCTCGAAGGGGGCGATTTCCTCCGGACGTGGCTGGATCTGGCTGTAACCGGGGACAACGCAGGCCACGAAGAGGCGCTGGAGCAGATCCGGGCCAATCTCGTGGACGGTCTCCGGTTTCCCCAGGTCGTGGTGGACTTCCTGGACGGAGACTGGCGGTCGTGGAGCGGTGACGAGTCCGTCGAGGAAACCGAAGAGGAAGTCGCCACCTGGAAGGGTCTGCACGAGGATCTCGTGGCCGAGCACGGGGACTCAGTGCCGCTGCACACCTACCTGCAGCAACTGGACCTGCTGTCGAAGAGTCCGCCAGCCCCGCCGAACGCGTTGCAATGCATGACGGTTCACGGCGCGAAGGGGCTCGAATTCAACCATGTGTACCTGATCGGGATGGCGCAGGAGGTGTTCCCGTCGTACCGGGCGCTCAGGAAGGGAGAGGCGAGCGCGGCGGTCGAGGAAGAGCGCCGCAGCTGTTTCGTCGCGATCACGCGAGCGCAGGAGACGCTGACGATGACCGGGGCCAGGACGTACTTCGGGTATCGCAAGCGTCCGTCCCAGTTTCTGGCGGAGATGGGGGTGGGGTGAGGTGTGGGGGGAGCAAATGTAAGGGTTGGGAGTACATCGGCCTCTCCGGTGCCGCGAGGCTCCTGATCGTACCTCGGCCCAAGTTGCCGATACCGGACAGGTTGTTCTACTCTGTTCCGGTCGCAATCCCCGTATCTGCTAGCCGACCGTCGCCATGTACTTTCCTGGGCAACTGTCCGACCAAGATCAGTAGCTGCCGTCGTCAAGGCTCACCGCATACACTGTACTTCAGCCCTTCCAAACGCCCCGATGACCTCCCCGACTCCGCCACCGCGGTTCGAACAGGACCATCAAGTCCAGCTGATTAGCGACCGATCGAGAGTCGGGCAGATCATACGCCCTCCCACCCTCCGTGGCGGCGCCTACTGGTATCGCATCAGGCTCCACGCCGGCGGACTGATCGTCGCTCATGAGGCGGATCTCACGCCCTTCAAAGCAAAGGTGTCACCTGACGAGCTTCTCCTCACAGGCGCTTTCGGCGACATGGACGACTTTCTGCGGTTGGTGACGTTCCACAAGCTCGACACCCCGCTAGAAAATACCCTGTACTCCTTACAGGCATCACGTACAGCGTTCTATCCGCACCAATACAAGCCACTCCTGAAATTCCTCGACTCGCCCGATCAACGACTTCTCATTGCGGACGAAGTCGGCCTCGGCAAGACGATTGAGGCCGGTCTTGTACTGATCGAGCAACGCGCGCGACGCGCGCTGAGGCGCGTGCTGGTTGTATGCCCAGCCGCGCTCACTCTGAAATGGCGTGAGGAGATGTGGCAACGGTTCGATGAGGAATTCAACATCATCGGGGCAGCCGATTTCCGAGAGCAGCTTCAACGACTTGCACAGCAGGGTGACCTAGCCGAGGCCCGTCACATCATTTCACTCCAAGCCGTCCGCAACGAGGCTCATCTCGAACTCATGGATGTGACTCCCGTACCCATCGACCTTCTCATCGTCGACGAGGCACATCACCTCCGCAATCGAGACACGCTCAGCCACCGAACGGTAAGGGCTCTCGTCCAGGGTGCCCACGCCGTCCTCTTCCTGACAGCTACTCCGATACAGCTTGGCGAAAGGAACCTCTTCAATCTCTTTCAGTTACTCGATGACTCAGAGTTTGACGATTTTGACGTCTTTCAAGACCGATTGCGGGCGAACGAGCCGGTCGTGGAGGCGCAGCGCTTGGCGCGTGCTATCCCACCACCCATCGACGAAATTCGCAACCGCGTCGAGAGTCTCGGAATGGGGGGCCGAGAGGCCTTCTTTGGAGGCAATCCGATTTGCGAACGCATCCGGCGAGAGCTGGAGACTTCACCCGATCCCGATAGCGCCAACGGGCATGCATGGGCTGCGGCTTTGCAGCACGACCTCGAAGAGCTGAGTCTGTTAAGCCACGTGTTTTCGCGCACCAAGAAGCGCGATGTCTTCGCCGACGCCACGATTCGGACCGCAAGCGTGATCTCCGTTGCTCTGACACTACAGGAACACGAGTTCTATGATGCGGTTACAGAATTCGTGCGCGACAACGTTCCGCACGGCAAGGGCGCAATTCAGTATTTTGCAATAATGGGCGCCCAGCGGCAGGCAGCGTCCTGCATGCCAGCAGTTCGCAACCGGTTCCTGCGACGGGCAACGTGGGAGCTTGATGATCTGGCCGACGCCGAGGTCCACGACCTTGAAGAGATCGCGCACTCCTATGCGGTCGATATTTCTCAGCGAGTCGTGGACGCCGCTCGTGGCCTGGGCGACGCCGACACGAAATACGAAGAACTTCTGGGCCTCCTACGGCGGCTCGATGAAGAGGAACCTGGCAGGAAGATCATTCTCTTTGCCTACTATAGAGCTACCTTGGAGTACCTGAAGGATCGCCTTGATCGTGACGGGATCAGCTGTGAGCTGATCCATGGTGGGATCACAAGCAATCCGCGGCAACCGGATCGCGATGAGCGCGGCAAGCGGATGCGTCGATTCCGTGAGAATCCAGAGGTACGCTTGCTGCTTTCTTCGGAAGTCGGCAGCGAAGGGCTGGATTTTCAATTCTGTCACATCATTATCAACTACGACCTCCCGTGGAATCCGATGCGTGTAGAGCAACGGATCGGGCGTGTAGATCGACTTGGGCAGGAGTCCGATCGGATCCTCATCTTCAACTTCACACTCGCAGACACGATCGAGGACCGCGTCCTTCGTCGGCTCTATCGCCGGTTGGGCATCTTCGAGCGAACGCTGGGTGATCTGGAAGCAATCATTGGTGAAGAGATCGGACGCCTTACGCGCGACCTGCTGTCGCGCCATCTCAATCCCGAGGAGGAAGGCAAACGCATCGAGCGAGCGGCCCGCACTATCGAGAATCGTCGCCGCGCTCTTGAAGAGCTCGAGGCTGAATCCGACCGGCTGGTTGGCCGAGACGGCTACTTCGAGGATGAACTGGCTAGAATCATGCATGGCGGGGAGCTGCTCGGTGCGGCGGATCGCGAGGCTTTCGTCCGGGGCTTTCTGGCGAGAGATCATCCTCGTGTACGCCTGAGTCCCAGTAGGCGCAAGGGTGTTCGTACGCTTCATGTAACGTCAGGTTTCGGCGCGGCCACACGGCGGTTGCCTCCCAGCGCCGCGCGCCAGCGGTTTCTTCAGAAGGCCCTTTCCGAGAGGGTGCAGGTTACGTTCGATTCCGAAATCGCTTTCAACAACGCCGATATCGAGTTCCTCGGCACGCACCATCCCGTGGTGCAGCTAGCGGTCGAGTACTACCGACAAAACCGTGACCAACTCCATCCAGTTTCGCGGTTCGTACTCCTCCAGTCAGACAATGCCCCAGTCGGCACCTATCTCTACCTGTTGTTCGCCATACGAATCGAAGCGGGAACCAATCGTAAGCGAATGGACGCCATATTCGTTCGACTTCCAGACGACGGTGGAGGGTTTTCAGTGCTGGACGAACGAGCCTGCTCACTTCTTCTCGGCGAACTCATTCGAGAAGGAAGAGCGACCGATTCCCGAGAGAATTGGGAGTCACCGAGCCTCGACCATGTGCTGGAACACGGGTACGACGCGTTTTTGGACCGGGTCGCGGACATTCGTCAACGTGCTGAGGATCGAAACCGCGCGGTGGTTCAGACCCGCCTGGCGAGCCTGAAGAAGAGACATCGAACACACCTGCAGAGGGTCCAGGAACGGTTGGTGAATGCCGAACAGCTAGGACAAGCTGAACGCATCATCCGCCTTTATCGCGGCCAGATTCGCAATATGAAACAGGACTATGAGGTTCGGCAGAGTGCGCTTCAGGGAGATATGGAGATCCGTATGGAACCCCAACTCGTTGGCGCTGGAGTGGTTCAGATTGGAGGCTGAGCATGAGGTGGATGCGTTTCATACGCCGATTTCTCGGACTCGGGCGCGCGCCCGACACAGCCGTGCCGACCACGCAAACGATCGTGCCAACCAGTGCTCCCCCGAGGACGTACGTGGTCATCGGCCTCGATTTCGGAACATCCGGAACGAAAGTTGCCGTGCGCTCGCTCGGAAAGGGGCGTCCGGTGTCTGTCGTCGACTTCGGTACCGACCAAGCGGGATTCTCAAGATTCAGCTTCCCGTCCACCATCGCGCTTCATGGTGCTCGTTTTCTGGTCGGCGTGAAGGCGGAGAAACACCGCAGGGGCCGCGTGTTCCGGTCCCTCAAGCGAACAATTATCCACGCCACTGGAGGCGTTCGTCCGCCAACCCAATCCGCTGCGCCCCCTCGGTTGCAGGATATTCACGAGCATCCTCACTTTCTCGTTGCGGTCTACCTCGGCGCGGTGCTGCGTCGCGTTCGCAAGCTGGTGGCGCAAGAGTACGATGCGGATCCTGCGTTCTTCTATAATCTCGACATCCCGGTATCTCAGTTGGACGATGGTCCCGTTCAGCGAGGGTATCAATCTGCTTTCGACGCCGCCGTTGACTTCGCGGAGGCAGATGACTTACCGATGGACGACTACCCCACTCTTTGGGAGCGGTGGGTGGCTGTCATGGCAAGGGAGAGTACCGGCATGGCAGATCTTGAGCGCAAGCGGTGGACGCTCGTTCCAGAGTCCTCGGCAATCGTGAAGGGTGCCGAGACGGCGCTGGTTGCAATCCTGCCAGGCAGTCGACGATACGCTGCTATCGTGGATGTCGGAGCGGGTACCACCGACATTGGATGGTTCAGATGGACCGCTTCGGACGAGGAAGATCGCCTCTATTTCTTTTCTGCGAAGACCAGCCTCGTTGGCTGCGACGATGTCGACGACAGACTCCTTGAGGTACTCGACGTTTCGGCAGAGGACCGCGCCCGGCTGTTTTCCGAGGTTCGTGAAGCGAAGCCAGAGCTTGCCGCGGGCCGATCCGTGGATGTTGGGGGAGGTCACCGGTCCCTTACCGTTGGTGACCTGGATCAGGCTGTGACCGACGTGGCTGGACGCTGTTTCGAGGAATACGGCGACAGCTTCGGTCAAGCCTACGAGAAGGAGAAGAACACGGACCAATGGAGGGATATTCGGGTTGTCCTAGTCGGGGGTGGTTCGCAGCTTCGAGGGTTTCGTCGCCAGTTTAGGCGGCATCCGCGGTGGCTCCAAGATTTCGCCCGTGACGTCGATTTCCTTCTTCCCGGAAGCATCGAGTCGGCTGGATTCTCGGCGAATGCTGTTGGGGCCATGGGAGCTACAACGGACCCTCCGATTGACGCCGACATCGTATTTCTGCTGCCTGCCCTCGGTTTGTCGTTTCCGATAGAGGATATACCAGTGCCCACGCTGCCCGACGACATCGCTCCGTTGCAACCGGGGCCCCGAGGGCCCACGGGATTGTACGTCTATGAGGCGCCGGACGACGACTAGCTAGATGCGGATGCGTCGGCTCGCTCAACCGTTCGGAATGTCAGGTTGAGTTTCCATTTGGTAAACCGTAGTTGACATTTTTTGGGTGGTGGTGATCACCTGACGGTTCTGACACGGCGGCGCCGGGCGATTGGATGGTCAACTACTGCTGATTCCGGCGCATGCCGATCAGTGATTCCGCCATGCCGATCACCCATTCCAGAGCATGCCGATCACCCCGGAGTGCGGCGCGGACGAACAGCTTTGCCGCAACGACAGGACTCCGCTGACCGTGCCCGAAACCGCCGGCGTTAGGTTCGATGCCGGGCGGTTTCTCGCCGGAAGAGATAGATCGCCAACACTTCGCCGGCCGTCGCGACCTGTTGTCCACTCGCCAAGAACTTATCGCGGCTCTCGGAGTAGGTTTCCCGGTACGTATATCCCACATGAGCCAACCGCCACCCTATTCCCTCAACGGCGGCCAGGGTCTGTGTGATCGGAAGGTTCTCGACAGAGGCAGCGGCCGAATCCATGAGCGAACCCATGAAGCCAGTTCCGCCTTGGGCCGACTTATCCACTTCTTCAGAGACCGCTGAGGCCCCCATCATTACGAAGACTTCCGCTTTGGTAACAGAGATGACCCGCTGCAGTTGGAAGAACATCTCTCCGGCATCATAGGCCACCTGGGCTCGACCGTGATCGGTTGCCGCCCACGCGCGTCGTTGCTTCTCCTCTTCCTCTCTCCGTCTCTTCTCGGCTGCTTCCTGCAATGCCCTCGCCTTTGCGGCAGCACGCTCCTTATCCCTGCGCTCCTTCTCCGCTCTGCGTTCTTCCTTGCTGCGAAACATCTTTTCCTCTCCAATTTAGTGAACTGTAGTTGACATTCTTACTCGCCCGACACCGCCGTCATCGTACTCCGATACAGCTCTTGCACGTCCCCACCAGTCGCAGCTGCCGGAGCGAGGACCTGTCGGTTCATCTCGCGCTTCCGGTCCATTAGGCTGTCGAGTTTCAGGTCGAAACTGTACTCGCCGAAGCGGGGATGCCTCGCAAGAGGAAGGTAGACGTGTACTGTTTGCCGTTGTCCAATGCGGAAGACCCGATCGGTGCACTGATCCTCCACGGCCGGATTCCACCAACGCGAGAGGTGGATCACGTGGTTGGCGGCAGTCAGCGTCAAGCCAACGCCACCTGCACGCGGTGACAGGATCATGACGTCGAAGCCCCGGCGCCTTTGGAATACGTCCACACGAGCCTTGCGCGTGCTACCCGACACTGCGCCATTGATTACGAGCACATCATCCGAAAGTGGAAACCGACGCCGCAGCGCGACGATCAGGAAGTTCTGCATCTCGCGGGACTCGACGAAGAGAAGGACCTTTTCGCCCCGCTCCGCGATCTCCTCCAGAATCGCGAACGTTTCGGACAGCCGTGCCGATTCCCTGATGTACTGATCGAGGCCCGCCTCGCCCGGCGCCAACGGATGCAACGAGATACTTCGCAGACGGTGAAGTGCCTGAAGCACACTGTGTTCTCTTCTGCTCCCGTGTACCACCTTGGCATACTCGTCTGCCTGACGTCGTGGCATATCGATGACCCGCCGGTGCAGATGCTTCTCTGGCAGATGCGGAATGTGGTCTTCCTTGAGGCGGCGCAACATCAGCGCCGGAGCCGTCGGCGCTGTTGGCTCGGTCAGGGCGCGGTGCAGTTCCATCAGAGTCGAGGCTTCACCTGTGTCCTGCTCATAGCGGGAGCTGAAATCCTTCAGAGTGCCGAAGCTCCCCGGCTCGGCGCGGTCAAGAATCGACCAGATATCTGCCGGACGATTCTCCACGGGGGTGCCAGTCATGAGCAGTGCAAAGTCGATGTCCATGGCCAGCGCCGCCTCGGTGACGCGAATGCCCGGATTCTTGATCTTCTGGGCCTCATCGAATACCGCCGCTCGCCAACGAACGCGTCCGAAACTGTGTTGATAGTCGCGCAGCGTCTCGTAGGTCGTCAGCACCCAGCCGGCGCTATTGATGGCTTCGATGTCTAACAGCGGTTGGCCGAGTGTGAGCTCGCCTCCGCGCCTGAACGGCGTGGGTCTCTTCAGCGATCGGAGTGTACTGCCGTGGGCCTCCAGGGCGATGCCAAGACCGACTCCCGACATGTGTTTGGAGTGTTCATCTTGCCAATTGCGGAGCAGTCCGGTTGGAGCCACAACCAACATCGGCCTGGGCGTCAACCCTTGTTCCCGGGCATGGGTCTGTAGGCTGGAAAGGAAAGCCAGTGCCGCGAGGGTCTTGCCGAGCCCCATGTCGTCTGCGAGCAGCGCGCCCCAACTTCCGGCGTCCCAGTGGTGGCGAAGCCACGTCAGCGCCTTTTCCTGGTGGGGTAGAAGACGGGTGCGCAAGGCCGGAGTGGCATCGTCGATCCCCGACCGGCGCTGCCTGCGCTCCCGTCGGAACTCGATGGTCTCAAGGTTGTCGATGACGAGGAGCACCTGGTCGTCGCCCTCCGTGCCGTCCCTGTGTTCGTCGGCGGCTTTGCCGGAGTCCGGTTCGACGCTCTTGACGGGCTCTACCGTGTTGAACCCTCGTTGGAGTTTCTCGATGGCCTTGATGGCGTCTGCGTTCGCCGGAATCTTGACGCCATCCCGCACTTGGACTGCGGCGGTACCTCGTTCAATCGCGGTCTTGATCCGCTTGTGCAGGTCGGCCAGTTCCTTCTCAGAGAGCTGCACGACCTGATCACCGATGCGTAGTCCCACAGCCTCCGGAGGCAGCCAAGGCTCGGCGGCACGCTGAATCCAAGGAAGCGGCTTTTCCTCCCATAGCCCGATACCCTTGACCCGGTCGCTCAACCCTTCGTCGCTGAATACTCGGTCAAGGTCGATCTCCACGCTGTCGTCGGTCGACCCATTGTCGCTTGATTGCCGGTGAGCAGTTTCCAGGGCGCTACGGAGGTATCCGGAAACGTTCTGTACGAAGTCGCGTCGCTCGGCGGCGGTTCCGGCCTGGGCGCGTCGGACGGCCACCAGGGCCGTTTCAACATCTGGTGTCAACACCACAAACGCCCCGCCCCCAACCGCATAGCGATGTTTCACGCGCGATAGTCCTCGAAACCGCCGGGCGAAGTCGGCCTGACGGGCATCGGGGAGCCCCGAAACAAACTCCTGCTCGGCCTCCCCCGCGTCCGTGACACGCGTTTCTTGTCTTCCCACTACTGGATCGAAGTCAAGTTCGCCGTCGTCGTTGGCGAATGGACTCAACCGAAAGCTCGACGCCACCGCGATTCTGAGCGAACGCAGCTCGTCGTCCGCCACGACCGCCTCTTCAGGCAGCATCTCGGCGATCTGTGCCCACCGGAGCATCCGTGACTCCAGATCACGCTCCCCGGCTTGGTTAAATTCGTCGATGGCGACGGCAATGGCGTGCAGAGGCTCGAGAAGGACGTAGTCCCGGTTGGTCGCGTTCAACCACGCTCCTATTCGCTGGATGCCGAGAACGCGCCGACCTTTCTCAATGAATCCGTAGTGGACCCTGAAGTCATCGTCGAGAATCGCGCCGTTGGTTGTGACCTCGAACGTGTAGGGAGCAGCGTCGGGAAGGCCGACGCAACGAAGCTCGTTGGAGGTAAGCCGCGCAACGCTGTCCCAGGAAACCAGCAGCGCCTTCCCGTCTGGGTGCTCGACGGCATCGCCGTCGTCTCGCAACCGCATGAGCACGCCAGTGCCCAGCGATCCTCCCGCACGCGATGTCCATTCGGTGACCGGAATGGGCGAGGCATCTCCCATTTGGACGAGCAGGCAATCCGGTGTCGGATCAAAAGACAGGTGGCTCATTGGATATCGACGTCAACGTGGGGCGCTGGCGTAGGACGACAAACGACATACCGAAACCGGGCTCACCGGTACCAATAGCCCGATCGGCTGCGAGAACGCCGGGTGGGGCGCTTCGGGCGCTGGACCGCTCGAAGTCGACTGGGAAAGTATGAATCGCGATCAATGTCGATACCGGTATTGTTCCTGAGCCACTTCGCGATGTGATCCTGCCATCTCCCCTGAGCGCTACCATCATGGCGCTGCGAGTGCGCGCCACGGTGGTTGACGTACGGGTATGGTCGTCTCAGATCATATGCGCTGTATCTCTGCTTGTAGAGACTCGGTGCGTCCCCGACTCCATCGAGCCAGAGGTGGCACGAGCCGCTGTGGCTCCACTCGGCAATGGTGATTCCGGGCATGCGCATCAAAAGGACCGACTGATCGGACTGGGCCCCATGCAACTCGGCCGTCGTCTCCACGACTTCGGGATCGTCACTCATCCTGCGCAGCATCCCTTCTGCTCGTGATCCGAGGACGAACCAGATGTCGTCGATCAAGCCCTCATCGAGAAAGGCTCGCCAAAACGCCTCCCGATAACGCCAGTGATGGTCGTACGCGGTCTCCTTCAGCAGAACGAAGAACTGGTCCAGCACACGCTCGACGAGCCATCGAATCACGACCCGCCGGACATCCTCCGGAACGCCCGCCCACCTGTGCTTGCCGGAGGGGAGACGTGGATCACGGAAGTGCTTCAGAAAGAAGGATTGCAGGATCTCTTTCGTCTCGGCTTTGGGAGGGTGGCCGATGTGCGGACCGAGCAATCCGTTGGCGACCTCCACCCGCATTGACCGGTCATCAAAGCGCAGACCGCCTTCGCATTCCACGAGCGCAAGAAGCCTCCGAAGCCTACCAGCCGATCGCGTGCTCTCCCGTCCTTTTAGCACAGTACGGATCCCCGACTTGAGAAAACCGGACCGGGCAAGCCCGCCAGAGAGACCTGCTGCATCCAGCACCTCGTCTGGTTTCGTGGAGTCCGACAGAAGCTTGGACACGAATCGTGTGGTGCGAGGCGGCTCCAGCAGACCGAACTGCGCACACCTGTGGCCCCACTTCCTCATTGAGGGCGGGGGTACCGTCACGCGATGGTTGAGCCCGCGTCTCAAAAGCAGTCGGATGTCTTTGAACGTCCGCAGGTCGGTCGGGTATGCTCGCAAGAACTCGTGGAGAAGCGTCAAGAGCGCCCTTGTTCGGCGACCGCGCCCGAGCCAGCGGCCGTACTGTCCCACCAGTTCAGGTATCGCGCCCAACCAACGCTGTCTGTCGCTGCCCGGCGGGTAGAAGAGGATCCAGGGCAGCTTACCTAAGTCTCGGGGACCAAGCCCGTCGAGAGAGCGATGCCGGTACCATTCCACGGTCACCCGTCGATGCAGCTGTTCCAGATCGAACTGTTCGGGAGATCTCGGTGTGGCGTCCGCGAGAAGCGTACTCACGCTCCGGGCTGCAGCACGCGTCATGCGCGGCTCGAACCTGGAGTCCAGTCTTGGCAAGCCGGTCCATCCCGCAAGCGACTCCTTGAAGGATCTGCTTGTCATCGCTGGCTCTCGCCCACTCGGGCGCGGACCTCGGCCTGAACATCGGATTCTCGCGCTTGCAGGGCCCCGACCGGGGGCTCCAAGAGAAACCGAAGGTCTATGCGACGGTTGTCGTCGGCCTGTTCGGGATCCAAGGTCGCCGGCCGCGTGAACCCGTAGCCGCTGGTACTCAGAATCGGATAGCCTTCGCTGTTCACCAGATGCTCTACCCCGGGCTCACAAGCGGTGATCATCCGGTGAACGGTTGCCGCCCGCATCGACGACAGTTCGAGGTTGTCCCTGAACCGCCGGCCGGGCGCCACCGGCACCTCGTCGGTGTGGCCCTCGATCAACAGGGTCTCAAGAAGCCATGGGAATCGCCGGATACGGCAATCATAGGAAGCGGGATCGGCTGGGGATTGGCAGTAGGGGGGAATCCCGCCGTCTGCGCTCGACGCCCTGTCCGCTTCATCGAATACCTCCGCAATGCTCGAATCCGGAGACACCGAGGAATAGCATGGGACAACTTCCGCGACCGCCTTCGCCACACGACCGACATTCACATGGTGGATATCGACCGGAGTCTCGCTGCCCGACGGGAAATTGATCGCGTTCTCCGAGAGCCGAAGCACGCCCTGATCCAGAAGTACCGTAACCCGTATGCCGGTGTTCTCAAGCCGAGTCGCAATATCTGTGAGCATGCGATCTCGAGTTTCCTGTGCTGCCAGGAGTTCTTCAGTGACGTTGGCCTGCTCCTCGGTCGCCGTGGCGAGCTGGTAGGCGAAGATGGCCAGCATGATTATGAACACGAAGATGAAGGCCGACACGAGATCGCTGACGGTGGCCAGATAGTCCTGACTATCCCCACCCTGCTCAACGTCCCGCGGTCCGTCGGCCACTAGTCCCTCCTGTCAAGGAAATCGTTGAGATCTTCGATTGACTGACCGAGTTCGTGGGTCGCTCCGGCGAGATCCTGTACGGTCTTCGAAGTGGTCCGGTCGAGCTCATTCGCGAACAGCTTCACTTGTTCGCAGTAACCAACCAACCCCTCATCGATCTGTTGGAAGACGTTGCCAAGCGAATCGTCGATGCCCTCGAAGCGATCCCGGTAGTGGTTCCAGGCCTGCGCCACCGACTTCTGGCTTTCTTCGAGCTTCCCGACCACGCCGTCGATACGTTCCACCAGCCTACCCGCGCGAACCACCGTGGCGGATGTCCTGTCGCTGGAAGCGCGAATGTCACGCACCGCTTGACCGATCGGCCCCGAGACTTCTGCAATGTTCTGTTGCGCAGACTCGATCGTTCCGCGGAGCCTGTTTAGTTGCTCGACGAACCTCGTCATGTCGCCGAGCACCCTTTGGCTCTGTTGCGTGGACTGCTTGAGGCTCTCTGCGGCACCGTGGAGGCCGTGAAGGGATCCTGTGATTTGGGAAGCCGCTTCGACCCCGGCCCTTGCGAGGTTCTCGGTGACGGAACCGACCGAATCTTGCAGTTGAGTGGCGGCGGAAACACTCGATGACGTGAGTTGGTTGGCCACTTGGGCCGAAGCTTCGGAAAGCTCGCGGGTTACGGCGGCAAGCGACTGCTGCAATGTCTCGGTCATGGCGCTCGCCCCATCATCCATAGAGGTTCTGACCGTGTTGATGACCGAATCGAGCGCCACCTGAATTTCCCTCTGAGACTCGGCCATCCTGTCCGAGGAATCCTTCAATGTGCGATTCAGGTCGGCGACGACCGAGGCCATTTCCTCGAACTGCGATCCGGTACGCTCCTGCATGGCTTCGGTAAACTCGCCGAGCGCTTGCTCGATCATCTTTCCGGCATCGCTGGAGCGGTCTGTTCGGAGTCCTTCGACGACGTCTACGAGACGTTCCAGCTGCGGCGAGAGGCGGCCGGCGATGTTCTCTTCCAGCGCTTGTTCGAGCGAGAAGACGAGTTCTGTGTTGAACCGGGTGAGTTGTTTCGTTGCCTTCCTCAACTCGTCGAGTTGGAGTAGCGCGACACCCTCTGTCGTGACTCTCTGCAGACATGACTCGATCGCTTTGACCCAGTCGTCGACCGCGAGGTTCAGGGACCATGTGGCACGGCGCTCCACCAGCACGAAGATGATCGAAGACCCAATCCCGAAAATCGAAGTAAGGAACGCTAGCGACGCCCCACTGAGAAGTTGCTGCAGCGAAGACGTGATCTCGGCAGGATCACCGGAAGAAAGACCAGTGCGCGCCGCCCCCACACCGGCGGCCAGGCCCATGAAGGTTCCCAGGATACCAAACCCGGTTAGCAGGTTGGGCATCGAACGGTAGAAACCCAACGAGACCTCGGGAGCGACTATGGTGGTCCCGTTCAGGTATCGCGACACCTCGTGGGCGTTCCGGATGGGACTACCGGATTCGGGATACGGAGGGATCAGCGTTTCGACAAACTCCTGCCACGGGGTTCCGAAGTCGGTTTCCATACCCGTGTCGTACTCCTCGAACACGCGGACGAACCCCTGCTCTGCTCCGGAGTCCTCCCGGCCCAGAGAGCGCAGTTTGCCCGTCCACTTGAGGAGCTTGGCCTTTACGGAACGTGCCTTACGAGAGAGTCTCTCGGTGGCGACGCCAAGGAGCAGGACGATGCCGGCGCAGTACGACCACACAAAGACGTTGGTGATGAGGAAATCGAAGTTCATTTAGGAGGGGAATAGCGAGGCAGAAAAGCGACTTGGTGATTGGGCGTCGTGCGAGTTACGGCATGCAGGGCCGGATGTCAAGTTGCTGGGGCTGCCGATTCCGGCCCGTGCCGATCAGTGATTCCATTCCATGCCGGTCACCCTGGAGTGAGCCGGTGGGACCGCTGGGACGGTCAGCCGGAATCTCCCCGGCGGTCCCTGAGACATGTCAAGTAGAGCTTCCATTTGGTGAACTGTAGTTGACATGTTTGGGGTGGTTCACCGACTCAAATCTCGCACGCATCCCCGTTGCAGCCCGGGTTTCGGCGGCCGACGATGCGGCGGCGACGGGCGCTTCACCGAGTGGGGAAGGCTCCGTGATAGGTCTCCCGAGAGAGTTGGTCGACGGCTTCGAGGCTGCGGCGCTTCAGTCAGGAGTTCTGCGCGCTCCATTCCTTCATCCGCTCTTTGCCCATATAGAACACCTCAATATCGTCGGCCAGATCGGCCATCTTCTCGGCCAGCTCGTCGCGGTCGTCGGCCTCCCAATTGCCCTCGTCCCGAAGCCTCAGGTCGTGGGCCTTGCGCTCCTGAACGTCCGCCGTGCGTCGCAACATGACCACGAGTTCCTTCATTCGCTTCTCCTTATCTGCCTCACCCCGTTGTTTGGCCTCACTCATTCTGGCGGGTGTGGTACGCACTGTCGACCAGGTCCAGTCCCGGGTCGGCCGCGGCGTGGCCAGTTGCGCTCCGGCCAGCGGGCACCAGGTTAGTGCAGACCGCAACCGGGGCCACGCGATGGAAGCCGAACACTACCGATACAGTCCGACCGAAACTGACCGGCTCAGGGACTGGATGGCGAAATGGATCGGGGCCGACTGGGTCTGGCACGCCAAGTTGCTATCCGGCACCGAGACCTCGGCCACCCAGGCCCGGGCGTCTGGTCCCTGCGTTCCAAGAGACCTGCTCAAGCCCGTGTTCAGGTCGCTTACGAACGATGACGGGCCGACCAGCGTCGAGTTCGACATCGAGATCGACTGTCACGGAGTTCGGGAGCCCCGGGTCCGAGGAGTTCCACACATCGGCAAGGGCCTGTTCGGGAGACCAAGCACCGAGATACGCATCACCAATCTCGGCACCGCTTCCCCGCTGCTGGATCCCGAGAACACCGGCGCCCTGGCGATCTTCGTTTTTCGGCCCGCTCAAGGCACCGACTCTCCCGAATGCCGGATATGGATCTGCAGGAACTTGGCCGAGACGGATGTTGCAGGCGACCTGATCGGCCCGGTGGAGCCGGGCCTTCCTGTCCCGTGGACCCCGGATCGACGATGCCGAAAGCCGTCCTGACCACGAAGGTCGATCCGTCGTACGACGATCTTCCCGAGCATCGATACCACTTTCCGCAGAGGTATCTCAGGGCCGCGCAGGCCGCGCTGGGCGAGTGGATCGTCTACTACGAGCCGCGCCGTACCAGCGCGAACCTGTCCAGCAGCGGGGGGCGCCAGTCGTACTTCGCGACGGCCCGCATCGCGCACATCGGGTGTGATCCGAACCGGGACGACCACTACTACGCGTACGTGGAGGACTATCTCGAATTCGACCGGGCGGTCCCCTTCCGCGAGGGGAGCCTCTACTACGAGAGCGGGCTGCAGAAGGCGGACGGGTCGACAAACAAGGGCAGGTTCGGCCTGTCGGTGCGGCAACTGGCGGATGCCGAATACAGCCTGATTCTCGCTGCGGGATTCGAGGCGGGGGACGACAAGCCGAGGCGACCCGGCATCCGCGAAGGCGAGCGCCACGACACGGGTCTGGAGCTGGTGGACCGGCCGATCGTCGAGTGGGTCTCGCGCAGACCCTTCCGCGACCCTGTGTTCGCCAAGGGGATCAAGAGGGCCTACGACAACACCTGCGCGATGAGCGGTCTCAGGATCATCAACGGCGGCGGGAGGGCCGAGGCCCAGGCCGCGCACATCCAGCCCGTGAAGGACAACGGGCCGGACAGCCTTCGGAACGGGGTGGCCCTGAGTTCCATGTCTAAGCCGTCCAAATGTCCAGAAAACCGGAGCCGGTACAGGGAGGGTGTCTCGCACTGGAGTGCGTGAGCGTGGATCACGCATCTGTTCGGCTGGGCGTTTGCCGCCGCGGCTGTATCGATCGGGGCGCCGTTCTGGTTCCATCTACTGAGCCGGGTACCCTCGACCCCCAACCCTTGAAGTCGCTGCGCCGTGGCGCCATCGTTCCCGTGAAAGAACTAAAGGCAACTGACGTCACGGTGGTGCCGGGAGCCCGCGGTAGCATCTCCTGCGCCAGACGTCGATGTACTCCTGAAATCGGGACACGGAGCAGCTATGAGCCAAGCGAGAGCGTTGGAGCAACTGCGAGGCATACTACAGAAGGTTCAGTCCCAAGAGGACGAAGAACTATACGGAATCGTCCAAGCCCGAGACGAAGTCATTGGCAAGTACCAGCCACTTTTTTCGAATGAGCACCTTGGGCACCTCACTAAGGATGAGTTTGCCAGTTTCCTTCTCTTCGGCAACAACCGTCATTGGAAGGGGATTCACCGGCACGCTGGGCCCCTTACCAAGGACATGGATGCGCTTCGCCGGTGCCTTGCCATCCTTCTAGATGAGTCTCGACCTCTGGAGGACCGGCTGGATGAGTTGCGTCCCCGGTCCGGCAAGGGGCCAGTAGAACGCCTAGGGCCAGCGACGCTTACTCCTATTCTCTTGGTTCGCTACCCGGACAAGTACGGGGTCCTTAACCGCATAGTCGAGGAAGCGCTCAAAAGACTCGGTTTGTGGCCAGAGATTTCGTCGACGACTGGTTTCGCCGAGCGCTACGGTAAGGTGAATGAAGTGCTCTGCCGTGTCGCGGGCGAAATCGACGTGGATCTGTGGACGCTGGACGCGCTGTGGTGGCGCGTGCAGGACCTAGATGTCGAGGAGGTAAACTGGCGCGACCAGCTGAAGAGCCGTATGGAAGCAACCTGGAAGATCGGAGATGTATTCTCTCTTAGCGACGTATACGAGTTTGAGGATGAGTTCCAACGGGATTTCCCCCAGAACAAGAATGTACGCTCCAAGCTCCGACAAACGCTTCAATCGCTTCGCGACGACGGCGTTCTGGAATTTCTAGATCAGCGCGGCACCTATCGTCGGCTTCGCCCCCTACGCCAGCGCTGTTGGTGGGTGAACCAGGGTCACGCATACAAAGCTCAGCGCGACGGTGGTTACGTCTGGGCCCCTCAACGGACCCGCAGCGGCGCCACGCTGACACATCACAGCAACGTCCGCCTGGTATCCAGAGGAGATATCGTTCTGCATTATGCTAACAAGAGCATCCGTGCCCTCGGACTGGCCAAGGAAGATGGACACGAAGAGGACCGCCCCGGGGAACTGCCCGAAAACGCATGGGGCAAGGACGGATACCTCGCTCAGATCGAGTACTGGGTGCTTCAGAATCCTATTGGACGTGATGAGATTCCGATCGAGTGGCGCACTAGCTCGACACCTGGCCCCTTCGACGTGAATGGCTCAGTCAAGCAGGGATACCTCTTTCCGCTTGACGGTGAATTCGTGGATCGAATGCAAGAGCGCTTCGCAGAACGCTGGCCAGTTGATTCGCCATGGAACGGCCTGACGCCAAAATACTTCAAGATTGCTCCCGGCAGGAATGGCGAGTATTGGGATGAGTGTCGGGATCATGGGTATGTGTGCGTGGGTTGGGATGATCTAGGCGATTTGAGACAGTATGAGTCCGTGCAAAGACTCCGTGCCGTCACGGAGCAGCACTATAGCGAAGAGTTGAGAGACCACGCCTCGACGATTTCGCGAACTGCGAATCGTCTGTGGGATTTCCGAAACCTGAAACCCGGGGATCGGGTCATCGCGAATCGAGGGACATCAGCGGTACTGGGCGTAGGTACCGTGGAGGCACCGGGCTACGAATGGAGACCCGAGCGAGACCAGTTCCGAAACGTCGCTACGGTTCAATGGGATACTTCAGTGGCCGGTTCCATCCCGGATCAGGGGGCCGCTTGGCGCCAGACGATTGTCGGCATAACTAAGGAGCTATACGACTCAATCGCGTCTGGAGAATTCGGTAACCCGTTCGAGCGCTTGGCGAATCGCTTTGTCGACGCAGGTCTGTACTTTCCGAGCGAAACGATTGCCAACTATCTGCTGGCGCTCCAGACTAAGGGTTTTGTGATCCTGACTGGCATATCTGGCACGGGGAAAACCAAACTCGCAATGTACGTTGCACGGTCCCTAAAGATCCCTACCGAAGGGAATGCCGACGAACAGCTATGTGTCGTGGCTGTTCGACCGGATTGGACAGATAACCGAGGATTACTCGGCTGGCAGAATCCCATTACCAACAAATACATGCTAACGCCCACGCTACAGCTACTCTTGCGTGCAAACGCCGAGTTGGAAGCGTCTCGCCAAGAAGAGCGAGTGCCTCATCCGTACTTTCTGATTCTCGACGAGATGAACGTCGCGAGAGTCGAACACTATTTCTCCGACTTCCTTTCGTGCCTTGAATCGGAGGAGCCACTTCGGCTCCACGACGAGTTGACCGTAGACGTGAGCGGACATCGTGGCATGACGATTCCGCAACAGCTACCAATTCCTCACAATATCTTCATTACCGGGACGGTCAATGTCGACGAGACGACATACAACTTCAGCCCGAAAGTCCTCGACCGTGCTTTCACCATCGAGCTGAATCGCGTAGATCTCCACCAGCTCGGTCAGCCGAAGAGCGCCCTTCCTAGTGACGGGCCGCTGCACTTGGACAAGCTGCCGTCCGTTCTCCGTCCCCACCATGCACAGCAACGCGGGGCAAAAGCTCGAGATTGGGCGGAGTTCAAGCACCTCCAGGGCGGAAAGCTCGCCGACGAGGTCGCGGCCTTGAATGATTTCCTTCAAAAGGAAAACCGTCACTTCGGATATCGAGTGGCAAATGAAATCGCACTCTTTACGAATCTCGCCGCCCAACAGGCCGGCAATGACAATGCTACACTCTGGTCTGCATTGGACTTGGCGCTAATGCAGAAGGTTCTACCCAAGTTCCATGGCACAGAACAGGAATTACAGGAGGTTCTGCGACAACTTCTGTCCTTTGCGACGACCGGCTCTCCTCTGACCCTGGGGGACCGCATCGAGGACCAGTGGCAAATCAAGGACAACCGGCTACACCCGCGTATGGCCGCCGACATCGGGAACGCGGATTCTGTGCGCTTGCCTCGTATGGCACATAAGGTCTTTCGAATGATCAGGCGCTTACGCAAGCAAGGCTTCACTTCTTTTATCGAATGACTATAGAGCTTGATTTCGAGGGTGTCACGTTACTCGGCCGTCGTGGTCAATGGACCGCGAAAAAGACCGAACACGGCGTAAGGCTCGACGGGGAAGGCAGTTGGCTCCTCAGAGGATCTCGCTCGGTTCTCGACGCCATTCAACTAGCGTTGCCAAATGTGTCGGAGCGACTCGATGTCGGTGTACTAATGGTCGAATTCGGCAACACAGTTGGACGCTTTAACGTTCCACATCTTGGTTTGGTCGAGGTCGTCACTGGCAAGTGGGGTGAGTCCGACTTCGACTCGATGCTGCAGGACATCACAGACGTTGCCGCTGCCTTACCCTTCGCTGCAGCAAAGGCTGGCTCATTGCCCTACGATCGAAGCGTCGCAGAGTCCTCGGACCTTCTATACCATGCGTTTGTGTATCTCCGTCACGTGCTGTCAGAGTCGGCATCCCGTCACAATCAACTCCTTCCGGCCCTTAACGGCGTCTTGCGGGAGCCTCACCGACACCTCATACGTCGTGTTGACACGGTATCATTAGATCAAGTTCGTCGCCTTGAAACCTCTGATGTCCTGCGGATTCTCCAGCACCCTGGCCGCCTAGTCCCTGTTCATGTTGGGCTCACGAGCCCACTTGCCGATGCACTTGACGGGCGTCTTCCAGAGCACGTGGGAGAAAGTCGACCTAGAGTCAGTTTCGATACTCCAGAGAACCGATTCGTCAAGACGTTTCTGGGGAGCGTCGAAGCCGTGCTTACAGCAATGGCTCGACTTGCGAGTGCGAAGAAGGACAAAGTCACCTTTTGGCGTCGCATTGAGTCAGAAGCCGCAGATCTGCTGCGGCAGATCCGGCCCATCACGGGGCATACGCTTTGGCAGGAGGTTGGATCGATGACCCATCTGCCGGCAAGTTCGACTGTTTTGCAACAGCGTCGTGGTTACAAGCGAGTTTTTCAGCACTTCGTGCGCCTTAGACTCTCCAGTAGATTGCCCGTAGACGAGCATGAATTGCAAGATCTTATGGAAATCAAGGATATTGCCCTACTCTACGAGCTTTGGTGTTTCTTCCGCCTTGTCGCCATTATTGGTACGTACATTGGTGAACCCTCGCAAGCCACTCGCTTACGTGAGAACGACATGGGTGTCGATGTCCCAACGGAGTTCGAAGTATCATGGGATGTCGGTATCCGACTCCTGTACAACCCGCGGTTCGCCCCTGAGAAGGAAACGGGACGGCGTGCCTATTCCGTAGGGTTACGACCAGACATCGCTCTCGAGGTTGAGACGAACCGAAGGAGTCTCCTACATCTCTTTGATGCCAAGTTCCGCGTCCAGAATGTCAGTCAGGTGATGGACGAGAGTGAACAGAGCGAATCTGCGGAGCGTCGTGGCATCTTCAAACGCGGCGACCTCTACAAGATGCATACATACCGGGATGCGATTGAATCAGCGGAATCTGTGTGGGTGCTATACCCAGGTGCCGTGACTCGCTTTTGTTCGGTGGATGGCCAAACGTTGTCAGATTTCGGATCAGTGAATTGTCCGCTGCGCGGTGTAGGGGCCATCCCACTCCAACCCACGGTCCGCAAAGGACCAATCACAGAACTGATTGGGTTCCTGACGACCACTTGAGCACCGGCGTTCAAACGGAGCCAGGCCACCACCTAGCTAGCTAGCCAGCTTCACATCCAAGTGCTTGACCGCGAATGCGTCGAGAGGCAGGAGTACCCCGCCGACATCCGCGGGCAACTGGCGGTCAATGAAACAGCGA
The DNA here is from genome assembly GCA_965205005.1 of Longimicrobiales bacterium. Taxonomy (GTDB): domain Bacteria; phylum Gemmatimonadota; class Gemmatimonadetes; order Longimicrobiales; family Gaopeijiaceae; genus Bin94. The sequence goes on along the minus strand of OZ242028.1, from coordinate 2,897,267 downwards.
AGCGTGCGCTCCGTACGCGGGCTCGGGCCGTCAGCGAATTCGAGTAGTCTTCGGTGGACACCTCTCCTCCACGAGAGTCACCGGTGGACGAGGCCACCGGCCGCAGCGCCTGCCGCGACTTCCGCCGGGACGAGGCGACCATTGGGGGGCTCTTCGAGGAGTTCGTCACGGATTCTACCAGCGCGAGCAGCGCGGGTACCGCGTGAAACCAGGCGGTCGCCGCGTCCAGTGGGCAGACACGGGCTGGGCGACCGACGCCGACCGCGTGCTGATTCCGACGCATTGGGTCCACTGGTTCCGATCCGTGCCGTCCACCTGTCCAGAAAGCCGGGACCGGCACACCCTTCATGTCTCGATCTCGGCGTCCGTCGACTCGGGCTCGACATTTTGCCTCGAAGACGATGCGGGGGTGGAGTCGGTCGGGGGTGCGACCATCGTCGCAGCCGGTGAAGGTGGCCCGGCAGGTATGACAACATCCGGCAGCCAAGAGACCGCTAGGCCAATGACGACCGCCAGCACGATGGCGCCGATGACACGCAGGATCGCCTGTTCCTTTTCGACAACATTGATGCGGGTGCCGAGTTGCTCGTCGACATCCCCTATCTTCGCGGACAGGCTCGCGAAAGATTGTAGCTCGCCGCCGACACCACCGATCAATTGGGGGTCGATGCCTTTGCGGATGCGGCCCTCTTTCTTGAACGCGGTTTCGCGGTCCAAGCTCGCGTACCAGATAAGGAAGATCGGCTGCCCGCGTTTGAGATGAATTGGAACCGGCCCCGCGTTGAAGACGGCGAAGGTCAGTTGGCCACGATAGCCCGGATCGACATGGAACCCCGAGACATTTACTAGGCCGCGAAACTTGGTCTTCGCGCGGATCGAAATAAAGGCGAGCGCGTTGCTGGGCACACCGACGATCTCCTCCGAGAGCAGGAAGGCGAACTGACCCGGCGGGATAGTGAAAGCACCACCCCCAGCCAGCTTGCGCACCGTGGCAGTCGTCGGGTCGGCGGTTTGACTATTGGGTGACACGTAGATTTCGGGCCCAACTGACAGCGTGTAGGCCGCACAGTCTACACGGTCGGGCCTGAAGGGCTCGATCAGCTCGGCCAGCCGCTCGCGCAACGTTTCGCCGCTCCAGAACATGGCGTCAGGATTGGTCATGGGGTAACCTCACTCTTCGTAATGGGAATGTTCGTCCCGCGTCCGTTCTCCTACGCAGGGACAGCTCGTCGTGGCTTTTCTGAGGGTTATTATGTAGGATAGTACCCATCCTATATGGTCCCCTTCTGAGCGTATCGCCCGGGGCTGCCACGACTTGGCAGGTAACTTTGCAGAGATCGGCGGCGGATGTGAACATCGTCGGACACGGAGTTGATCTGATCAACGTCACCGAGGTGCGACGCTGGATAGACGATCCGCGCGATCCGTTGATCCCACGCTGTTTCACTCAAGAAGAACTCGACGACATAGGTGACGGACCTAGCCGCGTGGAACGGCTATCGGGCAGGCTTGCCGCAAAGGAAGCTGTCCTGAAAGCACTAGGAGTGGGGTTTGGCGCCGGCGTGGCATTCTCGGATGTTGTCATCTATAGTGCCCCGGGTACGCCGCCGCAGGTCCGACTCGTCGGTGGCGCAAAAAAGGCCGCCGCCGAGCGCGGGATTACCGCATGGCAACTGAGCATTACCCATTCGGGGGAGATGGCCATGGCCAGCGCCATCGCGATCAGCAGCATTCTTCACGATGAAAGCTCCGAACGCGATTGATCGGTCTTGGACGGGCCCTGGTATTCTATGCGCCGCCGGTCGAGATCGACAGCGATACGACCGCCGCGCGCGGCTAGGACGGCGCGCCACACCTTGAAGCCTTGCAGGATCGCCATCTCCCACTCGCCGACGGTGCACTGCCTGACCTCCAAGTGCGAGGTCATGTCCTTGACCGTGCGCAAGAGCTGAGAGTCGAGTACGCTTACGCCATCGAGCATACTGTGGCGCGTCGCATAGGCGAAGGCGATTGCCGCAATGCCCTCCTCGATCACTGCGGCACGCCCTCCGTCCTCGACCTCGTCTACTACCGGACGGCTCCTACGCTTGCGTCGAAGCAAGGCGCGCGTTACGGGTGACCAGCCGAGCACTGCGGCATAGGCGAAATGGAAGACATCGTGGAACCGATAACCATCCGGATCATAGGCGTTGTCGGTCAACGTCGCCCCGATCCGCATGCCGTTAATCAATACGTGAACCCTGTGGCGTTCACTGCCTTTGACGTCGACGAGTTCGACCTCGAAGCGTCGCGGCAGGCGCTCGCCTTCGGGAAGCGTTGCGTCGAAGCACAATGGCTCGGTGCGCAATGACGCCCAGCGCGCCTTGACCTTGACAAGATTGGCAACGGCGATCTCGTTGAGGGTAAGGTCGAATTTGCTTGCGACGTTTGCGATGTACCAGAGGAGGTCGCCCAGCTCCTCGGACACTCGCTCCTCGAAGAGCCTGTGCGCTTCGCCATCGCGCAGGTGCTTCTTGTATTCGCTCAGAAGCTGACCGGTCTCGCCGGCGAGACCCAGCATTGGAACCATCAGGGGAAGACGATTATCTACGTCTTCGGCCAGCGGGACGCGATCCGTGCGTGCCGCCTCCTTCTGATAGCGGTCGAATTCCATCATTGCCTCCTTGCTTGCCTCATCCAGCAGTGGTCTCAGCGGTATTGGTCGCGCGATGTGGTGTGTCAGCGCTAGGGTACATCTTTTCGTTCAGCTTCCATTTGGGAGGATAGAAGAATGCAATCGGTGTCTGAGTCCGCCTAAACCTCTGCTTGATGCGGGTACGGCGAGTTAGTCCCGCGATTTTCGGATGTGCCACGCGCGCATACTTGTCGACTTCGCAAAACAGGTTTTGGCAGTCGATCAATTGAAGTGGCCGTCCCCAGAGCGATTGAAAATCAAGCCCGAGACGCTCGAATTCTTGCACCTGAAGCTCGGCCATGAGCCGGATCAGTTCAGGTTCGTTAAGGCCGCCAGGATCGGCGAAGCACTTCCGTAGGCCATTGCGGGCGCCGGGCCCCGGGACGACGAACTCCATTTCACTATAATCGGTAATCTCGCTGTAGTTGATATCGGTGATGAACTGATAGGCAAGGAAATCACCAACGGTCGGGAAGGCCCGCAGCTCTTCAAAGCCTTCCTGCATGGTACTGGTCTGCGCTATACGTTCGGGAAGCCGGGACTCCATCATGCATTCGAGCAGGAGAAGGTGGTTCTGATGCTTAGCGGGCTGACCGAATGCGCCTTTCCCAGGGGGCATGATGTAAGCGGCCGAATAGATGCGGTGTCCGTGCCGCATCGCCCGCGCGAGCACTTCATCGTAGCGTGTGAAGCAGTACTCTCGGAACGTGATTGAGCCAAACGCTCGCTCCAGCAACTCCCAGGTCTCGATCTTATTGAACAGCTTGAACAGCAGGATGCGGAAGATGACTTCGCGCGGTGAGTTGGGTAAATCGGAACGATATATAACGTGCCGGATAAGATGCTGGCTCGTTCGATCAGACGCCCTATAGGCATTGGTGAATTTGTACGTCGAGAGCACCTCGTTGCCCGTCCAAGGTGGCGCCTCACCGCGCGCGCGCCGGAAGAAAATGTCCTGGCGTGCAGCGGCAAATCGCCAATAGGTCTCATAGACCTCCGAGACCTTAGCGGGCGCGAGATGAGGCAGAATGATTGGCGTCGGCGCGGTTTCACGGGGCGGAACATTGGCTTGGGGCGTGATCGGCGGATCAACCGGCAGCGCGGCGCTTGCCGGATCTTTGCTCGGTTGGCCACACGCGCACTTGGTGGACCGTCTAGGGAGCCCGTTACTCACGATGCTGTGCAAGCCGTGGGGACCGGTCCGACAGGCCGCAGTAACGGTTCGCTGGAGGCGGAGACGAGTGCTTCGGCGGCGCCCACAAGTGGCTTTAGGTCTACATCGCCCTTGGCGATGCGCTCAAGCTTCGCGATGCCAACCATGACGTTCAAGCGCGCCAGTCGCATGTCCATCTCATGGGCCATGAAGGCGCCGAGCTGCGCGAGGCCGAGATAGTTGCCGTAGGCTTTGTCGAAGATCTGTTGGGTTGCATAGAAGGCGTTGACGACCAAGCCAGCAGTGGTCGGCTCGAAGCTAACCTGCTGAAGGCACGGAAACCCGAGCTGTGCGCTTCCAACATGGTCACGGCCAGGATCGAACGTCGATACTTGTAGCATCGAACGGCGCACGCCAATTCGCGAGCTATACTGTGACAAGATCCACTCCAACTGATTGCCATCACACGGTCCACGACCGTACATGACCATGCGCTCGAAATACAAGCCGCGGCCGTTGACTCTCTTGTTCATCGCCTGCCAGCGCGGGAATGTCTCGCGATAGAGTGCGAAAAAGCCCTCGCGGTCGCCTCGCCGCATCTCCCAGACGCGCTGAGGGAAGATGGTAAAGGCAACGTCGTCGACCTTGAATCGGCCCTTGCGTTCAAGAAGCTGATCGAGAGCTTCACGTACGGCCGGGTCTTCACGGGCCATACCCTCATCGTCGAAACCGGTCAAGCTCAATACGAGCGGCGAAACCTCGGTACCAGCACGGTAGAGAATCCGGAGCAGGAGCCGCGACCAAGCGCGAGAGAGGTTGCAATCGTCGATTACGAAGGGCTCCGACGCGGCCGACGCTTTCGACTTACCCATCCGGGTCATCCTCCAAATGTCGATATCTGGCGAGCCCGACGTAGGCCTCGGGCGCAACGCGAATGAATGTTGTCCACGAGCCGCAGACTGTGTGCGCCTGAACGATCCCGGTGCGGATTGTGCGGAACAGACGACCGCATGGCAGGTTACGCTCATAGGAGAGGTTGTTGCCGGTCGTTTCCGTCCCCGATGGTAGACACAGGAGCGTGTTCACCTCCACGTCAAGAGCTGGTCCGACCCGATGGCGGTCGGCAATGATCAAAGGCTTCGGCGTCGCGGCGCCAAGGATATCGGCGCGCAGGGCCTTCGGCGTCGTGCGCTTGAGCGCTGTGGCACGAGATAAGGAGATCATGTTCACGCCGGCGGAAAGGTGCGTAAGGAGGGTTCCGTAGCCGACCCCGAAATGGCAAGCGATTGTGAACATTTGCAACGCCGTCGCCGTCTCAGGCGTCCACCCTCGTGTAACGAAGGCGCGGCGCAGTCCGATGATTGGCATCAGCGTGAATCCGGCGAATGTATCGGCCATAAACTCTTTGGAGTCTTCCCATGGATGCCGCCTAGCGTCCTCGCGCAGCTCGTCAATCGACGAGCCGTGTCCGAAAACATGGTGACCGAGTTCGTGCGCGCAGCTAAAGGCGCGCCGCTGTAACGGGCGGCGAGCCGAGAGGTGGATACGCGGGGGTGAGCCATGTTGATACATTCCCTCCATATTGATGTCGTTGAAGCGCACGGTGACGCCCAGCTTCTCGCATAGTCCATAGATGCAGATCGGGCTATACTGGTCGAGCTTGGCTCGGGCTCGGGTAGCGATCGCCGCTTGCATGGCTTGGGTTGCAAGAGCGCGACGATAGAAGGTGGGCTTCATGGTGGACATTAGGGTTGTCATCCGCCGGATCCGTCGCCGTCCGGGGTGAAGTCGCCTCGCATTGCGGCGAGCAGCTTGAGTAGGCGGCTAAGGTCGTCTGGCTTGAGCTTCGTGAGTTCGCGGGCAGCGAGTTCGAGTCGGGGGTCTTGGGGATCAAGTGTCTCCGGCGCCTCGCCTAGCAACCAGGACACACCTACGTCATAGATTTCCGCAAGGCGCGCGAGCTCGTAAGCTGAGACTCGGCGCTTGCCGGACTCCATTCCGGAGATAGAGGGTCGATGTAGGCCCAATATCTTGGCGACATGGCCTTGTGAGATGCCAGCGAGCTTGCGCGCCTCCCTAAGGCGCTCCGCGATGATGGCGCGCTTGGTGGCCTCCGTTTCGGTCATGCCGCCGCTCCTCTCGCGGCCTGCTTCTTCACGAACTCGTGTACGAACGCGGCGGTCCCGTCAATGGAGCGCGGTAGCTTGGTCGTCTCGTCCACGAAGATGTTCACATCATTCGGAATCGGAACGCCGATCTCCGTGGACAGGATGGTCGTGGCCACGGGCCAGACCATGCTGTCAAATCCCGGGACGTTGCCGACGGGCTCGGTTGTACCCGTCAACTGCGGACATTCAAGGCCGCTATCGACTTGGATCTGGCCAATCACCTTGATCAGCATCTGGCTCAGCTTGGCGGGGTTCATGGGTGCCTCCTTTGCTTGACATATGGTAATAGAATCTTACCGGCGGCCCATGTCAAGTCCGTCAGAATCTATCCGCTCTTGCAAATGCCGGAGCACCGACCGGCAATGGATGCGAGTGGATTTCGCACCGTTGGCCCCTGTCCGGCCCACGGGCGCCGCTATCTTCATGCAACACTACTTGCTACCCGCTCGCCATGACCGTCGAGCACGCTGTGTCGCTGGCGCTGGTCGACTACGCGCTGCGCCGGCGATTCGCCTTCGAGACGCTGCAGCCCGCGTTCGGAACGGACTACGGCCGGACGGCGTTCGCGGAGCACCTCACGGGCAGGGGTGCCGACGCCTCCCTGGTCACTCGCGTCTCCGAGCGGGTGGGCGCGCTCAACGAGAGGATCAGCGGCGATCCCGTACTCGGCCCCGGTTTCCAGATCGGCCACAGCTACTTCGTCCCGTCCGACGGCGACGAACCACCCTCGGACGACTGGTACGACCACATCATCGCAACCCAGATCGCACCACTCCTCCGCGAGTACTGGTTCGACTCGCCGAAGGATGTCGAGAAGGAAGTGGCCAGGCTCACGGCCGACGCCTGACCCCTGGGGACCCGTGAAGAACATCCCCATCCTCAACGTCTACTACCTGCTCTGCTACGTCAGGGGACGGGTCCAGGAACGCGACACCGCGCGGCTGGCCACGCTCGGCGGTCTTTCGACGGTGCAGGACCTGCTGGGCAAGGTGCTCGCCGGCGGCGTCAACCACCTCTTCCGGCGCGGGATCGACCGCGGGTACGTCGAAAGGCGCGAAGACCTCGCCGGCATCCGCGGCAAGCTGGCGGTCAGCGAGACGGCGAAGCGCGCGCTCCGTGCGCGGGCGCGGGCCGCGTGCGAATTCGAGGAGCTGTCGGTTGACATCCTCCCGAACCGCATCCTGCGCTCGTCGCTGCACGGGCTGCTCGGACGGCGCGTCACGCTCGACCGCCACGTCCGCGCCGACGTGCGCTCCGCCTACCGAAGGCTCGACGGCATCTCGCGCACCCGCCTGAAGCGGAACACCTTCGGCCAGGTCCAGCTCGGCGGCAACCGGCGGCTCTACCACTTCCTGCTCTCGGTGTGCAGGCTCCTCTACGAAAGCTCGCTGGTCGACGAGACGACCGGCCGCACCGCCTTCCGCGACTTCCGCCGGGACGAGGCGACCATGTGGGCGCTCTTCGAGGAGTTCGTCACCGGATTCTACCAGCGCGAGCAGCGGGCGTACCGCGTGAATCCGGGCGGACGCCGGGTCCACTGGGCGGACGCGGGCTGGGCGACCGACGCCGACCGCGCACGGATCCCCGTCATGAACGCCGACGTGATCCTCAAGTCAACCGAACGCCGGATCATCCTGGACACGAAGTACTACAGGGACGCGCTGGCCTGCGGACGCGGCCGCGGCACCGGCAAGCTTCACTCCGCCAACCTCTACCAGCTGCTCGCGTACCTGAGGAACCGCCAGGCCACCCGCCCCGACGGACCGGTGCACGAGGGCGTCCTGCTGTATCCGCAGGTGGGCGACGAACCGCTGCGCGCCGAGATCCGGCTGGAGGGATTCCGGATTCAGGCGCGGACGGTCAACCTCGACCAGGACTGGCGGCTGATTCACGAGGAGATGCTGGCGACGGTCGGCGCGGGCGGGGGGTGAGTGGACTCACATCCGACATGTCAACCGCAGTTTCCATTGTGGAAACTATACCTTACACTGCGAGGCCCGGATGTGATTCATCGCCGGTACGTCCTTGTCCGCTGGTTTTCGCTTCCCCGTTCTCGTTAGCTTTGCAGGACTGGCGTGGTCATCGCCAACCCCGCAAGGAGACGCGTTTTTCGGTGAGCAACCTCCGAATCAACCTCGACGACCTGCTCCACGCCCGCACCGTCGAGTCCGAGCGGATCGAGTTCAAGGCGACCTGGGATCCAAAAGTCACGGGCTATCAGGTCTTGAAGACGATCTGCGCGTTCGCGAACGATCTCCGACGGCACGGCAGCGGATACATCATCCTGGGCGTCGCCGAACGGGACGGTCGCGCCGAACTCCCACCCAGGGGCTTGACCGCGCAGCAAATCGAGGACGCAACCAGGTGGCTCAAAGGACAATGCCGCAGAATCGAGCCGCGGTATGAGCCGATCTTCTCCCCGGAAGACAAGGATGAGCGACGCATCCTGGTCATTTGGGTTCCCGCCAGCGAGACCCCCCCGCACCAGGCGCCCGACGAAGAAAAAGGGCCCAAGAAGCACTGGGTGCGGATCGACCAGGAGACGGTGGACGCCCAGGCCCGCGGTCTCCTTAGACAACTCGTCGACCAATCCACCACGGTACCTTGGGACTCCCGCGCCGCCCTGAACGCCACGGTTGACGACCTCAGCGAGACGCTGGTCCGCGAGCACCTGCGGGCCTGTGGGAGTGCCCTGCTTGACGAATCGGACACCCGGACCATCTACCGGAAGATGGACATCGTCCGGCGTGTCAATGACCACGAGGTGCCCCGGAATGTCGCGCTCCTCTTCTTCTCGCGCGATCCCACGCGATGGTTTCCGGGAGCGAAGATCGAGACCAGCATCCTGCGGACCGGCGCCGGCGGTGATGCGCTCGACGAAAACCAGTTCAAGGGCGGAGTGGCGGAACAGGTCCGTGACTGTCTCCATTACCTGCGCCGAGAGGTCATGGAGTCGAAGATACGCAAGGTGCCCGACCGTTTGCAGGCGGACCACAGCGTCAACTATCCGGAGGATGCCCTCCGCGAGGTTCTGGTGAACGCGCTCTTCCACCGCGGGTACGCCGAGGACTCACCCCATTCCACTCTGGTTCGCATCACGTCGGATCGTATCGACATCCGCAGCACACCGGGACCGGCCCCCGGCATCGACCTCGATCAGCTCCGACAAGGAAGCACGCCACGCCTTGTACCCCCCCGCAACCCACGAATCGGTGAGTTGTTCAAGGAAGTCGGCCTCGCCGAAAAGAGACCTACCGGCCTCGGCAAGGTCTACCAGGCGATGGAGCGCAACGGGTCACCCCAGCCCGAGTTCCTTTTCGACGAGGAACGCACGTTCTTCCAGGCGACCCTGTTCGCCCATACGCGGAAAAGTACGAGAGCAGCGATCCGCACAGCCAGCGAACTCAGGGCTGTGGGGCGCGTCAAGGCGGCCGCCGATACGCTGGAGTCCGCATGGCGTGCGAACCCCGCGTCGCGCCGACTCGCCGAAGAACTCGTCCGCCAATGTGTGACGCTGGGGGATCTGGACCGTGCGGAGCCGGTGATCGAAGCCGTAATGGAACTGGACCCCGAATCTGAACGCCCCAACGTCGTCGTGCCGTGGCTGGAGGCGCTTTTTGCCGACGGACAGGCAGAACGCGTACACCGCATCTTGCGTAAACAGACATCGAAGCTGTCACCCGGCGAAGCCCTCGGCGCCGCGATCGTGGCCAGACGACTCCGAGAGCCGGACATGGCCGCCGCGCTCTTCGACATCGCTGGCACTCTCATTCTTGACGATCCCCGTGCGTTGCTGGAAAGTGCTCAGAACAAGCTCTGGCTTGCGGGGCAAGCCCACCGCGACGGCCTCGCCGCCAGGAATCAGGAACTCCTGCGCCACGCACGCGTTCTTCTGGAGCGGTTGCTGGGCATGGACGCGCCGCGCCGCAGACACGCGTGGGCTTGGCGGGAACTGGCCCGAGCTCGGCGATGGCTGGGCGAACCGGCTTCAGCGGTGGACGAGGCATATGCGATGGCGACTGAACTGGCACCCGACGAAGTGACGTTCCGGAGGGAATCGGGGCGCTCCTGACAGACACCGGGCCCTCAACAACGCTCACCGAAACACATGTCGAGACACGAGGTCAAGGACGAGGTGATCCGGTGGCTGATTGATCACGGCGAGGTCGGAATCCACCCCATCACCGCCGCCCGCTCGCATGATCGCCGTGGTCCCGCAGCTGCGCGTCGAACCAGTCATGGATCGCCGATACCAGCGCCGGCTCCTCGGCCCTGTATAGAATCCGGGCCCCGAGTTCGATCTCTCCGTATTCGATCGCAAGTCTCTCATGCCCCATGACCAGCTCGTGGAGCCCGGCCATGTCCTCGCCGTGGATCATTGCGGGGTCGTGGAAGTCGCCCCTCGCAAAGCGCTCGGCCTCCTCTTCGAGATGCTCCCGGATAAGCGCAACCTGATGCGGATCCACGGAGTCCGCCACGACCTCCTGAATGCCGCCGAACTCCGTCTTCTCGAAGTAATGGGTGGTCGCGTCGAGATCGAAGGGCATCACCTGCGCACCCGCGGCTGCCACTTCGGCCTGGTGCTCCGCCACATCGGACGACTGATCAGCCTCCGCGCATCCCAGAACGGCCATGGCGCTGAGGGCCAGGATTCTCGTTGTCGGAATCATCGATGGCCTCGCTCCGGGCGGGGGCCCGGCTTGATTGGTCAATTGCAGCTTACATATTGTAGCCCAGCCTTTACATCCTTCCAGACCCCATGACCAACCGACTACCCGAAGGACTCCTGCCAGGCGGCACATCCCCCGTCTTCACCGAGGACACCCTCCCAGCCGCCCTCCAGGCCAAACACACCCTGGCCCCCGGACACTGGGCGGCACTCAACGTGCTCGAAGGCAGCCTCCGGTTCGTGAACCTCGACACCGGCGAGGACCGGCTGATCTCCGCACCGGATCGCGTCACGATCCACCCCGGCCTGCCCCACAGGGTGGCCCTCGAAGGCCGGCTGCGTTGCAGGATCGACTTTTTCCGGGAGCTGTAGACCGAGGCCGCTGGAACCGGACAAGGGGGCATGATTACCGTCCTCTGACCTCTACCCCCCAGGCTGGTTCGGCCCGATCAGAAGCTCGGTCACGTGAAGGCTCAGGTCATCACCTGCGGCGATGCCGATCGCTCCGCCCGTCTTTAGTCCCGAGTCCGAAAGTTCAGCAACAACGGCTTCGTTGATGAAGAAGGACAAGACTCCATCCTGGACATCCACGGCTATGCGATTCTCAACCGGGCCACCGGTCGGCTCCAGCGATACGATGTCGGCGTGCTCGGTCCAGGGAACAAGTTCGTGGACTTGGTCCCCAGTGTGGTGGGCGACGCGAAACCGCCGGTCGTTCCGGATCTGAAACGAGAGGTACTTGGGCAATTCCCCTTCGAGCTGGCTGCCCCCGAGAAACACGCCGTAGGGCGTTCCGAGTTCGGGTGTGGGAAACAGGAACATCTTGCTGGTGACCCTGTAGTTGCCCGACGCGAAACTCCCGGGATCCGACAGCAGGGCGCCGGGCCCCGCGAAAATGTGCCAGCCGGGCCGCATGACCACCAAGCGGCGTTCCACCACTTCGTTCCTGTCCGGGTGCAGGACCTTCCAGTGCGGCGGGGGCTCCATGTTGCGCCCTGATTGCGCCCGCGCAGCCGTCGCCGTCGTGGCCAGGGCGATCGCGGTCATTCCGGCAATCAAGAGATGGGATCGCCGGGCACTTCGTCGCTTCTTGCTCATGAGTGGACTCCTTCCTGTTTTTCGATGCAGTGGGTTAGGCAACCGGCCAGTGTTCCGTCCGAGATTTGTTCGGCGTGAACGGCTGCATCACCCGGAACAGAGCGAACAGAGCCCTGGTCCCCAGGCTGGGCCGGCCGGTCTCGATGACTGCCTTGAGCGTGTTCACGATCATCGTGCCGCCCTGAATCATCTGCTTGGCGGACTTGGTGCCGATCGGCAGGTCCTCCACCGTCAACGTGAACTCCACCCCACCCTCGACCGGCTGGAGGTCGTAGATGACCTTGCAGGCCGGTTCGTCCAGGTGAGTGAAGCGGAAGGTGTGACTGAATCTCTGGTACGGCCGGACTTCGAGTATCTCTCCGACGACGCCCGTGTACGCGTTGTTGGGTGTCCGCATGGCGAGCTTCGATCCCGGACGCAAAGCGGAGACATCCATGCGGGAGTTGAAGAAGCACGCGATCGGTTCGTCGGTCTTTGTGATCTCCCGCCACACCTCCTCGACCGACGCGTGGATGACGATGCGGAAAACCTGTGTGGTTTCAGGCACTCTTGAGTTCCTCCTTCTCTGCGCGGCCTTCGACTCGGGTCTTGAGGTCGGCCATCCGGCCTGCCCAGAAGTCCGCGTATTGCGTGGTCCAACGGTCGTAGACCAGCTGGATGGGGATGGGATTGAAGAAGAGGTGCCGGACGCGCCCCTTCTTCCTGGACGCAATCAGACCCGCTGTTTCCAGCAGTCTGAGGTGCTTCATGACGGCGATCCGGCTGACGTCGAAGTGCGACGCCACAGCCGTGACACTCATCCCGGGCACTGAACTCACCAGGTCGAGCATCCGGCGGCGGCTGGGGTGCGCCATCGCGGCGAGCACGAGATCGAGCTGTGAGGCATCCATGAACTGATATGTAACCGATAGGTTACGTGTTGTCAATTGGCTGATCGCTCAGGCCGGGAATTCCCTTCGACGCGATGTCGGCGGGTGACTTTGTGGCGTTCAGGATTCCGTTGGGCTAGAGTTCTTGGCGAACGTGGTGGCAAGGAGGCGGAGATGATCGACGCAGGGGCGGAGGAACGGAGGGACCGGGCGGAGTGCGAGGGGCACGCCATGCTGGTTTCCCGAGCGCGTCATTGAATGCGAGACGGCTGCGGAGCTGCTGGAGCGTGCTCGGGACCTGGCGCGTGCGGGGGACGACTGATCGGTCAACTCAGAAGTCGTACCTTACCCTCGCCACCAGCATCCTGCCGATCTCCGGCGCACCTACGAACTCCTGGTGCAGGTTGTTGAGGACGTTGTTGGCCGTGAGCGAAACCTGCGTGTCGGGCTGGAAGGGGAGCCGGTATCCGATCAGGACATCCAGAAGGCTGTATCCGTCTACATCACCCCTGTACACGCCGGAGTTCATCGGAAAGGCGGTGATCATCCGCAGCCGTCCGTCGAAGGAGAATCCTGCGGCCCGGTTGTCGAACGTAAACCCTACCGATCCCTTGTGATTGGGGGCATTGAGCGCGATGTCGTCGGAACTGGTGCACAGGCCGTCTTCGTTGAAATCGAAGCACTCGTCGCTCTGGAAGGAGTAGTTCGCGTTGATCCGCAGTCGGTCCGTCGCGAGAATCTGCGCCGCAAGGTCCGTCCCCCAGAAGTCCACTTCGCCGAAGTTCCGATAGGTGACGATGAGGTCGGCGGACTCCGACTGATCCGGCACGACGGTGCCCAGCGGCGCTGAAGCGAGGAGCTCGGCGATTCCCAGAGCATTCTCCCGGGTGATGCGGCCGGCGCGGATAAGCGGTGTCAGACGATGGACGATGAATGCCCCGGTGCTGGCGGGATCGAGGAACACGTTCGGCGTGATGATCTGCAGCGGGCCGATGAAGTTCTGCACCCGGCTGAAGTAGGCGTCCACGGACAGGAGCACCTTGTTCCTGATCAGACCCTTGTAGCCGACCTCGTAGGTGTTGTTGATGGTCGAGACGAGTTCGGCCCTGTTCTCCACCGGCGAGTTGTCCAGCGGGAACCTCATGGAGGGATCGATGGCCGACTGGTCCAAGCGGCGGAGCACCGTGCCGAGCGCCGGATCCCCGGGGCGGGCCCCCGGGTTTTTCAGGAAATTGACGAGCGGTGCCGTCCTGGGATCGAGTGAGGGCAGCAACTGGAGTACCGCCTCCCAGAGCAGCGCGGCGTTTGCCGGGATGGGGCCGGCAACCACGGGCGAGCGCATGCAGTAGGACATGACGCCGCCAGGGCACTGAGCCCCGAAGGTGAAGCCACCCGAGGGCGCGCTGAGCGCGCGGAGGTTGTAGCTGATGCCTCCGGCCACGGGGATCTGCGCCGCGATGATGTCCAGAAAGAGATTGGTGGTGGTCGGAGTCGCGAAGGCCCGATTGTAGGTGAGGCGGAAGTTCTGGTTGTCGGCCGGGCGGATCACGAGGGCGGCGCGAGGGGAGATGTTCATGTCGGCCAGGCGGTTGTGATCGTCCAGGCGGATTGCAGTAACAAGGTCCACCCGGTCGCCCAGAGACGTCTCCGAATGCAGATACGTGCCGGCTTCGGAGACGATGTCGTGGTCCTCGTTCCGCCCGAAGATCGTACCCCCGGTGCGCGGCTCGGTTCGCTGCCAATCGACGCCGTAGATGAAGCTCTGCCAGGGTCCGACATCGAAGCTGTATTGAAACTGGGCCGCCATGGTGCGCGACTGGTCCACCACCGGGCTGCCGGTCCGCAGCAGGAATGTTCCCGCTTCAGCCGCTCCCCCCGCTGCAGTGCTCCCGGAGTTCGTCTGGTTCAGGAACGCCTGGGCGAAGAACCGACCCTTCGTCAGGCGGGTCTGGACGAAGTTGTAGCCCCAGTCTTTCACCTGGCTGGCACCGATCCGCGTCATGGAGATGCCGCTGCCGATCTTGCTGGTTCCGGTATTCAGGATGAACGCGCCCCCGTCGCCGAAGCGCACGTCGAACCGGGCATCGGCACTGTACCTGGACGTTTCATAGTCGCGAGAGACAATCTCGAACGGATCGTCATACTCCCAGTCGTTCCCCAGCTGGTACTGTCCCGAGATCTTGAAGCCGAAGTTCTCGGAAGCGGCATGGGCGGAGCGGAACTGACCGTGGAAGACCGAACGCTCACCTCCCGCCAGTGAAATGGTGGAGCCCTGCCTGTCGAGTGGCGACGAAGTGATGAGATGCATCACGCCGTTCGATGCGTTGGGGCCGTAGAGCGCGGCTCCCGGGCCCAGTGAGACCTCGATTCGCTCGATGTCCAGATCTGTCTGCGGGAACAGGCTGTACGCATTGAACCGAAGCGAAGGAATGCGTGCATAGCGGTTGTCGATGATCGTCAGGAGCGCGCCGGAGGACACGTTGTTGAAGCCCCGCGCCACAAGCGCTGCCCGACTCAGTCCGGTCTGGGCCGCGTCGATCCCGGGCAGCGTGCGCACGTGTTCCGCAACAGTAACCGCCGCCGTTCGGGCCACGTCGCTGGACGAGACGGTGGAAATCGACGCCGGCGCGTCGAGCGCCTTCTCCTGACGGCGCGACGCCGTGACGACGATGGGATTGAGGAGCAGCGCCTGCGAGCGCAACGGGACGGAGACGTCCGCGGTGCCGCCCGCGACCACGTTCACTCCATCGACCCGGGCGGTTTCGTATCCGATCAGCCTGACCACGAGGGTGTGCGACCCGGGAGCCACGGCGAGGCTGAAACGTCCTGCCTGGTTGGTCGCGATCGGCCCCGCCGCCCCAAGCGCCTCGACCGCCGCATCGAAAAGGGCCTCTCCCGTTTCGGCGTCCGTGACCTGGCCCGTGATCGTCCCCTGTTGGGCCTGGGCGCCTGCCGGAATGACACTCGCTGCAGCGAACGCAAACGCGGAAACGACAAAAACGAGACCTTCCAGCCGCGATGGGGTTGTCATGGGACTCCATCCTTTGCCAGCTGTCAATACAGGAAGGTAAGGGCCGACACCGCTGACGGCGAATCCTGTCGTTGTGGTAATTCACACAAGCGGTTAAGATGGCTGCCCGACCCTTTCACGACGCGATGGTTGAAAGATGGCAAGCAATTCTGCTGACGGAAATGTTCGACCGAAGTGGCGTGGGTACGCCCAACTACTCCTCATCGTGGTTCTGGTCGTAGTCGCCCTGCGCCTGGCCCGGGCGCCCGCCCGAGTCGAAGTCGAAGTGGGTTCCAGAGCCGCGGTCGAATCCGTGACGCCCACGGTCAGCACATTCGACCCGGTCGCGACCGATGAGTCGATGACCGTGGATCTTACCGGCACGGTCTCACTCGCGGACCGCGTCTCGGTGATGGCCGAAGTGGGAGGCCGCGTGACCTGGGTATCTCCGGAGTTCACCAACGGGGGAAGACTCGCGCCGGACGAGCCCTTCGTGAGGATTGATACGGCCAAATACACGCTCGAGGTACAAGCCGCGCAAAACGCGGTTGCGGAGGCCGAGGCGCGACTGTCGACACAGCCCGGGCCCGTATCCGCAGCCGCGCTCGAGAGCGCTCGAACCGCGCTGCGCCTGGCCGAGCTCGCGCTCAGCCGAACAGAAATCTCCCTGCCCTACGAGGCTCGCGTGATCAGCGCGGACGTGAGTGTGGGTGAGCTGGTCGGCCCGCCGGAGCTTGTCGGCGCCCAGGCGATGCTGGGGATCGTCTACAGCACCGAAGCACTGGAGGTCAACGCACCGATTGAAGTCGCCGACCTGGCCTATCTGGCCCCGGTAGTCGGCCGCTCCGCCCGGGTATCCACAGAGGCCGGCGTTCATTCTGCGAGGATTGTCCGTGTCGCGTCCGTGCTTGCGCCGAGGACGCGCCTTTCGACGATCTTCCTGCGGTTCTCGCCCGCTCACCGCACCAGCTCGCTGCCACTGCCGAACACCTTCGCCGAAGTCGAGATCGAGGGCCCCCCATACCGAAACGTCTATCTGCTGCCGGAATCGGTGCTGCAGCAGGACGACGCCGTGTGGGTTGTCGAAAACGGCGCCCTGCGTCGGGTTGTCCCCAACGCGATCGGGTGGACCAGCGAGGGTCTGGTGGTCGAGGCATTCGACGCGGCCGACGGCATCGTCATCGGCGCCCTGCCCGGAGCACGGGAGGGATTGGCGGTCGTGTTGGCGGGCGCAGCGTCCTAGTTGCCGTGAAAAACGGGCTGATCGCATACTTCGCCGGGAATCCGGTCGCCGCGAACCTCCTTATGGTGTTTTTCATCGTCGGCGGCCTGATCGCTGGCTCCAACCTCCCTGTCCAGAACTTTCCGGAGATCGACCTCCGCAGCGTGACCGTCACGGTCAGGTCGCCCGGTTCCTCGCCCAGGGAGGTTCGGGAGGACATCGTACGGCGGCTCGAGGAAAACGTCGTCGGTCTGCCAGGGGTGGAGCGTGTCGTTGCAGCGGCCTATGAAGGGTTTGCCCAGGTCACGGTCGAACTGGCCACCTTTGCGGACGCCGCCGCCGTCCTGGACGACGTCAAGAATGCCGTGGACCGCATCGAGAACTTCCCGCCGGTTTCCGCGGAACAGCCCGAGATCGAATACAATCGGGTAGAGCTCGAGGTTCTGACGCTCTCCGTCTCGTCCGCATCGGCCACCGAGAACGAATTGCGGCTGGCCGCCCAGGCGTTGCGGGAAGGGCTGCTCGAGCTGCCGTCCGTTTCCCAGGTGACGCTCATCGGCACGCGGGATCGCGAGATTTCAATCGAGTTGAGCGAGGTGGAGCTGCGCCGCAACGGACTCTTCATCAACCAGATTACGGATGCGATTCGGCGCGCCTCCCTGAATTTGACCTTTGGCGAACTGCGTACGGACGCCGGAGGCCTCGTGCTGCACACCGTCTCCAAGCGGCAGTTCGGCGAGGAGTTCGAGGACATTCCGGTAATCACGCGGCTCGATGGCTCGATCCTCACCGTGGGCGAGGTTGCGGAGATTCGTGACGGGTTCGTGGACGAAGACATCATCACCCGAGTTGATGGAGACCCCGCCATACTGGTTCGCGTCGACGCGACCGGGCAGCAGTCGATCGTGACCATGGGCGAGGACATCAGGAGCTGGCTTGCGAGCTACCAACCTCCTCCGAACGTCGAGATCGGCATCTGGAGCGACCGGGCGGGCGATGCCGTCGACACGATATCGTCGATCGTCGGAAACGCAGTGGTGGGCACGATGCTGGTCCTGCTGTGCCTCGTCGTGTTCTTTGACCTGCGTGTGGCCACCTGGGTCACCCTGGGCATTCCCCTGTCCTTTCTGGGTTCCCTGATCTTCTTCGGGATGAGCGGCCTCACGCTCAATCTGGGAACGATCTTCGCCTTCTTCCTCATGGTGGGCATCGTCGTGGACGACGCGGTGGTTGTCGGCGACAGCATCGCGGCCGAACGAGAGGGCGGGAAGGGACCACTTGAGGCCGCGGTGTCGGGCGCACGCGCCATGGTGGGGCCCATCACGATCGGCGCTGCAACCACAATGCTCGCCTTCATCCCGCTTCTCTTCATCACCCCCCCTCGACTCCAGATCGTCAACGTGTTTCCGTATGTGGCACTCTTTGTCCTGACGGTCTCGCTGATCGAGGCATTCTTCATATTGCCGGCCCACCTGTCCCATCCGGGGCGCTGGAGCCTGCCGCCGCTGTCGGACATACAGCATCGGGCACACGTTGGCTTGCAGACGATTCGCGACATGGTCGTGGTGCCCGCGGTCTCCTTTTCGATTCGCCGCCTGTGGTTTGCGCCGGTCGTGGGAACCCTGCTCGTCCTGTTCGCACTCCTGCTGCTCCGAGCCGACGTCGTGCGCATCGTCTACTTCGACGAGGTGCTGAATGCCTCCGAGAACATTCAGGCCGATCTCACGCTGCCCGTGGGGACGCCGTTCGAAGTGACGCTCGCTGCGGCGGAGCGATTCTCCGACGCGGCACTGGCGGTGAATGATCAGAGCGAAGGAACGTCGGTCGAGGCGGTCAGCATCATGGCCGGCAACGTCCTCTCGCGGCGAACAGCCGAAGCCGGTCCCAACAGGAGCCACCTGGCATCCGTGGTAGTCCACCTGAATGAGCGGCCGATCCGGCGCATGTCGGTACCGGGGATCACAGGTCAATGGCGTGAGAACATCGGCGATGTGTCGTATCTGGAAAGCGTGGTCTACTACACTCAGCGCACACAGTCTGAGCGGGGCGTGGCCTACGCCCTGAAGCACGACGACCTGGACAGCCTGCGAGCCGCAACGAACGAGCTGACCGCGTCGATGTCGTCCATGCCGGGGCTATACGGAATCTCCGACAATCTGGTGCTGGGCAAGCGTCAATTCGAAATCGAACTGACTCCCGCGGGCAAGGCGGCGGGGTTGACGCCCGCGGGGATAGGGGTACAGCTCCGTGCCAGCTTCCATGGGGCGGAGGTCCAGCGCATTCAGCGCGGCCACGATGAGATCAAGGTGATGGTGAGATACCCCAGGGAACGGCGCCAAAGCATGCGCGAGCTTGCGAGCGAACGGATCCATCGGCCCGGCACCGGGGAGAATCGCGCCAGCCAGCCCCCACCGGCATCCGGAGGAGAGGTCCCTCTCTCAGCGGTGGCCGATCTGACGGAGCGGCGCGACCTGTCTGCACTGGTCAGCATCGACGGCCAGCAGACCGCCCTCGTCAGCGCCGAAGCCGACCCTGCACTGCTGACGCCCCTTCAGGCCAGGCGCGAGATAAACGAGAGCCTTGTTCCGGAGCTGCTCGAGAGATACCGAAATCTCCGAATCGAACCCCACGGCAGCGCCCGCACGGAGGGCAACCTCCTTGCGACCCTGGCCGTGCTGATTCCCCTGCTGCTCATCGCGATGTATGTCCTGATCGCCGCCTTCCTCCGCAGCTACTGGAAACCCGTGATCGCCGTAGCCGGTATTCCGGTCGCGTTTTCGGGAGCGGTCGTGAGTCACTGGATCCTGGGATGGGACTTCAGCGCCATGTCGCTGTTCGGGGTGATCGGCGTCGCGGGCGTCATCGTAAACGACGCGCTCGTGCTGATGGATCGCTACAATGTGCTGCGTCGAGAGCGCAGTATGCTCCCGGCGATCGCCGCCGCATCCGCTGCAACCCGCCATCGTTTCCGGGCCGTGTTTCTGACCAGCCTGACGACGATCCTGGCGCTCGCACCACTGCTCTATGTACGGAGTGAGGAACTGATTATTCTCGTGCCATTCGTTGTGAGCATGCTCGGCGGATTGATATTCTCCGGTTTCTTCATACTCTGCCTGCTGCCGTCGCTGGTCATGGTTGCAGAAGCCAGGGCGGAATAGGCGACCCGTTCGGCGCGCCGCGATCCTCGTGGTCCCCATGCAAGTCCTCTGCGGCAGAGAATACCAGCGGAAGGCCCTTGATCCCCTGGCTTTCGGCTTCCGGGGGCGGCGGAGTCGTGTGGGGATCGGCATCGGATTCCCGCCAAATGATCCCCGCTGATCGGGATTTCAGCCGCGAACCCTCGGGCGGCCTTCCAGTGCCGTCCTGAGTTGTCCCGCGTCCGGGTATGCGGATCACCCGAGGCCCGGAAGATCGGCTATTTTGAAAGACTCACGCCGCAAGCGTCACCGGGCGGAAGATCACCGACCGCCGACGCTGTCCCCGACAGCCGCGACCCCGACCGATCCGACATGAATCGTAGCCTGCAATCCGGCGCGGAGACGGACCGACGGCGAAGACCCGCCCCTTGGCTCCCGGCGCTGGAGTCGGAGGCCGTGGAGATCATTCGGGAGGGCGTCGCGGCCGCCGGCCGGCCGGTCATGCTCTACTCGATCGGCAAGGATTCCTGCGTACTGCTGCACCTTGTGCGCAAGGCGTTCTGGCCCGCGCCGCCGCCCATGCCCTTGTTGCATGTCGACACCACCTGGAAGTTCCGGGAGATGATCGCCTTTCGCGACGGAGTCGCGGCCCAGACCGGCGTCAGGCTGGTCGTCCACACCAACCGGGAGGGCGTGAGGGCGGGGATCAGTCCGTTCACGCATGGCTCGGAGCACTACACGGAGGTGATGAAGACGGTTGCGTTGCGCCAGGCGCTCGATGCCGGACGCTACGACATGATCTTCGTGGGCGCCCGCCGGGACGAGGAGACGTCGCGCGCCAAGGAACGCGTCTTTTCGCTTCGCGATGCCGCCCATCAGTGGGATCCCAAGGCCCAGCGCCCGGAGATGTGGAATCTCTACAACACGCGTCTCCGGGCAGGCGAATCGCTCCGCGTGTCCCCGCTCTCGAACTGGACGGAGGCCGATGTCTGGCGCTACATCGCGGAAGAGGAGATCCCCGTTGTGCCGCTGTACCACGCCGCGGAACGTCCGGTCGTCCGGCGCGGCGGGCAGTGGATCGTGGTGGACGACGAGCGCATGCCGCTCGACCCGGGCGAGGAGCCCGAATGGCGCCGGGTCCGCTTTCGCACGCTAGGATGCTACCCGCTGACGGCCGCGGTCGAGAGCGACGCGGACACGCTGGACGTGATCATCGCCGAGACGGCGGCGGCCCGGCGGTCCGAACGCGCGGGGCGCCTCATCGACCACGACGGCGACGCTTCGATGGAGCGGAAGAAGAGGGAGGGCTACTTCTGATGCCCTCGACCGTGCGGCTCATCCTCTGCGGAAGCGTGGACGATGGCAAGAGCACGCTCATCGGCCGGATCCTCTACGACAGCCGGCAGGTGTTCGCCGATGAGATGCGGAGAGTGGCGGAGGATTCCTCCCGCCACGGCACCCAGGGCGACGCGGCCGACCTGGCCCTGCTGATGGACGGGCTTGAGGACGAGCGGCAGCAGGGCATCACGATCGATGTCGCGTACCGGTCTTTCGAGACGGCGCGGCGGCGCTTCGTCGTCGCCGACGCGCCGGGCCACGAGCAGTACACGCGCAACATGGCGACCGGGGCTTCCACCGCCGATGTGGCGGTCGTCATGGCGGATGCCCGAAAGGGCGTTTTGCCCCAGACCGCGCGGCACACGCGTATCGCCGCCATGTTCGGCGTGCGCCAGATAGTGCTCGCGGTCAACAAGATGGATCTCGTCGGCTGGAGCCCCGAGGTCTTCCAGGCGATCAGCTCGGCATACGGCACCGTTGCAGACGCAACGGGAATCGAGAACGTCACGGCCATTCCGGTTTCCGCCCTGACCGGGGACAACCTGACCCGGCGCTCGGACAAGACGCCGTGGTACGACGGGCCGACGGTGCTCGGCCACCTGGACACAGTCGAGGTGGGGGAGCGGGACGCCGAGGAGGAGGCGTTCCGCATGCCGGTACAGTACGTGAACCGGCCGAACCCGGACTTTCGCGGGTACTGCGGAAGGGTGGCGGCCGGGACGGTTTCGCCGAGAGACCGCGTGCGCGTCGAGCCGACCGGGGTCGAGACCCAGGTGGCATCCATCGTGGTCTGGCGGGGCACGCGCCAACGGGCCGGGCGCGGCGACTCGGTCACGCTCACACTGGAGCGCGATGTTGACGTGTCACGGGGCGACGTGATCGTGGACGCCGAAGACCCGCTTGAGGTCGCGGATCAGTTCCAGGCGCGGATCGTGTGGATGGCCGACGAGCCGCTTACAGTGGGCCGCTCCTACCTGATGAAGCTGCATTCGTGCGAGGTGCGTGCGACCGCCACGCGGATCAGGCACTCGGTGGACGTGAGGGACGGGCGCAGGCTGGCGGCCGCCACGCTGGGGCTGAACGAACTCGGCGTGGTCAACCTGGCGACGAGCCGGCCGGTGCCCTTCGCGCCGTTCGACCGGTGCAGGGCTCTTGGGGGGTTCATTCTCATCGACCGCGCGACGAACGCGACGGTTGGCGCCGGCACGATCACCTATCCGCTCATGCGAGCGTCAAATCTGAAGTGGCAGGAGTTCGACGTTACGGGTGAGGTGCGCGCCGGCCTGAAGCACCAGCGCCCGCGGTGCCTGTGGCTGACCGGCCTGTCGGCTTCAGGGAAGTCGACGGTGGCGAACCTGCTGGAAAAGCGCCTCGTCTCGGAAGGCCGCCACACCTACCTGCTGGACGGCGACAACGTGCGCCACGGTCTCAACCGGGATCTGGGGTTCACGGAAGCGGACCGCGTGGAGAACATCCGGCGGGTGGCCGAGGTGTCGCGTCTGATGGTTGACGCGGGACTGATCGTGATCGTGTCGTTCATCAGCCCCTTCCGGTCCGAGCGCGATTTTGCCCGCGGTCTCTTCGAGCCCGGCGACTTCCGCGAGATCTTCGTGGACGCGCCGCTGGAGGTCTGTGCGGCGCGCGACCCGAAGGGCCTCTACGCCAAGGCGAGGAGAGGCGAGATCAGGAACTTCACGGGCGTCGACAGCCCCTATGAGAGACCGGAGCGGCCGGATCTGCGTCTGGACACCGGCAAGCTGTCCCCCGAGGAATGCGTCGAGCTCGTGGTGCGGAGCCTGGGATGAGACCGATGAAGACCATCGTCGCGCTCGCGGTCGTGGCGATCCTCGCCATCGGCTGCTTCAATCCGTTCGCCGCCGATCCGGACCCGACGCTGGAGATCTTCGTGTCGTCGGGCAACTACCTGACGCAGCACCGGCCGCACGACACCACGAGGGTTCTCGCCAGGCAGGCACTCGACGACCCAAGAGGGTTCGCCGGCCTCGAGATCGTCATCGGCGGCGACAACATGCCCGCGCGCAGGTACGCCGCTTCGCACTTCGCCAGTGTCGATGAAACGAAGTTCAAGGTTCCGGAAACGGGCTTTGCGTCCGTGAGTGCCCAGATCGTCCAGGACGGCCGCAGCGTTGCCGAGCTGTCCGAACGCTGGGGGCTGGGACCCAGGATCCAGTGGGACCTCGACGTGTCGCGCGCACCGTGGCCCCCAAGCGAGGGCTTCCTCGCCGATCCGGAGAATCCCGAGTGCCAATGGTTCTGGTGCGCGTTCATCTGGCGCTCGCCCATCGCCGAGGGCGCCGCCAACTACGAGGGCGAGACGCTATGGGTGGTGCTGTACCGCCACGACCCCGACGAGTGCGTGGATGACTGCCCGTGGCCCTAGTCCCGAGTCCGGGTTCTTGGCCACTTCGTCCCGGTCCCTATCTCCTCGCGCGATGGAGTCGGAGTCCCCGACCGCGACCCGCGCACGTGAGGACTCCGTTGACATATTCCTCGAGGCCCTGCCGCCAGACAGCGGCGGTGAAGTCGCAATGCTCGGTATTCTGGCCAGCCGGATACTCGATCTCGAAGCGCAGACCCATCTCACTCGGCATGCTCCCCCCTCCCAGGGTCAGACACAGCATTCCGCCTTGAACGTTACCGCCGACCGTATCGGCTCCCTGAATGCCCTCAAGGTGGTACACAAAGTCCGTGACGTAGGAGCCGTTCAGTCTGACGGCACCCCTTTGTATCGGCTGTTCTTCAAGATCGAACCGCCACCAGACGCCATCGTCCGACGCCCCCTCGTGGCCCTCCCAGGCGCCATCCAGTGAGAACGGGTTGGTGCAATCCGTCGAGAATTCGTCCACCTCATCACAGGCCGCAGCCGCCAGGAGGATGGCCAACGGGAGAACAACCTTCATCCTGGCCTCCGCGGTCACGGTCATCTCCTCGCCCGGGTTCGACGGCAATTAGACGGTTTCGGGCTTGGAGCCCCAGCACTGCACGAAGCGTGGCGTCCCCATCGTCGTCCCGGGATTCTCAATGTGCCTCGTGACCTCGGCCAGGACCTGCTCGACCTCGGTCTCGTCCGCGATTCCGAGGGTGGCGATCCACTGGGCGCGATCCGGCGTCAGCGTCGACAGCATCCACGACTTGAAACACCCCGGCAAGCTCCATGTGCTGGAAGACGCTCATCCGCACATCGGCGAGTCCGGCGCCCTGGAATAGCACGGGCAGTCTGGCCCCAATGTCCGGGAACCCGCCGGTGCGCCTCCGCTCCTCTGAAACGAGTTCCACGGCCCTGTCGAAGGCTGCGCTGAGGTCGTCCATGTCCAGCCTGACGACCCGGCCTTCGGGACCAACGCGGCGGGCGAGGTCGAAGGCCACGCCTCCCGTTCCGCGGCCCACGTCCAGGCAGGCCATGCCCGGCCGGACGCCGACACGGTCGAGCACAGCCAGAGTCGTGGGGCGGAAAATCTCGGTGATGCGATCGAGCCTCCGCCTGTCGACCGTTCCGTCGCCCAGCGTGTAAACGTCAAGCTGTGGCGTCTCGGTCCCGGCGCCCAGCGGGCCCCCGGTCTTCTCGGCCATTCCTCGTTTCTCCTCTGGCTCAAGCGCCATGGCCCGGCATATCGGCGAGATGTCGCCGATGATGCAGGGCGCGTCGCCTACACGCCCAGTGCCCCAAGGGGAATCACCGCCACCCCGTCCGGCCTCGTGTACCCGTAACCGCTGCCGACGATGACGCCCAGCGCCGCAGGCTCGCCACACCGCTCCGTGTCCATCCGGTCGGCGAACTTGAGCAGCGCCCTCACGGCGTCGTCAATCCGTCCCGCGCCGAGCTTGATCTCGAACGCCGCCCATCGACCGGGTCCGGCGTCCACGACCGCATCCACCTCGAGGTCCGTGTTGTCGCGGTAGTGGTGCACGCCCGCCCCGGCAGCCTGGGCGTAGACGCGGAGGTCCCGCACCGCCATTGACTCGAACAGCAGGCCGAACCACTCGAAGTCGTGCAAGAGATGTTCGGGCGTGACTCTCAGCGCCGCCACGGCGAGCGACGGGTCCACGAAGTGCCGCTTCGCTGCAGACCGGAGCCGGGACCGTGACCGCAGATGCGGCGCCCAGGGGGGCTGGTCCTCCACGATCATGAGGCGTTCAAGCGCCGTCATGTACGAGCGCGCCGTGTTGTGGTCGATGTTCCGGTCGGGTCCGCCGACGTCCCTGGCCAGCGTGGCCAGACTCGCGCAGGTTGCGACGTTGCGGGCAAGCGACTGGAGGAACCGCCCGACCCGTGCCGGATCTCTTCCGACCCCGTCCACGCGCCGGATGTCGGTCCTGCGGATCTCGCCCAGGTAATCCCGGTTCTCCTCCATCGCGTCCTCGGGCGAACGCGGTGGATGCACCTCCGAAGCCCCCAGATGCCCCGGCCAACCGCCCACGCAGACCAGTTCGGCAATCTCTTCCACGCTCAACTTCGCCTCTACGGAGGGAGCCGGCCTGCCCGCCAACAGCCGCGCCAGCGACACTTCGCCCGTCGAACGCCCCAGTTCAAAAAGCGACATCGGACGAAGCCGCAAGCGCGTGATCCTCCCCGCGCCGGTGTGCCGGGTGATGTCGTCGGGCGGCACCGCCGAACCGGTCAGAATGAAGTGACCCCGTCCCGCACGCTCGTCAACGGCGTGCCGCACATGGTTCCACACCTCGGGAACGAGTCGCCATTCGTCAATCAGCCGTGGAGTCTCGCCACGAAGGAGCAAGCCGGGATCGACATCAGCGGCACGGCGAGCGGAGCGATCGGCGTCAAGCATGACCCGGCTGGCCGCCACCTTTCTGGCCAACACCGTCTTCCCGGAAGCGCGCGCGCCCTCGATCAGCACCGCCCCCGAGCGGGCGAGGCGACCCTTCAGTTCCTGGTGGGCGATGCGGCGCCGGTAGACGCGGCGTCCGAAGTTGTCCATCGAATCCACCGTGCAGAGCCAACGATGAGCGAATCGAGCCAGAGCAAGTCTAGCTGCTCATTCAGTAATTCGCAACGCTTTGACTAACGATTTTGCAATGCTTTGGCTCACCAGATCGCAATAATTGCATTCACGAATCTGCAACTGCGCTGACGCCTCTCCCGGTCACTCGCGTCTCCGACCGAACGGGCCCTGTGCGAAACGCCGAGAGAACACACCCCCTAACCCCCGTCCGCCAGTATCGCCTCGAGCTCGTCCAGGTGCCGCCGCGCCTCGTCCATGCCCTGATTGGCAGCCAGCCGGAGCCAGCGCATGCACTCCTCCAGGTCGTACTCCACACCCTTGCCGGCCAGGTAGGCCGCGGCCATGGCCAACTGGGCCGGGCCGAAGCCCTGCTCAGCCGACCGAAGGAACCACTTTGCGGCCTTGCGTTCGTCCTTCTCCACTCCGTCGCCCCTGTGGTACGACGATGCCAGGTTGTTCTGACCGAACTCGCACCCCCCCTCGGCGGCCTTGCGATACCATCTCACCGCCTCGGCCGGATCCCGTTCGACACCGTTGCCGTAGGTGTAATACAGCCCGACTTCGTTCTGGGCCGCGGGAAGTCCGCTTTCGGCGGCCTGCCAGACCAGTTCCCGGGCCCTTTTCCTTCGCCGTTTCCCCCCGAGGCCCTCCTTGTACAACCCGCCGAGCACGTACGCGGCGGCCGAATACCCCGCGTCGGCCGCCGCGGCCAGGAACGCCTCGCCCCGCGCGGCGTCCTGCTCCACCCCCTCGCCGGTGGCAAGCATGTACCCGGCTTCGAACTGTGCGGGCAGATAGCCATCCTCCGCCGAGGCGATCAGCCGGGCCACGCCTTTCGGGTCGTCCTCCATTCCGCCCCGTCTCTCCGCGTACATGGCGCCGAGGTTGTCTTCGGCGGACGCGCATCCGGCTTCGGCCGCCCTGCGAAACCACTTGACGGCCTCCTCGTCGTCCTGCTCGACGACATCGCCCCTGTCATAGGCCACCCCGAGGTTGTTCATGGCCTCGGCATACCCCTGTGCTGCGGCCGCGCGAAACCACCGGATGGCCTGTTCGCCGTCCTGCCTCCCGCCCTCGCCGCTGGCATAGCACACCGCGAGGTTGTTCTGGGCACCCGGATCGCCCTGCTTCGCCGCCTCCCTGTACCAGCGACGCGCCTCCGCGTGGTCCTGCGGCACGCCGACGCCCATTTGGTAGGCGTCCGCAACAAGGGCCTGGGCGCCCGGGTCTCCGCCCCACGCCTCTCTCAGCTGATCCGCCACGAATTCGCGGGCTGCCTCCGGGTCGACTTCGTCCAGACCGAACCCACCGTCATCGGGGCTCCCAAACCCTTCGAGCATGCCCTTGACCGCGCCTATCATGGCTTGCGCCGGCGGGTATCCGGCCGCCGCCACATCGAGCAGCCGCCTTTCCGCGTCCGGGTCGTCGTCCATGCTGACCAGCAGGTCGGCGTACATCATCCCCAGTGCGAAAGACGCGTCCGGGTCCGCCGCGTCCGCGGCCGGGCGCAACCACCGGGCCGCTTCCTCGTAGTCCTCTTCCACCCCGACACCCTCGAGGTAGCATTCGCCGAGCGCCGTCTGAGCCTCCGTGTGGCCCTGCTCCGCCGCGGCCCGAAACCACCTGACCGCCTGCTCCGCATCGGGCCTCCCGCCGTCCTCGCCGATCAAGTGCATTTG
This sequence comes from Longimicrobiales bacterium, assembly GCA_965205005.1. Classification (GTDB taxonomy): domain Bacteria; phylum Gemmatimonadota; class Gemmatimonadetes; order Longimicrobiales; family Gaopeijiaceae; genus Bin94. The sequence goes on along the minus strand of OZ242028.1, from coordinate 2,869,268 downwards.
GCCGATCCGAAACTGCGCGTCGGCGACCCCCTTTCGGGCCAGGAAGTGCGTGCGCTCGTCGAGCCGGCCGTTTCGCTTGGGGGCCATGGTGATTCCGCTCCTTGTCTGAGTGCGGCATACACGATAACCCGCGCGAGCGGGAGCGCCACTGCCGGCACGGCGCGGAGCCATCCCAGCAGCCGGTGGCTTAACTTGGGTGGACGGCACTATTCACGGAGTCATCGGAAGCCGGCTCCCTCACTGAGCAAAGGAACGCAACCGTGAAACACTTCATCGCTCTGATGCTCGCCGGTTCGTTCGCCTCGCCGGCCATCGCGCAGGATCGACCCCCCTCCGGCCCCTGGGAGGGACACGGGAACCAAAGGACGGACGAAGTCTTCTACGGCTTTGCCGCCGTGGGCATGGCAACGGGGATTGTGGTTGCCTCGCAAGCATGCTCGGACGACAAGCGCCGGCGCATCGGAATGGGGCTCGAGTCCGCCGGGATCTGCCGCGAGAGCAAGCACTGGTCACGGATGAACGGTGCGCTTCTGGGCACAGGCGTGGGCGTGGTGACGTGGTGGCTGTTCCGCAAGGTGAAGCCGTTCGACGCGATGTCGGTGGGCAACTTTGTAAGCTTCAGGATTCCGCTGGGTTAGAGCCTGAGACCCTCGCGACCGAGCGGATCAAATCCGGTGCACGAGTGTGAAGGGTCATCCTTCCGGGATCGGAACCGACGAAGACATGAAGCCCTCAGCCGTCTCACAGTCGAGGGCAACATCGGCGATGGCAGTGATGCGCGAAGGTACGGAAAGATCGTCGAGCACCGCAGCGATCCGGTCAGCGACGGCCGCACCGAACTTCTGGCTCACCAGCCGGTACACCAGTTGGCGTTCCACCTCCAGCCAACCCTGCTCGATACCCTGTGCCATTCCCAATCCGATGCCCTCGATCCAGCCCTCTTCGGCGCCCGCGCCGGCCACGCTCAAAGCCCTCAGCCCGACCCTGCTCGGTTCCCTGCCTGAGCCACTCCTGACGCCGCTCTTCGTCCCACTTCCGTACCCGTTCGATCAACGTCGTCATCCCTCCCCCTCTCCATTCTTCAGACCGCGATCTCGCCGCACTTCCGCCGAACCTACCCGCCCAAGCGGAATCGAGCCATTCGGGGCCACCACCCTCTCACACCCCGATCCGCGCGTCCACCCAATCCACCATCTCACCCGGCACGCCCGCCACGCGAGCCTGCTCCCGCCACCCCCCCACCGCCGCCTCCACCGCGGCCACGATCTCACGCTCTCCCCCCGGCACATCGAACATCTCTCCCACCTCCAGCAGGTCACGCCGCGTGATCCCCTGGAACTTCCCCCTCACCGACATCTGGTGCTGGCGCGTCCACGCATCGCTCTCGGCGTACGTCACATCGTACGCAGGCGCGAGGCGCCACCGCCCCACCGCATTCATGAGGAAGCCGAAGTTCTTGACGTGATCGTCGAAGTTGACGGCGGCCACGCTGAAGACCATCCGTCGGAACGCCTCGTTCACCGCGCGCTGGCCGAGCCCGATGGCGCGGATGGTGTCAAAATAGCCCTCGTAGCTGAACACGAACTGGTCGTTGAAGTCGATGTGCTGGAGTCCCCCCAGGCTGTGGAAGTGAAGCCTGCGGAAGGTGTCCGTGGCGTCGTCGCGAATACGGTCGAAACGCCGGATCATGAAATGCGCGAACTCGCCGTCGCGGAGAAGATGGGTCTCGGGCATCTCGATCCCGGCCTCCCTCGCCATGCGCGAGTACGCGTACTCGATCCGTCCCCACGGCCCCGGTCTGCGGGCGCCACGCATCCCGAGTCCGGCGCCGTCCGTCGTCACCCCGTCGAACTTGATCAGCCACGGCTCCTCTCCCGGGTCGGGGGGCGCGAAGCCCGACCTCACGCGGTTCGCCGCCCGGTCCCAGAGAATCAGCGCCTTCGGCCGCGCCCCTCCGGCACTGCCGCCGACCTGCATGATCTCGGGCACTGCAACCGACACGTCCCCTTCGACAACCCGGCGGGCCTGGTCGACCAACCCCCTGACTTCCAGCGCCTCCCCGGTTCCGGGCGCCGGGTCCAGGGGAGGGTGGAACTCAAGGGCGCCCATGGCACGTTCGCCGATGTAAAGGAGCCGTTGCAGGGGTGACAGCGCGTCGTTCGGCCGCCCCCGCTCCTCGAAGTAGCGTCGGATTACCGCGTTGCCGAAGTGATCGGGCAGGGCGTCGGCGAAGACGCCGGGGAGGCCGAGAAACGCGGGTTTGCGGGCGAGTTCCGGGAGGGAGACCGGTCCCCGTCGAGCGGCGGGAAGATGGATCGGCGAGATCTCGAGCCCCGCGGCCCGGAACCCCGGCTCGTACTCGAACGTGATCCGCCCCTCGGGCTCCTCCCGCAGCATTCCCACCTCCCGGCCCCAGATCCGAGCCCGGACCCTCAGGTCACCATTCACGTTCCCCCCTTGATGCGCGCTGCCTCACCTTCCCCCTCAGCCGCTCGACATCGTAGGGCGAAATCTCCGGCATCGGCACCAACTCCTCGAACGCCTGCAGCCGACCCAGCGCGCGCATCACCCGCACCAGGTTCTCGGTCCCGACGTTCTGCCCCGCCTCGAGGCGGTCGATGGTGCGCGGGCTGACCCCTGCGTCGGCGGCGACATCCCTTGCACGCCGGTTCTGCTGGAGACGCAGCGCCTTCAGCCTCGCACCCACTTCGCGCAGCACGTCCGGGGTCCGGCTCGTGGCGACGATCGCTCTCATGGCTGGTGGCCTCCCCTGCGGGGTTCTCGCGCGGACGCGGCGTCGGGTCGCCCGGATGCGACCTCGGGTTCACGCGGGCGCCGCGCGTCGGCTCAGAGGAAGATAGCCGGAGTGTCGATTGGTGTCTACACGCCGTTTATGACTAGTAATATACTATATAATCATCTATACGCCGAATATGACGTGTTATTGGAAGCAAGAATTACCCGCCCAATCCCGGCAGCAGCACCTCCCGCACCCACACATACCCCGGCTCCAGCTCCAGCGCCCGCTCATACGCCCTGCGCGCCTCCTCGACCTGTCCCAGCGCAACATGCGTCTGTCCGAGCCACGCGTACGCCTCGACGTGACCCCAGGCCGGCAGCGGCGGCTGCGGGGCATCTTCCGCGAACAACTCGATCGCCGCCAGAAAGTGTTCCAGCGCAGCCTCGTGACCGCCTCCGAACATCCTCGGCGTGTGGAAGGCCGACATCCCCTCCAGCAGCCTGACGCGCGGGTTGTCCGGCCCCAGCTCCCTTGCACGACTCATCGCGGCGCCGGATCGCATCCCCAGCGTCATCGCGGAGGCAGGTCCATCGATCCGCATGCCGATCGCCGAGGCCAGCAAGGCGTACGATTCCGCAATCGGTTCGATCTCGACCGATCTCTCGAGAAACGACTCGGCCTCCTCAAGCAACGCGTGCGACGCGTCCGTGTCGGCCTCCATCGTTCGTCCGGCCAAGCTGTAGAGCGCGTAGCCCGCGAAATGGTTGAGCAACGCGTCTTCGGGGAAGGCGGTCACGGCACGCCGGGACAGGGTCACCATCTGCCTCAGAGCATCGGCGTCGCCCGTAATCTCCGCTTCCTCGAGTCCCGTGCGCACGCGTTCGGCAAGTTCGCCCGGATCCAGGGTTTGGGCGGCCAGGCCGCGGGGCTGGACCGCGGAGGCAAGCAGGAGCGCAGAGGCCGGCAGGAGCGCGGTGGCCAGCAGGAGCGCGAAGGCCGGCAGCTTGGAAAGTCTGTATGGGCAGGACAAGATGTCCTCCTTGCTCGGGTCAGAAAGGCAGGGTGGTGGTGACCCCGAAGTAGATGCTACGGGGGAACGGGGTCTTGAGGGGAATCCGCTCCGCGTAGTCCCGGCTGTAGCGAAACGCCCGGACGTTTGACCGGTCAAGCGAATTCATCATGGACACGAAGAAGACGGTGATGTTGTCGCGCCAGAGGGTCTGCAGCACGCTCGCCGACAGATCGACCCTCGCGTAGGCGGGGAGCCGCTCGGACATGGGCGCTCCATGGACGGGTTGCCACAAACCGCGAGTCTCATCGAACGCCGCGCCCACAATTGGGGTGAAGGGCACTCCGGTAGCGGCCCGGTAGGCCACGCCCGCCTCGAGCCAGCCCGCGAAGCTCCGGTTGAGAACCAGGTTCAGGGAGTGGGTCGCGTCAAAGGGCGATGGGGCCAGTCGTCCAGAGTCGGGGTCGGTTCGGTCGGAGCGGATGAAGCTGTAGGCGACCCGGCCGTCCAGGCCCAGGAATCCCAGTTCATCCTTGACGAAGACGTCCACGCCCCTGGCAGCTCCGGTTCCCCCTCCGCGCGTGACGCCGTCCCGCGTGCGCGCGGCCAGCGACCCGTAGTGCTTGGCGTACGCCTCGACGCGCACCAGACGGGCACCTTCATCCCAGGTGGCCCCGCCGATCCAGTGTCGGGCGGACATGGCCGGGAGGGAGGGATCTCCCAGCGTGGGCTCGAACAACAGGGGATCGGGAACCTGGTGAAACACACCCCACGCGGCGGTCAGGGTGAGCCGACCGGCTGGCCGCCACGTAGCCGACAGGCGGGGATCGAGGGTGGTGCGCCCGGTGAACGTCGACCGATCGGCGCGCATGCCGAGCAGCAGCCGCAGCGCGCCCGAGGGTTGCAGCTCGATCTGGCCGAAACCACCGAGCCGCGCACCGGACTCGCGGCTGGAGAAGACGGTCTTCGCGGCGTCCGGCGCGTTGTCGTATGAGGCCGTCGGAACCGACCCGGCAAGGTCTGCGTCGCGGTGCTCCACTTCGGCCCCGGCCGCCACCGCAAGCCCGGGCCGCACCGGGACCTCGATCCTGACGCGGGCCTGTGTCAGCCGGTCGTCGCGCTCCAGGCGGAAGGCGCCGAAATCCTCGTCCTTGCGGGATCCGCTGGTCGCCAGCCCCCACTTCAGGCCCGCCGCGCCGAAGCCGTCGAGACCCGACAGTGCGAAGAGATCCGCACGCGCGTCGGAACGGTAGACGCCGGAATGGGACGGATCGTCGATCCGGACGCCTACGTGATCGGTTTGCACCAGCGCGAAGGCCTTCAGGCTTCCACCGGGCCGGTACACCCACTCGCCGCCTCCGCTGAGGTCGTTGGACCTGGGGACCTCGTCGAACTCGTCTCTCCGTCCATTGAGTCGCATGAGAAGGTCGGTGTCGGTGCGGGTGGCGGTCACGCGAAAGCCGGCGGACTCGGACGGATCGAAGGAAAGCCCGCCGGAAAAGCCACCGATGGCCGCCGTGACGCCGAGTTCGCGGGAGCTCGGCCTGTCCACGCTCTGAAGATCGACGATCGCGGAGAGGGCATCGCCGTACTCGGCACCGAATCCGCCCGCCGAGAACTGGATCCCACGCAGCTGGAACGGATCGAAGCGGCCGAACGAGATGGTGCGGTCGCCGTCGAGGCGGAAAGGCGAGATGACCGTCGCGCCATCGAGCAGCACCCTCGTCTCGGCGATGTCGCCGCCCCGAACGAACAGGCCCGCCCCCTCGCCGACGCTCTGGATTCCCGGGAACGTCTGGATTGCCCGGAAGGGGTCCGCGGCGGCACCCGGCGTCGTCACGACCTCGAGGTCGCTGAGCGTCACGTCGGGCAGGCTGCCCAGCCGGAACGTGCCCGCTTCGACCGTGATCGGTTCCAGCGCGACCGGGGCGAGTTGCATCACGATCGCGAGTGGGCCGTCGCGCGGAAGATCAATGGTACGCCGGACTTCGAGGTAGCCGGTTCTCTGCACCACGAGGGTTGCCGGGCCGGTGTGGCGCGTTTCGAATCGGAACCCGCCCACATCGTCCGTGAGCGACCCTTCCAGCGTCTCGATCAGAAACGCGTCGGCTCCGGCAAGCGGCTGCCCGGCGGCGTCTCGCACGGTGCCGGACACGGCGGACGACTCCTGGGCAGCCAGGCGAGCGGGCGCAAGCCCCATGGGTGCGAGCCACATGGGTACGAGCCACAACGCGACCGCCGCGACGGACACCGAGCCGATGTCCGGCCACCGCCCCCCGCTCGCAAGCAAGACCCTACCCCGCCGCACTCCGCGGCACCTCCGATTGCGGCGCGCGCAGCAGCTGTTCCACGCTGTCGACGTACCTCCGGAAGGCCAGCCGCCCGGTTTCGGTAATCCGGTACCGCGTCACGGGTTTCCGATCCACGAAGTGCTTGGTGACATGCAGGTATCCGCCTTCCTCGAGTCTCCGCAGGTGGGCGCCGAGGTTGCCGTCGGTGGCCTTGACCTGCTCCCGCAGGTAGGTGAACTCGGCGTCGTCGACGCTGACGAGGATGGCCAGCACCGACAGCCGTATCCTCGAATGGATGAGCGGGTCGAACTGTCGGTAGTCGTAGTTTGTCATGCGACCATGTGAAGCCGAGGGGTTGTACGGCGACGCGCCCGAAGCATCAGCCCGGGCACGAGCATGAACAGGATCGGCGCGCAAGCGAACACGAGACTCGATCCCGGAGAAGGACGGAGCAGCAACGCGCTGCCCAGGATCCACCACACGCCCGCCAGCACCCAGTAGAACGCCCGGTTGAAGAGCGGAGCGGATGCGAAGAACGCGCACCCGATAATCACGCACTTGACGCCCGGCATGACCGGAGACGGCACGGACCCCGTGCCCGCCCCCAGGAATCCCACGAGCGACAGCGAAAGCCCGCACCCGATCCAGATGGCGGCAAGCACCCGGTTGACGAGCGAGTTGACCGGAGCGGACCTGCGCAAACGGCGTGCGAGCAACCCCGAACCCGTAAAGCCGATGGCGATCGTCACGGCCCAGATCCAGTTGATGGAGACGTAGAAGGCACCCTGACGCACCATGTACGCCAAGCTGCCGGCGGCCGCCTGCAGGAAACCCCACAGGATCAGGTGACCGCTGTGGTCCACCGCGGTCTCCCTTGCGCCCTGCATGAGCCGGCGGATGAAGGCGAGGTCGTCTGCGGCCGTGGGATGCGGGGTGATGGGCGGGGTGGTGGGCGGGGTGGTGGGCGGGATCGGGCTTGACTGGTTCATTTTCGGCCTCGTGCGGAGACGTACAGAGTACTCTGGATTACAGAGTACTGCGATAACGACCGTCCGTCAAATCCCCATCGGGCTGGAGCACCTAAATGTCTCGCGTAAGTGCGAGCAACTCGTCACCGGTCTCGCACTCGATGACCATGTCACCGATACGGGAGATCCGTTTCGGGTCCATGATCTGCTTCACGACCTCTTCGAGTCGCTCGCCCGCACCCGCGCCGAACTTCAGCCGGGCCATTCGGCAGACTATCGCACGCGCCTCCGCACGTCCTTCCGCACGCCCCTCCGTGCGCCCTTCCGTGCGCCCTTCCGTGCGCCCCAAGGCGTGCCCCTCCGCATGCCCCTCAATGCGAGCCTGCTTCCTCCGCTCGCGGTACTGCTCCTTCAACTCCTCGATCGCATGGTAGATCATCCCCGCCTCCTCCATTGACTTCACCTTTGCCAGATCCCCTTCGCCGATCCCCCACCCTGGCTGGCCAGCGCCCGGAGGTCAAGCACCTCACCGCATCCACACCGCCACATCGCGCGCGGCCCGCAACACCTCCCGGTCCCCCGTCGCGAGCATCACGCCCAGCTCCCGCGCGGCCACCACGAACTCGGCGGCGCGCGCCGGCAATCCGCACTGCGCCGCGGTGTCGATCACGCGGTGGGACGGCACACTCACCACGCGAGGGCCGAGCGCAAGAGCGGCGTCGTCGCACATTGCCTTGGCCTGGTCCACCGTGATCGACCGGTCGCGCACGAAAGCGAGCAGCGCATCGTGCAACTCGCCCGTCAGGCGCACGGGCGCAGCCCACTCGGGATCGTGCACGAAGAGCCGCGCCGCGTCCTCGCCGGCGCGGCCGCCGATCAGCAATCGCAACATGACCCTGGTGTCTACGACGATCACGGCTCGCTCCGCCCGATGTCGTCCAGGTCGATCGGGCCCAGCGTCCGGTACCGTCGCTGAATCCGGTCCAGCAGCGCGACGGGATCGACCACGGACGGGCGGACGGACGCCGCCAGCCTCGCGAGGATCTCGCCGTTCAGACTGCGGTGGTTTCTCTCGGCCGCGGCCTTGAGATCGCGGTGCAGCTCGTCCGACACGCCTCGCAGCGCCAGATCGGGCATCCTCCACCTCCTTCTGATATCATTTCAATATCATTATAATATCATATGAGCAAAGGCAGGGGGGAACCAAAGCGGGGAAAACCGAAGCGGCGCGTCGCCATCGTCGGCGGCGGTGTCTCGGGGCTGGGTGCCGCATGGGCGCTGCATCGTCACCCGGACCGGTTCGACTTCCGGCTGTACGAGGCCCAGGGGCAGGTCGGCGGGAACGCGGTGACCATTGACATGCCCCAGGACGACGGCAGCTCGATTCCCTTCGACATCTCCGTGACGGCGTGCATTCCGTCGGTGTATCATCACATCCTGCTGTTGATGCAGCGGCACGGCATTGAGCTGATCGACACCAGGTTCAGCTACAGCGTCAGGTATCGCGGCGAGGTCTACGCACACGACTTCGACTCCGAGATCAGACGGCAGCTGCAGGCGGAGATCGCCCGTTTTCAGCGGATCCTGAGGCGTATGCACAGGTTCGGCGGGCTGACCCGGGCGCCGTCGCGGCTGCTGAATGCGCTGAATCCGTTCAACTACATCAGCATGGGCACGGTGCTGAACCTGGCCGGTCTGTCAGGGGAATTCCGGTACAAGATTCTGAAGCCCATGTTCGTCAATTTTCTGATGGCGACCAACGTATTCGACATGCCGGCGTCGCTTTTCGCAAGGTACCTCGAGTTCTTCGATATCGAGGCCGCCACGCCCATGCAGACGTGGGACCAGGGAACGCGGCGGATCTACGAGAACCTGTCGGCCGATTTCAGCGACCGGATCCACCTCAACCGGCCGGTCCGAAGGGTGCACCGCCACCCGTCCCATGTGGTGGTCGAGGACGAAGACGGCGTGCGTGAGACGTTCGACGCGGTGATCTTCGCCTGCAACGCGAACCAGACGCTGATGATGCTCGGCGACCCCTCGTTCATGGAGCGGCACATCCTCTCGTCGATACGCTACGAGAGCGAACTTCACAACCATACGGTCGTGCATTCGGACGCCTCGGTCCTCCCGGACAACGAAGTGAAGCCGCTGGAGACGCGCAGCAATCACATCGAACAGTACGGCGCCAGACCGGACAACTATGAAATCACCTACATCATGCACAACCAGCAGCCGTGGGTGAACCGGTCCGACAAGCCCTGTCTGGTCACGTACAACCCGATCAGCCGGATCGACGAACGGAAGGTCGTCGAAAAGCGGTGGTTTCAGCACATTGTGCACGACGTGCGCCACGTCGCCCGGATCGTCCCGATGTTCCGCTTCATCCAGGGCAGGCGCCGAACCTGGCATTGCGGCGCCCATACGCTTGTCAACAGCCAGGAGACCTGTCTCGTCACCGGACTGGCCGCCGCAAGGCAGCTCGGCGCCGACTACCCCTTCGACGATCCCGACGCAAGGCGTATGTTCAACTACTACGGGAGCATCATGTACGGCTGGCGATTCAGGAAGGCGAAGGGCCGTGAGCACACCTGACACCATGACCCGACCTCGGCGCGGCCCGACCGCAAGGCCGTCGAGGGTCCTTGCGGATCGGCTGCCGCCCTTCCCCGAGGGGTGGTATTTCGTGGCGAGCCGCAAGTCGATCGAGAGCGCGAAGCTGATCGAGAAGACCTGGCTCGGCGAGGAGATCGTCGCGTGGGCCGATGAGGACGGGCGCATCTGCGTGGCCGACGCCTTCTGTCCGCACCTGGGCTCGCACATGGGCCCGTCGGTCGGCGGCCTGGTGCGCGACGGCTGCCTCGTCTGCCCCTTTCACGGCTTCACATACGACACGGCCGGCACATGCGTCGCCACACCGAACGCCCCGGCGCCGAAGGCCGCGAGACTCAAGGTGTACGAAACCAGGGAAGTCCTCGGCATGGTCTTCGCCTGGTGGGGGATCGAGGGTCGGCCACCCCATTGGCATCTGCCGGATGACCCGCCCGGCGGCGACGACTGGGGCGAGTTGCACTCCTGCACACTGCGCTTCCGGGGTCATCCGCAGGAGACGACGGAGAACTCGGTCGACGTGGAGCACCTGGGTTACACGCACGGATATCATGATGTGGAACCGGTCGGCTCGCTGACGATCGACGGCGCCTATCTCAGGAGCGCATTCGACTTCCGCAGCGTGCGCAGGATTGCGGGACTCTTCGACATCGTGTCCGAAATCCGGGCCGTGACGCACGTTCACGGGCTGGGGTATTCGTTGGTCGAGTTCCACGAAGAGACGGTCGGCATGGACGCGAGACTGTGGGTGCTCTCGACGCCGTCGGACGGCGAGTTCGTGGATCTGACGCTGGTTACGCAGGCGCGCAAGATTCGCAAGCCGGGGCGGTTCTTCGCTGGCATGGGATTCCTGCCGATGAAGCTGCGCCACAGGCTGCTCAGCCGCATTCTGCTGGCGGAGGAGAAGCGCTACGTCATGCAGGATGTCGTGATCTGGGAGAAGAAGCGGTACCGGTCCCCGCCCCGGCTGTGCCGCGCCGACGGGCCGATCGGGAAATACCGCCTGTACTGCCGGCAGTTCTATTCGGACCAGGCGCCCGCGCTCGCGCATGCACCCTCGCGCCGCGTGTAGCGCCGGTGGACGAGGTTCGGTCCGCGCGGTAGCTTCGCGGGATGACCAACCGGCGAATCCTGTTCCCCCTGCTGGCGGCCATGTTGCCGGCCTGTGCCCCCTCCGACGACGGTGGAGCGGCAGCGATCCGGCGCGACAGCGCGCGCATTGCGGTCGTCGAGTCGTTCCGGCCCGCCTGGGGGGACTCGGCGCACACCGGTTCGAGCGCGTGGCGCGTGGACCCGGAGCCGCTGCTGGACCTGGCTGAATCCGGTACCGGCGATCCCCACAACTTCTACCAGGTGCGGGACGTCAAGCGACTTCCGGACGGGTCGCTTGTCGTGGCGAATCGTGGTTCCAACGAGATCCGGAAGTTCTCGGCCGACGGACGCTTCGTCGGTTCGGCGGGCGGGCACGGCGAGGGGCCGGGCGAGTTCACGAACCTGCAGCAGGTCGAACCCGTCGGCGATTCGCTGCTCGCGCGGGATATCCGGTCTCGCGTCACACTCTTCGGTCCCGATCTGCGACACGTTCGCACCCTGCAACTGCCTCCCGGTGTCCGGGATCTTCATGATCTGGGCAACGGCACGATGGTCGCGCCGGTGGTTGTGGACTACCCCGAGGTGTACGGTCTGCTGCGGCCTCCCGAAGCGCTGCTGGTGTACGACCTCGAGGGGCACCGGGTGGACAGCATCGGCTGGACCCCGGGCTACGAAGAGTACGTCACCGACGCACTGATGGGGCGCCCGCTCTTTGGCAGAGCCTCCGTGCTCGACACCCATGACGGCAGAGTCTTCGTGGGGAGCGCCGACCACATGCAGGTCGAGGAACTGAACTCAGCCGGCGATACGGTCCGCATACTCCGGATCCCGGATTTCCCGCTGGCCCTGACCGCCTCGCAGGTCGAAGCCGAACGAGATGCCCGTCTCGACATCCCGCTGCCACCGGGGGCAACGTCGCTTCCGCCGTTCTTTGTGCAGGCGATCGAGGACATGCCGTCGCCGGAGACCCGCCCGGCCTACGCCGCCATGCTCGTCGACGCGACGGGTGCGGTCTGGCTGCGCCCCTTCCGCGGGACGAGTGAAGACGGCGGACCGGAGCAGTGGCTCGTGCTCGGTCCCGACGGCGCCTGGCTCGGAAGCGTCGAGATCCCCGACGATTTCCGGGTCATGGAGATCGGTGTGGACGAGATCCTCGGCGTGTTGACCGACGAGATGGACGTGCAGCACCCGCAGGTTCTGCGGTTGAGGCGGTAGGCTGCCGCATCTGCCGGTACGGCACCCGCTCCACTCAGCGGCGCATTCTTCTTGCCTTCTGATATGGAGTAGCTCATCGTTCAGGCAGACGACGAGCGGATCTGACAGGGGAGATCTGAAATGACGTATCGGGTGGCTCTTCACGAGTCCGAAGAGGGCTTTTCCGTCTGGGTTCCGGGTTTGCCCGGTTGTGTGTCGCAAGGAACGACAGAAGAGGAAGCTCTCGCGAACATCGCCGAGGCCATCCGAGAGTACCTCGAAGTGGCAGTCGAAAACGTCACCGGTATGGTCGTCCGGGAAATCGAGGTCGCCGTTTAAGCCATGCCAAAGATCCCTGGGGTTAACCACCTCAAGGGTCTGCTCTGACTTGGTCACCTTCTGCCTGCGGCCCCGAGGCCACCGCCGGATGAAATCTCCATCTTCCCCCCACCCTGCCCCGGCGCTGGCCCGCTTCTTCGCAGCAGCCGCCATCTTCGCCCTCACCCCCCTCCCCAACCCCACCGCAGCCCAGCGCCTCCCCGACCCCTCGCCCGGCGACCTGGCCGCGCTGTCGGTCCCGCGCTTCGCGATATCGCCGTCGCCCGTCGAGCTGACCGGCCCCGTACGCCCGGGCGAGTACCTCGGCGTGACCGGACCGCGCGCGGCGTGGCTCGGGGTCGAGACGGGCCAGGCCGAGCTGTGGGTGCATCCGCTCAAGGTCGCCAACGGCTTCCGCCTCGCCTTTTCGACTGTCGGCTACGGCTCCCCCATCCCCGGCGACCAGGTCGCGCGCACGGTGCACCTGCGGCCCGAGCTCACCACCATCACCTACAGTCACGCGGCGTTTCAGGTGCGCCAGCACATCCTCGCGCCCCGGGACACGGCCGCGTCGGGGATCCTCGTCCTGCTCGAGGTCGACAGCCCCGAGCCGATGGAGATCGTTGCGGAGTTCCACCCGGTGCTCAACTACATGTGGCCGGGGTCGCTCGGCGGCCAATACGCGTACTGGGACGGGGGGCGGCGCGCCTTCGTGCTCTCCGAGAGCCTGCAGACGCGCAACGCGGTGGTGGGCTCGCCGTGGGCGACCAATTCGGTCGAGCACCCGGCGCACCAGCTCGGCGAGGCGCCGCGCACCATGGTGATCCCGGTCGATCCGCAGCGTGCGCAGGGCGAGTTCATCCCGATCGCGGTGGCGGCGGGGACGGTGCCTCGCGACACCGTGTTCGCGCGCTACGGACGGCTGATAGCGGGCGCGGAGATGCTCTATCGGGACACACGCGCATGGGCGGACTCGGCGCTGGCTTCGACGGCATCGGTCGAGACCCCCGACCCGTCGCTCGACCTGGCGCTCGAATGGGCCAAGATCAACCTCGAGGAACAGCGCGTCTGCAACCCCGACCTGGGGTGCGGCTTCGTCGCCGGCTGGGGGCTGTCGGGCGACGGTGGGCGGCCCGGATTCGGCTGGTTCTTCGGCGGCGACGCGATGATGAACACCTTCGCCATGGACGTGCTGGGACAGTGGGAGCTGGTCGCCGAGGAACTCGCCTTCCTGGCGAAGTACCAGCGCGACGACGGTAAGATCACCCACGAGATCTCGCAGGCGGCGGCGCACATCGACTGGTTCGACACGTACCCCTACGCCTACTACCACGCCGACACGACGCCGTACTGGATGTTCGCGCTCTACCAGTACTGGCGCGCGAGCGGCGACAACGAACTTCTCCGCGAGCTGTGGCCCGCCTACCGCCGCGCCTGGGCGTGGTGCCTGAGCGCGGAGACCGACGGCGACGGCATCATCGAGAACACGGTGGGCGGGCTGGGCGCGGTCGAGGTCGGCGCGCTGGGCGAAGCGCTGCACCAGGACGTCTACCTGGCGGGCGTGTGGGTCGGGGCGATCGAGGCGACCCTGGCGATGGCCGAACCGATGGGCGACGCGGAGCTGGCCGGGCAGGCCGCGGCCATCGCCCCGACCGCCCGCGCGACGCTCAACAACGCGTACTGGCGCCCCGAAGACGGCCATCATGCGTTCGGGATCCTCGCCGGCGGCGGCACCAACGACAACCTGACCGTGTGGCCGGCCACCGCCGCCGCCTTCGGCCTGCTGGACGACGAGCGCGCCCGCTCGACCCTGGCGCGGATCGCCGGCGACCGGATCTCCTCGGACTGGGGCGCCCACATGCTGTCCACCGAGAGCGACCTCTACGACCCGCTCCAGTACAACATGGGCACGGTCTGGCCCTTCGTGACCGGGTTCGCGTCGTGGGCGCAGTACCGCTACCGGCGCCCGTGGGCGGGGTTCCACCTGATGGACGCGGTCAAGCAGATGACCTTCGACTTCAGCCTCGGCCGCCACGGCGAACTCTTCTCGGGCACCTTCTACCAGCCGCTCGACCAGACCGTCCCGCACCAGTTCTTCGCCACGTCGATGCTGGTCACCCCACTGCTCCGCGGCGTCTTTGGCTGGGATCCGGACGCGCCGAACGGGCGGGCGCGGCTGGCCCCGCAGCTGCCGGCCGACTGGGACGGGGCATCGGTGCGGCGGCTGCGCGTGGGCGAAACAATGGTCGATGTGGACATCAGCCGGCGCTGGACCGGCACCGGTGGCGAGCAGCGGGTCGTGGTCACGAGCGAGGGACCGCCGGTGGATATCGATTTTGTGCCGGATGTGCCGGCGGGGGCGACGAACGCGACGGTTGTGCCCGAGGCGCTGCGGCTGACCGACGGCGCTTCCGTCGAGGTGACCACAACCTGGGCCGGCGGCCTTGCCGTCGCCCCGCCGCGGATCGACCTGCAGCCCGGTCAGCGCAGCACGGGCCTGCGGATCATCGACCTCGTGGCCGACGACGACGGCTGGCTGCTCACCCTCGAGGGCGTAGCGGGGCGCGACTACGCTGTCGAGCTCTTCGGCACACCGGTCGACGCCGTCGCCGACGATGACACCGCCACGGTTTCGAGCGAATCGGCCGGCACAATCCGCTTGCACTTCACGGGCAACGAGGGTCGTGTCACAACGGTCGTGCGGCTCACCGCCGCAGATCCAGCACCAGCCGGAGACCCGTCTCGATTCGGCTCATGAGCGTCCGCGGAATCTGTCCGCACCGGTCACCCAGGTAGTCCTCATCGATGGTCACGAGCTGGGTCACGTTGGCGACCGAGTCCTTCGGCAGACCCGTGTCGCACGCGGGCAGGAGCACATTGCCCGGTGCGTCCAGGTAGCGCATCCTAGACGTCAGGACCACGCAGATGACCGTTCTGAGTCTGCTTCGATTGAACGCATCCGACTGAACGACCACGATCGGACGGCGATAACCCGGTTCGGACCCTTTCGGCTCATCCAGGTCTGCCCACCAGACTTCCCTGCGCGCAACTACCACTCTTCGCCCATCGAACGGGCCTGGGCCCGACGAAGCGCCGGATCAACCCCACTCGGAAGGTCGGAATACACCTCGTTGAGCCGCGCGGTGACTTCGGCGTCCCGGTGCTTCGCCACGTATTCCGCAACCGCGGTCGCGTAGAGCTCGCTCCGTGACACCCTCAACCGCTCCGCGAGCGAGTCGGCGGAAGCAAACAGTTCGTCCGGCAGAGAGATGGCAGTCTTCATACTTTAGTCATACCAAGGTATGACCAATGGCGCAACTCTTGTGGTGCATGACTCCCGTCCGTTGAGTATGCTACAAGTGCGCATGCCGTAACGTCCCGCAACGACCATCCGTTCCGACCGAGGCTGAACCCGGCCCCATGAGTCGCAACCCAGTCAGTCACGGAGAAGCTGCCGGCCCGATCGCCTACATGGCGAGCAACGGCGTCGCCGCCAATCTGCTGATGGTCGGCATCCTCGTCGCGGGCGTGGCATCGTTTTTCGGGCTCGAACTGGAAGCATGGCCCACCGTGCCCTTCAATCAGGTGGAGGTCTCCGTCGCCTATCCGGGCGCGACGCCCGAGGAGGTGGAGGAGGCCATCGTCGCCAAGATCGAGGACGAGGTCGAAGGGCTGGGCGACGTGAAGGCGGTCAAGTCCGTGGCTGCTCCGGGCATGGCGTCGGTCAGGGTGGAGATGATCTCGGGCACGGACATGAACGACGCCCTGGCCGATGTCGAGGCGGCGGTCGGCCGCATTCAGACGTTCCCGGGGGAAGCCGAACGCCCCCAGATCAGGGAGATGACGAACGCCCAGAGCGTGATGCGCCTGATCCTGTATGGGGATGTAAGCGAGCGTGCCTTGAAGGAGCTCGCGTACCGCGTCGAGGACGATCTCTCCGCGCTGCCCACCGTCTCCCAGGTCGAGACCAGCGGCGTGCGGAACTACGAGATCTCGATCGAAGTGCCTTCGCAGCGGCTGCGGGCCCTGGGCCTGACGCTGACCGATATCGCCAACACGGTTCGCCGCAGTTCGCTCGACCTGTCCGCGGGCAGCATCGACACGGAAGAGTCCCAGGTCCGGGTGCGCACGCTGGGACAGAGCTACAACCAACAGGACTTCGAGGAGATCGTCCTCCTCAGCCGCGGCAACGGCACGGTCGTCCGTCTGGGCGATGTCGCCCAGGTGCGCGACGGATTCCAGGACACGGACCTGATCGTCCGGCATCAGGGTCTGCCCGCCGTCTACGTCGAGGTCTCGAGGGCCGACGGCGAGAAGGTGATGGACGTGGCGCGCGCGGTTCGGCGACACGTGGCCGACGAGGTGGCCCCCTCCCTCCCGGACGGCGTCGGCATCACCATCTGGAACGACGAATCCGATGCTTTCGAGGAGCGCGCCGGCATCCTCATCAAGAACGGCCTGATCGGGCTACTGCTGGTGCTGTTCGCCCTGGGACTGTTCCTCGAACTCCGGCTGGCCTTCTGGGTGGCCGTCGGCCTCGGGATATCGGGCATCGGGGCCCTGGCCGTCATGTTTGTCTTCGACCTGGCGATCCACGCAGTCTCGCTCTTCTCGTTTGTCCTCGCCATCGGGATCGTCGTCGACGATGCGATTGTCGTCTCCGAGCACATCCACCTCGAACGAATGAAGGGAACCCCGGGCGTCATCGCGGCGATCCGCGTGCGCGCCGAATCAAGGTGCCCCTGATCTTCGCGGTGCTGACCACGGTCGCCGCGTTCACCCCCCTGCTCTTCATCCCCGGAGGGGTCGGACAAACCTGGAAGGCACTGCCGACCATCGTCATCGCGATGCTGGTGATTTCGCTGGTCGAATCGCTGCTGGTCCTGCCCAACCACCTGTCGCACCATCTCCACGGCCCGGACTGGGCACCCGGCACGGGCCCCGGGCGATTCGTTGCCCGGGTTCAGGGGCGCGTCGATGAGCTGTTGAACAGGTTCATGCAGGGCCCCCTTCATCGCGGGGTGCGGTTCGCGACGGACCGACCCGGCGTGACGCTCTCGTCGGCCATCGCACTGCTCATCCTCTGTGCGGCCATGCTGCCGGCGGGCATCGTGCCGTTCACCTTTGCCACCGAGGTCGAAGGCGATTTCGCAACCGCCACGCTGGAGATGCCGGACGGGACGACGGCCGAACAGACCTACGAGGTCGCCCGGGAACTGGAGGCGGCCGGCTACCGCGCCATCGAACGTGTCTCTGAAGACCGGCCCACCGATGCACCACCCCTGCTTTCCGGGGTCACGATTACGGTCGGTCAACGGCCGCGGATCGAAGGAGGGGGACTGAGCCCCAACCCCAACCTGAACCCGGAACCCAATGTCGCCACCATCGCGTTCAAACTCCTGGACGCGCAGCACCGGCAGATTCCCACGGGAGACGTCGTGCAGGCGTGGCGTGACGAGGTGGGTGTCCTGCCCCATGTGCGCGGCCTCACCATCAGCGGCAAGATCTATGACCTGGGCAACCCCGTCGAGGCCGTGCTGTCCCATCCCGACCCGGAGCGTCTCGCGGGAGTCGCGACTTCCGTGGTCAATGGCCTCCGCGAGGTTGGGGGGGTCCACGACATACGCTCCGATCACACCCCGGGCATCCCGGAGATCCAGCTCGGTCTGCTGCCCGAGGCACGAACCCTGGGCCTCACCCTTGACGACCTCGCCGGGCAGACGCGCGCCGCGTTCTTCGGGGCGGAAGCCCTGCGGGTCCAGCGCGGCCGGGAAGAGGTTCGCGTGTACGTGCGGTTGCCCGAGGAGCAACGCAACTCGATCACCGACATCGAGAGCTCCCTGGTCAGGACGGCGACGGGTGCCGAGGTCCCGGTGAGCCGTGTGGCTTCCCTCAGTTCGGGCAGGTCGCCGACCGCCATTCATCGCCAGGACGGCCAGCGCGTCGTCCGCGTCAGCGCGGATGTGGACCTGGCGGTGATCTCAGGCGGGCAGGCCAACGACATTCTGGAAGGCAACATCCTTGCAGCGCTTGTCACCGAGGACCCGGAGCTGAGCTACACCTTTGGCGGCGAACAACAGCAGCAGCTGGAATCCATGAACGCGCTGGGGCCCGGGTTCGGGATCGCCATGATCCTGATCTTCGCGCTGCTGGCGATCCCGCTGGGTTCCTACACCAAACCGTTCATCATCATGGCCGTCATCCCGTTCGGGTTCATCGGGGTGATCCTGGGTCACTGGGTCCTGGGCGTCGCCCTGAGTTCGGAGTCCTTCATCGGGATGTTCGGTCTCGCCGGCGTGGTGGTGAACGACTCCCTGGTCATGATCGACTTCATCGATCAGGAGCTTGAGGAAGGCCTTCCGGTGCGAGAGGCGATCATCGAAGGCGCCAAGGGACGTTTTCGTCCGATCATGCTCACCTCTCTGACGACCTTCCTCGGCTTCACGCCCCTCATTCTGGAGGACGCCATTCAGGCGCAGTTCTTCGTGCCCTTTTCCGCCTCGATCGGCTGCGGCATCCTCTTCACCACCGCAATCCTGATGTTTCTGGTGCCCGCGCTGACCTCGATCCGGCTGCGGTGGGTCACCCGGCGGCTTGCAGCGGGTGCCGGCGGCCCGTGACCCGGAACTTCAGCTTCCCGCTCGGCTTCATCGACGGGAACGGGCTGAACCGGTGCCTGTAGTTCCTCGGAGCCACCTCGAGCGTGAAGTGACGCGCAACCATGAGCAGGTTGACCATAAGCTGCAGCTCCATCCACCGGAACCCGAGGCACCTGTGCGTGCCTACCCCGTACGGCGCGTACCCCGGGCCGCGGTGTTCGTAGCGTGGAGCAAGATAGCGGTCAATGTCGAACCTATGGGGGTCGGGAAAGACTTCCTCCATGTAGTGCGGGGCCGTCTGGGCAATGTGGACGCGTGACCCCACGGGCAATTCGTAGCCCTCCACCACGCACGAGTTCATCACGTTTCGCACCGACACCGGCACAATGGGATACATGCGCAGGCACTCCGTCACGAAGCGGTGGGTGACGTCGAGCGCCGACGCCGTGAAGGCATCTCCGGCCGGATCGCCATTGCCGAACAGGGCATCGGCCTCGCTGCGGATCCTTGCGTAAAGCTCCGGGCGCGACGCCATGGCGTAGATCACGAAGCTGTACGCGTCGCCCAGGTACACGCTGGCGATCAGCGCCGCCGACAGCGCGAAACGAAGATTCGACTCCGGTACCAGCTGCGGATCGCTCGTGTTGAGGCTCAGCAGGTCATCCGCGAGGTTTCGGGGGCAACCGACGCGCTGGGCTGGTGTATGAACACTCTGGACCCGCGCGAGAAGCGTGTCGATCGCCTTTGCCCTGCGCTTCATGCCCGGGGTCTTCATCGCGAACTTCGGCAGCAGCTGCATGATATGAACGGTGAGCGCCCGCTCCTTGAACGCCATCAGGTCGTCGAAGATGTCCTGCGAACCGACGCTGACCGAAAGAGGCGAGATCTGATCGTTGATCATTCGCCGGCACATGTCGCGTGCGGAGTAGGAGTGGCCGACCTTCCAGCCGCTCATGAACTCCCGCGCATGCCCATAGAGATCATCCAGCCGTGCTTCCAGTCGTCGGCGCGAATACGCCGGCGCCATGGCCTTGCGGAGCCGGAAGTGATCGGCGCCATCCAGGGACGGAAGCACACCGGACGCGCCGTAGACCCCCTCGAAGTCGGCAAAATAGTCCCTGGCCCTGAGGTACATGCGGCCGTGGCGGTTCGCCCAGTGGTTGATCTGCGGCCCGGCCAGGAAGATCATTGGGGGCGCAAACGGCATGCGAAGCTGGTACACCGGGCCATGCCTCCCGGCCAACTCGGCAAAGAGCGCCGGAAGGTTGCCGTCGCGCACATGGGGACTGCGCAGCAGTTCGCGCAGCCCGACAGCCGGGATCCGCTTGGTCAGGTGGGAATGCCGGAGCAGCGGGGCGGACACGTTGTGCAGGACCGCCTCGGCCAGGGAGCGGCCGATCAGGTCCATCCGGCAGATGAACTCGATGCGCTTTTCCGCTTCCTCGTCGAGATTGAACATGAACCGGAAGACATCGCACGTATTGACGAGACAGATGATGATCACGTCTCGGGGACCCGGAATCGAGTCGGTGAAGATCAGGTTGCTGATGCGCGTCTTGATGAACTGGCCGGCGGTGGTTTCGTTCGGCCTGCCGAACGGGACCGGCGGCCAGGCGGTGCTGGCCAGCGTCCAGAACTCGCCATCGTGGTATTCGAGGATCTTCTGGTCCACGAGGCGGTCAAGCGTCAGGTCGATGACCGACTCCGCGTGGAGGGCGAGCCGCTCGATCCAGTACCGGGCGTTGCGTTGAACCGGTTCTCCGGCGATTTCCTTCAGAATCGGGTCAAGAGCGGGGTCGCCCGTTTCCGTGTCGTCCACAAGGAACAAGGATTCCATGTCCGTGTCGATGCGCGAACGGAGCGAGAGCTCGGCGAGGACCGCGCCGATCACGGCGCAATTCAGCTGCCATCCCGGCACCTGGTGGAAGTAGCCGTTCTCCTCGTTGAGCAGCATGAGGATCAGCTCTTCCGGCAACGTAAGCTGGTTGGCCTTCACATTTTCGGTAGCAGCAGCCATCAGGAATGGCCTCCGTTTCCCTCCATCATGCGCCCGGCCCGCATGAACTTGTCCCCAGCCCGCGACCAAATATATGGCAAAGCAGAATCCCGTGGCAAACCTCTCCATCGGTGCCCTGGAAGCCTCCCGCTGGGCCGGCCTGGTGTTCGCTGCGGGCCCGGACGACGGGGTCGGAGTGCGGCTTGCCTTCACCACACCGGACGGGCATCGCCGCGAACGCGACGACTGGTACTGGATGGTCTCGCGCGTCGGTCCCCACGCGCCCGATGGGTCGTACGCGCGCGTCGAGTTCGATTTGGGCGCCGAGCCCGTGCCCTCGTCGCGCCCGTCGGCCGGCACCCTGATCCTGGAGTGGTCGCGCCGCCGGCACGCCGTTGCCCTGCGCGCCACCGTGAAGGCCCCGGGCCGTCTTGAGCTGATCGGGGACGCGCCGTGGGGGTGGGAGCCGCGCTGGACCGATGTTGAGGAGGAGAGCAGAGCGGCCGGGCTGGACGCGGAGAGCGGTTCCGCCACAGGCGGCTGGCGGGCCGTGCTCGGCGAGGGGGAGATCGCCGCCGCGTTCGCGCCGGGCGCGGCGGGTCGCGTGGCGCATGGTCACGCGGGCGCGGGGGGCGCGACGGGCGCGGTGGGCGCGGTGGGCGCGACGGGCGGGGACGGCGCGGTGGGCGCGTCGCCCGGCGCCCGCGAGGTGGCGCGCGCCCTCAATGTCGCGGACGGCGGCACCGGGCGCATGGTCATGGTAGCCGCGTGGGGCGGGGACGGCGCCGCCGCCCGAGCGGCGCGGCTCGTGGGCCGGGCGGACGCCTGGATCGACGAGGCGCGGCGCGAGTGGGGGCGGCGGCGGCCCCGCGCGGCGGGCTTCCCCGACCTGGTCGAGAGCATCGCGGACAACCTGATGTGGATGGTGTTGCTGCAACCCGAGACGGGCCGGCTGTACACCCCGGCGGGCCGCCGCTGGATTTTTCCGCAGCCGGGAGTCGGGGCCCGGTCCCCGGCGATCCCGCCACCCGACGACTGGACCGTCTTCGGCTGGGACAGCTTCTTCAACGCCCTTGAACTCGCAACCGTGTCGGGCGAACTGGCCTGGGCCGCTCTTCTGGCCGGCACCCGGTCGCGCTACGCGAACGGCAACGTCCCGAACTGGCGAAGCCGCCGCGGCGGCACTCCCGACCGCTCGCAGCCGCCGGTCGGTTCCTACGCCGCACTTCGGCTGCATGAGGCCCACCCCAACCGCGACTCTCTCGCCGCCGCGTTCCCCGACCTGCTCGCCTGGTGCGACTGGTGGGTGGCGGACAAGGGAGGCCGACCGCGCCGCGGGGGCCTGACCCCCGGCCTCCTGGCGTGGGGTTCCGACACCGAACTCGTACCCGGACCCGGGCTCGTGCCGCCGTGGGAGGAAGGTGCCAGCGGCCACCAGCGCGCGGCCTGGGAGTCGGGTCAGGATGACCTGCCCCTGTGGGACGAGGCCGAGTGGGATCCGGAGCGGCAGGTCCTCGCGATGTCGGCGGTCGATCTGTGCAGCTACCGCGCCCTCGACCTCGAATGCCTGTCACGGATCGCGCGGATCCTCGGCGACGATGCCACCGCCGGTCGTCTCGCCTCCGGGTACCGCCGCCTTGCCGAGCTCATGAACCGCGTCCTCTGGTGCGAAGACGCAGGTCTGTACCTGGACGAACTGCCCCCCGGACCGTCCAGGCGCGTGGCCGCCTCGAACTTCCTTCCGCTCGTCGCGGGCATCGCTTCGAGGCGGCGGGCCAAGCGAATGCTCGACATCCTGCGCGATCCGGCACGCTTCTGGGGCGACCGGGTTCTGCCCACCATCTCGCGCGACGACCCCGCCTTTGACGACCAGCAGTACTGGCGCGGCTCGATCTGGCCGCCGATGAACTACCTCATCCTGCAGGGTCTGCGCCGGTACGGCTTCGACGACCTGGCCCACGACCTCGCCTGGAAAGGGGCGCGCATGTTCCTGGAAGACCGCCGCCGCACGGGGTTTTGCCGCGAGAACTTCGATTCCCGCACCGGCGAGGGACGGGGTCAGCGCTTCCAGAGCTGGGCACCGCTCTTCGCGCTGGGAGCCCTGGAACAACTGGGCTAGTGCCAACTTTACCGTTAACCCTGACGTTACGTCAGGGTTGGTCACGCGGTCCTGGCCGGGTCAGGCCCCGCCGCAGGCCGAACTCTCGGGGTGCGCGGCCCAGCTCTCGACGCTCTCGCCGCCCGCCGACAGCTCGACGGCCATGGATTCGCCCGCGGCGAGATCCTCGCGTTCGGTGGGTCCGAGTTCGGGGCCGCCGCCAAGGTGGACCTCCACGCGAACGGCGCAGATTGTCGCCTCGGTGGTGTTGTGCACGGTGCCCGTGAACGCATCGCGCGCCCCGTCGTACGAGAGCGTAAGCCGCATTCCCCGCCGAGTGGTGTCCCAGTTCGCGTCGCGGCCGATGTAGTGGCCCGATTCCTCGCCCTCTTCGCCGTGCTCACCGCCTTCCGAATGCTCGCCGGACGCGTGGCCTTCACCGTGTTCGCCGCCTTCTTCGTGCTCCCCTCCCTCACGATGCTCACCGCGCTCATGCTCCCCGGCTTCCGCCGCCATGGCGTCCTCGGCTTCTGCGGCCATGGCGTCCTCGGCTTCTGCCGCCATGGCTCCCTCGGCTTCCGCCGCCATGGCTCCCTCGGCGGATTCGCCGCCTGCAGCGGGGTCCGGCTGGGGCTGCTCGGCGCAGGCGACAACGGCAAACAGCCCGATGATCAACGGTGTGGCAGGACTCTGTGTGACACTTCTCATGGCAACCTCGCTCTTGCTCTCGTATGCATCGGCAATATGGTCGGTCCGGGGCGGCGGGGCCAGCTTGAGTCTCGACTGCTCAGCCCAGCACCCGCGCCAGGGCGTCCACCACTTCGTCGACCTGTCCCTCGGTGATCACGAGCGGCGGCAGCATCCGGATCACCGTCGCGCCCGCGGGCAGCGTGAGCACGCCTTGTTCCATCAGCGCCTGCAGGTAGGGCCGGCAGCGTTCACGCAGTTGGACGCCGATCATCAGTCCCACTTGCCGGAGCGCCCGCACCCGAGCGGGGGAGCGGCGTTCGAATCGCTTGCGGAAGCGCGTGCCGAGCCTCTGGGCGCGTTCCGCCAGCTGCTCGTCCTCCATGAACCGGATCGCCGCCAGCGCGGCCGCGCACGCCAGCGGGTTGCCGCCGAACGTCGAGCCATGCTTGCCTACGGGCGGATTGACCCGGTCGTTGGCAAGGACCGCACCAATCGGGATGCCTCCCCCCATTGCCTTGGCCAGGCAAAGCATGTCAGGTGTGACGCCGTGGTGCTCGCACGCGAACATCCTGCCCGTCCGGCAGAAGCCCGTCTGGATCTCGTCGAAGATGAGCAGCGCGCCCCTGTCGTCGCAGGCCTCGCGCGCCGCCTGCAGGAACTCCGCGCTGGCGGGACGGATGCCTCCCTCGCCCTGGACGGGTTCGATCACGACCGCCGCGGTCTCTTCGGTCACCGCCGCCCGCAGCTTCGCCGCGTTGTTGAAGGGAACGAAGGAAAAGCCCGGGACGAGGGGCTCGAAGAGGTTCCTGTATTCCTTCTTGTACGTGGCGCTCAGGGCGCCGAGCGTACGGCCGTGAAACCCCCGCATCGCCGACACGATGCCGGTGCGGCCGGTTTCCACGCGCGCGAACTTGAACGCCGCTTCGACCGCTTCGGCGCCCGAGTTGCACAGGAAGCCGCGCGACAGGCCATCGGGAGCCACGGCCGCCAGCCTTTCAAGCAGCCGCGCGCGCACGTCGTTGTAGAAGATCCCGGGACAGGTCACGAGCGTGCGCGCCTGTTCGGCGACCGCCTCGGCGACTGCGGGGTTGGCGTGCCCGACGCTCGCCACCCCGATCCCGGCGACGCAGTCGATGTAGCGGCGGCCCTCGTCGTCCCACACCTCCGCCCCTCTTCCCTTGACCACCGTGATGCCGCGCTTGGGATAGACTTCGAGCGCATGGGCGCGTTCGAGATCGATCACAGGATCACCGTTCCCCTTCCATTCAGGGCATCCGTCAGCGGATCCTCGCGGCGGCCGTCCGCCACCACGACCTGTGTCGATCCCTGCCCGGTCAGCCGTCTGAGCGCGAGCAGCTTCCGCCGCATCCGGCCGGTAACCCGCTTCTCGCGCGCGGCCAGATCTTCACGCGGCAAGCGTGTGATCAGGGACTCGGGATCGTTCACGTCTTCCATGATACCGGGCGCTTCGATCAGGTGCACCACCAGATCCGCCTCCAGCGCCTGGTTGAGGACGGTGACGACGTCGTCGTTCTCCGAATTGATGGCGGTATTCTGCTCGTCGATCAGCGGCACCGTTATCACCGGTGTGAAGCCGTTGTCCAGCAGCAGTCCCAGCAGCTTGCGGTTCACCGCGACGGGCTTGCCCGAAAAGTCGCGCTTGATGAGGGTCTTGCCCCCCTCGCGCACACGGATGCCCTTGTTGCGCATCCCGCGCACCAGAGCCCCGTCAAGGCCGGTAAGCCCCACCGCGTTCACTCCGTTTCCCTGCAGGAGCTCGACCAAGCGCTTGTTGCGGAGCCCCGCGTAGGCCATGAGCATCACATCCATGAGTTCCCTGTCCGAGAAGACGCTGGTGTAGCCGGACACGGACGTCAGCACCGTCTTTTCCACCCCCAGCCGCCGCGCCAGTTCATCTCGGAGCGCGTTGGCCCCGTGCACGACGCATACGGGGTCCTCCAGGGCGGCGAGATTGCGGGCGACCCCTTCCAGGTTGATCGCTTCGCCGCCGCCGATCTTGAGTAGCAGCATCTTCCGGTCTCCAGTCAAAGGGTCAGGACCGTGCCGTTGCGCAGCGGGGTCCAGACCGGTGTCGTGTCGTCTTGCGCGTCCGTGTCGTCTTGCGCGTCGGGCTCGGGATAGGGATCCGAGCAGATGATCCGCGCTTCGTCCGCTTCCGCGACATGCATCTGGAAGTACTCGGGATCCTCGCGAAAGCTGGTCGCGACATGCACCTGCCCCGCGCGGTCCGCCACGATCAGGTTCATCGCACGCATGTGGCGGGTGCGCCTTTCGATCACCTCGATTCCGCGTTCGAGCGCAAGCCGGAAGTCGCCGCGGTCGAAGCGCTTGACGAAGTTGAACACCTTTTCGGCGCCGATCCGCCCCTGCTCCTTGATCCTTACGCCGTGGAGTTCACCGTTGAAGATGAAGACGCGCTCGCCATCGGTGAACGGCATGTTGTTTTCCACGCGGATCCCTTCGTCGCGAAACGCGCTCCTCGCGTGCGCCACGAGCAGCGTCGTCCGCCCAGGCGGCCTCCACGGATCCTCCCAGATCGGCGCGATGTCGTGGTAGAGCCGCCAACGGCCGCGATCGAGCCACGCGCATCCCCAGCCGTGCCCCTGATACTCCCGGCTGTGCCGCGCAATGGCTGAAAGGGCGTCGAGGTGACCCGCCATCTCGAAGCCCTCGCGGCCCTCGCGGCCCTCGCGGCGCCGCACGCAGAGCAGGCGGCACATCTCAAGGATGCAACCCGGGGAACTCCAGCCCGCGAGTCTCGGCAATGCCGTGCATGATGTTGAAGGCCTGGACGGCCTGGCCGGCCGCACCCTTCATGAGGTTGTCGATCGCGCTGATCACGACGACACGGCCGGCCAGCGGGTCGCTCTCGAAGCCGACGTCGCAGTAGTTGGAGCCGGCCAGCAGCTTGGGGTCCGGATACCGGTGGATGCCGGTGCGTTCCTTGACGATGCGGACGAAGGGTTCGTCGGCGTAGGCCCGCCGAAAGATCCGCCACAGCGCCTTGTCGTCGAGGTCGCGGTTCACGAAGACATGACAGGTTGCGAGCACCCCCCGCACCATCTCGACCGCGGTGGCGGAAAAGTGGATGTCGCCGCCGAGCGCGTCCCGGATCTCGGCCAGGTGGCGATGCCCGGTGGGCTTGTACGAACGCATGGCGCCGCTTCGTTCGGGATGATGGCTCCCGGGGGTCGAGCGGTTGCCCGCCTCGCTCGATCCGACCTTGACCTCGATCACCGCCGAGTCCGCCAGCGCCTGCGTGTACAGCGGACGCAGCCCGAGGATTGCAGCCGTCGCGTTGCACCCCGCGCACGCGACCAGGTCGGCGTCCCTGAGCGCGTCCCGGTTCAGTTCCGCGATCCCGTAGACGAAGCGCCCCAGCAGGTCGGGGCGGGGGTGCGGCCGCCCGTAGAAGTGCTCGTACAGGGTGGGGTCGCGCAGGCGGAAGTCGGCGCCGAGGTCGACGATGCGGGGGGCGATCGGGCGGAAGTCGTCGATGCGCCGGGCCGACTCGCCGTGCGGGAGGCAGGAAAACAGCACGTCGCACGTGTCGAGTTCGGCGAGCGTGCGGAAGCGCAGACGGGTCGTGCCGCGCAGATTGGGGTGGGCGCGGTGCGCAAACTTGCCCGCCAGGCGCTCGGACGTGATCTGGACGACTTCGGCATCGGGGTGCTGGAGCAGAAGCCGCAACAGCTCCCCGCCCGCGTACCCGGAGCCCCCCGCGATCGCGACGCGGATCATGTGCGCGCGGCCGGGTGCGGGCGCGCGGCCGCTCCCGCCACGTACGACACGACCCGCTCCGGGATGTTCACGCCGGTCACGTCGATGCTGTTGCGGAATTCCATCGTGTAGTTGACCTCGTTGACCAGGAGGCCGTCCGCGGTCTCGAAGAGGTCGACCGCGAGAACTCCGCCGCCGACCGCGTCCGCGGCGCGCAGCGCCATGTCGGCGAGCTGGGGGGTCACCGGGCAGTTCGCGGCGCGACCGCCCCGCGCGGTGTTGGTGATCCAGTGCTCGGAAGATCGGTAGATCGCGGCGATGCACTCGTCTCCGACCACGAACGCGCGGATGTCGCGGCCGTTCTTCTCCACGTATTTCTGCACAAAGAAGATCGAGTGATGGTAGCTGCCCAGGATGGACTTGTGCTCGAGCACGGTCTCCGCCGCGTCCCGGTCGTTGATCTTCGACAGCAGACGGCCCCAGGACCCCACCGCCGGCTTGAGCACGGCCGGGTAGCCGAGCTCCTCGATCGCCACCAGCGCCGACTCCGGGGTGAAGGCGACGCGCACCGCCGGCTGCGGCACCCCGCATTCCTGGAGCGATGCGGCGGTGAGGATCTTGTCCCCGCACCGCCGCGCGACCTCATAGGTGTTGACGCACCGGGTGCCGGCCCCTTCGAAGAGGCGCAAGGCGTGCATGGCCCGCGAGTGGTTGATCGAGCGCTCCAGCACGATGTCCACCTCGGGGGCGTGGCCAAGGTCCAGGACCAGCTTGCGGTCGTCCATGAAGACGAGTTCCATGTCGTCCCGTTTGCGGATCTCCGCGATCAGGAGCTTCTCGTCCTTCCGGATCAGGGAATGAAGGAATCCGACCCTCATTCACCCCAGTCCTCTTCCGCTTCAGGCGCTTCGCCGAGCGTGAGGGGATGCAACGCCAGGATTTCGAGCTCGACGCCGCACTCGTCGCATTCGAGCAACTCACCTTCGACGGGATCGGGAGGGATTTCGACCTCTCCGGCACAAACGGGACACTCTGACATGAACTCCTCCTTGTGGCATGAATCTACTCCGCCAGCGACGATGTCGGAATCTCGCGCGCCTCAACCCGGCGCCCCTCGCGCAGGGTCACATACGCCTCCATCGCGCGAAAGGCGGGGAGGCCCAGCGACTGCAGCAGGTCCGCCGTACCGCGGTTGCGGTCGACCACGCGCTGCCAGAACTCGCGGTCGTCCGGACCGGGGAACGGGGCCGAGTCCTTCTGCGACTCGTGCCGGAAGATCGCCTGCACCTTGCCCCGCATCTCGCCTTCCGAGAGCGGCACCAGCACCGTGGCCTCGTTCACGCTCCACTCCTGCCACGCACCCCGGTACAGCCATAGCCAGGGCGGATCGCCGCTGTAGCGTTCGAGCGCCCGTTCGACCGCCTCCAGGCACATGCGGTGCGTGCCATGCGGGTCCGACAGGTCGCCCGCGGCGAACACCATCGCCGGACGCACCTCCTCCAGCAGCTTGACGACGATGTCCACATCGGCCCCCGTGACGGGGTTCTTCCTCACTGTTCCCGTCTGGTAGAACGGCATGTTGAGGAAGCGTGCATGATCCGCGCCCAGGCCCAGCTCCGCGATTCCAGCCGACGCCTCGCTCTCGCGGATGATCCGCTTGAGATCCTGCACGACCGCGGAATCGACATCGCCGGGTTCCTTGGCTGCCAGATCGCGTTCCACCGAGGTCAGCACCGCTTCCAGGGCCTTGCGGTCGCCCAGGTCGATCACCCCGGCCGTCCGGCGCATGAAGTCCAGGTAGCGGCGCACCTCGTGATCGAAAACGGCGATGTTCCCGGATGTCTGGTAGGCCACCGTCACCTGGTTGCCGTTCTCGGTGAGCTTGCGCAGCAGCCCTCCCATCGAGATCACGTCGTCGTCGGGGTGCGGCGAGAAGACCAGCATCCTCAGACCGCGCGGCAACCGGCTCTTGCCGCGGATCTTGGCCATCAGCGCGGTGAAGACCTCGCCGTTGAGCGGCTCCGCGGACCCGTACCGCGACACCAGCGACCCGAGGTGGTGCTCGCGGTAGTCATCGGTCGCGAGGTGCAGGATCGGCTTGCCCGTCCGTCGGCTCAGCCAGATGACGGCCTCGGTCTCCCAGTGCGGCGTCCAGCCGACGTCTCCGACCAGCCAGGGCGTGCGGATCCGGGTGAGGTCGGCCGCCGCCGCGGGATCCAGATAGACGGTCGCGGCGGGGTGCTGCTGCAGGAACGTGGCCGCCACGTCGGCGTGCACTTCCCCCTCGACCGCGCGGCGCACGATCCCGGCCTTGTGCTCGCCGGTGGCAAGCAGGATCACTTCGCGGGCTTCGAGGATGGTCGCGACCCCCATCGTGATCGCCTGCGGCGGAACGTTTTCCTCGCCGAAGAAGTCGGATGCGGCGTCGGCCCGCGTGACCGTGTCGAGGTAGAGCTGCCGCGTGCGCGACCGCCGTGCCGAACCGGGCTCGTTGAAGCCGATGTGTCCGCTGCGGCCGATGCCCAGAATCTGCAGGTCGATGCCCCCGGCCTCGCGTATGCGCCGCTCGAAATCGCGGCAGTGCGCCTCCACCTCGGTCACGGAAAGGTCGCCGCGGGGAATGTGGCAGCACCCGGGCCGCATGTTGACGTGTTCGAACAGGTTCTCGCGCATGTAGCGATGGTAGCTGTGAATGCTCTCCGGCCGCATGGGGAAGTACTCGTCGAGGTTGAAGGCGACCACGTTGGAGAAGTCGAGGCCATCGTCGCGGTGCAGGCGGATCAGCTCGCGATAGACGCCGACGGGCGTCGAACCGGTCGCGAGACCGAGCACGGCGTCCCGTCCCTCGGCGGCGCGCTGGCGGATGAGCGCCCCGATGCGCCCGGCCACCTCGGCCGCGATGGCGTCATGGTCCTTCATGACCCGGACCCGAATGCGCTCGCGCCGCGCCAGGTCGTTCATGGAAGCTCTCCGGCTCCGCGCAGGCAACCCCGGCCCGCGAGCGACGAAAACGTGCCGCCCGCCACGATGATGTGATCCAGCACCGGGATGCCCAGCTGGTCGCCCGCGGCGCTCAGTTGCCGCGTCACCTTGAGATCCTCGGCGGAGGGCTCGGGGTTCCCCGACGGGTGGTTGTGAACCAGGATCAGGCCCGCTGCCCTCAGGACGATCGCGTCGCGAAAAACCTCGCGGGGATGGATCAGGGAGGCGTCCAGAATGCCGCGCGTGACCTGTCGCTGGCAGATCGGAATGTTCTGGGCATTGAGCAGCAGGACGTGGAACTCCTCGTGCGCGAGGTGAGAGAGCGTGGGCGCAAAGATGTCGTGGACATCGCCCGGCCCCGAAATCGGGTCATCCTGACGCGTGCGCGCGGATCCCACCCGCTTGCCCAGCTCGATCGCGGCGACGATCCGGGCGGCCATCGCGGGGCCGATTCCCGGGATGCCGACGAGAATGCCCGCGTCGATCCGTGCGAGGTCGCGGAGCCGGCCCTCGGAGAGATCCAGCACGCTCTCGGCCACCTTGTGCGCGGGCACCGCCGCGCTCCCCGACCCGATCACGAGCGCGAGCAGTTCGTGCTCCGAGAGCGGCCCGGGACCGTAGCGCTGAAGCCGCTCCCTGGGCCGCGCCTCCGGCGGAAGAGCTATCCCGCGCGACCGCAACATTTCTTGTATTTCAGGCCGCTTCCGCACGGACACGGCGCGTTTCGCCCCGGCGCCTTGGTGGCCGTCACCGGTACCCTGGCCTTCGCCTCGCCACGGTTGGTCGCGAGCCGCCCGACATCCGGACCTCGCGACCCCGACGCCGGCCCGCGATGCGCGGTCGCCGCCATGCCCATGGAATCAACCGCCGGTCTTGCCGGACCTGCCCGCCGGGCCGCCGCCGGGGCCATCCGCGCGGCGCCCGCGCGGGCGGGGGCGCGCAGTCCGGCGCCGGGAGTATCGGCGGGTCCCGAGTAGGACAGGCGGCGCTGGCGCTGGATGCGCATTGCCGGGGGCTGCTCCAGCCGTACGCGGAAGAACTGCTGGGTGACCGTGCGGCGTATGTCGTCCATCAGGCCGACGAACATCTCGTAGGCCTCCTTCTTGTACTCGACGAGCGGGTCCTTCTGGCCCCAGCCGCGGAAACCGATCGACGCTTTCAGGTGATCGAGATCGTACAGATGATCCTTCCACTTGCCGTCGATCGTCGACAGCATCACGAAACTCATCACCCGCTCGCCGTGTTCCCCGAAGGACTCGATCTTCCTGTCGAACGCTTCCCGGACCGACGATTCCGCCAGCTCGAGCACCGCTTCACGATCCACTTCCTCCGGATCGTCCTCGTCGTCCACACGCGGCAACACCGTGTGAAGGTCGAGCAGCATTCTCTGCCTGAGTCCGCCCACCTCGATACCCTCTTCGAGGTCCGAATCGGGCAGATAGTCCTCGAAGACCGCCTCCATGGTGTGATGCACCATGTCCCGGATCTCGGCCTTGAGATCCTCGCCACCCTCGAGCGCGAAGAGCCTCAGGTCGTAGATGACCTCACGCTGCTGGTTCATGACGTCGTCGTAGTCCAGCAGCCGCTTGCGCGCCTCGAAGTTGTTGCCCTCGACGCGCTTCTGCGCCCTGCCGATCGACCGGGTGACCAGGGGATGCGTGATCACCTCGCCTTCCTCCGCGCCCATCCGTTCCATGGCCCCCGCGATCCGCTCCACGCCTCCGAAGAGCCGCATCAGGTCGTCTTCGAGCGACAGGAAGAACTGCGAGGCGCCGGGGTCTCCCTGGCGTCCGGCCCGGCCCCGCAGCTGCCGGTCGATCCGCCGCGCTTCGTGGCGCTCCGAGCCCAGGATGTGCAGCCCGCCCTCCTCGACCACATGGTCGCCGGGCTCGCCGTCGAGTTCCACGTAGCGCGTGGGGTCGGTCGGTACGACCTGATCCAGGTCGAGGCTGCGTTCGCCGACCCAGTCGATCGTGCGCGGATCGGTTACGCCGGGGCCCAGTTTGATGTCCGTGCCGCGGCCCGCCATGTTGGTCGCGATCGTGACCGCGCCCGGCTGCCCGGCCTCGGCGACGATCTCCGATTCGCGCTTGTGCTGCTTCGCGTTGAGGACGTTGTGCCCGATCCCGCGCCGGCGCAGCATGCGGGACAGCGTCTCCGACACCTCGACGTTGGTCGTCCCCACCAGGACCGGAAGCTCGAGGCGGTTGAGGCGCTCGATCTCGTCCATGATGGCCGTGTACTTCTCGCGCTTGGTGCGGAAGATCAGGTCATCCCGGTCGTCCCGTGCGATCGGCCTGTTCGTCGGAATGACCGAGACGTCCAGGTTGTAGATCTGGTGGAACTCGGTCTCCTCGGTCTCCGCGGTGCCGGTCATGCCGGCGAGCTTTTCGTACATGCGGAAGTAGTTCTGAATCGTGATCGTGGCCAGCGTCTGCGTCTCGCCGCGGATTTCCACCCCCTCCTTCGCCTCGACCGCCTGGTGGAGCCCGTCACTCCAGCGTCGCCCGGGCATCTGCCGCCCGGTGAACTCGTCGACGATCACGATCGACCCGTTGTCGCCGATGATGTACCGCTCGTCCCTGTGGAACAGGGTGTACGCCTTGAGCAGCTGGTGGATGACGTGCATGCGCTGCGACTTGTCCGCGTACTCGGTCTCCAGCCCGGCGATCTTCTCCCGCTTCTCCTCGATCGACAGGCGCTCGTCGTCCTGGATGTCGCCGATCACCTCGGAGAGATCCGGCACGACGAAGGCATCCGGATCGCCCGGAGAAAGCGTGTCCAGACCGGCGTCCGACAGGTGCACGTTGTGGCCCTTCTCGTCCATGGCGAAGAGGAGCATCTCGTCCACCTCGTGGAGACGCTTTTCGCGCATGTAGTCGCCCTCGACCTTCTCCACGAGCTTCACCACCGACGGCTGGTCGGCGAACAGCTTCATCAGGCGCTTGTTCTTCGGTCCCCCACGCTTTGCCGCGAGCAGCTTCTCGCCCGCCACGTATTCGTCCTCCTCCGCGTCCAGCAGCCGGACGGCCTCCGCCACGAGCCGGTTCACCGTGCGGCTCTGCTTCCGGTGGAGCGCGCCCACGGACGGCGCCATCTGCTTGAACGGCGTTGACGTGTCGCGGCTCACCGGGCCCGAGATGATCAGGGGCGTCCTGGCCTCGTCGATCAGGATCGAGTCCACCTCGTCGATGATCGCGTAGTGGTGTGCCCGCTGCACCCGCTGCTCGAGCGTGTGCACCATGTTGTCGCGCAGATAGTCGAAGCCGAATTCGTTGTTCGTGCCGTAGGTGATGTCGGCGTTGTAGGCGGCCCGGCGCTCCGCCGACCCGGGGTCGTGCAGGTCGATGCAGTCCACGGTCAGCCCGAGGAGCGTGTAGATGGCCCCCATCCACTCGGCGTCGCGCTGCGCCAGATAGGAGTTGACCGTGACCAGATGCGCGCCCCGGCCCGCGAGCGCGTTCAGGTACAGCGGCATCGTCGCGACCAGCGTCTTGCCTTCGCCCGTCGCCATCTCGCCCGCGCGACCGCGGTGAAGCTGCACCGCTCCGATCAGCTGCACGTCGTACGGGATCATGTCCCAGACCAGGTTCTGCCCGGTGACCCTGACCTCGGTGCCCATCAGGCGCCGGCAGGCCTCCTTCACGACCGCGAACGCCTCCGGCAGGATCTCCTCCAGGACCTCCGCCAGCTGCACGTGGTAGTCCTCCTCCAGCTTGCCGATCCTGAGGCCCAGCCGCTCGCGCTCGTCCGGATCCGTCGACGTGCGCTTGCGCTCCCGCGCGGACTCCATCCTGCCTTGCGTCTCGGCGGTGTACCCCGCGATACGCTCCCGGAACTCCGCCGTCTTCGCGTGCAGTTCCTCTTTCGACAGGCTTTCCAGCCGGTCGTAGTGCCGATTGATCCTGTCGACCAGCGGGCCCAGCCGCTTGACTTCGCGACCGTGCCGTGAACCGGCGATTTTCTTTATGATGCCTCTGATCATTCCCCTTGTCCGGGTCCCCCTTGACGGGAGACGCCCGGCCCTCCTGGATCTCTGTACAGTCCTTCACTCTCAATAATGGACATGACGCGGGTCTCCACCATGTCTCGAACGGCCTTTCGCTCCCTGACGCGCCGCCGAACCCGTGAAGATGACACGTCGACCCGCGGTACCGCGACGAACCGCCCCCGTTGGCCCGGTTCCCCTCGGGACATCACCACCAGTTCAGCCAGGCGGGCGATCGCCTCCGGTTCCTTCCAGCCGGACATCCCGGCCACCAGATCCGCCCCCACGATCAGCACCAGGCACCACTCCGGGTGTTCGGCGCTGAGGCTCCGGAGCGTGTCCACCGTGTAGGAGACTCCTCCACGCTCCAGCTCGACGTCGCAGAGCTCGAAACGCGGGTCGCTCTCGACCGCGGCCTCGACCATTCGCCGCCGCACGGCCCCGGGCGTCAGGACCCGGTGCGTCTTGTGGGGAGGGATCGAAGCCGGAACCCAGAGAACGCGTTCGAGTTCAACGGCCTCCGCCACCTCCCGGGCCGCCACGACGTGGCCGATGTGAGGCGGATCGAAGGTCCCGCCGAAGATGCCTACCCGCGGGCGTCCCGCCATCCCGTCAGGAGACGCGGACCGGGAGGCGCCCGGCTCCTGACCGTTGAAACCGTGTCGCTGGCGGCCGCCGCCTGGAGTTCCCTCGCCTCGGGCGAGTCCGGATAGGTGTCGCGCAGCCGGTTCCTGAACTCTTCCTGCTGCTCGCCCCAGCCCCACGTCTCGTAGATGTCGATGAGGCGCGCGACCGCCCGGGGTGCCGCTTCGGTGTCCGGAAAGGCTTCCAGGAGGTCAAGAAAAACAAGCTCCGCCGACTCGAGAATGTCCCGCTGGAAATAAAAGTAGCCTTCCAGATAGGCTTTGTCTGCCAGCTTGGCGTTCATTTGCCGGGCCACCACCCCCGCCGAATCGCCCTCCGGCGTGCCCTGGAAGTCGTTGGCCACGTTCTGGCAGGTGTTGTGGGCCTGTACCGTGTACTGCTGGTCCCGCTGCGGATGAGGAGACATCGCCGCGTAGGAGCGGCAAAGCCCCATCCAGGCCTCGGTCGTGCGTTCGTGGTCCGGATAGACCTGCACGATGCGCGTGTACTCCGACACCGCGCTCAGGAACTCCCTGTCCGAGAAGAAGGTCCGGGCCAGGTAGTGGCGTGCTTCGACCGCCTGGTCGAATCCGGGGAAGGTCAGCACGAGACGTTCGAAGGCCCTCCTGGCTTCGCCCCAGTCTCCCTGGTCGAAGGCCCTCTGGCCGTGCTCGTAGAGCTGCTCGGGCGTCCACCCCGAATAGGGCGGTGCGGACGAACAGGCCGCTCCAAGCAATCCGACCAGGGCCCCGGCTGCCACCGACCGACTCAGCACAGCGCGTCACCCCTCTCTCCGAAGCGGATCTCGTCCACGCGGGCGCGCGCCTGGCCCACCAGAGGACCGGACCCGGACGGATCCACCTCCACAACGGTGCGGAACGCATCGACCGCCGCGAGGCAATCGCCAAGCTGCGCGAGGATCTCGCCCCTGTCCATGTATGCCTGGGCCAGCAGGGGCCTCGGCTCGGCCAGTTCGATCATTTCGTCCAGATACCGCAGCGCCTCGTCCAGCGCTCCCTCGTCCGCCAATTCGCGGGAGAGCTGGAACGAACAGGAGCCGACGTGCCAGCTGACCTCCGCCGCGCGGCGCGGCACGAGCTGAACAAACTCGTCAAGGTACACGAGCGCCCGCTCGCAGTCGCCGATCTCCTCGTGTGCCAGCGCGGTCTCGAACACGATGTCCGCGTCGCCGCGATTCTGCCCCAGCGCCCTCAGGTAGAGCGGCCGCGCGCGTCCGTATTCGCCGCTGTTGCTGTAGTGGCGCGCCATCGGCAGCGCGAGCCCCTCCACGACGAGGCCCGGACGGAAGTGCAGAGCGGCCTCCATCGCCGAGGCCATTCCGTAGTTGTCGCCCGATTCGTGTTCGCGCCTTGCCAGGGCGACGAAGTCCGACACCGCCTGATCCGTGTGCGCATCATCCTCCGCGACCGCCTGTTCGTAGAGAGAGCGCGCGTCGTCGACACGTCCGAGGGCCACGTAGGCGTGCGCGGCCCGCACGACGCCGTCCACCTCCGAGCCTCCACGCAGGAGGGCCAGACGGTACTCGGCGAGCGCTTCCTCGTATTCGCCCCGCGCGAATGCACGGTCTCCGCGCATCAGCGCGGCCTCCTCGCCGGGATCCGCTCCGCAGCCCGCCGCCAGCAGCACGAGCACGCTAATGCACCGGGCCGCGCGCCGCAGTCTGCCGCCCGTCACGAATCTGCCGCCCGTCACGAGTCCGCCGCCCGTCACGAGACCGCCTCCCGCAAGACCCGCGACCCGGTCCTCATGCCGCTGAAGTAGCGCACCGTCTTGCGCAGACCCTCGCGCAGCCCGACCCGAGGCGACCAGCCAAGGTGTCGGCGCGCCGCCGTGATGTCCGGACACCTGACGCAGGGATCATCGGCGGGCAGCCGCAGGAACACCGGCGACTCCGCACAGCCCACCTCCTCCATCACAATGCGCGCCAGCTCGAGGACCGTGACCTCCTCCGGATTGCCGATATTGGTCGGCTCGACACGGGTCGACCGGAAGAGCCTGAGGATCCCGTCGACGCAATCGTCCACGAAGCAGAAGGAGCGCGTCTGCGATCCGTCGCCGTACACGGTCATCGGTTCCCCGCGCAGCCCCTGAACGATGAAGTTCGACACCACGCGCCCGTCGTCGGGACGCATGCGGGAACCGTAGGTGTTGAAGATCCTCACAATCCGGGTGTCCAGTCGATGCGCCCTGTGGTAGGCCATGGTCATCGCTTCGGCGTAGCGCTTCGCCTCGTCGTAGACACCCCTCGGGCCCACCGGGTTGACGTGGCCCCAGTAGTCTTCACGCTGGGGATGCACCTGCGGATCTCCGTACACCTCCGAGGTGGAGGCGAGCAGGTAGCGCGCACCGTGGCGGAGCGCCAGGCCAAGCGTGTGGTAGGTGCCCAGGCCCCCGGCCTTGAGCGTCTGAATCGGAAGGTCCAGGTAGTCGGGCGGGCTGGCCGGCGAAGCGAAGTGCAGGACGCCGTCGAGTGCTTCATCCACGAAGAGCGGTGCCGACACATCGTGCTCGATGAGCCGAAAGCGCGACTCCCGCTCGAGGTGAGCGAGGTTGTCGGCCGAACCGGTGACCAGGTTGTCCACGCCGACCACGTGGTATCCCTCGGCCAGGAAGCGGTCCGCAAGGTGCGAGCCGAGGAAGCCCGCCACTCCGGTAATCAGCACGCGCACGGCTCAGTTCACCATCGGCGCAACCGGGCGCCGGCCAACGGAAAAGTACTCGAACCCCAGTTCGCGCATGACACCGGGGGCGTAGAGGTTGCGCCCGTCGAAGATCACCGCGTTCGCGAGCGACGCCCGCATCCGCCCGAAGTCGGGGTGGCGATACGGGTGCCACTCCGTGTGGATGAGCAGCGCGTCGGCGCCGGACAGCGCGTCGTAGTTGCGATCGGTGTACTCGATGCTGTCTCCGAAGATACGGCGCGCCGCGTCCAGTGCGGCCGGGTCGTGGGCGACCACCCGGGCGCCCCGCTCGAGCAGGCCACGGATCGTCACCAGACTGGGCGCTTCGCGCATGTCGTCGGTACCCGGCTTGAACGCGAGCCCCCACACGGCGAACACCCGCCCGCGGAGATCTTCACCGAAACGCCCGACCACCATCTCCGTGAGCAGGCGCTTCTGGCTCTCGTTGACGCGCTCGACCGCGTCGAGGATCGACGCATCGACCTCCATCGCGTTCAGCGTGCGCGCGAGCGCCGTGACATCCTTCCGCAGACAGGAACCCCCGTATCCCACACCGGGAAAGAGGTAGGTGGGACCGATCCGTCTGTCGGAACCCACGCCGAGCCGCACCATGTCCACATCGGCGCCCGAGCGCTCGCACAGGCGCCCGACCGTGTTCATGAAGCTGATCCGGGTCGCGAGCATGGCGTTGGCGGCGTACTTCGTGACTTCGGCCGACGCGGTGTCCATGACGAGGATCTCGTTGCCCGTGCGCACGAAGGGCATGTACAGGTCGCGCAGCACATCCGCCGCCGCAGAGTCGTCGACCCCGAGCACGACCCGGTCCGGCCGCTTGAAGTCCCTGATCGCCGCGCCCTCCTTCAGGAATTCAGGGTTGCAGCAGACGTGCACCGGGTGTTCCGTCTCGGCCTCGATCGCTTCCCGCACCATACGCGCGGTCCCCACGGGCACGGTGCTCTTCGTGATCACGATGCGCTCGCCGTCCATCGCGCGGCCCAAGTCGCGCGCCGCCGCGAGAACGTGGCGCAGGTCGGCGGACCCGTCCTCGCCGGGCGGCGTGCCCACGGCGATGAATACGATGTAGGACTCGCGCACGGCCATCGCGTTGTCTGCTGTGAAGGTGAGCCGTCCCGCCGTCACGTTCTCTTCCACCAGCGCGGCGAGACCGGGTTCGAAGAAGGGGATCTCGCCCCGGTCGAGGGCGTCCACCTTCTCCTGTACGATGTCCGCGCAGACCACATCGTTGCCCGTCTCCGCGAGGCACGCCCCGGTCGTGAGCCCCACGTATCCGCTCCCCAGCACCGCGATCCTCATCCCTTCACGATCCATCGCTGCGGGCGAGCCGTGCGCCGGGACGCGGGCACCCCGGCCGTGACGTTTCTCGCGTCGACGAGAACCGGCGAGAGCCTGTAGACCTCCCGCACATCGAAAGCGGCGTGATCCGTCACGATCACCACCGCGTCCGCGCCCTCGAGCAGTCCCCCGGCCAGAGGCTCCGACCGAAGGATGCGGCCGTCCCGGGTCGGCCACGCGGGCACATGGGGATCGTGATACACCACGTCCGCCCCGTCGCGCTCCAGCAGTTCCAGGATGTCCATCGCAGGGGATTCGCGCACATCGTCCACATCCTTCTTGTACGCCACGCCGAGCAGCACGATCCGCGACCCGTTCACGGGCTTGCGCGCCCCGTTGAGCGCTTCCCTGACCTTGCCGACGACGAACGTCGGCATCTCGGCGTTGATCTCCGACGCCGTCTCGATGAACCGGGTGCGATAGTCCATCGTGCGCATCTTCCACGACAGGTAGTGCGGGTCGACCGGCAGGCAGTGGCCGCCGAGGCCCGGCCCGGGCGTGAACTTCATGAAGCCGAACGGCTTGGTGGCCGCGGCGTCGATCACCTCCCATATGTCGAGCCCGAGCCTGTCCGCGATCAGCGCCATCTCGTTGACCAGACCGATGTTGACCGCGCGGAAGGCGTTCTCGAGGATCTTGGCCAGCTCGGCGGCCTCGGCCGAGGACACCGGCACCACGTCGTCCACGAACCGCGAGTAGAACGCCGTGCCGGCCTCGGTGCATCGAGGCGTGACGCCGCCGATGATCCGCGGCGTGTTCCCCGTCTTCCAGACCGCGTTGCCGGGATCGACGCGCTCCGGGGAGAAACACAGGCAGAAGTCGGTGCCCGGCTCGAGACCGCTCTGGCGCAGGATCGGCAAGACGACCTCGCGGGTAGTGCCCGGGTAGGTCGTCGATTCGAGCACGACCAGCTGGCCCACCCGGAGGACGGCAGCGACCGCCTCCGCGGCGTCCAGAACGTGCGAGATGTCCGGATCGCGGGTCTTCGACAGCGGAGTGGGTACGCAGATCGACACCACGTCGCACCGCGCCAGCTGTTCCATGTCGGTGGTCGCCTCGAGCAACCCCCGGTCGCGCGCGCGCGCCACTTCGCCGCCGGCAAGGTCGGGGATGTGGCTGCGTCCCTGGTTGACACCGTCCACAACCCGGGAATCGACGTCGAAACCGATGACCCTGATCCCGTTCGCAACGGCCGTGGCGGCCAGCGGCAATCCGACGTAGCCGAGCCCTACAACCCCGAGAACGGGTTCTTTCCCGCGGTGGGCTTCCGCCACGCCCCGCTGCCCGGCCTCGGGGCGCGCCGACTTCATTCCAGCCGGTTCCGGCGCGGCGAGCGGTTCAGGAGGAAGGCTCGGAGGGCTCGCCGGACTCGGAGGATTCGTCGGTCGCGTCAGTCGCCTCGTCGCCGCCGAGAACCGTGACCTCGATGAAGGTCTCCGCGAACTCGGCCAGCGTCCGGTCCATTTCGCCCGGCAGGGACCCGGCGGCCCCCCAGGCGTCCAGAATGGAGTCGGACATCTGCGTGACCGTGCCGCTGACGTCCACCGTCGAACCCGCGGTGACCGACACCGAGTCGGCCACGAGCATGTCGGAGAAGTGCAGCAGGTAGGCTGTCTGCTGGGCGTCTTCGAGGCTCGTCCAGAACGCGTGCGGCCCGAGCACGCTGCTCACCATGACGCCCCGCAGGGTCAGCTCCTGCCCCAGGTACGTGGGCGGTCCGGCGGAGAAGTCCGCGAAGGCGACTTCGTTGACCATCACATCGTCTTCCGGCTCCTCGATCACGACCTCGGTCGGCTCGGCCGTAATCGAGATCCAGTAGAGGAAGCCCCCCATCACGAGGAAGCACAGCAGCATGAGCAGGGTCGCGGGTCGAACCGCCCCGGAGCGGGACTTCAGCAACGATACCATCTGGCCAATCCTTTGCACGTTCCAGGTTCGCGTGTCGAGGTTCTCCGGAACCTCCCCTTGCCGCCCGATTCTATCACACTAACTCGATGAGCGCCATTTCGGCGGCGTCGCCCTTGCGGTTCCCAAGCTTCAGGATGCGCGTGTACCCGCCCGGCCTCTCGGAATACCGCGGAGCGATGTCGTCGAACAGCTTGCCGAGCACGTCCCGATCGGTGATCCGGCGGGCCGCCAGCCGTCTGGCGTGCAGGTCTCCCCGCTTGGCGAGCGTGATCAGCCGCTCGGCGTAGGGCCGCAGCTCCTTGGCCCTTGCCGTGGTGGTGGTGATCCGTTCGTGCTGGAAGAGCGACATCGCCATGTTCCGCAGCAACGCCTTGCGGTGGCTCGGCGAGCGCGAGAGGCTCCTGCCCTTTTTTCTGTGGCGCATCTGGCTATTCCCCCGTCGGCTCGACGGCCCCCTCCCGGACGAAGAAGAGCTTCCCGTCGTCGTCCTCCTCGATCCTCATCCCGAACTGAAGGCCGTGTATGTCGAGGAACTTGTGCATCTCCTTCAGCGACTTCTTCCCGAAGTTGTCGATGCTGGTGATCTCCTCTTCGGAGCGGCTGAGCAGGTCGCCCAGGGTCTTGATCGACACCCTCTGCAGCGAGTTGCGCGAGCGCACGCTGATCTCCGCCACATCCTCGATCAGTGTATCGAAGAGCTCGACCATCTTTTCCGGAACCGGCGCGAGCGGGGCCGGCTCATCCTCGGGAAGTCCCCCGATCGAGAAGTAGAGCATGTATTCCAGGTGCTTCCGCACCAGTTCGGCCGAGTACCGGATCGCGCTCTCCGGGTCCACCGATCCGTCGGTCTCGACGTGGATCGAAAGCCTGTCGAAGTCGGTTCTCTGTCCGACCCGGGTCTCTTCCACCGTGAAGTTCGCGCGCAGCACCGGATTGTAGATCGCGTCGATGCGCACGAGGTCCACAGGCGAGTCCTTCGGGGCCGGGCTCTGATCCGCCAGCACGAACCCCCTGCCCTTCCGCACACGGAGTTCGATGTTGAGTTCCCGGTCGTCCTCCAGCGTGAGGATGTGGTGGCCGGGGTCATGGATGGTCACCGACCCTGGCGCCCTGATCCGGCTCGCGGTGACCGGGCCCGCCTTCTTCGTCTGGATCGAGAGAATCGCTTCCTCGACGTCGTCGTCCAGGCTGACAACGAGCGACTTGAGGTTCTGGATGATCTGGTGGACGTCCTCCACGACGGACGCGACGGTCTGATGCTCATGGACCACACCGTCGATCCGGAATGCCCACACCGCAGATCCCTTCAGGGACGAGAGCAGTACGCGGCGAACCGAATTGCCCAGCGTGTGCCCGAAGCCCCGCTCCAGCGGCTCGAGGACGAAGACCGCGGAACGGCCGTCTCCCGAGACCTCCGCGATCTCGATACGCTCCGGAAGGACGAGACCGGAAAGATCAAGCTCCAAAGTCACCGTAAGTATCCCCCTGGCCTGGTTTGTGCCCGTGTGAATCCGCGTGACCCGCCAACGCCCCAAGCGCCTTGCACGGTCACTTGGAATAGAGTTCGACGATCAATTGTTCCTGTGCGGCGAGCGGAATGTCTCCGCGCGTGGGTGCCCGCACGACTCTGCCGACCCGCCTCTTCTCGTCGAGCGACAGCCAATCCAGCAGCGGAGGCCTGGTGCGCGCCTCGAAGCTTGCGGCCACCAGATCCAGGTCCCGGGACTTGTCGCGCAGCGCGACTTCGTCCCCGGCCGAGAGCCGATAGCTGGGTATGTTCACCGTCGATCCGTTGACGGCAACATGGCGGTGGCGAACGAGCTGGCGGGCCTGGCGGCGGCTGGTGGCCATGCCCATCCGGAAGACGACGTTGTCGAGACGGCTTTCCAGGGCGATGACGAGGTTCTCGCCCGTTACGCCCG
Source organism: Longimicrobiales bacterium (assembly GCA_965205005.1). GTDB lineage: Bacteria > Gemmatimonadota > Gemmatimonadetes > Longimicrobiales > Gaopeijiaceae > Bin94. Next base: position 2,826,443 of record OZ242028.1, on the reverse strand, counting down.
GACGGCCGGCCGCGTACTCGAAGAGGTTGCGGAACTGCTTCTCATGCAGTCCATAAATGCGCTTGACCTTCTGTTTCTCGCGCAGCTGCACCGCGTAATCCGACTGCTTCCGGCGCCGCACGGACGCCGGACCGTGGTGGCCCGGCGGATACTGCCGCCGCTCCACCGGACATTTCTCGGTGTAGCACTTGGTGCCCTTCAGGAAGAGCTTCTGCCCTTCCCTGCGGCACTGCTTGCAAACCGGACCTGTATATCGTGCCATGAATCTCTTTCTTCCGTCACACGCGCCGCTTCTTGGGCGGCCGGCATCCGTTGTGAGGCAGGGGGGTCACATCGTGGATGGACACGATGGTCAGCCCGGCTGCCGCGAGTGCCTGAATCGCCGATTCCCTGCCCGAGCCGGGTCCCTGCACGCGCACGACGATCTGCCGCACGCCCATCGCGACGGCGTCACGGCCAGCCTGCTCGGCGGCCATGGTCGCGGCGAACGGCGTGGACTTCTTGGACCCCTTGAAGCCGGCCGTCCCCGCCGACGCCCACACCAGAACGTTCCCGGCCTGGTCGGCGATGGTGATGAGGGTGTTGTTGAAGGTCGCCTTGATGTGCGCGACGCCCTCCGCCGCGACGACCTTCTTCGATTTCCTTGTCCGGGACGTTCTGGGTTTTGCCAACCGGCACCTTCCTGCGGGGCACGACCCCGCGCCTGAAATCCGCTCGTTAGGGTTCCCGATTCACTCCGCTACTTCTTCGGAGCCTTCTTCTTGCCCGCGATGGCGCGCCTGGGGCCCTTCTTGGTGCGCGCGTTGGTGTGGGTCCGCTGTCCCCGCACCGGCAGGCCCCGGCGATGGCGAAGCCCGCGGTAGCAGCCGATGTCCATGAGACGCTTGATGTTCATGGACACCTCGGTGCGCAGCGCGCCCTCCACCTTGTAGTTCTGCTCGATCTCGCGGCGAAGCCTGCTGGCGTCCTCGTCGGTGAGCTGGTGCGTGCGAAGATCGGGATTGATCCCCGTCGCCTCGAGAATCTGTTTCGACGAGGTGCGGCCCACGCCGTAGACGTAGGTGAGCGCGACCTCGATTCGCTTGCCTCTGGGAAGATCGACCCCTGCGATGCGTGCCATGGCCTCAGCCCTGACGCTGCTTGTGCCGGGGATTCCGGCTGCAGATGATGCGCACGACGCCCTTCCGGCGGACGACGCGGCAGTACTCACACATGGGCTTCACGCTGGTGCGGACCTTCACGTTGTTGTGCTCCCCTGGTTGGCAATGGCCCAATCGTTCAAGGCATAGCTTTTAAAGATAGCTGTGATCGGAACCGGATTCAATGACCGTCAGGTCCGCATGCGCGACCCGCTTCCGCAGACTCTCCGCGGCGCGGTCCCAGATCCCTCCCCCGGTCAGGATCTGCGGGCCCTCGGGCGTGATCGCGACGGTGTGTTCGAAGTGGGCCGACAGCGTGCCGTCGGCGGTCGTGACCGTCCAGTTGTCGCCCAGGGTCCTGATCTCGTCGGTTCCGACCGCGAGCATGGGCTCGATCGCCAGCACCATGCCGGGTCTTAGCGGTGTGCCGTAGCCGGCGCGGCCGATGTTGGAGACCTGCGGCTCTTCGTGAATGTCGCGCCCCACCCCGTGGCCCACGAGGTCGCGGATGATCCGGTAGGTGCTCCCCCGCACGGTTTCCACGACCGCCGCGCCGATGTCCCCGACGTGGCCACCGGCACGCGCGGCGGCCACCGCCGCCTGGAGGGACGCGTACGTCACGGCGGCCAGGTCGGCCGCCTCGGCCCCGATCTCTCCGACCGCGAAGGTGTAGGCCGAGTCGGCGCACCAGCCCCTGCGCCTCACGCCCACGTCGATGGAGACGATATCGCCCTCCACCAGCCTGCGCTTCGAGGGTATCCCGTGCACCACCGCCTCGTTGATGCTGATGCAGGCGCTGCCGGGGAAGCCGTACAGGCCCTTGAACGCGGGGAGCGCGCCCTCGTGCGAGCGCACGAAGTCGTCCACGAAGCCGTCCAGCGCCGCGGTGGTCACCCCGGGTCGCACGAGCGGCTCGATCTCGGTGAAGAGCGCGGAGATGATGTCGCCGCAGCGCGACATCGCCTGGATCTGGGCGGGAGACTTCAGGTGGACCGCACTGCGCGCACGCCTGGCCATCAGCCGCCCGCCACGGTGGAGCCGCGCGCGGCGCCGAGCGCCTCCTGCAGCGCCGTCCGCACCTGCTCGATGTCGCCGGCGCCGTCGACGCGCGCGAGGACGCCCCGCGCATCGTAGTAGCCGACGAGCGGCGCCGTGGCGTTGCGGTAGACGGCCAGGCGTGTACGCACCGTTTCCGGCTGATCGTCGGCGCGGTGTACCAGCGGCTCGCCGGTATCGTCGCAGAAGCCCTCGCGGCGGGGCGGATCGAAATGGACGTTGTAGACGCGTCCGCTCGGCGACGACCGGCGCCCCGAGATGCGCTTCACCAGCACTTCGTCGTCGGCTTCCAGAAGAACGACCCGGTCCACGGCACGCCCCTGCTCGCCGAGGACGGCGTCGAGCGCCACCGCCTGTGGCACGGTCCGGGGGAAGCCGTCGAACACGACACCCTGGCCGCGAGGCATCCCACCGAGGTGTTCGCGCACCAGGTCCACGATCACGTCGTCGGGCACGAGTTCGCCGGCATCCATGAACCTGCGCGCCTCGAGCCCGAGCGCCGTGCCCGCCTTCAGCGCCGCACGCAGCAGATCGCCGGTCGAAACGTGGGCCCAGCCCCTTTCGCGGCTCAGTCGGACCCCCTGGGTACCCTTCCCGACCCCGGGCGACCCGAGCAGTACGATGACCCGGCCCGCGGATTGCGCTCGGTGCATGTGCTTCGCCGGCGGCTACACGTAGCGCTGGCGGCCGCGCATCTTCACCCGGCCCTTCTTCATGAAGCCGTCGTAGTGGCGGAGCAGCAGGTGCTGCTGCGCCTGCTGCACGGTGTCGAGTCCCACGCCCACGACGATCAGCAGGCTGGTTCCGCCGAACGCGAAGTTCTGAATGCCGAAGATGTCGAAGATCCAGAAGGGCACCAGCGCGATCAGCGCCAGGTAGATCGAGCCCGGCAGGGTGACGCGGGTCAGGATGCGGTCGATATACTGGGCCGTGCGCGTGCCGGGCTTCACGCCGGGGATGAACGCGCCCTGCTTCTTCAGGTTCTCCGCCAGGTCGACCGGGTTGAAGATGATCGCCGTGTAGAAGTAGGTGAAGAAGATGATGAGCGCCGCATAGGTCAGATAGTAGGCCCAGTTCCCGGGCTGGAAGACATCCGCCATGTCCTGGACGAACCCGATGGAGCTGAACGCGGCGAGCGTCCCCGGAACCACGATGAAGGACTGGGCGAAGATGATGGGCATCACCCCGGCGGAGTTGATGCGCAGGGGAACGAAGCTCTTCTGCCCCTCGCGAATGCGGCCGCGCCCGACGACCTTCCGCGGTATCTGCACGGGTATCTTCCGTGCCGCCATGGTCATGGCCACGACTCCCGCCGTGATGCCCACGACGACCACGAGGAGCGCCACGATCTCGAAGAGTCCGATCTCGCCGAGCATCAGCGATTCCCAGGTGCGCACGATGGCCTGGGGAAAGCCCTGGATGATCGAGAAGAAGATCATCAGCGACATCCCGTTGCCGATGCCCCGCTCCGTGATCTGCTCGCCCATCCACATGATGAAGATCCCGCCGACGGTCAGGGTGATCACGGTCGAGAAGGCGAAGCCGAATCCGGGCACGCGCACCGCCTCGCCCAGGCTCTGCAGAAAGGACGCGTACGCGTAGGACTGGATCAGACAGAGCAGAACCGTCGTGTAGCGGGTCCACTGGGTCAGCTTCTTCCGTCCCTGTTCACCCTCCTTCTGCAGCTTTTCGACGGTCGGGAAGACCGCGGCGAGCAGCTGGAACATGATGCTCGCCGAGATGTAGGGCATGATCCCGAGCGCAAAGATGGTGGCCCGGCTCAGGCCCCCGCCGACGAACATGTCGTAGACGCCGAGGAAGGTGCCGGAAAACTGGCCGGACAGCGCCTGGAGCGCGCCGACGTCGACGCCGGGCACCGTGATGTGCGATCCGATCCTGTACACGAGCATGATCAGGAGCGTGAAGAGGATCTTCGTCTTCAGCTCCGGGGCCCGGAGAAGATTCGGAATCGGATTAGCCATGGTCGAAACCCCTCACCCCGTCCGCGGCGGGACGCACTACTGGTCTTCTCCGTCTTCCCCGCGACGCAGGGAGACGATCGCCACCGTGCCGCCGGCGGCTTCGATCTTCTTGCGGGCACTGGCGGACACGGCATGCGCCGAGCAGTTGACCGCCGCCCCGAGTTCCCCGCCGCCCAGGATCTTCACCGGACGCCGCAGGGAGCGCACGAGTCCGGCCGCTTTCAGCGCCTCCAGGGTCGCGTCGCCCTCGACGACATGCAGGTCACCCACGTTTACGACCTGGTACTCGATTCGGTTGCGGTTCTTGAATCCGCGCTTCGGGATCCGGCGCTGCAGGGGCATCTGGCCGCCCTCGAACCAGGCGGGCACGCCGCCTCCCGAACGCGAGTTCTGCCCCTTTTCGCCCCTGCCCGACGTCTTGCCCTTCCCCGAGCCGGGTCCGCGCCCGACGCGCTTGCGGCGCCGGTGGGACCCCTTCGGGGCCCGCAGGTTGTGAAGTTCGATCATGGGTCAATCCACCTCCGTGACCTCTACCAGATAGTCCACCTTCGCAATCATGCCGCGGATCGCAGGCGTGTCGTCGTGGACGACCGACTGCTGGTGGCGCCGGATCCCGAGCGCCCGCAGCGTGCGACGCTGCACCTTCTGGCGCTTCACGCCGCTCCGTACCTGAGTGATCCTGATGCGTCTACCCACGGTTCGTCACCCCGAGTTCTTCAACCGAAATGCCTCGCTCGGCAGCGACATCATACGCCGTGACCAGGTTTTCCAGGCCGTCGAGGGTCGCGCGCACCACGTTGATCGGGTTGTTCGTTCCCAGGCTCTTGGTCAGCACGTCGGTGATGCCCGCCGCCTCCAGCACGGCGCGCACCGGACCGCCGGCGATCACCCCGGTCCCCGGCGCGGCGGGACGCATCAGCACGCGGCCGGCTCCGCAGCGCCCGATGATCTCGTGCGGAATCGTCCCCTGCTGTACCGGCACGTCGACCATGGCCCGCCGGGCCTGTTCGAAGGCCTTGCGGATCGCTTCGGCCACCTCGTTGGCCTTGGCGTGGGCGATTCCCACGCGACCGGCCTGGTTGCCCACCGCGACCAGTGCGGTGAAGGAGAAGCGGCGCCCCCCCTTCACGACCTTCGCGACGCGGTTGATGTGGATCAGGTTCTCGACCTGCTCGGCCCCTTCGCGGGGCGGGCGCTTGTCTCTGGCCATCAGAACGACAGACCTCCCGCCCGCGCGCCTTCCGCGAACGCCTTGACACGGCCGTGATACCGGAAGCCGCCGCGGTCGAACACGACCGTGGTGACCCCGCGCTCAAGCGCACGCTCGGCCAGAAGCCTCCCCGCGGCGCGGGCAGCCTCCACCTTGCGGTTCCCCTCCTCCGGGGCCCCGTCCCGCAGTTCGGGGGCGAGCGTGGAGAGACCCACCAGCGTCCGGCCCGCGTCGTCGTCGATCACCTGGCCCTCGATGTTGCGGAGCGACCGGTACACGGCCAGGCGAGGCCGGTCTTCCGTCCCGTGCACGCGCTTGCGAATGCGCGCGTGGCGGCGCCGCCGCTGGAGCTGGCGGCTCTTTCTCAACTTGCTCGGTTTGATCATCGTCATGCCCCGGCCGTCTTGCCGGCCTTGCGTCGGACGTGTTCGCCCTTGTATCTGACACCCTTCCCCTTATACGGCTCCGGGGGACGGAAGGACCGGATCACGGCGGCCGTGTGGCCCACCTGCTGTTTGTCCGCGCCCTTCACCACGATCGTCGTCTGATTCGGGGTCTCGAGGCTGATCCCCTCGGGTGCCGCGAAATCGATCGGGTGGGAGAACCCCAGGCTCAGACGGAGCCCCTTGCCCTGAGGCTGGGCCCGGTAGCCCACGCCGACGATCTCGAGGGTCTTGCTGAACCCCTGACTGACTCCCTCGATGTTGTTCGCGATCAGGGAGCGGGCAAGGCCGTGCAGCGCACGATTCCGTTTCTGGTCGTCGGGCCGCCTCACCACGAGCGTCCTGCCCTCTTCGCCGTCCCATCCCACGCGGATCGGGTCCGGCACCTCGAGCTCCAGGTTCCCCTTCGGCCCCCTGGCGGCCACCCGCTGCCCGTCGACGGTGACGGTCACGCCGTCGGGGATCGGGACCGGCTTCTTGCCAATACGTGACATGGAACCTCCTACCAGACCACCGCGAGTAACTCGCCACCCACGCCGGCCCTGCGCGCGGCGCGATCGGAAAGCAGACCCCGTGAGGTGGAAAGCATGGCCATTCCAAGCCCGTTGCGGACCCGCGGAATCTCCTCGACGCCCACGTAGCGCCGCCGGCCCGGTCTGGACACGCGGGCGATGCGCCGGATCACGTGTGCGCCCTCATGGTACTTGAGATAGACGCGAACGATGCCGTGACGGCCGTCGTTCAGCACCTTGAAGTCGTGGACGAACGCGTTCTCCTTCAGGAGCCGCGCCACCTCCACCTTGAGTTTGGACAGCGGCACGTCGGCCCAACGGTGCCCCGCGCGCCCGGCGTTCCGGATTCGCGTGAGCATGTCCGCGATGGGATCGGTCATCATGGCTGGTTCCGTCTCTCCTCGTTCAGGCCTGGGCCCCGATAATCAGCGGGACTTCGCCGCGGAACGGGAACCCAAGCTGCCGCAGAAGCGCGTACGCCTGGTCGTCCTTGGCGGTCGAAGTCACGATCGTAACGTCCATCCCGTGAATGCTCTTGACCTTGTCGTAGTCGACCTCGGGGAAAATGATCTGTTCCCGGATGCCCACCGTGTAGTTGCCGCGGCCGTCGAAGGACCGCGTGTTGAGGCCCCTGAAGTCGCGGATGCGGGGCACCGCGACGGAGACGAACCGGTCCAGGAACTCCCACATCCCGCGACGTCTCAGGGTCACGGACGCACCGACCGGCATGCCCTCGCGGAGCCGGAAGTTCGAGATCGATCTGCGGGCGCGCGTGATCACGGCCTTCTGTCCGGAGATCACGGCCAGCTCGCCGGCGACCGAATCCACCAGCTTGCGGTCCCTGCTGCCCTCCCCGACGCCGCAGTTCAGCGTCACCTTCAGGACGCGCGGGATCTGGTGAGGGTTCGCAAAGCCGAACTGGTCCTGCAGAGCCGGCCTGGCAACGCTCCGGTAGTGGGTCAATAGTCGCGGTTCCATCCTATCCGGCTCCCTTCGGCACGGGATTTCCACTCTTCACGGCAATCCGCTCCTTCAGTCCATCGGGCTCCACGCGCACCCGGACGCGGCTCGCCTCGCCGGTCGCCGGCTCGATCAGCATCACGTTCGAGATGTGGATCGGTCCCTCGAAGGTGATGATGCCGCCCTCCGGGTTCTGCTGCGACGGCCGGGTGTGCCGCTTCCGCATGTTGATGCCCTGCACGACGACCTGGCGGGTGCGTCGGAGCACGCGCAGCACCGTTCCCTCGGCGTCGCGGTGGTTGCCCCGGATCACCCGGACCCGGTCGCCCTTGACGATCTTTGTCCAGGCCATGATCAAAGCACCTCCGGCGCCAGTGACACGATTCGCATGTACCGCTTTTCGCGCAGTTCGCGCCCGACCGGCCCGAAGATCCGGGTGCCGCGCGGTTCCTGCTGGGCGTTGATCAGCACCGCCGCGTTGTCGTCGAACCTGATGTAGGTTCCGTCGCGCCTACGCATCTCCTTGGCGGTGCGCACGACGACCGCCTCCAGGACCTCGCCCTTCTTGATGGGTGCGTTGGGCACCGCGTCCTTGATTGTAACGATGACCTTGTCGCCGATCCGGGCGTAGCGCCGACCCGACCCTCCGAGGACACGGATGCAAAGCGCGCGCTTGGCACCCGTGTTGTCGGCGATCTTGAGCATCGATTCCTGTTGGATCATCGGACTTCTCCGGTCCTCTACCCGCGGACGTCAGGCGGGCCGTTCGATGAGTTCAACCACGCGCCACCTCTTGGTCTTCGAGAGCGGGCGCGTCTCCATGATCGAGACCGTGTCGCCGACCCGGTACTCGTTGGCTTCGTCGTGGGCATGGTACTTCTTCGTCCGCTTCATCTGCTTCCCGTACAGCGGGTGGGCAAAGCGGCGCTCGACCATGACCGTGACCGTCTTCTCCGCGCGGTCGCCGACCACCACGCCGGCACGCACCTTGCGCCGGTTGCGTTCGTCGTTCTCATTCATCGCTACTCTGCCTCCTCCGCCGCGCGGCGCTCGTGCAGAATGGTCTTGATGCGCGCGATATCCCGCCGGATCTCGCGGCGCAGGCTCGGATTCTCCAGCTGCATGATCGCGCTCCGGAACCGGAGCCGGAACTGTTCCAGCTCCAGCTCGCCCAGCCGGTGGCCCAGCTCGGCGCTTTCGAGTTCGCGAATATCTTCTGCTTTCAACTGTCTCTTGCTCCCCTGGCGCTAGAACTGCGATTCACGGATGACGAACCTGGTCCTCACCGGAAGCTTGAACGAGGCCAGCTGCATCGCTCTGCGCGCCGTCTCGACGGGCACGCCTTCCAGCTCGAACATGATCCGTCCCGGCTTGACCACTGCGACCCACTCCTCCGGGTTCCCCTTGCCCTTGCCCATGCGCGTCTCGGCCGGCTTCTTCGTGATGGGCTTGTCCGGGAAGATGCGAATCCACACCTTGCCGCCCCTCTTGACGTGCCGTGTGATCGCCACCCGGGCAGCCTCGATCTGCCGGTTCGTGATCCAGCTCGCATCGAGTGCCTGCAGGCCGTACTCGCCGAACGACACCCGGCTGCCCCTGTAGGCCTTGCCGCGCATCTTGCCCTTGTGGGTCTTCCTGCGCTTGATCCGTTTTGGTGCAAGCATCGTCCGCCTCCTCCTAGGAGCCCGGTCCGGCCGAGTAGGTCCGGCCGAAGCGATCCTCGATCAGTTCGCCCTTGAAGATCCAGCACTTCACGCCGACGGTCCCGTAGGTGGTGCGGGCCTCGACGTGCGCGTAGTCGATCTCCGCGCGCAGCGTGTGCAGAGGGACTCGACCCTCGTTGTAGCCCTCGGTGCGGGCGATCTCGGCGCCGCCCAGCCTGCCCGCGCACTGGATGCGGATCCCTTCGGCGCCGGCGCGCATGGCCGACTGGACCGCGCGCTTCATTGCCCGCCGGAAGGAGATGCGCTGCCGGATCTGGTGCGCCACGTTGTCGGCGACGAGGCGCGCGTTCAACTCCGGACGCTTGATCTCCTCGACGTTGACGGAGACCTCGCTGTTGGTCAGCACGGCGAGCTCGTCGCGGAGCTTGTCCACCTCGGCGCCCCGCTTGCCGATGACCACGCCCGGGCGGGCGGTGTGCACCGTGACGACGAGCTTGGACGGCTTGCGCGCGATCTCCACGGTCGCGACGGCCGCGTGGTGAAGCCGCCGGTGGAGGTACTCGCGAATCGTGTGGTCCTCCTTCAGGAGCGCGGGGAAGTCCCGTTCGGCGTACCACTGGGAGCGCCAGTCGGCGACGATCCCGAGCCGGAATCCATGGGGGTGGGTTTTCTGGCCCATCCGCTTAACTCTCCTTCGCTTTCACGACCACCGTGATGTGGCTCGTCCTGCGGCGCCGGGGCATGGCACGTCCCATCGCTGCCGCCCTCCATCGCTTGAGTGTGGGACCCGGATCGACGAAGGCGCGGCTCACCACGAGTTCGTCAACATCCAGGGAATCGCCGTCCCGGTCCGCTTTCTCCCGGGCATTCGCGACGGCGGACTGCAGGGTCTTCCCCACCGGCACGGCCGCCGCCTTCTTCGAGAAGCGCAGCACCGACGTCGCCTCGATGACGGAGCGGCCGCGGATCTGATCGACGACGAGACGGACCTTGCGCGGGCTCATCCGGATGTCCCTGGCGATCGCGTGTGCCTCCATGATCTCAAATCCTCGACCGCTTGTCGGCCAGCTTGCCGCCGTGGCCCCGGAAGAGGCGCGTCGGGGCGAACTCGCCGAGCTTGTGACCGACCATGTTCTCGGTGATGTACACCGGAATGAACTTGTTGCCGTTGTGAACCGCGACGGTGTGCCCGACGAAATCGGGGGAGATCGTGGACGCGCGGGACCAGGTCCGAATCACGGACCGTTCGTTGCGCGCGTTCATCTCCTCCACCCGTCGCAGCAGCTTGTCGTCGATGAACGGGCCCTTCTTGACGCTTCGCGGCATGGTTCCTATCCGGCCTCCGTGCGGTCCATGGTCAGCGCGTCGCCTTGCCGCGCTTGCGCCCACGAACGATGAACTTGTTCGACTTCTTCCTCTTCCTGCGGGTCTTGGTACCCTCGGGTTTGCCCCACGGGGTCACCGGAGGACGTCCGCCGGACGCCTTGCCCTCGCCGCCCCCCAGGGGATGGTCCACCGGGTTCATGGCGACGCCGCGCACCTTGGGGCGCCGGCCACGCCAGCGATTGGCGCCCGCCTTGCCGAGCGACCGCAGGTTGTGGTCCGCGTTGCCGACCTGGCCCACGGTGGCGAGGCAGCGCCTGTGGATCCGCCGCACCTCGGTGGACGGCAGCCGGAGCGTGACGTAGTCGCCCTCCCTGGCCACCACCTGCACGCCCGCGCCGGCCGAGCGAGCCATCTGCCCGCCCTTGCCCGGCTTCATTTCCACGTTGTGCACCGTGGTGCCGAGCGGAATCCGCTCCAGGGGCAGCGCGTTGCCCGGACGGATATCCGCGTCCGGTCCGGAGAGAACCGCGTCGCCGACGCTCATGCCGCGCACGTACAGGATGTAGCGCTTCTCGCCGTCCTCGTAGTGTACGAGCGCGATGAACGCGGACCGGTTCGGATCGTATTCGATCTCGGCGATCCGGCCCGGCACGCCGTGCTTGTTGCGCCTGAAGTCGATCTTGCGGTACCTGCGCTTGTGGCCTCCGCCCCGGCGCCTGATCGTGATGCGGCCGTGGTGGTTGCGCCCGCCCGACTTCCTCAGGGGCTCGGTGAGGGACTTCTCCGGGTCCTTGCGGGTGACCACGTCCTTGGCCGTCACCGACCGGAACCGGGTTCCGGGGGTCACGGGTTTGAATTTCTTCAGCGCCATGGATCAGCCCATTTCGTAGAATTCGATCTGATCGCCCTCGACCAGCTGCACCACCGCCTTCTTGTAAGACGGCCGCCGGCCGAGATCCCAGTTCTTGACCATCCGTCCCAGGAGGGCCCGCTTGGCCTTGCCGGGGTACCGCATGGTGCGCACGCCGGTGACCCTGACGTCCCACAGCGACTCGACGGCTCTGGCGATCTCGTGCTTGTTGGAACGCTCGTTCACGACGAACGTGTATTGGCTCGACTCCATCTGCTCCGTGGTCTTCTCGGTCACCACCGGAGCGACGATCACGTCGTAGGCTGCACGCATCATGCCTCCTGCCGTTCGAGCGGACGTCTGCGCGGGCGCTCGTCCGCGGCCGCGGCGTCACCCACGGTGGCCAGCGCGGCCTCCTCGATGATCACCGTGCCGGACCACACCACGTCGTAGGTCGACTCCATCCCGAAGGGCATGACCCGCACCCCGGGAAGGTTGCGCCCCGACAGGTACAGCTCGCGGTTCAGCCCGTTCGTGAGGAACAGGATCTTGCCGGGCCGCTCCAGCCTGCCGAGCAGCCGCGCCAGCTTGCGGGTCCGCGGCGCCTCGAAGTCGAACCCTTCGATGACCGCGACCCGTCCGGCCTCGGCCCGGCTGTTGTACGCGGAACTCCGCGCGAGCGCCCGCATGCGCCTGGGGATCTTCTGGTTCCACGAATGGGGCCTCGGCGGGAACGCCCTCCCGCCGCCCTTCCACTGGGCCGCCCGTATCGTGCCCTGGCGCGCCCGGCCGGTCCCCTTCTGCCTCCACGGCTTGCGGCTTCCGCCGGCGACGGCGCTCCGGTTCTTCGCGGACGCCGTGCCCTGGCGGCGGTTGGCGAGCTGCGCCTTGACCACCTGATGGAGCACCGCCTCGTGAATCACCCCGTCGAAGAGGGCGCTTGGAAGCGTGACCTCCGACTCAGCGGAGCCGTCAGTCCTGAAGTATGGTGCCTGGTACATATCGCTATTCCCGAATCAGGACGAAGCTGTTCCGGCTGCCCGGAACCCCGCCCTTGATGAACAGCAGGTTGCGCTCCGAATCGACCCGAACCACTTCCACGTTGCGGATCGTCTTCCTGGTCCCGCCCATACGGCCGGGCAGCTTCTTTCCCTTGATGACCCGCGACGGGTCGGTTCCCGGACCCATCGACCCCGGGGTGCGGGACATGGGGTGGCCGTGGCTCGCAGGCCGGCCGGCGAACCCGTGGCGCTTGACCACGCCCTGGAAGCCGCGGCCCTTGGTGACCCCGGTGACGCGGACCCGCTGTCCCTCCGAGAAGAGGTCGACGGTAAGCTCCTGGCCGGGTTCGTAGCTGTCGCCGTCGCCCGGCGGGAATTCGCGGATCAGGCGGGGGGCCGCGTCGAGTCCCGCCTTTTCGGCGTGACCGAGCCGCGCCCTGCTGGTCCGCTTGTGCTTCATGGCGCCGAAACCGACCTGGACGGCCGCGTAGCCGTCGGAGCTGTCGGTCTTGACCTGCAAGACCGGACAGGGCCCCGCTTCGAGCACGGTCACCGGCACGGCACGGCCCTCGTCCGTGAAGACGCGGGTCATTCCGATCTTCCTGCCGATTAGTCCTGGCATCTGTCAGTCCACCTTGATCTCGACGTCCACGCCGGCGGGGAGGTCCAGCTTCGTCAGCGCGTCGATGGTCTGGGGACGGCTCTCGACGATGTCGATCAGGCGCTTGTGCGTCCTGAGCTCGAACTGCTCCCTGCTCTTCTTGTCGATGTGGGGCGACTTCAGCACCGTCCACCGCTGGCGGCGGGTCGGCAGCGGGATCGGCCCGCGGATCTTGGCGCCGGTCTTCTGCGCCGTCCGCACGATATCGGCGGCGGTCTGGTCCACCACCCAGTGATCGAACGCCTTGAGGCGAATCCGTATCCTGTTCGTCATCCCTTGCTGCGTTTCCGCCGCGCCCGCGTTCACTGCCATGGTCTTCTACTCGATGATTTCGGTAACAACGCCGGCACCGACGGTGCGGCCGCCCTCGCGGATCGCGAAGCGAAGCTCTTCGTCCATCGCAATCGGCGTGATCAGTTCCACTTCCATCTGCACGTTGTCCCCCGGCATCACCATCTCCACCCCGTCCGGCAGCATCGCCGAGCCCGTCACGTCCGTCGTCCGGAAGTAGAACTGCGGCCGGTATCCGTGGAAGAACGGCGTGTGACGGCCACCCTCCTCCTTCGTCAGAACGTACACCTCCGCCTTGAACTTCGTGTGCGGCGTGATCGACCCCGGGATCGCCAGAACCTGGCCCCGCGATATCTCCGTCTTCCCCACGCCCCGCAGCAGCAGCCCCGCGTTGTCTCCCGCCTGGCCCTGCTCCAGAAGCTTCCGGAACATCTCCACACCCGTCACCACCGTCCTGCGGTCCTCCCCCATCCCCACGATCTCCACCGCCTCGCCCTTGTGGATCACGCCCCGCTCGATCCGGCCCGTCGCAACCGTCCCCCGGCCCGTGATCGAGAACACGTCCTCCACAGGCATCAGGAACGGCTTGTCGATGTCACGCTCCGGCTCCGGAATGTACGTGTCGATCGCATCCATCAGCTCCTCGATGCACGCCCCCTCCTCGCCCTCGCCTCCGGCCTCCAAAGCCTCCAGCGCGCTCCCGTACACCACCGGCAGATCATCCCCCGGAAACCCCTGCTCGCTCAGCAGCTCCCGAACCTCCAGCTCCACCAGCTCCAGAAGCTCCTCGTCGTCGACCATGTCCACCTTGTTCAGGAACACCACGATGTGCGGCACGTTCACCTGCCGCGCCAGCAGCACGTGCTCCCGCGTCTGAGGCATCGGTCCGTCCGCCGCGCTCACAACCAGAATCGCCCCGTCCATCTGCGCCGCGCCCGTGATCATGTTCTTCACGTAGTCCGCGTGCCCAGGACAGTCCACGTGCGCGTAGTGTCGGTTCGCCGTCTCGTACTCCACGTGCGCCGTCGCGATCGTGATCCCCCGCTCCCGCTCCTCCGGCGCCTTGTCGATCTCGTCGAACGCGATCGCGTCCCCGCCGAACTTCTTCGCCTGCGCCAGCGTGATCGCCGCCGTCAGCGTCGTCTTCCCGTGATCCACGTGGCCGATCGTCCCCACGTTCACGTGTGGCTTCGTTCGCTCGAAGGTCTCCTTCGCCATTCTACCCCCGTTGGGCTTCAGGTGTGTGCAGCGGCATCAAACGCCCGCCACGGCTCTCTTCCCGGACTTGACCCGGGCGACTTCGTCGTAGTGCGAAAACTGCATCGTGAAGACGGCCCGGCCCTGACTCAGGGACCGCAGCCGTGTCGAGTATCCGAACATCTCTCCCAGCGGCACGCTGGCGCCGATGATCTGGGCGTCGCCGCGGTCGGTCATGCCCCCGACCTTGCCGCGGCGGGCCGAAAGGTCGCCGATGATGTCGCCCATGTATTCGTGCGGCGTGACCACCTCGACGGCCATGACGGGCTCCAGCAGCACCGGCCGGGCGCGCCTGAGTCCCTCCCTCAGCGCGTAGGAGCCCGCGACGCGGAAGGCCATCTCGCTCGAGTCGACGTCGTGGGACGAACCGTCGACGAGAGCCACCTTGATGTCGACCACCGGATACCCGGCGACGACCCCCGATTGCAGCGAATCACGGATGCCGCGCTCGACCGCCGGGATGAACTCGCGGGGAACGGAACCGCCCCGGACCCGGTCCTCGAAGAGGAAGCCGGCGCCCGCGGGACGCGGTTCGATGTCAATCACCACGTGACCGTACTGGCCCCGGCCGCCGGTCTGCCGCACCAGCCTGCCGTGCACGCCCGCGATGGCCCGGCGGATGGTCTCGCGGAACGCGACCTGCGGACGCCCGATGTTCGCCGAGATGGAAAACTCGCGGCGCAGGCGGTCCACGATGATCTCCAGATGGAGTTCGCCCATCCCGCTGATGATCGTCTGCCCGGTCTCGCCGTCGGTGTGCACGCGGAAGGTGGGATCCTCCTCGGCGAGCTTGACCAGCCCGCTGGAGAGCTTGTCCTGGTCGGCCCTGGTGCGCGGCTCGATCGCCACGGCGATCACCGGCTCCGGGAAGTCCATGGCTTCGAGGATGATGGGGTGCTCGGGCGCGCAGATCGTGTCGCCGGTGCGCACCCCCTTCAGCCCGATCACGGCCGCGATGTCGCCCGCGAAGACCTCGTCGCGCTCCTCGCGCTTGTTGGCGTGCATCTGCAGCAGGCGGCCGGCCCGCTCCTTGCGCCCGCGCGTGGCATTCAGCACGCGGCTCCCCCTGGGCAGCGAGCCCGAGTAGATCCGCACGTAGGTAAGCTTTCCGACGAACGGGTCGGTCATGATCTTGAACGCCAGCGCCGCCAGCGGCGCCTCGTCGGCCGCCTCGCGGGTCTGCGGGTCGGAGTCGCTGTGCGGCGGACGGCCCACGATCGCGCGGACGTCGAGCGGCGACGGCAGGTAGTCGATCACACCGTCGAGAAGGCGCTGGATGCCCTTGTTCTTGAAGGCCGAGCCGCAGAACACCGGGAAGAGCGTCCCCGAGGCCGTCGCCGCGCGGATCGCCGTGCGCACCTCGGCTTCCGTCAGCTCGGCGCCCAGGAGGTACTTCTCGAGCAGCTCGTCGTGGTGTTCCACCGCCGCCTCGACCAGCTCGTGCCGGAGCGCATCCACCTTGGGGCGCAGCGAGTCCGGAATCCCGACCTCGGTAATCGTCGCGCCGAGCACGTCGTGCCAGACGTACGCCTTCATGGCCACGATGTCGATCACGCCCGTGAAGAGGTCCGCTTCGCCCAGCGGATACTGCACCGCGAACGCGTTCGCCCCGAGCCGGTCGCGCATCATGCCCACGACGTGGTCGAAGTCGGCCCCGGTGCGGTCCATCTTGTTCACGAAGGCGATCCGCGGCACGCCGTAGCGGTCGGCCTGGCGCCACACGGTCTCGGACTGGGGTTCGACCCCGCCTACCGCACAAAAAACAGCGACCGCTCCGTCCAGTACGCGAAGCGATCGCTCAACCTCGGCCGTGAAGTCCACATGGCCGGGCGTGTCGATGATATTGATCCGGTATTCCGAATCGTCCCGGTGCCAGAATGCGGTGGTCGCCGCGGACGTGATGGTGATTCCCCGCTCCTGCTCCTGTTCCATCCAGTCCATGGCCGCGGCGCCTTCGTGGACTTCGCCCATCCGGTGCAGCCGTCCCGTATAGAACAGGATGCGCTCCGTGGTCGTCGTCTTGCCGGCGTCGATGTGCGCCATGATGCCGATGTTCCGGAGTCTCGGCAGTGGTGTCATCCTGGGCATGATCTATTTCGCAACTCTGGTTGTTCTCGGGCCTGTCAAACAGCAACCCCGCCGGGATTCCTCCCTTATCGCCAGGCGGCCTCTGCGGGCCGTCGGCGGCGGGGCGGAAGACTACCAGCGGTAGTGCGCGAAGGCTTTGTTGGCTTCGGCCATCCGATGCGTGTCGTCCTTTTTCTTCACTGTGGCACCTTCGCCCCGGCTGGCGGACAGGATCTCGCCTGCCAGCCGCTGGGCCATGGTCCGCTCTCCCCTCGAGCGCGCGAAGCCGATCAGCCACTTGATCGCCAGCGCCTGCCGCCGTTCCGGCCGCACTTCGATGGGGACCTGGTACGTGGCGCCCCCGACGCGCCGGCTCTTGACCTCCAGAGCGGGCTTCGAGTTGTTCAGCGCCTGCTGGAAGACGTTGAGGGGCGGCTGCCCCGCCTTCGTCTCCACGATGCCCATCGCCTCGTAGAAGATTCCCTCGGCGAGGGACTTCTTGCCGTCCAGCATGAGGCCGTTGATGAACTTCTGGACGACCACCGACCCATAGCGCGGATCTTCCGGTATCTGTCGGCGGATCGCCCGGGTACGTCGGCTCATGCGGCTACTCCATCGCTGCGGCTACTTGGGCCGCTTCGCTCCGTACTTGGACCGCCCCTGCCGGCGCTCGGTGACGCCCGACGTGTCGAGCGTCCCGCGAACGATGTGATACCGCACGCCGGGAAGGTCCCGCACCCGGCCTCCGCGGATCAGCACGATCGAGTGCTCCTGCAGGTTGTGACCCTCGCCGCCGATGTAGGCCGTGACCTCGTAGCCGTTGGTGAGGCGGACGCGGGCGACCTTCCGCAGCGCCGAATTGGGCTTCTTCGGCGTGGTCGTGTACACACGGGTGCAGACCCCCCGTTTCTGGGGGTTTTTCTGGAGCGCGGGCGACTTGTTCTTCTTCCGAAGCCGCGCGCGGCCCTTTCGCACCAGCTGGTTCAGTGTGGGCATTGAAGCCGGGTCCGTGCGTTCATTTCCGTCGGTCCCGCCTACCGGGCGAACAAAAGCGCGCCTGTTCGATCAAGCGCGCCGTGTCGCCCGGAAGTGGAACCCTCCAGGCTCGTTTCCTGGACAGCCTGGAAAAGGTAGGAAAAGGGCGCGCAAAAGTCAATCGGATTTTTCGGGCGAGGCGCGCGCGCGTGTCGGTCGGTCGGGCAGCACCCGGCAGACCCGCGCGATGCCCTCCGCCACCTCGCTGGTGTCGCGGCCGGTGATGTTCACGTGGCCCAGCTTGCGGCCCGGACGGGGCGACTTGTCGTAGAGGTGAAGGTGCGCGAGCGGTAGCGCGGCCACGGCGGCCGGATCGGGCGGTTCGCCGATGATGTTGACCATGGCTGCCGGGCCCGGGACGCGGGGCGCGGCCAGGGGAAGCCCGGTGACGGCCCGGATGTGGTTCTCGAACTGGCTGGCGGTCGCGCCGTCGAGCGTCCAGTGCCCCGAATTGTGGACCCGAGGCGCCATCTCGTTGGCAAGCAGGTCGTCGCCGACCTGGAAGAGCTCGATCGCCAGCACGCCGACGTAGCCGAGGTGGTCCATGACGCGCGCCGCCAGTCCCTCGGCGCGGGCCTGCAGCTCCCGCGAGACCCCGTGTGCCGGCGCGTAGCTGACGCGCAGGATGCCGTCGCGGTGGTGGTTCTCGGTGAGGGGATAGAAGACGCGGGTGCCGTTGCCGCCGCCCGCGTCGCCGCCTCCCACTGCGATGATGCTGAGTTCCTCCTCGAAATCGACGAAGGCCTCGGCGATGAGCCCGGGCCCGAGCCAGGCGACGGCGGCTGCCGCCTCGGCGGCCGTGTGCGCGACCGCCTGCCCCTTGCCGTCGTAGCCGAACCGGCGGGTCTTGAGCACGGCGGGCAGACCCGTGACGGCGAGCGCGGCATCCACGTCGCCGGGTGCGTCGATGCGGTGGAACGGCGCGGTCGGGATGTCCAGCTCCCTGAACAGGCGCTTCTCCGCGAGCCGGTCCTGGGTGGCGGCGAGCGCCGCCGGCGCGGGCAGCACCGGCAGCCGGGCCGCGAGGTAGGCGGCGCTGTCGGCCGGGACGTTTTCGAACTCGTAGGTGACGACATCGGTCGCCGCGGCGATCTCCGCCAGGCCCGCCGGGTCGTCGTACGCGGCGGACACGACCGTGCCGAGGGGGGCGGCGGGGGGGTGGGGGGAAGGCTCCAGAAAGGTGAAGCGGTGCCCCAGGGGGATGCCTTCGAGCGCCAGCATGCGGGCGAGCTGCCCGCCGCCGAGGATGCCGACCCTCACCGTGGCGGGGGCTGGCGCGGATCCGGGTCCGCAATGACCGCTTCAGTCCGCGCACGCGCGTGCGCACGTACCGCTTCCCGTATGGCCGGGTCGTCGGCACCCAGAATCCGGGCCGCAAGCAGTCCCGCGTTGGTGGCGCCCGCGACCCCGATCGCCATGGTTCCGACGGGTACGCCGCCGGGCATCTGCACGATCGAGAGCAGCGAATCCAGCCCCTGGAGCGCGCGCGACTGGACGGGAACCCCCAGCACGGGGAGCACCGTCTTCGAGGCGGCCATTCCCGGCAGGTGCGCAGCCCCGCCGGCGCCCGCGACGATTACCTTCAGGCCCCTCTCCTCGGCCCGCGAGGCGTATTCGTAGAGACGGTCCGGCGTGCGGTGCGCCGACACCACCCGGGCCTCGTGGGGGATGCCCAGCTCGTCGAGTGTGTCGCAGGCGTGCTTCATGGTGTCCCAGTCGCTGCGGGATCCCATGATCACGCCCACCAGCGGTCGGATCATCGGCGCGGTCTCTTCCAGGGGAACAGGATCGGGAAGAGACGATTCTGCCCCGGTGCACGCAGGAATTCAAGGGGTGGGCACGATATCTTCCGGGATCGACGTTCCCCCCAGGAGTCCGGTCCCATGCCATCTCTGTCCCGGCCCACCCTTTCGGACGAGCCCACATTCCTCGCTTTCCTGCCAGTCCTGTGTGCGGTCTGGGCGGACGGTCTCATGGAAGACGACGAACTGAACGCCGTCAGCGGTGCGCTTCAGGGCGCGGAGTGGATGACCCCGCAGGGCCGGCGCCGGGTGCTGGAGTGGCTCGACCCCGACACGCCGCCGCCACCGGGAGTGTTCGCAGCGGCCACCGGCCTGATTCGCGAGGCCGTGGCCAGGGGAACGCTGACCCTTACCCGGGCCGGACTCGCCGTCGCGGAGTCCGGTGCGAGAGGGGGACCGAAGGACCGGGTCCCCTGGCGCCAGGCCGCACTGGCAACGCTCGGAGGTGTGGAACTGGAACTTGGACTCGCCGGAGCGGAAGCGCTGAGGGAGCTGACCGGCGCCCAGTGCGAGGTTCTCGAAAGAGAGACCGACCAAGTCAGGCCGGACGATACCGTCGCGGCGCTGATCAAGGGAGACCACGCGGAACTGCGGAACCGTGTACGGGAGGTGATGCTGCGGCCCGCGCTGCGAATACCGGACGAGACTGCGCGCGAAGCACACCGTGAGCGCACACTCGCCGCGGTTCGGGTTCTGGCGAAGGAGGGTCTCGGAGCGGTCGCCTACGCGCGCGAGTTCGGGGGACAGGGCGACGCGTGCGGCGCCGTGGCCGTCTTCGAGGAACTGGCGCTGGGCGACCTGAGCATCCTCGTCAAGTACGGGGTGCAGTTTGGACTCTTCGGCGGGAGCATCGCGCACCTGGGAACGGACAAGCACCATCGCCGGTACCTGTCGCGGGTGGCATCGCTGGATCTCCCCGGGTGCTACGCCATGACCGAACTGGGGCACGGCTCCAACGTCCGCGACCTGCGCACAACGGCCACCTACGATCCCGCCCGCCGCGAGTTCGTGATCGCGACGCCGGACGACGACGCGCGCAAGGAGTACATCGGCAACGCCGCCGAGCACGGGCGCGTGGCCACCGTCTTCGCCCGGCTGCGGGTGCCGGCGCGCCGCGAAGACCCGCACCCGGCCGCAAACGGCGGCTTCCGGCCTGGCGGCATCGACGATCACGGCGTGCACGCGCTCCTGGTGCCCATCCGCGACGCCAGCGGCGCGAGCCTCCCGGGCGTCACGATCGAGGACTGCGGCCCGAAGGAAGGACTCAACGGCGTCGACAACGGGCGCATCTGGTTCGACGACGTTCGCGTGCCGCGGGACGCGCTGCTGGATCGCTTCGCCCAGGTGTCCGCCGACGGCGTCTATCACAGCCCGATTCCGAGCCCCGGGCGACGCTTCTTCACCATGCTGGGCACGCTCGTCTCGGGCCGGATCAGCATTGCCGCCGCGTCGCTGGCCGTCACCCGCAAGGCGCTCACGATCGCGGTCCGCTACGCTCGCGAGCGCAGACAGTTCGGTCCAGCGGGCGGACCGGAAGTCGCCGTCATCGACTATCTGGCGGTGCAGCGGGAGCTGTTGCCGCGACTGGCGGCCACGTATGCGACGGGGTTCGCCGTACGCGACCTCGTCCGCCGCTACGGGGACTCCCGCACCGATCCCCGCGAACTGGAGGTCCGCGCGGCCGCTCTCAAGGCCGTGGCGTCGCGGCGGGCGCTGGACACGCTGCAGGCCTGCCGGGAGGCGTGTGCCGGGCAGGGGTACCTGGCGGAAAACCAGTTCGGCCGGCTGAAGGCGGACACCGACGTGTTCGTGACCTTCGAGGGAGCCAATCCCGTCCTTCTTCAACTCGTCGCCAAGGGCCTCCTGTCACGCTTCCGGAGGCACATCGGCGATCTGAGCATGTGGGGCATGGCGCGCTACCTGGCCGAGCTGGCCGGAACCCGGCTGGCGGACATGAACCCCGTGGCCACCCGCAGGACGGATCCTGAGCACCTCGCGAGCCATGAATTCCACCTCTCCGCACTGCGCTACCGCGAGCAGCGGCTGCTCCGCTCGGCCGCCCGGCGCCTCAAGAGCCGCATGGACCGGGGCGTCGACAGCTTCGAGGCCGTAAATCAGTGCCAGGACCACCTGATCGCACTGGCCCGGGCCTACGCGGACCGGATCGTGATGGAAGCGACGGAGGAAGCGCTGGAGGAGTCGGAGGACGGTGCCGGAAAGGAGCTGGTCGAAGCCGTCGTGGCCCTGCATGGGCTGGCCACGCTCGAGAGGCACCGCGCCTGGTACCTCGAGGCAGGCTACTTCGAGGCCGCCAAGAGTAAGGCGATACGGGGAGAGGTCAACCGACGCTGCGGCGAACTGGCACCCAAGGCGGTCGAACTCGTGGACGCGTTCAACATTCCTGACGAGCTGATTCGCGCGCCGATCGGCGTAAAGGGCTGACACCCCCGTCGGCCGCGGATTGCTACCAGATCCGCCGTACGCCGTACCTGTCGAAGAGCGATTCGTTCGAAACCAGGGCAAGATCGTGGGCGAGCGACTGCGCGATCAGCATCCGGTCGAACGGATCGCGGTGCGGGCCCGGCAGCCTGCCCGCGCGCTCGGCGTGAGCGACGGTGATCGGGAGCGGTTGGAATCCATGGTCCGCGATCGCCGCCGCGATGTCGCCAGCGACCACATCCGCGCCCGGCAGCTTTCCGAGCCGGTGCTTGGTGGTGATTTCCCACGCTGACGCAGCACTTAGCAGAACCGTGTTATCCCGATTGTCGATCACGGCACGCGCGGGCTGCGACAGTCTCTCGTTGCCGGCAAGCCACCACAGGAACGCGTGCGTGTCGATCAGGATGCGCACCCCGGCCTCAGCCCTCCCAGGCGGCGAGTTCGGATTCCGGCAGCGGATCGAAGAAGCTGTCGTCCACGGTAAGGCGACCCTTGAGGGCACCGAAGCGTCGGACGGGACGACTATCCTGGTGCGCGACGAGCCGCGCTACGGGCTTCCCGCTTCGGGCAATGACGATTTCCTCGCCCGCTTCCACCTTCATCAGAAGACGCGAGAGATGGGTTTTTGCCTCGTGAACATTGACAGTCGTCATTCGCGGTCCCTTCGCTTTAGTCAGAAATATGACTAACCTGTCCTTGGCGGTGGTGTCAAGCAACCATATCCTTAGTATCACCCATCCATCTGGCACCGCTATCGCCGACAGAAGGAGCATGCCGTGAATCTGACCACTCGTCGTGCCACACTGGGCGCCTTGGCGCTGATGGCCACCGCCGCACTGGCCGCGCAACCCCTGACGACCCAGGAGGTCGTCGAGTTTCCCGGCGAAGACCGCATCCTCGACGCGGACTTCGAGGAGGTCTACCGCGTCGGGTCGATCGACGGTGACGAGTGGCAGGTGTTCAGCAGGGTCAGCGCGGTCGGATTTGGCGAGGCCGGCAACCTGTATGTGATGGACGACCAGGACGGACGGATCGTGGTTGTCGGTGAAGACGGAGAGTTCGTCCGGGAGTTCGGGGGGATCGGCGACGGGCCGGGCGAGTTTGCCGCGAACACCAATACAGCGGTCGGATTCGCCGCCCTCCGCAGCGGGCGCACAGTGGTATTCGACCCGGGGCACAGTGCGTTTCAGTTGTTCGGACCGGAAGGCGAGTTCGAGCGCTCGGTGCGCATGCCCGGCAATTCGATGTACCTGATCCGGTCGCTGGCGCCCGCGAGAGACGGTGGGAACGTCATCACGACGAGCGTAGCAGCCTTTGGCATGGGCGGCCCCGCCGACGGCCCGGAGCCACCGTTTCGGCCCGTCTACCGACTGGTCCTGGCCGGAGACGAGGCCGTGCAGGATACGGCGATCCGGGCGTGGCGGCCCCCGGGAGATGCGGCCGGTTTCAGACCGCCCCTGCTGGCGAGAGCTCTCCCGGACGGTGGCCTGGTCTACACCGACTCATCCGCCTATGCGATCAAGGTGGCCGCGTCGAACGGGGACCTGACGCGCGTGCTTGTCCGGCCGTTTCGACCCGAGCCCGTCACCGACCGCGTCCGTGACGAGGAGATTGAACGCCAATTGCAGGTGAACGAGGAGCGAGCCGCCGGATCGAGCGATCGGCTCGCGGCCGCACGGGCCGACCTGGGGCGCAGGCGCATCGAGTCCATGGAGTTCTACCACGAGGTGCCGGTGGTCCGCGACCTGCAAACCGGCTGGGAAGGGATGATCTGGGTGCTGCGCCGCGGTGAGGAGCCGGACAGCGATGGCCCGATCGACCTGCTGGCCCGGGATGGCCGCTACATCGGCACGTTGGCAGCCGGCACGACCGCGATGCCATCTGCCTTCGGTCCCGACGGCCTCGTTGCGTTCAGGGAACAGGACGAGTTCGACGTATCCCGGGTGGTGGTGAAGCGCCTGCCGCCGGAGTTGAGGTAGGGCAGGTGGTCCCGTCCCCCCGAATGTCCTAGACTCACTGCGCACGGCTACCACCTCACCCCACCCGGGAACCACAATGCACGACCATCGCTTGCCCACGTCCCTGCGCGGCACGACTTCGCGCGCAACCGTCGCGGCCCTGCTCGCCACGACACTGCTCGCGTCCCTCGCGGCCCCCGCCACCCTCCCCGCCCAGCAGCGCGGTGGCGGCGCGGGCGGCGACGACGACGGCCCCGCCGAGCTGAACGCCGGCCTCCTCTCCTCCTTCCGCTGGCGGAGCATCGGCCCGGCGACCGCCTCGGGGCGCATCGCCGACATCGCGATCGACCCCACCGACCGCAGCACCTGGTACGTCGCGGCCAGTTCGGGGAACGTGTGGAAGACGACCAACGCGGGCACCACCTGGACGCCGATCTTCGACAACTACGGCTCGTACTCGATCGGCGCCATCGCGCTCGACCCGAACGACCACCTCACCCTCTGGGTCGGCACGGGCGAGAACAACGGCCAGCGCTCGGTGGGATACGGCGACGGCGTCTACAAGTCGGTCGACGGCGGGCGCTCGTTCACGAACATGGGGCTGGAGACGTCCCGCCACATCGGCATGATCGCGGTCCACCCCGACGACTCGCGCACCGTCTTCGTCGCGGCGCAGGGACCGCTCTGGGCGGCGGGCGGCGAGCGCGGACTCTACCGCACCACCGACGGCGGAGACAACTGGGAGCGGGTCCTCGAAATCGACGAGCACACGGGCGTCAACGAGGTCTACTTCGACCCGCGCAACCCGGACGTGATGTACGCGTCGTCGTGGCAGCGGCGCCGGCACCAGTGGACGATGATCGACGGCGGGCCGGGATCGGGCATCCACAAGTCCACCGACGGCGGCAACACCTGGCGCGCGATCAACCGCGGGCTGCCGTCGGGCGACAAGGGGCGGATCGGGATGGCGATCTCGCCGATCAACCCGGACGTGCTCTACGCGATCGTCGAGGCGTCGATGGGCAACGGCGGCACCTTCCGCAGCGAGAACATGGGCGAGAACTGGAGCCGCACCTCGCGCTACCAGTCGGGCGCGGCGATGTACTACCACGAGCTCTACGCCGACCCGCACCGCTTCGACCGCATCTACTCGCTCGACACCTTCGTCGAGATGTCCGACGACGGCGGCGAGACGTGGGGCCGGCTGCCCACGCAGGGGGTCCATGTAGACCATCACGCGATCGCCTTCGACCCGGACGACCCCGAGCACCTGATCCTCGGCAACGACGGCGGGCTGTACGAGACTCATGACTTCGGCGAGAACTGGCACTTCTTCCCCAACCTGCCGCTGACCCAGTTCTACAAGGTCGCGACCTCGAACGACGAGCCGTTCTACTACGTCTACGGCGGCACGCAGGACAACAACACGCTGGGCGGACCGTCGCAGACGCTGGGCGGCGGCATACGCAATTCGGACTGGTACGTAACCCTCGGCGGCGACGGATTCGACCCGGTGATCGATCCCGAGAACCCCGACATCATCATCTCGCAGCTGCAGTACGGGGTGATTTCGCGCTTCGACCGGGGCAGCAAGGAGCGCCTCGACATCCAGCCGCAGCCGGACCCCGACGGCCCGCCGCTACGCTGGTACTGGGACGCCGGTCTGCACATGTCGCCCCATGACAACAACCGCATCTACTTCGGCGCGCAGATCCTCTTCCGGAGCGACGACCAGGGAACCAGCTGGCGCGCCATTTCGGGCGACCTGTCGCGCAACATCGACCGCAACCAGCTCGAGGTCATGGGCCGCGTGTGGAGCGTCGACGCGGTCGCCAAGAACCGCTCGACCTCGTCGTTCGGGCACATCGTGGCGGTCTCGGAGTCGCCGCTGGCCGAAGGGCTGATCTACGTGGGCACCGACGACGGGCTGGTGCAGGTAACCGAGGACGGGGGCGACACATGGCGAGCGGTCGAGAGCCTGCCGGGCGTGCCGGACACGAGCTTCGTGCACGACGTCGAGGCGTCGCTCCACAACCCCGACGAGGTGTTCGTCGTGGTCAACAACTTCAAGCGCAACGACTTCCGTCCCTACGTGCTCAAGTCCACGAACCGGGGCGCCGACTGGACCATGATCACCGGCGGCCTGCCCGACAACAGCCCGAGCTTCTCGATCGTGCAGGACCACGTCGAGCCGGGCCTGCTCTTCCTGGGCGCCGAGTTCGGGGCCTTCGTCTCGGTCGATGGCGGCGAGTCGTGGATGGACTTCGACAGCGGCCTGCCCACGATCCCAGTGCGCGAGCTCGAGATCCAGAAACGCGAGGGCGACCTGGTGGCCGCAACCTTCGGCCGCAGCTTCTACGTGGTCGACGACTACACGCCGCTCCGCGAGCTGGCCCGCGCGTCCGACGGGATCCTCGCCGGCGGCGGTCACATCTTCGAAGTGGCCGATGGAGACATGTATGTGCCCTGGAACCCCGGCGGCGCGAACGGCAGCGACTTCTATGCCGCCGACAACCCGCCGCTGGGCGTGGCCTTCACGTACTGGGTTGGCGAGACGCTGAGGACTCGTGAGGCGGAGAGGAGGGCGGCCGAACGACGAGCGCAGCGTGCGGGCGAAGACACGCCGTATCCGTCGTGGGAGGAGCTGGAGGCCGAAGATCGCGAAGAGGCGCCGCGGGTCTTTCTCACCGTGCACGACGACGCGGGCAACGTCGTCAACGTCGTGAATGGCTCGACCAGCCGGGGCGTTCACCGCGCCGTGTGGAACTACCGCTACCCGGGCTACAACCCGGTGACGGGGGGCGGCGGTGGCGGCTTCGGTGGCTTCGGCGGCTTCGGTGGCGGGGGCGGCAACGGCCCGATGGCGCTGCCGGGCGACTACACGGTGTCGCTGGCGCAGCGCGTCGACGGCGAGGTGACCGAGCTGGCCGGGCCGGTGCCGTTCACGATCGCGCCGCTCAACCGGCCCGCGATCGCCCAGCAGGACCGGGCGGGCATCCTCGCGTTCCAGCGCGAGACGGGCGAGCTTCTCCGCGCGGTCACGGGCAGCCAGCGCGTGGCGGCGGGAGCCGCGCAGAGGATCGCGGCCATCAAGCAGGCGCTGCAGCGCTGGCCCGCGGCGCCGGGCGAGCTGACGGGCGAGGCCCGCGCGATCGAGCTGAGGCTTCTCGACCTCCGGAAAACGCTCGAAGGATCAAGGACCCGGACGTCGCGTGCGGAGCCCGACCTGCCCGGCATCACCGGGCGCGTGAACCAGATCGTGCGCGGGCACTGGAACGGCATGCACGGGCCGACCGGGACGCACCGCGAACAGTACCGGATCGCGCGGAGGTTGTTCGGCGGGCTGTATCCCGACCTGCAGCAGCTCGTCGAGACCGACCTGCCGGCGCTCGAGGCGCGGCTGGAGGAGGCGGGCGTGCCGTGGACGACGGGGCGGGCGCTGCCGAGGTGGCCGCCGGAGTAGGCCGTCCGGTACATTGCGGTGGCCCTGCTGAAGCACATTCGACCGGAGAGAGCAACGATGGGGAGATCGAGAGTTTGGCTGGCCGCGGCGGCGGTGGTCCTTGGTGTTTTGGCGGGACCGGGGGCCGGGGCGGGCCAGGAACTGCCACCCGAGATCCAGGTGGACCTCTACATGGTGCGCGCCGACCGGCAGATGCAGAACCGGGAGTACAGCGCGGCGCTCGAAAGCCTGGACGTTGTGCTGGCGCTCCAGGCCAGACACGGAATGGAGACCCCGCCGGAGCTGTGGTTCCAGCACGCGCAGGTAGCGCTGGACGCCGGACACCCGCAGACGGCGATTGCGTCCGCGACCCGCTACCTCCAAGAGGCCGGCAGGCAGGGCGAACACTACTCGACCGCACTGGTGGTGCTCGATGAAGCCCACAGGCAGGCCGAAGAACGCGAGGCGGCGGCTACGCCCGCAACGCCCGCGGCGCCCCCGGCGGCTGTAACACCGGTCCCCACGCGTATGCCCGTCGCACAACCCGAGGACGACGGGGGCCGCCTGACCCTGCTGGTTCCCCTGTTCGGCGTGAACTCGGCGACCATGGCGTTCGGGAGCGGCACGGGGGTGACCTTCGATCCGTCACAGCTCACGGGCACCGCGGCCGGGCTCGGTGTGGCCCACCCTATCGGGGATACGCCGTTCGGCGTCGAGCTTCGTGCCCAGTGGGCGCAGAAGGGCGCGCGAATCGCGCTGGCGGAAGACGACGTCACCACCAATTTCGACATCTCTTTCGAGAGCGTCGACTTGACGGCGCTGGCCCGCATCTCGCCCCCGGGGGCCCCGGACCTGCCGTTCTACGCATTGATCGGTCCCTACGTGTCCTTCGAGCTGGATTGCCGCGTCACCTACGACGTCACCGCCGAGGAGGAGGAACCCAGCGCCAGCCGCGATTGCACCGCCGCCAACATCGAGAGCCGGCCGGTCGATTTCGGGCTCTCCGGCGGGCTGGCCTTCGAGATGGGCACCGGCGCGGTACGAACGACCCTCGGCGTGCTCTACAGCTACGGCTTCCAGGACATCAACAAGTACGTCGGCGAAACGGCCAGGCACCGCGTCTTCGGCATCCAGGCGGGGATCGCGACGACGTTCTGAACCGTCATTCGTCCGCGGCGGGCGCCAGTTCCTCGAAGCCCGGCGGCGGGCGGCGGTGCCGCGTTCCCTGTTCGTACGCGTACGCGAGCCGGAACAGCAGGCCCTCCGCGTACGGCCGGGCCAGGATCTGCAGACCGGCCGGGTGCGTGTCCTCTGTGAAGCCCATGGGGACGGTGATCGCGGGCATTCCGGTGGCGGGGGCGACGCGCTGGCTGTTGTCGCCGCTGTACTCCTCGCGTCCGCGGTCGATGTGCGCGGGCGGGCTGAGCCAGGACGGGTAGACGAGCGCGTCGACGTCCGCGGCGTCCATCGCCGCCACCAGGTCGGCCAGGTAGGCCCGGCGGCCCTCGTTCTCAAGGTAGTCCGGGCACGGCGGATCCCGCTCGGCGGGGTGCAGGTCGAGCGGCGTCTCCCCGGCCCGCCGCAGCGAGTTCTCGACGTAGTCCGAGTACTCGCCGGTCTCCAGGACGTGCAGCACGTCGGTGAACGGGGCGTCGTCGAGTGAGTTCAGGTAGACGTGCATGTCGTAGCGGAAGCGGCCGCAGAACATGTTCTCGCGGTCCAGCTGGGCCTGCACGTCGAAGTCGAACGGATCAACCACTTCGGCGCCGAGCCCGGCGAGTTCGATGAGCGCGCCCTCGAAGACCGCGACGACGGCCGAATCCGCGTCTTCCGTGTCGACCAGGGCGCGGAGCACCCCGATGCGCGCGCCCTGCAGGCCGTCCGCGTCGAGGAAGCTGGTGTAATCGTCTTCGCGGCGGCCTCGTCCGGCCTCGGTGTACGGGTCTGCGGGATCGTAGCCGGCCACGACGTCGAAGACGCGCGCCACGTCGTCGACGGTGCGGCCCATGGGTCCGGCGATGTCCCGATCGAAGGAGAGAGGGACCACCCCGTCGCGGCTGGTGAGCCCGATGGTCGAGCGGATGCCGACGAGCGCCAGCCGCGAGGACGGGCCGCGGATCGAATTGCCGGTGTCGCTGCCGAGCCCGATGAGACCGAAGTTCGCGGCGACGCCGGACGCGGTTCCGCCGCTCGAGCCCGCCGGGACGCGATCGAGCGCGTAGGCGTTGCGCGTCGTGTCGAAGGACGAACTGACCGATTGGCGCGCGCTGAAGGCCCATTCGGCCATGTTCGTCTTGGCAACCACGATCGCACCCGCCTCGCGGACGCGGCGCACCATGAACGCGTCGTCGGGGGGGACGCTCGTGGCGAGCGCGATCGAGCCCGCCGTGGTGATCATGTCGTGCGTGTCGAAGTTGTCCTTGACGAGCATGGGCACGCAGAAGAGCGGGCCGGGCTCGGTGCCCGCGGCCAACGCGGCGTCGAGTTCGTCCGCCCGGTCGAGTGCGGCCGGGTTGACGACCGTGATCGCATTGATCTGATCCTCATACGCCTCGATCCTGTCCAGGTACGCCTGCACGACCATGCGGCAGGTGGTGCGGCCGGAGACGATGGCCTCCCGGACGCCGGCGATGGTGGCTTCGACGACGGGGACGGGGGCGGGCGGCGGACGGTCGCAGGCGGTGAGCATAAGCATGAGCATGGCGGCGGGTGCCGCAGGCCCTTTGCGCGTTGCTGATCGCATCTCAGCGCTCCACTGCCGTCATCTGAATTTCGACCCCCAGCCTGCCCACCAGCGGCAGCCCGGCCACGGTGACCGGCGTGTCTGCAGGCATGACCTCGGCAAGCACTTCGAGCACGGCCTCCGCGTCGCGCACGTCGGTGAGGTAGACCCACACGTCCTCCACGTCGCCGAACCCCAACCCCGCGGCTTCCAGCGTGCCGCCGAGGCTGGCGAGCGTGTTGCGCGCCTCGGCCCGCGCGTCCTCTCCGCGCGCGAGCATGCCGGCCAGCCAGACCCGTTCGCCCGTCGCGATCGCGGGCGACAGCGGCGACCGTCCCCGCCGCTGCCCTTCGCGCAGCACGACCCGGCGCTCGTCCGACCGCTCCTCCACGCACTGGATCTCGACCAGGAAGGCCGGGTTCATGAGCCCGCCGCGCACCGCCGCCCGGGCGGGAGGATCGTCGGCGGTGACGAACTCGCGGTACGCTTCGTTCATGTCGCCCCAGAGGCGGACATCGTCGAGGAAGACCTTGCAGCTGACAAGATCGCCGTAGCCCATGCCGGCCTCTTCGAGGATCATGCCGATGTTCCCGAAGACGCGCCGCGTCTGGGCCTGCACGTCGCCTCCCACGGGCTGATAGGTGTCAGGATCGCGGCTCGTCGCGCCCGCGACGAACAGCACGTCACCCGCGCGGATGCCCCACGAATACGGCAGCGCAGGCGACTGCAGCCCCGGCGGTGAAATGACCTCGGTTTCAGCGGGCGTGGCCACGGCCGAGATCTGCACATGAGCGTCCCGGTCGGGAAGATCGGCCTCGACGGTCGCGCGCGTGGGCGGGTCGGTCGCGAAGTAGCCGCGGTAGACGCCGTTCATCGCCTGAAAGTGGCGCGTGTCCCTGAGAAACACGTTCACCGCGACGACGTCTTCATACCCGAGCCCGTGCGCCGCCAGCTGCTCGCCGAGCGCGTCCAGGGTGGCGGCGGTCTGCTCCTCGACGGTGGTCGCACCGCCCGAGGCGCCGGTGATGTTGGACAGGTAGACGAGTTCGGGGGCCTGCGCGGAAACGTGGGCCGGGAGCAGAAGGGACAGGACCGCGGCCGCGACAGGGAAACGAACGGTGGGGCGATACGGGACGCTCATGGCGGCAATTCCTGTAGGGGTGATGGAACGTACGGTTGTCATTCGTCTCGATCCAGATCGTCCTTCCGCAGCGGGACGGTCTGAGGCGCGCCGGTGTCGCTGCCGGGGCCGGGGTGCGGGACCAGTCTGAGCGGCCACTCGTACACCTCTTCGAGCGTGTTGCCCGACAGTACTTCCTCGGGCGTTCCCCGGGCCCGCGCATGCCCCTGGTCGAGGAGTAGCAGCCGGTCGGCAAACCTGGCCGCGAGGTTCAGGTCGTGGGTGATCACGAGCACCGCGAGTCCGTCCCCGCGGAGTTCGCGCAGCAGGTGGAAGAGCTCCATGCGGAAGCGCAGGTCGAGTCCTCCGGTGGGCTCGTCAAGCAGCAGGACCGGCGCTTCCTGCGCGAGTGCGCGGGCAATCCGGGCGCGCTGCTGTTCACCCCCGGAGAGACTTGCGAGCTGCCGTTCGGCGAGATGCCCGACGGCGCACCGCTCGAGTGCGCGGTCGACGACCGCGCGGTCAAGGCTGCCGGCGCGCTCCCACGGGCCCAGGTGAGGATAGCGTCCCATCCCGACCATCTCGCGCACCGTGACCGGGAACGGCGAGGACTCGGACTGCGGCACCACGGCCAGCGCACGGGCACGCAGCCGGTCGTGCAGCTCGTGCAGCGGTCGGTCGTCGAGACGCACCTGCCCCGCCTTCGGAACAAGCGCTCCGGACAGGAGCCGCAGCAGCGTGGTCTTCCCCGCCCCGTTCGGGCCGACGACCGCGAGGAGGCGCCCCGGGATGACCGACAGGGAGATGTCGTTTGCGGCGGGCTCTGCGGCGCGCGGATGCGTGTAGGTCAGGCGGTCTCCCCGCAGCACGGGACGCCAGTCGGGCGACGGCGCATGGTCCCCTGCCGCCCGCCCCCCTCCCACCGCGTGCCCCCCTCTCACCGCCTCCCCCCGCGCATCAGCAGGACCACGAAGAACGGCACCCCGGCCACCGCGGTAACCACCCCGGTCGGCAGCTCGGCCGGCGCCACCACGATCCGCGCGGCCGTGTCCGCCAGCAACAGGAACGCCGACCCGGCGAGGAATGATGCAGGCAGCAGCAACCGGTGGTCGTTCCCCCATGCAATCCGGACGGCGTGCGGCACAATCAGCCCGACAAAGCCGATCACGCCCCCGGCCGCGACCGACGCCGCCACCATGAGGGACGCGGCGAGATACGCGGTGAGCTTCACCCGCTGGACCGAGGCGCCGAGGTAGTACGCGACTTCCTCTCCGCGCGACAGCAGGTTGAAGGCACGCGCCAGCGAAAGCACCACCGCCGCGGCGGGGAGCAGGAGCACGGCCAGGATCGCCGTGGATCCCCACCCGGACGCGGAAAGGTTGCCCATCATCCAGAAGATCGCCGAGCGGAACGATTCGACATCGGCCATGGACAGCAGGAGCAGGATGATCGCGTTGAAGAAGGCGCCGGCGATCACACCCGCGAGGATCAGGACGCGCGTGTCCATGCCGCCCGGCGAGGCGCGGCGCGCGATCTGCAGGACCAGCGCCATCGCGGCGAGCGCGCCGACGAAGGCTCCGAGCGGAAGCGTCCAGGGGAGAATGATCCCGATGCCGGTCACGGTCACGGCCACCGCGCCCACCGCCGCCCCTCCCGATACGCCCAGCACGTACGGTTCGGCGAGCGGATTGCGCAGGAGCGCCTGAAACGTGCAGCCGCCGATCCCGAGCGCTCCGCCGACGAGCGCGGCCAGCGCGGCGCGCGGCAGGCGCAGCTGCAGGAGGATGGTTCGCGTCGCCGGGTCCGCTTCGCCGGCCAGGGTGCGCCAGAGGTCGCCGGGCCCCAGGCCGGACGCGCCGAACGAGACGCTGAGGGCCAGCGCGGCCAGCGCGGTCAGTGCCAGTAGCGCGAGCCGGCGGGGAGTGTGCGATGGCGTATCGCGGGGCTGGTCGGCAGGGCTGGCGGACCGGTCGAAGCCGTCGGCAGACCCGTCTGTGCTCATGGGCGCGGTGCCGGGCGCGCGCGCGACCCCGGCTCAGGGTGCAGGAAGCGGGCCAGCATCAGGGCCGCCTCGGCCACGCGGGGGCCCGGGCGATTGAACAGGTCCCCGTCGACCACCAGATACCGCCCCGTGCGGACTGCCTTCAGTTCCCGCCAACCCGGCCCGTCAAGCCAGGGCGCTCCCGCCTCGTCCGCCGAATGGCGCGCGATCACCAGGGCGTCCGGGTCGCGCTGCACGATCGCCTCCAGCGACACCTGCGGCCAAGAGCGCGAGGCGTCGCCGAACACGTTGTGGCCTCCGGCGTGCTCGATGACCTCGTCGATGAAGGTACCCGGCCCGGTGGTCTGCGGCGGATCGTGCCAGACCGAGTAGTAGACGGGCACGCGGTCGCGTCCCCGAACCGCCGCCGCCACGCGCCCGATCGCCTGATCCAGCAATGCGATCGCTTCTTCGGCGTGCTCGACGCGGCCGAGCAGCACGCCCAATCGGCGCAAGTGACTGCGCACGTCGGCAATCGTCTGCACGTTGGCGCGGTAAACCGGGATACCGAGCGCCTCGACCCGGTCTGCGACCGTGTGCTGCCCCGGATCGTCCCAGCTGATGAAGAGGTCGGGCTCCAGTCGGGCCAGCGCCTCCAGATTCGGGCGTATGGTGCCGCCCAGAACCGGAAGGTGCGCGAGTTCGGGCGCCTGGTCGAAGCGTGTGCGCGCGATGAGCAGGTCGGGATCGAGCACCGCCACCGACTCGGTGAGCGAAGGGAGGACCGAGACTACGCGTCGGGCGGGCGCGGACAGAGAAACGGTGCGCCCGGTGTCATCGGTGACGGTGACCCCCGGCGATCCGGTCCCATCGACCGGTGCGCACGATGCCAGCAGGGGGAACCCGGCCGCAAGGACGAGAAACGCAAGCCCCCGGGCTCGACGGCGACGCCTGGCGACAGAGGCAACTGGAGGCGCGCCGTGCGGTTTCTCGCATGTGGGCGCGGCCCGGACCACGAAGTACACCGGCTTCCCTCCCTCGAAGGTTGGTGCTAGGCCGAGGGGGCCGCGTCTCCTGGCTTGAGGCGACGACGCCCGCCTTCCCGGGGACCAGCAAGCCGCGGGTGTGATCCGCAGCATCCGCCCGCAGTCGCCCGCGCGGCGGAATCCCAGTGGCTATCGAGCGCGCCGTGCCGGATCCGTTCGGGATCCGGGCCTCCTACAGTGGCGGGGCCGCGTCGGCTTCGAACCGACTTCCGGTGGCCCCCTCGCTACAGCCCGCCACGATAGCCTGAACGCGATGCGAGGGCAACCGGATCTCAGGAGCCAGAACGTCAGCGGCCGGCGAAAACCGGAGACCTGGCTGGCGACGTACGGCGTCGACGCTTCCGCCCCAGTCAGGCGGCTCGCGTCCGCGTTCCGTTCGTCACTTCCTTCGGTTGAGTCTGTTCCGTGCTGGCGGCTTGCTCCGTTTCCGTGGCCTGCCCGATTTCTGTGGTCTGTCCGATTTCTCTGGTCTGTCCGATTCCTGTGGTCTGTCCGATTCCTGTGGTCTGTCCCATAGCAACATGCTCGGGCCCCTGATTTTGCCGCGGAAACGCGGGCGGTGAGCCGGGCGTGGTCGCGTCGTCGGGCGCCGGCCGCTCGTCCTCAAGCGTCGACTTCTCCAGCGCCGACTTCTTCAGCGCCGGTTGCTTCAGCTCCGGTTTCTCCAGCGCCTCCTCGACCGCCTCGCGCGCCGCGGCCTCGATCTCCCACGGGACTGCCCCGTTCGCCAGCCGCGCCGCGCCGTTGTACATCTGGCCGGGCCGGAGCGGCGGGGCGGGGGGCAGGTTGGGCGTCAGCTTCGGTTCTTTCACCGATGGCGGCACGCTCGCGAGCATCTTGCCTCCGCGCGTGAAGAATACGGCCTGGCCCTTCGCGTCGGGTGCCATCCGCACCCCGCCCTCATGCACCAGCCGGTGGTGGCGCCGGCAGAGCAGCACGGTGTTCGCGAGACTCGTCTCCCCGCCGTCGGCCCAGTGCTTGACGTGATGCGCCTCGGTGAACCGGCTCCCGCAGCCCGGGTAACGGCAGCCCCGGTCCCGTTCCTCGAGCGCGCGCCGCAGGTGCGGGGGGATCGTCCGCGTCTTCCGCCCCACGCTGACCACCTGACCGTCCCGATGCAGCATGTGCACCACCGACGCATCGCACGCCATGCGCCGCGACATCTCCGCGATCGCCCGCATCAACACGGCCCCGGCCTCGGGCTCGAGCCGCCCCCGGACCACGTACGTCCCGTCGGCGTCGATCACGACCGACAGCGTCCGGCGCTGGTGCCGCACCTCTTCGGCCGTCAGTTCGCCGTCCCGCGACAAGTGCTTCCATCCCCGCACGATCCGCTCGAGTTCCATGGCGGAGCACTTGTCGGCGTACTTGAGCAGTCTCGCCTCGGTCTCCTTCGTCGCCGCCCGGGTGATCGCCCGCACCTTGGCGTACGACAGCCGCCCGACCTTCATCTCGGCGGACGTCTCGGGAAGATTCTCAAGCGCATGCGCGACCCGCACGTTCTCCCGGCAGGTGCCGATCATGCGGCCGGTCCGCCAGGCGAGCCACTCGGCGCACGAGGTGAACGCGTCGGCCCAGCCCTTACGGCGGTCGAACTCGGCAACAAGTTAGCTGTGGCGGGGCGTCCCGGACCTCGCCGAAACCGCGTTCTCAAAACCCGTCTATAGCCGGATGGGACTATCGCTCGATCCTTTGGGACACAGCGGGACAGCGGCATGCTCGCAGGGTGGCGAGCGCGAGGATGGAGGCGGCGAAACGACGGATGGACGTGGTTCAAGCTCCTGCGCGAGAGGGTCCTATTGCGCTCATACCAGGCTCTGCGGGGTGGGGCGTGCCACCTGTCTCGTCCGGTGAATCTGCTTTACAGCGTGATCGTATCGGCGGCCGAGAGCGGCGGGATCTGTTCCAACAGCCGGCCAACTCAGCGCCTCGGCGGAATCACCGGCAACACCACATGGGACGCATAATCGCCCCCATGGTACACCTGCTGCCCGGCCACGACGGCTTCGTCAGCCGACGCCAGCCCCACGTTGTCGTGCCCGGTGTTCAGGTTGGGCAGGTAGTAGGGGTAGTAGCTCGACGAGATCTCGATGCGGATCCGGTGGCCAGCCCTGAACAGGTTCCCCGTCCCACGCCAAAACCGGATCGTGTATTCGTAGACTTCGTCGGGCTCGATGGTGCTGAGTTCGGCGGCATTGAATCGGCCCTCGGCTTCCGGGTCCCGGTTCCGGGCCCGCATCACGCCGTCGGCAAGGAACGCGGCATAGCCGTCGGGGTGGATATCCACCAGGCGGACCATCCAGTCGGTGTCTGCGGCAGAGGTCGAGGCGTACAGCTTGGCCTCGATGGGGCCAGTCACCTCCACCGCCTCTTCCAGGGGCGGCGTCTCGTACACGAGTACCTCGTCGCCCAGAGCCGGCAGCCGTGCGTCCACGGCCCCGTCGATGTGGCCGTTGTGGCCTGGGCGGCCGAAGAAGGGATCCCGCGTGGGGGTCAGGGGATCGTACGTGTACGTGTCGTGCCCTCCGGTCGGGGGCGGCAGCGTGTCGAGGATCCCGTCGCCCTTGAGGGAGTTGGCGTTGCCCCCGGAACTCAGGTAGTACCGGGTCCAGCGAGTTTGGGGCAGGGGCCAGTCGTCTTCCGCGTGCCACGCGTTCTCTCCCATCACGAACACGTAGACCGGCGGATCGTCCTCGACCCCGTTGTCCACCCTCTTCAGAAAGTGGTCGAACCAGCGGGCGGCGTACTCCTTGAAGTCGAAGTCGGCTTCGGGACCGTAGTCGATCCCCGCGGCCTCGCTCACGTAGCGTCCATGGGTCCAGGGGCCGATGATCAGAGTCGGCCGCCGCGCCTCGGGGGTCGCACCGTACTCCTTCATCCCCATGTAGTTCATCGGCGAGCCCGGATAGTTCGCGTCGAACCAGCCCGTGATGGCCAAGGCCGGGACCGTCATCCGGGACCAGTGTTCCCGCCCCTGGTAGGCGATACCCTGCCAGTAGGGGTCGCTCGAGCGGTTCTGCCGGATCCACGTCTCGAACCAGGGGGCACTGCGGAGGCCCCTGGAGTCGTTGAGCGTGACGTAGGGCGTGTGCCTGAAGTCCTCGGCCCGGGTGTTGGT
The DNA here is from genome assembly GCA_965205005.1 of Longimicrobiales bacterium. Classification (GTDB taxonomy): domain Bacteria; phylum Gemmatimonadota; class Gemmatimonadetes; order Longimicrobiales; family Gaopeijiaceae; genus Bin94. Next base: position 2,789,361 of record OZ242028.1, on the reverse strand, counting down.
CCACCCGGTGTAAGGCCCTTCGTCGATCGTCTGGAAGGTGCGTCCCGACATGCGGGCGCCCCAGTCCATGATCCACCCGGCCAGCACCCCGTTCTGATAGGGGGCGTTCTCGAAGTGGTCCGGCGGGGCCACCTCCGGCGCGATGGCCTTGAGGGATGGCGGTGCGGCGCTGGCCGTCCACCACTGGGTCCAGCCCAGATAGGACCCGCCGATCATGCCGACCCTGCCGTTGCACCAGGGCTGTGCGGCGATCCATTCCACCAGATCGTAGCCGTCCTCCTGGTGGAGGTCGCCGAAGGGGTCCCACACTCCCTCCGAGTCGAAGCGGCCCCGGTCGTCGGCCAGTACCACGACGTAGCCGCGGCTGCCGTACCAGCGCGCCGCCTCGCGCTGTCCGATCCGGGTGTTGTCGTAGGGGGTGAGTGCAAGGATGCCGGGAAAGGGCCCGGGTGCGTCGGGCCGATAGATGTCCACGGAGAGCCGAACGCCGTCCCGCATGGGGACCATCACTCCGCGGAACTCCTGCAACTCGTGACGTGCCTCGGAATAGTCGCCCGGGTCGGGCCGCTGAGCGCCAACGGGCGACGCCACAACGAACCCGATAGCGACAGCGAAGGCGGCCGCCCAGCAAGATTGACCCATTACGCCTCCCAGCGAGCCCGGCCGCCCCATCCGGGGCCACCGGACTCTGCCCGCACGTTACGGGATGTTGGGGTTGCCGTTTCTCTCGACCAGCGGCAACGGCAAGCACGTGGTCGTGCCGTACACGTCCCCCTTCTGGCTGATTCCGTTCGGGTGGATCGATCCGGGCTCACCGAGGAACGGGATCTCGAACTGTGTCCCACGGAAGCGGATCATGTCGTTGAAGCGGTGGGCACCTTCGACGAACAGCTCCCGCCGCCGCTCCTCGATCACGAGCTCGATCATCTCGTTGGTGGTCGCCGGGGCCGTCATCGTTGGCAGGCCCACCGCCATGCGACGCTCGTTGATCAGTTCCGTCGCCATTGCGATGTCACCCGTCCGCGCCGCCGCCTCGGCCATGTACATGCGCGCTTCCTTGTACGTGACCAGCGGCAGCGGGTCGGCCCGGGAGTTGTACTTGTCGTGGAACCAGTTCTCCGTGACGAAGTCGGAACCGGGTTCTCCATTGGTCATGACGTTGACCCGCGTGTCCGGGACCCCGTCGTTCCGGGTCGGCCGACCTTCCGCGTCGATCGTCAGATGCCGGTAATGATCCGAAACCGAGCCGTGCTGCCGGAACCCGGTCAGGGCGTTCAGCCGCTCGAAGTAGTAGTTCCAGCGCCGGGATTCGGACGCGTCGCGGGTCACGAGGGTCTCGAACCCGGCAGGGACCTGGGCCGCGTCGGCCATGGCGCCCGGGAAGTTCTCCAGGCCGATCCGCACACGCGCACGTCCGACGAGCGCCGTGTTGGCCATGGCCGTGTTGCCGGCACCCTGTGCCATGCTGATCGCCTCGGTGAACTTCGTCTCGGCAACCGCGAGGACTTCCTGTTTCGTCATCAGTGGTCCGGGCTCGCCCTCCACGGTCGGAATCGTCATCTCGCAGAAGGCCTCGCCCAGGGCAATCAGTGGGAAAGTGCCCCAGGTCCGGGTGACCGCCTTCATGTCCGCAAGGCCGTCCACGCCGGCAAACGTCTCGCCGTCCAGGCGCGACAGTACGTCCTCGCCCTGGAAGCGTGCCGTCTGGAGCGGCGTATAGGTCGGGTAGGTCCCTCCTCCGCACAGTCCCTGGCCGAACTGGACATCGACGTCCTCGATCCGCCGCTCTCCCCACCGGATGAGGTCGAGATTACCGGACGTGGGAATGTACTCGTCCGAGTGGTGGGCCATGCCGGCCGTGAACTGGTTCCACGAGCACTCCGCGTCGGAAACCACTCCCGTGACCAGGGTGGACGCCAGTTTGGGATTGTCCAGCGCGCCCTCCTCCACCCTGCCCGGGATGTCGACTTCCAGGATCTCCTGGATGTCGCACCCGCCAAGCAGGGGCAAGGACAACGCGACCGCCCACACGGCGGCGCCCGGAAGCGGCCGCCGCTTCAATCGCTTCTTCTTCATATCCATTGTTCGCTTCTCCTGCCCGTCCGTTGTCGGTGTCACCTGAGTCATCTCTGTCATCTCAAGCCTCCGCGGTCAGAAGGAGAATCGAAGCGTCGTGATCACCCGCTTCGCCTGGGGCCAGCTCTCCTGGAGGAACACCTCCAGCCCGGGAGTAGCACCCCCCGCCTGATTCGTCCTCTCCGGGTCCATGAGCTTGTGGCCGTACCACTCGTCCGGCGCCGCGGTCCAGAGCGTCAACAGGTTCTGGCCCGTCACGGTCAGGGTGACCCGGGAGGAGCGCAACGCGTCGGCGAAGGTCTGGGGGAGGGTGTAGTTGGCGGAGATTGTCCTCAGCTTCGCGAAGTCGCCGTCAATGATCCCGGCCTGCCTTCGGCCCGCCGTGCCCAGGCTCTGATAGCCCAGGAGGATGGGATCGGTTCGCTCCTGCATGGCCCGGGTCTGGCGGAACGTGAGATGCGCGTGCATGACGTCACCGTTCTCGAACGTGCGTCCGCCGATGAAATCCACCAGCGCATAGATCTGCAGGTTGCGGTACAGGGACACGTTGGCACCGATACCGCCCTCCCAGACGGGTAGCGGCTGGCCCCAGTATACTTCGGGTGCATCCGCGCAGGGCACCGCTGGGCCACCACCCTCGGAGAAATTGCCCCCGGGGACCAGTGGACCACTCTCGCACATCACGTTGGTGGGCTCGTTCCGGCCGTCGACGTTGATCAGATCGGCGCTCACGACGCGCTTTCTGAACACGCTCGCCAGCGGAAAGCCCGCCACGTGGTACTGGCCGAACCTGGAGTTGTGATCGATGAACGGCTCGCCGCCCAGGCTCAGGATCTCGTTGTTGTTTCTCGAGAGGGTGAAACGGAAGTCCAGGCCCAGGTTTTCGCTCCTGTAGGCCGCGACGTCCACGCCCATCTCGAGACCGGTGTTGCTGACCTCGCCAAGGTTACGGAACTGTACGCCGGGGAACCCCAGGGAGGGGAGGGCCGGGACGCGGATGATGGCGTCCTTGGTCTTCTGGCTGTAGTAGGTGAACTCGACGCCCACGCGGTCGTCGAGGAGGCCCGCGTCGAAGCCGAGCTCCAACTCCTGTCCCACCTCGGGCTTGAGGTCCGGGTTTCCGATGTTCTCCGGCGTGAGCACTCCCTCCGAGTTCGCTCCGACGACCGGCTCATAGGTACGCAGCGCGTCGAAGACATCGGGCTGCTTCCCGGCCTTTCCCCACGCTCCACGGAACTTCAGGGTGCTGAGCCAGTTGGCGTCGGCCAGGAAGTCCTCATCGCTGAGCACCCATGACAGCGAGAACTTCGGGTACACTACGAAATCGAAGTTCTTCCCGAAGGCGCTGTTGTCATCGCCGCGGATGGCACCGGTGATGTACACCCGGTCGCGCCAGTTGAGCTGCTCCTGGACGAAGACACCGAACGTCCGGTTCTCCAGGAAGTCCTCCTCGCCCCGGCGGACCGACCCGGAGCTCACCGTCGTGAGAGCCTCGATGGGAAAGAACTCGCCGACCGACTGGGTGGACTCCTCCTGCCGCCGGTAGAACTGGACTCCTCCGGAAGTGGTGAAGCTGAAATCGTCAGTCAGTGCGTAATCCGCGTTCGCCCCGTAGTCGACCGAGACAAACGTGCTCCGGAGATTGATGATCCACTTTCGCCCATGGGCCTGGAACTGACCGATGTTCCCCGTGGCCTTGTAGAGTTCCGAGTTTCGAATGTTGGAGAAGTCGCCCCCCACGGTGAGGCTGTGAGTCAGCCAATCGAAGGGATCGTGACGGCCCTGGATGCTGAACGTAGTGCGGTCCACATCCTGGAAGCCTTCGATCTCGTTGGCGTAGGCCTCGGGCAGGTACGCGATGTACCCGCGGTACGGTCCGGCGATGTCGGATCCGAATCCGCTCCCCGCCTCGCATCCAGGGTCCGGACACGCCCAGATCACTGCCGTGCTCAACGGCTGCTGGGCCGATGCGGCCTGGGCCCTGATCCTGTTCTGGGCAAGGCTGAAGTCGAAGCGGTACCTGTCGCTCGGCGTGTAGCTGATGTTGGCCCGGCCAGACAGGTGGTTTCTCCAGTTGTAGGGCAGGAACCCCTCGTCCCGGTCCCAGTCCGACGAGAAGTAGTAGGTGACCTGGTCGGACCCGCCGCTCACGTCTGCACCGTACGACTGCGCATGCCCGGTGGTAAACCACTCGTTGCCGAACACTTCCCGGTCGTAGGCGAGCACGTTGAACTCCTTGATCTCGCCCGCGTTGCAGCGGTACCTGTCGAACGCGGCGGGGTCTGCGCCCGCTGGCACGGGCGCGGTCTGGGACACACCCGTACAGGTGTAGTAGGTGCTGGGGAACGTCTGCTCGGGGTCGGACATCCAGTTCGCGCCCTGCTTCATGGTCACGTTGACCCTGGGAGCCCCCCGGTTGCCCCGCTTGGTGATGATCTGGATGACCCCGTTCGTGGCCTCCGTCCCGTAAAGGGTGGCCGCCGCCGGTCCCTTGATGATCTCGATCGACTCGATGTCGTCGGGGTTGAAGTCGTTGATCCTGGACGGCTGGCCCCCGCTGTCGAAGCCGATGCCGCCGAACAGGGAGGTGTTGTCCTCGCCGTTGACCCGAACGCCGTCCACGTAGACCAGCGGGGTTGCGGCCAGGGAGATGGAACTGGCGCCCCTGATCCGCATCACGCCTCCGGCACCGATCTCGCCACCGGAGCTCATGACTCGCACGCCCGTCACCTGGGAACCGAGCATGTTCTGGATGGACATCGCCGGGGCGATCTCTTCGAGCGCTTCAGCGGTGACCTTGCCCACGGCGTTGCCGATGGCGCGCGTCTGCTGGCCGCCGGCAGTTCCCGTAACGACGATCTCGTCAAGCGAGATGGCCGCCTCCGTGAGCGCGAGCGTCAGGTCGACCTGTCCCGTCTGGGTGGTCTGACTGAACGCGCGGTACCCGATCATCACCACTTCGAGGGTGACCTCCTGACCCGGCACGTTCAGGATCAGGAAGCGGCCTCGGTTGTCGGAAAGGGTGCCGAGTTGCGTGCCCTGAACCGCGACCTGGGCACCGGCGATCGGACGCTGGGTTGCGGCGTCCACTACCGTGCCGCCCACGGGCTGCTGGGCGGCCGCGGATGCAGGCAGGATCAGGAGGGCGAGCACTGTTGCGAGCGTGGCCCGGGACCATCTCCTGCGGTTGGGCGCCGCTCGGCTGGGGAAGAAGGATGGATCGCTTCGCATAGGACACCTCCAGATACGAATGACTGCCCTGCGGCCGCTGAAGGGGCTCGTGGGCTCGCGGCAAAATCAGCGCGCGGACTTAATATCCAAAATCGTATGCGAAACTATGGGTGACTTCAGTATGCCATCGCAATTGTGCGCCACGCAAGCCAGCTACCAGCCGAGTCGGCTATTGAAGGGCGCGCCCGAAGCTCACGGCAGGCCGAGGCGCGCCGGAGCAGCAGCGTTAGCCCCCGGCCCCCACCCCCGTAAACTCCTCCTCGTCGATCACCACGAACGTGGCCGTCGCGGTCGCGACCACCGCGCCGTCGGACGCCCGTGTCGCCGTGCCCTGCATCTCGACGAGCTTACGCTTGCGCGCCGTCTGGCGGCCCACCAGCAACAGCTTCTCGCCCTCGCGCGCCGGCGCACGGTCGCGGATCTCGCACGGTCGCGGATCTCGCAGCGGGCGGTGTAGGCGCGTGCACCCCGCAGGTACAGCCAGTTGGCCATGACGTCGTCCAGGACCGAGTAGATCATCCCGCCGTGGATCACGCCGGGGTAACCCTGGTGGTTCTCGCCCGCGGTGAACTCCGAGACGTAGGCGCCGTCTTCGAGCCGGAAGGTGAGGTGCAGGCCGATCGGGTTGTCGGGGCCGCAGACGAAGCACCTGTTGGCGCCGCCGGGAGGGCGCGGACCACGGGGAGGGTCGGTGGCGCGGGCGCCGCGGGCGCCGCTCAACTGACCCCCCGCCGCCCCGGCACGGCCGGGATCCGGATCGGGGTCAGCCCCGCGGACTCCAGTTCGGCGTGCAGTTCGCCGACTTCTTCCACATACACGCCGCGCAACCGCGTCAGAGCGCCCTCCAGATCCGCCTCCAGATCCACCAACCGCTCGATCAGCTGCGCGGTGGGACGCGCGTCCAGATCCTCGCCGCGCTGGGAGCTCGCCGCCGTCATCACGAATCTCAGGTGGCTGCGAATCCGCGACGGGTTCGCGAAGCCCGCCCCGCGCGGCTGCACGAGCGCGTCGTCCAGGGCATCCAGCCGGTCCCGCACGCGGATCAGGTAGTCGAACTGGGCTGGCAGGTCCGCGACCGTGATCTCCTCTTCGAGGATCTCCACCGAAACGGTCCCGGCCGCACCCCCAGGCCGGCTGACGGTCGCGCCCTCGGGCGGGTTCCTCGCCTTCATGTAGCGCGGGATCATTGCGCCGTTGACGTGGTCGCGCACGTAGTGGCCGTCCCGCTCCTGGGCGGCGGTGCGGTACGCGGCGCGCACCGGGCCAGGTGGCGCCGTCGTCGTCGGAGCGGTACACGCCGCGGCCCGTCGAGACGTTGCCGCGGATGGCGTCCGAGCCTGTGCCGACGTCGAGGACGTCGGGGTCGGAGGGCGTCACCGCGACCGCGCCGATGGAGCCGATCGGGATGCCGCCGTCGGAGATATTGGTCCAGGCCTGGCCTGCGCTCTCGGTCTTCCAGACGCCGCCGGATCGGAGGGGTCGAGGGCGGGTGGCGGCGCGGTTTGGGCGGCGGCCGAGGCTGCCAGTTGTCCCACCGCGAGAGCGGCCAGCGCAAGCACCCGGGTCGTCCGGGCCGCCTGGTTCGGCAACCCTGACGTTACGTCAGGGTAGGCCGTGGCCGCCGAGGGATCTCACGCGGTGCGCTACGGTGGCCGCGGTCGCCACCCGTTGCGTCCCGAAGTCGAAGACGCTACCCATTCCTTCACAATCCACAGACGGAGGGGCGCTCGGAAGTCCGGTGAAAGACCGGCGCGGCCCCGCCACTGTAAGGGACGCGGAACTCCGGTTCCGCATGGCCCCGCTCAACCAGGCCACTGGGCAGAGATGCCCGGGAAGGCGAGCGTGACCGTCCCAAGCCAGGAGACCTCTCCTCCGTCCTTGACCGACCACCCTCGAGGGAGGGCCTGGTTCCCGGCTCGCGTTGCGGCGCGAGCGGGCCGTGCTTCTCCCCGTCCGGAGAAGACGGGGCAAAGTGAGAACAGCCGCACCGCTACCGGGCGCTGTCATGATCATGGCCGCGCTGTTCATGGCCGCGCTGATCATGGCCGCGTCGGCGATCATGGCCTCATCGGCTACCCTTGACGCGCAGGTCACGGCAACCGTCCGCGTGACCGTGCGGGCGGCCCTCGCGGCTCCGGCTCCCGGGCCCCGCAACGACTTGACCGCGCAGGCCGGCTCCGCTGGGCCAACCGCGACGGTTCCGGTCGTCGGCGCGGTCGTCACGGTGCGCGGGACGGGCCTCGCCGCGCTGACCGACGCGGGCGGGGTCGCCGTGCTGCGCGGCCTGTCGCCGGGAAGGCACGCGCTGACGATCACGGCGCTCGGCTTCGCGGAGGCCACGGCCGAGGTCGAGGCCGCCAACGGACGCCTGACGCGTGCAAGCGTGGTGCTTGCTCCGGCGCCCGTGCGGCTCGCGGGGCTGGATGTGCGGGTCGCGTCCCGCGCCGGGGCGGGGCGCGCCACCGTCCTGGATACGGCGGATCTTCCTCCCGGCGTGGCGGATCTTGCCGCTGCGCTCGACCGCGTGCCGGGCGCGACGGTGGTGCGGCGGGGGGGGCCGGGTGCCCCGGCGGTTGTTCAGCTGCGCGGCTCGGGGGGTGGTCAGGTGCTGGTGCTCCTCGACGGGACATCCATCAACTCGCCGCTCACCGGCGAGGCCGACCTCGGCACGGTGAACCTCGAGCAGGTAGGCCGCATCGTCGTCATCCCGGGCGCCCAGTCGGCACGGTACGGTCCCCGCGCGCTCGGCGGAGTCGTCCTGCTGGAAAGCCGCGATGTGGGCGCCGCGTTCACAGCCGGTGCCGGTTCGTGGTCGTCGGCCGAGACCGCGGCGTCGGCGTCCGGCGCGTTGGGCGATGGCTGGTCGGTGACCGGCGCCGCGCGCTGGCGGCATTCCGGTGGGGCGTTCACGTACGACGCGCCCGCCTTCCGGGGCGGCGGCGAGACCACGCGCGAAAACGCCGCCTTCACGCAGGCGGGGGGCGACGTGCGCGTCGCGCGGCGGGGAAGGCTCAGCCCGTCGCTGCGCGCCCACCTCAGCAACATCGAACGGGGCAGCCCGGGAACCATCGCGCAACCGTCGCCGACCGGCCGGCAGCAACACCGGCGCTGGGGCCTGAGCGCAAGGATGGATGCCGGGGGACCCGAGGCGGCGAGCCCCGGGGCGCCGGGCCCCGCCCTGGGCGCATCGGCGCGCGGCGCCATTCAGTGGCAACACGCCGAGTTCGCGGATCCGGCTCCCCCCGTCGGCCGCCGCTACGACACCCGCACCCGCGTGCGCCGCGCCGAAGTGGCGCTGGAGGGATGGTGGGGGCAGGGTCTGCGGTTCGGTCTCGATGCGGCCCGGCTCGACATCGAGTCCAACGCGCTGGCGTCTCCCGCGGTCGGCCTGGCCGAGTTCGGCGCATGGGCACGGGCCGGGCACGTCCGGGAACTCGGACGCGGCGTCCGCCTCGATCTCGGCGCAGCCATCCGCGCCGACCGCCACGACCTCGTGAACGGCGCCACGGCCTCGCCCACCATCGACGCCTCGCTCACGCGCGCAGGGCTCACGGTGGACCTGCGCTGGGGCCGCGGCTTTTCGCCCCCGGGCCTCGGCGACCTCTTCTTCCAGGAGGGCGTGCTCGTCGAGCCCAACCCGGATCTCGGGCCGGAGCGCATTCGCGCGGAGCTGTCCGCCTCGGTGGCGCACGTGTGGTCGCTGGGCCCGGCGGCGGGGCGGCTGCACGGAACGGTGTACCGGGCGGACCTCGACGACATGATCCTCTGGTTCCCGGATCACCGGTTCGTGTGGAGCCCCGACAACTTCGACGTGACGCGGCGCGGCCTGGAACTGGGCGTCACGGCGGACCTGAGCACGCGCGCGGGCACGCACTCCCTATCCGCCGGCGCCGTCTGGTCGGAGGTCGAGTACACCGGGCCCGTGCTCGATGGCCAGGTCGCGTACCGTCCCCGTTTCACGGCCGACCTCTCGCTTCACCTGACGGTTCGCGGCGTCACTCTCGTGCCCTCGGCCACCCACGTGGGCGAGCGGCGCACCGTGCCCGGATCGCCGCTGAACGCGCTCGCGGGCTACACCGTGCTCGACGCCGGCATCGCGGTTCCCGTGACGGTCAGGGTGCCGGGCCGGATCGAATTCGCCGTGAACAACCTCCTCGACGAGCGCGCCTCGCTTCTCGCCGACTACCCCCTGCCGGGCCGCGGCTGGTCCACCCGGCTGCGCATCGGAGCAGGGCCATGAAGGCGGCCTTCCACTCACCCCGCACACAACACTTAACAAAGATGTTAACTATGAACAACGTTCTGAAAATCCGCGTCGCGCTTGTCAACACAATGCTCATGCTGACGGCTCTCGCATGCTCCCATGAGATGCCCACCGGCCCGAACGCCCCAACCGCCGTCATTACCGCACCGGCTTCCGGGCTGACGGTGCTGGAGGGTGCGCCGGTTTCGCTGGCCGGCAGTGCCACCGATCCGCAGGACGGCCCGCTTGGAGGCGCGGCGTTGGCCTGGTCGAGTTCGATCGACGGTGTGCTGGGGACAGGCCCGGCGCTGGAGGTGATCCTGCCGTCGGCGGGCGTTCACACGATCACGCTGACCGCCACGGATGCGGACGGCAACACGGGGGACGCGGCGGTCTCCGTGCTGGTCGACGAGCTGGAGTTTCTCGACGGCACGGTGGGCGAGCCCCAGATCGGGATCGTGGTGCAATCGCTCGCCAACGCGTTGCGGCTCTTTCAGTTGGGCGATCCGGGGGAGCGGCGCGACATCGCGCTGGGTGCGTCGAGCGCGGTGACCGCCACCGGGATCAGCATTCGGGGGGAGACGGCGGTGGTGCCGCTGGGCAACGCGGCCTCGGTGGCTGTGATCGACCTTCGCGCGCGTCAGATCGAATCGTTCTTTCTGTTCGCGTCCGGCAACGCGACGGGTTCGGCGTTCGTGGACGACCGGACGGTGCTGGTCGCCAACCAGCACACGGACGAGGTGGGCAGGTTCACGCTCGGGCAGGCCGGGGGGATGGTGGCCGATCCGGTGCGCCTCACGCAGTTCCCGACGGGGATCGTGCCCTTCGCGGACACGCTGGCGTTCGTGATTTCCGCGAATCTGGACGACAACTACGCGGCGGCCGGCGATGGTGTGGTGACGGCGCTCGACCCCCGGACCATGACGGTGACGGGTACGGTCGAGACCGGTGGAACCAATGCGCAGCGGGGCGCGATCGGGCCCGACGGCATGCTGTACGTGGTGAACACGGGCGACTACGTGAGCCCGTCGACGGTCGCGGTTATCGATCCTGGCACGCTGGAGCGGGTCGACGTGGTCGGCGGATTCCCGTCGGGTTCGGGGCATGTGCACATCTCGCGGGACGGGATCATGTTCGTATCGGCCTTCTTCGCCGGCACGGTCGCCTGGAACACGGCCACGAAGACGTTCATGCGCGACGCCTCCGACCCGATCTGCGCGCCTCTGGCCGGTGGCGGCTGCCGTGGGGCGTTCGCGGCGCAGACGGCGGCGGACGGATCGCTCTACCAGACCTTTTTCGGGAGCGCGGAGCTGCCTCCGCGGATCTTCCGCTACGAGGCGGGCACGTTCGCGCTGTCCGACAGCATCGACGCGGCCGGGGGGCCGGTTGCGGTGGAGATCTGGAGCTTCCGGTAGCCATTCGGGTCGCCCCGCCCCGCCTGTCGCTCACCGCCGGAACCGCACCCACTTCGTGATCCGCCGCTGCGACACCTCGGCTCCGTACACGTTGCCTTCGTGGTCCACCGCAACGCCTTCGGGACCGCTGAAGCCCAGCACGTTCGAGCGGTCGTCCGGCAGGAAGTGGTGCACCCACCCGTCGCGGGCGTCCCCGATCCGGATCCCCTTTTCCCATCCGGCATTGCGCTGTCCGGTGAATTCGTTCAGCGCGGGACTCGACTCCGAGTCGGCAACGTAGATGTTGTCGTCGGCGTCGATGTAGAGGCCGCTCGGGCGCCCGAACTGCGTCCAGATCGCGAGGAAGTTCCCTTCCTGGTCGAAGATCTGGATGCGGTTGTTGTAGCGGTCGCCCACGAAGATCCGGCCCTGCGAGTCCATCGCCAGCGCGTGCGGGTCGCGGAACTGCTTTGGCCCGTAGCCCAGTTCGCCCCAGGTCTCCATGTAGTTGCCGTCGGCATCGTACCGGACGATCCGGCCGCGCGTCCGGTCGTGCGCGTCGGCGACGTAGATCTGGCCGTTCGGTGCGACCAGCACGTCGGAGGGCTGGGTGAGGTGGTTGGGCGGGTCGCCGGCTTCCCCCGGCGTGCCGATCGTCATCAGCAGTTCGCCCTCGGGAGAGAACTTGAGCACCGTGTGGCCGGTGGTGGCCGCTCCTGACCGCCACGCGTCGGTCACCCAGACGTTCCCCTCGTGGTCGATGTCGATCCCGTGCGGCCACGCGATCATCCCGCCGCCGAAGCTGCGCAGCAGGTTGCCGTCGGTGTCGAAGAGCAGGATCGGATCGACGTTCGAATCCACGCAGGAATTGCGTCCGCACCGCTCCGCGACCCAGATGTTGCCGTCCGGCGCGATTTCGATGGCGCTGGTCGAGCCCCACTGGCGGCCGTCGGGCAGCTCGCCCCAGCCGTAGATGGGGCGGAAGGGGTTGCTGGTGTCGTGCTGGGCGTGGAGCGCCGGCGGTGAGGTCACGATGGCCGCGGCGGCCAGAGTCGCAGCGAATGTGGCTCGATTCGTCATTCCGGGTCGTCTCCTTGAAAGGGGTGGAGCCCAAGGTTAACCCTTGGCGCGGGCACATCGCCACTCTCTGGTTGTCCGTCCGCTCCCGCGGCCGTACGATGACAAATCCGGCAGCCGGAGTCCCCGTGTCGCAGAGGAGACGATGAATTGAGCGGACACGAACCGTCCTGGCAGGAGTTGCTGTCGCAACGTCCGGGCCGTGACGGCCTCTCGCGGCGCAGTTTCATCAAGGGGGTGATCGCCACCGGCGCCTCGGTCTCTGCGGTCTCCTGGTTCGCGGCACCGGCCGCGGCGCCGGCTCAGGGCGCTGCGCGCGGGGCGGTCGGCCGACTCGTATCGCTGCGGGTCAACGGACGCACGCGCCGCGTGGACGTGCTGCCGCAGGAGACGCTCGCGATGACGCTGCGCTACAAGCTCGGCCTCACGGGCACGAAGCTCGGCTGTGACCGGGCCGAGTGCGGGGCCTGCACGGTGATGATCGATGGCGTGGCGCACTACTCGTGCTCGACGCTCACGCACCGGGTGCGCGGCCGCGAGATCACGACGGTCGAGGGGCTGGAGGGCCCCGGCGGCGAGCTTCATCCCGTGCAGCGCGCCTTCATCGAGGAGCTGGGTCCGCAGTGCGGCTTCTGCACGCCGGGGCAGGTGATGGCCGCCGCGGCGCTGCTCCGCGCCAACCCCGACCCGACGCGCGAGGAGGCCCGCCGCGCGATGTCCGGCAATCTCTGCCGCTGCGGCGCCTACGACCACTACCTGAACGGGGTGATGAGGGCGGCGTCCCATGGCTGAGCTGATCGGGAAGGACTTCACGCCCCCGGATGTTGCAGCCAAGGTCACGGGCCGAGCCAAGTACGCCGAGGACTTCCGCGCCGACGGCATGCTCTTCTGCCGCCTCATCACCAGCCCGATGCCGCACGCGCGGCTGCGCGGGATCGACGCTTCCGAAGCGCTCGCCATGGAAGGCGTGGTCGCCATCCTCACCGCCGACGACGTCCCCGAAATCCCCGCGCCGGGGAACCCCATCCTCACCAACACGCCGCACTTCGTGGGAGAGCCGGTCGCCGCGCTCGCGGCGGTGGACGAGACGACCGCCCAGGACGCGATCCGGAAGGTCGAGCTCGACCTTGAGCCGCTTCCCTTCGTGGTCGACCCGCTCGAAAGCCTGCGGCCGGACGGCCCCAACGCGCGCGAGGGCGGCAACACGGTCGTGCGCCGCGAGGGGGTCAGAGAAGTCAAGTGGACGGACGCCGACTTCGCCGCCGCGGCCGACGGCGAGCTGCCGATGGGCGAGGTCAACAACGAGTGGTCCTACGGCGACCTCGAAGCCGGTTTCCGCGAGGCGGCCGTGGTGCTCGACGAGAGCTTCGTCACGGCCGGCACCTCGCACCACTCGATGGAGCCCCGGTCGGCGATGGCGTACTGGCAGAACGGGAAGTGTCATGTGTTCGGCTCCAGCCAGAGCCAGAGCGCGACGCTCGGGAGCCTGGCCCGCTATATCGGCATCGACCCCGCGGATCTGGTCCTCGTGGCCGAGTTCTGCGGCGGCGGGTTCGGGTCGAAGGGCAGCGCGTATCCGGTCATGTCGATTCCGGCGCACATGGCGCGGAAAACGGGCCGTCCGGTCATGATGCGCATCAGCCGGGCGGAGGAATACGCAATCGGGTCGGCCCGGGCAGGCTTCCAGGGCCGGATCCGCATGGGGTTCATGGACGATGGCCGGATCACGGCGGTGGACCTTTTCATCGTGCAGGAAAACGGTCCCAACAGCGGGTTCGGTGATCTGTCCAGCGCGGCGGGCGCCGTCTCCATCGTCTATACACCCCTTGCCATGCGGTTCCGCGGGATTCCGGTGCTCACCAACACGCCCGCGCGGGGGGCGCAGCGCGGGCCGGGACAGAACCAGATTGCGTGCGCGGTGGAGCCGCTGCTCGACAAGGCGGCGGCGCAGCTGGGCGTCGACCGGGTGGCGATCCGGCGCATCAACGCGCCCGACAGCGACTCGCGCTACGGCGGCAACCAGGGCCCGGTCACCAGCGCGCACCTGCGCGAAGCGCTCGACCTGGGCGCCGCAAGGTTCGGATGGGACGAGCGGCTGGCGCGCAGCGGCGTGCGGCGGGGCTCGAAGGTGACCGGCGTCGCCGTCGGCACGGCCTACCACTCGGCGGGGATGAGCGGGCAGGACGGCCTGGTGCGGATCGCGCCGGACGGCACGCTGCACATCCACTGCGGCGTGGGGAACCTCGGCACGTACTCGTATGCCGGCGTCTCACGCGCGGCCGCCGAGGTGCTCGGCTACGACTGGGACAACTGCGTGATCGTCCGCGGCGACTCGTCGCGCAACCTGGCGTCGGCCAGCCCGCAGGTCGGCAGCAACACGACCTTCACGATGACCCGCGCGGCGTACGTGGCGGCGGTCGACGCGGTCGAGAAGCTCAAGGCGATCGCGGCGATGGAACTGGGCGGCTCGCCGGAGGACTACGACATCGGCGGCGAGACCGTCTTCGCGCGCGCCAACCCCTCGCGCAAGATCAGCTACGCGCGGGCGGCCGAGCGTGCGGTCGCGCTCGGCGGGCGTTTCAGCGGGCACGAGGTGCCGGACGACCTCAACCCCGTCACCGCGGCCTCGGTCGCCAACCTGGCGGGAAGCGGCCTGATCGGCGTCGCGCGCGACAACCTGCCCCGCGACGGCACCGTCCCCGCGCTCGCCGCCGGATTCATCGAGATCGAGCTCGACGTCGAGACCGGCGCCTTCGAGATCATCGACTACCTGGGCGTTGCGGACTGCGGCACGATCGTGCACCCGCAGGGGCTGGCCGCGCAGGTGAAGGGCGGCGCGGTGATGGGCTTCGGCATGGCCGCGCTGGAGCGGCACGTCTACGACCGGCGCTACGGGGTCGCCGGAAACATCGGTTTCCACCAGGCCAAGCCCCCGTCCTACCTGGACGTGCCGTCGCACCTCGACTGGGCCGCCACCGACATCGCCGACCCCCAGAATCCGGTGGGCGCGAAGGGCGTGGGAGAGCCGCTGATGGGGTGCTCCGCGGCCGCGCTGCTGTGCGCGATTTCCGACGCGCTGGGCGGGCACTACTTCAACCGCATCCCCGTGGTCCCGGACATGATCGTCAACGTGCTCGCCGAGCAGGACCAGTCGCACCGGCCGCTCGAGGTCAACACGCAGTGAGGTTCACCGGGAGACGGCCATGATGAACGACATGATGACCCGTTTCGAGCTGCTCCAGCCGACCGACCTGGGCAGCGCGCTCGATCTGCTGAGCCGCCACGGGGCCGACGCGTGGCCGCTCGCGGGCGGCTACGACAGCTTCGACTGGTTCAAGAACCGCGGCAAGCAGCCCGGATTCGTGATCGACCTGGAGGGGATCGACGAACTCAGGGGTGTTACGGAGTTGGAGGGCGAAGACGGCGACGGCGGCGGCGGGGGCATCACGATCGGCGCCATGACCACGCTGGCTGCGTTGGAGGTTCACCCGCTCATCCGGTCACGATACGCGCTCCTCGCCGAGGCCGCCGCGCACGTCGCGAGCCCCCAGATCCGCAACGCCGGAACGATCGGCGGCAACGTCTGCCAGGACACGCGCTGCTGGTACTACCGCTACGGCATGACCTGCTACCGGGCCGGCGGCAACACCTGTTATGCGGGCGCGCCGGGCGCCATGAACCGGGAACATGCCATCTTCGGCGCGGACCGCTGCGTGGCCGTCACGCCGTCGGATGTCGCCCCGGCGCTGGTCGCGCTCGACGCCGGGATGGTCGTGCGGAGCGCGCGCCGCGAGCGGGTCGTCCCTGCGGCGAAGTTCTTCATGCCGCCCGGCGTCGACATCACGCGCATGACCGTGCTGGAGCCCGGCGACCTCCTCACCGCGATCCGGATCCCGGG
The DNA here is from genome assembly GCA_965205005.1 of Longimicrobiales bacterium. Taxonomy (GTDB): domain Bacteria; phylum Gemmatimonadota; class Gemmatimonadetes; order Longimicrobiales; family Gaopeijiaceae; genus Bin94. The sequence goes on along the minus strand of OZ242028.1, from coordinate 2,773,442 downwards.
CCGCTGGGCGGGCGCCGACTTCCACTTCGAGAAGGTGGCCGACCGCAAGACGTGGGACTTCGCGCTGGTCAGCGTGGCCGCGGCGGTGCGCACGAGCGGCGGGAACGGCAGCGGTGCGAACGGCGCCGGCGTGATCGAGGACATCCGCATCGTCGCCGGGGCCGTGCAATGCATCCCGCGCCGGATGACCGACGTGGAAGATCTGGTGCGGGGGCGTCCCCGCGACGAAGACACCGCCGAGATGGCCGGCGAACTCGCAGTCCGCCGCGCCGATGCCCTCGACTACAACCATTTCAAGGTCCCGCTGCTCAGGAGCCTGGTCATGCGGGCGGTGCGGGGCGGATGAGGAACCGCGAAGAACCGTCCCGCTGGCAATACAGGTTCCGCAACTTCTCGCGGGCCTACTCGCTGCTGCGAGAAGCCGCAGAGGACGACCCCAGAAACCTCAGCGATCTTGAGCGCGAGGGTCTTATCCAGCGGTTTGAATACACCTTCGAACTGGCCTGGAAGACCATTAAGGACCGGCTGGAGTACGACGGAACGAAGATCGAACCGCGACCGACGCCAAGGAACGTGATCCGGACCGCCTACGAGACCCGGATGATCGACGACGGCGAGGCGTGGATCGACATGCTGACAGATCGCAACGCGATGTCCCACGAGTATGATTCCGAGGCATTCGAAGCCGTCGCGGACAACGTCCACCAGCGGTATCTTGGTCTTTTCGGGAAGCTGTGGGAGCTGTTGGCACTGGAGGACACGGCGAAATGACCACGACAGGACGGGCTGGGAAGGCACTCGAACGCCACCTGCTGGGCTGCCTGACGGCCGTCTTCTCCGGGTACCCCGACCTTGAATCGGTCATCCTGTTCGGCTCACGGGCAACGGGAAAGGCCTCTCCGCGCTCCGACATCGATCTTGCCACCAGCGGTATTCTCAGCCGCTACACGCTGGGCCGTCTCAAGCTGGACCTCGAGGATCTGGACATCCCGCAACGGTGCGACGTAGTCGCTCTCGAGAAGATCCGGCACGAGCCGCTGTTGCGTCACATCGAAGCGGTGGGAATGACGATCTACAGACGTGCGGAGAAGGGTGCTTCAGAGCGCGGTCAACTGTGATCTGGCGCTTCGCCCTGCGCCGAGACTCCGAGCCAGCGCCGCCTCATTTCCTCCTGACTGCCCAGGCAGCTTCCAGGCCGCGGTCGAAGGTCTTGAGCTTGCGCGGCTTCCGCCGGAGGCAGCAAGCCAGGTGAACGAGGTCGCGGGCCCCCAGACCTGCGTGGCGCTCGATCAGGGACCGCGCCAGGTCGACATCGGCCAGCTCGACGGGCCACACCTGGTTCACGCACCTCTCGACCAGCGTCCAGGCATCGTTGAGGGCCACCGGCCGACGGGTTCGGAGGTAGTAGTGCAGCAGTTCCTGCAGGACCTCCGTCGACGTGACGAGGCGGTCGCGCCGCCGGAGCGCTTCGGCGACGAAGGCTCGTGCCTGGTCGCGCAGGGGATGCCGTCGACCGACATGGTGAATGAAGACATTCGTATCGAGGAAGATCATCGTTCGCGCGTCCTCACGATCACTCCCCTAACCCGGCAACCCTGGAATCGGCGATGATCCGTTTGGCGTCCTGCCAATCGGGCTCGGGAGAGGCGGACCGGCGAGCATCGCAGGCGGCATTGAATTCGTGCAACTCCTCCAGAGTGAACCTGGCGGGGCGGGCGGCAGCCAGCTGGTCGTCCGCGGCCTCCCGGAGCCACTGGCCGAGCGACTTTCCCTCGCGCCGAGCCTGGTCGCGATAGGCGGTCTTGGCGGTCTCGCTGACTACGAAGTGAATGCGGGCCATTGCACCACCATGATACACAATACGAGCTTGATGCACAATATTGTTGCACAGCTTGTGCTGCGGCGCCGAACCGTCAGCGCCGGATCACCTCCCCCGGCAGCGCGGGCGCGTGCACGGGGTCGCGCCGCACGAGGGTCGCCTGTTCGAACGCGTAGCCGAGCGCGAGCAGGCGGGCCTCGCTGAAAGGGCGTCCCAGGAACGAGATCCCCACGGGCAGGCGGCCGCCGGTAAAGCCGGCCGGCACGATCATGTCCGGGAGGCCGCTGAGGTTGGCCAGGTTGGTCGCAGACGGGGCCGGGCTGGCCGCCGACGAGCCCCGGTAGACGCCGGCGGGGCCGGGCCGGGTCGGCGAGGTGGGATAGACGATCGCGTCCAGGTTGTCGGCGTCCATCGCGCCCACCAGGATCTCGCGCACCAGCGGCAGCCCGTGGTCGCGCATCGCGCCGTACTCGTAGTCGTCGAGCGAGCCGCCGCCGAGCTCCTCGTTGAAGAAGTTCCAGCGGGTCGGGTTCGGCACGCCGCCGTCGGGCAGCGGCGCGAGGATCTTCTTCGCCCGCTCGACCATCTCCTCCAGCGTGCGGGGGTATCCCGGCGACAGCGTGGCCAGGTACTCCTCGATCTGCACGGGGAACTCGCGCCAGCGGATCGTCTGGTAGTACTCGGCCTTGGCCGCCAGCAACCAGGGCGGGTAGCGCACGTCCACCACCGTCGCCCCGGCCTCGCGCATGGCCTCCAGCCCGGCCTCGATGATCCAGTCGACCTCGGTGTCGTAGCCGAGAAAGTCGCGCGCGACGCCGACCCGCGCACCGTCGAGCGCCCCTGCGTCCAGGAACGCGGTGTAGTCGTCCTCGTAGCGCCCCCCGCTCGCCTGGGTGGCGTCGTCGGCCGGGTCCACGCCCACCATCACGTTCATCATCGCCGCGATGTCGTACACGTGCCGGGCCATCGGGCCGGCCGTGTCGAACGAAAGCGCCAGGGGCACGATGCCGTCGCGGCTGAGCAGCCCGAGCGTCGGCTTCAGCCCAGCGATGCCGTTGGCGGTCGACGGGCCGCGCACGGATCCGCCGGTGTCGGTGCCGATCCCGAGCTGTCCGTACGACGCGGCGATGGCGACGCCCGTCCCGCCGGACGACCCCGACGGGTTGCGGGTCAGGTCGTGCGGGTTGCGCATGGGGCCGTCGATCGAGCTCATCTGCACCCCCGAGGCGAACTCGCTCATGTTGGCCTTGGCCAGGATGATGGCGCCCGCGTCGCGCAGCCTCTGCACGATGAAGGCGTCGTCGGGCGGGATCGAGCCCTTGAGCAGGATCGAACCGGCGGTCGTCGGCATGTCGTGCGTGTCGACGTTGTCCTTGAGCACGACGGGGATGCCGTGCAGGAGCGAGCGCGCCCCCCGGGTCCGCCGCTCCTCGTCCAGCGCCCGCGCCCGCTGGAGCGCCTGCGCGTTGACAGTCAGGATGGCGTTGAGCCCGGGCCCCCGGTCGTCGAACGCCTCGATGCGCGCCAGGTAGAGCTCGACGAGGCGCTCCGAAGTGAGCGTGCCGGCGTCGAGGGCCGCGTTGATGTCGGCGATGGTGGCGCCGGACAGGGGCATGTCCTGCGCGGCGGAGCTTGATGGGATGGAGCAGAGAGCGACCGAAAACGCGAGGGCGGCGTGGATCGTGCATGGCTTCATGGGCGTGCGGCTCCGGGGGGAGGGTGACGGCGCGGGCGCGGCTCGATCAGCGCACGAGCGCCAGAAGGCTGCGCGGGTCGACGCTGGTGCTGCCGTAACGGACGACCCAGTGGAGGTGCGGGCCGGTCACGCGTCCGGTGGCGCCCACCAGGCCGATCGGGGTCCCGGCCGTGACGGTGTCGCCCGCCGCGACCAGTTGCTCGGTAAGGTGGAAGTAGGCGCTGACCAGGGCTCCGCCGTGGTTCAGGTAGACGACGTTGCCGGCGTAGAGGAAGCCGTCGGCGAGGGCCACGACCCCGTCGGCGGCCGCGACCACCGTGTCGCCCGTGAAGCCCTGAAGGTCCAGCCCCATGTGGCGGCTCGAGATCCGGCCGTTGAACACGCGGCCGGTGCCGAATTCGCTGGTCACGCGGCTGGTGCGTGGCATGACCATCGTGGACGACCACAGGCGGGGCGAGGCGCGGGCGTCACGCGTAACCCGGGCGGCCTTTTCGCGGTCGCGGGCCGCCCGCGCCTGGTCTTCCTCATTGAGCGGCGAGGCGAAGCGCGCCGCCACGGTGAGCCGTTCGTGCTCGTAGCTGCCGGCCACGATCGGGATGCGCAGCGAGTCGGCCTGGGTGCGACCGTCCGGATAGGTCGCCTGCACCCACGCGTCGATCGAGTCGGTGGCGTTGATCGGCACGGGCGCGAAGCTCTCGAGGGCGGATCCGGTGGCGTGGAAGTGGAGGCTCTCGCCGCCGGCCTCGCCCGTCGCCGAAACCGCCCCCGAATCGGGCGGCGCGGCGACGCGAATCATGAACAGGTGGCCCTGCGTCGGCTCGGCGGGTGTCCAGGTGACCTCGAGGGGCGGGAGTGGCGGTGGGGGCGGCTCGTACGCGAGGGCGATGGCGCCCGCGGCGACAAGGATCAAGGCAGCCATGACGGGCAGCGCGGTTCGGAAAGGGTGGCGGGCGGGCCTGGCGGGGTGGCGGGCGGCCCCGGGGCCGGCTGCGGTGTAGTCGTCGGTCATGAGATCCATTGCTTCCGGCTGAAGAAGATCGCCTCGGCAAATCTGCGGAACAGACTGCGGGTCAGCAGCCCGGCTTCCAGCGCGCCCACCACGGGCAGGTGATCGAAGCCCCAACGGGCCGCGCGTTTCCAAAGATGGTTCGGATACGCGCGGCGCACGACCTTGCCCGGATCGGCACCGCCGCCCGCGAGGTGATCCGCGATGGCGTCGGCCGCAAGCCTGCCCAGGCGATACGCGTTGTGGATCCCGCCCGCGGTGAGCGGCGACACCATCCCCGCGGCATCGCCGATCAGCAGCACCCGGTCCGCGTGGATTCTGCGCAGCAGTCCGCCGATGGGAATGACGCCGCCCCGCTTTTCGAGGACACGCTTGCCGGACAACCCGAACAGGGAGTCGATCCTGCCGATGAACCCCTGCATGTCGGCGCGGCGGTGGCGATGCACGGCCAGACCGACCTGGGTCGCGGCCACGCCGGGAACCACCCAGCCGATATACCCGGGCACATATTTTGAGTCAATAAAGCAGTGTAGACTATCACCGGCGCTGTCCAGGGGCTCGAATTCCCACTCCACCCCCTTGAGCAGCCGACGGTTGGAGTCCAGCCCGAAGCACTCGGCAACCCGGGACCGCGCCCCGTCCGCTCCAACCAGAAAGCGGCACTGGACGCCTGACCCCTCGAGCGTCAGCGGACCCTCCGCCGCCGCCACGCCGCGGAACTTCTCCCCGAACCGAACCTCGGCGCCCGCGTCCCGGGTCTCTTCGGCCAGGTGCCGCATGAGCCGCGCCGTGTCCGTCGCCATGAAGAAATAGCTGCCGCCATTGAATTCCACGGAGCGGTGGCTGGGCGTGTAGACCCTTACGCGGTTGATTCTGCGCACCAGCGTGTCGGGGACCGCCCACTCCTCCCACGCTTCCCTGACCAGGATGCCGGTCGTGTGAATCCGCTCCCCCGGCTCCGACTTGCGGTCCATGACCATCACGGAGAGGCCGCGTTCGGCCAAGCGTCTGGCGCATGCGAGGCCGGCGAAGCCGGCACCTACGACGACGACATCGTGACTCTCTGGCATGCGATCGGTCCTTGCAGGGTCCCCGGAAGGTATCACCGGCAACCTGAACGGACGCTTGCCGACGCGACCGCCCGGCTTCCAACTTCCAGTTCACCCCTACACGAGGACAGGATCCAATGTTTTTCAGGACGCTCCGTACGCCCGCGCTGTCGCTCACGCTTCCTGCTCTTCTGGCGGTGCCGCTGGCCGCGCAGGAACCCGACCCGCCGCCCGGCAACCGCCTCGACCCTGCGCCCGGCTACATCCTCCCCCCCGACCCCGTCGCGGACCTCTTCGCCACCGACCCCAACTTCGCCACCCTCGACCATGTCAGCCCGGACGGGAACCACTTCGTGATCCCGCTCTCTACCGAGCTCTCCACGCTGGCGGAAGTCGGCGAGGAGACCCTCCGCCTCGGCATGCTCGAGATCCGCGCCCCCACCGACCGCCCCTGGCACCTGGACATCTACGGGCTGTACGGCTTCCGGTTCTACTCGCTCGCCGACCGCTCCTTCACCGACGTCGAACTGCCCGACGGCGTCTACGTCAGCGACCTCATGTGGTCGCACGACGGCTCCCGGCTGGCTTTTCTCGCGCACCTCGAGGACGCCACGCAGGTCTGGATCGCCTCGCCCGGCGACGGCAGCGTCCGCCCGGCCGGGGACACCCACGTCATCACGAGCATCGGGACGTCGTCGCGCGGCCAGGGGTCGGCCCCGTCGCGCATGCTGCAGTGGACGCCTGCGGGCTCGCTGATCACGCTGGCCGCGCCGTCCGGCCGGGGCGCGCCCCCACCCCCGCCCGCGCTCCCCTCCGGCCCGACCATCCGCCACACGCGCGACACCGCCACGCCGAACCGCACCATGCCGTTCCTGCTCCAGGACAGCCACGACGGCGACCTGTTCGAGCACTACACGCGCAGCCGGATCGTCGAGCTCGTCCCGGGACGGCCCGCCCGCGCGATCGGGGAGCCGGGCATGTACGAAGCCGTGTCGCTGAGCCCCGACGGGCGCCACCTGATCGCCACCCGCATCACGCGGCCGTTCACGTTCATCAACAGCTACACGGGGTTCCCGCGCGTGACCGAGGTGCTGGACGTCGCGACGGGCGAGGTGCTCGCCACGCTCGAGGAGCGCGAGCTGCGCGAAGGTCGCGGCGGCGGGCCCGGAGACGGGCCGCGGGATTGGCGCTGGCGTCCCGACGGGATGGGGATCTCGTACCTGCACCGGGTGGCCGCGGAGGACGGGGAGGCCGGTGGCGCGGACGGGTCCCGCGAGGACCGCATCATGCTCCTTCCCCAACCCTTCGGCGAAGGCGACGAGGTGGAGGTTGCGCGCAGCGAACACCCCATCGGGAGCGTCACCTACTCGGCGGACGGGCGGCATGCGTTCGCCTCGGTCAGCCGGGACGGTGAGGACGGTCTGGCCCACTTCGCGCTGGACGCGGGGAACGGGGCAGCCACCGGCCGCATGCTCGTGCCGTTTCACGACCCCGGCGACGCGGTTGCGCTGCCCGGCGAGCTGCTGGCCGCCCAAACCGGCAACGGCATCGGCTACGCCTGGATGTCGTCCGACGGCGGGAACGCGTACCTGCGGGGCGACGGCTGGAAGGAGGACTTCCGGCCGCAGCCGTTCGTGGACCGCCTGACGCTGGCCGACGGCACCATCGAGCGCGTCTTCGAGGGCTCGCGCGACAGCTTCGACCGGCCGCTGGTGCCGCTCGACGCGGACCTGGAGCGCATGATCGTCAGCCGCGAGGGGAAGAACACGTTCCCGGACAGCTACCTGTGGACGCGGGGCACGGGAGACGCGGACGCGGGCGGCGGCACCGGCGGCGCGATGGAGAACCTGACCCGCAACGTCGACCCGTTCCCGGAGCTGACCGCGGCTCGGCGGATCGATTTCGAGTTCACGCGGCGCGACGGGCTCGAGATCCGGGGGCGGGTGTCGCTCCCGGTCGACTACGTCGAGGGATCGAAGGTGCCGGCCATTTTCTGGACCTATCCGCGCGAATACCGCAGCGAGGACGACTTCCACAACGCCACGATCCGGGCGCGCAATCACAATGCCCATACGGGCCTGACGTGGCTGCGCTGGTCGGACATCTGGCTGACCCAGGGGTACGCGCTGATATACCCGGACATCCCGATCGTAGGGCAGAACTACAACGATTACTATATCTCGAACATGGTCGACGGGATGTACGCCGCGATCCGCGCGGTGGACGGGCTCGGCATGATCGACATGGACCGGATCGGGCACGGGGGACACAGCTACGGCGCGTTCGCGACCGCCAACTTCCTCGCGCACACTCCGTTCTTCAAGGCGGGGATCGCGGGCGACGGGGCGTACAACCGCTCACTGACGCCGATGGGGTTCCAGGCCGAGCCGCGCGACATCTGGGAGGCGCCGCACATCTACATGGAGATGTCGCCGTTCTTCAAGGCGGACCAGATCAACACGCCGCTGCTGCTGTATCACGGGGCCGACGACAACAATTCGGGCACGTATCCGATCCAGTCCCGGAGGATGATCCAGGCGCTCACCGGGCTCGGCAAGACGGCGGTGCTCTACGAATACCCGTTCGAATCGCACACCCCGCGCGCGATCGAGAACAACCTGGACATGTGGGCGCGCTGGATCGAGTGGTTCGACAGGTACGTGAAGGGGGAGGGGGAGGCGAGGCCGACCGCTACGGACGAATCCAACTGACGGCCTGCGTTGATACATGGCGACCTCGGTGCAACACCACAAGTACGAGGACATCGATGTGGTGACGGTGCGGGTCGACCCGATTATCCCACCATGACTCCGGTACTGACGCCAACCTTGCAGGACCTCGCGTCCGAGGCGGCCACCCGATACGAGGGAGCGAATCGGCTGAGCCGGGCCAGCTTCGAGCGGTCCACGGGATTCCTTCCTGGCGCCGACACCCGCACCGTCAACCACTACGCGCCCTTCCCGGTGACGATCATCCGTGGCGAGGGTTCCCGCCTGTACGACCTCGACGGGCACGAGTACGTCGACTGGCTGAACGACCACACTGCCGGTCTCTACGGGCACTCGAATCCGGTCATCCGGGCTGCGATCGGCGAGGCGGCGCGGAACGGTCTGACGCTCGGCGGCCCGACCCCGAACCAGCAGGAATTCGCGGAGCTGATCTGCGGCCGCTTTCCGTCTGTCGAACGCGTGCGCTTCACGAACTCGGGGACCGAGGCGAACCTGATGGCCGTGAGTCTCGCGCGGGCGGTCACGGAACGCGACGGGGTTCTCGTATTCGACGGCGGTTACCACGGAGGGCCCCTGAGCTTCACGGGGGCGGATCGGCGCCTCAACATTCCGTTTCCGTGGATCGTCTGCGACTACAACGACGCGGAGTCGGCGCGGTCGCTGATCAGGGAGCACCGGGACGAACTCGCGTGCGTGCTCGTCGAGCCCATGCTTGGTGGCGGTGGCTGCGTCCCCGGGACGCACGCGTTCCTGAGCGCGCTCCGAGACGAGACGGAGCGCAATGGTGCGCTGCTCATCTTCGACGAAGTGCAGACATCGCGCCTTGCGCCGGGAGGGCTGCAGGAGGTCCTGGGCATCCACGCCGACCTCACGACCTTCGGCAAATACCTCGGTGGCGGCGCTTCCTTCGGGGCGTTCGGCGGCCGCGCGGACCTCATGGACCGGTTCGACCCGCGCCGCCCGGATCACCTCAGCCACGCCGGGACGCACAACAACAACGTGCTCACGATGGCGGCGGGCCTCGCGGGGCTCCGCGACGTACTCACAAGCGCGGCCCTGCGTCGGCTCAACCGGCGTGGAGATGCTCTGCGCGACGCCCTCAACGCGGTCGCGACGCGGCTCGGCGCACCCGCGCAGGTGACGGGCCGGGGGTCGATCATGAACGTGCATTTCCAGCGCGCGCCGATCCGTTGCCACGCTGACCTGGCCGCCACGCCGCAGGCCGCACGCGATCTCTTCCACCTCGAGATGTTGCTCGCCGGGATCTGGATCGCACGCCGCGGATTCATGTCGGTATCCCTCGCCCACGACGACGAGGACTGCGACAGGCTGGTCCGCGAGTTCGAGATATTCCTCGATCGGCACGGGGCCGCCATCGAGAACGCACCGCCGCCGGTTTCGCCGCCGACCAGCCCTTAACCGCCTTCCGCCGACACCGTCAGCTCCGGTTCGTTCGCCTCAGCAGCCTTCCCGGCTTCGCGTCGGTCAGCTCCTCGTCGTCGATGACGAGCACGCCGTTCACGAAGAGGTAGTCCACGCCCTCGGACTGCAGCGTCGCGTTGGCGCCGAAGTCGGCGCGGTCGCGCAGCCGGGCGGGATCGAAGACGACCAAGTCGGCGGCCATCCCCTCTGCGACAGTGCCACGGTCGCGCAGCAACAGCCGCTCGGCCGCGAGCGAGGTCATCCGGCGCACCGCCTCCTCCAGCGAGATGATCCCGTCCTCGCGCACGTACTTCGCGATCACGCGCGGGAAGGCCCCGAAGGCGCGCGGGTGGGTGCTCGACACCGAGGCCGGGTTCACGGGCGACGCGTCGGTGTCGATCATCACGTACGGCGCGCGCAGCGCGGCCCACTTCTGTTCTTCGTTCATGCTGAGCGGGTTGACGCTGGCGCCGCCCGCCTGAACGAGATCGAAGAAGGCGTTCCAGGGATCGGTGCCGAGGACCTCGGCCGCTTCGGCGACCGAGCGGTTCACGACGCGCGGGTCGACGGCGTCCGAGGCGGAGACGATCAGCACGTTGTTCCAGTCCATGCCGACGTGCTGGTACCAGTTCTCCCACTCGGAGTCGGTCTCGACCTCTTCGCGCAGTTGGGCCCGCAGGTCGGGGTCGCCCAGGGTGGCCAGGAAGGCACCGGTGCCGCGGGCGTAGTGGCGCGGGTGCAGGAACGAACCGAGGCCGATGCCGTTGCGCACATATGGGTAGATGTCGGCGGTCACGTCCATGCCTGCCGCGCGCACCGAGTCGATGAGCGCCAGGGCCTCGTCCATGAGGGGCCAGTTGCGCTGGCCGGCCGCCTTGAGGTGGTAGATGTGGACCGGGACGCCGGCGCCTTCGCCGATCGTGATGGCTTCGCGGATGGCCTCGAGGACCGCGTGGCTCTCGTTCCTCATGTGCGTGAAGTACACGCCACCGAACTCGCCCGCCACCGCGCTGAGGGCGACCAGCTCGTCCGTGGACGCGTAGACGGCAGGCGGATAGATCAGGGACGTGGACACGCCCACGGCTCCGTCCTCCATCGCCTCTCTCACCAACGCCTTCATCTCTTCGAGCTGCTCGGGCGCAGGCGCGACATCCTCGTCGCCGAGCACCACGCGCCGCACCTGCGTCAGGCCGACGTCGTGGACCACGTTGATGGGAATGCCGTAGCGCTCCATGATGGCGAAGTACTCGGAGTAGCGGCGCCAGCGGAGGGTGTCGCCGTCGATGACCGGCGGATTGCTCAGCGTGGCGTCGCTCTGGGGCGCGGCCGAGGTCCCTTCGCCGGAGAGGTAGGTGGTGATGCCCTGGCGCAGCTTGCTCTCGGCGCTCGGCGGATCGGTGATCAGCACGAGGCTGGCCTGGCCCATCATGTCGATGAACCCCGGCGATACCACGCGACCGGCCGCGTCAATGGTCCGATGGGCCGGGTGGTCCGCCAGATCGCCCACCGCCGCAATCCGGTCGCCGCGCACGCCCACGTCTGCGTCGAAAGGGGGCCCGCCGCTCCCGTCGATCACCCGCGCGCCCGTGATCAGGACATCGAACGCCGCTTCGTCGGTGCACGCGGAAGCGGCCAGGGCGCCCGCGCACGCCAGGAGCGGGGCGAGCAGCCTGAGCGGGGCGAGCTTGGGCGGGGACTGCAGCTTGAGGTGACGGCATACGGTTTTCATGCGGATCTCCGGCTCGAAGGTGTTCGACAACCCGACGGGGGCGATGTCCCATGGTAGGAACGCCGGGCGCGCGCTCGCCACCCCCGGGCACCGCGGCCACGCCGGATAGTAGAACAACGCGTCACATCCGCTTTTCCTGCAGAAGCACCGACCACGATCGGACCCCGATCCCGTTCCACGATCAACCGGACACAGCCACGGCCCATGCCGAACCCTGAATCCTCCGCCACCCGGCCCCAGCGCCCCGCCTCGGCCACGGCCGACCGGCTCCAGGGGCTGATGACCGACATCGGACGGGGCTCGGCAACCGCCCTCGACCACCTGATGCGACTCTGCTGGGCGGATCTGGTTCGCTACGCGGCGCGGCAGCTCCGGGACCCGGACGGCGCGCGCGACGTCGTGCAGGAGGCGTTCATCCAGGTGTGGCAGCGGAGGCGGACCTGGAGGGCGCGCGGATCGGCGCGCGCGTACCTGTACCGGATCGTGCGGAACCTGATCATCGACGAGCAGAGGAAGCTGAAGACGAGGCGCCGGTGGCTGGAACGGCAGGCGGCGGCCGATGCGCCGCGGCCCGCCACTCCGGCCGAGGAGCTGGATGCGAAGATCCTCGCCGACGCCTTCGAGACCGCGGTCGCGTCGTTGCCGCCGCGCCGCCGGGAGGTCTTCGAGCTCGTCTTTCAGAGGGGGCTCAGCCACGCCGAGACGGCGGCGGTGATGGGCATCTCGGTGCCGACGGTCGCGAATCAGATGAGCGCTGCGCTGCGAATCGTGCGGCAGGCAATCAAGGAGGGTTAGATGGACGAGTTGTTGCTCCGGCATCTGCGCGGGCAGACGACGGAAAAGGAAGACGCGGCGATCGACGCGTGGCTGAAGCGCTCGGTCGACAACGGGCGCGCGCTGGCTGAACTTCGCCGCATGCTGGAGGCCGGACGGACGGCCGATGCGCGGCTGGACCCGGGCGATCCGCCTGCGGCCCCGGACGTGATCTGGCGGGCGGAGGCCCGCGTGGCACCGGTCGGCTCCAGGCGGCTCAAGCCCGTGCGCCCCCGCTCCAGGCCCCGGCTCCGCTTTTTGGGCGGACTGGCGGCTGCGGCCGTGGCCGCGCTGACGGCGGTCGGGCTGTGGAACGCCCTTGGCACCTCCGGCGAGGCCACGCAGCCACCCCTGGTCGCCGCGACCGCCCCCGGCGAGACCCAGATCGTCCGGCTCGACGACGGCAGCGTGATCCGCCTGGGTCCCGAGAGTCACCTCACCGCAGTTGCGGGCGGGGCCGCGCGCGAAGCGACCCTTCAGGGCGAGGCCTTCTTCGCGATCGAGACGGACGCGCGGCGCCCGTTCCGCATAGCGACGGCCGCCGGGACGGCGCAAGTGCTGGGAACGCGTTTCCACCTCGCCGCCAGCGCCGACGAACTCGCCGTGACGGTGGTCGAGGGGCGGGTGGCGCTCGCCGGGCCGGGCCAGGAGGTGCAGGTCGGGGCCGGACAGACCACGAGCCTCGTGCGCGGGCGCCCGGCACCCGTCGAGGCGGCGGCACCGATCGAGGAGGTCGCCGAATGGATGGACGGTTTCCTGATCTTCCACGACACGCCCCTGCGCGTGGCGAGGGAGGAGATCGCCAAACAGTACGGAATCGAGGTGGCGGTCGACGATCAGGCCCTTCTGGACCGCACCCTCACCATGTGGTTCGACTCGAAATCCCTGGAGGAAGTCATGACGGTGGTGTGCAGTGTCGTGGACGCACAGTGCAGTATGGGCGGGGGGGTTGTGAGGATGAAGGGCGCCGGTGCCGGAGACGGGTCGTGAGCGCCGCGACGGTCGGCGGGCGTTCCGCACGGCGCCTGCGCATGTTCGCGCGGCTGCTCAGGCCCAGGTCCGCGCGCCTGGCCACGCTCGCCGCGATCGCCACGCTCCTCCTGGGCTCCCCGGCCGGGCTCTCCGGCCAGAACGAGCAGGTCCTCGCGGCCCTGACCGGCGAGACCGGGATCGATCCCGAACCCGGCACGCTTCTGGCCACGGTCTCGCGCCTCTCCGTCGAACAGGCCTCCCTAGCCGACGCCCTCTCACGGCTCGCCGAGTCGTCCCGCGTCCAGATCGCCTTCAGCCCGAGCCTGCTGCCCGGCACGCTGCGCGTCGACTGCGACTGCACGACGCTGCACGTGGCGCAGACGCTGGACCGGCTGCTCACCGATACGGAATTGGGATATGTCGAGCTGGGGTCGCAGGTCATCATCGTGCCGAAGGCGGTCCGTGGCGTTCCCGACGGCGTGCTGCGCGGCCGCGTGCGTTCCGAAGTGGCCATCCCCCTGGAAGACGCCACCGTGCGGCTGCGCCCCGCGGCAGATACCACGACGCGGAGGCTGACCGGCACCGACAGGCTGGGGTTCTTCACCTTTCACGACCTCCTGCCGGGCCGATATTCCCTCAGCGTCGGCCTCATCGGGTACGCGCTGCATGAGCAGACGGTCGAAATCCGGCAGGGGGCCGACCTGGAAGTGGACGTGACGCTCGCCGCGCAGGCCGTGGAACTGGAGGGCGTGCTCGCGGAGGCCCGCAGGAGCCGGCAACGGGAGCGGTTCGAACGGTCGGGAGGTGTGACGGTTCAGGAGTTCAACGCCAGGGAACTCAAGGCGATTCCGGGCATAGCGGAGCCCGACGCGATCAAGAGCGTGGAAGTGCTGCCGGGCGTGACGAGAGTCTCCGACTTCAGCGCCGCCTTCAACGTCCGCGGCGGATCGGCCGACCAGAACCTGATCCTCCTGGACGGCGTCCCGATCTTCAACCCGTTCCACGCGATGGGGCTGTTCTCCGTCTTCAACGCCGACATGGTGCAGCGGGCCGAACTCCACTCCGGCGGCTTCCCGGCCGAGTACGGCGGGCGTACGTCCTCGGTCCTGCTGGTCGAGTCCGATCTGGGCGACGGCGGCTTCGGGGTGGACGCAGGCTTGAGCCTCATCGCAAGCCGCGCGGCCGTGCAAGGCGGGCTGTCGCAGGGCATGCAGGACCGGCTTGGGCTCGCGAACGCGCGGTGGCGAGTGTCCGGGCGCCGCAGCTACCTGGATCTGCTGACCCGCCCCTTCCTGGACGCTGCCTTCCCTTACTCGCTGATGGACCTCCAGACCGGATTCGAGGCCTGGACAAAGCATGGCGACAGGATCCGGATCACCGGCTACTCGGGGAGGGACGCCGTCGATCTCCGTGACCTGGAGATTCTGAGCGGCAGCGATCCTGAGGACATCCCGGACATCGATTGGAGCTGGGGGAACGACGCGATCGGCGGGTCCTGGACACGCCCCATGCGCGGTGGCGGGGCGCTGGACGTACACGGTTCCTTTTCGCGCTTCCAGGGCGCGTTCGACTTCGATCGGTTTCAGGATGTCCGGGTCCGGACCGGAATCAGCGAGTCGTCCGTGGGTGTGGATCTCTCGCGGAGACCCACCGGGCGCCTGAACTGGAAGTCCGGGTGGGCGGTGAAACGTGCGGCGCACGACAATGTTATCACAGGCGGTATCCCCGATGCGTTTCCGGTCGGACGTGAAGCGGGCACCGGGTCGTCCGTCTATTCGCAACTGGAATGGAAAGCAAACGCACGGTGGCTGTTGGAAGGCGGCCTGAGGCTCGACTACTGGCGACCCGACGAGGCCGACGCGACCACCGTGATTTCGCCCCGATTCGCGGTCAAGCGCTACTTTCGCGACGGCGACTGGGCCACGCGAGCAGCCGCGGGACGGTACTCCCAGTCGATCCTGTCCATGCGGGACGAAAAGCTGCCGCTCAGTCCGGACTGGTGGGTGTCTTCGGGAAGCAAGGCCCCCGTCGTCGTTTCGGACCATATCCAGGGAGGCGTCGAAGCTTTCGTCGGGCGCCACGACGAGTGGTTTGTTGCCCTCGAGGGGTACTATCGCCGCTTCGACGGGTTGTCGGTCCGGAACTGGGCGGACGATCCGGAAGATCCCGACGACGACCTGCTGGTCGGCGAGGGGCGCTCGTACGGTGCCGACCTGATCGTCCGCAAGGACGTGGGTGAAACCACGGGCTGGATTTCCGTTTCCCTTCTCAAAGCCAGGCGCACCTTTCCCGACACCGGTGCCGGGCTGGAAGCGGCGCCGATCATCGAATACTCCCCGGTCTTCGATCGGCGACTCGATGTGGACCTGGTGCTCCGCCGCGAACTGCCCCTCGAGATCGAGGCCGGCCTGCGCTGGAATTTCGGCACCGGTCTGCCGTACACCCGCCCACTCGGTGTGTTCGAGATATATCGTGCGCAGATGATCGACCTGCTGGTCGATCCCACCTATGCGACGGGCGTCATCTACGGCCCCCGGAACGGTGAGCGCTACCCGGTCCGGCACCGGCTGGACATCAGCTTTCGCAAGACCTGGGAGAAGGAGTGGGGCCGGATCACACCGCACGTCAGCATCGTCAACGTCTACAACCGGAAGAACGTGCTCTTCTACTCCTTCAACTTCAGACCCGAGGTCCCGGTTCGCACAGGAACCTCGATGATTCCCATCCTTCCAACCATTGGAGTAGAGGTGTCGTTCCGATGACCATCCACAAGCCATCATCCTGGCGGCCGGCGCTGCTGGCTCCCCTCGTGCTCGGCGCTTGCGAACTCGCCGAGGTCGAAATCGAACCCGTCCCGGACCTGGTCGTGGCCGCTGTCTCAGTGGTATTGACCATCGATCCCGTCGATCCCTCGCGGATCGATACACGTGCTTTCGCGCTGCTTGCCGTGGGCGGACAGCAGCGTTACTCCCGCGAGTTGGAGATACCGGGCGCCTCGGTCACCATCGTCGGCGAGTCGGGACGCTCCCTGCGCTTGCGCGAGGTGAGCGATCCGCTGGCGACCTGCGTGACGCCGCTCGAAATCGAGGGTCGAACTTTAACCCGTCCGCCTGCCGGTTCCTGTCACGTTGCGGCGATGCCCGGGGCCCACTTTGCCCCCGGGGAAAGGCTGAGCCTGACGGTGGAGCTGCCCGACGGCGGCATACTGCGCGGCGAGAGCCGAATGCCGGGCGTCTTCACTCCCACAGGCCTGTCGCTGCACGGCGGACGATGCCGGCTGGATCCCGATACCGTGTATCAATTCAACTGGGCGCACTCCGCTGGCAGCTGGGCATACATTGCCGAGGCGCGGCTGGTCGGGCTGGGTGACCTGTGGCCGCACCAGGAGTCCCTCTTCCTGGACACCACCCTGCGGCGCAATGACGAGCCTCAGCTCGCTTTCCCCCGCGACCTGTTCTTCAGATTTTTCGACGAATGGGAACTTGCCCGCGTGTTGCATGAGGGATTGCCCGCCGGCGCCTCTGCCGGGATCGCGGTCGGAGCGCTCGACCGCAACTGGGCCAACTGGGTCCGGCTCGGCCGAATCGAGCTCCACGGCGAAGTCCGTGTCCCCTCGGTCTTCGGCGACGGCACCGGGATGTTCGGGACCGCCGTGCGCTGGACGGTGGACGTGGAGTCGCGCGAGGCCGATCCGCAAGCTGGCGCCGACGACCTGCCGCTCTGCGGCCCGGCGCTGGACTGATGGGCAACATGAAGAACATCCTGGCTATCGCCGGTGTTTCCGCGTGTGCGATGGTAGCGGCGCTGTCGGCCGTCGCAGTACCATCGGCGCTTGTCGCCCAGCACGACCAAGCACTTGTGATGCTGCGGGGCGAGCTCGGCATCAATCCCGAGCCCGGCACGCTCTTGGCCACGGTCTCGCGCCTCTCCGTCGAACAGGCCTCCCTGGCCGACGCCCTCTCACGGCTCGCCGAGTCATCCCACGTCCAGATAGCCTTCAGCCCGACCCTGCTGCCCGGCGAGCTGCGGGTCGACTGCGACTGCACGACGCTGCATGTGGCGCGGACGCTGGACCGGTTGCTCGCCGACACGGAATTGGGATATGTCGAGCTGGGGTCACAGGTTGTGGTCGTGCCCAGGGCGGGTCAGGAGATCACTGACCCGGAGGGAGTACTGCGCGGCCGGGTGAGGTCCGAAGTCGCCGTGCCGATTCCGGACGCTACCGTGCGGCTACTGCTCACGGCGGACACGGCCCGCCAATTCGTCACCGGAACCGACAGGCTCGGGTTCTTTGCGTTTGATGGGCTGGCCGCCGGGGACTACATCCTCACGGTTGCCCGTATCGGCTATGGTCTGAACGAGACCGAAGTCGCGCTGGTGCCGGGGGCGGATCTCGCGGTGGAGATCGCGTTGAGCGAACGAGCCGTGAGTCTGGAGGGCGTGGTGGTGGAGGGGGAGCGCAGCAGCCGACGCGCATGGTTCGAGCGATCCGCCGGGCTGACGGTACAGGACATGAACTCCGCGGAAATGAGGTTGATTCCCGGAGTTGCGGAAGCCGACCCCGTAAGGAGCATGGAGACACTTCCCGGGATCACGCGCGTGTCCGACTTCACCGCTTCCTTCAACGTCAGGGGCGGATCGGCCGATCAGAATCTCATTCTGCTGGACGGCGTACCCATCTTGAGCCCCTTTCATGGCATGGGGGCCTTTTCGGTCTTCAATCCCGATGCGCTACGGCGGGCAGAACTACGGTCCGGCGGGTTCCCCGCCAAGTACGGCGGGCGTGTTTCGTCGGTACTGCTACTGGAATCCGACTTGGGTGACGGCGAGTTGGACGTGGACGCCGCCGTCGGCCTGATCTCGAGCCGGGCAACCGTCAAGGGCAGCCTGCCCGGCACGGTCTCGGACGGCCTCGGGCTGGTCAGCGCGCGCTGGCAGTTAGCCGCACGCAGAAGCTACCTGGACCTGTTGACCAGGCCGTTTCTCGAAGCAGCCTTTCCCTATCGGCTCCAGAGCGCCCAAACAGCCTTCGAGGGATGGACGCAGAACGGCGACCGGGTGCGCATTACCGCCTATTCCGGACGCGACGTGATCAACCTCAGGGACGCAGAGATTCTGAGTGGCGACGGGGAACCGGCGGATTGGGGCCACATCCCCAACCGGCGGTGGCATTGGGGTAACGACGCGGTTGGCGCCTCCTGGACTCGCCCCCGTGTCGATGGCGGGGCCTGGGATCTGTACGGCAACGTCTCGCGGTTCGGCGCGGATCTCGAACTCTCACCCTTCGGTAACGTGGGCGTGGGGACCAGGATTACCAAGTGGTCGCTCGGCACCGACCTGGAGCACCGGCCCACGACCGACGTGCGATGGACCTCGGGCCTTGCCATCCACCGCTCGGCCTACGAAAACGCCATCCACGGCAGCGCCCCGGACTACTACGCATATCCGATTGGACTCGGCGATGGTTGGGGATCGGCGGCTTACACACACATTCATTGGCACCCCAGCCTCCACTGGCTTCTGGAAGGTGGCCTCCGGATCGACCACTGGAGCCCTGGCAGCCACGCGACGACGGCAACCCTTTCACCGCGCATCGCGGTGAAGCGCTTCCTTCGTGCAGGCACGTACGCATTGAGAGCGGCAGCCGGCCGTTACACCCAATTCGTTCATTCCCTGCGAGACGAGGAGGCCCCGATCGGCCCGGATTGGTGGATGCTTGCCGGGAACAGGGCCCCGGTGCTCGTGTCGGATCAGGTTCAGGGCGGGATCGAGGCTTTCTGGGGCAGCGACGGGTGGTTTGCTTCGGTGGAGGGATACTACAGGACCCACGATGGGGTTGTGACCCAGAACTGGGCGGATGACGCGAACGATCCCGCCGACGATCTCCTGTCCGGCGAAGGGCTGGCCTACGGCGCGGACCTCGTGGTCCGCAAAAGCCGTGGGAAGACTACCGGCTGGATTTCGGTGTCGCTGCTCAAGGCCACCCGCGCCTTTCCGGATACCGACTCCGGCCTTGATCCGGCACCCGTCATCGAGTACCCGCCGATGTTCGACCGTCGAGTTGAGTTGGATCTCGTCCTGCTGCGAGGACTGTCAGGAAACAGCGAGGTCGGCCTCCGCTGGAATTTCGGGACGGGACGACCATATACGCCGCCCGTCGCATTGTACTACAACTACGACCACCAAATGATCGATCGGCTCTTCGATCTGACCTACGCGCAGGTGGTCTTCTTCGGCCCCAGGAACGGCGCGCGTTATCCGGCCTACCACCGGCTGGACATCAGCCTTCGCAAGACTTGGCAAAAGCGATGGGGAACCGTCACCCCATACCTCAATGTGACCAACCTCTACAATCGCAAGAACGTCCACTACTACCAATACAACTACATGGGCGTACCACCCGTTCGCACCGGATTCTCGATGATTCCCATCCTGCCGACCGTCGGAGTGGAGGTATCGTTCTGATGCGAGCCAAGGTGTTTGCAGTTTCGGCCCTGTTCGTTCTCGGAGGTTGCCAACTCACCGACGTCGAGATCGTGCCCTCGCCGGAGTTGGTGGTCGCGACGGTGACCGCAGTGCTCACGCTTGACGATCCTGTCCGTCCTGCGGAAGCGGAGATGAGCGTCGTCGCGCTGATCACCCGCAGCCATCGTTCGCTCCCATTTGAGATGGCCGGGGCCACGGTACGGATCACCGGAGAGCACGGCCAGTCCGTGTTGCTCGAAGAAGTGCCTGACCCGCAATCGACCTGCTTGACGAACCGTGTGCCATCGGGTTCCTGCTATGTTGGTCGAGTGTGGCCAAGTCACTTCGCCCCGGGCGAACAGCTTTCCCTGCAGGTGGCGCTACCGGGCGGTGGTCTGCTGGAAGGTGCAAGTCGACTGCCCGGTTTCTTCGCGCCCTCTGAGCTGTCGTTGAGAGACGGCCGCTGCCGCCTGGAGCCAGACACCGGATACCGCTTTTCCTGGCCAGCCGTACATGGAGCGCGGGCGTTTATCGCCGAGGCCCGGTTGGCTGGGCTCGGAGAGCTGTGGTCTCGCGACGATCCGCTGTACCTCCCGGTGACCCTTCGTGGCTCACACCATACAGACGTGATCTTCCCCAGGGACTTCCTGTATGAATTGATCGAGCGCGAAGAGTGGGAATTGCAGAGTGTGTTGCACATGGGGCTCCCGGAAGGAGCGAGCGCTGATGTGACCATCGGTGCGATTGACCGAAACTGGGCAAACTGGATCCGCTTCAGACGCCGTTTAGAGGGCCAGGTGCGGGTTCCCTCCGTGTTCGGCGACGGGACAGGCTGGTTCGGGACGGCCGTGAGCTGGAAGGTGGGGTTGGAGTCGCGCGAGGCCGATCCGCAGGCTGGCGACGACGACCTGCCGCTCTGCGGGCCGGCGCTCGAAGATTGACGCGCAACGTTTTTTGTTGCGCGGCCTTATCCGGCACCCGGTGACGTGCGCACCAGCAAGGCCGTGACGACGATCACGAGTTGGGCGATGACCAGTTCCCGGGTCGCGTTTCGCCGCAGGGCGGCCGCGTCCTCCGCGCCCTCCCCGTCCCCCGCTTCCAGGAGCCGCGGCGTCAGGCGCCGCCAGTTGACCGCGCCCAGGACCATCACGGTCAGGACGAGTGCCACCTTGGTCAGCAGCAATCGTCCGTAGGTGGTGGAAAAGAGCGCGTCCACCGACTCCACGTGGACGAAGGACGCCACGGTGCCTGTGGCCACGAGCAGCCCCGCCGCGACGAGTGCAACCGGCGAGAACACCGGCACGACGTCGGCGAGGAGGCTGCCGTCCCGACCACCGCGCCGCCGCTCCATCCCCTCCGCGGCGAGCACGAACAGCAGGCCGCCGATCCAGGTCCCGGCGGCAAGAACGTGGAGCGTGTCGGCCGGGATCAGCAACGCGCCCAGGTTCTCACTGCCGGCCGCGTGGCCGGTCAGCGCGGGGAGTGCGCACATCGCGAGCGCAAGGCCCGTGGCCAGGATCCAGGATGCCCGCCTGGCGGCCCCGCGGCGCGCCGCAGGCGACGCGGCCAGAAACAGCACCGGCATCAGGATCGAGCCGGCCGCCCCCAGCGTCCAGATCCGGCCCCACTGCGTGCCCAGCAGGAGCGCGACGTCCTCCCGCCACCCCATGAACGGGTCGCGGAAGTCGGCCAACTGACGCCAGAACACCAGTCCCATCGCGACGACGAGCGCGAGGCTCGCCAGAATCCCCAGCCGCCGCGCCGTATCGACGAGTGCGTCCTGCACGCCCTCCGGCACGCGGGGCACGATGAGCCAGCGGCTCGAGGTCGCCCCCCACGCGGTGATCAGCGCGGCGAAGTGAAGCCAGCCGACTGCGGCGTCCGGGATCGACCCTGCGTCCAGCCCCGCCCCCTACTCGACCACGACCGAGAACGGAATCTCGCCCCGCGCCACGTGGCCGTCCTGGCCCAACCCGCGCCACGCGATCGTGTAGTCGCCGGCCCCGAGGGCATTGTCGATGGCCACGCTGAAGACCCTGCCGTCATCCGTGTCCTGCACGGCGGGTCCCGTCTCGACCGGCTCCTCTCCGGACATCAGGCGGACCGAAAGCGAGTTGTCCTGCGGCTCCTGGGTGAACCAGAGACGCAGCTCGTCGGGCGGGCCGACGGACGCGTCCTTTTCCGGCATGGACTTGCTAAGCGCGAAATGAAGCGCCTCATGGTCGATGGCCGCACACGCCGCACCCACGACGAGGCCCAGCAACGCCGCAACGACGAGCTTCCCCTTCATCGCTGCCCACCCAGCAAATTGAACTGCCGCGTGAACTTCACGATGAACGACCGCGCCAGCGTACCTCTCTCGACGAACCGTCCTCCGTCGGGGTTGAGGCCGTCGGGGAAGTCCAGCCCCTGCACGTCGTTGTAGACGATGAACAGGCCCGTCCCCGCCGTATTGAGCCAGCCGAACCGCAGGTTCGCGGACCAGCTGTCGACCTGGTTGCTGTACTGGATCAGTGACTGCAGGTAGATCCGTGGCGTGAAGAAGTAGCCGAAGTTCATTCCCAGCAGAACCGTCTCGAACTGCCCCTGCGGGAGGTTGACGTCGAAGTAGTTGATGCGCGCCGAAGTGCTGAACGACGCGTTGGGGCGGAAGGTCAGCGAACCGTTGCCGCCCCAGCGCGAGCCGCTCAGGAAACTCCCGAAGTTGATGCGCGACGTTGCCGAGAATCGTGCGGCCGGGTTGCTGTTGAAGACGAGCTGGCTTTCCCACCCGCTGTAGCTGCTCTCGGGGACCACGACATCCGTGCCGAGGATCTGGAACGGCTCATAGATTCCCTCGGTATTCAGGTTCGCGCCCGTATGGATCTGCGCCCCCGAGGCCCACTCCCAGTGAACGTCGATGTGCAGGCGGGCAGACTCCTGAAAGCCCGTTTCAACGCCGGTCTTGCGGCTGTCGTAGGTGAAGTAGGAGATGTGCGGGCGAATCTCGCGCAGCCAGGTCGGACGGATGTACTGCATGATGAAATACTGGTAGTACCGGTACCCGCGACGCGGCAGGAATCCGACTTCGGGGTTGAAGCCCTCGCCGATTTCCCGGGCCTGGGCGGTCACCGTCCATTCCCGGCTGCTCCAGTTGCCGGAGGCGTCCCAGGCGTATTCGTTGCCGACCGATACGGGGTCGTCCGTCTGTGAGACGAAGCTGCTGAACGTAAGCGCCTCTCCCACGCCGACCGCGACATCGGCGGCATAGGTCCGGTTGAAGTCGCCGTCGGGTCCGCTCTTGTTCACGAAAAGGCCGCCGATGCGTGAGCGGTTGGGCAGCTCCCTGGCCAGCCTCGCCACGGAATAGCCGTGAGCGTCGGCGAGACCGGTGGACTCGCCGGTCTGGATGTGCAGCAGCCCGACGTTCAGCCCCGCGGCCCGACCGGAGAGCCGCGCGCCGCCCCTGATCGGCACCGGCTGACCGCTGGCGATGCCGATCCGGCGACTGAAGAAGAGGTCGGCGCCGCCACCGCCCACGTTGAAGAAACCGGCGTTCTCGAGGAAGAAGGGCCGTTTCTCGGGGAAGTTGAGCGAGAAGCGGGTCAGGTTGAGCTGCTGGTCGTCGACCTCGACCTGGGCGAAGTCGGTGTTGTAGGTCACGTCCAGCGTAAGTGCCTGGGTCACCTGGAACTTGAGTTCGCCGCCCAGGTTTCCGTCCTGCGAGAAGCTGGTTGCGGCCGTGTAGTCACGCCCCGTGGAGCCCAGCATATACGGAGTGACGGTGGCCAGGCGCCGGAAGGGGGGACGCAGGCCTTCCAGGTCGCCCGCGTAATTGAGCCGGTAGAGATTGAATTCACGCGGCACCGGGGTCCAGAACGACTCTTCGTTCAGCCGGCGGATGCGGCGGATCACGTTGAAGCCCCAGGTGTCGGCGTCGTTTCCGTAGCGGAGCGTGTTGAACGGGATCCGGAACTCCGCGTACCAGCCCTCGCCGTCCGTGGTCGTCGCAACCGTCCAGCTGCCGTCCCAGTTCTTGTTGAATCCGCCCCCGGATCCGGATTGGAAGCGTCGACGCGAGTTGAATCCGCCTCCCTGGAAGCGGCCGCCGCCGCGCCCTTCGTTGGCGACCTGCCCGTCGTATTCGATCCCCGTCGGGGTCGTGCCGAAGACGAAGCCGTTCTGGTCGTCGTTGTAGGTGTCGAGGACGAAGACGACGGCGTCGCTCTGGTTGACTTCGTAGTCCCGGATCCGTTCGCCATAGGTGATGGCGTCGGCCTGGCTGTCGAAGGCCCAGACGCCGACATACAGCGCCTGGTCGTCGTAGATCACGCGGACTTCGGTGCGTTCGCTGGCCGGCTGTCCATCCAGCGGCACGCGCTGCGTGAATCCGGTCATGGCCGTCGCCTCCTGCCATACCGAGTCGTCCGGACGACCGTCGATCACGGGCGCCTCGGCAACCTCCGTCGCCGTTGCGGACGTGGCCGTGCTGCCGCCCGAGGCCCCGTTGTCCGACCGGGCCGGCGAGTTCTGTGCAACGAGGGACCCGGCGGGGAGCAGCGCCAGGAGGCAGGCGGCGCCCAGGCCAGGCGCGGGTGCGGCGTGAACGCGAAACGGGTGTGCTTTCATGCAGGATTCCATTCGAGGGCGTGATTCGCCGAATATAGTACAGTGCCGCCCGCATGCCGAACGCGGGCCGATCGACCTCCATGCCGAACGCGGGCTAACCCACCTCCACCAGGTAATACCGCTTCTTGCCGACCTTTACCACGAGGAAGCGGTCGTGGAGCGGAGCCTCCGATGCCACGCGGGTGCCGACGCTCTTCACGCGCGCGCCGTTCAGGGACACTCCCCCACCCCTGATCAGCCGCCGTGCCTCGCTGCGGGACGGGGCCATGGCTGCATCGGCCATCAGCACGGCCAGGTCCACGCCGTCGCCATCCAGCGCCGACCTTGCCAGCCCCGTCGAGGGCACGTCGGCGAAAATCTCCTCGATGTCCGCCACCCCGAGTCCATCCAGACTGCCTCCGAACAGAACGCGCGACGCTCGCTCCGCCCGCTCCAGTCCCCCGGCCCCGTGCACATTGCGCGTAACCTCGGCGGCCAGCCGGCGCTGCGCCTCACGACGGTGCGGGCGTTCCGCCACGGCGTGTTCCAGCTCCGCCACATCGGACTCGTCCAGGAGGGTGAAGAGCCGCAGATAGCGGATCACATCGGCGTCCCCGGCGTTCAGCCAGTACTGGTAGAAGCGGTAGGGCGACGTGCGCTCCGGGTCGAGCCAGACGGTCCCCTCTTCGGTCTTGCCGAACTTGGCGCCTCCCGAAGCCGTCAACAGGGGGAACACGATGCCGTGGCAGCGCGGCCCGCCCAGCCTTCGCACGAGATCGATGCCCGCCGTGATGTTGCCCCACTGGTCCGAGCCGCCCATCTGCAGCGTGCACCCGTAGCGGCGATTGAGCTCCCAGAAGTCATACGACTGCAGCAGCTGATAGCTGAATTCGGTGAAGGAGATTCCGGATTCCTCGTCCTCCAGGCGCCGCCGAACCGACTCCTTGCGCAGCATGGCGTTCACCGAGAAGTGCTTGCCGATGTCCCGCAGGAAGTCGACGAAGCCGAGCTTGTCGAGCCATTCGAGGTTGTTCGCCATGCGCGCCGGGTTGGTGGACGACTCGAAGTCCAGGAAGGCCGCCAGCTGACTGCGGATTCCCGCGGCGTTCTCCTCGGCCTGGACGCGGTCGAGCAGGAGGCGTTCCTGCGCCTTGCCCGAAGGGTCGCCGATGAGCCCCGTGCCGCCGCCGACCAGGGCAATCGGACAGTGACCGGCCCGCTGCAGGTGGACGAGCCCCATGATCGGGACGAGCGAACCGACGTGGAGCGACGCGGCCGTGGGGTCGAAGCCGATGTACCCGGTCACCTGTCCGGCGTCGAGCGCCGCCGCGGCATGCTCGGTCGCGTCCGCGAAGAGACCGCGCCGGCGGAATTCGTCGATCATGTCATGTCTCCGTAGGTCCGGATGTCTCCGCAAGTCCGGGACCGTATCGTTCCGCCACCCGCGCCCGCATGACCTTCCCCGTCCAGGTCCGGGGCAATCCGTCCGCCACAACGATATGGGTGGGACACCGGCCGCGGGCCAGTCGGGCGCGGCAATGCCGGTCGATGTCGGCGGCGGACACGCCCGGCCGGTCCCGCTCCACCACCGCAGCCACGACCTCGCCCCACTCGTCGCTCGGCACCCCGAAGACCACAGCCTCGGCGACCCCCGGGAGGGTCTCGATCACCCGCTCAACCTCGCGCGGACTCACGTTCAGCCCCCCGCTGACAATGATCGCGTCACGACGCCCCTCGATCCAGACGAGTCCTTCGTCGTCGATCCGTCCGACGTCCCTCGTGACGTACCAGCCGCCGGGGCCGGTGCGCAGGGGCTCGGCCGCGCCGCCCGGTCGCCGTATCACCACCGACGCCAGCGTCGGGCCCCGCACTTTGAGCGCGCCGCCGGGGCCGACCGCGACCTCCGTGCCTCGAAGCGGTCGTCCCACGGTGCCGGGAAGCCGGCGGGCCAGTTCGGGCGGGGCGGTCGCAATCTGCGATGCGGTCTCGGTCATGCCCCAGGTCGTCGCGACGGGGAACCCGGCGCGCACGGCCGCGTCGAGAAGGCCCGGCGATGCGGCCGCGCCTCCCACCAGCACGCAGCGCAGGGTCTGCGGAATGACGGGCGCGCGCGGGCCCTTCAGGCGCTCCAGAATCCTGCGAAGCATGACCGGGACAATGGCCAGATGGGTCACTTCGCCGGCCAGCGCGGCCCGGGTCACCGAATCCGCGCTGAACGACGGCCAGAGCCGGACCGACGACCCGGTCATCACCGCCCGCACCACCAGCGACAGTCCGCCGATGTGGCCGAGCGACAGACACAGGCCCCAGCGGTCGTGCGGGGTCAGCGCCAGGCGACGGGTGACGGCCGCGGCCGAAGCGGCAAACGCGTCGCGGCCGAAGCCGAGCGCCCTCGGCGGACCGGAAGAGCCCGAGGTGAGCAGAAAAGCGGCAACATGCCCTGGCAAGTCGGGCGGGTGGCACGGTCGTGAAGCCGGCTCGCCCTCCCGGTCCCCGCAAAGATGTAAACCGTGGTTGTCAATATGTAATGTAGAGTTGACATTTTGATGCGCATACGCGACTTCGGCGTCGGTAAGTCGCTCGTGCAGCGGCACCGCCACACCACCCATCCTCCACACCCCGAACAGAGCGGCGACGGCGTCGGGACCGGGGTTCAGGCACAGGGTGACGACCGAGCGGGCCGTCGCGCCCGCGTCCCTGATACGGTCCGCCCAGGCGGTCGCGGCATCGTCCAGTTCGGCGAAGGTGAACCGTCCGCCGTCCCATGCGAGCGCGGTGGCATCGGGCGTGGCCACCGCCCGCCGCGCAAGATCGTCCGCGGGGGTCAAGGCATCCCGACGAGGATACCCACCGCGAGCCCGGCCCCGTAGAACGCGACGCCCCGCGCAGTCTGGGCCAGGGCCGGGTTGAGCGTACGCCGGTCCACGCCCCCGGGATCGTTCAGCACGGCCACCATTCGCAGCTCGGCCGGGATGCACGGCAGCCAGCCGGCCAGCGACAGCAGCGTCCACGGCGACCACCCCATCAGCGTGATGCCCACGATCGGCACGACCGCCGTCACCGCGAGGCAGGCGAAGTACTGCACCACCGAGAAGCGGTCCCCGAACCGCACGGCCAGCGTGCGCTTGCCGGCGGCCGCGTCGGTTTCCCGGTCGCGCAGGTTGTTGACCACCAGCATCGCCGTGCTGAACGCCCCCATCCCCACCCCGGCCAGGATCGCGTCGGCCGACCAGGCAAGCGCCTGCACGTAGTAGGTCCCCGCCGTGGCCGCGAGTCCGAAGAACACGAACACGCCCAAATCACCCAAACCGTGGTACGACAGCGGAAAGGGTCCCCCCGAGTACCCGACCGCGAACGCCAGCGACAGCAGCCCGATCGCCACGACCGGCCAGCCGCCGACCACCACCAGGTACACGCCTATCAGGAAGGCCGCCCCCATGGTCAGGAGCATGCCGCGCCACACCGACCCGGGCGCCAGGAGCCCGGCCTGGGTAACGCGGACGGGCCCGAGCCGCTCGGCCGTGTCGCTCCCCTTGACGAAGTCGAAGTAGTCGTTCGCCAGATTGGTCGCGATCTGGATCAGGAGGCCGCCGACGAGGGCGGCCGCAGCCGGCACCGCGGCGAAGACGCCGTCCGCGGCAGCGAAGCCGGTGCCCGCCACAACCGGAGCGGACGCCGCCGTCAGCGTGCGCGGCCGGGTGGCGAGGACCCAGGCTCCGACCCGGCTGACTACCATGGCAGCCACGGGTACTTCCGGAAATCCGGCTTCCGCTTCTCGAGGTAGGCGTCGCGCCCCTCCTGGCCCTGCTCGGTCATGTAGAACAGGAGCGTGGCGTTGCCCGCGAGCTCCTGGAGTCCCGCCTGCCCGTCGACATCCGCGTTGAAGGCGGACTTGAGCAAGCGGATCGCGAGCGGGCTGTGCTCGAGGATTCGCTGGGCCCACCGGAACCCCTCGTCCTCCAGCTCGTCCACCGGAACGACCTTGTTGACCAGGCCCATGGCTTCCGCCTCCGCGGCGCTGTACTGGCGGCACAGGTACCAGATCTCGCGGGCTTTCTTCTGTCCCACGATGCGCGCCAGGAACGAGGAACCGAACCCGCCGTCGAAGCTGCCCACCTTCGGTCCGGTCTGGCCGAAGACGGCGTTGTCCGCGGCGATCGACAGGTCACACACCACGTGCAGCACATGCCCGCCGCCGATCGCGTAGCCCGCCACGAGCGCGATCACCGGCTTAGGCATCGTGCGGATCAGGCGCTGCAGGACGAGGACGTTCAGGCGCGGCACGCCATCTCCGCCCACGTAGCCGGCGTCTCCGCGCACGCGCTGGTCGCCGCCGGAGCAGAACGCGTACTTCCCGTCCTTCGAGGGTCCCTCGCCGGTCAGCAGCACCACGCCGATCGACGAATCCTCGTTCGCGTCGTTGAACGCGTCGAGCAGTTCGAACAGCGTCTCCGGACGGAAAGCGTTGCGCACCTCGGGCCGGTTGATGGCGATGCGCGCCACCCCGTCTCGTTTCCTGTAGGTGATGTCCCCGTAGGACTTCACCGTCTTCCAGGCGGTTTGGGTCATAGCGGTTTCGGTCATCGCAGTGTCGGTCATGTCTGGTCCCGGTTCAGTAGTTCGTTCACGGCGCGAGCCACCTCGGTCTGGACGCGCCGGTGACTCCACAGGTTGCGTTCACGGTCGGTGCGCACACGGATCACCTCCGCGCCCCGCCGCCCCACGCCCTCCGCGAGCACCTCCTCCAGCTCCGCCGGACTCTCCGCATCGGTGAAGCGCAGGCCGTACATCCGCGCCGCGTGGCGGAAATCAAGCCCGTGCGGCGTCGCGAAGTAGGGCGTGAACACCGGCTCGAACTCGCGGATCGGAAGCATGTGAAAGATGCCGCCCCCGTCGTTGTCGACCAGGACGAAGACGACGTTGAGCTCCTGGTCGCGCGCCGCCAGGAGACCGTTCATGTCGTGGTAGAAGGCGAGGTCGCCCACCAGGGCCACCACGGGACCCGCACCCCCGGCCGCGCACCCCAGCGCCGACGATACGATCCCGTCGATCCCGCTCGCGCCCCGGTTGCCGAGGACCTGGATGTCCTGCGCGGCGGGGCGGCCGTATGCATCCAAGTCCCGAACCGGCATGGACGACGAGACGAAGAGGGTCGCGCCGGACGGCAGCGCGCGCACCACGGCCGCCGTGTAGGCGCCCTCGTTGTCCGCATCGCCGGACCACGCCTCGATGGCCTTCCAGGAGGCGGCTTCGATCTCCGTCCAGCGGCGCGTCCATGAAGACCGTGACGAGTCGGCCGCCGTCCCGCCACCTTCGCCGTCCTCGTCCGCCAGCCGGTTGAGCACACCCGACGCCGGGGCGCGCAGATAGTGGTCCGCGAGCCCCTGGTGGTCCTTCCGGTGCATTCCGTCATCGATCACGATCTGGGTGGCGCGCTCCCACCTGGCCAGCGCCCGTTCCAGCACCCCCGACGTCGGCGTGCGCCCGATGCGGATGATCAGATCCGGTGCCAGGCGCTCCACCACCTCGGCGATGCGCAGGTAGTGGTCGTATGCCCCCAGAATCGGAGCGTCCTCGACACCGTCCAAGGCGCCTGCGAAGCGCGCGCCGGAAAGGGGGTCCGCCAGCGCCGGGATCCCTCGCCGGACGGCGCAGCGCACCACCGCCGGACCATCGAGTCCCGGGTCGCAGACCGGTCCCGCGACAAGAAGCGGACGGCGTGCGGCCTCCAGCCAGCGCCCCACGAGCGTGTCGCGGTCGAATCCCCTGACGAGCCCCGCCGGCCGGGGCCGCCACGACCCGGGCCGCGCCTCCGCCTCCTCCGCCATCTGCTCGATATCCGACATCGATGGGCCGTGACCCCCTTCGCCGGAGTCCAGCCACTCGATTCCCTCCGGGGACGATGGCTCCAGGGGCATGTCGAACGGCACGTTCAGATGTACCGGCCCGCTGGGCGGACCCAGCGCGTGCCGGGCGGCCCGCCGCACCAGGTCGACCATCGACCGCGGCACCACGCTCTCCAGTTCCCCCCGCGACGGAAGCGGCAGGTCCGCCTCGAACCGCACGCGGTCGCCGAAGATGCCCGGCTGGACGATCGTCTGATTCGCGTCCGCGCCGCGCATCTCCGGCGGCCGGTCGGCGGTCAGCAGGATCAGCGGCACATCGGACTGGTCGGCCTCGATCACGGCCGGCAGCAGGTTGGCCACCGCCGTGCCCGATGTCGTCAACACCGCCGCGGGACCCAGGTGCGTGCGCCCGTACCCGACGGCGAAGTACCCCGCCGAGCGCTCGTCCAGATGCACGCGTGCACGCATTCCGGGCAGCGTACGGGCCGCAAGCACCAAGGGAGCCGAGCGCGAGCCCGGAGCGATCTCCACCTCCTCGACGCCGTGCTCCGAAAGCGCCCGGAAGATCGATTGCGCCCACGCGAGGTTCAGCTCCCCGCCGGTCACGCCATCACCCCGACCCGGCTGCCGCGTCGGCGGTGACTCCTGCGCGCGCCAACGCCCGGAGCACCGGCTGGAACTTGAGCTCGGACTCCTCCCACTCCAGGGCCGGATTCGACCCCGCCACGATCCCGCCGCCCGCGAAAAGGCGCCAGCGGGTTCCCGTGCTCACCGCCGAACGCAGCGCGGGCACGAATATCCCCTTGCCGTCGGATGCGAACCAGCCGACCGGGCCCGCGTACCAGCCCCTGTCGAACAGCTCGTTCTCCGTGAGAATCGACAGTGCGACGTTGCGGGGCGTTCCGCACACGGCCGGCGTGGGGTGCAGCGAGGCGAGAATGTCGAGGAGGGTAAGGCCGTCGGGAACCGTCGCGGCGATCTTGGTCTCGAGGTGCTGGATCCGTGCCAGCGTCAGGACGTGAGGCGCGACATCGCGCCGCACCGTGCATCCGAGCGCCGACAGTCTGGCCACCATGTCGCGAACCACGCAGGCGTGCTCGGCCCGCTCCTTTTCGCTGTTGTAGAGTTCGCGGGCGAACTGTGCGGTCTCGACCGAGTCGCCGCCCACGGCGATGCTGCCCGCCACCGCAGTCGAACGCACAACGCCGTTTACCAGCGTGGCGATCGTCTCGGGCGTAGCTCCCACCAGGACGGATCCGGCTTCGGGCTCGAAGAGGAACACATAGCTGCCGTGGTTCTCCTCCCACAGCGCCATCACCAGGTCCAGCGGCTCGACCGGGACGGACGGCGCCACGTCCATGGTCCGTGCGAGCACGACCTTTTCGGCCTCGCCGTCCCCGATTCGGCGCAGCGTCCCCGACACCATGCGGTGCCAGATGGCACGCTCCAGGTTGGGGGCCGCCGCCCTCGGCCCGGGCACAGCGGCGCTCGCCCCTGACGCCGGCGGGCCGGCGCGCGCCTGCCCCAGGCGCCGGCGGGGGCTGCCCGAGCCGACGGCCTGCGCCCATCTGGTCCAGGCGCGTCGTGTTTCCTCCGGGTCGCGCCCGCGGACCAGCAGCGCACACTCCCCGGTCAACGGATCGTGCTCCAACTCCGCTTCGGGGAGGTGAAACAGCGCCGGAGGGAACGACGCCCACGCCCGATCCCCCCGTTTCGGGGACGCGAAGGCGAAGCCACCGAACAGGCGCTGCGGCCCATCGCCCTCGACCCCGCCGAAGAGGGTGCCCGCCCGGTCCCGCACCTCAAGAAAACGACAGGACTGCCTGCCACCCGGGACGACGATCTCCTCGACAAGCCCCGCATGTGCGATCCAGCGGTCGCCGGAAGCCCAGAAACCCCTCGGGCCGCCCTGGCCGGCGGAAAGAAGCGCGGCCGGCGAGCAGGCTTCGACCCTCCGCCGTACCTGGTGGATTCGCGGCCCGGGCACAGGCCGCGACACGGATCGCTTCAAACCACCCCCGTGAGCGCGAACTGCTCCTGACCGGCCGGTGGGCTGATCACGTTGCCGACGCCGCAGTTCGTCAGGAGAGCACGCGCGTCCTGCTTGCCGCTGTCGGACGGTGCGATCGTCTCCACGCCCTCCGCCGGCTGGTCGTCGCTCAGGCCCCCCAGCAGGCCGATGTCATGGTCCGCGATCCGCGAGGCCACGACCCGCAGGTTGGTTTCGCCCGTGGAGGGATTGTCGAACGTCGACGCGGTGAGCAGGTCGTGGTAGGCGTTGCCGGTCAGGATCTGCGTCCCCAGGCCCGATGTCTGCTTGCGGCCGCGGATGAAGCCCGCGTCCTTGTTCCCGTCCTCGATGGTGTAGCCCATGATGTTCAGCTGGGCCAGGGCGCACTCGTACGCATTGTCCCGGCCGGGCGGCGCCACACCGTAGTAGGAGATGGGTGCGACAGAGCACCCGACGAGAAGAATGACTGCCCCGAATCCGATTGATCTCTTCATTTCGATTGCTCCGTCTCCGACAGGCCCAAACGCACCACGACGCCAAGTGAAATTCGCCGGAGCGCGGAAGGGCGTCAACCTGAATGCCGCCTTTCGGCGGGCCGTATGCGAGGGCGGAAGACCGACGCTTGCCGCGCTGGCCGCCCCTGCTTCCTCGCCATATGTTTACGCATGTCCGACTCCGCTTCGACCCGGTCCCGCCAGGATGAACGCGCGCGCGCGGCCCGCGTTGCGCCCGACCGGGTCGCCTTCACTACCCCCCCGGACCCCACTCCGGTTCCCGCACCTGCGGACGGTCATGACCTCGACCGGCCCGACTACTACCTGAACCGCGAGCTGACCTGGCTCAACTTCAACTTCCGCGTGCTTCACGAGGCGGAAGACCCGCGCACGCCGCTGCTGGAGCGGTTGAAGTTCCTCTCGATCGTCGGATCCAACCTCGACGAGTTCTTCATGAAGAGGATCGGCGGGCTGAAGCAGCAGGTCGAGGCGGGAATCACCGAGCGCACGATCGACGGGCGTACGCCGGGGGAACAGATCGAACAGTGCTACACGGTCGTGCGGAAGCTTGAAGCGCGTCAGCGGAAGGCAGGCGGCGAGATTCTGTCGCTTCTCGAGGCGGAGGGAATCCGCGTCGTGGACTGGGAGGAACTGAGCAGCAAGCAGAGGAAGTGGCTGCGCCTTCACTACGTTCGCAACATCTACCCCCTGGTCACGCCACAGGCCACCGATCCGGCGCACCCCTTCCCCTTCATCTCCAACCTGTCGCTCAACCTCCTGGTCACGCTCCGCTACCCCCGCGAGGCGCACCAGTCGCTCGCGCGGGTCAAGGTGCCGGTGGGCGCGGGCATCCCGCGGTTCGTGCGCGTCGACGATTCACCCGTCTGGGTGGCGCTCGAGAGCGTGATGGCCAACAACCTCGACCTTCTCTTCCCCGGCATGAAGGTGGAGGCGTGCGAGATCTTCCGCGTCACCCGCAACGCGATCTACGACGTGGACGAGGACATGGCGGACGACCTGCTGGAGCTGATCGAGGCCGGCCTGCGCAAGCGTCACCTGGCACCGATCGTTCGCCTGCAGGTCCAGGAGGGCTTCGATCCGCGGCGGCGCATGATGCTCGCCGACGAACTCGGGCTGAAGGACACCGACATCTTCGAGGGGGACGGGCTGCTGGGCCTTCGCGACCTGATGGCGCTCCACGACGTGCCAAGACCTGGGCTGAAGGACCCGGCCCATCATCCGGCCGAACACCCCGCGCTGCTGACGCGCCGGCCCATCTTCGACGTCATCCGCGACCAGGGGCCCATCCTGCTGCATCATCCCTACCAGGCGTTCGACACCTCGGTTCTGCGGTTTCTCAGCGAGGCCTCCCGGGATCCGCAGGTGCGCGCGATCAAGATGACCTTCTACCGGATGGCTCCGAGAAGTAGCATCATCGACCATCTGGTACACGCGGCGCGGGCGGGCAAGCAGGTCGCGGTCGTGATCGAACTGCAGGCCCGCTTCGACGAGGCCGCGAACATCCAGTGGGCGAACGAACTCT
This sequence comes from Longimicrobiales bacterium, assembly GCA_965205005.1. GTDB lineage: Bacteria > Gemmatimonadota > Gemmatimonadetes > Longimicrobiales > Gaopeijiaceae > Bin94. The sequence continues at coordinate 2,739,261 of OZ242028.1, read as the reverse complement.
CGGCGCACGGCATTCACGTCACGTACGGCGTGCTCGGACTGAAGACCCACTGCAAGCTCATTCTGGTGGTGCGCCAGGACCACGACGGTCTGCGCCGGTACGCGCACATCGGCACCGGGAACTACCACGTCGGCACCGCCCGCCAGTACTGCGACCACGGGCTCCTCACATGCGATTCCGCCATCGGGGCCGACCTGACCGAGCTCTTCAACTACCTGACCACCGGCTACCGTCCGAAGCGGAAATACTGGAAGGTGGTGCCTGCGCCGAAGCACCTGCGCAAGGCCATTCTCGGCCGGATCGAACGCGAGGCCGAACTGCACTCGGCGGACTCGCCGGGGCGCATCCAGTTCCAGATGAACGCGCTGGAGGACCCCGAGGTGACGCGCGCGCTCTACGCGGCCGCCCGGCGCGGCGTCGCGGTGGACCTGATCGTGCGCGACAGCTGCCGGATCCGCCCGGGCATTGGCGGCCTGTCGGAGAACATCCGGGTGGTCAGCATCGTGGGTCGCTTCCTGGAGCACTCCCGCATCTACTATTTCCGCAACGGCGGCGACGAGGAGTACTATATCGGATCGGCGGACTGCATGGGGCGCAACCTGAGTGCCCGCGTCGAGGCTCTGGTGCCCGTCGAGGCCCCGGCGCTCCGTTCGGAGCTGCGCCAGGTCCTGGACGTGCAGCTGTCCGATCGCCGGTGCGCGTGGGAGATGAAGCCGGACGGCAGCTACGAGCAGAGAACGCCGCTCCCGCGCCGCGAAACTGGGACCTTCCACACGATGATCGCGTGGGCCCACGCGCGCGAATTCGAGGGCACGAGGCTGCGGAACCGCCGGGCCCGCGGCTTCGAGGATCTCGGCGGGCGGCGGTGACGCGGACGATGCGGGCGGCACGGGCTGGAATCGCATTGCTGTCACTGGCCGTTTTCGGAAGTGTCCTGACGGGCTGTGCCACTCAGTCGGCCACCCCGGCCCGCTTCCGCGACGCCGATGTCATTACGGGGCCGGAAGCGCGGGAAACCAGCGCCAACGACGCCTACGAGGTAGTCCAGCTGCTCCGCCCCGCATGGCTTCGTTCCCGGGCGGCGCCATCGCTCACCAACCCCGAGGCCACGTACGCGAGGATCTACGTGGACAACGTGCCCATGTCCGGCGGCACGCGTGATCTGCGGAGTATCGCCGCCGGAGACATTCACGAGATCCGCTACATCAGTCCCACCGACGCGACAACCCGGTTCGGGACGGGGCACTCGGGGGGAGTGATCATGGTGCTGACGCGGCGCGGAGGCTGAGCGGGGCCGGTCAGGCAGGCCCGTACCAGGCTCGACGGGCCAATTCCGCATTTTTTCTTGCGGCGCCAACCACCGCACCTCATAATTGTACTACACCTCTGTGTACTAATCTGGATTCCTTTTTCTTGCAGCCGTGCCGCGGTGAGGCCTCCCCGGCGGCAGCGCGGCACCTCGCCTTACCCTCACTGGAGGTGCGCAATGAATCCCCCTATTGCACCCGACTCGTTGCCGTTCCACCATCCAACCCGGAGGCCGGTCGTTCGGAAGACCCGGGCCTCGCCTCTGGTCGCGGTACTCCTGGCGCTCTCGGTGGGCGCCCCCGCGCAAGCGATCGCGCAACAGGGAATCGCAGGCACTGTCGTCGACGGCGCGACGTTGAGACCGCTGGTCGGCGCCCAGATCGTCGTCACCGGAACGAACCTGGGTGCGCTGGCACTCGCGAATGGCGGTTTCGCGATCGAGGGCGTCCCGGGGGCCACTGCCGACATCCGCGTCATCATGATCGGCTACGCCACCTGGGAACAGACCGTCAACGTGGGCGACCGGAACATCCGGATCGAACTCAATCGTGAAGCGATTTCCATGGACGAGATCGTGGTCACGGGAACCGCCGGCGGCAGCCAGGTACGAGCCGTCGGCAACGCCGTCAGCGCGGTGGCGATGGCCGAGGTCATCGAGCGGCGGGCCCCTCCCAAGGTCCAGTCGATGTTGACGGCCGAGATTCCCGGGCTGCGCTTCCGTTCCGTCGGTGGCGAAATCGGCAGCGGCGGATCGATCAAGATCCGTGGAACCGGCAGCCTCGTGCTCTCCAACGAGCCCGTGATCTTCGTCGACGGCGTGCGGGTGGACAATCGGGACAATACCCAGTCCGCCGCGTTTGTGAACAGCCGCGGCGGCCCCTCCCGGCTCAACGACCTGGCGCTCAACGATGTCGAGCGCATCGAGGTCATCAAGGGCCCGGCGGCGGCGACCCTGTATGGCACCGAAGCCTCGAACGGGGTCATCCAGATCTTCACCAAGCGGGGACAGCAGGGGGCGCCCAGATTCGAGGTGTCGCTCCGGCAGGGCGCCTCGTTCCTGTACGACGCCGAAAACAAGTACCCCGTGGTCTGGGGCGTCGATGCCAACACCGGTCAACTGATGTCGGCCAACCTGGTCGAACTCGAAGCGGCGCGCGGTACGCCGATCTTCAGGACGGGCCTTCCCACGTCGGTGTTCGCGAGTGTCTCGGGGGGAATCCAGAACCTTCGCTACTATTTTTCCGCGGACGCGCTTCGGGACGAGGGGATGGTGGACTACCAATGGCAGAACAAACTGGCCGGCCGGTCCAACCTCTCCTACACGACCGAGCGCTTCGAAGCCGGCGTGAACATGGGCTTCATCCGCCAGAAAACCCGCACCTCCGGCGGCGAGCAGGCCATGACCTTCCAGCTGATGTGGGGAAGCCCGCTCAAGCTGGACGGGCCTTCGCGAGGCTTCTTCCGCAATTCGCACGAGGACTACCACAACTACGTCAGCGGCGAAGAGGAGATCGACCGTTTCACGGGCGGATTCTACCTGCGTCATTCCCCGGTCGAGTGGCTCACGCACCGTCTTGACATCGGCGGCGACTTCGGCAACCAGCGCAGCTTCAGCCTCTGGCCGCGCACTGCGCAGCAGCCCGGCCCCTTCCGGCGAAGCATCGGCCAGAAGGATGTCGTGCAGGACCGCACCACCCTGACCACGGTCAGCTACAGCGCCACGGTCCCCTTCGACCTGACCGACGATCTGCAATTCGAAACCTCGTCCGGCGTTCAATACTACCAGCGCAAGCATCAGATCACCCTCGCCAGCGGCGTCGAGTTCCCGGTGCCGGGCGTCTCGACGGTGAGTGCCGCGGCCCAGCGGCTCGCCGACGAAGACTTCATCGAGAACAAGACCTTCGGCGTCTACGTGCAGGAACAGATCGGGTGGAAGAACCGCCTGTTCCTGACCGGCGCAGTCAGGGGTGACGACAACAGCGCCTTCGGAGAGAACTTCGACTTCGTCGTGTACCCGAAAGTGAGCACGGCGTGGGTTATCAGCGAGGAGCCCTTCTGGACGCTGCCGATCATCAACACCCTCAAATTGCGGGCTGCGTGGGGCAAGGCGGGACAGCAGCCCGACGTCTTTGCCGCGACCCGTCTCTACGCGCCGGCCACGGGGCGTGGAGGCATCCCGACCCTGACGCCGTCGAACATCGGCAACCCGGACCTGAAGCCCGAAGTCGGACAGGAGCTCGAGCTGGGCTTCGACGCGAGTCTCTTCGACCAGAAGGTGACCATCGATTTCACCTACTACGACCAGAAGCGCAAGGACGCGATCGTCCCCGCGGCGGCGCTCCCCTCGATGGGTTTTCCCGGCACGCAGTTCGTCAACGTGGGAGAGGTCGCCAACAAGGGGTTCGAGATCGCGGTCGGGACCCAGGTGTTCCGCTCGGAGGACTGGGGACTGGACCTGAACGGCAGCTACGCCAATACCGACAACAAGGTCGTGGACCTCGGCGGCATCACGCCGCCCCTGATCGGGCTTCCCTGGCCGGGCCAGCGGCACGTCGAGGGATTCCCGGTGGCTTCGCTGTTCATGAAGAAGGTGCTGAGCGCCCAATGGGACGCGGCGGGGAACCTCGTCAACATGATGTGCGAGGGAGGTGATCCGGTGTCGGGTGGCGGCGCTGCGGTGCCTTGCGCGGAAGCGGGCACCGCCTACTGGGGCCCGCCCACGCCGACCTGGGACATCGCGGCGAGCGGTACGCTCCGGTACAAGGACCTGAGCCTGAGCGCGACGGTCGATGGTCAGGGCGGATACTACAAGTGCAACGGTGACATCGCTTGGGCCAACGTCTTCTTCCGCAATACGCGCGAGATCAACCTGCCCGCGGGAGAACAGAATCCGATCCTGGCCGCCTACGACCAGATGGGGTTCGTCTGCCAGGCCGGTGCCGTGGACTCCGGGTTCGCGAAGCTGCGCGACCTCTCGTTGCGCTGGGACCTGCCCTCCGGCATCGCGTCGATGATCGGGGCCGCCAGAGCGACTGCACAGCTGTCGGCGCACAACATGGTGGTGTTGTGGCAAGCCACGCGAGAACTGTACGGCACGCGCGTGATCGACCCCGAGGTGCATTCGAACACGAACTTCCGCGGCGACATCGGCGACAAGGGAGCATACGTGCAGGACCTGTGGCCGCAGCTGCAGCGGATCGACTTCACGATCCGCGCGGTCTTCTAGAGAAAGGGGGCAGCGAAAATGTATGACACAAACAGGAAAGCACCGGCGCACAGGCGTGTCACCGCCCTCGCGCTGCTGTTCACGGCGGCCGTGCTGACCGGCGGTTGCTCCGGTCTGCTCGACGTGGACCTGCCCGGCGTTGTCGAAGCCAAGACCCTGGACGACCCCGAGATCGCCGGTCTGCTGGTCGAGAGCGCCATCGCCGATTTCGAATGCGCCTACACCAACTATTCCGCCGGCAGCTCAGCCATGTCCGACGAATGGTGGCACACGTCCGGCGGGCAGGTCTACCGGGAGTGGGGCGGCCGCCAGATCAACGCGCAGAACGACAACTACGTGCGAGCCGGCTGCGACGAGGGAGGATTCGGGCAATACGTGGTGATTCACACGGCCCGCTTCCAGGCCAAGGACGCCTACGAGCGGATCAACGGCTTCGACGCCGGCGACATACCAGGCGACAGGAACGACATGTTGGCCACCGCATCCGCCTATGAGGGCTACAGCCTTCTCATGCTCGGCGAGAACTTCTGCGAGATGGCCCTCGATGGCGGGAGCCTCATGCAGCCCGACGAGGTGCTCGCCCTCGCCTCGGATCGCTTCGAGCGGGCAATCGGTACGGCCGGCGGCAACGACGACATCCGCAACATGGCAAGCGTCGGCCTGGCGCGTGCCCGCAGGGGGATGGGTGACCTGAACGCGGCTGCGGCCGCGGCGGCCACCGTGCCGGAGGAATTCCAATACGACGTCAACAGGGACGACACGCCCCGACGCCGCTGGAACCGCTTCTTCGACAGCAACGTGAGGCGCTCGGACTACACCGTCGCCCCGCCCTTCCGCGACATCGAGTGGAAGGGAGATCCAGATCCACGGGTCGAACTCTTCTACAACGGAGTGATCGCGGCCTACGATGTCGACTGGTGGCAGACGAAGAAGTACACGTCGTTGTCCCACAACATTCCGTTGGCGACATGGGTGGAGGCGCAACTGGTCATGGCCGAAGCCCAGGGTGGTACCGCCGCAGTGGACATCATCAACAAGCTGCACGCAAGAGCGGGCCTGCAACCCTTCGACCCGGCTACCGACACGATGGACGGTCCCACGAACGACAACATCATCAACATGGTGATCGAGCAGCGCCGCCGTGAATTCTTCCTGGAGGGCGGGCATCGATTGAGCGACATGCTGGTCTACGATCTCCCGTTCTTCACCGGGATCGATCACCTGGGCCGTGAGTACGGAACGACGACCTGCTGGCCGCTGCCCGATCTGGAGCGGCTGGGCAACCCGAACATCAGCGGATGATGGCCGGGCCCGTCGCGCGCGTCAGCCGCTGTGCCCGGCGCCCGCGCACCGTCCCGCCCGGCCTCCCCGCACTGCGGGGTCGCGCCCTCCTGGCCGCTGCGGTCCTGTTCGCCGCAGGGGCCGGGGGGACCCAGGCTCAGAACACCGGGCGCCTGACGACCGACAACCTCTGGACGTTCCGCCAGCTCTCGGCTCCAGAGTGGTCTCCTGACGGCCGGCTGATCGCGTTCACGGTCGGTGAACCGGAGACCAATTCCAGCGCGATTTTCGTCGCAGATCCGGACGGCGAAATCCGGCGTCTGTCCCTCGCGCGACCCGGAGCCCCGGATCAGGCCGGTGAGCGCATCATGCGCACACTGCTGTCCGAGCCCTGGACCCCCGATGGAGGCTCCGTGTTCTACCTTGCCGAGGGCGACATTCGAGCCGCCGACGCACGCACCGGGGCAGCGCGCACGGTGGTGGACTTCGGCGCCACCTCGCCCGGTTACACCCCCCAGCAGTACTTCAACGGTCCGGACCCGGTGCTGTCGCCGGACGGCAGCAAGCTCGCCTACATCCGGGAGAGTGAACTCTGGGTCCTCGACCTCGAGGACGGCGGTGTCAGGCAGCTGACCGGTTCCCACGGCGAGGGGTGGCACAACCTTCAGCCGCGCTGGTCGCCGGACGGCACGAAGATCCTCTACACCGCGCAGGCGACCGACGAGCAGCGCCGTTTCCGGTACACCGACTTCTCGGGCCTCATCATCGGCGTGAGGTTCACGCTGATCGGCTACGGGCGCGTGCGGCTGGGAGTCATCCCCGCCTCCGGGGGCGAGACCACCTGGCTGGGCCCGCCCGAGGGCGAGCGGTATTCCCTGCGCGGAGGCAGCGGCGCGCACTGGTCGCCAGACGGCAACGCGGTCGCGATCAACTGGCTGTCGCTGGACCATACGGCCCGCGAAATCCGGATCGCGTCACCCGAGACGGGCGAGGTGCGCACCATCTGGCGCGAGGAGGTGGACGCGTGGATCTCGCCGCTCGCCATCTGGCTGAGGTGGGCACCCGACGCCAGCCGCCTCCTCTTCACCTCCGAACGCACCGACTGGAACCACATCCATGTGATCGACGCCCACGGCACCGATCCGCAGCCGGTCCAGATCACATCCGGCGACTTCACGGTCACCAGCAACCAGGTGTACGACCGCTTCGAGGTCACCCCGGTCTGGTCGCGCGGCGGCCGCACCATCCTGTTCCCCTCGAACGAAGCCGGGACCCCGGAGCGGCACCTTTACGAGGTCCCCGCGGAGGGTGGGGAGTGGCGGCGCGTCACACCGCTGCCGGGCGTGAACCTCTCTTCCACGCCCTCGCCGGACGGCTCCCGCGTGGCATATCTCCACAGCAACCACACCGCGCTGCCCGAACTGTACGTGCAGGAGATCGACTCCGGAGAGCCGCGCCAGCTCACTTCCCTCGCCGTGCCCGAGTGGCTGGAGGGATACCGCTTGCGAGAGCCCGAGATCGTCCGCTTCCCCAGCACCGATGACGGCAGCGCGGTGACGGGGAGGATCTTTCTGCCGCACGGGTTCGACGCCGCCCGCAGGTACCCGGCAGTGGTCTTCGTGCATGGCGCGGGGTATGCACAGAGCGTCTTCCGCGGCTGGATGCGCCTCGACCAGACCGCGTTCAACCGCTACCTGGCGCAGGAGGGATATGTGGTCCTGGACGTCGACTTCCGGGGCAGCGCCGGCTACGGACGCAAGTTTCGCATGGACGTCTTCGACCGCCTCGGGGATGTGGACGTGGCCGACGTGCTGGGCGGGGTCGAGTACCTGAGGGACCTGGGCTACGTCGACATGGAACGCATCGGCATCTGGGGCCACAGCTACGGCGGGTTCATGGTCGCCAGCGCCCTGTTGCGGTCTCCCGAGACCTTCGCGGCCGGGGTGTCCAGCGCTCCGGTCACCGACTGGGAGCGCTTTTTCTATCTGGCGCCCGGCTACAACGAGGAGCATTTCGGCTTTCCGTGGGAGAACCCGGAAGGGACCCGCCGCGGCTCCCCGATCACCTATGCCGCCAACCTCGTCCGGCCCATGCTCATCCTGAGCGGCATCCAGGACACCATGCACCTCGACGCGGCGGCACTCGTCAACGAACTTCTCGCGCAAGGAAGGACCACCTTCGAATGGATCTTCTATCCCGACGAGGCCCATGGAATACGCGGGCCCCGCGCCCGCTCCGACTACTACCGCCGCATCGCCGAATACCTGGACCGGTATCTGCGCGAAGAGCCAGCGGCGGCCTCGGACACCGGAGGAACGCCCGAGGCGCCCGGCTCCGCGCGGCACTGACCGGCCTCTGTCTGGCGACCACGGCAGCCGGCTGTGATCCGGCCAGCCGGGACACCGACCCGGCCGTGGGCTCCGGGCCCGCCCGTGTGTCTCCCGATGACCTCTTCCGAGTCGTGGAAGTCGCCGAGTTGGACTTTCATCCCGACGGCAGCCGGCTTGCATTCGTGACCATCCGCCTCGACCGCGGGGCCAACGCATACCGCAGGGCCGTCTGGGAAGCCGACCTGGCCACGGGAGAACTCAACCAGTTCACCGGGGGCGACGGCGACCGGTCGCCCAGGTGGTCACCGGATGGGCAGTGGCTCGCGTTCCGGTCGTCCCGGAGCGGGTCGCAACAGCTCTGGGTCCGCCCGGCCGCGGGCGGAGACGCACGGCAGGTCACGGACTTCGAATCCGGCGTTTCGTCGCTGGCGTGGGCCCCCGACTCGCGCCGCCTTGCTGTGGTCTCCGAGGTGAGCGAGCCAGCGGTCGCCGAGCAGTTGCTGGGAGAAGCCGTCACGTCGGAGTCGGGCGACCTTATCGTGGCGGACCGTCTTCGCTACCGTGCCGGCACGACCTACCTCGGATCGTCCTACCCTCACATCTTCGTCGTTTCGGTCGACGGTGAAGAGCCCCTGCAGGTCACCGACGGGGCCTTCGAGGACTCCGAACCGGCCTGGTCTCCGGACGGCGACCGGATCGCGTTCGTCTCCAACCGCACGGACGAACCGGACTTCAACCGGAACAGCGACATCTGGATCGTGTCCGCGGAGGGGGGGTCGGCCGAACGCTTTTCCGGAGGCCCCGGCACGGACGCCGCCCCGCGCTGGTCGCGCGATGGCGAGTGGCTCGCGTTCCGCGGCAACACCGATCCGCACGACTACGGCTCCCAGCACCAGATCTGGCTGGTGGGCGGCAGCGGCGGGGAGCCCCGGAACCTGACCCGCCACATCGATCACACACCATCCGCCTTCGCCTGGACTCCGGCGGGTGATCTGGCGGTCTCGTTCCAGATCGAGGGGAACGTCGAGATCCACCGGCTCGGCCTGGACGGAGCTCATCATGCGGTCGTGGCGGGCACGGGGCAGGCAACCGAATTCGCAGTCGGCGCCGACGCCGCGCTGGCGTACCTGTGGACGACGCCCACGGCCCCGGCGGAGGTGTACCTGACGGAGATGGGCGGGTCGGACCCAGGCGCGGAAGCCGGCGTGGCGGCCGCCGCCGATGCGACCGCCGAGGCCCGTGACGGCGCCGACGGCCGCAAGCTGTCATCCTTCAACGACGAGTGGCGGGCGTCGCGGCAACTCGCGGACGCCGAAGCGTTCTGGTACCGCGGAGCCGATGACTGGGATGTGCAGGGCTGGATCATGCCTCCGCCGGGCATGCGCGCGGGCGCCCGATATCCGCTGGTCCTCGAGATCCACGGCGGCCCGTACGGCATGTACGGCACCGGCTTCAGCCTGGAGTTCCAGATCCTCGCCGGGCAGGGGTGGGGGGTCCTCTTCACCAACCCGCGGGGCAGCACCGGCTACGGCCAGCGCTTCGAACACGCGGTCACCGGCGATCTGGTCGGCAAAGCCTTCGACGACATCATGGCCGGCGTGGACGCGGCGCTGGCAGCGCACGACTGGATCGACCCTGCCAGGATGGGCGTCACGGGAGGCAGCTACGGGGGGCTGATGACCAACTGGGTCGTCGGGCACACCGACCGCTTCGCAGCCGCAGTCACGCAGAGGAGCATCTCGAACTGGATCAGCTTCTTCGGGACGGCGGACATTCCATCGTGGGTCGAGTTGGAGCTGGACGGAACGCCCTGGGAGGTGCCCATGAGGCTGTGGGAGTCGTCGCCCATCGCCTACGCCCACCGGATGACGACGCCCACGCTCGTCCTGCACAGCGAAATCGACTTTCGCGTACCGGTCAGTCAGGGAGAAGAGATGTACCGGGCACTGGCCCGTGAAGGGGTGCCCTCACTTTTCGTCCGCTTCCCCGACGAAGGGCACGGCCTTCCCGGGTCGGGCCAGCCCCTGCACCGCCTCGAGCGCCTTCAGTGGATCGTCCGCTGGTTCGCCACGTATCTGGCTCCGGCGCAAGCGGCGCAACCATGACCCGATCCGGAGCGATACCATGAACAAACGAAACGCAGGAGCGGCCGAGAGGGCCGCGCGCAACCGCACTCTCATCCACGGCCCCATGGCACTGGTCCACGGCCCCATGGCACTGGCCATCGGGCTGATCGCCGCTTGCGTGCCCCCTGGGTCCGGCGACGACACGACCGCACTCGTGGGCGGCCGCCTGATCGACGGGACGGGTGCCGAGGCGATCGACGACGCGGTGGTGGTGATGGGCGGTGGCCGCATCGTCGCTGCCGGCCCGGCAGGCAGCGTGGCGGTGCCGGCGGGCGCCGAGGTGATCGATGCGAGCGGCAAGACGGTCATGCCCGGGATGATCGAGGGGAACAGCCACATCATCTTCGACGGGCAGTCGAACCACCCCGCGTACTTTGCGGGCCGCTACCGCGACTACTACGAGATCGGGGCCCGCAACCTGAACGCGAGTCTCATGCAGGGCATCACCACTTCGCGCGACACCATGGACCCGCTGGAGGAGATGATCCGGCTGCGCGAAGACGTCGAAAGCGGGCGGATCGCGGGATCCCGCCTGTTCACGTCGGGTACGATCCTCAACTACCCGGGCGTCTACCGCATGTTCGACGATCCGACCGATTCGGTCTTCGATGGCATCCCGCCGGAGGGCGTGGAATACGCGAAGGCCGCGATGGTGCTTCCCGTGCGCGACGGAGCCCATGGCCGGGAGATCGTGGCCGACTACGCCGAGCGCGGGGTCGACTTCATCAAGGTCTCGGCGCACAGCGGGCCGGAAAACGAGCCGCCGGTGCTCTCCACGGAAGCCCTCACCGAGATCGTGGACGAGGCGCACCAGCGCGGACTCCGGGTCACCACCCACACGTCTTCGATCGAGAGCATCGTGGCGGTCCTCGACGCGGGCGTGGACGCCATGGAACACCCCACCCTCGTGAGCCAGGAGGAAGTGGGGCCGCAGAGCGAGTTCTCGGACGAGCTGGTGCAGCGCTTCGTCGACCAGAACGTCTACTCCGTGTCGCTCATGGTCGTGCGCGAAGTCTATGTGACCTACATGGAGGACCCGAGCCGCCTGGAGGATCCGTGGTACATCCGCCACGCACCCGCCGACATGGTGCAGGAGGCCCGTGAATGGGTGGCGCGAGACCTTGCGAGCGACCCGGAGGCGCTGGAGAAACAACGGGCCGGCTACGAGTTGGGGCGCCTCAACCTCGCCAGGCTGATCGCCGCCGGCGCGCCGATCGCGATGGGCACCGACAAGGGCACCCGGCTCAACTTCCACGAAAGCGGGAACCACGTGCGCGAACTCGAGATCTTCATCGAGCTCGGGATGACGCCGATGCAGGCGATCGTCTCGGCCACGCGCAGGGGAGCGGAGCTGCTCGGGATGGAAGACGAGTTCGGCACCATCGAAGCCGGGAAGCTTGCCGACGTGATCGTCGTGGACGGCAACCCGCTGGAGGACATCTGGGCCTTGCGCGAGGTGGACATGGTGTTCAAGGAGGGCGTGCGGTACCGGTAGTTCGCCCCCGGGACCGCCGGGACTCGGGACAACCTTCGGCGCGCCCGGTGGTGTCGCAACAGGCATGAACCGCTGTGCGTTGCGACACTGGCTGCCGGTCCTCGGGCTGCTCCTCTGCCAGGCATGCGGTGAGCGCGGCGGCGAAGGCGTCGCCGGGCCGCAACCGTCTCCACTCGGTCCCCCGGAAGCCGTTTTCCCGGAGGACTTCGGATACGTTCAGGCCGTGCGCGCGCTGCCCGGCGGTGACGTCCTGGTCCCGGATCCGCTCGGCAACGCGCTCTACCGCGTGGACATGGACGCGGGCACGCGCACCGTGGTGGGGACGCTGGGCGAGGGGCCGGAAGAGTACCGGCAGCCCGACGCGGTCTGGCCCCTGCCGGGAGACTCCACCCTGCTGGTGGACCTCGGCAATGGGCGGCTGGTGCGACTGGGTCCGGACCTTGGGTTCGGCGCATCCTACCCCATCGGCCGCCCGCAGGGCGACGGAGGATTCGTGATGGCGCTTCCGTCCGGCATCGACCGGAGGGGGCACGTCTACGCCGCCGCGCTGGGAGGCTTCGCGGCCGATCCCGAGGCGCGCGGTACAATCCTCCGTATCGGCCTGACCGAGGGCACGGTGGATACCGCGGGCACCTACAAGCGCACGGAGGTAGTGGTCGACGAGTCCGCGAATCGGGTATCCATTTCGCCGATTCCGCTGTCCCCGGCCGACGCCTGGGGAGTTGCCGCCGACGGTTCGGTGGTCGTGGCCCGCTCGGTGGGGTACGGCGTGGACTGGTACGGCCCGGACGGTTCGGTCACTCGCGGCGACACCGTCGGCTACGAACCCATCCCGATCACCGTGGCCGAGATGGAGGAGTACTTCCGCGACAGACGGCGTCATGCCGGCGTGGGCATGAGCATGACGAGTTCCGCGTCCGGCGAGGCCACCACGACCTTCTACCGCGGCAGCTCCGGCAGGTCGGAAGAGCCCGATTATGACAACTATAGTTGGCCAAATGTAAAGTCTGCTTTACATTCTGTCACTGTCCGGGTCGATCCCCGAGGTCGTGCCTGGGTGCGGCGTCATGTGCCTGCGGGCCGTAGCACGCGGTACGACCTCTTCGACCGCGACGGGGATCTGGTGGGTGCGTACACGCTGGATGGCGACCGGCGCGTGGCCGGTTTCGGGCCCGAATCGGTGTACATCGTGGCGTTCGACGAATTCGACCTGGCGTACCTGGAGCGCTACGCGCTGCCGGGGGACTGACCCGGCGCCACCGAAACCGGCGGGTCCCCACCCCCCTGCCCCAGCTCCGCCAGCGTCACCACCCTTCCCCGCTCCACCCAGCGCGCCAGGGTGACCTCTTCGCGCTCCAGCCCCAGCCCCCACGTCGCATCACGCACGGCCGTGACGTCGTAGCCGCGCGCCTGCAAGCCGTCCACGGCCTGGGTCACGCACACGTCCCGCGCGACGCCGATCACCACGAATTCGACGGGGCGGCCCAGCGCCTCGGCCAGCGACTTCACGAACACTTCGCAACCGGGGTTGCCCGCAAACACGTCGAATCGCGTCTTCCGCACGAACACCGGCCGCCGCTCGCTCACGGCCTGCCGCGCCACCCGCGCGGCGTCCTTCGCGGACGCGTCATGGGCCAGCACGACCGGGTCGACCGGGCGGACCTCGCCGATCACCTCCGCGCCCGCGCGCTCGTCCGGGTCCGGTGAGCGCCCCATGCAGTGCGGGGGGTAGGTGTCCCGGGCCGGATCGGGGTCGACCGGGTCGATTTCGGGGTCATCGAGGCCGTGCCAGTCGCCCGTGTAGACGAGAACGTCGCAATGCTCCCGCATCCACGCCGTGGCGGCTTCCAGCGCGGGAACGATGGCCGCCGCGCCCGGATCGGAGTTGTCGAAGAGGTCGCGCACATAGAGCCGGCCCCCCGGATCCATGAAGTCCGCCTGCACATCGACGATCCAGCCCACCCGCGCGGGGCGGGTCGCGCTCTCTCCCCCACTCACGTCACCAGCTCCAGCCTGTCGTTCGGCCGGTACCAGCGCCCGGCCTTGGCCACCGGCTCACCCTCGACGAGCACGATATCGGCGGTGTAGTCGAAGGAGCCACGCATGAGCACAGACCCCACGCCGTAGGAATCCGCGGGCACGCCGGCCTCCTCGAACGCGCGGATCTTGTCGGCGGCGAACCCTCCCGAGACGACGATCTTCGCCCTCCGGAAACCCTCTCCGTCAAGCGCGTCGCGCACTTTCTGCACAAGGTGCCGGTTGACGCCGCGCGGGTCGAAGTCGCCCATCTCGCCCACCATCGACCGGTCCACCATGGTGCCCGAGGTGTCGAGGCGGACACCCCAGAGCCGGTCGCCCAGGGCGCGCGCAACCGCCAGCGACGTGGCCACGCTGTCGTTGTCGAAGTCCACGAGCGACACGATGCGCACGTCGTCCGGGAGCGAGTTGGCGAGCGCCTGCGTTGCGGCCACCGTGTCTCCTTCGAAAGCCGCTATCAGCGCGTGCGGGACCGTGCCGATGCCCGACGACCCCCACCAGGAAGCCTGCGCGTCGGTGGACACCCCGATCGCGCCCGCCACGTGCGCGGCCCAGCCGTCGCCGGTCTGGACCATCCAGTGATCGTGGCGCGCGGGGAAGAACATGACGGGCTTGGGCCAGGCGGCCTCCACCACCGCGCGGGTGTTGGTCGCGATGCGGGTGCGGCGGGCCAGCACCCCCGCGTACAGCGTCTCCAGGTGCGCGAAGGCCGGATACGGGCCGGTGATCAGCATGACCGACTCCCACGGCCGGGCACGGTCGCCGTCGCGCAGGGAGAGCACCTCCAGGTCGCCGAAGTCGTATCCCTCGGTGAGGCACAGTTTCAGGATCGCGATCGCTTCGTCGGTGCCTGCGACCACGGCGTGATGCTTCTGGAATACCTGCATGGTGACCGACGGCCCTCGACCGCGGCCGAGCAGCATCTCCCGCGCACGCACGAAGTACTTGTCGGAGTAGTAGCCGCTCCGCATCTTCTCGACGGGGAAGGCGAAGATGGCGGGGTCCAGGCGCTCGGCGTGGCGGATGGGGCCGGGCGGTTGCGCGGGGCCGGGTGGCTGCGCAGGACCGGGTGGCTGCGCAGGACCGGGTGGCTGCGCAGGGCCGGGCGGCTGCGCAGGGCCGGGCGGCTGCGCGGGGCCAGGCGACCGGGCTGGGCCGGAAGATGTCATGTGCCGAGGCGCTCGAGATCCAGTGTCTGGGGATCCTCCAGGAGCCGATACTCACCCTCGATGATCTCGGCCGCTGTCAGGCGGCCCCGGTATGTGCCGGACAACACCTGCCCGAAGAACACCATGTCAAGATCGAGGGATACTTCGGGGTACGCGTGAGTGCCGCTGAGATCTCCGGAAAACACCAGCCTCTCGACCCGGAGACTGAACGATCCGGTGACGTTCCCGTCGGGGGCCTCCTCCAGGTTGAACCGCCAGTTCTCGAGGGCTCCCGCCGAGACGCCGGTCCCGATCCAGCTGCCGGTGACCGTGGGGTTCTCCGGCACCGACATGCCGCTCCCGCATGCGGACGACAGGACGGCGGCCGCGAGCAGCAGCGTGTCAAGCCTGCTTGAATTCCGTGGACGCATGGAATCTTGACTCCGGATGGCGCGTTGCCCGGCATGGGCGGTCGGCGTGCCCGCACGGAGCTTCGCCGGAGAGCCGCATACACGCAACCCGCACAGACAGGCGATGTCGAGCGGGTCGGACGTGCCGGCAAACCCGCGCGAACGCCTTGACTGGCACAGCTCCGGGGCGCAGCATGGCAGTGAAGGGGTTCCCGGCAACGGGCGCCAGGCAGTCTGCATCAAGCGCGAGGAGAGAGCCATGCAAAGGTCCGGCACAAGTCTGCACAAACCCAGCTTCTCATGGACACGGCCATCCCTGACGCTTGTCGCAGCGCTGGTCGTCCTCGGCTGCGCGTACGAGAGCGCCGAAGAGCAGGACACGGCGCCAGCCGATCCGACTGCGATTCCTGATCCGGCGGCGGGCGACCTGCCCAACCCGGCCTCCGAGGTGATGGCCGACTGGGTCGATCTTCCGGACGGGCGCGAATGGGGCTCCACCGCCGGGGTCGACATCGACCCGATCGACGGGCACATCTGGGCCTACGACCGCTGCGGCGGCGTGGGACTGGCCGGCGGATGCGCGGAGACCCTGGTCGATCCGATCTTCAAGTTTCACCGTGAGACCGGCGAGATCCTTGCCAGCTTCGGTGCGGGACTTTTCGTCCTTCCGCACGGGATCCACGTGGACGCGGACGGCAACGTCTGGGTCACCGACTCGATGGGTACGGTCGACAAGGGTCACCAGGTCATCAAGTTCAGCCCCGAGGGCGAGGTGCTGTTGACCCTGGGGCGTCCGGGGCGAGTGGGCATCGAACCCGGCCTGTTCAATCAACCCTGCGACGTGATCACCGCGCCCAACGGAGACATCTTCGTCTCTGACGGGCATAGCGGGCAGAACGCCAACCCCCCCGAAGGCTCGACCGGGCGCATCATCAAGTTCTCGCCGGAGGGCGAATACATCATGGAGTGGGGTCAGATCGGCGACGGTCCGGGCGAGTTCCGCACGCCGCACGGCATGGCCTTCGACTCGCAGGGCCGCCTGTTCGTGGCAGACCGCGGCAACCACCGGATCCAGATCTTCGACCAGGACGGCAACTACCTGGACTCGTACTACCAGTTCAGTCGCATCAGCGGGCTGTTCATCGACGCGGAAGACAACCTCTACGCGATCGACTCCGAGTCGAACCCCAACAACCACGAGGGCTGGATGACCGGGATCCGTGTCGGCCACGCGTCCGAGGACCGGGTCACCGCGTTCATTCCCCCGCACGCGATCTCCGAGGACCGGCCGCACGGCTTCGCGGGCGAGGGCGTCGCGGTCGACTGGCAAGGGAACGTATACGCGGCGGAAGGGCCGATCTCGCTGGCCGCGGCCGGCGGTGGACTGACCAAATACGTGCGGTAGCCGCCGCGCGATTCAACCCCGGCAATCCCGGCACCGCGCTCCCCTTGACGCGGTGCCGGGATTCATGACAACCGGCTACGCCGCGTCGAGCGCCTGGTCCAGGTCCTCGACGATGTCGTCGATGTGCTCGATCCCGACCGAGAGCCGGATCGTTTCGGGCCGCACGCCGACGCTCAGCTGCTCCTCTTCGGTGAGCTGCCGGTGCGTGGTGGATGCCGGGTGGCACGCGAGCGACTTGGCGTCGCCGATGTTGACCAGCCGCTTGAAGAGCTGCAGCGAGTCGTAGAACCGCACGCCGGCCTCGAAGCCGCCGTTGACGCCGAAGGTGAGGATACCGGACGCCCGTCCGCCCATGTACCTGACGGCCAGATCATGGTATGGATCGCCGGGAAGGCCCGCGTAGCTCACCCAGTCGACCTTCGGGTGGTCCTGGAGGTGCTTCGCGACAGCTAGCGCGTTGGCGCAGTGGCGCTCCATGCGCAGGTTCAGCGTCTCGATGCCCTGCATGATCTGGAACGCGTTGAACGGTGAGATCGCCGAGCCCGTGTTGCGGAGCGGCACCGTGCGCGCCCGGCCGATGTAGGCCGCCGGCCCGAGCGCCTCGGTGTAGACGACGCCGTGGTAGCTAGGCTCGGGCGTGGTGAACATCGGATAGCGCCCGTTCTGCTGCGCCCACGGGAAGTTGCCCGAATCGACTATGGCGCCGCCCAGTGAACTGCCGTGGCCTCCCATGTACTTGGTCAGCGAGTGGACGATGATGTCGAACCCGTGCTCGACGGGCTTGAGGAGCGCGGGGGTGGCGACCGTGTTGTCGACGATCGTGGCGATCCCGTGCGCGCGGGCCATATCCGCCACGGCGGCCAGGTCGACGATATTGCCCGCCGGGTTGCCGATGCTCTCGCAGAAGATGGCCTTGGTGCGGCCGTCGATGAGCTTTGCGAGATCTTCCGGGCCGTCGCCCTCGGCGAAGCGCACTTCGATGCCCTGCTGCGGCAGCATGTGGGCGAAGAGCGTGTAGGTGCCGCCGTACAGCTGCGGTACCGAGACGACGTTGTCCCCGGCCGCGGCCAGGTTGAGGATCGAGTAGTTCACCGCCGCGCTGCCGGACGAAAGCGCCAAAGCGGCGATGCCTTTCTCCAGGCGCGCTACCCTCTCCTCGAGGACGGCCTGGGTCGGGTTCATGATGCGGGTGTAGATGTTGCCGGGGACGGCAAGGTTGAAGAGGTCGGCGCCGTGCTGCGCGTCGTCGAATTCGTAGGCGACGGTCTGGTAGACGGGCACCGCGACGGCGTGCGTCGTAGGTTCCGAGTCGTAGCCGAGGTGGATGGCGATGGTCTCGTCGTGCATTTGGTGGTTTCCATGGTGGTGGGTGCAAGTCGGCCCCTGGTGGGACCCGAGAGATACGGCGGAGCCGCGAAGGGATTACGGAGCAACGAAGATGTCACGGGATGCACTCGAAGGGCACCCCTTCCCGGGTGGCGAGTCAGCGGAGCGGCTCCGCGAAGGCAAGCGGCGGCTGCGCGAAGGCCGGCGGCTCCTGCGCGAAGGCCGGCGGCTCCTGCGCGAAGGCCGGCGGCTGCTGCGCGGCGCCCGGCGCGTGGTCGCGTTGACCGGCGCGGGCATCTCCGCCGAGTCGGGGGTGCCGACATTTCGCGGCCACGGCGGACTGTGGCGCAACTACCGGCCCGAGGAACTCGCGACGATCGACGCCTTCGAGCGCGATCCCGAAACGGTGTGGCAGTGGTACGCCTGGCGCCGCAGCTTCCTGGGGACCTGCGTACCCAACGAGGGCCACCGCGCGCTGGCGAGGTTCTTCCTGCGGCGGGGCACCCAGGGGCTGGTGACCCAGAACGTCGACGGGCTCCACACCCGGGCCGCGCGCGAGGAGGCGGGCGACGGGCCGGCGGACGCCGCACTCCCCGTGGAGATTCACGGCGCGATCTCGCGTGACCGGTGCAACCATTGCGGCGCCCGCGCCGACGCCGAACCGCTTGGCGACTCCCTGCCCCGCTGCGACGATTGCGGGGGTCTGCGCCGCCCCGACGTCATCCTCTTCGGCGAGATGCTCGACCCGAACGTGCTCGCGCGGGCCCAGTCAATGGCTGAACGGGCGGATCTGTGCCTGGTCATCGGAACCAGCGCGGTCGTCTATCCGGCCGCCGCCATCCCGCTGGCGACACTTCGGGCAGGAGGGCGGATCATCGAGGTGAATCCGGAGGAGACGGGACTGACGAGCGCGGCCGCAGTGGCGCTCCGCGGCAAGGCGGGCGAGGTGCTGCCTGCGTTGCTGGATTAGCCACGCGACGGCGGCTACAATCACGCTCCGATTCCAGTTCGATGTGCAGACTCCAGGCCGCTCCGCCATGTGCCGACACACTCAGACGTCCCGCCCGCCAGCCCATTGGCTCGCCCCCGCGGCCATCGCCGCCCTGCTTGCCCTGTCGACAACCTCGCCTGGCGCACCGGTTGCCCATCTCGCCGCCCAGGAGACCGAGCACTTCGAGGTGCTCGTCCGCGGCGGCCGGATCCTCGACGGCACCGGCAACCCCTGGTTCCGCGCCGACATCGGCGTGCGCGACGGCCGGATCGCCGCGCTTGGCCAGCTCGCCGGAGCTACCGCCGATCGCGTGATCGACGCCACCGGCCGCTACGTGTCGCCAGGCTTCATCGACATCCATTCGCACGCGGACGACGGCAGCGGCCGCAGCGGCAGAACGATCCGCAACGACTCGATCCATCGCAAGTCGGCGCCCAACGTGGTGTCGCAGGGGGTCACGACCATCGTGGTCAACCAGGACGGGCGGTCGCCGTGGCCCGTGGCGGATCAGCGCGCCACGCTCGAGGCGCAGGGCGTGGGTCCGAACGTGATGCTCCTGGTGGGTCACGGAACCGTGCGGCGGATGGTGATGGGGTATGACTTCCAGCGCCCCTCCACGGCGGAGGAGACAGCGCGCATGGCGGCCCTGGTCCGGCAGGCCTTGGAAGAGGGTGCGGTGGGCCTCTCGGCGGGGCTCGAGTATACGCCGGGCCGCTGGAGCACGACCGACGAGGTCGCGGCGCTGGTTGCCGAACTGGTCCCCTGGGATGGCGTCTACATCTCGCACGAGCGGGCCGAGGGCGCGGATCCGATGTGGTACCTCCCCAGCCAGCACGAGGGACGCCCGCCCACGCTGCAGGACGCCGTCATGGAAACGATCGAGATCGGACGGCGTACCGGCGCGCGGGTCGTGGCGTCGCACATCAAGGCGAAGGGCGTCGCGTACTGGGGGTCGAGCGCTTCCGCGATTCAGCTCATCCAGCGCGCCCGCGACGAGGGAGTGCGCGTGTGGGCGGATCAATACCCGTATCCGACCAGCGGCACCGACGGGAACACGGTGCTGGTGCCGCGCTGGGCGCTCCAGGACGAAGATGCGGAGCGGCAGGCGGACGCGCGCTCGCCCGCCGAGATGCTGGAAGTGCGGCTGCGGGACCCCGAGGTGGCTGCCCGGATCCGCATGGACATCGCGCACGAGATCGGCCGCCGGGGCGGCGCCGACCGCGTGGTGATCTTCGAGCACCCGATCGAGGACTACGTGGGCAGGAACCTGGCCGAGGTCGCGGCCGCGCGCGGCGAGGATCCCGTCGAGACGGCCATCGCGCTGCAGCTCGCGGGCGACCGCAACCGACGCGGCGGCGGACGCATGCGCGGGTTCTCGATGTCCGAGGCCGACGTGGAGAACTACGCCGCCCAGCCCTGGGTGGCCACGGCCTCGGACGGGGGAATCGGCTGGCCCGGCGACGGTCCCGTCCACCCGCGCTTCTACGGGACATTTCCGCGCAAGATCAGGCACTATGCGCTGACCATCGGCGCGCTGTCGGTCGAGGCCGCCATCCGCGCGCAGACCTCGCTTCCCGCGCGCATCATGGGGCTCGCCGACCGTGGCGAGATTCGTGAGGGTTACTGGGCGGATCTGGTCGTGTTCGACATGGAGACGATTGCGGACCGCGCCACGTTCGTGGATCCCCACCAGCACGCGGCCGGCATCGACCACGTGCTCATCAGCGGCGAGTTCGTCGTGCGCGACGGGGAAATCCTGATGGCGCTGCCCGGACGCGTGCTCGCGTCGCGCCGAGGAGGGCGCCCAGCGGCTTGAGCGGCGTTGCAATGCCGCGGACCGACGCGGTCGTTCATTCCCTCCGGCGGTTCGTTCCGGCCTACGTGAGCAGCCACGCCGCCGCCTGGTGGATCCACCGGGTCAATCCGTTTCACGCATCCGGTGACCCGGCGCCCCACCTGCGCCGTCTTCAGCGGATAGTTGCCGACATGCCGCGGACCGAGGTCATCGAGGCCACCGACGAGTACCTGCACGCGGTCTGCCGCACGCTACTGGGCTTCCGCGACGACCTCGAGTTCCGGTTTTCTCCGGCGGAGGGCGTCGTTCACGTCCAGTCCGCTTCACGGGTCGGGCTGTTCGATTTCGGCGTCAACCGCCGGCGCGTGGAGCGGGTGAGAAAGGGCCTCGCGCGTTCCAGCTGAAACGTTTTCGCGCCGCTACGCGCCGCAGAAGCCCGTGGACAACAACCCCGAGGCGTTCGGGCGGCGATGCATCCGAGTTCACGCGTTGCGCCTGGCCGACGTATGTAGAGTCGGGGGGTGGCGCGGTGCCGGTTAGGGTCCGGTGCGTTGTCCGTCGCTTTCGCTTCGGTGCTCAGTCCGGCTCCCATGCGGTCCGTTTCCACTCCCCCGCTCGTCGAACCGGACGTGCGGATTTCCCGCATCCGGCTCTCAGTCGGGATCATGCCTTCGCCCTCGGAAGGTATCGGGGTTTCAGCACAAGGTGCACGAGGCCGTGGTTTGTCCACAACCGTTCGTCGGAAAAGCGCACGTATCCTCCCGAGCGCACCTTGTGCTTCCGCGTGAACCACTGTCGCAGCCGCCGGGTCGCGTGCCGGTCCACGGCCTTGCGGGCCGGGCTGACCTGTCCGAGGTCGAAGTAGTTCGCCCACCCGGACATCATCCGGTTGAGACGCGCTACGACTTCCTCTGCGGACCAGTACCCGTACCGTCGGACCGTTTGCTCGCTGATCCTGCGGCAGATGCTCTGAACGCTCGCCTTGCTTGGCCGTGTGCCGATGTAACGGCTCCCGTCCGTCGGGCGATAGTTCCAACCGATGCGGTATCCAAGGAACTCAAGGGGTTCTTTGGGGCATCGGAGGCATCGGGTCTTCCGGGCGTTGACCGGTAGCTTCAGTCTCTCCATGAGCCGGTTGACGACCGCCAGCATCTCCGCCGCCGGGGCCTTGCCGAGCACACAGAAGTCGTCCGCATAGTTCACGATCTCCGCACCGAAGCGCAGGGCATGGCCCTGCGTCTTCCAGCCAAGGATGAACCGCCGCATGTAGATGTTGCTCAACAGCGGCGAGATCGGAGCCCCTTGCGGAGTCCCCTTTCGTTCCTTCCGCGCCCGGTTCGTGCGGCGGCTGCCGCCCTCCCCGTCCTCCTCGACCACCGGCATTTCCAGCCATGCCTTGATGAGCCCGAGCATCCGCCCGTCGCTCACGCGCCGTGCGATGCTCTTCATCAACTCGGCGTGCGGTATCTCGCCGAAGTAGTTCGAGAGGTCCGCATCGACCACTTCGTTGCGGCCCCTGTGCAGCAGACGGTGAACCCGCCTGACCGCGTCCTTGGCGCTTCGTCCCGGCCGGTATCCGTACTGCTCCGGCTCCAGGTCCGCCTCGAAGATCGGCATCAGCACCAGCATCGCCGACGTCTGCGCAACCCGGTCCCTCAGGCATGGGATGCCCAGGGGACGGAACTTCCCCGGCTGCTTCTTCGGGATCAACACCTGTCGCACCGGACTCGGCTTGTAGGTGCCCTCCCTCAGTTCCCGCGACAGTTCCCCGAGCCAGCGCTCCACTCCGTGCGCTTCGACCTCCGCGGCCGTGACACCATCCACGCCTGCCGCTCCGCCGTTGCGCCGGACCATCCCCCACGCCTCCAGCAGGAAGTCCTCCCGCCAGACCTTGTCGACAAGGGCGTGGAACCGCCGTCCGGGTTCTTCCTTCGCTTTCGCATGTAGCACGGTCTGGAGTTTCCGAACGCTCGCCGACCCTCTTAGGCTCCCGCCAGTGGTCATGTCCCTGCCTCCGTTCCGTACCGTTCCCAACTCAGGGCCCCTTTCCTCGGCGGGCATTACCCCGCGTCCCCGGTACTACGGACCCATCCGCCACCCTGCCGGCCCGGCCTGCCCCTCGCGGGGTCCCGGTTGCCGCGTGCACGGCACCGGCAGGGCTTCCCGTGTTGCTGCGCCTTCCATCTTCCATGCATGCCGGCGCCAATACCCCGTCGGAAACCGGCCGGTGCGCGTGTCGCTCACTTCCCGGCCGGTCGGCGGCCTTCCCCTGATTACAGGAGGGTCGGCTTCCGCAGTAACTGTTTCGAGGCCTGCTCTGCGTTCACTCGCGTTCCGGCCTGCATGGTCGCTGAGCCGCCCATGGCGGCCCTTCTGCCAGAGTGCTTCAGCCCATGTCGTTACCTCCATGAGCCGCCCTGGCTGCTACCAGCCGGAGCGACAGTTGCTGGGTGGGATTCGCACCCACCAGGAAAGCGCGCCTTTCCACGGCGCACTGTAATGAAAAGTTTACAGTGTGTAATGTTTACTTCACATATCGTCGTCAATTAGCCGCCAAAAACCAACCGTCCGTGAAAACGGGGCAGGTCCAGTCGTCCCGTCGGGTGTTATTGACGGGTGGCGAAGCGCGACCAACCCCCACTTCGGCCTGGTCGCAGGTCGCTCCGACTTCAACACCTACGCTACTTTTCGACGGAGGATGATCACTAACCAGGCGATGCCCGCGTTGATCAATCCGCCGACGATGGGCGCGAGCATGAAGACTATCACCGCCCACCGCCACCAACCGTCTAACTGCTCGGCCAATGCGGGAATCACCCACGTCGGGACCAGCCACGCCATGAGGCCATAGTACGCGATCGAGAGCGCCGCACGTGTCGGCGTGGGAATCGAGGAAGGAAGCGCAAGCGGCAGCATCATGATCCACGCCAGAACCAAGAACGGCCACATCACAAGCCCTGCCAGCCCGATGCCAACCGCGTCTCGCCACTCCTTCGCCTCCTCCCGCGCCCGCTCCACTTCCTCGAACGTTGCCTTTCGTTCTCTGAAAGTGCGCGCCCTCCACACCTGCCAAGCCTCTTGTTCCCTGACAGTTGCCGTGGCTGCCTTCCACGCCACCCCTACAGCCTTCCAAACGATCCTGATGGGAGGCACCAACCCCGCACTCGGCCCGACCACCGTGTCCACCGTTTCCGCGGCTTCCCGGACCTTGTCCCCAATGCCTGAGCCACTCATTTCACGAGGGCCTCGCGCCTTGAGCATGCGTCTTCCTACTCGCTGTCTTACCAGCAGGCATCGTCTGCCCGCCCATTAGTGTCAAATCGACGCCGATCATCTTGGGGCTTCGCGCAGCCACCTGCCATTCCGCGCTCGCAGCCGAACAGGGGACGGTTCCCGGAAGTAGCCGCTCAAGTCAAATCCTGGCTCCCGAAGGCACCTGCTGAACTCGGCCACCCAATGACCGGCCAGCCGCTGGAGGCTGTGCCGCTCCCTACGGATGAACGAGTGGCCGACTTGTTCCTTGGTGGGCGGTCTCGTCGCAATCTCCGTGATCGCGTTCAATAAGGCGTAGGCGTTCTCTCCGAGCTGTCGGGAATAGGTTTCACTGGTCCTGTCGAGGATTTGTTCGAGAGTCCGCCACGACTCGCGACGGTCGTCCGGCATTCCCTCGGGTTCGCGGATGTCCAGCACGGACTGGATGATCGGCCGGAATCGGCATCGCGGGATATTCACGTGTCCCAGCGGCTTCAGGAAGCTCTCAAACCGGCTGGCCATCTTCTGGAACTTGGCCTCGCTGATCTCCTTCTCGATCCTGCGTTCGATGTGCCTGGTGTGAGCGAGCGACACCCTCACGGACTCCTCCGCGATCACGCTGTTCATGCACCTGATGCGCGTGAAACCGAAGTGGATCGAGAAGACACGGCTGGTATTGTAGCTGTTGGTGACACGCAGGAAAGGATGGTAGTGATCCTGAACCTTCTCTGAGAAGGACCAATCGTAGGCTATGACTTTACCGTCGTACCTGAGGTCGATTCGGCAGTGTCCCCCGCTGACCGGCGCTTCGATGTCGTCCACGTACCAGCCTGCGGGCGCGGTGTTCGGGAAAGCGGCGATACAGCATCGCTCGGCCAGTTCCAGCGCTTTGCGGTTTTCCAACAGACCGTATTGGCGGCCGACGACGGACAGTACAGCACGGGTGTCGGTGTTGATGATGGCCTTCTTGCCGGCTATTCGGTCGTGGCGGCCCGGCTCCGTCTCGGCGAACACGTCCACCTCCTCGACCGGAAACATGATGGCGGCCAGTCCCTCGTCGGCGCTGTAGATCATGGCTTGCTGCCTCCCGTTCCCTCCCGCTTAGTCGTACTTGCTTCGTCCTCCGGCGCTGCCTCAGCCACGCTTCTGAGCCCCACCAGCCGCTCTGCACCATCCAGCGCCTCGCGGTCCGCATCGTAGTAGAGGAACCACGGCAACCCGGCTTTCGCATATTCCCGTACCGTAGGAGGCCGGGTCGGCGGACGCTCACCGGTGATCGTCTTCCACTGTTTGGAATTGGCCATGGTCATGAAGCATCGGCGCCCCTCCTCCTGGTCCCAGGCATCCAGGCCGTATTCGTCCCGGTAAATCTCCTGGCGCATCCGACCGCCCTGCGCGAGACCCATTCCGCGCCAACGGTCTCCACCCTCGCGGACGCCCACGAAGGGTCTCGGCAACCGCAGTCCTTCGTAGACCTCGCACTTCATTGGGTACACGGCGATTTGCAGGCCACCATGCAATCCCTCCCCGGTCAGCTGCTCCTCGACGGTATAGCCGTCGCCGAGGGGCATTGCCACGAACTGCCGAATGGTCCCCTTCCCGACGCAGTAGCCGTCCAGCCACGGCTGGCCGGGGACGACCACGTAGTTTTGCGGATCTCCGGTCAGGCCCTCCCGCCATGGCTCTCCGCTGATGGCGCAAACCTTTCCCGTGGCAACCTTGATCGCGCACGGGTAACGTGAGCCCCACCGGCTCTCGAACCTGATCCACATCGCCTCCGCCTGATGAATCGGCATCAGAACGCCCCCGCGCCTGACGCTCTCCTGCGGGAGCCGGTCTGCGAAGTCGTCAAGGTGACGGAGCGGAAACGATCCCAGCCCGGGAGGTAGAGAATAGGTCCGGTCGTCGTCCGGGATGCGCAAGGTTCGCTGGAATCCGACTCTGCATTTCGCGAACCGGTGGACTTCAGGGAAATGGAAGGTCAACTGATCGCCGACGATGGTGATCATCGTGCTTGGGTTCCTCCACTGTGAAGTGGCACTACCAGTCCCCATCCCGCACCACACGCACAACTTCGAAAATGGCTTCATCCGGCGCGTCGCGAAGCTGCCGGATCAGGTCGGCGAACAGCTTCGGTCTCTTGCGGATGATCTCCTGCAGCTCGCTCGACACCTTTCCCGCCATCGCCAGGTAGACATCCGGGTCCTCGCCCAGTTCCGCAGCCAGCCGCAGCGTAGTCGCCTCCGAGGGAGGAGCGGCAGCCCCGCGTTCGATCTTGCTCAGGTAGGCTGGCTCCACGCCGACCCGGCCAGCGACCTGGCGCAGCGAGTAGCTGCGGTCAGTCTCGCGCAGGCGCTCCCTGATCTGACGTGTTCTGGTTCCGAAGTGACTCATCGGTCTTCCGTGAAGTGTTGTGTGTCAGACATGGTATACATACCTTGATTGTGTGTCAATGGTAGTCCTTATGCCCCACCTTGAGATCGGAATGCTCGACGCCAGATGAACCATCCACCTTCTTGGCCCCAACGCCTCCGCACTGCCCGTACTCGTTTCGTGCATCGCTGGCATGCGGCGCAGACCGTGGGCGAATGGTTCGGCAACGAGTCGGTTGGCGAGCGCTTCGAGCACATCAACCACGTCCGGTCGCTCGCGCAGTATGTCTGGCGATGTGGCGCGTTTTGCGAGAATGAGGATGCAACCGGCCGGATCGCGCTGCCGCACGCGGCCAACAGCCTCCGCGCCATCGTGAAGCCCGTCGCCGCCAAGGGGCGAGACCACTTCGAGATGGCCGTCCGTTACGCGGCGCGGTTCGGAGTCGGGGCGCCCGTCGCACCCTTGGACCACGGGGATCCCGATCTTGCGGCCCTGGCGCGCTACGCTACGGAGAACGCAGACATCAGGACGTTCGCCGGCCAGTTGGCCGATCTGCACCGCGCCATGCTGCACTACTACGTGCAGATGCGCTACTTGACGCTGGCCGAGGCCAAGGCCTTCAGGGGCGGGCGGATCCCACTGCTGACCACGCTGTGGGCAAAGCGGCGTCATCCCGCTGAACACGGCGACGGATCCCTGTACGCCGGTCCGCTGCCCGAAGACCTGTCAGACGCGCTCCTGAACGCTTTTGCGCGCAACATCCACCATGCCCTCGCCTGCCGGGCGCGAACCGAACTCTTTCAGACCCTGTCGGCCCACCCAAAGGGCAGCGGGATCGCCACCGAAGCGCGAGGACACCGGTCGGGATCGGGTGTGTCCGCCGCAGTTCTGCTGGACGGGCGCCGCGCGCGGTTCGTGGTTCATGACCCGGCGCTCGCATCCATGCTGGAGAGCATTCACGAGCCCCCGATGCCCCCGGTGATCCAGTGGCTGGCGCTGTTCAAGACGGCGGTTTCAACGATGATCACCGCGATGCCGGTGTTCATCGTCAAGAACTACTTCCGCGACACGCTGGCGGGGTTCGTGGCGGGCCGATACCCGCAGGTACCGTTCGGCGGAACGCTGGCCGGTGGAGCCGAGGCCGTTCGCGACCTGGCGAACGGCAGCTCCGAGCCGATGCGCGAGTACCTGTTGCAGGGGGGATTCTATTCGGGGCTCGTCGAGTCCGAGACGCATCTGGCCGACATTCGGGGCGAGGACGGGAGGGTGCACAAGGGACTCGCGGCGAGGCGGACATGGTCGCGGCTGGTCCATGTGCTGACTCGCCCCGCGTGGATTGCGGAAGCCGGCACCCGGGTCAACCAATTCATGCGCGCGCGCCGTGCCGGAGCCACGAAGTATGCAGCCGCCCGGGCGGCGCGAATGGTCTCATCCGATTTCGCCAACATCGGTTCGTCGCGCGGCTGGCGGATGTACGTCCACACGGTCCCGTTCCTGAACGCCGCAATCCAGGGGTTGGACCAGCTCTACCAGATCTTTCGCAAGCCGCGGCGAAGCGACCCGAAAGCACCTCCGCGCACCGCCGACCAGCGTGCCCACATCCGCAAGGTGTTGTGGTCGGGCGCGTGTCTGGCCGCGCTGTCATGCGTCGCCTGGACGTTCAACGGATCCACCAGCGCACGGGAGCGTGCCTATCAGGGAGAGACCGACTACGACAAGGCGTCCTGGGTGACGCTCTACGATGTCGCCGGCGACACCGACATGCGCATTCCCGTCCCGTTTCAGATCGGGGCGGCGTTCATCAAGCTTCCGGAAGTGGTGCTGGACCTCCTCGACGGGCGGGAGACGCTGGCGGGGCCGAAGTTCGTCTGGTCGCTCATCCACGGCAACCTCGCCGTCGGCTGGATCCCGGCAGTCGCCCAGCCGATCGTTGAGATCCAGACGAACCGGAACTTCTTCGGGAACGAGATCATCCCTCCGTACATGGCCAACTGGCCTGCGGAGCGCCAGTTCTTCGACCGGTCGACTCCGCTGCCGTACCGTAGCGTGGGCGCGGCGTTCAACGTCTCTCCGCTGCATGTCCAGACCATCGTGAGAGGGTGGACTGGCCACTTGGGGAACGCGGTGGTTGTCGCGCTGGATGAGGTGATGTGGGATGAACGGGCGAACGGATCGAAGCCCTTTCCCAAGACCAACCGGCTCCTCACGGGCGTGTACAGCTTGCAGCCGCCCCGCCCGCGTACATATACCCGGTTCGGCAACGAGTTCTACGCCATTTCCGACTGGGCGGAGGGATATGCCCGCTCGGGTTCGTGTTCCGGACTGGGCAATGCGAGGCAGATCCCGGCCGTGTGTCGTGCACGCACTCTGTCCGGACGTACCGCGCGGGAGGCTTCCGAGCTTCGCGGTCAGGGTGACGACGTGCGCGCGGACCGAACCAAAAGCCGCCGGGTCAAGGAGCGTGAA
This sequence comes from Longimicrobiales bacterium, assembly GCA_965205005.1. Classification (GTDB taxonomy): domain Bacteria; phylum Gemmatimonadota; class Gemmatimonadetes; order Longimicrobiales; family Gaopeijiaceae; genus Bin94. Next base: position 2,710,292 of record OZ242028.1, on the reverse strand, counting down.
CTGGAAGCCTTGTACGCGCAGATCGACGGGTTGTTCCGGCTGGCATTGCCGGAACTGCGCGAACTCCAGGGACTGGGGTTCGATATGGTGCAGGCGGCGGAGCCGGCTACCCGGTCCACAGGCATCCGCAGGATGCGACCCCGGCGGGAACCCCGGCGCCCGACGCGCCCTACGCGGAGGCGGCGGTGAGCGGCCAGACCTTGCCTGGGCATCGAGGTAGCCGAGTGACCGGCGGCTCGCTCGACGGGCATCGCGGCAGGTACGATGCGCAAACGGGCATTCGCTCTCCGCAGCCGGCTTGCTCGGGATGGTTACCGTCCTGTCTCGACGCGGAATCTCCCGTGCCTCCAAGACAGGAAACGAAATGAGGCGTTCGGAGGTTGATCCGTACGAGATTCTTGGCTTGGAGCGCGGAGCACCTTGGGACGAGATCCGAACGGCCTATTGGGGTCTGGCCAAGAGACACCACCCCGACAAGAACTCCGGGGCAGGTCCATACAGAGCATTGGTCCACGCGCGTTTTCCCCGTGAATCGGACTGGAATCACGAATCCTAAACCTACGAGGCTCGGAATGGATAACCCACAGGGTAAGCTGACGGTTGCGGTAATCGTATTGAGCACAGGGGTTTGGATGCTCTCTGTGGTTCCAGTCGCTTTGGTTCTTTTGGCATGGGGTGCCCCTTGGTGGGCTGCTACGCTCGGGGGCGTCATTCTCGGAGAATTTGCGGGGGCGTTCATAGCTTGGTGGTTTCTGGAATCCGTGGTCGGCATAGATAGCTGGCTACTCACAGGACTTGGTGCCGGGGTCGGTTTCCTCATCTGGAATGGGCTGTATTCTTTTGTCATATTCGCCGTCTCTGCATTTTGCGGAACCTTAGTGCGCCCGCCCGCGCTACTGCGGCAAAAGCTCCCGGTCCGGCCGAATCAGAGATCGGCAGATACCTGAAACTCACGCGGGTTTATCCGCGGATCCCCAGACCTCGCGCATGACCCGCAGCGCGTTCAGCCCGAGAATCCTCTCGACGCGCGCGGAGCCGTGCCCCCGCGCCAGCAGCATGTCCGCCAGCTTCCGGAACTGGTCAGGACCCTGCAGATCGGGAATGAACGGCACCACGCCGGCGCGCTCGCCCGCCGCGCTGATGCCCGCCGCCTGGCGCCGCTCGACGTCCCTGCGCGCCGCTTCGTAGGCCGCGTCCATGTCGTCGTACGCGGTCGTCCCGCCGTCGGTCCCGATGCCGACGTGCTCCTCGCCGCAGACCTGCACGGCGTGCTCGATGTGCCGCACCACGTCGTCCGCCACGGCCATGCCATCGGCCGCGAGGAACGGCATGAAGTAGATCCCGACGATCCCGCCGCCTTCCGCGACCAGGCGCAGCTCGCGGTCGGTCTTGTTGCGTGGCAGGTCCGTCACCGCCCTGCAGCCCGTGTGCGTGATGGCGATCGGCGCGGTGGAGGCCTCGATGGCGTCCAGGCAGGTCTGCTCGCCGCTGTGGCTCAGGTCGACCAGCGTGTCGGTCGCGTTCAGTTCGGCCACGACGTCCCGCCCGAAGTCGGTCAGCCCCCCGTTCTCCGGCACCATCGATCCGTGCCCGAGCTGGTTGGCGACGTTGTAGGTGAGCTGGATGACCTTCACTCCCAGCCCGGCGAATGTGCCGACCCGCCCGGCGGCGTCGCCCATCATCGCCGCATTCTGAAAACCCTGGATGATCCCGACCCTGCCCTCGCGGGCCGCCCTCTCGATGTCGCCGGCCGTCCAGACCTTCAGGAGTGCGTCCGGGTGGTTCCGAATGAGCCGGTTCCACCGGGCGATGTCGGCGACCGAACTCTCGAACGGCTCGCGCGGGCCCGCCACATATCCGATGGTCGTATTGACCGCTGCGGTGCCGGAGGCGAGGGCGTCGGCGAGCGCCCGGTCGTCGAGTGCGATCCGCCTCTCGCCCTCCAGAGCCTGGGAAGGTCCCCCTGACCTCGGGATGTTCGGGTTCCGGATGCCGCCGAGCATGTTGATGACGAAAAGGTCGGACCGGGGCTCGGGCGCGTCGGATCCCGTCTCGGGCGCGTCAGACCGGGGCTCGGGCGCGTCGGACCGCGATTCGGGCGTACCGGACCGGGACTCGCCGCATCCGGCGGTGGCGGTCGCGAGCGCGATACCGGCGGCCGAGGAGAGGAAGGCCCGCCGGGTCGGCAACTCATGGCTAGTCGTGATCATCTTCATCGGTGTCCCTCCAGCGTTTGTCGCGGCCTTCCGTGTTCAATCCCTCGACCCCGGTCACGGTGAATTCCCGGCCGCCTCGCCGAATCCGATAGGGCCGATCCGCAAGCGGGACCACGACGTAGTCCCGACCCAGCGGATAGCGGCGCCGAAACGCCTGGACGGCCCGGGCCTCCACATCGTCCGAATTCATCTTGCATTCAAAGGTGTCCAGACGCCCCTCGCTGCGGCGCACCACAAAGTCCACCTCACGACCGGCCTTGTCGCGCCAGTAGAAGATGTTCTCGTCCAGGTGGCGAAACCGTAGCGAGTCCAGGACCAGGTGCTCCCACAACAGGCCCCGGTCGTCTTCCCGGATCCGGTTCCATCCCTTTTCGAAGGTCACGAATCCGGTGTCGAAGGCGTAACATTTCGGCCGGCTGACGATTTCGCCACCGCCTTCACCACGGAAGGGGCGCAGCAGGTGGATGGCGTGGGCGATCGCCAGGGCCTCCATGTAGGTCTTCACGGTGGGCCGGCTGAGTTCCGTCAGGCGCGACAACCGGGAGTAGTCGGTTTGACCTCCGCTCCACCGCATGAGCAGTCGAAACAGCGACAGGAACCCCTGCCGATTGCGGACCTTGAAGAGGTCCAGGATGTCCCGCGCGTAGAAGCTGTCGATCCATTCGGCGTACAGCCCGGGAGACCTGGTCTCGGCCAGCAACAGCTCCGGCAGGCCCCCGTGCAGGAGACGGCGGTCGAAGTCCGCGATCCCGAAAGGCTCGCCGCACTCCTCCCACAACACCGGACAAAGGTGAACAGCCAGCTTCCGGCCGGTGAACGAATCTGTGAATCTCCCGGTGGCGGCCAGGGTAGAGGATCCCGTGGCCAGGATTCTCAGATGGGGGAATTCGTCTGCGGCGATCTTGAGGAGGAGGCTGGGATCGGGCAGACGGTGCACTTCGTCCAGAACGAGCACGGCCCCGGGCTTCCGGCCAGTAAGAAACAGCTCCGGATCACGGAGGGTCCTCGCGGTGGACGGCAGGTCGCAGTTGAGATAGACCACGTCCGGCACCATTCGGGCGAGCGTCGTCTTGCCGACCCGCCGAACGCCGGACAGCCAGACAATCGGGCGCCGGGCCCAGGCGCGCTGGACTCTCCGTAGCCATTGGGGACGCCGAATCATAAACATATTTTACAAAAACTCTGACCAAATGACAAATACACTTTCGCACACTGCTTTGGGCCGCGTCCCCGTCAGCTATTGCTCCGTCCCTGACCCCTCTTCCATCGTTAGACAATCGCCAATGGAAACGCCATTTCGCCACCGTCACCGCGCGCCCATCGCCCTGATGGCCTGCCTTGCGGCCGCCAGTTGTGGCGACAGCACCGGCCCGACCGTCGAACCACCCGTCGCGCCGCCCACCACTCCGGTGCCCGCCACGGTCCAGGTCATGTCCGGCGATGGACAGCGGACGGTTCAGGGATTGTCGCTCGCGGACTCGCTCGTCGTCCGCGTGCTGGACTCGCAGGGCCAGGCGCTCCCCGGCGAGACGGTCACCTTCGAGCCAGCGACCGGCAGCGGCTCCGCCGATCCCGCCTCGGCCACCACCGACAGCGGCGGTCGGGCCGCCACCACCTGGACGCTCGGACCCGATCCCGGCCAACAGACGCTGAACGTCACGGCAACCGACGCCGCCACCGCCGTCACCGCCCGGGCGCTCGACCTCGAGGCCGAACTGGATACCGTCTTCATCGCCCCGAGCGACGCCGAGATCGGTGCGGTGCGTGCCGACTGGGCGAGCCGCGACGTATCGGCCACGGACGCGATCGTGGTGCTCGAGGAGCTGATGGACCTTGCCGGATCCGTCGCGCGCCTTCGCGTCGTGTCGCACACGGTCACCGGAGTCCGGCACTACGGCGCGATCATCGTGCCGGACGGAGCGGCAAAAGGTAGCCTGCCCATCCTGGCCTACCTTCACGGGGGGGACGGAGGCGTGTCGACCGGCGACCTGCAGGTCGCAGCCTTCGCGCTCGGCGAACTGCGCGACAGCTTCGCATACGTGATCCCGTCGTTTCGCGGCGAGCCGCTCGTACACGGCGACAGCGTATGGGTCTCAGAGGGCCCGCCCAGTCCGTGGGATTACGACGTGGACGATGCGCTTGCCCTCCTCAACGTGGCCATCGAGATCACGCCCGAGGCCAGGCCGGACTCGATCAACCTGCTCGGCGGTAGCCGGGGAGGAGGCGTTGCGCTCCTGGCCGGCGTCCGCGACGTCCGAATTGCAAGGATCGTCTCCTTCTTCGGTCCGACCTACTTCTTCGACGACTGGGTGCGCGAGATCGTGCGGGAGGCAGCCCTGCGCATGCCACGCGCGCTTCCCGGAGTCGCCCACCTCGACAGCACCCTGGTCCAGCCCTACATCCGGGGAGAGTACTCGCGTGGCGACGCGCGGCTGGACCTGGTGCGGCGCTCCTCCACCCTTTTTGCGGAGGACCTGCCTTCGGTGCAGCTTCATCACGGCGACATCGACCAGACGGTCGCCGTCTCCCAGGCCGAGGCGCTGATCGCGGCGATGGAGGCCCTGGGGCGCGGCGAACCCGACTTTGAGGCATACATCTACGAGGGAGGCGGCCACGACTTCCTGGATCTCCGTGCGGCCATTCCGCGGGCGGTCGCGTTCCTGGCGCGGGCGCTCGGACCTCGTGAGCAGCAAGCCGTGTCACAGAACTCGGCCAACCGCCGGGAGGACGACAAATGACCGATTCACCGGCGCGCATATCCGCTTCGCAGGTTTCGCTGATTCTCCAACGGGCGGCGGAGATCGATGCAAGCGGCGACACCTTGACCGTCGAAGAGTTGCGGCGGATCGCGGCCGAGGCGGGGATCGATTCGGGGGCGACGGAAGCCGCGATTCAGGAAGTCATAGCGGGCGAGGACGGCACGCCGGCGCCGACGGTCCGGGATGAGGCGGAGACGCCCAGGCTAACCGCGAAACAGGCGAAATCGCCCTCCCCCGCATTGATCGTGGCCGGGGGCGCGGTGGGAACGGTATTGGGTTTCTTGACGGCGTTGCCCAATGCGCTTGGCGTCACCGCCTTTGGTGCGACGGTTATCTACCTGCTCATCAGGGCGCTCCAGAGCATGAAACGGGACGCGCAACTCGACTTTCAGCTGCAGAACTTCGCAGTCTGGTTCGGGATGTTCATCGGAGGGACGGCAATCGGCGCATGGAATGACATCGCGGTCCTCGCCTACCCGCTTGTGTTCTGGATCGTGACCTCGGTCGTTGGCGGGCTCATCGTCCGCCTCGGCCCCCGTGACGAGGGGTCGGAAGACGTGGCGCCGCGAATCGGGCCGGGCGGGCGCTAGACCACGGCCAGCCCGCGGAACACGGGCACCACCAGATTGGTACCATGAGACAACAACTGGACTGGAGAGCCGGAATGAGACCGAGTAACCCCATCCTGGCCGTCGCCGTGATCGCTGTTGCGTTCGCTGCATGCATCACAGGCGTGCCGGTGTCGATGCAGACAGTGGCTCCCCTGGGTGCCGACAGAACCCTGGATTGCGCCACCCAGCAGCTCAAGGCGCTCGGCTATACGATTGCAGCCGGGGACAGCAGGATCGGCTTTGTCCGGGGCGAAAAGTACTTGCCGACGGCAGAGAGGTGGCTCATCCCGGGAACTGCCGAACGCGATGTCCTCACCGCGACGGTCATGGCGGACCCTGAGACGGGAGAATCCTCGCTGCGCCTCACCGCCGGCCTGAGAAACCAGGACGACGCCGGCCGACCCACAACGACCGGGATTTCGGACGCCAACGCCATCGTGGCCACATGCACGGACCGGAATGCTCCTGACAGCGAGGGGCGCGCGAACGACTGAGGAGGGGCTCGCGTCACCCGGTGCAGATGAGCCTCCGGCGAACCGCCGCCGAGCTACCGCCGCGATCCCTCCACGTGCACCGTAAGCAGATCGTTCAAGTGATAGTGGCGGTGGCGCACCGACGAGGCATAGTGGTTCAGCAGGCGCAATGACAGGTCCTGGTCGCTCGCCGGAGCCGCGTGTTCCTCAAGGAGCTTCAGCTGTTCCTCGAAGTTCGTGCCCTGGGGTGCCGCCAAAAACTCGAGGACAGCGTCGCCCTTCTCCTGACGGACGGCCACGCGCAGGCGGCGCAACCCGGTCGCCCCTTCGCCGTCGTGCGCGGCGAGACTGAGAAGTACTTCCTCGCCGGCGGCGCGCAGCCGCTCTGTTGATTTCGGGTCCCACCGAAGGCGGCGTCCGAACTCGGTCAGGAACTCGTCCAGCAGATGCCGCACACCGGCGTCCAGCGACATGTCGATGTTGCGGCGGGTCGACCACCACCTCCCCCAGCCGAAGAACATCGCCGTGAGGGTGTACAGTACGATCACCAGGATGATGATGGCCGATGCGATCCACAGGAAATTGGAATTCAAGGGACTCTCGATTGCCGAAATTGTCGGTATGTTTGTCCGAAATTGTCGCAAACGTGCGCGACACGCGCGGTGATTCTATCCCGGCCGGTCCCACAGGACAAGCCGCCGCCCACAGCTGTCCCGGCGGCCGGGGCCGGCGCGCCCCACCCTCCGGGGACGCCGCGCCGGAAGAGGAAATCACCCGAGCCACCCTTGCGCTACCAGCAACTCCGCATTGAGAACGGAGGCCCCCGCAGCCCCCCGGATCGTGTTGTGCCCGAGCGCCGCGAACCTGATCCCCAGGATGGGACACTCGCGCACGCGCCCCACCGAGACGGTCATGCCCCGTCCCGCCATTGCATCGCGCCTCGGCTGCGGTCGGTCCTCGCCTTCGACCACCTGCACCGGACGCTCCGGCGCCGTCGGCAGTCCGAGTTCCTGGGGTCGCCCGCGAAAGCCCGCGATCGCCGCCCGCACTTCGCCCGGCGTCGGCCGCGCGGCCAGCTCCACCGATGCGCACAACAGGTGCCCGTCGATGGTGGCCACGCGGTTGCAGTGCGCGCTCACCACCACACCGTGCGGCTCGATCCCGACCTCGCCGTCACCCGCACGCAGCTCTCCCAGCACCTTGAGCGTCTCGGTCGCGAGCTTCTCCTCCTCGCCGCCGATGAACGGGATGGCGTTGCCCAGCACGTCCACCGCCGCCAGCCCCGGGTACCCCGCCCCGCTCACCGCCTGCAGCGTCGAGACGACCACGCGCCGGACACCGAATCCGCGCAGCGGAGCAAGAGCCAGCCCCAGCGTGATCGTGGAGCAGTTGGGATTGGTGACGATCGAACCCGGCCAACCCCGCTCCCGGCGCTGGCGAGTGACCAGGGTCAGGTGCTCCGGATTGACCTCGGGAATGATCAGTGGCACGTCCGCGTCCATGCGGTGGTTGCGCGCGTTGGAGACCACGAAGTGCCCCGCCCGCGCAAACGCCTCTTCGATCGGGCCGGCGACCGATGCGTGCATTGCCGAGAACACGAGCGCCGGACAGTCGCCGCCGGGAGTCGCCGCGTGCACCGGCAGCCGCGCAACCCCGTCGGGCATGCGCCGGTCCTGGACCCAGTGGGTGGCCTCGCCGTAGCTCCGGCCCGCGCTGCGGTCGCTCGCACCCAGCCAGACCAGCCGGAACCACGGGTGTCCGGCCAGCTGGCGAACGAACTGCTGGCCGACCATGCCGGTCGCGCCGAGCAGCCCCACGGGGATGGGGTCGGCGGGTGTCATGAGAGGGTTCTACGCCCGGGGGCCGGAGGTGTTTCAGGCGCCGGAGGTGTTTCAGCGGCCGGCGCTGTGGCAGGCGCCACGGCTGTCGCAGGCGCCGCAACCACGTCAGGCGCCGCGCGCAATGCAGCCGCTGCGCACGGGCCCGCCCTCAGCTCACCGGCCGGCTTCGCGGCACCAGCCGCGCCGACCACAGCCCCGAATTCGTGTCCGAGAAGTAGATCCTCCCCTTGAACGGCATCGCGCTCCACGCCATCGGAGAGTTGGCCACGTATCCGATCGGGTCGTAGGCCTTGAAGACGGCGATCTCGCGCCCCTGCGTGTACAGGTTCCCCATCAGATCGCCCGACACGTCCACCATGCGCACGCCACCCTCGTAGTACGCCTGGTACAGCACGTCGTCCTCCACCCAGATGTTGTGCGTGCCGTACTCGGGCACCTCGTAGCGCGCCACCATCTCCGGGTTCTCGGGATCCGAGAAGTCGACAATCTGGATGTAGCCCCGGGTGGCCAGCGGGATCCCGTGCATGCCGGTTTCGGGGTCGTAGGGCAACTGATACGACCCGCGCCCCTGCCCCGGTCCTTCCCATGCGAGCCCGCGCCGGCTCATGATCTCGTCGCCCAGGAAGACATAGTGTTTTCCCGTGGACAGCGACACGTACGGAAAGACTGCGTGCGTGGCGCCCCCCGGAATGGGATAGCTGCTCACCAGAACCGGGTTCTCGGGCGATCCGCCCCAGCGCCCGTCGCCGACGTCGACGACCACCAGCCCGTTCTCCCACTCCGCCGAATACGCGAGCCCGTCCATCACCCACACGTCGTGCAGGCGGCTGTTCGGATGATTGTACTCGCCGACCAGACGCGGGTTGTAGAGGTCGCTCACGTCGAGGATCACGTACTTGTCGCCGCCGGCCAGCGCAAAGACGTGGCTTTCGGTGGGAAAGGCGTTGTGGACGCCGCCCGTGAGCCCGTAGTCGGTCACTTCCGCAGCGATCACCGGGTGCGCCGGGTCCGCCAGATCCAGAATGACGACACCGTTGCGCCGGTTGGACGCGCCCTCGCGCGTCATCGTGGCGTAGCGCGCGTCGGGGGAGACCTTCATGTCGTTGACCGAGCGAGCATCCACCTGGATCGAGTCGGTCTTGAAGATGTTGCCGGGCTCCGTGACGTCCCACACGAAGCCGTGGCCGTCGGAGCGCTTGGCCCCGGTGAGCGCGTAGTCACGGCCGTCGCGCCCCTCGAAGACCCAGAAGTCGGTCGTCCTGACCCGCTGCTCACGGCCGTGACCGTCGATCTCAAGCTTCTGGATCACGTCCCGCGCGACGACCCGGAAGGAGGTGCGCGCCGAGAGCGGACCGGCGTCGGCGATGACCGTATAGACGCCGGGCACGTCCGCGACGAAGCGTCCCCCATGCATTTGCGCCGGCGCGGGCGGTGCCATGATCCCGTGGGGCGCCTCGTACAGGTGGGACCACTCGACCGGCACGCCGCCGAGCACCTCACCGCCGCCGTCCCGCACCTCCGCCCCGAAGTCGACGACGTCACCGGTGCGCGCGCGAAGTGTGCCGCCGGTGATCTCGAGGGTTTCGCCCGTGAACGCCTCGGCGGACACGGTTGCCGCGCCCTCGACCCCGTCGACCGTGGCCGTAATCGTTGCCGTGCCGGGAGCCATTGCGGTGACCCGTCCAAAGCCATCAACCGTGGCGACCGACGGCGTCCCGCTCCGCCACGCCACATCCGGATCCGTGCGCGCGCTTCCGTCCGCATGCTCGGCCCGCGCGGCCATGCGCAGTGTGGTGCCCACAAACAGCCGGTTTTCGGTGGTGGGAGCGACGACCACCCGCGCGACATCGGCCCAGGCTATGCTGACCGGCACCCTGAGCGTGACCGGTTCGCCTGCGGGATCGTCAGCCCCCTGTACCAGCGTGGCGATCAGCGCATGGTCCCCCACGGCCAGCGCGGTGACCACGCCGTCACGCACGCGCACCGCCGACCGGGGCCCCACCAGGCGCACCACCGGATCCTCCACCCGCGCACCCGACTGCGTGTAGGCCGCAATCGTGACCCGGACCTCGTCGCCCACCTGCATCTCCAGCTCGGCGGGATACGCCCACAGGCGCACGATCGGGTCGTCCGCGGTCTGGGCTGTCAACGTGCTCGCCGGCACGGCGACACCGAAGAGTACCGTGGCGAGGTGGGCCACCGCGAAGAGCATCGTGCATCTGGCCATTGTCATCCTCCCGTTGCAAGGGCTGGTGTGGTGGTGCCTACTACGCGAAGTCGGAGCGCCACAGGTGGACGGCTCGGATCGCGAGCCGGCGCTGCCGCTCCTCCAGAATGGGCAGCGTCCACTCCTCAGGTGCCATCTCCGGAATCGCGCCCGTCAGCGCGTAACGGCTCTGTCGGTAGGCCTGGAGCTTGTCGGAGAAGTCTCCATTCCCGACCTCCCGGTTCAGGTTGGCTTCGAGGAGCGTGAGATTGCCGATCCGGTTGACCGTGGCGTCCTGGGTCCCGGGGGCGAACGCCTCCTCCCACTCCGATCCGGGGTTCTCCGGCATGATGTGCTCGATCGTTCCGGGGTCGGTGTCCGCATCACACGGTTTGCCCGACACATCTTCCTCCAGCCTGGACAGGATGTACTTGACCAGCTTCTTGCGTGGCCCGCGCGTCGGAATCGACAGGAAGCTGAAGTCCGTCCGTGTCTGCTCGTCCGGTACGTAGATCGGTTTCAACACATCAAAGAGCTCCCCGGGGCCGGCGACTCCTCCCTCTGTCACCGCCCGGCTCGCCCTGTGGTAGGCCGACTCGAGGTCGTTGGGGTTCAGCCGACCCACCACCGTGTAGCGGAAGGCCAGCACGCAGACCAACCGGAGGGTGCGAGCGAAGTCGCGTGGCGACCACCGTTCTCTCACGGTGAAGAGCAGGGGCATCATCTGGGTTACGCGAAACACCCCCAGCTCCACGATGTGGGGTCGGGCCTCGGGCGTGTCCACCCAGTATCCGTGGGAGGGATCCTTGACCGCCGCGAACACCTCGGCTCTTGCCTCCAGCACCTCGAGCAGTGCATACACGTCGCCGGCAGATCTGTAGCGGTCCCGCACGAGCTTGAACAGGCGCCGTCGCCGGACCTTGGGTACCTCGCAGAGCATGTGATAGCGCAGTAGTTCCGGTACGTGCGCCTGCCCCACGGTCGTCGCGATGCGGTGCCAACGGCGAAGCATGGCCTCACGGTCCGCGCTCGACGCCCTCGCGAAGATGTAGTTCTTCAGCAGGTCGGTGGTGGTGAGCTCCAGCCCTCGGGCGTTCAGCGTTTCGAAGACCGTGTAGGCGTTCAGCGCATCCTCGACTGTGATGAGGATGAAGACCAGACGGCGCGCCACGGTTTCGGAGATCAGCCGGGCGAACGCTGTGCCGTCACCGCCAAGCTCCTCCAGACTCTTAATCTGCCTCCGAAAGTACCCGAAGCACTCCCACATCAGCTTGTTGGATCGGATCAGGCCTCGCGGATTCCTGGGAGCCCGCAGTTGGACGAGGTAGTCCTGGTAGAAGCCGTTGTCGGTTTGGTTCAGGTTCAGGCGACTGGACTCGACCAGCGACGCCGGATCCTTCTCGCCGATGAAGCGCCCTCGCAGTTCGCCTGCTCGGGCAATGTTCCGCTCGGGCTCCACTCCGTCGCGCGCCAGCCGCTGCAGCGCGTCGATCACCGCGAGCGCCAGGATACTGAGCGTGGCCAGACGCTGTTGCCCGTCGATCACCACGAAGCGGCGATCCGACTTGGCCTCCACGACCAGCGCACCCATGTAGTGGCGCCCGTCCTCCAGGCTCCGCATCTCGGCGATGTCGTTCCAGAGGTCCTCCCACTGCTCCTGGCGCCACGAGTAGTCGCGCTGGTAGGGAGGGACGTGATACACCCTCCCGTTTCCGATCAACTCCTGGTAGTTCACGGTGCGCGTGTCCAGGAGCGCCGCTCTTGCCATCGGGTGATCCCCTCGATCCGTATGTTCGTGCCACCGAGTGCGCGGGCGCGCCGGGGCGTTGCCGGCCAACCTCAGCAACAAGCTACGCCGTGAGCCGTGCGGTCACCAACAACGGCACGCGTGGATTGCTCCATGTCTCACATCCCGGTTAGAGTTCCGGCCAATCACCACCGACCTCATCCCCTGGAGGACAGGCCAGAATGAAGCGCGTCCCACCCCTCATCGCCCTGATCGTCGCTTTCGCCCTTGCAGCTCCCCCGCCCGGGGCCGCCCAGTCCGCCGACACCACCACCCTCACGCGCTACACCCAGGCGATGACGTGGCGGAACATCGGCCCCACGCGCGGCGGCCGCTCGGTCGCGGTGACGGGGGTCGTGGGCGACGACCAGACCTACTATTTCGGCGCGACCGGGGGCGGTGTGTGGAAGACCACCGACGCCGGAATCACCTGGACCAACGTGAGTGACGGCCACTTCGGTACAGGCTCGGTGGGGGCGGTCGCGGTGGCCGAGTCGGACCCGAACGTGGTGTGGGCCGGGATGGGCGAGCACGCGGTGCGGGGCGTGACCACCTCGCATGGAGACGGCGTCTACCTGTCGACCGATGCGGGACGGAGCTGGACCCACATGGGACTGGAGAACACGCGCGCCATCTCGCGCATACGGATCCACCCGCGCGACCCGGACATCGTCTACGTCGCCGCCCAGGGCGCCCCGTACGGCGAGACGGAGGACCGCGGCGTCTACCGCACCACGGACGGCGGCCAAAGCTGGGAGAAGGTGCTGTACGTCTCCCCCCGCGCCGGCGCGGCCGAACTGGCCATGGACATGACCAATCCCCGCATCCTGTACGCCTCCTTCTGGGACCACCTCAGGCGCCCCTGGGTCGTGGAGTCGGGCGGCGAGGGAAGCGGGCTGTGGAAGTCGACCGACAGCGGCGACAGCTGGGAGGAGATCAACGGGGGTCTGCCGGAGCTGGTCGGCAAGATCGGCGTCGACGTGTCGCGCGCCAACCCGGACCGGCTCTACGCGGTGGTGGAGGCCGAGCCGGACCAGGGCGGCGTCTACCGTTCGGACGACGCCGGGGCCTCCTGGCAGCAGATGAACGCGGAACGCATCGTCCAGACGCGCTCATGGTACTACATGAAGATCTTCGCCGACCCTCAGGACGAAGAGACGGTGTACGTCATGAACGCGCCGTTCCTCAAGTCGATCGACGGCGGTCGCAACTTCACCCCGGTCTCGGTGCCCCACGGCGACAACCACAACCTCTGGATCAACCCCGCCAACGCGGACAACATGATCAACTCCAACGACGGGGGCGCCAACGTCTCCTTCAACGGGGGCGACAGCTGGTCAACCCAGCGCAACCAGCCCACGGCGCAGTTCTACCGCGTCATCACGGACAACCAGTTTCCCTACCACGTCTACGGCGGCCAGCAGGACAACTCGGCGATCGGCATGCCGTCGGCCTCGCCCGGGGGGATCGGCTGGGGCGACTTCTACTCGGTGGCGGGGTGCGAGAGCGCCTTTCTGGCCTTCGACGAGAATGATCCCCAGGACATCTTCGGCGGTTGCTACCAGGGGTTGATCGACCGCTGGAACCGCAGCACGGGTTCGAGGAAGCCGATCATGGCCTATCCCTTTCTCGGCCTGGGCACGTACGCCGGCGAACAGCGCTACCGCTTCAACTGGAACGCCCCGATCGTGGCGTCGCCCCACGACCCCGCCGTCATCTTTCACGCGGGCAACGTCGTGTTCGCCACCCGCGACCGCGGCCAGAGCTGGGAGGCCATCTCGCCCGACCTGACCCGGGACGAGGACGACAAGCAGGGCGCCGGGGGCACCCCGATCACCAACGAGGGCGCCGGGGGCGAGAACTACAACACGATCATGGCCCTGGTCGAGTCACCCCACGAGGTGGGCACGCTGTGGGTGGGCACCGACGACGGCCTCGTCCACCTCACCCTGGACGGCGGCGTCAGCTGGACCGACGTCACCCCGGCGGATGTCGGCCGCGCGATGATCAACTCGATCGAAGTCTCGCCCCACGACCCGGCCACCGCGTACGTGGTCGCCACGGCGTACAAGTTCAACGACTTCACGCCGATGATCTTCCGCACGCGCGACTACGGCACCAGCTGGGAGAGCACGACCGACGGCATCGACACCGAGCACTGGGTGCGGGTGGTGCGCGAAGACCCGGTCACCCCGGGGTTGCTCTACGCGGGCACCGAGATGGGGATCTTCCTGTCGCGGGACGCAGGTGAGAGCTGGGAGAAATGGCAGCTCGACCTGCCCATCGTGCCCATCACCGACCTCACGATCCGCGCCAACGACCTGGTGGCGTCCACACAGGGGCGAGGTTTCTGGATCCTCGACGACCTGTCGCCGGTGCAGCAATTGAACGAGGACGTAACGGCCGACGGCATGCACCTCTTCACGCCTCGCGAGGCGATCATGGCCTCGTTCGGCGGGGGATTCGGGGGCGGAGGCGGGGCCGGAACGACCGGTGCCAACCCGCCGGGCGGCGCGCAGATCTTCTTCTCCTTCGCCGAGGCGCCCGATTCGCTGGTCACCGTCGAGATCCTCGGCGCCGACGGGAGCGCGATCCGGACCTTCGCGACCGACCCGGAGGCCGCGGGCGACGAAGACTACTCCTCCCTGCCGACTCCGGGGGCCGGGCTGAACCGGCTGGCCTGGAACTATCGCCACGACGCGATCCCGGGCATCGACGGATACCAGAGCTTCGGCAGCCTCCAGGGCCGTGTCGTCGTGCCGGGGGAATACCAGGTCCGCCTCACGCACGGAGACGAGAGTCGTACGGTGGCGTTGTCGGTCGCGCCCGACCTCCGCTGGAGCGCGACGCGGAACCAGTACGAAGCACAGGAGAGCTTCGTCGCCGAGGCGCAGGACGTGATCCGCGACCTCTACGGGGCAGTCACGGAGCTGGCCGGTGTCTCGGAGCAGGTGGACGCGATTGTCGAGCGGACGGACGACCACCCGCTGGCCGACTCCATCCGCGCATCCGGCGAGTCGCTGACCAGCGGGATCACGGATTGGGAGGAGGAGCTGATCCAGCGCCGGCAGCGAACCTTCCAGGACGTGATCAACTTCCGCAACAAGCTGGACGCGCAGATCCTGGCGCTGATCGGATCGGTGGACGGAACCGAGCCCCCGCTCACCGCCGGCGCACGAGAGCGCTGGAGCGACCTGCGGGAGGAATGGGCGGGGCACGAGGACACGCTGGAACAACTCCTGGAAGCGGTGGACGCGTTCAACGCGTTCCTCACCGAGAGCGGCGTGCAGCCGATCAGCGTGCGGCCGAGGGGGCGTCCGGTGTCGTAGTCTCTGCGTGCCGTACCGCCGCGCGTGGCCGCGCGCCCAAATGTGGGGGCAACCGGTTTCCTGACAACTTCCCGCCGGCTCCGATTGCGCCACATATGTTCCCTGCTATAGTGCTGCTGTAGCGCCGCACTGAAGCGGTCGAGCTACTTCAGCCAATCATCCAACCCCAACCCGGACACCGCCAAGTGAGCCGAATCGAAGACTTCCTCGGAGCCGAAGCCGAAGACCTGCTGACCTACCGCGCGAGGGGCTTTCCGCGCGAACAACTCCACCTGCCCGGTCCCGATTTCGTGGACCGCGTCGTGGCCGGAACGGACCGGAACCCGCAGGTGATGCGCAGCATGCAGCAGATCCTGGGACACGGTCGGCTGGCGGGGACCGGCTACGTGTCGATCCTGCCGGTCGACCAGGGCATCGAGCACTCGGCCGGCGCGTCCTTTGCGCCCAATCCGCCGTTCTTCGACCCGGGCAACATCGTGGAACTGGCGCTCGAGGGCGGGTGCAACGCGGTGGCGTCGACGCTGGGCGTGCTGGGCTCGGTTTCGCGCCGGTACGCGCACCGGATCCCCTTCCTCGTCAAGCTTAACCACAACGAGCTGCTCACGTACCCGAACCGGTACGACCAGGTCATGTTCGCGAGCGTGCAGCAGGCGTGGGAACTGGGCGCGGTCGCCGTCGGCGCGACGATCTACTTCGGTTCGGACCAGGGGATGCGCCAGCTGCAGGAGACGTCCGAAGCGTTCCAGATGGCGCACGAGCTGGGCATGGTCACCGTGCTGTGGTGCTACCTGCGCCAGGCCGCGTTCAACAAGGACGGCGTCAACTACCACGCCGCCGCCGACCTCACGGGCCAGGCCAATCACCTCGGCGTGACGATCGAGGCCGACATCGTGAAGCAGAAACAGGCCGAGAACAACGGCGGCTACCGCGCGATCGGATTCGGCCGCACGCACGACAAGGTGTATTCCGATCTGGCGCCCGACGAACACCCGATCGAGCTCACGCGCTACCAGGTGGCCAATTGCTACATGGGCCGCGTCGGGCTGATCAACTCGGGAGGCTCGAGCGGCGACAACGACTTCGCGCAGGCGGCGCGCACGGCCGTGATCAACAAGCGCGCCGGGGGCATGGGGCTGATTTCGGGCCGCAAGGCGTTCCAGCGTCCGATGGCCGACGGCGTGAAGCTGCTGAACCTGATCCAGGACGTGTTCCTGGACGAGTCGATCGAGGTGGCGTAGCGGCGAAACCGCGATAGATTGTAGTATATTTGACCCCGGTGGAATCAATATGCAACAATCTATAGTACGTACCGGCTTGCTTGCCGCGATAACCACCCGGCTTGCCGAGGCGCCCGTCGTCGCCGTTCTGGGTGCCCGACAGGTCGGCAAGACGACGCTTGCGAGGCAGTTGCACGCCTGGCCGGGTGGCTCTCTTTCTTTCGATCTGGAGGTGGCCACCGAGCGCGACGCTCTGGCCAGAACTCCGGGCAGGGTGCTCCGTTCAGGCGAAGGCCTCGTCGTTCTCGACGAGGTCCAGCGCATGCCGGAGATCTTCGAGATACTCCGCCCGATCTGCGACGACCCGGGGCGCAAGGCCGTTTTTCTTCTCCTGGGCAGCGCTTCGATCGATCTCGTTCGCGGCGTCTCCGAGACCCTGGCCGGGAGGATTCTGTTCGTGGAGATGGGGGGGCTTTCGCTCGCCGAAGTCGGAGCAGCCAATCACGACCGGCTGTGGATGCGCGGCGGATTTCCACGCGCCTATCTCGCGGAGTCCGCAGGAGCATGGAGGCGCTGGATGGAGTCGTTTGTCCGAACGTTCGTCGAGCGGGATATTCCGGGCCTGCGCCCGGGCGTCTCCTCCGAGGGCATCGGGCGCTTCTGGAGGATGTTGGCGCATCTGCACGGTCAGACCTGGAATGCGTCCGAGTTGGCCAGGTCGCTGGACACTCGTACGAAGTCCGTGATGCGCTACCGCGATCTGCTGGAGGGCGCCTTCATGGTTCGCGTGCTGCCGCCGTGGTTCGCCAATCTCGGCAAACGGCTGGTGAAGTCACCCAGGGTCTATCTGCGCGACAGCGGGATGCTGCACCATCTGCTGGGCCTGGATGAGATGGACGATCTCCTGCATCACCCCCGCTATGGTGCGAGCTGGGAGGGGTTCGCGCTGGAGCAGACGCTGCTGGCCCACGGCGAGCGCGAGGCGTACTTCTACCGGACGCAGCGCGGAGCGGAGCTGGACCTCCTGCTGCTGCGGTGGGGACGGCGCTGGGGGTTCGAGTTCAAGTGCACCGAAACGCCGCGCACGACAAAGTCCATGCACATCGTGAAAGCGGATCTGGAGCTGGAGCACCTCTGGGTGATCTACCCCGGAGAGCTCGAGTATCGGCTGGCGGACGGGATCACCGCTTTGCCCGTGACCCGGGTGCACGAGCTGTCCCTGCGGCCGCGGACCAAGCGGACGGGGTAGCTTCGCCCCCGCAGCCCGCCGAGCGCGCGGCCCTGGGGCGATGCCGCATCCGTTTCAGCCGATCCCCGCGACTGCGCTTCTCCGTTCCATCAGCACCACGTCGCGCCAGCGCCCGTCGTGGAATCGGCCGAGGCGCTCGTGCGTTCCCAGGATCCGGAACCCCGCGTTCTCGAAGATACGGATCGACGCCTGGTTCTCGGGGAAGATGCCCGCTTGCAGCGTCCATATGCCGAGGTCTTCGGTCTCCCTGACAAGGCGCTGGAGCAGTGCACCGCCCAACCCCCGCCCCCGGGCCGAAGCCGCAACATAGATCATGACCTCGCACACCCCGCCGTAGACACACCGGCTCGAAACCGGGCTGAGCCCCGCGTACCCGGCGATCTCCCCGTCGAGTTCGGCAATCATGCGACACTCGGGATGCCGCGCGGCGTCCCAGCTCTCCCAGTCCGGCACCTCGGTCTCGAAGGTCGCGTTGCCGGACTCGATGCCCTGCCGGTAGATCTCCGCCACGGCGGGCCAGTCGTCCGGAACCATGGGGCGAAAGGTCACCCCTGGGGAACGCGGCGCTGCCACGATGGCGTCTCCTCGGGCTTCTACCGTTTGACGACTTCGCCCGGCGCTTCACCCGTCATCTCGCCGTCGCGCAACACCGGCACGCCGTTGACGAGGACGTGGATCACGCCTTCTGCGAAGCGCTGTGGATAGTCCCAATCCGACCGGTCGATGATGGTTGCCGGGTCGAAGATCGCGATGTCGGCGCGCATTCCGACGGCCAGGCGGCCACGGTCGTCGATCCCGTGGAAGTCGGCGGGGAGCGAGGTGACCTTGCGCACGGCCTCTTGCAGTGACAGGACGCCCTCGTCCCGGGCATAGTGGCCGATCAGTCGGGGAAAGGTGCCCGCGCTGCGAGGGTGGCCGGCGAACCCGTCCGAGCCGTCCGCATAGGCGCCGTCGCTCGCGATCATGTTCCAGGGCTGAACCATGAGGCGCCGCACGTCGTGCTCCTTGATCGCGCCCAGGGTCAGGTTGACGGGATGGGACGACCCGATGATCAGTTCGGCTACCGTATCGAATGGGTCCTGGCCTCGCTGCCGGGCAATCTCCGACAGATACAGGCCGACGAGTTCGGGGTAGTCCGGCGAACTGGTGATCCGCATGCTCGTGTAACCGGTCGCCTTCAGCCAGGCGAACCCGCCATCGACCCCGTTCTCGCTCGCCTCCTTGAAACGTGCCCGGGACTCCGGGTTCCCCAGCGCCGCCTTGAACCGGGTCATGACTTCGTCCGTGGCACCTTGCCGCTGCATCAGCCGGAAGGCATCCAGCCCCTCGAGGCCCGGCGGCGTCACGACGATTCCCGTCAGGCTGGCCGTCGCGGCACCGTCGTAGGGGTACTGGTCCGACACGATCACCACGCCGCGTTCGCGCGCACCTTCCACCAGCTCGACGATGTCGGCGATCACGCCCTCGTTGTGCAGGCCCACCGCTTTGAGGTGGCCGATCTTCCCCGGCAGCTGCGCCGTCTCCGCGATCTCGACGACCTCGCGGTCCGAACCGACGAAGTCGTGCACGGGGTTGCGCACATGCGAGTCGTACACGCCGCCGTATTCCGCGGCCTCCATGGCGAGCGCGATCACCTCGGCCGTTTCGGAGAACATCCCGGGTTCGTACATCAGGCCGGTCGAGAGGCCGAAGGCGCCCAGTCCCATGCCCTCGCGCACGAGGGCGCGCATCGTCTCGAGTTCTTCGGCGGTCGGGGCCCGCTGCTGGTCGTCGCCCAGGACCTCGTTGCGGATCCCGTTGTGGCCGATGTAGAAGGCGACGTTGGTGCCGATCCCCTGCTCCGCGTAGATCTCCGACAGCTGGCGGATGTGCGCCGGTGCGAACTGTCCGTCCGGTCCGCCGAAGACCGTCGTCACGCCCTGCCGGATGAAGCCTTCGTTGAGACGGTTGGCGGGGTCCGCGATCGCCGGCGGGGTGTGGTTGTGGACATCGATGAAGCCCGGTGCTACCACGAGACCGACGGCGTCGATCGTGTCCGCGGCACGGGCTCCGCCGCCATCGGCCGCAGCGCCTCCCACGGTGACGATGCGGTCCCCGGCGATCACGACCGTGCCGGTGCGAGGCGGGTCCCCTGAGCCGTCCACGATCGTGCCGCCGATGATGATCAGATCGGCCGTCCGGCCTCCACGCGCACACGTGCCGCCGGCGAATGCGGCCAACAGCAGCGCCGCCGCGCAGAGTCGTGACCAGGGGCCGGCGCCCCGGATGTCAGTCCCCCGTGACGGAATGCACCGCGAACGGCACGCCCTGCGGGTCCACGCACTGCGCGATGAAGTCGCCCCCGGGCACCTCCATGGGACCATTGAGTACCTGTCCCCCCATCTCCGTGACCGCCTCGGCCGCAGCACGGGCGTCCGGAACGCGTATGTACACCAGCCACCCGGGCGGCATCCCGTCCGGTCCGTTGTAGACGCCGCCCAAGGGGTGCGCGCCCCGGCTGAACATCTGGTAGAAGCCGTTCGGCCCCATGTCCATGCGGTTGGCGGCGTCCAGGGCGAACACCTCCGAGTAGAAGGACCATGCGGCATCCATATCGGTGGTCGCAAGATCCCGCCACGAGAACTCTCCGACCTGCGCGGGGCCATCGTGGCCGGCCGCATCCCCCTCGGGCTCGAGCACCGCGAAGACGCCTCCCTGTGGATCCGCGAGCACCGCGAAGCGACCGACTTCCGGAACCGCCATCTCGTTCATCACGGTCCCGCCGAGACGCCGGACCCTCGCTAGCGTTTCGTCCAGATCGGGCGTGGACAGGTACGACAGCCAGCACGGAGGCACATCCGGCGCCGGCAGCTCCATGAGTCCACCCACCGGCATCTCGCCGTTCATCCACATTTCGTAGGGGTCGCCGCCGCTGTCCCAGATGCTGGTCCCCCAACCCACCAGCCGGGTGTAGAAGTCGCGGGCCGCATCCAGATCCGGCGTCATCAGTTCATGCCAGGTAAAGCGTCCCAGGGGCTTGTCGGACATTGCTGTTCTCCTTCGTTTCTCCACCACCCATCCAATAGCGAACCTCGAATACTAAACCCCCTCGCGGGATCGGCCAATCGAGCGGTGCCAGCCCCAGCGCACCCACACGGTCGGCGGTGTGCGGAACTCGTGCCCGTAGGGCCGCGCCAGTCGCTCCTCGTCGAGTCGCAGCCCCGGCAACCCTCGGAAGACCCGTGCCAACGCCTGCTCCGCTTCGATCCGCGCAAGCGACGCACCCAGACAGAAGTGCCTTCCGGCCCCGAAAGCCAGGTGGTCGCGCGCGTTTTGCCGCCCGGGGTCGAAGCGGTCCGGGTCGGCAAAGTGCGCGGGATCGCGGTTGGCGGCGCCCAGAAAGCAGTGGACAGTCTCGCCTCTTGCGATCCGCACCCCCCGGATCTCGACGTCCTCGGTGGCGAAACGCATGCACGACTGCACGGCCGGCTCCCACCGCATCGACTCCTCGATCACACCGCTCAGCAAACCGTCACGGGCAGGCCCGCCGCCTGAGCATTCCGCCGTGATCCGCCGCGCCACCTCCGGGTGCGACAGCACCGCCCAGAACGCGTTGCCGATCATCGACTCCGTGGTCTCGATTCCGCCGAACAGCACCAGCAGGAGGTTCGCGACCATCTCCGTTTTCGTGAGCGGATCGGTGTCGTCCCGCAACGTCGCGATCAGCGAATCATTCGGCACCGGCCGCTCTCCCAGCAGGTAGGGCATGACGTAGTCGCTGAACTCCGCGGCGGCTTCCTTCCCCGCGGCCCGCACCACCGGATCGCCCGCGAAGTTCTCCAGCGCGGCCGCAAAGCGGTCGTACCAGGCCAGCAGCGTGGGGCCGTCGTCCTCCGGCAGCCCGAGGACGCGGCAGATGCTCCGCACCGACAGCGGACGCGCGATCCGGGCGCGCAGATCGGCCCGGCCCGCGTCGTCGGCCGCCGCGCCCGCTTCCCTCCGCAGCTCGTCCATCAACCCGTCCAGTACGCCGCCAACGGTGCCCAGCAGGTTCTGCTCCAGCCTCCCGCGCCTGAACGGCCCGATGAAGCGGCGCTTGTAGCGGATCTGCTCGTCGCCGTCGGTTGTGAGCATGTGCGATCCGAAGATGTCGCGGATCGTGGACGCGGGAGAATCCGTGGTAAACCGCTGCCAGTCGGCGAGAACGCTTACGATGTCGTCCCGGCGCGTGAGCAGCCACATGCCGAGCGCCGGCGACCATGTCACCGGCTCGCTCCGCCGCAGTTCGTGAAAGACGGGATAGGGATCCCCGGCCAGGACCTCGATGGTCACCTGGCGCCCCAGGGGGAATCGTGCGGACCGGTCGCTCATTGCTACCCTGACGACGAGCCGATTTCGACGTGTACGCTGTACCAGTTGAAGTTCTGGCCGGACGCGTCGAGTCTGATGTCCTGGACCTCCCCTGCCCCGAGGTCGACCCGCGGCGACGGGCCGAGTACGGTTCCGTTGGACAGGTGGATCTCGACGCGGACGTCGGTGACGGTGGAGCCCGTGGTGTTGGTCACAGTGCCGTCGAACCGCTGGGCCGACGAGTTGTAGCTGATGACCAGGTTCACGCCGTTACGGGTTTCGGTCGCGGTTTCGTTCCGATCGTACCGCGTGCCGGACTCGCCCTCTTCGGTGAGGCTGTTGTTGCACGCCGCGGCGAACATGGCCACGAGAGCCAGGGCCGCGGCACGGATGGTGAAAGCCTGCTTAATCATGGGTCTCCCCTCATTGTGTTGGTTTATTGCGGGTGCCGGTTTCCGGCACCCCCTCCATTACGCCGAATTTGTCTGCCACGAACGGCCGCACGCCCGTGGACACGGGCCGCTCTTCGTGGGATTCGCCGGTCGCGGGAGCCACCGCGGGAGCGAACAGCGGGGCCAGGGCCAGCAGGCCCACGGCACCGGCGCGCCGCCACGTCGGCGACGGCGTCCCCGACGAACGGTGTCCGTCGATGAGGCGGCGGACGCGCAGTTCCAGTTGCGATCGGTGCCTGCCCATGCACGGGACCGGGGTGCGTCGATCGCTCCGGACCACCCACCGGGCCACTTCCGTCAGGCAGCTCGCCATGGCGACCCGGTCATCGAACTGATTGGCCGCCCAGTCGTCGCACTGCTCTTCGGCGGCGAGTCGAGCCTCGCGCACCGCCAGCCGGAAGAGCGGCTGGAAGAAGAACACGGCCTGCACGACGTTCAGGATGGCCAGACGGATAACATCGCGGCGTAGATGGTGCGCGATCTCATGGCCGAAGAGGGCGCGAAGCTCTCTCTCGTCCAGCTCGCGGAGTGCCCGGACGGGCACGCAGATCTCGCGACGGGTGCCGAGGCCCAGTGCGACCGGTGAGCCCAGGCGGCGGCTCTTCGTCAGTCGTGGCGGCGACTCCAGACCTGCTCTGCCGCTGAGAGCAGCCAGTGCATTTAATGCGCGCGGGTCGACGACCGGCGTGCGGTCGCGGAGGCGGCGGCGCAGCTTCTTCAGCCGCAGGAAGTAGAGCGCCAGAAGACTCACGGCGAGGGCGAGCCACAGCGTGCCGGCAGCAGCCATGCCGATGGCGCTGACTGCCGTCTCCTCGCCGTGGGCCTCCTGACGGGACACGGTGGCGACAGCGGCTGCCCCATCCTCGTGGCCCCGATCCTCTCCGGAGTGGTGCTCTCCGCCGGCGACGAACGAGGGCAAGGGCAGCCGCCAGATGGCAGACTGCTGCGAAGTGATCGTGTGTACCGTCGGAGTGATCAGGCTGGCGGCAAGCGCCGTGTGCCAGATCGTCTCCCTCAGACGCGCAAGGACTCCGGGGAACAGTCGCAGGCAGAGCCAGGCCACGCCGCACCACAGGGTGCTGTGCACGATGAACGAGAAGAGCCACACCGTCATTTCTCTGCTCCGTCCCGCTTTTTCGCGACGATCTCGCGCAGATCCTCCAGATCCTCCGCGTTGATCTCGCCGGATCGCACCAGGTGATTCACCAGGGCCGCGCTGTCACCGGAGAACACCCGGCTCACTAGGTCGGCAACCATCCGCTTTCGCACGTCCGCCTCGGCGATCGCAGGCCGGTAGATGAACTGCCTTCCATTCGTTCGGTGCTCCACGCAGCCGTATTCCTCCAGCTTGCGCAGCATTGTCTTGATCGTCGTGACGGCAAGCCCCCGCTCTTCGAACAGCGCCTGATGCACCTCGATCGCCGGCGCCTCGCCCCGCTCCCAAAGCACGTGCATGATTGCGAGCTGCAGGTCTCCGAGTCGACGTTTCCGTTTCATCAGTGCTCTCCGTGAATGGGGGGCCTATCGATTACTCGGGTAGTTACTACACAGGTAGTCACCCGGAGTTCCCGCCGATGCTACGACCGCCTCCCAGCCCCGAGATCGGCCTCGAACGCGTGCATTTCGCCGCGCAGGATCTGGAGCTGGTTGTACAGGGGCCGGTAGGCCGGATCGGCCGGGCGGGCATCCTCGCTACCGCCGTGCTCGCTGCGGCCTTCGCCGCCACCGTGCTCACCACGACCCTCGCCGCGGCCTTCGCCGCGACCCTCGCCGCCCTCTTCACCGCCTGCACCGTGGCCCTGCTCGACGCCGGCTTCCGGGTGACTGACCCACGAAGTGAAACTGTTGCCGAAGGCACCCAGCTCGACGGGGATCGTCTGGCCCGGACGGACATCGGTGCGCTTCGTCGGGCCGAGTTCGGTGCCGTTGTCCAGGTGTATCTCGACTCGCACCTGCGAGAGGGTCCTGGCTGTGGTGTTCGTAACCGCACCCACGAACACTTGCGTCCCGGGGTTGAACTGAAGGACCAGGCGGGCCCCGTTCGCGAAGACCCTGTCCTGCTTCATCATCTTCGGGAGATAGGAACTCCCTTCCTCGTCGTCCTGGCCGCCGCCATGCTCGCCACGCTCGCCGCGGCCCTCGCGGCCGCCGTGCTCCGCACCGCCTTCGCCGCCCTGGGCGCTTGCGCGCAGGTTCGGCCGGGGCCCGGCCGCGTAGGCACCGAGTCCCGCCTTGACTCGCATCTCGCGCAGATCGGCACGCGCCTGCTTGACGAGGTCGTAGAGCTGGTCCGCTTCGACGCTCTGCTGTGCCGGCACAGGCTCCTGGGCGACGGGGACGACGAGCTCCTCACCGATCATGTGGGTCGTTACGCCGGCGCCAGCAGCGCCGAGCACCACCAGTGATATCATTGCGATCTTCAACGTGGGTCTCCCTTCGGAGTCGGGTAGCGCCGACGGCGTCACTCGCGCCCGACGAACGACTACCACACTAGTTGACTACTGTGATAGTCTATATCGATCCGAAAGGTTCCACAAGGGATGCATTCCGACGGAGACGCCTCGGGCGGCATCGCGGACAGCAATTCTCCGGGGCGGGAGCTTCCGGCGGAAGACCGTCGTCTACGGGGTCTCCGCGATGGCGCCGAGACTGCCCAGCAGGTCTCTTGCCGCCCCTCCCAGATTGGTTCGCCCGCGGTTGTAGTTCCGCAGCAGCACCACGGTCAGGCCCGTGGCGGGCTCGAAGAGAAGGTACGCTGTGTACCCCGCAACCGAGCCGCCGTGGCCGGCGAAGACACGCCCGTCCACCGTCGCGAGCGAGAAACCCAGGCCGTACCCGGACTCCGGATCCTCGGGCGTCTGCACGGACAGCACCTCGGCGCGCATGGCGTCGCCGAAAAGCGGAGGCCGTCCTCTTCCCATCACGCCTGCGGCGAATGCGGCGAGGTCATCGACGGTGGAATACACGCCCCCGTTCGGGACCTTGTAGCCTCGCCCGTCGTGTTCGCGGGCAGGCCGCTCGGTGTCGACTTCGCCTTCCGGGCCATTGGCATGCCCGGCGGACAGTGATGGCAGCAGCCGGTCGTCGACGATGAAGGTGCTGCTCGTCATTCCGAGCGGCTCGAAGATGCGCGTCTCGACCTGGGCCATGAACGGCACGCCGGCCGCCCGCTCCAGACCGAATCCGAGAATCCCGAAGCCGATGTTGGAATACGAGTACTCCGTACCCGGCGGCGTCTGATAGCGCGTAGCCGGGATCGACTCGAGGATCCGCGCGGTCCATGTCTCGATGGGTCCTGAAGCAGCGTCGGGGAGCTCCGGTTCCCGCGCCAGACCCGCGGTGTGACTCGCTACCTGCCGCAGCGTCGGATTGGCTCCGGGCGGCCGGTCGGCCAGTTCCTGCACCTCCGGCACCAGATCCTGAAGCGGCGTCTCCAGCCCGACCGTGCCGTCTTCCGCCAGAATCGCCATGAGCACGGCCGTGACCGACTTGGAGATCGATCCTGTGCGATAGATCGTCTCCCGGCCGGCCGGCACTTCGCCTTCGGGGTCCGCCCACCCGTACGCGCCCCACCAAAGCACCTCACCGTCGCGGGCCAGCGCCGCCGTGATGCTCCCCACGCCGTCCTGCTCGACGTCGGACGCGATCGTCTCTCCGAACCCGTCGAGTGTCTGCTGCCAATCAGCGGGAAGCTGTCCGGCGTCCGGCGGCGCGCATGCCGGCACGACCGCGGCAGCCAGGACAACGAGGGACCAAAGCGTCGGACTCTTCCACTGCGCCCGTTTCGTCGACAAGATAATCCTCCGGTCTGGCGTGTCCCCGCGGGAGGGGAGGACGCCGACTCATCTCAACACCCGCCGTCGCCCTCGTCCCAAGCTGCCATTGATCCGCCCGCCATGCAATTGCGCCGCCGGGCCGATCGGCGCACTCTCGAAAGCGGCGACAACACTGTGGAGCGAGCGGCAAGGATGCGGCGACTGATGCTGGCGAGACACGCGAAGTCCAGCTGGGGCGACGTCACCCTTTCCGACCATGACCGACCTCTCAACCGCCGCGGCCGCGACGCCGCGCCCCGGGTCGGCCGGGCGCTCAGCGAAGCCGGATTCGTGCCCGAACTGGTCTACTCGAGCACATCCGCACGTACGCGAGAGACCTGGGGGCTGCTCGGACCGGCGTTCAACGCGCAACCCGACGTGGAGTTCCACCGCGAACTCTACCTGGCCTCGCCAAGGGTCGTGCTCGACGTCATCGCGTCCGCCCCGAACGAAGTCGCCACGCTCCTGGTTCTGGGGCACAATCCGTCCACCCACGCGCTGGCCGCATTCCTTTCGCGGACCGGCCACCCGGACCGGATCGACAGAGTCCGTTACAAGTTCCCGACGGGCGCGGTCGCCGTGATCGAACTCGAGGGCGCGAGCTGGGCCGACGCCGAGGACGGCGGAAAGCTGATCGACTTCATACTCCCGAGGCTGCTGTGACCGACGACACCCCCGTGGCCGACGACACCCCCGTGGCCGACGTGACCATCGAGCGCGTCTTCCGCGAAGGGGTGTATCCCTACCCGCACAAGATGAAGCGCCGCCCCTACGAGCAGAAAAAGGCCCGGCTGCAGGTCGAACTGCTCAAGGTGCAGCGCTGGGTGCGCGATTCGGGAATCCGGATCGTTGCGCTTTTCGAGGGGCGCGATGCCGCCGGCAAGGGCGGGACGATCAAGCGATTCATGGAGCATCTGAACCCGCGTGGCGCGCGGGTGGTCGCGCTGGACAAACCCAGCGACGTCGAGCGTGGCCAGTGGTATTTTCAACGCTATGTGAATCACCTGCCGACCGCCGGCGAGATCGTCCTGTTCGACCGTTCGTGGTACAACCGCGCGGGGGTGGAGCGGGTCATGGGCTTCTGCACGGGTCAGGAATACCTCGAGTTCCTGCGCCAGTGTCCCGAGGTGGAACGGATGCTGGTCAACAGCGGGATACGCCTGTTCAAGTTCTGGTTCTCGGTATCGCAGGAAGAGCAGGCGCACCGCTTCGAGCGAAGGAACACCGATCCCCTGAAGCAGTGGAAGATCTCGCCGATCGATCTGGCGTCGCTGGACAAGTGGGACGAGTACACCCGGGCCAAGGAGGCGATGTTCTTCTACACCGACACCGCCGACGCCCCCTGGACGGTGATCAAGTCCGACGACAAGAAGAGGGCGCGGCTCGCAACGATGCAGGCTTTCCTGTCGGGCCTGCCCTACCCGGACAAGGATCGGTCGGTCGTGACCGGTCCCGACCCCCTGATCGCGGGGCCGGCGACACGCGTGGTCAGCCGCGACGAGCGGATGACGGGTTCGCCGACCCGGGAATCGTAGCCCGCGTCACCCCGTGACCGCCCGGACCACCGTCGCCGCGGAATACACCCGCGAGGCGGAGAACCTCGCGCGCAACCCGGCGATCACCAGTGCCTTCCGCATCATCGAGGCCCTCGACGACTGGGCGCTGCAACAGCTCGTCGAACTGACCGAGATCCCGGCGCCACCGTTCATGGAGGAGGCCCGGGGACGGCGGTTCGCCGAGCTGCTGAGCGAGTTCGGCGCCGATCCCGTGTGGACCGACGAGGAGGGCAACGTGATCGGCCTGCGGCGGGGCCGCCGCGGAGGGCGCACGATCGGATTCGGCGGCCACCTCGACACGGTCTTTCCGCAAGGGACGGACGTGACCGTGACCCGGCGTGGCGACAAACTCTGTGCACCGGGCATCTCAGACGACACGCGCGGACTCGTGGTCGTGCTGGCGGTGCTCCGCGCCATGGAGGAGGCAGGCATCGCAACGGACGCGGACATCCATTTCGTCGGCGTCGTCGGCGAGGAGGGTCCGGGCGATCTGCGCGGCATGAAGCACATCTACCGCAACCCGGCCGCGGCGCCCGACGCCTGGATCGAGGTGGACGGCGGGGGTCTGCAGCGGCTGGTCGTCGACGGTCTCGGCTCGGTTCGCTACCGCGTCGCGTTCATGGGGCCCGGCGGGCATTCATGGGGCGAATTCGGTCTGGCCAACCCCGCGCACGCCATGAGCCGCGCCGTGCGCCTTTTCCAGGACGCCGCCGACACGCTGACCCGCAGGGGGCCGCGCACCAGCTACAACGTGGGGCGGATCGGGGGCGGAACCTCGGTCAACACCATTCCCGTCGACAGCTGGATGGAAGTCGACCTGCGCTCGGTGAGTCCCGAGAGCCTGGCGCGCATCGAGCGCGTATTCCTGGATGCGATGGACCGCGGCCTCCGGGAGGAGAACGCACTGAGGCGGAGCGGCCCTCCGCTCACGGTCGACAAGGCCAGGATCGGGGACCGCCCTTCCGGCGAGGGGGATCGCGGCGCGCCTCTTGTCCAGCGAGCCCTGGCCACAACCGCGGTCTTCGGCGTGCAGGGAACCCTGGGTCGCTCGTCCACCGATTCGAACGTCCCCATCGCGCTCGGCGTGCCGGCAGTGACGATCGGCCGCGGCGGCATCGGGGGCGGCGCCCACTCGCCCGCGGAGTACTGGGTCAACATCGACGGGCACCTGGCCATACAGCGGGCCCTGCTGCTGCTGGTGGCCGAAGCGGGGCTGGCGCGGATGGTTCCGTAGCGACGAACTGCTGTCGAGCGGTGCAGGTGGGACCGGTTCACAGTGCTTTTTTGTCTGGTGCGCAGGGAAAGGCCTGTATTATTCTGTGTGGCGTTCCCTCGCCAGGCAGGCAGGCGGGCGCGACAGAAGCTTGGGCAAAGGAGCCCCCAATGAGGCGAAGAAACCGCGAGCTTAGTCTCTTCGGCATGTCGTCGCTCGACCTCTTCGCCTCGGCGCTGGGGGCTTTCATCCTCATCTCGATCATCATCTTCCCGCTGATCGCCGACGCTTCGCGGGATGACGAGCCTGCCGAGCCGATTCCCATCATGGCCCTGATTCCGCCGGAGCCAGTCGTCTGCCCGGCGTGTCCCTCCCTGCCCGCCGCTCCCGAACCGGTCTCCTGCCCCGTCGTCGTGGCCCCTGCCCCCGCGCCCCAGCCCGTCCCCGTCGCGCTCCCCGAGGCCCCGCCCGACCCCGAACCCGTCAGCTGTCCGGTATGCCCGGCCGTGCCCGCCCCGGCCCCCTGTCCCGAACCCGATCCGGTACCGGTGGTGTCAGGCTTCCAACTGCCCCACCTCGACCTGGTGATCGCACTTGACGTGACGAGCAGCATGGGTGAGCAGATCGCGGCGCTGAAGGCCGAGGTCGGGCAGCTGAGTCTTCTGCTCAGCCGGATGGCGCCCAGCTTCGCCGTCGGCATGGTGGCATTCGGGGACCGGCTGTGGGAGACGCCCACGACCTCGTTCCGGCTGCGGCAGGTCTCCGGTCCCACGCTGAACCGGGCGGCGTTTCGGGGGTTTGTGAACGAACTCGACGTGCGGATGGGGATGGGGAACGGTCAGAACAATGATCCGCCCGAGGCTTTCCTCCTCGCGCTGACCGAGGCCGCGCGCATGCCCTGGCGCCCCCAATCGGAGAGAAGGGTCATCGTGCTGGTGACAGACCACCCCGCCTACCCGGAGGAGGTGGACCGGTCCGTTGCCGTCGCCACCGCCATCGCGCGGTTTCCGGGACACCGGGTTTCAACCGTTTACATCAACTCGCAGGGATTCGTCGACCCCGAGATCGAGGCGTTCCTGCAACGTGTGGCGAACGCGGGAAAAGGCCAGTTTGTGAGGGATGTGGGGGGCTCGCTGACCGTCAATCTACTGCTCTCTCTGCTATAGGGCGCCGGGCTGGCGCCGGAGGAAACTGACAAGTGCTCAGAAGAGACCTATTCAGCTTCGCGGCTTCCAAAGCCGCGGCGGTCGCGTTGCTCGCCGTGGTCGTCGGCGCGCCCGTTGATGCGGGCGCCCAACAGGTGCGTATCGTGGTCGACGGGACCGCGGTCAGGCTGGACCCCAGCGACTCCAGCCCGGTCATCACCACCATGCCTGCCGGCACGCTGCTGGAATGGGTAGGGGAGTCGGGGGACTGGTATGCGGTGACGGTCGCCGGACAGTCGGGGCAGGAAGAGGTCATCGGATACCTCCTGGCCAGCCAGGTGGAGGTGATCTCGGGAGGGGCGGCGGCACCTGGAGCGCCGGCGGTGCCCGGCGCACCGACAGGCGGACTTGCCGCCACGCTCGGCATCCCGGACGTGGAGGTGCGGTACGAGGCGGAACGCCGGCGCCGATCGTCGGGCGTCAGCAAGGTGATCTGGGGCGTGGTCATCGCCGGTGCCGCCTACGCCGCGCTCGAGTTCGTCCCGCCACTGAAGGAACCCTTCCCCCCTGACTACGACACCGCCGAGGAGTACCAGGACGCATTGGACCTGCGCAGTGCCGCCGAGACCGGTAGGACGGTGGCCACCGGACTGGGCGCGGCCCTGGGCGCCTGGGGGCTGACCGATATCGGCCTCGGGTGGCGCAACATGCGCAATCTGGAGCTGGAGCTTCCGCGAACCTCGGCGCCGTCGCTCCAGGTGCAGTACGGGGACGCCTTCCGGATGCGCGCCTCGGGACGACGCAAGGTCTTCTGGGCCATCTTCCTTCCCGCGGTCACCTACGGGGTGGTCGAGTGGGTCCCGTATTTCGGGGTCCCCGACGCTGCGGACTTCGAGAACGTCGAGGACTTCAACGCCGCCGTGGAGAGGCGGGACCGGGCCGAGGCCGCCAGGACGTGGACCACCTGGCTCGGTGCGGGTCTCGGCGGCTGGGGCCTAACGCAGTGGGTTCTTGGCGCCCGCAGGATGTCGCAGATCGAGGCCACGGCCAGAATGACGGCGCTGTCTCCGTTCGCGCCCACCCTGGACGACGTGGCGGTTGAACTCTTCGCGAGCCGCCGGGACGCTCGCTCGCAGTTGGGAATCCAGGTGAGATGGTGATGAGACAGGCAAGAATGAAGAAGAACGCGAACGACATCCTTCGCCGGGCCGCCCTCTGCGCGTGCCTTCTGGGCGTGGGCGCGGCTGCCGAGCCGATCTCGGCGCAGCAGGTCCAGGTTCTCTCCAACTCGACGCCGCTGCGACTCGATCCAACCGATTCGAGCCCCGTCATCACCGCGCTGGAGGCGGGCACTGTGCTGGAGTGGATCGGCGAGTCCGGCGGCTACTACGCGGTGTCCGTTCCAGGACCTCCGGGCCAGGAGAACCTGGTCGGGTACGTTCTGGCCAGCGAGGTCGAGTTGATGGGGGGGCTGGATCCCACGTCGGGCTTGCCGTCGGCCGCAGGCGGGATGCCGGTCCCCGGGGTCGCGCAGCAGTACCAGATGGCCAGGGAGGCGCGATCGAGCGGGGTCAGCAATGCGGTGCGCGGCGGGGCGCTGGCGGTATCGGCGCAGGTCAGCGTCTCGTTGTTCTTCGAAGTGGAGGACCGCGATTCCTACGAGAGCGAGGCCGCCTACCAGGACGCGCTGGACCGGAAGTCGACGGCCGAGAGCGTCGCGCAATACGCGCTGATCGGGGGCGCGGCGCTGGCCGCCTACGGAATCGGACGCTACGTCTTCGGTTGGCGGAAGATGGCCGAGTTGGAGGAGGAATTCCCGGAGTCGACCACGCCCTCGCTCGAACGGCAGTACGCCGAGGCCACCCTGAACCGGTCGCTGGGCCGGCGCAAACTCGTCTGGGGCGTCATCCTCGGCGCTGCATCCTACGGGACCGTGGAGTTCGTGCCGCACTTCGCCGTCCCCGCCGCCGAGGACTACGAGAGCGACGCCGAGTACCAGTCTGCCCTCGGCAGGCGTGACACCGCCGTCACGGTGCGGAACTGGGTGATGGGCGTGGGCGGCGTGCTCGGCACGTGGGGCCTGGCCCAGTGGGTTCTGGCCTCGCAGAAGATGGGTGAGATCGAACAGGTCTCGGGGATGACGGCGCTGACCCTTCCCCTCGGCTCGTCCCCGGCCGAATCGCTGCGCACCGAGTCGCCCGCGAAGCTCTTTGTCGGCCACGCGGACTCGCGTACGCAGCTCGGCGTGGCGTGGAGCTGGTGAAGTGAAGTCCTGCCGAATGGCCGAATGACAATGACACCTTCCGCCGATTCCCTTCCGACGGGAACCGTCCTGCTGAACGAGTACCGGATTGAGCGCGAGCTGGGAAGCGATGCCTTCGCGACCACGTATCTCGCCGGCGAACTCCACCTGGATCGCAAGGTCCTGATCACCGAATACCTGCCCCGGGCATGGGCCGCCCGCAGCGGAGACGGGGCCGTGGCGCCCCGGTCGCCCGATCTGGCCGAGCCCTATGCGGGGGGCCTGAAGCGGTTCCTGGAGGGCGCGCGCGTGCTGGCGGGCGCGGATCACCCGCAGATCGCGAAGGTGCACCGCATCGCCGAGAGCGACGGCACCGCGTACCTGGTCAAGGAAAACGTCGCGGGCCGCACCCTCGAGGAGGAGATCGAGGCGGTCGGACCGCTGCCCGAACAAACCGTACGTCAGATGCTCGAAGGGCTTGCGGCGGGACTGGACCAGCTCCACGGCAAGGGATTGCTGCATCTGGACATCCGTCCCCGCAACGTGATGGTCCGGTCGCGAGACGGCACGGCCGTGCTGGTCGGATTCGGATCGGCGGAGTCACGGTTCGGGAAGGACGTTGAGTCGTTCTGGACCCCGCCGACCTCGCCCTTCGCGCCAATCGAGCAGTACAGCCCGAGGGCGGAGCGGGGGCCGTGGAGCGACATCTACTCGCTGGGTGCCGTGGGGTACGCCGCGCTCATGGGAGAAGACCCGGTCTACGCGACGGAGCGCGTGCCGCAGGACACGTTGCCCGATCTGGCCGCGAAGGCGCCTCAGCCGGTGGGAACGGATCTGGCGGACGCGGTTCGGGTGGCCATGCAGGTCGACGGCGCGGCCCGGCCACGGGATCTGGCGGGCTGGTCGGCGATGCTGGCCCGAGAATCGTCGGAGGCTTCCCCGTCACCTTGGTCCGGTGTGCCTGTGCGTGCGCATGCGCGGAAAACGCGGAAGCGGACGGCGCGGGCATCCGCGATCAACCGGCGACGGCTGTTCTACGGCGCGGGGATCGCCATGGTGGCCACCGTCGCGGCCCTGGTGATCTCGGTCGCCCGGAACACAGCCCTCACGCCCGAGCAGCGCGCCGCAGCCACCGAGGAACGGCTGGGGCTGAGCGAGGAGACGATCATGCTCGTCGAGCTGGCGCTGTCGGTCGAAGGCCACTACGCCGGGGAGCCCGACGGCGAGCTGGATCCGGATGTCCGGGTGGCCCTGCGAAGCTGGCAGGGTTCCCGGGACATTGACGAGACCGGCTATCTGGACCGCGAGAGCCTTTCGGAGCTGTTCGCGGCCGGTCGGGCCATCGAGGAGGAACGTGACGAGGCAGAGCGGGAGGCAGAGCGGGAGGCCGAGGCCGACAGGCTGGCCGAGGAGCGGCGGCAAGCCCGGGAGGAACGGCTTGCCGAGGAGCGGCGACGCGCGGAACAGGCGCGTCTGGCCATGAACCGGCAACTGGAGGAGCAGCGTCTCGAAGCCGAGCGACTGGAGGCCGAACGTCTCGAAGCCGAGCGGATCGAAGCGGAACGTCTTGCGGAGGAGGCGAGGCTTGCGGAGGAGGCCCGCATTGAGGCCGAGCGGCAGGAAGAGGAGGCGCGGCTTGCGGAAGAGCAGCGCCTTGAAGCCGAGCGGATTGCGGAGGAGGCGCGGCTTGCGGAGGAGGCCCGCCTTGAAGCCGAGCGGCAGGAAGAGGCCGAGCGGCAGGCCGAGCTGGAGCGCGAGGCAGAGGCCGAGCGTCTGGCTGAGGCCCGCAGGCGCTTTGCGGTCGCGCAGGGGGACAGCGAGGTTCTGCTGCTGGCGGGCAGCGACCTTGCCGGATCTCCGAGGGTGCTCAATTGGGGCCGCGAACGGAACTGGGTCTCGTGGACCGGGATCAGCCTGGCGGGGGGCAAGGTCACGGGTATCGACCTGGCCGGGCAGAACCTGGGCGGAACGCTGCCGGAAACCCTGGGGTTCCTGGACGGGCTGGAATTCGTGAACCTGGCCGACAACCGGATATCGGGCCAGATACCTGCGGCGCTGGGCTCCCTGTCCAGGCTCGAAGTCCTGTACCTGCAGGGCAACCGCCTGTCGGGCGAGATCCCGCGTGAGCTGGGCTCCCTGGCGAGGCTCGAGGATCTCTATCTTCAAGGCAACCCGCTCAGCGGAACCATACCGGCCGAACTGGGCAACCTGAGCAACCTCCGGCGACTGCTCGTATCGAGTACCCAGGTCGCAGGCCGCATACCGCCGGAGCTGGGCCGCCTGCAACGTCTCGAAGTGCTGTCCCTGGAACGGAATCAGCTCTCCGGCAACATACCGGCTGAACTGGCCAACCTGGGCAACCTCCGCCGGCTGTCGCTGAGGCTTAACCGTCTGTCCGGCTGCATTCCGGAGCGTCTGACCCGCTTCGAGCCCGCCATCAACCCCCAACTGAACGGGGTGAACCTGCCGCGGTGCGCAGACGCTGAAGCGGGAGGCCCGGAGGTACGTCGGCAGTGAGGGAAGCGGCAACGCAGCCCGCAGCCAAGGACGACCACATC
Organism: Longimicrobiales bacterium; assembly: GCA_965205005.1. Lineage (GTDB taxonomy): Bacteria > Gemmatimonadota > Gemmatimonadetes > Longimicrobiales > Gaopeijiaceae > Bin94. Next base: position 2,675,295 of record OZ242028.1, on the reverse strand, counting down.
CCGTTCAGGGCCGTGACGCTCTTCGGGTCCCTCCTCGTCGGCATCGCCCTCGTCGGAATCCTCTCCTACGTGTTCCCCGCCGGCGACGACAGCGTGGGTGCCGAGCTGCTGATCGACAGGAACACCCGCATCTTTCCGTACCCGTTCACCATCCAGAACCTGATGTGGCTCGCGTTCTGCCTGGCCGCCGGCGAACTGGTCGTGCGCCACCTGGCCGGACGCCGGGAACGGGAACAGGTCGAGCTGGGCCTGCTGCCGGAGGACGCCCGGATCGTGCTGCGCCAGCGCGATGTGACGCCGATCTACGACAGAGTTGTTGAATCCGATCCGAACGAGCGCTATCTGCTGCAGCGCCTGCTGACCGGCGCGTTACTCCAGTTCCGAAACAGCGGATCGGTCGACCAGGTGACCTCGATGATCGAGCTGTCCATCGATCTGTACCAGCACGAGATCGAACTCCGATACAACATGCTGCGCTACGTGATCTGGCTGATCCCGACCCTGGGCTTCGTCGGTACGGTGCTGGGGATCGCGTTCGCCATGCGCACCGCCGGGGTCATGTTCGCGGGCGCAAGCATCACCGAGGTGGCCATCGGTCCGGAGATGATGGAACAGCTGACCGGCGACCTGGGTGTTGCCTTTTACACCACCCTGCTGGCACTCCTTCAATCCGCCGTACTGATGTTCGCCATGCACATCATGCAGGAGCGCGAGGAGGGCGCCCTGAACCGGATCGGGCAGTACTGCCTGAGGAATCTCGTCAACCGGCTGCGGTAGGAACGGCCAATCACCAGCCGCCGGGCGGAGGTGCTTGCGAGCGTCGCGCTTCCGGTCCCGCCAGCCCCCTGCCGTGATTCAGGCTCTCATGTGCTCCGCCACAACGGCAGCGTCAGGCAGGTGGGCCCGCCCTCGCACGGGATGCACAGCGCGTCCGCGTCGAAGCACGTCACCTCGCAGCCTGCATCCCTCATCAGGCGCAGCGTGTCGGGGAAGCCGCCCACGGCGATGCACCGCCGCGGTCCCAGCGCCAGTACGTTCAGGCTCAGGCCACCCGACCCCTCGAACTCCTTGTCGCCCGCCTCCAGGCACCGAATGCCGCGTTCACCGAGGAAACGGTACAGCTCCACCGGCAGGAGCCGCGGGTAGACGAGCGCCAGGTCGCGGTCCAGCGGGCTGATCACCGACAGCAGGTGCAGACAGGCGGCGCTGCCGTGCCACACTGGAAGGTCGAACGCGTGAACTTCGACGCCCTGCGGGTCGAGTATTGCCCGCAACTGCTCGATGCCCGCCCGGTTCGTCCGGAACGTTCGCGCCGCGGCCAGCGTGCGTTCGTCGAGCCACATCAGATCGCCGCCCTCCATCATGCCCGGCGGCTCGATGGTGCCGACAACGGGAATCCCCAGCCGCTGGTACAGCCCACCGTGCAGCGCCACCTCAGGGCGGCGCAGCAGCTTGCCCGGCCGGAGCAGCACCGCGCCCGCGGGCGTCATGAACGACGGATCGAAGACGAACACGGAGTCGGCCAGCCCGTCGTCCGCGTCGGGAATCCAGTCGATGTGGGCGCCGGAGTCCGCCACGCAGCGCGCGAAGGTGTCGTATTGGCGTGCCAGCCGGTCGGCGTCAAGCGGACCCGCGTAGTGCCAGCGCGCGGGATCGGCGTGGAGGGTGGCGCGGCCGGGGCGACGCATGGCGACGCGGCGCAGGGGGTCCACCATGCTCCCGACGCCGAACCGTGCGGACGCCGTCATGTCTCGCGAAATGTCAACTTTACTTGACACAATGTCATCTTCTCATTACATTTTGGACTGCCAATTGCAACGCTCCGGACCCGATGCATAGCCGCACACGGTGTCGTCCCGCAAACTGGCGTCCGGCGCCCCCACGTCCCATCCTCCAACGCAACCCAGTGCTTCCACCCCGATCCAGGATCGTGAACCCATGCCGGAACCCTCTGATTGCCCGCTCGCACAACGCCGCCGCGTGGCACCCTGCGCCCTGTTCATCGCCGGTATCCTCATGACGGCCGGTGCCTGCGAGACCCCCGATTCCACGGCCCGGGCGAGTGTCGGCCAGGCGCAAGCCACCGACGTGGTCTTCCCGGTGACCAACCGCCCCGATGTGCGGGGAATCCAGGGCGCGGTATCGGCGGGCCACCCGCTTGCCGCCGCCGCCGGGTACGACGTGATGCGCAGGGGCGGCAATGCGATGGACGCGGCGATCGCCATGGCCGGCGTGCTGGCCGTGGTTCGTCCGCACATGAACGGCGTCGGCGGGGACGCGTTCGCGCTGTACTACGAGGCGGAGACCGGCCGCGTGCACGCCATGAACGGCAGCGGACGCGCCGGCGCCATGGCCACACCGGCCCTCTTCGCGGAACGGGAGCTCGACGAAGTTCCCGGTAACGGCCCGCTTTCCGTGTCGGTTCCCGGAGCGGTTGCCGCCTGGGTGGACGCGCTGAAGCGCTTCGGCACCCTGCCCCGCGAGGAACTGCTCGCGCCGGCGATCGGGTACGCGCGAGACGGTTTCCCGGTCTCGACCCGGCTGGCGAGCGACATCCGGGCGCAGTCGGGCGCGTTGAACGACCATGCACGGGCCCTCTACCTGCCGGGTGGCGAGCCGCCGCCGGTGGGAAGTCTGCTGCGCAACCCGGCGCTGGCGGCGACACTCTCGGGAATCGCCCAGGACGGCAAGGACACGTTCTATCGGGGAGACGTGGCGGAGCGGCTGGCGGCGTTCATCGAGGCGGAAGGCGGCTACGTGCAGGCCGCGGACCTGGCCGCGCACACGACAACCTGGGTGGAGCCGCTGCGGGGCGAATTCGAGGGCTACCACATGCTGGTCCTCCCGCCCAACACCCAGGGGATCGCCCAGCTGCAGCTGTTCGAGATGGCCAAGTCGTTCGACCTGGCCGGGATGGGCCGGAACAGCGCGGACTACCTGCACACCCTGATCGAACTGAAGAAGCTGGCCTTCGCGGACCGCGACCAGTGGGCGGCCGATCCCGAGTTTACGGACATCCCCCTCGATGATCTCCTGGATGGGGAGTATCTGGCGGGACGCGCGGCAATGGTCGACCGCGGCAGCGCGGCCGAGGGACGCACACCCGGAGTGGCACCGACCCCGATGACGGCAGGAGGCGGGTCACTCGACGACTCCGGGGACACGGTCTACCTCACCGCCGTCGACCAGTGGGGCAACGCGGTCAGCTGGATTCAGAGCCTGTTCGCGGGATTCGGCTCCGGGCTTCTGGAGCCGGAGACGGGCGTCGTCCTGCACAACCGCGGCGCCCTGTTCACCCTGCAACCCGGCCATCCCAACATCATCGCCCCCGGCAAGCGGCCCTATCACACGCTCACGCCCATGATGGCGGTTCACGGCGACGGCAGCTTCGCCTTCACCTTGGGGACGCCCGGCGGGGACAGCCAGCCGCAGAGCCTGCTGCAGATCGTGAACAACCTCGTCCTCTTCGGCATGACCCCGCAGGCGGCGATCGAAGCACCCCGGTTCCGCAGCTACGGCGGGCTGGGCGTCGCGTTCGAGGACCGGTTCGGGGCCGACGTTCTGGGCCGGCTGGGCGAATGGGGCCACGAGGCGGAGGTCGTGCACGGCTGGACGGCCACCTTCGGCGGGGCGCAGATGATTCTGCGCGACCGTGAAGGCACGCTCACCGCCGCGTCCGATCCGCGCCGGGAGGCCTACGCGATCGCCTACTGACGGGACCCGCGGCAGGTACCACGTCGCGCACCACGGCAGCGCCCACGGCAGCGCACCGCGGCAGCGCGGCGCCTCAACCGGATCGGCGCAGCTCCACCGGGTGCCCGTGCGGCGTATTGCGATATGCTTCCGCCCAGGCGTCCCTGCGCTCCGTGAGGGTCGGCAGGTCGCTCAGGTTGCGCTCGACGACCAGCCGCTCGAGCGCGGCCACCCAGTGATGGTAGTACCTGGACCCGTCGTCGGGTTCGCCACGCGCGTCGGCGGCCGCGACCTCCTCGGCGAGCGTTCGGGCCCAGGTCGTCCATGAAAAGTGCCCCAGCTCGGAGAGTCTGACCGCCAGCGCGAAGGCCTGGGCCTGCCACGGCTCGTCGAAGACGGGGCCGTAGGCGTCGCGCGGTAACGGCGGCAGTGCCGCGAGGCGCTCCCGGTCGGAATGCGGTGCGGGCTCCGTCATGCCGGCTCCAGGTATTCTTCCCACAGGTCCACGTACACGGCGTCGCGCGCGTGGGACCGGTCGCCCCACAGTTCGCGCGCCTCGAAGCGGACCGAATAGACGTGCTGGGGATCGTCCAGCGACAGTCGGCCGTCTTCGTCGCTGTCCTGCAGCGCGTAGACTCCGTAGTCCTCGACCACCGTGCCGACACGGCCCCGCACGTAGCGCGGGAGCCGGTTGTGCCCGCGTGGATTCAGGTTGCGGGCGCGCACCGCGTCGCCGGGGACAAAGCGCGCCGGAACGTCCATGTCGAGCAGTCCAAAGCCCAGGGACCCTTCGGTGGGCGGAAGCAGCGCGGGGCTTGGCGCGCCGGGATCGGCCCGGCCGGATTCGACTTCGGTCCCGGTCACCAGACCACCGGCCAGCAACCGTGTGGCCACCATGTGAAACCAGCGCTCGTAGTACGACATCCGCAGGTAGTCCGCAGGCGGAATGGTCTCGAGCACGAACCGGAACCCCGGCAATCTGCGGCCGCGCAGCCAGGGCTTCACCAGGCGGGTCAGCGCGTACACCCGCCCTTCCCATCGATAATGGAACACGGGCTCGTCGGCTTCGCGCGCGATGGGCCCAAAGCCGTCCATGCCCCCCATGTCATGAATGCCGTTCACGAGGCCCCCCTCTGCGGCGCGGCGGCGGTGGCCACGCCGATCATGGCGTCGCGGGTGACGAGCGCGGCCAGCTCATCTTCGGCCATTTCCGCGGTGCCAGCCGGGCGTTCCGGCAAAACCAGGTAGCGGATCTCCGCGGTGCTGTCCCACACGCGCACTTCGACGTCGTCGGGCAGATCGAGACCGAACTCACGCAGCACTTCGCGCGGCTCGATCACGGCCCGCGCCCGATACGCGGACGACTTGTACCACGCCGGCGGCAGCCCCAGCGTCGGCCACGGATAGCACGAACAAAGGGTGCACACGACGAGGTTGTGCACGTCGGGCGTGTTGGCGACCACCTTCATGTGCTCGCCCTGGCCGCCCAGGTAGCCGAGTTCGCCGACCGCAGCCGTACCGTCCGCCAGGAGGCGCTCCCGAAAGGCGGGATCGGCCCAGGCCCGCGCGACGACCTGCGCGCCGTTCCGCGGCCCGACACGGTTCTCGAACGAGTCCACGATCTCGTCGAGCGCCGCCGCGTCGACCATCTCCTTCTCGATCAGGAGGGATTCCAGCGCCTTCACCCTGAGCGAGATGTCGGAGGGCACGTGCTGATGATCGTGGTCGTGATGATCGTGGTCGTGATGATCGTGGTCGTGATGATGGTGGTCGTGATGATGGTGGTCGTGGCCGTCGTGGCCGTAGCCATCGTGGCCGTGATCGTTGCCATCGTGGCCGTGATCGTGCATCGGTGTCTCCTCGGCTCGCCGGGACGCGCCCTATTTCAGCTCCACCAGCTGTTCGGGGTCGACGCGCACGACGATATAGGTGATCGTTTCGGTAATCTCGCTGAAGCCGTGCGGCGAATCCGCCGGGATGATGACCATGTCCCCCGGCCCGACCTCGCGGCTCTGACCGCCCTCGATCCCGCCCACGGAGCTGGGCCCGGTGAGCGTCCGCACCACGGTGCCGTCCGGATCCAGCCGCCGCCCGTTGGAGAGACTGCCGCCGGTCACCAGCGTCCCGCGACCCGAAACCACGTAGTAGACCTCGGTCTGGTTGTGGTGCTGAATGGCGCCCAGCGAGGTGGAGGGCGGGCGCTGGACAACGCCCACTCCGACATTGTGTCCGCCCGCGTCAATGTGCCGGATCTGCTGGTCGCTGACCCGTCCCTCGGGGGCGTTTTCGACCGTGGTTCGAATGTCCGCGGCGGGGATGTGGGTTGCGGCGGGGTGCTGCACGAGCGCTCCCGTAGCGAGTAGCGCGAGGATCAGCGTCTGCATGTCGGATTCCGTAGCTTGGTGGCGGGGCCTTGTCCACGGGTTCACAGGTATGTCCGTGGCGGCATCCCGAAAATGTTGTCGATCAGGGCGCGGGCCTGGGGCGGTACACCTCTCAGCGACGAGGGAATCCCCATCGCCCGAGTCTCTTCCACCACGCGCTTCAGCACAAGAGCCCCCGTGAGATCGATCCGGCCGAGCCCCTCCAGGTGGATGACCACTTCGGACACGCTGCCCGCGTCGGTGAGCCGGCCCATGAGCGCTTCCTCCAGCCGCGGCGCCGAGGCGAACCACAGGATGCCCTTGACCTCGAGGTGCAGGACACCATCCTCCATCCAGCTGTCGAAGCCGGCCCGCCGTTCGCGCCAGACGTGAATCGCGAGCGACAACAGGATCCCCAGCAGGAGCGCCTGCTCGATCCGGGGCGCGAGAAGCAGGCATAGCGCCAGGGTGAACCACATGACCAGCGCCTGAATCCGCGACAGCTTCCACGCGCTCCACAGCAGGCGCGGCCGGACCAATCCCCCCACGGCCGCGATCACGATGCCCGCCAGCACCGCCTTCGGGAGGGCGGACAGAATGCCCGCGAAGGGCAGGAACAGCAGCACGGCGACTCCGGTGATGGCTCCGGACCACCGCGTACCGGCGCCTGACAGGTGGTTGAGGCTGCTGCGCGAAAGCGAGCCGTCCGCGGGCATGCCGCCGCAAAACCCCGAGACGACGTTGGCGGCACCCTGGGCCAGGAATTCCCGGTCCGGGCTCCACCGCGCCCGGTCCTGCGTCGCGAAGCTACGGGCGATGGCCGTCGTCTCGGCGAACCCGACCAGCGCAATGACCACCCCCGGCAGGAACAGCGCCGGCACCAGGTTCCAGGACAGGGCAAAGCTGATCGGCGGCAGTGAACCTGGAATTGTCCCCACGATCGGTCCCTGATAGCCGGACAGCCTGGCAAAGAGGACGCCGCCCACGACCGCTGCCAGCGCGCCGGGAAACAGCGGGTGGATCCGCCGTGCCAGGAGCGTGATCGACACGGTGAGCACCGTCAGCACGATGGCCGCGACGTTCCAGGCGGCCGGATCGCCGAGTGCCCGGATCGTGTTGCCGACCAATCCGCTCTCGCCCGACGCCGTCAGGCCGAGCGTGGACGGGAACTGCGACAGCAGAATGAGAATGGCGGCGCCCGAGGTAAAGCCCCTGACCACGGGCTGGGACATGAGGTACGTGACCTTGCCGGCGCGCACCAGCGCGATCGTCAGCCGGGTGAGTCCGACGATCAGGGCCAGGAGGGCCGCCGCGCCCGCATACTCCGGGCTTCCGGGCACCGCAATGGTGACCAGGGCCCCGTGGGTCAAGAGCGCGGTGAGCGCCACGGGGCCTGATTGCAGGTACGGGCACGAGGCGAAGAAGCCGGCCGCGATCAGCGGAAGCGCCGACGCGTACAGGCCGTGGACACTGGGAAGGCCCGCCAGTTCCGCGTACGCCATGCTCTGGGGAATGATCAGCAGGGTTACGCTCAGGCCCGCGATCAAGTCCCGCGACGTCGCCCGGCGCGCAGCCCACGCGGTCGTCCCGACCACCGGGCGGCCACCACCCCCCCGCTCCCCCACCACCCTCGCGCTCACTGCCCGGTCACCCCGGCCGCGACCGTCCCCTCGCCCACCGCCGCCTCCGCCAGCTCGGCGAGCAGTCGCGCGGACCGGGCGGCCCGCACCGCCCACCACCGCGCAACCGGCTCCGGTCCCCGCCCGGCAACGAGCGCGCTCCACCGCCTCGCGTGGCTGGCCAGCCACCGCAGCGTCGCGGCCGGATCCTGCGCGAAGAACGACCTGAGCACGTACCGCCGCTCTCCCGCGCGACAGGCCAGCCCCACCTCGTCGCCAAGCCGCACCAGGTCGTCGCGCAGGACGATCGCGCCGGTGCGAAGCGGCGCCAGCAGCCCCGCCATGAATGCGTCGGCGCCCTCGCGGCGCGGATCCGCGAGCCCCGGCGCCCCGCGCAGCGCCGCCGGCAGGTAGCGCGGGAGCTCCATCCGCCCGGCCATCTCGTCGAGCGCCTCCGCCAGCAGGATCGCCCACGCCTCGTAGAAGGCGTCGCCGCACGCCTCGAAGCTGGCCAGGTACGGACCGAGCCACGATGCCAGATGCTCCCAGACCAGCGTGGCGCGGGCCTCGCCCAGGAGCGCGCGACCCGCCTCGTCGGGCTCTTCCAGCCGCCAGGTGTCGAGCGCGGCCAGCAGGGCCAGCAGCGATGCCAGGTGGTCTTCCTCCGCGCCGGACTCCAGACCCAGCGCCCTGCGAAAGCCCGCTACCCGGTCGCGGGCGACGCCGCCCATCATTCCCTCGGAACCCAGGTACACCGACGCGTACGGGTACCGCTGGAACGCCACCACGGTGCCGTGCACGGAGGGATCCGGCGGGGCGGGCAGGCCAAGTGCTTCGGCGATCCGCTCGTGCTCGCGGGAAGGTGGCTCGATCAGCGAGCCGAGCGCGCGGAAGAGTTCCATTCGACGTCAGCGGTCGGACGGGTCGTCCTCGCGCACGTCCGGTTCGTCTGCGGCACACCCTGCCTCGTTTGCGGCGCGCCCTGCCGTTGCGGCGGCCTTCTCATCCCCCAGGCGGAACGCTTCCCGTACCGGACGCACCGGGCGCAGCAGCCAGTACGGCCGCCGGGTGCCGTCCGGAGAATGCCGCTCCGCCGGCCGCGCAAGCTTCAGCCAGCGCCGGAAGGCACGGCGCGAGCGGGCCGTGTCGACCACGATGTCGCCGTAGCGATCCCCCGCCGCCGCCTTGCGCACCCGGACCGCCTGATGCCAGCAATGCGACCCGGAGATGGGGTCGGGCTGGACCGGGAACGTCATGTTCTGATGCACGCCCACATCCGTCCACCAGATGCGCGACGTGTCGGCATCGTCCGAGCGGAAGGGCCCGGTGCCGTTCTTCCTCCTGATCCCCCACCCGGTGCCTTCGCGGCTGAGCGACACCGTCGCCATGGTCTGGCGCGGCCCCTCACCCGTCTTCCACCGCCCCATGTGATGCGAGCACGCCACCACGCCGGGATGAATCCCCTCCGTCACCCACGCCTTCACCACGAAGTGCCCGATCCCGGTCTCGACCCGAACCAGGTCCCCCGTCCCCACGCCCATGCGCGCGGCGTCCCGCGGGTGCAGCCACAGCGGGTTGGTGTGCGCGATCTCGTTCAGCCACTTCGCGTTGGCGCTGCGCGTGTGAATCTGCACCGGCAGCCGGAACGTCGAGATCAGACACATCTGGTCGCGCTCCAGGTTGGCCTTGTGCACGTGGCTGCGCACATAACCCGGCACCGCCATCTCGGGCCAGCCCCACTCGGCCAGGGTCCGCGACCAGAATTCGAGCCGGCCCGACGGTGTCGGAAACCCCCGGCGGACCACGCCGTCCACCTCAACGCCCACACGGCGCCGCCCTTCCTCGTCGTCGTCGAGCGGCGGCAGTGGCACCACGTTGGGTGACGACGGCGCCGCGGCACGCGTGAACGCGCGGCCCGCCCCGTCCACACGCAAGTCGTCCAACTCACGCTCCGGGACCTGCTGCTCGTAGACCGCCCCCACGCCGCGACCGATCTCGAAGGCCCCGTACCGCCGCATGTACGCAAGTGGCGTGAGCCCCTCGCGCGCGGCCTTCTCCGGCAGGCCCGGGACCGAGCTCTCGAAGATCCACCCGTAGTACTCGTCCACGGTCATCTTCTCGCCCGGGCGCTTGCGCGACTCGAAGAAGCCGCGGATCCCGCGCGAGCCGTCCGGATCGATCCGCCACGTCAGCTCGATCCAGAATTCGTTTTCCTCCCACACCTCGCCCGGCGTCACATCGCGGGTCGACCCCACGTCCTGCCCCAGCCGCTCGCGCGCGGCCCGCAGCACCGGCTGCCGGAAGCCGATCCAGTAGCCGTCGTACTGCTCGTACGAGGTCAGGTCGTGACGCTCCGACGAGTGGCCCATCGGAAGCACGTAGTCGGCCAGGAACGCGGTCTCGTTCCAGGTCGGCGTGAGCGCGACGTGCAGTCCGATCCGCTCGGGGTCGGTCAGCATCTCGATCCACGAAAAGCCGTCGGGATTGGTCCAGACGGGGTTGTAGACACGGGTGAAATAGACATCCAGACGCCCGTCCCTCTCCGCGGTCAGGTGCGGCAGCAGGAACGACATCTCCATCAGGCTCAGCGGGTAGTCCGACGGCCACGTCAGGTCGTTCCAGCGCTTCGGGTGCTGCGCGGGCATGCGGATCGGCCGCGGCACGAACTTGTTCCAGGAGTTGGGATAGGTGCCGCCGGGCACGGCGACGGCGCCCATCAGCGCGTTCAGCAGGAACAGCGCACGCGCCACCTGCCACCCGCCCAGATTGCCTGCCGCTGCGCTCCGCCAGTTGTGCGTGGACAGCCGGGTGCCCGCGCCGGCGACGACCTCCGCGACCGCCTCGATCGTTTCAGCTGAAACGCCGCTTTCCGCCGCCGCGAACTCGAATGTGAACTCCGCATAGAGCTCCCGGAGCACGCGCTCGAAGGCCTCGAAGGTGACGGGCTCGTCCGGGTGGGCTTCCTCCAGGTATTCGCGCCAGTTCCACCAGCGCCGGACAAAGCCATGGTTGTACCGGCCGGTGCGGATCAGGTGGTTCGCCACCGCCAGCAGCACCGCCGCCTCCGAACCGGGGTAGGTCGACAGCCAGTGGTCCGCGTGCGTGGCCGTGTTGGAGAGCCGCGTGTCGAAGACGATCAGCTTCGCGCCCCGCTCCTTGCCCTCCATCACCCGCTGGGCGTGCGGATTGAAGTAGTGGCCCGCCTCCAGGTGGCTGCTGACCAGCAGAATGACCCGGGCGTTCTCGTGATCCGGGCTGGGCCGGTCCATCCCCATCCACAGGTGATAGCCCGCGCGCGCGCCCGAAGAACAGATGTTGGTATGGGAGTTGTGACCATCCACGCCCCACGCCGCCAGCGTCCGCTCCGTGAAGCCGTCCTCGCCGGGACGTCCGACGTGGTACATCACCTCGCGGTGCCGGTCGTCGTCCATGGCCGCGCGGATCCGCGCGGCGATGTCGTCCAGGGCCTCGTCCCAGCCGACCCGCTCCCACTTCCCCTCGCCCCTCGCGCCGGTGCGCTTGAGCGGGTGGAGGATCCGGTCCGGATCGGTGAGCTGCGTGACGGTCGCGGGCCCCTTGGCGCAGTTTCGCCCGCGCGACCCCGGATGCTCCGGATTGCCCTCGAACTTGCGCACCTCGAGCGTGTCGCGGTCGACGTACGCGAGCAGACCGCACGCGGACTCGCAGTTGAAGCAGGTGGTCGGCACCAGCATGTAGCGGCGCTCGACGCGCTCCGGCCACGCCTTCGAGTCCAGCTCGACCCAGTCGCTCCAGCGTTCCCTGGGCGGGAAGGCGGCGAGGTGGACGCGGCTGGCCCCGGGATAGAAGGTCTCGCCGCGGGCCTCCACGTCGGCCCTGGAGGCGGACACGCGGCGGTTGAGGTCGTCGATTGCACGGCGGCGCTCCCCCCGGCGGCGCTCCCCCCGGCGGCGCTCCCCCCGGCGGCGCTCCCCTCGGTGGCGCTCCCCTCGGTGGCGCTCCCCCCGGCGGCGCCCCCCTCGGCGGCGCCCCCCTCGGCGGCTGGTCATGCCAGCGGCACCGACTGTCCGGCCTGGACGTAGGCATGCTCGTACGCCAGCAGCCCGGCGAGCCCCAGCACCACCGCAGCCCAGCCGAGCCCGGGAGCGGCCCCGGCCAGCCAGGGCGCCGCGACCCCCGCAAGCGCCCCCGCCAGGCCCAGCCGGAACCAGCCACGGAAGCGCCCGTGCGTCATCTCGCGCTCGGCCAGCCGGGCGTGCGCCGTGGGCGGAGGCATGAGGACTTCGCCGAAGATCATGAGGGCGTGGGCGCCGCTGGCCACGGCGAAGACCTGGAGCGCGGCCGCTGCGGTCCCCGCGTCCCGGGCGACGAGCGCCGCGATGGCGGTTACCGCTCCGCCCGCGACCCCCGCCTGCACGAGGAAGTGCACGGGCAGCAACGGGTTCTGCCACATGTCGCGCGCCTTCGCCTGGCCGAAGAGGAAGGCCGTGTACACCGCCGTGAAGACCGCGAGACCGCCCCCGAGCCAGCCGAGCCAGGGTGGCGGGGACACGCCGGTCAGTGCCGCCGCGAAGTGGGCGGCGAGCGCGGCCCCGTAGCCGCCGATGACGAACCCGCCCCGGACCAGCCAGCTTCGCCATTGCGGTCGCCGGAAGATCAGGTGGAAGCGTTCGGGGTGCTCCAGGTCCCAGATCAGGATCGCGCCCGTGAGCGCCAGGAAGAAACCGGCCACGATCGGCGCGGCGAGCGTCCAGAGCGGGCCGGTGGCGCTCAGCGCGCCGGTCACGACGAGGAGGAGCGGCACCAGGTACGCCCCCGCCGCGATGGACTTGGTCCAGGTGTAGAGCGAGACGCGGAAGTCCCAGGGCGCACGGTGCGGAATGTCGTAGCTGAGCACCGCCGCGGCCGAGGAGTTCCAGGGCCCCGGGTGTCCCGACGGCACCCCGTGGTCCACCTCGCCCTGCTCGCTCCACATGAAGAGGCCGCCTTCCGGACGCCGGGCCGCGAGCGGGTCGAGCGTCACCTGGTCGCCGCCCTTGTAGTACAGCTTCGGCTTCGTCTCCTTCTCGGGCCGCCGCACCGCCACCGGGTCGCGGTTGATGATCCCCGCCACGCGCGACGACGGGTCGTTCATGTCGCCCACCAGCAGGGCTTCGGTCGGGCAGACCACCACGCAGGCGGGCTCCAGACCGATGTCGATCCGGTGAGCGCAGAAGTTGCACTTCTCGGCCGCCCCGTCGGACGGATTGATGAAGATCGCATCGTACGGGCACGCGGCGATGCAGGCCTTGCACCCGATACAGGCGCTCTTGTCGAAGTCGACGATCCCGTCCGAGCGCTTGAACATCGCCGACGTGGGGCACGCCGCCACGCAGGGGGGCGCCTCGCACTGGTTGCACCGCGTAACCTGGAACGAGCGCCGCGCCTCCGGGAAGATCCCGGTGTCGACGTACTTGACGTAGGTGCGCGTGACCGAGAGGGGGACTTCGTTCTCGGATTTGCAGGCCGTGGTGCAGGCGTGGCAGCCGATGCAGCGGGTCTGGTCGACCACCTTCGCCCACGCGGGACGTGTGTTGGGGTTGACTGTTGCCATGTCTGGACAATAGAGAAGCCGCCCGTCGGCGAACAGGTACGCCGGCCGCCGATTGCCTACCTTTGGGAAGATCATGAGAGCCTGTCTGTTCGCCCGCGACCGCCTCGTCCTCGCCGAGGGAGTGCCGGCGCTGCCGTCGCTCAGTGACGTGGAGGGCTGGGGGGTCGGCGACCTCGATTGGTTCCCTGTGGACGTTCCGGGCCGGCCCGCCCCGCCCGGGGCCGCCGCCACCGCCGCACTCGCGGAGTCGGACTGGCATCCGCCACCCGGCGTCGTGGCCGTCGGGCTGCGGGCCGTCCTCGGGATGCTCGCCGAACCCGACCTGTGGCTCGCGCTGACCGCAGCACACCTTGTCCGCTGGCGCCGCACCTCCCGCTTCTGCGGCGTCTGCGGCACCGCGACCACCGGGTCGGCGCATCACAAGGCGATGCAGTGTCCCGCCTGCCGCCACCTCATCTTCCCGAAGGTCTCACCCGCCGTGATCGTCCAGGTCACCCGCGGCGCCGAGATCCTGCTCGGCCGTTCGCACCGCCATCCCAGCGGCTCTTACTCCGTGCTCGCCGGCTTCGTCGACCCGGGCGAGAGCCTGGAGGACGCGGTTCGGCGCGAAATCGAGGAGGAGTCGGGCGTGCGCGTCACGGACATCCGCTACTTCGGCAGCCAGCCCTGGCCGTTCCCCGACTCCCTGATGGTTGGCTTCACGGCGGCGTACGAGAGCGGCACGCTACAGAGGCTCGACGACGAACTGGAGGATGTGGGCTGGTTCACCGCCGACGCGCTTCCCCCGGTGCCGCCGGGCTACAGCATTGCCCGCGCCCTGATCGACGACTTCGTCCGGCGCAACAGCGTGGATCCGGCGGGGGTGCCGACGTGGCGCCGCCGCTGACCCGTCATCGCGGTACGCGGTCCAGGAACCGCATCAGCGCCAGCGCCACCGCGCGCGCGCCGTCCATCAGTTCGGCCACCCCGACGGACTCGTCCTCCCGGTGCGCGCGCGCGACATCGCCGGGGCCGAAGAGCACCCCGGGCATCGCGCCCGCGTTGACCAGGTGGCGCAGATCGGAGCCGTACGGAACTCCGACGAGTTCGTCGCCGCCCACGCCGAGATCGCGCGCCGCCGACCGGACCGCCGTGACGATCGCGGCATCCTCGGGGGTTTCGCAGGGGGCGAACTGGCCGCCCCACCACTCGACGCGGACCGGGTTGTCGCGCAGGAAGTCGTCCCGCCTGCAGCAGTCGGCCACGCGTGCCTCGAACAGGCGCCGTGCGGAATCGACGTCTTCGTCCACGCGGACCCCGAAGCGTCCCTCGGCACGGACCCGCTCCGGCACCGAAGACGCCCACTCACCCCCTCGCACGGTCCCGACGCAGATCGCATAGGGCGCCGGATTGGCGCCGAAGCGCGGATCGCGCTCTCCGGCATTGCGTTCCCGTTCGAACTCCATCAGATGCCCGTAGACAAGCATGAGGTTTTCCAGCGCGCTCACGCCCTCGTGGCGCAGCGCCCCGTGTGCGGCCCTGCCCGGCACGGAGAGCCGGAAGTTGAGCGCACCGGCCTGGGCGGTCGCCACCTGGAGACCGGTCGGCTCCAGCACGATGGCGCCGTCACCCGTGTGGCCGCGAAGCACCGTCGCCAGCGTGCCCAATCCACCGTCCTCCTCTCCGATGACGCTGTGGACAAGGAGCGATCCACCCAGCGCCACGTTGGAATCGAGCACGGCCTTGACCCCGGCGAGACCCGCGACCAGGGGACCCTTCATGTCGAGCACCCCCCGCCCGTACGCGCGGCCGTCGCGCACATCCATGCGGAACGGAGGCGTCGTCCAACGGGCCGCGTCGCCCGGCGGCACCACGTCGACATGGCCGTTCAGCACCAACGTCGGACCCTGGCGGGCTCCCCCGCCCCAGTCCACCCGCCCCACCACCCCGAGCGGACTCCTCCTCTCCAACTCGGTGGCGTAGTCGGGGTGAAGCCTGAGTTCGGCCTCGTCGATCTCCCAGACGTCGAGGCTCATGCCCAGCCCATCCATCACGGCGGCCATGTACTGCTGGGCGGCGTATTCCTCACCCCGCCAGGAAGGGATCGCCACGAGACCGGCGACGGTCTCGAGCAGCCACGATTCGTCGACCGCGGCCAGCACGGCGGATTCGCTCGCGCGCACCAGCCCGGAAATGTCCGCCAACGCCGACCCCCGCTACCCCGCTACGGCGACTCCGCCAGCCGCAGCGCCCACAGCCCCGAATTGATGTCCGCGAACCAGACGAGGTCGCCAAACGGCATGACGCTCCACGCGCCCGGGGAATTCGGAATGAAGCCGACCGGATCAAACGCCTTGTACACCGAGATCTCCCGGCCCTGGGTGTACAGGTTGCCCATGAGTTCGCCCGACACGTCCACCAGACGCATGCCGCCCTCGTAATACGCCTGGTAGAGGATGTCGTTTTCGACCCAGATGTTGTGGGTTCCGAACTCGGAGACTTCGTAGCGGGCCACCATCCTCGGGTTCCCGGGGTCGTCGAAATCGATGACCTGGATATAGCCCCAGCTCGCGCGCGGGTACCCGCCCCGCCCCGTCTCGGGATCGTACTTCTGACGGAAATCGGGACCGGCGCCCTCCCAGGCCATGCCCTCGCGCGTCAGGATCTCGTCGCCGATGAAGACGTAGAACTTGCCCGCCGACTCCGACCAGTACGGGAACACCGCGTGCGTGGCTCCGGTCGGGACCGGGTAGTTCGTGACGAAGACCGGCGACTCGATGGTGCCTCCCCAGCGCCCGTTGCCCACGTCGACCACGACCAGCCCCGTGCCCCATTCCGCCGAATACGCGATCCCGTCGTGCACCCACACGTCGTGGACCCGGCTGTTCGGGTGATCGTATTCGGACACGTACGTCGGGTTGTAGATGTCCCGCACGTCGAGGATCACGTACTTGTCGCCGTTCGAAAGGGCGAAGAGGTAGTCGTTTGTCGGGAAGGCGTTGTGCACGCCACCGGTCAGTCCTTCCGTGTACTCGGCGGCGATGACCGGATGCGCCGGATCCGCCAGGTCCAGAATCACGACGCCGTTGCGGCGGTCCGACGCGCCCTCGCGGGTCAGCGACGCGTAGCGGCCGTCGGGCGACACCTTGATGTCGTTGACCGAACGCGCATCCACCTGGACCGAGTCGGTCTTGACGATGTTCTCGGGGTCCGTGATGTCGAACACGAAGCCGTGGCCGTCGGACTGCTTCGAGCCCACCAGCGCATAGTCGCGGCCGTTCACACCCTCGAACACCCAGAAGTCGGTGCTGTACACCCGCTCCTGGCTTCCCCGCCCCACGATCTCGACCGACCGCACCACCTCCCGCTGCACGGCCTCGAAGGTGCGGGTCGCCCTCAGGCTCCCCGACCGCGCCACGACGGTGAACTCGCCCGGCACGTCGGCCACGATGCGCCCGCGCTCCATCTGGCCCGGCGCCGGCGGGGCCATGACCCCCACCGCCGGCAAGTACGAGTGGGTCCACTCGACGGGCGCATCCGCCATGACATCGCCGCGCGCGTCACGCACGACCGCGCCGAAGGTCTGCACGTCCCCGGTGCGGACGGGGCCGTCCGCGCCTCCCACGATCTCCAGCGAGGCCCCCGTGAATTCCCGCACCTCGTGGTCGACCCCGCCGACCACCCCCTCGAAGGCGGCCTCGACGCGCACCGGGCCCGGGGCGAGCGCCTGCACGTGCCCGAACGCGTCCACCGCCGCCCGGGACGGATCGCTGGCGCGCCACTCGAACTCGGCGCCGGGGCGGTTCGTGCCGTCACCGTGCAGGGCAATGGCCCGATGGGTCACCGTGGTACCCTGGTAGAGCGTGCCCGGACCCGTGACCTCCACCTGCACGACGGGCGGCCAATCCACCACCACCGGCACGGTCAACTGGATCGGACGGCCGTCCGGACCGGGTCTCACCGTCGTGACGATGACCTCCCACTCGCCCACTTCCAGCGCAACGATTTCTCCGTCGCCGATCGACAGGGCCCGCCGCGAGCCGACCATCCGCACCGCTTCGTCCACCACGCGCCCCTCGCCGTCCAGCACCCGCACGGACAGGGCGGCGCTCTCGCCCCGCGCGATCACCAGGCTGGGAGGGTCGGCCTCGATCCGCGCAGCGGTCTGGGCGAGGACACCGGACGGAAGCGCGAAGAGCGCTGTCGGAACGAGTACGGCCGCGACAACGAGCGCTGCCAGGGCGTGGGGCGGTGAGCGGTGGTGGCGGTGACGGTTCATGACCGGACTGGCTCCAGGAAGCGGTGGACGGGGGCTCGGGGCCAATATGGGGCGGGCATTGCCTCCCCGGCGAGGCCCACCATAGCCCGCCTCGCGCGGGCCTCGACGAACTATCGCGATATGACACTTTACATACCGATATGTCGTATGTTATTATTGAGATATATCGTGACACATCACTCAAAAGGAATTCAACGATGAAATTCGATGACTATCTCGACTTCGACAACTGGCCCTGGCCCTTCGGCTCCGCCGACCGGCGGGGGCCGCGGCAACGGCAGCGAAGGGTGCGGTGGAAGTGGTTCGAGCGCGGCGACCTCAAGTTCGCGATCCTCGCCCTGATCGAGGAAAAGCCCATGCACGGATACGAAGTCATGCAGGCCTTGGAGGAGGAATCCTCGGGCTGCTACAAGGCGAGTCCAGGTTCCGTCTACCCGACGCTCCAGCTGCTGGAGGACCAGGGCCACGTCAGCTCGAAGGACATGGGCGGCCGCAAGGTCTATTCGATCACGGATGCAGGCCGTGACTACCTCGAAGAGAACCGCGACCACGTGCAGCACATCTTCGACCGCGTCTCCAGGTTCAGCAACCGGTTCTTCGGACGGGACATGAGCCAGCTGTCGCGCAAGTTCTCCCGCCTCGCACGGACCACGTTCCAGGGCGCGGTCGGCTGGATCGACGACGAGGAGCTCTTCGGCGACATGAAGTCGGTGCTGGATCGCGCGGTCAAGGACATGGACGCGGCCTGGGATGCAGCCAGGGAACGGAGACGCGCGCGCAGGGCGGAACGGGCGGCAGGAGCCGCGAGCGACGACGCCGGCGAGGCAGCAGACTGACGCAAGACCGCGCCGCCTGCTATTCCGTGCGCGGCCCCCACAGATGGCGCATGTAGCGCTCCGGCGCCTGCAGAAAGCTCCGCAGCAGCGTCACGCCCTCCAGCGCCCCGTATTCCACGCGCTGCAGCGGCGAGACATCGAACGAGTACAGCGTGGCTCCGGGCACGGCCATCAGCACCGGCGAGTGCGTAGCGATCACGAACTGTCCCCCTTCCGCCACCATGTCGCTCATCATCGAAACGAACCCGAGCTGGCTCTGCGGCGAGAGCGCGGCTTCAGGTTCGTCCAGCAGGTAGAGACCGTCGGGCACGAACCGCGAGCGAAACAGGTGCAGAAAGCTCTCGCCGTGCGAATTGGCGTCGAGGTCGTCTCCGTAGCGGGACCGCATCTCGGCCAGTGAACCCAGCGCCGGTCCGCGTGCCAGCGTTCTGGCCAGGTCGGAACGATCCGCGTACTCGCGGTCGACCTCCGCCAGCCGCTCCTCCATTTCACTCTTCATGCTGTTCAGACGGCGCACGAACCCGAAGAAGTCCTCCGCCCTGAGGAAAAATCCCCGGTGGGACCTGCGCCTCCAGACCGGAGTCATCACCCGCGCGAGCTTGCGCGCGCCCTCGAGCGATTTGTCCGCCACGGCTTCGGTGCTGCCCACCGTCGGCAGGTTCGCCGCGATCGCGAGGGCTTCCAGCAGGGTGGATTTCCCGGACCCGTTTTCTCCCGCGAGGATCGTCACGGGACCCGGAAAATCGACCTCGTGCAGACCGCGTAGCGCCGGGACCGCGAAGGGAAAGCTGTCCCGCTCGCCCGGCGCGGGACGCCCCATGCGGACTTGCAAAAGGAGCTGCGACGCTGTCATGAACCCCCTGCCTGTTGCGGTCGGCCGCCAGGCCCGGCGCGAGCGGCCCCGGGAGGATGGGACCCAGGTCGCCTTGTTGGCAAACCGGGGGTGTCCCATTATGCCATTCCATTCGCACACTCCCGGCAACCAGAGGACGACCCCATGGTGACGTCACGCACACCCCGCCCCACCGGAACGCCCCGTTTTCTCACCGTTCTGCCCACGGCCCTTCTGACCGCTGCGGCGTTGTGGGTTCTCTCGTCCCCAGCGGCCTTCGCACAGGAAGCAGCCGCAACGGACGAGACCGCCGCCGCATCCGCCGAAGACCGCTGGACCCCGGCGCTGAGCATGCGCTACCTCGGGGTGTCCGGCGTCGCAATCTCCCCGGACGGCTCCCGGGTCGCCTACGTCGTGCGCGAGCCGCTCATGGAAGGCGAGAAGTCCGAGTACCTGAGCCACATCTGGGTTGCGGCGGCCGACGGGAGCCGCAACGCCCAATTCACCCGCGGCGAGTCCTCCGCGTCCGGCCCCGCCTTCTCGCCCGACGGCGAATGGCTGGCCTTCACCACGGCGCGCTCCGGCAGCAACCAGATCTGGGTCATCCCGATGGGCGGCGGTGAGGCGCGCCAGGTCACCGACGCAAAACCGGGCGTCGGGCAGTTCCGCTGGTCGCCCGACGGTGACGCGTTCGCCTTCGTCATGAGTGACCCGCAGACCGAAGAGGAAGAAAAAGCGACGAAGGAGAAGCGGGACGTGATCCTGGTGGACCAGAACTTCAAATTCGGCCACATCTACACCGTGTCCTTCGATCCCGCTTCGACCGAGACGGCCGAAGCGAACCGCGTCACCGAAGGCGAATTCCACGTAACCGGCTTCGACTGGTCCCCGGACGGGGCACAGTTCGTCTTCGCCCACCAGGCCGATCCGCGCATCAACACGGGGCGCCTCTCGGGGGACATCGCACTGGTCCCGGCCACGGGCGGCGAGGTACGGCAGCTCGTCACGGGCCCCGGCGTGGAGTCGTCTCCGCGCTGGTCACCAGACGGCTCGCTGATCGCGTACGGGTCGACCGGCAGCCAGATCGAGCCGGTCGGCCTCGCGGACCTGTACGTGGCAGATGCCGAAACCGGCGAGTCGCGCATGCTCCCGGAGACCCCCAACCGCAGCGTGTTCATCGCCGGATGGTCGGCCGACAGCGACGAGGTATATCTGAACGAAATGCTGGGCACCACGCGCCACGTGATCGCCGTGCCCGTGGACGGCGGCGCGATCCGCCAGCTCACCGAGGGCGATGGCGTCGTGGGCTCCATCGCAATGGCGACCGGCGCCGGCAGGCTCGCGCTGACCTGGGAGACCACCGACCAGCCCGGCGAGGTCTACGTCACCGGGATGGACGACTTCGCACCCACACGCATCAGCGCGGTCAACGTGGACGCGCCGCGCCCCCCGATGGGCCGCACCGAACTGCTCGCCTGGGAGGCGCCCGACGGCACGCCCGTCGAAGGTCTCCTGACCTATCCCGTCGACTACGAAGAGGGAACGCGCGTACCGCTGATCCTGAACGTCCACGGCGGACCCGCCGGCGTCTTCGCCCAGTCCTTCACCGGATCGCCGAGCATCTACATGATCCAGTACTTCGCCCAGGAGGGGATGGCCGTGCTGCGCCCGAACCCCCGCGGCAGCACCGGCTACGGCAAGGAGTTCCGCTACGCGAACTTCATGGACTGGGGCTACGGCGACCTGTCCGACCTGCTCGCCGGGGTCGACGAAGTCATCGACATGGGCGTCGCCCACGCCGACAGCCTGCTCCTCATGGGCTGGAGCTACGGCGGCTACATGACGTCCTTCGCGGTCACCCAGACCGACCGCTTCCGCGCCGCGTCGATGGGAGCGGGCCTGCCCAACCTCGTCAGCATGGTCACCACCACCGACATCGGCGACTATCTGGTCGGCCACCTGGGCGGCGAGTACTTCGACGACTACGAGACCTACGAGAAGCACTCGGCCATCTACCACATCAAGAACGTCACGACCCCGACCCAGGTCATTCACGGCGCCCTGGACCTGCGCGTGCCCTTCACCCAGGGCCAGGAGTTCTACACGTCGCTCGTGCGCATGGGCGTGGACACCGAGTTCGTCGTCTACCCGCGCACCCCGCACGGCCCGCGCGAGCCCAAGTTCCTGATGGACGTGTCCGAGCGGATCCTAGTGTGGTTCAACAAGTACCTGAGAGGGCCGCGTCCGACGGCGGACGGGTAGCGGGGGTCCGAGCCTGCGACGAGGCTCCTAGCTCACCGGCCTCCGCACCGGCCCCCGCAGCCACCGCCCCGGCTTCTCGCCGGTCAGGCCGCCGGCCCGGATCACCGGCACGCCGTTCACCAGGAGGTCGTTGATCCCGACGCTGTACTGGTGCGGGTCCGAAAACGTCGCGCGGTCCGCGATCACGTCCGGGTCGAACACCGCGATGTCGGCGCGCATCCCCTCGGCGATCACTCCCATGTCCTCGCGGCCGAGCCACTGCGCCGGCATCGAGGTCATCTTCTTCACCGCCTCTTCCAGGGTGATCACGCCCAGTTCGCGCACATACCTGGCCAGCACGCGCGGGAACGCGCCATAGCTGCGCGGGTGCGGGTACCCCACCCCGTAGCCCACCGCATCGCCGTCCGTCTCGATCATCGCCAGCGGGTGCTGCATGATCCGGATCACGTCGCCCTCGTCCATGGCGTGGTAGATCGCGCTGAAGCCGCCCTGCAGCTGCAGCTCGATCGCGAGCTGGATCCCCGTCTCCAGGTCGTTCGGCAGGCCCCGGTCGGCGGCATAGTCGGCCAGCGTCCTGCCGTTGTACGACTCGTCGGAGCCGAGCACCCGGAACTGGATCCGCGACATGTCCGCGCCCACCCGGTCGGTCATGAAGATGCGCCGCATGTCGTCTTCCATGCGCGCCCGGGTCTCGGGGTCGGCAACCCTGGCCGCGAATTCGTCCGCGCCACCGGCCAGCGCCCACTGCGGGAACAGGATGGCCGAACTTGTACTCGAAGCCGCGTACGGATACAGGTCGTGCGTGACCGTGAGCCCCACCGCATTGGCCGAGTCGATCATCGCCAGACTCCTCTCACTCCAGCCCCACTGCCCCGCTCCCGACGCCTTGTGGTGATTGATCTGGGCCGGGATGTCCGCCTCCTCCGCGATCCGGATCAGCTCCGCCACCGACTCCAGCAGCCCGCTCGCCTCGTTGCGCATGTGGCTCACGTAGATGCCGCCGTGGGCCGCCGCGACCTTGGCCAGCTCGATGACCTCCTCGGTCTCGGCAAAGTTGGCCGGCACGTACAGGAGCCCCGTCGAAAACCCCAGCGCCCCCTCGCGCATGGACTGGTCGACGAGCGCCCGCATCTCGTCCAGCTCGGCGGGCGTGGGGGCGCGGTTCTCCAGTCCCATCACCTGCTTGCGCGTCCACGTATGGCCGGAGAAGAACCCCACGTTGGGCGCCACCTCCAGCCCCGACGCGAACTCCTCCAGCGGCCAGGGCTGGTCGCCCGAGTGCAGCGACACGATCAGCGACGTGATCCCCTGCCGCAGAAAGTTCTCGGCCAGCGGGTAGTCGACGATCGTCTGCTGGACGTGCGAGTGGTTGTCGATGAACCCGGGAGTTACGACCTGGCCCGTCGCGTCAATGACGGTGTGCGCCAGCGAGGGCTCGATCGGTTCTTGTGAAACAAGCGCGATGCGTCCGTCGACAACCGCGACATCGGCACGGAACCGGTCAGCCCCGGTGCCGTCGACGACGGTGCCGCCGGTGATCAGCACGTCGTAGGTCTGGGCCGCCACGGACGTGCCCGGCCCGGCGGCGAGGGACAGGGCGGCGATGGGCGCAAGAATCAGGGCCAGTGCGGGTCGCATGCGGGTCTCCGGCGTGCTGGTCTTGGGGGAATCCTGTAATCTCGAGATTACACACTGTACACCGGAGTTTACATTTCCAACCATGCGAATCGCCACCTGGAACGTGAACTCGGTCAAGGCGCGGCAGGCGCGGCTGCTGCAGTGGCTGCGGGACCACCGTCCCGACGCGCTCTGTCTGCAGGAACTCAAGACCACCGACGAGGCCTACCCCGCCGGCGCCGTGCAGGACGAGGGCTACGAGTCCGCCGTGTTCGGCCAGCGCGCGTACAACGGCGTCGCCCTGCTGAGCCCGCACCCGATCACCGAGGTGCATCGGGGCCTGGGCGACGACGATCCGCAGGCGCGCCTGATCGGCGGGACCGTGAATGGGGTGACGGTGTACTCGGGGTACTTCCCCAACGGCCGCTCGGTGGGTTCGGAGTCGTACGCGTACAAGCTGGCGTGGATGGGGCGGCTCCTCGAGCTGCTTGAGCGCCGCCACGACCCGCACGACGCACTCGTGCTGACCGGCGATTTCAACGTCGCCCCCGACGATCAGGACGCCGAGAATCCCGACCGGTGGGCCGACAGCGTCCTGTGCCACGCCGATGCGCGCGAGGCGCTCGAGCGCATCCGGGACTGGGGTCTCGTGGATGTCGTGAGAAAGCACCACCCGCAGGGCGCCCTGTACAGCTGGTGGGACTACCGCCGCCTCGCCTTCCCCCGCAACGACGGCCTGCGGATCGACCACATCTTCGCCACGCTCCCGGTGGCGGAGACGTCGATCGGCGCCTGGGTGGACCGCAACCAGCGCAAGGGCAAAAAGACCGACATCCCATCGGACCACGCGCCGGTGGTCGCCGACTTCGACCTCTGACCCGCCCCGGACGCCCCGATCCGCCCGCGACCCTCTGACCCGTCCGCGACCCTCCGCCCGCCCGCGACCCTCTGACCCGCCCGCGGAACTTCCGCTGGCGAAAGCTGTATACCGTCTTGTACATTCAGGGACCGAAAGGAGGGTGCCCGTGACGACACGCCGGATCAGAAACCGCCAGCACACGCGAAACGTCGGCCTGGGTCTTGTGGTTTCGCTCGCCCTCCATGCGGTCCTCCTCGCGGGCCTTTCCTTCGAGGTGCCCGACGACGACGCGACGGTCGGCTCGCGCGCGAACGCGCAGGCGGACGCCCCGGCGGACTTCACCTCCATGGAGATCGTGCGGATCGAGGAAGTCGAGCCCGTGCCCGAGGAGCCGGTGGTGACCGACACGCGGCCGGTTGTGGCCACTCCGAGCCAGGAACAGGTCGCGCAGACACCGGCCGGCGATCCGACTCCGGCGGGACCCTCCAGCGGCTCGCCCGCCGCGGCAAGCGGCGCGGCAGCTCCCGGCCCCCCGTCGCCGGCGAACCTGCTCGCCTCACTCGAACTCGAATCGAACGTCTCGCTGGCCATGCGACCGCAGTTCGCCGGCCAGCGAGGAGTGCCCGGCGCCGATCAGGCCATCGACGATATCGACCCTCATGCGGGCCACGGCGACGAGGATGAAGAGGGCGACAACGAGGACAGCTGGTGGCGGCGGCTCGGCGTGCCCTTCGGGAGTGGGGGCTCGCAAATCTGCAAGCCCCGCCCGCCGACGGTCATCCACAAGGCGGCGGTCACTCCGTAGGGATCAGCCCTTCGCCGATCAGTCCTTCGCTGATCAGTCCTCAGCAGATTCCGGCGGTCGCCTGAGCGACTCCAGGTCCTCCAGCTTCCTCGGCCAGTCCTGCCTGAGCAGCCTCGACAGCGCCCGGTCCGCGAGCAGTCTTCCCCCCGTCTGGCACGTGGGGCAGTAGTTGGTCTCGCGCGTGGCGTAGACGATCCGCTGGATCGGAGTGCCGCACTGGTCGCACGGTTCCCCGTACTTGCCGTGCGCGGCCATCGCGGGGTGAAACGCGGTCACCCTGGCCGGAAAGTCGTCACCCGCCTCCTCGATCAGCCTCTCCGACCACTCGGCGAGAGAGGCGCGCGTCGCAACCCGCAGCCGCTCCACCTCGTCGTCGCCCAGCTGCGAAGTCAGCCGCACCGGCGACAGGCGCGCACGCAACAGGATCTCGTCGGAGTGCGCGTTGCCGATCCCCGAGAGGATGCGCGGGTCCGTGAGCGCCCGCTTCAGGGTGCGGTTTTCGCGCCGGAGCGCGGCCGCAAACGCATCGGGGTCCGCCTCGAGCGGCTCGACGCCTCCCGGGTCGTGGTCCCTGAGCGCACCAGCCCCCCGGACCAGGTGGAGCGACGCGCGCTTGTGCGAACTCGCCTCGGTCAATAGCAGACTGCCGTGGGCGAAGTCAAGGGCCGCATGACCGCGCTTGCGCGGAATCGGCGCTCCCGGTTTCCTCCACTGAAAACGGCCGGAGATCATCAGGTGGACGACGGCGAACAGGTCGTCGTCGAGGCCGAAAACGACGCGCTTCCCCAGCCGCGACAGCGTGCGCACGACCTTCCCCCGCACCTCGCTGGCGGGCGGATCAAAGGTCTTGAGGAGTGAGGGCGACCGGATTCGCAAGCGCTCGATCGTCTTGCCCACGATTCGCGGGCGCAGGGCGTGAAGGTAGAGGTTGACCTCGGGAAGTTCAGGCACCGCGCGCGCCTCCGCGTCCTTCGCGAGCACCACCATCCACCTGTGCCGCGCCGCCTGGCGGCCGGGCGCCGGGCACCCGGACACCCCGGTTCAGATCGTACCGCATGATCCGTCCGTGCGGCCCCTCCCTGTCGCGCTCGACCTCGTACACCCCGCCCCCGACCGTGTCCGGCACGGCCCTCTCGAGCCGCTCGATGTCCCCGCGGCCAAGACGCACGCGGGACGGGTCCAGGCGCCGGCCGCGACGGCTCAGCCCGATGATGACCGCCGCAACGGCCGGCTGGCCGAGCACATAGGCGGCGGCCGATTCCGCCATTGACGCGCCCGTCCGCTCCGCGACGGCGGCAAGCGCCGCGCGGGCGCGCTCCAGCGCCTGCGATCCGCCCACCTCGTCCACGATCAAGCGGTACTTCCGCAGCGAACGGTTCTCGTTGGGAGTCGGCACGTCGCCCGCCGGCGCGCCGGAACCGCCCGCAGACGCACCGGACCCGGCCGCGGGCGCACCGGACCCGCGCGCAGGCGCACCAGACCCGCACCCGATTGCGGCGAGGAGGCCGCCGGCCAGCGTCCCGTAACAGAGGAGCGCAACGCCGCGGTCACGACACACGCCTGCCAGCCGCCCGAGCGGCCGCCGATCAAGCAGCGACAGCTGCACCTGGTTGGCGACCACGGGGATGCCCGCGTCCAGCAGCGTGCACAGCGCCCGGGTGCCGAAGTTGGTCACGCCGACGTGGCGCAGCACGCCTTCTTCCCGCAGTTCGGCCAGCCACTCGGCCGCTCGCACCCAGCCCGGGACAGAGAAGTCCCACCAATGCAGCTGGACCAGCTCCAGCGTATCGACCCGAAGGCGCTCGCGGGAGCGCAGCACGATGCTCCGCACCTGGCTCCTGTCGAGCACGGGAAGCGTCTCGAGATCCGGCACGAGCTTCGTGTGGACGACCACGCGCCCGGCGATGGCGGGCCTCGCCGCCATCCAGTCGCCGACCAGGCGCTCCACGCCGGTGTAGATGTCCGCGCAGTCGAGGAAGAGCGGGCCCGGCGCCTCGACGGCGCGGTCAAGGGCGGCGAAGGCGGCAGCGCGATCCCACCCGGTCCCGTGGCCGCGGGCGACCTGCCAGCACCCGTGGATCACGCGGGTCGGCGGGGGCCGCCAGTCCGGGGTCACGGGCCGCCGGTCCGGGGTCACGCCGGGCCCGTGCTCCGGGGCGCCGAGTTCCGGGGCGCCGTGCTCCGGGGCGCCGTGCCCCCGCCCTCGGGTGCGAGCGGCACCCGCGTCACCTCGCTGTGGCGGAACGTCGACGTGCCGGTGCGCACGATGCGGAAGCGCGCGCCGCACAACGGATCCGGACACGCCACCTCCATGTCCGTGGTCATCCAGTCGTGCGCGTGCGTCGGGCGCTGCTTGGCGGGAAGGAGGGGCAGCAGGGCCGCGAGGGGATAGATGGGAAAGCTCTGTCCCGGCGGGAGCGACAGGTTCTCGCCGTGAAGCTCGAAGTAGTCCCCCGCGCGGTGGTTGCAGACCATCTCCCTCTCGCCGGCGACGACCTCCACGCGCAGGTCGTACAGTTCGAACGTGTCCGGTGCGGTTCGTCGCGAGTCGTCCAAGTCGTCACCTCGTGTGTCATGCGTCAGGCGTGTCCATGCGTTAGCCTTGTGCTGCTCCCGATGATACACCATCTCGCACGCAACCGCGCACCGCCGACCCGAACCGACCACCCCGCCGACGTTGATCCCCCGGCCCGACCCCGTACCGGACCCCCGCCCCGACGCGCCCCTGCGCTTCCGCGGCGGCCTTGCCGGTGCTCTCCTGCCCATCGCGGTCTTCGTGGCCGGCGCGGCGTGGCTGGGGTTTTCGGGCGCTCCCGACGAACGCGGTCTATGGCCCGTGCTCCTGGCGGCCATGGGTGTCGGGCTCGTGCTGGCCCGGAGGGCGTCCGACTACAGTGCGGCGGTCATTCGCGGGATGTCGCGACCCATCGTCATGCTGATGGTCGCCGCGTGGCTGCTGGCGGGCGTGTTCTCCGTCCTGCTGCGCGAATCGGGACTGGTGCACGCCCTGGTGTGGGCGGGCGGCGAGGCGGGCGTGCGCGGCGGGGGATTCGTCCTGCTGGCCTTTCTCGTCGCCGTGCTGTTTTCGACCGCCACGGGCACGAGTCTGGGGACGATTCTCATCTGCGCGCCGCTGCTGTACCCCGCCGCCGGCGTCCTTGAAGCCGATCCCACGCTGCTGATCGGCGCGATCCTGGCCGGCGCCACCTTCGGCGACAACGTCTCACCGGTGTCCGATACGACCATTGCTTCGGCCAGCAGCCAGCGGGCGCCGATGGGCGGCGTCGTCCGCAGCCGCCTTCGCTACGCTGTCCCGGCCGCGGCCATCGCCGCCCTCGTCCTGATCGTCTTCGGCGGCGCGGACACGCTTCCCGGGGGGGCCGGGGGTGCCGCAGCCGAGGCCGCCGCGACCGTCGCCGCGAGCCCCGCGAGCCAGCCCGGCACGCCCGCGAGCCAGCCCGGCGCACTCGCCACCCAGCCCGGCGCGCTCGCCGCCCAGCCCGGCGCGCTCGCCGGCAGTCCCGCCGCGTTCCCCATGCTGCTCGCCCCGCTGGCCACCTTCCTCATGCTGTGGCGGGGGCGCGGCCTGGTGGAGAGCCTCTTTGCGGGAGTGGCCACGGCGGCTGTCGTCGCACTGCTCTTCGACCTCATCGATCCCGCCGACCTGATCCACATCGACACGGAGGCGTTCCGCGCGCAGGGACTGATCCTCGACGGCATGGAGGGCGCGGTCGGGATCGTCGTCTTCACCATCCTGCTCATGGGCATCGTGGGTGCGGCCCGGGAGGCGGGAGTCCTGGACCGCCTGGTGCGCGAGCCCGGCGCCACCGCCGCGGAGGCGCCACGCCGCACCGAGTTCCGCATCTTCGGGGTGACCAGCGCTGCAGTGATCGTGACCACCCACTCGGTCATGGCCATCCTCGCGGTCGGCGATCTGGTCAGGAAGGCGGGACGGCGCGCGGGCGTCGGACGCTTCCGGCGCGCCAACCTCCTCGACATGACCGTCTGCACCTACCCCTTCCTTTTTCCCTTCTTCATCCCCACCATCCTCGCGTCTTCGGCCACCGGGTCCGGCGCGGCCTTCGGCGTTCCCCGCGTGACCGCGCTCGATGCCGGACTGGCCAATCCCTATTCATGGGCGCTTCTCGCGGTGATCATCACGGCCATCGTGACGGGGTGGGGACGTTCGGAACAACCAGGCACGGAACTCCAGAGAACATGATCATACGACCACGAGTTCGCGGCTTCGTCTGCGTTACGACGCATCCGACCGGGTGCGCGAGCAACGTCGCAACCCAGATCGCCCACGCCGAAGCGAGTCCCATCGCGAACCCGCCGCGTTCGGTGCTGGTGCTGGGGTCATCGACAAGCTACGGGCTGGGTTCGAGGATCAGCCTGGCGTTCGGCGGCCGGGCGGCGACCTTCGGCGTCTTCTTCGACCGGGCGCCCCGGGGCCGCCGGACGGGGACGGCGGGCTGGTACAACACCGCCGCATTCGAGACGGCGGCGTCGCGCGCAGGGCTCACGTCCGCCTGCTACAACGGAGACGCGTTCTCGCACGAAGCGAAGGAACGCGTGGTCGACATGCTCAGGCGCGACTTTCCGCCGGTAGACTGCGTGGTCAACTCGCTGGCCGCCCCGCGCCGGACGCACCCGGACACCGGCGAGCGCTTCACATCGGTGCTGAAGCCCATCGGCGCGCCCTACCGCTCGCGCACGCTGAATACAGACCGCGGCGCAGTCACTGAAGTGGAGCTCGATCCTGCCAGCCGCGCAGAGGTGGACGCAACGGTGGCCGTGATGGGCGGCGAGGACTGGCGGATGTGGATGGACGCGCTACGCGACGGCGGGGTGCTCGCGCCGGACTGCAGGACCTTCGCGTACAGCTACATCGGCCCCGAGCTCACGTGGCCGATCTACAGGGATGGAGCGATCGGCCGCGCCAAGGACGACCTGCACCGGACCGCGCGGCACCTCGACAGGGAACTGGCCAAAGGCGGTGGCGGCGCCCACATCGCGGTAATGAAGGCGGTGGTGACGCAGGCAAGCGCGGCGATCCCGGTCGTGCCCCTTTACGTATCCATCCTCTACAGGATCATGAAGGAGAACGGGGACCACGAGGGACCGATGGAGCAGGCGCACCGCCTCTACGGCCGCAAGGTGTACGGTCCGGGCGGGATATACGCCGACGCGGACGGGTTCATCCGTCTCGACGACCTGGAAATGAAGCCGGAGACACAGGCCGAGGTCATGCGGGTGTGGGATTCGATCTCGACGGAAAGCCTCGGGCGCGACGCCGACTTCGATGGGTACCGCACCGCGTTCCTGCAGCTCTTCGGGTTCGAGGTGCCGGGTGTGGACTACGACGAGGACGTCGAAACGCTGGTGGATATCCCGACCCTGATCGGCCCATGAAGCCGACCAGCGACCAGCTCCGCGAACTTGCCCGGCGCGACCCCGTGCTGGGCGAGGTCATGCGGCGCCTGCCGCCGTTTCCGGGCTTCCCGTCCGGGGTGCTCGCACGCGGGTCGCACTTCCAGGCGATCGCGCGTTCGATCGCATTCCAGCAGCTCGCCACCGCCGCCGCGAACACGATCTACTCGCGGGTATGCGCGCTGACCCCCGGGCCCCGTTTCCCCACGGTCGAGGAGTGCCTGGCGCTGTCCGACGCCGCATTCCGCGGCGCGGGGTTCTCGGCTTCGAAGACGCGGGCGGTCAAGGACCTGGCGGCCAAATGCGCGGACGGCTCCGTGCGTCTGCGCAGCGTGTCGCGCATGACGGACGAGGAAGTCGTGAAGATGCTCACGACCGTGTGGGGGATCGGCGTGTGGACCGCGGAGATGTTCCTGATGTTCCGGCTCGGCCGCCTCGACGTGATGCCGGTGGGCGACCTCGGCGTCCGGGAGGGCGCGCGCCTGCTCGACGGGCTGGACAAGCGTCCGGAGCCCGCCGCCGTAATGGACCGCGCCGAGGTGTGGCGACCGTTGCGATCGGTGGCGACCTGGGTCCTGTACCGGCTCTGCGACGAGGCGAAGGGCGGGTAGCCCGATTACCGCCTCGGACCGGCGCGGTTCGCGAGCCGGAGGGCAGTTTGTCGGGTTCGCCAACCCCCTCTGCCAGCTGTATCCTTTGGGATGCAAGGAGAAGCGGCTGCTCGACGCCGTGCTGCCTGCGATCTGAGGAGGAGGGATGCTTCGGAGACTCCGGGTGAGGGACTTCAAGTCACTCGTGGACGTGACCGTGGAGTTTCCACGCATGTCAGTTTTCTTCGGCCCCAACTCGGCGGGGAAGAGCAACCTTCTTGATGCCGTTCAAGCGCTTTCCCGGATCGGAACCCAAAGGACTCTCGTGGAAGCGCTCGATGACCGGATGATTCGGGGCTACGCGTTCGAACTGTTCGCATTGCCTAAAGGGGGAATCTCGGGTCTCACGTCCAGGTCCGACGCCCGGTTTTCGATCGAAGCGGACCTTAGTACCACCGAGGCGCGGAACGGGCGGGAGACAAGCTACCGCTACAATGTGGATGTCGAGATCGGGTATCGATCGGGTGCCCTGGCCAACCGCGGCGAATACCTCTGCGCCCTGTCCAAGGCCGGGAATCCAAAAGGCAAACCGGCGATCGAGGCCACCGACGGCCATATCTCGGTACGGCGCCAAAGCGGCGGGGGACGCCCGCGTCTCGAGCAACTGGGACTGAACTACGCAATCCTGTCGGATGCCCGGCTCGCATCTCCGGCGTACAGGTACATTGAGCGAACGCGAATGGAGCTGCGGAATTGGCGAGCCTACTATCTGGATCCTCGCATCGCCATGCGCGCGGAAACGCCGCCCATGGACGTTACCGACATCGGCGTGTTCGGACAGTACATCGTACCCTTCCTCTACAAGCTCAAGGGAGAACGTCCGAAACACTACGAAGCCGTTCGGCGGACGGTCAGGAGCATAATCCCGGCCATATCGGCGTTTGACGTGGATCTCGACAGCCGGGGCACGCTCGACTTCTTCATCCGGCAGGACGGGCTCACGTGCTCGTCCCGGATCGTGTCCGAAGGGACGCTTCGGAT
Organism: Longimicrobiales bacterium; assembly: GCA_965205005.1. Lineage (GTDB taxonomy): Bacteria > Gemmatimonadota > Gemmatimonadetes > Longimicrobiales > Gaopeijiaceae > Bin94. The sequence continues at coordinate 2,643,515 of OZ242028.1, read as the reverse complement.
CCTCGCGCTGTGCGCTCTCACCGTCAACCCGTGGCACGGCTCTCTGCTGGCCTTCGAAGAGCCCGAGAACGGTGTCCACCCACGACGAGTCGAGCTTGTTGCCAAGATGCTTACGTCGCTCGCACTCGATCAGGGTCGCCAGGTCGTGGTCACCAGCCACTCGCCACTCTTTTGCGACGCCGTACTCCGGGAGGCCCGCGCCAGGTCGACAGATGACATCGGGCTCTTCAACGTTCGCCGCGATGGCAACGGGACAACAGTCGAGCCGTTCGACACCCACGGCCCCCTTTTCGACGATCCCGACATCGCCGAGGCACTCAGAATGCCGACTGAGGACCATCTGTTCGAGAGCCTTGTTCTTGGCGGATTCATCGATGAGTGAGGCTCTGCTCGTCGAGTTCTTCGTTGAGGACAATGCCCACCAACATTTGCTCGTTCCGCTCGCGCAGCGCGTGGCCCGGGAGGAGGGGGTTGGCCTCCGGTGCAGAGTGCGAAACGCGCGCGGCGGTCACGCCGGAGCGATGGGCTCCTTCAGGCGATACCAGGTTCTCCGTGAGAAGGGCGTGGGTGGCAGGGAAATGGCGGCTCTCCTGGTGGTCGCAATTGACGGGAACTGTTCATCGTTCACGGAGATCCGCAAGAACATTCGCCGCGCGACTCGCGATTCGTTTGCCCACATGCTGGTCACGGCTTGCCCCGACCCACACATCGAGCGCTGGTATCTGGCCGATCCGCAGTCATTCCAGGATGTGGTGGGAACCCAAACCAGCGCAGGTCCGAGAAAATGTGTCCGGAATCACTACAAACAGTTGCTCGCATCCGCCGTGGCCGGCGGCGGCCACCCGCCGACGCTCGGTGGGGTCGAGTTCGGCCGGGAACTGGCGGAATCCATGGACCTGTTCCGGGCGGGCAAGAATGACTCGTCTCTGAAGGCATTCGTCGAGGACCTCCGGGAGGGACTCCGCCGTGCCTCCCGCTGAGCTTGTCGGCGCGCAGGCCACAGCCGCGCTGCAAACGCCGCTCGGTCCGGTGGAGGCCTGCGCGACGGATGAAGGGATCTGCCGCCTCGCGTTCGCGGACAGCGAGGCGAGTGGCGGCGTAGCGGGCTGGGGCAGTGTGGGCGGCGACGGCGGCGGGGTGCGCGAACGCAGCGTGGCCGGCCGCGGTAGCGTGGGCGGCCCCCGCAGCGTGGCCGGCGCCAGGCGTCACCTGAGCGCGCTCCGAACTCAACTGCGCGAGTATTTCGCGGGCCGGCGGCGCGCGTTCGACCTTCCGCTCGTCTTTGCCGGGACCGGTTTCCAGGAGCACGTGTGGCGGGAGTTGCTGCGGATCCCGTTCGGCGAGACGATCAGCTACGAGGAACTGGCGCGCCGCGCGGGATCGCCCGGGGCTTCACGCGCCGCCGGCCAGGCCAACGGCCGCAACCCGATCGCGATCGTGGTTCCGTGCCACCGTGTGGTCCGCGCAACCGGTGAACCGGGAGGCTACGCAGGAGGGCCGGACCGCAAGCTGCGACTGCTCGACCTGGAGGCCGGCGGCGTGCAGGGAACGCTGTTCGGTCTGCCCTGACTCACGTTTCCAGGCTTCAGCCCTCCATCACCGTGGACGGGTCCGCCCTGCCGGCGAGCCGCGCGGCCGGCACCACCGCCCACACCACCGCCGCCAGGAAGAGCACGGCCACGAACAGGAACACGGGCGCGCTGAACGGCTCGACCCCCGGCGGCGCGACCACCCCCACGACCAGCATCGTCCCCCACAACCCCAACCCGACCCCGGTGGCGCCGATCCTGAACGCTTCACCGACGATCCGGCGGCGAAGCCGCGCGGGTCCGGCTCCGAGCGCGGCCCGGATCCCCATCTCCCGCATCCGCGCACCCACGTGCACGCGCATGGCGCCGACCATTCCGAGCACCGCAACGAGCGCGGCGAGCACTCCCGCAGCGCGGCCACCGCCGCCGAGCCACGCGGCCGTGCCGAAGATCCGCCCGAGCTCGTCGGCGGCGCTCCCGTGGCGCGTCAGCGACAGGGAAGGGCCCGGAACCGAGGCGAGCGCTGCCTGCACGAGCCGCACGGCACGCTGTTCGCCAGCCGGCGGGCTGCCCGCACCGCCCGCACCGGCCACCACGGACGCCACCAGTTCCATCTCGGCCGGGGGATGCGCGAGCGCGGAGTAGTACACGGTGTTCGGCGAGCCGGAAGCCCCGAGTCCTCCCGCGGGGACGTCCGTCACCACGCCCACGACCACGTGCCAGTTCTCGTCCGGACCGTTGAGGGCCACCTTTTTGCCCAGCGCGGGCGGGTCCCGGAAGTGCGCGAGCGCGTACGTCCGGTTGATCACGACCTCGCCCGCACCGGCGGCGCGGAAGCCCCTGCCCGCCACGAACCGAAGCCCCCGCTCGGCGAAAAAGCCCGGCATGACCCCGTGGTGCTTGACCCGGGTCGCGCGGATCGGTTCGGGCAGGCCGCCGTTCGAGCACCTGCCGCATTCGTTGAGCGTGATGCTCTCGGGACCCAGGTCCACCCATGCCCCCGGCGTCGCCAGGCTCTCGGCGACGAGCTCGGGCACGCCCCGCACCGCCTCCAGCGCCGACTCGTAGAGCGCCGCGCGGGACGCCGTCCCACCGTCCGGCGACGCCGCGGGAGACACAATCCCGACGACGGTCCGCTCGGGGTGCACGCCCCCCAGGGTGTCCGTGCCCGCACCCGGCGCCACAATTCCGCCCGAGCGATCCGAATGGACCAGCAGGCCGGACGCGGCGATGACCGTCACGGCGATCGCGAGCTGCAGGGTCATGCGCAGGACACGGTTGAACTGGCGCGGCCTCGGATCGGTCACGCTCCGGTTCTCCGCATCGTGCGGCAGCGATCTGCCTGCGCGGTGCAGGGTCAGCACCGGCACGATCGCGAACAGCGCGCTGATCGCCGCCACGGCGGCAAGTCCGGCCGCCGCAACGAACACCGACGGCCGCTCGAACGAAATCCCCGGCGGTGCCTGCTCGCTCATGAACAGCGCCGCCGCGAGCGCGAGCCCTCCGCCGCCGAGCACGGCCGCCAGCGTGCGCCGCGCCCAGAGTCGAACCGTCGTGCGAACCATTGCGCGTGGAGGCGCCCCCAGCATGACCTCGACGATCCTGCGCGCCTGCAGTGCCAGGTTCTCGGACGCCATGACGCCCAGCAGACTCACCAGGGCCGTGAACGCGGCCATCGCCACCAGGATGAGCGTGGTCGCCGCGAGGCTGTCGAGATCGCCTCGTTCGAGATCGCCCGCCGGGATCTCGGCGGCGGGAAGGCCGGGCAGCGGAACCGTCGGCGTGACCTCGACATCGATGCTGTGGAAGGACTCCTCACCGCCGCCGAAAAGCAGACCCCCCGCCAGCACGAGCGCGATGAGGGCGGCGCAGCATCCGGTTACCGCCCGGCCGGCACCCGGCCGGCCAGCGCCCGCCCGCCCGGCACCTGGCCGCCCCCGATGCCCGCGCGGTTTTGTCCACGGAATGCCCAGTCTCACGATCGGCCACCACAGCGTGTAGTTTTCGGATCCCATGAAGGTACCCCTGCTCGACCTCGCCGCGCAGTACGCCGCCATCAAGCCGGAGATCGATGCGGCCCTCGCCCGGGTGGTCGCCTCCCAGCGCTTCGTTCTGGGCCCGGAGGTGCAGGCGTGCGAGGAAGCGGTCGCCGCCCACGTCGGCTGCGCCCACGGCGTCGGCGTGTCCTCGGGCACCGACGCGCTGCTGGTGGCGCTCATGGCCGAGGACATCGGGCCCGGCGACGAGGTCGTCACCACGCCCTTCTCCTTCTTCGCGACGGCGGGCACCATCGCCCGGGTCGGAGCCACCCCGGTCTTCGTGGACATCGATCCGGTGACGTTCAACATCGACCCAGCCCTCATCGAGGACCGCGTCACGGCGCGGACGCGGGCGATCCTCCCCGTCCACCTCTTCGGTCAGATGGCCGGTATGGCACAGGTCACGGAAATCGCGCGGCGCCGCAACCTGGTCGTCATCGAGGACGCCGCGCAGGCGATCGGCGCGCGGCACGACGGACAAAGCGCAGGCTCGGTCGGCCACTACGGCTGCATTTCGTTCTACCCGACCAAGAACCTCGGCGGCTACGGCGACGGCGGCATCGTCGTCACGAACGACCCCGCGCGCGCCGAGAAGCTGCGCGCCCTGCGCGTCCATGGCGAAACCACGCGCTACCACCACCGCCTCCTCGGCGGCAACTTCCGCCTCGACGCCCTCCAGGCGGCAGTCATCCGGACGAAGCTGCCGCACCTGGACCGCTGGACCGAGGCCCGCATCGCCAACGCCGCGCTCTACCACAGCCTGCTCGGCGACCCGGCCGCACGCCAAGACCCGGCCCCGCGCCAAGACCCGGCCCCGCGCCAACCCGACCCGCCCGGCCGAACCCCCGGGAGCCCCGGCGCCCTCCTCCTGCCCCGCACGGTTACCGATCGCCACGTCTTCAACCAGTTCGTCGTCCGCGTGGCCGACCGTGACCGCGTGCAAGGGCGCCTCGCGGCTGCCGGCATCGGCACCGCCGTCTACTACCCCGTGCCGCTCCACCTGCAGGAGTGCTTCGCCGGACTCGGTTACCGGCCGGGCGACCTTCCCGTGAGCGAGCGCGCCGCGAGGGAGGTGCTCGCGCTGCCGATCTTCCCGGAACTCACCACCGCGCAGATCCGGCATGTGGCGCGAACACTGGAACAGTATCACAAGAAATGGTAGATTACGTTTTACTACCATGATAAGCATTGCATGGTAGGAATGGATGTTCCCCCATAAACCGAGGAGACTGTCACGATGTCCGAGATTCACCATCCGACCGCTGAACGCGTCGTAATCGACGCGGCGGGCCGGCTCGTGGTTCCCGCGCGCTTCCGCCGGGCGATGGGGATACACGGACGCGGCACTGTGGTCATCGGGATGGTCGGCGACAGTCTGCGGGTACACACCGTCGACGGGGCATTGGAGCGGCTGCAGCGCATCGCCCGTCGCAAGGGAACGGACGGCACGAGCGCCGTTGACGCGTTCATCGCCGAGCGGCGGGCCGAGGCCGAAAGAGAGTAGGTGGCCACCAGCCTTCTGGACGCGTCGGCGATCCTGGCCGCTCTGTACGAAGAGCCGGGTTGCAACAGGGTCCACGAAGCGCTCCGCGCGGGAGCGGCCATGTCCACCGTGAACGTGGCCGAGGTCTCCGCCCACCTTCGCGCCCGCGACTGGAGATCCGGCCAGGTGAAGGACGTTTTCGACGACCTGGGCATCGATGTACTGCCCTTCGACCGCACAACCGCTCTTCTGAGCGGCGCCTACCGGCCCCACACCCAACACCTTGGGCTTGGCCTCGGCGACAGGGCCTGCCTGGCCACGGCCCGCCGCGCGCGCCTTCCCGTCCTGACCGCGGACCGGGCGTGGGGGCGGGTCAAGCTCAGAGGTGTGAGAATCGTCCTCATCCGCTGAACCCCACGATCAGAGAAGAGTCACTCATCAAGGAGAGCCACCCATGGAACGCCGTGAGTTTCTGGGCGCAGCCGTCGCCGCGGGCACAGCCGTCGGCGCGAGCACAGCCGTCGCCGCGGGCACAGCCGAAGCCGCGAGCACAGCCGTCGGCGCGGGCACAGCCGAAGCCGTCGCCGCGGGCACTGCGGGCACCCCCGCCACACACGAACCGGCCCCGGCCCCCGCCGGCCCACCCACGACCACCCCCCAGCAGCCCATCGTCATCGACGGCCTGAGCCCCTCGACCCTCAACGACGAATACGTCGGCCTGGTCCGGCAGGCAGGCGTCACCGGCTGGCACAAGACCCTCTCCGAGATCCACTCCTTCGCCGACGCGTGGCGCTACGTGGACGAGAACCCCGACAGGATCCTCGTCGCCACCACCGCCGCCGACCTCGAGCGCGCCCACGCCGAGGGCAAGGTCGGGCTGATGTTTGGCTGGCAGACCGCCACGCCGCTCGGCGACAAATCGGGCCAGAGGCTCTTCATGGGGGACCAGATCCCCGCCCACACCACCGCGCTCCGCGCCTACTACCACCTCGGCCTGCGCATCGTGAACCTCACCTACAACACGGTCAACGCATTCGGTGCCGGTTGCGTCGAGCCGCACCTCGGCATCACGCAGGCCGGGCGGCGTCTGGTCGAGGAGATCCACGCCCTCGGCATCATCCTCGACATCGGCGGGCACACCGGCGAGCAGACCACCCTCGACGCGATTGCCATGTCCGAAGGCGTCCCCCTCGTCTGCACGCACACCAACGTCGCGGCGCTCTGCGACAACCCGCGCAACACCAGCGACCGCGTCTTCGAGGCCATCGCCGGCTCCGGCGGGGTGATCGGCGTATCCGCGATCAACGACTTCGTTGCCCGCAACCGCGCCGACCGCGACATCCGCGCCACACCCCAGGTTGGCATCGACGTGATGCTCGACCATTATGACTATCTGAAGCGTCTGGTCGGGCCAGACCATGTCGGAATCGGCGCCGACTTCACGTGGGGGCGCCCGGGCGGCGTGGACCCCGACATCGTGCTCTTCGGCCGCGAGATGGCGAGCGAGCAGGCCCCGATCAACTACGTCCGCGGGTTCGAGGTCATCACCGAACTCCCGAACCTCGTCGACGGCCTGCGCACGCGCGGCTGGACGCAGGAGGAAATCGACAAGGTCTGCGGACTCAACTGGATGCGGGTCTACCGCCAGGTATGGGGAGGTTAGAGATGAGAAACGAGCACGACGCGGTCCTCGCGGCCGCCGGCCCGCGCGTGGGCGGCGGTTCCCGCAGGCGCGCCTGCATGAGGCCAACCCGTCGGCACGGCACCATGGCCGCGCTCCTGGCGGCGGCGCTCCTCCTCCCCACCACCACCCTCTCCGCGCAGACCACCGCGCTGCGCTGCGGACGCCTCATCGACGGCATCTCGGCCGAGGCGCGGCAGGACGTCACGGTCATCGTGCGGGACGGGCGCGTCGCCGAACTGCGCGACGGCACGGCGGTCCCCGACGGCGTCGACCGCGCGCTCGACATGCGCGGCGGCACCTGCCTGCCCGGCCTGATGGACCTGCACACGCACCTGCTGATCAAGCCGGACGGGCCGGTCAGCGAACTCGACCGCTCCAGCGCGGACCGGGCCCTCGACGGCCTCCACGCCGCCCAGAAGATGCTGCACGCGGGATTCACCACCCTGCGCAACCCCGGCGACTTCGATACCCACTACGCGATGGTGTCGGTCAAGCGCTCGATCGCGGCGGGGGAGCATCCGGGACCGCGCATCTTCGTGGCTCCGCACGCGCTGGGGCCGACCGGCGGCCACGGCGACCTCAACACGCTGGCGCCGGACGCGGCCATCCAGACGCCCACGCGCATCGTGAACGGCGTCGACGAGATCCGCGCCATGATCCGCGAGCAGGTCAAGTACGGGGCCGACTGGATCAAGGTGATGGCGACGGGCGGGGTCATGTCGGCGGGCGACGACCCCACGCACACGGCCTACGTCGACGAGGAGATGTGGGCCGCGGTCGACGAGACACACCGGCTGGGGCGGCGGATCACCGTGCACGCGATCGGCACCGAGGGCCTCAAGCAGGCGGTCGCGGCGGGCGTGAACAGCGTCGAGCACGGGATCCTGATCGACGAAGAGGCGATCGAGATGATGAAGGCGCGGGGGACGTGGCTGATCCCGACGATCTACGTGCTCAACTACGTGGTCGAGGAGGGGCCGGCGCTGGGCTACCCGCCGGGGAGCATCGCGAAGGGCCGCGTCCTGATGGAGACCCGGGACGACAACGTCCGCCGCGCGATCGAGGCCGGTGTGAAGATCGCCTTCGGCTCGGATACGATCTTCCCGCACGAGTTGGCGGCGCGGGAGTTCGCGCAGCTGGTGCGGCTGGGCATGAGCCCGATGGACGCGATCCGCGCGGCGACGTACAACGCGGCCCAGGTGCTCGGCATCGAGGACGAGGTGGGGACTTTGCAGCCCGGCATGGTGGCGGACATCATCGCGGTGGACGGCAACCCGCTGGACGACATCACCGAGCTGGAGCAGGTTGACTTCGTCATGAAGGACGGCCAGATCATCAAGGACGAGCGTCCGCGCACCTGAGGGAGCACCGATGAAAGGCGAAGGCGGCAAACAGCTCATCGTGGTCGGCGACCGCGTCCTGATCGAGCCCGAGGCGGGCGAGGGCAGGTCGAAGGTCGGGCTGTACCTTCCGGCATCGGCGGTGGACCAGCAGTCCGTGCAGGGTGGCCGCGTCCTGGCCGTGGGACCTGGCACGCCCATCGGGGCACCCACCGAACTCGACGAGGAACCGTGGAAGATCGGGTCGGGCGAGGCGCGCTATCTGCCTGTGCAGGCCCAGGTCGGCGACTTCGCCATCTTCTTCCGCAAGGCGTCCGTCGAGATCAGCTTCGAGGGCAAGGAGTACCTGGTCGTGCCCCAGGCGGCGATTTTGACGCTGGTGAGGGAGACCGGCAGCGGGGTGGAGCCGCTGTTCTAGTCGCCGGTTGATGTCTCCATTTCGAGGAAAGCCTCGAATTGCGGGATTGCAACTGCTGCCCATGCCAGCAGCTGCTCCTTGATCCGTTCGGAGATCGCAAGCGCCGTGTCCAATCGCTCGGGCACGTAGAATACCTCGCTGTACACGAAGCGACTGATCTCCTGGTCGATCTGGTCAAACTGCCGATTCCATTCATACAGACGGAACGCGTCGGCAAGCAGGCCGGGATCGACCACACCCGCCAGGTCGCTGGTGGAAAGACGCTCCCAGGCTGCCTCCCCCAGGTCGGGCGTCCGATAGCCCTGGAATCGATTGATCAGGTTCGCCAGCCCGACATCGACCGGTGCATTGTCGCGCAGGGCACGGATTTGTTCCAGCCTGGTCGTCACGTCGTCCCTCATCTCACGGAGTTCCTGGAGGTTACGCTCGATCTCCAGGGTCAAACGCTCGACATCGGCTCGGGCCGCCTCTCGACGAGAGGCTTCTTCCCGGGCACTGTCCACGAACAGCGCGGCGGCGATACTGAACAACACGACGACCGCCTCCAACGCGAGATACTTGAAATCCCTGCGACCAACCATTTGATCACGCCTCCCTCTGTGCGAGGTATCCCGATCTCTTGGGTACGGTTCCGGGACCGCAGGACCTTCAGTGTGCGGGGGCCGGCGGTCGTTACCTCCCTCCCCCGAGAACCAGTCCAGCGTTCACGACCTCCGCGTCGCACCAGTGTTGGGAAAGCGTTTCAGCTGAAACGCTTTCCCGCCGGAGTTGCAACTCTGTTGGCGATCTACCTGCGAAGCTCCCTGCGGATCCTGGCCATCAGCGCGAAGAGTTCAACGGGTTCGCGGGGCCGCGCCTTTGAGCCGAACTCCCGGTAGAGCGTCGCGACGTTGACGACGATCCGCTCAGCATCGCCCCACGAATCGAAGTCGGCGAGCGAGATGTCCAGCGCCGCGTCGTATGCGCTCAGCCCCGCGTCGAAGCGGAGCCTGGCCTCGTCCCGCACGTAGACCAGGTAGTCGCGCACGGCCCGGACGCCGCGCTTGTCGGTGATCGGGCCGTGGCCGGGAACGACGACATCGACGGGCAGCGCCAGCAGGTGATCGCAGGCCGCGATCCAGTTCGCAACGGGTCCCGCCCACATGATCGGGTGCCCTTCGACGAACAGGATGTCGCCCGTGAAGACGATCCGGTCGTCCGGCACATGAACCAGGATGTCGCCGGTGGTGTGGCAGGGGCCGAACTGTTTCAGGACGACGGACTTGTCTCCGACACCGACCCCGCATTCGCCTTCGAAGGTCGTCGTCGGCAGGGTCTGCGTGATCCCCTCGAAATCGAAGGCGCCGAACGCCTCGACGAGAAACCGGCCCGCCTCGCCCATGCCCGGGGCCTGGCGCATGAGCGTCGCGAGTTGCTCCGGGCTCTGGGCGGCCATCTCCTCGGCCGCCGCCCTGGAGGCGATGATCTCGGCCCCGTCCACCAGCTCGTTGCCGTTGCAGTGGTCGGGGTTGGCATGCGTGTTGACGAGCTTGTCGAACTTGCGCGCGGCCAGCGGCTCCGCATCGCGCATGGCGGCGAGCATGGTCCGGGTGAGCCCGAGGTCGAAGAGCGTGTCCACCAGCAGACTCTCTTCGCCGTCCACGACGAGCCCGGCATTGCTCCAGCCCCAGCCGCCGTCGGGCTGGATCCAGGCATAGCACCGAGGTCCGATGTCGTGCAGGCCGTGCGTGAAGGGCAGAATGCCGAGTGTCATGCGATAACCTATGATCAACCATGGCCGAATACGACTTCATTGCGCGCGGGTACAGCAATTTGGCCATGACCCCCATGGCGCACGACCGGCGACGGCGACGGAGCTTCGGCGTGCTTCTTGCCGTGTCCCTTGCCACCGGCTTTTCCGCGCTGCCCGCCGCTCCGCAGGCGATCACCTACCAGGTGACGTTCGAGGGCAACTGGACGCTGGCGAGCACGCCCGGAGGAGTGGTGCCCGGAGCGCACTTCACGACCCTGATCGGCGGCGTGCACGGGAGCGGCGTCACGTTCTGGCAGGCCGGCTCGCGGGCCAGCGCCGGTGTCGAGCTCGTGGCGGAGCTGGGCTCCACGGGGACCTTCCGCGGCGAAGTCGCGGGCAGTTCGCACACACGGTCGGTCATCGAGCAGGGCGTCTCCGGAGGCGGCACCGGCAGCGCGACGTTCAACATCGACGTCACGAGGTCGCACCCGTTCGTCACGCTTCTGTCCATGATCGCTCCCAGCCCCGACTGGTTCGTCGGCATCTCGGGGGTGTCCCTGCTCGACGGCGCCAACGAGTGGCGGCAATCGCATGTGGTGGACCTCCTTCCGTACGATGCCGGCACCGAGGACGGGACCGAGTTCTCGCTTTCCAACCCCGACACGAACCCGCAGGGGGTCATTACGCGCATTGCGGGAACGGGCAAGTTCTCCAGCGTGCGCATGGCGAGGCTCACCTTCACCAGAATGACGACGCCCCCGGCGACGCCGACGGTGAGCCTGTCGGTCTCACCGAACCCGGTGGACGAGGGGCAGCCGGTGACGGTGACGGCGCGGCTGTCGGAAGCGTTGCCGGACGGCGTGACAATCCCGCTCGTGCTCACGGCCGGAACCGCCGAGGACGGGGACTTCGGTTCGCTGGCGGGCGTCACGATCGGTGCCGGACAGGAGACGGGCACGGGCACGGTCTCGACGGCCGAGGACGTCGACGGGGACGACGAGACGTTCACGGTGGCGCTGGGCGATCTGCCGGCGGGGGTTACGGCCGGCAGCCCGGCGTCGGTCGATGTGACGATACGCGACGAAACCACGTCGCCGAACAACCCGCCCACGGTGCGGGCTGTCTGCGAGCCCTGCAGGGTTCCGCGCGGTGGCGAGGTGCGGCTGAGTGCCGACGCCTCCGATCCGGACGGCGACCCGATCACATACGACTGGGGCGCCGGGCGGGGCACGTTCACGGGGGCGACCGACGGGCCCGATGCGCGCTGGACGGCGCCGGACCGCATCGGCCGCGTCATCATCCGGGTTGCGGTCGCTGACGGCCGCGGCGGGACGGCGGTTGCGGAGGTCGCGGTCGCAGTCGTGAACCGCCCTCCGGTGTTCGGATCGCCGCTTCGTTTCGAGCTGGCCGAGAACCGCACCGGCCGCCCGACGCCCGTGACACTCGGCCGCGTCCGCGTCACCGATCCCGATGGAGACGACTTCGAGCTGGGGCTGGCGCCGGGCAACGACCGTTTCGTCATCGATGCCGAGTCGGGGACTTTGAGCTACGTCGGGCCGGGGGAGGACTTCGAAACCGACCCCGACCGATACGCACTGGCCGTGACGGCGACGGACGCCCTGGGCGGCGAAGCGCGGGCGGAGGTCGTGGTGCAGGTCATCAACGTGAACGAACGCCCGTCGGCCAGGGACGACATGCTGAGCGCGGCCGAGGACCGCAGGACCAGGGCCGAGGTTCTGGCCAACGATGAAGACCCGGACCGCGGAGACCGCATTCGCGTCGTTGCGGTCGGGGCACCCGGACACGGGCAGGCGCGCGTGGTTGATGGCGGGGCCGCGGTGGAGTACGCGCCGGATCCGAACTACCACGGCCCCGACCGCTTCACCTACGTCGTAGCCGACGCGGGCGGCCTCGCGGACACGGCGACCGTCGAGGTGACCGTGACCCCGGTCAACGACGCGCCCGAAGCCATGGACGACCGGGCCACGACCCCCGAGGACCAGGCGATCGAGATCCCCGTCCTCGACAACGACGCGGACCTCGACGGGGACCGGCTGCGCGTCCGGAGCGTCTCGCCCGCACAGCACGGCACGGCGGAGGTCGCCGCGGACGGAACGCACGTCTCCTACGCCCCGGCCCCCAACTACCACGGTCCGGACCGCTTCACCTACGTCGTCACCGACCCGGACGGCCTCGCGGACACGGCGACCGTCGCGGTGACCGTGACCCCGGTCAACGATGCGCCCGAAGCCGCGGACGACGAGGCCACGACCCCGGAGGACCAGGCGATCGAGATCCCCGTCCTCGACAACGACGTGGACCTCGACGGGGACCGGCTGCGCGTCCGCAGCGTCTCGCCGGCCCGGCACGGTGCGGCGGAGGTCGCCGCCGACGGAACGAACGTGTCGTACACCCCGAATGCCAACTACCACGGCCCGGACCGCTTCACCTACGTCGTAGCCGACCCGGACGGCCTCGCGGACACGGCGACCGTCGAGGTGACCGTGACCCCGGTCAACGACGGGCCCGCGGCGGTCGGCACCATCCCGAATCAGATGCTCGACGAGGGCGGCGACGGGGTGACGGTGGAACTCACGCCGTTCTTCAGCGACATCGACGGCGATCCGCTGACCTTCAGTGCCGAGACCTTGGACGCGGAGGTCGTCACCGCAGCCGTGACGGGATCGACGCTCGCCCTGGCCCCGGCTGCCTACGGCGACGCCGTGGTCACCGTGACGGCGACGGATCCCGGCGGACTGGCCGCGACCCAGCGCGTCACCGTAAGCGTGAGCGACCATGCGGTGCGGGAAGTGCTGAGCGACGCGTTCGCCGCCATGGCGCGGTCCTATCTGTCCAGCGCCCGCATGACGCTGCAGCGACGCGTCGCGTCGGGCGCCCGCGCTGCGGGGACCGATACGGACCCGTCGTCGGGGTTGCGGGTGGGCGGCAGATCCGTGGCGCTCCCAGACCGGCACACCTTCCGGGAGGCGGCGACGGAGGTCCTGACGGGTCGGCTGCCCGACCCCGTTTCGGGCTTCACGCTTGGCTGGGGAGGCCAGGCCGCCGACTCGGATCGCCCCGGAATCGCGTGGTCGCTCTGGGGCCAGGGCGACGTGCAGCGCTACGAGGGCGGTGCCGCAGAGGCCGCGTCGGGGCCGGGCGGCATCGCCGGCGACTACGACGGGGACCTTCGCGTCGGGTACCTCGGGCTCGATGCACAGCTACCGAGCTGGTTGTTCGGCCTCGCGCTGAGCCGCAGCCGCGGAACCGGCGACTGGAACGCGGGAACGGCGAGCGGCCGACTGAGCACCTCGATGACCGCCGTGCACCCGTACCTGCGCTGGTCCGGTGGGGCCACGACCGTCTGGACGACGTTCGGCGCGGGCAGGGGCGAGGCCCGCAACGAACGAACCTCGACGGGCGCCGTCGGCACGAGTCCTCTGGATCTTTCCATGGGGCTCGTCGAGTTCCAGCGTCGGCTGGGAACGGCGCGCGGCCCGGTCGCGTTCGGCCTGAGGGCCGACGTGGGATGGGCCAGCCTGTCGACCGGCGAGGGCAGCGAGACGATCGACGATGTGCGCGGGCGCGTGCATCAGACCCGTCTCGGCCTCGATGTGCGCGGCGACGTGCGGCGCGGCGAGGCGGCCATCGCCCCGTTCGGCGCCGTGCATGTGCGCCACGACGGCGGCGACGGCCAGACCGGACGTGGCGTGGAGCTCTCCGGCGGGCTGCGCGCCCAGCTCGGCATCGTCGGCCTCGACGCGCAGGGGCGGTGGCTCGCCTTCCACTCGGCGACCAGCCATTCCGAGAGCGGCGCCGGGCTGACCCTCACGGTGGGCGGGCGCGGGGAGGAGGGATTCTCGCTGTCGGCGTCGCCCCGCTGGGGCGGCCAGACCGCAGGAGGCACCGCGCTCTGGCAGGAGCAGGCGCCCGGCATGCTGCCAGGTCACGAAGCCGCTCCCGAGGGCTGGGCGATGGACGCGCGCGGCGCCTACCGGGCCCGGCTCGGGGATCGGCTGCTTGAAGTCGCCACCGTGTACGACCGCAGATCGGACGGCCACCGGCTGCAGCTCGTGGGACACATCGGCCTGGGAGCCGGGGACCGTCGCTGAGTCGCCCGTACGCGGCTATGTGATGATCATCGCGTAGATGGCCGCCGGCGCTACTCCCCCTCCGCCTTCGAGCACCTCCTCGGATCGCCGCACGCGCTGCGCGCGCCCGTGTCCGGGTCGATGTGAATCCCCTCGAACGCCCCGTGGTGCCAGTTCCACGGATTCACGACATCGATCGCGTGGCCGAGGTCGCGCACCGCATCGATGACGTCGGCGTCGACGTCCGCTTCGACCATGGTGGAGCCCGGCACGTCCAGCGACCGGCCTCCGAAGCGCGGCCTCAGCACGGACTCGGCGATGGGGATCCCGAAGTCGATGATGTTGGTGGTGTTCTGCACGATGTTGGCCAGGAGGCCCACCGAGGGCGACCCGGAGGCGAGCATCGGGGTGCCCTGCCGGTTGAAGACGATGTTGGGCGCGACGTAGGCGGTCGCGCGGTGCCCGGGCCGGGGCATGACGCGCAGGAAATGGGCGCCGGACGCACACACGGTCACGCCGCCGGCGAAGAGGCCGTTGCTCCAGGGCAGCGACATGCATGAGTGCAGGATGGTCGCCGTGTTGCCGGCCCGGTCCACGACCGTGACATGGTTGCTTCCCGCAGGCGGGGGCGGAGGCGGTGGCTGCGCCGGGGAGTTCGCCCTCCCCATCTGCAACAGCTTGAAGCGCATTTCCGCGTAGTCCTTCGAGAGAATCACGTCCAGTGGCAGCGGATGACTGTCCGGGTCGTTCTGCCTGCCGCCCTCCTCGAATACCAGGTTGTGAATCCGCGACATCTGGTGGAGCGTCTCGGCCGACTCGTTCGGGGGACCCTGCGCCTGCAGGTCCATGAGCTCGATCATGTTGAGCATCTCGATCACGAGCGACCCGCCGTGGTCCGGCGGCGGCGATCCCGCGATCCGAAAGCCCCGGTAGCTGCTCCACGCCGGCTCCTGCCAGCGGGCCTCGTAGTGCGCGAAGTCTTCGGGGGTGATGACGCCGCCGGCCTCCTGTACGACGTCGCAGTACTGCTGCGCGAAGCCGCCGTGGTAGTAGTAGTCGTTGCCTTCCTCGGCCAGCCGCTCGAGGGTGTCGGCGGCCTCGGACTGGACCAGCAGTTCGCCCGGCCGCGGGACATGGCCGTCGGGCATGAAGATGCGCCGCCCGGCTTCGGTCATGCCGATCTTGTGGCACATGATGAAGATCTCGCCCCACAGGAAGGGGTGCGTCTCGAAGCCGTCGCGGGCGAAGGCGATCGCGCCCTCCATGATGCGCCGGCGCGGCATGGAGCCGTGGCGGGCGAGTGCGGCTTCGAAACCGGCCCAGAATCCGGGTACGCCGGGGCCGCGACCGGTGGCGATGTCGGCGGCCGAGAAACCGGTGAGCGGTGCGAGCGGCGCGTTGGCTCCGCCGTTCACGTAGGTGGTCTCGCCGGTGGCGGCGTCGAAGTGGAGCATGCTGAGCACGCCGGTGATCCCGGTCATGTGGGGCTCGACCACGGTCTGGGTGACCGACGCGGCGAGGGCGGCGTCGCAGGCGTTGCCGCCCTCGCGGAGGATCTTGACCGCCTCGCGGGTGGCGAGCGGGTGCGAGCAGATCGCCATCCCGGCCTGTGAGGTGGCGGGCATCTTGGGTCCGAAATGGGCCTCGGCGATCAGGGCGCGGCGCTCGTCGTCGGTGGTGGGGCGCGGACCAGTCCGCGTGGCTGCAGCGCGCGCTGCGGTTCGGCCATCGGCCGGCGCCAGCGCGGCCGACAATTCCCGGGCACCCAGTCCGGCGGCCGCTGCGCCCAGGGCGCTCGATCGGAGAAACGCGCGTCGGCCGGTCAGTCGATGCTGGTCGCCGTTGTCAGGTGGGCGCATGGCTGGTCTGCTCCCGCTGTGGATTCCGGTGGTCCGCTCGGCGCGGGCAGCGCTGGCTGGGCGCCGCTCGCACGGGTTCGGGGCGCACATTAGTATTGCCGGGCGAATCCGGCCAGTGAGGAGCCCCCAAACCGGAAGCCAGGAGCACATGCGCGATCAATGGACCAGCAGAATCGGCTTCATCCTCGCCACAGCCGGGTTTTCGGTCGGGTTGGGAAACATCTGGCGCTTCCCCTACCTGGCCGGCGAGAACGGTGGCGGCGCGTTCCTGCTCGTCTACGTCGCGTTCGCGATCCTGATCGGCATTCCGATGATGACCGCCGAGATCACGCTGGGGCGCAAGGCGCAGCTCACGCCGATCGCGGGGATGCCCCGACTTACCGGTTCGAAGACCAGCCCGTGGAACCTCATCGGCTGGTTCGGGATCGTCTCGGCGGTGCTGATCACCTCGTACTACGTGATGATCATCGCGTGGATGGCGGCCTATTTCGTGATGCTGGTGGGCGGCGGCGGGGGAATGGGACAGACGCCGGACGAGACGCGGGCGGCCTTCGACGCCTTCGTGGCCACGCCGGGCCCCGTGCTCGGCTATGCGCTGGCGGTCATCTTCCTTATCGGGTTTGTCGTGAGCCGCGGGGTCGCCAAGGGCGTCGAGCGGTACGCCAAGTTCCTCATGCCGCTGCTGGTCCTGATCCTGGTTGCGCTGGCGGTGCGGGCGATGACGCTCCCCGGGGCCTTCGAGGGTCTGGCCTGGTACCTGACGCCGGACTTCTCGGCCCTGCGCCCTTCGTCCTACCTGGCCGCGCTCGGGCAGGCGTTCTTCTCGATCGGCATCGGCATGGCCGCGGCCTTCGGGCTGGGCAGCTACCTGGACCGCCGCGACAGCGACGTGCCCGGCAACGCCGCGCTGGTCGTGGCCTTCGACACCGGCGTGGCGGTGGTTGCCGGGCTGGTCCTCTTCCCCGCCCTCTTCGCCTTCGGGATGAACCCCGACCAGGGCGCGGGCCTCCTCTTCGTCACGATGACCTCGCTGTTCCAGGAGATGCCGGGCGGCATCGTCTTCGGGGCCGCCTTCTTCTTTCTGATGATCATCGCCGGGTTCACGTCGCAGGTCGCGGTTTTCGAGGTCCTCGTGGCTTCGGTCGTGGATTCGCTCCGCATGACCCGCGTCAAGGCGGTGCTGCTGTGTGCGGCGGGATCGTTCCTGGTCGGCGTCCCGGTCATCCTGTCGCAGGGCCCCTGGTCCGAGATCCACATCTTCGGGATGAACTTCTTCGACTTCGCGGACACGGTCTCGAGCGACTACATGCTCGCCGCGGGCGGGCTCCTGATCTCGCTCTACGTCGTGTCGCAGTGGGGCTGGACCCGGTTCCAGAAGGAGGCCAACCGGGGCGCCGGACGCGTCCGGGCGAACGCCGCCTGGCGGTTCCTGTTCCGCCTGGTGATTCCGGTCGCGGTCGCTCTCGTGCTGCTGGGCGGCTTCGGCGTGGGGGCCGGCAACCCGCCGCTTTTCTTCGGGTGCGCCGCCGCGATCGTCATCGCATATGCCTTCCTGCTTCGACGCTTTCCTGCGTAGCCAGGGCTTCGTCCTCCTCGACGGAGGGCTGGCGAGCGAGCTGGAGAGAGCGGGACACGACCTCAACGATCCGCTGTGGTCGGCGAAGGTGTTGCTGGAAGACCCGGGCGCGGTGGAGGCGGCCCACGCTGCGTACCTGAACGCCGGCGCCGACTGCGTGATCACCGCGACCTATCAGGCGACGTTCGAGGGGCTGGCCGCGCGGGGCGTGGGGCGCGCCGCCGCCGAGCGCATCATGACGGGCGCAGTCGACCTGGCGGTGCGCGCGCGGGACCGGTTCCGGGAACGGGCGGAGCGAGCGGAGCACCGGGCAGCACGCATCCGCCCGTTGGTCGCGGCCAGCATCGGTCCCTACGGCGCCTTCCTCGCCGACGGCTCCGAGTACCACGGCGACTACGGGGTCGGCGCGGACGCGCTCGCCGACTTCCACCGCGCGCGCCTGCGCCTCCTCGCGGCCAGCCCGGCCGACATCCTCGCGTGCGAGACGATCCCCTCGTTCGCCGAGGCGCAGGTGCTGGCGGGGCTTGTCGAGGACGCGACGGACAAGCCGGCGTGGTTCACGTTCACGTGCCGGGACGGGCGCGGCCGCGAGGATGGGCGCGGCGGCGGGCGGCCGGCGCACGAAGCCCGCCTCAGCGACGGGACGCCGATCGACGAGGTGGCTGCGTGGGCTAACCAGACCGCGTGCGTCCATGCGGTCGGCGTGAACTGCACGCCCGCGCGGCTCATCGCGCCGGTCGTGCGGGCGCTGGCCGCCGCGCAGTCCAGGCCTGTCGTCGCCTACCCCAACGGCGGCGGCGAGTGGGACGCCGAGACGAAGACGTGGGGCCGCGCCGACGCCGAACCCGACTGGGGCGAGGCGTGCCGGAGCTGGGTCGCCGCGGGGGCGGCGGTGGTGGGGGGGTGCTGCCGCGTGGGGCCCGCAGCCATCCGCGCGATGCGGGCCGCGCTGTCGCGGGCCGCGCTTGCCGCCCAACCGCGCGAGGCACAAGCTTCAGGCTCCGGCGGACGAACCTGAAAGGCGGTCCAATGAGACTACCCGTCATGGCATGGCGCAACCTGTGGCGCTACGGGCGGCGTACCGTCACGACGATCGCCGCCATGACGCTCGCGCTGCTGACCCTGGTCGTCTGGACGTCGTTCGTGCAGGGGTTCCTTGCCGACCTCGAAACCACGGTCGTCGAGGTCGAGATCGGCGACATGCAGGTCTATCCGCCGGACTACCGCACCCAACCGTCCATCTTCGACCGCATCGGAACCCCCGCCGAGCTGGTCGACACCCTCGGCGCCATGGGCTTCAACGCGTCGGCACGCCTTCTGGGGGGCGGACTGGCGGCGGCCGGCGAGGCCGCTGCGGGCGTTTCGCTAAGGGGCGTCGAAATCGACCAGGACGCGCGCGTGAGTGTCGTCTTCGACCGCGTCGCAGAGGGCAGCTGGCTCGACCCTTCCGACCCCGCCGGGATCGTGATCGGTGGCAGGCTCGCCAGAACGTTGGACGTGGGTTTGGGGGACGAGGTCGTCCTCCTCGGCCAAGCTACGGACGGGAGCATTGCGAACGACCTTTACCGGGTACGAGGAATACTCGCCCCGTTCAGCGAGGCGACGGACCGGAGCGGTGTCTTCCTTGTTCGCCCGGCCTTCCTCGACTTCTTCGCGCTTCCCGGCGGAGCACACCAGCTGGTGGTGCGCAACACGGCGGATCAGCCGCTCGAGACCTCGGCCGCGCAGATCCGGGCAGCCGCCCCGGACCTCGACGTCCTGACCTGGCGGGAACTCTTCCCGACGCTCGCCACCATGCTGGATTCGGTCGAGAGCAGCATGTACATCCTCTTCATGATCGTCTACCTGGCGATCGCGATTCTCCTCATCAACGCCACGCTGATGGCCGTCTTCGAACGCATCAAGGAACTGGGGCTTCTCAAGGCGGTCGGCCTCTCGCCGACGCGGGTCGTCGTGCTGATTCTCTGGGAAGGCCTCTTCCAGGCGGCCCTGGCCACTGCGGCGGGGCTCATCCTTTCGGTCCCGGCTCTCCTGTATTTCACCAGGGTCGGCATCAACCTCGCGGCGCTCGGCGGCCAGATCTCCATCTCCGGAATCGGCATGGACCCCGTCATGCGGGCCGTCGTCACCCCGGCGAGCTTCGTCGGTCCCCTGAGCGCGATGTTCGTGATCGTCACGGCGTCGACGCTCTATCCCGCCCTGAAGGCCGCGCGTATCCGTCCGGTCGAAGCGATGCGGCACCAATGAGCAAGGAGCGCGCCGCGTCCGCAGCCGCTATCACTTTAGTAGCGTTATGATATCACACGTGAGGGTACGATGAAGCGGACCAGTCTCTGGATCATGGCCTGGCGCAACCTGGGCCGGAATCGTCGCCGCACCCTGCTCACCCTGGCGTCCATCGCCTTCGGCGTGTTCCTCGCGATCATTTCGATGGCGGCTCAGGATCGCAACTGGCAGGACATGATCGACCTGGGCGCGCGCATGGGCGGCGGGCACGTCACCGTGCAGCACCCGGAGTACCTGGACACGCCGAGCCTGTCCAGAACGGTGACCGGAACCGGGGCGCTCATCGAGGCCGCCGCGGGCGACCCCGAAATCACCCGCGCCGTGGACCGCATCGCCGGCCAGCTCATGGTGAGCACGGCCCGGGAGAGCTACGGCGCGAGCTTCATCGCCTTCGACCCGGAGGCCGAGGACGCGGCCACCCTGTCCTACCTGGAAGCGGTCGCCGACGGGGAGATGTTCGCCGCCGACGACCCGACCGGCATGGTGCTGGGGGCGCAGCTGGCGCAGAACCTCGGGGCCGAGATCGGGGACAAGGTCGTCTACACGGCCAGCGACCGCGGCGGCGAGATCGTGGCGGGACTCGGGCGCGTCAACGGGCTCCTGCGCACCGGGGCGCCCAGCGTCGATGTCGGGGTTGTGCTGCTCCCCATCGCCGCGGTCCGGGATGTCCTGGGCTTCGCACCCGACGAGGCCACCCAGGTCGCCCTCTTCATCACAGACCACCGCGATTCGGAGACCCTGGCCGCCCGGCTTCAGGACGAACTGGGCAGCGTCGCGTCGGCCGTGCCCTGGTTCGAGGGCCGCCCGGACCTGTATACGTTCATCGCCATGAAGGTGGGCGGCGGCGTGGTGATGGTCGTCATCATCGCGCTCATGGTCGCGGCCGGCATCTTCAACACCGTCTTCGTGAGCGTCATGGAGCGGCTGCGCGAATTCGGGATCATGATGGCGGTGGGCTTCGGTCCCGCGAAGCTCTTCCGGCTGGTCGTCTACGAGAGCGTCTGGCTCGGGGTGATCGGCCTCGGCCTCGCCGCCCTCGTGACCACCGGTCCCTACCTCTACCTGAGCACGATCGGCATCGACATGGGCGCCATGCTGGGAGACGCCTCGACCGAGATCTCGGGCGTGGCCATGGCGACCACGCTCCGGTTCGGGATCTACCCCGAGAACGTCGTCCGCATCGCGATTCTCGCGTTCGTTGCAGTGGTCCTTGCGGGAATCTACCCGGCGTGGCGGGCCGGCCGCGTCGAGCCCGTGGAAAGCATCAGACTCGGATGACAAACGGCGACATGAACAACGGCACCGTCGTCGCGCTCCGCGACGTGACCAAGCTGTACACGCAGGGAAGCCTCGAAGTGCAGGCCCTGCGCGGCCTCGACCTCACCGTGCGCAAGGGTGAGTTCACGGCGCTCATCGGCCCCTCCGGTTCGGGCAAGACCACGACGCTCAACCTCGTCGGCGGCCTCGACGCGCCCACCAGCGGCTCGGTGATCGTCGAGGGCGTGGACCTGGGCGCACTGAACCGGAAGGCACTCAGCCGTCTCCGCCGTGACCGTATCGGCTTCGTCTTCCAGTCCTACAACCTGATCCCGGTCCTGACGGCCTACGAAAACGCCGAGATGGTGATGTGGGTGCAGGGCGTGCCCGTCCGGGAGCGGCGCGAACGCGTCATGGATCTCCTTCACGCTGTCGGACTCGACGGCATGGAGGACCGCAAGCCCACGGAACTGTCGGGCGGGCAGCAGCAGCGCGTCGCGATCGCCCGCGCCATCGCCTCCGATCCGGCCGTGGTGCTCGCCGACGAGCCCACCGCCAACGTGGATTCGGAAACGGCCGAGACGCTGATCTCGCTGATGGAGACCCTGAACCGCGACCGCGGCGTCACCTTCCTCTTCTCGACGCACGACCACCGGGTCGTGGAGCGCGTCAAGCGCGTGGTGCGCCTGGTGGACGGACGCGTGGACAGCGACGAGATGCGCGCGGGCTGAACAACGCGGGTCGGCACACGGCCCGAGCCCTGCGGCTTCCCCACCCGCGTCCGAACGTTTAGCTTCCTCCACTCACGGGACGTGGCGCAGTCCGGTAGCGCACCTGAATGGGGTTCAGGGGGTCGCCGGTTCGAATCCGGCCGTCCCGACTGCTGGCAACCCCTCGCTGATGGTCACCTCCACACCCCGGCCCATCAGCCGCCTCACTTTGGCGAGCCCACCCTTCCAGTCCCGCAGCATCCCCCGAATCCGGCCCGTGCTGCGATCCGTGACCATGACCATCGGGCTTCCCCCCGACGCGTCCAGCGACACCGTCCCATCGGGACCGGACAGGACGACTTGTTCCAGAGGCCCGTCGCGCACGGGATCGTAGGGAACCGTGAAGAGAAACTGTCCGCTGCCGAACTCCACGGGCCGGGGCGCGAAGCTGAACGAGAATCGCCGTTCTCCATTCGGTCCCACGCCGTCGAGCCGATATGGCCCTTCCACCGTGGGCATGTCCGCAGGCAGATCCACCATGAAGGAAGGCTCCAGCGCCAACATGCCCGGTCCGGTCCTGCCCCACAACAAGAGCGTCCTGTCCCCCCTCGACGCCCCCGAGGGGGCCTGGACGGAAGTCCCCGCGACCGAACCCTGCAGGACCGTCGACTCCAGCTCCGTGCGGAAGGCAAAAGCCCTCGAGAAGCTGTAGTCGCTGACCCACGAGGGATGACAATACCCCATCACGTCCTTGTAGAGAAACGGGTCTACGACGCGGTTCTCGTGCAGGTCGTACCCCCAGACGCCGATGATGCCGCGTTCATAGGGGTACGCAGGATCGGGACCGATCGCCCCGCCGCACGGGGCATGCCGCAGGCCGAGGGTGTGACCCAGTTCATGAGCCATCGTACGCGGGTTCGCGGCCCCGACGGCCAGGGGACGCCCGATATAGCCGAGGCCGTCCCAGGTCGCGTTCTCGTCAAGCACGACCGCCCCGTAGTAATAGCCCTTGCGAGGCTCCATCCTGCGCAGGAAGGTGAGTTCTCCCAGAAGCTGGCCCCAGCCGGCCCCGGTGCCGAGATCGGCGGTCGTGACATACCCCTCATGGACATTGACGACCAGGTCGGGGATTGGCAGCACGGACCGGGCGAACTGCAGCTGCTCGCTGTCGGCGTCGAGCCCCCGGGTCCAGTCGTAGATGTCGTTGTTCTGCTTCGCCGCGATCACGATCGGGACGACCGTGAGGTCCATGACCGGCACCGTCCTCACGTCCAGCGCAAGCCTGCCGACTTCGGGTATCCTGAGCTGGCTTCCCGCACCCAGCGGCACGCTCCCGGTCCGGTCCAGGTCGATCACCATGGTCGTGCCCGGCCTGATGATCGACCCTGGAATGATCGCGTTGTAGGACCGGTCCAGGCGTCCCTCGTTGACGTCTCCGGGCAGCACATCGGACTCGATGCGCATGTCGGCGCCGTATTCCAGCCGGTCGCCGTGGTAGAACAGGGCGACCACGTTCGGCTGGTAGAAGCTGGCCTGATCGCCCGTGACGAACACGCGGAGAAGGGCGTCGCGCCCCGCCATCAGCGGCACGCTGCTCCGAGGATTCTGAACACTCTGCGTCAGGTAGAAGTACGGGGCCCTGAGTACGAGACTGGGCGGATTGATCCGGAGACTGGTCCGCGCCTTGAGGCCGGCGAAGGAGACCTGGACTTCGGTCCTGGAATGTCGGAGCGCGTCCGCGCTGCCATCGTCGGAGATGTAGACGGCCAGCGGATCCGCCGAGCTCCAGGTCGGTTCCGCCCACGCAGGCCAGGGCGCCAGCGTGTCCCCGTTCTGGTCGAGGGCCGCCACCTCGTACTTGATCCGGTCCCCGACGATCAGAACCGTGTCCGACGGAGAGATCGCGAGCGACGTCAGCGCGCGTTCGGGCTCGAACGCGAGATCGGCGCAGCTCCCGGAGGCCAGGAACGCGGCCGGGAACGCGGCCAGGACAAGGCCCCACCGGCGCAGGGTCGTCAGCTTGCGCCTCCACCGAGTAGAATGCCGAAACCGAGGTCGAGCGCCAGCGCAATGGCATGATCGGAACTGGTCGCGGTCGCCGCGGACATCCACCGGTACGAAACTCCGGGAAGGAAGCGCAAACGCCCGATTCCGATATTCAGGCCGGCCGCCGCGTGCGCGCCGACCCCCGGCTCGGGCGACTCGCCTTCCGAGCCCACCCGCGTCGAGCCGAAAAGCGCGCCGGCCCGCAACCATGTGCCCGCAGTTCCCCACTCCGCCCCCAGAGCCCCGTGATTGCCCACAACCGTAAGATTGCGCTCCTTGCAGAACCCCTCCTCGCAACCGAAGGCCGTGCGGAAGTAGCCGCCGAACACGGCGATCGACGGCGTCACCTGCCGCTTCAACACGACGTCGAAGGATACCGCAGGCGCGATATCGAGGGCCGCGGCCGAGGCGGAGTGACTGCCCACCGTGAGCCCGCCGCGAACCTCCGCCTGCATCTGTGCCCCGGCCGTACCGTGCGCCAGCAGCACCGCGGCGAGACCAACCAGCTGCCAGCCCTTCACCTGGCGCCTCCCGGCAACCCGTCGCTGACCATGATCTCGATATCGCCGCCGATGCGGTTGAAGCCGCCGCTCCAATCGCGCAGGATCGCCCGAACCCGACCGGTCGCGCGGTCGGTGATGATCGCCATGGGCGGTGTGCTGCCCTCTCTCAGGGTGACTTCGCCCTCGGGACCCGTCAGTACAACGCGCTCCAGGGCACCGTCCCGCCCGGGGTCCCAGGGCACCGCGAACATGAAGTGCGCGCCGCCGTGCTCGACCGGGTCCGGCGTGAAGCTGAACGCGAAGCGGCTCCGGCCGGCGGAGTCGAATCCCTCGAGGCGGTAGGGACCGGCCGTGGCGGGGAGCCTGGTGGGCGCGTCGATCAGGAACGCGGGCTCAAGCAGCAGTTCGCCCCCGTCGGCACCACCCCACAGCAGGAGTGTCTTGTCGGAAGCGCCGGCGGCCTGGTCCGTCTCCGTCAGGCCTGCTTCCGCCGTGCCAGCGCCCACCGCCGCGCCAGCACTCGCCGCCCGGTCCGCCTCCGTCGCCAATCTGAACCGCGCCGCCCTTGCAAAGTGATAGTCGCTCACCCAGTCCGGCCTGCAGTAGCCCATCAGATCCCTGTACTGCTCCGGGTCGATCAGTCGGCCGCGCTCGATGTGGTAGCCCCATATCCCGCTGCTGCCATCATCGTAGGGATAGTTGGGATCCGGCCCGCGCGCGCTGCCACACGGAGCGTGCCGAAGGCTCATGTTGTGGCCCAGCTCGTGGGCATACGTGTCCTCCCTGGCCCGCCCCACGCTGACGCGCCGGTTGAGGTAGCCAAGTCCTCCCCAGGCGGACCCGGACGGGATCTGCAGCGCTCCGTAGTAGTATCCCCTCGTATCGCCCATGAGCCAGAGAACCCTGATTTCCCGCAGGAACGCCTGCCACCCGGCCCCCTCGGTAAGGTCCGCGGACGTGTGGTAGGTCTCGTGCACCTCCACGGTCATGTCGCCGATCGGTAGAAGCGTCCGCGCAAGCTGCAGCTGGGGGCTTTCGGGTGTCAGACCCCGGGTCCAGTTGAACACGCGCTCGTCCGGAGCCCATGTGACCAGGACGGGAACGATGACCTGGTGCAGGGTTGGCACGTCGACGATGTCGAGCGGCGTCACGCCCTGCGCGGGAATGCGGGACTGGCTCGCCGCGCTCTGGGGCACCACACCGCCCGGATCGATTTCAACGACCAGCCCGACACCCGGTTGAAGCACCTCACCGGGGATCACGGCGTTATAGGACCGGTCCAGACGGCTCTCGTCGACCTCGTCCGGGAGCAGTTCCGCAGGTGGATTGATCGACACGCGGTGTACGGCCTCGCCGTCCTTGTAAAAGGTGGCGCGCACCCGTGGCTCGTAGAAGCTGACCTCATCTCCATTCGCGAACACGCGGAGGAAGGCCTTCCGCCCCGCGATGATCGGCACTGTGCCGTCGACGTTCTGGGCGGCCTGGGTCAGGTAGATGGCCGGCGCCGACAGCGCGACGCTGAGCGGGTTGATACGAAGCGTGGCCGACGCCTCGAGCCCCGCGGCCCTGGCGGTGACCTGTGTGCTCGTGCCGGCCGCACCCGTAACGGTCCCGTCGGGCGCGATCTGCACCGCATTGGAATCCGCAACCTCCCAGGCCGGCGGCGCCCATGAAGGCGGCCCCGGCATCACGTTCCCCTCCGCGTCCAGCACCGTCACCCTGAGCCTCAGCGGATCACCTTCGGTAATCAGCGTGTCTGCGGGCAGCAACACCATGGAGTGCGGGACGCGGTCAGGTTCCAGCGCCAGGTCGGCACAGCTTCCCAATGCCGCCGCGACAGCTGCCACGACGACCGCCTGCCTCGATACCCTCATCCCGATGGAAACTCCTGTTGCTGCTTCCCCCGCGCGGACGGCGGGAATCCACGTTGTCCGCACGGAGAATTGTCCCGCCAATCCTACTGGCCGGAACCCGCATGCGCTACCCGGATCCTGATGTTCCTGAACCAGACCGGATTGCCGTGGTCCTGGAGCCCGATATGGCCGGAAGGAGCCATCCCGTACCGCGGCCAGTCGGCGAACTTGGTGCCGGCCACCAGTGCGCGCCATTCGTCGGTCCACAGTTCGTACTCCACGATCTTCACGTCGTTCATCCAGTGCTGTACTTGTGCGCCGTCAAGTACGATCCGAACACTGTTCCACTCCCCAACCGGCCTCGTCACGTCCTCGGCCGGCGGGTGCAGCGCGTAGTTCGACCCGGCGGATGTTTCGGGCGCCGCGCCGTCCGGATGTCCGGCGTTGTGCAGGATCTGGAATTCGGGACCCGTCCAGTAGGGAGCGCGCTCGGCTTCCGTCGCGCGGTAGAAGATCCCGCTGTTTCCGCCCTCTCCGATCTTCCACTCCAGCGCCAGTTCGAAGTCGCCGAACTGCTGTGCGGTCATCAGATCCCCGCCGTCCACACCCGGCGTGAAGGTGAGGATCCGGTCCTCCACCGACCAGCCTCCGGGAGCGTCCGCCCGCTGGTAGCCCCGCCACCCCTCGAGCGTGCCGTCGAAGAGCAGTCTCCAACCTGCGGCTTCCTCTTCGGGCGTCAGCCGGTTCAGTGGGACTTCCTGTCCGCCGCACCCGGCCACCGCCATCCACGGCGCGGCCAGGACCATAGCCGAAATAGCCACACGCATACGATCCTCGCTTTCGCTCTCAACTTTGAAACGCCGCGTCGAACGCCGTGTCCGACGGCGGGAAGGCAAGCTTCCGCACGAACCCGCAAGCCTCGGCCGCCCCATGTTCCCGGTCCATGCCGGCGTCTTCCCACTCCACCGACAGCGGCCCGTCGTATCCCGTCCGGTTCAGCGCCCGGATCACTTCCTCGAAGTCCACGCGCCCGCGCCCCGGCGAGCGGAAGTCCCAGAAGCGGCGCGCGTCGCCGAAGTCGGTGTGGCCGCCGAAAACGCCAGCCGCCCGTGGTGTTCCAGACCACCAGACATCCTTCATGTGGACGTGCAAGATCCGGTCTCCGAACCGCCGGATGAAATCGACGTAGTCGGCCCCCTGGTACGCCAGATGACTCGGATCGAAGTTGAAGCCGAACGCCGGGTGCCCATCCAGCACTTCCAGCGCCCGGCCGGCCGTGACGACGTCGAACGCGATCTCGGTCGGGTGGACTTCCAGTGCGAAGCGGATGTCCTCCTCGGTGAACACGTCCAGAACCGGCGTCCACGCCGCGCCGAACTCCTCGAAACCCCGGTCGATCCACTCTCGCGGCACGGGAGGGAACGAGTACAGGAGGTGCCATATGGGACTTCCGGTGAAGCCGTTCACCACCCCGACACCCAGCCGGGCCGCAGCCCGGGCGGTGTCCTTCATCTCGCGGGCGGCACGCTCACGCACGCCCTCCGGGTCCCCGTCCCCCCACACGCGCGCGGGCAGAATGGTCCGGTGGCGCTCGTCGATCCGGTCGCACACCGCCTGCCCCACCAGGTGATTGCTGATCGCCCACACGCCCAGACCGTGGCGGGCCAGAAGCGCCCGCCGCCCGTCGCAATACGACGGATCCGAGAGCGCGGCCTGCACGTCGAAGTGGTCGCCCCAGCACGCCAGTTCCAGTCCGTCGTAGCCCCACGCGGCCGCCTTCCCGGCCAGTTCGGCCAGCGGCAGGTCGGCCCACTGGCCGGTGAAAAGAGTGACCGGGCGGGTCATGACCGGGCTCCGGCGCGGGCTGCGGCGGCGGCGGCTCGATCTGCGGCGGCGGCCCGGGCGCCGGCATCAGCGGCTCGGGCTCCCGCCACGTCGACCCATCGGCCCGCGGCGGCCGACTCGAGCACGCTCTCGATGAACCGCATCCCCCGCGCGCCGTCCCTGTGATCGGGGAAATCCCGGTCCAGGGGATCCGCCTCCCGGCCACCGATCGCCGCCCCGATCACCCTGCCGGCACCGCGATAGATATTCGCGAACGCCTCGATGAAGCCCTCCGGGTGACCGGGCGGAAGGCGGGTGGCGTGCCGCGCCGCCGGAGACAGCCAGGGGCTCCCGCGCGTCAGCAGCTCACGCGGCCCGTCAGTCGGCATCAGCCATAGCTGGCTGGGGCGTTCCTGCCGCCACGCCAGGCCCGCATCCTCACCGTAGACGCGCAGCGCCAGCCCGTTCTCCTCGCCGGTCGAAACCTGGCTGGCCGAGTACACCCCGCGGGCGCCGCCCACGAATCGGACGAGCATTGTCGCGTCGTCCTCCATGACGCGCCCCGGCACCAGGCTCGACAGCTCCGCGAAGATCTCCCCGATCTCCAGGCCCGTCACGTAGCCGACCAGGCTGTGCACGTGCGACCCGATGTCGGCGACCGCCGACGAAGCGCCCGCCCGAGCCGGATCCTGCCGCCAGCTCGCCTGCTTGTGTCCCGTGTCCTCCAGCCGGGTGCCGAGCCATCCCTGCGGGTACTCCGCGACCACCTTGCGCACCGTCCCGAGCCGTCCCGCGCCCACCAGGTGGCGCGCCTCCCTGACCATTGGATAGCCCGTGTAGTTGTGCGTCAGGGCGAAGGTCAGGCCGGTCGCTTCGACCGTGCGGCACAGGTCTTCGGCGTCCGCCAGGGTCGTGGTCATCGGCTTGTCGCAGATGACGTGGAAGCCTGCGCGAAGGAACGCCTTCGCAACGGGGTGGTGGAGGTGGTTGGGGGTGACGACGGACACCACGTCGATGCGCCGGTCCTCGCCCAGAGCGGCCTCCCCCCGTGCCATGTCCTGGTAGGAGTCGTAGCTTCGCCGCGCGTCGAGGCCGAGCTGGCGCCCCTGCTCCCGTGAACGTCCCGGGTCCGAGGCGAAGGCACCCGCCACGAGCTCGAACTCCCCGTCCAGCGCCGCCGCCATGCGGTGCACGGCGCCGATGAACGCACCGGGCCCGCCACCCACCATGCCGTAGCGCAACCGCCGCCCGATGTGGGGATTCACCCGCCCGGACGCTTCCCGCCGGCGCACGCGGTCACGTCAGCCGCTCCGCCCGGTATCCGCCCATCCTGCGCTCCCTGAGGTAGAGGAACCCGAAGATCACCACCAGCACGAGACTCAACGGGACCAGATACCGGAAGGACACGAGTCCGCCGTGGTTCTCCGCCGGCCCCAGAATCGACCGCGCCCGGTCGACGGCCGGAGAGGTGGAACCCGACTCGATGAACGCGCGCATCGCGTTGGCGGTCGCCAGCGGCGGCAGCACGTCCTCTTCTTCAAAGGTGGCCAGGACACCGGTCACCAGATCGAGCGCCGCCCTCATGTCGTCGCCCTCCGCGCCGGGGGTGCGCAGCGACTGCGACTGCAGCGCGCCACCGGCCTCCACCAGCACCACGAACGTCCCCTCGTCCGCGAGGACCTCGTGCGCGGCGCGGTCCGCGATCCCGCCCATCCATGGCGTGGTCACCAGTCCGACCACCGCCATCCCCACCGTCCCCATCAGCCCCAGACCGAGCGCCCCGCTGCGCGGGATCCTCTCGGACACGAAACCGAGCATGGTCGGCCAGAAGTAGCACACGCCCAGCGCGAAGACGGTCGCCGCCGCGAAGATCGACGCCGCCGACCCGCCCGCGCTCAGCCAGAACAGCCCCGCACCGGAAAGGACCGCCGACACGAGGAGAATGCCGGTGGGCGACAGGCGGTGGACCACGGGTCCTGCCCGGAACCGCATGACCGCCATGATCCCGTTCACGTATACGAGGACCAGGATCCCTGGCATGCCCCCGGCTTCCAGCACAGCCGGCAGCCAGCGGCCCGGTCCCAGTTCAAGCGACGCGGTCATCGCCATGCACAGGAGCATCAGCAGCATCAGCGGCGTCCTCAGCGTCGCCCCGAACATTTCGCCCATCGAGACTCCGGAACGCACCCCTTCGGTCGCCGGGAAGCGCTGGCCGAGCATCAGCAGTCCGTACGCGATCGTGGGAATGAGGATCAGGGCGATCTTGATCTGCCACGCGGTGATCCCCGCGCCGTCCAGCGCATAGGCCGCCAGCCCACCGAGGACGATCCCCCCGGGGAACCACACGTGGAACTGGTTGAGCTTCACGGTCTTGTTGTCCGGGTAGAGTGCGGCCACCAGCGGGTTGCATGCAGCCTCGATCAGCCCGTTCGCCATCGAGATCACCAGCGCACCCGCAAAGAGGGTCGCGAACCCGCCCGCGAAGATCATGATCAGCGACCCGCCGAGGTGACAGACGAAGGCGAGCCTGACCAGCGTGCGCATTCCCAGCGTGTCGCACAGCGGTGCGAAGACCAGCTGCGATACCGCGAATCCCCAGAGCGCGGCCCCGCCGATCCAGCCGACCTGTGCGTTGTTGAGGACAAACGCACCCTTGAGCGCGAACATGACCGCGCCGATGGTGGCAAAGGCCACGGACGTGGCGATGAGGGCGACGCAGCTTCCCAGGAAGAGGCGTCTCGCGTCCACCTGCGGGCTTCCGGTGGATCCACTACCCGTTGATTCGCTCACTCGCGCTCCTCTCGTTCAGTCCGGCAAGGTAACGGTGGCTCGCTTCAATCGACGCCAGCGGGTCGTCGGGCTGGTCGTGTTCCACGATGTAGTGCTGGAGTCCGGCCTCTTCGGAGCGGGCGAACAGCCCGGGCCAGTCGATCACGCCGGCGCCGACATCCGCCATGCCGCCGTCAACGGTGAGGTCCTTCACATGGCAGAGCGGGAACCGGCCGGGGTGATCGGCAAACAGTTCGAGCGCATCGACGCCGGCCGCGGCGGACCAGTGCAGGTCGATTTCCAGGTCGACCAGATCCGGGTCCAGGCGCTCCAGCAGCAAGGAATATCCGGTGCCGTTTTCGGTGTCCGCGCCTTCGAGCACCTCGAATTCGAAAGCGTGGTTGTG
Organism: Longimicrobiales bacterium; assembly: GCA_965205005.1. Lineage (GTDB taxonomy): Bacteria > Gemmatimonadota > Gemmatimonadetes > Longimicrobiales > Gaopeijiaceae > Bin94. The sequence continues at coordinate 2,612,110 of OZ242028.1, read as the reverse complement.
GTAGCCCAGGCGCACGCCCGCGCCCGCCGCGACGTCGCCGGCCGCGTTCAGGCGGTCCGCGACCTCCCGGTAGCCATCGCTTGTGCGCATGGCTTCCGGAATCCAGGGCACGACCAGCCAGCCGTGTCCCACGATCGTCGCATCTTCGAGGGTCGCTTCCAGGGCCGAGCCCGTAAGCAGGTCGAGATCCACATGCGAGGCGGGCGCGGCGAGTCCGGCCGCATCGAGCCAGGCGCGAATCTGCGCGGGTTCGTGGCCGAAGTAACCGGCGAATTCGACTTCCTCGTAGCCGATCGCGGCGACCGCATCCAGCGTCCCGGCCACGTCGTCGGCCATGAGGGAGCGCACGGTGTAGAGCTGCACCCCGATCCGCTCCAGCGGGGGGCTCAGCCCGGCCGCCGCGCCGGCGTCGCCGGCGTCGCCGTCTCCGGCGCCGAGGGGCGGATCGCCGCCGTCTCCGGCACCCTCGCCACCCTCCCGCGCGCAGCCCGCCAGCCACGTGGCGCCCCAGCCGAGTCCCGCTGTGCGCAAAAAGCGCTTCCTGTCCATCCGTCCGCCTCGCGTGTTCATTTGTCCACGTTTCGTGTTCGTGCGGGGGAATAGGTGCACCGGACGCTTGCGGCACAATCCCCCGCCTCGGCCCAGTCCCCCACCCTGGCACGGTCCCCCGGCCCGGCACGGTCCCCCGCCCCGCCACGACCCCCCGCCACCGCCCACCGCGCCGTCGCGCTCATCGCACCCTGAATCCGCCCACCAGGGGATCGCCCTCGTCGGGACGGAAGCACGCCGAACCCGTGTAGTGGGCCCGGCCTCCGACCAGCACCGTCACGGCCTCGTGCTCCGCCACGCGGGTCTCCTCGACGATGCACCCAGTGAAGACGCTGCCCGTCACGCTCGAAAAGCGGCGTTCGTCGCCCAGCTTCGCGAGCCCTCGCGCCTTCTGGATCGCCATGCGGGCGGTCACGCCGCTGCCCGTCGGACTGCGATCGACCTGCCGGTCGGCGAAGACGCACACGTTGGCGCTGGGACGGTGCCGCCCGTGACCGCCGTCGGTCAGGATCGTGCCGTACAGGAACCCGAGGTCAGGGTGGTCCGGGTGGTCGAGGTCGAGCCGCGCCTTGGCCGCACAGGTGACCGCCCAGGCGGCGTCGACCAGGGTGCGCGCGGGCGAGGTGCGCACATCCAGACCGAACCGGGAGGCCGGCGCGAAGGCGTAGAAGGCGCCACCGTAGGCGATGTCCACCTCCACCGTGCCCGCGCCCTCCACGTCCACCTTCGCGTCCAGCAGGGGGGCGAAGGCGCCCACGCTCTCGAAGTGCACCATCCCCGCGCGCCCGTCCCGCACCTGCACATGCGCGGTGACGAGGCCGCACGGGCACTGGATGCGCACCGTCGTGCGCGGCTCGCGCGCCGCGACCACGCCCTCGTCCACCGCCCATCGGGCCATTGCGATGGTCGCGTGTCCGCACATCGTCGAGTAGCCTTCGTTATGGCAGAAGAGGACCGCCAGATCGGCGTCGGGGTGGTCCGGCTCGACCCGGATCACCCCGTACATGTCCGCGTGGCCGCGCGGCTCGTGCATGAGGTAGCGGCGCAGGTGGTCGAGCCGGTCCCTCGCGTAGCGCCGCTTGTCCAGGATCGTGGCGCCCGCAATGCGGGGATAGCCCGCCGTAACGATGCGGACGGGCTCGCCACCCGTGTGCATTTCGCAGGTGCGGATCTCGTCCGGAAAGAGGTTCGACGCGTGGGCCACTGCCTGCCTGTCCATGTGAATGGTCATCGCGCGGGGCGCGTCATCCCGTCGGGCATGTCATCCCGCCGGGCGCGGGTTCGCGCGCCCCAGAATCCGCCGCGCCAGGAAGAATACGCCGTACGCGACCGCTGCCGAAAGCAGTCCCCACGCCGACGGGACCATCCAGCCCGGACCGCCGTCCCACCCGCGCGCCGTCAGGAGGGCGATCACCCCGGCCGCGGCCGCCGCCAGCGCTTCCGCCGAGCCGGGACGCCGCGAATGCAACCCGGCCACGACGGGCACGAACAGGCTGACCCCCAGGAGCGAATAGAAGATCCTCAGCGCGTCGACCACCGTGGGGATCACGACCGCCAGCAGAACCCCGGCCGTTCCGCCCACGGCCGCCGCGATGCGGGCCACACGCAGCACCTGGGCGTCGGTCGCGTCGGGTCGCGCGAAGCGCTTGTAGAGGTCCTTGGACAGCGAGGTCGACAGCATGAACAGGATCGCGTCCGCCGAACTGATTTCGGCCGACAGCACCGCGGCGAGGCCGATGAGTCCGGCCCAGGCAGGGACGCCCCGCGTGAGGATCTCCGGCAGGGCGGTCTCGGCATTCTCAAGACCCGGCGCCACCGCGTGCGCGATCATGCCGAGGGCGGGCGGAAGGAACGCGAAGAGCATGAGCGCCACGCCGCAGGCGCTCACGCCGAGCCGGACGGTGCGCACGTCGCGGGCGCCGAAGGTCTTCTGCAGGATCCCGGGCGAGACGATGAAGGCGGGGGCCAGCAGGATCAGGTACATCCATCCGGAGTCCCCGTTGCTCATGAAGTCGAGGTGTCCCGGTGTCTCCCGGGCGTGCTCGAGTACCGCCGAGAGTCCCCCGGCCCCCTCCAGCGCCAGCGGCACGGCGATCAGAAAGCCGCACATGAGCACGACCAGCTGCACCAGGTTGACCCACGCGGAGCTGAGCAGGCCTCCCGCCATGAAGTAAACGGTCATGACCAGCCCGCCGACGACTGCCCCCAGCCACCGGGGCGCGCCCGCCACGACTTCCAGGATCCAGGCCATGGCGATCAGCTGCCCCGCCAGGATGGCCAGCGTGCCGACCCAGAGCAGCACCGCCATTGACGCGCGCACCGAGGGTCCGTAGCGGAGTTCGAGGTAGTCGCCGACCGTGCGCAGCGAGTGCTCCCGAGCGACACGCCACATGCGCGGGCCCAGCCAGAAGGCCAGCACCAGCGTGCCGACGCCCGCCGACCCCACCCACCACCAGGCCGCGATGCCGTGCTGGTATCCGAGGCCCGCCGCGTTGACGGTCGACCCCGCGCCGATGTTGGCCGCGAGCAGGGTGGCGAAGAGCAGTCCCGGCCCGAGCGCGCGCCCCGCGACGAAGAAGTCGCGCGTGCCGGACACGCGGCGGCCGACCGCGAGTCCCACAGCCGTGATGAGGACGACGTAGAGGAGCAGCCCCGCGAGGGTTGCGTTCATGGCGGGGTGGGCAGATCACGCACGGCGGGCAGCGAGGGCAGCCCGTGCGCGGCCCGCACCGCCCGCACGATGGCGTCGGCCATGACCTCGGCCGCGAGCGCGCCCACCTGTCCGGTGCGGAAGCCGGTCGTGAGCGCCCCGGTTGCCAGCGAGAACACCGTGTCGCCGTCGCTTGGCGTGTGCGCCGGCACGATGGCGCGCGCCAGCCCGTCCTGCGCCATCTGCGCCACCTTGTTGACCTCCGCCTGGGTCAGCCGCGCGTTGGTCGCCACGACGCCGATCGTCGTGTTCTGGCCAGGTCGGCCGGCCGGGTACTCGCCGCGCACGATGCGTCGCGCGTCGGCAAAGCCGCCGTCCTCCGTGCGGGCTCCCGCCACGACGCGCCCGGTTCCCGGGTCGATCACGTCGCCCACCGCGTTGACCACCACGATCGCCCCGACCGTGAGGCCGCTTTCCAGCGTCACCGAGGCCGTGCCGACCCCGCCCTTCATGGCCATGCCCATCCCGCGCATCTTCCCCACCGTGGCACCGGCGCCCGCGCCCGCGTTTCCTTCCGCAACGGCATCGGCGGAGGCGCCGGACGCGGCCTGGTATCCGCAATCGGGACCGGGACGGACGCCGCCGGAAAGACCCAGGTCGAAGATGATCGCGGCCGGCACGATGGGGACGACGAGGCCGCCTCCGACGCGGTAGCCCTCGCCGCGCTCTTCCAGGTAGCGCATGACACCGTGCCGCGCGGCGAGGCCGAAGGCGCTCCCGCCCGACAACACGACCGCGTTGACCTCCTGGACGGTGTTGACCGGGTCGAGGAGATCGGTCTCGGCGGTCCCGGGAGCGCCGCCGCGCACATCCACGCCCCCGGTTGCGCCTCCGTCCGCGATCACGACCGTGCAACCCGTGTTGGCATCGGGGTAGGTGAAGTGGCCGACCCGTATCCCGGCGACCGTGGTGATGCCGTCGGCGGTCGTCGGGTTTTCGAACCCCGCCACGTTTTCCTGAGCTGCCGCGGCCGAAACCCCGAGGGAGGTTATCGCCAGGGCGGACAGCGCAATCCTCGTTGCTCGGGCCATCATTCCCTCCATCGGCTCGGACCCGTCATGCACGCCACCAAGATAACGGCGGGGCGCGCGCTGGCTTTAGCGGGCCGGGGAGGCCCGACGGCGGCGCGCGACGGGAACCGCGGGCGGACACCTGCCAAAATGGCCGGGCAACCCTGGCACGGTTTTTGCTGTCTAACGGGGCGAGGTCTGGAGTACGGTTCAGGGGAGGAAGAAACGATGACCAGAGCACACTTGAGACGACGTTCGAACCGAAGACTCACCGCGTTGGGGCTGGCGGTTTCCACAGCGCTCATACTGGGCGCCGCCGGGATCACAATGCTGCACGCACCGGAGGACAAGCCCACGCCCGTCACCTCGGAGGAGGTGGCGGAGCCTGTGGAGCATTCTCAACAGGCGAAGTCGCACAGCGCCCCCAGGACTGACCCCCGCAGAGGACACCACCGGGACAGTCTGACACTGTAGCGCGGGGGGCAGAGGACGAGGCAAGGCCGACGACGAAGGCCTCCCCGTTGCCTCTAGCCGATGATCAATTCCCGAACAACGGCCCTGTCTTCACCCAGCGAGTTCCGGACTCGGAGGAGGACAAGGCTGCCACGGGCATCCAGCCACCGCTCGTTCGCGCCCATTTCCAGCGAGAAGCTCTTTCGCCCGTCGTCCCACACCGTCCAGCGCTTGACGTCATCGCCAGGCATCAAATAGCGCCGTATCCACAGACGTCCATCCGCGTCAAACCGAATCGCGTCAATGGGAGGAGCAATCTCATTGTGCCGGTAGTCCTGCTCCTGCGGCACTTGAAACGTGAATCCCTCCGTGGGCTTTCCCAGGTATCTCATGTACGCAAGGGTTTCTTCCTCGCTGCGAATTCGATCCGCCTGAGCCTCGGCCAAAGCGGCTTCCAGATCTTCCTCTGACGCGGTGACTCTCTCACCCGGCATGGGGATCCGATACACCAACGTCCCGCTGAGGTCAACGACCTCAACCTCATCCGAGTCGGTGTCAGCAACCGCCACCCGGTCATCATGCACCGCGACAAACGTGAAGTGCGGAAAGAGTACGTCACCCACGTCCTTGCCCGGAAACTCGACAATCGTCCGGCGGTCTCCGTCCACGCTCACTTCTACGAGGTACTCCAACGGGCGCTCCGTGTCCGAAACGGGTCCCAGAGGAGGGCCGCCGTCAACAAACGCCAGGCTCCCGTCTTCGAACACTGCGAACAACCGCGCAATGGCGATCGGATGGTCGAAGCCGGAGACGTTGACGCGCATGGTGTGGAGGAGTTCGCCCGAATCCGAGAATGTCGTCAGGCGGCGATCATTGTTGAGATCCCAGACGGTCAGTCCGTCCTCTCCCTGGTACAACCCGAGTTCGCCCCCGGATCCGGCAAACTCCCCCGGCCCCCCGCCCCTTCCACCGGCTGTCCACAGCTCCCCGGTCCAGGGGTTGATGAACAGGAGCGTACGGCCGTCCAACAGGACAATGCGCTCCTCGCTCAGGATCTTCGCCTTTGACAGGAGTCCGATCTCGGACACAGCCGCGTCTGGATGGTCACCCGAATCGAACAATGCTGTCGCGCCAAGACGCGCGATGACATCCTGACCAGCGGCGCTGGATTGGGTCGACAGTGCGACAACCATGGCCAGTGCGACAGCCATGGCCGTGGAGAAGGATGAACGCTCGGCTCGATCAATGCTCATGCGCGAAATTCTCGGCGGACGGGGGAGGAACGCTGGCCGAAGCCGGAGATTGCCACAGCACGGATTGCCGGGGCAAGACCGGGACACAATATTGGCGACTGGAGCCTCTCCCGACAGTCACCGACGGCCGCGCAAGAGGCCGAATCACGCCCCACTCCCCGTGAGAAAGAGCCCGATGCAGCCACGCGCCCTTCCCTCAGCCGCGCCCCACACGACCGCGCAGCGTACGCCCGCCCGCAACCTGTCCATCGCCGCCCTCCTGGCTTCGCTCCTGCCCCTTCCGGCGGCGGCGCCCGCGTCCGCCCAGGAGCCCTACGACTACGCGGCGAACTGCGCGAACTGGCCCGCCGTCAGCGGACCCCACGCCGTCGGCACCGTCGAGCTCGAGGTCACCGATCGGCTCCGGAGCGCCCAATACGCACCCGAGCCCACCAGCCACCGGCGGCTCTACGTCCGGATCTGGTACCCCGCCGAGGCTCCGGGCGCCGGCGTGCAGCCGCGACCGTACTTCACCGCGGCGGAAACCACGATCCTCCCCGGCATGCTCCTGCCGGCCCTTCAACAGCCCGCCGATGCCCTGCGCGGCTGCGCGGAGCTCGCGTCCAACAGCTATCAGGACGCCGAGCCCACCCCCGGATCCTTCCCCGTCATCGGGTTCAACCACGGTTACACCTCGTATCCGGCCCAGCAGAGCACGCTCTTCGAGCATCTGGCCGCCAACGGCTACGTGGTGGTCGCGCTCGGCCACCCCTACGAATCCGGAGGGCTCGTCTTCCCCAACGGCGACGTGATCACGATGTCACAGACCATCATGGAGGACCTGATGCGCTACGCGGCCAACACGGCCATGATGACGGTGCACTACCCTCCGAGTCTCGCAGACGCGCTGGACGCCGTGCCCACGTATCTGCGGGAACTGCGCACGACCTCGCTGGGACAGCTCGCGCCCGTGTGGCAGGCGGATGTCCGCTTCGTCTTCGACCGCCTGGAGGGAATGGACGTGCCCGAGGCCGCCGGCGGCGTCGCCGCGGTGATCGACCACGGACGCCGTGGCTACATGGGGATGTCGTACGGCGGCTACATCGCCGCCATGCTCGCGCAGGACGACCACCGCGCGCTGGCTGCGATCAACCTCGACGGCGGCTACTGGACCGGCGAGCTGATCGACGCCGACCTGCGCACGCCCTTCCTGATGCTCAACTCCGACCCGACCGCGCTCATGGCGACGATGCCGGAAGAATTCAACGTCTACCGCGGGGGGTACGGGCCCGAAGCCCCCACCGGAGGCGACCTCGCCTACGAGCGGCTGGCCACCGCCGGACTCCGCGACGACATCCACCGCATCATGATCCCCGGAATCCAGCATATCGGCATAGCCGACTTCCCCGAGATCCTCGGCGAGCCCACCGGTGCCGCGCTCCTCGGCGAGCCGGACATCACGGCCAGGCTCACCGCGATTCAGAACGATGTCGTGCTCGGCTTCCTGGACCGGTACGTGAAGGGCATCGGGTCGAACTATCCGGCGGACGTGCTCGAGCTGCACCCCGAGATCTTCGAGAAGGACCGGAACCACATCCGCCGGCAGGCCGAAGCGCTCGGAATCGGAGGACGTTGAGCCTCGGATCGCGGCATCGGTCCGACGTACGACACCGGTCCCGACGCACCCCTCAGTCGCTCACGGGGGTGCCCGTCCGATACGATTCGAACCAGTCCAGGATGTGCGCCACCTTGGCGATCAGGTTGGAGGGACTGCTGCTCGCGATTCCGTGGTAGGCGTCCTGTATCCGCACCATCCGGGTCGGCACCTTCCGGATCTGCAGCGCCTGATAGAACTGCTCGGTCTCGCCCATCGGCGTGCGCAGGTCCTGTTCACCGGTGATCAGCATCGTGGGCGTCGTGACGTTCCCGACCAGCGAGAGAGGCGACCTCGCCCAGTAGTGCTCCAGCATGCCGTCCTCCCAGACCGGGGCCGGGAACCAGTACTGATAGTAGGAGGCGTATCCGTCGGAGGTCAGCGAGAAGCTGATCCAGTCGATGACCGGCTTCTGTGACACCGCGGCGCGGAAGCGGTCCGTCTTGCCGACGATCCAGGCCGTGAGCACGCCGCCGCCGCTGCCACCCGTGACCATCAGGTTGTCCTCGTCGATGTACCCCTGTTCGATGACGGCGTCGACGCCCGAAATGAGGTCGTCATAGTCGTATCCGGGGTAGGCATGGTGGATGAGGTTGCCGAACTCCTCGCCGTAGCTGGTGCTGCCGCGCGGATTCGTGTAGAAGACGACGTACCCCGCCGCGGCGTAGAACTGGACCTCGGCCGCGAAGCGCGGGCCGTAGTTCGCAAACGGACCGCCGTGGATCTCGAGCACGAGCGGGTATTTGCGCGCGGGATCGAAGTCCGGTGGCCGGGCGATCCAGCCGTGCACGGGGCGGCCGTCATGGGAGGACTCCCACCAGATCTCCTCGACCTCGGCCAGTTTCTTGTGCGCCAGCAGGTCCTCGTTGAGGTGCGTGATCCGGTGCGCGTCGGCGCCGGCCCGGCCGACTGCGACATCGGCGGGGCGCATCGGAGAATTCACGGTGAACGCGAAGCTCCCGTCCCGGGCCACGGTGTACGAGCCGCCGCCGTAGGGACGTCCCAGCCCGACACCGCCCACGTCACCGGCCAGGTTGGTGACCGCCCCGTCGAGGGTGATGCTCGCGACCCTGGTCGTGCCCTCGTCGTCGTATTGAATGAACAGGGCGCTCCCGTCGGCCGACCAGTTGAGGCCGCCGATGTCGCGGTCGAGGTCTCCGACGCGCCGCACGCCGCTCCCGTCCCGGTCCATGACGTACAGGTGGGTGACCTGGTACCCCTGATGGCGGTCGTCGAAGCCCGTGTACGCGATTCGGGAACCGTCGGGCGATACGGCCGGGCCGCCATCGGGGCCGAAGCGGTCGGTGAGCTGGCGAAGCTCGCCCCCGTCGACCGATACCTCGAAGACTTCGCTGTTGCGGACATCGAAGTCGGGGTTGTCGCGGTTGGCGCTGAAGACGATGGAGCGCGAATCCGGGGACCAGGACAGCCCGCCGCCGTGGTCGTAGGGGCCCGTGGTGAGTTGGCGCGGGGTGCCCCCGTCGGCTGGCAGTACGAAGATGTGGGTGTGTCCGTCGGGGAGATAGCCGCGTCCGTCCGCACGGTAGCGGAGCTTCGAGATCACGCGGGCCGGAGTCGTCCACTGCGCTCCCTCCGGTCTGGGCGGCATCTGCGCGATAGCGGGGCTCGCCTCCGGCACGAACATCGTCATGGCGATCCAGTTCCCGTCGGGCGACCACGCGATGTTGCCGGGAGACTCGGTCAGGTTGGTGAGTTCCGCCGTCTGCCCGGTGTCCATCCAGCGCAGAAACAGCTGATTCGTGCCGCCGTCCGACGCCACGTAGAGCAGGCGGTTGCCGTCGGGAGCCCACCGCGGAGAGCTCACCGCCCCGGTTCCGTCCGTGATCGCGCGGTGGTTCGATCCGTCGGTGTCCACCACCCACAGCGCGGAGCGCCCCCCGTCGGTCATGATGTCGAAGCCACGCCGGACGTAAACGACCCGGTCGCCATCGGGCGAAATGCGGGGATCGTCGGCAACCTCCATCTCGAAGACATCCAGGTACTGGAGCCTGTCGGGGTCGGCGGCTTCCTCGTTGACCTGGGCGGCCAGCGGGACAGCGGCCAGGAGCACGGCTGTCAGGGCCAGGGCGAGCAACGGCGGGTGTCTCGTCGTCATTTCTGTTGCCTTTGTGATGAGGCGCACGGCTGCGGCGCACGGGACCCGTGGCCGGAGCCAGAAAATGGGGGTCGACCTGGCGATCTGACCAGTCCGGGCGATGATGCGGCCCGTTCCGACGGCTGCAGTCGTCCGGGGTCAGGCTGGTAGGCAATCGCCCGGCAACCTGTCAGATTGAGAGACCCCATTGTCCAGACCCCTCTCTTCCGGACCAACCCGAATGCGATTCGCACCAAGCCTCGTCCTCACCTGCATCCTGGTCGTCGCCGACCCGGCGTCGGCAGCACCCCCGGCCCCACCATTCCTCCCGGCGCCGACGGCCCACGCACCGGCCCACGCAGCGGCCCACGCAGCCATCCAGCAGCTCGACACGCTCGCCTTCAAGGACCTCTCCTACCGCATGGCGGGGCCCTTTCGCGGCGGGCGCTCCACGGCGGCAACCGGCTTCCCCGACGAACCCGACCGCTGGCTGATGGGCACGACCGGCGGCGGCGTGTGGGAGTCCGATGACAACGGGGCCACCTGGCGCAACATCTCCGACGGCTACTTCGGCGGCTCGATCGGCGCGGTCAAGGTGGCCGATTCGGACCCCAACGTGATCTACGTGGGCCAAGGCTCGGTGGACATCCGCGGCAACACCTCCACCGGGCGGGGCGCGTGGAAGTCGATGGACAAGGGCCGTACCTGGACGTTCATCGGGTTGCCGGAGGCAGGTCAGATCGGGCGCATCGAGGTGCATCCGCGCGACCACGACCTGGTGTACGCGGCGGCCCTGGGGCATCCCTTCGGCAAGAATCCCGAACGCGGGATCTTCCGGTCGAGTGACGGAGGCGAGACGTGGGAGCACGTGCTGGCGCTGAACGACTCCACCGGCGCGTCCGATCTGACCATGGACATGACCAACCCGCGCATCCTGTATGCGGGCATGTGGCGTGGCGAGCGCAAGCCGTGGGCGCTCATCTCGGGCGCCGAAGAGGGCGGCGTCTACAAGACCACGGACGGGGGCGACACCTGGACGAAGCTGGGCGGCGGTCTTCCCGAGGGGATCGTGGGGAAGGTCGGCGTGAGCGTCTCGCCGGCGGACCCGGACCGCGTGTGGGCGATCATCGAGGCCGAGCCGGACGGGGGCGTCTACCGCTCGGACGACGGGGGCGCCACCTGGATCCGCACCAACTCGGACAACAACCTGCGCCAGCGCGCGTGGTACTACACCCACGTCCAGGCCGATCCCGCCGACCCCAACACCGTGTACGCGCTGAACACGAGCATGTACCGGTCCGTCGACGGCGGCTCGACCTTCGAGGTGATCCCGGTGCCGCACGGCGACGTGCACGACCTGTGGATTCTCCCGACCGATCCCGACCGCATGGTCGTCGCCAACGACGGGGGCGCCCAGATCAGCGTGAACGGCGGCGAGAGCTGGTCGACCTATTACAACCAACCCACCGCCGAACTCTATGACGTGATCGTCGACAACGGCTTCCCCTATCGCCTCTACGGCGCGCAGCAGGACAACACCACGATCTCGGTTCCGGCCTGGTCCGATGTCAACACCCTCTATCCCAAGCAACACTGGCAGAACGTCGGCGGCTGCGAGACGGGCCCCATCGCCCTGGATCCCGATCGGCCCCACATCGTGTACGCCGGGTGCTACGGGGGCGTGATGGACAGATACGACCTGGAATCTGGCCAGCGGCGCAACATCATGCTCTACCCGCAGCTGCAGCTCGGGATGGCCGCGAAGGATCTGCGGCACCGCTTCCAGTGGGTCTCGCCGATGCTGGTGAGCGCGCACGACGCAAACGTGATCTATCACGGATCGCAGTTCGTGAACCGCTCGCGCGACGAGGGCGCCACGTGGGAGACGATCAGCCCGGATCTGACGACCGACAACCCCGCTCACCAGGAGCAGTCCGGCGGACCGATCAACGCCGACGTGACCGGCGTGGAGATCTACAACGTCGTGTTTTCGCTCGCGGAATCGCCCTTCGACGCGGACGAGATCTGGGCCGGAAGCGACGATGGCCGGATCCATGTGACCCGCGACGGCGGCATGAACTGGACCGAGATCACGCCGCCAGGCATGCCCGAACTGGGAACTGTGGACGAGATCGAACTGTCGACGCACCGTGCAGGGCGGGCCTATGTGGCCGTGCAGCGCTACCGGCTGGACGACTTCCGACCGTACGTCTTCCGCACCGACGACTTCGGCGCGACCTGGGCGCTGGTGACCGACGGCATCCCCGGCGATTATCCGGTGCGCACCGTGCGGGAAGATCCCGTGCGCGACGGGCTCCTCTTCGCGGGGACCGAATTCGGCGTGTTCGTTTCGTTCGACGCGGGCGACGCGTGGCAGAGCTTGCAGCGCAACCTTCCGATCACGCCCGTGACCGGCATGCGCGTGGCGCACGACGACCTCATCCTCTCCACCCAGGGCCGCTCGTTCTGGGTGCTGGACGACATCAGCCCGCTCCGCGAGATCGAGGCGGCGGTGGCCGCCGGCACCCACCTCTTCGCACCGCGCGACGTGCGCCGCCTGACCAACGTGGGCGCGAACTTCCTGGCCGAATTCAACCCCGAACCACGCCCGTCCGGCGCCCAGGTCCACTACTATCTCGCCGACGACGCCACCGACGAGGTACGGATCGAGGTCATCGACCCGGCAGGCGAAGTGGTGCGCACGTTCTCGTCGGATTCGGTGGCGGCGGAAGAGGCGGACGGCGACCTCATTCCCGCCACCGCGGGGCTGAACCGGGTGGCGTGGACCCTCTCCTATTCAGGACCCGAGCTTCCCGAGGGGTCGGTGCAGTGGGGGTACACCGGCGGGGTCACCGCCCCTCCGGGCACCTACTCCGTTCGGATGACTGTGGGCGAATCCATGGCTGAACGGACCTTCGAGCTGTTGCCCGACCCGCGCATACCCGAAGTCACCATTGCCAGCTACCAGGAGCAGTTCCGCGTGGCGATGCAGGCGCGCGACTCGATCAACTCGATCACGCGCGCCATCGAGGACCTGGCCACCATTCGCGCGCAGGTCGAAGAGGTCATGGAGCGGGCCAGTTCGGCGGAGCAGGCTGACAACCTTCAGCCGCTTGCCGACAGTCTCAATGACAAGTCGACCGCGATCACCGAAGACCTCATGCAGACGAAGAACCGTTCCGGCCAGGATCCGATTCGCTTCCCGCCTCGCCTCGACAACCAGTGGATGGAACTGTACGGCCGCGTGACGGGGACGGACGGCTACATCTCCGGCGGCGCGGACGGAGCCCCGCAGGAAGGCACGATGGACCGGCTCGACGACCTGCTGGAGGAGTGGGAGGGTGTGCGCACCCGCTATCTGGACCTGCTGGAAAACGAGCTGCTGCGCTTCAACGAGGCGGTGGAACTGCTCGGTCTGCCCGCGGTGGTCCTGCCGAGGCGCGGACGGATCGTGAGCTGAAGGGTGATGGACGACACCATGCGGCGGCGCGCAGTCATCCTCTCGGGCGTCCTCGTGCTGGCCACGACCTCGTGCAGCCGGGACTCGCCCGCCCGCATCGAAACGGAACCGTCCGGGGTCGTGGTCACCGACTCCGCGGGCGTACGCAATGTGTCGCTGGGCCGGGTCGAAAGCCTGTCCCCGCCCCAGCTGACCTCGACCCTCGTGTATTCCACCCGTCAGAACGACATCGATCTCTTCTACGCCGACGCCGCCCTTTTTCTCAATGACGGAGGGGTCGCACTGGCCAACTCCGGGGCACTCGAGGTGTTGCTGCTGTCCGACGAGGGATCACTGGTCAAACGTGCCGGGCGCGCAGGCGAAGGCCCCGGCGAGTTCGGCGCGGTCACCGCCATGGTCGGAACCGCGGACGGTTTCCTGGTCTACGACGCACGCATGGGCCGGATGAACGAGTTTTCCCGGCTTGGGGACTTCGTTACCTCGTGGTCGTTCGGGTCAGGGAACAGCATCGTGGACCTCAAGCCCGTCGCGCGCGGGATGGAGGGAGGGATGCTCGCCGTGTTCGGAGAGTCGCGCCACTTCGCCCGGGGCGGAATCAAGAGGGACACGACGCCGTTGCTGATGTATCCGGAGCCCGAGGCCGCACCCGATACGCTGGCGCTGCTGCCCGCGACCGAGTGGAGCTACAGCGAGGTCCCCGGCGGTGTAACCCGATTCGAAGTGGGGTTCGGCCGCACCATGGTGGCGTTCGGCTTCGAAGACAGAGCCATCCTTGGCGAGACCGGATCGCTGGACCTCGCGGTCTATCAGGCGGACGGGCGGCGGACGCGGCGGATCCACGGCGATGGCGGCGGCGGCGAGGTTGGTGCCGACGACGTGTCGGCATGGAGGTCGGAGCGACTCGCCGGTGCAACAGATCTGCCGCCGGAATTCGTAAGGGTACTCGAGGAGGTTCCGCACAACGAGACGTTCCCCGCCTACGAGACGGCCGTGCTGGGTCCTGGTGAGATGGTCTGGATCGGACTGTATGCCCGCCCGGGCGAAGCAGACAGGGCATGGCTCGTGATCGGACCGGACGGGGAACTCAGGGGACGGATGGATCTCCCTGCGGACGCCGTCGTGCTTGCCGTCGAAACGGATCGATTCGCCCTTGTGCGGTCCGACGAGACGGATGTGCAGGACTTTCAGGTGCACGCATATTAGAGAACGAACGGAAGGAGGGGTCGTCCGAACATGGGATTCAAGGACGAATTCAAGCGGTACATACCGGAACAGGACAGGCGTTGCGCGGCGATCATCCACACGGCCTCGGCGGCTGCGGCGACCGCGGCTGCGGCGACGGTGATTCCCGGATCCGACTCGGTGGCGATCGCGCCCATCCAGGTCGGCATGATCACGGCGCTGGCGGACGAGTTCGACGTGCACTGGAGCGATGCCGCGGTAAGGTCGACGCTGTACGCCACCCTCGGCACCATGGTCGGGCGAGGCGGCGCGAACCTGGTGCTGCGCTGGATTCCGGTCTACGGGAACGTGATTCGGGCCGCGGTGGCCGCGAGCGTCACGCAGGGGCTGGGCTGGGCTGTGGTGAAGAAACTGCGACGGGACGGCGCGTTGATGTGACACGCGCCGCGACCCGGATCGGCGCCGCGTTCGTCCTCCTGCTCACCGCCTGCGGCACGCAACCGACCGAGACCCCCTCCGATCCCGGGCCCGTCGACCGGTGCCCGGACCCGGGGCCGGGCGTCGAGATCGGCGGATTCCCCGGCACCGGCGCCGACACCCGGCGGCGCCCGCTGCGGCGCCTCGTCCTGATGGGAGGAGGACGAGAGGAGGACATCGCCGCCAGGTCGTTCGTCGAGGCGTCGCTCGCCGGCGATATCGTCATCCTGCGGGCCAGCGGCTCACTTACCAGCTATCCGGAGTACTTCATCGGTTTTTTGGCCAGCGTCACCCCCAGAACGGTGGTCACGGTCCGCACCAGCAACCCCGAGTCGGGCGCCGACCCCGCGGTTCTGTGCCGGGTCGCCCGGGCCGAAGCGGTATGGCTCGCCGGGGGCAACCAGTGGAACTACCTCGGCCGCTGGCCCGCCGCACTGCACGAGGCGCTGGCGGCCGTCGCCGAGCGCGAGGGCGCGATGGGAGGGACCAGTGCGGGCGCCGTGTCGCTCGGAGAAGGCGCCTTCGACGCGCAGTTCGGTACCGTCAGCTCGAACGACGCGCTGGCCGATCCGCTGCGCCGCGAGGTCAGCGTATCCCGTCCGCTCTTCGCCCAGCCCGAGCTGGAAGGGGTACTGGTGGACAGTCACTTCAGTGAACGGCAGCGCGAAGGCCGCCTCCTCGTCTTCCTGGCGCGCTTTCTCGCGGATCGCGGGGAGGGCCCGGTGGTGGGGGTGGGGCTGGACGAAGGGGTCGCGCTGCTGATCGAGGCGGGTTCCTACCAGGTGACCTCGCGCGCCTCGGGCGCGGCGTGGCTATACGAGGTGGACGGCCCGGTGTCGCTCGCCCGGGGTGTTCCGCTGTCGCTCGACCGAGTGCGCCGGGTTCAACTGCCAGCAGGCAGCGTCGGACCGTGGCCGTTCTCGTTCGACGAGCGCGCAGACGTGCGGGTCATCCACGTCGCCGATGGCGTTGTAGGCACGGGCCCCCGCGAATAGGGCGGCGCGCCGGTCCCTGGTCCCGGGCCCCGGTCCCGGCGGTCAATCCGATGCCGGCCGCCTGGCCAGCCACTCGGCCCACCACTCCAGCTGCACCCACGTCCGGTGCACCGTCCGCCACGGCGTCCAGCCACCGTGGTACGAATCGGGATAGCGCACGAACTTCGCGGGCACCTGCTGCTTGCGCAGCGCCACGTACATCTGCTCCGCCTCTTCGACGGGCACGCGGTAGTCCGACTCGCCGTGCACGAACAGCGTCGGTGTACTCACGCCCTTCGCGTGGATGATGGGCGACGAGCGCAGCAGGTTTTCAAGTCCGCGTTCCTCCCACGGCGGGCCGTAGAACTCGCTCTCCTTGGTGCGGGGAATGTCCGCGACACCGTAGTCGCTGACCCAGTTCGAGATCGACGCGCCGGCGATCGCGGCCGCGAACCGGTCGGTCTGCGTGATGACCCAGTTGGTCAGGTAGCCACCGTACGAGTAGCCGGTGACACCCATGCGGTCGGTGTCGATGTCGTAATTGGCTATGGCGTGGTCCACCCCGGCCATGACGTCGTCGTAGTCGTTGAACCCCCACCCTCCCCAGGTGCCCCAGCGGAAGTCCTCGCCGTAACCCGTCGACGCGCGCGGGTTGGTGTAGAGGACCATGTACCCCTTGCCGGCAAGAAGATGGCGGTCGAAGGAGAAGTCGTTGCCGTAGGCGCCGTGGGGCCCCCCGTGCATCTGGAGGATCATGGGGAAGCCGTCCCCGGCGCCGCCGCCCCCGGGAGAACCGTCGGCGTAACCGCGCGCGGGCAGGATCCAGCCCTCGACCTCGGTGCCGTCCGCGCTCCGGAACAGGAGTCGTTCGGGCGAAGTCAGATCCACACCGGCCAGCAGCGCGCCGTTCACGTCGCTGATGCGTGTCTCGGCGCCCCCGTCGGCGGACGCGACCCAGATGTCCCCAGGGCTCGTCGGGTCGGTCATCCGGTAGGCCATGCGGGAGAAGTCGGCCGAGAAGGAGAACCCGCCCAGGCGGCGGTCGCCGCTTGTGACCTGCTGCACGTCGCCGCCCCCGGCAGGCACCCGAAACAGGTGCGTGTTTCCCGTGATCCCGGCCGAGAAGTAGACGTGGCTGCCGTCCGGTGACCACGACGGACCGCTGGGGATCAGGTCCCAGTCGGCGGTGAGGTTGGCCACCCGCTCGCCGCTCGCCGCGTCGAACACGAACAGCTCCGACGACGCTCCGCGGTCGCGCGCCTCGCGAATGATCACGTCCAGCCCCTCGTTCCCGCGCGCCACGATGCGGGTGCCGTCGGATGACCATGCGGGCGACGAGTAGTTGTACTCGTCATCGGTCAGCCGGTTGACGTTGCCCTCCAGGTCCACCGTCCACAGGTCGGACCGCTCGTAGCTGTGCTCGTCACGCTCGTGGGCGTCCGCGGTAAACGCGATCCGCGCCCCGTCCGGGCTCCACGCCAGGCCGCCGGCATCGACCCCGAGTGTCGTGAGCGGCCGGGGCTCACCTCCCGCAGCCGCAACGATGTGGATCTCCCTGGGAGGCGTCGCCCGGGGGTCGCGTGGGTCGGGCAGGTAGCCGCGCCGGTCGAAACGGTAGTTCATCCAGTCGTAGACGCGGCCGTCGAAGCGCTCGACGGTGCGGCGTTCGAAGTCGGACGCAAAGACCGGATCGGGTGCGGGCGGCGGCGGCACGGCAGCGGTGAAGGCGATCCACTCGCCGTCCGGGCTGAAGAGCGGCGTGCCGCGCAACCCCTCGATCCGGAACGCCTCGCCCGAGGGGCGGTCCATGCGCAGGAACCAGGTGCCGCCGGTGGTGCCGCCCGCGGGGTCCGGCCGCTGGGACGAAAACGCCAGCAGGCTTCCCTCCGGACTCCAGCGGGGACTGGAGGCGCTGAAGCTGGGGCTCGTGAGCCGGATCGGTTCGCCGGAGCCGTCCGCGTTGGCCAGCCAGATCTCGCTGTGGCGGCGGTTTTCGTCCTCCAGCACCGAGGTCACCACATAGGCGACCCGGGATCCGTCGGGCGAGAGCGCCGGACTCCCCGTGCTCTTGAGCCTGTAGTAGTCCTCAATCTCGAGGGAGCGGCGCTGCTGGGCGGCGGCCGGGGTGACAAGGAAGAAGGCGGCGAAAGTGGCCGCGCCGCACAGGGTGGCGAGGGTGGCCGTCCCCCATAGGGAGGCGTGGCGGGCGAAGCAATGGCGCTGGCGCATGGTCGATCATCCGGACGAGGTGAACGGGGCAGGCTTCGAATGTGCGCCGCGAGGGCAGTTGCGTCCAATGGCCCCCCGGGACGAACCCCACCGCGACAGCTTCCCGCCGCGACCGAGCCCCGCCGGCCCCCCTATCCGATCCCCACCTCGATCCGCCGCCAGCGCCCCTGTCGAAACCGGAGCACGCCCAGGCCGCAGCGGGTCACGTGTCCGACGAGAATCGCCAGCCAGATGTGGAACGCTTCGAGGCCGACCGTGGCCTGGATCACACCGCACAGCGCCAAGGGCAGCGCGAGTTGGGACACGAGCGAGATGTAGAGCGCGCCGCGGGTGTCCCCGGTGCCCTGGAGAGCACCGTTGTATGCAAGCGCGACCGCCACGAACACACCCGACACGCTCAGGAACGCCAGCAGCTGCGCACCCAGCTCCGCCACCGCCGGGTCATCCATTCCGAAGGCATCGAGCAGCACGTCGGGCACGAGCAGGAAGACGAGCCCGATGCCGACCGCGACTCCGATTCCGATTCGCGAAGCAACCCGTACCCCCTGAACGGAACGCTCGGGCTTGCCGGCGCCCAGGTTCTGGCCCGCGAACGCGGCGGTCGCGCCCATCAGCCCCACCGATGTCCAGGTCACCAGCGAGAACAGCTGGCCGTACGCGACCGAGTACGCGGCCTGGGCCTCGGCGCTGCTCGCCAGCGACCCGATGAAGCGCAGCAGTATGACGCCCCCGACGTTCATGGCCACGCCCTGGATCCCGGTGGGCAACCCGAACCTGAACAGCTGGCGGATGATCGCCGGGTCCGGCCTCCAGTTCATCGCACGGTGCATGCGGATCACCCAGGTGCCACCGAAGAGACGGTAAGCGGCCACCACGGCCATGATCCCCGCCGCGATCACCGTCCCCATGGCCGCCCCGAGCGTGCCGAACGCGGGGATCGGCCCCAGTCCGCGGATGAGGATCACGTTCAGCACCAGGTTGAGCGCGGTCATCCAGATGCCGAGCCGCAGCGGAGTGCGGGCGTCGCCGGCCGAGCGCAGCGCACCGCCCAGCATGAAGAACACCATCATGCCGAAGCTGAAGATGAAGAGTGTGCGGATGTACGGCAGGGCCTCGGCCTGCACGGAGGGGGCGGCGTGAACCAGATCAAGAAGAGAGGGGGCGAGGAAATAGCCCAGCGGGGCCAGAATCCCCAGCGACAGGATCGCCGCCGTCAGGAACGATTGGTAAACAACTTTGTTAACTATTTCGGGTTCGTTCCTGCCCGCGAACCGGGCCACCAGCACGCCCATGCCCGTGAACAGCGATCCGATGAAGACATGGACCACCAGAAAGATCTGCCACGAGACCCCGATGGCCGCATTCCCGGCGTAGCCGACGAAGTTCCCCACCATGGCGTGGTCGACCAGGCCCTGGAGACCCCCGATGACGTTCTGCAGCATCGTGGGCCACGCCAGCTTCCAGACCGCCCGCCCGATGGGACCCTCGACGATGGAGCGGTCGAAGGTCTCGCCCGCCTGCCCGTTCACTCGCGGACCTGTCCGTGCATGTGCCGCAATGCAGCGCCGGACCTTGTGGCTACCTGCCCTTGAGGCCCCGTGCGCCGAGGAGCACGCCAATGACACCCAGGACCGGGTTGAGCCAGGCAAGCCAAACCGGTTGCTGCGCGGACATCATCGCCTCGGTCATGCTCACGTCGGCGGGCCGCGTGCCTCCGGCCGACGGCGATTCCGACACACCCATGCCCGCCGTCTCAAACTCGCCGACCGCGACGGCAACGCCCAGCACCACGACCAGCACGAGGAGCATCCATACACCGCGACGGTCCGCGGCCACCTTCGAGCAGACCAGGCCGCCGGCCAACCCGGCGAGCAATCCGACGATGATCGATCCGAAGCTCCAGGCTCCGGAAATCTCCCAACTTTCCGGCTTGAAGGCGCCGTCCGCACCCAGCACCATCCACAGGCCGGACATCAGGGCCATGACGCAGATTGCCATGGTCACGTAACCAGCAACCGCGCTCCCGATGTTCCGCAGGTGCTCACCCATCCGACCCTCCTTTTGCCCCGGTTCAACAGATGCCCACTGGCATCGACCCATATTCTTAGTGTATCACCCCATCGACCCCCGCACAGGAGACAAGACGTGGAAAACGATCCCACAGTGATTGACCTTACCGCCGAGATCAACGCCACCCCCGCCACCGTGTGGGCGATTCTCACCGAACCCGAACTGTTTTCGGCCTGGATGGACGGCCAGGTCACCTTCGAGCCGCGCGCGGGCAGCGCGTTCCGGGCCGCCTTCCCCAGCTTTCAGATTGTGATCGCCGGCGAGATCGTCACGGTGGACGCCGACGCGCGCCACCTCGCCCTCACCTGGGGCACCGAGTCGGGACCCACGGCCGAAGAATACCCGGCCGGATCCACCCTCCTCGAGTTCCGGGTGAGCCCCTCCGGGCCGGGCTGCCGGATCGATCTTCGTCAAAGCGGCCTCCCCTCCGCCAAAGCGGCGCAGGAACAGCAGGGCGGATGGCACTTCCAGCTGAGCAGGCTCGATCTCAAGGCGAACCGGATCGACCTCACCGCCGCCCTGGAGCGCACGCTGCCCGAATGGGTCGCCGCGTGGAACGAGCAGGACGAAGAGAAGCGCATGGCCGCGCTCGGCCGGTGCTGCGCGGAAGACATCACCTTCCGGGACGACTGGACCGGCCTGACCGGAGTCGGCCTGCTCTCCATGCACATCGCCAGCTGCCATCACTACATGCCCGGCTACAGCCTCGAACACACCGGCGACGTGCGCGTCTGCCGCGGTGAAGCGCTGGTCGGATGGCGCACGACCGGCCCCGGCGGCCCCACGGACGGGTTCAACCACATGCGCGCCGATCCCGACGGCACGATCCGCCGCGTGACCGGCTTCCAGGCGAGCTGACAGGGCGGCGGCAACGCTTTGGGAGGCCCGCTCGCCAGCGGCCACCCGCCCTCTGCCGCCAGCCCCGCCCCCTACCCCAGCGTCTCCGCGAAGGTCGGCGCCGCGCGGTGGTTCGTGGCCTGTTCGTACGCGTAGGCCATCCGCACCAGCACGGGCTCGCTCCAGCGCCGGCCGAAGAACGACACGCCCACCGGCAGACCGGACACGAACCCCATCGGCACCGTGATATCCGGGTAGCCCGCGATCGCCGCCGGCCCCGCGCTCGATCCGCCCCCGAGCGAGTCGCCCAGGATGTGGTCGGTCTTCCACCCCGGGCCGCGTGTCGGAGCGACGATCGCGTCTAGGCTGTGCTCGTCCATCAGCGCGTCGATCCCGTCCTCGCGGTTGCCCCGCTGGATCGCGCGGACCGCGTCCAGATAGGCCTGGTCGGTCAGCGGTCCCCGCGCCTCCGAGGCGATCAGCCGCTCCTGCCCGAAGTGCGGCATCTCGACGTCGGCGTTGCGCTCGTTGAACGCGATGACCTCCGCCAGCGTCCCCACCGGCGCATCCGACCCCAGACTCGCCAGATAGGCATTCAGGTTCGCCTTGAACTCGTACTCGAGCACCAGCAGCGGCTGTTCGTCGTTCCAGGCGGCGTTCGGGAGGTTGGTGGGATCCACGACTACTGCACCCGCCTCGCGCATGGCCTCGACCGCTTCGTCAAAGACCGCCAGCACGTCCGGCGAGAAGCCCGGAAAACTCCTGGCCACGCCGACGCGCGCGCCCTGCAGCCCGCCCGCATCCAGGAACTGCGTGTAGTCGGCGTGCGCGTTGCCCTCGCTCGGCGCCGTCGCCGGATCGCGGGGATCGACGCCGGTCACCGGTCCCAGCAGCGCCGCCGCGTCGGCCACCGTGCGGCACATCGGACCCGCCGTGTCCTGGGAATGGGAGATCGGAATGATGCCCGAGCGGCTCCACAGCCCCACCGTCGGCTTGATTCCCACGATTCCGTTGGTGGAGGAGGGGCACATGATCGACCCCCCGGTCTCGGTGCCGACGGTCAGCGCGGACAGGTTGGCCGCGGCAGCCACGCCGGAGCCGGAACTTGATCCGCACGGGTTGCGGTCGAGCGCGTACGGGTTGCGGCACTGTCCGCCCCGCGCACTCCAGCCGCTCGTCGCGCGCTCCCCGCGGAAGTAAGCCCACTCGCTCATGTTGAGCTTGGCCAGAATGATCGCGCCCGCCTCGCGCAGCCGCTCCGCGACGAACGAATCCTGCGGCGGGATCGAGCCTTCCAGCGCCAGCGACCCCGCGGTCGTCGTCATCCCGTCGTGCGTGTCCAGGTTGTCCTTCAGCGCGACGGGGATGCCGTGAAGCGGTCCGCGCGGCCCGCTCGCCCGCCGCTCCTCGTCCAGCTGGTCGGCGATGTCGAGCGCCTCCGGGTTGGTCTCGATGACCGACCGCAGCTCAGGCCCCTGACCGTCCACCGCGGCGATGCGCTCCAGGTAGAGTTCGGTGATCGAACGCGCCGTGCGCTCGCCGGACTCCATCGCGGCCTGCAGGTCGGCCACCGTGGCTTCGTCCAGCTCGAATCCGCCCGGCCGGGTGCTCCCCGCGCCCACGCCCGCCCCCGCACCCGCGTCCGATCCAGGCATTGCACCGTCCGGCGCGCACGCGGCAGTCCCCAGCGCCGCAGCGGCGGCGCCCCCGGCGATTGACGTTCCGATGAAGCGGCGGCGGTCGATCATGGTCATGCTCCGGTTTCGTTGCGGGTCAGGGCCCGGTTGCGGGTCGGGGGCCAATTGCGGGTCAGGCCCGGCCGCGGGTCGGGGCGGCTGCGGGTCAGGGCGCGCGGCGCTAGCCCCGGCGGCGCGGAGCCGGCGGCAGCGCGTCCACCAGCTCCACCATGCGCGCCTGCTGGTCCTCGTCCGGCAGCCCGCCCAGCCCGGCGCCCAGATTGTCGATCATGTGCTCCGGGTTGCTCGTCGCGGGCGTCACGCACGTCACGTCGGGGTGCGCCGCGGCGAACTTGATGAAGAACCGGGCCCACGAATCGGCGCCGAACTCCCTCGCCCAGTCGGGCACCTCACGGTCGCCCACGCGCGCCCAGAGCCGCGTGCGTCCGAAAGGCACGTATACCAGCACGGCGATCCCCTCGTCGCGGGCCACGGGGAAGATGTCGTCGGCCGCGCTGCGGTTGTCCACCGCGTAGTCGATGCCGATGAAGTCGATCGGGTAGTCCCTCATCGCCTGGACGAGCGCGGGATACTGCCGCTTGCTGGTGCTGGTGATCCCGGTGTAACGGATGCGTCCCTCCTGCTTCAGCTCCTCGATGATCCCCACCTGCGTGGGCGGATCGCCGAGGTTGTGCACCTGGATCAGGTCCATCGCATCCACGCCGAAGTAGTCGAACGAACGCTCGATCTGCGCGCGTGCGGCCGCCGGGTCCGCGGCCCCGCCCCCCCGCCCGGCCACGTTGACCTTGGTCGCCCAGAAGATCCTGTCCGAAATGCCCATTTCCATGGCCAGCCTTCCGGAAACCTCCTCGGAGGACCCGTAGCTGGGCGCCGTGTCGAAGACGGTGCCGCCATAGTCCACGAACGTGCGGAGTACGTCGCGAAGCTGGCTCACGTCGTCGCCGCGGGCGACCCGCGAGAACGTCGCCGAACTCCCCAGCCCCACGATCGGCAACTGCTCGCCGGTCGCCGGGATCGGCCGGGTCATCATCTCCTGACTGCGGAGCGCGCGCAGCATGCGCGGGTTGAGCGAGAGCACGGCGCCTGCGGCCGCAGTGGATCGGAACCATTCACGTCGGGTCAACATCAGTCGGGTCCTCCTTCGGAGACGGAATCTCCCCGGCACGACCAAGGCCGGGGGTGGTCAAATTGCGTACGTCAACGCGCCGCCGCAATCGCAACGACGCGTGCATGTCAAGGACAGCCGGGGGCGCACCAATGTTGGAGCGGGACGGTCGAACTAGCCGGCCAGTGCGGAGTGAGGTTCTATCTCGCGTTCGATGTTCTGACGCGACGACTCCGCGCACTCGAGGTCGTAGCGAACCTGGAGACGGATCCAGAACTCGGCCGTGGTGCCGAAATACCGCGCGAGACGCAGCGCAGTGTCGGTGGTAACCCGGCGCCTCCCGAGCACGATTTCGTTGAGACGCGGTCTCGGAATCCGCAGCGCCTGCGCGAGCCGGTAGACCGTCAGTCCAAGGGGGCTGAGGAAGTCGTCACGCAGAATCTCGCCAGGGTGAACCGGCGGCAATCGACCGCCCGAAGTCACGTCCCGGAAGTCCACCTTCATCCGGTCGACATCGCTTCGCGTGATGGTCATGTCGCGCCTCGCTCAGTGGTAGTCCGTGATCTCCACATCCCAAGCTTCGCCGTGTGACCAGCGAAAGCAGATCCGCCATTGGTCATTGATGCGAATACTGTGCTGACCATGGCGATCACCTTTGAGAGCCTTGAGGCGGTTGCCCGGCGGAGTCCTCAAGTCTCCCAGCAATCGTGCTGCATCGACCATGAGCAGCTTCGCTCGTACTCGTCGCTGTATCTGGTGAGGCAGGCCTCGAACAGCGTAACCCGCAAAGACCGCCGCCGTCTGCTTGTCCGCGAAGCTCCTGATCATGCATATGAGCAAAACGTAACGGCGAACGATACGGATCAGCAAACTGCGTCTCCAGTCAGGAGCCGACCGTTACCACCACCTTGCCGTCGGCTCGGCCCGATTCCAGCAGCTCGTGGGCGGCTGCCGTCCGGTGGAGCGGGAACAGCTCGGCGATGCGAACGTCCAGCAGCCCCGCGCTCAGCCACATCGTGAGGTCCCGGATCGCCGCCTGGCGCGCGGCGGGCGGAAGCAGATACCCCTGCACGAAATGGATCCGCAGGTCCTTGAAGGCGAGGGGGTAGTAGGCGAGCGGCAGCTCCGGGCGTGACGTCGAGGAATACGAAGCGATCACGCCGTGCGGCCGCAGCACCGACACGTCGGTCTCGATGTTGGCCGCGAGGTCCACCTCGATCACGCGATCGACCCCCTCGCCGCCGGTCAGGTCGCGAACGCGGGCGACCACATCTTCGCGGCGGTAGTTCACCACATGGCGCGCCCCGCCCCTCACCACCCCGCCCCTCACCACCCCGCCCCCCACCGCCACCGCCCCCTTCGCGCGCCCGCTCACCGTCGCGATCACCTCGGCCCCGCTCAGCGCCGCGATCTGCACGGCCATGTGCCCCACCGCCCCCGCCCCACCCTGCACGAGCACGCGCTTCCCGCGCACGGGCCCGTCCCCCAGCACGGCATAGTGCGCCGTGCATCCGGGAACGCCCAACCCGGCCCCGACCGGCCACGGCACCCCGTCGGGGAGCCGCGCGGCCTGCCCAGCCGGCACCGTCACGCACTCGGCAGCCGTCCCGAACGGCCGCCCGCCACCGCCACCCTGCGCGTTCCACATCCACACCCGCTCGCCGACACGCCCCGGGTCGACCCCGTCGCCGACCGCGTCGATCGTCCCGGCGCCGTCCGAGTGCGGGATCACGCGTGCGTGCCCCATCTCCATGCCGAGCCAGCCGCCCCGCCGCTTGGTGTCGGAGGGATTGACGCCCGAGGCCGCGATGCGGACGCGAACCTCCCCTCGCCCCGGGCGCGGCGCCTCGACATCGCCGTAGCGGAGCACCTCCCGCGCGGGCCCCGTCGACTCGTACCAGACCGCCTTCATCAGGCCAGGCATCGGAAGCGCGCCGTCCGCAACGGCCCCGTCAGCCGGGAAACAGGTTGCGGTCGATCGCGGGGACGAGCTTCAGCGCGTTCGCGTAGTAGATCTTGCGCAGCACCTCGTCGGGCAGGCCCAGGCCGTACATCTGCCAGAAGGCGTGGTAGCGGCGGTAGTAGTCGAAGTAGTCGTCCTCGGTCTCGAAGACGCGGAAGTAGGTGTGGAACTCCTCCTGGTTGTACGAGTCCTTGCCCATCAGCACGCGGTCCTGGTATTTGATGAGCCACTTGCGCGCGAAGCGGGGCTGGCGCCCGAGTTCGTAGATGACCGCGCCGAGGCCGACGTACATGTTGGGGATCTCGTCGAGGAGTTCGCCGAGCCGGGCCAGGTCGTGGCCGAACCAGCCGAGGTGCGCAGCGATGAAGTTCGTGTTCGGGTGCCGCCGGAAGAGGTTGTGCTGCTCGCCGATGATCTGCTCGAACGACGGAAAGCGGTCGGGGGGCCGGATCCGCCGGGGCCGCAGCCGCAGTTCGAGCCAGCGCTCGTTGAAGCGGTCGTGGGGCTGCCAGAACTCGGCGGGGTCGGCGGAGTGGATGAGCACCGGAATCCCCAGCTCGCCCGCCTTGTCCCACAGCGGCGCCAGACGCGGGTCGTCGACGGGGATCCGGTTGCCGTCGGTGTCCCGATCAGCCATTCCAAGGCCCTTGAAGATCTTCAGGCCCGCGGCGCCGTTCCTCGCGTCCTCTTCCAGTTGCGCGGCGGCCTCCTCACCCCAGCCGGGTTCGCCGACGCCGAAGAAGTTGGTGTTGGCGAAGAAGACAAAGCGCGACGGATGCCGCGCGGTCATGTTCTCGAGCCCCGCGGCCAGCGAGAAGCCGCTGCCGCCGGAGAGGTTCACCATGACCGCCATGTTGAGTTCGTCCATCTCCCCCACCAGGCGGTCGACGTCGGCGGCCGACATCCTTTCGCCGCGCTGATGGCCGTGAATGTCGACGAACGGGAACTTCGCGCGCGTGAGCGGATTTTCCGGGACGACGAGCGTGTTGCGCGGCTCGTAGTCGACGATCGTGACGTCCTGGGCGGCGAGGGATGGCGCGAGGGGCGGCGCAATGGCCAGAAGGGCGCCGGCAAGCGCCATGGCCAGAAGGGCGCCGGCGGGCACCGCGGCGGCGGGCGCCCTCGCGGTGCGCACCATCGCGGCGCGTGTGCTCGTGAACATCGCTCTCCTCCCCCTCAAGTCCTGCGCAGGCTCATCAGCATGTAGCGCTTGTGAGCGGCGAACACGGCCGGGTCGAGCACCTCCGCGCTCCGCACGGCCGCGTCCCGGGCGCGCTCGGCCACGTCTTCGAGAACGTAATGCAGTCCCGGGTACTTCGCCCGGAGCTTGCCGTGCGCGAAGTCGAGAGCGGGCAGCGCGATGCGATCGGTCAGGAGCCGGGCGAAGGCGAGGGTGGGGAGCACATGGTCGGTGATGTCGGCTTCGTCGGTGATTTCGAAACCATGCGCGCGCACGCGGTCGCGGAAGGAGTCCAGCCGCCAGCCGGAACGGTTGGCCCTGGCGCGGCGGCGGGCGCGGGGACGGGCATCGGCGTCGCCGGCAGCGTCGGCGTCCGCGTCGCCGGCGGCGTCGCCCACCCGGAAGTAGTCGGCCACAATCCATGTGCCAGATTCTACCAATATTTTGTCCACAACGGCAAAAACACCCTCGGCTTCCATGTATTGGACAGACTCTGCGTGGATTATAATGCCAAAATATGCCTTGAATCTGTCCACAGGCGTGTCCTCAAAACAGCAACGCATCACGGGAACATCCGGGTAGGCGCGACGGATGTGGTCCACCTGGATCCGGTCCGGCGTAAGCCCGGTGACGTCGTGCCCGGCCGAACGGAGGAGTCCCAGCATGCCGCCCATTCCCGAGCCGGCGTCGAGCACCGGCCGGTCCGGGGGGCCGATCCGCTCGATCAGCTTCTGTGCGTAGCGGAGCTGGGCACGGTAGAGGCCGGCGAAGCTGATCTCCTCGGCGGGCGTGTCGGGATCGTCGAAGTACCCGTAATGCAGGAAGTCGCCGGGGAGCATTCGGCTGTAGAGCTGCAGCTGGGCGTTGCCATGGACGGTCGGGACGCGGCGGTGCAGCCGCCGGCGGCGAAGGCTGCGGACGATGTGGTGCGGAAGGAGCGAGCGGGCGAGGATGCTGCGCAGTCGGATCAATTCCCGGCACCGCCGTGGGCATCGCCGCTGGTGCCGCCGCCCGCACCGCTGGCACCGCTGGCACCGTTGGCACCGCTGCTCGCGCGTCCGCGGCGCCTGGGGTCGGCGACGCCCTCGAGCCGCCCGTCGTCAAGCCAGCGCACGGCGTGGACGGAACCCATGTTGGCGTCCCTCGGGCTCACCGGAAACAATGCGTGGCCCCGCGCTTCCAGTTCGGCGATGGCCGGGTCACCGAAGTCCCCCTCGATCTCGGCGGCCGTGATGCCCGGATGCGGATGGCCGAAGCGGGGCGCCCGCACCACCTGTCCGCCGTCCATTTCGTACTCGACGAAGTTGGCGGCGGCCTGCAGCAGGCACTCCATGAGGGACCGGCTCGGCGTGGCCATCACCAGCGCGGGCCGGCCGTCGCGGTAGAGCCACAGCTGGGTGGAGAAGCCGATGGGGAGGTTCAGGTACTTGCGCAGGTACGTGGCGCGGTTCATGACCACGCCGTCCACGTTGATCCCGGTTCCGAACGGTTCCGACGAACTGGAGTGCGTGCCCGCAGCGACATTGCCCTGTCCGTCGACGATCACGTTCCCGCAGGTCGCGGCCGCGAAGCCGAGGAAGGGCCGGGGCACGCTGCTGCGGATGTCCTGCCAGACGCGGCGCGCGTTGTCGGGCGAGATGAAGTCGTCCTGGGTGTCGGGGGTGACGTCGGCTCCGCGGCGCCACAGCTCCTGGGCCACGCGAATCTGGATATGGAGCGCTTCGACGTTTTCGGTGGGCGGGCCCAGCGCGCGGAGGTCCGCCGCCTCGAAGACCTGCAGCCCGAGCTGGAAGAGGAGGCCGCTGGAGGGCGCGATTTCGTAGCCCCGGTACGGCGCGCCGCCCGCGTCGCCGGACTTCCACGACGGCGACACGAAGCCCTGCATGGCGGCGAGGTCGTCCAGCGTGATGCCTCCGCCGCGCCGCTGTACCTCGTCGACGAGCTTGCGCGCGAAGGGACCCGTATAGAAGTAGTCGCCCCCCTCGTCCCGCAGGTGCGTCATCGTGGCGGCCAGCTCGGGAAGGCGCACCGTGTCGCCGACCCCCAGCAGGTAGCCGTCGCGGAACCAGTTGTCGCGCCCCGGGCCGGCGAAGCGCCCGACCATCTTGCGGGCGTGGTGGACGTAGCCCCAGAGCGTGTGGTCGATCACGAAGCCGTTCTCCGCGAACGCGATCGCGGGCTCCCACAGGTCCGGCCAGGGGAGACGTCCGTACGCCGCGTGGGCGGACTCGAGGCCCCGCACATAGCCCGGAACCATGGCGCCGAACCCCGTCCAGGACCGCTCCTCGTCGTACGGCTCGCTTGCCGGCGCACCGCTCGGGAAGGCGAAGGCGCCGCCGGCGGTCGACAGTTCACCCGTGGCGGCACGGAAAAAGGTCACCCCGAAGCCCCCGCCCAGCGTGGTCATCGTGGGCTCCAGGACGCACTGGACCAGCGCCGCCGTGATATACGCGTCCGCGGCCGTGCCGCCCCGCTCGAGGGCCCAGAGTGCGGCCTCGGTTGCGCAGGGGTGGTCCGTGGAGACCATGGGCGCCGCGGCCACCGCGCGGACATGCCCGCCGATCGGCTGGGGCGGCTTGAGGTCCACGCGCGCCATCGCGGCCCAGTCGCGTTCGCCCGGGGTGCCCGTGGCGCCGGGGAAGCCGCCTTGTGACGGGGTCGCGGTGGGTGCGCCACTGGCGTCGGTGCCGGCGGATCCGGAGGTGTCAGCCGCATCGACACACGCGGCAGCGCCCACTGCTCCCGCTGCGATTGACGACTGGAGGAAGGCACGTCGGTCCATGGTTTTCCCCTCTCGTTCGAATTCCATTTGTCGATTCCTCCAGTCGCAGGTACGCTGAGTCTACGAATGGAGTCGAGGGGAGAGCAACGCCTGCGCCCGGAGCGACGACACTTCCCGTGTCAGGGTCTGATCACTTACTATTCAGGCCCTTCCAGCAACTGATACAGGCGTTTCCACCAAACTTCGCAGGAGACAAAGATGAAGATCGCCCGCGCCATCGCTCCCCTCGCCCTGACGCTCGCCTTCGCGGCCACCGCCGACGCCCAGGAGCGGCCGGCCAGCCCCCGCGGCGAAGCCGCCACCCAGGTGGGCGGCGAATACAACGAAAACGGCCGCTACGAGGGTGGCAGCTGGGTCGTCGTCGACTACGGACGGCCGATCCTGCGCGGTCGCGACCTCTTCGGGTCGGGTGCCGAGTACGGGCAGGCGTTCCTGCGCGGCGCGCCCGTATGGCGGCTCGGCGCGAACCAGTCCACCCGCCTGATGACCGAGACGGACCTGATGTTCGGCGGCCAGCGGCTGCCCGCCGGCGAGTACACCGTGTTCGCCGAGCTCACCGAGAGCGAATGGACGCTGATCTTCTCCAACTGGGGAGCCAAGGCCGATCCGCGCGCAGAGGACGAGAACGCGCTGTGGGGCGCCTACAACTACACCCCCGACCGTGACGTGCTGCGCACGACCATGAGCGTTGCGACGAGCGCGATGTCGGCCGATCAGATGGTGATCGCGTTTACCGACATGACGTCCGACGGCGGCACGTTCACCGTGTGGTGGGGCGACCAGGTCGCGACGACGGCGTTCTCTGTCGCAAGGTAGCGCGCGCGGGGGGATCATTCAGGAGATTACCCCTCCGGGCCTGGAGGGTCCGCCATCCGGAGCCCTGGGTGCCTCGTCCGTACCGAGAGCCGAGAGGTCGGGCCACGAGCCGCTCAACGGTCTCCTCCATGTCGAAAACTCTGTCGAGTACCGGCATGTCCATGGCACGGATCGTCGCGTTCGCCGTTCGGGTCATTTCTCCCTCAAACCAAGTCCTCTCAGCCAAGCGTCAACCTGTCCAAAGGCGTCCTGCTGCCACTGATTCAGGGTGCGATGGCCACGCAAATGGGTGCCCTCCACGAATTCTCTGACGCTGGTTGGTCCGAAATCCTCGATGCTTCGGAACTTTCCGGCAATCAATAGATAGCCCTTCCGGGCCGATTCCACGTTGAGAAGAGGTCCGGTTGCTTTCACCAGATCGTCGATCCCACCCGGAAAATTCCGGACGGAATAGTAGATGTCGTAGGCGTCCTTGCGCTTCAGGCGGTTTTCGATGGCGTAGCCTTTCATGGCCAGGAGGGCTGGAATCGACGCCACGGCGATGTGAACCCGATTGCTCCCACCGGCGGGCATGTCCCCTTCGATGGCGACCATCTGATGGAACCTCAGCGCGAGTTCGGCTCCATCGGCACGCTGGACGGCGAAACCGCTGAGAATTGGCGGCTTGTTCCTTGCGATCTTCGCGTCGCGGGGCATTAGGAAGTCGACGACCACATCGATGTCGGATCCGCCATCCCTGGCGGTTACGGCGCGCACGAGTTGGAAGCGCCGCAGATTGTCTCGCTGATGGTAGCCATGTGTTTGGAGGGCCTCGACAAGTCGAACATACTGGCCGTCGCCCAACGCGGACGGGTCGAGACCGAGGTCCACGTCCATGGTTCCGCTGTGAGGCATGTCGGCTTCGCGCAGCAACAGCCAGGGAACCGCGCCGCCGACAACCGCAAACTTGCCCTGGAAGCTGCCAAGGATCTGGCCGATCTCGATCAGCACGGACTTGACCGCCGCCGTCGTCCGGTCATCGTAATCGCGGGCGGATTGGGGCTCCGTCACAGCCACGGAAAGCACTCCGAGGCCAGGTGCTCGGCAGCCTCACGATCTCGATCGTCGCCTACCCAGAGATCGAGGTACGTGACGATCGGACTGGCGCAAAAGACGCCCGCGGCCGGCTGAGCGGCGTCCTCGAACAGGCTCTCATCGCGCGGGATTCTCACGGTGATGTTGGCTCCTCTTTCGACGTGAGTCAGCTTCAAGGCCTCCGTCAACATCCGGGCACCGGGTTCGTCGGCATAGAAGCTGTATGTGCCGCCCCGAAGAAAGGGCGCGAACCACTGCGCAGCCGAGTGTGACGACAGAATCGCCCGCGGATGATCTGGTTCCGCGTTCAGTTTTCCGGACAACTGCCTCGAGAGTTGTTCGCCGTGGAGGAGCGTGTATCTGCCAATGCTGCGGCCGGCAGGCTTGCGGTATTCCTCGCGCCAAGTCCGCAATAGCGCGTCCGGCCGGACGAGGACGACGCCGTTTATCCCCTTCACGATCCATTCCCGTGCGAGCAGGGCTTTGCGAACGTTGCTCACATGGCCGAGGCTAACGTTGGCCGCTTCAGCTAGCTCGGCGACGCGCCAGGTCCTGGTGGGCTCGCGAAGGAGCGCCCGGAGGATTGCGGCCGCCTTCGGGGCGAAGATCGACTTCAGAGCGCGTGTTTCGGACTTTGGCCTGTCCACGACGGCTCGATCGATATAGACATGGTCGAAAGCGAGGTGGGCGTTCCCGACCAGGTCCAAGTAGGCGATGCCGTGATCCAGGCAGATCGACCGAGACTCCGGAGACAGGTAGGGACTTACGAGCATGGGGATCCACCACCGGTGGGAATCGTCACGACCGGATCGGCCGACATGAGCCAAGTATCCCTTGAGTTGGTAGACCGCGGACCGGACGAATCGGGGGGCACCGTTCCGCTTGACTTCGATGACGAGCACGTAGGCGTCATCACCGTGTTCGAACTCGATACGTCCGTCTATGGGATGGCCGCTCCCGAGGTGGTCGTGACGAACCGAGCTGGCCTTCAGGTGGGGTACATGCCCGAGTAGGTCACCGACCGCCTGTAGCGCGGCGACTTCCAAGTCGTTTACTGAAGATAGCGTTTTCATCGTGCGCTGAAAATATAAATAATGATGAACATGTCAACATGCGACCACCGGCCGGGCTTGACACGTCTCCCTACCGCCTCCCCCCGATCAGCAGCGGCCGCACGGGTACGTAACGCACCATCCGCATGCGGTTGATTTCGCCGGCGTAGATGTTGCCGTCGAAGTCCACGCCGAGAAACTCGATCCCGGGACCGACGTCCTCGTCGTGCTGGGGGATGAAGTAGGTGACCCAGGCCTGCTCGTTCTTCAGGTCACCGATGCGGATGCCCTTCTCCCAGCCGAAGTTGCTCCGCCACGGATCGGGGGGGCCTGTGCGCAGGTCGCCCGAGAGGCCGTCACCCGCGTAGAGGATGTCGTTGCGGTCGATGAACAGGCCGCTCGGCTTGCCGTACTGCGTCCAGATGTAGAGGAGGTCCCCCTCCGGGTCGAAGACCTGGATGCGGCTGTTGCCCCGGTCCGCGACGTAGACGCGCCCGCGCGAGTCGACCTTGATGTCGTGGGGATCGCTGAAGCGGGCCGGCTCGCGGCTCTCGGAGCCGATGCCGCCGCCGACGGCACGCACGAACGTCCCGTCGCTGCCGAGCCGGACGATGCGGTTGTTGCCGCCGCGGTGACCGTCGGCCACCCAGATGTCGCCGTTCGGAGCGATGGCCACGCCTGACGGACCGTTGAAGTGCGACGCGTCGTCGCCGTACACGCCAGCCTCGCCGAGCGTCATCACGACATTGCCCTGGCGCGTGAGCTTGAAGATCTGGTGGCCCATCCCCATGGACTCGCCGAGCGCCCCACGGGGGTCGCCGTGCGCACCGCCCTCGGTGACCCACAGGTAGCCGTCGTGGTCGAGGGCGAAGCCGTGCGGGAAGGCGAACAGCCCGGCGCCGAAGCTGTCGACCAGGTTGCCGTCGAGGTCCAGCTTGAGGATCGGGTCGAGATCGCTCCCAGCGCACTGGTTGGCGCCGCAGCGGTCGAGGATCCAGATGTGCTCGCCGTCCGGATCCGGGATCACCCCGCTCACGATGCCCAGCCTCCGGCCTTCGGGCAGCAGTTCCCAGCCCAGGGTGGCGCGGTACGGGTTGGGCAGCGTCTGCGCAGCGAGCCCGCCGAACGGTCCCGCGAGCGGCGGCGCCAGGCCCGCGAGTGGCGCCAACGGTCCCGCGAATGGCGCCAGTGGTCCCGCGAGCGGCGCCAGTGGGCTCGCGAGCGTCAGCGTGAGGGCAACTGCAATGGTCCGGTCACGAGGGCGTAGCGTTATCATGTTGGGGGCGGCTCCTGTTGGTCGCTTTGCGACATGATCGTCGTCCGGTTCTCCTCTGGAAAACATGCAGGGATGTGCCATGAATTCGCGAATGCCGTATCCGAAAGCCGCCGCCGCGCTCGTCGCCGCGCTCGTCGCCTCGTTCGCCGCCGCGTGCGGATCCGCCGACTCGCCCGCAACGGAAGTCCCCACCGAGGTTCCTGCCGATCCTCAGTGCGACCCCGCCATCACGGTGCCGGACGGGTTCTGTGCGCGCATCTACCACCTGGGCGTGGGCGCCGCCCGGCAGTTGGCCGTCGCGGCCAACGGCGACGTGTTCGTGGCCATCCGGAACCGGGGCAACACCCGGGGCGGCGTCATGGCGCTGCGCGACCTCGACGGCGACGGTAGGGCCGACCAGACGGAGCGTTGGGGCGATGAGGGCGGGAGCGGCATCGCGCTCGATGACGGCGTACTGTACCTGGCGACCGACAACGCGGTGCTGCGCTATCGTGTCGCCGCCGGGTCCCTGACTCCCACAGGATCACCCGAAACCATCGTCGACGGCCTCCCGAGCGAACGCAACCATGCGTCGAAGAGCATCGCCCTGCACCCGGACGGCAGCATTTTCGTGGGCATCGGGTCCCCGTCCAACGCCTGTCAGGCCACCCCGCGCACGCCCGGAGTGCCTGGACGCGATCCCTGCGGCGAGCGTGACAGGCGCGCCGGGATCTGGCGCTTCGCCAGCGACCGCCTCGACCAGACGCAGGCCGACGGCGAACGCTTCTCGGCCGGTGTCCGCAATGCGGCGGCGATCGCCGTGCACCCCGTATCCGGCGAGTTGTATGCGGTCATCCACGGCCGTGACCAGCTGCGTGAACTGTGGCCCGGACACTTCTCGGCCACGGACGGTTCGGAGAAGCCGTCGGAGGAGTTCGCCCACATCCGGCAGGGGTCCGACTTCGGCTGGCCCTACTGCTTCCACGATCCGAGCAACAACACCAAGGTGCTGGCCCCCGAGTACGGCGGCGACGGCGTCGAGGTCGGGAGGTGCGCCGACATGGACATGCCCGCCATCGGGCTGCCCGCGCACTGGGCCCCCAACGCCATGGCCTTTGCCGACGGCAATGCCCTCCCCGCGCCGTACGGGAACGGCGCATTCGTTGCGTTTCACGGATCCTGGAACCGGAGCCCCGTGCAGGCCGGGTACAACGTCGTGTGGATTCCATTCGAAGGCGATGCTCCCACCGGCGAGTGGGCGGTCTTTGCGGACGGCTTTGCGGGCGGACAGATTACGTCCTCGAACCAGGCAAACAACCGTCCGACGGGGGTCGCGACCGGCCCCGACGGTTCGGTGTATGTGAGCGACTCGCTCCGCGGCAGGATCTGGAAGATCGTCGCGGGGTAGGCGGGGGAGGTCAGCCCGGCCGGCCGAACATCTTCCCCAGCGCCTTCCGATCCGCCGCGCACACGCCTTTCTCGGTCACCAGCCCCGTCACCAGCCGCCTGGGGGTGACATCGAACGCGTAGTTTGCCGCGCGGGTACCCTCCGGCACGACCCTCACGCGGCGCTCGACCCCACTGTCATCCACACCCCACACGCGCGTGATCTCTTCCGGGTCGCGCTCCTCGATCGGGATGCTCGCGCCGTCCTCGATCGACCAGTCGATGCTCGGCGACGGCGCCGCCACGTAGAACGGCACGCCGTTGTCACGCGCGGCGAGCGCCAGCGGGTACGTGCCCACCTTGTTGGCGACGTCCCCGGCGGCGGTGGTCCGGTCGGTCCCCACGATCACGAGGTCCACCTTGCCCCGGCTCAGCAGGTATCCCGCGGCGCTGTCCGAGACGAGGGTGTGCGGCACCCCGTGCTGGCCGAGTTCCCACGCGGTGAGGCCCGCGCCCTGGAGGCGGGGACGGGTCTCGCGCACCCAGACGTGGATGCGCAGCCCGCGGTCGTGGGCCAGGTACATGGGCGCGGTCGCCGTGCCCCAGTCGACCGTCGCGAGCCATCCGGCGTTGCAGTGCGTCATGACGTTGAGTTCGCGTCCCGGACCACCGCCCGCCGCCGTGCCGCCCGCCCGCGCAGCCCGCGCGATCTGCTCGAAGACCCGGAGCCCGGACGTGCCGATGCTGCGGTTGATGCGGACATCGTCCTCGCACAGGCCGGCGGCGAAGTCGAAGGCGGCGGCCACGCGTTCGCCCGGCGGCAGACCCCTCAGCAGAACGCCCGCGGCGTCGAGCGCCCAGCGCAGATTGACCGCGGTCGGCCGGGTCGCCGCAAGCAGCGTCAGCGCCTGTTCGAGCGACTCGTCGGAGGCATCCGCGCGCATGGCGAGCGCCACGCCGTAGGCCGCGGTCGCGCCGATCAGCGGGGCTCCGCGCACGACCATGTCCCGGATCGCCCGCGCGGCGTCACCCGCGGTGCGCAGCCGCACGGTCTCGAACCTGTGCGGGAGAAGGGTCTGGTCGATGACCTGCACAACCATCCCATCGCCCGTCGCGAAGATCGAGCGGTAGGGGACGCCGCCGACCTTCACGGGCAGCCCCCCGATCCCTCGGCGGTGTCGCCCTCGGCGGTGTCGGTCCGGACCCCCGGCGCCTGCCTCAGGTGACCGGGCGCTCCGCCTCCGCCAGATGCACCTCCAGCCACGCTGCCCAGCGCGCCCACAGGTCGAGCAGAGTCTCCTTCGTCGCGGGTCCGTGGTCCTCGAACGGATACAGGTACATCGCGGCTTCCTTGCCCAGTCCGTTCAGCGCGTGGAACAGGCGCGGCGAGTGGTCCGGGGCCGTGCCCACGTTCTGGTCGTGCATGCCGTGGTACAGCAGCAGCGCGCCGGTCAGGTTGTTCGCGTACACGAACGGGGACATGCCCAGGTAGACCTCGCGCGCGTCCCAGAAGTGGCGGCGCTCCCGCTGGAATCCGAGCGGCGTGAAGGTGCGGTTGTAGTTGCCGTCGCCCGCGATGCCCGCCTTGAAGAAGGGCGTGTGGACCATGGCGTTGACCGTGCCGAACGCGCCATATGAATGGCCGCCCAGACCGAGCCTGCGGCGGTCGATGATCCCGCGTGCGTCGAGTTCGTCGATCACCGCGGCGAGGTTGTTGCGCAGGTCGTGCTGGTAGTTGTTGTTGATCCGCCCCGCTTCGCCCACGATCGGGGCATCGGGCTCGACCACCACGTAGCCCAGGCGGATCAGGTATTCGATCGACCGGGTTCCGAAGTTGGGGAACGCGTTCTTGTTGAAGGTGCGCGCGCCCTCGTCGTACGACTCCTGGTCCTCGTACTCCCGCGGGTAGAACCAGAACATGGCCGGGCGCTCCTCGCCCTCCTGGAAGTCCGGCGGCATCGTCACGTTCACCATGAACCGGAATCCGTCGGGGCGTTCCACGGTGAAGCGCTCCCGCGGCGCGGCGGTCAGGTCGGGCGTGTAGTCGATGTTGTTCGTCAACTGCGTGCGCGCGTCCCCGTCCGCCAGGTAGGACTGGCCGATCTCGGTCGGCGACTCCCGGTGCACGACGAAGCGGCCCGCGTCGGCGTCCAGCACCGTCGTCATCCGTTCGGATTCGCCGTCGTTGGAGCTCTCGTAGACCCGCTCCTTGTCGCCCGTGCGGATGTCGACCCGGTCCATGAAGCTCCTGGGCGACTCCGCCAGGGGATCCTCGAAGTACTGCGTACCGGTCAGGAAGACGGATTCCGCACCGTCTTCGCCCGCGATCTCCACGAAGTGGCTTGCTCCACCACCGCCACCACCGCCCCCGAAGCGGAAGACGGCGCCTCCACCCGCGCGCCCGTTGTCCATCAGCAGCGATCCCGGGTTGGCGTAGAAGTCGTCGGAATCCCACTCGCTGATCGTGTAGCGCGTCTCGGGGTCGTCCAGCCTGACCGCGTACTCGGTCACCGTGCCGCCGCCGCCACCTCCGCCGAAGGCCGCCGGGCCTCCGCCGCCGCCCGGCCGTTGCGTGACGAACAGCCAACTGTAATCGGCTGAGTAGCGGTGGTTCGCCATGCGCCGATCACTCTCGTAGAGTTCCGTCTCGTCGGCTTCACCGAACGGCGGTGCCCAGAGAATGACGCGGTCCTTGCGGCGGGCGCTCTGGCGCTCGTCTTCGTCTTCCTCCTCCGCGGCCGGTTCCTCCTCATCTTCCTCCTCCTCCGGTTCGGGATCCATCCGCAGGAAGACCAGCCCGGCCCCGTCCTCGCGCCACACCATCTGGCGGCGGTCCGGCTCCTCCTCGTCGCCCGCCACGCCGGGGGCCGACGGCGCCCCGCGGATGCCGGTGTTGAGCTCGGTCTCCTCGATCTCGGCAAGCACGTTGCCCTCGCGGTCCCAGATCTCCTCGACGCGGCCGAAGCTGGTGACCGGGACGATGTAACTGTACGGCTCGACCATCGTCGTGACACGCGCGTGCCGCCCGTCCGGCGAGAAGTCGAAGCTGCGGATCATCGCCGGATTGCCCACTTCGGTGACGCGCCGGTTGTCGACCGCGATCACGGCCAGCTGGCCGGTGACGTGCCATTCGAGCAGCGCCTCGTCGTGCGGCGTCGCCATGAGGCTCGCGTAGGTGCGCAGCACGTTCCTGCCGTCCTCGGTCTGCTTGACCTGCGGGCCGCTCGGGACGCCCGGTGCCATGGGACGGGAGGGCCGGTCTTCCGGCACCAGGACGGTCGCGATTTCGTCGCCGGCGGATGTCCATTCGAAGTTGGTGACCATGGTCGCCAGAACGGGGTCGCGGGTGACCTGCCGTGAATCGCCGCTCTCCGGATCGGCCACCTGGATGTGGGTGGCGTTGTCGAAGTGGACGTAGAAGGCGATCCGGGAGCCGTCGGGCGACCACTCGGCCGCCGAGACGCGGGCGCCGTCCGGGACCTCGATGTCTGTGACCGATCCGTCGGCCGCGGAGATCACCTGCAGTCCTGCCGAGCTGCGGGTCGACAGCCTGCGGTGGCGGTTCGCCTGCGGTTCGAGGAACTGGCCGCCCAGCTCGTCGAAGGGGCGCGAGAAACGGTCCATGGTGACCGGGCCGTCGCCGACCTCGTGGAGGAACCAGCGCCCGTCGGGGCTGAGCCGGTTGAGCGTCACGTTCAGGTAGCGCGGCGCCAGCACCGCGTCGGCGATCTCCGGCGGAGGCTGTACCCATTCCCTGGCGGCGAGGATCCTCTCGGCCTCGGTCTGGGGGGGCTGGTCCGTGTTGGCCGCCGTGTCCTGGGCCGTGAGCGCCCGGCCGGGCAATGCAATGGCTGTGAGGGCGGCCAGCGTGAGGGCGGGCAGCGTGAGGGCAGATCGGCGTGCGGGTTGGGGGCGCGTGGCGAGTTCCTCGTGTCCGGTCATGTTCATGGCTCCATCAGGGCTGCGGCGGTTGCGGACGGGCAACCGGTGATATGGCGGCGCGGTCCCGGGACCCCGGGGCTGGCACGGAGGGACAAAGTGGGGCACCAGACGCCGGGCCGACAGGGTTTGGAGCGCCGATCCGGTCAAGTGTAGCTTGAGAGCATGGCCAGGTACCGTCCGGGATGGACCTTCACGCTCGCGCTTCTGGCGCTGACGGCCGCACTGACGGTCGCGCTCGGCTACGAGGCGTGGAGCGCCGGCCGGGCTCGTGCGACGCTCGCGGCAGAGAGCGTACGCGATCACGCTTACTTTGCGGCCACTAACTTCGGGTTCGAGGCGCGCGGCGAGGTCGAGTTCGATCTGCTCGACGATGGCATCGAGGTCATCGAGTCGAGCCTGGGCCGCCGCGCGGACGGTCCGTTGACGCTGGAACGCGTCCGGGATGCGGCCACGGCAAGGCGGTGGCCGGCCGTTGACCAGGCCGAACTCTTCTTCCGGATCGAGTTTCCGACGGGCGAGGTATCGGCCGCAGGCGACGCGGACCCGGCACTCGCGCGTTGGGCTACCCGGGAGGCGGCGGCCTACTTCCGCCTCCACCCAGACGATCGTGCCATACGCACGCTGTTCTCTTCCGACGGTCCGCACGCGCTCGTTCAGCAGCTGTATCAGGAGGGACGGGCGGCGGCCACGGTCTTCGGCATGGTGCTCCACACGGACGCCTTCGCTCCCGCGCTCGCGCGCGCCTTCGAGGAGGAGGACCTGCTCCCGGCGGCCCTGACGGACGGACTCGCCAACGGCCAACTCTTCGTCGCCCGCGTCCGCAGCCCCATCGGGCATGTTGTCTACCAGTCCTCGGCGGACGCCGCGACCGACGTCTCCGTCGAACTCCGGCTGGCCGAGAGCCTCGGGGGCATGACGCTCGAACTCGCGGTGCGCCCGGAAGCAATGGAGCGCCTGGTCGCGGGCGGCGTGCCCCGCTCCCGCATGCCGTTCGTTCTCGCGCTTCTGCTGCTGACTTCCGGCCTCCTGGGAACGGCGGTGTGGCAGCTGCGGCGGGAAGCGGCGCTCGCGGCGCTGCGCGAGGACTTCGTGTCCGGCGTGTCCCACCAGTTGCGAACGCCTCTCACCCAGATCCGCATGTTCGGCGAGACCCTGTTGCTGGGCCGCGTGCGCAGCGTGGAGGAGCGGGAGCGCGCGGCCGAGATCATCGTGGACGAGGCGAAGCGGCTGACGCACCAGGTCGACAACGTGCTCATGTTCTCGCAGGGACTGCGCGAGCCGCTGCCCCTGCAACCGGTCGACACCGACGTGGGCGAACTCGTCGAGGAAGTCGCCGAAGGCTTCGAACCACTGGCACTCGCCCAGGACGTCGACATCGAACGGCGGATCGAGGCGGGCGTCGCGTGCCGAGTCGA
Organism: Longimicrobiales bacterium; assembly: GCA_965205005.1. Taxonomy (GTDB): domain Bacteria; phylum Gemmatimonadota; class Gemmatimonadetes; order Longimicrobiales; family Gaopeijiaceae; genus Bin94. The sequence goes on along the minus strand of OZ242028.1, from coordinate 2,571,511 downwards.
CCCCGAGGCCACGCGGCAGGCGGTGCTCAACCTGCTGGACAACGCGGTCAAGTACGGCGCGTCCGGCAAGCGCATCGAGGTGGGCGTGCGCCGGGCGCCGGGAGCCGCAGTGGTATGGATCGAGGACGGGGGACCAGGGGTGCCGCCCGCCGACCGCGAGCGCATCTTCGAGCCGTACGCGCGGCTCGACCGGGACCGGGCATCGGCGACGGCGGGGTCCGGGATCGGTCTCGCGGTGGTGCGGGACGTGATCGAGGCCCAGGGCGGAAGCGTCCGGGTCGAGGAGGGCGAGCGCGAGCCCGAGCGTGAGGCCAACCGCGAAGCCGAGCCCGAGCGCGAGCCCGGCAGGGGCGCCCGTTTCGTGATCGAGCTGCCGCCGGCGCCGCGGACGGCCGAGGTCTGAGGCACCGTGGCCCGCATTCTGGTCGTCGAGGACAACGAGCGCATCGCGTACGGGCTGCGCAACAACCTCGAGATCGACGGGCACGACGTCGAGGTGGCCGCGGACGGGCGCGCCGGACTCTCGGCCGCGCTGACCGCCGAGCCCGATCTGGTGGTGCTCGACCTCATGCTCCCCGGGATCGACGGCTACCGCGTGCTCCGCTCGCTGCGCGACCGGGGCGTCGACGTGCCGGTCCTGATCCTGACGGCGAAGGGAGAAGAGGCCGACAAGGTGATGGGCTTCCGGCTCGGGGCGGACGACTACGTCACGAAGCCGTTCAGCGTGCTCGAACTGCTCGGCCGGGTGAGCGCGATCCTCCGGCGCACGGGTCGCGGCGAGGGATCCGCCGAGACCGAGACGTTCGGTGACATAGAGATCCGCGTGGATCACCGGACCGTCCTGCGGGGCGGCACGGAGGTCCACCTCACGCCCAGGGAGTTCGACCTGCTCCTCGCGCTCGTGCGCAAGCGGGGGGCCGTGGCGAGCCGGCCCTGGCTGATGACGGAGGTCTGGGGGTACGGGGCCGCGGTCGCGAGCCGAACGGTGGACACGCACATCGCCGAGCTCAGGCGCAAGCTCGAGGAAGACCCGGCCGCACCGCGCCACATCCTCACCGCGCACCGCCGCGGCTACCGGCTCCGGCGGATGGCACCCAGGGCAGGCGCCTAGGGCGGGCACCCAGGGCAGGCACCTGGGGCAGGCACCCAGGGCAGGGCCCCAAAGCAGGCCCCGACAACTTTCTGACAAAAGATTGACCCCGACTCCACCACTCGGCGTCCGGGCTCCGACAGGTTACGGGACTCGAACGGGTCCACGTACAGCCAGGAGCCGAAAATGGAGTCCAGAGGCAGCCGGACGCGAATTCTTCTCGGCGCGGGCGTCGCCTGCGCGGCCATCATGGCCGGACCGGCGGGGGCGGCGGCACAGGAGCCGGACGGCGTCAACGGCTCCGCCGGCCTGCTGAGGGTGTTCTTCGACTGCGAGCGCTGCGACTTCGACCACTTCCGCCGCGAGGCGTCGTTCGTCGACTACGTGCGCGACCGGGCGGACGCCGAACTGCACGTCCTGGTGACCTCGCAGGACACCGGAGGCGGCGGCGAGGCCTGGGACCTGTTCTTCCTGGGTCTCGGAGAACGCGCCGGGCCCACGGACACGCTGCGCTTCGTGTCCGCCCAGGGCGACACCGATGAAGAGGTGCGCGAGGGCCTGACGCGCGCCTTCAAGCGCGGACTCGTGCCCCACGTGGGGGGAACCGCCGCGGCGCCGCTCCTGGACGTCCGGTACGCCGCTGCGTCGGCGGACGCCCCGCAACAGGCGGCGGCAACCGACGATCCATGGAACCTGTGGGTGTTCCGCACCAGCATCGGAGCGGAATGGGAGGGCGAGAGCCGCCGAAGCTCCCGCTCGTTCGACGGGTCGCTATCGGCGAGCCGGACCACCGAGAGCCTCAAGATCGACCTCAGCTCCGATGGCCGCTGGGAGACAGACCAGTTCGAGTTCAGCGACGGCACGATGCTGACCAGCACGTCGCGCAGCATCAACCACGATGGGCTGATCGTCTGGAGCCTCGGGCCCCACTGGTCCGCCGGCGCCCGCGCGTCCGCGCTCACCTCCACCCACGTGAACCAGGATCTCACGATCCGGGCCGCGCCCGCCGTCCAGTACAGCCTGTTCCCCTACGCGGAGTCCACGCGCCGGCAGATCACCGCCCTGTATTCGCTCGGCCTCGCCTCGTTCGACTACGAGGAGGTCACGCTCTTCGACAGGACCGGCGAGACCCACGCCGAGCAGCGCCTCGAAATCGCGGCGCGGTTCCAGCAGCCCTGGGGCGAGATCAACAGCGCGCTCGAGGCGTCAACGTTCCTGCACGACCCGTCGCTGCACCGCGTCGACCTGTTCGGGCGCATCGAATACCGGATCGCCCGCGGGCTGAACCTGAGCGTCAGCGGAGGCGTCGCCCGCGTCAAGGACCAGCTCTATGTCCCGCGCGAGGACATCGCGGACGAGGACGTGCTGCTCCAGCGCCGACAGCTGGGCACCGACTTCGAGTTCGAGTTCGAGGTCGGGTTCAGCTTCACATTCGGATCGGTGACCAACAACGTCGTGAACCCGAGGATGGCGAGCGGCCGGGGCCGGCGGTTCTTCTGAGGCCGGCGATTCTCCTGAGGAAAGCGAGGGAGCGAGGGCTCCGGCGAGTGGTCAGTCGGAGCCCCGCCGGCACTCCCGGCACTCCCACAGCACGACCATCAGCAGGCCGCCCATGATCGCGAGATTCTTGAGGAAGTCGATCAGCGTCCCGAAATCGGCGGTCGCCGCCAGTGGGTTTTCGAGCAGCACCGTCACGGGGAGCAGGAACAGCACCAGGCCGCCCGCCGCCCACGCCGCACGCCAGCCGACGGCGAGCAGCACCCCGCACACCAGTTCCACGACTCCCGCCACAACCGCCAGCAGCACCGGGGCGGGCAGGCCCACCTCCGCGATGTCGGCCGCCGCGTCCTGCCTGTCCGCCAGCTTGTCCCAGCCGGTGAGCAGGAAGATCGCCGCCAGCATGACCCGCGCGGCAAGATAGCCGTAGCGCCGCACAGGATCCGTCGAGACTTCGTGCTTCGTGGTCATCGGTCCTCCAGTCCTAGAACTTGACCTGTCCCCGCAGCATGAGACCGTGCCGAGACGCGTTGAGGGCGCTTTCCCGGCGGGTCCCCTCGATTCGGACATTCAGCATGCGGCCGATCTCGTAGCGCACCCCGGTCCCGAAGGCGCGGCCGCCGTCGTCCGCCAGGTACATTCGCCCGTAGGGGGTGCCGCCGAATCCCGCCAGCCCGTACTCCACCTCGGCGTCGAGACGGGTCCTTGCGGGCGTCCGGCCGACGCCGATCCGGTCTGTCACACCGTGATCCCACAGCTGCCGCACTCCGCTCGCCGCCTCGCCCCAGACGGGGGCAAGCCGCATGCTCAGCCCCTCGCCGCGACGGTGCATGTCGAACTGGATCATCCCGCTCGCGCCCCATTCCTCGTATCCGAACTGGCCGGTCGCGAGCACCCTTCCCCGGCCTTCCACGATCAGTCTCGACCTCGGACTCACGTAGCGGAGCCCGCCGCCGAGTTCGGCGCCTTCGCCGGTGCCCGCGTCCCCGTCGTCGTACCGCATGCCACCCTCCAGGATGACCGAGACTTCGTGCCCCGACAGGATGCGATACCCTTGCTCCCATTCCAGGGCCAGACGCGCTCGCCGCATTTCGAGGCTGAGCGAATCCACCCTTTCGCCCCCTGCGACCTCGACCTGCGACATCCAGCCCTCGGTCCTCACCCGCAGAGTGCCGCTACCGCTAGACACAAGGATGCCGCTGGCGCCCACGGCCGCCGACAACATGTTGGTGGCGCTCCGGCGCATTTCCTCGCGCGTGTCCTCGATTTCGACATCGCCCCGCCCGAACCCGGCGGTCGCCCACGCGACCACGCCGCCGGTCCCAAGGAACCATGCCGCGTAGGGATTCACGGTGGTCATCAAGCTCTGATAGGTCCCGCTGACCGGGCTCGCTCCCGTATCGTCCGTGAAGTCGAAGTTGCCCGAGGACCGGCTCCCCGCGACGCCCACGAGGAGATCCCAGCGCAGCTGGACGTCGGCGCCCGCGTGCAGGTTCAGCATGCCCCCGTCCCAGTCGACCAGCCCGCCGCGGCTGCGCGAGAGACTGGAATACTCGCCGCTGCCCCACATCGCGATGTTCGGGAGGCCGCCGAAAAGCCCTCCCTCCTGTGCGCTGCCTCCACCAGCCGGCAGCAGGAACGAAGTCCCGTCCAGCAACTGCGCCATGCCGAAGTCGCCGGCAGGCCCGAGCCCGATCGCACCGGCACCGCGGCCGCCCGCGCCCAGCAGGGGAGCCCCACTGAATCCGAATCCCAGCAGCCCCGTACTCGCCCGGCGCCCGTGCGGAACGCCCGTCGCCACCGCCTCGATCCGCCCCGAGATCGCCGAGACCGTGCTCGCGGTCATCGCGGCCATGGCGCGCGGCAGTACCTCGGAGTTGACCCTCCCCGCCCTCTCGCGCGGGTCGTCCGTGCTGGCGTTGGCGACGTTGGACGGCAGGCCCGTGCCGGCAATGTTGATCGCCGACACACGATAGTGCCGGGTGCTTCCGGGCTGCAGTCCGGTGTGTGAATACGTGGTGCTGGTCGTGCCCGTGGAGTGCACCAGTTCACCCCATGTGGTTCCGTCCGTCGAGACCTCGACCCGGTAGCTGGTCACCGCCGCCCCGCCGTCGTACTCGGGGGCGGTCCACTGGAGGTCGATCTGCGTCGGAGCAGTCGCCGTCGCGACGAGGCCGGTGGGCGGGTTCGGCACGGTGGCGTCGGTCGTGGCCGTGACGACGCCCGAGGCCCTTCCGTGGCCGACCGTATTGATCGCCGATACCCGGTAGTAGCGCCTGCTCGCCGGCCTCAGTCCGGTGTGGGAGTACGTGGTCCCGGAGGAGTTGGTGTTGGCGGCCAGGTTGGACCAGGGACCGTTGCCGCTCTCCGCCACCTCGACGCGATATCCGGTGATGGCGCTGCCGCCGTTGTAGCTGGGTGCCGTCCACGACAGGTCGATCTGCGACGTGCCGTTGGCCGTGGCGGACAATCCGGTGGGCGCGCCTGGGACGGTGGGATCGGTCGTGGCGCGGGCGACGTTGGACGGCGGACTCTCCCCCGCCGTGTTGATCGCACGGACGCGGTAGTGGCGGGTGGTTGCGGGCTGCAGCCCCCGGTCCGAGTACGATGTCGCGGTCGACCCCGTATTGCTTCGCAGCGACCTCCAGGACCCTCTGCCCGTCGCGGAGTACTCGATCTTGTACGCGGTGATCCGCGCGCCGCCGTCGTTGGTGGGCGCGGTCCATGACAGGTCGATCTGGTTCTGTCCCATCTTGGTCGCAGTGAGTCCGGTGGGCGCAGCAGGCGCGGCCGCGTCGGTGGTGGCGTTGGCAACGTTGGAGGGAAGGCCCGTGCCCACCGAGTTGACGGCGGACACCCTGTAGTGGCGCGTGGTCGCGGGATCCAGCCCCCGGTCCGAGTATGTGGTCAGGACGCTGTTCGTATTCGCGATCAACGTGTTCCAGGGCGGGCCGCCCGTCGTGGAGTACTCGACCTTGTAGCCGGTGATCCGGGCCCCGCCATCGAGGAGGGGGGGACGCCACGCCAGGTTGATCTGCCTCTGACCGATCTTGGTCGCAGTCAGGCTCGTCGGCGCACCCGGCTCCGCAGCCGCGGTAACGGCGGTCGCCGTTCTGGAGAACGGGCCGGTACCCTCGTCGTTGATCGCCGCGACGCGGTAGTAGCGCCTGCTTCCGGGGTTGAGGCCCGTGTGCGTATACGTTCTCGTCGTGCGCCCGGTGTTCGAGGTCACCAGAATCCAGCCGGACGTGCCCGTCCGCGAAACCTCGATCCGGTAGCCCTCAATCGCGGCGCCACCGTCATCGCTCGGAGCCGACCACGCGAGCCTGATGCGCGTCCGGCCGTCGGCAGTCGCCGAGAGGGCCAGCGGCGCGCTAGGCCTGCCGATTTCGGTGGTGGCGTGTGCCTCGTTGGACGGGTCGCCCGCTCCCGCCGAGCTGATCGCAGACACCCTGTAGTCCCGCCTGGTGCCCGCATCGAGGTTGCGGTGGGAGTAGGAGGTGCGTGTCGAGCTTGTGTTTGCCACGAGATCGTCCCAGGAGTCGCCCTCGTCGTCGGACACCTCGATGCGGTATCCCGTAATCCCGCCGCCCGTGTTACTCGGGGCCCTCCATGACAGGTCGATCCGGTCGCGTCCGTTCGCCGACGCGGTCAGTTGCGTGGGGGCGCCGGGGCGGCCTCCTTCCGTCGTCGCTTGGGCCGTGTTCGACCAAGGGCCGCTGCCCGCACTGTTGATGGCGCGTACGCGGTAGTGCCGGGTCGTGCCGGCGCTAAGGCCGGTGTGCGTGTACGCTGTGGTGGTTCTACCTGTATTGCGTACCAGTGGGTCCCACGTGGATCCGCCGTCGTCAGAGACCTCGATCCGGTAGCCCGTGATGTCCCTGCCCCCGTCGGATGTCGGCCGGTCCCAATCAAGGTCGATCGCAGTGCGCCCGTCGGCGGTGGCAGTAAGGTCCTTGGGGGCTCCGGGCCGAAGGCTGCTGGTCCGTGTCTCGTTTGTGACCTCCTCACTAGTAAGCCCGTCGGCCTCGTTGCCCGCAATGTCCTGGATGAGGCTCCCGCCTCCCTTCGTGTAGTCGATTCTAATTCTGCTGTCATCCGGCTCGACGGCGTCTTCAAGGGTCAGGGTCACCCTCTCACCGCTGATACTGACTCCGACGACATCGTTGTTGACGCCATCCACCCTAACATCGAAGCGAATGAGCCTCGGAATCGAGTCCTCGTCCAGATCCTCGTCGTACTCCAAGACCAGTTCGTCGCCGTCCACGGTGGCGTCTTGAAACTCCGGCTCGATGGTGTCGACCTTGAAAGTCGCGCTGGCCGCTCGGGAATCGCCGGAATTGCCGCGCGCCGCACCGGCGTCGATCGAGACCGTCAGATTTCCCTTGTAGTCGTCGTCCGGTTCGACATCGATCTGGTATTCGTCGGCAGACACTTCGTCCAGTGAGGAAACGGTCGAGCCACCGGTAACCTCGACATCCCCCGTCGTGAATCCTGTCACATTCTCCGTGAAGTCGAACGTGACCGTGAACGTTTTGCTGGTAGGGTGGGTCGCGCTCGAGGTGATCTCCACCGTGGGCCTCACCTCGTAATGCGTCCCTACCGGCAAAGGCCGCCGTCCCTCCATGACCGCCGGATTGACACGCTTCTCCGCTACCCGCTCGCCGACCCCATCCTCGAAGGGCGTCCGTTGCGCGTCTGCGCCGGTTGGGGGAAGAAGGACCACACCCGCCACGACCCAAGTCATCCATGCACGCATTTGGCAACCACCCTCTGGAGAACCCGGAGAATCCGCGGTAAGCGGGTCCCCGGGTTGTCGAGGCCGGGCTGCGCGCACCCGCTCATCGGATGCGGCTGCCGACCTCACCCGTTTATCTAATCTCGGAGAAATCCGCCGGGTGTCTACACGGGGGACTTCATTCGGTTCCCCGGCGGGGTCCTGGAAGCGCCGGCGCGGCCGTGTGGCGGGCGGGACGACGGCGGCGGGTCAGTTCCCGAAGAGGGCGCTCCTCCCGACCTCCGAAAGCCACATGTTTCGGCTGGAATGCCCCACGCCGGGCACCACCATTTCCCTATGGGCGTGTTCCTCGTACAGGGCCTCCATGAAGCGCACGAGGGTGAGGCCTCGCCGGTAGCGGTCCGGGCCCTGGAGGTTCGCGCCGCAGCTCTGGTCCAGCGACGCGCTGAGGGTGTCGGCGTCGCCGACCAGGATGCGTACGTCGCGGCGGGTCAGCAGCGCCCGAATGGTGTCGGCCTCGAGCCTCGATGCGTACGAGTTCCGGTCCTGCAGGCCGTAGTGCCACTCGTCGTAGTCGTCGCATCCGCCGCCGGGCTCGGTGAATTCGCCGTCCCGGTCGAGCCGCTCGGGCCCGATATACAGGTAGGTCGACGGATTGGCGACTACGTACCGGAACGAAACGCCGTCCCGCGCCCCCTCCTCCACAAGGCTCGACGCGGCAAAGCGATGGAGCACCTGCCCGCCCGCCGAGTGACCCGTCACGGTGATCCGCTGCACCGCGGGAAAGCGCGCCGCGTCCAGCAGCTGCTCGACGACGGTTTCGAGCGCGGCGTACGAGCTCACGCGGGGCGACGGACCCTCCGGCCGGGACAGATTCCCGCGCTTCCAGCCCGGGCTGGACCAGAACGGCTCGTCCGACTCAGGGCCGTCGTCGTCGGTCTGGAAGTGCGGCGAGACCACGACCGTCGAACTCCCGAGACGAGCCTCGGCGGCCGCAGTGAAGCCGCTCTCGAAGTAGTCGTCGGCGTTGCGGTTGTTGCCGTGCACGACGATGAGCGCCTGGGTCACGCCCGGGTGCCCCTCCGACAGCAGATGCGTGCTGAAGACCGGCAGAAAGAGACCGCTCGCGATCTCGACGCGCTCGGCGCAGGTGGAATTGGCGAACGTGCACGGCACGGGCCGGGATGGTGGATCGACCGGTGTGGGCGTCTCGGTGGGCGTGGCCGTCTCGCCGCCTCCGCCGCCTCCGCCTCCGCAGGCTCCAAGAGCCCACAGCACGCCCCCGAGGGCGCCGGCGAGCCTCGCCGCTCCCCGGTTTCGGCAGTTCATCCCACCCTCCGGTACAGTCCCATGAACCCCATGTCCATCTGCGCGATGCCTCCGTCCGGGCCGATGGTGAAGGTCACGAACGAACTCCCGTACGCCTGGCCGTCGCCTCCGTCGTAGTGGAGCTGGAACACATCGTGATGCCAGTGCTCCATGTCGCCCGAGAACGAGCCCGGCGCCCCGAAGTGCACCCGCAGTCCCGTTTCGCCATTGACAACGTGCGCCGTGACGGCACCGTGTTCGTCCTGGTAGCGTCCCGTGTAGCCGGTGAGCGGGAGCGACGGCTGCGTTCCATCGGTGCGGCCCGCCTCCCTGGCTGTCAGCGCGGTTTCGACCTGGGCGTGGATCGCAGCGGTGCGGGCCATGACCTCGGCGTGCCAGTCCCGTCCCTCGACGCCGAGCAGCTGTCCGAAGACCCACGCCGCGATGTCCTGATGCGGGTAGTAGGGGGTCCACATGCTGCCGTTGGCGAGCACGACGACGCCTGCGTTCGCCTCGGGCAGCATCGCCACGTACGCCGGAAAGCCGAAGATGCCGCCGCCGTGGGAGATGTACGCGTGCCCGAGGAGATTCGCGCGCGCCCAGCCCAGCCCGTAGCTGCCGGAGGAGGGGTCGGCGAACAGGAACGTCGAGGCCGTGCGCACCTGGGGCGCGTGCATTTCGGAAACGGTCGTGGAGTCCAGGACGGCGACACTGTTGAAGCGCCCGTGGTCGAGGTGCATGCGGACCCAGTTGGCCAGGTCGACGACGTTGGACACCACGCTGCCCGCCGCCTGCATGTTGTCGTAGGACTGCCACGAAAGGACACGGCGATTGCCGCTGCGGTCCACGCCATGGGGCATGGCCACGTTGCGGCCGGGGGCATCGTCGATGCCGGGGATTCCGGTGGGCGCGCTGCCGAGGAAGGTCGGCGCGACGTGTGCGGAGTCCCAAACGTCGTATGGACTTGTCCCGGTGTCCCGCATTTCCAGCGGCGCCAGCAGCCGCTCGCGCACCCACGCGCCCCAGCTCATGCCCGCAGCCGCCTCCACCACGAGTCCGGCCACGCCGTAGGCCTGGTTGCTGTAGCGGTATTCCTGCCGGAGAGGGCCCTGGTTGTCGAGCAGGCGCAGGCCCTCGGCGGTCTCGCGCGCGTCCACGACGGCCAGCACCGGGTACGCTGCACCGGGCATGCCGGACTGGTGCGACAGCAGGTCGCGCAGGGTGATTTCGCGCGTGATCCACGGGTCCTTCACGCGAAACCAGGGGAGGTGGTCGATGACTGGATCGTCCCAGGTGGCGAGCCCCTCGTCGACCAGGGCGCCGACGGCCGCCGCCGCAAAGGACTTGCTCACCGAACCGATCTGGAAGAGGGTGTGGGCGTCGACCGGATCCTCCCTGCCCACCTCCTTCACGCCGAAGCCCCGCGCGAAGACGACCCGGCCCTCGTGGACGACCGCGACCGCGAGCCCGGGGATGTCCCAATCCGGCATGGACTCGGCGATGTAGGCTTCGAGGCCGGCGAGTGAGTCGGGGGTGCGGGTCGGCGCGGGCGCGGGCGCGGTCTCCTGTGCGCTGGCGCTCGCGGTGGCGGTCACGCAGAGCAGGGTCAGCATGCGGAGCGCGGCCGGCCAGTGGGTCGCGGCTAGCCAGCGGTTCGCGGCCCGCCAGTGGCTCGCGGGCAGCCAGCGGTTCGCGGTCAGCCAGCGGTTCGCGGCCCGCCAGCGGCTCGCGGCCGGCCAGTGGTTCGGGGCCCGCCAGCGGCCCCCCGCCCGAAAGTTCTTTTCCGCTAACCCTGACGTAACGTTAAGGTTGGGGGTGCGGCGAGCAGTGTCGAGGTATTTCAACTGGCCCGTCCTCTGTCCTCGGACGAAAGATCCATCTCTTCGCCTCCCTCCGTGAACGTCCGCTTGAGTGCCAGAACATCTGCCACATGCTCCCGCGCGAACCACTCGACGCCGTCGTTTCGAATATGCTCCAGCAACGTACGGTCACGCACCGAGTCGTACAGAATCAGATCGACCGACTGCGCCATCGGAATCTCTTCAACCACTGCCCAGAGACGGGCCTTATCCGTCAGCGTCAGCCGCTCGCCAAACAGCGCGATGTCCACGTCGGAGGTTGTGGTGTTCGTCCCGGTCGCCCGGGACCCGAACAGCACGGCCCGTTCCACGCGGTCATTGGCCGCGATCACGGCGATGATCGCCTCGCGGTGCGCGTGCTTGAGGCCATCCGTCATGGCGTTCGCCTGGCGTCCAGGGTCTGGTAAATTCGCAGCAGGACAGGGTGGTAGCGTTCCTTGATCAGCGTCTCCGCCTCCTCGGCCACATCGAGCAAATAGGCATGGCTCAAGACGTTGCGCGTGTCCAGCGCTTCGAGCAAGGTCTCGCAGTCGCTCTCGCCGATGTATTCCACTTCGAAGCTCTTGCGGATCACCGCGCGCGGGACCTTCACGTCATGGCCGTCGTAGTAGAGAAGGTCCTTGAGCGCCTTCCAGGACAGCTCGAAACTGAACTCGAAGGTCTTGATCAGTCCGGCCAGTCGCAGGTAGTCGTACCTTTCCCCGTCGCAGGCATTCGTGAGTTGCGCGAGCACCGTTCCGAAGGTGTCGAGCCGCTGCTGCCAGCGCCGTTGGTCCGAATTGCCCATGCTTCACTACCCTCGCTCCCGAGCATCGGTTACCGCTAACCCTGACGTAACGGCGGAATCGGTTGGGTTTTTATCTTGTGTTGTCACTTGAACTTATGGGATTGACAGGTCCGTTTCCCGCTACTTGACTCCCGCCGCGTCGTGAACTTCAGACGCGAGGTCTCCGGCGGGCTTCCAGAGCCTTCCGAAGCTGTCCCTCGTCGGCTCGCTGATAGCACTGAAGGACCGTCTTGGCGGTCTTCCAGCCACCCAGCTGGCAGAGCACCTTCAGCGGCTGGTCCATCAGGTCGCTCGCAAACTTACGTCTCAGCGAGTGCCAGCCTCTCCCACGCTTCGGCTCCAGCCCGGCGAGCGTCTGGGCCTTGTACCACCATGCGCGTACCAGAAACCGGCCCGCGCACCTCGAAGCATCCCTCGGCGCGGGCAGCACCGGAGCGTCCTCATGTCCCGAACTCATCTCCCGCGCTTCCTCAAGCACCGCCAACGCCTCGTCCGTCACCGGCGTCCGGTGCTCGTAGCCGGTCTTCTCGTGCTCCGCGCGCCACCGCACCACTCCGCCATCGACCCCGGCGAGCACGCCGTCCAGCGCCTCCAGCGCGCCGGGCATCTTGAGGTCGGCGAGTTGGGCCGCGATCCGCTCCCTGCGCGACGGCGCCCTCACCGGGCACCTCCCACGATCCGGGCGTACTCGGCCAGCGGACGGCGCTCGACCTCGACGAACCGAGGGCGCGCCGCCGCTTCGTCCCGTCCCGCCAAGGGCTCGGGGCGCCGGGGCGACACGGGTCGGTAAGGCCAGCGGGCCAGGGGCTTCAGGAGCGGCCGCTCGACCTCGAACCGGTCCACCGGCCGCTCCTTCAGCGTCCCGTGGACGCGGATGTTGGCCACCTTGTCGAGCCACACCAGCACCCGGGCGTTCAGATCGTCGTCCGACGCGAAGTCCCGCCCGTAGAAGAAGCTCCGCCGGAGGTAGCTCACCGGCCGTTCCACCTTGCCCTTGGTCCGAGCCCGGTACGGCCGGAGCGCCCGGATCCGGAAGCCCCAGTGGAAGGCGAAGCGCAGAAACTCCGGGTTCTCCATCAGTCGCCCCCCGACCTCCCGGTTGTCTTCCACGATGACGGCCTTCATCTGGTCGAACAGCAGCTCCGAGGGCACGCCCCCGAAGTACCGGAACGCCGACTCCAGGTCCTCCATCACCACCGCCATCGTCTGCCGCTCGTAGTACCGGACCCACAGCAGCCGGGAATAGCCCAGGACCACGACCAGCGCATGCCGCTTGCCCCAGGGCGTCCGGAACTCCGCGAAGTCCACCTGCCCCTGGTGCCCCGGCGGGGTCTCGAACCGCCGCACCGGCTCCGGCAGCGGCCGGGGCCGAACCTCGCGCACATGCCGCTTCACCTGGTCGTAGCCGCCGGAGTAGCCCGCCTCCCGGACTTCCCTGAACAGCCGCACCGCGCTCAGATCCGGATACCCGGCCAGGCGGGCCTTGATGATCTCCTTGTAGGGATCGAGCTTCGAGGACTGCGGCCGTCTCGGTCCGTACCTGACCCGCTCCTCGTCAATTCGCCGAGCGGACGTGGCAACCGCGAGCAATGCCCGTGCCCGGCCTGCCTCGAGGGCCCGCTGCAGCCACCCTAACCTCTCGGCACATGCTCCATCGCGTCCTGCGCCCTTGGGGGTTGCATTCAGTTCGCTCATGATGCATTATTGATCAGGATACGCGCATACGATTACCGATGTAGAGGATATTTATGGACAACTTCGACATAATCCTCACGTTATCGCGCATAGCGCTCAACGGAGACGAGGAGAGGGTCGCTCACCAGATCGCCCGCCTCCGCGACGCTCTCAATGACAGCGCTCCCAAACAGGCCAAGAAGCTCGACAACTTGCTGGCCAGACAGAAGCGCCGACAGGACGCGGCACCGATGGCCCTCGAACAGATGCGCGCTCGCAGCACCGATCTGCAGCTGCCCGGCGAACCTCTGTCACGATCAACTCCGCTACCGACGGACCGGGAAACGGGCGCGCCGCTGGCGCGCCTGCTATTTCCCAATGACCTCGACGATCCCGCTCCGATCCTTCAATTCGAGCTGGATGCGGCCATCTCCGATCAGCTGCGGGAATGGGACCGGGTCGAGGATCTGGCACGAATGGGCGTGAAGCCGAACATGCGATGCCTCCTCTACGGGGCGCCTGGTGTCGGCAAGACGCTTCTCGCCAGGTTCATCGGACATCAGCTCCGCCTGCCAATCGTCGAAGCAAGGCTGGACGGCCTTGTCTCATCGTTCCTCGGGACGACGGCACGCAACATCGGTGCGCTGTTCGATTTTGCCGACCGGTACCGCTGCATTCTCTTCCTTGACGAGTTCGACGCCATTGCGAAGGCGCGGGACGACAGCCAAGAAGTCGGCGAGATCAAGCGCGTCGTCAACACGCTGCTCCAATGTCTCGACGCACGAAACGTTCAGGGATTCACGCTCGCCGCCACCAATCACGAACACTTGCTGGACCCAGCCGTGTGGCGACGGTTCGAATCCCGCATCCGCATCCCCAAACCCGAATCCGACACGCGATCCGCCATGCTCAAGCGCTTTCTTGCACCGGTTCGCTTGTCCGATAGCGAGATGCGCATGCTGGTCTGGCTCACCAAAGGTATGAGCGGCGCGGATCTCGAAACCCTGATCACCGGAGGCAAGCGTTACCTGGTTCTGCACTCGAGAGAGAGCCGAAGGTCCCGCAGTCAAAGCAGGCCCACACCAGCAGCCCTGCTCTCGGCGCTCAGGCGCCAAGCCACCCTCAACGCCTTGCTCTTCGACGACCACCGGCAAGCGCTGCTCCTTAGTTCGGAGGATGTCCTTCTCGACGGGCTGATCGAAGGCGCAGGCCTCACGCAAACCGAAGCCGCAAGTGTTCTCGGAGTCTCGCAGAGCACGGTTTCAAGGCGGCTCAAATCTCACGACCACCAAGAAGCACTGCACGGCAGGACGCCCCAGGAGTAAACGATGGCCGAGCAGAAAAGTGTTTCCCGTCCCATCCAGGTCTTCCTCGACACGGGACAGTTCATCTCTTTGCGGGAAAGCCGCCAGGGCGGTGGAAACCGCGATTTCTTCGGCGGCGACAACCCCGGATTCTCACGTCACAAGTCCGCGATGCGTCAGCGCATTCGCGATGCCTCCGCAACGCTGCGCCGGGACGGCCACGCGGCCGGGTTCGTCATCGTGCAAATGCGTGAAGTAGCATTGGCGAAGAGTTACCGCCCGCTGAATGCCCTTTTTAGGCAGACTAATTCGTTCCATCTGGTAGGGGGTGGGGGTATCGGCGAGATGTTCTTTCAGTGCACGCCGGGCGCGCTCGACCGGCTGGATCACCGAATCGAAGCCCAGGCAGAGGACGAGCCTCGACTGGTGGAGAACAAAGCGACCGGCGAATTCGAGCCTCGACCTTCTGCCCATCGCAGCGAACTCGGCGGCATCGAGAACATCCGCCTTCCCACACCTGCCGACCGCATTGCTTTTTCCGCCCGCGAAGCCGCCGAATGGCTCAGCCGCCCCGACACTCTCGACGCATACCTCGTGGAGCTGTTCCGACCCCACCCGACGCTCGACCGTGCTGCCGTCGACTCGATGATCGAGGGCTTTCGTCGGCGCCTCGTCCGCCTAGGCGGCATCGTGGCCTTGCCGCTGTTTCCGGCCAAGAACAGGCGCTCGACCCGAGGCCATCTCGCAATGTCCATTCAGCTGACCGGCGATGTCGATCGGTCATCCATTTCGCTTCCCCTCGACTACCCGCCGTCGGCACACGAAGACGTCCCGCGTGATTTGCTGCGTTCGGCCACGGAGGACGTTCCGGTAGGGCGTCATCAGCACTTCCTTGAACAGATGGCGGCCGAGCCCTTGGTGCGGCGCATCAGCCTGCCGCCTTCGCTCGAAATCGCACCGCTGGACCGGTCCCAGACGGCGCAGTCTGCCGTGCTGCCCCCTCCGCCCCGGCAGGGTGCGCCGGTGATCGGCATCATCGATGGCGGTGTCGCCGACATTCCGCAGCTTGCGCCCTGGCGCACCGGCGGCACCGATCCGACCGACCCGGCAGATCGCGATCTCGCACACGGCACGTTCATCGCCGGTCTCGTCGCCGCGGCCCGGACATTGAATCCTCACATCGAAGCAAGGCTTGAGCCCGGCGGGTGCCGCTACTACGACATCCCTCTCCTGCCACGAACAAGCCTAGTTTCCAGTTACTACGACCTCCACTCCGATTTCTTCGACCAGCTCGAGGAGGAGGTCATCCGCGCCAAGTCCGATGCCGGCGTCCGCGTCTTCAACCTGAGCCTCGGAGCATCCGGTATGCGCCGGGGCCTTGGCTATTCGGTCTTCGCACAAGCGCTCGACGACATCGCCGCCGAACACGACATCCTCTTCGTCGTGTCCGCCGGCAACCTTCGCGGCCCGGAAGCGCGGCCTCCCTGGCCCAACGATGGCGATGACGCGGTGAGGCTACTCGCCGGCGGAACAGCCGCCGATGAGCTCCTCACCGCACCGGCCGAACACCTGCTCGGACTATCGGTCGGTGCACTCAATCCCCCCGGCATCACCGGCCACGGCGCCGATCTTCCGACCACCTACAGCCGCCGCGGTCCGGGCGTCGGCGGCGCCCGCAAACCCGACCTATCCCACTATGGCGGCGTGTCGCCGCGCGGTGGAAACAGAACCGGGCTCTCCTCCTTCGCATCCGACAGCACCGTCGTCGACGATAGCGGAACCAGTTTCGCCGCCCCGCTGGTTGCCTCGACCGTCGCGACCATCGACCACCGCCTTGAGGGAGCCGCACCGCGTGAGACCCTCATCGCTCTCCTGGTCCACCGCGCGCAGCGCTCGGAAGCCATGGAGCACGCGGCACTACGTCATGTCGCCCGCGAATTCGTCGGCTTCGGGACAGCGCCCCCGGCCGATGCGTGCCTCTCCGACCGGCCCCATTCGATCACCCTGGTCTTTTCCGAATCCCTTGCGCCCCGCCGCGAGCTCCGGTTTGTCTTCTCCTGGCCCAAGTCCCTTGTGACACCCGCCGGAAAGTGCCGCGGCAAAGTCGATCTCACCCTAGCGTTCACGCCACCGATCGACGCCCAGTTCGATGCCGAATGCCTGCGGGTCCAGCTCGAGGCCTACCTGCACCAGATCGAGACCGATCCCCACACGGGCGAAGACGATCCGCAGTCACGCCTGAAACACTACGACAACAAACTTCCGGCCGGCCTCGACTACACAGAGACTTATCTGCTGAGGACCGGACTCAAATGGACACCCGTGAAGCGCTACCACCTCGCGATGCCGCGAGGACGTGGCACCTCGAGCAATTGGCGCCTCGCGCTGCGCTCCTTGACCCGGGCCGGGGATGTCTACCCCGCCTCCGGAGTGCCCTTCACCATCGTCATGACCATCTCCGATCTCAAGCAGACCACCCCCGTGTATGACGAGGTCCGAAACGAGATCATCCGCAGGGGTCTCGAGCTCGCCGACATCACGCTTGCACACCGCGTGCGCCCTCGCAGCTAGCGGCCGGAGGAGAACATGGCCATGTCGAAACATCGAGATCTCCGCTACCCCCGTCATGCACATCCGTGCCCGACACGGACACGCAGAAACCATGGCGGTTCTCGCTACAACCCTCGTTTCCGGGCGGTCGTCCTGACTCACGACCGCACCTTCCGCGAGCAAGTCGAGGAGATGCGAAAACACCAGGACTCAAGCTCCCCGACCACCACGCCGCCCTCGCGGCTGGCGACCGCCAGACGCCGCCACCCGGGTGTCAGCGCTCCCCCGACCTCGTGGACGTCGCTTCGTAACTCACACGCAACTCACGGCATAGAGGAGAAGACTCATGGCCGCTGCAAAGCAGATCCACATCTACGTACGCGGACGGAAACACGCCTTTGACAAGGAAAAGATCGACTACAAGGAGGTGGTCGATCTCGGCTATCCCGACGGCAAGCACGGTCCGCTCTACGAATACGATGTCTCTTGGAAAGACGGACCGAAGGGCGAGGAAGAAGGAGTTCTCAAGGAACGTGATTCTGTCCCGGTCGTCGACGAGATGAAATTCGATGTCAAGTTCACCGATCGCTCGTAGCCCCGACCTCAAGGCCCTAACCGAGGCACGCTACGCCCTGGAGCTGCGGGGCGCCTACCTCATCGTGAAGAACGTGCCCTACCTCAAGAACGCCGCAGGACAACTCGCCAAGGCCGACATGGTCACGAGCATCCAGTTCCCCGACGGGACCGCCACACCTCCTGGCGACCATACCGTGTGGTGGACCGGCAAACCGCCGTTCCGGGCAGACGGCTCCAGC
Source organism: Longimicrobiales bacterium (assembly GCA_965205005.1). Taxonomy (GTDB): domain Bacteria; phylum Gemmatimonadota; class Gemmatimonadetes; order Longimicrobiales; family Gaopeijiaceae; genus Bin94. The sequence goes on along the minus strand of OZ242028.1, from coordinate 2,553,889 downwards.
ATGGAGGAATACCTCTCCTGCGGCGCCTGGCCCGAAGGTCATAACCTCGGCGAGGGACTGACGGCCTACATGCGGTGGTCCCGCAAACCCGTCACCAACGGCAAGAAACGCGCCTATGTCGACTACGAAGAAAAGGTCACGACCTACGTTACCGAAGTCGCCGGCCAAGCCGATATCAGGCACCCAGGCGTGCTCGAGGCCGCGAAGACCGGCGAAGCTCCTACGATCGCGCTCGCTTCCCGGTTCAAGTACATCGACACGAACACCTATCGCTACGGTCTGAAGGGCATAGAACAGCGCATCGAAGACGAAATCGTCGCCATTATCGGGGTGGGCGGCACGGGCTCCTACCTGATGGACATCCTGGCAAAGACGAACGTCAAGGAGCTGCACCTGTTCGACAAGGATGTGCTGAAACAGCACAACGCGTTTCGGATGTGCGGCGCTGCCCGCATCGAGGAGCTTGGCGGCTCATACTCCAAGGTCGACTGGTATCGTCGCACCTACTCTGCGATTCGTGAAGAGGGGATTCACGTGCACACCGAGGAACTCACCGGTGACTGCAGGGATGCCCTTGTAAGGTTTACGACGGTGTTCATTGCGGTCGACGATCTGACTGTGCGCCGAGACCTTCAGGCCGCCTGTAACGAGCTCGGCATCTACCACGTCAGCATCGGCCTCGGCGTGGAGGTCGAAGGCGAGTCCAACGATCAGCTCGGCGGCAACGTCAAGGTAGAGAGCGCGTTCCGTCCCAGGCATCACCGCCCGATCGAGTTCCCGCCGGGGGAAAGACCGGACCAAGCATACGGTATTGTGCAGACCCCGGAACTCAACATGCTCGGAGCCGCGCTTGCCGTCCTCGAGTGGAAGGCCAGCGTCGGTATCTACAGAAACGACCGGGAACACGACATGGATACGGTACTCGTCTCGGCCTCTACCGGCCGACTTCTCCAGACCCGGAAAGGGGACCCCGCTTGAAGACCCGCACGTGGAGGACGATCTGGGTCAATGACATGCCGCCATCGCTCGACCCCGGCAATCTCTACATATCGGTGAAGCACCGACTCACGGAGCACCTCTGCGCCTGCGGCTGCGGAAGCGAAGTCAGCCTGCCACTGAGCCGAAGCGAATGGCGCATCGAATACGATGGGGAATCGGTCAGCATGAGGCCATCGATCGGCAATTGGCGATTGCCGTGCCGGAGCCACTACATCATTGAGAGAAGCCACACACGCCGGTGTCGCCCCTGGACCGAGAAGGAGATTCGAACGGGACAAGCTCGCGACCGCAAAGCCAAGACCGCCGATATCGCAAGAAAACGAAGAAAGGCTCGTTGGTGGAGCCGCATTTGGGACTGGATCAGGTCATCCAGCGCTGCTACTCGCTCGTTCCAGCGTGATCGAGGTATTTGACTTCGTGGACAATCAGTTTGTTCGCTGTCGCGGTCCGGTTCCCAAGAACTCGACACTTGGTACGACCAAGGATAGAGGGTTACGGGCGTTCTCCGTAAGCGACCGTCGAAAGATACTTCAAGCCGGTATCGCACATAATCGTCACCACGGTCGCGCCGGGCCCCAGCCGTCTGCCGAGTTCGATAGCCTTCACGACATTCCCGCCCGTTGACGTTCCCGCGAAGATGGCTTCCTCTGTCGCGAGTCTGCGGCACATCGCTATCGCTTCCTCCGTGGATACAGCAGCGATTTCGTCCGCCGCTTCCCTGTGTCGAAGAGTTCTCTTTCCCGCCATTCGATGCGGTTTCCCCGCCATTTCAGCCTGTCCGGGTCAGACGCGCCCCAACGGCAAGAAACGCAGATCGTGCAGTCCCAGTTCGACGAAACTCGGGGGTGGGGCGACTGCATAGCGAGACGCGGTGACCACTGAGAGCTGCTTCGGAACCGTGGCGGTGTGCGAACGAAAAGGGGGCGGGGTTCAGGCGGCCTGGTCCTTGATCTCGAGTTCGACGCCCATTTTCCGAAGCTGGTTGACCAGATGGCGCTTCCGGCGCTCCCTGTCGTGGCGCTCGAAGTGGTCCGGGCCGAGGTCCTCGTGGAAGGAACCGGTCGTGAACATTTGCCAGATCGCCACCAGGATCGCGTGCTGGACCGCGACGATGGCCTTCTTCGGTCCGCCCCGCGCCCTCCTGCGGTAGTACAGCGCCCGGTAATAGCTCCCCTTCGTCCGCGCCGCCGCCCAAGCCACCTGTGACAACGCGTCCCTCAGCCACACATTGCCCTTTCCGGTGGACACGGACCTGCGCTTTCCGGCGCTCTCGTGGTTGCCGGGGCAGACCCGGGCCCAGGACGCGAAGTGTGCGGCGGTCGGAAACTTCGACATGTCATCGCCGGTCTCCGCCAGAATCGCCTCGGCCGATCGCCGTCCGACCCCCGGAATGCTCTCCAGCAGGTCGAGGGCCGCTCCGAAAGGGCCCGATGTCTCCGCGACGATCCGCGCCTCGATCCTCTCGATCTGGCGCGTCAGCTCGTCGATCAGATCCAGATGCCGGCGAAGCACGAAGCGGTGGTGGTCCCGCATCAGCCCGGGAACGGCCTCGGCAAGCTCCCTGCGCTTGCCCCGCAGGCTCCCCTTCGCCAGGCCGGCGAGAACCGTCGGGTCGTCCTCCCCGGCGATCATCGCCTCCAGAATCGTCCGGCCGGTCACCCCCATGACGTTCGACACCACCGAACCCAGCTTGACGTTCGCCAACTCCAGGATCTTGCTCACCCGGTTGACCTGCGAACTACGCTCCCGGATCAGCGTCCTGCGCAGACGGGTCAGATCGCGCAGATCGCGAATCTCCGACGACGGCACGAAGCTCCCCTTGAGCAGTCCGCACTCGAGAAGCTGCGCGAGCCACTCGCAGTCCCTCACGTCCGTCTTGCGGCCCGGAACCTGCTTGACGTGCCGGGCGTTGACCAGCAGCAGCCGGACGTCGTCCTCCAGCACCGCCCACACGGGGCGCCAGTACACGCCCGTGGACTCCATCGCCGCATCGGTCACGCCGTGCGAGGCCAGCCACGCCCGCAGCGCCTCCAACCCCTTCATCGTCGTTGCGAAGGTTCGCGTCTCCTTCAGACGCCGCTTCGCCCGGCGGCCGGGCCGCGGCGTCCGCACGCACGCCACAACCGTCTTCTTGTGCACGTCGAGGCCCGCGCACCGTTCGATCACTACGTTCATGGCTTCCTCCCGGGGCTATGGTGTCCAGGCGGGGGCGGGGCGCTTGTTCGAATGCGACTTTTCCGTCCGCGATGTCGGCCCTCGCGGGCCTTCTCAGCACTGCGGGGTTCCCCGAAGCGCCCCGGGTCATGTTAGGGATCGGGCTCCAGGCACCATTACGTAAAACGACCTCTGCCCCCGTCCCGCACTGACCTATAGTTTCAGATCCGCGGGGTGGCCAGCCCCGGATGGCCATGAGTGTTAGGGTTGGCGGTGTGGCGCATCATCACAGGTCCTCCAAGGCTGTCGGCCGTCCAGGACACGAATCTAGCACGCAGTGGCTGCAAGCCCGGCCCGCTAATTGCGTATTGTTGGTCAGGGTGGCGCAGCGACGGAGCAGGATTGCCACCGTTTGGGGAGCATCCGGCACTCCGCACTGTCGCCATTCTGCCACAATCGTCCCTGAGCGAGGACAGCCGTACGGCAAGCCCACCATGCGGGAAGGGAGCAGGGCGATGAACGATCATGGCAATCGCGGAAGCGTCCGCGTAGCGATGATGGCGGGCCTTGCCGCCGCCGTGCTGTTCGCGACATGCAGCGATCCGACGGATCCGGGGACTGGGGGTCCGGCAGACGAGCCCAGACCGGTACTGCCGGCAGCACTCCTCTTTTCGGCGGACACGGTGAACCTGGTCGCCGAAGACGCAAACTCGCTGTCCTACGCGGGAACCGTCGTCCTCTCCAACACCGGGCAGGTGGCGGTCGGGCCGGTGGTGCTGTCCGGGCAACCGGCCACGAGCGGCGATGTGAACGTGCCGCGCATCGTGCCGAAGGCCTCGCCCTCCGAGATCCCCACGCTCAATGTGGGCGACCGCGCGACCATCTCGATCACGGTGACCGTGCCGGCCATCACGTTGGCAGGTGCGTACGAAGCCGCGCTCCAGGCGGGCGCGACCGAGACCGGCGCGTTTCTGGGCCTGCGGTTCGAGGTGCCCGAGCGGGCGCCGGCCGATGACGGCACGCGCGTCACCATCTCGGCGGGGAGCGGGAGCGTCCGCCAGGGCGACGTGGCTCGCTACGCGGCCCAGGTTCGGGACAGCACGGGCGAGGTGGTCGGGGGAGCGGAAGTCGGGTGGTCCGTGACGCCGGCGGGCGGCGGGATGTTCGACGCCGAGGGCCGGTTCGTCCCCTACGCCGCCGGCACGGTCACGGTCGTCGCCCGGACCGCGGTCACGAAGGACGGCGGTGTGCGCATGGCCACGACCGACATGCCGGTCACGGTTCACCCGCGCGGCATTCACGGCTCGCTGCGCCAGGTGGGCGAAGGCCGCGTCGGCACCCGTCACACCTCCGACCTCTGGGTCCACGGCGACTACGCATACACGGGCACCTGGGGCACACGCGAGGGGGAGGTGGGCAACCAGCTCTACACGTGGACCCTGGACGCCTCGGGCATGCCGATGCTGTCCGACTCGATCACGGTGGACGCGCGCACGGTCAACGATGTCAAGATCCGGGCCGACGGCCGCCTGGGCGTTCTCACGCACGAGGACGGTGACGCGACCGATGGCGGGCGCAACGGGGTCACGTTCTTCGACCTGGCCGACCCGGCCCATCCGCAGGTCGTCAGCCGTTTCTCGACCGGCCTGGAGCCGGGCGTCCACAACGCTTGGCTGGAGGGCGACTACGCCTATCTGGTGGTGGACGGCGTGGGCAGCGGCCTGCGCATCCTGGACATCTCGGACCCGTCGTCCCCGCGGCTCGCCGCCAGCTTCTACGGCGGCTCCAGCTTCCTTCACGATGTCTACGTGCGCGACGGACTCGCCTTCCTGTCGCACTGGGACGCGGGACTCATCATCCTGGACGTGGGCAACGGCATGGCCGGCGGATCACCCGCCAACCCGGTCGAGGTGAGCCGCCTCTCGGACCTGGGCGGCGAGACCCACAACGTCTGGTACTGGCCCCAAGCCGGCTACGCGTTCGTGGGCGAGGAGCAGTTCGGGTTTTCCGAGGGACCGTCGGGGATCATGCACGTGGTGGACCTCAGCGACATGACCCGGCCGCGCGAAGTGGCCACCTACGAGGTCCCCGGCTCCACCTCGCACAACTACTGGCTGGACGAGGAGTCGGGCACACTCTACCTGGCCTGGTACGAGCAGGGCGTGCGGATGCTGGACGTCACGGGCGAACTGATGGGCCGACTCGAACGGCAGGGCCGCGAAGCCGCCTTCATCCGGTACGCGGGGGAGGCCGTGGACTGCCTGTCGGACCCCGAGGCGACCTGTGCGTGGGCACCCCAACTGCACGACAACGGCAAGCTGTACGCCTCGGACATGAACCACGGACTGGTCGTGCTGGAGCCCGGCCGGTGAGGCGATGCCGCGGCCGGTGAGGCGATGGCGCGGTCGGCCGGTGGTGTGCGGAACCGTCGCCCGCGCGAGGACGCGCCGGCTCGCCATCCTTGTCCCGCTGCTGGTGACGGCCGCCTGCGGCCCTTCGCCGGAGCGCCCGAACGAGGACGAGCCCCGCCTGTACGTCACCTCCGGCTTCACCGACGAGGTCCATGTGCTGGACGCGCGCGACGGGACGACCCTGCGCACGATCTCGATCGACCGTCGCCGCACCGAGACCGACGAACCCCACGGCGTGACCGTCGCCCGCGACGGCCGCCACTGGTACGCGACCCTTGCCCACGGCCACCCCACCCTGTGGAAGTACGAGACTGACGGCGACCGGCTGGTCGGACGCCTCGAGCTGGACATCCCGGGCGCGGCGCGGGTGGAACTCACGCCCGATGGCAGCCGCGCCTTCATTCCGGACTACTGGCGCGGCGGTCTCGGGAAGGAGAGCCACGTGGCCGTGGTGGACGTCCACGACCTCACCTTGGCGGCCGTGCCGGTCGTCTGTCCCGCTCCACACCACGCCGCCGTCGACCCGGACGGGACGCGGGTCGCCGTGACCTGCTCGCTGTCCGACGAGGTCGTCCTGATGGACGCGGGCTCGGCGGGAACGCTGGCCCGCTTCCCCGCCGGACCCGACCCCGGACCCGCCGGGACACCCCACTACACGCCCATGAACGCCGCGTGGAGCCCCGACGGCGCCCGCTTGCACGTCACCATGGCCGGAACCGGCGAGGTGCGGACGTTCTCCCGGACCGGAAACCCCGAAGGTGTGGTCGCGGTCGGCCGTGGCCCGGCCCAGATCGCCGGCTCGGCGGATGGACGGGTGCTGGTGGTGGCCAACCGGCGGGGCGGCTCGGTATCGGTGCTCGACCCGGCCAACCTGACCGAGGTGCGCCGTATCGAACTGCCCGGCGCGGCGTTTCCGCATGGCGTCGCCCTCGATCCCACCGGCCAGGTCGCCTACGTCACCTGGGAGGGCAGAGTGGGCGAGTCCGGTGGGGCAGCCGCTCTTCGCATCGACACGGGCGAGGTGCAGTGGAGTCGCGAGGTCGGCGTGCTCACGCTCGGCGTGGCGTACCTCCCGGGCCGCGTCAGCGCCTCCAGCCGGCCGCGTCCGGAATCCCGCGACTGAACAGAATGTCCAACGTCCGTTCGGCGGTCGATCCCGCGGCGTCCCCCGCCGCCTGGGCCGCGGTCGGGAGGCCGCGCGTCATGCCCACCACCTGACCGTTACCGCGGTTGCGCAGGATCGTCATCGGCAGGTCGGTATCTGCATCGAGCGTGACCGATCCGCCGGGGCCCAAAAGGGTGATGCTCGCGAGATCGGCCTCCCATTCGGGTCGCACGGGAAGTGCGAAGGCGAACGCCGAGCGTCCGTCGCCGTCGGCCACCCGGGGCATGGTGAATTCGACGGAAAAGAGCGTGGAACCGTCGTCGGCGAGTCCGATGATCCGATGTTCGCCACCGGAGTCGGGCAGCACGGCCGGAGCGTCCACAACGAAAGCCGGCTCCAGAAGCGGTGCGCCGTCCGCCCCCACCCCGCCCCACAGAAGCAGCGACGGGGCAGAGGCGGCGGCAGCCGCAGCCGCCCCCTCGTCGAACAGCCGGAAACGCAACGCCTTCGCGAAGCTGTAGTCGCTGATCCACCGCGGATGGCAATAGGACATCAAATCCTTGTGGGTCGCTGGAATCAGCCTGTCGGCGCCGATGTCGTATCCCCAGACGCCGATCGAGGCGGTACCGGTGGGAAAGAACGGATCCAGGCCGCCGGCGCCGCCGCAGGGCGCGTGGAGGAGGCTCATGTTGTGGCCCAGTTCGTGAGCCATGACCCCGCCTCCCAGTCCGGCTACGCTCGACCGCCCGGGGAGGTGCGCGACCCCTGGCGAGCCCGTGAGGTTCGCCATGGTTCCCATGTAGTGGCCGCCGCGGCCCTCCATCACGCGAATGGCCTCCACCTGGCGCAGCAACCCGTGCGAGTCGCGCGTCGAGGTCAGCACGGGGTCATGAACCGTCAACTCGAACGCGCCGACCGGCAGCAGCGTGCGAATCTCCCGGAACAGGGGGCTCCCTGCGGTCAGCCCGCGGGCCATCGCCACGATCGACGAATCCGGCTGCTCGCGCGAAATCATCGGGATCCAGGTCAGCCGCAACGGGGGCATCCGCACGACCTCCACCGCTGCCCGGCCGGTCTCCGGGATGCGCCTCTGCACGCCCAGCCCGGAGTCCAGCGTGCCCTGGGGATCGATTTCGATCACCATCTCCAGGCCCGGTCGAATCACGCCCGCCGGGATTCTGGCGTTCGCCGACTTCGACAGCCTGTCTTCCTCGATGTCGGTCGGAATAGGCGACGATCCGCCGGCGATTTCCGCGACATGTGCCTCCGCGCCGCCGTGGTAGAACGTCGCGCGCACAGGAGGGATCCGCGCGCCGGTCGCCGTCGCTGCCGTCACGAAGACCCGGAGCAGCGCCGGTTCGTCCGCGACCAGCGGCACGGGGTAGTCCAGCGACTGCGCGGCCTGGATCAGGTAGGCTTTCGATCGCTCGTTCGTGGGGCAGTCCGACACGCGCCTGTCCGTCACGGTCCCCAGCCAGGCCTGGAAGCCGGGATCGGCGGGCGCGCACAGGCCCGTGCCGCCCGCGTGGAAGGCCCTGAGCGCGTCCAGCGCCGCCAGGCTTCGCGGCAGGACGCCGGACATCCGCGGGTTGTTCGACATCATCAGGAACTCGAGCCTCGAGAGCCGGCCGAACGTAGCGGGCAGACCGCCGCTCAGGTCGTTGTTCGCGAGGGCGAGGATCGTGGCGGACGCCAGGCCGCCGAGTGTCGTCGGCACGCGACCCGTCAGCCGGTTGCCGTCCAGCCAGGCGTACTTCAACCGGTCGAGGCCGCCAAGCTCGGCCGGGATGGAGCCCGCGAGGTTGTTCCCTTGCAGGTTGAGGGTGTTCAACCGGGAAAGGTTGCCGAGCGTGCGCGGAATGGAACCCTCAAGCCGATTGCCACCCAGGTACAGCTTCTCGAGGTTGGCCAGGCGACCCAATTCAGGCGGAATCGAGCCGCTCAGGTTGCTCTCGGGCGCGGCCAGGAACCGGAGCTTCGAGAGCCGGCCCAGTTGCGGTGGAATCGACCCCGTCAGCGGAATCCTCTCCAGCCACAGCTCCTCGAGGGCCTGGAGGTCGCCGAGTTCCGGCGGTATGGTCCCACTCACAAGGGTGTGGAACAGGTACAGCCGCCTGAGCCTCGACAGGTTGCCCAACTCGGGCGGTATCGGCCCTGTCAGCGGGTTGCCGAAGAGTTGGAGGTTCTCCAGGCGGGCGAGCCGGCCCAGCTCCGGCGGAATGACCCCGTTGAGATTGTTGTCCACCAGCTGCAGCGCGGTGACGCGACCCTCGACGTCTACATCGACTCCGTGCCACTGATCGAGCGGCGCGCCGGTCAGCCAGTTGGTGCGGTTCCTCCAGTTCGGCCCGTCGGTGGCGCGGTACAGTGTCTCGAGGACGTCACGATCCGAGGTGGGGGCGCATTCCAGCCCGGTGCCCACGTGCGCGGCGACGGTGCTCAGCCATGCGCGGAAGGAAGCGTCGGCGGGCGCGCACAGGCCGGTTCCGGAATAGCGCAGTTCCCGCAGAGAGAGGGCCGTCAGCGATGTGGGCAGCCGACCCGAGAGGGCGTTGTTCCCGATCCTCAGCTCCGTCAATGCCGCCAGGTGCCCCAGACGGGCCGGGAGCTCGCCGGACAACCCGTTGTTCGTCAGATCAAGCGTCACGACCCTCCCCAGCGAATCGGCCTCGACCCCGAACCATTCACCCACCGCCGGGTCCGCCAGCCAGCGGCGGGAGTTCTGCCAGCCAGCCCCTCCGGTCGCCCGGTGCAGCGCCTCCAGCGCCGCTCTGTCGGAATCGTTGCAATATCGTGGGTCGTGGTCCACCGACCGTGCCGCCCAGGCGACGAAGGCGGGCGTGCCGGGCAGGCACAGATACAGGTTCCGGTGTCGTGGCATGCCCATCTCGAGCCACTGCAGCCCCGAACGGAGAAAGCTGCTCGGCACCGGGCCCCGGAGGAGGTTGCCTGCGACGATGAGCGACTGGAGGCCGGGGATCGCGAGCACCGGCGGAATCCCGCCAGTGAGGTCGTTGTGGCCGAGGTCCAGCCACCCGAGCCTCGTCAATCTGCCGATCTCGGGCGGGATGCGACCGTTCAGCCGGTTTCCGCTCATGCCCATCGTGACCATGGCGGCAAGCTGGCCGACTTCCGGCGGGATCTCGCCGCTCAGATTGTTGTTGCTGAGGAGGAGGAAGTCCAGAAGAGACAGTCTGCCGATTTCCGGCGGGATGCTGCCGTCGAGGGTGTTGTCGGCCAGGGTCAGGCGCCGGAGCTGGGTCAGATGTGCGATCTCGGGCGGAATCGGGCCCGCCAGATTGTTCGTGTCCAGTTCCAGCCGGACAACCCGTCCCGCCCGATCGACGGTGACGCCGTACCAGTCGCCGAGCGGCGCGTCGGTCAGCCAGTTGGTCCTGTCCAGCCACTTCTGTCCTCCGGTGGACCGATAGAGGCTGACGAGCGCGCCCCGGTCGGAAGGCTCCACCACGGTGATCCGGGCCCGGGCCGACAGCTCCGCCGACGTCGCCGTGATGACCGTCTCGCCCGTGGCCAGCGCCCGGACCAGTCCCGTCCGGTCCACCGACGCGACCGACTCGTCGGCGGACGACCAGGCCACCGCGGCGTCCAAGATCGGCATGCCGGCCGCGTCGCGGACCTCCGCCGCGAGGCGCACCGTTTCGCCAACCAGTAGAGTTTCCTGTGCGGGCGTCACGGCAACCCAGGTGGGAACGGCCACGACGGTTACCGAGACCTCCGCCGTCCCCGAGACACCGCCCGCGATCGCGGCGATCGTCGCGCTCCCCTCGGCAACTGCCGTCACCAGCCCCGCGCCGTCCACCGTCGCCACCGCGTCGTCGCCTGACTTCCACGAGAACTGCGCAGCCTCGATGGCGTGCCCGTTCGCGTCGAAGGCGGCGGCCGTCAGCCGGAGCGTGTCGCCCAGAGCGGCAAGCGTCGCTTCCTTCGGCTGCACCGTCACCGAGTCGGGCGACTGCGTCACTGTGACCTCCGCAGTCCCCGTCGCCTCGCCCGCGCTCGCGGTGATCGTCGCACTCCCCTCGGCCAACGCCGTCACCAGCCCCGAGCCGTCCACCGTCGCCACCTGTGGGCTGTCGCTCGCCCAGACCACCGATATATCGGTCAGCACCTGTCCGTTCTGATCCCGCACTTCCGCTTGCAGTTGGACGGTCGCACCCAGCGCGGAAAGCACTGCCGTGGCCGGGGTGACGGCCACGGTCGCGGGACGCGGCGGATCGGGCGGCGGCTCGATGGGGCCGTCGCCGTTTCCGCATCCGTTGGCCAGGGCCGCTGCGGCCAGGACCGCAAGCAGCCCGGTGACGGCTCGGTGGCGAGCCACCCAGGATCCCCGGAAGCTACCCGCGGTTGAACAGGAAGTAGTCGTGCACCGCCCGGGCGATCTGGGCGATCACGGGCTCGCGGTCGGCAACGCTCTCGACCTGCGATTCCTTGATGTAGACGACGGTGACCACGTGGCCCGCCCCGTCCGGCAGATCGATGATGCCCACGTCGTTGGTCGTCTGCCCGATGGTCCCGGTCTTGTGCGCCACCTCGGTGCCCGGCGGCAGCGAGCCCTTGAGCCGGGCCTCGCCGGTCTGGCAGCGATACATGATGTCGATCAGCAGCGCGGAGCTCTCCTCGGACAGGATCTCGCGGTTCCAGATCTTCCTGAGCAGCGCGGACATGGCGGCGGGCGTCGAGGTGTCGCGGGGATCCGCGTTGAAGGCGGCGTTGAGGGCCGCCAGGGACGCGTCGGTGCGCTCCGCTTCGAGCAGCGCCCGGTAGTCGTCCGGCGTGGGCTGGTTGTCCTCGGCAATGTCCGCATCGCCTAGCCAGTTGGCGATCAGCGCCCAGGTCGGGCGGTCGACCCGGATCCCGTCGGCGCCGACCGCGGCCATCCGCCCGGTGACCGCGGCGGACCCGCCCGCTTCGCGCATGAGCAGGTCCGTGGCGATGTTGTCGCTGATCTGCAGCATCATCTCCAGGAGGTTGTGGATCGAGATCTGGAGACCCGGGTCGTCGATCAGGTCGCTGATCGCGCTGGCGGTCAGGTAGACGTCCTTCTGGTCGACTTCGACGAGGTCTCGAAGCGACAGTTCGCCGTTGTCGACCATGGTGAGGATCTGCACCGCGATCGGGACCTTGTAGGTGCTCGCCATCGGGAAGCGTTCGTCGCCGTTGAGCGTGATCCCGCGTCCCGTTTCGAGGTGGTAGGCGGCGACGCCGACCGTGCCTTCGGCGTGTTCGGCCAGCCGCGCGACCTCGTCGGCGAGGTGGGCGAGGCCGGGGTCGTCGCCGAAGGTCGTGGTGGTCTGCGCGCAGGCGGGGGCCGCGAGCGCCAGCAGGGCGGTGAGGGTGACGGGGGTGCGTGTCGTGCGGTGCATGGTGCGCTCCTGGGGCGGTGGGGATGGGGGGACAACGGAGCACCGAATGAGCCGGCTGGGGATCGAACCCAGGACCTACGGATTAAAAGTCCGTTGCTCTACCAACTGAGCTACCGGCTCGCCGAAAAAGTAACGCACGCCGGGGCGGGCGGGACACCTTGGCGCCCGCGGGTGGGCAACCTGTACATCGCCCGCGGGTGGGCAACCTCGCGCCCGCGGGTGGGGCACCTCGCGCGTCGCCCCTCCCTGTCAGTCCCGCGCCAGATCGGCGAAGGGCAGCTCCAATTGCAGCAGCCCGAACGTGGTGCGGTGGTGCGGCGTCAGCCCCGCTTCCCGCAGCGCCGACCTGTGGCGCCGGGTCGCATAGCCCTTGTTGCGCTCCCACCCGTAGTCCGGATACCGAGCCGCCAGCAGGGTCATGAGGCGGTCACGGCACACCTTCGCCACGATCGAGGCACACGCAATCGAGTGGACTCGCGCGTCGCCCCCCACCACCGCTTCGTGCTCCCAGCCCAGATCGCGGACCGGCAATCCGTCGACCACGACGTGGTCCGGCGTCAGCGGAAGCCTCGCGAGAGCCCGGGTCATTGCCCGGGTCGTGGCGCGCAGGATGTTCAGCCGGTCGATCTCGCGAACGGACGCCGCACCGAGCGCAATCGCCGCCGCGCGGGCTTCGATCTCCGTGGCGACTTCACTGCGCCGCTGCGGGGTCAGCGCCTTGGAGTCCGCGGCGCCGTCGATCGCCACGCCTTCGGCCAGAATGACCGCCGCCGCCACGACCGGCCCGGCCAGCGGCCCGCGCCCCACCTCGTCCACACCCGCGACCCGCGCGATGCCGCGCGCCCAGAACCCCCGTTCGTACTGCAGGACAGCGGCTGGGGCGTCCACGACCCCGGCGAATCGGCGCGGGGCGTATCAGTGAGGGCGGGGCGTCCGCTTCTCCTTGATCCTCGCGGCCTTGCCTCGCAGACCGCGCAGGTAGTAGAGCTTTGCGCGCCGCACGCGGCCACGCCGGACGACCTCGACACCGCCCACGGTGGGCGCGTTCACCGGGAACACGCGCTCGACACCGATCCCGCCGGACAGCTTGCGGACGGTGAACGTCTCGCCCATGCCGGAACCCCGGCGTCCCAGGCATACGCCCTCGAAGACCTGGATCCGCTCCTTCTGACCCTCACGCACCCGGTAGAGGACCTTGATCGTGTCCCCCGGGGCGAAGTCGGGCAGGTCCGTCCTCGCCTGTTCCGTATCGAGTTGGTGGAGGATGTCCGCCATGGCCGGGCTCCTCAAATCGTAACCGTTGCCGGCGTGTACTGTTTCAAATGGTAGCCATGAAAGGTAGAAACAGCGGCAGTTTTTTGGAAGCCCGATTTTGTCCAGCGCCACACGAGGCTGAGCGGGGCACGGGTTTCCAACGAGAAACGAGCCCGAGCGGGACCGAGTCCACGGCAACCCTCGCGGGCGTTCCGCGTGTCTCAAGCCTACAGACCAGGGGAGCACTGCAAGGAGGGTAAGGGAATGCGGAGACCGGGTACCGATCTGATGGCCACGGGGGTGATTCTGGGGAGCACGGCGCTGGCCGTGGCCGCGACGCTCGCGCTTGCACGCGCGAATTCAGGGGAGACGCAGGACTCCACGGCGGATTGCACGCCGCTCGAAGCGCGGTGGGCGGTGACGTACGCCGTGTCTGTCGACCGCGCCGGCGAACGGAGCGCGCCCGTCCGGTGGCGTTGGCACACGAGGGTTCCGGCTCCGCGAGCCGCGCAGGAAGCCGCCCACCGCTGCAGGCGCGTAACCGTCGTCGCGACCGAACAGGCCGAAACGGTGCGGCAGCGCATCGAAGCGACGAAGCTGACCGCGGATCGCCTGACCATCGAGCTCGCCGAGGCCGCCAAGGGAACCGGCGAGGCCGCCGCAGAGGCCGAAGAGGTGCGGAAGCGCCTGGAGGAGCTCAGGGAACGACTGCGGACGCTCGCCCGCAACCGCTAGGAACGCTCCCGCGCAAAGCCGCCAGGAACGCTTCCGCGCAAGCCGCTAGGGCCGCTTCCGCGTACGCCGCTCCGACTCGGCTGCCCGCCACTCCTCGATGCGGCGGTGGTCTCCGCTGCGCAGGACCTCGGGCACCTTCATGCCTCGGTAGTCGGCAGGGCGCGTGTAGGACGGCGCGGACAGGGAGTCACCGTCATAGAACGAATCCGACGACGCCGACTCGTGATCGCCCAGCGCGCCGGGCAGCAAGCGCACGACCGCGTCGACGATGGCCAGGGCCGCCACCTCGCCGCCCGAGACCACGAAGTCCCCGAGCGACAGCTCCTCCGTCGCCAGGTGGTCGGCGACGCGCTGGTCCACGTCCTTGTAGTGCCCACACAGAAGCGTGACTTCGGATTCGAGCGACAGGCGCACCGCGTCGTCGTGGCGGAAACGGCGCCCGCGCGCGGACAGCAGCACGATCGGCCCCGCCGGAGCAAGGTCGTCGATCGCTTCGAAGAAGGGCTCCGGCTTCATGACCATCCCCGCGCCTCCCCCGTAGGGCTGGTCGTCGACGGTGCGATGCACGTCGTGGGTGTAGTCCCTGAGATCGACGATCCGGTACGACGCCAGCCCCGCCCGTGCGGCCCGTGCGGGGATGCTGGCCGCGAGCGGCGTGGTGAAGAACCCCGGAAAGATCGTGACGATGTTGACGCGCATCAGGAAAGCAGGCCTTCGGGCGGATCGACGACGACCCTGCGCGCTTCGCGGTCGATCTCGACAACCATTTCGGGGATCAGCGGAAGCATGATGGCGCCTTCGGGGCCGGCCACCTCGAGCAGGTCGGCAGGCTTCAGCGCGTACACCTCGCTGACGCTGCCCAGCACGGACCCGTCGGGTGTGACGACCGTGGATCCCAGCAATTCGTGGTAGAAGACTTCGCCCTCGGCCAGTTCGTCGATCGTGTCAAACGGCCTGAGCAGGTAACGGCCGCGCACCTGCTCGGCGGCGGTACGATCGTCTATGCCCCGGAACTTGGCGAGGTACCCCTTTCGATAGGCCCGAACGGACTCGATGGTGAGCGGGGCGAGGTCCGGCGAAGGCGCGTATCCCTCGTCGTCTCCCGGCAGGTGGACCACTCCCGGAGCGAAGTGGGTCCCGGGGTGGTCCGTGAGCGGCCAGACGAACAGCTCTCCGCGCGTGCCGTGCGCCTTGTTGAGGTGGCCCACGACCAGAAAGGGAGGGTTGTCGCCGCTGGCCACGGCCGACTACGCGGTTTCGGTCTCCGCTGGCTCGGAGGCGGCGGCGGAGGCCTCATCGGCGCCGGCGCCGGCCTCGGCCGCAACGACACCCCCGGCTTCGGCCTCAGCAGCCCTTCCGTTCGCCGCAGCGTCCCCGTTGCCGGAGGCGACCGATTCCCCGCCCAGGCCTCCGACAGCCACGCGGTCATCCCCGCCGACCCTGGCCTTCGACACCAGGTTCCCGACCGTGGTACTCATGATCGCCCCTTCGCCGAGCCAGTAGTCGACCCTGTCGAGGTCGACGACCACGCGGGCCGGATCCGGAATCGGATTGTAGTACCCCAGGTTCTCGACGAACCGGCCGTCCCGGGGGGAACGGCTGTCCGCGACAACAATGCGGTAGTGAGGCTGCTTCTTCTTTCCCATCCGCCTGAGGCGAATCTTCACTGACATTTCAACCTGCCGGTCTTCGGGATCACATCCGGGGCATCAGCCCCTTCATCCTTCTCATCATCTTTTCCATTTCGGCGAACTGCTTCATGAGCCGGTTCACCTCGAACACGGGCCGGCCGCTTCCGCGGGCGATCCGCTTCCTGCGCGACCCGTTGAGGATCTCGGGCCGTCGGCGCTCCTCGGGCGTCATCGACAGGATGATCGCCTCGACGTGCTTGATCTTCTTCGGGTCGATCTCCTCGTCGCGCAGGTGCCCGGGTATTCCCGGGATCATGCCGAGGAGCTGATCCAGGGGACCCATGCGCTGCACCTGACGCATCGCAACGAGGAAGTCCTCCAGGGTGAAGCGCGCCTTGCCGAGCACCTTGGCCTGCAGGGCCTCGGCCTCGCCGGCGTCGACCACCGCCTGCGCCCGTTCGACCAGTCCGACGACATCTCCCTTCTGGAGGATGCGCCCGGCAATCCGCTGCGGATCCACCGCTTCGAGCGCGTCCATCCCCTCGCCGGTACCGACGAACTTGAGCGGCTTCCCCGTGACGCTCCGAATCGACAGCGCCGCTCCGCCGCGCGCGTCCCCGTCCATCTTGGCCAGGACGAAACCGGTCAGGTCGAGCACGCTGTCGAAGCCGTCCGCGATCCGCACCGCTTCCTGTCCGGTCATCGCGTCCGCGACCAGCAGAATCTCGCGTGGCTTCAGCACGTCCTTCAGCCGACCCAGTTCGTCCATCAGCGGTTCGTCGATCTGGAGTCGTCCGGCCGTGTCGACGATCAGCACGCCGGCCTTCATCCGCCGTGCGCGCTGATGAGCGTCGCTCGCCACGGCCACCGGATCGCCGGCGCCTTCCGCGAAGTGAACCGGGACCCGCACCTGCTTGCCCAGCACCCGCAGCTGATCGACCGCGGCCGGCCGGTGCAGGTCGCACGCCGCGAGCAGCGGGGAACGCCCCTGGCGTGCCAGCCTCTTTGCCAGCTTCGCCGCCGTGGAGGTCTTTCCGGAGCCCTGGAGTCCCACCAGCATGATGACTGTAGGGGGAGCCGGCGACCACGTGAGCGCGGTCTCGCCGTCGCTCCCGATCAGGGCGGCCAGCTCGTCGTGAACGATCTTGACGATCTGCTGCCCGGGCGAAACGGACTTGATCACCCGTTCGCCGAGCGCCCGCTCCTGGACCCGATTGAGGAAGCTGCGGGTGACCCTGAAGTTGACATCGGCTTCCAGAAGGGCGCGCCGCACCTCCCGTAGGCCGTCCCGGATCATGGGTTCGGTGAGGACTCCGCGCTGGCGGAAACGCCCCAGAACCCCGTCCAGTTTCCTGCTCAGGTCTTCAAACATCGAAGGCCGCGATCATTGCGGCACAGCTTTTAAACGTAGCTGTGACGAGACTTCGATTCAATGACGTCCCCAAACCCCTCACCCCCGGTGGATCACCTGGCTTCGCCGCGTGCCGACCGACACGATCGTGACCGGCGTCTCCACGAGTTCCTCGATCCGGTGCAGGTAGGCGCGCGCGTTGGCCGGCAGGTCGCTCATCGACCGCGCACCCGTTGTCGGGGTCTGCCAGCCCGGCAGGGTCTCGTACACGGGTTCGGCGCCCTCCAGTTCCCGCACCCCGGCGGGGAACAGCGTCTGCACCACGCCCTCGATCCGGTAACCGGTCGCGATCTTCAATTCGGGCAGCGTGTCCAGCACGTCCAGCTTCGTGACGGCGATTCCCGTCAGCCCGTTCACGCGGGCGGCGTACGCGGCCAGCACCGCGTCGAACCAGCCGCAGCGGCGCGGGCGGCCCGTGGTCGCGCCAAACTCTGCGCCCAGTTCCCGCACGCGTTCGTCCAACTCGTCGTCGAACGCCGTCGGCAGCGGCCCGTTCCCGACCCGCGTGGTGTACGCCTTCACCACGCCGACCACCGAGTCGATGGCGGTCGGGCCGATTCCGGTGCCCACCGCGGCGGCGCCGGCCGTCGTGTTGGACGAAGTCACGTACGGGTAGCTGCCGTGATCGACGTCCAGCGCGGTCCCCTGTGCGCCTTCCAGAAGGACCCGCTGGCCCTCCTTCAGCGCGCGGGCGATCTCGTCGCCGACATCCGTAGCCACCGACGGCAGCCGATGCGACAGGGCCAGCGCTTCCTCGACCGTTCCGGCCAGATCGGGATTCGCCCCCAGCTCCCGCATCCGCGCACGGGCCCATTCAACCCCGCGAATCACGTTGTTGGCGACGCGCCCGCGTTCCAGCAGGTCCACCACGCGCAACCCCCGCCGACCGGTCTTGGCCTCGTATGCAGGGCCGATCCCGCGCCCGGTCGTCCCGATCTTCCGCGTCGCGGCATCTTCGGCCGCCGCGTCGAGCGCCTTGTGATACGGGAAGACGATGTGCGCGCGCGTGCTCACGCCGATGCGGCCCCGCGAGTCGATTCCGCGCTCGGCCAGCGCGTCCAGCTCGCCGAAGAACCGGGCCACGTCGAGCACCACGCCGTTGCCGAGCAGGCACCGCTTGTCGGGGTGGAGCACGCCCGACGGGACCTGGTGCAGCACGACGTGCTGTTCGCCCACGTGCACCGTGTGTCCGGCGTTGGCGCCCCCCTGATAGCGCGCGATGACATCGGCCTCGCCGGCCAGCACGTCGACGATCTTCCCCTTCCCCTCGTCGCCCCACTGGCATCCCACAACGACCGTGCAGAATCCGGCCGGCGCGGTCATGTCGTTCTTGCCCACGAAAAACGCCGGTCAGGCGGGCACGCCGGCGGTCAGCGCGCCGGCGGTCAGCACGCCGGCCTTGTCGAGGTGGCCGACCACTTCGTCCCGGCGACCGTCCGGCAACGGCTTGAGGGGGGGACGGGGCGCGCCGCCCCGGTAGCCGAGCACGTCGAGACCGCACTTGACCCCCGCGACACCCATGCCTCCGACCACCGCGTTGTGCAGCGGGCCGACGCGTTCCTGGAGGGCGCCGGCGCCGACCGCGTCCCCGCTCACAAAGAGCGAATGAATCCCCGCGCACTCCGCCGGGGCCAGGTTCGCGACGCCCAGGATGCCCCCGACGGCGCCGATCTCGAGCGACGCATAGAGCAGGCTCCCGCTCCCCACGAGCACCTGGAACCCGTGCGCGGTCTGCGTGACCAGTTCGCCCACCTTGTCCAGCGAGCCACGCGAGTCCTTGATCCCGATGATGTTCTCGTGCTCGGAGAGTTCGGCGATCAGCCCGGTGGCGAAGTCCAGGGTGCTGAAGCGCGTTGGCACCTGGTACAGGATGACCGGTACCTCGGCCGCGTCGGCCACCGCCAAGTAGTGGTCCCTGACCACGGTGTCGTTCATCGCCCCCTTGTAGAAGGCGGGCGGCTGGACGAGCACCGCGTCGAATCCGCGGGCCGCGGCCATGCCCGTCAGCCGCAGGGTGGTGCGCAGCGACTCGGCGCCGGTTCCGGCGACGAGGACCAGGTCGTCGGGCGCGCAGTCGGCAACCACGCGCCAGCACCGGTCCCGCTCCTGCTCGTCGAGGAATACGGCCTCGCCCGTCGATCCCCCGATCACGAGTCCGCTGACCCCGGACGTCGCCCACTGTTCGACGTTCTCCCTCAGTCCCCCCAGGTCGACCTCGCCCGTCACGGGACGGAAGGGCGTGGTGGTCGGAATCATTACTCCGCTGATGTCGATCGTACCGCTCCTTGGTCCGGTGGCTGGAATACGCCCAGTTTCTCCCTCGCGAGCGCCAGCGTCTCGCCCGCCATGCGGCGCGCCCGCTCCGCCATGGCCATGACCCGACCATCCAGGTCGGTTTCGCGTCGGAGGATGTCGGCCCTGCGCTCGCGCATCCGGCTCGTAAGCCCGACCAGGGCATCGGCCGTGCGCCCCTTCAGGTCGACATAACGCAAGGTACCGGCGAAGTAGTCCGCGCGCATCTGGTCGGCTTCGTCCCCGTGACCGCACGCCGTCAACATGGTCAGCAGGTTCTCGATCCCGGGGCTGGCCCGCCGATCGGCCGTGTCCCCCGCGCCAGAACCGCCCGCGCCGGCGCCCCCCCCACCAGCACCGCCCGCCGGCATCCCCGAGTCCGTCACCGCCGAGCGGATCTTCTTGCGGATCGAGTCCTCCTCCTCGAACAGCCCGATGTGGTGCCGAGGTCCGAGGCTCTTGCTCATCTTGCGGGTCGGGTCGGCGGTGGACAGAACCTTGGTGACCGGCGTGTGCAGGGTCTCCGGTTCCGGGAAGAGATACCCGAAACGGGAGTTGAAGCGCCGCGCGATCCCGCGGCTGAGCTCAAGGTGCTGCGACTGGTCCTGCCCCACGGGCACGCAGTCGGCCCGGTAGGCAAGGATGTCGGCGGCCTGCAGGACGGGATAGAAGAGCAGTCCGGCCGACACGAAGGTGCCGGCATCCTCGGCGAGTCCGCCCTTCAGAAGTCCCGACTTCTCCTTGAACTGCGTCATGCGCGAGAGGTCGCCGAGCGAGGTCAGGGTCGCGAACATCCAGCACAGTTCGGTCTGCTCCGGAACCGTCGACTGGATGTAGACCGTGGCCCGGTCCGGATCGATCCCCGCGGCCAGCAGGCTCACGAACATCTCCCGCGAGGCATGCCGCAATTCCTCCGCGTCGTAGTTGCCGGTCATGGCGTGCAGGTCCACGACGCAGTAGACGCAGTCGCATTCGTCCTGCAGCCGCACCCAGTTCTGTACGGCCCCGAAGTAGTTGCCGATCGTCATGACCGCGGTGGGCTGGATGCCGGAATAGACGCGCTTGCGAGAGGGCATGGGAAGGCTGTGACCTGGTGTTGCGGATCGGCGGACGAATCGTTGCGCGGTGCCCGGCACGGCGCGACGGGGTTGTTACTGACCGGAGCTAAGTTAGCGTAGCGTGGCCCGGAGTACGACCCTGCCGGCTCCGGCCGCTCCGGCGCGGTGGCCCGGCGCGGCGATCCGGCAACAACAGGTAAGCGACGATAGGTAAGCGACGATGCGAGAAAGGGTGGACGATCTTCTGGCGACCGCGCGGGAGGCGGCGCGGATGGCGGCGGCGGTCCATGAGGAGGCGGCGGACCGCGGCGGTGGCGCGTGGGTGGACGAGAAGACGATGTCCAGCGACTTCGTGTCGGATGTGGACATGGCTGCCCAGGAAGCCGCGCTGGACGTGATCACCGCCCGGCATCCGCACCACCGGATCCTGGCGGAAGAGGACGATGGGAGCGGCGCGGGGGTTGCCGGCGAAGGCGGCGGCCCGGGCGAAGGCGCCGGCCCGGGCGACGGTGGCGACCCCGGCGGAGGCGGCCGTCCCGGCGCCGAGGGCAACGAGCACCTGTGGCTCGTCGATCCGCTCGACGGCACGACCAACTTCCTGCACGGCCACCCGTATCACGCGGCTTCCGTGGCGGTCTGGGACAGCTGGGGCCCCCTCGCGGCCGCGGTGGACGCCCGGGCGCTCGGCAAGACCTGGTTCGCCGCGCGTGGACGGGGCGCCTACGAGAACGGCCGGCGGATCCAGGTCAGCCGCACCACGCGCATCGACCGCTACCTCCTCGGCACCGGCTTCCCCTTCAAGGCGCACGATGTGCTCACCCCCTACCTGGCCGAACTCGACCGCGCGCTGCGGCAGACCTCCGGGGTGCGCAGGACCGGCGCTGCGGCTATTGACCTGGCCTATGTCAGCAACGGCATCCTGGACGGGTTCTGGGAGTCGCGGCTGGCGCCGTGGGACTTCGGCGCGGGAGTGCTGCTCGTGACCGAGGCGGGAGGCGTGGTGGAGCGGGTCGAGGGGGGCCCGTTGGACGCGACCGGCGGCTCGGTCATGGCGGCGAATTCGCGAGCGGGGCTGGAGCGGATGCGGGAAGTGCTTGGGGCGTAGGAGCAGGCTACGGCGGAATGGAGTGGAGCCGTGAAGAATACCATGGGGATCAATGGCTACAGGGCCGTCATTCAGTTTGACCCCGACATCGACATGTTCCGGGGCGAATTCGTCGGCCTGAACGGCGGAGCGGACTTTTGCGCTCCCGACGTCACGGGCTTAAGGAAGGAAGGGGCTACTTCGCTCAAGGTGTTCCTCGACATGTGCGAGGAGGACGGCGTCGAGCCCCGGTGCGGGCACGAGGCGCAAGCGTGAGGTGGCTGGGTGGGCGGTGTGACGGGCCGATTTATAGGGAGTTTAGCGATATTATGTTCTCAGCATAAGCTGCCTAAACTCTGCATAACTGGAGCCGATGGACCCTATTCTGAACCCCTACTCGCCGGGCGCCGGCATGCCCCATCCAGAACTGGCTCCGCGAAGTTATCGAGTTCGCTTCAGAGTCGGCGCAGCGAGGCGGCAGCCTTACAGTTACTTCAGTACTTCGAGTTCGTTGTCGGAGTAGCCGAACGCTTGGAGGAGGCGGTGGCAGCGGCTTTGAATGTCCTTCGCGCTCAGGTGCGTCTCTGCGTAGAGTCCTGTTTGCCCTATGGCGCGCGGTTTGCGCAACTCGCTTGGGACGTTTGAAACCCAGGGTCTGTACTTCCCCCACAGGGGCCGCGCGGTGGTCAGGAACTCGACTTCGTGTCGCGTGTGCAACGCAACGAAGACACCAACCAGCATGTCCTTCCAGGTTTTCACTGCCGTCTTGTTGCCCCACAGCTCATAGGACCTGATGGAGGCTGGCGCTCTTCGCGAGCCCGTTGGCTCGGATTTGTGTCCGGGCGGCGGCTTCTCAGGCGGCTGATCTACGACTGGGTCTTCGGGAACGGCCATCCCGAGCATGCTGGCCACCTGCGACGCGGTCGCATGCAGCCCCGTCTTCTCGCTCACCCGCTTTTGAATCAGCTTCACCAACTCGGCATCCGTTTCGTTTGTCATCTCCTGCCAGACTTGGGGCACGGCCTTCTTCAGCCGCGCCTCGTGACGCAGCGCAGTCAGTGCTTCCTTAGCGCTTCTCTCCGCGTCCCGGCCCGCCAGTGCTTCGCGTCCAAGAAACCTGAACATCTGCCCCGCGCACTCTCGCGCCGATCCTGTCACGATCTTCAGCACCGCAAACCGGCGATCCATTGGAGGTGCTTTCTCAAGCGGCAAGAAGAGCCACCATTCGAGTCCGGTGGTCAGCACGCAGATATCCACACCCGCGAGGAAGGCGTAGTTGAGCATTTGGGTTACGTGATCCCCCAAGCTCTTCCCAGGTGCCTTGGCTTCGATGAAGGCCACCATGCGCCCGCCGGTCCGCAGCGCAATGTCCATCCGGCCCTTTCCCACCACTTGCTCGAACAGAACATGTTCAGGATCGTCGCTCGGCCAGCCGAGGTGCTTGAGGATTGGCAGGATCACCCAGTTCTTGGCGCTCTCTTCGTTAGGCGGCAAATCTCTCTTCCTCACCTGCCTGATCGTTTCCTCAAGCGACCTGATTCTCGTCTCAAGTGACATCGTGCCATCCAGTTGCGGGGTAAAGGATGCATCGCCCGAAACGCGGCCGATGGCATCGCGGTCGCAAGCGGGCTTCAGGGAGCGGTCCGGCTGTAACCTAATCCTACGCACATCGTTGCCTCCGGGCACTCTCGGCCTCCGCTATGTTCGAGTGGGCATCACTGTCCGGAGCGAGAACGGTGCACCTGACTGCGGAGGCGACTAATGCCAGGCAGGCAATCAGAGGCGGACCGCTGGCTGAAGCAAGCCGAGAACGACCTCGAGTTCGCACGGCTGGGGCTGCGCGAGGGATTCCATTCCCAGGTGTGTTTCTGGGCTCAGCAGAGCGCGGAGAAGGCCGTCAAGGGGATAGGCCCCGTTGGAGGGGACGGCGCTGCCTTGGAGAATTCCGTCACGCTGTTGGTCGACCGCCATGCTGACCGCGCTCCGGGCCTTAGGGACCTGATGGGCGAATCGCGTTTGCTCGACCGGTACTACAGGGCAACCCGATATCCAGCTGCA
Source organism: Longimicrobiales bacterium (assembly GCA_965205005.1). GTDB lineage: Bacteria > Gemmatimonadota > Gemmatimonadetes > Longimicrobiales > Gaopeijiaceae > Bin94. The sequence goes on along the minus strand of OZ242028.1, from coordinate 2,530,313 downwards.
ACCGGCCCGGTTCCGTACGCGGCGTTCGGCAAAGGACAGGCGATTGCCGCGATTGAAGCCGCAGAACGCTTCGTGCGCCTTGCGGGTGAGCACATCCGGACGGGCGGCGGCTGAACAAGGGCGCGAGTCCGCACCTGCCCCCCCTACCGCCCCGCCGCCGCCCTTCCCGGCGTCACGGCGGCCGCGTCGGTCACGATGAACATCCGGAAGCCCTGCTCGATGCGCTCGGCGATGTCGTCCAAGCCGGCGGTGATGCCGCACGGCACACCGTGGCGCTGACACGAGGCCAGCACGGTCTGGATCGCGGCTTCCACCGCTTCCATGTCGCCCTCGTAGGCGCGGCGCAGGTCGCCCGGGCCCGGGAACACCACGCTGACGCCCTCGGTGGCGACGATCTCGTCGGCCCGTTCCACACCGGTCCGGTCCTCGATGATCAGGATGCTGAACAGCGAGCCCGAGGGGTTGCCGGGCCAGTGGTCGTCGCCCATCGCGGCCACCGCCACAGCGGCTTCGTCCGCGGACTCCACATGCGGGAAGACGATCGCGGCCACGCCAGCGTCCAGCGCCTCGGCCGCGTGCGCCTGCGCGGCCTCCACGCCGTTTCGGATCGGCGGAATACGCAGGACGAGAGGGTGCGGCGGTTCGCTCCCCGACCCCTCCGCGACCCCCTCCATGTAAACTTTAGTTGACATTATGTCAAATGGACCTGACTCCAGGGAGTAGAAAACGAAGTCGAGTTCGCGGTTCTGGCCCATGAGCGCGCCCTGCTCGCGGGTGGTCGGTCCGGAGAAGATGCCGAAGACGACCTGGCCGTCGACGATCAGGTTCACGACCGGAGCCGGGCTGGTTGCGGCGGCGGGTTCGGAGGCGGCCGGGGCGGCGGCCGGGTCGGAGGCGCCCGGATCGCCGGATTGCTCCGGGGCCGAGCACGCGGACGTGGCCGTGAGGGCCGTGGCGAGGGCGACCGTCAGGACGAAGGGCGAAGGGGGTGGCAGCGTACGGGGCATGGTGTCCTGGCCTTGGCTGGAAGCGTGCGGTTCACGGCGGGCAAAGCAGTGCCGACAAGCTGCCCCATCTGGTTCCGTCCCGCAAAGGTGCATACCTTTTCGCTCCGAACATCGACCAGACGACGAAATCGCCGATCTCTTTCCCCCAAAGGAGCAAAGACAAATGGCCAAAGCGAAGTTCGTGATCACCGCGGCCCTTGCGACCGCCGTACTGGCGGCTGCCGCACCCCAGGAGATTTCCGCGCAGAGCGCCGCGCACCGTCACATCGGGCATGTCGGCGACAGCTTCAGCGGCACGCCGGACAACGCGGGGCTGCTCGCCACGGCCCAGGCCGAAGCCGAAGTGGCCGCGCAGCACGCCGGTTTGGCGGCGGGATCCGACGACCTGGCCGGGATCCAGCGGCATATCGTACACGTCCTGCACGCAGTCGACGCGTCGACCTCCGAGAGGGGACCCGGCAAGGGCTACGGGCTCGCGCGCGCGGCCTCCGGGTGTGCCGGCCACATCGGGATGGCCGGCGGGTCCGACGATGCGTCGGATGCCGTCAAGGCCCACTCGACGCATGTGCAGACCAGCTGCCAGAATGTGGCGACTTGGGCCGAGGGCATTGCGGAGAAGGCCGCTGAAGTGGCCGCCGCGACCGACATGGCCGCAGCCAAGGCGCTCGCCGATGAGATCGCGGCGATGGCCGATGCGATCCTGAACGGCACCGACGCCGATGGAAACGGCAGGGTTTCCTGGGGCGAGGGAGAGGGCGGCCTCGCGCAGGCGGCTACGCATTTGCGGCTGATGAAGGAGGCCGAGGGACTGGGTTGACCACCTCGGGACTTCTCATGACAAATCAATCAACCGCAAGCAGCACCCGTCTTGCGTCCCTGATCGCCGTCGCGGCGGCGATTGCGTTCAGTTCGGCTGCCCTGGGGGGGCGCGGCGTGCCCGACGCGGGCCAGGCGGGCACGGCGGCAATCGAGGGCAAGGTGTCGTCAACGAGCACCATGGCGTTGGCCGGCAGCCCGGCATCCCAGGACACCGTCAGCTTCGCGGACGACATTCTTCCCATCTTCCAGAACCGTTGCGCCAAGTGCCACGGCGCACCCGACGAAGACGGCGAGCCGCGGCTGGAGTCGGGGCTGAACCTGCTGGAATACGAGAAGGTGATCGCGGGATCCGAATGGGGCACGGTCGTCGAGGCCGGCGATCCGGCCAACAGCTTCCTGCTGGACATGATCGTCGACCAGACGATGCCCGAGGAGGGCGATCCCGTGCCGGATGACGAGATCGCGCTGATCCGGGCGTGGATCGAGGCGGGCGCGCCGAACAACTGACGGGGGCGGCGGATAACGCAGCCGCCTACCCCCTGCCCCGCCTCCTCAGCCACTCGACGGCGAAGAGCAGGAGCACCGCGAAGCCGATCAGGAAGGTGGCCACGGCCAGGATCGCGGGACTGATCTGTTCGCGGATGCCGGCCCACATCTGGCGCGGGATCGTGCGCTGCTCGACCCCCGCCATGAACAGCACCACCACCACCTCGTCGAAGGACGTCGCGAAGGCGAAGAGCGCCCCCGACAGCACCCCCGGCGCGATCAGCGGCAGCTGCACCTTGCGGAAGGTGTGGACGGGGTTCGCGCCCAGCGAGGCGGCCGCACGGGTCAGGTTGTCGTCGAAGCTGGCCAGCGTGGCCGTCACGGTGATCACCACGAACGGGATACCGAGCGTGGCGTGTGCGAGGATCAGCCCGATATGGGTCTGGCCCAGCCCGATGCTCGAGTAGAAGAAGAACATCCCGGCCGCGGAGATGATCACCGGGGTGACCATGGGCGAAATCAGCAGACCCGTCACGAGGCGGCGCGCGGGCATGTGGGAATTCGCGAGCCCCAGCGCGGCCAGCGTGCCGAGCACGGTCGCAAGCACGGTGGCCGAGACCCCGATGACCAGGCTGTTGACGAGGCTGCGCCGCCACTCCTCGTTCTCGACGATCTCGCGGTACCACCTCAGCGAGTACGCCTCCGCGTCGAAGCCGAGCATCCCCTCGGTGAACGTGAAGTACGGTTCGGCGTTGAAGCTGAGCGGCACGATCACGAGGATCGGCGCCACCAGGAACAGGAACACCAGCGCGCAGAACCCCAGGTAGGCGTAGCGGCCAAGTGGCAGGCGCGCGGCGCTGGCGTTCAGGACGGCCATGGTCAGTTGAGGCTCAGCCGCTCGATGCCCACGAGGCGGTCGTACAGCAGGTAGAGCGCGAACACGCCCGCGAGCATGATGCCGCCCAGCGCGCCGGCGAGCCCCCAGTTGAGCGACGTCTGCATGTGGTAGGCGACCATGTTGGAGATGAGCTGGCCGCTGGAGCCGCCGACGAGCGCAGGCGTGATGTAGTAGCCGATCGCCAGGATGAAGACGAGAAGCGAGCCCGCGCCCACGCCGGGCAGCGTCTGCGGCCAGTACACCCGCCGGAACGCCTGCGCCGGAGTGGCGCCGAGCGACGCGGCGGCGTCCATGTACCGGGGCGGGATCGCGCGCATGACCGAGTACAGGGGGAGGACCATGAAGGGAAGCAGCACGTGGGTCATCGCCACGATCGTGCCGGTCATGTTGTAGATCATGGTGAGGCGGCCGTCATCGCCGACCAGCCCGATGGCGACAAGGATGTCGTTGAGCACGCCCTGTGTCTGCAGCAGCACGATCCACGCGGTCGTGCGCACCAGGAGCGAGGTCCAGAAGGGAACCAGTACCAGCAGCAGGAGGAGGTTGGCGCGTCGCGGCGGTGCATGGGCGATCAGGTGCGCGACCGGGTAGCCCAGCAGCAGGCAAAGCACCGTGATCACGCCGCTGACCCACAGCGTGCGCCACAGGAGCGCCAGGTAGATCCGCCGCTCTTCGGGCTGCCGTGCCACGGAGCCGTCCGGCAGCCGCTGCATGTCGACCGCATTCAGGTAGTGCCGCGCCGTGAAGCGCTGCCCGGTGGCGCGAATGGCGTTCCACGTGGCCGGGTCGCCCCACGCCTCGTCGATCCCTTCCAGGACCTCGCGCCAGGGTCCTTCGGTCACATCCTGGAGCCCGCGGGCGCTCCGTGTCATGACGCTGCGCAGCCCGCTCTCGACCCGGTTGAGCCGTCCCGCCACCTGGCCGAGCGTCCTCTCCTCCCTGGCCCGTGCCAGTTCGCGCGCGACGGCTTCGTACGAGGCCTCGGCGGGAAGTCCCGCGCCGTCCCAGTCGGCCAGGGACTGCAGCGTCTCCGGCAGCGCGTCGGCCACGACGGGATCGTGGACGCTGCGCAGCAGCATCATGCCGAGCGGCGCCAGGAAGGTCACCGCCGTGAAGAGGAGTAGCGGCACCACCAACCCCATCGCCCGGAGGCGCTCGCGGCCCGCGGGGTTGAGCGGCCGGGTCCGGCTCATCGGATCAGCGCGCCAGCCAGGCGCTGAAGCGCTCGTTCAGTTCGTCCTGGTTGTCCACCCACCACTGCCAGTCGTAGCGCAGCGAGCGATCGACGTTGCCGGGGCTGGCCGGCATGTGCGGAGCCATTTCCACGCCCGTCTCGATGTGGGTCGTGACCAGGGGCGCCCCGGACCGCCGCGTCGGGGAATACGAAATGCGCCGCCCGACGGCGGCCTGCGACTCGGCGCTGCTGGCGAAGGCGACGTAGCGCAGAGCCGCCTCCAGCCTCGGCGTGCCCGCCACGATTCCGATCTGCCCGACATCGAGCAGCTGCCCGTCCCAGACGATCACGAACGGCTGGTCTTCCAGAACCTGCGCATTGAAGATCCGGCCGTTGTACGCCGTGCTCATCACGACCTCTCCGTCCGCCAGCATCTGCGGCGGCTGGGCTCCCGCCTCCCACCAGATCACCTGGTCCTTGATGGTCTCCAGCTTGCGGAAGGCGCGATCCAGACCCTCGGGCGTGTCGAGCGTCGCGTACACCTCGTCCAGCGCGACTCCGTCCGCAACCAGCGCGAACTCCAGGTTGACCTGAGGCACACGCCGCATGCCCCGCCGTCCGGGGAATCTGTCCAGGTCGAAGAAATCCGCCATGGTCGTGGGCTTGTCGCCCGGAATGTTCTCCGAGTTGTAGGCATACACCGTCGACCAGTACACGGCGCCCACGCCGCAGTCGGTCTGGGCCTCCGCAACGAAATCGTCCTCGGGCGGCGTGCCATCCGCCCCCGGCGGCAACGAGGAGATGTCGATCAGCTCCAGGAGCCCTTCGTCGCATGCGCGTACCGCATCGGCGATTTCCATGTCAACGACGTCCCAGTGGATGTTGCCTACGTCCACCTGCGCGCGAATCTGCGCCAGGCCGCCGTTGTAGTCCTCCACATTGATCCTGATTCCGGTCGCGGTCGTGAACGGGATGTTGATGCCCTCGTTGACCGCGCGCCCGTACGAGCCGCCCCAGGAGACGGTGGTCAGGGTCTGCCCCTGCGCCGTGCCGACACCGCCGGCGGCCAGAATGGCCACCAGCGAAGCCACCCGGACGCCGTGGCCACGCGGCAACCGGTGCGCGGAAGACCTGCCCGAATTCGTCATGATCTGCCTTTCAGTCTGCCTTGGCTTCGTAGTCGAGAACGCGGCAGTCGGTGACCGTCCACCCGACGCGGACGGTGTCGCCCACCAGAATCCCGCCGTGCCCCACGATGTTGGGGATCTTCGCGATGAAGTCGTTGCGCCCGCACGCGTCCATGTGCACGCGCAGGTGGTCGCCCAGAAACGCCAGATCGCGGACGGTCCCGCCCACCTGGTTGCCGAAGGTGCCCGGTTCGGGGTTGACCGATACCCGTTCCGGACGGATCGACAGGGTGACCTTGTCGCCGGGCTTGCAGTCCACCACCTGCAGCGCGCGAACGCGCTCCCGGCCGGTGTCCACGTCGCAGAGAGCACCCTCCACCGACACCACACGTCCGTGCAGGCGGTTGTTTTCGCCGATGAAGCGCGCCACGAACGCGCGTTCCGGCTCCTCGTACAGCACCTCGGGAGGAGCGATCTGCTCGACCGCGCCGTCCTTCAGCACGGCAATCCGGTCGGACATGACCATCGCCTCCTGCTGGTCGTGCGTCACGTACACGATCGTGACCGCCAGCTTCCGGTGGATGCGGCGGATTTCGTACTGCATCTCTTCGCGCAGGCTCCGGTCCAGCGCGCCGAGCGGCTCGTCCATGAGCACGAGACCCGGCTCGAAGACGAGGGCGCGCGCGATCGCGACGCGCTGCTGCTGCCCTCCGGAGAGCTGCCCCGGCCGGCGGTCCTCCATCCCCTCGAGGCGCACCAGCTGCAACGCCCGCTCCACGCGCTCGTGACGTTCCTCCGCGTCCATGCCCCGGACCTCGAGCGGGAAGCCGAGGTTCTGGCCGACGGTCATGTGGGGGAAGAGCGCGTAATTCTGGAACACCATGCCGATGCCGCGCTTTCGCGGGGGCAGATCCTCGACCGACCGGCCTTCGACGCGGATGCGGCCGGATGTGGGCGCCTGAAAGCCGGCCAGCATCATGAGGATCGTGGTCTTGCCCGATCCCGAGGGCCCCAGCAGGGTGACGAATTCGCCCCGCTGGACCTTCAGGTTGAAGTCCCTGACGACCAGGGTCGTGCCGTCGTAGCTCTTGCTGACCCCTTCGAATTCGACGTGTGGTTCCGCGGCGCCCTTGCGCGTGTGCGTCGCGCTCATGACGTGTCCGTCCCGCTCATGACGTGTCCGTCCCGCTCATGCACGTGTCCGTCCCGCTCATGACCCGTTCCCCGGCGTCACGAGGTGCTCCGCTCCGCTTCGATGAACCGGTCGATGTGGCTTTCCAGCACCGTGATCGGGATCGACCCCGGACCGAGCACCGCCTCGTGGAAGCGGCGGATGTCGAAGTCGTCCCTCAGCTCCGCTTCCGCCTTGCGTCTGAGCCCCAGAATGGCGCGCTTGCCCATCTGGTAGCCGAGCGCCTGGCCCCACATGTCCGTCGAGTAGCGCAGGGATTCGCTCGCGATCTGGGTCTCCGAGTCGAAGATGTGGTCGCGCATGTACTGGCGGCCCTCTTCCAGCGTCCAGCCGAGCAGGTTCATTCCCGTGTCGACGACCAGCCGCGTTGCGACGAAGATCTCCATCATGTACGCGCCGTACTCGCCCAGCGGGTCGTCGGCGAGGAAACCCGAGTCGATGCCCAGGAAGGTCGAGTACATGCCCCACCCTTCCGTGTAGGCCGTGTGCAGCGCGTTGCGCCGCACGGCGGGCAGGGCCTCGTTCGCGTATTGGCGGGTGATGTGGAAGTGGTGGCCGGGGAAGAGTTCGTGCAGCGAGATGCCCGCGTAGGTCAGCCAGCTGCGCTTGCCCAGATCCGAGCCGTTGAAGTTGTAGTAGCCCGTCGGGTCGTTCGGCGTGGGCGGATTGTAGTAGCCGAAGGTCTGGCTTCCCTCCAGCGCCGGGTCGAGGCGCCGGGCGCCGAAGGGCGCGTCGGGCTTGGTGAGGAAGAACTCGTCCGCGCGCTCGAAGAAACGCCGCGAAGGAGAATCGAAGCGCACCCGCACCTCTTCGACGGACTCCGGAAAGTAGTCCGGGTTGGTGGGGATGTGGCGCCTGAAGTCGTCGATCGAGCCCTCGAAGCCGACGCGGGCCTGCACCGCGAGCATCTGCTCCTCGATCTCGGCGACGTTCCGGAGGCCGATCTCGTGAATCTCCTCGGGAGTGATGTCCATCGTGGTGTGCATCCGCACCAGGTAGCGGTAGGCAGCTTCGCCGCCCGGCTGGCGCGACAGTCCCACTTCCGGGGGCGCGGCCGCCCGGTAGTCGCCGTCCAGGAACGCGGCGAGGCGCTCCAGCGCGGGGTTGATCTCGTCGTCCACGATGCGCTCGGCCTCGGCGAGGAAGGCCGCCGTGCCGTCCTCGGCGTCCGGGGCATCATCCTCGGCGTCCGGGGCATCGTCCTCGGCGCCTGCGCCGTCTCCCTCTGCGTCCGGATCACCGCCCTGAGCCCCGAGGCGCGCTTCCGCGACCGCGAAGGGACCGGTGGAAAACGGGGCGATACCCGCACGAACAATCCCCACCACGGCGTCCATGTTGGGCTCGGGCACGACGATGCCCCGCTCCATCTGGCCCCGGGCGTGGGACTCGACGAACGCGACCGCTTCGGGCACCTGGGAGAGGAGGGTGAGGTAGTCGGCGCGGCCCGCCTCGTCGCCCACCGGCACCATTCCGAAGACCTGGCGCAACCGGCCGATCGGCGACGAGTACGGCGTCAGCACGTTCGTGATGAGCCAATAGTGATCGAGGCCCTCGATGGTCAGCGATGCATCATTGTGCAGGACTTCCCATGTGATCCTGTCGTCGGCCCCGAGCGCATCGACGTCGATCACCGCAAGACGGTCCAGCACCGAGCGGCTGAAGTCGGCGTCGGCCCGGGCGCGCTCGAGCGTGGGAATCGGCAGCCGATCCAGGGGCAGGCCTTCCCTCGCCCGCGCGCGCAGGTCGACCTCCAGCTGGCGCTGCCAGACATCGTCGGCCAAGGCCGCGAGTGTCCCGGCGGGATCCTTTGTTGTCGGGCCGTCACCGCAGGCGATGGCTGCCAGGCACACCGCGAGCACGATGCGAACACGCATTGAGTCTACCTCCTCGGCCGGGTCGCCATCTCCTTCTTGAGGTCGGCGACGCTTACAACCCGCTGCTTTCCGTCGTCGCTCCTCAAAGTGATCGTCTCTTTGAAGATGTTCACGCTGACCACGCGCTGGTAGCCGTGGGCGGTGCGGATCCTCCTGCCTTCGCGCGGGAACCGGCGGCGCGCGTCCACGTAGCTCTGGTGCTCGTACATGAGGCAGCACATGAGACGGCCGCAGCACCCCGATATCTGGGCCGGGTTGAGCGACAGGCTCTGGTCCTTGGCGAGCTGCAGGCTTACCGGCCTCAGCTCGGGGAGCCAGGTGGAACAGCACAGTTCGCGCCCGCACCGCCCCACCCCGCCCAGGAGCGCGGCCTCGTCGCGCACGCCGATCTGCTTGAGCTCGATGCGCGTGCGGAACGCCCGGGCCAGATCACGTACCAGCGCGCGGAAGTCCACCCGCTTCTCGGCGGTGAAATAGATGATCAGCTTCCGGCGGTCGAACTGCCACTCCGTCTCGGTGACCTTCATCTTGAGGCCGTGGCGCGCGACGTGCTTGCGCGTCTCCAGACGGGCGCGCCGCTCGTCCTCCGCCTTGTGACGGGCGCGCGACACCTCCTCCGGGCCGGCCCGGCGAATCACACGCAGCGTGGGCGTGGGTGTGGCGCAGCCTCCCGACGAAGAACACTTGCGCTCGGCGATGCTTCCCAGCGCGGTCACCCGCCCCAGGTCCTCGCCCCTGTCCGACTGCACGATCACGCGGTCGCCGGGCGACAGGTCGAGCGCGTCGAAGCGGAAGTAGCCCCGGCGCGTGCCCTTGAAGCTCACCTCCGCGAATCCGGACATCCTGCCGCTACGCCTCGATCCACCGGCCGAGCGCCTCGTACTTCGCCCACCGGCGCGCCACCATGTCGTCGGGCGTCATCGCGCCGAGCTCCTCCAGGTGTCGCTTGAGGACGTCGGCGAGCGCGGACATCGTGGACGGCGGGTCGGCGTGCGCTCCGCCCGGCGGTTCGGGGATCACCTCGTCGGCGACGCCGAGGGACAACAGGTCGGACGACGTCAGCCGCAGCGCCCGGGCGGCCTTCTCGCGCTCGTCGGCGGAGCGCCACAGGATGGCGGCGCAGCCCTCGGGCGAGATCACCGAGTAGATCGAATGCTCGAGCATGAGCACGCGGTCCGTGACCCCCAGGGCCAGCGCGCCTCCCGATCCGCCCTCGCCGATCACCACGGAGATCGTCGGCACCCGCAACCGGGCCATCTCGCGCAGATTCGTGGCGATCGCCTCCGCCTGGCCCCGCTCCTCGGCGCCGAAACCCGGATACGCCCCCGGCGTGTCGATCAGCGTCACCACGGGCCGGCCGAACTTCGCCGCCATCTTCATGAGCCGGAGCGCCTTGCGATAGCCTTCCGGGTGGGGCATCCCGAAGTTGCGGCGCAGGTTGTCCTTCATGTCCCGGCCTTTCTGATGCCCGATCAACATGACGGACTGCCCGTTCAGGCGCGCCCATCCGCCCACGATCGCCTCGTCGTTGCGGTAGCCCCGGTCGCCCTTGAGCTCGAACCAGTCGGTGAAGATGCCGGAGACGTAGTCGAGCGTATACGGGCGCCGCGGATGACGGGCCACCTGCACCTGCTCCATCGGAGTCAGGTTGCGGTAGGTCTCGTCGCGCAACACCTGGAGCTTGGCGGTCAGGACGCGCACCTCGTCCGCGACATCAAGGCCCCGCTTCGACGCAATCTCGCGAAGCCGGGCGATCTGGTCCTCCAGCTCGACAATGTCGCGCTCGAACGCCAGATGTGCTGAGGAAGACACTTGGCGGGATACTCCTTGAAAAACGGGAAACAGTAAAGTACGCCATTTGTTCCCCGGGGCGAAAGCGGGGTGAACGAGCGGCGGGACTGTCGTACATTGTGCGCGGGTGGGCGGCGACGCTCACGCCGGGGTGCAACCCGGCCACAGGACAGGATGAACAACCGTGCAAAGTTCCATGACTCCCCGCGCCCCGAACAGGGCCGGTGCCCCGGGCAGGGCCGGTCGGTTGCCAGGCGGTTTGCGGCTTTACGCAGGTCTGGCCCTGGCGTGCCTTGCCACCGCAGCGCAGTCCGCAACCGCCCGGTCCGCAACCGCCCAGGACCGCGACCGCAACCTGGACGCCGGGTTTCCGGAGGTGTATCGAGCCGGCGGCGTCAACGCGCCCGACTGGGCTCAGTTCACCGACCCGGTGGAGATGGCCTTCGACGGCTTCGGCAATCTGTTCGTGCTCGACATGGGCGCTGACGAGATCGTGGTGATCGGTCCCGGGGGCGAACTCGCGAGGACCATCGGCAGGGCCGGCGAGGGACCGGGCGAGTTCCAGCTGGCCGCGGACATGGTCGTCTGGCGAGACGGTCGCATGGCCGTCGCCGACGGGGGGCACAACTCGTACCAGGTGTTCAGCTCCACGGGCGAACTGGAACACTTCGTGGGAATGGGCGGTGGCGATAACCCCCTGGCCGCCATGACCACCATGCGGACCGACATCCGCGGCACTCCGGACGGCGGCTCGCTCGTCGCGCAGGGCACGCCGGAGATTATCGGCGGGATGTCAGGCATGTTCGCCGAGGTGGCCGAGATGATGGGTGTGGAAGTGGAGGATGACGACAGGGTCGACGATCGCGGCCTGGAGCGGCTGGATCTCTCCGGTGACGTGGTCGTCGCGGTACCGATCCTGCAGGCGTGGTCTCCGCCGTCCGAGCCCGCGGAAGAGCTGACCATGGACGACATGACGGACGCCTCGGCCGTCCTCACGCAGATGCTGGGGCAGTTGACCCACTACCAGCCGGCGTTGCTCTGGGACGTCCTGCCCGACGGCACCATCGCCTACTCCGATTCGTCGGCGTACGCGATCAAGCTGCTGGGCGCCGACGGCGCCGCGAACACGGTGCTGCAACGCCAGGTGCGTCCTGAAGGCGTCACGCCCCGGATCCGGGCCGCAACCATCGAGCGGCGAATTGAGCAAGCGCAGGAGAGCATGGAATCCGGCCCTGCGATGGCGCGCACCATGATGGCCCTGTTGCCCGGAGATCCCATGGAGGCCATGCGCGAAGGAGTCGAAGACGCCCCCTTCTTCCCCGAGGTACCCGTGGTGCGCGCGGTGCGGGCCACCTGGGACGGAAGCCTCTGGATCCAGCGGCGCGGCGAGGAGCCGTGGGACGACTTCGGTCCCATCGACGTCTTCCGAACTGACGGCGAGTACGTCGGCACCTTTGCCGTCGACCAGATGGGCATGCCGAGCGCCTTCGGCCCGGACGGGCGCGCGGCCTTCGTTGAAAAGGACGAATTCGACGTGCCCACGATCGTCGTGAAGACGCTGCCAGCGGGGGTGCGGTGAGGAGCGGCCGCCGACCATGAACCCGAGGCGCCCGGCAGTCGCGATCCTCATCGCCTTCGGCGCGGCCGGTGTGTTGCCCGCCCGAAGCGGCACGTTGCAGGCGCAGGCCCGGCCGGGCCAGGAGGCCGCGGAGCCGGCGCGGACCGTCTTTCAGGGCGCGACGGTGATCGACGGGACCGGCGCGGCAGCCCGGGAAGACATGGCGATCGTCGTCGAAGATGAGGTGATCGTGGCGGTCGTGCCGGTCGGGGACCTGGCGGACGACTTGCTGGAAGGCGCCGAGGTGGTGGACGCGAGCGGCTGGTACGCAATTCCGGGACTGATCGAGTCGCACACCCATGTTGCGACCTTGGCCAACCGCGAGCGCGCGCAGTTCATCCTCAACCGCCAGCTGTACGGCGGCATCACCACCGCGCGCGACATGGCGGGCGACGTGCGCTCGCTCATGGATCTGCAGCGCGCGTCGCTGGTGAAGGAGATCGACGCGCCTGACCTGCGCTTTGCGGCGCTGATGGCCGGACCCGACTTCTTCACCGATCCGCGCACGGTGTCATCGGCCGCGGGAGAGACGCCCGGCGCGGTGACGTGGATGCAGTCGGTGACCGAAGACACGGATCTGCGGGAGGCCGTGACGCTGGCGCGGGGGACCTGGGCCACCGGGATCAAGACCTATGCGGCAATCAGCGGCGACCTGCTCGCCGAGATCGCGGCCGAGGCACGACGGCAGAACATCCCGGTGTGGGCGCATGTGCACGTGGGCCCCGCCCGGGCGCTGGAGGTCGCCCGCGCCGGTGTGCGCGCGATGTCTCACGTGTGCGACATGGGCAGCGCCGCGATCCCCGACGACGTGTACCGCGAGGGTCAGGAGGGGCTGCGTTCCGGGTTCGTGGACGTCGACCTGGACGACCCCGTGATCGACTCGGTCTTCGCCGCGATGAGGCGCAACGGTACGGTGCTTGATGCGACGCTTCGCATTGTGGTGGAGATCGGACAGCGCCGCATGGCCGCGATCGACACGGTGGGTGCGCGTCCGCGTGATGAAGCTCAGGACAGCGCGGCTGCACGCGGGCCTCGCCCACGCGGCGACAGCGCCCGGGCGCGCCCGGACCGTCCTCCCGCTCCACCGATCGACCGCCGCCGCCGCGGCGTGCGCCCGAGGTGCGGGACCGCGGAAGCCTTCGAACTCACGCGCCGCGCCTACGAGGCCGGCGTGATGGTCGCCGCGGGCACCGACGGCATGACGCCACCCGATTCCGTCTTTCCCGCGCTGCACGAAGAGATCCGCCTGCTGCACGAAGAGGTGGGCATGCCGATGATCGACGTGCTCATGGCGGCCTCCCACCACGGTGCCGTCGCGCTCGGGCTGGAAGACGAGATCGGCACGCTCGAGCCCGGCAAGCACGCCAACATCGTGTTCCTCGGCAAGGACCCGCTGACGGGCCCGGAGAGCCTGCGCGCCGTGGAGCTCACGGTGAAGCGGGGCACGCTCTACTACCGGAGTGACTTCGTGCTGGGTGCGCCCCCGACACTGCCGGGAGGACCGCCAGGGCGGTAGAACACGGATCGTGTACCGGACCTGCATGTTCTGCAACAAGCCCCTCGGCAGCAACGAGGTGCTGGAGAGCTTCCCGGTCGGTCGCCGCCTCGCCTTCGACGCGGCCAAGGGGCGGCTGTGGGTGGTGTGTCGCCGCTGCGAACGGAACCTCACTCCGCTGGAGGAGCGCTGGGAGGCGGTGGAGGACTGCGAGCGTCTGTTCCGGAGCACGCCGATGCGGGCATCGACCGAGAACATCGGGATCGCCCGCCACAAGGAAGGCCTGGACCTGGTCCGCATTGGCGAGCCGCCGCGCGGTGAGTTCGCGGCGTGGCGGTACGGGAGTCAGTTCAGGAAGCGGTATCGAGCGGCCGCACTCGGCGGCGTGGGCGCGGGCGGGCTGGCCATTGCGATCAACACGGCCCCGATCGCGATTCCCGCCGCCCTCGTCCTGGCCGGCACCTGGGGGTGGGTCGGCTGGCGACATCTGCGTCCAATGGCCAAGGTTCGTCTCGGTCGAGGCGCTTCCGACAATAACCCGGTTGCAGCGAACGAAGTCGCGGTGTTCAGGCTCGGCGCGATCCGTTCGATGCGGCTGTTCCCCGACGATGACGAGTCCGGATTCAGGATCGAGGTGCAGAAGCGCAGACGCACAGCCGGTTTCCGGGGAGAGGACGCCCGCCGCGTAGCCGCCGCCCTCGTTCCGCAGTTGAACGAGCGGGGAGGTTCAAAGCGCTCAATCCGGAACGCCGTCCAGGCAATCGAGACGGCCAGTCACCCCAACCGCTTTCTTGCCGAGGTCGCGCAGCGGGAGCCCGAGGATTGGACCGGCAGCATGGGATACGTGTCCAGAATGCCCCTGCCGACCCGACTCGCCATTGAAATGTCCCTCCACGAGGAGCAGGAGAGGCGGGCTCTGGAAGGCGAACTCTGGATCCTGGAGCAGGCGTGGAAGGAAGCAGAGGAGATCGCGGCCATCGCCGACGACCTCCTCCTGCCCAGGGGGATTTCGAGGTTCATTGCCCGTCACACCGATGAAAAGTAAACCAAACATGACATATTGTAATGTTTGGTTTACATTTTTCGATAAACTCTCACGATCGCCACCGGCGGCGTCAGCTGTTGCGCCTCATACGGCGCCGTGTGAATCGCGCGCACGACGTCCATCCCCGCCACGACCGTCCCGAACGCCGCGAACCCCTGCCCGTCGGGGTTGCGCATGCCGCCGAAATCGAGCGACGGCTGGTCGCCGATGCAGATGAAGAAGCTGTGCGTAGCCGTGTCCGGGCCGCCCCGCGCCATCGACACCGCCCCGTCGGTGTGAAGGATGCCGGTCTCACTGGTGCGCTCCAGGGCGATGGGCGGGAAGGACTCGAGGGCCGCGTCCGGATTGCGGCCGCCCTGCACCACCGCGATCCGGATCGAGTCGTTGGGCTGGTTCGCCGCGTGGACGGTGCGGAAGAACGCGCCGCCGTCGTAGTGGCCGCCGTCGACGTAGCGGAGGAAGTTGGCGGCGGTGACGGGAGCCCGGTCGACGTCGACGTCCAGTTCGAAGGTGCCCATGTCGGTCTCGACCACGACCCGCACCGGGTCCGCGGCCGGGGGCAGCGTGGCCGGCGAGCCAATGGGCTGGGCGGGCGTCGGGCCAACGGGCCGCGCGAGCGCGAAGCCAACGGTGCCGAGCGCCAGCAGGGGCAGAAGGGCGGTCATCCTCCGCCGCAGTGTGGGGCGGACGGATCGGCGCCGAGGTGTCTGTGGGTATTCGGATCGTCGCACTTGGTTCCCTCCGCTTCTTTTGCAGACCGAATCGGCACAGGCTTACGTTTTCGGCTCGCCCCGGGCGACGTTCGCCCGCACGCCGACCTCAACGCTGTCGCAGCCAATGAGCCAAGAGAAAAAGTCCGTTCCCGAGCCGCCGGTCGCCAGTAGCCGGCGCACGTTCGTCAAGTCCGTCGCGGCCGGCTCGGCGCTGGCCGCAGGGGTGCCGTCGCTGCTGTCGGGCCAGGGAAGCCCCGAGCGCCGCGTCCTGTCCCGCAGGGCCATGGCAAAGTCCCACCGGGATCCCAAGGCCCAGCTCGCCCCCTCGGACCGCGTCGGCCTGGCCGTGATCGGCGCGGGCGGCATGGGGATGGCCGACGTGAACACCGCGCTGCGGATCCCCGGTGTGGAGCTGGTCGCCGCCTGCGATGTCTTCGACGGCCGCCTCGACGCCGCCCGCGAGCGCCACGGCGACATCTTCACCACCCGCGACTACCAGGAGATCCTCGCCCGCGACGACGTGGACGCGGTCATCGTCGGCACGCCCGACCACTGGCACCAGCCGATCTCGGTCGACGCGCTCAACGCCGGCAAGTCCGTGTACTGCGAGAAGCCGATGGTGCACGACATCGCCGAGGGCCACGACCTGATCCGCGCACAGGACGAGTCGGGCCGCATCTTCATGGTCGGCAGCCAGGGCATGAGTTCGCTCGGCAACGAGAAGGCGAAGGAACTCTACGAGGACGGCGCGATCGGCCAGCTCAACTACGCCGAAGGCTTCTGGGCGCGCAACGATCCCATCGGGGCATGGCAATATCCCATCCCTTCCGAAGCGTCGGAGGCGACCGTCGACTGGAAACGCTTCCTCGGACCCGCCCCCGACCGGCCCTACGACCCGCTCCGCATCTTCCGCTGGCGCAACTACCGCGACTACGGCACCGGGGTCGCCGGCGACCTCTTCGTCCACCTCTTCTCCAGCCTCCACTTCGTCGTCGGCTCGCACGGTCCCACGCGCATTCAGGCCGCGGGCGGACTCCGCTACTGGAAGGACGGCCGCGAGGTGCCCGACGTGCTCCTCGGCGTCTTCGACTACCCCGAAACCGACGCGCATCCGGGCTTCAACCTGTCGCTCCGCGTCAATTTCGTGGACGGAACTTCCGGCAGCACGTTCCTGCGCCTGGTCGGGAGCGAGGGCGCCATGGATGTGACGTGGACTGATGTCGTGCTTCGCAAGAACGTAGCGGTCGACCCGATGGACGCCTTCTCGCAGGAGAAGATGGCCGAGGCGGCGGCGGATGAAGGCGGCCTCCCCGCGCGGGTTCGCATGCTGCCCCCGGCCGAGGTCCGGTACGAGGTCGAACGCGGCTACCGGGGCGCCCACGTCGACCACTTCTTCAACTTCTTCCAGGCAATCCGCGGCGGCCCTCCCGCGCTCGAGGACGCGGCTTTCGGACTGCGGGCGGCAGCCCCGGCACTGGCCTGCAACACCAGCTACTTCGAGGACCGGATCGTTCGCTGGGATCCCGATGACATGAGGCTCGTCTGATGCGCAGATTGCTCCTGCCCGTTTTGCCCGTTGTGATCGCCGCCTGCTCCGGCGGCTCCGACAGCCAGCCGGCCGGCGGCGGGGACGCAGCGCCCACCGCCAACCCCGGCGCCGCCGCTCCCAACACCCTCACCGACGCCGAGCGCGACGCCGGCTGGCGCCTTCTCTTCGACGGCGAGACCACCAGCGGCTGGCGCGGCTACAACCGCGGCGAGTTCCCCGACACCGGCTGGGCGGTCGTCGACGGAATGCTCGTCGTCGGCGCGACCGCCACCGACCCGGACGTCCCCATCGGCGGTGACATCGTGACCACCGAGTCGTTCACCGACTTCGACCTCAAGTTCGATTTCATGCTCTCCGAGGTCGCGAACAGCGGCGTGCTCTACCGCGTGATCGAGGAGCCCGGCGCCGAGATATGGCATAATGCGCCGGAGTACCAGGTTCTCGACGATCCGGCATATGTCGAGATGGGTACCATGGACATGAACACGCACCTCACCGGCGACAACTACGACCTGCACGCCGCCGGCGAGAAGACGCTGCACGGCCCCGGCGAGTGGAACACCGCCCGCATCCGCGTGGCCAACAACCACGTCGAGCACTGGCTGAACGGCACGAAGACGGTGGAATACGTGCTCGGATCGCCTGAGTGGGAGGCGCTCGTCGCGGCGAGCAAGTTCGCGCCCTTCCCGCAGTACGGGCGCGCGGCGTCGGGCCCGATCGGCCTCCAGGACCACGGCCGCAACGTCTTCTACCGCAACATCAGGATCCTGCCGCTCGAGCCCGTCTCGCTCTTCAACGGCACCGGCCTCGACGGCTGGCAGGTGCACGGGACAGAGCAATGGTTCGTCGAGAACGGCGAACTGGTCTGCGAGAGCGGCCCGGACGCCGCCTACGGGTACCTCACCACCGACCGCACCTTCCGCGACTTCGACCTGACCCTCGACTTCAGGCAGGAAGCCGACGGCAACAGCGGCGTGTTCTTCCGTTCAAGCGTCGACGGCACGACGGTGAGCGGCTGGCAGGCCGAGGTCGCGCCGCCGGGCCTGTTCACCGGCGGGATCTACGAGTCGTACGGGCGCGGGTGGCTCGTGCAGCCGGACCCGGAGCTCGACGCCGCGCTCCGGATGGGTGACTGGAACACCATGCGGGTGCGCGCCGTGGGCGACCGGGTGACGACATGGCTGAACGGGACACGCATGGTCGACTTCGAAGACGAAACGATCGGAGCGGGCGACGGGTCGATCGCGCTCCAGATCCACGACGGCGGCGGGATCAAGGTCCGCTGGCGGAATATCGAGGTGGTGGACCTCAGCCGCTGAGAATCTCCCCGCCCGACAGCACCACCTCCCCGTCGATCCACACCGTCGGCGCGCGCGCCACCGCATCGAAGTGCGTCTTCGCGGACACCGACCCGCCCAGGTTGGCCGACGTGCCGATCCCGATATGGACCGTGCCGTTCACTCCCTCGTCGTTGAGCATCTCGCCGGTGAACCCGGTGCAGTCCGGATTCAGGCCGAACGCGAACTGGGCCAGGTTGTAGACCCAGGGGTCGTCCTGCCGCCCCAGCAGATCCGCGAGGAACGCCGCCTGATCCCCGCCCTCGATCGCCGTCACGAAGCCGTCCGAAATCCGGAACGTGACGGGCTCGCGCACCGGACCCACACCGTAGTACGGGATGCTCCCGTCGCAGACGAACACGCCCTCGGCCGTGCCCTTGGCCGGCGCGCAGTTGGCCTCGATGTTGGGGACCGCCGAGAACCCGGGCCCGTCCAGCAGGCACGCGTGGCTGTTCCCCGTCACGCCCTCCAGGCTCATGGCGAGGTCGGTGCCCGCCGGATTCGTCACGCGCAGCCGCCCGCCCTCGGTCAGCCTCTCCGCCAGCGCCCGGCACAGGGGTTGACGCGCCCGGAAGTCCGTAAAGAGCCCGCCCTCGCGCATCATGCGTTCGGTGAACGCGGTCATGGACAGAACCCGCGCACCGGCCCGGATCGCCTGGCGCACGGCCCGCGTGTGCGCCATCGCAAGGGTCACCGGCAGGAAGACCACGTCCGCCGCCAACAGCGCCGCCGCCACGGCCGGCCCCGGCTCCTCGTTGTCGATCGACCGCGCGGGCGGGATCACGATGCTCGCCACCGCACCCGTCCCGAGCGCCTCGTCGGCCACGGCGCGCGCGATCGCCAGCCGCTTCGGATCCGTGACGATCACCGCCTGCTCACCCTCGCGAACACCCGCGCAGGTCCGCACCAGAATCCTCGCCCCATCCGCCATGTCCGCCCTCATGCCAACACCTCCGTCCCCCGTTGCACAACACGCCCGTCCACCACGATCGTCGGATCCCACATCAGCAGATCGTAGTGCGTCGGCGCCACGATCTCGCCCCCGAGCGTGTGGCTCGTCCCGATCCCGATGTGGATCGTGCCCATGACGCCCTCGTCCTCCAGCATCTCGCCCGTCAGCCGCGCGTTCGGGTTCAGCCCGACGCCCAGCTCCGCCACATTGAAGCATTGCGGATTCCCGAACGACTCCAGGTGTTTCCGCAACAGATCCGCCTGCGCCCCGCCGGTCATCTCGACGATGTAGCCCGCCCGCACCGTGCAGCGGACCGGCTCGTCGAGCACGCCGATGCCCAGGTACGGCACCGACGCGTCGGCGATCAGCGTCCCCTCGGCCGAACCCGTGACCGGCACCACGTTCACCTCGATGTCCGGCACGGGAGCAAGCTCGCCGGGCTCCGGAATGTTCGTGAGCACGTTCGCGGTGCGCCCCTCGATGCCGAAGCGCAGATCCGTCCCGCGGGGGGAGGTGAGGTGAACGAGCGCGCCGTTCGTGAACGCGGCCCCCAGGCGGTGGCACACGGCGGCCTGGGCCTCGAAGTCGGTCCTGCAGAGGGCCGCGCCGGTCATGATGGCGTCGGTGTAGGCCGTCATCATGCATACCCGCGCACCCGCGTCGAGCGCGGCACGCATCGCGCGCGTGTGCGTGATCGATATGCGCACCGGCGAGAAGATCACCGCCGCTTCGGCCATGGCGCGGGCCACCGGAGGGGGCGGATCCTGCCCGTCCTGCTCCCGCATCGGGATGATGCACACGGTCACCGCGGCTCCGGCCTCGCGGGCGGCCCCGGCGACGGCGTCCGCGTAGCGCAGCATGGTGGGGTCGGTCACCACGACCACCTGCTCGCCCGGCTGCACGCGCCCGTTGACGTGCACCAGCCGCCGCGCGCCGCGGGACAGGTCCATGGCTGGCTGGGCCACGCCCGCGTCGGGGGGCAAGTCCATGGCGGAATCGGCCACGCCCGCGCCCTCGGCCACGCCCGCGCCCTCGGCCACGCCCGCGCCCTCGGCCACGTCCGCGCCCTCAGCCACGCCGCCTCCCGAAGAACTCGTCGAATCGGCCATCGAAGATGATTGCGGTGTAGCCGTCGCCTGTGCAATTCGTGGCCGTGCGGAGCATGTCGGGGATGCCGCCGGAGAGCGCGATCCACGTCGCGATGAACTCGCCCTGTGCCGGGCCCTCGATCCCGAGGATGCTCGCGAACAGCGTGGCGCTCCAGAGCGCGGTCCCCATCCCAGCCGGGAGCCCGGGCGCGGCTATCGTGAACAGGACGACCGCCGGCCACGCGGCCAGCATCATCATCCAGCTCAGCTCCAGGCCGAAGACGTAGCTCACGACGAAGGGCCCGTACGCGAGGTAGGCCAGCGCGCTGGCGTCCAGGTTGACGACCGCGCCGAACGGCAGCACGAAGTCGGCCACCTCGTCGCGCACGCCGACCTTCTTCGCGTTGGCGAGGTTGACGGGAAGCGTCGCCAGCGACGAGCACGTCCCCGCGGCGAACACCGCGGTCGGCACGTAGTAGCCGCTCAGCACGGGCCCGACGCGCCGCCGCCCCACCCTGCGCACCAGAACGAACGTGTAGAACGCCCACCAGACCAGGACGAGCGCGGCCGTATAGCCGGTCATCGTGAGGTAGTGGGCAAGTCCCAGCCGCGCCCCGAAGCGCACCCCCAGCGTGACGCCGAACGCGACGATCAGCGGGATCATGACGTAGGCCAGCCTGCCGCCCGCGCTCTCGATGCCGTCGGCGATGCGCCTCAGCACCCGGTACGTCGGGTCGTGGCGCGCGCCGAAAGCGCCGAGCAGGACGCCCGCGAGGATCGCCAGGAGCGGCCACGAGGCCCCGCCGTCTCCGAGGCTCTGCAGCATCGCGCCGAGTTCGGTCCACACGCCCCGGTCGCCGGTGGTCAGGGGAATGCGGAAGATCGCGGCCGAAGCGACGAGCGCGATGAGCCCGGCGACGGTCGACGTGAAGACGTACCAGATGACGACCGCGCCGGCGAAGCGGCCGGCGAGCCCGCGCCGCACGAGGGTTGCGATGGCCGGGCTGAGGGCTGCGAGGATGAGGAGCGGCACGACGGCGACGATCCAGCCGATCAGCGTCGAGGTGGCGTCGGCCACGGGCGCGAGCGGCCCGGGGAAGAGACCGCCCGCGGCCAAGCCCGCCGCCAGAGCCAGAAACGTCCACACGTACGTGGGGATCCCGCGCTTTTGGAATCCGGTTATTTTCATTTGGCCGTACACTAATCTTTCGTTTGGCCGACAATCAAGGTTACATTCTCCTGATGATCGATATCACCATCTATCCTCGCCTCATCGAGCCCCACCTGGTCGAGGCGCTTGCCGACTCCCCGGCCGTGCTGATCCATGGGCCTCGCCAATGCGGCAAGACCACGTTGGCCAGGATGGTGGGATCGACGCGCGGATACAGGTACGTCACGTTCGACGACGACGTGGTCCGCAACGCCGCCGAGGACGACCCGCTGGGATTCGCCGCGGGTCTCCCGGAACGGGTCATTCTGGACGAGGTGCAGCGGGCGCCCTCGCTGTTCTCCGCGCTCAAGATGGAGATCGACCGGCGCCGCACCCCCGGACGGTTCCTGCTGACCGGATCCACCCACGTACTGCTCGTGCCGAGGCTTTCGGACTCGCTCGCGGGCCGTCTGGAGACCCTGCGGCTCCACCCGCTGGCGCAGTGCGAACTGGAACAGCGCGGATCCGGCTTCCTCGACGCCCTGTTCGACGGCGAGTTCCCGATCGGGCGCTCGGAGCGGCTCGGCCCGCAGCTGCCGGAGCGCATCGTCGCGGGCGGATACCCGGCGGCGCTCACCCGCCCCCCCGGCCGCCGGCGCGCAAACTGGTACAACAATCACGTCGATGCCCTCGTTCAGCACGACGTCCGGGACCTGGCCAGCATCCGGAGGCTGGAAATCCTGCCGCGCCTCCTCGCCGGCGCCGCCGGCCAGACGGCGAGGATGTTCAACGCCAGCGACCTGGGCGCGCCCTTCGAAGTCAGCCGTCCCACCATACGGGACTACACGACGCTGCTCGAGCGCGTCTTCCTTCTCGAGCGTCTTCCGGCCTGGCACAGCAACCGGCTGAGCCGACTGGTCAAGAGGCCGAAGCTGCACCTCTGCGACACCGGGATCGCCTCGGCTCTCCTCGGCATGGACGGTCCGGCGCTCGCCCACGATCGCACGCTCCTGGGCCAACTCTGCGAGACGTTCGTGTACCAGGAGCTCCGGCGACAGGCCAGCTGGAACGACGCACACATGTCCTTCCACCATTTCCGCAACAAGGACGACGTCGAGGTGGACATCGTCATCGAGGGTGGCGCCGGCCGGGTCGCGGGCGTCGAGGCCAAGGCGTCGGGCACGGTGCATCCGGCCGACTTTCGCGGTCTCCGCAAGCTGCAGGCTGCGCTCGGGGACCGCTTCGTCGGTGGCGTGGTCGTTTATGACGGTGAAGCCACTGTCCCGTTCGGCGACCGGATGCACGCCGTGCCCGTGCGGCAACTTTTCGAACAAAAGAATCATCAAGTTTCTATTGGACGATGCTGAGCGAGGCGGGCACAACCGTCTCCCGGCAACCGATGTGCCTTCAGTCCTGCGGCGACCCCTCCAGCAGTCCCTCGATCGGCTCCTCGCGCGCGCCGTTCTCGTCGCACACCGCGAACGCCGACTCCGCCGATCCGTACATTGCCACGCCCGCGTACTCGCCCGATTTGTTGAGGATGAAGAAGCGCAGGTCGAAGCCGGGCAGCCCCCGCGAGTTCTGCAGCCGAGCCTCCACCGTGTTGTCGCGAACGCGCCTCAGCACCGCCATGCCGGCGTCCTTGGGCGACATCCCCTGGCGCATGAACTCGACGATCATGAAGCAGCTCAGGTTGTAGAGGTTGGCCTCGCCACGGCCGGTCGAGCCCGCCGCACCCACATCGTTGTCGACGTACTGGCCCGCGCCCAGAATCGGCGAGTCCCCCGCCCTCCCCGGAATCTTCCACGACAGACCGCTGGTCGTCGTCACGCCACAGATGTCGCCGTCCGGAGAGACGGCCTCCAGGCTCGTCGTGCCCCAGAACGAGTCCGGATCGATCAGGCCGTCGTCGACCATCGACAGACCGGCCGCCAGCGCGGCGTCGTTGAAACGGCGCATGCGTACGGCCTGGGCCAGGCCCGCGCCCTCGCCGGAGGCGCCCTCGCTGGAGCCTCCTCTGCCCCGCAGCCGCTCCTCGGGGTCGAGCCAGTGCTCCGGATCGACCCGACGGCGCCATTCCAGCCACAGCTGACGTGAGTTTTCGGTGTTGAGGTCGTCGTGGACCTCGAAGCCGAGCGCCCGCGCGAAATCCTGCGCTCCCTTCCCGACGATGAGGTGATGGTCGGTCAGCTCCGCAACCGCCTTGGCCACCCGCGAGGGCGTCTTCACGCCTTCCAGACCGGCCACCCCGCCCGCCCACTTGCGCGGCCCGTGCATCAGGCACGAATCGAGCTGGACCACGCCGTCGGCGTTGGGACGGCCACCGTAGCCGATACCCTGCTCCTCGGGGTCGAGCTCGGGGATGTTCACCCCCGCCACGCACGCATCCAGGATGTCCTCGCCCTCGGTAATGCCCCGGAAGGCACGCTCGATCGCGCTTTCGGGCCCGCCGTTACGGAATCGGATCGAGGACACGTCGGCAACCAGGACGGGCCGGGCGGCGCGGGTGTGGACGGCGGGAGCGGCTCCCCGAACCGCGCCAACGGTCGCTTGTTCGGCATTTGCGCTGGACGGTCCTGCCAACACCGGCACGGCACCGGCAGCAGCGCCCGCCGCCGCAGTCTTCACGAAATCACGTCGTTTCATCTGGAACTCTCCGTTCTTGCTTCACGAGTGCGGCTGGCAAGGTATCCTTCCGACGAACCGGGGGACAACGTGTTGACAGAGCGCACACATTGGATGCTAATTGGATCATGACACCCGTCTTCGATTGGAACGAGGAGAAGAATCAACGGCTCGTGGAGCAACGGGGAATCTCATTCGAAGCGATACTCGCCGCGATCGAGCAGGGCGGTTTGGTGAATTTACTGGAGCACCCCAATCAGGAGCGATACCAGGGCCAAATGATCTACGTCGTCAACTTCGAAGAGTACCTCTACCTGGTCCCGTTCGTAGTCAACGAAGACGGGACTCGATTCCTGAAGACGATCATACCCAGTCGCAAGGCGACCCGGGACTATCGGAGGAAGCAGTCATCGTGAACGACCAGCTGAGCAGGGAAGAGCGGGAAATCCTGGAGAAGTTCGAGCGCGACGAATTGCAGCCCGCTTCTCGGGCTGACGACGAGATGGAGATCGCACCTCAGGCGGTGCGCAACACCTTCAAAAAGACCCGACGGGTCAACCTGCGGGTCACCGAACGCGACTTCAATCGGGCACACGCTCGGGCACGAGAAGAGGGGATCCCTTACCAGACGTTGTTGTCCAGCGTCATCCACAAGTACTTGGCGGGGCGACTGACAGACAAGCGATAGAGGTCGAAGCTACTCCTCCAGGCCGACACGCCCCAACCCCAAATGCCGCCCACCCCGATCCTCGTCTCCTGGTCGTCCGGAAAGGACTCCGCATGGGCGCTCCACGCGCTCCGGCAGCAACCGGAGACATGGGACGTCCGCGGGATCTTCACCACGGTGACCTCCGCATTCGACCGGGTGTCCGTGCACGGGACGCCGCGCCGGGTGCTCGAGCAACAGGCCCGCCGCATGGGACTGCCCCTCTACGAGATCGAAATCCCCTACCCGTGCTCGAACGACGCCTACGAGGCCGCGATGCGCGGCTTCCTGGAATGGGTGCGCCAGCTTCCCGAGGCGCGGACCGCGCGCCGTCTCGCCTTCGGTGACCTCTTCCTGGAGGACGTGCGCGCCTATCGCGAAGACCGGCTGAGCGGGACCGGGTTCACGCCCGTCTTCCCCGTCTGGGGCTCGGACACCACACGCCTCGCCCACACCATGTTCGCTTCGGGGCTGCGCGCGGTCGTCAACGCCGTCAATCCCGATCTGGCCCCGGCGGATATCGCGGGCAGATGGTTCGACCGCGAACTGCTGGCGGACCTGCCGCCGGACGTCGACCCGCTCGGCGAGAACGGCGAGTTCCATACCTGCGTGCTGGACGGGCCGATGTTCTCGTCACCCGTGCCCGCACGGCCCGGCCGGATCGTGCGGCGGCCCGTGGCAACCGATGCGGACGACGGCCCCGACGGTCGGGAGTGCGTCTACGCGGATCTGGTGCAAACCGGCCGCTAAGCCCCCGCCAGCCACCCGTACACCACCCCGACATTCATCGGGTCTATTGCTCGTGGGTAAAATGCCTGCCATTTTACCCACATGTATGCGAGATTGCTGGATCCGATCCTCCGTTCCAACCGACGTAGCGTCCTGATACTGGGGCCGCGACAGGTCGGCAAATCGACGCTCCTGTCCTCGATCGGACCGGACCGCTCCCTGAATCTGGCCAGCCCGAGGGTCTTCCGCGAATTCGTCACCCATCCGGAACGGCTCGAGCGGGAACTCGACGCCGCACCACGGAACATCCGAACCGTGTTCATCGACGAGGTGCAACGGGTTCCGGCGTTGCTGAACGTGGTGCAACTCTTCCTCGACGAGCGGCCCGACCGCTTCCGGTTCCTCCTCTCAGGGTCCAGCGCCCGCAAGCTTCGCCGTGGCCAGGCGAACCTCCTGCCCGGGCGGATACACGTTCATCACATGCACCCATTGCTGGCGTGCGAGTTGGGTGACCGCTTCAATCTGGATCGGGCGCTCGCGCACGGCACGCTTCCCGGCATCTACACGGAAAGCGACAACGCACTCCGGGCGACCGACCTTCGCAGTTACGCCGACACCTATCTGCGCGAGGAGATCCAGGCCGAGGCGCTGCTGCGCAATCTCGGCGGCTTCTCGCGGCTTCTCGACCTGGTGGCCGCTTCTTCAGGTCGAATCCTCAATGTGCAGGCGCTCTGCAAGCAGGCCGGGTTGGGCTACGAGACAGCGCGCAGGTACGTCGAGATTCTGGAGGAAACGCTGGTCATGTTCCGGGTCCCGGCGTGGAGGGGTTCCGATCGCGCCAGTCTGGTCGCGCGCGGCAAGCTCTTCCTCTTCGATATCGGCGTGCGCAACGCGCTGCTGCAGCGTCCGCTGGACACTGCCCTGCCAGACGAGCGCGGCATTCTGATGGAGCACTTTATTGCGGGCGAACTTCACCGTCGGCTGGGCACTCTCTGGCCCGAGGCTGCGCTATTCCACTACCGGACCCGTGGCGGGGCCGAAGTCGATTTCGTGCTGAAGGTCGGACGCGAACTCTGGGGAATCGAGGTCAAGGCCAGTGACAGGATCACCCGCAGGATGTTGCGCGGGCTGGGGTCGCTCGCGGCCCGCAGCGACCGGGTCAAGCGCCGGATTGTCGTGTTCCTCGGGTCCAGGCGGCAGCTGCTGGACGGTGTGGAGATCCTGCCGCTGGCGGAGTTCCTGGCTGAATTGCCGGGGTGAGCTTCATCCGCCCAGCAACGTCTCCACGTGGGCGGCGGCGGCGAGTGCCGTCCCGTCGAGGTTGTATCCGCCCTCCAACAAGGACACCAGACGCCCTTCGCAACAGCTGTCGGCAAAGTCCATGGCGAAACGGGTCATGCGGCGGAACGCGTCGTCGGTGAGAGCGAAGCAGCCCAGCAGGTCGTCGCGGCGGCTGTCGAAGCCCGCGGACACCAGCACGAAGTCGGGATCGAAGTCGGCGACCGCCCGCGAGAGCGCGTTGTCCCAGTGGCGGAGCATGTCCGCGTCGGTGGCGCCGCAGTCCAGGTGCACGTTGATGTTGAGACCCGCGCCGTCCCCTTCGCCGGTCAGCGACGGATCGCCGGTCCCGGGGTACGCGTTCCAGTCGTGCGACGAGAAGAACAGCACGGAGGGATCGCTGTAGAAGGCGTTCTGGGTGGCGTTCCCGTGGTGGTAGTCCCAGTCGATGACGACGACCTTCTCGTACCCGTGAACCTCCTGCGCGTACCTGGCCGCGATCGCGGCGTTGGAGTAGTAGCAGAATCCCTCCTCGGCGCCCGTGTTGTTCGCATGGTGACCTGGCGGGCGCGCGGCGCAAAACGCGTTGCGCACGGTCCCGGCGGCCACCGCGTCGACGGCGGTCAGGGCTCCGGACACGGCGAGTTCGGCCACTCGGGCGGTGACGCCGAGCTGGCGGACCGCGTCGACGTGTTCGCCGGTGTGGTGCGCGCGGATGCGTTCGAGCGGGTCGGCGGTGGGGGACAGCTGGACGGTGGCTTCGATCAGGCCGCGCGCCTTGAGTTCGGCGCGGATCCGGACCAGGCGTTCGGGCACCTCCGGCGGGCGGCTCCCGTTCGGACGGATGAGGACGTGGTCGAGGTAGCGCGGGTCGGAGATGAGGGCGGTGCCGGTGGAGGGGGTGTCCCTCGCGGGCATCTCGCCGCCCGGCGCACACGCCGCCTGCGACAGGAGCGGCACGGTTCCCGCCGCAGCGACCGTTGTCTTCATGAAGTCACGTCTGTTCATGGGGAGCATTATCGGGGACGACGCGGCGGGGGCGCAACCGCGGCAACCATCCCGGGCGTGCGTTTCACCCTACATTGAGAATGCCGCCAGGACGTACAGCCCGAGGGAGGATGACGATGGAGACCGGCACAGCGAAGCGAGTCGCCATGGCCGCGACGTTCGGAACGGCAATCCTCCTGATGTGGGTGATCGGAGCGGTCGGCCTCATCGGGGCCGAGGGCAACCCCGCGGACCGGATGTACGCCGGCGTGATCGCCATCGCGGCCTTAGGGGCGCTGCTCACCCGCCTTCGGCCGGCGGGAATGACGCGCGTGCTGGTGGCAACCGCGTGTGCTCAGGCGCTGGTCGCCGCGATCGCGCTATTCCGTGGCGAGCACCACGCCGCGGTCACATCCATACCCGAGATCGTGCTGTCCAACGGGTTCTTCGTGGCGCTGTGGCTCGGGGCAGCCTGGCTCTTCAGGTCCGCAACGGGGAAGCGCCGCGCGGTAGCGGCCTGACCGCCGGGATTCACGGCAACCCGGTTGAGCAGGGCCAGAAACGGCAAACAACGGGTTATTCGCATATCCACCTTTATTATATTAGAATAATTCCCGTTCCCCCGATCAACTGACCCGCTATCGGCCCAGAATTCCCAAAACCGGGTTCCGTTGCATGCACCGCGTACTGAACGAATTGCCCGAGGCCTTTGTGTCCCACACGGCGATCAGTCGGATTGTATCGCGGGCGGTCAAAGCCGGGAAGCTTCGGAAGCTCGCATCTCGCCTTTACACCCGGAACCTCGACGACCCTCCCGAGGACATTGTCAGGAGGAACCTGTGGGGGATCGTCGCCGGGTACTTTCCCGGGGCTCTGGTCGCGGACCGCAGTGCCCTGGAGGCAGCTCCCGCCGCCGATGGTTCGCTTTGCCTCGTCAGCGAGCGGGGACGCAGGATCGAGTTGCCCGGTGTCGTGCTCCGCGCACGCCGGGGGGCCGGCCCGATCGCGTCGGACATGCCCTTCGTGGAAGGACTGCATCTCAGTTCGCGGTCCAGGGCCTATCTCGAGAACATGCGTCCCTCCCGCGCCCGCGGTGGACGCGTGCCCAAGACGCTGAGGCGAGTCGAGATTGAAGAACGGCTTGACCGGTTGATTCGCACTTCAGGCGAAGCCGCGGTCAATGCGCTGAGGGACGACGCCCGGGAGATTGCGGTCGAACTCGACCTGGAGAGAGAGGCCGAACAACTCGACTCCCTGATCGGCACCTTGCTCGGCCCCCGCCGAAGCCGACTCGACTCGCCGGTGGCCACCGCTCGTGGTCGTGGACTCCCCTACGATCCCGACCGGCTGGAGCTGTTCGACAGGCTGCACCGGGCACTCCGCAATCGCCCTCCCAGCTTCCGGCCCGCGCCTCCGCGCACCGAATCGGGCCGGACGACGCTGGCTTTCTTTGAGGCGTACTTCTCCAACTTCGTCGAAGGGACGGAGTTTCTGGTGGAAGAGGCCATCCGCATCGTCTTCGAGGGCGAGATTCCGGGACACCGGCCAGCGGACGCCCACGATGTCGCCGGGACCTGGCGCATTGTGTCCGACGTGGACGAGATGGCGCGTACACCCGGGAATCCGGATGAGTTCACCGGCCTCCTGCGGGGGCGCCACCGGAGGATCATGGCCGGACGCCCCGAAACGCTGCCGGGCGAATACAAGGAGGAGGAGGAGAACCGGGCCGGACGGACCGTGTTCGTGGCTCCCGATCTGGTTCGCGGCACCCTGGAAGAGGGCTTCGCCTTCTACCGGAGCCTGGAGTCGTCCTTTGAGCGGGCCGTCTACATGATGTTCCTGGTCAGCGAGGTGCACCCCTTCGCGGACGGCAACGGACGGATCGCACGCGTGATGATGAACGCGGAACTCGTCGCCGGAGGAGAAGAACGGATCATCATCCCGACCGTCTTTCGCGGCAACTACCTCGCGGCGCTGCGTGCCCTGTCCCGAACGGGGCGTCCCGAACCCCTGATCCGTGTCCTCGACTATGCGCAGCGGTGGACCAGGGCGCTCGACTGGCGTTCACTCGATGTCGCGGAACGAGAGCTGGAGCGCTGCAACGCGTTTCTGGATTCGGACGAAGCGGAGGCGGAAGGCCGGAGGCTGCGGATGCCGGGCCAACCCTGGCGCCCAGCGGACCAGCCCTGGCGCCCAGCGGACTAACACGCGACGCGACGCAGTCGATCAGCCCCCAAAGCCACCCCCCGCACGTACCTGGCCAGCTCGCGCATGGCATCGACGCCGATCAGGGCACCCAGCGCCTGGTTGTAGTTGGTCGTGCCGTTGATGTCGTACGTGTAGCGGTTGCCCGCGGCGTCCTCCACGAATTCGATCCCGGCGACCTCGATGCCCTCCGCGCTGCAGAGCCGGACGTACTCCTCCACCAACGGATCGTCCGCCGTGATCGGCGACGGGCTGAAGAGGCCGGCCTCCGGGTCGGCCGACAGGGTGCCAGGCCCACCGTTGCCGCTGGCGCCCGCTCGGAGTGCCGGCTGACCCGCGGGCATCGGATTGCACGCGTCCGAGGGGCACAGTTCGAACCCGTCGTCCGTCGCGCTCCGCATGGCGAACACGAAGCGGCCGCCGACAATCTCCACTCGCGTGATGAACGGCTCGGGCGCGTCGATGTACTCCTGCAGGATCGTCCGGGCGCCCGGTCCGGGGTCGAAATCCGCGCCGGCAAGGTGCGTCTCGAAGTCCCACGGGTCGCGGAACAGCCGGATCCCCAGGCCCTTTCCGCCCTGATCGTGCTTCGTGATGAACGGGCCGTCGAAGGTGGCCGCGGCCGACAGCAGGTCCTCCCCGCCAACGACCAGGACGGTACGCGGCGTCCTGATCCCGTAACGCCGCAGGACGAGATCCTGCCGCAGCTTGCTCATCTCCAGCTCGAACGCGCGGAGCCCGTTGATCACTCGCCGCCCGCAGGACTCCAGCCAGTACAGGAACTGGCGGGTCAGCTCGACGGTGTGGGCATGCCCGCGGGTGTGGGACGACGGACTGATCCGATTCATCCAGACGCCCTCGGGCGGAGGGGCCGACGGGTCGATGCTGCCTTCGTTCACGTGCACGAGGCGGACCCGCAGGCCCTCGCTCTCGAGCGCTTCCCGAAGGGGCGGAATCCAGGCCGGATTCTCGTAGAGGACGTGAATCTGTGGAAGAACTGGGCTGATCATGTGGAAGGCTTACGCCGGGATCAGCTCGGGATTACAAACTCCGGAAACCGGTAGACGATGACGCCGGTGCCGGGCGCGTTGTCCACATCCACGTACCCCTTGTCGGCCATCCCGTTCAGGACCTTCTCGACCTCCTCGAAGGTGCGGCCGGTCGCCAGCACCCCCTGGCTCACCGTGATCTCTCCGCCGTTGTCCATCGCGGTCTTCAGCAGCTGTTGGCGCAGGTTCAGAGGTGCGGAGAGCTTCCGTTTCGGTTCGCTCCCGCCGATCTCGGCCTGGGCCAGCGCCGCCACCTGCCGCGGATGCGGAATCCGTCCCTCGCGGATGTTGGCGTCACGCACCAGCTTCTTCATCCTGAAAAGGTCGACGAGCTGGCCGACGCCCAGCAGCCCGGCCGTGAGCAGCCAGAGCACACCCGTGCCGACCTTGCCCAGATAGAAGCGGTGGATCCCGCAGGCGCCCACGAGACCGGCACACCACAGCCCGTAACTGAGCCCCCTCGAATAGGGTGCCTCGTCGTCCCCCTGCGGCACGGCCGGAAGATTGACGTTGACGTTGACCGAGAGTTCGCCCGGCTTCTCGCTCATTGTGGCCCCTCTTGCCCCTTGAAGATCGACGCCTTGAAACCTATACGGCCACCGTCGGCCTGCCATTCCAGCGCGTGCGGTACCGCTTCGTCCGCCAGCTCTTCCAGAATGGAGCGCACCTCGTCCGCCAGCCGCTGGTCGAAGAGATGGGGGTGGTCGAGGTACCAGGCAACCCAGCCCTCGCTCAGCAGATGGTGCTTGAAGGAGCGGCGGTAGGACTCCCACATCTTCTCCTCCATCGACCCCGTCTCCCGCTGGTAGAGCAGATTGGCGAAGTGGCGGAAGCCCGCGGTCATGTAGGAGTCCCAACGCAACCGCTCGCCCGGCGTAAGGCTGTCCGGGTCATCGGCCGCCCGCGTGACGAAATCGGCGAGTTCGCTGTCGCGGAAGACGTGCTCGAGCAGGCGGATGCTGTTCTCGACCATCGAGTTGAAGGTGGCCGCGCGTACGCTCCTCGTGTTGCGCCGCGTCTGCTCGTGGCCAAGGCGCAGCTGGCGTACGACCAGAAGCAGCGACAGCACGACGCCAAGCGCGCCGATGAACTCGCCGAGGTTGCCGAGGATGTCCAGATTCATGCGGGATTATCGCCAAAGAGGGGTGGTGCGGAAAGAGTTGGGGGGCTGCGGTCACGCCCCGCCGGGCACGGTTGCGGTCACGCCCCTCGGGCACGGCTGTGGTCAGAACCGGAGGCGCCGCTGGATGTTGAAGCCGAAGCGCCACGACCCCGGGTCGAGGAAGTCCTCCGCGGCACCGGCGAGGGTCTGCGTCGGGTTCATCTGGTGCTGATTGGTGACCAGGAGCTTGAAGAAGTGTCCGCGCGTGCGGATTTCGACGCCGAAGGAGCCGGAATCGTACTTCTGGTCCTCTCGGGGCTGGCTGATGATCCACTCACCGAAGAGGCTCCACATTCGGTCGAGGTACAGTTGGCCGTTCACCCCGACGGAGACGGTGGACACCGGGTCGTCGTCCTCGATTCGGGGATTCCACAGGAGAGTGGGCACGATCCCGAGCGCGAGCCGTCCGCCGACCATCGCGTTGGCGATCACCTGGGCGTAGGCCTGCGCCGGCTTGGCCGTGCCGGTGCTGCGATTGGCGCTGCCGGTGCCGCGAGCGGCGCTGTCGGTGCTGCGAGCGGCGCTGCCGGTGCTGCGAGCGGCGCTGCCGGTCTTGTCGCCGAGCAGGATCACGTGCTGATGACCCACGTGACTGTCTTCCTCGACCTGCAGGTTCCACGCCACCCCGGCCTGCGCAGCGAATTCGACGGGTCCGGTGGGAGCATCGAAGGCCAGTCCGGTGAGACGCGCGTTGAATTCGGTGTTGTCGTTGCTGTTGGAGCGGAGGATCCCGACGGTGAGGAGGTCGTGGGGCGCATACGCCAGGCCGAGCCGGTTGAGCACGAATCCGTCCAGCCCCCACAGATCGCTCGCGCCGCCCGACAGGTAGCCGAACCTGTGGGAAATCTCGAACACGATGTCGCCCGCCTGGGAAGGGGCCGCGGTCGGCAGGGTAGCCGACTGGCTGGAGGCGAAGACGTCCTGAGCCGAAACCGCCGCCGGGGCGGACAGGCCGAGGACCGGGATGGCGAGCCCGAGCCATGCATTCGTGGTGATCTTCTTCATGCCGGGAGACTCAACGGAGTGAGCGGCAAACGCTCGTTGACGACGCGTCGTCGCGGAGGTTGGCGATTGTCTCATCGACCTCTGCTGACGTCAACTCGGGCCGTCCCTCTGGCGGCACCGCAACCACAACAGAGCCACGCCGTTCAAGAACCGCTTTGGGCACGACCAGGCGGTCGGACTTATCGATGGCAATTTCCATGGCTAGAACATGCCATTGCGCTTGCCGTTGGGCAAAGATGGACGCGCGGCTATCGCCGTTGACCGCACGTCACGGAGAGCCGAACATGGGACGCATCAACGCGAATGGGGTCGGCCAGGAGAAGGAGGGGGTGACGCGTGCGCATCAACACCGACCATTTGCTCCGATGCATCCTCACGCTGGAGTCGGCGCTGGAGGAGCTGCGGAGGCGGGGTGTCGATGACGACTTCTACGACATCATGCGCGCTGCTCTACCGGGACAACAGAAACGAAACGGCGCACGACTACGGGGTGGACTTCGCGGAGGCGACGCTCCCCAAGCTGCCCGCATTTGCCGCCGACGCGAGGGCACTGGCCGCGGTCATTGCGGAGGGCGGAGATGACTGACCGGCTTGCCCTGCGTACCCGACATCGTCGCATGGTCGAGGACATCCTGCGCGAGCACGTTCCGGATGTGGAGGTCTGGGCGTATGGCAGCCGTGTCACCGGCGAGAGCCACGAGGGGAGCGACCTGGACCTGGTGCTGCGCGGCCGGGGTCTGGAGCCGCTGGGTGGAGAGTTCCTGGGACTGATCGAGGCATTCCAGGAGTCGAACGTGCCGATTCTGGTCCAGGTGCACGACTGGGCAAGGCTGCCCGAGAGCTTTCACCGGGAGATCGAGCGGGATTACGTGGTCTTGGTGCGCGCGTAGCGACGGGGAGCTCGATTTCGCCTCGCACATGGGCGAGGACCTCGCGAAGAGCCCTTTCCAGTTCGCGTCCCAGCTCAGTTCGCCCGGTCTTCACCGGCCCCTTCCTCCTCGCTGGTCGCGGCCGCAGGCCGGCGGATGGCCTCGCCCGCGAGGGCAAATCCCGCCCTCAGCCCTTTCCGCACCCGCTCAATGAACTCATCGCTCACGGCACATGCGAACAGGCAGTCCGTCACGTTGTCGATGTCCACCGGTCGAGGGTGGCCGTCAAGCAGCCTGGACAGCTCCCGGGCCGTCGCTTCCCCGAACTTCTGGCCTGCGAGTCGGTGGAGAACCTGTACCTGACCCCTCCGAAACCCGTGCTCTACTCCCTGCTCGAACAGCTCATCCAGACTCAACTGGAAATGGTTGACGACTTCGTCCATCGTTTCCGCCTCTCGTTCCATCTGTCTTGGCGGAAATCTCCATAGCATCCGCCCTGTGATTTTCTTCCCCGAAGGCGTCCCGCTTTCCGTCTGCAGGCGCTCCAGGAACTCGGCCTCGGTACCGCACTCGAACAACGCGGCGGCCACCTTTCCAATGCCATCGCGACGTGACAGGTCGACGATATGGAACAACAACGAAGCCGTCCGCTCGTCGAACCTGCGGGCGGTCTGGTCACGCAGGAGCAATGCCTGACCCATCAGCATCCCCTGCTCCATGACATTCCGAGCCAATTCGTCCGGCACTCGCGCTAACACATCTTCCATTTCGGCCCCCTTCCTGCCCAATTCCGCTTCAGTCGTCCCGGGAAGTGCTCTCATACCAACATGCCATACTTCTCGGTCTGCTCGATCATCGCCGTGAGTCACTCCGGGGACGCGGTGGCCGCGACGCTGGTTTGGCCATAGGATCATGGAATGAGCCGGACCATCCTCTTCGCCGCCCTGGCCGCCGTTGCCTGTGACGCGGGCGGGCCGTCGGCCCCCACCATCGCGATCGACAGCGGGGGGGTGCGGATCGTGACGAGCGACCCGGCGGCATCCACTGAGGGGTGCACTCTGAGCGAGGCGCCGATCTTTCGGGTCGGGGACGACGAGGGCGACGAAAAGCAGTGGTTCTCGAGCGTGCGCGGCGTGGGCCGGCTTTCGGACGGCTCGGTGGCGGTCGCCGACCGGACGAGCGCCGAGGTGCGGATCTTCGCGCCGGACGGGCGCCACCTCCGTTCGATGGGCCGCCACGGCGAGGGACCCGGCGAATTCCAGGATCCCTTCGTGCTCTGGGTGCTGCCGGGAGACACGATCTGGGTCGGAGACTATCGGCCCTACCGCTACGTCGTCTTCACCGCCGAGGGCGAGTGGGTCCGCAATGTGGCGCTCGACCCGATCTACCCGAACCCGTCGCGCGGCGGCGGAGTGCTCGACAACGGCGTGTCGGTGAACTCGATCCACCGGCAGCCACGCAGCCGGGATTTCACGGAACCCGACACGGTGGTCGTTGAGGTTCACGACCGGGACGGCAAGCGCGTCGGGGTGCTGTCGCGGCTCCCGACGCGGAGGCTCGGACGGGCTCAGGACACCGAGGCGTACAACTACTACATCGGCGTCCTGTTCGATCCCGTTGTCCGTGTGGACGCCAGGGAGCGGACCATCGCGCTCGCACACACCGCCACCCCCGAGGTGCGGCTGCTGGACGAAGCGTTCAACCTGCGTTCCATGGTTCGCTGGCACGTCCCCGATCAGCAGGTGACTGCTGGCGACGTGCGCGCCTGGCGCGAGGAGTACGTCAGGCGGCGCAGTACGGGCAGCAACATCTGGGACGACGACTACGACGGCCCGATGATCAGCCCCGAGCGACCGGTGGCGGACGTGATGCCGGCGATCTCAACCCTGCAGGTCGGCCGCGACGGGCGTCTCTGGGTCTGGCCGTACCGGCGGCCGGGCACCGACCCGATTCGTGCCATGGCCTTCTCCCCCGACGGCGAGTTCCTCTGCCACCTCGAACGCCTTGGCGATGGAGCAAGCTTCTCGATCCATGAGTTCGGGGCCGACTACGCGCTCGGAGTGTCGGCCAGCGACCTCGGGATCGAGACCGTCGTCGTGCACGCGTTGCGTCTTCCCGGCGAGAGTTGAGCGCCCGCCCGGCTCGCGTCACGCCAGCGGAAGCCGGAAGGCGCGCATCATCTCCACTTTGGCCCGGTACCCATGGTCTCCTCGCTCCACGAAACCCCGCTTGACGAGCCAGTTCATGTCCCGGGTCAGCGTCTTGCCGGTCCTGTCCGCGTAGAGCCGGGTCAGGCCGGGGCTCAGATCCGGTATCGCCCGCTTTCGGACGGGCGCCTCCATCCGGCCCAGTGCCAGGGTCACATCGCGGCGCCGACGCATGGCCGCAGACGACGGTATCCGTCGGAATTCTCCGTAGACGAAGTGCTCCCAGGCCAGCTTCAGCCGGGCGCGCTCGATGAATCGCCCTTGTTCCCGCAGTCCGTCCGCAAACCCCTCCAGCGAGTAGCGCAGAAAGCCGAGCGGGTCGCCACGACCGGAGTTCGCCCGGCTGGAGCGGTCAAGCTGCCGATAGTATTCGGACCGCGTCAGGTTGTAGTGATTGCTGAGAAGATGGGCACATGGTGACGGCACCCCTTCCCTGGCGAGAATCATGAACTCGGCCAGGCGGGCGGTCCGGCCATTGCCGTCTCCAAAGGGGTGGATCCACGCGATATACAGGTGAGCGAAGATGGCGCGCAGGATCGCCGAGGCCGTGCGGTCCGCGTGGCGATCCGGGCGGACCGGCCAGTTTTCGCCTTCCAGCCATGTGCAGAGCCGATGCAGGAGGAAGTCGCAATCACCCCTGGGGGCTCCCCGATAGCGCCCGACACCGACTGAATGCGTCGGCACTTCTCCCGGCACCACTCCTTCTTCCAGGTGATCTTCGAGTCCGGCGAGCAGGCGCCGGTTCGCTCGGGCAATCCAATCCGGCGTCAGCCGCAGCGGCTGTCCGCTCATGATCTCGGCGAAGATGTCGTTGACGGCCTGCAGGACGTTGGCGACCTCCAGCTTCAGGTATTCCCGGGATCGCGGAAGCTCCAGACGCCCCTCCAGCTGCGCCCTGATCTGTTCCTCGGTCAACGTGTTCCCCTCGATCGCCGTCGTGGCCCGCGCACCCTTGACCAGATAGAGCTGGTGCATCGCCTGGGCGTCGGCCGGCGGAAGAATCGCCTGAGCGACCTGATCGCATCTGGCGGCGGCTTCCCCGAGCAGCGACCAGTGGAGAGGATCGGCCCGTTCCAGGTGGTGTCGGAAACTGATCCAGGGGTGAGTGCGGGTGTATTCTCGTTGATTCGTCATCGGTCGGCTATCCGCAGGAGACTTCGGATATCATCCTAAGTAATGTCCGATAGAATGTCCACTATCATCCCAGACTCAATAACGGATCATGACGATTGATAAATTATTTATCTGATTGCTTTTATGTCGTATAGTGTCCCCAAACCCCAGGATTATAATACGACAAATGACCTATGATATGTCCAGATGCAGGTAAGCATCCAGGTCCTTCTGCATCTCCGCAACCGTCTCGTACCAGGTCGTCCGGCCCATGATCCGGAGATGCTTCGGTCGACGAATCGCCTCGCACATGGGCGAGGACCTCGCGAAGAGCGCCTTCCAGCTCGCGTCCCAGGTCACTTCGCCCGGTTGAGACCGAGCTCCCCGACGGCGTCCCGTTTTCCGTCTGCAAGCGCTCCAGGAACTCGGCTTCGGTACCGCACTCGAACAACGCGGCGGCCACCTTGCCAATGCGATCGCGACGTGTCAGGTCGATGATATGGAACAACACTTCGGCCACCCTCCCTGCCCCGTTTGCGCTTCGGTCGTCCCGGGAAGTTCTTCCATACCAACATGTTCTTCCTGCCCTGCGATATCGAGGCTGACCCGCTCACCGCGAGACGAGCAGCGTCACTCGATGCCGCTCGGCACCCGGCGGTCGCAGTCGCCCACCATGGGGGTCGCGCAGGGTGAACGGGTGGTGCACGACGATATCCTGCCTTCCGTCCCGATTGAGATCGGCCAGCCAGGTGTACTCCCCGTCGTTGGGTAGCTCGGCCGCCACCGTCCGGGGATTCCGGGCAAAGAGTGCCGGCCCCGGCACTCCGGCGAACGCGTCGAGAGCCCAGGGCGTGGTTTCGATCAGCAGGTCCGAGCGGCCGTCGCCTGTCACGTCTCCGACAAGCAGAGTCCGGTTGAACGCGCGCCAGTAGCTGTCCTGCGTCCTGCGGTTCTCGTGGAGCCCGCCACGCAGCACGACGTCGAGCGGCACCCATCCCGGCTCCCGGTGGCTGGGGGCGCCGTCGAGCTGGATCCGCCGGACGGCGTTGGCCGCTTCTCCGAAGACGCCCCGCTCCGCGCGGTGAAACTCGAGGTGCAGCCAGGTATCGTCGCCCATGGCACCCTTGAGCCTCTTGAAGAGGCCGCCGCTGAGCGACGCGACGTCGATGGTGGTGAACATCAGCTCGGCCTGGCGATCGCCGTCGAGGTCGTGCCGGTCCAGCGCGAGCTGAATGCGGCCGGGAGACCGAAAGGCGATGTCGGCGCTCGGTGCGAATGTGGTCCGGCCGTCAGGGGTCCGCGTCCCTGGATGGACTTCGTAGCTGGACTGCTTGCTCGATGTGCTCGTGCCCTCCAGGGCCAGGATCGCGAGATCTCCCACACCATCGCCGTTCACGTCCGAGAGCGAGTGCAGCACCCTCCCCGTCATGTCTCCGGCGGCAAGCGAGGAGAGCTTGTCGGAGTCGAAACCGACTTCGGTCGTGAAGGTCTCGGCCACCGCGCTAAACCGGCCGTCCGCTTCCTGGAGATGCACCGCGAACTGGTCGTCGTCCCAGAACGCGAGGTCACCTTGGCCGTCGCCGTCGTAGTCGATCGCGTGGACGCGGCTCTGGGACCAGGGGTCGTAGCGGTATCCGTCGGCACCGCGAATCCGGCTCATGTCAGTCGGAGGACCGATGCCCACGGGGTTGGCGAAGGTGCCGTCGCCGGCCTGGACGAACACCTGGAATCCGGCGGCGTCGGGCACGACCAGGTCGTCGCGGCCGTCCCCGTTCACGTCTCGCGTGATGTCGACGTGGGGAACTTCGCGTTGTCGCGGCGATCCGAAGTCGGACGTCACCGCCACCAGCAGCTCCTCGGTCCCGCGTTCCGGGTCGAACCAGCTCAGCCGGCCGGGTTCGTAGGTGAGGAGCCGGTCCTTGCCCCCGACCTCCGCGACGTCCACGAACCGCACGGCGGGACGCAACGCGATGTCACGGCTCGGCCGCCAGGCGCTGTCGGCGAAGGCGTAGACGCGGAGTCGGCGCCCGCCGTGCTCATCGATGCTCACGACGGCCAGCTCGGCGACCGGGCCACCGAGGAGAAACCCCGTGAGCACCGTCTGGCGCTCCGTCGAGTCAGTCACGACCTCGTACTGGTCGAAAGCGACCTGAGGCTGGCGGGCTTCCCTCCGCTGAGAAGTCGCCGACGCGCAGGCAGCGGTGTGCACGCACAGCATGACGCGCAGGGCCCGCACCCGGAACGGGGGTCGCCCCCTCACCGCGCCCGCATCCTGAAGCACTGCCGTCCGGAGCCGTGCGCCCACAGGTCCCGAAGCTCGCGGTGCGCAGCCACCGGATCGTCCACCCGGGCCGCGATGGGCGAACCCGGGCCATGGCAGCCCTGGCAGCTCCTCTGAATGATTGAAGAGCTTCCGGTGGGCGCGCCGGAATCCGCAGCGAAGATGGCACATACCTCGTAGGCGCCATCGTCCAGCGCCCGGTACCCGTACATCTCCGAGCTGGTGGGATCGCGGGTGTTGATCCTCAGGCCGGGCTCGGCCGCCAGTTCGTCCAGAGATGCCGGAAGCCGCCCATGCCGCGCCCGGTAGAGATCGGTCGCCGCCGTGATTCCGTGCAGGTCGGCCACTCGCCGATCGTCGATCCGGCGCTCGCGCTCCTGCGCGGGAGATCCCAGGAGCACCAGCCCGAGGGTCACCGCCGCGACAACGGCCGCTACCGAAGCTCCCAACGCGATGGACCGCGGCGAGAGGTTCATTCCGCCACCTCCTCCTTGCGCACGTCGCGGAGGAAGTATCCGAACAACGAGCCGGTGATCGTGCCGACAGTGACGACCTTCAGGACGAACCGGGCCGTCAATTCGCCGCCGAGGAGGTTGTAGACGATGCTCGTTACCACACCGATGAGGGTGGCCGCACCCACGAAAAGCGACACGTACGTCAGCGATTGCCGAACTCTTGAGAGTCGTCGACCCGGGTCTTTCCGGACTGCCCGGTCATTCGTCCAGAAGACGAAGGCGAAGACGGGGAACGTCGCGACCAGGAAGGAGATCGACCACCGCATCTCCTCTCGCGCCAACTCGAGGGCGGCCGCGGGGTCGAGGGAGGGATCGGGAAACGCCTGATGGATGAACGCGAAGATGAGGCTCCCGAGGCTGATCGCGCTGCCATACAGCGTGCCGAAGAGAACGAGGTAGACGAAGGCTTCTCGAGCGGACAGGTACGGTGCCGGGCGCGGGACGGGGATCGGAAACGCGACATCGGCGAAACCGCCCAGGGCGCGTCGAACCTGATTCCGCGGCCAGCCGGCCTCGAGAAGCGCCTCCTTAAGTTGCTCCCGGGGCAGACCTCGCTCCAGGCCGGCCTTCAGGAATCCGGAGATCTCGTCGTTGACGGCCATCTGGTTTTCCTCCCTTGAGTAGTGATTCGACCCTGTTGATACTATCAACTTAACTGATTGTGTTGACAATGTCAACATTGCTGACCAGCTTTGCCCCGGCCACCTTTCGGCATGACCCTCGACGGCAGCGCGTATCATCACGGAAACCTGCGGGCGGCACTGCTCGCCGAAGCCGTTGCAATGATCGACGAGGGAGGGACCTCGAGCGTGACGATGCGCGCGATCGGACGGCGCCTCGGCGTATCGCGGTCCGCAGCCTACCGCCACTTCGCAGACAAGTCCGCGCTACTGGTCGCAGTCGCTGCCGCCGGTTTCGACCGCCTTCGAGAACGCCTGGAGGCCGTGGGT
Source organism: Longimicrobiales bacterium (assembly GCA_965205005.1). Taxonomy (GTDB): domain Bacteria; phylum Gemmatimonadota; class Gemmatimonadetes; order Longimicrobiales; family Gaopeijiaceae; genus Bin94. Next base: position 2,489,317 of record OZ242028.1, on the reverse strand, counting down.
GCGGGAGCCCCGGACGCAGCGATCGAGCGGCTTCCGCACGTCGGTGAGGTGTACGTGCGGTTCGCGCTCGAAAACCCGGGGCACTATCGCCTGATGTACGGAAAGGAAGCGATCAGTCGCGAGGACCTGCCCGAGCTCCGCGAAGTCGCGAACGCGCTGTTCGACCAACTCGTGCACATCTTCCAGTCATACCAGCGGAGCGGAACGATAGAACGACAGGATCCCCGCCTGCAGGCCTACGTGGCATGGGGAGCCGTGCACGGTCTGGCGTCGCTGCTGATCGAGGGACAGATCCTCACTGCCGTCGATGTCGATGAGCTGATCCGGCAGACCACCTCGACGCTCCTGGACGGGATGCGCGCCGGTCGCTAGAAGCCATACACGAGCGAGACGGTGACCGCATAGAACCCGATGTCACCGAGTACCAGATCGAACGTCGCGGGCGTCCTGCCGTCCTCGAGCACCGGTGTATGGCTTCGCAGCAGATCCCATTTCCCTGGCTTCTGGACGTCGCGGTAGCGTGCATAGCGCCCTCGAAGCGCGATGCTGAATCGCTCGTTCGCCTCCCACGCCACCCCTCCGATCAGATTAGCTCCGAGCGTCGATTCGGCGAAGAGGAGTGACGTGTAATCGGCCGTGCCCGCCGCCCGCGTCTGCCAAGCGGGAATGGCGACGTCCATAGCAGGGTCCACGCCTCCGGCAGGTGCGAACCCGTTGGCGAGCGTGCGTCGGACCCGCAATGCCTCAAACGCCAGCACCACAGTGGATACGCCACCTCCGACACCAACGAACGGTGTGAAGCGCGACGGATTCTCGAAGTCGAGGTGTACGTTCGCGAACACGTCCGAGACGGTGAGTCCAGACACCCTGGCGGAAGGCGGCTCGACCGTGCTCCACTCCCGCCCGGTCTCCCCCGCGAGCCGGCCCGCGTCCAACAGCGGCGCCGAGGTTCCACCCAGCGCAGTGCTGTTCAGTTCAGCTTCCAGCCGGATCCGACCACGTGCGTACCCCAGCGCGAGAGCGGTGGCGCTGGTCATGGTTTCCGCGCCGCGATCAAACCGCACGGTCGCGAACACGCCGGATCCCGGTCCAGCGCATGCTGGATCGAGCGGAACCATCGCGGGGTCGGGATGCAAGAGCCGGTCACAACGCGTCGGCTGATCGACACCCTCGATGCTCCCAAGAAAGGTCAGCGCGTCCGCGTCCCCGAAGTCGCCCCGGAAATAGAAGCCGTCTCGCCCCTGGGCGATCGCGACCTCGGGGGCCGCGAACCAACTCGGCACGACGAGGACAGCCGCCGACGCAAGATGAACGCGGGTAGCGACCCGCCAAACCCCTCGGAGTCGGGTGGCGATCCCTTCGTTGACGGCCATTTGGCTGTTCCTCCCTTGAGTGGGGGATCCGGGTCTGTTGACGTTGTCAACTTAGCTCGCGACGTTGACGTCGTCAACATCGCTGACGGAGGCGCACCCACAGCCTCAAAATGACCTGAGGAATGTCCGGACAGAATCAACGAGTTCGCTCGTGGCCGGCCTACGGCGCCCGCCACCGCCCGCGACGCAGCAACTCGCCGCTGCCCGCTCCCGCCAGAATCTCCCCGTTCTCGTAGACGACCTCGCCCCGGCGCAGCGTCATCACGGGCCAGCCGGTGACTTCCCACCCCGAGTAGACCGAGAAGCCAGTGCCCGAGAACATGTCCTCGTCGCGGATGGTGCGCGTCTCGTCCGGGTCCCATAGGACGATGTCGGCGTCGGAGCCCACCGCGATCGTGCCCTTGCGCGGGTAGAGGCCGAAGAGCTTGGCGGCGTTCGTCGAGGTCACCGCCACGAATCGCTCCTCTGAGATCCGACCCTGGACGACGCCCTCGGACCAGAGCATCGGCCGCACAACCTGGAGGTTGTTCAGGCCGGCGCGGTGCCGGCTGATGGTTTGCGACGGGTCCATTTTCTCCTCGCGGAGATACGCGACGTGGTCGGTGCCGAGCACATGGACCGAACCGTTCGCGATGCCCGCCCAAAGCGCGTCCTGGTCACGCTGCTCACGGAGCGGCGGCTGCCCCACGTAGAGCCCGCGGTCCGGGCCCTCGAAACGCTCGCGCGTGAAGTGGAGGTAGATGGGGCGGGTCTCGACGAAGACGCTGAGCCCGCGGTCCCGGGCGTCCTGCAGCACCCGCAGTGCGCCTTCGGAGGAGACGTGAACCGCGTAGATGGGCGCCCCGGTGGCCTCGGCCATGGCGACCGCGCGCTGGGTGGCCACCACCTCGCCGACCACCGGACGGCTGTCCGGAAAGTACTCGAGCGACGTGCGCCCGACCGCCGTCAGTTCGGCCACCGCGCGGGCGAGGATGGGTCCGTCCTCGCAGTGCACCATGGTCAGGATGCCGGCGCGCCCCGCCGCGTCCATCGTCGCCATGTAGTCGGGCACTTCGGCGTCGAACACGGTCCGCACCATGAAGATCTTGGTGCTGGTCTGGCCGGTCTCCGCGGCCAGGGTGGTCATCTGCCCTTCCTGGGATGCCGGGTCGTTGATGCCCGCATGCAGGATGACATCCGCGATCGCCTGCTCGCGGATGAGCGCCGCTTCGCGCTCGATGGCCTGTGCGAGCGTCCGTCCCCCGGCCGGAAAGGCAAAGTTCGACATCGTCGTGATGCCTCCCGCCAGCGCCGCCTGCGACCCGGTACGGTAGTCGTCGCGGAGGCGGGCGCTCAGGTGGACGTGCGGATCCACGCCGCCCGGCATGACCAGCAGCCCGGAGGCATCGATCGTCCGGGCGCCGGCACCCGCCGCCAGTCCGATCCCGATCTCCACGATGGTCTCGTCACGCACCCGCACGTCCGCATCGAATCGCCCCTCCGAGGTGACCACGGTGCCCCCGCTGATGAGGATCTCCTGGGGTGCCGCGGCGGTCTCGACCGGGCTGGCGGCCTCGGCCGGGCTCGCGGCCTCCACGGGGCTGACCGCAGACAGCGTCGCGAGGAGCACGGCGGCCGCGGCGGCGGTGTGGACCGGCGAGGCGGGCAGGTTCTGCGAGGCGGCCATGGTGCCCTCCGGGACAGCGGGTCGGCGATGGTGGAAACCATAGCCGGGCCAGCCAACGGACGCACCCCGCCGGCTGATGACGGAACGCTGACCGCACCGCTGTATCCTCCTCCCCCGAAGCTGTCGCGCACCCTGGAGCGGGGAGGTATGATGTGTCCACCATGCAGACTCAAGCACCAACAACCTGGGAAGATGTCCTGCGGATGCCGGACGACGGCAACCGCTACGAGTTCATAGGGGGGCGCCTCTATATGACGCCCGCTCCCGTGACCCGGCACCAGCGCGTCTTGAGGCGACTTTGGTCGGCTCTGGTGCGAATCCTCATGGACTCCGGACGCGGAGAAGTGTTTTCCACCCCGCTCCTCGTCGAGTTCCCGGGAACCGGAGACCGGGTGCAGCCCGACCTTCTGTTCGTATCCAACGAGAGGCGGTCGATCATCGGCGAAAAGCAGGTGCTGGGCGCTCCCGACCTCGTCGTCGAGATCCTCTCGCCGTCCACCGCGCACCGCGACCGCGGGATCAAACTGGATCTGTACGCGCGTCACGGGGTGCGGCAATACTGGATCGTGGATCCGGACGAGGATGTGGTCGATGTCTGGCGGTTCGCGGACGAGCCGGGGCACGAGCGCTTTTCCGGCGAATTCCCCGTCCGGCCTGGTCCCGAGCGCCTGGGCCTGATCGACCTCAAAGAGGTGTTCTCGCGCCATCTGGACCTGTGGGAGAACGAAGACTGAGTACACAACGGTGTGGTTGTCAACGGATCTGTTGTGTGACTCGGTGCCGCAGATGCCGTGCAAGGGGCGTGAGCGGGAGGGCGCTGGCGAGAACGCTTCAGGCCGTCCGCACCCGCTCGATGAACTCGTCGCCGGTGCCGCACTCGAACAGCGCGTCGGTCACCTTGTCGATGCCGTCGGGGCCGGACAGCTCACCGAGCCGTTTGGCCAGCCGCTCCGCCGTTTCTTCGCCAAACCGGTGCGCAATCTGCCGCCGCAGGACCATTGCCCGACCCTGCTGACGACCCAGCTGGCGACCCTCCCGGCGACCTTGCCGGGCGCCTTTCTGGACCAACTCGTCCAGACCCTGCTGAACCCTCTCCGCCAACTCGTCCATCGTCCTTACTCCTCCCAGGTTCAGTACCTCCGTGTAACCTCTCAATTCTAGCATCGTGATTAGCCTCTCGACCACGAACGCGTCCAAACTCGCGTCGCCCAGTTCCCCGACCCTGAGTCGCAGAGCCGCCACCTGCGCAGACATTTCCTCCGGTTCATGGGTCCGCGCCGCGCCCAGTACCAATGCCGTAATGTCGTTTTGCGACCAACCGCCTTCTTCTTCCTCTCCCCACGACACCAGGCGGAACCGGCCCGGATCGGAACGCCGGAACAGGTCGGTCACTTGATCCGGCCAACCCCAAGGACTGTCGCCGTGATAGAGGACGAGATAGACGAACTCAGGTAGCGCGTCACCGGGGCCGAAGTCGGCGCCGGCCGCGATTCTCTCGAGCGCCAACGTCGTGTACGTGGTCGTTCGCAGCGCCATGAACCGCTCGGGTTTCAGCTGAAACTCGATCAGGAACAGGACTTTCCCGCCATCGACGGTGTCGGCGGACCAGGTCATGTCGGGATGGCGGGTTTGCAGGGTCTTCCTGGCGATGAGTTCCGTGGGTTCCTGGCGCAGGGTCCACACGTCGATCTCGTCGGCCCATTCGGGAACATGGTCGCGGATCAGGATTTCGACGATGCGCCGGTCGGCGAAAAACGACTTGAGGAAGGGATCGTGCATGGCGTCTGCGGCAGCGGGGGGACGCCAAGTTCGCGGGGGCGGGCGGGCGGATCGATAGCTGGATGGGCCAAGTTGCGGAATGGCCCCTGCTGAGGTCGATCTGCTAATGAGGCGGCCCCGAGCCGGGCCGGGACGCTGCTCAGCGGATCGCGGGCGGCAGGCGCCTCACGACGATGACGGGCACATCGAACTCATCCGCTTCAACGAAGGCGACGAGACCGCCCGGGCCAAACGCGTCCGGCATCGGGAAGACGTCGGGAGCGACCGTGCCCAGATAGCGACCGTCAGGCGAGAGCACGTCGATGGGGCCCGGCTCTTCCGCGCCCGGCTCTCCGCTGCGCTGGACCCAGAGGGTTCCATCCCATGTGGTGCGGACGGCCGCTATTACCGGGACCTCGGAGTAGAACCGCATGTTCTCGATGGCGCTCAGCTGAGACTCAAGCAGCGCGTTCAGCGTCGCAATCGCCTGCGGCGACGGCGACCCCGTCACGCTGGCCGATCCGCCTTGCACCCGCTCGATTCGGCGTTCGCGCTCCGCTCGCCTCATGCCCTCCGTGACCGGCACGGGCCGGATGGGCCGACGCAAGATGCGCGACACCGCGCCGGACGGGTCTGCCAGCTTGATCGCGTAGGCAGACGAGTCCGAGAACGCGATCCCACCCGACGGCAGCGCGTCGAACAGCAACCCCGGTTCGAACCCCCACACGGCCCGCACCATGTCCTCGATGTCCTGGGCCTGGTGGCTTCGCGCCTCCAGCTCGCGGGGCGCCCAGGCTTCGACCACCATCCGCGACTTCGTCTCGTGCGCCGATAGGTCGAAGCGCAAAATGCGGCGGTTGTCCGCCGTGGAGTTCCATGAACCGCCGATGACCGTCCGGCCGCCTGTGCGCTCGGGACGCATGGCGCTCCCTGCCTCGTTCCGCACCATGCGCTCGAAGGCACCGCCCGGGGCGAAGACGTGGTAGCCCCTGTGCATGATGTCTTCGACGAGGGTGGCCCCGTCCGGCCACACGATCATCTGCCGCGGCAACCGGAATTCGCCGGGACCGTCGCCGGAGCGACCGAACTCGGCTGCGAGCCCGCCTGCCGGATCCACGACGACGAGGCGGGCGCGGCCCCCCATTCCTCCCGTACGGTCCATCAGATGCAGGTTGCCGGCGCTGTCGAATCCGAGGCTCGGGATGGACGAAAACTGTGCCCACTCGGCCACCGCGTCCGCCGACCCGACGCGGTACACGAGTTCGAGATCCGGCGACAGGAGCCGATCCTCGGCGGGGAGATCGACGACCTCCTGCGCGACCGCCGTCCGGGCCTGCAAGCCGAGCGCGCCGAGGACGACGGCGACTACCGCCCCATTCACCGCGGCCGCCACCACCGCGCGGGCCCTCATCGGGTCACCTCCTGCAGTTCGGCGATCACATCTTCCATCGACCGCTCCGCCTCCTTCAGTCGCAGCTCGAGACCCATGCCGTTGATCTCGACCTGGATTCGCTCCGCCAGCTCACGGAGCTGGTCGTCGAGTTCCGACGCCTCGATTTCCGTTTCGAGCCGGGTCGCGACCAGGTCGTATTCCGCGAGCCGCCTCGCGATTGCCCCAAGTTCGTCGTCGAAGCCGGACTGCCGGATCGCCTCTGTAGTCCGCTCAAGCCCCGCCTCCCATCCGGCGAGATCCCGTTCCAGTCGCCGGGCCCGCGTCAGCTGCCCGTCTCGCATGGCGGTTTGCATGTCGGAGAGTTCGTTGCGGTACCCGGATATCCTGCCGTACAGGATCATCGCGCCGGAGTAGGACAGCCACGCCTCCTGATACCCGCGCATGACCGTGAACATCAGCTCGCGCCAGCGGCTCGCTTCCGCGTCGAAGGGTCGGCGAATGCCATCGACCGTCCATTCGCGCTCGATCCCATCGGGCCCGCGCTTGACCGCAAGGCGGTGGGTCTCCTTGCCCTGCGACTCGACGATGAGCCAGCTGTCGTCGCCCAGCGCCTGGACTGCGGTTCTTTCGGCATTCAGGGTGACATCCCCCTCCGCACGCATGCAGAGCCGCATGCCCGCGACGGGTCGGACGATCGTGAATCCGCCGTCCGTCCCCTTCCAATTCGGGACCATGCCGCCGTCACCACGGAAGGAAAACGAACGAATCGACTCATTGGACGAGGAAAGGCACTGGACCCCCGGTAACACGGCCGCAGTCGCGGTCTCGGCCCGGCGCAATTCGGCCGCCATCTCAGCCACGATGGCGGCCCTCTCCGCGGCGCGGACGGAGACCCCGCCAGGGAGCCCGGCGGCGGCCTGCGGAGATTCGGCCTCGCCGGTCGGGACCGGGCGCACGAACGCGACGGACAACCCTGCCGCACCGATGACCATGAGTGTCAGGGCCGTGCGGAGGAGGCTGGGGTGCGGGCGGCGGCGTGCGAGGATGGACTTGATCCGTCGCTCCAGCTGCGAGGGGTGCACGATGGGCAGTGCCAGCGCCCTCGGACCGCAGCGAACGTCGGTAGCCAGGAACAGAAGGTGCCGGGCGTACTCCGAGGGCCGCGTGCCGAGCCTGAGCACCTCCTCGTCGCAGGCATCCTCGCTCGCCATCGCAGCGAGGCGCGAGGCAACCCACGCGACAGGGTGGAACCAGTACACAGCGAGCACGGCACGCCGAATGAGCTGCCGGAGCGCGTCCCGGCGGCGCACATGGATGAGTTCGTGCGAGAGCACCACGGCGCGCCGCTCGCGGCTCCAGGACGCCGCCGACCCGGGCAGCAGAATCACCGGTCGCCACAGTCCACCCGTCATCGGCATGGTGACCGCCGGATTGGACAGGAGGCGCACCCCGGCCGCCAGACCCAGCCGGCGCCGCAGCGCCTCGGCCTGACGCACCCACTCGGGATCATCCAGGGGACGCGCCGTCCGCACCAGAACGCGCAGCCGGAGAACCGCGACGGCCAGCGAGACCAGCGAAAGCCCGCACCCGATGATCCACGCAATCCAGGCGATCCGAACGATCCGAGCGACGGCACGCCCCGTCGCGGCGGCCGCCAAAGTGCCATCCACCTCGCCGGAACGCGCCTCCTGCCGGGCACGTTCCGCCACGACCAGAGCCTCGCGCAGCTCGGCGGTCTCCGGCGGCGGGGCTGAACCTCTGTCCCCAGCCAGCAGCTCGCGGAAGGCAGCGCTCATGCCACCTGTGGGCGCTCCAGCGGCGGCCGGAAGGAGCGGCACGTTCCACGAGGGGCCGACGAGCCCGAGCAGCGGAAGCGCGAGGACGAGCGCGAATGTCGTGGTCCACAGCAGATGAAGCGTCCTGGGCGAGCCGCGTCTTCCGAGCCACGCGAGCGCGAGCGCCAGCAGCAACAGGCACGTGACCTGCGCCGTCAGGGTGACCGCACCCGGAGCCGCACCGAGGAGCGCGGCGCCCACGGCGTTCACCGGCCCTCCTTCGCGGCCTGCTCGATCATCTCCGTGATCCGGGCGTGCTCCTCGGCACTGAGTTCGTCCCCGCGCAGTTCGAGCAGCGTAGCCACCGCTCCCTCCACCGAGCCGCGGAAGAATGTCCTGAGGACATGGCGCATCGCCGACCGCCGCGCGTGCCGGGCGGGCATCGTGGGCGAATAGAGGTAGCGGGGTCCGTCCCGCTCTCTCACCAGGTGTCCCTTCTCCACCAGGATCCGCAACGTCGATCGTACGGCGGAATACGTCGGCGGATCGGCCATGTTCTCCTGGATCTGGGCGGCCGTCACGTTCCCCAGTTCGTGCGCGATATCCATGACTTCGCGTTCGCGTCTGCTCAGCGTCGGGAGCGGGCTCACTTCGACTGCCTCCTCCTCTCAGGACAGGCCGACATCTTTCGATTAGAGGCATCGTAACACGAACATGCTGAAAAATCAACACTTCAATTGTATGGCCATGTCGGATGCGTGATGGAGCTTTTGACTGCCGGGCCTGCGCGCCGAAAAGGCTGAACGCCGAGTTCTACAAACGCTGCTGCTGTCGATGCCGGACGGCGAAGAGCGGGGACTGGAAAGCGGGAGGGCGGAGCGGCTTGAAGAGGCGCGCAGGGCGGCCCTCCACTGACGGAAAGGGCTGGATCGGCGTCTATCCTGACGGCATCTCCCCAATCTCGTACCAATCGAGCGCCCGGTCCGGAATCCCGTCGGCATCGTCCGGCCCCACCGGCCGGTCGACCAGCACGACCAGGGTCGACCCCAGCACATCGAACCCCCTGAGCCGATGCCTGACCCTCACCGACCCGGCGTATGCCCCATTGGCGTACACGTCCAGGTAGGACCACTCGCGCAGGTCGCGTTGCGTGGCGATCCAGTAGCGGTTGTCGGCGTCGATCAACTGCTGGGCCGTGGACAGATGGTAGTTCTTCGGGGTGGTGCGATAGCGCTCCATCGCCTCCGCGAGGTTCATGTCTTCGGGAACGCCCAGATCCCTGTTGAAGGCCTTGAGTTCCTCCTCGCGCTGCGCCAGTTCCTGCTCCTCCGGAACTTGCGGGACGTACGTCGGCGCGCGGAGCACGGTAGCATCCGCGTTGTCGCCAACGAAGACCAGATGACCTTCGCAGGCAAGGAAGACCCAGCCATCGGCTCGGTCCGGGATGCCATCGATGATGTCCCCGCATTCGACATCCCACGGCCCGGGCGGCGACTCCACCTCACGCACGACCTCCTCGGAGGCAATGTTCACGTCGTACCGGCTCATCCGCACGCCGGGACTCTCGCCGGCAAGCATCGCCATCATGTCCGCCGACGCACCCGTGAGCACGTCTCCGAACTGTGATACGGGCGTAAACAACGCGTCAGGCGTTATCACATCCGACACATAGGCCCCCGATGGCTCGAAAATCGTAAAGCGGTTCAGCCCCAGGTCCATCACCCCGACCGTTTCCTCGTCGCCACGAGCCAGATAGGCGGGGCTGGCAAACTCCCCAGGCCCTTCTCCCTCACGCCCGAAGACTCCCACGACAGCGCCCTCCCCGTCCACGCAGCGGACCTGGACCGCGTAGGAGTCGACGACGCAGGCCGTGCGCTCGTCGGCGAGAAGCGCGACCTGGTCGTTTTTGCTTGGTGGGAGGGTTGTTGAGGTGATCAGCTCTGGGGTGAAGGTGGGGTCGGCGGAGTCGGCCTGTCCGCAGGCGGCGGCGAGGCTCAGGAGGGCGGCTGAGGCGAGCGGTGGAACAGCAGCTGCTATTGTGGAGCGGGGACGGACGGGCGCGGTGGCATACTGCATGAGCAAGATTTCCCGGTCGATGCGATTGTTTGCTGACGGCTTAGAATGGGGACCTGCACGGCATGAGGTCAAAGGAGAGCGGGTAGGTATGATGTATCCACCATGCGGACGGGGAGAAGTGTTCTGCGCCCCACTCCTCAGGAGCCGGGCCTGGAGTTGTTAGCCGATTTGTCGATGTCAGGCTCCGTATCAAGTAGCTGGGACGACGAGTATCGTCGTGGCCGATACCGTGGCGAGCCACCCATCCCGTTCGTCGGACTCATCGTCGACATCCTTCGCGATCGACCGGAGATCATGAAGGGAAGGGGCCTGTATGTCGGCTGCGGCAACGGACGGAACTACGTCGCTCTCGTCGATACGGGACTGGAATTGATCGGGCTCGACATCTCGCAGGAGGCCATCGCCCAACTTCGGGCAGCCCACCCGCATCTGGCACCGGATCTGGTTCGAGCGGACTTCCACGACTTCGACTCGAAATCGCTATTCGACTACATCGTCGCCATCCAGGTCTTCCAGCACGGAACAGCGGACGCGGTGCGATCCATGTTCTCACGAGCTGCGAAACTGCTGAAGCGCGGAGGACTGCTCTTCGTTCGCGTCAACTCAGCCTCCACCGATGTCTACTATTCGCATCGTGTCGTCGAGCGGGGCAATCGAGGCGGTTTCACCGTGCGCTACCATGAGGGGCCCAAGCGGGGGCTGGCCATTCACTTTCTGTCGCTCCGGGAACTGAGGGAGACACTGGAGCCGTGGTTCACGCCTCTGGTCCCGACAAGGGAGCAGGTGACCACGCGAGAGTCCCCCAAGCACGGTTCATGGGCTCAGTGGGAAGGCGTCTGGGTCAGGCGGTAGGGTGGCAAGCGACTGATGAGCGTCAGGCCGTCCGCACCCGCTCGATGAACTCGTCGCCGGTGCCGCACTCGAACAGCGCGTCGGTCACCTTGTCGATGCCTTCGGGGCCGGACAGCTCACCGAGCCGTTTGGCCAGCCGCTCCGCCGTCTCTTCGCCAAACCGGTGCGCAATCTGCCGCCGCAGGACCATTGCCCGACCCTGCTGACGACCCTGCCGGCGACCCTGCCGGCGACCTTGCCGGGCGCCTTTCTGGACCAACTCGTCCAGACCCTGCTGAACCCTCTCCGCCAACTCGTCCATCGTCCTTACTCCTCCCAGGTTCAGTACCTCCGTGTAACCTCTCAATTCTAGCATCGTCTTCAGCCTCTCGACCACGAACGCGTCCAAACTCGCGTCGCCCAGTTCCCCGACCCTGAGTCGCAGAGCTGCCACCTGCGCAGACATTTCCTCCGGTTCATGGGTCCGGGCCGCGCCCAGTACCAGTTGCGGGATGGCCCCTGCTGAGGTCGACTTATAGCCACGTCCAGCGCGATGATCAGCCGGACGGTGGCCCTCGCTACCTTTACTTCTCGATCCGAACGACCCCGAACCGGCATTCCCACGAATCATGGGCATCAAGGGCATCGAATACGGGCACGAGCATGAGCGGCTCGAGCATCTCCTGCGGTCCGTGGACCACCCCGGCGACTACTGCGTCGGCGGGCGGCTGTACACGCCCATGCCGCGCGTCATCGTGGACGGGGCCGGGGAGCTCTCGTTTCCGATCCCGGACGCGCAGATCGGGGCGCTCATCGCCGCAGCGGAGCGCGCGCCCTACGGCAAAGGCACCGAGACGCTCGTGGACACGGCGGTTCGCGACTGCTGGCAGATCGACGCCGCGCGCGTTCGGCTGGCCGGGCACGCATGGCCGGATTCCTTCGCGAAGGTCATGGAGCTCGCAGCCGCCGGTCTTGGCCTGCCTGCCGAAAGGCTGAACGCCGAGCTCTACAAACTCCTCATCTACCGCCCGGGAGGCTTCTTCGCCGAACATCGAGACACCGAGAAGGTGCCGGGGATGGTCGCGACGCTGTCGCTGTCGTTGCCCACGCCGGGGGCCGGTGGAGAGCTGGTCGTGCGCCATGGAGGGAGGGAAGAGGCCTTCGATCTGAGCGCGGGCGAGCCGTCCGAGATGTCCTTCGCGGCGTTCTACGCGGATTGCCTGCACGAGGTTCGGCCGCTCGCGGAGGGACACCGCGTCACGCTTGTCTTCAATCTGTTTCTGGGTTCGTCGGGCGAGGTGCCGGGGGTGCCGGATCACTCCGACCTGGCCGCGCCCGTCGCGGAGTGTCTGGCCCGCTGGCGCGACGAGGGGGACACCGACAAGCTCGTGTGGGTGCTCGACCACGAGTACAGCGAGGGCGGGCTGTCCTTCGATACGCTGAAGAACGCCGACGCGGCGGTCGCGCAGGTGCTCGCCGACGCCGCGGCGCGCGCGGACTGCGAGCTGCACGCCGCCGTGCTTCGGATCGAGGAATTCGGCTCGCCGCTGCATGAGGTCTTCGCCCATGGCTGGGAGTGGGGCCTTGACCTGGAGTGGGAGGGCGACGACGACGTCGGGCCCGAAGCCGAAATGGACGATGTCCACGACCGGTGGGAGGCACTGGACGGCTGGGTTGCGCGGGACGGGAGTCGGCCGCCGTTCGGGGAAATCCCCCTGTATGGGCTGGAACTTCTTCCGCAGGGCGCCCTCGACGAGGCAGAGCCCGATGGCCGCAGGCTCAGGGGATCGACGGGCAACACGGGTCCCACGATGGAGTTCATCTACCGCCTGGCGGCGCTCGTGATCTGGCCCAGGGAGCTGACGGTCGATGTGGTCGCGAGCGGGAGCATCGACCAGGCGGTCACCTGGGTCGAGACGCAGTGTGTCCCGGTGGGACATGGCGGTGGCGCGCGGAGCGGACGCGCGGGCGACGGCGGGCGCGGACGGATCCGCGAGCTGCTCGCCACCCTGACCGGCCTCTGGCCCGTCGGACAGGACGCCCGGGGGGAGCAGGATCGCGCGGCGATGCTGAGGCTGCTGCGCAGCACGGGTGAGGGGGAGGTCGCCGCCGATTTCGTGGACCGCGTGGTCATGGCCAACTACGACGGGAGCGAAAACGACGCTCTGGCGGCCGTCCTGCCGGTGATGGGGCCCGGGGAGGCCGGCGACATTCTGCCCTGGTTCGTGGAAGAGCACCTGCCGCGGCGGGTCAGCGACGTCGTCCAGATGCTGGTGGCGGCGGCCGTGGAGTGCGGCGAGGCGCGGAGTGTGAGCGGGGAGGCGGACGCGGCCACCGACGACGCCTGGCACGAGGTGCTGCGCGCGTCCGTGGCGGCGGCGCTGTCCGGACTGGGTGCCGCCTTGAAAACCGAGTCGGAGATGCGCGGCGGCGAAGACGACAACCGGCCACCGGGGACCTGGCTGCGGTCCCGCGCAAGGTTCGGCCGCGCGTCGCAGGACGACTGGATCGACCCCGGCGCCATCTGCGGCCTCTTGTTGCTCGCAAACCGCCATGGCCTCGACGACGAAGCGGCAGCTGCCGCCGAGGTGATCGGCGATCATCCGGATGTTGTGACGCCCGATCGAATGCTCCCGGCGGCGCTGGAACTCATGCACAGGCAAGGTGGGCTCGCCGCCACCGCTGGCTACGGCGTGTTGTGGCGCCGGGCGGCCGATTTCCTGCTGGAGCGGAGTTCCTCGGTGCCCGCCGAGCCGAAGGACTGGACCATCGCCGCGGACATCTCCTGCGATTGCGACCTCTGCGTCAGGCTACGCGCGTTCTGCGAGGATCCCGTCGAGCAGGTGGCGCACTTCAGGGTGCGCAAGGATCTGCGACGACATCTCCACCAGGTCATCGACCAGGCGCGCCTTGACATGGATCACGAAACCCTGAGGCAGGGCAGCCCCTATACCCTGATCTGCACAAAGAACCGGGCGAGCCATCAGCGGCGTCTGGAAGAGTACGCGGAAGACTTGCGGACGATGCCCAAGCTGTTGTTGTCGATGCCGGTGGGTGAAAGGCGGGAAGACCTCCGTACTGCGGAGTTCCTGGAGCGCGCGGACGCTCTGGCGGCGACCACTTCCGGCATGAAGCAGACGGACAGCACCACTCTCATCCGGGAGGATCGTGACCGGTGAGGGTGACAGTCGGCGCGAGCGTGGCCGTCAAGCGCCGCGAGAACCGAGCGGAGCAGTTGCGGCGCACACGGGAGACTTCCAGCTTTCTCGCACTGGAAGGAGCGCGCGGGATGAGAAGACAACTAACCGCTATCGTGGAACGTGAGGGAAACGGGTATGTGGCTCTGTGCCCGGAAGTGGATGTCGCTAGCCAGGGAGACTCCGTCGTAGAGGCACGTGAGAACCTCCAGGAGGCGCTGACTCTGTTCTTTGAGACAGCGCCCGCCGAAGAAGTCGAAAGGCGCCTGCGAAGCGAAGTCTACGTGACCCACGTCGAGGTCGCGGTTGGGTAGGCTGCGTGTTCTTTCGGGTCGTCAGGTCTGTCGCATTCTCGCTGCTCATGGATTCGCCGAGGTGCGAAGGCGGGGCAGTCATGTGGTCATGCAGAAAACCGGGACGACCGGCACTGTCACCGTCCCAGTACCGGATCACCGCGAACTGCGCGCGGGCACCCTGAGGTCGATTATTCGACAGTCAGGTCTGCGTCGTTCCGAATTCGAATAGGCGGGCGTGGCGGTCGATTGACGCTGGCCTCGGGTCGGCGGCCGGCAGGTGCGAGGGGCGCGCGGTGAGGTCTGTTTGCCGATCATCCGAGATCGTCAGCCGCTGACGAGCGGACGCGCGACGCGGCGGTCTCCTGCTTGCCCGGCCAACCCCCGCCAATACCTTCAGCACTGCAAGCCCAGCACGGACATCGGCCGGGTCGCTACCCACAGCAGCAACAGGAAGGAGAACGCGATGAAGCAACTGACATGGGTGGCCGCCGTCGCGGCCCTGGCAATCATCGCGTGGCTCGGGTCTGGGGCGGGCGGTGCTGACGAGGCCTCATCCGCCAACGACGGCAGTGTGTTCGCCACGATCGCCCCGTTCAACAGCTACGGTCACGTACACGACGCCGACAACGTCGAGGCGATGCGGCCGCGGGTCATGGGCACGCACGGGGTCATCTCGTCCGGGCACTACCTGGCCACGCAGGCCGGCTACGAGGTGCTCAGGGCCGGGGGCAACGCCTTCGACGCGGGCGTGACCGCGGGGATGGCGCTCAAGGCGCTCAAGATGGACTACGCGGGGTGGACCGGGGTCGCGCCGCTCATCGTCTACAGCGCAGCGGAGGATCGGGTGATCACCCGGGTCGGGGCCGGGACCTCGCCGGCGCTCGCCACCCTCGACCATTTCCTCGAACACGGCAAGTCGCCCGTCAACAACGCGCTGATTCCCGCGGACGTCGACGTCTGGCTCGCCGCGCTCGACCGCTTCGGCACCCTCAGCTTCAGCGCAGCCGCCCAGCCGACCCTGCGCATCGCCGAGGAGGGCTATCACCTCTACAAGATGCAGAAGTGGATGATCGAGGATCAGATGGACGAGATCCTCGCCTTCCCCTACAACGGCGACTTCTGGTTCCAGAACGGGGTCGGCGAGCAGCGTCTGGGCGACGTGATGGTGAACGCCGACCTGGGGCGGCTCATCCGCTACATGATGGCGGCCGAGGAGCAGGCGCTGGCCGCGGGGGCAAGCCGCTCCGAAGGGATCCGCGCCGCGCGGGACGCCTTCTACAAGGGAGACCCCGCGCGCGACGTGGACCGTTTTTTCCGCGAGCAGGGCGGGATCGTCCGCTACGACGATCTGGCGGAGTACGAGGGCCGCTGGGAGGAACCCCTGGGCACGAGCTTCCAGGGCTACGACGTGTACACTGGCGATGGATGGAGCCAGGGGCCGCGCATCGTCCTGATGCTCAACATGCTCGAAGACCAGGACCTGCGCGCGCTCGGCTACAACACGCCGGAGTACATTCATCTCATCTCCCAGGTCATCAACCTGGCGATGTCGGACGCCCACAGGTACGTCGGCGATCCGGACTTCGCGCCTGCGCCCGACGGGATCTACGGGAAGGCGTACGCGCGCGAGCGCATCGGGCTGATCGACGAGAAGCGCGCGTTTCAGGACATGCCGCCGTGGGGTGATCCGGCGGCGATGGCCGCGGTGGCGGACGGCACGCCGGCGAGCTTCGTGACGGCGGGAGCGGATGGCGATGGGGACGGGCCGGCCGGTTCGATCGACACCTCGTCGCTCAACGTCATGGACGGGGAGGGCAACCTGTTCTCGCTGACCGAGAGCGACGGCCACACCTTCACTCCCATGATCCCGGGATGGGGGTTCGGGCTGGGCAACCGCATGGGCCAGTTCAACCTGGACCCGGAGCTGGCCAACGTGATGGCGCCCGGCAAGCGCCCGCGCAACACCAACGCGCCCCTTCTGGTGATGAAGGACGGCCAGCCGTTCATGGGACTCTCCACCCCGGGCGGCGACCAGCAGCTGCAGTCGCTCCTGCAGGTCTTCCTGAACGTGGTCGTGTGGGAAATGTCGCCCGAGCAGGCCCTGGATCAGCCGCGCTTCGGCAGCTACAACTTCCCGGCCTCGGGCAGCGAGGTGAACAGCAGTCCCGCGTTGCTGCGACTCGAGGATCGGATTCCGGCGGAGACGGCGGACGCGCTGCGCGCGATGGGGCACGACGTCGAGTCCTGGGGCCTGTGGAACTGGCGTGCGTGCGCACCCACGGTGACCTGGCGCGACCCGGAGACGGGCGTGATGGTCGCGGCGGGTGACGTGCGGCGGGAGACTGCGTCGATGGGGTTTTGAGGAGGGGATCTCTCGATGACGCCCGAGACCCAGAACGTCGAGTGGAAGCGCTCCTGGCGCGACGAATACCTCGCGTGGATCTGCGGCTTCGCGAACGCGCAGGGAGGCATCCTCGAGATCGGCAAGGACGACAACGGCGAGATCATCGGGGTCCGCAACGTGCTCTCGCTGATGGAGGACATTCCCAGCAAGGTCCGGGCGCTGCTCGGAATCGTGGTCGAGGTGAACCTGCAGTCGGAGTCCGGCTTAGAGTACATCGAGATCGTAGTGGAGCCGCACCCGAACCCGATCAGCTACCGGGGCAAGTTCCACTACCGTAGCGGGAGCACGAAACAGGTGCTCGAGGGCGCCGCACTGACCCGCTTTCTGCTCGAAAAGCACGGCCGGACGTGGGATGACGTGGCCTTGCCGGGGGTGAAGCTGAGCGAGCTCGACGGGCGGGTTTTCGATGGGTTCCGACGGCGGGGCGTCCAGGCGGAGCGGTTGCCGCCGGAAGCACTGGACGACTCCGACGAAGACGTGATCGAGAGACTCCAACTCCGCGACGGCGCCTTTCTGAAGCGGGCCGCCGCGTTGCTGTTCCATCCGTCGCCACACCGTTTCCTCATGGGGTCGCACGTCAAGATCGGCCACTTCAGGGGACCGGAACTGATCTATCAGGATGTGATCGAGGGCGATCTTTTCGCTCAGGTGGACCGGACGCTCGACCTGCTCTACACCAAGTACACCCGGGGAGTCATTTCCTACGATGGCATCTATCGTGTCGAGACCTTCCCGGTGCCAAGGGGAGCCATGCGGGAAGCGGTCATCAACGCCGTGATACATCGCGACTACGCCAGGCAGACCTCCACGCAGATCCGCGTGTACCATGATCGCATCACGATCCGGAATCCGGCCGAACTCCCGGTCAATTGGAGCGTCTCCACCACCGGAGAAATGCTGTCGGAGCCGCACAACCCGCGGATCGCCCACGCCTTCTTTCGGGCCGGGCTGATCGAGGCCTGGGGCCGAGGGATCCACCAGATCCGCGAACGGTGTATGAAGGCCGGCAATCCGACGCCACTCTGGATCCGGGAACCCGGCGGCGTACTCCGCCTGCGGTTCCCGTTCTCCGAGGCCTACCTGGCCGCCGATGCCGCCGCCCTCGGAGTACCGGGCGACAGCCAGAAAACCGCCGGAGAAGGGACATGGCCGGACAACCGCCGGAAGGCCGTCGAAGGGTCAGGCACTGGCCCAAAGACTGGCCTAAAGACTGGCCCAAAGACGGCCCGAAATACTGAACCAATGCCTCCGGCGGAGCGGATCCTCGCCATGCTGAAAACGGAGCCGGAGATCACTCAGCCCATGATCGCGGACCGTCTCGGACTGACCGTCAAGGGAGTGAAGTACCACTTCCGCAAACTGCGCGAGGAAGGCGCAATCCGGCGCGTCGGTTCATCCAGAGCCGGGCATTGGGAAGTACTTTGAACGCCGTCGGCGAGCTTGAGGGGGTTTGACACGATGAAGACATGGCGTTGCCGCACCCTCGGTGGGCCGCGTTGCGGCAAGTCCAGGTTTGTTCTTGCGGCAATGCCGCTGCTCACGGCGGCGGCGTGCGGAAGCGAAAACGCAGAGGTCTCGGAGGTCGTGCTGGCGCGACACGTCCACACAGACCTATACGACGCCTACCCGGGCATTCCGTCGCCTGCCGGCGATCGCGTCGTATTCGCCGATTATGCTGCGGACAAGAGATCGCTGACGGTCTACAACGTAGCGACCGGGGTCGGCCGCGCGATGACGAGGGCGCAGGGGGGACGGACTCGAGTGACCTGGTCGCCCGACGGTTCGCGCGTCGTCTACGTCGACCGCCAGTCCGATCGCCACGGGGTCTGGACTCTGGACCCGACGACCGGCCGGGAGTCGCGTATCGTGGATCCCGGGGACGCACGCATCGACTATCCGCGATTGCGGCCCGACGGGACCGTGACCGCGCTTCGATACGCGGGTGCCGATACCGCGTGGGTCGCGTACTCGCCGGGACCCGACCGCGCGATGTCCGTGGTCGTCGACCGCGCCGGAGGATGGGCCGCGGCTGTGCAATCTCCGGACGGGCGCACGGTCGCATACCTTCGCAGCGCGGGAGGACGCTCGGACCTCGCCGTTACAGAGATCGCGACGGGCGCGACGCGCACGCTCGCCACCGGCCTCCAGGTCGGATGGGACCGCCGCGTGGAGTGGTCCTCGACAGGCGACGCGCTTCATTTTGCGGCAGCGGGGACCCACGACTCGCTCCTTGTCGGCTGGCGCGTCCCGCTGGACGGAGGCCCGGCCGAACGGCTGGAGCGCAGCGGCCGCGACGTACTCGCGGTCACGCCGCTCGCCGACGGCCGCGTCGCTCTCAGTGTGTACCACACGCGCACCACGGTGGGCCTCGTGCCGGTGACCGGAGGGGAACCCACCGATGTATTGCGGACAGATTCCACGAGCGCCTTCCTGCCTTCCTGGCACCCCGGCGGGGCGGCGCTGGGGTTCATCACCTTCTCCTGGCACCGCGTCCGCATGCCCATCGACTTCGACCTGGGCGTCCTTGACCTCGACGCCGGGGGCGCCCCGGCCGGCGCACCCCGAACGCTCCTCTCGGAGGAGGGCGAAGACTACGGAGCCGCGTGGTCGCCCGATGGCCGGTGGCTCGCCTTCCACTCGCACATGGAGCAGAGCGACGACATATGGCTCGTCCCGGTGGACCGGAGCGAGCGACCCACACGACTCACGCATTTCGGGCCGGGGGCTGACACCGGCGAGCCGGATTGGAGCCCGGACGGGCACGCGCTCGCCTTCAGCAGCCACGGTCCGCCGCGCGAGGCGAACCCTGGGTCCGTATACACGGTCGCCGTCGATCCCGCTACGGGGTCAGCGGTGGCCGACCCTGTCCGAGTCCCGCTCGACGGGTTCCAGGGCTATGCCATGGGCGCCCGTTTCTCGCCGGACGGCGAGCGGCTTGCCTTCTACGGACGCTCGCTCGAGGACGGACGCGTCACCGTCTACACGGTGGCGGCCGCGGGAGGAATCCCTACGGCGGTTGTCTCCTTTGCCAATGGCGAACCGTACAGCGCGCCCGAGTGGAGCGCCGACGGCGCGTCGCTCTTCTACTCGCGCAACGACGGCTCCGGGCCCTTCCAGGTATGGCGGGCCGACATCGCCACCGGCGCGACGGAACAGGTGACGACCGGCGTGCCGGGCGCACTCCAACCGAGCGCGAGCCCCGACGGACGCACGCTCGCGGTAACGATGCGTGAGGCCGCGATCGAGGTCGTTGCGCTCGCCGCTCGGGCGGGGGCTGCGCGCGCGGGCGCGAAGTAGGTGGCCGGTTCGCCTATCGGTCACCCGGCTGACGGTTCACCCACGCTGTCCAGGCCCCGACATCGGCTCCATGATCCTCGCCGCTGATGGCTCTCAGAAAAGCCAGGGCCGGTTCTCGGACGTACTCGTGCTCGACCCCGGCGTGCGCCAGCAGCAGGTCCGGATTCTCGCGTACCAGCTGTTGCGCAAACTCCGGGTCGATATCCGTCGCAACGAGGGCCTTCAGGATGTATCGAAACGCGAATGGATTCGTGCCACCCATGATGGCCGACAGAGGGGCGCGGGCCTCTGCCCATCTGACAGGGTCCCTCTCTCCCTGGCGCAGTCCGTCGATCACGCTCATGGCGACCGAGCCGACTCGCGCGTCGGGATCGATGAGCGCACCCGCCAGGGCGTGCCAGGACATGTCGTCGTCAAGGAAGTTGCCGAGGACAAGTGTCGCGACCGACCGCGCCACCCACGAAGAGTCGCTGGCGAGCACTTCGTGGGCCAGGCGGCGATCGTCCTCCCCATCCGTGCGGTCGAAGAGATGCCCAATCCGATCGAGAGTCCCGGGATCGGCACCCATGAGCTCGGCGAACTCCCGCGCACTGAAGGGGACGCCATCCACGGTGATATCGTCCACCATGTGGCGCGTCCGCGCGAAGGCGTCCAGCGTACGCATATCCTCTAAAGCGACCGTCCTGAGATTCTGCCATGCCTCGGGCAGAGAAACCGTTTCACTTCCTGTCTGGCGGTACCGGACCCGGGCGCTGTCCTCCACACCGACCACGAGCGTGTACCATTCGTCCGAGCCAATGACCCCATAGCGAAAGGCGCCCGCATCGGCGAATCCGAGTTGAAACCTCATGTCGGCGGCGCAGGCGGAGAAGGGACGGCTCGGGTCGAGTTCCCGGATGGCGTCGAACAGTTCCTGGGCGTCCCAATCCTGCAACCCGATGAACTCGACGGGTCCGTTGGGCCCGGCAATGACCTGACCGGCACCCTGCGATGTCGTCACGACCAGCACTGCGACCACTCCGGCGACCGCACTCAGAGCTTTCTTCTTTCCGGTTGTCTTCATGATGCGAATCCCATCGAGTGAACTCCGCGAAGCCGAATCGTGGCCCGTCCCTCACCTGACCTGCTGCGGGAGTCGCCTCACCGTGATGACCGGAACGTCGAATTCGTCGGTCCCGATGAACACGACGAGGCCGTCGGGGCCGAAGGCGTCCGGCATCTTGAGTTGCCCGGCGGGGACGGTGCCAACATAGCGCCCTCCCGACCCGATCACGTCGATCGGACCCGGTTCACTCGCGCCCGGCTCCATACTCCGTTCGATCCACAGGGTTCCCTCCCAGGTCACACGCACGGCCGCGACCACGGGCACTTCGGAGTGGAACTGCATGCTCTCGATCCCCGCCCGTTGAGCTTCGAACATGCGGTTGAACATCGACAGGATCTGCGGCGGCGGATCGTCCTCAAGCGCCGTGGCCTGACGGTCGCTCGCCTCTTCGAGGAGGCGCTCACGCTCCGCGTCCTTCATCCGCTCCGTCACGGCCAGCGGCCGTATCGGCCGGCGAAGGATGTGCGAGATTGATCCAGACGCATCCGTGAGCTTGATTGCGTAGTCCGACGAGTCCGAGAACGCGACTCCGCCCGTCGGCAGGGCGTCGAACAGGATCTCCGGTTCGAACCCCCATTCCCCACCCATCTCGTCAAGCATCTCCTCGAAGCTCACGACGTGGGGAGCCGGTTCAGACGAGCCCGGAGCCCAGGATTGTTCGACGAGCGCCCGTATCCCGACCGCGTCCGAGGACATGTCGACGCGAAGGATGGAGCGATCGGTCAGGGCCAGCACCGCAGGAGATCCCGTCCTCTTCGGCCGAAAACCCACTCGGTCCATGGCTCCAAATCCGGCCGTCTCGCGAACCATGCGTTCGAATTCGCCACCGGGGGAAAAGACGTGGTATCCCGTCATGTCCACGACCAGGCTGCGTCCGTCCCCCCACACGACCAGTTCCCTCGCGATCCGGAATTCTCCTGGCCCCTCGCCGCGGCGTCCGAAGTCCCGCACGTGGTGGCCGGAACGATCCACGACGACGCCTCGTCCGGCGCCCCCGGTGCGCGTCCCGTCCAACAGGTACAAGCTCCCGGCGGCGTCGAAGCCGACGCCCAGGATGGTGGAAAACTGCTCCCAATCGGCCACCGCCTCGGTCGATCCGACGCGGTACACCAAATCGAAGTCCGCCGAGAGCAGGAGGTCCTCGGCGGGCAGATCGACAAGCTCCTGGGCGGCGGCAGTGGCTGCGGATAAGCCGGCGAACGCGGTGGCAAGCCAGGTTCCGCTGATGGCCCAAATTCGCGCTTTCTGGTCCATCGCCGTCATACCTCCGGCCCATCGTAGTAAACTGAACATGACATCATGTTAACTAAACCTGACATTTCCTGGGTTTTCATCTGGAGGGCGACGTTTGTCGTCGCGGCCAAGCCGTGGGTAAGGGGACCGCGGGCATGAGGGGCGCGTTCGGGGAGGAGAGGGTCAGGGCTTCGGCCCATCGTTGTCAACTGCATCATCGTCCCATGCGATCTGCGGCGTCGTCGAACCACCTCCCGATGTCGGCGGCCACTTCGTCGATTTCCCTCGGAGCGCGCATCGGGTCTTCTACACGCGCGTGCAAGGCAACGATAAGAGGCCGAAGGCTGGCGGACTTGTCGGGATCGCTGGCGAGCACGTCCAGCAGATCCTGCTCCGGTGCCCCAGCGGCGACCAGACCCGACACCAGACGCACCGCTTCTTGCATCGTCACTTCGTCGTCGGCGATAAAGGCGTTGTAAGCCGTCTGAAGTGCATCCAGAGCCGCCTGGTAGTCCTTCTGGACTGCAAATTCCAGAGCTCTCGCACCCTGCGCGCGCCATCTCAGCCACTCGGCCCAGGGTGCCTCAACCGACCCCTCGCCGTCACTCGCCAACCATTGCGCCACAATTTCCAACTTCTGGATACTGGCAAGGGCCTCGTCGGCAAGACCAACCTCTGCCTGGGCCATCCCCTTCCAGCTGAGGGCAACGGCGACGTGCTCGCGGAGATCCCGGGACTCGGAGAACTCGAAGCGCTCGATGACTACATCGTAGCTGCGGATCTCTCCTTCCCGGTCGCCGAGCCGCCGGCATGCCAGCGCTTTGCTCATGCCCGCCGAGACCACCTGCTCCTGAACTTCGAGGCGCTCGCTGCCGTCGAACCGATTCGCCACTTCTGCATAGTCACGGATCGCGCCTGGATCATCGCCAAGATACGCCTTGGAGCATCCCCGTGTGGCAAGCGTTTCCGCGACCACCGCGTCGAATGGTGGATGTTCCCAGGAGCCGAACCTGCGAAGCAGGTCTTCGCAGGTCGCGATCGCGGCGCTGAATTCGCCAAGCTCAAGTTGTGCCGACGCGCGGGCCACCAGTGCAGGTGCGGTCCAAGCCAGGATCGTGGTGTTGGAACTGCTGACGAGAGGAAGTCCACGTTCGGAGACCGAAAGAACGGCTTGTGCATCCCCCAGGTGCGCATGTGCGAACACCAGGAGGTACGTCGCCCAGGCAACACGCAAGTCCGCCATCGACTCAGGGACTTCAAGCCAACCGGACGCGACATAGTCCTCGACGAGATTGACGACTCTGTCGAACTGATCCTCCGCAAGCGCGGCTTCAACTTCGTACCGCAGGCGCTGAGTGGCGATGGTCTCTGCACAGAGCGCCCGGCGGATCCCGCGGCGAAGCGCATCCGACTCGGCCGCTTCTGTCGACAGCGGTGCGTAGAACTTCAACAGACCGTCAATGTCGTAACACGCCACCATGAAACGGATCAGGTTCTCGACGACAGCCGCCTCACCGCGCTCACGCCGCAGCTTGTAATACATGCTGTACAGCGGCTCGGCCGCCGCATACAACCGCTTCCGGCCGCGGCCCTGCCGGACGACGGCGCCGCGCTCGACCAGTCGCCCCAGCATGGTCGATGCCACGCGGATGTCCACACGCGCCCGGACCGCGACCTCACTCGCCGAAGACGGCTGCCACAGGTCGATCACGGCCACGTACACACGCCGCTCCGTCTTGGCGAGCACCTCCAGGTGGCCGCGAAAGTACTCGGTGTGTTCGTCGATCAGCGTCACCAGTTCGGACATCAGCCGACGGAGGGACCGATGCCGGGCGAACTCGGCCGTCATCACCAGCAGGCGAGGGTTACCGCCGGTCAGAATCTGGAGTGGCCTGACTTCGCGCGGGGTAGCCGGCTTCCCGCTCACGACCTTCCACAGGCGCCTGCAATCCTCGGTGTCCAGCGGATGGTGGGGCCGGTTTGGTCGCTCATCGGGCGCATCGGAAGCCGCAAGAGAATACACAACGGTTTCGTTGTCAACGGTTTCGTTGTGTATCACCCGGGCGATCACTGGCCGTCGCGGATCGAGACCTCTAGACTCTCTGGGATTGCCCGCCAACCCCTATCACCCGAAGTCGGTCCATGGCCATCAATCCTGAAGACCTCCAGAGGCGACTGTCCGACCAGTTCTGCGCGTCCGTCCGCGTGGAGCAACGTCCCGATGGGGAGCTCATGCTACAGGCCGATTTCGAGTTCCCCGACGGGGATCGCTATCCGATCTACCTCTCGGAAGCACCGGGCGGCGTCCGCCTGTCCGACAGGGGCGACACGCTGATGCGGATCAGTTACGACCGCGATATCGACGTTTTTCTGGCGGGGAGCGGACAACTCGTCGAGCGCATTCTGGCTGAGGAAGAAGTGGATCAGGACCGAGGCGTGTTCCAGCTGGTTGCGCCCATTGACCGCCTGTCCGACGCCCTCGTCCGGTACGGCCGCGCTCTGACCCGGATCTACGACCTCACGCTCCACCCGCGATGAGCGGACCCCCGCTGGATCGGGAGGGCCCACAGACTTCTCCGTGAGACCGGCTGGCTGGCCACCGCCGACCCCTCCCCACGTCTGGCCAATGTCCTCACGACAGCTATCATTCAGCTACCCCCCACGCACTCCCGCCCAACCCCCCACTCACCGCCGGATCCAAGCCCATGCCAATAACCGCCGTCCATCACCCGCTCACCTGGGCCCGCGCGGCCGCATGGCGGTCGGCGTTGGCGGTGGCGGCGCTCTTACTCGCGGCCGCATGCGACGGCGACTCCCCGACGGCACCGGATCTGGCGGCGAGGACGGGACAGGACCTTCCGCCCGACGAGCTCGCCGGACTGGTGGCCGAGCACCTCGTGTCCAGCGACTTCGCCGAGTTGGACGACGACAGGCTGCTCATGGAGGTGCGGGGCGACCTGCTCTTCGCCCGGGGAGTCGTGAACGGCAACAGCCTGAGGGAGGCGATCGAGCTCCTGAACGGATCGCTGGCCGTGCGGACGCTCGTGCTCACATGGGTGCCCGGGTCCGTGGACGACGAAGTCAACCTGGCCCTGGGGCGCACGCTGAGCGACGCCGGCATGACGACGTACCTCCCCAGCGGAGGGATGGTGGCCTCCGGCGGGACCGACCTCCTGGTCGCGGGCGCACGACGCATCGTCGAGTGCGGCGCACTGGTGGGGGTCCACAGCTGGGCCTCCGGTTCGGTGAACGGCAGCGACATCCCGCGCGACGATCCCCGGCACAGCCTCTACCTGGACTACTACCGGGACATCGGCATGGCCGAGGCGTTCTACTGGTTCACGCTGGAAGCCGCCCCGCCCGACTCGATCCACTGGATGACCGAGGACGAAATGGAGCGCTACGCGGTCCACACGCATTTTCGCGGCCCCTGTGGCCAGTTGTCGTCACAGCAAGCGACTGTTTTTGAGGGGAGGGCGCCGTTCGTCGTCGCGGCCGGGCCCCGGGCAAGGAGGCTGGCGGGCATGAGGGGTGCGTCCGGGAGGAGAGGGGTCGGGGCCTCGGCCCATCGTGGCTGACTGAACCGTCGTGCGTGGCTTCGGCTCATTCCATGGCTTTATGGTCTGTGCCGATTCAGCGCTGCCGGCAGGCTTCTTCACATGGGCCGGGAGACCGGGACGTGCGCCCGGTTCCGGATAGCGAAACGGGAACTGACGCTCCGGCGTCTTCCGACAGGAGGTAAGGGTGAGCGTCAACGTGAAGTGGCGTCGCGAGGGAGACGTTGCAATCGCCTTCGTGGGCGGTCGCATCGATAGCGCAAGCGCGGACGATTTCCGGGAGCTGGTGGAAGAGGGCCTTGAGGTGGACGACAAGGCTCTCATTCTGGACATGAAGCACGTCGGGTTTATGTCCAGTGCCGGGCTTCGGGCGTGCCTGCTGCTGCTCCGGCGTATGGGCCGCGGGAAGTTGGCCCTTTCTTCGCTGACTGAAATGAATCGGGACATCGTGAAACTGAGCGGACTCGACAAATTCATTCCGATGTATCCGTCCGTCACCGATGCTGTGCGGCAAACGGTAACCCGCTGACCGAAGGGCGACGCCCGCACGATTCGGCTGGCCCGATGAGCAGCGATCCAGGCACCCATACTCGTGACGAGCGGCTTCCCGTCACGGTGTTGTCCGGCTTCCTCGGAGCCGGGAAGACCACACTCCTCAACGAGGTCCTGAACAATCGGGAGGGACGCCGGGTCGCGGTCATCGTGAACGACATGAGCGAGGTCAACATCGACGCGACCCTCGTGGAGCGCGGAGGTGCCCGGCTCTCACGGACCGAAGAGACGCTCGTCGAGATGACGAACGGCTGCATCTGCTGCACGCTACGGGAGGATCTGCTCGCCGAAGTCTCCCGATTGGCCCAGGAGCGGCGTTTCCACTACCTGCTCATCGAGTCCACGGGGATTTCGGAGCCCATCCCGGTCGCCCAGACCTTCACCTTCGAGGACGAGTACGGCGTGAGCCTCGGCGACGTCGCGCGCCTCGACACGATGGTCACCGTCGTGGACGCCGCGAACTTCCTGAAGGACTTCAACGCGGCCGAGGCCCTGCAGGACCGCGGTGAGTCCTTGGGCGAAGAGGACGAGCGGACGGTCACGGACCTGCTGATCGATCAGGTCGAGTTCGCCGACGTCATCGTGCTCAACAAGCTCGATCTCGTCACCGAGGACCGTGCGCGTGAGGTCGAAGCCATTCTGCGCACGCTCAACCCCGGCGCGGAGATTCACCAGGCGACACGTGGGCAGGTGCCCCTCGAGCGCGTGCTCGACACGGGCTTGTTCGACTACGACGAGGCGGAAAGCTCCGCCGGATGGATCCGTGAGCTGGAGGGAGACCACACGCCCGAGACGGAGGAGTACGGGATTTCGAGCTTCACCTATCGGACTTCGGCACCGTTCGACGCGGAGAAGCTGTGGGCGTTCCTGAGCGACGACGAAAACTGGCGCGGCGTGCTCCGGTCGAAGGGCTTCTTCTGGGTCGCCGCCAATCACAGGGTCGCATACGAGTGGACGCAGGCCGGGGGTGTGAGCTCCGTCAACCCCATGGGCATGTGGTTGGCCGCGGTGCCGAAGGAGGACTGGGAGCACGCGGACGGAGAGCGACCGGACCAGCAGCCGGGTTGGCACCCCCGGTACGGGGATCGTCACCAGGCACTCGTCTTCATCGGTCAGCACGTGGACGAGGCCGCACTACGCGCGCGACTCGACGCATGCCTCCTCGACGACTCCCTTGCCGCCGCCGACAGCAGCCTCTGGGCGGGACGTCCCAACCCCTTCCCCGAGATTCAGATGGTCGAGCAGATGGCCAAGTACGCCGAGTAGACCCCCCTTGCGGAGGTCGATCAGGCAAGAAGCGTCGTTGACGATGACACACATCAGTGGGCGGTCGGACCGCTGATCTGCTGCTCGATCTTATCGAGCGGCTCGTTGAGAAGGGCGGCCGCCCGGACCGGCGAAATCAGTTCCTCGCTGACAGCGCGCCAGACCAGGCTCTCGAAGCGTTGCGGTTTCTCAAATGCCGCGAATCCATAGGTACCGCTGATAGGCTCTGGTTCGGACTTGCGCCAGGAGCGGGCGTAGGTCCTCCAGGCACGCTGAACCGCAGACGGCCGCAGGACGCCGACCTGGCCGAGCCGGACCAGCATGGCTGCCGCGGAAACGCCATACGTGTGCTTGAGGCGGATGATCTCGTAATAGGCGATTCGGCGACGTCCTTCTCCGGCTTCCTCAAGGAGATGTCGGCTCGGCACCAGAAAGGCACCCGCAAAGCGCGTCATCGCCGCTTCGAGCTTGATGGCTGCATTGCCGGTGGAACGGATGATCCTGTGTGCCAGTTCGTGGGCCAGAGTTAGCCGTTTGCGCTCGACGTTCGTCCGGTTGGATACGACGATCGCATCGGCAATCGGCTTGCCGTCTCGCAGGACCCGGCACGCCAGTCCGTTGATGCGCTCGGGGAGGTCGGCTTCGACCACCCTGACACCCTTTCCCTCGAGGAGGGCGCATAGACTGGGCAGCGGGTCCATGCCGAGGTTCCACACATCACGGAGTTCGTCGGCCTTGGCGTCTATCTCCTCTTCGGTGGCAACGCTGTCGTACCGACGGCTCTCGAAACAGTCGCCTGCAGGCGGCAGACCGAGGATCTCCTCGATCGTCAAGTACCGCTCAAGGTTGTCGATCAGGACGGCCTCGGCCTTGGCGCGGTCGCGAGCGGGGGTGCTCGAGTGCTTGCGGAATTCAAGGCCATCGAGTGCCTCGACCTGAGTGCTCATCAAGAAGTCCAGCGAGACATCGAGCGCCCTTCCGAGGCCGACCAGAACCGCCGATGAGGGCATCATCTTGCCCGCCTCGTACTTGCTGATGGCCTGTGCCGTGACCTTCGGGTCCATCCGTTCGGCGAGGGACCGCATGGAAAGCCCTGCTCGCTTGCGGGCGAGCCGAAGTCGTCTTCCAAACATGCCGCCTTCTCCTTTCGCCTAGGTGGGAGTTGACAAGCTACCAATCTATGGGCGTTATATCAACCCGTGGTTGACAACGTGTGCCCCAAGTGGAGTTGCGAAGCCTCGTCCGAGGGATGAGCCATGAGAAGTAGTGCGCTGAGGTTTGAGCAAGAGCTACTGGAGTGGCTTCTCGGGGGCATCGGCTGGGAGGCCCTGAAACGCGTGTGGGGTGAACTCAGATTGCGACTTCGGCAGGAGGACTCCGAACCGTCCGAACCAATAGCCTGCAGCGCTCAAGTAGTTCTGAAGTTGAAGTCCCACTGGGACATTCAGCCACCTCAACAGCAAGAACCCATGGCCCCATTACCCGATCCTGTAGGAGCGGAGCGGCAGTGCGGTTGTCTCCAGTGAGGAAAGATCAAGCCGATTCGCTGCGCGATCGATGTCGAAGCCGACCAGGTTCCCGCGGGCATCGATATCCACGTTCACGCCATCGGACACTTCCCGGGTCTCCACGCCGGGCTCTTCGCTGAACTCGATGTAGAGACTGTCGGTCTCGGGATAGTAGTGAAGCTCCATGGGGGATCCTCTCGGGACGCGGCCGTCGAAGAAAGCGAAGTGGATGGTCTCGCCACACCCGCACGCCGTTCGACTGCGTGAACAGTTCAGACACGCCGATCGGGCACTAGCCTTTGACCGGGTTGCCGTCCGCGTCAAGGAAGCGGAGCTCGCCCAAACCCAGTGCCCGGATCTTCTGCTCAATCCGGACCCGGTCGCCGACCACCATCCAGACCAGGTTGTCAGGCCGGAGAACGCGGTTCGCCTGGGCGCTCACGTCGGCCAGGCCGATGGCCCGTATTGCGTCGGCATAGGTGTCCCAGTAGTCGTCCGGCAGATTGAAGCGGGTCATCTCGATGATGCTCGACATGACCGCGCCGTTGGTCTCCCAGCGACCGGGCAGGGTCAGTGTCTTCTGGTCCCTTACCCGTGCCATCTCCTCCTCGGTCGGCGGCTTGTCACCGCCAGCGCGGATGCCCCGAAGTTCTTTGTCGATCTCGGCCATCGACTCGGCTGTCTTGTCGGTCTGGACGGGCGCGAAGGCATAGTAGGGCCGCTGGCCGGCCGCGTCGAGCAGGACCGTCCAAGCGCCGTACGACCAGTGCTTGTCCTCGCGCAGGTTCATGTTGATCCGCGAGGTGAAGCCGCCGCCGACGATGTCGTTCAAAGCCTCGAACCGGAGGTTTTCGGGGTCACCCTTTGGCGGCACGACGTGCCCGGCGAAGATCATCGACTGCTCCGAGTCCGGCCGGTCGATCAGGTAGACGGCCGTCTCGGGCTGTGGCTCGACCTCGGCCAGATTCTTGGCGGGCACGTCGCCGGCTTCCCAGGCTGAGAACCGGGCGTCGATGGCGGGCAACAGGTCGCTCATGGTGATATCGCCGACGACGATCAGGGTCGCGTTGTTCGGCCTGAACCAGGTGTCGTGGAAATCCCGCAGGGAGCCAAGGTCAAGCTCGTTCACCGATTGCTCGGTCCCGGAGCCGGTCAGGGGCTTGCTGTAGGCGTGGCCCTCGCCGTAGAGGATGCGGGGCAGGACGCGCTGCGCCATCGGCACGGGCTCGACCTTCTCGCGCGCGATGCGGGCGAGCTGTTGCTGCTTCTGGCGGTCGAACTCGGCTTCCGGAAAGGAGGGATTCAGGATGACGTCGGCGAAGAGGTCGAGCGACTCGTCGAGGTTCTCCACCAGCGCGCTCATCGAGACGCTCGACATATCCAGGTCCGAGCTGGCGCCAAGCGTGGCGCCGAGACTCTCGAGCCCCTCAGAAATCTCGATGGCGTTTCGCAAAGTGGTGCCTTCGTCGAGCATGCCCATCGCCATACGCGCGGTGCCGGACAGGGCGAACTGGTCGGAGGCATAGCCGGCATCGAGCAGCAGGGTGAGGTTGACGACCGGCACGTGGTCCCGCCGGGCAAGGATGATCTTGAGGCCGTTGTCGAGTTCCACCGTCTCTCGTGCCGGAAAGGCCGCTTGTGGAAACTCGGTGACCTCGGGCGGTCCGGACGAGCGGTCGATAATGCTTGCCGTAGTCGTATATGTCGCGTAAGGCCTTACCTCCAGGGTCAGGACGCCTTCGTCCAACCATTCGACGGCGGCGGCGTGGACATCGGCGACAGTCGCGTTCCGGAGGATCTCCTGTTGTCGCCTGTGCCCGTCCGGGCTGCCGCGGTACACCTCGCTGGCGGCCAGGACATCCGACTTGCCGCCGAAGCCGCCAATACGCTCGACGCCGCGGATGAAGTTCGCCCGCCGGCTTGCCTGCGCGCGGGCCAACTCCACCTCCGTCGGCCCCGAATCGAGGAACGCCTGGAGTTCCTCCTCAAGGACGGCCTCCACGCGGTCCAGAGCCTGGCCCGGCTGGGCGGTGACGGAGACGACGAACTCGCTGCCGAGCTGGCCCGTCCTGACGGAGGCGCTGACATCGGTGGCGATCTGATCCTGGTAGACCAGGCGCCGGTAGAAGCGGGAACTCTTGCCGACGCTCAGGACGTCGCTGGCCAGGGACAGGTGGTCGACGGATTCGTCCTCCAGGTTGGCGACGGTCCACACCTTGTACACCCGCCCTTGAGGCACGCGATCCTGAAGCACGATACGGGTCGGCTCCGCCCGGCGCGCGATACTGGCTGCGGGCTTGACCAGGGGCGGTCCGGCAGGGATGTGGGCAAAGTACTTCTCAACCCTGGCCTTGACATCTTCGGCTTCGACATCGCCGGCAACGACGAGAACCGCGTTCGCTGCGCCGTACCAGGTGTCGAACCACTCGTGCACGTCCTCGAGCGAGGCGGCGTTGAGGTCCTCCAGCAAACCGGCCCCCGGGTAGCCGTAGGGATGGTCGTCCGGATAGGTGTTCTCGAGGATGGCGAGCTCCGCCTTGCCATAGGGCTGGTTCAGGTACTGACGGATTTCGTTCTGGACAACGCCACGCTGCTCGTCGAGTTTGGCTTGGGACACCGCCGCCTTCATGTGCCCCATGCGGTCCGATTCCATCCACAGCGCCATGTCGAGCGCGGTGGTCGGCACAACCTGGAAGTAGTTCGTGCGATCCCCGCTCGTCGTGCCGTTCATTCCCGTGGCGCCAACGCGGTCGAACGGCTTGAAGTAGTCGTCGTCGAAGTGCTCGCTGCCTTGGAACATCAAGTGTTCGAACAGGTGCGCGAACTGTTTCCTGCCGGGTCTCTCGTTGCCGGCGCCAACGTGGTACCAGACGTTAACGGCGACGATCGGGGCCTTGTGGTCCTCGTGGACGATCAGTCGCAACCCGTTGTCGAGCACGTACTTCGTGTTGGGAATGTCTATGACGCCATCCGACGCCTGACCTTGTATTTCGGCGTTTTGGCCGGTTAACGCGAGAGCCAATGCCAGCCCGGCTGCCGTGCGCTTCATCCCCGTGGTAGTGTCCTTCATAGTTCCTTGTCCTCGCTTGAAATCCGTTTTCGGATTCGCTTGGCCGATCCGGCCGGTCATGTTGGCTTAGCGTGCCATTGCCAATCAGCACGTCTTACGGGGCAAGGCGTTCTTCGGTTTCTGGGCATAGTTTTCGGACGACGACGGAGCAAAGGGCAGTCCCTGTATGACTTTAGACGATTCCCTGCCATGATTCGAGCCACCCGGGATCCGCTGGGCGGCCACGGTGTCGTCGAAGCACCGGCCATCCGGGCGGCACTTAAGGCCGAAGTCCCGAAACCGTCCCGTCCATAGCCCCGTACTTTCACCCCATGCAAGCAGGGCCAGCGCAAGACCATACCCTTGCAAGTCTCTCCCGCGTGACGCACCGGTACGGGCCGGTTGTCGCGCTGGACGGGCTTGATCTGGAAGTCCGCCGGGGCGAGGTGCTGGGGGTGCTTGGCCCCAACGGCGCCGGCAAGACCACCGCGATCAGCCTTCTGCTCGGGAGCCTGGGCGTGCAGGAGGGCGCCGCCAGCGTGTTCGGCTGCGCGCCGGGAGCACCCGAAGTGCGGGTTCGGCGGGGTGCGATGCTCCAGATCTCGGGAATCTCCGCAAATTTGACGGTGCGCGAGCACATTGAACTCTTCCGTGCATACTATCCGGCGCCGCTTCCGTCCGCGCGCCTGCTCGCCATGGCGGGCCTCGAGGATCTCGCCCAACGCCGGTACGGGAAGCTCTCCGGAGGTCAGAAGCAGCGGGTGATGTTTGCGCTGGCGCTGGCCGGCGATCCCGAACTGCTGTTTCTGGACGAGCCCACCACGGGGCTCGACGTCGATGCGCGGCATCGCCTGTGGAGCGAGATCCGGGGTCTCAGGGAGTCCGGGCGCACAACCGTCCTCACGACGCACAACCTTGACGAGGCCGACGCGCTCGCCGACCGCGTGGTGGTCATCCACAACGGGCGGCAGATCGCGGAGGGGACCCCGGCGGAGATCAAGTCGCGCACGGCGGGCCGTCTTGTGCGCTGCGTCACCCGGATCCGGCCCGACGAGGTGGCGGGACTGCCCGGCGTGGTCGAGGCACGGACCCGCGGACGGCATCTGGAGACCCTGACGACGCAGCCCGAGGACCTGGTCCGGGAACTGCTCGCGCGCGACGAGGCGCTGGCGGACCTCACGGTCGTGGCCGCAGGGCTCGAAGATGCGTTCCTCGCGCTGACGCGGGATGGGAGCGAGGGCGCTCGATGACCCCGGGTCGGCGCTTCCGAATCTACCTGCTGGAAGCGCGCTTCCAGATCGTCGAGGCGTTGCGGGAGCCCATGTTCGCCATCCCCACGCTGACGTTTCCGCTCATCTTCTACCTGTTCTTCAGCGTGATCATGGGCACGCGCGGGGTGTCTCTGACCGTGCCGACCTACTCGCTCGCGACCTACGGCGTCTTCGGCGTCCTCGGCCCGGCAATCTTCGGCTTCGGAGCCGGGCTCGCGAACGAACGCGACACCGGCGTCCTGCTCCTGAAGCAGACCACGCCCATGCCCGCCGGCGCCTACCTGTTCGCCAAGGTCATGGCGGCGCTGATCTTCGGCGCGGTCGTCGTGGCGGCCCTGTTCCTGATGGCCGCCCACATGGCGGGTGTTGCCCTCCACCGCTGGCAGTGGTTCGCGCTCGCCGGGGTGCTGCTCGCCGGCGTGATCCCGTTCTGCGCGCTGGGCCTGGCGATCGGTGTGTGGGCGAAGGGACGCTCGGCCGTCGCCGTGGTCAACCTCGTCTTCCTGCCCATGGCCATGCTCTCCGGGCTCTGGCTCCCCATCTTCATGTTCCCGGATGTCATGCAGGACATCGCGCTCGCGCTTCCCGCCTATCACCACGCGCAGCTCGCGCTCAAGGTCATCGCGATGGACGCCGGGCAGGCGGTCGAGATGCACCTCGCGGTTCTGGTGGCCGAAACGCTTGTTTTCCTCGCCCTGGCGGCGCTCGGGTTCCGCCGCGCGGACAGTTTCTCGATGAGGAGATCCCGATGAAGAACGCTCGTCATCTCGTCGGCCGCAGCCTGACCTGGTTCGGGATCGGAGTCGCGGTCTTCGTCGGCGTGCTCACGACGCTGCCGGTGCCGCCGGCCGCGGAAGGCCCGGCCGAGGGAGTTCCCGAGGAGACGTTCGCGATCGTGGACGTCACGGCCTTCGATGGCGAGGCCTTCCGGCCGGGATGGGACGTGTGGGTCGAGGACGGGAGGATCCGGCACGCCGGTCAGAGGCTCGACCTGCCCGACGACCTCCCGCGCCTGGACGGGCGGGGCCACACGGTGATCCCGGGGCTGGTCGACGGCCACGTGCACAGCTTCCGGTCCTCGCTGGGGGACGCGCTGCGCTTCGGGGTGACCACGGTGCTGGACCAGTCCACGGACCCGGCCTTCGCCGCGGCGATGCGGCCCGCGCGCGAGGAGGTGGGGCGCGGCACCCGGGCGGACCTCTTCTCCGCCGGCATGACCGCGACCGCTCCGGAAGGGCACGGCACGCAGTACGGGACGCCCGTGGAGCCATTGACCCGCCCGGACGAAGCCGCGGAGTGGGTGCGGGCGCGCAAGGCCGAGGGCTCCGACTGGATCAAGATCATCTACGAGGACGGCAGCGCCTTCGACATGGAGATCCCGGCGCTCGATGGACAGACGGTTGCCGCTGTGATCGAGGCCGCGCACGCGGAGGGACTCGCCGCCGTGGTGCACGTGAGCACCCTCGCAACCGCTCTCGAAGCGATCGCCTTCGGCGCCGACGGCCTGGTGCACGTGTGGCGCGACGAGATCGTCGCGGAAGCCGATGCCCGGCGCTTCGCGGAGGCCGACATCTTCGTGGTCCCGACCCTTTCGGTCATGGTCCCGGCCGAAGACTCCTCCGTAGCGGAACTGGTGAGCCAGACCGACGACGCGATGCTCTCACCGATTCAGCGACAGACGCTCGCCGCTCGCTTCCCCGGCGGCCTCGCGGAGGGCGGAGACGTGGCGATGGAGAACGTCCGCAGGCTGCACGCGGCCGGAGTGCGGCTGGTCGCGGGCACGGACAGCCCGAACCCGGGAACCGGAACAGGAATCTCCATGCACGGGGAGCTGCGCCTGCTCGCGCGCGCCGGGATGGGAAGCGCGGAGGCGCTGGCCGCGGCGACTTCAGTGGCGGCCGACGCGTTCGGCGTAGCGGAGCGCGGCCGGATCGCCGAAGGCCATCTCGCCGACCTGGTGCTGGTGCGCGGCGACCTCGAGCAAGACGTGTCGCGCAGCCACGACATCGTCGCGATCTGGAAGGACGGGTATCTGGTGGATCGTGCCGTCGGCTCCGCAGCGGCCGGGCTTCAGGCCGAGATCGCGCCCGCCCCGGCGGAAACCCTCGTCGCAGACTTCGACAACGGGTTCGAGGCGAGCTTCGGCGCGTGGGACGTGACGACGGACCAGCTGACCGGCGGCTCCTCCAGCGCCAACGCGGCCGTGCGGGACGGCGCGCTGGTGGTCACCGGCGAGATCGCCCCGGGACCTGCCTTCCCCTGGGCAGGCGTGATCTGGATGCCCGGCGAGCAGCCCATGCAGCCCGTGGACTTCTCCGGCCGGGACGCGATCCGCTTCCGCACGCGCGGGGATGGGCGGCAGTACTCGGTGATGCTGATCAGCAGCTCGCAGCCCGCCGGGCCGCCAGCCACCGTGACGTTCGTCGCGCCCGAGCAGTGGACCCAGGTGGAAGTCCGGCTGGAGGATTTCCCGACGGCCACGCCGGAAATCATTGCGGGGCTGGCGTTTGTGGCGGAGGGGCCGGCGGGAGGCTTCGCCTTCGAGGTGGATGAGGTGGAGGTGAGGTGAGGGGGGACGAACGGATCCGAATCATCCTCGTCGTCCCGGCAAACGGTTGTTTGGGAGTGGAGGGCGGCGTCTGTCGTTGCGGCCAGCCCCTGGGCGAAGGGGTCGGCGGGCATGTGGGGTGCGTCCGGGAGGAGAGGGGTCCGGGCTTCGGTCCATCGTAGTAAACTTAACATTACATAATGTCAACCACACCTGACATCTGCCGGGGCTGCGGCGACCTGCTACTGCCGCTCGTCACGCTCCGCTTGTTCGGTCGAGCCCCCGCGGCCGATCAGCCGTTCCGTGAAATCCTGCCGCTCTTCCAGCAGGGAAAGTCTGTCGTTCAGGGTATCGATGGTCTCGAGAAGGCGACGGTCGTCGATCCCGGACGACCTGCTTTTCTCCAGGACCATGACGTCCAGCAGGGCTCCCAAGCGCTTTGCCACGGGTCGTAGCAGCACCACCCCTCCGACCGTGAGGACGAGGACTACGCTGACGATCATGGGAGCGATGAATTCCCATTCCATGTGATCTTCTCCGTGGTGTCGCGGAAATGGAAGAGGCTCTGCCGGCCACCCTGTCAACCTCACTACGACTGCATGGGAAGGGGGTTCCACCAGGCGGCGTGGCCAGTGGCTGGTCTAGCTGCCGGTAGGGCGAGCGGGCGGTCCTGCGGCTGCCTCGGAGAGTCGGAGGGTGGCGCGCCCGTCCCGTCAATGGTCAGGCCGCCAACTCGCTCAAATGGCGGGCAGGACCGAAAAGATCCACCCTCCACAACTCTTCACGCGGGGTTCGGCGCAACCGGACCAATCCCATCCGGCCGCGCTTCGACCTCAACCGCACGCTTGTCCCGAGCGGGGTACGGGCCAGTAGCTCCTCACGCTGGTCCGCCAACTGCCGAGGGTCCGCCGAAGCGAACGCCGTCGTCGTCCTCGAGAGGATTCGCGCTACATCATCGGGCGTCGGGAGTGACTTGTTCCCCCTGCGCCATGGGGCGAGGACCGCGAACGGCTCGGGCTCCAGCATCTGGCGCCAGACTCTTGGCGCATCCGCCGTTACTGATCCGTGGTGCGGCACCTTGAACACAGACGCCCCTCCCTCCGATCCCGTTCTTTCACCGAGGATCGCCGTCCAACCGGACTTCTCAAGATCAGCACCCAGAAGCACGATCGCACCGGAAAACTCCACCCACAGGACAACCGACAACTCATTGGGAGACGGCGGCAACACACGCCGCGGGGACATCTCCTGGGCCGAGATCAGGCTCCCGATGGACTGGAGAAACCGTTCGACGGTTTCGTCACCCGGCGAGAGAGACCGCACAGCGCAGCCAGTATTTCGGAACACCGGACGGCCGGCTATGGCCCAGACCGGCTGGTTCTTCCTTTCCGCCAGACGTGAAAAGACCGCTCGTATCTCCCTCGCCCCGTTGCTCATTCGGAAGCCGGTCTTCCCCGCAAGACCTTCGACCACAGCCAGCAACTCCCTGTTCCGTAGAGTCAGCGCACAGCAGAATCGGGCCGATGTGCATTCTTCGACGATTCTCGACATTCCTCTCGTGTGATCGTCGTGCCAATGGGTGGCGACGATCATCCTGACCGCAGAGCCCGGGTCTACACCGATCCTGTCCAGATACTTGAGTGCCGCTGGCTCGCCATCGCGCCCGGTGCAGGAATCCACGACCATCCATTCGCCGTCACCGAGGTGGACCACGACGCTCTCACCGTACCCCGGTCCGAGCAGAGAGACCTCGATCTCGTCCGGACGGGGTCCGGCCAGTTCACTCAAGACCCCACCGCTCATAGAGCCAGTCCGCCCAGTCCCGGCCACGGTCAAGATCAGCTTCGGTCATGGGCGGAAGGTCGGGGAACACGATCTGGGAGACGTGCTTCCGGGTACCGCCCACCGTTGCCTCGTAGCCGACGACCCACCAGAAGAACGAACCAATAGCCAGACGTGACCTGTCGTCGCGAGATAGCTCATCCTTTGAGATGACCGCTTCCTCCGCCTCCAACGCGTCGCCCGCAGTGAGGTCCAGCAGGTCCGCGACGAACTCATCGCTGCGGATCTCCGTAACGCATCCTTCCCATTCCTGAACCGGATGCAAGGTGGGGGTGGGAACCCGGTCGACAGGAGGCGGGAGGATGTTCACCAGACAGTCTTGCGGGACATCAGGCCCCTGGTTGCCAATCCATGTGGACTGCTGTGAGTCATGGGAGCCCAGCGAAGACCGCTGTGCTGTGGGCGACGGATCATGCGGCGGCGCCAGGATGGCCCGGACACCGTCCTCGTGAATCAGATCACTGGGATTGTCCCCGACGACGTTCCCGCCCGAGGTCCGCGCCACGTCAGGCGCGCGCGCTGTCGACGATTGTCGGAACGTCACCGATTCAACCCTCGCTGTCGGTCAAGGACATGACGTGGTCGATGATCTCGTCGCTACGAGTCCTGGACGAGTTGAACTCCGCACCCAATACGCTCATGAGGTTTCGAGCAGAGCCCTCTGGCTGGTCTGCAACGAAGTGGTCGTTGACTCCGACAAACACGCCCGTGCGTCCCTCTCCCACCAGCACGGACGGCTGGACAGTGACGTTGATCTGCCCCCCTTCCCCCCGGCCCTCCGGCCTACGATGGGACACCTGCACCACGCTCATCCCTCCGTGTTCGCTGTCAAGACCCAGGGTCTCACGAAACGGGTGCCACGGTTCCGGTGGGGCGAGGGCCCTTTCCATGCGCGTTCGCGCTTCCGCGTTAGGAGCCAGGAAATGGGCGTTTCGGTTGACTCCGAAGGCCGTCAATGGCGTGTGGTGGAGACACTCCGAGAACATCCGCACGACCAGGTCGCAAAGTCGGCTGTAGGGTGCCTGCTGGGTTTCGGCCAGAAACCGGTCGTTCGTAACCTGAACATGAAGCCAATCAGCCGTGAAATCGGCGATCTGCGGGTGAATCACCTGTACCTGCGCGCTCCCTGCGATCCCTTCGCGGAGCAGCCCGTTGTGGGCCAACCAAGCGGGCGTAAAGATGGGCGGATTGAACTGTCCCAGCAGCACGATCTGCATGCCGCTGATCTCGGGCACTATGCGCACTGCGCTGTTTCTCCGGTGGGTGTCTTGGCTGTTCGAGGTCGTGTGGGTCGAGCCGCTCGCGCACCCGGACTGTTTTGTCCCGGCCAGCTCGCGCCCCGGCTATCCACATCTCAAGCTAGCGCCCCCGACGGAGGGCGGCATCATCGTCTTGTCAGAGGTACCAGCGAGAATCCGGTGGTGAACTGGACAGGCCAAGCCAACCAAGCCATACTGAATTCAATCCGAATACCGTATGGGAGCCGACATGCACCGCACACAAGACACCTATTCGCTTAGCCATTTTCGGCAACGCACGAGCGAGCACCTCGACCGGATTCGAGAGGGACGGGTGGAGACAATCACCCAGAATGGTCAAGCTGCAATGGTCGTCATGAGTCCCGAGCGCTACGACTTCCTGGTCCATTCGGCTGAGCGTGGACACATATGGCGCGAGGCGATCCGGGCCCACAGGGCTGGGGAGCCGGGGATCCCCACGAGAGAAGCGATCCGCGGCGTAGCTGAGGAGCTTGGTCTGGGGTTGTGAGGCAATCCGAAGGGATCCTGCCACAAGCCGGAAAAACGCAAACACTGTCTGCGATTTCCGCCGCTGCTCAAAATCCGCAACACCGTCTCGGATTTCCGGCGATCAGTCCGATTCCCGAGACGCCGTCGTCGAGCTGACGCTGCCCGAGGACGCCAACATCTACGCGTCGGAAGTACCAGCTGTACCTGCCGTCGCGGGAGGAGCTCGCGGATCAGGCGGCACGGGTGAGGCGGGAGATTGGGGGGGAGGGAGGGCGGCGTTTGTCGTCGCGGCCAGGCCCCGGGCGAAAGGTCGGCCGGCATGAGAGGTGCGTTCGGGAGGAGAGGGGTCAGGGCTTCGGCCCATCCGGTGGACCTGGCCATCGCGGATCTCGACGAGGACGGGCCTGCCGACGGGTCGTTGCGCGCCGCTAGCCCTCTCGCGCGAGCCGGGCGCTCACCAGGCGATTCATGCTGACGCCCTGCTCGGCCGCCCGAATTGCCAGGGAGCGGTGCACGTCCGGCGGCACCCGGACCATGAACTTCCCGCTGTAGGACCGGTCTCCAAACGGCACCGGAATCGGCTCGCCATTGGTCCGCATGTCGGACACGCTGTCGGACACGAGGCTCCGGATGCCCGCCAGTGCGTCCTCCGGAGCAGGTGCCAGCCAGCTCAGCGACGGGAACTCGGCACAGAGGCCCACGTGCTCCCCGTCTTCAGCCGACCATGTGATCCGGTAGGTATAGTGGTCGCTCACTGTACGCCCTCCAGTTCTCTATCGCCCGGATGACCTGGCGTCTCATAATAGCACTATTGATACCATTCGCCCACGAAAAGACGATGACGCAACGACGGCGTCCAGGCGTGAGCGCGTGATCGTCGCCGATCACGGTCACCTCCTGACCTCCGAAGGATGGTAGGGCAGCACCGTGTCGGCGACGTTCCAGGTCGAATCGTGCCGTCGCAACGTCCGTCTCGGACCGAACCACACCTTCCCGGCTGGTTCAATCCCCAGCCGAGAAGACAATTCGGGTTCGACTCCGCTCGTAACGTAAGCCAGACGTACATGGACGGACTTCGGCCGCCCCCGTAGCTCGGTCGCGATCTCGTCGTAGCTCGAGAGTTGGATCAGGGCCGAGAGACAGTCCAGCACACCCGACCAGCTCCGGACGTCCGTGGGGCGAGTGGCCAAATGGACCAGAATGGTGGCCGGCCGGTGGATCGGGAGACCTCCAACGTGAGCTGGATCCAGATGGGCGGTGTGCCGCAGAACGCGGTACTCGCGTCGGAGTGCCCGAGGAATGGGTATTCCGTAGGGCAACGCAACTTCATGCCGGTCAGGAGATCGGTCGGCCAAATCCTGGATCCACAGCGCCGACCCAAGGGACAGGGCCGCGGGGAGGTCTTCGTGGGAGGCCGAGAGGAGCGCTTTGAGGGGAAGGAGTGGGTCGGCGTCCGGGATCGCACCGGCGCGCTCGGCCGGAGCGAACTCCCAAGCACCCCGCACCGGGGTGGGAAGCAGCCATCCGAGCCGAACGAGGCGGTGCGCGATAATCCTCCCAGGGGTCTTGACCCCCTGTTCCTCGGCAATGCGGGAGATCTCCTCGAGGGTGACGGTGGGTTTCCGCTCCAGTTCGAGGTACTCGACGAGCGCGGCAAGCGAAGGCGGGATGGATCTGGCCATGACGTTGACCCGGCGGAGCGTCCTGTTGAATTGGGGAGAACAAGGAAGCTTAGGCCCCTGTGAGCCTCGGTGTCAATGCAGATATGATTGTTACTGAATCAGTAACATAGGGTCATTGCATGACACTCTGCGGCTGAGATCTGCCGGACCCCTGCCGGGCGCCCCTTCGGCCCGTTTTCCATCGTCGAGGCGGACTTGACGGCTCAACTCCGCGCACGCTCGTGGATGAGGTACAGCGCCTTCCAGTACTTTCCGCCGGAATCGGCGAACGCGCAGCCGAGCAGTCCGTCGATTCGGTCTCCGCCCGTCACCTTGCCGCTGAACGTGCACTGCGTCGAGTACGCACTATACCGGAGCTCGAACTGCCAATCGATTTCATCCCGGCGATAGCAGTAACTCCCAAAAAACGTCCCTCGTATCGTGTCCCCGTGGGGACCCTGATGGAAATCGCGATCGGTCACGAAGGTGCCGCTGCTCCCGTCATGCTCCACATCGAACTGCCACCACGGGTAGGTATCCTTCGTGGTGAACGGCGCTTCCCGCCCCTCCCATATGCCATCCAGCGGGGGCGGCGGTGGCGTCGTGGACTCGCCGAACAGGCCCGAGTCGTAGGCACAGTCGTCTCCACACGCGGCCGCGAGGACGGCCAGCACCAGGATCGCGCGCCTTCCGAGAATCAGGTTCATGAGCGCCTCCTGAAGAGAACTATCGAGCGGACAGCACCTCTCAATCGTCGCAGTCGTGCCGTCGGCACACCCGCTCGAAGTATGTCGCAGCGACGTAGAAACGAGGTTCGTCCTCGTAGTCGCACACGGTGAGGCCCGCGAAGTAGTCGAAGTCGTTCGTCACGCCGTCAAAGTCGCAACGATAGTTGATCGCACCATCGGCGTTCGGCGCCTGAAATGCGAACGAGTAGCTGATGTCCGGCCAACAGTAGTCGCCGTGGAAATCGCCCCGAATCGTGTCTGGCCGGCGGTAGTTCCCGATGTGGTACGCCCAATCGCTCGTGAACGTGCCCCGTATTTCGACGCGCTCCACCTCCTCCAGCTCCAGCGTCCAGTTCGGCTGGAACATCTCGTTCACCACCCACTTGCCCTGCCACGTCCCGTCGAGCGGCATGTAGGGAGCACCGCCGCCGGCACTGTCGCAAGACGAATCGAGTTCGACCGTGTTGCAACCGGAGAGCAAAGCCACCAGAAGAAGGGATCGGACGGCGTTCATGGCTCACCTCCAGGAACGGGGGGTCCTGTAACGTGGAGTACCCGGTGGTGAGGGGGCGAGTTCCGGGCTCGGGGCCTTGCGGACCTGGTGATTTCTCCTCTCCCGCATGTCGGACGCCGCCTGGCCCGCAAGGGACAGGTGGTCGAAAAGGCATCGGACCTCATCAAGGACCCGGTCGTCCTGGAGTTCCTCGGCCTGGAGGAGGCACCGGCGTACGGTGTGAAGATCGACGGCGAGATGCCGACGGTCGGGATCCTGCTCTGCGATGACAAGAACGACGCCGTGGTCGAGCTGACGCTGCCCGAGGACGCCAACATCTACGCGTCGAAGTACCAGCTGTACCTGCCGTCGCGGGAGGATCTCGCGGATCAGGTGGCGCAGGCGAGGCGGGAGATTGGGGGGGAGGGCGGGCAGGAACAATGGGTGAGGTACGCCGAACAGGCCCGAGTCGAAGCAAACGGCGGTTTTGGGAGGGAGGGCGGCGTTTGTCGTCGCGACCAGGCCCCGGGCGAAGGGTCGGCGGGCATGAGGGGTGCGTTCGGGAGGAGAGGGGTCAGGGACTTGGTCGCGGTCATGTGCGCACCCCCCGTGGTGCAGGTGATCCCGCCCGGTCCGGCACTCGGGCCGAACGCGGCTGTTCTACAAGAGGGGATGCCAAATCAGCTGCGTCCGTTGCGAAGTGCCCCGGCCGACCTGCGGACGGAGGTCCGCAAAGGCATACTTGGAGCGGGCGGACTAGATCATGTCTGGATGACGGGTATGCAACGTCTTCCTGGCGACGAGTTCGGTGCGTTCCTGGCGCAGGGTCGCGAAGTCGATCTCATCGGCCATTCGGGCACG
This sequence comes from Longimicrobiales bacterium, assembly GCA_965205005.1. GTDB lineage: Bacteria > Gemmatimonadota > Gemmatimonadetes > Longimicrobiales > Gaopeijiaceae > Bin94. The sequence continues at coordinate 2,445,829 of OZ242028.1, read as the reverse complement.
TGATCGCGGATCAGGATTTCGACGATGCGGCGATCGGCGAAGAACGACTTGGGAAAGGGATCGTGCACGGCGTCTCTGGAAGGGGGGGACGCCAAGTTCGCGGAGGTGAGTGGGCGGATCGATGGCTGGATGGGCCGAGTTGACCGATGAGGGAAGAGTGCCCGCGTGGAATGACCGCCGACCAACCCTCCTTCGACCGCCTCGACGCCGCCGTGGCCCCGGCCATCGCGGATCTCGACAAGGACGGGCTTGCCGACCTCGCGGTCGCAAACCACGAGACGGACCCATGTCACGCTGCTCTTCGCGATCGCCGGAGGGGCCTTCGAACCCCGGGACCACTCGAGATTCCGCGTTGATGTCTCGCCGCACCCGGCCCGCCAATCGACTGCACGACATTGAACCGGGGCATGAACCTGGCCGATGTGACGGGTGACGGCCTTGCGGACCTGATCACGCCGAATCCCGACCACGTGGCCGTTCTTGTCTCCGCAGAGGACGGCGGCTTTCGGTCGCCGGCGACGCGCATTCTCAACCCGCTGACCGTCCTTGGCGCGCTCCGTCATCGTTTCACAAGCATTGCTATTAGTTCCGAATAATGCTACGTTCGTTGCATGATAAGCCATGACCGTTTCATACCTGAGCTATTCCGTATCGTCGGCGGCGCACTTCGCCTCGACGTGACGCGCGTTCGGAACTACACCAACCACCTCGCTGACAAGCTCGAAAGGGAGGGAGACCATCGGACTGCCGGCCGACTAAGGCGGCTCCTCGCTGAAACAGACCGAACCCTGCGCCCGGCCGGCACATCGGCTCTTGCCGTGCCAGTCGACTCCGAAAGCCGATTCCCGCTCCTAGAACGGGCATCATCACTGGATCACCCCGTGATACTCAGTCCTACGGGGTGGGAGGTGGTTCACGAATTCATCAGCGTCGCCAAGAGTCACGCGATACTGGAAGCTGAAGGCGTAGACTCGCCCTTGAGCCTCATGCTTCACGGACCACCGGGTTGCGGTAAGACGCTCCTCGCCAACCATATCGCCCGGGATCTCGATCTCCAGATGTTCACGGCCCGGCTCGACGGACTCATCTCGTCGTACTTGGGTAGCACTTCGAAGAACATCCGCGCCCTGTTCCAGTTCGCAAGCGAACGTCCTTGTGTCCTTTTCTTGGACGAGTTCGATGCGATAGCGAAGCTACGCGGAGACACGCTCGAACTCGGCGAGCTCAAGCGTGTCGTTAACAGCTTCCTTCAGAATCTGGACGCGCTCGAGCCACACACAGTGATCATCGCCGCCACTAACCATCAAGAGCTCTTGGATCGGGCCGTCTGGCGCCGATTCGCCTACCGCTTGGAGTTGCCATATCCGTCGCCCAAAGAGCGCCAGGAGATGTGGTCAACGTTTCTGGGCGACCTCCGGCACTCCATCCGGGACTTCGCCGTGCTAGCTGATCTTTCGGACGGCTTCTCGGGGTCTGACATCCGGGAAGCATCTCTTCGGCTACGACGACAAGAAATCGCCCTAGCGAAACCAGCTCGTCTCCAGGATGCCTTCCGGGCCTTGCGCCAGCTTGCCGTGGGCGATCCCAATTCCAGCGGTTTTCTTTCGCATCTTTCCGGCGTGGACATTCGCATGCTCGCGACCTTGCTCCGAGCACGTAATCCTAACCTCTACTCCTATGGGATGATCGCTCGACTCTTGGGGGTTTCGAAAGCCACTGCCTTCCGCATGACAGCCCGAGAGGAAGAAGACGATGGCTGACACATCGCCGCCGGAGCGCCTCCCCATCAAGGTCGTACTCCCCAACCAAGGGGACCGCCGAAGCGTACCAAGTGGTAGATCTCCCCCTAAGCCGTTTCGCGACGTGGATGATGAGTTCCGCGCGTCACTCGCCGAACAGGTCATGGCGATTCGCCGCGGGCTTGCTCGGTCGCTCACGACGGTTGGCGTAGCCCCTCTTCGAGTCAAGCTCATCCCAAGGGCCTACGCAAAGAGCCACCGACCACGCGCCCTTTTCTCTAACCGAACCTGTCCAATCGTCGGGGCGGGCCAGCTCGGCGAACTCTTTGTGAAGGCTACGCATGACGGTCTCTCTCGGTTGCAGGAAACGATCGAGGCGAACGAAACGCAGTACATGGTGAAGCAGCTTTCGACGGTGCAGCTCATTGAGGCGGTCACGCCTGCCTTCCGAAGAAAGCGAAAGAGCCCGGCAGATGTTCAGCGCTCCTCCCCGCGGATTGACGATGAGTTCTTTCTCACACGGGTACGCCTGTTCGACCTTGGTGGGACTGCGCAGAATGACATCGAAGACGACTTTTGGGACGTTTGTCGCGGTCGCAACCTCGGTGTTTCCCGCGCAGGCTATCAGGCTGACGATCAGACCTTCGCCGTCTCATGTCGAACGACCGAAGACGTGGAGGCTCTATCACGCATCGTTGGAGTGCGCTCGGTCATTGGGATGCCTTTGCTCCGAACCATCCGGAACCAGGCAGCCAATCCTATGGATGTACCGGATGACGTGCCTACTGCTGACCAAGTCGAAGGCGAGTATCCTCTCGTGGCCGTTGTTGATAGCGGGATCAACGATTCCGTGGCAGCTCTCGACAGTTGGGTTGCCGCCCGACGTTCCACCGTAGCCGTCGAATACCGTAACACCTCCCACGGCACGTTTGTTGGGGGGCTGATTGTTTACGGTGACCGCTTGAACCCACATCTCAAAGATGTTTCGAGCGATCCTTGTGGCGTAGTGGATATCCAGGTGTTGCCGAACGACGATCCTGATCTGGGCGAGGTCGAACTCCTCAGTGAGCAAGAATTCCTCGTCGCACTCGAGGACGCTCTCCGCGCGCATGCGGACACCTGCAAGGTCTGGAATCTTTCGCTGAGCACCGACGAAGTGTGTGGCAAGGACGAGTTCTCGTCCCTCGCTGTGGAACTCGACAACCTTCAGGAACGCCATGGAGTAACGTTCGTTCTGGCAGCTGGAAACTACAATACGCGTCCCTTACTCGCGTATCCTCGTAGAGGCGACGAGATCCAACTTGGACGAATTACGGCTCCCGCTGACAGCGTCTTGGGGATCACCGTTGGGGCGATTTCGCACGTCAACTTTCCAATCAACCTAGGTCCAAGGCTAAACGAGCCTTCACCGTTTTCGCGTCACGGTGAAGGACCGAACTACACCATTAAACCGGATCTGGTTCACTACGGCGGAACATGCACGCGGGATGGTGGGAGTCGTAATGGGCTACGCTCCATCACCGAGCATGGAACCGGCGAGAACCTTGGCACGAGCTTTTCAGCGCCGCTAGTGTCTCGCGCTTTGGCCCAGATATATCACCAAGTCTCTCCTACGCCCGACCCGGTGCTCGCGCGTGCACTCCTCATTCACCATGCGCGGGATCCGCGTTCACAGGGCCGGGTCCCGGACGGGGAGGAGAACTCCTTAGGGTTCGGTAGGCCGGCCCCTCCGCCCTATTGCCTCGAATGCAGTCCCAATGATGCTACGCTGATCTTCAGCGATGTGCTGGTTCCGGGCCTGTACTGCGAGTGGGATGACTTCCCCTACCCGCCTTCCCTCATCCGCAACGGCCACTACTTCGGCCAGATTTCAATGACCGTGGCCTACGAGCCTCGCCGAGGTGCACGCTGGGGAGTCGAGTACTGCGAAACGAACATCGATGCAAAGTTCGGCACGTACACCCTCAAGCCGGACAAAGAGCCGGGCCGCATGAAGGAGGTTTTTGCAAGCCGCGCACCACCAGAGCATAGGAACCCAGGGCTGCTCTACGAGGAGACTCAAGTGAGGGAGCTAAGGAAATGGGCACCCGTCCGCACCTACTTTGGTGATCTCGGCGAGAAGGGCACTGCAGGTCTCCGCTGGCGCCTCAAGGTGAGTCTCCTCAGTCGCCACGATTCTGAACTCGAACGCGAACCAACCGAACAACCCTTCGCCTTGATCCTGACGATTTCCGACCCGGCCGGCACGGCTCCGGTCTATGACGAAATGGTGCGGGCGATACAGACCCGATGGCAGATCGAGAACTTGAACCTCCGAGTGGGCGCACGCCTCCGTGCTCGGAATTGATCCTGTCTCGAGGAGGATCTGAATGCCTACGAAGAAAAACCAATACCACAGACAAAGGAGTTAAATGATGTCTCTGCTGAACATCACGAAGGTGTCCAACGAGGATGAGCGATGCTGGGGAGTGGAACTGCTCGGCGAAATGGGGCTCCTATTGCGGAGTCAGGAGGGCGTGAGTGGGGCCGAGGCGGTATCGATCGCGGAAACCCTCAGGTCCGAGGGACCGAAAGCGCCTCTGTTAGAGGACAGCAAGGTGCAGCTGGGTCAAACAGCTTGGGTGATCAAGAAGGCGCGCAGTGGCTGGGCAGTCCAGTTCACATCGGTGACGGTGAGCTCGTTCCAGTTGCTCCTGAAACTGGACGGTGGGGGCGAGCCGCCCAAGGCGGCAGCGGACGCGATTACGCTGGTCAAGAAATGCCTTGACGACGCGGAAATCGTATGGAATCCACCTATTTCAATCACTATCGACCACGAGCCATATCAGGCGCCAGCAAACCCGATGACCGCGAACGACCTTCTCCGCCTGGGGGGGCTCGATCCTGCTAACCACTACCTGGTTCAAATCAAGGCCAGCGAGAGGATCAAGTATGACGGGAGGGGCGAGCAGCCCATCTTCCTGTACGACGGAGCAAAATCCGTTGGCCACTACACCGGGGAAAAGCCCGTTTCGCAACTCGACGGATAGCTGGAGGACCAGATGCTCGTCGGGGGGGGCCTGTTCGCCAAAGAGCTGCGGGACGCTGGATTGGAGGTCAAGGAGTTGGGCGACCATCATGTCCTAGTTCCAGGATATTGCGTGTCCGCCGGCAAGTTCGAGGGGCTAGAGGTGGATATCGGGATCGTCGTCCCCAGCGATTTCCCTTTATCGCCGCCGTCGGGTCCACACGTCCACATGCTGATCCATGCAAACCGCCGTGACGGCCGGCACCCAGACGGCCACATTCATCCGAGTGTCGACCACAGCAAGCACTTCGGCGACGGCTGGCAGTATTGGAGCAGACCCCATCCGAATTGGACATCGGGCGCCAGAAACGCCATCCGGTACATGGAGCACGTCCGGGCACTCTGGGAGAGCCAATGAGTTCGGTCGACTACAGCGTGACGATGACTTCCGAAGTCGCCGCCGTGTTGAGAGGGCACCTTCTGCAACACATGAGGAAGGGGCAGCGGCAGGAGGACCTCTGCTTCGCCTTGTGGAAGCCGAGCACCGGCAAGACACGAACGACCGCAGTATTGACGGAGGTCGTTCTTCCGGTCGCGAACGAAAGACGACTGCATGGCGGCGCAAGCTTTCTGCCGAGCTATCTGGATCGGGTGGCGGAAGCCGCGATGTCGAGAAACGCCGGCATCGCGTTGCTGCACAGTCACTTCACACCGGGATGGCAGGGCATGAGCAGAGACGACGTGGACACGGAGCGGAGCACAGCGCCTTCGATACTCGGGGAGACGGGCCTGCCGCTCGTAGGTCTGACGATGGGAACTGATGGGGCACTGAGCGCGCGCTTCTGGACCCGGATTGGGCGACGGAAATACGAACGGCAATGGTGTGGGAGCGTTCGCGTAGTCGGGGATGACTTCGACATGACGTTCATGGACGAGCTGGCACCTAAGCCGAGGTTCAGGGAAGCGCTGAAGCGGACCTACTCGGCTTGGGGGGAGGCGAAGCAGCACACCCTCGCCCGGCTGCATTGCGGCGTCGTCGGGGTCGGAAGCGTGGGGGCGATCATAGCAGAGAGCCTAGCACGGATGGGAGTTGAAACCATCAGCCTGATCGATTTCGACAAGGTGAAAGAACACAATCTGGATCGGCTTCTCCACGCGAGCGTGGACGACGTCGGGCGGTTCAAGGTGGACGTGGCGGCCGAGCACTTGTGCCAGCATGCGACCGCCGAAGATGTAGACGTGAGACTGACCAGGAAATCGGCGACCAAGGAGAGCGGCCTAAGAGCGGCGCTGGATTGCGACGTGCTCTTTAGCTGCGTGGATCGGCCCTGGCCAAGACAGGTGCTGAACATGGTGGCGTTCGCTCACCACATCCCGGTCATAGACGGAGGCGTGCACATCCGGGTCAAGCCAGACGGATCAATGCGAGGGGCCGAATGGGGTGCACACGTCGCGGTCCCGGGAAGGGCATGTCTGGAATGCCTCGGTCAGTTCGACCCCGCGAATGTCACGCTTGAGCGGCAAGGTCTGCTTGACGACCCGACGTACATCGAAGGCCTTCCCCGGGACCATGCGCTACGAAGGAACGAAAACGTGTTCGGTTTCGCGCTGTCTACGAGCGGCATGATGATCTGTCAGTTTCTGAGCATGGTCGTGCGACCCGTCGGGATTGGTAATCCAGGGGCCCAGACCTATCATTTCGCAACCGGAATGATGGACAACGATGCAGGTTCGGCGTGTACTTCGGAGTGCCTGTACCGCGAGCACATGGGTACCGGGGATCGCTTTCCGTTCCCGGTGGTCGAAGCCGATGAACCGAATGTTGAGCCGGGTGGTTTCGAGCAGCCGCGATGGACAAAATGGCTTCGGTGGATGAGGGATCGATCATGGTTTGGCGGACGAGTAGGTGCCGGTGCGGGCAGAAGCTCCCGATGAACTCTGAGGTGGTCCCTATAGTGCCCCCGATTTCTCTGGACAGTAGATTGTCCATCCATCCGGGTTTCAAAGGAGAGGAGGCACGAGATGTCTCGGAGTACGGAAGAGCAGGACAGCGCGGGCCGGTTGGGGAAGCCGGTCGGTCTGCCCAAGCGGTGGAGCGCGCAGCGGAAGGCCGAGGTGGTGTTGCGGCTGCTTCGCGGCGAGGACATCGGCGAAGTGAGCCGGGAGATTCGGGTTGCGCCGTCGGAGCTGGAGCGGTGGCGGCGGGAGTTCCTGGACGGTGGCACGAAGGGCCTGAAGGCGAAGAACCGGCCTGGGGGCGAGCTGATGCGGACCCGGGCGAAGCTGGACGAGATGACGATGCGGGGGGAGTTGCAGGCGGAGCTTCTCGAAAAACGGGGATACGGGGACGAGCTGAGGAAGCTCTTGAGGCGCTTGAACGGGTGAGCCGGTGCGGCGGAGCCATCCCGCGGGGACCGGACCCACAGTGACCGGATCAGGACCGAGAGGCCGGACGAGCTCTTGGGCACGGACGCGTCGCGGTTCTGGACGAAGGCGGAGGGCTGGTGCATGACGATGAATAGGATGATTGGGCTGGTTGTATTGTCGCTACTCATGGCTTGCCGTTTGCTTGAGCCGGAAGAGAAGACGTTGCCGCCAGCTTTCGTGCGGGTATGTCTGAGTCTGGAACCAGCCGTTTCTGATCCGGGCGACTGCAAGGGTGATGGTCATTGGCAATCGGAGCGAGCGCCCGTGAGGCAACCGGACATTACCATTCCCCTGAGGGGTGTTCCTGTCAGGCTTTGCCATTTCACGGCGGCTCATATTTGCCAGGAAGCGCCAGAGGGACATTTCCTAATGAGGACTACCGATACTCAGGGCTATGCAGTCTTCACGCCGCCGCGCCCGGAGGGTGCGGTTCCAGAGGATCTAGCCAACTACAATGTCTTGCTGGACGTGGACTCGTTTGAGCATGAGGACTGTACGTTGGTAGTGGCGCCGCTGAGTCAGTATGGAACTTTGGTACAGATCGGGCTACGGGTTTGGTCCACGCCACCGGAGTTTCATACCGCGCACGTCAACGAGCTATGGATGATGGTTGATTCTTGCGAGTAGGTGAGCGCACTGGCAGCAACGATTGCCACCAGTGCGCCCCCTTCCTGCTTGTGACGAGTACGTAAGCGATGTGTGAAGCAGGCGCGAACGCGCCCCAGGGTCTCCTCTTCTATCGACGAATAGCGATCCAACAGTCGAAGGCCAGAGCTTCTCCAGGGTCCGGGTCTACCAGTCGCTCTTCTGTGACTTCTCTGCAACTCATTCTGTGGGAACGGCCAGCATCCTTCACGCTTACCGTTACGTATTCGAGTTGCTGGAAGCTATCCGGTCCCTCCCAACCTCCCCCGCAACTGATTAGCCTGAGACGGAAGGATCGTTTTCGGTCGGGAGAAAGAGCCTCCTCATTCCGGTAGAGGCATCCAAAGGTCCGGAACCTTCCCTCGATCCGGTCACTGATCGTTTGCCGCTTGAAGGAGGCCCTGACTTCCAGGCTATTCGCCTCGATATCGAAGGTGCGAAGATCAACGAGGACTGTCGCGCCTCCAAGCCGGTCTTCGAATCTGAAGAAGTAGACGGTGATGTCCTGCCTAACCGGGAGTCCGGCTCCAAGGAAGCAGGAAAGAGCGGCGAAGACGAGGATGCAGGTCTTCTTCATGAGAGCCTCCCGGAGATTTCGTTCCCGCATTCCTCAAGCGCCTCTCGCTAGAGAACCCGAGAACTTGGATGTCGCGTTGGAACGCCGCCCGCTTTCCTTTTCTGAAGCTAACCCGGAGGGACCGTCCGCGTCGGGGGCGAAGGTAAGCGCGCCGAAATACTCCGCGTAGCAGCCCAAAACTTCCACGGGAGACCGGCGCACGCCCACCCGCGATACCCGACCAAGAACCACGCGCGAGATAATCGCCACCAGCACCGCTAGGAGCCACCGCCACCCGAGCGCCCACCACCATCGGGGGGTCATTGGTCCCCCCCACGGGTTTCCCTCCCAGTCTGGACAGCCGACACGACCTCCTGAATCGCTGGCTCTTCGCGAAGGGCCTCCGCGATCTTCTTCGCTACCCCATGAAGGGGATCAGTTGACTTGGGAATCTTGACGCCTTTCGATTTGCCTAGCTCCTCGAACTGGTATCGGAGAGAAACAAACCCGTTGCGGTGTGTCGTGACGGTTCTCGTCACCTCTGGACAGAGTTCCTCAAGCCGTGCCCTGGTCTCTTCCTTCAGCGAATCGAACAGCTTCGCGAGATCGTGTTCGTTCTCGTGTTGGCCCCTGTCAAGGATCTGATAGGCCTTGAGCGCGACTTCGATTGCGAACAGTGAAAGCAACCCACCGGCGTGACCCGTTGCCCGCGCTCTCGCGATTAGCCGACGCTCCTCGGGCTCCATTTGATCCCGTGGCGGCAAGCGGTCGACTCCGCGCCTCATCAGGGACTCAAAGCACTGCTCTTCCGCCTGATGGGCAGTATCCCGGAGACACTCAGCGGCTTCAGCAAAGTAGCAGGCGTGCTCGGCTGCCCAAGAGGCCCTGAACGCGTGATCCGCAACCCCCATCTTCCGAGGAACATCCGCATCGGTCATCGTACCGCTCCGCTCTCAGATGCCATAGCTGATTGCAATCACGCAGTTTACGATACAATGCAGAATGGGGCTACGCTGCGGAGCCCGCCGACGCGCTGGAGACCGGGCGCGCCGGTCTCGGCGGATCGGTGCGTTGATTGCCCGGACGACCAAGCCCTTCTGGATATGAATGAGGTCGGCATCCGGGGCTTTCGCGGAAGGCCCGGCAGGGGCGAGAGTCCCGCCATTTCAGTGCGGTTTTCCCGCTTTCGCGGCCCGGTCCAGCAGGGTCCAGTACAGCAGCAGGAAACGCAGATCGTGCAGCCCTGTAAGTAGTTAGCCGATTCCCTGCCGGGATTCACGCAGCCCTGATCCTGCCATGATGGAAAGTGCAGATGACATCTCGGGCTCCAATGGCGCTCGTCACCGACCACAGCTAAACTGCTGCGGTCTGTACCGGTCCTGGTTTCCTAGACAAGGTGACGGCTTAAACATCAGGCCGCCCTTCTGCTGAGCTTCTCGCGGGCGACGTGTTCGCAACGATAGCAAATCTCCGCTGCGGCGGACCCCACCGGACGGCCATGGGCGCGAGCGGAGACGGGGTTGGGCGGGTAGGATCGGAGATGGTGGCTGTTGCGTGGCCCGCTCCATGCGAGACAGCAGGTCTTCGGGTCGTTGCCAATCGTGAGACCCCTCCCAACCTGGCATGGCGTCGAGTAGACCGGGCGGCCGGAGTTCACGGCGGGCAGTCGTCTGGTAGGGTTGAGCGAAAGCCCACATCCTGCACAAGATCGGCGCACTCAACGATGATCTCGGCAGCTTGCCGCAACCGCGCCCCCAACCCCACCAAGTCCGCCGGGTCCTTCGGCGTAGCCGCAGCCTCGGCGGCGCAAATGGCGTCTTTCGCCGCCATGCGCACGGGGCGGGTCACGTCAACTGCCGTCCGGCGGCTCACGCCCGGCCCCCTTTGGATTCGATCTCCGGCGGGGCCTTCTGAAAGGCCGCCCGGATTAGCGCGGCGGTGCATTGGTGTGTTGTCGTTTTCGCCAAGCGCGCAGCCTCCTGGAGCTGGCGATACTCGCGGTTGGACAGCCTCGGGGCCAGAATCCGCCCGTGGGCCGTGTCGTCGTGGCTCATGGTTCCTCTAGGCCCTGTCTGCGAACGGCGCGGGGAAGGGGCAGCACCCCTGGGACGCGTGTATGATGATGATGGGCGGGGTTAGTTCGTGGCAAGCGAGAAGCGGAGGCTATTCCGTGGCCAAATTGACCATCGCCAAGTGCCACGGGAACGATCCTTCCGACGCCCCGGTCAGTCCAGTACATTTCCGATGCCCGAGCCCGGTGGCTTTTGGGGGCTCGGGAAGCCACTTGGGAGCGGAGCCGCTCAGGTGGCCAAGCGTTTTGGTATGGCCCCGAATCCAAAGGTGAGCCATGTACCCTCATCGCATGACCATCGCCCGTACCGGGCTTGATGAGCCCATCCTCGAAGACCTCGATTGCGACTGCCAAGACCGGACGGACGGGACCGCCAACGTATTCGTAAGGCCAGAGGAGTGGCCCAGGGTGTTGGAAGCCAGATCCGGCGACCTCGCCACGATCACCAATGAGTACCGGACGAAAGTTGGTCGAATCGTGAGTATGCGTGACCTTGATGAGAGTATGGTGGTGGCATGGGAAGTGTCGAGGCCCCGCCCCACCGTAGGCTTTGGACCGAGTCACTAGCTTCTGCTCAACAACGGAAGGAGTCGATTCCGTGTCGAGACGCGCGTATCCTTGCCATGCCCCAAAAAAAGCAGCCATGCTCGACAGGATCGCGGGGGTCCGTGTCCATGAGCAGCATTCGTCCAATGAAGCCCATCGTCACACGGACATGAGCAACGAATCGTTGGAGCGTGCAATCCAGCATCTCGACGGATGGATTGATGAAGCGCGGCCGACGGGGTGACGGCCACTTCGAGGTGACGTGGTCCGGTGCCACCGGCGAGAATCCGGTCGACCTGGCCATGGCGGATCTCGACGAGGACGGGCGTGCCGACCTCACGGTCGCAAATCACGAGACGGACGATGTCACGCTACTCTTCGGGATCGTCGGAGGAGCCGTCGAACGCCGGGGCGGTGTGGGGCTCTAGGAATTAATGAGGGAGAAACTAGTGCTCAAATGACCAAACAGCCGAATGATGCAGAGATGTCTCAAAAAACTGCTGGAGTATCTTGGGCAATACGCCGGTCTCGGTATCGAGGATGTCACCGACCGTGATATTGGTCTCGGTATTCTCACTGCGGACTATGAATCCCAATTGGTGGCGATCCACGCTGTCCTGCAACGCAATAGAAAGGCAGAGAAAGAAGCTGAAGAGGAACTCCACGAAATCGAAGAGTTCATTCGCAAGAACCACACACCAGACGGATGGGTGGAGCACCACTGGGTCGACCACCTCCATCGTCACACCTTCATTGACGCGGCGCACAGCATGGCCGCTGTCGGCTTGATCGCTCCGCTCATGGAGTCTCTGTTTGCCAGTACGTTTCGCTATTTCCGACTTTCGAAGGCATGGGAGAAAGCCCGAGGCAACAACGGAGTCGCCAAGGGCGTCATTCAGGTCGCGAGCGAAATGGGGTTGGCGCCCCATCTCCCAGAGGATCTCGACACCACCCTGCTGGTCCTCTTCGCTTATCGGAACAAGATGTTCCACTGTGGTCTGGAGTGGCCACAAGCGGACCGGAAGAAGTTCCTTGGGGACATCCGCTCCAACGGATGGACTGAGTGCTTCTCCTGGGCCACACGCGGCGACACCCCATGGATCTTCTATCTTGCGCGACCATTCATTGATCGCAGCTTGGATATTGTGAACGAAGTAATCGAGGGCATCGGCGCATATGGCCGAACTGACCGTTAACGTTATAGTGCCCCCGATTTCTCTGGACAGTAGTTTGTCCATCCATCCGGGGTCCAGAGGAGAGGAGGCACGAGATGTCTGGGAGTACGGAAGAGCAGGACAGCGCGGGCCGGTTGGGGAAGCCGGTCGGTCTGCCCAAGCGGTGGAGCGCGCAGCGGAAGGCCGAGGTGGTGTTGCGGCTGCTTCGCGGCGAGGACATCGGCGAAGTGAGCCGGGAGATTCGGGTTGCGCCGCCGGAGCTGGAGCGGTGGCGGCGGGAGTTCCTGGACGGTGGCAAGCAGGGGCTGAAGGCGAAGAACCGGCCTGGGGGCGAGCTGATGCGGACCCGGGCGAAGCTGGACGAGATGACGATGCGGGGGGAGTTGCAGGCGGAGCTTCTCGAAAAACGGGGATACGGGGACGCGCTGAGGAAGCTCTTGAGGGGCTTGAACGGGTGAACCGGGGCGACTGCAAGGGTGATGGTCATTGGCAATCGGAGCGAGCGCCCGTGAGGCAACCGGACATTACCATTCCCCTGATGTTTGAGGCGTTGAACAAGTACTATCCCGCCGTTGATCGTTGGGTCTCCCGGCTCACGCGTTATGGTCTGGCTCCGCGTGGGATGACTGTAATGCTCAACCAGCTCAACGCGAACGGGGACGCCTGGTACGAAGCGGACCGCCTGCGCTTGGTCGCGCCGACCTGGTATCTCGTCGCCGACAAGGTGCGCGACGTGCACGCCTGATCGACGACGTACTGCGCGTGGTGGGCCGCTGGAGCGCAAGCCTGTTGCCTGTTGGGACTTCGGACGCCCCATCGCCAGTCGTTCATTCCCTTGCCATGGCTCTGGAAGAGGATTGATGTGCGGGTAAGCCTCCCGGACACCGGACCAGGCTCGGTGCACCGCAAATGCCGCATGCAGGTGTCTCGGGTTCTCGTCGAGGTATTCGCGGATGTAGCGGGCTTCGGTGTCGGTCATGGTTGCTCAACTTCGTCGAAGGCCGGGATTGCCTTTTCGGCGATCTTGAGAAGGCCGTTGACGTAGTATTCGGTAATCTTGCCGCCGCCGTCGGCGAGTTCTTGGACGAGTTCAGGGACAAGGCGGTCCCAGTGTCCATAGCGCGGGAGGTATTCGTACTGCGGCCACCCATCACTGGCGTGCTGAAGAGAGAGACCGCGACGCTTGAGTGCGGCCAGCAATTCGTCGCGCAGCGTCTTCGGGTTTGCGTTGGCGACGCCCCAAATCCATGCATTGGGTCCACGGCTCCCGGATTCCATCTTGATCCGTCTCATCAACACGAGTCGGTTGGACCATTTCTTGTCGCCCTCGTAGTGACAAATGACCTGCGGGTCATCCCGAATCTCCGGCATCTGCACCGAGAACCGCTCCTCCACCGTGTCCCTCAGGTGCTCTAGGAACCGCCGTGAGACTTCGTGCTTAACGGCGGGCCACGCGCGGGCCACCGCAAACGCCGCATGCAGGTGTTTCGGGTTCTCGTCAAGGTATTCTCGGATGTAACGGGCTTCGGTATCGGTCATGGTCGAATCTCCGAAATGTTGTTGGCAGAAGAGTTGCGCCTCTCGCAGAAACCAGCGCAACCGTTCTGCATCGCTGAGCGTGCAGCAGCTTCCGAACCAGTCCGCCAGCGAGGCGCCATCTCCGACAGCCGCGTCATCTAGGGCGGCCGTGGCGCTACGATCAGTGGGGTCGTCCTCGACGAGCGCGTCATCCTCACCAGAGTCGGCCTGCTCACCGCCCCGACCATTGCCGTTGAAGGGATCGTCGTCGCCAAGCGGCGCGTCGTCGCGAAAATAGGGCAGCACCCGGAAGTGGTTCTTCCAGCGCTCGCGATCCGGCGGCGGAAGGCTGGACTCGTCGGGCAGGCGGTAGCGGGGTGGAAGATAAACCAACAGAAATCGTCCGCGATACACGCTGTCGAGAAACTCCAGGTAGTCCCTGCATTGCCCAAGCTGGTCATCGGCGTAGGGTTTGTTCTCGAACGCGAGACAGAAGAATCCGTCGTCGGTTGGAATGTCCACCGTAATGTCGATGCGCTTGCGCCCAGGGAGCCCACGCTCCGGCACGACTCGGATCTTGTCGGTGGCGATGGACAGACGCCGACCCGGAAGTGCCTTCCAAGTCGCCGCTCGGTCGCGTCGGCCAGAAGCCGCGTGGCGGGACCCGCCTGAATCAAACACCTCGGGAGCAACCTCCAGCAGCTCCAACATCGACTCCAGAAAGGTCGAGCCCTGACCGTGCTCGGCGGTCGGATCGAGCAGGTCGGCGATGATCCGCGAGAGGCCGAGTTCGTCGTCGCGGAGGTAGCGGAAGACATTGAAGCGGCGTGCGAGCTGGCGATCCAGTTCGCGCTCGACGGTGCGGGCGGCGTGCAGATGCGGCGTCAACTCCTGAAGTAGATGGACACACTCGCGCTGACGTCTCCGCCGGATGGCATCCACATCGTCCAAGAGGCCAACGCAATCCTCCCTGCGGGCCTGCCGAATCTCGTCAAGATGGTGCAGGAGTTGGGAGACGGAATCCACTGCGGTGCCGTCCGGTACCGCAGTAGAGTGGTGTGTCGGTGATGCTGGCTGGGCAGGCCGCTGATTCATTGTCCTCCTTCCGGCGACCGCGCCGGTCGGGCCGCCTCCACCCCGGTGCGGGCGGCACGTCAATCGGGGCAGCCATGTCTGAACCGCCTTCCTCCTGAATCCAGATTAGGCCCATTGCAGGGGAATACGGTATGTCCGAGGGTGTGAGGGGGACAAACGTAATGCGCGCCGGTCGGGATCGGGTAGTCCAAGTCCAGCCGTCCGGCGCACCCCGCAGCGCCAGCGGCGTGTGAGTCAAATCGGATGCCGAGAAGCCAAGGCAGCCAAGCGAGGAAGGCAGCGAGCCAGCCAGATGGAGGCCGCGCTATGACGGCGATCGGTCATCGTGGCGCGCCGATGCAGGCCCGCAGTGCGGGACCTCTTGGGGGTCGAGGGGGCGGAGTCCCTCGCCAGCCCCGCGGTTATACCGGGGGTAAGCTGGCTTGTCGACGGAACGAGTGTGCCACGCTATCTCGATGGAACGGGTCTACCATGCTCAGTAGTCTGTCCGCGTCCCCCAGTAGTTGATACTGTAAAGGAGAAAGGGAATGTGCTCCACGTACTCGTGACCGGGCTCGTAAAGCCCGATGACGCCATCTTCCCGCAGCATGTCCAACGCCGGTTCATTTAACGTCTTCACGTAGCCGCCGGCTCCCGCCGAGTAGGTCACGAATATCCCGGACTCCTCCCTCGTCATCGGCCGCATCTCCCTGCTTGCCCAGAAGTAGTTGCCACGACGATCCTTAACCACCCGGACGACGTACTCCTCGGAATCACCCCTGTCCAGCGTTTCCTCGCGGACCGTCCAGCCTACCTCCGTGTCGCCGGCTCTGACACTCTTGACCGGACGCCCCTCAAGGACGACCTCGTACTGGTCTTGCTCGGCCAGCACGGCAACCGAGACCAAGAGCCCCACGCCCACGCCGAGCCAGCGTCTCAGACTGATAATCGTCGGGTTCGGGATCCTCGCGAGCATTCGGTCACTGTGGCGGGCTATGAAATCCGGCGCGGGCGCCGAGAACTGAAGGGGGGAAGGGCCTAGAACCCGTGTTCCCCACTCGGCTGAGCGTCAGAGTGGAACGCCGCGACCCGCTGTCGTTGGTGCACGCCAGTCCTCCGACCACGCGCTCCGTGGTTCCTTCGTACCAGGCGCCACCGGTAAACTCGCAGCTTTCGACGCCCCCGAGGTAATCGACCTCGAAGTCCAATTCCAGTTCGCTGGTCTCGTTGCCGCGCAGGGATACGCAGATCAGTCCGCCTATGACGGCGCCGGCGACCGTATCGGGATTCTCGACGGCCTCCAAGTGGTAGTGGTAGTCGGTGGCGTAGGTCCCGGTCAGGCTGAACCCCTGGACGCCGGGTCGGGCCTCTTCGGTCAGATGGAACCGCCACCAGATGCCCGACGCCTCATGCGCCTCCCAGGATCCCTGCATCGAGACCGACTCACCGGTGCAGTCGTTCGTGACGTGGTCCACATCGTAGGAATCACAGGCCATGGCCACGGAAAGGACGGGCAGGAATGTCCATGGGAAACAAGTCCTCGGCTTCATGGCCATTCGGTTCCCTACTTGATGGTTGCAGGGCTTGTACGGTACCGAATATGGACAGTATCACGAACCGGGCACCGTATGCGTATTCCGCCGATGCCGATCACCGATTCCACCAAGCCGATCGCAGATTCCGGGCCATGCCGATCACGTTGGAGAGCGTAGGTCCATCGGGG
This sequence comes from Longimicrobiales bacterium, assembly GCA_965205005.1. Taxonomy (GTDB): domain Bacteria; phylum Gemmatimonadota; class Gemmatimonadetes; order Longimicrobiales; family Gaopeijiaceae; genus Bin94. The sequence goes on along the minus strand of OZ242028.1, from coordinate 2,429,348 downwards.
CACTGGGTTAGGTGAGTTGAGGGCTGAAGTTAGGGCTTGGAGTCGGTCTTCGTCGAGGCGTAGAGCCTTCTGTTATTGCCCCGTACCTGGAAGCGAGTAGGTCTCGTTGTAGATGTCGCGGAGCAGGCGCCCGTCCGGTGTCCTCCAGTGGGGCATCGGTGCGACCGGGCGGTCGACCTCGCATGCGCGGGTCGTCGCTGCCGTCATGGATAGGATCTCGTTGTCCATCCGTACGCGCCTTTCGTCGACCACTTCGACCGTCACTGTATCGTCGTCCCTGAACCGCAGCTCTGTCCCCGGCTCGATCCCCATCTCCTTGAAGTTGAAGTTGGGCCGTCGCCGATCGGCGCGTTCACGAGCAGCCCGGTCGGCCGCGGTCAGTTCGGTGTCGCTGTCGTCCGCCGCCTGCACCTGATCGGTCACGTCTTCCCCGAGTAGCCGCATGATCGCCACGACGTGTTCCGGCGCGACCTCGAAGAACTCGCGGGCGGGGTTCAGCCGGTGTGGCTCGAAGGCCTGGTGCAGCGCCTGTTCCACCTCCGTGGCGGACCGCTCCGGCTTCACGGCCATCACACACTTGAACGGCACCGGCACGCCCGTCGTGTACAGCTGCGACAGGCGTGCGTCCGCTTCCTGGTCGGTCCTCCCGATCTTGATGAGCCCCGGCATCGCAGGGTTCCGGGCAGCGTAGACGATGGACATGGGGTATCGAAGCTGAGTTGGATGTTGAACCAACGCGAGGGACACCGGCACCGCCGGAGACAACGACCGCGAGGTTGCAGGCCAGGAGCACGGCGGCGTAATCTCCAACGGTGGGCGGCTGCGGCGCAAGGGACGGGCCAAGGACCAAAGGGAAGACCAATGTTCAGGAACCGCATTCGGGCACTCATCGCACTCTTCGCACTCCACCTTGTGGCGACAACCGGCGTACGCGCGCAAGGCACTCAATGGACCCTTGAGGAGCGTGTCGACGGTTTCACAAACCTGATCGACTATCACTTCATCCGAACAACGAGCGATCGCGGTGGATGGCTGGAGTTGCGATGTGATCCCACCGCCAAAGTCTTCAATACCACGCTCGTGGTCAGATTCGGAACGGAGATTATCGTGCCCTACCAACAGCTCGAATATGCCTTCTTTCGCTACAAGATCGACCGACAGGTCGTCATGAAGTACGGACGACCCGCCAACTTGTTGTTGCGGGAGATCGGTGAGGGGGTATACGCCAGTCCTACCTGGGACGGAGAACTCTCGCTCGTGGACCGGAAGGAGTTGGAGTTTGAGGTGAACTACCAAGCCACGCTAACCGAGACATTTGACGTCGCGGGCTACCAGCCATCGTTGGATCTCCTACGGACCAAATGTCGGACTGGACAGGGCATGCGGGCGACTAGCGTATCCGATGGACTGCCACGACCGGACAGCATGAGCGCAGAGGAGGCCGGAAGGGCCGAAGAGGAAGACAGTGTCAGAGCGATGGGCATGCGGACCTATCACGTTCGCTCGGGAGACTCCTTGCTGTCGATCGCCAGAGCCCATGGAGTAACGGTGGACCGGCTGAGGTCGTTCAATAACCTGCGCGGATCGCGAATCTACGCCGGCCAGGTTCTTCGGATCCCACCCAAGAGATAGGACGCGACGGCGTCCGGCCAAGCGTTAGGGATCGACTTCCCGCGCCGGCGAATCGGCTACAGAGTCACCAGAGGTCATCGACCGGCTCGCCAACGCCGAAATCGGCGACAATCGTCCCGTCGGCGGGCCCTTTCGTACCAGTACCAAACGGGGCGAATGATGACCCCTGTGACGCGCGACGCCACAGTTCACAGTACGGAGCGCGAGCAGAGCCGGACACATTGGCGAGCTGTTTGGCCAGCCGCGCCGACCCTCTCTCGATCACGAATGCGTCGATTTCCGCGACGCTGTCTCGGATTTCCGTTCCAGATCTTCTGGCAATCCGCCAAGCACTTTCGGACGGCTACTGTAAACTTCACTTTTCCGTGAAACTCGGGGGCAGGGCCAGCACCGAACCAAGCGGATGTCACGATAGCGGAGTGGGCTGCAGAGGCCAACACACAGTGCGAACGCTTGGTGGGGCGCCTCCGCGAAGTCTCAGGCGGCCTGGTTCTTTATCTCGACATTGACGCCGATCTTCGCGAGTTGCCTCAGAAGGTGGCGCTTGCGGCGCTCCGTGCCACGGCGCTGGAAGTGGTCCGGACCGAGGTCCTCGTGGACGGATCCGGTCGAGAACATGTGCCAGATCGCGACGAGGAGGGCATGCTGGACGGCCACGATCGCCTTCTTCGGACCGCCCTTCGCCTTCTTGCGGTGGTAGAGCGCCCGGTAGTAGCTGCTCTTCGTTCGCACGGCCGCCCACGCCACCTGTGACATTGCCTTTCGCAGCCAGTCGTTGCCCTTGCCAATCGATGCGGGCTTGCGTTTTCCGGCACTCTCGTGGTTGCCCGGGCAGAGCCGGGCCCAGGAAGCGAAGTGCCCCGCCGTCGGGAACCGCGACATGTCATCACCGATCTCCGCCAGAATCGCCTCGGCCGACAGGCGCCCGACCCCCGGGATGCTCTCCAGGAGGTCGAGCGCCGCCCCGAAAGGGACATCCGTCACCGCGACGATCCGCATGTCCAGTTTGTCGATCTGGCGTGTCAGCTCGTCGATCAGGTCCAGATGCCGCCGCAGCACGAACCGGTGGTGGTCCCGGACCAGGCCGGGCACCACTTCGGCGAGTTCCCTGCGCTTCCCACGCAGGCTCCCGCGCGCCAGGTCGGCCAGGACCTTCGGATCCTCCTCCCCGGCGATCATGGCTTCCAGGATCCTCCGGCCCGTCACCCCCATGATGTTCGACACCACCGAGGCCAGCTTGACGTTCGCCAACTCCAGGATCTTGCCCACCCGGTTGGTCTGTGCGGTCCGGTCCTCAACCAGCGTCTTGCGGAGCCGGGTGAGATCGCGCAGATCGCGGATCTCCGGCGGCGGTACGAAGCTCCCCTTGAGCAGACCGCACTCGAGAAGTTGCGCGATCCACTCGCTGTCCCGGACATCCGTCTTGCGGCCGGGAACGTGCTTCACATGCCGCGCGTTGACCAGAAGCAGGCGGAAGTCTCCCTCCAGCACGGCGTACACCGGGCGCCAGTACACACCGGTCGACTCCATCGCGACATCCGTCACGCCGTGCGAGCCGAGCCACGCTCGTAGCGCCTCCAACCCCTTCATGGCCGTCGCAAAGGTCCGCGTCTCGTTGCCCCGGAGCTTCCCCCGGCCCTCCTTCGGCTTGCGTACACACGCCACCACCGTCTTCTTGTGCACGTCGAGGCCCGCGCACCGTTCGATCACTACGTTCATGTCTCCCCTCCGGGCTGATGGTGTCCTAGCGGGGGGCGGGCGCTTTTCGAATGCGATTTTTCCGTCCGCGATGACGGCCCGCTTCCGAGCCGCCTCAGCACTGCGGGGTTCCCCGAAGCGCCCTGGGTCATGTTACATGTCGGGCTCGTGGCACCACTAAGCGGAACGACCTCTGCCCCTCGCCGCTCCTGATTCATAGTTTCAGCTCCGCGGGGTGGCCAGCCCCGGATGGCCATGAGATGTTACATACTGGAAAGTGTGGTTGACATTGGTGTCCCTCGTGGACCGCCCATCGGCCCCACCGCTCCCACCTCGGCACCCCAACCGTCTCGGACCCCGTTCGGACGGTCGCCGCTCCATCGCCCACCGCCGGCCAACTCTCTTTCCGCGGGGACGCCCATCACGGCCGCGAGTTGTCGGCTACAGGGGAAGAGACTAGGGTAATAGACCGGCCACGGAGGAAACGATGACCAAAGAGAACACACGCCCCAAGCCTACTGATGCGGTGACCGGCGGATCGGAGAGGAACCGTTCCGCTACGTATCGGAGTACGTCTGGTCATGTGGGGGAGTCCCCTGTTTCCAGGAAGTCTGAGGCAATAATCAAGGAGGTCTCGGTTCGGCGGAGCACGGCCATGAAGGTCTTGGCCAATCGCTGACGGTCACTACCAAGTCACATGGGCCGACGCAATCCGTGCCCATGACGAAGCGTTATTGACAGGCGGCGCCCCGGGAATCCTCAGCCGCTCGGCCGTCGAGTCTGCCATTGCCCGGTCGTATCATGGCTACCACGCGGGCATCCATGAGAAAGCGGCGGCGCTGGTCCACGGCGTAGTCACCAATCATGGCTTTGTGGACGGCAACAAGCGGACCGCCGTTTATCTGGTGGAAATACTGGCAGTAAGAAGCGGGTATCGGCTGGCCGTAGAGGATCTGCTGCTAGCGGACATGGTAACGGCTGTTGCCCGTGGAGAAGTGGGATACGAAGCACTCGCCCGGTGGTTTGCGGAACGATTGGAAGCAGTCGTCAGTGCCGAAACACATGGATCCGCGCCCGACACGGAGTCGGCAGCTGCCCCATAGCCCGACTCCTGGCCGAACGGCCGAGGACCCGTTCACCGTGGTTTGAATCAACTGCGTCGACGGCCAACGGCTTCATCCACCAGAGGGGCAAGGTCTTCCCACGCCTCGAAAACGGTCTCCACCAGGCGGTCGCGGTACTCCTTGAGGTTGTCACCCTCCCAGAACCCACCATCCGGGGGATCAACGTCCTTGAAGGCTGGCCAGTATTGGGACTGGCGAGGGAAACCGGGACGCGCCTCCTTGGTGAACGGCGCTCTGTAGGCGTGCACATTGGTCCTGACGCCGCAGATCAGCCAACCATGGGGAGGGAAGAGCGCTGACTTGCGCTGCCATTCCAATCTCACATCCGGGTCGTCGTCGCCCTCGGGCCAACCCCGTCGACGGAGGCCGACTCCTGGCCAAGCTCCTCCAACGAGAAACGACTCGACGCCGGCGGCGGCGATCCTGCCGTTGGCGAGCGCCGCGTCGAGATCGCCCTTGAGGCTGCGATAGAAGCGGTCTACGAACTTGATGACTTCGGTCTCCAGGCCGATCCATTCCCTGATCCGCGCTTCGTGCTGAAAGAAGAACCTGATGTGTTCGTTCTCGATCCGATTCATCCAAACTGCTCCTTGAGCGTGCGCAGGTAGTTTCTGACGACATCAGCCGCGTCGGCAATGGCGGTCGCAGACGGTGATTCGTGCATTGCCGCTTCCAACATCGCGCGGACCTCGGGCCACGAGAGAGCCGTGAAAGCCCGCTGCGCTTCCGGTGTGGTCGCTGTCGACGGCGGGCCGCCGTGCGGCGTCAGGAAGAGAAACAGCGGCGCGATCTCGCTCTTGAAGTTCTCATACAAATCGTCGCACTGGTCGGGTTGCTCCGACGCGTCGACCTTGTTCTCGATGATGAGAGTGAAGCTCCGGCCCCACACGACCAGGTCGGCTTCCCGGCCATTTCGCCAGTACGAGAACACCACCTTCCTGACTGCCATCGGCGTGGGCACCGGCTCCCCGGCGCAGCGTTGTACCAGCCGCCTGACAAGCCCGCATCCGAGTCCGTGGCGTGCGGTCGGCTTCAAGAGCCACTCGAGCATGCGCGAATGAGTGTTTTCATCGCGGGCGAGTCCGATGATCTCGAGGAAGTCCGAAGGCCCACTCACCCACAGCCCGTCCGAAATGAGACGGTCGTGCTGGTGGCGCATCTCCGACATGCCTTCGTTCCAATCGGCCAGGAGTGCCGTCGCCTGGCGCTCGGAGATCGCTTCCCACTGTGCTTCCATCGCTCGAATGTGGGCTCTCCACGAGTTGACTTGATCGGTCGACATGGCTTCAGGGGGTGCGTATTCCGACGATGCCGATCACCGGTTCGGCCAAGCTGATCAACGGGGGTCGCTGGATTTCCGCGATCAAGACGGGTTCCAGCGGAGCCGCTTCGGGACGCGCCCGCGATCGTTGAGCTCGATGCCTTCCATTGCCATCAAGGAGAGCCGAAACTCGGTGCCAGGCTTGTCCGCGGGAGGAGAGCGGTCTTCGCGCACCACCCCAGACGCCCGAGCGCCTGGCCGATCGCTTGAGCATGATTGCGGGCGGGGTGCCGCCCTGCCATGCGGGCCACGTCGGTGTAGCTAACGACGCGCCCGTAGGGAATCATCCCGACGGCGCGGTAGACCTCGCAATCCGACTTCGTCCATATCCTGTCGCCCGGTGGCGTCACCAGCGCATTTGCGGATCTCCTCACGGACGACGGCGCGTAGTGCTTCTTCAAGCTTGGACATGATGAATCCTTGAGATGGTTCGTGGTATCGCCCGCCCCTTTATGAACTCCACGGGCTTCCACGCGGTCGGTGTCGATGATCGTGTCCTTGTGGTTCGAGGCAAACCAGCGCCGAACGTAGCAGCCCGTTTCTGGGCACGCCAGAAAGCCCGATGGCGAACGCTCTGCCCCTTCCGGGTCAGTTTGTCGTGAGGTGCGTCACGAAGCTGAAGGGGGTGCTGGGGACTGACCCACATAGGTCACGATGTCAACCAAACTGGGAATTATGCCGCTGGGTTGACAGGGCATGGGGGCGCTGGGCTGTGCCGTCGTTCAGCTAGAGGCCGTAGTGCCTGTTGGCACGCTTGAGGAATTTCTTCTGTGCCTTCAGCAATTCCTTCGGTTCTCTTCCCTTCCACATGTGCCCTATCGCTTCCACCGCTGAATGGTAGGATGGAAATACGAGGCCACACTGCATGCAGTACGCCTGTATCGTCCCAGGTGGCTTCACCACAAGTATCCTGAACACGATTTGGTCGCCATCCATTTCCCACATCGCGTGTGGGCACAGCGCATGCAATGATTTTCTGCGATGCCGCCTACGGTTTTCGAGAATGGCAGCGACATCGAAATTTGCGGCAATTCTCAGGGTTGTGATTGCGGCCACCACGATGATCAGCAGTTGCCACCACGTCAGGTCCATTTTCGCGAAATCACCCGGTAGCCGGAGACGACTGGCCCGTGTCCTGGGTCTTCCGCGGGGGCTTGCGGAGCGCCTTCGCGACCTCGGCTGGCGTCAGCCCTTGGTAGCGCGGGTTCGGCGACGGGGTGTTCGACCACTCGCGTACGAGGGCCTTCCGCTCCTCCTCTGTGAGCTTCGTCGACTTCGCCATTGTGACCTACTTGCCGCCGCCACTCCGCTGACCCGGCTGGCCTCCCGGCTGCCTCGGCGGGTTGGGCACCGAAATCGGCTTTGATCCACCAGTTCTCTTGCCGTCATTCCCCATTTCAGTACTCCATCGTTGATCTGTGAAAAACGGCTACCGTCGCCCCACAAGTCAGCGACGGTAGCCGCCGTCCCCCCTTCTTTGCTAGCCTTCAGTGCCCGAGTGGCGGAACTGGTATACGCGGAGGGCTGCCATCCCTCCGGAGGCCCCTAACAGCCTCTTGCGGGTTCGAATCCCGTCTCGGGTACTGGGGAACACATCGAATGTAAGCCGATGCCGGGGAAGCAGTCAACAAATCGCTGGACATTCCCCTGACGGCGGTGTATGGTTGACCCGTCACAGCGATGCGGGCCCGAGTCGGGCCGCCGCTGAATACCACAGCCCCATGACGGGCGAGGCCGGTAGCTCCCGCTGGCCCCGGGCGAATAAGGCGGGTCGCGCACTGGCGACTGGCGCTTGTTGCCGTGGCGGGCGGGTTGCTGCTCGTGGTGGTCCGCGGAAATGTCCGCAAGCCTACTGCACTGGATCGGGCTGAGGAAGCCACCGCCCGTCTCCAGATCGGCCTAGGTACGTACGCAGGCCCGATTGCCGTAGCACCACCCGGAACACTGGCAAGCATGTCCGGTTCGCCGGACCTGCCGTTTGTCGCCAGCTCGGCTGCATGGCGTCATGCCGTCCAGGTCACTGCGTACCGGTCCATGTCTGCGAAGCTGTGGACCCCTGTCGGTGTGGCAACGGACGCGAAGCGCATGGCAGATGGCCGCTCGATCTACACCGTCACGTTTGCTGACAGCAGCGAGGTTTCCACCATCTGGATCGCGTGTGACAACGACTACTGCCTCGACGAGGTACAGCCCATCCGAGGGCGCAGGGAATGAGTGACGATAGGGATGCCCGCATCGCCGCCCTCGAGCGCCAGCTTGCCGCGTTGCGCGCCGAGGACGATGACGGCGAACAGACGCAGGTCGTCAAGCGCCCGCTTGCGGACGAGGACGTGGATCGGATCGATGCGCTTGAACGCCAACTCCAAGAGGTGATCGGTGCGCGTGACATCGACCAGCGCCCCGCGATTCAGGTCATTCAGCGCAAGGAGGTGGACACCGGGAAGAAGAAGCCCGTGCCCACTCCAGGGGAGGAAAAGGCCCAGCAGGTAGTGGCGTGGGGATGCGCCGTTACCATGGTGCTTCTCGCCGCAATGTGCTTTGGGGCCACCGCGATGCTGACGACACAGTAGGGGGGGATTGGAACCCTTCGCGGAAGGTCCGACTGGTGAAATGGAGGAGTTTCGGAGCGGCGTTCACCGCGGTCTTCCTTAGAGCCGAAGGCGCAACACCCGACGACACCGGCATCCATGGCATCAGGCACCGGCCCGTACCGGCCCGCGGGGTTGACCGCGACGGGGGCGCGGTGTTTGGCTTTTAAAGCGGAACCGCCCCTGGCGTGTCGTGGCGCAGGGGCGGCCCTAGCGCCCGTAGCTCAGAAGGACAGAGCACTCGTTTCGCATCGAGAGGTCGCGGGTTCAAGCCCCGCCGGGCGCACATTTGGAAATGAGCGGAATTTAGGGGATTGTCAACCCCTGAATTCGCGGCAGCGACGGGCTAGCTGGGCAGCTTGTACGGGGCGTCCTCGTCGATCCACGCCCGCATCTCGTCCACCGAGCCGCACGTGGGAACCGCGACGTAGGGCGGGTTCAGGACTTCCGAGACAGCTCACGGCTGGGCCTGGCCGAAACTCGGCGCATGCCATCAAGCCACGTTTCCATGATGAGCCATCCGCGATACACCTCGACCTGACGCCCCGCCATGTCACGTCGCCACCGACGACTTGTCGGTGGGGGCGATCAGGTCGCGGTACATCAGCCGCTTCCCAACCATCCGCGCCACCAGATGCCGCATCTGGTCGATGGTGTCTTTGTCGCGGATGTTGTGCCGACCACAGAACTCGGCGACGTAGCGGTGGAGGTGCTTCGGGCTGAGCCGGTGGAATGTCCCCTTGTGAGCCCGCTTCAACATGGCCCAGAAACTCTCGATCCCCTGGGTATGAGCCTGCCCGCGGACGTACTCGCCGACGCTGTGTTTCACCGACGCGTGGTCGTATCTCGCCAGCCCCCGTTATGGCTGCCTATTCCGACGAAGTCGTCCACCCATTCCGGGCGAAGCCGTCCGGCTGTTCCGGGCCAAGGCGTCCACCGATTCCGAGGCAAGTCGTCCGGGTTGAGCGGTGATCCTTGAAGGGGTACTGGACATGGATGGATCAGGCGTGGTCGTGAGGGCTGTGGGCCTCCTTGGTTGAGTCGTAGAGCCGCCTCATGGAGCCACCCTTGAGGGTGATGCGATGGGCGTTGTTGAGGACCCTGTCGAGGATGGCGTCTCCGAAGGTGGGGTCGCCGACAACGTCGTGCCAGTGTTCGACGGGGAGTTGGGAGGCGAGGATGGTTCCTCTGCGGGCGTAGCGATCGTCGAGGACCTCGAGCAGATCGTGGCGGCTCTGGCCTGACAGGGAAGCGAGGCCTGTAAACTACACTTTTCCGTGAAACTCGGGGGCAGGGCCAGCACCGAACCAAGCGGATGTCACGATAGCGGAGTGGGCTGCAGAGGCCAACACACAGTGCGAACGCTTGGTGGGGCGCCTCCGCGAAGTCTCAGGCGGCCTGGTTCTTTATCTCGACATTGACGCCGATCTTCGCGAGTTGCCTCAGAAGGTGGCGCTTGCGGCGCTCCGTGCCACGGCGCTGGAAGTGGTCCGGACCGAGGTCCTCGTGGACGGATCCGGTCGAGAACATGTGCCAGATCGCGACGAGGAGGGCATGCTGGACGGCCACGATCGCCTTCTTCGGACCGCCCTTCGCCTTCTTGCGGTGGTAGAGCGCCCGGTAGTAGCTGCTCTTCGTTCGCACGGCCGCCCACGCCACCTGTGACATTGCCTTTCGCAGCCAGTCGTTGCCCTTGCCAATCGATGCGGGCTTGCGTTTTCCGGCACTCTCGTGGTTGCCCGGGCAGAGCCGGGCCCAGGAAGCGAAGTGCCCCGCCGTCGGGAACCGCGACATGTCATCACCGATCTCCGCCAGAATCGCCTCGGCCGACAGGCGCCCGACCCCCGGGATGCTCTCCAGGAGGTCGAGCGCCGCCCCGAAAGGGACATCCGTCACCGCGACGATCCGCATGTCCAGTTTGTCGATCTGGCGTGTCAGCTCGTCGATCAGGTCCAGATGCCGCCGCAGCACGAACCGGTGGTGGTCCCGGACCAGGCCGGGCACCACTTCGGCGAGTTCCCTGCGCTTCCCACGCAGGCTCCCGCGCGCCAGGTCGGCCAGGACCTTCGGATCCTCCTCCCCGGCGATCATGGCTTCCAGGATCCTCCGGCCCGTCACCCCCATGATGTTCGACACCACCGAGGCCAGCTTGACGTTCGCCAACTCCAGGATCTTGCCCACCCGGTTGGTCTGTGCGGTCCGGTCCTCAACCAGCGTCTTGCGGAGCCGGGTGAGATCGCGCAGATCGCGGATCTCCGGCGGCGGTACGAAGCTCCCCTTGAGCAGACCGCACTCGAGAAGTTGCGCGATCCACTCGCTGTCCCGGACATCCGTCTTGCGGCCGGGAACGTGCTTCACATGCCGCGCGTTGACCAGAAGCAGGCGGAAGTCTCCCTCCAGCACGGCGTACACCGGGCGCCAGTACACACCGGTCGACTCCATCGCGACATCCGTCACGCCGTGCGAGCCGAGCCACGCTCGTAGCGCCTCCAACCCCTTCATGGCCGTCGCAAAGGTCCGCGTCTCGTTGCCCCGGAGCTTCCCCCGGCCCTCCTTCGGCTTGCGTACACACGCCACCACCGTCTTCTTGTGCACGTCGAGGCCCGCGCACCGTTCGATCACTACGTTCATGTCTCCCCTCCGGGCTGATGGTGTCCTAGCGGGGGGCGGGCGCTTTTCGAATGCGATTTTTCCGTCCGCGATGACGGCCCGCTTCCGAGCCGCCTCAGCACTGCGGGGTTCCCCGAAGCGCCCTGGGTCATGTTACATGTCGGGCTCGTGGCACCACTAAGCGGAACGACCTCTGCCCCTCGCCGCTCCTGATTCATAGTTTCAGCTCCGCGGGGTGGCCAGCCCCGGATGGCCATGAGATGTTCCATTATGGAAAGCGTAGTTGACATTGGGATCCCCTTGTGGACCAGCTATCATCCCCCGCCGGACGCTCGCGATGTGAATGGCGACGGGCGGCTGGACCTCGTGGTTTCCGGTGGCCAAAGCGTCATCGTGTTGACCGGGCAGGGTGACGGCCGCTTCGATGTGACGTGGTCCGGTGCCGCCGACGGGTTCGCTGGCGACCAGGCACCGGCTTGCTGACGGGTCGTTTGGTGGTGCCGGCCGATACGAGATCGCGAGCGGCCCGACGAAGAGCCCGGCAGTAGATCTCACGGGTGACGGTAGCCCGAGGTACTGATCGCAAGCTACGCTGCCGGCGCGGTGGCAGCGCTGGTAGGAGGGGAGATGACGATTCTGTCGGCCACGGCAGACGATGTGGCCGAGGCACCGAGGAATGGACACCTGTTGTCATGGTGCTAGGGAACCCGTTCCTGCCATCTTTGCTACGTTATGTGACTGCAGTAAAGGTACATGTCTCTTCACCATGGCCGCGGCGAGAGAATAGCGACATCACTCACCGTCCCTCCCAACAACAACCGTCCGCGAAAGCGTTCTTGGGACGATTTGACCTGGGGATAGCGGCGCGATACCGTGGGACAGTGTCCTTCACAGTTTCCTTAGGTGGGAGTGTAGTCGAATGTCGGCCAAGTCGTCCCGGTTGCATGGTTTCCTCGGCAAGGTGTGGGGTCGGATAGAAGGTGTTCATGGCGTTGTTTCTGTGCTTAGGGACATGACTGCGTGGCTGTTTTGGCTGGTTGTGTTTGTGTCCGGCATTGGTGCAGGTGTTTATAGATATGCACCGCAAGTCTTGGACTGGGTGTTTCACATCGCATATCCGGCTGTTATGGTGTGGATGCTCTATGCTGGCTACGGCATCTTGACGCAAGCGATGGCGGAGTACCGGAGGCGAGAGAGCCAGCAGGAGCTTGTGCCCCGGGTCATGTTGCCTGCGCGAGAGGCGGTCCGCATAGCGATTGATTCGTCTGCCGTGCAGTATCGCTTGCCAAAAGGCAAGGTGCAGGGTACGGGCATTAGAGAAGCAACGGAGATGGCTCGGGACTTGGTTCGCAGGTTTGTGGTTGCTAACCCCGATTGCGTGGCCAGTAGGCCGCACGAGATCCTCGAGGGCGACTCGGAAGAGTTCGTAGCAAGGGACGAGTTTATGGCTTTTGTTGACAGGGAGTCTGCGCAGCAGATTGACAAACGGAAAGGCGGAGAGAGGTAGGTTCTTCCGAAGCGCTTAAGGCGCCAATCACTGCATCGTACAGCAGATCGGGTCGGTCGCTAGGCCGTCCGCAACCGCTCGAGATCTTCAAGGCTCCAACCCAACTGGGCGCAGAACAGGCTGATCGTCTACGAAAAAGACGTAGGTTCACCACTCTGCGCGATGGCACACTTGAGCATTAGTCCTCCATGGTCGCGTAGCAGCCAGATATGGAACGCGACCATACTCTAGCCACCCCCTCATTTCACGGACCGGCCCGGGCGTATCAAAGGTCCGGTTTCGCTGCTCCTAACCCCGTTCTCCATGGGGCACTCTGGAAGGAAGTCATCGAACGGATCCCCTGACAGCCTTGAATCGGCGGGCTCGACACCACATAGTCATTTGTGAATCACAGCATGAGAGGGGTGACTGATGGAAGGCTTGACCACGGACATCCGGCCTCCGGATCTCCACGATGGGCAGATGACGGTTATGAGGTGCAAGCAGAAGCGGCGGATCGTCATCGGTGCGAACTTTTGGGGCCATACGACCATGGGAATCCTAGATGTCCTGTGGTGTGCGAGAGGTGACCATCCATACCGGAGGGTAGAGTCCTCACCATCCCAGTTTTGGATATGCGCTCCCAGCTACGATGTTCATCGGCGCGTCCACTGGCCTGCCTTCGAAAAACACTGCCGCCTCGACTGGATCGCTCATCTTGCCAAGAAGAAGCGCTACGTCGACATCAAACGGGCTAACGGGGGGACCTGTCGTATCTGGTTCCACTCGACCAACCCGAATTCGTGGAGGACGTTGGAAACTCGTACGGAAGTCAACGGCGTCTGGATAGACGGACCTCCCCGCGAGGACCACTTCGATATGTCCGCGGGACGGATCGAAACTCACGGCGGATGGATGATGCTGACGTTTACGCCCACACCTGCCAGTAGGTGGTGGTGGCATTCCCGAATCTGGAATGACGCTAAGGCGCACCATGACAAATGCAAGCAGCACAATACAAGATTGGAGCCAGACGATTGGTGGACCCACCAGGCGAGCCTCGCCACCCGGGATCCACACAATCGAAGCGAGTACGAGGTCGGCCGCGTGCTTGTGCCGCATTTCCGAAGGATCTTTGACCGGAGGACAAGAGCCTACATACCGAACCCCGACTGCGAATGCGAGGAGGCGGGTATCTGCAATGCCTGTCGCCAGCGCACTGTTGAGTTTGCCAAGAACTATCACTCCGACGCGTTGGAGAGGCGAATCCGCATCTTCGGAGAGATACCCAACTCACTGACGAGGTGGGCAAAGACGTAGGAACTAGGACACAGAATATCGGTGAGACCCTACCAAGCCCGAAAAGCAGGCAGTACCACACAGTCCATAATCCGACTTGCTGGTTTTTCGACTCGCTCCTCATTATGGCCACCGGCGCGCTACCGAACGGCTTGACCATCCAGGGTAGAAGATGGATGTCGCGGTTGGGACGAATGGCGCGCATGAAAACGACCCTTCAACGACCTCAGGAACCCCTGGCCGGACCTCGCGGACGTAGCGCTTCACCTGGTCGTACCCGCCCGCGTAGCCCGCCGCTCTGACCTCGTCGAACAACCGCACGGCACTCAACTCCGGGTACTCGGCCAGGCGCGCCTCGATGACCCCCTTGTACGGGTCCAGCTTCGACACGCGCCGAGCCCTCGGCCCGTACTGCACGGCCCCGTCGTCCAACTCCCGATCCAGCTGTCCCGATGCGATCCAGCGGTATACAGTCCGCCGGCTGATCCCGAGCTGCCGCGCGATCGCCGCCTTGCTCACGCCCTGCTCCAGATAGTGCCTCAGAAGCACCCGCGTCTCTCTCCCGATCATCGCGTCTCCTCCGTTCGGTGGAGACGCCATGGTAGTCGTCCGGAACCCTCTCCCTCGCAGGGTCGCCCACGCGCGCCGCAGCCCGTCCATCGCCGCGACGCCGATGTGTGACTTTTTCAACGCCCACTTCTGTGCAACTTTGCATGCCCGGTAACACGTAATCACCATTCAACGCAATGACTCTGTGCGAGTCGAGTGGCAAGGCTGCATCAGCTATGAAGGGAAGCATCCCCCTGCCTTGAGGTTCCCGCAGCTGTCAGCAGTCGAATCACAGCTGACGCTTGACTCCATGTTCGCCGTTCCTGACTCCGCTGATCCGGCAACACCTTAGTGACCCAACCGACCGGCCCGGTGAAGTCAATTCAAAAACCCCGGACTTGCGGACCGTGCAGAGCTGGAGCACCGCCGCGGAGGGCGGAACGCTTGCGGTTTGAATCCCGGCAGGAAATCACCTAACTACATACAGGACTGCACGATCTGCGTTTCCTGCCATTGTGCTGGACCCTACTGAACCGTACCGCGAAAGCGGGAAACGGGACTGAAATGGCGGGACTCCCGCTCCCGTCCCTTCGCGGGCGAACGGGACTAGTGCCCGAGGGCCGTGCGTATCGCGGCAGTAGTTGGTATCCCAGGCGAGGGCGCGCTAAATTGACCCGGATGCGAGCCCCCTTCGGGGATGAGTGAATGACACCGTTGGAGCAAACGAGAACCATGCACCGAGAAATGTTGGAGTACCTGGGCAGCGTCGTTGGCATTCACGAGCCACACCTGGACACAATCTTCAAGGCGTACACCTCCGACGACGAGGAGGTCAAAGTGACCGTACGTGAGTACGGCCCTCGGCAGGCCGATCTCGGTATGCGCTACCAGATACTCCTCGAATGCCGAAAGGAGAGGGTCGTGGGCAACGCTCAGGCCACGCTAAGAGAAGCGCTCACGGCGGTGGATTTGAAATGGCGGCAATTGGGGATCGAGAGATGGGGTGACAAGTGAAGCCGAGAGTTGTTCGTTGGATGCAGGATCGCTCAAGCCGCGACGCGCGGGGCGTGGCGCTGGCGGTGAGGGCATTTGCGCTGGCTCCCGCATTGGTCGTCTCGGTCGCTTCCGCTTTCGTTGTCGCGCCGGTGGGTGGACAGGAACCGGAATACCTTAGCATCTACACCCCGGTGCCGGGACCCGCGAGCCCTGATCATGTAGTGAAGCGCGCGCTCTGGACAAACTGCGAGGGCGTGTCCCTGATGGCTAGTGTGAATTCCGACACTGATCTTGCCGAGGAGAGCGCTTGGAACGCGGCGGAAGCTGCGCTTCGGTCAGCCGGGATCTATTCCGAGAACCCGCGGTGGGTGGTGAGAGTGTCCGTGTGGGGAGCGGGATCCGCACACTACGTCGCAATCGAGTTCCTGGACACGCTGGCCGGGTGGGTGGTCGCCGGCTGGACCCTCGATCAAGCGGCCGACGCCGAGGGGGTGGTCCCGGGCGAGTTAGACTTCCTGGCGGGCGGCTCGTCTGCCGTCATGACATACCGCGTGCAGGGTCTATCAAGTGGCCAAGCCAGTGCCACCGACCTGCTGGGAGAGGTTCGGAGGCAGATGGATACGTTTCTGGTCGATTACCTGCGGGCGCACGTCGACTGTGCCGAGGGTTCACTGTGACGGCCATAGGGCTCTTGGTGGGGATCGGGAACATTTCGGGGCATCTACGGGCCACAGGATCGGCGAGGGCCGGAGTGCAACGGTGTCGCGGAGCGCTTCATCCGCACGCTCAAGGAGGAGTGCATCCTATCTGCACCCTTCGAAACTCTCAAGGAAGTCAGAGCAGTGATCGCGACCTTCGTCGAGCTGCGGATCGGGTGGTACCGGGCCCAGCAGCGTCGCTAGAGGAGATGGTCGACGATCAATCCTCGTCTTCCTGATCGTTTCAGACCCGAATCGGAACCTATAGTGCCCCCGATTTCTCTGGACAGTAGTTTGTCCATCCATCCGGGGTCCAGAGGAGAGGAGGCACGAGATGTCTCGGAGTACGGAAGAGCAGGACAGCGCGGGCCGGTTGGGGAAGCCGGTCGGCCTGCCCAAGCGGTGGAGCGCGCAGCGGAAGGCCGAGGTGGTGTTGCGGCTGCTTCGCGGCGAGGACATCGGCGAAGTGAGCCGGGAGATTCGGGTTGCGCCGCCGGAGCTGGAGCGGTGGCGGCGGGAGTTCCTGGACGGTGGCAAGCAGGGGCTGAAGGCGAAGAACCGGCCTGGGGGCGAGCTGATGCGGACCCGGGCGAAGCTGGGCGAGATGACGATGCGGGTCGAGTTGCAGACGGAGCTTCTCGAAAAAAGGGGATACGGGGACGAGCTGAGGAAGCTCTTGAGGCGCTTGAACGGGTGAGTCCGGCGACGAGGCGGCCCTACCCGCTGACGATGGTGTGTGAGACGTGGACGGTCGCGCGGTCGAGCGTGTACGCGTTGCGGGCCAGGCTCGGCAGGCCACTGTCCGATGGCCAACAGCCCGGGAAGCGCGGCTTGAAGACGGCGTTGAGCGACGAGGACCTGGTCGAGGAGATCCGAAGGGTGCTGAAGGCGAGTCCGTTCCTCGGCGAGGGCCACCGCAAGGTGAAGGCGCGGCTCGCGGCCAAGGGGATCCGGGTGGGCAAGAACCGGGTGCTCCGCCTGATGCGGGAGAGTGGGCTGCTGGCGCCGGTGCGGCGGGGCCATCCCCGCGGAGACCGGACCCACAGCGGCCGGATCCGAACCGACAGGCCGGACGAACTCTGGGGCACGGACGCGTCGCGGTTCTGGACGAAGGCGGAGGGCTGGTGCTGGTTCTTCGCGGCCGTCGACCACTGCGCCTCGGACGTCGTCGGCTGGCACGTGGCGAAGACGGGCGACCGCTGGGCGGCGCTGGAGCCGGTGCGCCAGGGGGTGCGTGCCCACAAGGGCGGCTTCAGCAAGGCGATCGCCCTCGGCCTCGGACTGCGGCACGACTGGGGCTCGCAGTACAGGGCAAGGCAGTTCCAGGCCGAGATCCAATGGCTCGGCATCCGCTCCACGCCGGCCTACGTGGGCGAGCCGGAGTGCAACGGCGTCGCGGAGCGCTTCATCCGGACGCTCAAGGAGGAGTGCATCCATCTGCACGACTTCGAGACCCTCGAGGAGGCCAGAGCGGTGATCGGGGCCTTCATCGAGCGATACAACAACAGCTGGCTTCTGCAGCGGCACGGGTACATGACCCCGGCTCGCGTCCGCCAGAAGCTCAGCAGAAGGGCGGCCTGATGTTTAAGCCGTCACCTTGTCCAGGAAACCGGAACCGGTACAAACCGAAGGATTGCGACCGCCGAAGATATGGGTACTTTGCATCGATGAGGAGTTTGCAGCGAAACTTCAGCAATAGCCCCCCACAACCAGATAGGAAACTCGGCCATGCTGTCCAAGGCTCAGGCTGTCGAACTATTGAAGCACTTGAAGGATTCCGTCAAGACTACTAATGCGAGGCTCGGCGAAGCCGAGAATAAAGTGCGTCTTCATGCAGTCGAAATGCTTCCTCCGATAGAGAAAAAGCTTGCCGAGCATCGGGCTTGGATCGAGAGCCTAAGTGAGACGCTGAATGCCGACGACGGAGACTCCGTGCGAGTATCAATCGAAGGCAAGGAAATCACGTTGCGGCGATCACTGGTCGAGCAACGCTTATCCCACCACCAGCACCGAGCGATCGATCTAGAATGGAACATTGATGCACAACGGGACGCGCTAAAAGCAGCCACATCGCATGCTAGGCGTCTTCGGGCACAGTTGAAAGAAGATCGTAGCCAAATCAAGGTACTGGAAACTATGCTGCGAGGTTAGCTCAGCTCGTAGCCACGTGCCACCACTTCTCCCTCGAACGGAAGCGGTGGGAGGGTTCCCGTGATAACGGGGCGCGGCTTGGCTAAGGATCGTCAGAGTCTAGGAACCGGTAACGACCGGAGTCAAGGCGTCTTTGCCAGGGACCGGGACTCGTCTTCG
Source organism: Longimicrobiales bacterium (assembly GCA_965205005.1). GTDB lineage: Bacteria > Gemmatimonadota > Gemmatimonadetes > Longimicrobiales > Gaopeijiaceae > Bin94. The sequence continues at coordinate 2,411,037 of OZ242028.1, read as the reverse complement.
TCTTCCGTATGGTGACTCAATTCACGCAGAGTATCCCATAGGCTCCCCGACGGGGGGATTTCCAGGGCATCATCCAAATGGGCGACTACCTCGCTCCAGGCGCGGCTCGCTCCCTCAAAGACTCTCTCACGTTCCCCGTCTTCAAACGGCAGCTCGGATGCGGATGCCCCGTGGAATATCCGTTCATTGTCCTTGTGAACTCGCCTGGCAACACTCCGGGCCATTTGAATGACCCCTCGTGGCAGGAGATTCGTGAGTACGTCGATATACATCATCAGCCCCTTCGCCTCCCCCCACGTCCGGTCGTACTCGTGCTGCAGCTCAATGGCCTTGCGAAGGAGAGCTTCATACCTTTCTGACGGCTCATTCTGTGGCATCGTCGTCATCCTCCTCTTTCGTCGCTCGCGGTGACTTCAAGCTAAGCTTCTTTTCGTGCGAAAAGCGGCCGAACTTCGTCTTGCCGTATTCTTCGAAGTCCTTTCCAGAGGAAAGTGCTCTCGTGCGTCGGCGCCGTTCTTCCATTTTCCGCTGGCCCCACATAGTGATCGCCACACCTACAATGACTTCCAGAGTACCTATTACGAATTCGCCCACGATTCTGTTCCTCTGCCCCTGTTCTCGCGCTGGCACTTCAGAAACCGGAACGATGGGTACGGTATCACCCGCGAACTGTTTCGGGCAAGTCTCCGGCCACGCGCACGGTTTACGATTGCGAGCCCTCGACCATCCGGGATCAACGGACACTCCACCACAGGATGTCTCCAGCTAGGCCAAGCCCCCCATCGTCAGTCCCGTCGGATGCGACGCGGCTCCCCGCTCACCTCCTCCGCACCTCCGAGGTACCGACGAACCTAGTGTGATGTTCGGGTTGTACCGGTTCCGGTTTCCTGGACAGGGTGCCGGCTTGAACAGCAGGCCGCCCTTCTGCTGAATGGGGTTCCAAACTCGTGAACGGTCCGAGTCGGTAGCCACCTACTCCTCCTCAAACCCCTGACTCCTGAACCGCAGAGTCCGCGCGTTTTCCGTGACGGTGCGCACTACATGCTCAGGCGCTCCATCCGGAATCTCTGCTTCGATCTCAAGTGTCACCTCGACCTTCGAACCGACCAGCCCAGTCAGGTGGGACACAACCTCTTCCGCGATCTGCGCCACTACCTTGCCCGCGCGGAGTGCGTCGATCGGCACGCTGCCATGGAAGCGCTTGGGACCGGTGGGCGGCGGAGGTGGAGGCGGTGGCGGAGGGCCGTTGCCACCGTTCGGCGGGGGAGGAGGGAGAACCTTGTCCATCTGCTTCCGTGCCACTTCCGGCCGCACCACCAGCCCAGGACTCTCCGCCGTCAGCGGCTGCTGTAGTGCCTCTCCCGCCCGGAGCCCCAAGTATCGCCCCTTCTCTGCATCAAACCCCTCCGCGTAAGCGAACGTGTCGGTCTCCCACGTCAACAGCCCAATCCCGTCCCGGACCGACTCGGCGATCACCGACGGGTCCTCCACCCGCTGCAGATATGTGTACCGCGAGTAGTGATCTGCGAGTTGCCGTATCTCCACATGATCGTCCCATAAAGGAATACGGTCGAGATCCATCCGCAGCCGAGTGCCTCCGTAGCTCGTCACCAGAAGCTCCTCGCGCCTCAACCTCGTGCTCGCGCGCACGGCCAGCTCCCCCGTTCCGGTCACGCGAATGGGCTCCCACCTCACCGCGTCCGTCGGCTTATCCTGAACAGGGACCAGCAACCACTGGAAAACCTCCGGGATCTGGCCTTTCACCCGACCGTCCTCTTCCTTGAGACGGGTCGCGGCCTGGTTAACCTGCAGCGGGTCGAGATTTAGGGTCTCCTTTTCCCGAACGATCGACTCCCACGCCAAATACATTCGAACCGCGCCCTCCAGATCCTGAAGCCGGGTCTTGTCCGGTGCGAGGAAAACGACAGCGTTGCGGCAGAGCCTGGGAGCTGTCCCCCTGGAATCCAGAAGCTGCCGGGCCGCCGCTTCCGCGGGACTCTTGCCTCCCTTGATGTAGTGCGCTTCGGTGCCGAGGATCGCGAGCCGGACACTCGGGTCATCCGGAACGTCCGCCGCCTCGCGGGGAAAGCAGTGGACGCCGTGGAAGTCGCCCCGTTTCGCGGCATCCGCCTGTATTCGGCGCTTGATCTCTTCGGCAACCTTGTGTGGATCGCGTTCCAGTTGCGCCGCCCGGTCGCGAGCGAGCTTGGTCACCGTGGGCTGGGTATCGTACCAGACGCGGGATCCGTCCTGGTACAGGTAGGTCGCTGCTCCGGCCAAGCGGCGCAACGCGTCACCAAAGATCGCCGGCGACTCCCCGGGCAACACACAACCCAGCTTCACCCGACGGTCGTCCATTCCTTTGCGGGCGGCGTCCTTCAGAGGGGCAGACCCCAGGTAGACGGTTCGAGCGACGCGCCGACAGGCGTTCAGCTTGCCCAGATTGCTGTACTGGCCATCCATACGAAGGGGCAGCGAATGCGGCCCGTCCACATCCGACTCAATGATCGGCACCCAGCGGTCGGGCAGATAGCTCGTAAGTTCGGACCGCACCCGCGCGTCGTCGATCGGGACCAGTGAGGGCATGATCAGCGGGCTCTTGTCCCCCTTCTCCCACAGGCTGTGAATGACGGAAGCCATCAGCCGCAACACGCCCCGGGTACGCTGGAACCTGAGCAACGTCGACCAGTCTTCGTATAGCCGGTCGAAGACCTCGGGATGGATAGGGTACGCCTCTTTCAGCCGCCGCTCATACTCGGCATCGCGGCACTCAAGAGGGAATTCCTGGTGCTGCCGCTGGTAGAAATCCACGAAGGTTCGGGCAACCGCGTCCCGTTGTTTGTAAGCCTCCTGGTTCATCGGCGCGAAGAGCCGTCGCCTGACGATCGCAAAGCCTTCCTCGGCCGTGGCGGGATGCCAGGCTGATTCAAGCCGGCCGACGACATTGTTGAGCCGGTCGAGTGCTTCGCGGCCGCGGACACCCCCGACTTCCACATCGTCGGCCTGTGTGTGTGGCGAACTTGCCGTGTCGGATGCCGGCAAGCTGATGACGAGCAGACAGTTTGACGCGGCCTTGGCCGACTCGGTCAGCGTCTGTGCAAAGGTGAACTGCGTCTCGAAGCTGCCCGCCGACAGATCGCTGCGGTCGTGCAACTGCCTCGCGTAGGCCACCCATTCGTCGATGAGTATCACGCACGGACCGAAGTCGTTGAGCAGGCCGCGGATGGCGTCGCCGGGGCTGGTTCCCTTTTCGTCGTCGACCGCGATTCTCGCGTACGCGTCCCGGCCGCCGAGCTGCCAGGCGAGCTCGCCCCACAAGGTGTGGACCTTAGTGCCGTCGGGTTTCCGGTCCGGTCGCGCGGGCGAGATCTTATTGCCGACCAGTACGACGCGGTTCACCGAGGGGAGCCCCGAGACTTTGGCCTCGGCCATGAGTTCGTCCACCCCGGCGAGGCTGGTCGTTGGTGTTCCCGAGAACAGATGGTACAGGGCGAGCATGGAGTGGGTCTTGCCGCCGCCGAAGTTGGTCTGGAGCTGGATGACCGGGTCGCCCCCGCCCGAGGTGACACGCCGGGCCGCCCCCACCAGCATCCCACGCAGACTCTCGGTTAGATAGGTGCGCCGGAAGAACTCCTCGGGGTCGCGGTACTCGTTGGTGCCTTCACCTTTGTAGACCTGCCAGAGATCGGCTGCGAACTCGGCCTGGTTGTACCGGCCGCTCGCGACATCCGGGTGGGGTACCACGACCTCCCGCCAAGCAGGCAGTGACGACGTGGCACCAATCTTCAGGGCCGTCTGCGCACTGCGCCGCCGCTCCTGGCGAGCCTGTTCGTTGAACCGCAGTCTCAGCAACTCTTTCCTCATCTTGTCGGCTTCTGCGGTTTCCTCGGGTGCCGAGATGGCCGACAGCAGGCGATGAGTCGAGTCAAGAATGCGCTGAGCGTCCTCGGTGGAGAAGCTACGCTGATGAGCCCACCGATTCCTGGCATCGCGGAGTTCCGACACGTAGTTGCGCTCGGCGTGACCCAGTGTCGTCCTGAAGACCGCGTTCCAGGATTTCCACATCAGCATGAGGAGAGCGTGGGCGTCCCATTCGGTGATGGGCCGCATGGCCAACTCGCGCTTGTTCAGGTACCGGAACGTCTCGCGCGCCGGGCTAGGCCCGGGATGTGCCGTCTTTATTTCGCGTTCGACGAAGGGGCCCAATCCGGTTCGGAGAAGCTCCATTGCCTTGCCGACGCGATCGTGGTTGGTGATAGCCATGGGTCAGTGGTGGTGGGTGGTGGCTGGGTTCTCGTGATGCGCTTCCCGCCTCATGTGGTTATGCAATCTCGGCACTCAGGGATGGAGGATCAATCGACGGGTCACAACAATTCCGTCTGCTCTGCCGGGGCCTCCGCGCTGGCCATTCGCCGGATCTCCGACCAGCTCCCGACCAGACTATTGTACTGGAGGGCCTCGGAAGCCCGCTTCTTCCGTTCGGAAATAGAATAGAGCCTGTAAGCGAGGTCACGCGCTTCCTCGGCGACGCTCCCGAGCCGCCGGGCCAACTCCGCTGCAGCCGCTTCGCCATCGCTCTCAAGCACCCGAATCAGGTGATGCACCCTTTCCCAAGTGCTGGATCTGGTGTCCAAGGCTGGATCCCAGTCTGGCGGAAGTTCGGAGGGTCGTAGCAAGCGAACCTTGCCGCCGCGGGACTCCAGGATACCCGCGTCCACCAACCCAGCTACGCTGGTGTTCTTGGCTTTCGATAAGGTCTCTGCCACGCCGAAATCGCCCTCTTCGAAGCCACGCTCTTCGAACCAGGCCAGAGCCCAACGAGTGTCCCGATTGAAGGCCCCTTCCTGCTCGGCGAGCGATTCGTCGAGGATCTGGTTGATCATCGCCAGAGCCTCACGGACCTTCATGGGCTCTCCGTTCGCGTCGAGCACCTTCCCGTAGCGGGTGTATACCGCCATGCCGGGCCCGATGGCGGCCTGGGCGAGGTCGACGGGGGCGATGTTGCCGGACCGCATGACCGCCAAGGCGTGGGGGAGTTCGGTGCGGAGCGCGGTGAGGAACTCGCGGCGGGTGGCGAGAGGGGCGGTGGTTGGGCGGTGGCGGCAGACGAGGACAATGCTGGAGGCGAGGGCGTTGGTGCCGGTTCCAACGGGACGGACACTTCGTTCGGTGCGAACCGGCCATGTACCCGTGATCGCAAAGCCCGAGCGGATCACCGCGTCCAAGAAGGTCTCCCATCCAGTACTGGCCGTCCCTGTGCTGATCTTCGTCTCCGACTGCTTGAAGGCGTAGTAGACTGTGACAGGAAATCCGGGGTGCGCCTGTACTGCGAGTTGACGCAACGCACTTGTCATCCCTCGTAGGAAGAAGACCTCAGCCGCATCCCGGGTTCCGTGTCGATAAGGCGTGGCGACTAACTCTTCAGTCTTGGGTACAGCTAAGGTACCGAACAACGCCGGGAACGAAGGCTTCAGGGCTCGACGAAGCCACACGTAGAAGAAGTCGGACAGATCAGCGTACCCGATATTGTCGTAGTAGGGTGGGTCGGTCGAGATAACCTTTCCCGAGGTCAACTGCTGTGCGGAAGCGTCAGCCTGTATCGCTTTGCCACGCGCTACGGAAAGCGTTGCCGTCAACGCTTTCTCGATCCAGCGCAGCAGAGAAGCAAAACTGCCAGTTGAAGATGACAACGGGTTGCCCTCTGCGAAGTCCCAAGTCATAGGAATCGCTTGGCGCGCAAATGTGTTTCGAATTGCTTGGAGGCTGACAATCCAAGTAGATATGGAAGATTGGTAGTCGGCGAGACGATCCACGCCCAACGCCAAATACAGTCCGACAGCCTCGGCATACGCCCGCGCACCGGTGCCACCGTCTCGAAGGGGGCAGTCGTCGTCGGGAAGGCCACCGGTAACGGCGTCCTGTTGGATCTGGTGGGTCGCCTCGGTAACGAGGTCGGAGAAGGTGGTGAGCGCTACCAGTTGGCGCGGCGTGAAGAGGTCGCCGAAGGTAGGAAAACCGTAGTCCGGTGGCGAAAACCAACGTGGGTTCGCGGGCAGTGGCAGCTCCGGCCGCCAATTCGGTCGTGCCCGCCGCGCCACCGCCGCATGTTCCGCCATCGGATCGAGATAGACCCGCTCACGGTCCCCCTGCGCCACGATCGCCATGAGTCGTGCACCCATCCGGCCTGCGCGACCCTCGGACTTGATGTAGTCAGGGGCCAACGGGGCATCTGACAGGAGACAGCGAAAGTTCGCCCCCCGAGACGTTTTCGTACCTCTCCGTACTGCCACGCGGTCCTGCGGCTCACCAACGCGAACCTCGAACCGGTAATCCCGGCCACTGAGCACGGGCTCGACGTAGGCCTCTTTCCCCTTCTTGGTCGACAGCATGAAGGTTGACGCCAGCGGCACCTCCACATTGCCGAACGCTGGATTCGGACTCGGAACCGTTCTCGCCCACAGCCAAGCGATCACAGTGAGCTCCCGGCCCACGTACGGTTTCAGGTCGGGACGCGCGCGCGCCATTCCCGGAGTTACGGCGACCGCCGGATAAAGAGCTCCGATTCGACTCTCCGCCTCATCCCGCATCCACCCGCCGTAATGCCTGACATCCTCCGCCAGACCGTGGGCTCCTCGCCATCCACGATCCAGCAGGGATCCCGATTTCGTCGCGCCATCGGCAGTGGTGGTGAGATGCACCGGCGCCCAACCCGCGAACTTCGGAGGGATCTCGATCATCGCCTTGTTGATCAGAACCGCCACTGGGTTCAGATCACTCGCGTGCGCCTCCATTCCCAGGCGCTGCGCCTCCAACGGTAGCGCACCGCCCCCAGCAAACGGGTCGTGGAACGCCGGCAGCTTCTGTGGGTCGAAGAGTTCACCGGCGCGTGGGTGGTCAGATTGCTCGGCGCAGGTCCTCCGCCAGCTTCGCAGGATTTCCTTCCGCGCGCGCTCCAGGACTGCTTGGTTCGTCGTGTTCTCCCAAGTCACCAGTTCCTCGACCAGTCGAAACAACCGGGCCCGTTCGCGCCTTCGCGACTTCTCGGTCGGGAATCGCTCTGGGTCCTCGGAAGGATCGTCCACCATCTGGGCGAAGATGACGGCTCGGGCGGCAGCCAGAGGCCGACGTGCCCACCAGAGATGGAGGGTGCTGGGGTGGCCATGCCGAATCGACTTCTCGCGCCTGGACGCAGCGTTAATCGCGTCGAGGGGGAGCGCAACTTCGATGAGCTTCTTGCGCCGCTTCACGGGAGGAAGACATCTCCATGGACGGTCGTATTCCACATATGGTAGCATGGTGGCAAAAAGAATGAGGGAAGGACCGCTGACCAGTTTGCCCGGTCTTTAGCGCCGCGCGCAACCCTCGCGTGCTCACGATCAGGGATTCCCTGTCAGCCGAGGTCACCCAATAGAGACGCGATCTCGGTTCCGATTCTCTCCGCAGCCTCCTCCGCCTGCCCGTCGCCGACATGAGCGTACCGCATGGCCATCCGGTCTCGACTGTGTCCCAGCAGCCGGGACAGAACGGGAAGTGGGACCCGCCGCATGACCGCGTGGCTCGCGAAAGTGTGACGCAGGTCGTGAAGGCGTACGTCCTTGAGTCCCGCCTCCCGCTGCACTTTTCGCCAGAGAGATAGCTCGCTGGAGCGAGGCTTGGTTCCGTCCGTCAGCGACGGGAACACGTAGGCGCTCCCGGTCCGCGGTTGTCGGGCAATCACAGCTTGCGCCGTCTCACTCAAAGGCGCGACCGTGCGAGGTCCGGTCTTGCTGTCGGCTAGGCGCAGCATGTTTCCGTCGACCTCCTTCCAGCGAAGGTGCACAATTTCGCCCTTACGGCATCCGGTCAGCAGAAGGAGGCGAATGATCGCCACCTGCTGTTGGCCCGACCCACGACCTCTGTGGGCATCCAGCGCTGCGTGTACCTGAGCCACCTCGTCCTGGGACAGGAAGCGAGTGACCCTGGGCCGCGGATTATGCCTCACGCCGCGGGCCGGGTTCCCGTCCAGATGGCCGCACTCGACAGCGTAGCTGAACACCTGCTTCAGAATGTCGAGGATCCTGTTCGCTCCGGCGGGTGCTGATCGGCTGTAGCTGTCAAACCAGGCATGCACGTCTTGGGATCTGATCTCGTCCAGCCGGTGCGGTCCGAATACGGGGAGCAACTGCGTGCGAAGCGCACTGTCCATGCGCTGCTGGGTCGAGGGCTTGCACCGCTGAAAACACGCTGTTCTCCACGATCCGCTAACGAATCCCTCGAAGGTCGGCACTATCATCGTTCATCCTCCTAGTGACCTGGCGACTCTCTCGACCGCGTCTCTCAGCATCTCGTCCCCGAAGTGCGTGTACCTGAGCGTGGTGTCCGGATCCCGATGCCCCAGTAGCCGACCAATCACGACCACGGACTCACCACTCCGCAGCGCGACGCTCGCGTAGGTGTGACGCAGGTCGTGCAACCGAAGGCCGTCGAGGCCAGCACTGGTCCGCAGCCGCCGCCACAGTCCGTAGAGCGTCTCCGTGGACATCGGGCCGGAACGGCCTATGGCCGGGAAGGCGAAGCTGGCCGATCGAGGGAGGCCATTGAGCACGCGCCGGGCCGGCGAGGACAGCCATACCGTTCTAGGGCCAGTCTTGCTGTCGCGCAGATGGATGTGTCCCTCGCGATAGTCCTTCCAGCGCAGTGTTCGGATCTCGCTCTGCCTGCATCCCGTCAGCATGAGCAGCCGGACGATGGCCACCTGGAGGCGCGCCTTCGGGTGGGCATCTGTCAACGCGCATCCAAGGCGGCGGATCTCGCCCCTGGTCAGAAAGCGTTCCCTCCGGCTTTCCCGATAGCGCCGGACCCGCTTGCAGGGATTACTTCCGTCGGGTCGATGGCCGTATATCTCCGCTTGCCGCATGATGACGGAGAGAATCGGAAGCGCGCGGTTGGCTGCGGCTGGCGTGGCGTGCAGGGTCGCGAACCACTGCCGTACTTCGGCGCGAGTGATGTCGGCCACCGCGCGTCCCTGGAACCAAGGCATGATCTGGTTTCGCAGATAGACGCGGTTGACCCGGAGAGTGGCGGGCTTCCAGACACGTCCGTACCTTCGGAAGACTTCGCTGGCGACCGTCTCGAATGGGATCGGCTTGGGACTGGCCCCGCCGTCGAGGGTAGCGGTCGGCATGATGCTCCTCCTTGTGTATTGTGCGGGGTGCATGCGCGTGGGGTGCGGACGCGCCGCCCGCAGCATTCACGAGACTCCTTCGTTAGGGATCAGACATGCCGATGACTGTAGCCCCGAAGAAGCTGATCGAGGTGGCTCTGCCCCTCGACGCGATCAACGCCGCATCGAGACGGGAGAAGTCCATCCGACACGGTCACCCGAGCACTCTACACCTCTGGTGGGCTCGACGACCGCTGGCAGCGGCCCGCGCCGTGATCTTCGCGCAGATGGTGGACGATCCGTCCGCGAATCCCGGGCGGTTTCGCACCAGAGAGGCGCAGAAGCGTGAGAGGGAGAGGCTCTTCGGGATCCTCGATCGACTGGTCAAGTGGGAGAACACGACGAACGAGGAGCTCCTTGGGGAAGCGCGGGCCGAGATTCTGCGGAGTTGGCGCCGGACCTGCGACGAGAACTCGAGCCATCCCCGAGCGACCGAGCTATTCAACGCGGACCGATTGCCTGCCTTCCACGATCCATTCGCCGGAGGAGGAGCCCTACCGCTGGAAGCGCAGCGCCTCGGACTGGAGTCGTACGCCAGTGATCTGAATCCGGTGGCGGTGCTGATCAACAAGGCGATGATCGAGATCCCGCCGAAGTTCGCGGGCCGTCCTCCGGTCAACCCTGAAGTGGGGGCCGCGGAAGAACTGGTCGAGCGACAGTGGGCGGGCGCGCGTGGGCTCGCAGAGGACGTGAGGTTCTATGGGCAATGGATGCGTGACGCGGCCGAGCGACGTATCGGGCATCTGTACCCGAAGGTCAAGGTGACGGCGGCGATGGTGAGGGAGCGACCGGATCTGAAGCCCTACCAAGGTAGGAAGCTGACGGTCATCGCGTGGCTGTGGGCGCGTACGGTACGGAGTCCGAACCCGGCGTTCGCCGACGTGGAAGTTCCGCTAGCGTCCACTTGGATGCTGTCGACCAAGAAGGGGAAGCAGGCGTACGTCGAACCGGTGATCGAGGGCAGGGGGTATCGGTTCAGGTTCCGTCAAATCGCGGACGCCCCCTGATCTCGCTGAGCGCAGAAAGGGCACCAAGTCTGGAGGCAGTGGTAGCGAGTTCCTGTGCTTGATGTCAGGAACCCCAATGCCTTTCAACTACCTCCGGGGGGAAGCAAGATCAGGCCGGATGGGCAGTAGACTGATGGCCATCGTGGCTCACGGCAGTCCGTGAGCGTGGTACTATGCCACCGACGCCCGATGGCGGAACATGCGGCGAGCTGAGCCACTGGCGTGTGCACGACCGAATTGCGTCGGCCGGAGCAAGCCACTGCCCGCGAACCCACGTTGGTTTTCAGCCACCGGACTACGGTTTTCCTCCGGTCGGCGAGACCTCTTCACGCCGCGCCAACTGGTAGCGCTCACCACCTTCTCCGACCTCGTTACCGAGGCGACCCACCAGATCCAACAGGACGCCGTTACCGGTGGCCTTCCCGACGACGACTGCCCCCTTCGAGACGGTGGCACCGGTGCGCGGGCGTATGCCGAGGCTGTCGGACTGTATTTGGCGTTTGCGGTGGACAAGAGCACTGTTTATTGGAACACCCTGTGCCCATGGTTGAATCAGGCAAAGAACGAAATCGTCGGCAACTCTTTCGGGCGGCAAGCATTGCCGATGGTGTGGGATTTCGCTGAGGCGAATCCCCTATCAGACTCTGGTGGGAACATCAATAAGCAGGTCCGCTACATCACGAAGGTGTTGACACACACGATTACTTCCGCCGCACGGCCTGGATTTGCTCTACAGTCGGACGCTGCCGCCCGGTCGTCTTCCACCACCGCGCTCATCTCTACCGATCCGCCTTATTACGACAACATCGGCTACGCAGACTTGTCAGACTTCTTTTACGTCTGGCTTCGTCGTTCGCTCCGGTCCGTCTTCCCGGATCTGTTCACGACACTGGCTGTTCCGAAAACCGAGGAGTTGGTGGCCACCCCATACCGCCACGGCAGCAAGGCAGCGGCGGAGACCTTCTTTCTAGGCGGTATGACGCAGGCTTTCGGCCGGATCGCACAGCAGTCCCATCCGGCCTTCCCAGTCACCATCTACTACGCTTTCAAACAGTCCGAGAGGAAACGGGCTGAGGCCACGTCCAGCACTGGCTGGGAGACCTTCCTGGACGCCGTAATCCGTTCGGGCTTCGCGATCACTGGCACTTGGCCTGTGCGTACGGAGCGCAGAGGGCGCATGATTAGCATCGGCACCAACGCCCTCGCCTCCTCCATCGTCCTCGTCTGCCGCCACCGCCCAACCACCGCCCCTCTCGCCACCCGCCGCGAGTTCCTCACCGCGCTCCGCACCGAACTCCCCCACGCCTTGGCGGTCATACGGTCCGGCAACATCGCCCCCGTCGACCTCGCCCAGGCCGCCATCGGGCCCGGCATGGCGGTATACACCCGCTACGGGAGGGTATTGGACGCCGCAACAATCGCAAGATGGCTTCGGCCAGACGAGCCCCTCGTGTTCGTGGTTTTGCTCGTCGCCAACGTGTCACCACCGCCGCAGGCCCGAAGAGTGGCCTCAAACTGGTCCGGCAGGTTCGAATCGCTCCATTGCATGCCTCTAGGGCGCCCTTCGCTCAACTAAGTGCTACACTAGCGCACCTCAGGAAATGGCAACGGTATCCACATGACTGAGCGAACCCGGAAGTCCAGAAAACCGCGTCGGCCAGTCAAAAACCTCTACGTGATCCGGCTAGACGATGCGGTGCTGCAGCGGCGGAAGTTCCTGCAGGCGAACCCCGACTATCAACCGGGGAAACCGTGCATGTACGTAGGTGTTACCTCGCACGACCCAGCGGTGCGCTTCAAGCAACACAAGGAGGGCTACAAAGCGTCTCGATTCGCCAGAGATTACGGCAAGTACCTCATGAGACGGAAATTCGAGCAGCTCAATCCAATTCCTGCGGCTGAAGATGAGACCCGAGAGAGGGCGTTGGCGGTCGAGCTGCGAAGGAAGGGGTACGGAGTGTGGCCGCGCTTTGACACTTGAACCGATCTGTGGGTGTCCCGGACGCTGGAGCGAGGACCGAGGAAGGTGGTTGCGGTGGCGCTCGCCAGGCCGGCTCGCGCGGAGCGTCTGACCGCTGGGTACGAATGGGGAGGACCACCCCGGCTAGCGATGGGGCTATCACCTGAGTGGCAGCGAACCGAGAGACGTCGTTCAAGGAGGGCGGGCCACCCCTACCTCAGCGGATCCACCACGGTAAGAAACGGAAACCGGTGGAACCCGGTGTCCCGTGTGCAGATCCTGCTCACCCCGTGCTCCCGCATGAGGACCGCCGTATGCAGGTCGTACATCTGGTTGCCTCGTACGTCGGGCAACTCCGCCACCGTCTGCTCCAGCACTGCTGCGTGGCGACGCGTTGGGAGGAGCAGCGCGATTCCCGGCGATCCCACCAGCGCCGCGATGAATTCGCGCGCTTCCGCCGGCGTCCAAGGCGACCGGAAGACCCACCGATGCGTGCTGGCCCGGAGGAACTCATAGCAGGTATTCCAGGTCAGGAACGCGGGAGACGGGCTGCGCCGGGCATCCTCAATCCGGCGGCGGCAAGGTTCGTGATGCTCGGAATCCTCGTCCGCCGCATAGAGGAGCACGTTCGTGTCGAACGCTAGCATTTACCCGCCCTCCAGCACGCCGTACATCTCCTCGCGGTTCGAAATGTCCACACGCTGCCCACCGCTTTTCCAGGATGGCAGAGGAGGTAGGGGTTTCGCCTCGACATCCTCTGGAGATGAGTCGGCAAGCACACGTCTCAACCCTGCCTCCACAAGCGAAGACATCGTGGTCTGACGGCGGGCCGCCGCCTCCCGCAGGCGCCGCATTACGGTGTCGTCAATGTTCAGAGTCGTCTTCATACAGGTGACCATACATCTCATATGGGAATACGGCAACCCGGAAACCGTTTCCCGTTCGCCTCCGCCGCCCCCTATGTTCGTTGGTGCCGGAACGCCCCGTCAGGCATCGCATCCACGTCGGTCGCCAGCCGGAACCAACTCCATCGCTCAATGAAGCTCGAAGATCTTCAGCCGCATGCCCAGGTAGGGGGCATTGACCCGGACGGGCCGACCACGGTCGTCGGTACGAAGTGGCTGGGCTCGCAGGCCTTGGAGGTCGCGTACCGAACGCAGAGCGGCCCCGTACGCACCAAGATCCTCTACCGAGCCGACGAACCCGACCTCGAACCAGTCGCCGAAGCCCGTCCCTGGACCTTCGACGCCGACGGCGCCCTCTTCCGCCTCGTCTCCGAAGCCCAACGCATTCGCCTCGCCCACCTCTTCGATCCCCTCCTCGCGGTCCACACCTCCCTGGTGGAGCCCCTTCCGCACCAGATAACGGCGGTCTACGAGTCGATGCTGCCCCGCCAGCCCCTCCGCTTCCTCCTCGCCGACGACCCGGGGAGCGGAAAGACCATCATGGCGGGTCTGCTCATGAAGGAGCTGATTGCCCGTGGTGACCTCCAGCGTTGCCTGGTGGTCTGCCCCGGCAGCCTTGCCGAACAGTGGCAGGACGAGCTGGAGCGCCGGTTCCAGCTCCCGTTCGCGGTCTATTCCAGCGAGGCGCTTCAATCGGCCCGCCCGGACAACTGGTTCGAAAAGAACGACCTCGTGATCGCCCGCTTGGACATGCTCTCCCGCAACGAGGACGTGCAGGAGCTGCTACGGGCACCGGATTGCCGCTGGGATTTGGTGGTGTGCGACGAAGCCCACAAGATGTCGGCCGCCTACTTTGGCCGGAAGATCAAGTACACGAAGCGCTATCGGCTGGGTCAGCTACTCGGCCGGCTCACGCGCCACTTCCTGCTCATGACAGCGACGCCCCACAATGGCAAAGAGGACGACTTCCAGCTCTTCATGGCGTTGCTCGACGGCGACCGGTTCGAAGGTCGTTTCCGGCCCACTGTCCACCGCTCCAATACCTCGGACCTGATGCGGCGGATGGTCAAGGAGAAACTCCTCAAGTTCGACGGCACCCCGCTGTTTCCCGTTAGACGGGCTTACACCGTCCCCTACAAGCTCTCTACCGCGGAAGCCTCCCTTTACGACGCGGTCACACACTACGTCCGGCAGGAGTTCGACCGGGCCGAGAGGCTGGAGGGCAAGAAGCGGTCGACCGTCGGCTTCGCGCTGACGATCCTGCAGCGCCGTCTCGCTTCTTCGCCGGAGGCCATCTACCGATCCTTGCGCAGGAGGCGGGAACGGCTTCAGGACCGGTTGAAGGTGATGAAAGATGTCCTGCTCGGTGCCTCGACCGGCGTGCCGAACCTGTTCACCGGCCTCGAGCTGGACCCAGAGGACCTTGAGGACATGGAGGACATCCCTGAGGAGGAAGCCGAGGCGGTGGAAGTCGAGATCCTCGACCAGGCCACGGCCGCGCGGTCGAGCACGGAGCTTCAGGCGGAAATCACAACGCTACGGGAGCTTGAGCGGCTCGCCCGAGACGTTCTCAGCCGGAGTGACGACACGAAATGGAGCGAGCTGGCAGGTCTCTTGGGCAAGATATTCACTCCTTCCGCCCTGACCGGTCGGGTCAAGGAGGCCGGTGGCCCCTACAGCGCTGGGCAGGTTCCTCCCCCGCGGCCCTCCCCAGGGCAGAAGCTCGTGATCTTCACCGAGCACAAGGACACGTTGAACTACCTCCACGACCGAATCGCGACGGTGATCGGACGTCCTGAGGCTGTGGTCGTCATTCATGGTGGTCTGAATCGTCGCGACCGGCTGAAGGCGCAGGAGGCGTTCCGCAATGATGCCGAAGTCCGCGTCCTGCTGGCCACCGACGCTGCGGGCGAGGGGATCAACCTCCAGCGCGCCCACCTCATGGTGAACTACGACTTGCCGTGGAATCCCAACCGCCTCGAGCAACGCTTCGGACGCATCCACCGCATCGGCCAGACCGAAGTCTGCCACCTGTGGAATCTTGTCGCCGAGGACACGCGGGAGGGTAAGGTCTACCAGACGCTGCTCGACAAGCTGGAGACCGAGCGGCAGGCTCTGGGCGGCCAGGTCTTCGATGTGCTGGGTCAGGTCCAGTTCGGGGGTCAGAGTCTGAAGGACCTGCTGTTGAAGGCGATCCGGTACGGTGAGCGGCCCGAGGTCCGCGCACACCTGACAACGGTTGTCGGTGAAGCCCTCGACCGCGATCGGCTGACCGGGCTCATGCACCAGCACGCCCTGGCACAGGACACGATGGACACGAGTCAGCTCCACTCGGTTAGGGAGGAGATGGAACGCGCGGACGCTCGGCGTCTACAGCCCCACTTCATCGAGTCGTTCTTCCTTGAGGCGTTCAAGAAGCTCGGCGGTTCGGCCAGGCAGCGGGAGTCGCGGCGCTACCAGGTTACCAGCGTACCCTCGGCGGTACGCAGGCGCGCTGACGAAATCGGCACCAAGGATCCGGTGCATCGCCGATATGAGCGCATCGTGTTCGAAAAGGCCCTGGTGGCTCCCAAAGGACAGCCACGGGCGGCCTTCGTGTGCCCCGGGCACCCGCTACTGGATGCCGTGCTAGATCTGACACTCGAACGGAACCGCACACTACTGAAGCGTGGGGCGGTGCTGGTGGACGAGCGTGATCACGGCATGGAGCCGCATGTCCTCCTCTACCTGGAACACGCCATTGGCGACGCGCGCCAGACGCGAAAGGGAGAACAGCGCGTCATCTCCAAGCGGATGATCTATGTCGATTTCGGCCCGGAAGGGGGCCGCAGTAATGTGCGTTACGCTCCGTACCTGGACCTCAGGCCGCTCGCCCCCGAGGAACCGGCTCCGGCAGAGATCCTGAGCCGCCCTGAATGCGTTTGGATCGACCACGATCTTGAGAGCAAGGCAGAGGCCTACGCCGTAGCCGAGGTGGTCCCTCAGCATCTGGCCGAGGTGCGTGAGGTCCGGTCGGCGGCCCTTGACAGGACCGAGGCGGCGGTCAAGGAGCGTCTCACAAAGGAAATCACCTACTGGGACCACCGCGCCGAGGATCTCAAGCTCCAGGAAAAGGCCGGGCGACCGAATGCGCGGCTAAACTCCGGGGCGGCCGCGAAGCGAGCCGACGAACTGCAGGTCAGGCTTGGCGAGCGGCTCGAGGCGCTGGCCCTGGAACGGCGGATTTCGGCGGAACCACCCCAAATGCTGGGCGGAATGTTGGTGGTGCCGAAGGGGTTGTTGGACAGGATCACCGGGCTGAAGGTGACGACGGACTCGGTGACGACGGACACGCAGGCGATTGCGGCGCGCGCGCGTACCATCGTGTTGGATGTGGAGCGAGGGTTGGGGTATGAGCCGACCGACAGGGAGTTCGAGAAGCTCGGCTACGATGTTGAGAGCCGGGTGCCAGAGACCGGCAAACTGCGTTTCATCGAGGTGAAGGGTCGGGTCGAAGGCGCTCCAACGATCACGGTCACCCGCAATGAGATCCTCTTCTCGCTGAACAAGCCGGACGACTTCATCCTGGCGATCGTGGAGTTCCTGGAGGACGGTGGCCACCGGGTCCATTACCTGCGGAAGCCCTTTCGGCGGGAGCCGGACTTCGGAGCCACTGGCGTCATGTACGGTTTCCGAGACTTGCTCGCGCGGGCGGGGGAACCGTCGTGACGCGCGGCCCACGGGCAGGAGCGGGGGCGCCCGGCGTTATCCAGACCCGCGAGACGTGTTGCCCACGATCCAGAGGCGCTGGCGATTCGCAATCCTTCCACTCAACTTAACGACATTACCATGGCTAAGGCACTGCCACACAAGCGACAGCACTGGATTCCTCGTTCTTACCTCAAGGCATGGTGCGATCCTGCCACACCCAAAGGTCAGCAGCCATACGTCTGGCGGTTCGACAAAGACGGCGGTTCGTGCGCGAAAAAGAGTCCGAAGAACATCTTTCACGCGACCGACCTTTACACTATACATCTCCGCGATGGCACGCGTGAGCTGTCTATCGAGCATGGTTTGTCTGGATTGGAGAGCGAGTTCGTGCGCATTCGAGACGAGATTCTTACAAAGGAATGTAAAGTTCCCCAGAGGGATAGATTCTTGTTGTGCGCCTTTGTGGCTGCGATGAGAGCGCGAAGTCGAAGTCAAATGCAACATCTGCAGAGTCACTTCCAAGAAATCTATGACCGCATGACGAAGCTCAAAGAGATAATGGAGGCACGCCCGCTACATGAAAGAGTCAAATCCGCGCGGCGCGTGCCGAGATCGAGACCACGCGATGAGAGGCGGACTAGCGACTACGAGGACATGAAGGCGATTGCACAAGGCCCAATGGGCCCGTGGGTAGTGGAACTTACGAATGGTCAGCTACCGTATCTGACTCGGATGAATCTCGTTGTCCTAACCACCAACTCTGCCACGGGATTCATCACCTCAGACCGCCCGTGCGTTTGGGCCGATCCGGAAAGCCATAAGCGGCCTCTCAATCTTAGAGGGCCAGGTCTCGGTTTTCCGTCAACGGAGATCACCATGCCTGCGTCACCCACGCAGATGTTGTTGCTTAGTCGGGGCGCTCCATCTGGGTATTGTGAGGTTGCTGGCGCAATAGTGGATGCCTGCAACCGTCGGACCCGCTTTTACGCTGACGAGTACTTCATTGTCAACTGCGAGAGGACCAAGCCAATATGGTTTGACGACGGGCGGTCGACGAATGACGCAACAGAATAGCAGTTAGAGCGATCTGCTTCTTTCCGCCAAAAAAAGAGCGTGTGGAGACCCCCCAGGCAGATTAAACTACTACATTCCCGCAAGATCAATGAGTTCCTGAACAGATTCCCTGAAGTTGATTCTGACGTTATCGATGTCACCTCGATGGGCCGTGAACCGCCGAGCATGTGCTGACTTATCGCCGAGACTCTTGACGTGAATACCGTACTTGTACAGGCCGAGCGACTCCATCCTACGCTACTAACGTGACACCGCAACACCTCGGTACAATTGCACGGCGAGATGCCGCAAGGCCACCACTGGAGTCACATGATGTCTCACTCCGTCAGGCGAGATGACCATCACGTGTTCCTGATAATCTGGCCAGTCACGATCATCGAGGATTAGCTCATAGATGTCAAGGAGCTGACAAGTCACAGGTCCAAACTGAGATAGCCCCGCTGACGGCGTTCCTGCCGTCACCTCTTGTACTGACCAGGTGCACTCGCCATCCTCAACGATATCCAGTTGCAAGTCGCTTCCGTGAACTTTGTTGGAAAGGCCGACGTATTCAAGATTATAATCTGATTGCATATCGACCATCGCGAACGCTTCTCGCTGCGTCACACCAAGCCAATGTTGTGCATATCCTTGTGGTGCATTCTCGTCGTGTGCGGCGCTTAGCCGTCGCTTGGCTGATCGGCTCATCCCCTTGAACCATTCCCAAAACCGAGAATTGGCCTGAATCAGCTCTCTTGTCCCCGTGTGTTGCGTGGACGCCCGTGCGCGTCGACGAGCGCGAACGGCGTGCGATACGTACAGGCGTCGTGCCGTGTCATCCGAGTCATCGGCCAAGACAAGTCGCAGGCTGACCTCTAGCTCTAAGAGGGTGCATCGGGTCCCCATGGCAGGGTCCACTAGTCCAATCGCCGCGAGAGTGCGGACGGCTTCGGCGGTAATGAGGATTCGGCGCAGAAGCGCCAACACCACGATGTCGCGGTATCGTGAATCAGTCTGCATTTCGGAGAGGCGCTTCAAAGCAAAACATCCATGGTCGATCGTGCCTTCCAGCAGCGCCGACTCTGGGCCATGAACTCCAGAATGCCCGTCATCCCCTCTCGCGAATACCCCGTCACGGCGTATGCTGCGTAGAATGCGCTCACGTCCCGAGTCACGACGACTGTTATCAACCACTTCGAGCTCCTCTCGTATTGCTCTGGCCCCAAGAAGTCCGGCCTTAAGCTGACGCGTAAGGGAACTTCGCATCGCCCACAGCCACTCGAATGCTAGCAAGGACAACGATCCGACTCCCTACCACCAAGGCACGCAGCATCCGACCGTCGGCTATTACTCAACGTGTCATTCGGTTATCCTACGTCTGCACCTCCACCGCTAGTTGGCACCTGAGCTTCAAGCTCCATCACAACTTCTCGAACGCGATCACCTCGAGCAGATTGCACAAACGCCGCACCCCACTCCGCTACCCTCGCCATTCGAACAGCAGCCACGGCGAGGTCAGTACGGAACACACGAGGGCAGGTGTTCCATAGGAGCAATAGAGTCTCCCTACTCAGTTTCCCCATAGACGCAAGACACTTCGCAGCCTCCACCGCAGCCAGCCAGCTATCTCCTGGGTTGCCAGCAACCTTCTGTAGGCGCTTCCGGATGGTACTGGTTATATGCTCCGGCCGCCTAGCCAATACCCTTATCATCCATGCAAAAGCCCATTCCGTGGTGTAGTCGTCTAGTGCATCTTCCATCTGGCCAACTATTGCTCTCTCCTCGTCCCGTAGCCGCATCAGGTAGTCGCAGCAGAGCATCCTGGTCTTGTCTGGGTACTGCTTGATCAACCCACCAATTGACGCTAAAGCCGCATCCGATTTTGCTGCACCCAAAGCCAACAGGACCTTCTTGAGCTGCCAATGAAACAGCTCGCGCGTCAGCCGATTCGTGCTGCCATCCCTTTCCGCGGGACGCATTTTCATAATACTCCTGAACAACCGGGCCGCAATCTCTCCATCTTCCGCGGCCATCTTGGTCTTCAACTTCTCAATGGCTTCCTCGACGCCAATGGTACCATGGTAGAACAACGCCCACCCTAGCTCTTCCAATTCAAAGCGTTCTAACGCATCCTCAAAGACTTGCTGGTCTTGTTGCATTTGAGCCGCAGCTTCCTCAACGAACGCCTTCTTGCTTTTGGCCCACTCCCTTTCGTGCGCAATTAACGACTCTTTGTAAGTACTCCGTCTAAAAACACGAGTCTTGCTGCCATTTAGCAATAGCCCGCCTTTCCTCAATTCGGCTTCCATCACTCGTGCTGCCATATACCCGTGACCATATGAGTCCGCTGAGATGCGGACGTCATCCCCGTGCCGTGCATACCTGAAGCCGTTGCGAATCATGACCCGATCGACCTCGGCCAAATAAACGGTAGCCAAGGTATCGGAAGCCTCAAGGCCTTGTGGCAAACCGCGTTTCCCGTTCATGGTCCGTCCCAGAAAGTGAATCAGTGCGTCGGCAATGTCGCGATACCCCGTAGCCCTTACGACTGCACTGGCCAACTGGTCGTGGTCAATAGATTCGTAGAAACCCGCGATGTCACCACTAACGACATACAGACCTTGGTGCCTTAGAGGCGTGCGCTCGAACGTCGACCATCTCCGATCGCCGCCATTAGCGCGTGGCCAAAATACAATCTCGTCCCCAAGAAGGAAACGGGCAACCCGTGATCGGAGAACACCGACGATAGCCTCATAAACCACGCGATCTTGAAATGGCAGTAGGGCAGCAGGGCGAGTGCGAATCTGTGACTTGGGTACGGTGATGATATGGGCAGGAGTCGGGTCGTATCTACCGGTCTCCAATTCCCGGACTAGGTACTCCGAGAATCGCTTGCCGAGTTGGCCACCCGCCTTATCCTCCGGTCTTGGTGGAAGAAGATCGTTACCCCTCGAGGCTGCACGAATGGCTGCACGAATGTTGAAGCGTTCGGCGACTCGCTGATATGGCGTGCGAAAGGAGTTCATTGTCTATCTTTTGTTGTTCTCTTGAGCATCGTCACCAGCTGACACGTCTACACGAAGCAGCACCTGTTCTAGCGAACTCAGATGCTGATCGAGATCGTCCCACAGATCCAGCCACCGGCTGTCCAAGGGTTCGCTTGGTTGTCGAATAAACTCGGAGATGCTCTGGATTGCATTTCCACGCCGAATGATCTCCTCCATCACCTCGTCTGCTTCACACGGAACCAATGACGTACCTAGCCTGTCGGGTAACGTAGTGCCCAGGAGACCAGACGACAGCCGTGCTACGCTAAGGCCAAGTCGAGCGATCCGTGACCGCGCTACATACGGAACCTCTTCTCCTTGTGCGACTTCCCTTACAGCCCGTATTTCACTACGACACTTCTCTATAGTCGCCACCGGCGATCACCTCCAAATGATCCACAAGCTCTCGTGCCCTTCCCCACCATGCCTTGCCATCCACCGAAATCAGCATCTCGCTACCGATCCGGCCATCGCCGTAGAGTCGGTAATTGTAGAGTTCACCGAATCCGTTCCAATCTCCCGGGCAACCGATGGCATCCACAATCGCTCGCACCGGACTTGTTCGCCCAAACTCCGGACAACCGTGCAACCAGCACCCGAGTATCGCCGAGTGACGAATGATCGTTGCCAAGACCGACAACTCAAACGGATCACTCCATCCCTCTGGACCGGATTTCTCGATGTCCTTCAGGACCATCGCGAAGCCTCGCACATCACGCGAGGCCATCGTGTACCTTGGAAGGCCATCCAGCAGTCGCCGAAACACACCACGGCACTCTTCGTCCTCGAAAACTGGTCGCCCCTCCAGCCGTAGGTGATGCAGAAAGAGCGACCCGTACTTTGCCATCCCCCTGATCTCTCTCCACGAATATCGACTAACGCTCGGGTTACTCCATTCGTCACCAAACTCCGTCAACGCCCGTTCCGGCAGTTCGCCGTCACCAATCAGTAGTACATCTAGATCGCTGTCTGGACGAGCGTCACCGCGGGCGTGGGAGCCATATAGCCACATGGCTCGGTGCACCATCATTGCCGAATACTCCATCGGAAAACGTAAGCCGCCATAAGCGCCAGCACTATGACCCCGCAAGCTGCCTCCACGATCGCGATACCATGGCTATACCACTGTGTCGCAGATATGGCCGACAACCCCGCGATCGGGAACATCGTCGAAACACTGAATAGCAAGTAATCGAAAACCCCGATGATGTGGCCATCTTGATGATCGAATCCGGTGGGCAGCAGATAGTACACCGAGGGAAAGAGCAAAAGCGCGGCGAGCAGGGAATTGCGCACGAGAACCTTTAGGCTTTCACCGTATCCCAGCAGATACCTGTTGATCAAACTCACGCCCAAGTTCAGCAGTGCCCTGACCCTCGCGAACCCGCTATAGTGGTCCTTGTACCATTCGGACTCCCCAAGAAAGGCGTTTCGCAGGTGTTGTTCCCGAGACGCCATCTCCCTGATTCGATAGCGCCGAGCATCACCTCGCAATCCCAGCTTCGATGACTGCAATGCAAGATTCCGGCAGATGTCACTGCACAGGTTGGGCTCGTCAGGTAGTGAAGACTCCATGTTGGCAAATGGTACCTGGCAATCCAAAAAACGTGTGTATTGGAAACTGCAGGCGACCAAAGCCAGTTTGGGGAATTCGCATTCATGAAACTTGCATCCCACGATGGTGCAGTTCTTTAGAGTGGCTCGCCGGAAGTAGCAGTTGATAAAGATGCAGTTGACGAAATTGAATGCGTTAAGTGTAGCTTCTTTGAAACTCATATTGACGAACGTGCAATGCCGAAAGCTCCCGCTGGACATGGACTGACCATCAAACCGTTGGGCCACAAAGGTCCTGTCACGCTCTTGGCACGGTGGCTGTAGAGGTTGGATCGGACGACCGAGAGCTTGGGCGATCACCAACTTCACTCCTCCCCAGGTTTCAAACCCCACTCCCGAAACTCTTGACGAGTCGTGGGGAGTTTCACCCAGCCACCCCCTTCTCCCGCAACACCTCCCACACCCGGTCCGGCCGAATCGGAATCTCCATGTGCGTCACCCCCAGGTGCGCGAGCGCATCCACCACCGCATTCGCGATCGCGGGCGGCGCTCCCACCGTGGCCGACTCCCCGACCCCCTTCGCGCCCAGCGGGTGATGCGGCGACGGCGTCACGGTATGCCCGGTCTCCCACGCCGGCGTCTCGACCGCGGTCGGCACCAGATAATCCATGAACGACCCTGCCAGGTTGTTCCCGTCCTCGTCGTACGGGATCTCCTCGTACAGCGCGGGGCCCAGCCCCTGGGTCAATCCGCCATGGATCTGCCCCTGCACGATCATCGGGTTGATGATGTTGCCGCAGTCGTCCACCGCAACGAACCGGCGCACGCTCACCTCGCCCGTCCCCCGGTCAATATCCACAACGCAGATATATGTCCCGAACGGGAAAGTCAGATTCGGCGGATCATAGTAGTTGGTCGCCTCCATCCCGGGCTCCATGCCCTCGGGCAGGTTCGTGTACGCCGCGAACGCGCAGTCCTGGATCGTCACCGACTTGTCCGGCGCGCCCTTCACCGAGAACGTGCCGGGCTCCCAGTCCAGGTCATCCTCGGACACCTCCAGCAGGTGCGCCGCGATCTTGGCCGCCTTGTCGCGGATCTTCCGCGCGGCCATCGCGCCCGCAGCCCCAGCCGTCGGGGTCGAACGGCTCGCGTACGTCCCCAGCCCGTACGGCGCCGTGTCCGTGTCGCCCTCCTCCACCTGCACGTGCGCCGCCGGCAGCCCGAGTTCCTCCGCGATGATCTGCGCGTACGTGGTCTCGTGGCCCTGCCCCTGCGACTTCGTGCCGAATCTGGCTATTGCCTTGCCCGTCGGATGCACGCGCACCTCGGCCGAATCGAACATCTTGATGCCCAGAATGTCGAAGTCCTTCGACGGCCCCGCCCCCAGCACCTCGGTGAAGCTGCACACGCCGATCCCCATCAGCTCGCCGCGCGCGCGCTTCTCGGCCTGCTCCCGGCGCAGGTCGTCGTAGCCGATCATCTCCTTGGCCTTGTCCATCGCGGCCTGATAGTCCCCGCTGTCGTACTCCCAGCCCAGCGGCGACTGGTACGGGAACGCCTCCTTCCCGATGAAGTTCTCCTCGCGCAGCGTCGCCGGATCCTTCCCGACCTTGTGCGCCAGCGTGTCCACGATCCGCTCCAGGCAGTGCACGGCCTCGGTCACGCGGAACGAACAGCGGTACGCCACGCCCCCCGGCGGCTTGTTCGTGTACACCGCGTCCACCTCGGCGTACGCATTCTCCATGTCGTACGACCCCGTGCAGATCGAAAACAGCCCCGCGGGGAACTTGGACGGCGCAGCCTGTGCATCCGAATACCCGTGGTCGGCCAGTGTTTTGATTCTCAGAGCGCGGATCCTGCCGCTGGAATCGGCCGCAACCTCGGCGTCCATGTGGTAGTCACGCGCGAAGGAGTCCGCCTGAAGGTTCTCCATCCGGTCCTCGATCCACTTGACCGGTTTGCCCAGCACGACCGACGCGGCAATCGCGATCACGTACCCGGGGTACACCGGCACCTTCCCGCCGAAGCCACCGCCGATATCGGGACTCACCACGCGGATCTTCTCCTCGGACAGCCCCACGTGACCCGCCACCAGGGCCAGCACGGTGCGGATCGCGTGCGGGGCCTGCGTGGTCATGTACACGGTCAGGTGCCCCTCGACCGGGTTGAAGTCGGCCAGACACCCGCACGTCTCGATCGACGCCACGTGAATGCGCGGCACGTGCATCTTCTCGCTCACCACCACGTCGGCCTCGTCGAAGATCTGGTCCGTCGCCTCCTTGTCGCCCGCCTCCCAGTGCCAGATCCTGTTGTCCTCCTGGCCCTCCTTGTCGGTGCGGAGCACGGGCGCGTCGTCGTCGAGCGCCTGGAACGGGTCGATCACCGGCGTCATCGGATCGTACTCGACCTCGACCGCGGCCACGCCGTCGGCCGCCGCATAGCGCGACGTCGCGATCACGCCCGCGACCTCCTGGGACTGGTACATGACCATATCGGTCGGCAGCACCATCTGCGTGTCCGACATGAGCGTCGGCATCCAGTGCAGGCCGTACGCCTCGAGGTCCTTGCCCGTGAGCACGGCGAGCACGCCCGGCACCTCGAGCGCCTTGGACGAGTCGATGTTGACGATCTTCCCGTAGGCGATGGGGCTGCGCACGATGTCGAGCCACAGCATGCCCGGCAGCGTGATGTCGTCGATATAGTTGCCCTTGCCCTGCAGGAAGCGCGGATCCTCCTTGCGCTTCATGGAGTGGCCCATGCCGCAGATCTTGGCGGAAGTGCGGGGTCCGTTGGAAGTGTCGGCAGCCATCAGTTGTCCTCCCCGTCGGCGGGGGCGTCGGCGCCGGCCCCGGCCATCTTGGCGGCGGCGTACTCCACCGCCTTGACGATGTTCACGTATCCGGTGCAGCGGCAGAGATTCCCCGATATCGCCTCGCGGATCTCGGCTTCGCTGGGGTTCGCGTTGGCGGCGAGCAGCGCGGTCCCGGTCATCAGCATGCCGGGGGTGCAGAAGCCGCACTGGAGGCCGTGCTCCTGCATGAAGCCCTCCTGCAGCGCGCTCATGCCGTTCGCGTCGGCGAGGCCCTCGACCGTGCCGATGTCGGCGCCGTCGACCTGGACGGCCAGCACGGTGCACGACTTGGTGGGCACGCCGTCGACCAGCACGGTGCACGCGCCGCAGTGCGTGGTGTCGCAGCCGATGTGGGTGCCGGTGAGCGCGAGTTCGTCGCGGATCAGGTGGACGAGGAGCAGGCGCGAGTCGACCTCGGCCGAATGCGCCTCGCCGTTTACGGTGACGGTGATGTCGTGTCTGGCCATTTGTCTTATCCTCCCGCCTGCGCGGCGGACGCGCGCGTTCGAGCGCCTTGGCAATGGCCCGTTGGGTCAGCACGCGGGCCATGTTCCTCTTGTATTCGACCGAACCGCGCCGGTCGGCGACGGGGTCGGTGGCGTCGGCGGCGGCCTGCGCGGCCCCGGCGATGACGTCGTCGGCGTCGGGTGCCCGCGCGATCGCGTCGGCGACCTTGCTGAACGCGCCCCGCAGACCGCCCCGCTCCACCAGCCGCGCGCCGGTCAGCGCCTCTTCGGCGGCCGACGCCCGGATCGGCGCCATGCCCAGATTGGTCAGCCCGATGCCCGCCCGGGTCACCTTGCCGTCGTCGCCCAGCGTGAGCTGCACGGCCACGCCCGCGACCGCGTAGTCGCCGACCTTTCGCTCGAGCTTCAGGTACGCGCCGCCACTTTGTTCGCCCTCCGAACCAAGTCCGTCGCCGGCGGGCGCCGGGATCCGGATCTCCGTCAGGATCTCGCCCTCTGCCAGCGCCGTCATGAACAGCCCGTGGAAGAAGTCGTCCACGCCGATCGTGCGCTCGCCGTCGGGCCCGGTCGCGACCATCTGCGCCCTGAGCGCGAGCATGGTCGCCGGGTGGTCGTTGGCCGGGTCGCCGTGCGCGACGTTGCCGCAGATCGTGGCGCGGTTCCGCACGAGCGGGTCGGCGATCACCCTGGCCGTGTCCAGCAGGATCGGGTAGCGCGCGGCGACGGTGGCGTCCTCCTCCAGCGCGGTCTCGGTCACGAGCGCGCCGATGCGCAGGAAGCCGCCCTCCTCGCTGATCGAATCGAGCCCCGGAATGCGCCCGATGTCCACGATGTTTGCGGGCGTGGCCAGGCGCAGCTTCAGCATGGGCAGCAGGCTCTGGCCACCCGACATGACCTTGGCGTCGTCGAGGCTCTCAAGCAGGCTCAACGCTTCCTCAAGGCTGCCGGGCGCGTGGTAGTCGAACTGCGGCGGGATCATGTCAGCTCCTTCCCCAAAACCTCCGTGAACTCCTTGAACATCTTCTTGCTTACGTGCTGCATCATGCCGCGCCCGAGCTGGGCGAGGATGCCGGTGACGGACAGGTGCGCCTCGACGGTCACCTCGGTTTCGTTCGGGCCAAGCGTCACGACGCGGCTGGTCATCTTCATGTCGGCGTTGCCCATTCCGGCCTTGCCCTGTCCCCTGGCGTGCACAACCGCCGAGCGCGCGTCCTCGTCGAGATCGAAGGCGACGGTGCCGGTGTAGGCGGCTGCGAGAGGCCCGACCTTGACCCCCATTCCGCCCTTGTAGGTGTTCTCGTCGAGCTTTTCGGTGATCTCGGCGCCGGGCAGGGCGGCCGCGACGCGTTCGGGGTCGGTCAGGAAGGCCCAGACGTCATCGGCCGGGGCTGCAACGGTGAACTTTTCCTCGATTCTCACTGGCTCTCCAGGTGGGCTGGTTCAGCGCTTCAGGCGGGTTGAACGGGCGCCCCGGTTGCGTTGCGCACTCGTCAATGGACTGCCCGCGCGCGCGTCCCGCAAGGTTTCCGCGCGCGTCCCGCAAGGTTCCCGTCCTTGTCCCGCAAGGTTTCGCCGGGCGCCCGGAACCGAGTAGCTTCGAGATCAAATGAGCCGACGACCTTCTCCCGCAGCCACGCCCTCTCGCCCAGCCACGCCTTCTCCCGAAGCCGGCGGCCGCGGCGGACCGATCGCGTTCATGGCGCGGAGCAGCGTCGCCGCCAACGTCGTCATGGTCGTGCTGGTGCTCGCGGGCCTGTTCGCGGCCAGGAACCTTGTGCAGGAGGTGCTTCCGGAGCTGTCGCTGGACCAGGTGCAGGTCCTTGTCCTGTACCCCGGGGCGACGCCGGCGGAGATCGAGGAGTCGGTCGTTCGGAGCATCGAGGAGCAGATCCGGGGGGTCGAGGGTCTGGACCGGACGGAAGCGACCGCGTCCGAGGGCTTCGGATCCGTGATCGCGCGGTTCAAGTCGGGCACCGACATCAGCCGGGCGCTCAACGAGGTCAAGGCCGAGGTCGACCGCATCATCACGTTCCCCGCCGAGGCGGAGCGGCCGCAGGTGCGCGAGATCACGAGTCGCCAGAACGTGATCCGCCTGCTTGTCCATGGCAATGTCCCGGAGGCCACCCTCAAGGAACTGGCCTACGACATCGAGGAGGGCATCTCGGCGCTGCCCGAGGTGTCGCTGGCCGAGGTCAGCGGCGCCCGCCCGTACGAGGTGTCGATCGAGGTGCCGCTGCGGCGGCTGAGGGCGCTGGGCCTCACGCTGGACGACGTCGCGGCGGCGGTGCGGCAGGGTTCCATGGAGCTGTCGGCGGGCAAGTTCTCCACGGACAGCGAGGAAGTGCTCGTGCGCACGCTCGGGCGCAACTACGACCAGGGGGACTTCGAGGACATCATCGTTCTGACGCGCCCCGACGGCACGTCGCTGCGGCTGCGCGAGATCGCGACCGTGCGGGACGGGTTCGCGGACACCGACCTGAGCGTGCGCTACAACGGGCAGCGCGCGGTCGGAGTCGACGTCTACCGCGGCTCGGACGAGAAGGTCCTCGAGATCGCGGCGGCCGTGCGCGACTACCTGGCGGCCGAGGTCCTGCCCGCGCTGCCGCCGGGGGTCGACGTCGATGTCTGGAAGGACGACTCGGTCGAGGTCTCGGGACGGCTCGGCCTGATGATCGAGAACGCGCTGCTGGGGCTGGCGCTCGTGCTGGTGACCCTGGCGCTGTTCCTCGAGCTGCGGCTCGCGCTGTGGGTGGCGGTCGGGCTGGCCGTGTCGTTCATCGGGACCTTCCTGTTCATGGAGCTGCTGGGCGTCTCGGTGAACATGTTCTCGCTGATGGCGCTGGTGCTCGCACTGGGCATCGTCGTGGACGACGCGATCGTCGTGGGGGAGAGCGTCTTCGCCGCACGGGAGCGGGGTGCGCGCGGGACCGATGCAGCCATTGACGGGACCCGGCGGGTCAGCGGGCCGGTCCTCTTCGCGGTGCTCACCACGGCGACGGCGTTTGCCGCGCTGCTGACCGCGCCCGGTCCCCAGGGGCAGCTCGCGCGCGCCATTCCGGTGGTGGTGATCACGGTCCTCCTGATTTCGCTGGTGGAGTCGCTGCTGGTGCTGCCGAACCACCTGGCGCACCTGCCCCCGCCGGACGCACCGAACAGGGGACGGCTGTCGCGGCGGCTCAAGCGCGTGCGCGAAAACGTCGACCTGGCCCTGAAGCGGGTCGTGGACGGCCCCCTGGACCGCGGACTGCGCCTGGCGGTCGACAAGCCGTCGATCGTGCTGGCGTCGGCCGCCGGCCTGATGGTGATCACGCTGGGAATTGTCAATGCCGGGATCGTCCCCAACCAGTTCCTGACCCCCATCGAAGGCGATGTCGTCTCCGCCAACCTGGAAATGCCGATCGGCACGCCCGGGGAGCGGACGTCCGCGGTCGCGGCCGAGCTGGAGGCCGCGGGGCACCGCGCGCTCGAGCGGATCGAACGGGAGCGCGGCGCGGCGGCCGGGGCAGGTGCCGGCGCCGAGGCAGGCACCGAACCGCTGGAGGTCGGCGTCGCCGTAACGGTCGGCAGGTCGGCGGCGCTCTACGACCCTCTGGGCGGCAACGCCATCGAAGCGGCCCGCGGGCACCTCGCGGCGGTCCAGTTCAAGCTGATCGACTGGGAGCGCCACGACATCGCCGCGTCCACCTTCGAGCGGCTGTGGCGGGAAGAGGCCGGCACGCTGCCGGGCGCAACATCGCTGTCGATCTCGTCGAACCTGATCACGCTCGGACTGCCGGTCCACTTCAACCTCTCGCACCCGGACCCCGGCCGCCTGACCGAGATCGCCGACGAGTTCGTCGCCGAACTGAACGCGATCGACGGCGTCTTCGACGTTCGCACCAACCTCGACGCGGGGTTCCGCGAGCTGCAGCTGGAGCTGACGCCCGCCGCCCACACGCTCAACCTGACCGTCGGCCACTTCGCGTCCCAGGTGCGCTCGGCCTTCTTCGGGGCGGAAGCGCTCAGGGTGCAGCGCGGGCGCGAGGAAGTGGCGGTCTACGCGCGCCTGCCCGCAGACGAGCGCAACTCCGCCGCCGACGTGGAGCGCTACCTGGTGCGCACGCCCGGCGGCGAGGTCCCGCTGGGACAGGTGGCATCGGCCGGCTTCGCGAGGTCGGCCGCCACCATCCACCGCATGGACGGACGCCGCGCCGTAACGATCACCGCCGACGTGGACCCCGTGCTCGCGACCGGCACCCAGGTCAACCGCCGCCTCGACGACGGCATCATCGACCGCCTCACAACCCGGGACCAGCTGTTCGCCTACACCGTCGGCGGCCAGCGCAAGCAGCAGGAGGAGGCCAACGCCGACCTGAGCCGGTCGCTCTTCCTGGCCCTGCTCGTCATGTACGCGCTGATGGCGATTCCGTTCGGCTCCTACTCGCAGCCCCTGATCATCCTGGCCGCGGTCCCGCTGGGGGTGATCGGCGCCGTGGCCGGCCACATGCTCCTCGGCCTGAGCATGGGCATCTGGTCGATGTACGGGCTGGTCGGCGTGAGCGGCGTGGTCGTCAACGACTCGCTCATGATGATCAAGTTCATCAACGACCTCAGGGCGTCGGGCGTCCCCGCGCGCGACGCGATCATCATGGGCGCGAAGGACCGCTTCCGGCCCATCCTGCTCACCTCCATCACCACCTTCGTCGGCGTCGCCCCGCTCGTCTTCGAGACCAGCACCCACGCGCAGCACCTCGTTCCGCTGGCCGCGTCCGTGGGCTTCGGGATCCTCATCGCCACCGCGCTGCTCATGCTGGTGGTGCCGTCGCTCGTCGCGCTACAGTCGCGCCTGCGGCTATAACAGGTCCGCCAGCCTCTCCAGCGACTCGATGTTGTGGGCGGGCACCAGGTGGTCGATGTGCGGCAGCGCCGCCTTCATCCCCCGCGCCTCGGGCCGGTACCGCGGATCGCCCATGAGCGGATTGAGCCAGATCACGCGCCGCGCACGCCGCCGGATCGCCAGCAGCGACCCATCCAGCACTTCCGTCGCCCCCCGATCAAGGCCATCGCTGAAGATCAGAACCGTCGTGTCACCCGCAACCGCCTGCCGCAGATGATCGTCGACGAACGCGCCCAGGCACTCGCCGATCCGCGTCCCCCCGGACCAGTCCTCCACATTGCGGGCGAAGCGGGCGAGCGTGGCCGGCACATTCCCCGCCGTGATCCACGAGGTGAGGCGTGTGAGTGAGGTATTGAGGGCGAAGATCTCGGTCCGGCGCGCAACCCTGCCCAAGGACAGGATGAAGGTCAGCGCGAACCGCGAGTAAGGGTCCATCGAGCCGCTCGTGTCACATATGAACACGATCCGCGGCAGCTCCACGGCACGGTCGCGACGGGCCAGATCCATGAACTCGCCGTCGCGCGCGAGGGCGCGGCGGAAGCTGCGGCGCAGATCCACGACCGGCCCGCGGTGGGCCGACACCAGCTTGCGGCTGCGGCGCGTCGCGATCCGGCGGACCACCTGGAGCAGCAGCCGCTCCATCGCGGCGAGCTCGTCGTCGGTGCACTGCTCGAACGACTTGCGGCGCAGCAGCGCGCGCGGGCTGTACCCGGGACGCCCGCCGTCGGGGCCCGCGGGATCGCCGGGGTCCAGGCGCTCGCCTTCCGCGACCGCGCGCGCCAGTTCGGCCTTCCGCACCAGCGCGGCGAGCGGGTTCTCCTTCTGCCCCGGCCAGGTGCGCGGGGCCTGCCTGCGCTTCCTGCGCGCCTGCGGCCCGCCCTCCCGGCGCGGCCCGCCCGACCGCCACAGGCTCTCGAAGAGGTGGTCGAAGAGCGGCCAGCCGCGCGGGTCGACCTTGAGGCTGGTCCGGAGCGCCAGCCGCACCTCCTCGCGGTCCCCGATGTCGACGTGCACGAGGGCGTTCGCGGCGTCGATCTCGTCGCCCAGCGCCACCGTGATTCCGGCCTCGCGCAGCGCGACCGAGAAGCTCGCGACGTGGGTGACGAGGTCTCTCACAGGCTGAACTCGCGGACATGCGGGAACGCGGGAACCGAAAATGGCAGAACGGGTAGGAGGCGCGTTTGGCTCAATCTCCGAGCCTCTACTTGAATCACCAACTGAACGACCAAATGAACAAGGAGTGCATTCTTCATGAACATCAAATCCATAGCCGGACATCGAACGCGCACGCAACGGCGCCGGGCCGGGACCATGGGCGTCGCGCTCGCGACCGCGCTCGCAGCCGCGCTTGTGGCCGCGTGCGGCGAACCCGTGGATCTGCCCGTCACCGGGGCGATCATCGGCACCGTCAGCATCGAGGGCACGGGCGTCGACGACGTCACCGTGACGCTCGACACGGGGCCTTCGACCACGACCGCCGGAGGCGGCGCGTACCGATTCGACAACCTGGAAGGGGGGACGTACTCGGTCGCCCTCACCGACCTTCCACCGCACGGCGACTTCTCCGAGGTGGGGTCGATCACCGTGACCGTGCCCAGGGGACAGACGGTCATCCTGAACTTTGACGGATCGTACGTCCGCACGGGCCGGGTCGCGGGATCGGTAACCGTGGCGGACACGGGCATCGCCCGGGTCTCGGTGGCGCTCGGCGGCACGGAGACGAAGTCCACGCGGACCGACGCCGACGGCAACTACGAGTTCCCCTCGCTGCGCGCTGGCGACTACACGGTCACGATCTCGGACTTCGACCCGGACAAGTACACGTTCGGCGAGACGAGCCAGGCCGTCTCGGTCGGCGTCGGCGAGTCCAGGGACGTCAGCTTCGCCGGGACGCACACCCGGCTGCCCGGACAGGTCGACTACCGGGTCCGCATCGAGAACATCTCCCGGCACTACGAGTTCTCTGCGAGCGGGACCTTCGCCGTGCCGGTTGGCGCCGACGGCCCGGGGCAGCTGCCGCCGGGCGGGAAGTATGAGTTCGAGTTCCACGCCGGCCCCGGCAAGCACCTGTCGTTCGCGACGAAGTTCGTGCAGTCCAACGACCTCTTCTATGCGCCCGACGGAAACGGCGTCGCGCTCTGGGGTGACGACGGTGTGGTCACCGGCGACATCACGGACCAGATCATGCTCTGGGACGCGGGCACCGAGGAAAACCAGGAGCCGGGCACGGGCGCCGACCAGCCCATCCGCAGGGGCGGCGATTCCGGGGCGGCCGACCCCGACCCGACCGTGCGGCTCGCCACCGACGACTTCGGCAACCTGCCGGAGGTCGCGGACGTGATCCGGGTCACGCTTCACCGCGACGGCCCGTCCCCCACGCTGCTCCGGGCCACGATCGAGAACATCAGCACCGCCACGACGCTGATGACGGCCGACGGCGCCAGTCATCCGACGCCGCTGGCCCCCGGCGTCTACGTCGTTCACTCCGGCGCCAACCCGCTGTTCACGGTGGGCGAGCCGGACCGCGGCGAGGGGCTGGAGGGGCTGGCCGAAGACGGTACGGTGAGCACGCTCGCGGCGACCGTGGCGGAACGGTCGGGGCTGACGACGCTGATCGCCCCCGGCGTCTACGCGACCCACGCCGCCGGGCCCTTCCTGTTCAACGCCGGCGCAGCGGCCAGCATAGGCCTCGAGGCGATGGCGGAAGACGGCGATCCGACACTTCTCGACATCCAGGTCCGGGCGGCGGGCGGGTTCCGCGACGCCGGTATGTTCGCGGTCCCGGTCGGCGCCGGGAGTCCCGCGCACGTTGGCCCGGGCCAGGCCTACGAGTTCAGCGTGATCGCCACGCCCGGCGACGCCCTGTCGTTCGTGACGATGTTCGTCGAGTCGAACGACCTCTTCTACGCGCCCCCGGAGGAAGGGATCGACCTCTTCCCGGGCGGCGTCGCGCTGGAAGGCGACATCACCGACCGGATCCTGCTCTGGGACGCAGGGACCGAGGTGAACGAGAAGCCCGGGCTCGGGGTGTACCAGCTACCGCGCCAGCCCGGCCCCAGCACCGGTCCGGTCGAGGACGGCGTCGTCAGAGTCCTGGATCCGTGCTTCACGTATCCGGACCTGCCGGACGTGCTGCGGGTCACGCTGACGAAGGTGGCGGGGTAGGCGAGGCGGCCGCCGCGGCCTGACCGCGGCCTGCCCGGTCGCCGGCCTGGCCTGCCCGGTCGCCCAGCAACGGTCCCGGGGCGTCGCCGTGAGTGGCGGCGTCCCGGGGCCGATTGGCTTTGCTTTATTTCACAATCGTGACGTGAATATTTGACACAGGCTCCTTTTCAGATCATGATTCGTGACGAATCGTATCAAGTTATTACTGAATACATGTCATGCTGCTCACAGACCGCGCAGTTCTGTCGTACGTCGCCAATCACCCGGAGTGCAGCCGGTCCCAGGTTCGCCGCGATGTCGCACCCGATGCGAGCGCGTCCACGGTGTGGAGGGCGCTCCGGCGGCTCGTCGACGACGGATTGCTGGAGGTCGTCGGCGAGGGCCGGGGGACCCGCTATCGCGTAGCCGGGGGCGAAGCGGTGCTCGCGCACCTCCGCACGCCGATCCACCGGAGACCGCCGACCAGGTACCGTAGCGAGTTCGCGGGGAGCTACCGGCCCAACGAGTCGCGCTACCTGACCGACGCGGATCGGGCGGAGTTGGAGAAGGCGGGCACCCCCGTGCTGGAGCCGTACCACGCGTCGATGGGCGCTACCTACGCGCGCCGCGTGCGCGGACAACTTGCAGTCGACATGTCGTGGGCCTCGTCGCGCCTGGAGGGCAACCGCTACGACTACATGGAGACCGATTCTCTGGTGCGGGCGCGCAGGATCGCGGACGGCAAATCGCTCAAGGATGCGGTCATGATTCTCAATCACAAGCGCGCGATCCAATACGTGGTTGAGAACCTGGACGAGATCGAGATCGGGTGGCCGGATCTGCGGAACATCCACGCGCTCCTGTCCCACTCGCTGATTCGGGATCGGAGCCTGGTGGGCAACCTGCGGCGTGGGCCGGTCACAATCGGCCCATCCGTCTACATGCCCCTGGAGGATCGTTCCGCAGTGCGAGAGGAACTGGACATCCTTCTGGCCAAGGCGGCTCGCATAACGGATCCGTTCGAGCAGTCCTTCTTCCTGCTCGTTCACATTCCGTACCTGCAACCCTTCGCCGACGTGAACAACCGGACATCGCGGATCGCGTCGATCATCCCCCTGCTGAAGGCCGACCTGGCGCCGATATCGTTCTTCTCAATCGCCGACCACGACTACATCCGCGGCCTGTTGGGCGTGTACGAGCTCAACGACGTCTCGCTCCTGCGCGCAGCGTTCGTCAACGGCTACATCAAGACGGCGCGGCGATACCGCAACCTGCGCGCAGAGGCCATCCATATTGAAAGGGTCGGCGTGGCATACCGCCGCTTCACGAACCGGGCCGTTCGTCGATGCATCCTCAGGTGGCGTGGGTTCGAGCCGAAGCGGGTGTGGCGGATGATCGAGGACGCGGATGTGCCGCTGGTGGATCAGCAGCAGGTGCTCGATTTCGTCGAACACTCGTTCCGCACGCTCCACCCGGGTATCGCGGTACTTTACGGGGTGAAGCCGGAGGCGTTGGAGGGGTTGGATGTGGGGCACAGGGCGTGAGGATGGGACAGATGACAGATCAAGCACCAACCACCTGGGAAGACGTCCTGCGCATGCCGGACGACGGCAACCGCTACGAATTCATCGGCGGGCGGCTGTACGTGACGGGCCCGCCGTGGGTTCGCCATCACCGCGTGTCCGACCGGCTGCGGTCTGCGCTCAAGCGAATGCTGCAAGCCCCGGGGCACGGAGAGGTGTTCTACGCCCCGCTCCTGGTCGAGTTCCCCGGCACCGGCGACCGCGTCCAGCCCGACATTTTCTTCGTGTCCAACGAGAGGCGCGGAATCATCAAGGAGACGCAGATACTGGGCGCTCCCGGTCTGGTGGTCGAGATCGTGTCCTCATCCACCGCGCACCGTGACCGCGGAATCAAACTCGACCTCTACGCACGTCGCGGCGTGGGGGAGTACTGGATCGTGGACCCTGATGAGGACGTGGTGGACGTCTGGCGGTTTGGAGGGCAACCTGGGCACGAACGCTTCGCGGGTAAGCTTCCGGTCCGGTTGGGAAGCGAGCAGTTAGGCGTAGTCAACCTCGACGAAGCCTTCTCCCGCCACCTGGACTTGTGGGACGACTCGCGATGATCGAACGATGACCACCTCGTCGTATCCTCCGCCATCGGAATCGTTCGCACACCCGAAGGCGGGGAGGTATGATGTGTCCACCATGCAGACGACCACGCCAACCACATGGGAAGACGTCCTGCGCATGCCGGACGACGGCAACCGCTACGAATTCATCGGCGGGCGGCTGTACGTGACGGCCGCCCCGGTAACCCGCCATCAGCGCATCTGCAAACGGCTGCAGCAGGCCCTGATGGGCATTCTCGAGCACGCGGGCCACGGAGAGTTGTTCTTTGCACCCTACCTCGTCGAGTTCCCCGGCACCGCCGACCGGGTGCAGCCCGACATTCTCTTCGTATCGAAAGAAAGGTGGGGCATCATCACGAAGAATCAGGTGCTGGGCGCTCCCGATCTGGTGGTCGAGATCCTGTCCCCGTCCACCGCGCACCGCGACCGAGGGATCAAGCTCGATCTCTACGCTCGACGCGGCGTCCGCGAGTACTGGATCGTCGACCCGGTCGACGATGTGGTGGATGTGTGGCGGTTCGGGGAGCAACCCGGGCACGAACGCTTCGAGGGGAAGCTTCCGGTCCGGTTGGGAAGCCAGGAAATGGGCGTGATCGACCTCGACGAAGTCTTCTCGCGCCACCTGGATCTGTGGGAGGACGGTTCCGCCTAGCTCCTAGATCCCCCAGAGCAGCAGCGCCGCCCAGATGGTTCCCGCCAGCGCGCCCCCGTAGCACGGCAGCTTGAGCAGTCCCGAGTAGCGCCGCATGCCGAGGTCCATGAGCGTGTGACGGATCCGGTGTCCGCAGTGGACGAGCGACAGCGCGATGATGCCGAGCAACGCAAGCTTGACGGGCCACCATCCCACGGCCGTCGCGAGATTGCCTGCCCGTTCCGCGGCCACCGTCGCATCCCCAACAGGCAAAAGGAACCCGGTCACGATCACGAACGCAGGCACGAAGAGCGCCGCCATGACGCCCCCGGCCGAGAACAGGGCCCACCAGAACGCTTCGTCGGAACGCTTCATCGCAGTATCCACCAGACGATCACGGCGGTCACGGTGAGCCACGGTCCGTATCCCATCAGCACGGCCGCGATCGGCGCGGGCACCCGGTCCTCGCCGAGGTAGATCGGCATGGCCTGCGGCACGGCGCCGAACCATGTCACCGAATGCCATACGGCCGCGATCAGCGCCACCACGTGCGCGGCCATCCAGCCCGGTCCGCTCACGGCGGCCAGCCAGTCCGCGAGTGCGGCTTCGCCGCCGCCCAGCTTCGCCAGGGTCAGCAGCAGCAGGACGAGGTATCCCGCGACGAAGAAGCTGGTGAGTTCGCGCACCATGAAGCGCACGTACGCCGGGCGCTCCAGGAACCACGCCTTCCTGTGGGGCCGGTGGTACCGCCCGCTCATCCGCCGGCTCCCTTGGCCGCGCCGGCGCCCTTGGCCACGCCCGTGCCCTTCGGCATCACGAAGCCCTTGAAGAACTCCTGGGCGGCCATGGCCTTGGCCTGCTGGATCGCGCCGGCCGGATCGACGTGCTTGGGGCATACGACCGTGCACTCGCCGACGAAGGTGCATCCCCATATTGCTTCGCCCGCCAGCATGACATCGAGTCGCTCGGCCTGCCCCCGGTCGCGCGAGTCCTTGTTGTAGCGGTGGCCCAGCGCGAGCGCGGCCGGACCCAGGAACTCGTCCTCGTGGCCTGCGACCGGACACGCGGAGTAGCAGAGCATGCAGTTGATGCACATCGAGTACTGCTTGTACTGCGCGAGCTGGGCCGGCGACTGCCGGTACTCGCCCTCGGACGTGTCGTTCACGTCGTCGCGGATGATGTACGGCTTCACCTCCTGCAGCTTGTCCATGAACCCGTCCATGTCGACCACCAGGTCCCGCTCGACGGCGAAGTTCACCAGCGGGTCGACCTTGATCGGGAACGGGTAGTAGTCCTTCAGGAACGCGGCGCAGGTCAGCTTCGGGTCGCCGTTGACCATCATGCCGCAGCTTCCGCACACGCCCATGCGGCAGCTCCAGCGGTGCGTGAGCGAGCCGTCGACGTGGTCCTTGATCCAGTTGATCGCGTCCAGGACGACCCAGTCCTCGTTGTACGGGACTTCGTAGGACTGGTAGCGCGGCTCGGAGTCGGTCTCCGGGTGATACCGGAAGATCTCGAGCGTCATGGTGTCTTGAGCGGCCATCGTCCTATTTCCTCTTCAGTCCCGATCCGGCGCCGTAGGTGCGGGCGCCCGGAGGCCACTTTGTGATCGTCACGGGCTTGTAGTCGATCCGCGGAGGCTGGGTGCCCTCCTGGCGGAACGCGAGCGAGTGCGCGAGGAAGTCGTCGTCGTTGCGCTCGGTGTGGTCGAGCCGCTGGTGGGAGCCGCGGGACTCCGTGCGCTGGAGGCCCGAATGCGCCATTGCCTCGGCGCACTCGAGCAGCGATTCGAGTTCCAGCGCCGCGGTGAGCTCCGTGTTGAAGCTGTGCGTGCGGTCGTCGATGTTGAGCTTGGCGTAGCGGTCGCGCAGGTCGGCCACGGTGGCGCAGGCGGCCTCGAGCGACTCGGCGTCGCGGTAGATGCCGGCGCCGGTCTCCATCGCCTCGTGGAGCTCGGTCCGCAGGGTCACGATGCGCTCGCCGCCCTTCCTCGGCGCGTCGAAGAAGGTGCGCCGCAGGCGCTTCCCCTCGTCCGCGGCCTGGGCCTCCAGGGCGGATACGCCGTAGTCGGGATTGTCCATGGCGAAACGGGCCGCGTGCATGCCGGCCTGGGCGCCGAAGACGAGCAGTTCGGTGAGCGAGTTCGACCCGAGCCGGTTCGCGCCGTTGATCGACACGCACGCGCACTCGCCCGCGGCGTACAGTCCGGGCACGGTCGTGGCGGAGTTGGAGTCGACGTCGATCCCGCCCATCACATAGTGCACCACGGGGCGCACGGGAATGGGCTGATGCACCGGGTCGATGCCCGCGTAGCTGCGCGCCAGCTCGCGCACGAACGGGATCCGCTTGTCGATCTTGGCCTCGCTGAGGTGCCGCAGGTCCAGGTGCACCACGTGCCCGTCGCGGGTCGGGATCGTGCGTCCCGCCCACCTCTCCTTCATGAAGCACTGGCTCAGCTTGTCGCGCGGCCCCAGCTCCATCGCGCGCTTCAGCGGGTGTCGGGGGTCGCTCACGTCGAGCGGCTGGCCGAGGTCGTAGTCCTGCAGATACCGGTAGCCGTCCTTGTTGATCAGGATGCCGCCCTCGCCGCGCGAGGCCTCGGTGATCAGGATCCCCGTCCCCGGCAGCCCGGTCGGATGGTACTGGATGAATTCCATGTCCTTCAGGGCGACGCCCGCCCGATAAGCCATGGCCATGCCGTCGCCGGTCTTGATCGCGCCGTTGGTGGTGAACGGGAAGACCCGCCCGGCGCCACCGGTGCAGATGATCACCGACTTGCCCAGAATCGCCTTCACCCGCCCCGTCTGCAGCTCGATCGCCGCGCATCCGCGGCAGCGCCCCTGGTCGTCGATCAGGAGCCGGGTCGCGAAGTGCTCGTCGTAGCGGACGATGTTGCCGTACTTGAGCGTGGTCTGGAAGAGCGAGTGGAGCATGTGGAACCCGGTCTTGTCGGCCGCGAACCAGGTCCGTTCGATCTTCATCCCCCCGAAGGGGCGGACCGCGACCGACCCGTCGGGCTCCCGGCTCCAGGGGCAGCCCCAGTGCTCCAGCTGGACCATCTCGGGCGTCGCCTGGTTGACGAAGTACTCGACCGCGTCCTGGTCGGCGAGCCAGTCGGCCCCGC
The DNA here is from genome assembly GCA_965205005.1 of Longimicrobiales bacterium. Classification (GTDB taxonomy): domain Bacteria; phylum Gemmatimonadota; class Gemmatimonadetes; order Longimicrobiales; family Gaopeijiaceae; genus Bin94. The sequence continues at coordinate 2,371,392 of OZ242028.1, read as the reverse complement.
TGATCGTGTCGTAGATGTGGTCTTCGAGCGTGTCGTTCGGCTTGATCGACGCCGCGGCGCCTCCCTCGGCGGTGACCGTGTGGCTCCGCATCGGATACACCTTCGACACGCACGCGACCGAGAAGGACGGGTTCTCCTGCGCGATCGCGATGGACGCGCGCAGGCCGGCGCCGCCGCCGCCGATGATGATCACATCGTGCTCGTGCGTAGTGCCGTGGCTCATGCTTCGGGTCGGGAACGGCGCACCGGAGAGGCCGCCTGAGGGTTCGGGTGGGGTTTGATCACTCGTGGAAACTACAGGAGCCGGGGATCGGGGATCAAGCGGGGATCGGGGATCAGGACCGCGCGGCCCCGACCAGCTCGGCAACTTCGCGCTCCTCGAACTCGCGCATGTCGTGCCGGTCCTTGATCAGGCAACCGAGCGTCTCGCCCACCGTCTCGGCGTCCAGCGCGTCGGTGTGCAGCGTGATCAGCGCCCGCGCCCAGTCCAGCGTCTCGGCGACGCCGGGAGGCTTCATGAGCTGCCGCCGGCGCAGCGCCTGCACGAATCCGGTGATCTCGGCGGCGAGCCGTTCCGGGATACCGGGCACCTTGGCCCGCACGATCTCGACCTCCTTTTCGAAGGCGGGATGCTCGATATAGAGGTACAGGCACCTCCGGCGCAGCGCGTCCCCGATCTCGCGGGTGCGGTTGGACGTGAGGAACACGAGCGGACGGTGCGCCGCGCGAATGGTGCCCAGCTCCGGAATCGTGACCTGGAAGTCGGAGAGCACCTCCAGCAGAAACGCCTCGAACCCCTCGTCCGCGCGGTCGATCTCGTCGATGAGCAGCACGGGCGCCTTGTCCAGCCGCGTAATCGCCCGCAGAAGGGGCCGCTCCAGCAGGTAGTCACGGCCGAAGATGAGATCCTCGAGGTCGTCCAGGCGGTCGCCGGACGCGGAGCCCTTGCCGTCCCGCCCGGCCATTGCTTCGCCCGCCGGGGCATCGAGGGCGCCGCGCGCGTCCCGCCGGGCCATTGCTTCGCCCGCGATCCGCAGTCGCAGCAGCTGCTTCTGGTAGTTCCACTCGTACAGCGCGGTGTTGACGTCGAGCCCCTCGTAGCACTGCAGCCGGATCAGCTCCGTCTCCAGGATCCCCGCCACGACCTTGGCGACCTCCGTCTTGCCGACCCCCGCATCGCCCTCGATCAACAGCGGCTTCTCCATCGCGCGGGCCAGATGCACCGCCGTGACGATCGCCGGCTCCGCGACGTAGTCCAGCCCCCGCATGTCGGCCTGCAGCCGCGCAATTTCGGGCCTCATCGCCTGCCCGCTAACCCGCCGCCAGGTACGCCGCCGGATCCGCCTCGAACCGCGCACGACACCCCGGACAGCAGAAGTGGTAGGTGTTGTCCTGATGGGTGAAGGAGGGCCGCGATCCGTCCGCGGGAACGGTCATGCCGCAGACCGGGTCGGTTGCCGATGCCGGTGCGCCTGCGGGAGCCGCCTGCTCTTCCGCGGCGGCCTCCTCCGTTGCGCGCGCCTCGGCCGCGCCCAGCGCCACGATCTCCGCCAGGATGCTGACCGCGACCTCCTCGGGGCGCTCGGCCCCGATGTCGAGCCCGGCCGGACCATGCACCTCCGCTATGCGGCTTCCGCAGATCCCCCGTCCCCCCAGGTACTCCCGCACCTGGAGCATACGCTTGGGCGACACCACGACGCCCAGGTAGTCCGCGCGCACTCCGATGAGCCGCTCGACCGCCTCTTCGTCGCCCTGCCCCATGGTTGCGACGACGGCGTACAGCCGGGCCCCCGGCGCGCGCTCCGTGCCGACGCTCCGCGGCCCGTCCGGTCCATCCAGCCCGTCCAGGCCGTCCAGGCCGTCGAGCCCCTCGGCGACCTCGTAGCCCATTGCTTCGCCCAGCCGGGCCACGGCGCGCGCGATGGGCGAATCGCCGGCCACGACCAGTTGCGGCGCGGGAAACACCGGGTTGACGTGCACTTCGACCTTCCCTTCGCTGCCACAGGACATCGGGACCATCACCATATCGTCACGACCGTCCGGCGAGCCACCGAACGACAGGAGGCGCGGGTTGCGGTCGCCGAGCGCGGCGAGGGCGTGGCGCACCACCTCCGGCTGGGTGCAACTGCCGCCGATGAACCCGTAAACGGTGCCGTCCCCCGTGATGAGCGCGGTGTTGCCGGGCGTCGCCGAACTGGGGCGTTCGCGGCGCACCACGGTCGCCACCGCGTAGGGCTGCCTCTGGTCGAGCAGCCGCGCGGCGACTTCCAGCAGGTGCCTATCCACGGGCGGTGACTCCGGCCAGCGGTCCGTGCGCCGACGCCGCCCGCGCCAACTCCTCCCCGGCCAACTCCGCCCGGGCCCGCTCGTAGTCCGCCGGCCTGTCCAGGTCCCGCGCAGCGTCGGTGGGCCAGTCGGCCATGACCGCGCTGTCCAGGTGGCGGCGCACGACCGCGCGGCCGCAGCGCGCGTCCATGCGCGCGAGTTCGCCGAACAGGGAGCGGTCGTACAGGATCGGGGGGGCGGTCACATCGCCGCCGTAGCGCGAGACCACCAGGGGCGCGTGGGACCGGCGGTAGCGCGCGACCACGTCGCGCAGCATGGAGGCGGTGACGAAGGGCATGTCGGCCAGGATCACGACCGCGGCCGCACAGTCGTCGCCAAGAGCGGATGCGTTGAGCGCGGATGCGCCGAGCGCGGAGACGCCCGCGGCGACCGAAGTGTGCGTCCCCTTCGCATGCTCTGTGTTGCTAACAGATCTCACGCGCAAATCGTGCAATCGGGCTTTCACGGCCTCGTGCTCGTGCCCGGTCACGACCACCACCGGATCCAGTCCGGCTGCGATCGCAGTGCGCGCCGCGCGGCGCACCACGGCTTCGCCGTCGAGCTCCAGGAGCAGCTTGTTGCGGCCCATGCGGGTGGAGGAACCCGCCGCCAGCACGATCCCGGCGACACGCTGCGCCGCCCCGCCGCTCATTGGTCCGCCCCGCCCCGGTCGACCGGCGACGCGCTTTCGAGCCAGGCCGACCACCACAGGGACGCAAGCATGTCTGCACCCGCCGCGAGTCGTTGGGCGGCAAAGTCGCGGGCGACCGGACTTGCGGGCCGCTCGGGGTCGAACCCGACGTCCCGGTCCAGGCGGTACAGCGTCTCCACCTCCTGGTGCGCGGCCGCGATGTGGGACATGACCGCACTGCGAGCCGAGCCCACGACCGATTGCGGCGTCCCGGTCCGGACGTGCGCGGCGACATCGTCGTAGCTGACATGCGCCTCCACGAAAAGGCTCTCGAAGCGCGCGTGGAACCGTGGGTCGCGCGTGTAGCCCTCCGGGTTGGGTGTCTCGAGGTTCCAGCCGTTGAAGTGGATCGTGGTGTGGTGCGGCTGCGACCCGTCGGTCACGTAGTGGCCCAGGACGCCCGCGTCATTGACGATGCGCTCTTCGATCCAGGTCCGGCGCTCCGGGTTTTCCTCGACCCGCCACCGGCGCCAGGCGCTCACGAGCCGCTGGTACAGTTCGACGATGCGGAAGGGCAGGAAGCCCGCGTCGCGCTCCGGCTGATCGAGTCCGGCCTCGTACAGCCAGCGGAGGTAGACGAAGCGGTCGGGCGCGTCGAGAACGCCTTCGGGCACATTCTCCAGGTCGATGTAGTGATCGTAGGAGAACGCCTGGTCCATCTCGCGCTGCTCCCACACCCGCCAGCGATCCGGCTCGGGATTGAGATGGACAAGCTGCGCGCCGGCGTCGCGGAAGAACGCCGGCATTTCGGCCGGCAGGGCGGCGACGGCGGCCCGTGCGGCCATTTCATGGCCCGCGGAACCCCAGGGTGGCGGCGCCAGCCCCAGCGTCCCCACAACCGCCACGCCAGCGATGGCGGGCCAGCGCACCGCCCGGACGCTTCGCCATGCGAATGCACCGGGAATCCCTGCCATCGGTTCTCAGTCCTCGCTGCCGCCGGCCGGCTCCCGCGCCAACACGTACGGCGACCGCTGCACCGTCGGCATCATGACCAGGTGCAGCACATTGACGTGCGGCGCCGTGTTGACCACGTAGCGGACCGCGTCGGCGATGTCCTCGGCCACCAGCGGCTGGGTGCCCTCGTAGACGCCGCGGGCTCGGTCCGCGTCACCCCGGAAGCGCACCACCGAGAACTCGGTCTCGGCCAGGCCGGGATCGACGCTCGACATGCGCACCTTCGTGCCGACGAGATCGACGTTGGCCCCCTCGGTCAGCGCCCTCACGGCATACTTGGTGGCGCAGTAGACGCCGCCGTTCGGGTAGACCCAGTGGCCGGCGATGCTCCCGATGTTGACCACGTGCCCCGAGTCGCGTGCGATCATTCCGGGCAGGATCGCGCGCGTCATGTTGAGGAGGCCCTTGATGTTGGTGTCGATCATCTCGTCCCAGTCGTCGTGCCTGCCGTCATGCACGGGGTCGAGACCGCGGGCCAGGCCCGCGTTGTTGACGAGGATGTCGACGTCGAGCCCTTCACCCGCCAGCCAGGCGATGAAGTCGGTGACGCCCGCGCGGTCGCGCACGTCGAGCTGGTAGGGCAGCGCGCGGACTCCGTTCTCGGCCGCGATCTCGGCCGCAAGCGAGTCCAGCCGATTCTGTCGCCGGCCAATCAGCACCAGGTTGACGCCCGCTTCGCCCAGCGCCCGGGCGCACGCCTCGCCGATTCCGGCCGTGGCCCCGGTGATGACGGCTGTATGTCCTCGGATTCGGTTCATGGAGCCACGTTAACCGCGCCGAAAGAGAGCGAGCAAGCCTGTCCGTAGCCACCGGTGTACGGCTCCATCACTGACTGGACCCATCGATGAACCTGGGCTGCTCGACCGGATACTGCCGCCGGATGAAGCCCCCAAGAAGAGGAACTGCAAAGGAGTACTTCCCATGCCGGTTCCTGAAGACGAGGCCTGAGTCGATGAGCGCCGCAAGGATCTGGCTCGCGTGACTGGGGCTGAACCCCTTCACCGGCAGTTGCCTGGCCAGGTCCACAATCTCCTGCACGCTGAACTCGGACTCAGGGTCGTCAAGCCTCGACACGACATACAGAAGATCGCGCTGCCGGTCGGTCACCCTCGACCACCTGCCCGCAAAGAAATCGCTGTCCAGTTTTGCCGTGATCTCCTCGATCGGGACGCCGTGGGTGTTCGCCCCGGTGGTCGCCTGCGACATGAAAGCGTCAAAGGCCTCATGACAGATGAACTGGATGAAGTACGGGTATCCGCCCGAATGCCTCTCGATCTGGCGGATGGATTGTTCGGTGAATGTGATTGGGCAGCCATCCTCCTGAATCGGCTTCACGATCGCTTCTCGAACGTCGGGGGGATCCAGGCGATTGAGGAAGAGCACACGGAACATTCGTTCCGAGTAGGTCCTGGCCTCGACCAGCTTGGGGAACAGCGTGGGCAGACCGGTAAGAGCAAGGAGAAACGGAGCACCCTGTCTCTGGATGGACTGGAACACGTCAAGCATCACCGACAGCGGGTATTCGTCCTTCCCGGCGTGGTCCGTCATGTTCTGGGCTTCGTCGTAGGCGAAGACGATCCCGCGGGGTGGACTCGCTGATGCGCGCAGAGCCAGCCAGACGAAAGTCAGCGCGGCCTTCAATCGATCAGCAACCAGGCCACCCGTCTGCTCGTACACCGCACAAAGCGTCGGATAGTTGAGAGAGGTGTCGAACAGATCTACCTGGTGGCCGAAACCGGGACGACGGACCTCTCGCCTGTCGTACACGAAGCCTGACGTCGCCAGGGCCACGTCAGTGAGGATCCTTGTGGCCAGGCGCTCTTCGTCGACAGTCGTACTCTCGGAAAGGTCCGCGCCCACCCAGAGCCAGCCCTCCCGGACTGCCAGTGGCTTGAGGGTGTCGAGAAGAACCGTCTTGCCAACACCGCGGAGCCCGGTGAGGACGAGGTTGGAAAGGACGATGTCCTGGTTCAGCAACTTGAGAAACTCGCTCCGCTCTTCCTTTCTTCCGGCCAGGTACGGGGGGGTGTGGCCAGCCCCGGGACGGAACGGGTTCCGGAATTCCAGTGCTGCGTTCATGGAGCCACCTGATCGTTAGGTGTTCTTAGGGCGTCACCTAAATTTAGGTTGTATTCTAATTTTAGGTCAACACCTAATTTCTTCCGGGCCCGTTTTTGCCAGGTGGTAATTCCCCCCCGCAGCTGACCCCACTGTCAACCTAAGTTGACATCATGTAAGCCAAAGTTGACATCACGATCCGTTTCACCACCGCCGCCGCACCCGGTTCGACGAAGATCGTGGTGTGTACGGCCGGTTCCGCGCCGGGCGTGCCGATGGTGGCCGCAAGACGCAGCCCGGGCGGCAGGTCGCAGAGCAGGAAGAGGCCCCTGGTGTCCGTGGTGGTGGTGGCGGTCGCGAAATGGCCGTCCCGGCCGATCTCCCAGGCCCGTCCCGGCTCGCCGGAAGGGTACAATGGGGTCGCGGGTCCGGTCGGGGTGTAGCCCGTCGCCGCCGGCCAGCGCACGGTCACCCGCGACGGGCCCGCCGGCGCGTCTTCCGGCGTGGTGATGCGGCCCAGCAGCGCCGCCGTGCCGGGCGGACGCGGGGAGCCGCCGCAAGACGACGCCAGCACGTCCGCCACCGACGGCGCGCGCAGCCGGACGTAGGCGACCTCGCCGATCTCGGCGTCGACCGCGACCTCGGCCGCCGCCAGACCCCAGGACGAGAGGAGCGGGCGCTGGACGCGCACGACGTGCCGCCCGGCGTCCAGGCCGCTGAACAGGAAGGAGCCGTCGTCGTCCGGGATTATCCCGGTCGCGGTACCCGGCACGTCGACGAACAGCGTCTCGCCCGGCGGTCCCGTCCCGAGCGAATCCGTGATCACGCCGAATATGGTGCCGGCCCCGGTGTCGAGGACCACGCGTCCGCGATTGTCGGTGACGGCCCTTGTGGCGCCCCCCTCGTCGTGATATCCGTAGCGGCGGATGATTCCGAGGACCGACTCCAGGCGCGGCATCCTGATCCTCCAGTCGCGGACGATCCAGGCTCCGTTCGGAAGGCGGACGAACGAGACCTCGCCGCCAGGATCGCCGATCTCGCGCGACCGGATCAGGTTCCGGTACCCGTATTCCAGCCTGTCCAGTTCGCCGGTTGCCGCGTCCACCCAGAGGACGCCGGCGATGTCCGGAACCCGGCGTTCGGGGATCGGTTCGAAGGTGAGGCCGATGCGGCCGTCGTCGCCGTCCCGCACGCCCATGCAGTGGGTGTCCAGGAACACGTCCGAGATCAGCGCCCCGGCGTCGGGCGCGTGGTAGGTCGTGGCGGAATCGCCCTCGGCCTGCACGAATCCCTCGGCCGCGAGTCGTTCGATCGGCGCCGATTCGAAGGCCGCGTCCCGGTTCGTGGTGATCCGCGTCGTGTCCGCGAGCACGTTGTCGCCGTCCCGGTCCAGCGCCCGCGAGAAGCGCTCCAGCGTGTAGCGGTACAGGGCGGCCTCGCGCGTCCACGCCTCGGCCGTCAGGGCCTTGCGCACCTCGTCCCACACGCGGGCGGTCGCCCGCCCCTCCTCGGGCCTGACCTCGCAGCGTCGTCCGCTCTCGACGTCGAGGCCGGTGAGCGGGACCGGCTCGATGGGGACGTCGATGGTGAGGTACAGGTCGTCGGCGCCGGTCGTGAAGCGATCGGTGGTCAGCGTGGCGTAGCCGATTCTCTCCACCGTCAGATAGTGCGGCCCGGCGGCGCGGGCGTCGAGCGCGAATCGCCCCGCGACGTCGGTGAGCATGCGGTCCACCCGCTCGCCGCCGTCGGTGAAGAGCATGACCATCGCCCCCATCACGGGCATGCCGGTGCCTTCCTCGACGACGATGCCCAGAACGGGCTGCGCGGCCGCGCGGAGCGGGCTGATGATGAAAAGCGCGGCGAGAAGCAATGGTCTCATGACCGGTATAATACACCGGGGCGTTCCCATGCGTTCGGGCGCGGGCCGCGCGCCAGCCTTCCCCTTCACCCGTCGGCGGTGCAGATTGGGTGGCCTTGCGGGCGCGGGCATCTCGCCGCACCCGCCCTCGTCGCCCTTACTCCGAAGGAAAGCCCCATGAGTGATGCACGGGTCACCCACTATCGCGTGGCCGAGCAACCCGTCGAGGAGTTGAATCCGCTGATTTCGCGGAGTCTGATCACCGGCGAGCGGTCCATGCTGGCGCACGTCTATCTCAAGAAGGGTGCGGTGGTTCCGATGCACTCGCACGACAACGAGCAGATCACCTATGTGCTGGAGGGAGCGCTGCAGTTCCGGATCGGCGAGGACGGGCCGCAGGATCTGGTGGTGCGTTCGGGCGAGGTGCTGCACCTGCCGAGCAACGTGCCGCACGAGGCCGTGGCGCTGGAGGACACGATCGATGTGGATGTGTTCACGCCGCCGCGGCAGGACTGGCTGGATGGCACGGACGCGTACCTGCGGAGTGCCGGTTCCGGGGCGGACGCGGCTGGTGGCTCGGGGGCGGAGGAATAGCGCGATGGGCAAGGCCGGCAGACTCGAGGGGAGCCCGTGGATCTGGAAGGACGGCGAGTTCGTGCGCTGGGAGGACGCGACGGTGCACGTGCTGAGCCTCGCGGTGCAGTTCGCGGCGTCGGTCTTCGAGGGCGTGCGCTGCTACGACACGGCGAGGGGGCCGGCGGTCTTCCGGCTCCATGATCACCTGAAGCGGCTCATGGCGTCGAGCCGGACGTACAGGATGCAGCCCGACCATTCGATCGACGAGCTCGCGGACGCCGTCTGCGCGACGATCCGCCGGAACGAGCTGGAGTCGTGCTACATCCGGCCGATGGTGCTGCGCGGCTTCGGGTCGTCGAGCATGCACCCGGAGCACAGTCCGGTCGAGACCTACATACCGGTGTGGCCGTGGGGGGCCTACCTCGGCGAAGAGGGGCTGGCGAAGGGCGTGGACGTGTGCGTGTCGTCGTGGAACCGGCCGGCGCCGAACACGGTGCCCAGCGGGGCGAAGTCGGCGGGCAACTACCTCGTGTCGACGCTGATGGTGATGGAGGCGTCGTCGCACGGGTACGCGGAGGCGATCGGGCTGGGGCCCGGCGGCCTGGTGAGCGAGGGGAGCGGGCAGAACCTCTTCATGGTTGTGAACGGCGAGGTCATCACGCCGATCCTGGACGGCACGTCGCTGTCGGGGATCACGCGCCACTCGGTGCTGAAGATCGCCGGGGAGCTGGGCTACACGGTGCGCGAGCAGCTGGTGCCGAGGGAGATGCTGTACGCGGCCGACGAGCTCTTCTTCACCGGGACCGCGTCCGAGGTGACCCCGATCCGGTCGGTCGACGGCCTGGAGGTCGGGAACGGGCGCCGGGGGCCTGTGACCGAGCGGATTCAGACGCGCTACCTGGAGCTGGCCAACGGGGCGGGGCCGGATCCGTGGGGGTGGGTGACGTACCTGTAGGGGGTGCGGCCCTACCCGGCGCGATCGAGCGCCAGCACCGATCTCAGCAGCACGTTGGCGCCGCGGGTGTTGTCCTCGGGGGAGGTGTATTCCTCCGGTGCGTGGCTGATGCCGTCCCGGCTGGGGACGAAGATCATGCCGATGGGGCCGAGTTCGGCCATGCTCTGGGCGTCGTGTCCGGCACCGGACGGCATGCGCATGGCGGAGTAGCCGAGCGCGACGGCCTGCTCCTCGATGATATCGCGAAAGGCGGGCGCGGTGGGCGCGGCCAGGCTCTCGTAGAAGCGGTCGAATTCGATGGCGACGTCCCGGGCGGACTCGATTTCGCGGGCGCGTGCGACAATTTCGGTGAAAATGTGTCCGATTTTGTCCATTTCGAGGTCGCGGATCTCGAGCGTGGCGCGCACTTCGCCCGGGACGACGTTGGGCGCTCCCGGCACGGCTTCGATCCTGCCGACCGTGGCCACCTGTCGCCCTTCCATGGTGGTGGCGACCTCGTTGACGGCGCGGACGAGGTCGGCGGCGGCGACCAGGGCGTCGCGGCGCTGGGCCATGGGGGTCGTTCCGGCATGGTTTTGCGCGCCGAGGACTGTGATGTTCCAGCGGCGGATGCCGACGATGCCCTCGACGACGCCGATGTCGGTGCCGGCGGCTTCCAGGACCGCGCCCTGTTCGATGTGCAGCTCGATGAACCCCGCCATGGAGCCGGGGTCGCGCCTGGCCTCGTCGAGCCGCGCGGGGTCGCCGCCGAGACGGTTGATGCCGTCCCGTATGGTGAAGCCGGAGGCCGTGACGATGTCGAATTCGTGAGGCTCGACCCGCCCGACCAGCGCTCGGCTCCCGGTCTTGCCGCCCTCTTCGTTCTGGAAGATGACGACCTCGAGGGGATGCCGCAGTTCGATTGCGTGGTGGTGCAGCGTGAGCGCGACCTCCAGCGCGGCGGCGGAACCGAGATGGCCGTCGTAGCTGCCCCCATCCGGCACCGTATCCAGGTGGGACCCGATGATGATCGGCAGCGCCGCCGGATCGGTGCCGGCGCGCCTGCCGAGGAGGTTGCCGGCGAGGTCCACCGACACCTGCAGGCCGGCGCTCTCCATGACCGATCGGGCGTATGCCCTGCCGGCGATGTCCTCGTCGCTGTACGCCAACCGGGTGGTGCCCCCGTCGTCGGTGCCGCCGAAGCGCCGGAAGACCGTGAGCATGGCGTTGAGCCGTTCGCCGTCCACGCGGGGGGCCTGTCGAGCCGGCTCCCCCGGAAGGGTGGCGGCCCGCGGCGGTGGCTGACCGGCGACCGCCTGCTCCCACGGAAGCGCGGCCGCCAAGGCCGCCGAGACTTTCAGAAAGTCCCGTCGGGCGAACGATTCACTGCCTTCGGTCGGCGGTAGCGGGTCGGAGGGCATCGTCTTATCCTGGCCGGTGGCATAGCCGGTCGCGTGACGTGCGAGCACGCTGCGTGCGCACGGCCCGCGAGCACATCGAATCCCCTTCAGAATAGGGTGGACAGGCCGCTTTGGACGAGGGAGCCTTCAACTTCGACGGTGATTACGGTGAGAGCTACGAAGCGCTTGCCCGGCAGGTCATTCCAGGGTATTCGACCTTCTTCCCCATGTTCGCCGCACTAATCGAGCCCGACCTCCCCCCGGGCGGACGGGTGCTGGTGGTGGGTGCAGGCACCGGAATCGAACTCGTCACGCTCAAGCAGGTGAGGCCCGACCTCCGGGTGCACGGGGTCGACCCTTCCGGGCAGATGCTGGACATCGCGCGGCGTCGCGTCGCGGAAGCGGGGGTGGACGAAGGCGTCACGTTTGAACTGGGCTATGCGGCCGACGTGGCCACCGAACCCCTTTTCGACGCCGCCACCCTTGTCAACGTCCTCCATTTCGTCCCCGACGACGGCAGCAAGGCGGCACTCCTGGACGACATCGCGCAGCGGCTCAAGCCGGGCGGCGTGTTCGTCTTCTTCGACCTGCACGGCGACCCCGGATCCGAGGAGCACGAGCGCTACATGCCGGCCTGGCGGCGCTACTGGACCATCCGCGGCATGACCGCGGCCGAGAAGCGGCGTTTCGGGGAGCGGATTGAAGAGGGGATTCACTTCGCCCCGGCGTCGCGGGTTGTCGAACTGGCTCGGGCGGCCGGTCTCGTTGAGCCACGCCGCTTCTATCAGAGCCTCTTGTACGGCGGCTGGACGTTCCGGCGAGCGGGTGCGTCGCAGGCGACGGCAACGTGATCGAGGTCGAGCGACCTACTCATCGTCACCCGCGATCAAGCCGATCCCGGGAAGCGCGACGGCCGGGATATCGGTGCGGGCGAAGTCGTAGCCCTTGTATAGCAGCGATTCCCCGGTCACCCGGGCGAGTGCGTACGCGAAACAGTCTCCGAAATTCAGAGCCGCCCGGTGCCTTCCCTTGCCAAAGCGCCGCCAGGCCTGGCGAGCCGCCGCAAGCTGTTCGGTCGTTACGGCAACCGGCTCGATCCCGGCGAGTTCGATAAACGCATCGAGTTCCTTGCCTGCGTCCGCTCCCCCGCGGCTCTCGACCACGATTGATGTCTCGAGCATGTTCGCGACCGACATTCGGCACGGAGCTGCGGTCAGGATTGCGGTCTGATAGTGCTCCGCATCGGGCTCCCGGTTCAGAACCGCGAGCAGCGCCGAGCTGTCGACAATCACTTGGGAAGACCCCGTTCGTCATAGAGCATTTCCCCGTGCTCCACCGCCGACGGGCCTGGTCCCATGAGCTTCGCGCAGCGTTCCGCGATGGCACGAAGTTCACGGGCACGGGTCTCGGCGCTGCGTCGCCTGCGCTCGCGCTCCAATCGTTCGCGCAACGCCACGGTGATCGCACCCGTCTTGGTCTCACCGGTCAGCCGCGCCAGCTGGCCGGCGAGCCGGCACGTCTCGTCGTTCTTGATGTTGAGGCCCATCGTCTGCCCCTGGTCGATGGATCGAATGGTAGACGGATCGAACGACTTCTACCCTACCAACGGACATTGACCGGGGCAAGTCATCGCCCTCACCCCCCGGGGCCGGTGATCCTGTACTCCTCCGGCGGGATCTCGCCCCGCAGGTGCTTGATGAAGTAGTCCCAGGTCCGGCGCACCACGTAGGGCTCGCTCGAGTAGCCGTGGTTCCGGTTCGGCAGCACGAACATGTCGAAGTCCTTGTTGTGCGCGATGAGCTCGTCGATTACACGGATCGTCATGTTGGGATGCACGTTGTCGTCGAGCGTGCCGTAGTGGAGCAGCAGCTTCCCCTTCAGGTTCGCGGCGATGTTCTGGTTCGCCTGGCTGTCGTAGTTGTCGGTGCCGTCGTCGTTCTCCACCAGCAACCCCTGGTACTTCTCCGCCCAGGGGAAGTGATAGCCGCGGTTGTCGTGATTGCCGGCGCCCGATACCGCCACCTTGAAGAAGTCCGGCCAGCGCAGGATCGCGTCGGTCGATGAGAAGCCGCCGCCCGAATGGCCGAAGATGCCCACGCGGTCGAGGTCCATCTGGGGGTAGCGGCCCGCCAGCTCCTTGAGCGCGGAGATGTGATCGGGGATGCCGTTGTCGCCCATGTTGCCGTAGTAGGCGTCGTGGAAGGCCTTGGAGCGCAGCGGCGTGCCGAAGGCATCGACCGCGAAGACGATGAAGCCGAGTTCGGCGAGCGCACGGCCATTGCCACGTCCCGAGGCCGAGAAATCGTAGCGGGTGACGGCACCGATCTGGGGGCCCGGATAGATGTAGTCGACCACCGGGTAGCTCGCCTCGGGGTCGAAGTCGGAGGGGAACCAGAGCAGGCCGTAGACGCTGGTCGTGCCGTCGCGCCCCTTCGCCTCGAAGGGTACCGGCGGGATCCAGCCGGCTTCCTCCAGCCGGGAGATGTCGGCGGTCTCGATGGTCTGCAAGACGCGGCCGTCGCGCCCGCGCAGGACGGCTGTGGGCGCCGTCCCGGGGGCCGAGTACTGGTCCACGAAGTAGCTGCCCGAGGGCGACACCGTGATCTGGTGCACGGCGTCCTCGGAACTCAGGAGCTGCAGCCCGGAGCCGTCCAGGCCGACGCGATACAGGTGGAGGTGGTAGGGGTGGCGCCCCTCCTCGCGGCCCGCCGCCGTGAAGTAGACGGTGCGCGAGGCCTCGTCCACCTGCAGGAGCTGCGCAACCAGCCATGGGCCGGACGTGACCTGGTTCCTTAGATTCCCCTCGCCGTCGTACAGGTACAGGTGCCCGAAGCCGTCCCGCTCCGACCACCAGAGGAACTCGGAGCCGTTCCCCAGCACCTGCCAGGCCGGCGGGAACGAGGTGAAGTTGTTGAGTTCGACATAGGTCGGCCCGGTCTCTTCCAGGAGCTCGGTCGCGCTGCCGGTGGCGGCGTCCACGCGGTAGAGCCTGTAGCTCTTGAAGTCCCGGCTGCGGTGCGTGTAGAACACATGGCTGCCGTCCGCGGTCCACTGCACATCCACGAAGCTGGTGTCGCCACGTGCGAAGTTGCCTGGCTGGGGCTCGATTTCGGCGCGGACCGAGGTTCCGGCCTCCACGTCGAGCAACCACAGCTCGGACGTGGGCACGACGGAGTCGCCCGGGAGCGCGTAGGCCCACGAATGCAGGATCGGGCGCCCGTCGGCGGCTTCGAGCAGGTGAAAGCGCTCGACCTCGCGCTCGTCGTAGCGGTGCGTGGCGATGCGGCGCGAGTCCGGCGACCACTGCATGACCGGCGACCGCTCGCGACCGGCCCGGCGGCTCGTGATCTCCTGGCAGCAGCCCTCCGGGATCGCACCGTAGCCGAAGTCGGTCTCGCCGTCGTGGGTCAGCTGGGTCTCCTCACCGCTGGCGGCGTCCCGCACCCACATGTTCTCGTCCCGTGCAAACGCGATCCAGCGGCCGTCGGGCGAGGGGCGTTCGGCGGCGGAGGGCGCGGTCGCGGCGGTCGGTCCGGCGCAGGTGTAGGCGCCGATGTCGCACGTCCACTGCACCGAGTCGGCCACCTGGAAGCGGATGGCGCCGCCCCCGTTCACGAAGTCGAATTCGTCGAAGGGGAGGGTGCGGCCCTCGTAGGCCGTGTCCGCGGCGACGGAGAGCGCCGCAGCCAGCCGCGGGTGATCGAAGGCGGAGGCGAGCGAGCGGGCGGCCGGATCGACGACGATGAACTCGTGGCCGGACGAGGTGCGGCTGCGGAACCAGAAGCGGTCGCCGTCGAAGAACTCGGGCGTGACCTGGTCTCCGGAGATCAGCTTCGATGCGTTCCAGGGCAGGAACTGCTCGGCGCGGGCATAGGCGCTCTCGGTGACCTGCTGGGCGGTGGCGGGCGTGGCGGCGAGCAGGGCCAGGATGGCCGCGGTCCGTGTCGGTGAGCGAAGCAGCTTCGGCATGGTGACCTCTCGGGGTGGATGACCAATCGTGTCGCCGATATACTGGCCGGGCGCAGGGTCGATTGCCAGACCCGCCCGCCGCCACGCCACAAGGAGCGTCTCCCATGCGCCATCCGGCCGCCGCCCGTCCAACCGCCTGGTCCGCACTCGCGCTGTGGACCCTCGTCGCAGTACCCACGCTCGCCGCCCAGGAGTCGCTCGATCCCGAACGCGACGAGATGTACGCCCGTTACATGACGATCCCGAGCCTGATCGAGGGCGGGGTGATCTGCCCCGACGTCGGGCCTCTGGGAGGCGCCGCCTGCGCCGTCAATTGGATGGCCGACGGTCAGAGCTTCTGGTTCGCCGAGGGGCAGCCCGACGGGACGGTGATCCACCGCACCGATCCCTCTTCCCGGACCACCGGGCCGTTCTTCGACACCGAGCGTCTTCGCGAGGCGCTGACCCCGGTTCTGGGCCACGAGCCGCCGTACCGCGGGCTGCCCTTCGACAGCTTCACCTTCGCCGGCGAGGGCGAGCGCCTGGTGCGTTTCACCGTCGAAGACCGGCACTTCGAACTCGACCTCGAGGACTACTCGCTGAGCGCGCGGCCGGCGGCCGAGGCGGAGGCGACCGCACGTGCGGCCCCGCGTGTGGTGCGCGAGGGGTTCACCAGCGGGGCGCCCGCGGTCATGGAGGTGCCCTCGCCCGATGGCCGCTGGCTGCTCGGTGAGAAGGACGACGACCTGTGGGTGCGCGCGACCTTCGACGGGCGGGAACACCCGGTCATGGAGGACGGCGAGGAGGACTACGCATGGAGCGTCGAGGGCGCGATGTGGGCTCCGGACGGCGCGCGGGTCGCCGCGATGAAGCAAGACAGCCGCCACATGGAGCGGGTGCCGATTCTGCACTGGCTCAAGCAGACCGAGGAGGTCGAGTACGCGCCGTACGCGAAGGCCGGCAACCCGATGCCGCGCCAGGAACTGCACATCGTGGACGTTGTGGGCCGCCGCGCGGTCCAAGTCGATGTGGGCGACGAAGAGCAGATCCTCAGCCCGGTCGGGTGGCTGCCCGACGGGTCCGAGTACCTCTTCCTGCGGATGTTCAGGACCTACCAGACGCTGCACCTCGTGGCCGCCGATCCGGCCACCGGCGAGGTCCGCGTGGTGCTGGAAGAGACGCAGCCCACCTTCATCAAGGGCATCGGCACGACGCCGTCCTGGCGTTCACTGGCCCGACCACTATCCGACGGCAAGCGCTTCCTCTGGATCAGCGAGCGCGACGGCTGGGACCACATCTACCTGTACGGGATGGACGGCCGGCTGATCCGCAGGCTCACGGAGGGCGAGTGGCCCGTGCTCGGCATCGTGCACGTCGACGAGTCTGCCGGTCGTGTCTACTTCAACGGACACAAGGAGGAGGAGAGGCCGTACGATACACACCTGTACCGGGTCGCGCTGGACGGCGGCGAGGTGGTGCGCGTCACCGAGGGAGAGGGTCAGCACAGCGCCACGGTGTCGCCCAGCGGCGCCTACATCGTCGACACGCATTCGACCACAAGCCGCCCGCCCCGCACCGAGGTGCGCACCAGCGACGGCGAGTTCGCGTACGTCGTGACCGAAGCCGATGTGAGCGCGCTGGACGAACTCGGCTGGATCCCGCCCGAAGAGTTCGTCGTGAATGCCGCCGACGGAGAGACCGACCTCTACGGGGTGATCTACAAGCCGCACGACTTCGACCCCGCCATCAAGTACCCGGTCATCGACTACATCTACAACGGTCCCTTCATCAGCTGGGTTCCCAAGACCTTCACCGACGGGCGCGGCCTCAGCCAGGCGGCCCTGGCTCAACTCGGGTTCGTCGTGTTCATGGTCGACGGGCGCGGTACCACCGAGCGCGGCAAGGCCTACCAGGACGTGGCCTACCGAAACTTCGGACGCAACGAGATCCCGGATCACCGCGCCGCGATGGAAAACGCGGCCGCCACCCGCCCGTGGATGGACCTGGACCGGGTCGGAATACACGGCGGCTCGTGGGGCGGTTACATGACCGTGCGCGCGCTCCTGCTCGAGCCCGACTTCTACGACGTCGGCGTCGCGGTCAACGGCGTCTACGACATCCACGACCAGAACGCCTGGGCGATAGAACCCTACATGGACCGGCCCTGGGAAAACCCCGAAGGCTACGAGTACGGTTCAAGCCTGCGCCTGGCGGGGGACCTGAAGGGCAAGCTGCTGCTCATCCACGGCACCAGCGACGTCAACGCCACCTTCTCGGCCACGATGAAGCTGGTCGAGGCGCTCATCCGCGCCGGGAAGCCCCACGACCTCATCGTCGTGCCCGAACAGCCGCACTGGTTCACCGGGCAGAGCGCGGCGTTCACCGATGCGGCGCGGCGGCGATACTTCCAGGAGCACCTGCTGGGGCTGACGGGGAGGGACAGGGAGGTGATCCCGTAGGCTGACGCGGCGGGCGACGTTTCAACTGGAACGCATTGCCTGCGAAAACGCCTGGCTGAACACCCTCTCGCCCCCCGCCCGCAGCCCCACGATCGCCCCGGACCCCAGCACCGCCTCTGCAAACGTCTCGCCGTAGCCGCGTGCGAGCGTCATCACGACCAGGTCGTCCGCGAAGGTGACGATCTGGCAGGGCACGTGCAGCACCGGCCCCTGGGTCAGGAACGGCCTGGGACGATTCGGCTCGAAGAGGTCGAGGGGCGTGAGCTGTTCCAGAACCCCGGGCACGCCCGCTCCCACGAACGCCAGCATGCAGTGGCCGTCCGTCGTCTCGGTAAAGCCGACCTCATCCGGCGGGGCGGGCGGCGCCTCGTCGCCCAGGTGCCAGATCGCAACCTGGGTGCGGTTCATGCGGTTGATGGCCAGCGCCCCGTGCACACCCACCTCGCCGAACCGCGTCGGCACCGGCAGTCCCATGGGCCGCATGTCCTCCAGCCGGCCGTCCTGAACGTCCCAGCGCCTGCGGTGACTGAGGTCGACGAGCCAGGGACCCTCGCAGCCGGCCTCTCCCTCGTACGCCAGCACCACGGTCCAGCCATCGCGCGTCTCGGTCTCGACCGGAGTCGCGGCGAAGGAAACGGGTGACCTGCGCATCGCCGTCCGTGGGCCCGCAGGGACGTCCGTCATGAGCGCGGCCTTGCTCCCTTGGGATCGTAGAAGTGCGGCGGCATCACAATGGCCGTGGAGGTCACGCGTTGTCCCCGCTTCTCCTCGTGGCAGAGATGAATCCGCCGCCCCAGGAGGGAATACGCCTTGCGCACCAGCGCCATCCCGTACTGCCACCCGAGCGCCTCGCTGTGGCGAGTCGTGCACACGTACCCGACGATCTCCTCATCGTCCACCACCAGCGACCCATCGAGCGGAGCATCGGCGCCTTCCTCCACCCGGAACGCCACCAGCTTCATGCGGCCCGGCTGTCTCGCGCAGGCCCGCAGCGCGGGGGCGCCCACCTTCTTCGATTCGGTATCGTCCCGGTCCCACAGCCACCCCAGTCCGATGTCCGTCAGGGTGACGCGCTGCTCCGATTCCGTCCCGATGATGATGTGCCCCTTCTCGGCGCGCAGGCTGTTCTGCGCCTCCAGACCGAACGGCCGGATCCCGAAGTCGGCCCCGGCGTCCATCAGCAGATCCCACACATGCCGCAGGTAGCTGGCCGGCGCATGCACCTCGAAGGAAAGCTCGCCCACGAAGCCGAGCCGCAGGCAGCGCGCCCCGACCCCGTCACCGACCGTGATGCGCCGGCACGCCAGGTACGGGAACGCCCCATTGGACACATCGTCGCGCGTCACCCGCTCCAGCACCCTGCGGGCGTTGGGCCCTGCTATGTTGATCGACCCCAGCACGTCGGTGAGGTTGACGAGGTTGTAGTCCCAGCCGTCGTAACGGGTGTGGAAGCGGAACCACTCCACGGTCGACCCCGCCCGGGCGGAGCTGGTCGTGAAGTAGTAGTCGCCCTCGCCTTCCCTGACGACGACGCCGTCGTCCACGATCTGCCCCATGTCGTTGCACATCGCGGAGTATTTGCAAAGGCCCGGGCGGGCCCGGCTCATGTCGGATATGTAGACCCTCTGCAGCGCTTTCAGCGCATCCGGACCATGGATCCGGAACTTGCCGAGCGGCGAGCTGTCCAGAACGCCCACGTTGGTGCGCACGTTCCGGATCTCATCGCGGCACGTCGGGTCGTCGCTGAAGTAGCGGGCGCGCTGCCAGGGCCCGGCGCGGCGGAAGATCGCCCCGGACGCGGCCTGTTCCGCATGGAGAGGTGTACGCTTGTGTACATCGTGCCCCGGCCCGGCCAGCGTCGCGAGGCTCGGCGGTACCAGAGGCGGGCGCACGGTCGTGGGCATCGCCGATTCCACCGGTTCGCCTCTCAGGTCCGCCATGATCATGGCGAGGTTCTGTCCCGCGACCCGGTGCTGGCCCGGCCCCAGCCCGAACCCCCCGAAGCGCTTGGCGAGTTCGGGCACATCGAATCCCTGCACCGCCGACTCCTTCACGTTCTTGTACGTGCCGTCCTCGTCGAGGTCGACGAACGCCTTGCCGCCCCGTCCGATCCCGGACGCGTGGCGAACGCCACACCCCGCGACCGGACCGGACAGCGCCCCGGCCTCGCGCCGCGCGGCTTCGAGCGTTCCCCACGCGCGCCCACCGCACCATTGCACCGCCCGCAACCCCGCCACCTGTCCCGAGACCTCGCAGGCACGCGGATCGCGCAGCCCGGTCATGCTTCCGGCGGCAAAGACGCCCGGCGGCAGTTCGGCGGGCTGATAGCTGTGCGTGTGGGTGTCGTACGCGAGCCGGGCCCCGGCCGTCGCCAGCGTTCCGATGCGAGGCTGCATGCCTGCGTTCGCGACGACGAGGTCGCAACGGTAACGGCGCCATCCGCGCCCGCTCAAGGGCACGACCACGCACCCCCTGACGCGCTTCTGTCCGATCGCCCGCGAGACCGTACAGCCCGGCAACAGGGGGATCCCCCGGTCACACAGCGCGGCGAACACCGCGGGGTCCTGCTGCCCCGATTCGCGCGCATCGGCCACGAACCGCACGCGCACGCCCATATCGTCGAGATCGATCGCGGCTTCGAGGCTCAGATCGTCGGCCCCGCTCACGACCGCCAGCTTCCCCGGCCGCACCCCGTAGGTGCGGGCCAGACGCCATGCCGTGCCCACCTGCATCACCCCGGGACGGTCGTTGTGGTTGAACACGAGCGGCCGGTCCATGCACCCGGCGGCAACCACGACCGCCTTCGCCCGGCACTCCCAGTGGCATTCGCGAAACGGGTCCTCGTCGGTGCCCTCCGTGAATCCGGTCACGAGGTTGTCGCCCCAGACCCCTGTCACCGGCGACCTCGTGAAGACCTTCACGTTTCCGGCGGCCCGCACCCGCTCGGCCAGCGCCTCGGCGCGCCGGTAGAGCGGCTCGCCCTCGAATTCCCGTACGCGCCAGGTCAGGTGTCCGCCGAGCCAGGCCCGCCGCTCGAACAGACACACCCTGAGGCCGCTCCCGGCCGCCGCGAGTGCCGTCGCCATCCCGGCCGACCCACCCCCGACCACCGCGACATCGGCGTTCAGATACCGCTCCGCGCGAACCCCGTTGCCGTAGTCCCCGTGCGGGTCCAGCACCCCGGTGCCCGCCATGCGCCTGAGACCGTTCTGGAACCTCGGCCACAGGTGGTAGGGCCGGTGGAAGAGCCGGTAGTAGAATCCGGCCGGCATCAACAGGTGAAAACGGTCGATGAGGCCAAAGATGTCCCTGCGCGGGTCGCCGCGGACGTTCTGGGCGTGAACAGTCATTCCGGCGCGCAGTTCGGTCGTCTCCGCGCACTCGTTCGGCACGCCGTCGATCGACATCAGGGTGTTCGCCGACTCGCCGTCCATGCTGTACAGCCCTCTAGGACGGTGATATTTGAGGCTGCGGCCGAAGATCCGCACCCCGGCTCCGTACAGCGCGGAGGCCACCGTATCGCCGGCGAATCCGGTCAGCTGCCGGTCCAGGAAGGTGAAGTCGAGCGGCCGGGAGAAGTCGACGCGGCACGTGGGTCCGGCGGGCAGGCGGCCCTCGGGCGGTCCCGCGGCCGGGCGACCCTCGGGCGGTCCCGTGGACCCGGTGCCGTTCGCGACCCTGTCAGCGCGTGCCACCACCGCCCTCCACCTCGCGGTTGGTGCCCGGATCCCTCGTCGTCTTGAACCAGACCCCGCACCCCTGCGCGTGATACCACCACTCCTTCTGGGGTTCGTTCGGGATCAGCCGGAACTGTGTCCAGCGGTAGTGGGCCTCGGCATCGAGCTCCTCCTGGGAGGGCCGTGGCCCCCGCTCCTGTCCCCCGAAGGTGAACTCGTACACGTCCCGCTTGCCGCACACGGGGCAGGTGAGCCGAAAGGTCACGGCCCCGCCCCCGACAGTCGCCGTGCCCCCACCAGTCGCTGCGCCCCCGCCAGTCGCCCCGCCCGCGCCAGTCGCCGCGCCCCCATCAGTCCCAGTGCCCGTACTTCATGACCGCCGCGGTCTCGCCGGAGTAGCGGTTTTCCAGGAAACGTTTCAGCTGAAACGCCCTGATGATCTCGGGACGTTCCTCTGTCGCCATGTACTCGGCCATGTACTTGCCCGCGACGGGGCCGGACTTGAAGCCGAAGTATCCCCAGCCGGCGTCCAGGTAGAGGCCGTCGTAGGCCAGGTTGCCTTCCATGATCGGCGCCATGTCCGGCGTCATGTCGGCCAGGCCGGCCCAGATCCGCATGAAACGCACACCGCGCAGCGCCGGCATGAGTTCGGTCAGCGCCTCGGCCTGGTGCTTGAGGTAGTACGCGGTCGCGTCGGTCGTGTAGTTGACCTGCGGGTCCATGTGGGCGCCGGCCGCGATCTCCCCCTTGAGCGTCTGGTTGGCGTAGACGTGGTACGCGCCCGAGCTGAAGACGTGGTGAAGGAAGGGCTTGAGCGGGTGCGTCACCATGGCCTGGATCGTCAGCGGGTGTATCGGCAGCTCGATCCCCAGCAGGGCCGCCACGGCGGAACTGTAGCCACCCGCCATGATGCCGAGACGCTTGCAGCCGATCGGGCCGAGGCTGGTCCGCACGCCGGTCACGCGGCCGTCCTTCGTGTCGATCCCCTGCACCTCGCAACCCTCGTGAATGTGCACCCCGTGGGCGCTCGCACCCTTCGCCAGCCCCCACACCACCGCGTCGTGCCGCACGATGCCCCCCGGCGGATGGTACAGCCCGGCGTGGATCGGAAACGTGGGACGGTCCGAGACGTCCAGCCCGGGAATCAGCTCCCCGCACTGCTGAGGGTCGAGCACCTCCGACCTGACGCCCATGTAGTTGTGCGTGCTCGCCGCCATCCGGAAGTCGTTCACCGCGGCCTCGCTGTGTCCCAGGTTGAGGTTCCCGCAGTTGAAGAACATGAGGTTGAAGTCGAGCTTCCTGGTGAGCACCGGCCAGAGCTTCAGCCCCTCGTCGTAGAGCCGCACGTTCTCGGCGGTGCGCTGGTTGGCGCGCACGATCGCCGTGTTCCGGCCGGATCCGCCGAAGCCGATGTAGCGGGCCTCGAGCACCGCGACGTCGCGAACGCCGTGGGCGCTCGCCAGGTACCAGGCGGTCGCGAGGCCGTGGATGCCGCCGCCGATGATCACCACCTCGTAGTGGCGCTTGGGCGGCGCCGGACGCCACAGGCGCCGAAGCCGGAGCCAGTTCACGAGTCGGTCACCCGATCACCGAATACTCACCCGATCACCGAATACGAGGAGTCGGGGTTCAGCGACCTCCTGCGGCTGAAGAAGCCGATGTCGCACGTGCGGCGCGTGTACGTGAGCGGCATCGTGACCGGATCCGCGTCGTGGTCGCGTCCGCCCTCGACCGCATCGATGAGCGTGGCCATCAGCTTGCCCGCCACCGGAGCGTTCTTGAACTGGTTGCCCGAGGTCCCTACGGCCATGTAAAAGCCCGGCAGGTCGGATTTGTCGTAGATCGGGATCCAGTCGTCGGACACATCGTAGAGGTCCACCAGCCCGCCGGTCTGGCCCGGGATGCCCAGGCCCTTCAGGCGCTGGGCCTCGCGCATCACCTGGGTGTCCCACTGGTGGGTGAAGTTGGTGTTGTAGTCGTCGGGGTCGTCCACCCACTCGAGCACGTCGCAGGGCGGGTCCTCGGAGCCGATCAGGATGTGGTTGCCGGTGGTGGGCCGCGAGTAGCACCCGATGTCGCCGTCCGAGATGAGGGGGGCAAGCTGGTGGTAGTCCATGCCGGCGGGGGCCGGGACGTAGCACACCTCCTGCTTCAGGGCGCGCGTGCTGATGTTCATGCCGTCGAGCACGCCGGCCATGCGGTTGATGATCGCCGAGTGGGGTCCGCCCACATTCACGACCACGGGTGCGCGGACCTCCGAGCCGTCGGCGAGGCGTATTCCGGCGACGCGGCCGTCGCTCTGCAAAACCTCCACAACCTCCGCGTTGAAACGGTATTCGCCGCCATGCGCCTCGTTCGCCCGCTGCAGGTTGTGGCACGCGAGGGTGGGATCGTCGATGTAGCCGGACTCGGGGATGTAGACGGCGCCGCGGATGTGTTCGCCGGTGGGCTCGCCGAAGCGCTCGTCGTCGGTGGTGACGGGGGGACCGTAGGTGCGGGTGTCGATCCAGGGGAAGCGCGCGCCGACCCCTTCGGCCGTGAGGTCCTCGTAGGCGACGTGCAGCTCGTCGAGCGCGGCCATGACGTTCACGAGGTTGCTGTTGCGGTCGTTCTTGATGACCAGGCACCCGGTGTTGACGTACTGCGCGAGCCCCATCTCGTCGGGCACGCCCAGGTAGCGGCCCCAGTCGAGCCAGTAGAAGTAGCTCTCCCTGGCCATTGCGCAGCCATCGGGAGTGGAGTAGTGGAGGCGGATGATCGCGCAGGTGTTGCACGTCGAGCCGGACCCGGCGGTCGGCTGCTTGTCAACGTTGAGCGTGCGGTAGCCGCGCTTGGCCAGCTCAAGGCCGGTGGCGGTGCCGATGACGCCGGCACCGATGATGATCGCGTCGTAGTCGTGGTTCATTCTCTCCAGTCCCGTTTGTCGATCTTGTCCCGGTTCGCGCGCGCCCCCATGGTCAAACGGTAACGCGCTGCCGTCAGCAAACATGCGTCAGCAAACATGCAGTAATCAGGAGCCGGGCCACAATGAGAACGAATCCAGCATCCCTTCGCCACATTCCGGCAACACTTCCGCTCCTCCTGACCTGGGCGGCCGGCGCGGCCGCAACCGCGATCACCGCCGCCGCGGCCGCCGAGGCCCAGACCCCCGAAGTCGTGGTCGGTCCCAACCTGCGGGTCGGGCCCGGCCAGTTCAACGAGCCCTGGATCGCGGCCAGTCCGGACAACCCCGACTTCCTGATCGCGGTGACGCAGACGGGCGGGATGAGCTTTCCTGATCCGGCGATGGCCATGACCCTGGCCACGCGCAGCAACGCGGCGTTTCTGAGCCGCAACGGCGGTGTCTCGTGGGAGCCGGTCACCCTGCCCGGCGACGAGCCCGGCGCCTTCGATCCGATGGTGGTGCCCGGCCCCGACGGCCGGATGTGGATCCTGTACTGCTACGTCGGCGCCAACACAATGGGTGACCTGCTCGGTGAATCCGTGCGCAGCGACGGCACCATCATGGTGTGGTCGACCGACGACGAAGGCGCCACCTGGACGGGTCCGGCGCGCCTGCGCAGCCCCGTGCCGCCGGACCACGCCCGCATCGCCGCCGACTGGAGCGACGGCCCCAACCGCGGCCGCCTCTACGTCGTGTGGAACGACGTGCGCGACTCGTTCATCCGGGACGATTTCCAGCTCTTCGTGCACACCCTCGACGACGGGGGCGACACGGTGAGCGAGCCGAAGCTCCTGGCGACCATCCCGGGCGGCAAGCTCGTGGCCACCGAGCCCGTCGTCCTCTCCGACGGGACGCTGCTGGTCACCTTCTACCAGTACTTCTTCCCGCTGACCGACGAGAAGAACGCCCGGATGCCCTTCTTCACCATGCGGTCCGAGGACGGCGGCGAGACCTTCACCGAGCCGGAGGTCGCCTTCCGGGTCGGCAACCACTCGTGGCCCTACGCGCAGACCGAGATGACCAGCGCGTTCACGCTGCCGATCGTCGCCTGGGACCGCACGGGCGGCCCGCACGGCGACAACATCTACATCGCCTGGGACCAGGTCAGCGGCGGCACCTCCAACATCTGGTTCCGGCGCTCCACCGACGGCGGGCGCAGCTGGTCGGATCAGATGCGCCTCAACGACAACGACCCGCCCGCGCCCGGCGCCCCGCTGGACGACCGCATGCTCCCGGTCGTCGAGGTCAACCGGGACGGGGTCGTGGGCGTGGCGTGGTACGACCGGCGCCGCGACGAGACGCGCCGCTGCTGGGAGCTGTTCTTCACCTCGTCGTCGGATGGCGGGGAGACGTTCGCCGCAAATGTCCCGGTGGCGAGCGCGCCGTCCTGCCCGCCGCCGACCCACGCCCCCGTGGCACGCGTTCACAACGTCGCGGCCGACCCCGATGCGAAGGACCTGACCGAGGAAGAAATCGCGAAGATGGACCTGATGCAGCGCATGACCATCCACATGGCGGAGCAGAGCCGCAATGCCAGGGCGGAGTACTTCGGGGATCTTGGCCACGCCCGCCTGGAGGTCTCCTTCGACAACGCGCGCGGGAACCAGCCCGGCCATTACCTGGGTCTCGCCGGCGACGCCAACGGCGCCTTCCACCCCCTCTGGATCAGCCGCAGGAACGGGATCGACGAGCTGTTCACGACCACCGTGGAGGTGATGGCCGGCACCTCTGCGGCCCCCGATGGGGAGGAGGAGGACATCAGCGGGCATCTGCTTGTGGTGACGGGACCTGTCGCCTACGACGCGGCCGGTGGCACGGCGACGGTCGAAGTTCAGCTGAGGAACGTGTCGGACGCCGTGGTGCATGGGCCCGTTCGGCTGCGCGGGGTGGGCGGCGCAGGCGGCCAGGGCGGCGAGTGGTCGTTCGAAGGCAGGATGGGGTCGCATGACCGGCTGCCGCCGGGCGGTCTGAGCGAGCCGGTCAAGGTCGAACTGCCGACCGGCCCGGGCATGGACGCGACCCTGGACTTCCGGATATTCGGGCGGGTTGGGGGCTGACGGGGCCAGCTCACCAGGGAAGCTCCAGCAGACGGTTCCACGGGACGACTTCCGCGTCCGAGCGTGACTGACGGCGGTCACCACCGTAGACCACGCGCCGCTCAATCGCGTATCCGGCGTCTGCCAGTTGGGTTCCAAGCCTGTGAGCAGCCGCGAAAAAGCGCGGTGTGACGGTGCTTCCCGACTTGGCCTCGGCGAGTATCAGCGCGGAGCCCGTGTCGACGATCAGATCGACCTCGGTGCCGGCCGATCTGTAGTGGTGCATCCAGGGCTGCACGCCGCGGTGCGTCGCCGCCTTGAAGATCTCGGCAGCCACCCAACTCTCGAAGATCGTGCCGCGTAGCGGGTGGTGACGCAGCTCTTCCGCCGACCGGATGCGAAGCAGGTGGCACACGAGGCCGGAGTCCAGAAAGTGCAGCTTCGGCGCCTTGATCTGGCGTTTGCGGATGTTGCTGCGAAAGGCGGGCAGCCGAAAGACGAGGAAGCTGGCCTCCAGAACCGACAGCCAGGCCCGGATCGTGTTGTGACGCACACCGACATCGTTCGCCAGTCCTGAAAGGTTGACCTCGGTGGCGGTACGCCCGGCGGCCATTCGCACGAAGGACGAAAACGCTTCCAGATCCGTGACATTGCGGAGCGACCGGACATCACGCTCGACATACGTGGCGAAATAGTCCCGCAGCCATACGTCGGGGGGAATGCGGCGGTCGTGAATCCGCGGGTATGCTCCCGTCCAAAGCACTTCCAGCAGGCTCGGCACCGGCTCGCCGAATCGGATCAGTTCGTCCAGTCCCGGAGGCAGCAGGTGGAGCATGCCCACGCGACCGGCAAGCGACTGACCGACCGCCTCGGTCAGCCCGAAATGCTGCGAACCGGTCAATACGAAACGGCTTGGCGTGGGATCCTCGTCCACCAGCTCCTGGAGGTACGACGTCAGGTCCGGCGCGCGCTGCACTTCATCGATGACGGCGCCGTCGCGGTACTCTTGCAGGAAGCCGCGGGGATCGTCCCGGGCATACGCACGCACATCCATCCCCTCCAGCGAAACGTAGGGTCGATCGGGGAACACGGTGCGGCACAGCGTGGTCTTGCCCGACTGTCTGGGACCGGTGACGGTGACCACCGGGTATTGGCGCGTGCGGTTCAGGAGCGGCCCGGCCAGGTTGCGGTCGATGACGGGCATTTGCTCTCCCTGCGGTACGCGAGCCAGTGGCGAATCGGCGGCGGTTGGCCTTGGTTGACCTACATGAGAGTGCCAGAACCCTTGCAGATTGTCAACCCGAATGACAAATTGCATAAGACGTTTCGCCGAGCACCGCCCGAAGTGGTTGGCGAGACGTCCTCCGCTCCACCGCAAACCCGACTCCCTAGCCTACCACCCGGCCAGCGGGGTTGACGCCTGCTAAGTATGGTGTAGTATCGTTTGGTATACTTACTCCCCGCCCGACACGCCGAGAGGCCTCGGGCGGGGTTATTTTTTCTGGATCGGTCAATGAGCGGCGAGCCTCCTGTCAAGCGTGCGATCGCCTTCGTGGACGGCCAAAACCTGTTCCATGCCGCCCGCAAGGCGTTCGGCTACACGTACCCGAACTACGACGTTGCCGCGCTCGCCACAGAGGTTTGTACGCGGCAGGGATGGGAGCTGGTGCGGGTCCACTTCTACACCGGAATCCCCGATGTCGGCGACAACCCCAAGTGGCACTCCTTCTGGACCCACAAGCTCGCGGCCATGGGGCGGAGCGGCGTGTTCGTGTATAGCAGGCCTCTCCGATACCGCAACCGCCGGGTTGATCTGCCCGACGGCACGCGACACTCCGTCCTGACCGGCGAAGAGAAGGGAATCGATGTGCGGATCGCGCTTGATGTGATCGCGCTCGCCCATCGCCACGACTACGATGTGGCCCTCGTCTTCAGCCAGGACCAGGACCTTTCCGAGGTCGCCGATGAGATTCGCGTAGTCGCGCGGCAACAGCGGCGGTGGATCAAGATCGCCAGTGCCTTCCCGGACAGCCCCGCCAACCGGAACCGCAGGGGGATCAACAAGACCGACTGGATTAGGATCGACCGAGCGCTCTACGACCAATGCCTCGACCCGCGGGACTACCGCCGGAAGGGCCAGAGGACATAAAGCATGGCTGGCAGATGACGTCCAGCATGTCTGTGCTTCACGTCCCGGTGCTGCGGGCCGGGCACCGCCCCCCTACGACACCGGTCGCCGCCTCACCGGCACCGTCAGCCGGCTCTGATACTCGCCCCCGTGGTGGAAGGTGACCGTCGCCGTCCGCGCGTCGGCCCCGGATTCGTGCGTCACCCGGCCCCCGCTGTTGTAGTTCTTCTGCAGCCACACCGAGTTGGGTGAATTCAGGATCAGGCGCAGGCGGCTGCCCCGGGCGACCTGGCGCGCGAAGAACTGGAAGCCGTTGAAGCGGTAGAGGTTGGCCTCGCCCGGGGTCACCAGTTCCTCGACCGTGCGCGAGTTGCGGTAGCGCGCGCGCATGATGTCGCCGGTCAGAAAGACGCTCGAGCCGTCCGGGCGGATCTCGTAGACGGTCACCATGAAGTCGGTGTCGGGGACGTCGAGGGTCATCCAGGCGTCGAACTCCATGAATCCCGCGAGGTCGGTCTCGGCCTCGAAGGGCTCGGTGTGGTAGACGAGTCCGTTGCCGAACAGGTTCACCGCGAAGTGTTCGCTGAGCGGCTGTTCGCCCCAGAAGAAGTGCGACAGGTTGTTGCCGGATTCGTGGTCCTCGAGCTCGCCGGGGCGGGTGTCCAGCGGGTCGTAGACGTAGGAGTCGGACGGAGTGTTGCCGGTGGCCTCCGGTGCCAGCGTTCCGGAGTGGAAGATGTCGTTGGGACGCCCGTCGGCGGAGTCGAAGTAGTAGGTGAGCTGGTCGTTCGCGACTTCCTCCAGCGCGTCGGCGTACTCCCACGCGTCGCGCCCGGCGATGTAGACCGCTACGCGCTTTTCGAGGAACCATGGGCGCGGGCCGTCCTTCAGCGTCCAGTCGTACCACGCCTTGCGCAGCGAGTCCTGGGGGACCAGCGCGCCCGGGCCGAATTCGAGGCCGCCCACCTGGTCCACCGACGTGCCGACGCCGCCGTGGTTCCAGGGGCCGATGACCAGGTAGTGCCGCGCCTTGGCCGCCTCATTGCCGTGGCGCATGTGCATGCGGTAGTGCTGAAGCGCGCCGCGCTGGTCACCGTCGTAGTGCCCGGTGATGGTCAGGATCGGGATGTCCATCGCCGCGAGCTGTTCCGGGGACGGGGCCGACGCGAGCCAGTACTCGTCGGGCGTGGGGTGCTCCATCCACGTCTGGAAGCGCGTGGTGAGGTTGCCGACGATCCGGTCCAGCTCGGCGAAGGGGCGGTGGTTGAAGTAGCGCTCGCTGAACGCGTCCGACCACAGCTCCGCGTCGGCGAAGATGGTGCTCTGCGCCGCGTTCCCGCTGGTGAACGTCAGCCAGGTCATGTTGTAGGGGACGAAGACGTTGTGCACGAAGGGGAAGTCCGTGCCCAGGTAGGCGGCGGCGGCCGGCACGATCGATTCAAGGCTCGGGGGCAGTTCCTTCGCGGTCGTCCACTGGTCCCAGCCGCCGTACGACGCCCCGTACATGGCCACCTTGCCGTTCGACCACGGCTGCGCCGCAAGCCACTCGACGACGTCGTGGCCGTCCCTGTCCGCGTCGTGGAAGGGCTCGAATTCGCCCTCGGAGTTGCCGCGCCCGCGCACGTCCACGGCGGCGAACACGTACCCCCGCTTCGCGTAGTAGCGGGCCTTGCCGTGGTAGACGTCGCTGATGTACGGGGTGAAGCCGAGGATGACGGGGAGGGGCTCCGTCTGGTCGGCCGGGCGGTAGACCGTGCCGTGGAGGTTGGTGCCGTCCCGCACGGGTATTGTGACGCCCCACTCCATCTGGACATCGGAGAGCTGGGCGGTCGAGGGGGACGGAGCGAGCAACGCGGTAGCGAGCAGCGCAGTGGCCAGCAACGCCGCCGGGACACCCATGCTGAGCCGTTTGGACGACATCGAAACCTCCAGAAGGCGGATCATCTAAACCTGCGCGCAAGGTCGGGGCGCACAGCGCACGGGGCAATGCCCGCAGGCGGTCGCTAGATTCGTCGCCATGCCCGCCCTCGCCGCCCCCGTGCCCGCCCTTCCCCTCGACATCTTCCGCGTCCTGGCCGGCGGCATCCTCTTCGTCTACTTCCTGAACGCCTGGCGCCAGGCCGCCGACTTCAGCGATCCCGACGGCCTGATCGACCACCGGCTGTGCATCCGGCTGTTCCCCCCGCTTCGCATCGGCCTGTTCCAGCCGGGGATGCCGGGGTGGATCTTCCGCGCCACCTATCTCGGCGCGTGCATCGCCGCGGTCCTTGTCGTCGTCGGCTGGCACCCCCGCTCCGCCGCCGCCTTCCTCTTCGCGGCCGCCGTGTCGACCTATCGCTGGAACGTGCTCGCCGCGTACCTCGACGACTGCATCGTGCACCTGCTCTGCCTGTGGCTGGTCCTGCTCCCGGTCGGCACAACGCTGAACCTGCCGGACCTGCTGGTCAGCGGAGCGGGCAACGCCACCCCGGTGACCGCCGCCGCAACCGACTGGCTCGCCGCAACCGTCCCCGGCGCCGCGCCACGCGCGTTCATGGCCAACATGGCGCTCATCTACCTGGTGGCCGGCTTGTACAAGTTCTCCAGCCCGATGTGGCGGGGCGGGTCGGCCATGCACGCCGCGCTCAAGATGCCCATCGCGCGCACGCCGCACGTCTGGACCCTCCGCCACCGCCCCCTCCTCCGCCTGGTGACCTGGGCCGCGCTGATCCTGGAACCGCTGTTCGTCCTGATCTTCGTGCTGCCGGCGGGTTCGGCGGCGAAATGGGCGCTTGTGGCCGCCGCCGCGGTCTTCCACCTGGGGATCATCGCCACGCTCAAGATCCCGTACTCCAACGCGCTCATGCTGGCCGCGCTGGCGCTTCCCCTGGCGCCCGAGATCGTGTCCGGCGTGGCTGGCGCACCCGCACCCGTCGTGGCAGCCGCACCCGTCGTGGCAGCCGCACCCGCCGTGGCAGCCGCACCCGCCGCGCCGCCAACCGCCCTCGCCCCAGCCGAAATCGCCGCGCTCGCCCTCGTCCCCCTCCTGGCCGCCATGAGCATCTGGCAGGCCGCAAGGTCATGGCTGCACCTCCCCGGACCCGGCCAGCCGTACTCCGCCAGCGGCTGGGCCAACCCGGTCCGCGCGCTCCTCTGGCTGTTCGGGCTCTTCCAGAGCTACCGCCTCTTCGACTGGGTCGACGCGCGCAACTACCATGTCCGCTACGAGGTGCGGAGCCTCCACCCGGGCCGCAGCGAACCGGTCGAGCCGCGCGAACTCTTCCCGGACAGCATGCGTCACCTTCTCCTCCAATCCTACTTCTTCGGCAACGTCTGGCTGCAGATGGAGCCGGCCAACCTCGACGCGATCCGGCAGTCGCTGCTCGCCAGGCACGCCCGCAGATTCGCGCGCGCACACCCCGACGCCGGCGAGATCGAGGCGGTCGCCATCACCCAGCGCATCACTCCGGACAACCTCGACCTGACCCGCGGCGAGGAACGCCCCCTCATGCGCTTCACATGCACCGCCGGTGATGTCGTGATGCACCCGCATCAGCGCATCAGACGCCGGGCGGTCTGAGACGCGGCGCATGTGCGGAATCGCCGCAATCCTCTCGCGCGACGGGCCCGTTCCCGCCGAAACCCTCGAACGTGCCACCTTCGCCATGCGCCACCGAGGCCCCGACGGCGAGGGCACCTGGATCGCCCCCTCCGGCCGCGCCGGCCTGGGCCACACCCTGCTCGCGATCACCGACCCCGAGGGCCATCAGCCGATCGCCAGCGAGGACGGACGCCTGCACATCATCCACAACGGCCAGTTCTACGACTACAAGCGCATCCGCGCGTCGCTCATGGGCAGGGGGCACCGCTTCCGGACGCGCTCCGACAGCGAGGTCGCGCTGCACCTCTACGAGGAGCTGGGACCCGCGTGCCTGAGGCACCTTCGCGGCCAGTTCGCGTTCGTTCTTTGGGATGAGGAGAGCGGCGTCCTCTTCGCGGCGCGCGACCGCTTCGGATTGAAGCCGCTTCATTACGCCGAGAGCGAAGGCCGCCTCTACCTCGCGTCCGAGGCCAAGGCCCTTTTGGCTGCCGGCGTCGCGCCGGGATGGGACGCGCGGGGCGTCTACCACGCGCTCCACGCCTGCCCCGACGAGAGGATCTCGCTCTTCGCGGGCATCTCGCAGCTGCCGCCCGGGCACTTCCTGCGCGCGAGCGTGACCCGCGTGCGGATCGAGCGCTACTGGGACCTGCCGGCGGCGGCGGCGCGGGGCCTGCCGTGGACACGCGTTCGCGTCCGCGCTCCCACCCCCCACGTCCGCGCCCCCGCGCCCGCGCCCAGCGCCCCCACCCTCGAAGACTCCATCGACCGCGTGCGCGACCTCACCG
Organism: Longimicrobiales bacterium; assembly: GCA_965205005.1. GTDB lineage: Bacteria > Gemmatimonadota > Gemmatimonadetes > Longimicrobiales > Gaopeijiaceae > Bin94. The sequence goes on along the minus strand of OZ242028.1, from coordinate 2,339,039 downwards.
AGGAATCGATCCGGCTGCGCATGGTCGCGGCCGTGCCCGTGGGGTGTCTGCTGAGCGGCGGCCTGGACTCGTCGGCGGTCCTGGGCGTGGCCGCCACGTGCACGGACGACCCCGTCGCCGCCTTCACGGTCGGCTTCGAGCGCCGCGACTTCGACGAGAGCGCGGGTGCGGGCGAGGCCGCGGCCGCGGCGGGCGCCGAGCACCATGTCGTCACGCTGAGCGACTCCGAGCTGGCCGACCACTTCGCCGACGCCGTTTGGCACGCCGAGACGATCCAGTACAACACGCACGGCGCCGCGCGCTACCTCCTCAGCCGCGGCGTGCGCGATGCCGGCTACAAGTCGATGCTGGCAGGCGAGGGCGCCGACGAAGCGTTCTTCGGCTACGAATTCCTCCGCGCGACCGTGCGCGGCGCCCGCGATTCCCGCGCACGCACCATCCCACGCGTCCTCGCGCGCCTCCCCCGCATCGCGGCGGCCCTGCTGCGCTCCCCCTCCCGCCATTACCCCGGCCTGGCCGCCGCTTCGCCCTGGCTCGCGCGCCTCGCCCTGCTCCTGCCCGCAGCGCCCTCGCTCTTCACGCGGCTCGCGCGCGGACTCGGCCACATCCACGCGGTGTGTTCCCGCGACTTCCTGGACGACTTCGCCGGATACGACCTCTACCGCGCCTACTACCGCCGCTGCCGGCGCACCGCGGACCTGTCACGGCGCGACCCGTCGCGACGACTCCTCTACCTTTGGCTGCACTCGCTCTTCGTCAACTACCACCTCGCCGCCGACCGGCTCGACATGGCGCACGGCGTCGAGGTCCGCCTCCCCTTCCTCGACCACCACCTCTTCGAATACACGAACAGCCTCCCCGTCTCCCTGCTCGCCCACCATCCGCGCGAAAAGCACCTGCTCCGCGAAGCGATGCGGTCCTACATCCCCGACTCCGTGTACGACCGCGTCAAGCGCCCCTTCTGGGGCCCCACCGCGGTGCGCGCCGAGGGCGGCCCGCTCCACGACTTCCTGCAGGACACCCTGCGCGGCGACGCCTGCCGCTCGGTGCCCTTCCTGGACCACGGGGCGGTGCTGCGCCTCCTCGACCGTCTCCCCACGCTGCCCGCAGAAGACCGGCCGTCGCTCGATTCGCTGCTGCTGATGCTGGCGTCGGTGGCGGTGCTGCAGGAGCGGTATCGGCTGTAGCGGGCGCCATGGTGCGCGTACGCGAGGCCCGACGGGCGTTTCGCGAGTTCTATGCCGACTGTTTCTGGTACTGCCGCAAGGATCTCGTAATTGGCCCCGACGACGTGGAGTGGGTCGCCGAGACGCTGTGAAAAAACGGCGACATGCGGGCATGGCGAGTGGCTGGACGATTGTCCCCCTGAAAAGGCCAGCCCGGTTTCGTTCGGGAACCCGTTGCGACCGGAGATCAGGCCACCCGCATCAATTGGGCCCGTGACCCGGCGTGGCGCTTCATGCCCTTGGTGGAAGACGAGACCGGCGGCCTCGTGCTGCACGAGGTGGATCTGGCAATCAACAAGGTGCTGACCCTCGCCGGTCGCGACGAGGCGCGCGACTTCGTGGACATCTATCATCGTTCTTCGGGCACGGGAGCAGGTGGTTCTAGACCTCTGGCGGTGGTCTCGCCGAAGGGCCGGGAAGACGTTGGTGTCGACGACGACTTTGACGCCGATCGCACGGCGCGGATCGCCTCGGCGATATCGGATTCACGCAGTCCGGCAAGCCGGGCGTCCCTCCGTGCCTTTGCCACGATTTCGTCGAATTCCCGCATCGAAGGCGCCTTGTTCACCTTGAGTACCCGACCTCGGCTGGAAGTTAGCTGATCAGCCGCGTGATTCCAGCTCCGCCAGCTTCGCCCGCGCCTCCCGCGCGGGGTCGAAGTCCGCGTCGGCGTTCTTCCACACGGTCAGCGCGCTCTTCAGGTGGTCCACCGCCGCCTCGATGTCCCCGCGCGCCTCCATCAACAGCGCCATTTCCAGGAGCGCGTGGGGATCGGCCGGAACCAGACGCAACGCTTCCCGCAGCTCAGCCTCCGCCTCGTCCAGAAGACCCGCCCTGCGCAGCGCGCGGCCCGCTCCCCGATAGTATGGCCCCTCCGGTGACAGCGCAATCGCCGCCCGGAAACTCTCGGCCGCCCCGGCGTGATCTCCCGCACGGTCCCGAATCAACCCCAGATTCCCCAACAGGGTGGCCCGGGTTCCCTCCAGACCCCTGGTCTCCCACACCTCCGACGCCTGCCGGTGCGCCGCCAAAGCAGCATCCACACCCTCCGCCGCCAGAGCGACGCGCACAGCCAGGCTCGGGAGCCAGTCAGGCGGCGATGCCTGGAACACCACCCGCCATTCCTCCAGGAGAGCGACCGCATCGTCTACACGGCCAGCGTCAAGGTAGACGAAGATGTCACCGTAGCGTCCGTATGCGATTTCGCGTGGCGTCTGGAAGCCTGCTTCCTCCTGCAGCCTTGCCTCAATCGTGCGGATCGCTTCGGCCGTTTCCCCGCGGCGGCGGTGATAGTGTGTGAGCCCCGAGAGCGCCCGCGCCCTCTGGTTGGATGTACGGGCTTGCGCCACCAAACGCTCGTGGCCGGCGCGGGCTTCGTCCAATCGCCCATTATCAAGATCGAGGTCCGCCAATTCCCTTGCCAGGTCCGGTGCCAACGGCTCGAGGACGATGGCCCGCTCCAGCGCGGCGCGCGCGTCGTCATGCCGGCCGCGCTGCCGATGGAAGTCGGCGAGCCGCGTGTAGCCGAACGCGTCGCCCGGGAACCGCTCCACATACTCTGTCAGCAGCGACAAGGCCTGTTCATGGTTGCCCAACCGCGCCTGGGTCTGCGCCGTCAGCAGGATCAGGCTATGGTCCAGGGGATCAACGCGACGAATCGCTGCGACGGTCGAGAGGACACCCTCCCAATCACGCTTCGAGACCTGCAAATCCAGCTGTGCGTGTAGCGCGTTCAGATCGTTGGGATACAGTTCGACCCACATCTCCACCAGGGCTGCTGCTCTGTCCGTCTCCCCGGTGAGCCTGTAGTAGTCCCCCTTCACCTGGAAGCCGTAGCGCTCGGGCATCCGGTACAGGTTCTCCATGGCCGATGTCAGCGGAACTACGGCGACGGCCTCACCTTGCCCAGACGCCAGCAACACCCGAAACAACGTGTGCTGGGCGACGGTAAAACCGGGATCGAGTGTTGTGGCGGTGCTCAGATACCCGATGGCCGCTTCGGTATCGCGGTCGGTGAAGTTGTGGAAGACACCCTTGAAAAACGCTGCTACTGCCTCGGCGTTCTCCGAGAGCCGTTGGCGCACGGGCAAATCCTCTATGCCCTCCCGGGGCGGAATCCGCAGCGCGGCCTTCACCGGTCCCGACATTTCGTCGACGAGTGCAAGGAAGTCGGTTCCTGCGTGGACGGTTTCCCCTGCCAGAGATCCGTTGGCCACCCTGTACAGCCTGAGCGTGACATGGAGCACGTCGTCCATCCGATCGATCTCGCCGACAGCCATGAACTCCGCGTACAACTCCTGTGCCAGTGCGCGCTTGAGGGAAAGCGGAGCCGCCGTGAAACCGTCGAATCCCCGCTCTCTCGCGTAGGACTCGTACCCGAACGTGAGGATCGGCACGAAGAAGTCGTCGGCCATGAGATCGAGCACCAGCGCCTCGGGAACCGCATAGGAGATCCAGGATTCGTCCTCCGCGATCCCGGGACCGAGATCGAGGGGGAACAGCGTCGTCGTTTTTCTGAATTCGGTCTTGGGAACCTCGCGCTCGACGGTCTCCCCCTCCTCGGTCGCCACCGTGATCGAGGTCGTCGCCGAGCCCAAGTCCTCTCCCCCGAAAAGTGCCAACAACACGACCGCGCACAGCGCCAGATTGGCGGGGATGCCGATCTTCTCCGTCCGTGCCGGCGAGTCCCTGTCCCGGCCCGGTTTTCCGTGATACCACGCAAGCATAAACACACTCGGCAACATCATGAACAGCGTGAGCAGCACCATGCGCGTCCAATGTGGCGAGAGCAGGAACTCGTCCGCAGCGAAGGCCGTAAACTCGACCAGACCCCAGGACGCGCCGGCGTAAATGGCCAGGATGTGGGGGACGCGCCGATCAATCAGGTTACGGGTCAGGCTCATCGTTGGCGGTGGGTTGACGACGACTCTAACGCCGACCGCACGGCGAGGATCGCCTCCCCGATGTCCGGTCCGCGCAGCCTCGGCCCGAAGCTAGCTCGCCACCGGCCTGACGACCACCGTGACCTCCACGTCCGCGAACAGCCCGCCGTCGTCCGCGCGGCCGCGCAGCAGGTAGGTCCCCGGGCGGTCGAAGGTGACGTTCACGGTCCAGCGGCCGTCCTCGGGCAGTTCCGGCGGCACCCACAGCGGCGCCCACGGCGAATTCGCGCCGGCGCGCGTGTCCTCCCAGACCTTGATCTGGGGCGGATCGAAGGCGACGGGGCTCTCGCCGGTCTCGGGGCCCCCGCCGGTCGCGGGGCTCTCGCCGTCCGCGCCCCCGTCGCCGCGGTACAGGAACCACGACATGAACAGGCCGTTGGCCTTCTGCACGGTGATCCGCGACGGCGGCGTGAGCTGTCTGCGGCTGAAGGTGGGCGGCGCGTTCCAGATGGAATCCGCGCGCGCGGAGTCCGCGGCGGTTTCGGGCGGCGGGGGCGGCGGACGGCGCCGTGATCGCAGCAGGCCGTCGTCCTCGACGAGCACCGTAATGACGACCGGCACACCCACCGCGGCCTGGCGCGCGTCCGGGCCCTCCAAGGCGATCACGGGCGGTTCGTTCGCGCGCATCCGGGCATTGCTCGATCCCGCCCCGAGCGCGCCCGTCTCGGACATGATCACCACGTTGTCCACGACGTAGTCCGGCCGCAGCGTCGCGTAGGCGCGCTCCGTGACCCCGTTGCTCGTCAGCGTCCACACGAGCTCCCGGTCGCCCCAGTCGGCGGGCACCCGGACCTTGAACACGAAGCGGTTGCGGCGCGGGAGGAAGTGCGTGGGCTGCCCCCGGTCCGCAGGGCCGGGCGAAAACGCGTTTTCGTCGCCGACCGGGACGTCGACCTCTTCGAGCCAGTTCCGGTTCATGTAGCCGAACAGGAAGCTGAACGAGCCGTCCTCGTTGCGCTCCCAGCCCTCGAACGCCGGCGCCACGTTCTGGCCGCGCTGATAGGTCTGGGCGGTGGCCTGGTGGCCAGCGGCCCAGGCGCCGAGGAGCAGCAGCGCGGCTGCCGCGAACTTCCCTCCCATCCAGCTACCGGTTTCCGCGGCCGCGGCTGGCGCCCGTCGAATTGCCCGTCCGGTCGCTCTGGCCTCCGGCCCCATCCCCATCCTCCGCATAGTAGCGCGGGTTGCCGTTCGCGGGGATCACCATGCAGAGCGGGCACCCGACCACGTGGTCGTTGGGGCCGAGTGCGAGACGTTCGCGGCGGAGCGCCATCTCCTCGACGAACTGCTCGTCGGTGAGCGCGACGCGCATGCCGAGGTCGATGAACATGTTCGCCACGGAGCGGTTGCCCGAGCCCTGCCAGTTGCGGGTGTCGGGCACGTTGCGGTTCGCTTCCGAGGTGTCCATGTAGCCGACGATGTGGAGGACGGTTCCCTTCGGGAGCAGCGGCTGGTGGTCCTGCGCGTAGGTGTAGCCGCGCACCCAGTTGTGATCGTAGCCGACGCAGTTGATCGTCTCGACGTTGAAGCCCCAGATCGCCTCGAGGCACATGCGCATGCCGGGCGCGTGCAGGTGGGGCTCGAAGGTGACGATCTTGGTGTGCTGGTTGAGGACCTGGTAGGCGTGCAGCTCCTGGCCCGCCTCGCCGGCCCGGATGTCGATGTCGCTGCCGTTGCCGAGGCCGAAGAAGGCGCGGCGGTACTTCGGCGCGTAGTCGGGCGGGTGGAAGCGGAAGCCGATTTCCAGGTGGGCGCGGGTGTCGCGGCCATTGGAGTGCAGGTGCAGCGAGTTCGAGACGACGGAGGAGCCGGCCCGCAGGAGGCGCCCGGCGTCGTTGTCGAAGATGTCGGGCTCGCGGCCGACCTCGTGGACCGGCCAGCTGGTGGTTCTGGGGCCGTCGCCGGCTTCTTCGGCGGGGACGCGCGTGCTCCAGATCATGTGATGGACGACGAAGCGGCCGCCGACGGTGTGACGGCCTTCGTGGCCGCCGTCGTCGGTCCGGCCGACGTCGTTGACCTCGCGGATCTCGACGGACTTGACGTAGCGGTCCTCGGTGAGGCCGGTCGGGATGGGCTCGATGTCGCCCCACCAGTCGGGCACATCGCCTTTGACCAGCACCTCGGGGAGGCGGACGATCAGGTCGGGTTCGCCCGCGACCCACACCACGTCGTCGTCGAACTCGAGGGGCGGGGGGAGGTCGGCGGGGTCGCCTTCGGGTGTGCCGGCGCGCCACCACTGCTGCAGCGCGTCGATCTCGTGGTCGTCGAGCGACATGTCGTCCTTGAAGTGCTGGATGCCGATGTCCTTCTCGACGTACCAGGGCGGCATGGCGCCCGCGCGGTCGCGGATCCCGGTGCGGCGCACGATCCGGCTCGCGTAGGGCTTGACCTCGTCGAAGCGGACGAGGGACATCGGCGCGACGCCGTTGTCACGGTGACAGCGCACGCAGGCGCGCTGCAGAATGGGCGCGATGTCGCGGTTGAAGGTGACGTCGTCCGGGGCGGCGGCGGTCGTGTGCGGGCCGGCGGCCGTCTGCGCTGCCAGCGGGTGGGGCGCCAGGCCCGCGGCGGCCAGCGCAATGGCTGCAAGGGCCCCCGCCAACAGGGGGATTCCGGTCAGCTTCGTGATCGACATCCGTGCGCCTCGCTTCCGTTGGGACCGTTTCCGTGGGCCACGGCTCAAAGTTTATGCGGCCCACGGGCACCGCGCAAAGCGGATTTGACCAGGCACCTCCGGCGCCCGACCTTGTCCCCGTACGCCCCCCAATGCTCACCGCGGCCCACACACCACCATGCGACACACACCCTCCATTACCGTAGCGCTCCTGGCTCCGTTCCTGACCGCCTGCGTCCCGGCCGACAGCGGCTCGGGCGACGACGCTTCGCTGCCCGAAGGCGCCGAGGCCATCTCGCTGCTGGGCGAGCCGCTCTACCCCCCACAGGCCCCGCCCGAGGTCGCGGCCAGCCAGGCGGAGGACGAGGCCGCCGCCCGCGCCGACTACGAGGCCGACCCCGGCGATGCCGACGCGATCATCTGGCTTGGCCGCAGGATCGGCTACACGGGCCGCTACCGGGAGGCGATCGAGGTCTTCTCGGAGGGCGCGGCCAAGCACCCCGAAGACGCGCGCATGTACCGTCACCGCGGACACCGGTGGATCAGCGTGCGCGAATTCGACCGTGCGATCGAGGACCTCTCCCACGCCGCGGCGCTCGTCGCTGGCGAGCCGGACGAGGTGGAACCGGACGGGCAGCCGAACGAGCGCGGCATCCCCACGAGCACGCTCCAGTCGAACATCCACTATCACCTGGCGCTGGCCCACTACCTGAAGGGCGACTTCGAGACCGCCCTGCCGTCGTACGAGGCCTACTTCGCGGTCACAACCAACCCCGACCAGCTCGTCGCGATCTCGCACTGGTGGTACATGGCGCTGCGCCGCCTGGGGCGCGACGACGAAGCTGCAACAGTCCTGGAGCGCATCACGGCGGACATGGACGTGATCGAAAACACGCCATACCACCAGCTGCTGCTGATGTACAAGGGAGAGATCGACGCGGACGAGCTGTGGAACCCGGAGGAAGACGATCCCGCCGGGGTGGCAACCGCGTACGGGGTCGCCGCGTGGCACCTGTACAACGGGCGCGCGGAGCAGGCCGAGGAGATGTTCCGCCGCATCCTGGAAGGCTCCGGCTGGGCCGGGTTCGGCTACATCGCGGCGGAAGCGGAAATCGCGCGTTTCACAGGACCCTGAATCCCTCACGGCGCGCCGCGGCGGTGAGACGATCATCGCTGCTCACCATATCCAGCCGTTGCGGGTCTTCGCCTGCAGCCGCGAGCGCCGCCGCCAGCTGCAACGCATCGGCCGCGCGTAGCGGATGAAGCCGAAGCAGCCTGATCGCGCGACTGCGCACCTGCTCCAATGGCTCGATCTCGGTCCAACTCGCAGCCAATAGTCCCAGCTGTTCCATCGACCGGTCAAAGCCGTCCCCCCTGAACCGGTGATCGCGCTCCAGGCGATTCAACGCAGATGCGCATTCGATCCGGCTTCCCCACCACGTCACGATCACGGAGTCCCGCCGCAATGTCGCGCGGCGCTCTGCGCTACGCGGCTCGTCCACGACGAGCGCCACCAGAGCCGATGAATCCCAGTACTTCAATCGCGCGCCGCCCGCTCGGCCACGATGATCTCGCTGGCGCTCGCGCCCTCCGTCAGCCGCACGGCGGGCGCACCGAGAAACCGCTCAACATCAAGCGGTGCACGAGGTGGGACGGCTACGCCCCGCCGCACCATCCCGGCCATCGCGCGCTCTGCGTCGGGACCGTCGACGTGGCAGGGTTCGATCCGCGCGACGGGCCGCCCGCGGTGCGTGATCAACACCGACTCCCCGCGCCGAACCTCGCTCAGCAGTCCGCTGAGTCCGTTCTTCGCCTCGCTGACACTGGCCCGTTTCATCTGGCCATTATGGCCATATCAATATAGCCTGTCAAGCGTCCGTCTTGAGGGCGCTACCGCACCAGTTCAGCCCCCGTCAGCTGCGCGATCGCGGCCAGGGTCGTCTGCGCGGCGTTCAGCCCGAGCCTGAAGTCGTCGTCGGTGTAGGTCGTCCACACGTCCGTGGGCTGGTGCCAGTGCGGGTTCCACCCGGCTCCGACCTGCGCGCCCCGCTCGTTCTCCCGCAGGCTGATGGCGGCAACGACGTTCATGAAGGGCGTCGAATCGGTGTTGGTCATGTGCGGGCCGACCGTGGCCGGGTAGTCGGTGGCGTAGCGCGCGTTTGCGAACTTGAAGAAGAACGCCAGATCCATCGACTCCCGGACCATCTCCGAGTTCCACTGGAATTCGATGTTGACGTCGGCTTCCGGCCGCTGGTTGCGGCTGACCCGCCCGTCCGGGCCCGGCGCTCCGTGGTCCCAGAGCATCATGTCGTGCTGGATCATCCCCAGCCACCTGGGCTCGGGATACCGGCCGGAGCCCGGCGGTTCCTCAACGCCCTGCAGCTCCTGGCGCTGCTCGACGTACGCCCGCGCGCCGTTCAGCCCCGTTTCCTCGTTGTTCCACAGGATGAAGCGGATCGAGCGTTCGGTCTGCACGTCCGGCGAACTGAAGATGCGGGCCAGTTCCATGACCAGCGCCGTGCCGGATCCGTCGTCGTCCACCGCCTCGTTCACGCCGTGCCCGTCCATGTGCGCGCCCAGGATGTACATCTCGTCGGGGTGCGTGGTGCCGACCTTGGTGCAGTAGACCTGCGAGCGCTCGCCGTCGACCGGCTCCTCGCGGTTGAGCTCGCGGATCCGCTCGTCGGGCTGCGCCATGAGGCCGCGGTTGACGCCGGTGCGGGCCCGGTAGCCGAAGATGGTGCTGCCACCGGAGCCGCGTCCGCGGCGCCCCACGAGGCCTCCCGTCGGTGTGGTCAGGTCTTCCTGCTGCTGCTGTTGGGCGGCGGCACGGCGGGCGGCGGCCTGGGCCGGCGTCGGTGCGCGGCGCGGCGGATCGGCGAACCGTCGCGGCGCATACTCGTAGTGAACGCGCTCGGTGTTGGTGCAGCCGGAGTCCTGCAGCCAGGCCTCGATCCAGTCCACCGCGTCGCGGTTGCGCTGGGTGCCCTGGCGGCGGTCGCCGAACTGAGTGAGCCCCTTGAGGGTGGTTTTGTAGTTCTCGAGGGTGAGGCGTTCGACGAGGGTGGCGACCGGGTTTTCGGACTCCTGGGCCCCGGCGCGGCTGGCGAGGAATGACGACGTGCCTGCCACGGCGGCGAACACCGCGAGCGGGACCGGCAGGGTGAGGCGGCGCTCGAACATGGGGAACCTCCGGGTGCTGGTGCGGGCGGCGGATCGCCGTCCGGTGCAAAATGCCGACTCCGAAGCCGGTACCGTAGGCGCGGGAATCGCCAGCCGCAAGTTCGCGGCACGAACCCTGCGATGGGCTTAGTTTAGAGGGTTGCCTTTCAGCCGAAACCGAAAACCAGACGGGAGTTCAGCGACCCCATGCAGGTGTTCCAGCGCCTTGGCAAACATGACTACGAGAAGGTGGTGTTCTGTAACGACAACGAGTCGGGGTTGCGGGCGATCATCGCAATCCACGACACAACCCTGGGTCCCGCGCTCGGCGGCGTGCGGATGCTGCCGTACCCGACCGAGGATGAAGCGCTGGAGGACGTGTTGCGGCTGTCGCGCGGCATGACCTACAAGGCCGCGATCAGCGGCGTCGACCTGGGCGGTGGCAAGTCCGTGGTGATCGGCGACGCGCGAACCTCGAAGAACCCCGCGCTGTTGCGCGCCCTGGGCCGCTTCGTCGACACGATGGGAGGCGAGTACATCGCCGGCCAGGACATCGGAACCAACTCGCACGACATGGCGGTGATTCGCCGCGCAACAAAAAACGTTGCGTGCGTGAACGAATCCGCGGGAGGCGCGGGCGATCCCTCGCGCACCACCGCGTACGGCGTCACCTGCGGCATCCGGGCGGTGCTGAAGGCCACCACGGGCAGCGATTCGATCGGGGGGCGCCACATCGCGATCCAGGGACTCGGCAACGTCGGCTTCTCGGTAGCGCGGTTCTGTCACGAGGCCGGCGCGAAGCTCACCGTGGCCGACATCTACGAGCCGGTCGTGGTCAAGGCCGCAGGCGAACTCGGCGCCGATGTCGTGCCCACCGAAGAGATCTACGACGTGGAGTGCGACGTGTTCTCGCCGAACTCCATCGGCGGCGTCATCAACGACGACACCGTGCCCCGGCTGCGGTGTCCGGCGGTGGCCGGGGGCGCCAACAACGTCCTGGCGGAACCCTGCCACGCGGACGCGCTCGCCGCGCGCGGAGTCACCTACGGGCCCGACTACCTCGTCAACTCGGGCGGCCTGATCCGGTGTCAGGAGGAGGTGTTCGGACGGCCCACGGAGGACTTCACGATCTACTCCAAGGTGACCCAGATCTACGACCAGACGCTCCACGTGATCGGCCTGGCCGACGAACTCGGGATCAGCACCGCGGCCGCGGCCGACTGGATGGCCGAAGAGCGCATCGCGGCGAAAAAGTAGCGGCCCTGCGGGTGCTCCGCGGCCCTACACCTTGTAGACGTGCTCCGGCCCGGGGAACGTGCCCTCCCGGACCTCGTCCGCGTAACGCGACACCGCAACCCGCACTTCGCCGCCCAGCTCCGCGTAGTGCTTCAGGAACCGCGGACTGAACCCTTCGTTCAGACCGAGCATGTCGTGCAGCACGAGCACCTGTCCGTCGCAGCGGGGACCGGCGCCGATGCCGATCGTGGGTACGGCGAGGCTCGCCGTCAGCCGTTGCGCGATCAGCGCGGGCATGAGTTCGAGCACGATCGCGAACACTCCCGCGTCCTGCAGCGCCCTTGCATCGCGCGTCAGCGTTTCAAGCGCACCCTCGCCGCGGCCCTGCACCCGGTTTCCGCCCAGCGCGTGCACGGACTGCGGCGTGAAGCCCAGGTGGCCCATCACCGGCACGCCCGCCCTGACCAGCGCCTCGACCGCGGGCGCCACATCGGCGCCGCCCTCGACCTTCACCGCCCCCGCCCCGGTCTCCTTCAGGATGCGGCCCCCGTTGCGGACCGCGTCCACGGGCGACACCTGGTAGCTGAGGAAGGGCATGTCCACCACCACGAGCGCCCGCGACGCACCCCTGCAGACGATGCGCCCGTGGTAGATCATCTGGTCGACGGTGGCCGACAGCGTGGTCTTCTCTCCGCAGAGCACGGAGACGAGCGAATCACCCACCAGAATCGCGTCGACCCCGGCCGCGTCCACCAGCGACGCGAACATGGCGTCGTACGCGGTGATCATGACGATCCGCTCGCCCGCCCGCTTGCGGCGCGCGAAATCCGGAACACTGACCTTACGAGCCGCTGACCCGTCAGACTTCATAGGCTTCTCCCGTAGCCGCGTCGCTCAGCTGGATGGCCGCGGTCGGGCAGTTCTCCGCGGCGACGATGATGTCCTCCACCGCGTCGCCCTCCGCGTCCACGACCTCGCTCTGGCGGCGCGCGTTGTGGGCGAACACGCCGGGTGCAAAGGTCAGGCACATGCCGTTGCCGACGCAGCGGTCGTGATCGACATGGATGTTCAGCACGCGGGGCACCTGTCGCCGGGATTCGTCCACCGGTCCAGTGCCCGGCGGCCCCACAAACGGTCCCGGCGGCGGCCCCGTCACGCCGGCCACCTCACGGGCAGCGCCTTCACCGACCGGAACTGCAGGCTGGGCTGATACTCGATCCGTTCCGCGGCCAGCTCCAGGCCCTGGAACCGCTCGGCCAGCCCGCGGAACACCTCCTGGCCCTCGATCCGGGCCAGCGTTGCCCCGAGGCAGTAGTGGATCCCCGAGCCGAACGACAGGTGCGGGTTCGGCTGGCGTCCGATATCGAAGGAATCCGGATCGCCGAACACCGACGGATCCCGGTTCGCCGCCGCCATGATCCAGCGGAGCGGCTCGCCCTTGCGGATCGTCCGGCCGGCGATCTCGACGTCCTCCGCAGCGATCCGCTGGGTCGACTTGACCGGCGGGTCGTAGCGCAGGCACTCCTCGGTGGCGGTGCGCGCCATGCCTTCCGGATCCGCCTGCAGCCGCTCCCACTGGTCCGGATGACTGATGAACGCCAGCAGCCCGTTGCAGATCAGGTTCATGGTGGTCTCGTGGCCCGCGAAGAGCAGAAGACCGGTGTTGACGAGCACCTGACGCCGGTTGAATACGCCCCGGTTCTCGCCGTCCGCGAGCACCGAAATGAAGTCGGTCCCGGGTTCGACGAGCCGCTCCTCCACCAGCGGCGCCGCGTAGTCGACGATCGCTCTGACGGCCTCGATGAGCGGGCGCAGGCGATAGGACTCGCCGCGATTGATGTACAGGATGCCGTCCGCCATCGCCCGAAGCCGGTCGCGGTCCTGGTACGGCACGCCCATCATCTCGGCGATGATGCGCACCGGAAGCGGCGCGGCGAGCTCCGTCAGCACGTCCATCGACCCGTTGGCGTGAACGCCGTCAAGGATCTCGGCCACCGCGGCGCGAATGAACGGCCGCCACCGCTCCATCGCCTTGGGCGTGAAGTACCCGTGGACCACGCCTCGCTGATGCAGGTGCTCGGGCCGGTCCTGCTCCACGAGCTGGTTCGCGCGGAAATCGCGGATTTCGTCGAAGAGCGGCAGATCCTGCTCGTCGACGGGCGGATAGGGCGGCCCCTTGACGTGCCTGATCACCGCGGACGAGAACAGCTCGTTGTGCCGCAGAATCCAGACCAGTTCGTCGTATCCGGTGACCAGCCACAGGCCGAACCGCGCGTTCCAGTGGACGGGTTCGACGTCCCGAAGGGCGCCGAAATAGCTGTACGGGTCGGCGATGACCTCGGGCGCGAAGAGGTCGTCGGTGAGGGTCGCCTGCATGTCAGTCCTCCACCCGTTCGAACCGCAGGTTGCGCACCCTTCCCGCGTCGACCGTCATGGCCTGGTAGCGGCCGTCCTCCAGCGCCGAGAACCGGAAGGTCATGCCGCGCGGACCGCCGAGCACCCCGGCCGAACGGCCAAGCAGCGTGGCCGGGTCGAGGCGTCCCGCGTGGAGCACGAGCCCGGCGCCGCCGTCGTCCAGGATACGGTAGGTGGCATTCAACTCGGGGCTGTAGAAGGACCCGGCGTATCGCGAGCGGTCGGGGATGTCGTGGGCGGGCGGATCCTGCGGAGCGTCGTCCTCTTCGTCCGCAGCTGCGTCCTGCGCGTCCTGGGCCGCGTCCGCAATTTCGTCCTGCGCGTCCTGGGCCGCGGGCTCCGGGGCTTCCGGGGGCGGGTCCATGCGGTCTTCGAGGTAGATCTCGGCGGTGCTCGCGATGAGCGCCATCGGATCGATCTGCGAGCGGTTGCAGAACGCGACGAAGGAATAGCCGGTCTCCGGGTAGCGCGACATGCCCGCGCGGTAGCCGACCCACGCGCCCCCGTGACCGACCGTCGCCAAACCCCTGTGCTCGCCGTGGGCGATGCCATAGGCGTACGGGATCGTGTCGCCCGAGTTGAGGACGCCGGGCGTGTGCATGAGCGCCACCCAGTCGGGTCCGCCGACCGTGCCCTCGCCGAGGTTGCGGTCCCACGCGACCCAATCCTCGACCGACGTGAAGATGCCGCCGTCGCCGACCATGTCGAGGGTGGTGACGTGGATCCGGAAGCCGTCGCGATCGCCGTCGCCGTCGCCGGTGGGCGCGTAGCCGATCGCCCGGTTGGGGACGATCTCGTTGTGGTCGTCGTGGAAGTGCGTTTGCGTCATCCCCAGCGGCTCGAAGAAGTTGGCGCGCGCGAACTCGCGCAGACTGGTGCCGGAGATGCGGGCCACGATCTCGCCGAGCAGGAAGTAGCCGGCGTTGCTGTAGAGGTAGTCGGAGCCGGGGGTGAAGTTGAGCTCGCGCTGCCGGTTGATCGCGTCCAGGACCTCCTGGTTGGTGTAGAAGTCCTCGTCCCGATTCCCCGCCAGCGCCATGAGCACGATATAGTCGCGCACTCCGGACGTGTGGTGTACGAGGTGTCTGACGGTGGGAGGGTCGGGGTAGTCGGGGAATTCGGGTATGTAACGCTGGACGGGCGAATCCATGTCCAGTTCGCCCCGGATGTTCAGCAGGGCGATTGCGGCGGCCGTGAATTGCTTGGAGACGGAGCCGCTCCGGAAGACGGTTGCGGGACCATTCGGGATGCCGTGGTCGAGGTTGGCCGTCCCGTAACCGGTCGCCTGGACGAGGCGGCCGTCGTGGATCACGCCGAGGGAGCATCCGGGTCCGGCGGGGCTGGCGTAGTCGGCGAAGACGGCGTCGACGCGGGCTTGCGTGCGGGCGTCCGGGGCCATTGACACGCCCGACGGGATGTCCTGGATGCACGCGGTCAGGGCGGTCGTCGCCAGCGCGACCGTGACGAGTGATGTGCTTACTTTCATGCATGGAACATCATGGTCGCCGCGAGGGCGCCGCAAGCGCTTCGCTCATCGCCACCTACACTGGGCGCGCCGAGCGGTTCGACGGGGACGCCGCGGCCAGGCTACGGTTCGTCCAGCTGTACGGGAGGCTGCGCCTCGCTCTCTTCGCGGCTGCCATCGTCGGCGCGTGGTGGCTGTTCGCTGCGGGACGAGGCACGGCGGCCTGGCTGGTCATGGCAGCCGCCGCGGTCGCGTTCGCGGTCCTCGTCGCACTGCAACGGGTGGCCCGGCGCAGGATGCGGCGCGCCGGGTTCATGGCCGCGTTCAACCGCGAGGGAGTCGCGCGGGTCGAGCACCGTTGGCCGGGCCTGCGGCCGGCACCGGACCTCGCGGCTCCGAGGGACCACGACTACGCGGCGGACCTCGACCTCTTCGGCTCGGCCTCGCTGCTGCACCTGACCGGCGTTTGCGGCACGGCTCCAGGGTGGCGGACGCTGCAGGCATGGCTGCTCGATCCGGCCGACACGGACACGGTGGCGCTCCGCCAGGAGGCCGTGCGGGAGATGGCCGGGGCGGTTGGTTTCCGGGAGCGGCTCGCGGCGGAGGCCCGGTTGCTGGACGCGCCGGACGCGCCGTCGCCGGGCGCACACGAGGCCCCGTCGCCGAACGCGGCCAAGCCCGCACGCCCGGGCGGCGGCGAGGCCCCGCACGACCCCGCCGACCGCTTCCTGCGCTGGGCCGAGGGCGACCCCTGGCTTCCCTCTCATCGCTGGCTCCGGATCGCCAGCTTTCTGCTCCCGGCCGCGAACATCGCCGGCATCGCGCTCTACTGGACCGGCACGCTGCCCGTTCCGGCGCTGGCCTGGCCGCTGGTCATCTCGTCACTGGTGGTCACACTTCGCTGGAGGGCGATCCACCGGGTGTTCGCCGAGGCGGACGACGGCGAATCCGGCGTGCGGCAATACGGCCGCCTTCTCCGCCACCTGGCCGAAGCGCCGCTCCGTTCACGCTACGCAGAGGCGCTGCGCCAACGCATCGGCACGGGACCCGGGGCCGCGCCCGACGAGATCGCCACCCTGCGGCGCCTCCTCGACACGGCCGACGCCAGGCGATCGCCGCTCTTCCACCTCCCTCTGGCCGTGATCCTGCACTGGGACGTGCACGTACTCGCGGCGCTCGAGCGCTGGAAGGCGCGGTCGGGATCCCGGGTGCGGGACTGGCTCGACGCCGTCGGCGAGGCCGAAGCGCTGGCATCGCTCGCCGCGCTGGCGGCCGACCACCCCGACTGGACGATGCCGGTGCTGGACCCGGAAGCGCGCACCGTCGAGGCCCGCGGGCTCGGCCACCCCCTGATCGCACCCGGGGATTGCGTCCGCAACGACGTCCGGGTGGGTCCCGCGGGGTCGTTCCTTCTGGTGACCGGCTCCAACATGGCCGGCAAGTCGACGCTGCTGCGCGCGCTCGGGCTGAACGTGGTGCTCGCCCGGGCGGGCGGGCCCGTGTGCGCCGGCGACCTGCGCATGCCGCCGCTCCGCGTGATGACCAGCATCCGCTTCGAGGACTCGCTTGCGGACGGCGTGTCGTACTACATGGCAGGCCTGCTGCGGTTGAAGAGGGTGGTGGATGTGGCCCGATCAGGCATTGCGCCGCCCCGCACCCTCTACCTCCTCGACGAGATCCTGCAGGGTACCAACAGCGCCGAACGCCGGATCGCGGCGCGCACCGTGCTGCGCCAACTCCTTGAGACGGGTGCGATCGGCGCGGTGACGACCCACGACCTCTCGCTCGCCGACGCCGACGACCTGACCGCGCGGGCCGTGCCCGTCCACTTCACCGAGTCGGTGGGAGACGGCGCGGACGGCCTCACCTTCGACTATCGGCTGCGGCCGGGCATCGCGACCTCCACCAACGCGCTGAAGCTGCTGGAGATGGTGGGGCTGGGGGACGGTTCGCACGGTTGAGGGCAGCGGGGACTCTCCACCACGCTGGATTACTCGCGGACTACCGCTGTCGCGGACACCCGCGGAATGCCTTAGCATAGTCGGGTGTTCACACCGCCCCTCACGCTCGTCATTCTGGCCGCCGGACGCGCCACCCGATTCGGCCGCCTCAAGCAACTCGTGCCGATCGGCCCAGGCGGCGAGGCGCTCCTCGATTACGCGCTCTACGACGCCGTGCTCGCCGGATTCTCCCGCTTCGTGCTCGTCATCCAGGAGGCCCTCCGCCAGGACTTCGACGCGCACCTCGGCAACGCCCGCGCGGCTGGCCTCGACATCGGCTACGCCTACCAGCGCATGACGCATCCCGGCCTCCTGGACGCCCCGCCACCCGGTCGTGTCCGTCCCTGGGGCACCGGCCACGCCGTCCTTGCGGCGGGCGAGCAGGTGAACGGCCCCTTCGCGGTGTGCAACGCCGACGACTTCTACGGGCGCGGCGCCTACGCGGCGCTGGCGAACGCGATGTGTAAACCAGACATGACAGAGAGTAAAGTAGAGTTTACATCCGCCATGTCGTTTACCGTCGGCTACCCCCTGGAAGTCACGCTCTCCGACAGCGGTGGCGTCTCGCGGGGGATCTGCGAAGTCGGCGAGGCGGGCGCCCTTCAACGGCTGACCGAGGGCCTGCAGCTGAGCCGCGACGGCGACCGCGTGCGCGGCCACGACGCGGGCGGCAGGCCGATCGATGTCCCCTTGCAAACCCCTGTCTGCACAAACTTCTGGGGCTTCCAGCCGGGGATTCTGCCGCCTCTGCGCGACCTCTTCGCGGCGTTTCTCGGCGGCGGACCAGGCGTCGACGACGAGTTCTTCCTCACCGACGCCATCAACGGCCTCATTGCGGCGGGGCGCGCCCGCTGCACCGTGCTGACCACCCGCGAACGCTGGCTCGGCGTGACCTTCCCCGCCGACCATGCCGGCGTAGCCCGATCGCTGCGGGGGCTGGCGGACTCGGGGGTCTATCCCATGCGCCTTTGGGACACCCCGCCAACCCCCGTCCGCGAGGACCAACGCTGATGCAACTCACCGCGCTCGACTGGATCGTAATCGCCCTGTACGGCCTCACGGCCCTCTCGATCGGCCTGTACTTCGCGCGGCGGGCGGGTTCGGGGGCGGACGAGTTCTTCCTTTCGGGGCGCAAGCTGCCCTGGTGGCTGCTGGGCACGTCAATGGTCGCGACGACCTTCTCGACCGACACGCCCAACCTGATCGCCGACTTCGTGCGCACCGGCGGCGTGGCGCAGAACTGGTCGTGGTGGGCGTTCCTGATCACCGGGATGTGCACGGTTTTCTTCTACGCGAAGCTGTGGCGCAGATCCGGCGCACTGACCGACATCGAGTTCTACGAGCTGCGCTACGCCGGGCGTCCGGCCGCCTTCCTGCGCGGGTTTCGGGCGCTCTACCTCGGCGTCTTCTACAACGTGATGATCATCGCGACCGTCACGCTGGCCGCCACGAAGATCGGCGGCGTCCTGCTTGGGCTGGATCCGCTCACCACCGTCCTGATCGCGGGCACGGTCACCATGATCTACGCGGCCACCTCGGGCCTCTGGGGCGTGGTCGTGACCGACCTGATCCTCTTCGTCGTCGCCATGATCGGATCGGTGGCGGCGGCCGTCTTCGCCCTCCAGCAGCCGGAGGTCGGGGGGCTCGCGGGGCTCGTCTCCCACCCCGACCTGCGCTCGGCGATGAGGTTCTTCCCCGACTTCTCCGACTGGAGCGTCGCGGCGGGGATCTTCATCATCCCGATTGCGGTGCAGTGGTGGAGCGCGTGGTATCCGGGTGCCGAACCGGGGGGCGGCGGCTACGTCGCGCAGCGCATGCTCGCCGCGAAGAACGAGAAGGAATCGATGAAGGCGACGCTGTGGTTCAACGTCGCGCACTACGGGCTCCGTCCCTGGCCGTGGATCATCG
The DNA here is from genome assembly GCA_965205005.1 of Longimicrobiales bacterium. Classification (GTDB taxonomy): domain Bacteria; phylum Gemmatimonadota; class Gemmatimonadetes; order Longimicrobiales; family Gaopeijiaceae; genus Bin94. The sequence goes on along the minus strand of OZ242028.1, from coordinate 2,320,074 downwards.
TGGCGCTCTGCTCGATGCTGGTCTACCCGGAGCTCTCCGACATCCAGGCGCGCTTCCCCGAGCTCGACCCCTCGCTCGTCGGCAACGATCTGGCGTATCCGGCCATGCTCGTGTTCCTGCCCGCCGGGCTGCTCGGCCTGGTCGTCGCGTCGCTGGCGGCCGCGTACATGTCGACGATCAGCACACAGCTCAACTGGGGCGCATCGTATGTGGTCAGCGACTTCTACCGGCGCTTCGTGAACCCCGGCGCCAGCCAGCGGCGGCTGGTCGCGGTCGGCCGCCTGTCGACGGTCGGGCTGATGGTGCTGGGCGCGGTCATCGCACTCCAGCTCGACACCGCGGGCCAGGGGTTCCAGATCCTGCTTCAGATCGGCGCCGGCACCGGGCTCATCTTCCTGCTGCGCTGGTTCTGGTACCGCGTGAACGTGTGGAGCGAGCTGGCCGGCATGACGATCTCGTTCCTTGTCGCGATCTACTTCGCGTGGGTGCACGGTGCGCTCGGCCTCACACCGCTGACCGGCTGGCAGCAGCTGGTGATCGGAGTGGCGGTCACCACGGTGGGCTGGCTCGCCGTGACGCTGGTGACGCCCCCCGCCGATTCACGCACGCTGCAACGCTTCTACGACAAGATCCGGCCGCTGGGCAAGGGCTGGCGGCGGGTGGTCGACGTGGGCGACGGGCCCCGGGACGCCGGGTCGATAACCGCGGCCTTCCTGGCGTGGTTCCTGGGGTGCGTGCTGGTCTACGCTGCGCTCTTCGGGACGGGATACCTGCTGTACGGGCAAGTGGCGGCGGCGGTGCTGGCGCTCGGGATCTCGGCGGGTGCCGGGGTGTGGCTCTTCCGGCTATTGCCGCGGCTGGGTTATTCGGATTGAGCGGTGGGGGTGAAGTAGGTGGAGGACGGCGTTAGGCGGGAGCCAGACGGGCAGTTTGCGCCGGAGGGCCGGGGAGTGGCTGACGCCGGAGGGGTTTCCGAGCTCTTGGGGTTGGTCGATGCCGCCCGGCGCGCCAGGACGGATGCCGTCTCGGAACTGCTGGACCGTGTCGATGCTACCCAATGGGCGAGAACGATAGCGGTATCGGAATTGCTGGGCCACATGGATGCCACCCAGCGGGCGAGAGCGGGCGAGGTCTCGGAACTGCTGGACCGTGTGGATGCCGCCAAGCAGGCGAGAACGACAGCGGTATCGGAATTGCTGGACCATGTGGCTCCCCAGCTGGCGGCGATCCGGGAGGAGGAGCGGGAGCTTGACCGCAGGGAGGCGCGCCGTTTCAACGTCTTCAGGTACCTGCAAACGGGCGAGCTCGGCCTTTCGCGCATGATCGCGGACCTGCTGGACCCGACTGCGGATGCGGACCACGGCCAGGGCTCGCTTTTCCTCAACGCGATGCTGGACATCCTGTCCGACACCGGCGAGAAGACGCGCGCGCTGCTCGGCTCGTTGCGGGCGACGGCCGTCAATCGGGCCAGGGTGACCACAGAGCGCTGGATCCCGAGTGACGGATACATCGACATCACCGTGGACCTTCCATCTGCAAACGGGCCGTTCTGCCTCGCCTTCGAGAACAAGCCGTATGCCCCCGACGGCGACCGCCAGCTGTCGAGATACCTGGAATACCTTGATAAGCAGTACCCAGGGCGATTCCTTCTGGTCTACGTGCCTCCCCGCAAGCGTGAGCCCGACCCAACCGCTCTTCCGCCTGAAGACCGTGAGTATTGGAGGGGCCGCGGACAGTTCAGAGTGATTCCCTACATCGGGGCCAACGGGTCGATCGAGAGCTGGTTCGCGGACTGCCGCGCACGTTGCGAGCCCGAGCGCTTGAAAGTGTACCTTGAAGACGCCCAGTCCTTCTGCCAACAACGATTTGGAGGATTCACCATGACGGCTGATTCGGAGACCCACTTCGTTCGCAAGCTCCTCTCTGACAACCCGGGCCAAATGCATGCCGCGCTTGCTATCCATGACGCGTGGCCTGCCATTCGGACCAAGGTGTGCCGGCGGTTTCTGCGACACCTGCATCGCAAGGTGGAGGAGGGGCTACGAGAGGAGTTTGCGCAAGTGGGCGATCTCCGTGTGCGGTGGCACTACGAAGGCGAGAAACAATACCACAACCGGCTGTGGATTTCCCGGGACAGCTGGCTGCGGTCGGTTCCGCCCACCCCCCTCACACACGGGCGCACCATGATAATGCTCGTAAACGGCAGCAAGGCCTCGAACGGCTGGTATTGGGGCGTCCGCAACCCGAAGTCCACGGGCAAGATGACCGAGGCGGAAAAGGAGCGCGTGGAAGCGCTAGAAGCCGCGCTGAGGCGCGCTGGCCTCTCGCTCGGTGGGGTCACCGACTGGTGGCCACAGTGGGAGTATCTTCCGGACTATCGGGATTGGTACCCGCTTGCACCCGACCTCGCCGACGAATGCGAGGAGGGGGGCGGAACGATCACGAATTACTACGTGGACGGCCTGCTCCGCATCGCCAGACTTGCGATTCCGGTGATCGACGAGGTGGAAGCGGCCAGGACAACGGCTTCGGCCGGCACGGTGGCTGCGGCCGACGAAGCGGTATCGGGCCAGGAGCCGGAACCGGCCAAAGACGCGGAGTCACCCGACCCCGCCGAGTCGCCCGACCCCGCGGACTCCGGCGAATGACCCGCTGAGGGCACGGGTCAGCGAGCCATGGCAAGCCGCGGCACGGCCATCGCCCCAGGCCGCGTCAACCTGATCGGCGAACACACCGACTACAACGGACTGCCGGTCCTGCCCATCGCCATCGACCGGGACGTGCGCATCAAGTTCGCCGTCTTGGACGACCCGTTGGTGCGTTTGGATAGCCCGGTGGCGCGTTTCGCCCCCTTCACGTTTCAGCTGGAACGTCCCATCGAGGCAGCGGACCAGGGAGACTGGTCGAACTACGTGCGCGCGGCGGCGCGCGGGCTACTGGAGCACGGCGTGCCGCTGGAGCGCGGTATCAAGGGGACGGTGACGGGCGACGTGCCGATCGCGTCGGGGCTGTCGTCCTCCTCGGCGCTCGTGGTGGCATCCGCGCTGGCGCTGCTGAAGGCGAGCGGGGTGGAGGTGGGGGGTGCGCAAGGGTTCTCCCGACTCGAACTCGCCGGCCTGATGGCGCGCGCCGAGCGCTTCGTCGGGCTAGAGGGCGGGGGGATGGACCAGGCCGCGTGCCTGCATGGGGTGGCCGGGCACGCGCTCCGGATCGAGTTCGAGCCGCTGAGCGTGACGCCGGTGGCCGTGCCCGAGGGGTGGCGGTGGGTGGCGGCGTCGTCGCTGGTGCGCGCCGAGAAGTCGGGTGGTGCGCGCGAAGCGTACAACGAGCGGGCGCGGCAGTGCCGGGATGCGCTGGGGGTGGTGGGGCGAGTCGCGCTGGGTAACCGCACCAACCGTGCGCCTACGTACCGCGACCTGGTCGCAGTAGATGACCTCGACGGCCTGCTCCGAGACGCCCGCCGCGCCCTCGCCCCCGTGCTGTTTCGCCGTTTCCGTCATGTCGTGACGGAGGGACGCCGGGTGGCGCAGGCCGAGGCGGCCATGCGTGACGGTGACATGCGCCGCTTCGGCGACCTCATGGTGCGGTCGCACGAGAGTCTCCGCGACGACTACGAGGTGAGCACCGGGGAGCTGGACGCGATCGTCGAGGTGGCACTGGGGGCGGGGGCGGCGGGGGCGCGCCTGACCGGCGCCGGGTTCGGTGGCTGCGCGGTCGTGCTGTGCGACGATCGCACCGCTGCGCCGGTCATGGAGGCACTCTCCGCGCGGTTCTACGAGCCGCGCCTGGGAGGCCCGCCGACCGGCGACATGATGTTCGCCGTGAGGGCGGGGGGAGGGGCGCGGGTGGGGGAGCGTGGAGGGAACGCTGGCCGGGACGTGCTCCCATCGTGACATGCTCGTGTACCTGTTCTCGCCGCGGAAACGCGAGCGGTGACTCCTTGGCGAGCGCGAGCGGTACTGCCGCAAAGGAGCGTGCAGACCCGTCGCCCGTCGGGTGGCCCACTGACTCGTCCCCGCGCCAACTCGTGCCCGCGCCGACTCGTGTGCCCTCTCAGGCGCCTCGCGGTCCCCCGTCAGGCGGCTCGCGTCCGCGTTCCGTTCTTCACCTCTTTCGGTTGAGTCTGTTCCGTGCCTGTGGCCTGGCAGGTTTCTGTGGCCTGCCCCGTTTCTGTGGCCCGACCGATTTCTGCGGCCTGCCCCATTTCTCCGGCCGGTCCCATCGCAACATGCTCGGGTCCCTGATTTTGCCGCGGAAACGTGGGCGGTGAGCCGGGCGTGGTCGCGTCGTCGGGCGCCCGTGCTGGCCGCTCATCCTCATGCGCCGGCTTCTTCAGCGCCGGCTTCTCCACCGCCGGTTTCTCCAGCGCCTCCTCGACCGCCTCGCGCGCCGCGGCCTCGATCTCCCACGGGACCGCGCCGTTCGCCAGCCGGGCAGCGCCGTTGTACATCTGGCCGGGCCGAAGCGGCGGGGCGGGGGGCAGGTTGGGCGTCAGCTTCGGTTCCTTCAACGACGGCGGCACGCTCGCGAGCATCTTGCCATCGGGCGTGAAGAACACGGCCTGACCCTTCGCGTCGAGCGCCATCCGCACCCCGCCCTCGTGCACCAGCCGGTGGTGACGCCGGCACAGGAGCACGGTGTTCGCCAGGCTCGTCTCCCCGCCGTCGGCCCAGTGTTTGACATGATGCGCCTCGGTGAACCGGCTCCCGCAGCCCGGGTACCGGCAGCCCCGGTCCCGTTCCTCGAGCGCGCGCCGCAGGTGCGGCGGGATGGTCCGCGTCTTCCGCCCCACGCTGACCACCTGACCGTCCCGGTGCATCATGTGCACCACCGACGCATCGCACGACATGCGCCGCGACGTCTCCGCGCTCACCCGCACCCCGTCGAGCTCCGACCGGCCACCCTCGCCGTGCTCCTCGAGCGTGCTCATCTCGGTGTGCACCGTCACCTGGTACCGCTCGGCCCGCGTGCCGCTCTGCCCCGCCTCGTCCGCGTCCGCCCCCAACCCCGCCGCCAGCGCCCGCTCGGCCACCAGTCCCGCCGCATCGGCCCTGCGCTGGCGGCTCGTCGGCCGCGCGTCGGGGTCCTCGCCCCGGTACAGCGCGTCCGTCGCGGCCTCGATCGCCCGCATCAGCACGGCCCCGGCCTCGGGTTCGAGCCGCCCCCGCACCACGTACGTTCCGTCGGCGTCGATCACGACCGACAGCGTCCGGCGCTGGTGCCGCACCTCTTCGGCCGTCAGTTCACCGTCCCGCGACAAGTGCTTCCATCCCCGCACGATCCGCTCGAGCTCCATGGCGGAGCACTTGTCGGCGTACTTGAGCAGCCTCGCCTCGGTCTCCTTCGTCGCCGCCCGCGTGATCGCCCGCACCTTCGCGTACGACAGCCGCCCGTCCTTCATCTCGGCGGAGGTCTTCGGCAACCCCTCAAGCGCATGCGCGACCCGCACGTTCTCGCGGCAGGTGCCGATCATGCGGCCGGTCCGCCACGCGAGCCATTCGGCGCACGACGTGAACGCGTCGGCCCACCCCTCGCGGCGGTCGAATTCGGCGATGAGGGTGAGCATCTCGTAGGTGGCGATGTTGATCCGTGCGGCGAGTTCCGCGATGCGCTCGCCGAGTTGGGCGGTGGTCATGTCAATCCTCCGAAGTAGAAGTCCGGCAAAGAGTTAGCTGTGGCGGTCCGTCCGCGCACCATAAAGATAACGGCAGTTTTTCGGCCCTCTGTAAGGCCCCAGGACGCGAAAAGTCGGCTCAAGCCACGTCAAATGGGTCCCACACCGCCGCTCGGCCGTCCTGGGGCCTCCTGCGGTGTTTGACGGCCATCCTGACAGCGGTCCCGGACCTCGCCGAAACCGCACCTTCAGAACCCGTCCATAGCTGGATGGGACTATCGCTCGCCCGTTTGGGACAAGCGGGACAGCGGCATGCTCGAACGGGACACGCGGGACGGCGGCATGCTCCTGCGGGGCGCGCGCACGCTCGAAGCGGGCCCGCGCGCGCTCCGCCAGCGCTCCGGGCGACTCCACCGGCACCGCGGCTGGCTCCATCGGCACCACAGTTACCCCCTCAGGCCCGCCAACCACGTTTCCGCGGCAAAACCGGGGACACCCGCATGCTCGAACGGGACCACCGGGCATTTTGCGGCACCGCCAACGGAGGTCCACCCGCTCAGGGGGAGGCCCGTGCGCTTACCACCCGCTCGCTTACCGCCAACCCTAACGTTACGTCAGGGTTGGCCCGCTGCTCACTGGGAGCGCAAGGTCACGGTCACCGCAACGGCTTCAGCGTGACCCTCGCCCGCCCGGGCCTCTTCATGCTCAACGCATCGCCCCACGTCCCAGACCGTGAGACCGTGCTCGGCGCGGAACATCGCAAGCTCGCGCCCGGTGCCTTCAAACTCACCGGGCTCTCCCCCGTGTCCGCCTGCCGTCGACAGACCCCAAGCTCTCGGGCAACCGCAAGCACGCTCGCGGCCAGCACCACTACTTCACCAGCCGCAACACCTGCGGGTGCTCGACGTCATTGAGGTCCCGGCGTACTCCCAGCACCTCGGCGCTGTCCACCCGCATCAGTTCGAAGCGCGCCGGTGTCTCGACGGTCCCGAGCCATACTCCTGACAAATCCCACACGTACCAGTCCTGGGCCTCGTTGTACCGGGCGAGCCCCAGAAACTCGCCGGCCCAGACATTGCCGTGGACATCCACGAGCATTTGCTGATAGGCTGGCTTCTCGTCGGGCACCGGCATTTGCTCCAGCAGATCCCGAATGAAAGGTCTCGGATTGGGGCCGAGTCGCGTCTGCCGCTCAAGGTCGATTTCCTCCTCCGATACCGCCAGCGAGATCCCGAGAATCCTCGCGATCTGCAGCACTTCACCGGTCCGGCCGTCGAGGATCGAGTATTCCAGCGCGTCCGCGGTGCCGACGACGATCGTCCCGTCGCCCACGGGCACCGCCTGGGTCGATCGGGCCAGGAGCGGAATCGCGTCCTGGCCGGGCACGACGACAAGTTCGTGACCGGGAACACTCGCGATCTCGCGGGCCGACCTCCGGTCCTCGGCGAGGAGCAGGAGGGCAGCCTGCGTACGCTGGAATCCCAGCCGCATTCCTTCGTCTCCCCATATGAAGCCTTCGTCCCATGCCCACAGAGGATCCGAGGGCACCGGGTGTCGGAGCGGGCGGGCTTCCGAGGGCATCCGGAAGGTCGAGACCAGCCCGGACTCGAGGTCAAATTCAGCACCCGGTCCTCCTGCCCGAAGGTCCATCGCCACGAGCCGTCCCGCCCCGGTCGAGACCATGGTCCAGAGTGTATGAAACTCACCCGGCCCCTCTCCCGACCCGCCGAACGCCCGCATGAACCGCCCCGCCGAATCGTACACGCGCACCTCGTTCGAAACCCCATCGGCCACGACCAGACGATCGCCCGCGCGCAGCATGTCCCGCACCCAGAAGAACTCGTGCATCTCTCCCGACCCGGTCTCGGCAAGGTCCACCAACGGCTCTTCCTCGATCCGCCATGCCGTCTCCGCGGTCCAGGCGGGCGCGACCGATTCGACAATTGTTACGCCCAGGCTGTCGCGGGGAGTGCTCGGCGGGGCGGAGCCGGGCTCGCACCCGGCCGACGCGGCAATGAGGACCGCGGTCGCAGTGGCCAGCCCCGGGACGGTGCGCCGGGCGCCGCTCACCGGGCGGGCGGCGTCCGCGGCCTCTCCGGCGTCCCCCGGCCCGGCCGTGGCGCTCCGCCTCGCCGCCACAGCTCCCGCACCCGCCGCACGATCTCCTGAAACGCGGGATCACTGCGCAGGGGATCCCACAATGAACTGGTCCTCAGCGCGACCAGCGCCGGGTCGCGGTTTTCGACCGCCGCTTCAAGGTGTTCCAGAGCACGGCCGCGGTCGCCCAGCCCGGTGGCGATGACCGCCAGCTCCACGTCCGACACCCGCTCGCCGCGCTCGACACGGTCGGTTGAGTAGTCTTGCCGCCACAGCCAGTAGCTCGCCGGATCGCTCTCGTCGAACGTCTCGTGCAGTGACCGGACCGAAGCGATCGCATCGGGGGTCTCACCCCGTGTGGCCAGTATCCGCTGTTCGCGCACGCCGACCGCGCCGGCGTAGTGGCCCTGCAGAAGGTGCGCCTCCTCAAGGCCGGCCCAGGCGGGAATCATGTTCGGATCAGCTTCCACGATCGCGGTGAACACGACGGTGGCGCTGTCGTACCGGCCCTCCTGAAGCAGGCGGTGCGCCTCCATGAGAGGCGACTCCGGTCCGAGTCGGCGGCCGAACCGCGTCGATTCCAGGAGGTACCGCCGCCGCAGCGAGTCTTCGGCGACCCCCGCGATCACCGCGATCCCGGCGGCATCGGCCAGCGCCTCCTCCACGCGTGCGCCCACACCCGCGAATCCCGCACCCAACTGGTCGCGCAGGAACACACCGGCGGCCGCAACCTCGTCTTCGGCGCCACCCAGCTGCGCCGCGCGACGCATGTCCTGCTGCACCTGCGCCAGGATCGCCGCCGGGATCGGGTCGCCCGCCGCCACCTGCCTCAGATGGACTCCGGCCCGCCATGCGAGCGGCAAGGCGAAACCCGAATCGAGCGCTGCCGACCGATCGAAGTGGCTCAGGGCCGCCTGCAGCCCGTCGGGAGTCCCGCGTTCCAGCTCCCGCTGACCCTGCAGGAACGCGCGATAGGCCTCCGGGTCCACCTCTGCGACCCTCTCCACCTCGTCGATCACCTCGTCGCCCAGCTCCCCCTGCACCGTGCTCGCGATCTCCACCGCAACGTCGGTCTGCAGGCGCAGGATGTCCTTCATCTCACGCTGGAAGCTGCGCGATAACATGTGTGTATCGGTCGCGGCGTGCAGCAGCTGGACCGAAATCCGCACGCTGTCGCTCTCCGGCGTCATGGCGACGGAGCCCGTCACGACGGCCTGCACCCCCAGCTCCGCCGCGATTTCGGGCAACAGCATGTCGGAATCGGCATACCGTTCGGCCGACGTCCGCGAGACGACCCTGAGGCTTGTGAGGAGACTGAGTTGGGTGATGATCTCCTCGTGGAGCTGGCGGGCGAAGAGATCGTCGCCCTGGGCAAGGTGAGCCAGCGGAAGCACCGCGATCGCCGTGATGGGAGCACCCGGATCCAGACTCGCCAGCCGCGCGGCTCCGTCGGGCGCGGCCTCGACCCCGGCCCCCCCGGCCTCCGCGTCACCAGCGTCCCCACCCCCCGTCGCCGCGCTCCGCTGGAACCACAGCGCGCCCACGCCCACGGACACCGACGTCACGATCAGCAGCGCCAGCCGCGGTGCCAGCGTGACTCTCGACTGGCTTTCCCGCGTCTTCGCGAACCCGTCCGGGGTCAGGTCGTAGACCCACGCGAACGCCAGAACGACCGGCAGGCCCAGGAATGCCAGCACGACCACGGACTGCAGCACCCAGTCCGGAGCGTTGAACGCCGGAAACACGATCTCGCCGAGCTGCAGCGCCACGAACGCGGCAGCCACGTACACGCCGCCCGCGCGCACGACGCGCCGCCGCCGCAGTTCCCGCCAGAAGGCGCCCAGGCCCTGTCTTCGCTTCATCGCTCGATTGCTTCTCCTGTTCCCCTAATGGGACCATTGAACGCATGGTTTCGCTAGTGGGGACGGAAAAATGACTGCGTGGGCGCCGGTTTGCGTTGCCCGGCCGATCCGGGCCGGCCACTATGCTGTTGCAACCGTCCCGTTCTTCGTGGAGGAGCCCATGCGCCGCTCAACGTCCCGCCTTGTCCGCCCGACCCTTCTCCTCGCCGCCGTGGCGACGCTCGTCCCGCCGGTGCCGGAATCCGTCGCCGCGCAGTCACGGTCGCCCATTGATTCAAACACCCGCTGGACGCTGGCAGCGGTGGGGGACGTGATCATGAACCGGCGAACGGCGCCGTTCGATCATCCGGGGGACCCGGGATTTCATGAGCTTGCCAACATCATTCGCGGGGTCGACGCGGCGTTCATGAACCTGGAGCAGTCGGTGTTTCGGCTGCAGGAGTTCACGGGATGGCCCGCGGCGGAGAACGGCGGCAACTACGAGGTCGGTTCGCCCGAGACGCTGAAGGATCTGGTCGACATGGGGTTCAACCTCTTCAACAACGCCAACAACCACACCACCGACTACGGGGTCGAGGGGATGCGGCTGACCAACCGGCTGTTGGACGAGTGGGGGCTCATCCACTCGGGGACCGGCGAGAACCTGGGGTGGGCGAGCCGGCCGGGGTATCTGGAGACGCCGAAGGGGCGGATCGCGCTGATCGGGATGGCGTCGACGTTCACGCCGATGTCGCGCGCGGGGAGGGCCGGACCCACGGTGCAGGGGCGGCCGGGGCTGAACCCGCTCAGGCTGAGCACCCGTTACGAGGCGTCGGGCGAAACAATGGCTGCATTGCGGGACGTGGCGCGCAGGCGGGGCGGGAGCGTGTCGGACGATGAGGACGCGCCGGTGCGCGTGCTCGGCCGGACGGTGTATCCGGGGGACGAGGACCGGACGATCGTGTCGCTGAACGACGTCGACCGCGAGCGCGTGCTGCACGAGGTGCGCAACGCGACCGACCAGGCCGACTACGTGGTCGTGAACAGCCATTCCCACGAGCCGGGCAATGCATCAGAAGTGGCGCCGCCGTGGATGGAGGAGTTTGCGCGGCAGACGATCGACGCGGGGGCGCACACCATGATCATCCACGGGCCGCACCAGCTGCGCGGGGTGGAGATCTACCGGGGCCGCCCGATCTTCTACTCGCTCGCCAACTTCATCTTTCAGAACGAGACGATCGATCCGATGCCGTCGGACCAGCGCGACCGCTACGGGATCCCGCTGGACCGGCTCGCGTCGGAGATCTACGACACGCGTTTCCGGGTGGACGAGGACGGGAACCCCACGACGGGCTTCCCGACGGGCGCGGAGTGGTACGAGAGCGTGGTTCCGGTGGCGACGTTCGAGGGTGACGAGGTGGTCGAGATCGTGTTCCACCCGATCGAGCTGAGCTGGAAGGCGCCGCGGGGACGCCGCGGGACGCCGCGGATCGCGCCCGAGGAGCTGGGGCGCAAGATCATCGAGCACCTGGCCGCGCTGTCACGGCCGTATGGGACGGAGATCCGGTATGAGGACGGCGTGGGGGTGTGGCGGCGCTAGGGTTGCGGGACGGCGGCGACACGCCTAGCTGGGCCAGAAGAGGGGAATGAACAGTGTGGCCGTGACGAGGAGGATGAGATTGAGCAGGCCGCCCACCTTGACGAAGTCCATGAAGCGGTATCCCCCTGGCCCATAGATCATGACGTTGGTCTGATAGCCGAAGGGGGTGACAAAGGACGCCGACGCGCCGAACATGACGGCGATGAGGAGCGCGTACGGGTTCACGCCGCCCTGCGTAGCCGCCAGAATCGCGACCGGGGTGAGCATCACGGCCGTCGCCGCGTTGGACACGACGGCGGTCATGATCGCGGTCAGCAGATAGAAAGCCGCGATGAGCCCGATCTCTCCCAGCGGCGACGTGAGGGTCACCACCCAGCCCGCGATCAGCTCGGCCGCCCCGGTCGTCTCGAGCGCCAGGCCAAGCGGAATCAGGCCCGCCAGCACGAAGATGACCAGCCATTCCACCTCCCCGTAGATCTCCTCGACGTGCACGCAGCGCGTGAAGACCATCAGGATCACGCCGGTGAGTGCGGCCGTCATGATGTCGAGCACACCGACGCTGGCGCTGAGCACGACGCCGGCCATGATCGCGGCGGCCACGCCGGCGCGCGGGCGGTTCCCGGGCTGTGTCTTCACCTCCGCCAGGGGGACGAAATCGGGATCCTCGGCAAGGTTCTGGAGCGCGTTCGCGGTGCCGTGCACGAGGAGCAGATCGCCGACGCGGAGCGAGATCCCGGCCAGCCTCTCCTGCACGGTGACGCCGTGTTGCTGTATGGCGATCACCGTCGCGCCGTGGCGCTGCCCGAAGTTCACATCGCGGAGCGTCCGGCCCACGAGACTTGATCCGGGCGCCACCAGCACCTCGACCAGCCCTCCGCGACCCGCGGTCAGGTCGAGTCCATGCTCTTCCCCCTCGCCCGGGATCCTGAGCCGCTGCCGGCGCGCGAGTTCGAGGAGGCTGTCGGCGGGTCCCTGCACGTACAGGATGTCGCCCGACCGTATGTGACGGTCGCCGTGCGGCGCGGCAATCTCGTCCTCGCCCCGCTCGATGTCCAGCACCGTAACGCCATAGCGTTCGCCCCACCCCAGCTGGGCCAGCGAACGGCCGTTCGCGGGCGAATCCTCCGGGACGTGCAGCTCCGTGATGAAGCGGCGGACATCGTACTTGGCCGACAGGTCGGGGGCCCGAAAGCGACGCGGCAGCAGAACGCGGCCGGCGGTGAACAGATACAGCAGGCCCACGGCCAGACATATGAGGCCCAGCGGTGTGATCGAGAACATGTGGAGGTCGTCGAACCCCCGCCTCACCGCCTCGCCGTGCACGACGAGGTTGGTCGTGGTCCCCATGAGCGTGACCGTGCCGCCGAGAATCGAGACGAAGGAGAGCGGCATGAGGTACCGCGAGGCCGGCTCCTCGGCCTGCTCGGCGAGCGCGACGAAAACGGGCAGGAAGACCAGCACGACGGCGGTGGTCATGAGGAATGGAGACAGGAACGCGCAGATGAGGCAGAGCGCGAACATGCGGGCGTACTTGCCGCCAAGGGGCGCGGTGCGGGCCCAGGCCCCGATGGCGGACACGAGGCCGGTCTTGCGGAGCCCCAGGCCGAGCACGAGCATCGAGCCGACCGTCACGGTCGCGCGGCTGGACAGACCCGATACCGCTTCCGCCGGCGTGAGGATGCCGCTCAGGAGGAGAACGACCGGGACCGCCAGGGCGACCTGGTCCACCCGCAGCTTGTCGAGGGCGAACAGGACGAGCGCCGCCAGGGTGAGAGCGAGGACAAATGCGATGTCGAACGTCATCCCGGGCGCGTGCCTACGGTAGTCCCGGCGGTGGTACGCGGCGCTGAGTCGCCTGCTCGAAGGCGTAGGCGATTTCGATCAGGCGGGGTTCGCTGCAATTGGCTCCCGTGAAGCCGACGCCGAAGGGCGCGGGGCGGGCATCGAACCCCTCCGGGAACGGTTGCACGGGCTCGTTCGGCACGAAACCGAAGGGCACGACGACGATCGGGGTGCCTGAACGGGCGGCGAGCCCCGCGCCGCGGCTGCCGGGGGTCAGGATCGCGTCCAGGTCGTGCTCGGCGAGAACAGCGTCGATCCCGCGGGCCCGGCTGAGCAGCTCGTCCCTGGCCATGTCGGCCTCGTTGCGGGCGCGGTCGGCCTCGACGTCCATCTCGTCCGAGATGTCGAAGCGCGCCTGACCGTATTTCATGGCGCCGGCGCGCGCGTGTGCGCGGTTCCACTCGCGCAGCTCGGCGAGGGTGCGGACCGGCGCGTCGGGGCCAAGCGTGGCGAGCCAAGCGTTGAAGTCGCGCTTCGCGCCATACTTGAAGTTCACAGAGCAGTCGTCGTCGGCGCCCCTGGCCTGATGGCCGCCCGCGCAGAACCCCCACGCCGCGAAGTTGGACTCCGGGTCGGTTGTGGCGTAGCTGGGCACGTCCGCCGGGTCGACCACCACCGCGCCCTCGGCCTCGAGGACCGCGATCGCTTCCTCCATGAGCGCCAGCTGCGCTTCGTTGAGCCCGCCGCGGGTACGGTCTTCGCCGTCGAGCCGGATCGGGTCGTAGTAGAAGGCGGGCGGGATGCCGATACGCGCGCCGCGCAGCCCGTCCGGGTTGAGGAAGGGGCGGTAGTCGCGCCCCGGCGGCGGCTCGCAGATGTCCGTCGCGGGATCGTTCGGATCGGGCGCCGCGCTTTCCATGCCGCCGAGCAGGATCGCTGCGTCGGCCACGGTGCGCGCCATCGGCCCGGCCATGTCGTGATCGAGCGTGACCGGCGCGATCCCCCACCGGCTGATCCGTCCCAGCGTCGGGCGGATCCCCACCAGCATGTTCGCATTCGACGGGCTGATGACCGAGCCGCCGGTGTCGGTCCCGACGTTCGCGGCCCAGAAACTCGCCGCCGTCCCGATCCCGGAGCTGGACCCGCCGGTGCTGAGCGCGGGGCGCCCGTCGAAGGTGGCCGGGCGCGGGTCGCGGCGGGGGTCATACGGGTTGTACGCGAACCCGGTCAGCGCATTGTAGTTCCCGGGCATCGGCGCAGGGGGGCCCGCCATCCAGTTCGCGAACTCGGTGAGGCCCGCCTTCGCGATGATGATCGCGCCCGCCTCGCGCAGGTTGGTGGTCAGCGTGGCCTCGTACGGCGGTACGAAGCCGTCGAAGGCGAGCGCCCCCGCCGTGGTGGGGAGGTGGGTGGTGTGGATGTTGTCCTTGAGCGCGACGGGGATGCCGTGAAGGGGTCCCCGCACGGTGCCGCGCGCGCGCTCGGCATCGAGGGCGTCGGCTTCGGCCAGCGCGTTTTCATTGATGGAGATGGCGGCGTTCAACCGCCCCTCGTAGAGCGCGATACGCAGCAGGTACGCGGTGACGAGCTGCCGGGAAGTGAGGTCGCCCCGCTCCATCGCGGCCTGGAGGTCGGGGATGGTGGCCTCGACGACGGGGTACGGCTCGGGCTCGGCTGCAGGCGCGACGCAACCGGCGAGAGCCAGAGCCGGGGGGAGGGCCAGGAGCCTGGCGAGGGCCGGCCAGCGCTTCGGCTGACACGCGCGCATCACGACGCGTGCCACGCATCCAGCACCGCCCGCTCCTTCTCCCGGCTCATCCCGAAGCGGCGCTGCTCCCACTCGCCATCGGGACGCGTCCGGTGCCAGTCGAGGGTGTCCTTCGTCGTCACCGCCAGGGAACGGAAGGTCAGTCCCGCCGCCACCGCCCTGCTCACATCGACATACATCAGCTCATCGCCCGGCACCCACGCGGGCAGATCGCTCCAGGCACTCGTGTCGTGCGCCTCCAGGAAGTCCGATGGCACCCACGTGAACTGCACTGGCCGGGTCGTCACCGCGCGGATCCCGTAGAGCATCTCCGCCATCGAAAGCCGGCTTGCGGGACCGGTCGCGTTGAAGTCACCCATGACACCTTCCTCGGCGACGCGCACCGTCCATTCGGTGAGATCGCGCTGGTCGATAATCTGGGTCGAGTGGTCGGGGTTGCCGGGCGCAAGCACCTCTCCCCCCTGCTCGATCCTCACCGGCCAGTAGGTGAACCGGTCGGTGGGATCGGTGGGTCCAACGATCAGCCCGGGACGGATCACAGTGGTGCGGCCGGGGAAGGCCGCGTGCGCGATGTCCTCGCTCAGCCGCTTCATCAGCCCGTAGTGCGCGTCGTCACCGTCCCGCCAGCCGTCCGGCGGCTCGAAGCGCGGATAGTCCTCGGGGACGGCGGGCTCCCAGAGCACCGTGTCCTTGTGGTCGAAGTTCATGCCTTCGATGGCGTAGGCCGAGATCGACGAGACGAAGATGTAGTGCTCCGCGGCGTCCCTGAGGAGCTCGGTGCTCAGCTGCGCCCAGCGGTAGTTCTGGCAGTTGTTGTCGAAGACGACGTCCCACGTTCGGCCCTCCAGCGCGGAGTGGTCGCCGTTGCGGTCCCCGACGAGGCGTTCGACGCCGTCCGGCAGGTCTGCGTCGGCACGCCCCCGCGTGAAGATCGTCACCTCGTGCCCGCGCTCCACCGCGTACCGCACCGTGTGCGGCCCGATGAACCCGGTCCCGCCCAGGATGAGGAAGCGCCTGGGGGCGGGGGTGCGGCGGGGGTAGCGAGCGGTCCGCTTGGGGGCGGAAGCCGGCGGGGCGGAATGGGGTGGGGCGCCAGCAGTCCGCGGGGCCGCGACGGCACCCAATGCGAGCCCGGCGCCCGTGACACCAGCGGTCCGCAGGAAGCCGCGCCGGGTGGGGGCGGGTCGTGTCGTGTAGTTCATCTTCATCTCCGTTCGCCTTCAAGTCTGACAAGGTAGTGCTCGTCCGTCTCAGCCTTTGCTCGCGCCGTGTAGAAGACGCCCGGGGGGCCGAACGCGGTGGGAAAGCCGGGTGGATCGTTCATGCGTCGAAACTCCCCGGAGGCGAGCGAGACGACGAACACCTCGAACTCTTCGCGGGACTCCGTCCACGCCCGCAGCCAGGCGTGGCCGTCTGGATCCACAATCAGTCCCGTCCACCGCCGGAGAAGCCCCGGCTCTCGAGCTGGGTCCATCTCGCGTCCGCCGAGGTTCATGACACGATTGTCGGAGCGCAGTTCTCCGAACTCGGGCACCTCCCATTCCGGCAGTGCAATCGAATCCGCCTGCAGGGTCGCCAGATCGAGCGTCCACAGATACGGATTCCCGCCATCGATCACGACCAGACAGTCCTGGTGCCGCGCCCAATAGGATGTCGCTTCCCTTCCGCTGAACGTGCGAGGGACATCGTCGAGGACGCGTTCGAACGCGGTTACTTCCCACAACAGCTCCCGGCGGTTCGGGTCCGGGCGCTGCACCCTCCACAATTGAAGCCTCCGCCCTTCGGCATCGATCATGTCCACCGCGAAGATCATCTCTTCTTCGTCCATGGGACTCACGAACACCACCCCCTGGCCTCTGCCCATGCTGAAGCCCGGCACCATCGCCGACCAGTGGAACTCCCCCCCGGGGTCGAAGGACGCCACGTCGTTGCGGTCCCAGACGACCAGCTGGCGCCCATCGAAGGCCACATGATCCTCGGCCGAATCGTCAAGCCACACGATTGGCATGGCCCAGTTCAACTCGCCGGGACCCTCGCCCTGCCGTCCGAAAGCATGCCGCTCCTCCAGCTCGCCCGAGAGGTGGACGATGCGCGGCCGCAGCTGGTCGTACAGGAACAGGGTATCGCTCGAGGAGACCAATCCACCGTAGGACGCGATCCACTCATCTTCCCCCAGACCATAGGTGTGGGTCTCGCGGTAGGATTCGGCCAGCCAGCGGGTCTCGGCAGCCGAGGTTCTGCACGTCGTGGGCATGATCTGGCCTGACACCGGCGAGGCCGCACACCCCAGAGCCGCCGCCAATACCACCGTTCGCGCTGCCATCATGCACCTTCCTCCCGGATGAGGATGTTCTACCATAGTGCCGCCAGCTTGCCGGAGCATCCCGTGCGCACGCATTGTATAGGGAGATCGGGGCCGCAACGCGTCTGGCGCGGGATATGGTTTGGCCCCGCGTAATCGACCTTGAAGGAGGATCTGCCCATGCGCACCCTGCGTGTCCGCTCGGAGCATTCGTCTACCTCGGTAGCCCTGGCGCTGGCCGTCGTGGGGTTGGCGGCCGCCATCCCGCTCACCGCCCAGCAGTCCGCGGCCAACGGCGGCGCCCACGAGAACGGGGTGACCTTCAGCACGGACGTCGCCCCCATCCTCCAGGCCAACTGCGAGATCTGCCACCGGCCCGCGTCCGTCGGTCCGATGTCGCTCACGACGTACCAGGAGGTGCGCCGCTATGCGTCCCGCGCGCGGAACCTCGTGTCGAAGCGGCTCATGCCGCCGTACCACCTCGACACGGGGGTCGGAATCCAGGACATCAAGGATGACCGGCGGCTGAGCGACGAGGACATCGAGACCTTCGTGGCGTGGGTGGAGGCCGGGGCGCCGGAGGGGGATCCGGCCGACCTGCCGCCACCGATCGAGTGGCCGAACGAGCAGAAGTGGCAGCTGGAGGACATCCTTGGCCCGCCGGACCACGTGATCAAGTCGAAGCCGTTCGACGTGCCCGCCGAGGGAGGCGACACCTGGTGGCGGCCGCGCGTGCCGACGGGGCTCGACGAGGACAAGTGGGCGATGGCGTTCGAGACGCGTCCCTCCTTCCCGGCCGGTCGCCAGGTCGTCCATCACGCGAACCCTCATCTTCTGCGGCTCACCGAAGAGGGCCGGTATCGGCGCGTCCAGACCCTGTCCGAGTACGCCATGGGCAAGGTCGGCGAGATCCTGCCGGGCGACGCCGCGCGGCTCATCAAGGCGAGCGACATGATCGAGTGGGACGCCCACTACTACCCGATGGGATACGACGTGCCCGGCGATCAGGTCGAACTCGGAATCTGGTTCCACGAGGATGGCTATGAGCCGGAGTTCCGCCAGGATCTGCGCCTCTACCCGCTTCGGGGCGACATCGCCCTGGCCCCCGGCGGGACTGCGATGACCCAGGGCTTTCACCGGTGGGACCACCCGGTGCGCATCGACAGCTACCAGCCGCACGGCCACGTCCACCTGCACGCGATGTCCATACAGGCCGTGTATCCCGACGGCGATGTCGAGCTGATCAGCATGGTCACGGACTTCGACGCGCGCTGGCACCACAGCTACATCTACGAAGACGATGTGGCGCCGCTCCTGCCCACGGGGACGGTCGTCGTGTTGACCGGGTGGTACGACAACACGGCCGAGAACGAACTCACGCCGGACCCGGAGATCTGGTACGCGCGCGGCGCGCGCACGACGGACGAGATGTCGCACGCGTGGATCGCCGTCACCCACCTGACCGAGGACGGCTACCAACGGCTGGTCGAGGAGCGCGAGGCCAGGCTCGCGACCGACGGCGAAGACGACAGCAGCGGCAACGGCAACGACGGCACCGACCGCCGCTGATGCGCAGCCCACCCGTGGCGCGGATTCCGGCCGCGGCCAGGATCCTGCTGGCGGTGCAACTCCTGCTCGTGGTTTGTGCAGCGGCGGGCACGTCCCTGCGCGCCCAGGAGCGGCAGCGCCTGCCCCTCGCCCCCGTCCTCCCCAAGGGGGATGAAGTCGCCCCCTTCTTCGAGGGCTGGTACCGCAACGACGACGGCACCTTCACGCTCTCGTTCGGCTTCTTCAACCTGAACAGCGAGCAGGTCCTCGACATCCCGATCGGTCCCGACAACTTCGTCGAGCCGGCCGAGTTCGACGGGATGCAGCCCACCCACTTCCCGGTGCGGCCGCGGCGCGACCGGGGTGTCTTCCACGTCACCGTGCCCGCGTCCTACGCGGACGGGGAGCAGGCCGTGGTCTGGACGATCACCGCCAACGGATGGACGAACGCCACCCCGGCGCGTGCAGGGAACCATGCTCTGCAGCTGGACTACGGGCCGCGGGCGATGGGATCGGTGCCCCCGGTCGTGCGCTTCAGCCCGGACGGGCCGCGGGGCCAGCACATTCGGGGCGTGTGGGGGGAGCCGATCACCGCCAGCGTGGGCGAGCCGCTCGGGCTGACGCTGTGGACGGAGGAGGTCTCCGTTCGCGCGCCCGACGACATGGTGAACGCGGAGGTCGACGTGGGGGTGAGCTGGTTCAAGTTTCAGGGACCCGCGGGCGCGGTCTCCTTCGATCCCCGCCGCGTGGTGGTGGAGGGCGGCACCGGCGAGGCAACGGCGAGCGCCGTGTTCAGCGAGCCGGGCGAATATGTGTTGCGCGCGCGCATCGACAACTGGAACGCGAACGACAGCTCGGGCGGCGACCAGTGCTGCTGGACGAACGCCTACGTGCGGGTCTCCGTCACGCCCTGATCAAGGTCGCCGTCCGCCGCCATGCCCGTAATCGAGACCTTCGAACTGACCAAGCGCTACGGCATCCGGCACGGCAGGTCGGTGCTGGCGGTCGACCAGGTGTCGATCACGGTGGAGCGTGGGCAGGTCTTCGGCTTCCTCGGGCCCAACGGGAGCGGCAAGACGACCACGATCGGGATGCTCGTGGGGATCATCAATCCCACCGGCGGGAGTTTCCGGCTCTTCGGCGCGTCGGAGCCCGGCGAGCTGCTGGCTGCGCGGGCGCGTGTCGGCGCCACGCTGGAGACGCCCAACTTCTACCCCTACATGACCGGACTCGACAACCTGCGGGTCGCCGCGACCATCAAGGGCGTGGGACGGGAGCGGATCGACGAGTGCCTTGGACTGGTGGGCCTTGCCGACCGCGCGAAACACCGGTTCAAGACCTATTCGCTGGGGATGAAGCAGCGCCTCGCGCTTGCCGCAACCATGCTCAACGACCCGGAACTCGTCATACTGGACGAACCCGCCAACGGACTCGACCCGCAGGGCATGCGGGAAATCCGCGAAATCATCCGGATCCTGGCGAACCGGGGCAAGACGATCTTCCTGTCGAGCCACCTGTTGTGGGAGGTTGAGCGGACCTGCACGCACGTCGCGATCGTGCGCAAGGGACGGATCGTCTCGACGGGCACGGTCGGGGAGGTTGTTGGCACGGGCTCTGCGGGCACTGCGGCCCTGCTGCGCGCCGAGGACGAGGACGCCCTGGTGGCAGCCCTGGAGGGGTATCCGGAGGCGACCTCCGTTCATCGGTCCGACAACGGTGTCGTCGTGGCCCTCGCTTCCGATGATCTCGCCGCCCTCAACAGGTACCTCGCGGGCCAGGGAATCCACCTCTCCCACCTCGCCCCGCACCGCCAGAGCCTCGAAGACGCCTTCATGGAACTGACCGAGGGCGACTTCGAATCCATGACGGAGATCGCGACGTGAGCGGCGACGGCGCCCGTGGCGACGGCGCTCGTACGGGGATCTTCGGCGTGCTGGTGCGGATCGAAGCGCTGAAGACGGTCAAGCGCCTCGGCTTCTGGGTAACCACGGGGATCTTCTTCGTCTTCAACGTTGCCTTCGCCATCGGCAACATCCGGTCGGACATCGCACGTCCCGGATACACCTACGCGCTTCCCGGGTCCTGGCCGGAGATCCTTCAGGTGTTTGCGAACGTCGGCCCGTTTTTCCTCGGGGTCACGATGATCCTGCTTCTGGCCCCCGAGTTCTCATGGCGGACCGCTCGGCAGAACGTGATCGACGGACTCAGCAAGGAGCGGTTCTACGCCGGAAAGCTCATTTTGCTGCTGGCGCTGCTGGTGCTCTTCGCCGCCATACCCGTCGCAGTCGGTGGCACGGCCGCACTGCTCGGCCCGAGCGAGAGCAGCTCGCCGCTCGTCGGACCGGCCGACTTCAACTACATGATCGCCTATGCCCTGAACCTGCTGGTCTGGGCAAGCGGCGCCGTGATGCTGGCGACTCTGCTCCGTGCGTCCGGTGCCGCGATGGGCATCATGTTCGTGTACCTGCTGGTGGAGCAGATCGTGGCAGCACTGCTCGGGAGATCCAGTGACATGGTCGCGTCACTGTTGGAGTTCCTGCCGGCAGCACTGCACGGCACGCTCGCGGATCCGCTGATGCACTATCCGCAAATGCTCGCCGAGCGAAATGCAGCGCGGGCCGAGCAGGGCATCCCTCCGCTGGAATACCCCGACTTCGGACTGACGATCGCCGTGGCGCTCGCCTACTCCGCCCTCTTCCTGGCGACCGCATTCCTCACCCTGCGCAGAAAGGACCTCTGAGCATGACGACGACACGACGCGATTTTCTCACCAAAACCGTTGCCGCCGGCGGCGTTCTGGCCACCGGGTCCGGGGTCGCCGCGCTCACCGGCTGCGCCGCGGATGACTCGCCGGCCGCTGGCGGCTCCGCCGGGGCCGGGGCGGGCCGGTCCCAGGCGGCCAACCCGCTCAGGATCCTGATCCTCGGCGGGACCGGCTTCATCGGGCCCCACCAGGTCGAGTACGCGCTCTCGCGCGGCCACGAGGTCACGCTCTTCAACCGGGGCCGCACGAACGCGCACCTCTTCCCCGGGGTGGAGAAGCTGGTCGGCGACCGGGAAAGCGACCTCAGCGCGCTGGAGGGGCGAAGCTGGGACGCCGTCGTGGACAACTCGGCGACCAACGCGCCGCACTGGGTCGAGGCGAGCGCGAACCTGCTGAGGGACACGTGCGAGCGCTACATCTTCGTCTCGACGCGGTCGGTCTACGCCGACACCAGCCGGATCCCCATGACGAGCGACGCGCCGGTGTGGACCCACGAGCTGGCCGGTGTCGAACCGGGCGCCGAGCGGCTGCCATACGGACTCGGCAAGGCGGTGTCCGAGCAGATCGTGCGGGACGTCTTCGGCGAGGACCGCACCATCGTCTTCCGGCCCGGCCTCATCATCGGCCCGGGCGATCCCACCGACCGCTTCACGTACTGGCCCGTGCGGATTCACCGCGGCGGCGAGGTGCTGGCGCCCGGCGACGGCACCGACCCGGTGCAGATCATCGATGTGCGCGACTTCGGCGACTGGCTGGTGCGCATGGCCGAGGCGGGCGAATCCGGCACCTACAACGTGGTCGGGCCGCGCACGCCGCGCCCGATGACCGAATTGCTGTACGGCATCCGGGCGGTCACCACCGCCGAGACGACCTTCACCTGGGTGGACACCGACTTCGTGATCAACGCGGGGCTGCGCCCCTACGGCGAGTTGCCGGTATGGCGCCCCGCCCGCGACGGCGCGGAGGGGTTTGCGCGCTTCGACCTCACGCCCGAGGTCGAGAAGGGGCTCACCTTCAGGTCGCTCGCCGACACGACCGCGGCCACGCTCGAGTTCCACTTCTCGCGTCCGCCGGAGCGGCAGGCCGAACTGCGCGCCGGAGTGAGCGCGGAGCGGGAGGCGGAGGTGCTTGCGATGTGGCATGCATCGCAACAGGGGTAGGGGCCCGGTGTTCACGTCCGCATTCGAGCCGCCGACACCGAGCTCCGGGCACGTCACGCTGCTCCTGGCCGTCCTCCTCATGGCCGGCTGCGAGAGGCCGGAAGGAGCCGATCTGGTCCTCCGGGGCGGCGTCGTGGCCACCGTCGACGCGGGCGATACAATGGCCGAAGCGGTCGCGATCGACGACGGATGGATCGTGGCGGTGGGCAGCGACGAGCACGTCGACACGCTCATCGGCACGCAGACGCAGGTCATCGAACTGGATGGCCGGTTCGCCGCTCCCGGGTTCATCGAGGGACACGGCCACTACATGATGCTCGGCGACTCGAAGACGATCCTCGACCTCACCGACGCAGCCAACTGGGACGAGATTGTGCAGATGGTCGCGGACGCGGTGGCCGAGGTCGAGCCCGGCGAGTGGATCCGCGGGCGCGGGTGGCACCAGGAGAAGTGGGACCGCCCGCCGGACCCGGTGGTGGAAGGGAACCCGACCCACGCCTCGCTCACCGCGGTCAGTCCCGACAACCCCGTGCTGCTGGAACACGCTTCGGGCCACGCTTCCTTCGCGAACGCCCTGGCGATGGAACTCGGCGGCTACACCCGCGACTCCGAGCCGCCGCCCGGCGGCGAACTCGTGCGCGACGAGAACGGCGAACTCACGGGGTTGCTGCGAGAGACCGCCGACCGCCCCGTCTCCGGCGCCTTCGCCGATTCGCAGCTCGGCCGCACGGCCGAAGAAATCGACGCCCAGTTCCGCCGCGAGGTCGCCCTGGCCGCCGAGGAAGCGCTGTCCAAGGGCGTGACCTCGTTCCAGGACGCGGGGGCCGGCTTCTCGACCATTGACAGGCTCAAGCGTCTGGAAGAAGAGGGCGCGCTCCCGGTCCGCCTGTACATCATGGTGCGCCGCCACTCCAACGAGGAAATGAACGCTCGCCTGGCCGAGTACTACATGCCGAGCGAGGGTGACGACTACCTCACCGTGCGCTCCATCAAACGCCAGATCGACGGCGCGCTCGGATCGCACGGCGCGTGGCTTCTGGAGCCGTACGAGGACATGCCCAAGTCCGAAGGCCTCGTCCTCGAAACCGTAGAGGACATCACCGGCACCGCCCACGTCGCGATCAAGCACGGCTTCCAGGTCAACACGCACGCCATCGGCGACCGCGCCAACCGCGAGGTCCTGGACATCTACGAGGCCGTCTTCGACTCGGCGAGCACCGACCACGACCTCCGCTGGCGGATCGAGCACGCCCAGCACGTCCACCCCGACGACATCGTGCGCTTCGCCGAACTGGGAATCCTCGCCTCGATGCAGGGCGTCCACGCCACCTCCGACGCCCCCTGGATCCCGCTCCGCCTGGGCGACCGGCGCACCGGGGAACGCACCTACCTGTGGCGCTCGTTCATGGACGCCGGCGTGCCCATCAACAACGGAACCGACGTGCCGGTCGAGGACATCGATCCGCTGGCCAGCTTCCGCTCCTCGGTCACGCGCCTGACCGCCGACGGCTCCGTCTTCTACCCCGAGCAGAACATGACCCGCGTCGAGGCGCTCCGCAGCTACACCATCAACAACGCGTACGCGGCCTTCGAGGAGCAGTACAAGGGCTCGCTCGAGGTCGGCAAGCTGGGCGACGTGGTCGTCATCGACCGCAACATCCTGACCGTGCCCGACGACGAACTGGCGGACGCGCGCATCGACATGACCATCGTGGGAGGGAAGGTTCGTTATGAGCGTTAGAGCGCGACCGCTTGCGCCATTGCTTCGCCCCGGCACCCCACCGGCGACGACTCCGCCACGGCGCGCCTGCGGTATCGCCACCCTGGCCGCACTGGCCACGATCATCGCGTGCGCGCCGCCACCCGCGCCCGGCGATAACGCACAGCAAGGAGCCGACGCAATGGCACAGCCCACCCCCATCGAACACATCACGCCCGAGGGCGTCGCGCGGCTGCCCGTTTTCACGCCTGCGGTGCGCGTCGGCGACCTCGTCTTCCTCTCCGGCGCGATCGGTACCGTGTCAGGCGGCGAGCTCCGCCTCGTCGACGGCGGCATCGGCCCCGAGACCCGGGCAACCATGGACAACATCGGGAGCATCCTGGACGCAGCGGGGCTCGGCTTCGAGGACCTGGTGAAGTGCACCGTGTTCCTCGCCGACATCGCCGACTACGCGCCCATGAACGAGGTCTACCTCACCTACTTCGAAGGCATCGAGCCCCCCGCCCGATCCGCCATGGCCGCGAGCGGCCTGGCGCTCGGCGCGCGCGTGGAGATCGAGTGCATCGCGCGGGGAAAGTAAACTGCACATTACATCATGTAAACTTTATATGACATTTGTCGCAGTCGCGACGACCGGTTGCGACACCGATCCCGACCCGGCCGACTGGCCCGACGAACTCGCGTACGGAGCCCGGGACAGCGCCGGGATCACCATCGTCGAAAGTCGAAGGCCCGCCACGGATTCGCGGCTTGGATGGCGGGTCAGCGACCGGCCGATCCTGGCGATCGGGGAGGAGGAGGCCGAAGACGGACCCCGGCTCTACCAGGTGCAGGCCGCCACCAGACTCCCGAACGGCAACGTCGTGGTCGCAAACGGGGGCTCGAACGAACTTCTGGTTTTCGACGAGACCGGAGCCTTCGTGGCGGCCTGGGCTGGTCAGGGGGAGGGACCGGGCGAGTTCACGGAACTATCCGGCCTGGGTCGATTGGCCGGAGACTCCCTCATCGCGACCGATGCGATGCAAGGGAGGGTCTCGGTCTTCGATTCCGAGGGCAACCACGGGCGAACCACCGCGCTGGAAGGCGATCCCGGACCATTGATGAGGATGCTTGCCAGGGGACCGGTCCCCTACGTGATGATCGGTGTCCTCCCCAACGGTACGCTGTTCACCAAATCCACGGACGGCTACCAGACCAGCGGATTCTGGCGCTGGACGAACGGGTACGCGCTCGTCGAGGCGGATGGGAGCGGCCGCATCTCCCTCGGCGAGTACCCCGGACCCGAGACCTACTCGGACAGCTACACCAACGAAGCCGAACGGATGGTCTACGTCCTTCCCCTGCGGCACCCCTTCGGCAAGACGACCGCCTACACCGTCTGGGGAGACCTGGTCGCCTTCGGGCGCAACGAGACCTACGAGATCAGGGCCTTCGCCACCGATGGCTCGCTCGCCCGGATCGTGCGCCGGCAGTACGCGAGCGGTTCCCCGACGCAGGAACAACAGGATAGGCACTTTCGCGAACGCTTGGCCAACCGGCCCGAAGAGGAGCGAGCCTCCAGACTCGAGGTCGCCGCCAACGTGCCGATGGTGGAGACCTTCCCCGCCTATTCGGACATCAAGGGCGACGCGCTCGGCAACCTGTGGGCCGCCGAATTCAAACTTCCCGACGAAGACCGGGACTTCACGCTGTGGACGGTCTTCGATCCGCAGGGCCACGCGCTCGGGTTTGCAGAGACGCCACCGGGCCTGACCGTCCAGGAGATCGGCGCGGACTACATCCTCGGCAAGCGGACGGGGGACCTGGACATCGAATCCGTGGAGGTGTGGGGGCTGAGCCGCCAGGGGCCGGGGACTACGCCGTAGCCGGCAGCGCCTCCAAACCCGGAGTCGAGAAGAGACCGGCCAGGGACTCCCCCAGGATCGCTGTGCGGGCCTCCCACGGCTCGCAGTTGGGCGTGCCCAGGACACGGGCCTCGACCAGCAGATCCCGGTCGCCGGTACAGACGCCCCGTGCGATCTCCAGCAGCGCAGAGCGCTCGGCGAATGCCAGGTCTTCCAGTACCGCGATCCTTTTCCTCAACCGCGAGCTTCTCAGGACGCGCCCGGCCTCCAGCCCCCGATCCGCCGCGGTCACAAGCACCACGCTCCGGCCCGTCTCGCTTTGGATCAGGTCACACAACCCGGACCACCACTGAACATCGCCCTCATCCCGCGGGCCGCCATCGGACAAATCGACCCTCGGCTCCGCACGCAGCGGGGTTGGAGCCAGGAGGACGAAGCCACGCCGGATCCCGGCCCGGTGCAGACGGCGAAGCACGCCGGCCATCTCGGCAGGAGTACAGCGGGCCGACCGGCGGAGAGCCGCCAGCATCGGAATCACGTTGGATGGCTGTGACGGTTGCACGCTGGAATGTCCCGGATTCGCCGTTGCAGGCGCGGCGAGCACGGCCCGCGCGCGCGCTTTCAGCGGAAGATCTCGCGAGCAGATCGCGAATCGGGTGACGGTTCTGTAACGAGAATGTCACGGCGGCTTCCCGCTGCGCCGAGGCACTTACGGTGACAACCCCCGCAACTCCGCGATGACGTCGTCCAACCCGTCCAGCTGCTCACCCGCCACCCGGGCCTCGTCGGTCAGCCGCGCCAGCCTGCGCCGCTGGTCGTCCGAGGGGCCGGTGAGCGATCCGGTGGTCGACGGCCCGCCGTCGAAGTTGCCGAGCAGGCCGGTCCACCAGTTGCGCACGTTGCTGTTGATGTCGCGCCACTCGTCGGCCACCTCCTCGATCGCGGCCGCCAGCTCCGTGGCGCGTTCCAGGTCGTCCTCGTCGACGTCGTCCGCGCCCTCCAGCGCCTCGAGGACCTCGGTCGCCTCGCGCTCCAGGTCGTAGGCGGCGACGCCCTCCTCGTACGCAAGCCGCTTGAGTTCGTGCAGCTCGAGCGTGAACTCGTACCGCGCGACGCGGTCGGCCTCCGAGACGCGCAGCCGCTCGTCGGGCCGCACGACGAGGTCCTGCTGGCGGCGCTCCTCGCCGACCCGCATGACCACGGTGAATTCGCCCGGCAGCACGAACGGCCCGTCGGGCCCCGAGTCCAGGTTGGGCACGTCGTAGCGCGTGGTGTCGTGCGGGATGGGGTCGTGCCGCAGGTCCCAGATGACGCGGTTCAGGCCGGCCGCGCCGGGACCATCGAGCATCCGCACGACCGCGCCCGAAGCGTCGCGGATCTCGAAGCGGACCCCGTCGTCGACCGCGTCCGGCAGCCAGTAGTCGAACCACGCGCCGTACGCCGGATTGGCGGCGCGGTACATCCCCTGCCCCTGTGACGGCACGTCGTTGCGGTAGAGGAACATGGTCGCGGGCCGGGGCGGCGTGAAGATCGGCTCATCGATCCCGGTCATCGTGCCGGTCGCGCCGTCGCTTTCGATGTACAGATACGGCGAGATCAGCCCGATGTCGTCCAGCACGTAGATGCCGCGGCCGTGCGTCCCCGCCACCACGTCGTTGTCGCGCGGGTGGATCTCGATGTCGTCGACGGGCACGGCGGGCATCCCCGAGCCGAGATGGCCCCACGTCGCACCCCGGTCGATCGACGCGAAGGCGCCGTCCTCCGCGCCCACGATCAGCACGTCCGGGTTGGCGTGGTGTTCGCGCACCACGTTGACCGACGCGCTCGCCAATCCGGCCACGAGCGGCCGCCACGTCGCCCCCATGTCCTCCGTCACGAACACATACGGCGCGTAGTCGTCGTCCCAGTGCCCGTCGAGGCTGACGTACGCGCGCGCGCCCTCGAAGTGCGACGCCTCCACCCAGCTCACGTAGTACGCAAACGGCGGCCCTCCCGCCGCACCCACGATGTTCGCCGTCACATCCGTCCACGTCCCGCCGTCGTCCCCGCTCACCTGCACCGTCCCGTCGTCCGCCCCCACCCAGATCACCCCCGCCGCAGCCGGCGACTCCGACACCGCCGTGATCTCCCCGTAGCCCGACACGCCGTCGTGCTTCGACAGCGTCGTCGAGTCCGGCATCATCCCCATGATCGGCAGGCTGTCCGGGTCGATCCCCCGCGTCAGCTCCTCCGTCGCGCGCCAGCTGTCGCCCCGGTCGTCGGAGATGAACAGCCGGTTGCCGCCCAGGTAGACCCGGTTCGTGTTGTGCGGCGACACCAGGATCGGTGACTTCCAGTCGAAGCTGTACTCCACGGTGGTGTCCTGCGGGAAGGGCTTCAGCGCCTTGCGGTCCCCTGTGGCCATGTCAACGCGCATGATCCCCGCATTCTGCGAGGTGATGTATGCGATGCCGGTGTCCGAAGGGTCCGTCTCGGCGTACATGCCGTCGCCGTAGTCGACAACCTGCCAGTCACGGTTCAGGATCCCGTGATACCGCGTCGTGCGGCTCGGGCCCCGGTACGAGTTGTTGTCCTGCAGGCCGCCGTAGACGTTGTAGGGATCGGCCATGTCCAGGTCGATGTCGTAGAACTGCTGGATCGGGATGTTGCCGATGAAGGTCCAGTTGTCGCCCCGGTCCCACGTCGAATACAGGCCGCCATCGTTGCCGAGGATCATGTGCGCCGAGTTCTCGGGATCGATCCACAGGTCGTGGTGGTCCACGTGCACGCCGGTGTTGTACACGACTTCCTGCGCCACCGTGGCGAAGGTCTCGCCGCCGTCGGTCGTCCGGTGCAGCGAGCCCGCCACGAGGTACACGGTCTCGTCGTCGTTGGGATCGATGCGCAGCTGGCTGTAGTACATGGGGCGCTGGTTGAGTTCGTTGACCTGCGTCCACGATTCGCCACGATCGGTCGACTTGAAGATTCCGCCCTCTTCAGCTTCGACCACCGCCATGACCAGTTGTGGATTGCGGCGGGACACCGCAATGCCGATACGGCCCATGTCGCCCTCCGGCAAACCCTCCGTCAACTCCCGCCAGGTATCGCCACCGTCGGTGCTCTTGTAGAGGCCGCTGCCGGGCCCGCCCCCGATGAACCCGTGCGCCCGCCGCTGGCGCTGGTACATGGCCGCATAGAGAATGGCGGGATCGGACGGATCCATGGCGAGATCGGTCGCACCGGTGTGTTCGTTTATGTAGAGGAGCTTCTGCCAGGTGGCGCCCCGGTCGGTCGTGCCAAAGACGCCGCGCTCCTCGTTCGGCCCGAAGAGATGGCCCACCGCGGCCACCCAGACGCGGTCCGGATCCGTGGGATGCACCACGATGCGGCCGACATGCCGCGTTTCCTCGAGGCCCGTGAGCCGCCACGTCTTGCCACCGTCCGACGAGTGGTAGACGCCCTGCCCCCACGGCGAACTGTTCCGGTTGTTGGCCTCGCCGGTGCCGACCCACATTTCCAGCGGATCGGACGGGGCCAGCGCAATGTCTCCAACGGACAGATTGGGCTGGTCGTCGAAGATCGGCGCCCACGTGGTGCCGTGGTTGACGCTCTCCCACACGCCGCCCGACGCGGCCCCGACGAGGATGTGCGACTGCGTGCCCGGCACGATCTCGACGTCGCTGATGCGCCCGCCCGCGATCGCGGGGCCGATGTAGCGCCAGGTGAGGCCGGCGGCGACGCGGTCGGGGGTCTGGGCGGCGGCTGGCGCGGCTGTGGGTGCGGCGGCGAAGTGGGCTGCGGCCGCGCAGATGAGGGTCAGGGCCAGGGTGGTCGTCGCTGGGCGCTGCATGGTGGCTTCTCCGGGTGGGGCGGTGGGTCGAGTGCTGCAACGTGGCGCTTCCCGAGCCGTCAGGGCAACTTGGGATCCCATGAGCGACGACCATACCCGCATCTCCGAGGACGAGGCACGCGCACTCTGGCGCCGCGCGGCCGAACTGCAGGCGGAGGCCGCCCGCCGCCTCGAGGAGCGTTCGCAACAGCTGGCTCCCCGGGAGCATTCGGGCGACCCGGCGGAGGTCGGAGGGTACCGCCTGGAGGATGTCCGAGCCGCCGCGGAGGGCGCCGGAATCTCCTCGGAGTTCCTTGAGCGGGCGCTCGTGGAGTCGCGCAACAGGGCCCTGGTCGAAGGAGCGCGGGCCCGGCCGTCGGCGATGGCGGCCCGTTTCCTGGGGCACCCTCCGCTTACGCTGGAGGACTCGCGGGTGATCCGCGCCCCGGCGGACGAGGTCTACGCCGCCATGCAACGCATCCTTCCCGGCCGCCCCTTTCGCCTGACTCTCGTCGACCACCACGGAGCCGATCCCCTCGACGGTGGCGTGCTGGTTTTCAAGGTTCCTGCCTACTCGTACACGGCAATCACGGCGGACCAGTCGTTCGCGTACGAGATGGCCATGGCGGACCTGAAGCAACTGCTCTTCAGCCTGCGGCGCCTGGAGACCGATCCGCCCGCGACCGAGTTGACCGTCCAGGCGAGTCTGACGCACAGCCACAAGCTCACCCTGTGGGTCGGGGGAAGCATTTCGGGGGTGCTCGCGTCGCTGAGCGGCGTCGGTGGCGGCTTCGTGGGCGCTGCCGCGGGCGCCGCCCTCGGGATTGGGGGACTCGCAGCCGCTGCGGCGGCAGGCGGCTTCCTTGCCGGCGGAGCGGCGGCGATGCTGGGCTGGCGCGGACTGTATCGCTACGGGTTGCGCCGTGGGAAAAAGGCGATCCGGAACCTGCTCGGCTCGATTGCCGTCGACATCGAGACCGGGGGAGGGTTTTCGAGTCCGAAGTCCCTTCCGAACGCCTTCAGGGGCTTTCTTCGGGAAGGACCGGAGGCGTAACGGTCAGGGGCGGGTCCGGGGGGCGAGGCTGCGGTGGTCGAAGCCTCGGCTGGTGTGGACGAGCAGCTCAAGGTCGCCGTTCATGATGTCGTGCAGGAGTCGGGTGGACAGGGGCACTGTACCGCTCATGTCGGCTTCTGCGGGACCGCCGAGGCGCAGGACTACGACGGGGCCGTCGTCGCCGGGCGTGGGACGGCGCGGTGTCGCACGGCGGCGCAGCACGGTGCCGTAGACGTCGGTGGGGTCGGTGGTGGAGATGGTGATGCGGTAGGACAGTGTGCCGGTGGGGAGGTCCAGGCCGAGCACCGCGTCGACGCCGTCGCCGCTGGGGGGGTCGGTCGCGATGAGCACGGGCGGCGGGACCGTGCCGTCGACCAGCGGGGGTGTGCGCAGGGGAGGCCGCCGTTTGGGCGCGGCCGACTCGTAGGCGAACGCGAAGGCGACCAGGCGGGCGTCGTCGAGGGAGCGGCCGAGCAGTTCCAGGCCGACGGGGAGGCCGCGCTCGGTGAAGCCGGCCGGGATGGTGAGCGCGGGGAGCCCCGTGTGCGCGCTGAGGAAGCAGGTGGCGCCGGTGGGTGCCGCGCCGATGAGCGCGGTTTCCTGCCGCATGGTCGGGTAGGCGAGCGCGTCGAGATCGTGCCGGGTGAGGAGGTCGACGACCGCCGCCGTGAGGGCGCGGCGCCGCTCCAGGGTCTCGTCGAGTTCGGGTGATTCGCGTGCGGCGCGTTCGTTGCGGCGGCGGAAGCTGCCGTCCAGCGCCTCGTGATGGAGGCCGGCTTCGAGGATCTCCTCCAGTGACGAGACGGGCGCGTCGGGGACGCCGGCCAGGTAGTCCATCAGGTCGAACTTGAAATCGAAGTCGATCAGGCCCGTGTCGGAGAGCAGGTCGTCCATGTCGGGGATCGTTACGTCCACCACCGTTGCGCCGAGGGCTTCCATCTCCGCGAGGGCGCTGCGGATCACGCCCGTTACGCTACCCGCACTTCCCTGCTCCGGCACCCACGCCTCCAACACGCCGATCCGGGCGCCGTCGAGGGCCGCCGCATCAAGCGCGGCTCCGAAATCCGGCGTCTCCCGCCCCTCCAGAATGGCCGTTGCGGGGTCGGCGGGGTCCGGTCCAACCGTGGCGTCCAGCGCAATGGCCAGATCGGGCACGGTGCGCGCCAGCGGTCCGCCCGTGTCCTGCGAGTGCGACAGCGGCAGAATCCCGTCGATGCTGGACAGCCCCTTGGTCGGCCTCAGCCCGAAGAGGTTGTGCACCGCGGCCGGGATGCGGATCGAGCCGCAGGTGTCGCTGCCCCACGCCACGGCGGCGAAGCTGGCGGCCACCGCCGCCCCGGTCCCTCCCGAACTGCCCCCGGGGTTCCGCGCCGGGTCGTACGGATTGCGCGTCTGCCCGCCCAGCGAGCTGATCGTGGTGATCCCGGCGGCGAGTTCGTGCAGGTTCGTCTTGCCGAGGATCACGGCGCCCGCATCGAGAAGACGTTCCACCTGAAACGCGTTGTCGGCCGGCTGGAGCGCGGAAAGCGCCAGACTCGACCCCGTCGTCGGCATCCAGTCCATGTCGTAGTTGTCCTTCATGAGGACCGGGATGCCGTGGAGCGGGCCCCGCACCGTACCCGCCGCCCGCTCCGTGTCCAGCGCCGCGGCCTGATCCCGCGCGAGCGGATTGAGGCGGATGATGGTGTTGAGCGCCGGACCGGCGCGTTCGTAGGCCTCGATCCGCGCCAGATACGCGTCAACCAGTTGCGCCGAGGTGACCCGGCGCGCGGCCATCGCGTCCTGCAACGCGGAAATCGACGCCTCGGCGACCTCGAAGTCCATGTCCGTGGCGGACCTCGGGGGGCCGCACGCGGAGGCCATCGAGAAAAGGGCGACGAGAGCCAGGCGGGGAAGCATGGGTCAGGCGGTCAGGAACAGGACGATCGTAGTCAGGGGACTCACGATCGTGAAGTACAGGATGCCCAGCACGAACGCCTTGACGAGGGTGACGAACCAGCCGTTCCCGTAGAAGCGGCGCAAGGCGACGATCGGATAGGCCACGACCACCAGTCCGAGGATGCCCTGGATCCACCCCTGCCCGGTTGTC
This sequence comes from Longimicrobiales bacterium, assembly GCA_965205005.1. Classification (GTDB taxonomy): domain Bacteria; phylum Gemmatimonadota; class Gemmatimonadetes; order Longimicrobiales; family Gaopeijiaceae; genus Bin94. The sequence continues at coordinate 2,287,083 of OZ242028.1, read as the reverse complement.
CCCATGGGCGTGATCGACGCGATCAGCATCAGGGTGACGATAATGAACAGGAACGAGTGGACATGCATGCCGAAGACGAGGTGCTCGATGTAGTACCGCTTCTGGCGCCAGTAGAGCACCGCGAGCATCAACGCGTAGACGGGCAGCAGAAAGAACATGGCGATCGACAGGTTGCCGATGATGCGTTCGAAGAACGCGTCGGGGTCGTGCATCAGGTCGACGATGCTGTTCAGGGCCATCCTCGCCAGGAAGCCGCGGGATGTCGGCACCACGACTGCATCGCCGGCCGAGTCCGGTCCTGACCCTGCCGTCTGCGCGGTACTGTCGGCGCCCGGCGCTACGTCCTCGTCCGGCCCTGGATCCCCTTGCCGTCCGCCGACCGACGACGCCTGGGCTTCGGAATCGAAGACCGCGGCCAGGGTGGCGAGAGCGATTCGAGTGGCCCTCGCCGACTCGCGCTTGAGCAGATCGTCCAGCTTGCCGTGCTGGGAAGGCTCCAGGTTCGCCCTGAGCGCTGCAATCCCGGACTCGCTGATCTCCATCGACAACGGAACGTCCTCGCCGTCGACCTGCAGCTGAAGTCCGGGCACCACGGCCTGCAGGGAATCCATCACGTCCGCCGGGATCTCCGCGAGGCCTGAAGATGGATCCTGGTCCGGCCCCTCCTCGAGCGGGTTGGGAACCCGCGACATCGCCAGCGACATCGTGAGGAAGAAGACGACGCTGGTGAAGAGGTAGAGCCGGACCGGCGTCATGTAGCGTGCGCGCCGGTTGCGGGAGAACTCGGTCGACAGGCTGCCAGGCTTGAAGAGCAGGAGCCTGAGCGTCTGCGCGAGGCGCCCGTCGAACTCGAAGGACTCGCGCACCAGCTCGCCCACCACGGGGAAGATGGACCGCGAGTAGGTGCGGTCGTTCTGGCCGCACCGCGGGCAGAAGCGGTCCGCGCGCGGACGTCCGCAGTTCTCGCACAGGGCGCTGGCGGCGTCGGCGTCGGACGTGGCTTCGGCGGTGGGCTCATTGCTGGCGTCGGTCATGGGCGCAACCTAGAATGACGCCGGGCCGCGCGGCAATCCGCCCGGGCCGTCCACAGCCGCTCCCCGCTCTGCAGATCGGACAGATGCGGACGTCCGTGGTTGCTCCGTTGGTCAGCGGCCGTCAACCGGATCCAGGTCGTCGAACATTTCCGGGTTGGGCTCAATCTCCACAGTCTTGCCGTCCACGTGGACGACAACCTTGGTGCCGTGCGCCCGGGCGATCTCGTGGGCTCGCCTGGCCGCGCGGAGCAGCGCAGCCATCACGCCGGCGGGATCGGTCGTGGCCTTGTCCTGCTTCCTGCTATCATCCGGCATCGGTTAGCGCCTGGCTCCTTGCTCGATCAGGACGGGTACTGAGTTGCTGTTGTCGTACAGCAGGGTGACGCGAATGGCGGCCACCCGTCAGTGCGCCCCGAGGTCTGCCCGGCCGGCGCGTTTCGCCACCACGGCATCGACGAATTCAAGGACCGCGCTCCGGACTTGATCCCATTCGTCCGCGGACTTGAACCGCAGGAACTGACCGCCGTGCGTCCAGTCGCAAAGGCTGACTGCCTCCGGCCGACCAACCGCAGGCCGCGCTCCAGCAGCTCGGGATTGCCGACCAGAAGCTCCTCGAACTCCCACTCTCTGGGCATCTCGCTGAACGGCGACAGGGGTTCCACCTCCCTGGCGCTGGAAACCCGCCAGATTCTCAGCTCCTCGGACATGCCAATTCCCGAATCAGTCGGGTACCACCGGCTGATAGTCGGGTCCGATCATCGGCTCGTAGTCGTCCCACTCCCCTCGCATTTCGATGAGTACGCGCTGCTTGGAGGGGGCGGGTTGGGGATTGATACGCACCACGTTCGCCTCGTACTCGCGAGGTCGCTGGATCATGGCACTGGCTAGGTCAGGAACCAGGTAGCGCGGCGCCCACCCGATCATGTGGTAGTCCGTCGTCTGGAGCTGCACCGCCAGTCGAGTCGACGGATTGGTCAGTTCCAGCGTGACGTAGAGCGCTTCGCCGCAGCCGAGCTTCTCCAGACGCTTCTGAGCGGGCGAGTTGACGTGCCGCCATCCGTGGAGGAAAAACCGGCACTTGAACGAGCCGTCGGGTGCCTTCTCCAGCTTCGGGAAGACCTCATAGGCGTCCGTGGCGCGGTAGCCGCCGCTGGTGGACAGGATTTCGAAGGAGTCGGCATGAGTTTGGAGATCCAACCTTCGGAGGTGCTCCTCTCGATCCGGTCTGCGCGGGTTGATGACGCGGTTCCGAAACAGAGGGAACAGGTCCAGAGCCCAGTAGTCACGTTCCAAGTGCGGGAACTCCATGAGGAGCGGGAAATCGGCTTCCGCCTGTGCACGCTTGGCACCGCCGATGTACCGGAAGCGATAGGAGGGGCGCAGCAAGTCCGCATCCAAACGACCGATCGGAAACCACTGCCGGCTATTCACCTTGTCCTGCCACGCCAGAAAGAGGGTCTTCTGGCTCATTTCCCCAGCTCCATCAGCCGCCTCCGATTGTAGGAAATCAGTTCGATCGCGAAAGCCCGCGCTACGGGTGACATCCAGTTGTCGGGAATGCGATTCACAATCTCGGTCACCCGAGAATGGCGCAATCCCCCTACACGTTCGAGAGTGGGGCCAAAATGGGACCGATGTTCCATGGCCGCATTCCTCACCAGTTCGAGAGGACTCGGAGGACGCCGATCTTCCTCCGACCAGAAGATCTCCCCGCGTGCCTTGTCGGAATATGCGCCGACTCTGTTCTCCGCCAGCAGTAGGCCCCGCTTTCGATAGTTCTCGGCCATGACTCGTTGGACCCGATGACTCCTTGTTCGCCGTTCCGGTGCCACACCGGAGGCACCCATACACGGGCGAGCCGTGATGCCGTCACATGGAGCACTCGTCAATCATCACCTTGCGGCCACCATCCCCACGCGGTCCATTTCCACCCCACGCGGCACCAGCCCCGCCACCGCCACACATCACACTGCAAGCAAGCCGCACCCATGTCCCGCGCCACAGAGCGACCCATGTTCGACCAACCCGCCCGCCCGATGAACGCCGCCCTCTCCCCCGCCGCCGCACTCGCAGCGTCCGCGCTCGCCGCGGCGCTCGCCCTCCCGCAGGGCGCGACCGCCCAGGCCGAGCAAGCCGATCCCGCCATCATCACCCAGGCTTCACAGGGCCTCGCCCTTCGCGGAATCGGCCCGGCGCTGATGGGCGGGCGCATCGCGGACATCGCGGTGCACCCCGACGACCCCACGACGTGGTACATCGCGGTCGGGTCGGGCGGCGTCTGGAAGACCACGAATTCGGGCGTCACCTGGACGCCTGTCTTCGACGACCAGCCGTCGTACTCCATCGGCGCCGTGGCGATCGACCCGTCCGATCCGGACATTGTGTGGGCCGGCACCGGCGAAAACGTCAGCGGGCGGCACGTGGCCTGGGGCGACGGCATCTACAGGAGCCGCAACGCCGGCGGCACCTGGGAGCAGGTCGGCCTCAGCGCCTCGGAACACATCGGCAGGATTCTGGTCGATCCGCGCGACGGGAACACGGTGTTCGTCGCGGCCGAGGGTCCGCTCTGGTCGGCGGGCGGCGAGCGCGGCCTCTACCGCAGCGAGGACGGGGGCGAGACCTGGGACGCGGTGCTGACCGTCGACGAGAACACCGGCGTGACCGACGTCGAGTTCGACCCCGTCGACCCCGATATCATGTACGCGGCCACCTACGAGCGGCGCCGCACCGTGTGGTCGCTGCTGGCGGGCGGACCCGGCTCGGGCATCCACAAGTCGGCCGACGGCGGCCGCACTTGGCGGCGCATGACCGCCGGGCTACCCAATGGCGACATGGGCAAGATCGGCATCGACGTGTCCGGTGCCGACCGCAACATCGTCTACGCCACCATCGAGGGCGGGCCCGACGACCGCGGCTTCTACCGCTCCACCGACCGCGGCGAGAGCTGGGAGCGCCGCAATTCCTACATCTCGGGCGGAACCGGTCCGCACTACTACCAGGAGATCGAGGCCTCGCCGCACGACCCCGACCTCGTCTACCAGATGGACGTCTTCATCCACGTCACCCGCGACGGCGGCGCCACCTTCACCGAACTGGGCACCGGCCGCGAGAAGCACAGCGACAACCACGCGCTGTGGATCGATCCCGCCAACGGCCGCCACCTGCTCGCCGGCACTGACGCGGGCCTCTACGAGACCTTCGACGACGGCATCACCTGGCGCCATTTCCCGAACATGCCCGTCTCGCAGTTCTACAAGCTCGCGCTCGACAACTCCGAGCCCTTCTACAACATCCTCGGCGGCGCTCAGGATCTGGGCACGCTCCACGGACCTTCGCGCACGATGAACATGGAGGGCGTGCGCAACCGCGACTGGTACGCCCCGCTGGGCGCCGACGGGTATGCGCTGGCGTTCGACCCGACCGATCCAGCCATTGCCTATATCCAGTCCCAGCAAGGGAATCTGCAGCGGGTGAACCTGAGCAACCATGAACTCATCGGCATCCGTCCGCTGCCGGCCCCCGGCGACCCGCCCGAGCGCTGGAACTGGGACAGCCCCGTTGTTGCGAGCCCCCACGCGGAGGGCCGGATCTACTACGCCTCGCAGCGCGTGTGGCGGAGCGACGACCGGGGCAGTTCGTGGACCGCCGTCAGCGGCGACCTGACCCGCGACGACAACCGCTACGAGCTGCCGGTGGCCGGGCGTGTCCGCAGCGTGAATGCGCTCTGGGGCAACACCGCAATGTCCTGGTACTCAACGATTTCCGCCATTTCCGAGTCGCCGCTCGACGAAGGCGTGATCATTGCCGGCACCGACGACGGGCTGGTCCAGGTGACCGAGGACGGGGGCGCGAACTGGCGCCGGGCCGCTCCCCTTCCCGGCCTCTCCGAGCGCGCGTTCATGAACGACGTCAAGGCGTCCCAACACGACCGCGCAACGTTTTTTGTTGCGCCGGACAACCACAAGGAGGGCGACTACACCCCCTATCTCTTCGCGACCAGCGACGCCGGCCGCAGCTGGCGCTCGATCGCCGGCGACCTGCCCGACGGCGTCATCATCTGGTCGGTCGAGCAGGACCACGTGCGTCCCGATCTGCTATTCCTTGGCGCCGAGAACGGCATCTATTTCACGCCCAACGGCGGCGCCAACTGGATCCTGCTGGGCACGGGCGCACCCACGATCTCGTTCCGTGACCTGGAGATCCAGCGCCGCGACAATGATCTGGTAGGAGCAACCTTCGGCCGCGGCTTCTACGTCCTGGACGACTACGCGCCCCTGAGAGACATGGCCGACGGTGCGCTCGCCGCGGGAGCGGTCCTGTTCCCCGTGCGGGACGCGTGGTGGTACGTCCCCAACGCCCCGTTGCAGGCCCCCGGACAGCCGACCCTGGGCACGACCTCGTTCGTCACGCCCAACCCGGACTTCGGCGCGACGTTCACCTACTGGCTCGCCGACCCGCCCGAGACGGCACGCGGGGAGCGGCGCGGCGCGGAGACGGCAGCGGCCGAGCGCGGCGAGGATATCCCCTTCCCCGGCTACGACGCTCTGCGGACCGAGGCGCTGGAGAGCGGTCCGCGCGTGGCAATGGTCGTACGGGACGCCGCCGGCGACGCCGTTCGGCGCGTCATGGGCCCCGCGACCGAGGGCCTCCACCGCGTCACGTGGGACCTGCGCCGCCCCGCCCCCGACCCCGTCGACTTGCGCGCGCCGGGATTCACGCCCCCGTGGGCGGGCGCCCCGCGCGGCCCCCTGGCGCCGCCAGGCGACTACACCGTCGAGATGGCGCTGATCACGGAGACCGGTGTCGAACGGGTCGGCGATCCACAGTTGTTCACCGTGAAGCCGGTGCCCAACATCGACGCGGCGACGGATTTCACGGCCGCCACGGCCTTCGCGCAGGAGACGGGAGACCTGCTGCGCCGGGCCCGGGGTGCCGCCGGCGAGATCGGGGCCGTGCGCGACCGGCTCCGCCACATGCGGGCCGCACTGGACGAGACGCCCGCAGCTGGCGACGACCTCTACACACGCCTTGAGGGCATCGAGGCGCGGCTCGCCGGCATCGCGGTGCGGCTCCAGGGCGATCCCGCCCGCGGCGCCCTCAACGAGCCGAGTTCGCCGTCGATCCTGGGACGTCTCGGGCAGGTCGCCGGAGGGCATTGGGGTACGCGCCAGCCGCCCACAGCGACGCAGCGGGAGAGCTTCGAGATCGCACAGGGAGGGTTCATGCGCGTGTCAATGGCCCTGCGGGCGCTTGTGGACGAGGCGCTAGCGGCGCTGGAGGCCGAAATGGAAGCCGCAGGCGCGCCGTGGACGCCGGGGAGGCGGGTGCCACCGGGCTGAGGCGGGAGGTCGCCAACTGCGAACTCGCGACATCATAGTGTCTCATCGAGTTGGAGTTCCCGGATCACATCGGCCAACGGCCGAGTCGGCTCGCGTCGAATTCGCTTGAGATCGTTGATGTCGTCAAGCTCCTCGAGTCGGTCCAGCAGGGCTTCCTGGACAAAGTGACCCACGACCAGTCCCCGGGATTTGCAGAACTCGACAACCGCCCGCTTCAAGGCTTCGTCCACCCTGACGTTGATCTGCACCTTCCCCATCTCGGCTACCTCGGTTGCTGGCGACGGCAAGAGCTCCATTCTAGCATTTGCTATCACACGGGGCAATGAAGCAAAGTGTTGCAGGCCGTCCGTAGGCGCAAACGCGAGCGCCCCTCGGCGAACCGCCGAAGAATCCGCTCACGATGTTGACCGGATCATCCACATGAATTATCAATTGCCAGCAAATTGATAGTTCATGCAGCGAAGGTCCCCGGTGAAGATCCCGGCAACGCCACCTGACAGCACGCTTCTGCTCGGCAGAACACCCCCGAAGCGCCTTGCCGAGGTCATGTGCAAGACCTCGATGCTGGTCGCCGGCCGATACCTCCACTGGGACAACGTCCGCCACAGGGAACCCCCGGAGGGTCTGTCCCACGAAGAATGGTGGCTGGGCACGCGAATGGCCCGTCTCTCCGCACGGGAGATCATGCCCTTCAGCAGCAAGGAGGGATACCCGTTTTCGCTGGTCCACGCGGCACCGGTTCGGCGGGGTCTCCACGAGATCGACCGGAAGCTGGGAATGTCCGGCCCGCAGTCCCAGGTGCGGGATCTGGTCGAGGGACACGGCAGGAAACACCTCCTCGCGAATTCGATCGTGGAGGAAGCAATCCGTTCCAGCCAGCTGGAAGGGGCATCGACGACCCGGCAGGTCGCCAGGGACATGATCCGCAGGGGCCGACAGCCAAGGACTCTTGGCGAGCGCATGATCTTCAACAACTATCACGCGATGGAGCGGGTCGGCGAAATGGCTCGGCGGGACCTCCGCGCGGCCGACGTATTCGAACTCCACAGAATCGTCATGGACGGCACGCGCGATTCCGGGATGGCCGGACGGTTCAGGTGCGCGTCGGACGACGTCGTGGTCACACTCGTTCATTCCGACGAGACCGCTCATGTCCCGCCTCTCGCCGACGAGCTACCCGCTCGCCTGGATCGGCTGGTGGCGTTCGCCAACGACAGGACACCCGAGGATTGGGTCCACCCGGTGATCCGCGCGATCCTCATTCATTTCATGATCGGATACGACCATCCGTTCGTGAACGGGAACGGACGTGTGGCACGCGCGCTCTTCTACTGGTCGATGGTCCGACAGGGCTATTCCCTCGCCCAATACCTGGCCGTGTCCGGGATCCTGCAGAACGCTCCGGCGAAGTACGCGCGCGCCTACCTGCACACGGAGACCGATGGCGGAGATCTCACCTACTTCGTGGACTATCACATCGGCGTGATCATCCGCAGCATCGACGCGCTGGCGTCACATGTCGAAAGGAAGATGTCGGACATCCGGGCAATCGAGGACCGGCTGCGTCACACGCCGGGACTGAACCACCGGCAGATCAGGCTGTTGGGACATGCCCTGAGACACCCCGGATTCCGTTACACTGTCAAGTCTCATGGCACCAGCCACGGCGTCACTGCCAACACGGCCAGGGCCGATCTGGTCAAGCTGGCCGCTGCCGGACTTCTGGCGGCCACACGGCGCGGCCGTCGGCAGGAGTTCATCGCGACGCGGGATCTGGAGGCGGCGTTGAAGGAGTACGGACGCGGTTGAGCCAGCCCGTGTCGGGACAGAGTCGTGAAGCCACCTGCAACTTCGCGCACGGCTTGACGCATCAGGCCCCAAAAGGCCACCGTTTCGACGCCATGCCCAGCTTCAGTGCACCATACGGCCCGCTGACACCGGCCGCGCGCGCGGTCGCGCAGGCCTTCGGCGTCGTCTATCCGCACGTCATGACGAACGCGCAGGTGGCGAGGATGCTGGCCCAGACCAGGTTCCGGCACCGGCGCAAGGTCATCCCGTTCAGCCGGTACAAGACATCCTTTCGGGATGCCGTCGAAGCAGGCATCGTGCAGGACACCGAGTACCGGGGCCAGTTCATCGCCGCCGCCGATTGGGCGCCGTGGTTGACGTTGCAAGCCGAGCGTGACGGCAGGCTTGCACGCATCGAGCGTGCCTTCGACGATCACGTTCACCGGGACTGGTACAGCATGGAGCCCGGTGAGCGCGTGATGCGCCTGCGTTGCGACACGGTTGCCGGGCGCTTCTCCCGAATCCAGGCGGAACTGGGCAAAATCGACCCGGACGAATGGCGCTGGCTGGTCAAGCCGGGTGCCGCGGTCCTCCTCAAGAAGCTGCCGGCCCGGTACGTCGACGATGCTTTCGCGGCGTGCATAATGGAGCTGGTTCGCACGGCGGAGGCCCCCGAACCGATCCTGGATGCGCTCGACAGAAGCAGCGCCGATCGCGCACGGCACGCGGCCGACATCGCGTTCCTTCGCATCCTGCAGGGGGAGCACGACCGGGCGCTCGCCGTGTTCGCCGATCTTCCCGAAGACCAACGCGAAAGCAAGCCCGCGCGTACCGGCATGGCGGCCACCCGGGCGCTGCTGGCCACGCTGCGGGGCGAAGACGCCAAGGCGGTGAAGTACATCGACAAGGCCATCGCCAGCGACAGGCAGGGCACCCGCAAGCGAAACGTCTTCCCCCGATCCGGCGCCTTCACGCTGGCCCTGCTGTCGCTGGTCAGGAACCACACGCCGGCCAACGCGGCGAAGGTGGAGCATCTGCTTCGCATCGGACCGAAGCTGGGTATCGACGCGTCGCTCCTCAGGGTGGTATCACTGGCCGTTCGAGTTCGCAGCGTGGGTGCGCCCTCGTGGAATCCCGACGGCGACGCCCGGTCGTTCGAGCGACTCGCTGAAGGGTGGGCCGCCTGTTGGTCGGAGTCCTTCCTTTCGAACGACGGCGGCGAGCGCATGTACGCCCTAAGCGACTTCGGCGCAAAGGCGTCGGTCAACGGATACCGCTGGCTGGCGGCCGAGTGTCTCCAGGTCGTGGGGCGATGGTGGAACACCATGACAGGCCGCTCCGAGCTGGAACTAGCGAAGCACATCAATGTCACTCTGCACGGAGAACCCGCCGCGCTCACCGAGGTCGCCTCAGTGGTTCACGGGGAGCTCGGCACGACCACCCTCGCGTCCCTTGTCGCGCCGGTCCCGGAGTGGGAGTATGCGCTTCAGGGCATTGAGCAGGTGGCCTACGAGGCCGGCAGGAAGAAGCCCGGGCGCGGAAAGACGGCAGCCACGCGCCGCAAGCGCCTTGCCTGGGTGCTCACGGTGGCCGAAGACGGCGGCCTCTCGGCCGCGCCCAGGGAGCAGCACACGCTGAAGAGCGGCAAGTGGAGCAAAGGTCGCCCGGTGGCGCTCAAGCGCCTCCATGCGCAGGCGGGAACGATGGATTTCCTGATCGGCCAGGACCGGGCCGCAGCGGCCACGATCGTCCACAACACCTACCGGTGGAGCAGTCTTCCGGCGTACTACCTTCCGACCGCGGGGATCTGCGCGCTGGCCGGCCATCCGTACCTCTTCAACCAGGATGGCGATCCCCTCGAAATGGTCCATCGCGACCCCGAGTTGCTGATCGAGGAGAAGGACGGCCTCCTGCATGCACATGTCGAGCCCCACTACGACAAGGCCACCACCGACGATTACAACGTCTCCAGGGCGAGCGATACACGCATCGAGGTGACCCGCTTCACGCCGGGTCACAAAAAGCTCTGCGAGGCCATCCCCCCCGATGGCCTCGTACTACCGCCCGAGACCCGTCAACGCCTGGTCGACGCGGTCTCGACGCTGGCCGGGGAGATCCGCGTCCAGGGCGCAATCGGCGTGGGATCGCGGGCGGCACGCCGAACCGAAGCGGATCCGCGGCCATGGGTGCAGCTGGAGCCGAGCGGTCCCGGGCTCCTCGTGGCGGTGCTTGTCGAACCGGTGCCCGACTCGGGCACGCGATTCCAGCCGGGCATCGGCGGCACCACCGCATTCGCATCGCTCGGAGGCGAGGCGATACAGGCGTCGCGCGACCTCGACGCCGAGACTCGGGCCGCCCGCGACCTGGTGCGCGCCTGCCCTATGCTCGCGGCCGTGGCGCCGGACTGGTCGCTGGCCTTGCCGGAACCTGCGGACTGCCTGGAGCTGGTGGACCAGCTCGACCGCGCCGGTGCCCGCTGCCTGTGGCCGAAGGGCGAGCCGTTCCGGGTCGTGGCCCGCGCCGACGCCCGGTCGCTGCGGCTTTCGGTCAAGACCGCGGCCGATTGGTTCAGCGCGTCCGGCACGCTCCATCTCGACAAGGACAGGGCACTCGATCTGCGCAAGCTCTTCGAGTTGCTCGACCGAAGTCCGTCATCCCGGTTCGTACCGCTTGGAGACGGCGCGTTCGTCTCACTCACAGCCTCCTTTCGCCAGCAGCTCGCCGATCTGCGCAGCGTGTCCGCGAGCAGCGGCAAGAGGCGCATTCGGCTTAGCGGGACGGCGGCGCTCGCGCTGGAGGGCTTCCTGGGCGATACGCAGCTTTCGTCCGACGAGGGATGGCGGACCCGGCTCCGCGGGTTCCGCGAAGCGCAGGAGCTCGAGCCTCGCACGCCGAGCACTCTGCACGCCGAGCTGCGTCCCTATCAGGAGGAGGGGTTCCGCTGGCTGGCCCGCCTCAGCCGTTGGGGAGCCGGAGCCTGCCTGGCCGACGACATGGGTCTGGGCAAGACGGTACAGACCCTCGCGGTGCTGCTGGACCGCGGCGGGGAGGGGCCGGCGCTGGTCGTGGCCCCGACCTCGGTCGTCGCCAACTGGCTCGACGAGTGCCGCCGTTTCGCTCCGACCCTCAACGTTCGCGCGTACACGGGCCCGGCGGCCTCCCGGGCGAAGCAGCTGGAGGGCCTGGGACCGCTCGACGTGGTGGTCACGACCTACGGGCTTCTGCACAACGATGTCGGGGCCCTGGCAGCGGTCGATTGGAGCACCGCCGTCCTCGACGAGGCCCAGGCGATAAAGAACCCGGCCACCAAGCGCGCCCGGGCAGCCCGCAAGATCAAGGCCGGATTCCGCCTCGTGACCACCGGCACCCCGATCCAGAACAACGTGGTGGACCTCTACTCGCTGTTCAGCTTCCTTAATCCGGGGATGCTCGGGTCGCTGAAGCGGTTTCGAGAGAACTTTGCACTACCCATTGAGCGCGACCGCGACCATGCCGCCCGCATGCGGCTGCGGCGCCTGATCGCTCCCTTTGTGCTGCGCCGCGTCAAGGCCGACGTACTCGACGATCTTCCGCCTCGCACCGAAGTGACGCTGCATGTCGAGATGTCCCCCGAGGAGGCGGCCCTCTACGAGGCGCTGCGGCAGCGCGCGATGGAAGATCTGGAAGCCCTGGCGGTCGCGGATTCCGATGCGGACGGACAGCGCCTGCAGGTGCTCGCCCACCTTACCCGACTGCGCCTCGCTTGCTGCAATCCGCGCCTGGTGCAACCGCAGCAGGGTCCACCCAGCTCCAAGCTCAAGACCTTCGCCATCACGCTCGACGAGCTGCGCCAGGGCCGACACAAGGTGCTCGTCTTTTCGCAGTTCGTGCGCCATCTGAAGCTGATCGAGGAGCACCTCGCCGCGTCCGGAATCCCGTACCAGTATCTGGATGGCTCGACTCCGGCGAAGGCACGCGCCGAGCGCATCGCGGCGTTCCAGGCGGGCGAAGGCGACGCTTTCCTGATATCGCTTAGGGCGGGAGGTACCGGGCTCAACCTGACGGCGGCCGACTACGTGATCCACATGGACCCGTGGTGGAATCCCGCGGCGGAGGACCAGGCATCCGACCGGGCCCACCGAATCGGACAGACGCGTCCGGTGACGATCTACCGTCTTGTCGCGAAGGGCACGATCGAGGAGCAGATCGTCGAACTTCACCGGAGCAAGCGTGAACTGGCCGACCGGTTGCTCGAGGGGGCAGACACACCGGCACGGCTGAGCACGGAAGAGCTGCTTGGGTTGTTGCGCGGGTCGGGGGCCTAGCGAACCGACCGGCGAATCGCCAATGGCGATACCGAGTGGCCACGCGAACACTAAACAATTATGTTTAGTATCGACACCACCCGTTACAGGACACCGCCATGGTCGCCTTGCAGGAAGACACCGCCCCGGATCAGGAGGGCATCCGCCGGGACCACGCCCGTGATGACGCCCTCGACCGCACGTTCGCCGCGCTTTCCCATCCGGCCCGCCGCGCCATCCTCGGCCGGCTCGCCAGGGGCGAAGTCGCGTCGGTGACCGCGCTGGCCGAGCCCTTCGACATGTCGCTGGTGGCGGTTTCGCGGCACGTCAGGGTGCTGGAGGAGGCGGGCCTGATCACCCGCAGGAAGGACGGGCGCGCGCGGCAGTGCCGGTTCGAACCGACCGCGTTCGCCGAGGCGAAGGACTGGATCGAGACCCACCAGCGGTACTGGTCGGCGCAGCTGGACGCGCTGGCGCGCTACCTGAAGGACGCGGAGTGACCCGATGGCCGCGATGACGAAGGCGCTGCGCCTGGTCCGCACGGTCGCCGCGAGTCCCGAGAGGGTCTTCGAGGCGTGGACGACCAGCGAACAGATGAAGCGCTGGACCTGCCCGGACCCCACCGCGAAGGTGGACGTGGAGATCGACCTGCGCGTGGGCGGGCGCTACTCGATCCGGATGGACGTCGAGGGCGGCCCGTTCATCGCCCACGGCACCTACCAGGAGGTCCATCCGCCGCGCCGGCTGGTCTACACCTGGGGGTGGCGGCAGCCGCACCCGATGAAGGCGGAGACCGTGGTAACGGTGGAATTCCAGCCGGTCGAGGACGGGACCGAGATCCGGTTGACCCACACGGGATTCCCGACCGGTGACGACCGGGACGGTCACGAGCAGGGATGGACCTTGTGCCTGGACAGGCTGGGCGAACTGGTGGGATAGGTCCGCCAAACCCGCCTTGTCCGGGAAACGGCCGCAGCCGTATCGTAACCGCCAAGCTGGCTCGCCAACCCTTCCGTGGAAGGAGGGACCGTTTGCGCACCGAGAAGACTGCCCGGCCACGACCCCTGCTGACACTGCCGTTGCAACGATCGTTCACACTGCTGACCCTCCCGCTGCTGCTCGCCGCGCTCACCGGGCCCGCCTCGCCCGCCACGGCACAGGAGCCCGCCGCAGAAGCCATCGAACTCGAGGATCCCGAGCGCGCCGAACGCCTGTTCCGCGCCCACTGCGCGCGCTGCCACGGCGTTCAGGGGCTGGGCGGCGAAGGTCCCGAACTGGCCCAACTCGCGCTCCCCAGGGTGGCCGACCGGACGCAACTCGAGCAGATCATCCGCGACGGGATCGACGGCACCGGCATGCCCGGCGCGCGCACCACCGTCCTCGACGACGACGCGGTGTCGCTGGTGGCCGGCTACGTGCTGTGGCTCGGTGCGCAGACCACCGCCGACGCTTCGCCGGTCACGGGCGACGCCGAGCGCGGCCACGATCTCTTCTGGGCCGCGGGCGACTGCGCTTCCTGTCACATCGTCGCCGGGCGTGGCACGGCCGTCGGGCCGGAGCTCACGATCATCGGGCTTCGCCGCGGCGCCGACTACCTGCGCGAATCCCTGCGGGCGCCCGCCGCCCGGCTGCCCGTCGCGCGCGCCGGTTCGCGGAGCGGCTTTTTCGAGTACCTGCCGGTGCGGATCGTCACGCACGGCGGCGACATCTACAACGGCATGCGGATGAACGAGGACGCGTTCACCATTCAGCTGATGACGCTTTCGGGCACGTTCGTCTCGCTGCGCAAGGGCGATGTCGCCGAAATGGAGAAGCGGGTCGGCCACTCGCTGATGCCGGTGGCCGGGGACCTGAGCGAAGACGATGTCGAGGACCTGGTGGCGTACCTGACGACCCTCGGGAGGGGATCATGAACAAGTGGAATGGCACGGCTGCCGCGGCAATGGCGCCGGGCGTTGCAATGGCCCTGCGGGCGGCAATCGCGCCGGGCGTGGCAATAGCCCTGTGGGCCGCAATCGCGTTGGGCGTGTCAATAGCCCAGCCGGCCGCCGCCCAGGTCCCCTACGAGCGCATCGTCGCGGCCGACTCCGAACCCGAGAGCTGGCTCACCTACTCGGGCAACTACGCGTCGCACCGCTTCTCGCAGCTGGACCAGATCAACACGGGCAACGTGGCGGATCTGCGCGTGGTGTGGGCGTACCAGATGGACGAGGGGCTGATCGAGACGACGCCGATCGTGGCCGACGGGGTCATGTACGTGACCGAGCCGCCGAGCACGGTGACCGCCCTGGACGCGCGCACGGGCAAGCGCCTGTGGAAGTGGACGCCGCAGATGGGGACGGACGTGCTCCACATCGGTTTCCCGGAGGTGAACCGGGGCGTGGCGGTCCTGGACTCGACGGTCTACGTGGGGACGCTCGACGCGCACCTGGTCGCGCTCGATGCGCGGTCCGGGGCGGTGCGCTGGGACGTCGAGGTCGCCGACAACGAGATCGGGTTCTCGCTGACGCTGGCGCCGCTGGCGCTCGACGGGACGATCATCGTCGGGGTGTCGGGCGCCGAGGCGGGCGTGCGCGGCTTCATCGACGCCTACGACGCCGTGACCGGCGAGCTGGTCTGGCGCACGTACACGATCCCCGCGCCGGGCGAATTCGGCAGCGACACCTGGGGCGGGAACAGCTGGGAGACCGGCGGCGGATCGACGTGGCTGACCGGCTCGTACGACCCCGAACTCGACCTGCTGTACTGGCCGATCGGCAACCCCGCGCCCGACTGGAACGGCGACCTGCGCCCAGGCGACAACCTCTACACGGACTGCCTGCTCGCGCTCGATCCCGACACGGGCGAGATCGTCTGGTGGTTCCAGTTCACGCCCCATGACACCCACGACTGGGACGCCAACCAGATCCAGGTGCTGGTGGACGCCGAGTGGGAGGGTGAACCCCGCAAGCTCGTTGTCACTGCCAACCGGAACGCCTTCTACTACGTGCTCGACCGCGAGACCGGGGCGTTCCTGCACGGCACCCCCTACTCCAAACAGACCTGGGCCGAGGGCCTGGACGAGAATGGCCGGCCGATCGTGATCCCCGGGACCGACCCCACCGAGGAGGGCAACCTGGTGTGGCCCAGCCTGCAGGGCGCGGCCAACTGGTTCAGCCCCAGCTACAGTCCGCTGACGCGGCTCTTCTACCAGCCGACGCGGATCATGGGCGCGATCTACTACAAGGCCGAGGTGGAGTACGAGCCCGGCCAGCCGTTCATGGGCGGGGGCGAGCAGGCGCTGCGCGGCGAGGAGGCGAGCGGTGCGGTGAAGGCGCTCGACGTGCTCACCGGCGAGCTGGTCTGGGAGTTTCCGCTGCAGACGCCGCCGTGGGCCGGAGTGATGGCGACGGCGGGCAACCTCGTGTTCGGCGGGAGCGACGAGGGGAACATCTTCGCCCTGGACGCCGGGACCGGCGAGCCGCTGTGGAACTTCCAGGCGGGTGCGGCGGTGCGGAGCGGGCCGATGTCGTACGAGATCGACGGGCAGCAACGGATTGTCAACTCGGCGGGCGGAACAATGTTTGTATTCGGCCTGCCGGAGGGAGGGGGGCGCTGAGTCATGCCAGGGACACGCGAGACCCGCCACGCACCCCAGACCCCTGAGAGGACACGCATGAGCCATTCCCACCGGACCCGGATCGCCCGCACCGTCGAAGTCTTCGAGGCCGCGCGCAAGCCGCTGTTCATGGTGCTCGACGGGATCGCGCAGGAGGACTTCGACTGGAACCCGGCGCCGGGATCGCGCGGGATCGGCAAGATGTGCCGCCACATGTACCGCGTCGATGTCTGGTTCCTGAAGCGGCTGGGGATCGAGCCCGTGATCAGTCACGACGCCCCGGGGCCGGTCGACGAGGTCGCCGGGCGGATGCGCACGGTCCAGGAGCAGATCATTCGGGAGGTCGAGGGGTGTGAGAGCGACGCGGACCTCATGGCCGAGCGGACCTCGCTCGACGGCAAGAGCGGGGCCCGGCTGGGTCCGGATGTGGTGCACATTGCGCAGCACTATCTGTATCACCTCGCCCAGATGACCTACCTGCGGCGGATCCGCGACCGCGACTGGAAGGCGCCGCTGGACCCGTGGGAGCACGCGACGCATTTGATCGGGGACCTGGTGCTGGAGTAGGCGGGGGGCGCTGATGACGGCCGTCAAGCGACGACCCCTCGAAGTCGCGTCCCGCCGTGTGGTGCAGGACGCCAAGCTTGCGATCAGGGATGTCTACGACGCGATCGTCGAACTGGTCACCAATTCGGACGACCGCTACCAGATTCTCGGTACGACGGGCCGCGTCGAGATCGAGCTTGGCCGGCGCGGCAAGGGGCGGCCGTCGATCCTGAGGGTGCGCGACTTCGCCGACGGCATGACCACCGACCAGATGAATCGCAAGCTGGGTCGCATCGGCGGACGCGTGAGCGGCCTGGAGGCGGGAAAGGCCGTTCGCGGGACGAACTCGCGCGGTGCCAAGGACATTGCGGCGCTGGGACAAGTCACCTTCGAGTCGATCGCCGGGGATGGCCGGATGCACACCTGCCGCATCTTCACGAGCCTGGAGTACGAGGCCGACGACTCCCGCGAGGTCACGCCTGAGATCCGCAACCGGATCGGAATCGGCGATGGCACTGGTACGCTGGTGACCATCGAGATCGAGCCTAGCCACACGATCCCCAAGATCGACACCCTCGTGCCGAACGTCGCGCGACTGGTGCGCCTGCGCGACATCGTGTGGCAGAAGAAAACCACGCTGGTGGTGCGCGGCCTAAAGAGAGGAGGCGACCGCGTGGTCGGCCTTCACCGGCCTGCGGGAAAACGGCGGGTATCGAAGACCTTCCCGGTGCCGGGGTATCCCGGCGCCAAGGCCAAGCTCGTGGTCTTTCGGGCACGAAAGAGGTTCCGCTCGGCGAAGAACCGGTTCCGGCTCGGAGGCATCCTTGTCAAGTCGAGGCACGCGATTCACGAGGCGACGCTCTTTGAGCGGGGGCTGGAATGGGACCCCCACGCACAGTGGTTCTTCGGCCGGCTTACCTGCGAAGCGATCGACGACCTCTGGAACGAATACGACGAACGGCAGGCGCGTGGCGAGCCGCATCCGCCGACGAATCCGGTGCCGATTCTCGATCCGTCGCGCAAAACCGGCCTCACGCCGGATCACCCCTTCGTGGAAGCGCTCTACAAGAGGGCGCTTGCGATGCTCAGGCCCCTGGTCGAGGAGGAGCGGACGCGCGAAGAGCGCGAGCGTGCCCGCACCGTCGAAAGCCGGAAGACGCGCAAACGGCTTGATGCGCTCGAGAAGGCCGCGAACCGGTTCATGGAGGACTTTTCGGACGAGGAGATGTCGCGTGACCCGAAGGGCAGAGCGAAGGGGAGTCAGTTCCAGATGCGAGGGTATTCGCTCAGTCCCCAGTACGTACAGGTCGTGCGGGAGCAGTCCTTCAACTGCTGGCTCACCGTGCGCTCGGAGGCGTTCCCGGAGATCCGCGAAGGCGAGCAGGTGCAGGTGGAATGCCTGACGGACGAGATTCGGGCCGATGCCACCGAGGTGGCGCTCGAGCCGGTGGAAGCGCAGGAGGAGGTGTTGCGGGCGGTCTGGTCGGTCAAGGCCCTGGAGGCGACGCCCGCGACGGGTCTGGAAGCGCGTATCGGCCCCATTAGGGCCGAATCGACGGTCGCGGTGCTGGACTCGGAGGCCGAAAGGTACCTGCACGTCAAAGGGCTTCAGTTCGAGCGCAAGAGCTACCGGATCAGGGGCGGATCGCGCCGGAGCATCAGGTTGCTCGCCCCCGTCGCGCTCGCGCGCTCGGCCGGACGGGAGTTCGACCTGGAGCTGACATCGGATGACTTCCGGATCACCGGCGCGAGAAGGATGGTGCTGAGCGCCAGTCTGGGGGTTGCCGTGTGCAAGCTCACGGTGGCGCTGCTGGACGATGACGCCCCGCCCACCCGGGTGATTGCGCGCGTCGGAGGTCACGAAGCCGAGACCGAACTGCGCGCGGCGCCCGCGGCGGGTGCGGGGATCGTGATCAAGCTGGAAGACGTGGACCACGGCGCGCTCCGCTACCGCTGGAACAAGAACGTGCTGGAGATCGGCGCCCGTCACCCGTCGCTGAAGCGGTACCTGGGTCCCAAGTCGGAGCAGTACCCGGGACAGGATCTGCTTCACTTCCGCGTGCTGTTGGCAGAGGTGGTGGCCGAGGCGCTGTGCGCCAGGCGGCTGCAGGCGAACATCGAAGCGAACCAGCGGGACTTCGAGGGCATGACCTGGGACGACTACTACCGGCACTTCGCCGGGATGATGTCAGAGTTCCTGCCGAAGGCGCATGGGTTGATGGCGCCGGGGGTTTGACGGGGGTTCCGCAAACCTATTTCCGCCTCCTCCTGCGCTTCTTTTTCCGCCGCCGCCGACGGCCGCGCTTCGGTCCGCGGCTCACCTTGGACACCACCCGCGGGCCCGGTTGCGATCCCGCTTTGTCCGGCCCTGTATCCTCCGGGCTCGTGGATTCGGGGGGCGAAGACCCCATCAGGCGCTCGAGACCCGGCAGGCCGTAACCCTTCGTCCGCCACCGGCGGTCGACGTCCACGACGAGTTCCGCCATCACGCCGGTCCTTTTCCAGTGTTCGCGGTGGATCTTCAGCGTCCGGGCGCGCGGCGGTTGTTCCGTCATCGTCAGGCCCGTGAAGCGCCTGAAGCTGAGACGGTCGAGAATCAGAAACTCCAGATCGTCGTCGGGCAGCTCGTAGATCGCTCCCAGAAGGATGGATTTCCACGTCACCAGCGCGTCGTGCATCAAAGTGGGGCCCGTGAGCGGCCGGGTGTCGCGCGGACGGCTGCGCGCAGCCTCCAGCCGCGCGCGAAAGAACTCCCACGGAATGGCTTCGTCCAGGACGTGCAGCGAACTGAACCTCGGCACGCGCCTGGCCAGACTCTCCATCCTCTCGTGCGCTTCGTCGAGTTCCATGTCGGCAAACGTGACCTGTCGCGAGATTCCCGACGATTCGCGCAGGTCGGCCAGCGACGCGACCGCGGCGTTCCCGGCCCAGCCGGGCGGCGGCCGTTGCTCACGTTTGCGGGCCGGGAAGCACATCGCTTCGCGAACAACGGTCACCCGGTGGCCGCAGGCAAGCAGTCCGTCTACCGCCGGAGCCAGCGAATCCCCCGGGGCGACCCCCCCGACGAGCACTTCAACGGGCCGCCAAAACTCGTCTTCGATGGCGGCCAGAAAGGACTTGCAGGCCGGGCTCCGCGCGAAGCCGCCGCCACGGGACCCGTGTGCGACCACGGCGCGCCCCTCGTTCAGCGCGCGGAGCGCCACGGCTTCCGCCTCATCCTCCTCCACGTCGTCGGTCAGCGCCAGGGGGTTCACCGGGCGGACCAGATCGTACACTCGTGAAACCGCTTCGCCGTCCCCATGCGCCACGAAGACCATCACCGCGCAGCGAGCCGCCATCCAGTCGGCGGCTTGCATCAACGATTCCCCGGCCTGGCGCGCCCCCACCCGCCTCAAGCCGTCAACGCCAAAGACGTGGACCCGTCCCGTTGTGTCCAGGAACTCCGGCAGCGCGTCCGCGATCCAGCCGACGCGGACGGGCGGCAAATTGGCTTTGTCGCTCTGGGTCATGTTCGGAGCGGAGGGCTGGCGCGACCGACCACACAGGTTGTGTCGGACGCGGTGCACGCCAACTGGATTGAATCGGCCAGGGGGAAGATGGGGGCAAACGCGTTAGGTGGAAACCGGGAGGCCGCGATGTGTCAGCCGTCGGCAATCAGCACGATTCGCATTCGCCGGGCCATCCCCCCTTGCAGCCTGACCTCTCTCACCTCTCCCTCACGGGCCCCGAGGAGCGCATGACCAAAATCGGAATCGCGCGAGACCTCACCCTTGTCCCAGTCCGGGTCGCTGCCGACCACGACTCGCGTGACGATCTCGCGGGTTTCGAAGTCGTGCACGAACACCCTGTCGCCCACTTCGACCCGCCGCGCGGGTTCGGGGTCCGGCGGATCGGCGGGCCAATCGACCGAACCGATCTGGCCCACAATGAACCTCTGCGCCCGGTCACGATCGGCCGGCACGCCCGCGGCTTCCTCCAGCTCGCGCAGAAAACGGCGCCGGACCTCGCGGCCCTTAAGGGCACGGTGCCACGCTCCGTGGGCCTCGGCCGGAAACCGCACCTCGCCATAGTTTCGCTCGGATTCGCGGAATGCCGCTCCCGACTTGACCGCGTGGAACGCGAGGTATGTGTCGAGGATCTCGGCACCGTCCTTCCTCGCATCGTCCACGATGTCGAAACGGGCAAACTGCCGGTTGTGGATGCTGCCTCGTCCGGCCGGGAAGTGGAACCTCCAGCTGCGCCCGTCCTCCGTAACCGCCAGTTGAACAGCCCGGGTCGAGCAGTCTTCGAACGGGTGATCGCCGGGAGCGACCGACGGCCCGGGGAGCGCTCCGATACCGAGGAGTATGCGGGGTTCGCCGGGAGGATGGCACAGTGCAAAGTCGACAACGCCGGCCGGCGTCTCGTAATGGGGCGTCACCACCGTCGCGTCGCCGATGTCCCAGCCGAGATGACGCAGGAGAGGGAGCACGACGCCAGTCGCTACCTCGCGACGGGTCGCGAAGCCTCCGTGTTCGCAACCCGCTGCCAGCTCGTCAAGCTTCTCGGTCAGAGACTCGATGCGGAGGTGTCGCGCGAAGAGCGGAAGTCCGCCAGCCGGATCCTTGCCACGGCGTGATTCTCCGCCGGTGTCACGCGGCCCGTCGGGGCCGGCGGGGCGACGCGGTTCATCCATCGTCTGCTAGATCCATGTCTGAAGGCCCCACGACAATCGGGATGCCTCGTGCCGGGGGCAACCCGGGGCCAAGCGACGCGCAGTGGCCAGCCCGGCGCTACCTGAGGAAGATGCTTCGCCAACCCACCCGCGACCTGCGCTGGGCACGTGGTTGGTTGATCGTCCATGCGAGGACCTCCGGCAAGACCGCGCCGCCGTTCGGGCGCAGGATGAAGAGCGGCAGCAAGGCCAGAGCAGGTTCTTCAAGGCGGCCGTCAATCGTAAATGCCGTGTTCGATTCGCCCCGGGAGCGGAAGAGGACATCGCCTGCACCAACCAGGTATCTCGCTGGCGCTTCGACCTGCAGTCGGGTCAGGCTCGCTGGATCCACGCTCCCGTTGGGTGGAACATCGCGGAACTGCACACTGAGGATACCGTCTCGCGGCGCCCTTCTTGATCCGTAGTCGAGCGCTGTACCGATCTGGACCGTGCAGAAGTCTTGTAGCTTCGCTGAACGTTGCAACCGTCCTCCCATGGTTGGGGTCCACGGGTCCCTCAGAAAAACGTGTCCCCCAGCATGTGCAGCCTGAGCACCGCATCCGGGCGTCCGGCCCTGCCGAACCTGAACCCCCTGGCCAGGTCCATGCGGATGACTCCGTCCATGAAGACGAGGCCGACGCCGGCGGCGTAGAGGTCGTCGCCTCCGGTCGTCGCCCAGTCCGCAAAGACGGATGCGCGCAGGAAGCGGACCGGTTGCTGCAGGTCCAGCCTGGCGCCCCAGACCCGGTCTGCTCGCACCGAATTGCGATGTCCGCGCAGCCAGTTCGCGCTGCTGCCGAGGTTCCACAGGTCCAGCGGCGCCGGGTCTCCCCACACCGCGGCCGCACCGCCCTGCATGCCGAGCGACCTGCCCCCGCCCAGTGGCACGACCAGCACGGCCTCGGCGATCGCCTTCACGTGCGGGTTGTCGCCCATCGATCCCCGCACCAGGGTCCGACCCCCTCCGGCCAATGCTCCGTCGCGCCCGCCCCACCATGGCCGCAATCCGACCGCGGCTCCGAATCGATCCCGCCGCACACCCGTGTCGATCTCGGTGTCGCGTTCCCCGAAGACGGTCAGCGAAACCCAGTTGCGCCGACCGCCTCCCGGCCGGATGCGCAGCGACGCACCCGTGGACCAGTGAAAAGCGCTGGAGTCGGCCTCGGTCAGGAAAACACCGGGGCTGCCGCCTCCCCCTCCGGCGTCCAGTTCACCACTTCGCAAGTCCCGGTAGAGGGACATCCACAGCCTGTGGCCGGGACGGTCGCGCTGGAAGGTCAAGTCAATGTCGGGAATGTCCAGGCCGCGGGTGCCGAATCTCGTCGTCAGCAGCATTCGCGACCATCCGAAGTCGCGCAGCACCCTGGTGCCTACCGAGACCCCTTCGACCGGATTGTAGCGCAACAGCCGCAGCGTCTTGACGGGCGGCTCCAGGAACCACGGGCTGGCCTCCTCTTCCGCCGGCCCCCCTTCGCCCGTTCCGATCGACGCCAGATCGGCCGCGATTCCCGCCAGCAGCGCCGCGTCGACGGGGCCCCTCCTGTCGTCCCACATCGTCGGGGGCAACAGGGGGCTTTCGGTCAGCGCCGCCCGGTCCTCGGGTATGATTGTGACCTCTTCGTCCGAATCGGCAGACTCCAGGTCGCCCGAAATGCTGTCACCCTCCTGACGCCAGAGTTCCATCGCCTCGGTCGCGGTCGCGGGCGTGCCGGCGGGCGCCTCCGCTCCACGCTCGCGGATATCCTCGACTTCCAGCGTCCAGTCGAACGCGATCGGCAAGGTGGGCACCTCATCCACGTCTCTACTGTCGTCCACCCGAAACGTCACGTGCGCTTCCAGCGCCACGCTGCGCGGCAGCCAGTGCTTCAGTTCCCACAGGCCGTAGTCGACGACCATCACGGAGATGTCCAGTTCCATCGGAGTCATCAGCCCATTGATCGCTCCACTCATCACCCGCTCGAAGATGCCGGGCCCTGCGCGCGTCGAGTCCTGATCGGCGCGCCCGCCGTCCGCCGTTATCGCCAGGCCCAGGCTCCAGCCATCGTCATGCCGGAGCTGCCAGGACAGCTCGGAGTCGACCCGCTTGGCCGGGCGGGATGCCACCCGTACGAGATTGAAGGACTCGCGGTCGACCCACATGATCGCGGACACAAGCCGGATACTGCGGATACGCGGAATCACGGTCACGGCAACGACTTCGATGGCGCGGCCGTCGGCCAGGCGCACGGAGATCGTGTCACCCGAACGGTACTGGTAGTAGCGCTCCGCATCGGACGCGAGCGGGCTTCGAATGGCGGTGCCAGCCCCGCCCGCCTCCTCCGCGTCGACGGCGCCGAGCACGAACGGATCCCACAGCGGGTTGGCCGCGTAGGTATCCATCCCCATCCCGGGAAAGTACTGGCGGCGGTCATTCGGTCCGATCCCGGGATGGCGAAGGCGGGATCCCAGGACGTGCACGACGGAGGGCTCGCTGCGCGACCAGCGGATCCGCGTCACGCGCTCGCCGTTCACCCAGGGCCGGTCGCGGCGCAGGGCGGGCGCCTGGAAGTCCACGCGTTCCCGCGCCAAGCCGGTGTAGGAATCAATGCCGAGCCGCGCGGTGTCGCGGGCGGCCTTCACGCCGAGCACGAGGCGTCGGGCGGTCTCGTCGAGGTAGGCGTCGCGTGCGGGGTCGGTCGGCGTGTCGGGTGCCGCACTGGTCAGCGTGTCGGGCAGCGTGTCGCGTTCCTGTGCGGTTGCCGGGCCGTGCAGGGTGGCCGCCAGGACCACCGTTGGAGTGATGCAGATCGCAATTCGCGCTGCAGTGGCCACAGTGCTCCTGGCTGGGTAGGAGTGTCGAATGAGCACCGGTCGAAGGGATCGCGTGATTGAGAACTCCTCGGTAGAAGGATTTTGTGCCTACGGGGCGTTCATGCACGAATTATGCCACGCCAGGGCTGTCGCGGCGCCCAACCTCACCGGTCGGCGACCACCACCACACGATCATTTCGAACCGGAACGCGCCCGCCGGGCCCGAACGCGAAGGGCACCGAGCGGTTGTCCGGATGCCAGAGGTCGAGGTGGGTCTGTATGTGGAGATGCAGGTGCGGCATGGTCGTGTTCCCCGAATTCCCGACCAGCCCCAGCGGGTCGCCCGTTCGCACCAGGTCGCCCTCGCTGACCCGC
Organism: Longimicrobiales bacterium; assembly: GCA_965205005.1. Lineage (GTDB taxonomy): Bacteria > Gemmatimonadota > Gemmatimonadetes > Longimicrobiales > Gaopeijiaceae > Bin94. The sequence continues at coordinate 2,262,637 of OZ242028.1, read as the reverse complement.
AGCGTCCCCTGCCGAAGATGCGCAAGGACGACGAAGAGGCCGTTGTCGAGTTCAATGATGACGACGTTCCCCGCGGCGTCGGCGACATCGGTCACCAGGTTGAGGCCTTCCGAATCCTCCATGTCGCCGCGTGCCACGACCACCGTGCCGTCAACGGGTGACACCAGTTGCTGCTCCCAGCTGTAGACACCCGCATTGCCCGGCTCGTCGGTGAAGATCCGGCCCTCGTCCAGACGGATCATGTCGACGGCAAAGTGTTGGTTGTAGGCAGCGAGATGGTGGCTCTGAAGGGGACTGTAACCGCCCTGCAGCACCAGCCACTCTCCCTCGAACGGTGGAGCGATCCGCACGACCGGGTCCACTGCGCCGGTCAGCCGCGGCCCGAGAGAGGCGCGGCCGACATCGAAGGCCAGGACCAGCGCGCCCGCCGCCATCACGACCGTGGGCCCCGGGTTGGTCCGGCGCGAGACCAGGAACGAAGCCGCGACCCGAAGCACGCAGACGACGATCAGAACGATGATCAGAGGCGTCATCTCGGCCGAACCGGGGAAGACCGCCAGGCACGCGAGGGCCGTCAGCGCCCAGAAGGCACCGCGCCCGGTCGCCTGCAGGAGCTGGGGCCGACGATCACGCCCGCGGAATCCGCGCAGCAGCCCCGTGTAGAGGCGCCCTTTCCTCGCCAACCATAGGCGGCTCGCGACCGCCCAGCCGCATCCGAGCAACAGCACGATCGCCAACGCCTGGTGGCTGTAGAGGCCCACGATACGGAGGGCGAACAGGACACCGAGGCCCAACAGCGTGAGCACGGTCGTGGCGATCGCGTAGGTGCGCTTGCCCTTCATCCCCATTGTCTCCTCCCGGGCGTTGGGGTGATGCAGATCGCAATTCGCGCTGCTGTGGCCACCGTACTCCTGGCTGGGGAGTGTCGTGCCCGTAAGTGTCGTTCCCGGGAGTGATGAGTGGTACCCTGCAAGCCCCCGCGAGTTTCGGCAACTTGACGCGGCGCCCCCGCATCGCCGCAATTACCATATGCGAATTCGCTTGAATGGCCGGGACTATACTGCCGACACTTTCCGCGGTGATCTGTTCGGCGGCCTGACGTCGGCGGTCGTGGCCTTGCCGGTCGCGCTGGCGTTCGGTGTCGCCTCGGGCCTCGGTGCGGCCGCCGGTCTCTACAGCGTGATCGCAGTCGGGTTCTTCGCGTCGGTATTCGGGGGCACGCGCTCGCAGATCTCGGGACCGACCGGACCCATGACGGTCGCGATGGCGGTGGTGATCACGACGCACGCGTCCACGCTCGCCGAGGCTTTCGCTATCGTCGTGCTGGGAGGCTTGCTCCAGATCCTGCTGGGGCTGCTTCGGATAGGGCGCTTCGTCGTCTACACCCCCTACGTGGTGATTTCGGGGTTCATGTCCGGGGTCGGACTGATCATCATGCTGATCCAGGCGCTGCCGTTCCTCGGCGCGGCGCCCGCCGCCGGCGGACCGATGGGGGCACTTCGCGCACTGCCCGCAGCGTTTGCCGACCTCAACCCGGGCGCCCTCGCTCTGGCCGCCCTCTCCCTGGTCACCGCGGTACTCTGGCCCCGGCGCCTTGCGAAGTACTTGCCCGGTCTCCTGGTGGCGCTGCTGACGGGCACGGCGCTCTCCCTCCTGTGGCTGGGCAACGTGCCGGTCATCGGCGAGATACCGTCCGGGCTGCCCCGCATGCAGCTGGAACTGCCCACCACGGCCTTCCTGGTCGGCGCCTTGCAACCCGCCCTGATCCTGGCCCTTCTCGGCTCGGTGGACAGCCTGCTCACCTCGCTGGTCGCGGATTCGCTCACCGGGACGCGTCACAACCCGAATCGCGAACTCGTGGGCCAGGGAATAGGCAACATGGTGTCGGGGGTCTTCGGGGGATTGCCCGGCGCGGGCGCCACCATGGGCACGGTGACCAACATCCGCGCCGGCGGCGCCACGCAGATGTCGGGAGCGCTGCGCGCGCTGCTCGTCCTGGCGCTTGTGCTGGGACTCGGGCAATACGTCGAACCGATTCCCCACGCCGTGCTCGCGGGGATCCTGATGAAGGTCGGCTGGGACATCATCGACTGGCCGCTGCTCACCCGCATCCACCGGATCCGCCGCGAGCACCTCCTGGTCATGCTGCTTACCCTCGGGCTGACGGTGTTCGTCGACCTCGTCACGGCGGTCGCCATCGGGCTGATCGCGGCCGGCATGGTGCACGCACGACAAATCGAGGGACTGGAGCTGGAGAGCGTGGTCTCGGTGCCGGTGCTGGACAACGTGTTGTTCGCCGGTCTCGCCGGTGCCGAGGACCTTGACCCCTATGTGGCGCGCGTGGGCCTTGTGCGGCTCAACGGCAATTTCACGGTCGCCTCTTCGCAGAAGCTCTACGGCGTGATCGGCGAGGACATCAAGGACCACGAGGTCGTCATATTCGATTTCTCCGGGGCGAGACACATCGACGACAGTGCCGCCATGACCATCAGCCGGCTCATCACCACGGCAAGGGCGGAGTACACCGAGTGCATCGCCATGGGTCTCTCCGGTTCGGTCGCGCGGACGCTGGAGACGCTCGACACGCTGCGGGAAATACCGGAGAGCCACGTGGTGGACACGATGGACGAGGCCCGTAAGATCGCGTTCTGGCTGCTGACGGAGTCCGCCCACTGACCTTGCGGGCGGTCCGGCAATCCGGCGCCCCGGCAGCATCCACGGGCTGCCAGGGCCCGCCTTTACCCGGCGCTTCGCTCCCCCACCTTGCGCGCCTGGGCCCTTCCCAAGCCTATCGACAGCGCGATCCACATCGCCGCCAGCGGCCCGGTCGACACCGCGACCCACACCAGCGTCAGCCCGAGCAACGCGAAGAGACCGTCGATCCCGGCACCGGCAAGATCCCCGCCCCGGTACAGGAACACATCAACGACAGGCTTGGCCTTGTACTTCTCGGACGGCGTCACGACGCTGAAGAGCGTCTCCCGGGAGGGCCTTGAAATGGCGTAACGGGTCGCCCGGTGCACGGCCTGGAAGATCAGCATGACGCCGTAGACCGGCCACACCGCGAGCACCGCGAACCCCGCCATGGTCACGAGCGGCAGGATCGCCAGCGTCCACCCCACACCCAGCTTCCGGATCACGTGCGTGGTGATGAAGATCTGCGTGATCAGCGTTGCGATCTGCGCCAGGTTGTCGAACTGCGCGAAGTTGCCGAGCAGCTGGCTGAAGGTGTCCGAATCGCCCAGGATGATGTTCGCCTGGGTGAAGTAGATCAGCGTGTTCGACACGGCCATGAACACCACCCACAGGCCGACGCCGAGCAGGTACGGCGAAGTCACCACCGCGCGGGCGCCGTCCCAGAAGGTGCCCCCGATGACATCGTCACCGCCCTCGCCCCCCCCGTCGTCCGCTCCGTCGCCAGCAGTCCCGCTGCCCAGCGCCTCCATGGCAGACGCGTCCGACCGCACCGCCATCCGCTCCAGTGTCAGCATGACCGCAATCGCCAGCGCAAAGAAGGCCGCCCCGGTCAGCATGAGGCCGGCCGGAAGGTACGGACTCTCGGTCAGGTTGCTGATGAGGTTGGTCGCCCAGCTTCCGCAAATGGCGCCCAGCGTGCCCCCGATGCCGACGAAGGCGAACATCCTCTTGCCCTGGTCGACGTCGAATATGTCCACCATGAACGCCCAGAACACGCTGGTGGTGAACAGGTTGATGACCGTGAGCCAGATATAGAACGAATAGCCCACGCCCCGTGAAAGCGCGGACTGCGCGTCGGTTCCGATCAGGCCGCCCCCGGACCGCACATCCTGGATCAGCAGCGCGGCGAACCCGATCAGGCAGACGATCACGAAGAGGTACGCGATCGGGATGAACCGGCGCCGGTTGGTGCGGGCCACGACGCCGCCGAAGGCGAGGACCGCCCCGAGCGACACGAAGCAGTTGATGGCGAAGAGCCAGCGCAGCTCGTCCATCCCGCGCGCTACGCCCATTGCCTCGCGCACCGGACGCAGGAAGAAGTAGCCGCAGAGGATGACGAAGAAGAAGAGGGCGGACATCGCGGCCAGCGGGAGCTCGCCGCGCTTCATGTTGATGATTCGGTTCACCGGCACCATCCTGCGGAGACCATTGACGTATCCGAAAAGAAGCCCATCCTCCAACGGAGGCAAGTTGCGACTGCCGACGGTTTCCCCTGCGGATCGCTTCGTGACAGAGTCCCCGGAACGCACCACCAATCGCATGACGATTCCGCCGCGCGCGGCCCGATTCCCGCGTCCGATCCAACGGCCCGGCTCATTCCGGTGAGCTCGCCCGCGCGCACGGCGGCGCGCAACGTCGCCGCCCGCCTTACCGGCACCCGCCCCGACGAAGCGGGCATCGTCGTGCTCTCCGCCGGCTACTTCTTCTGCGTGCTGTCGGCGTACTACGTGATCCGGCCGATACGCGAGGAGATGGGTGTTGCCGGGGGCGTGGAGAACATTCCGTGGCTCTTCACGGGTACGCTGGCGGCGATGCTGCTGGCGCATCCCGTCTTCGCCGCGCTCGTGTCCCGGTGGCCGCGGAGACGCTTCGTCACGGTGACCTACCGCTTCTTCATGGCGTGTCTGGTCGCCTACTACATCCTGCTGAACGCGCTGCCGGAGGGTGGTCAGGCGGCGATCTGGGCCGGGCGGTCGTTCTTCGTCTGGACGGCCGTCTTCAGTCTGTTCGTGGTCTCGGTCTTCTGGTCCTTCATGACCGACATCCACACGGAGCGGCAGGGCCGCCGGCTCTTCGGCCTGATCGGCGTGGCGGGGACCCTGGGCGCAATCCTTGGGTCGACCATCACGGCGTTCCTGATCGAGAGCCTCAGTCCCGCCACCCTGCTGTGGTTCTCGATCGTGCTGCTCGAATGCGCGGTGGCGTGCATGAAGGGACTGGACCGGAGGACGGGGGACCGGGGGCGCGACGCGGCAGCGCCTCGCACCGACGAAGAGGTCATCGGCGGGTCTCCGCTGGACGGGATCAGACACGTGCTGGCCTCGCGCTACCTGCTGGGCATCTGCGCCTTCATGCTCCTGTTCACCATCGGGTCCACCTTTCTGTACAACATCCAGGCCGCGGTCATGGAGCGCACCTTCGTCGACCCGGATGAACGCACGTCGGTCTTCGCTCAGATCAACCTGGCGGTCAACACCCTGACGCTGCTGACCCAGCTGTTCCTGACCGGGCGCATCATGAAGCGGTTCGGCGTCGGGCTCACGCTTGCGTTCCTGCCGCTGCTGAGCGTGGCCGGTTTCCTCGCCCTGGGCGCCGCGCCCGTCTTCGTGGTCTTCGTCGTCTTCCAGGTGCTGAGGCGCGCCGGGAACTTCGCGCTCGCGGTGCCCGCGCGAGAGGTTCTCTACACCGTCCTGCCCCGCCGCGACAAGTACAAGGCGAAGAACTTCAACGACACCTTCGTCTACCGCGCGGGCGACCAGATCGGAGCCTGGTCGTTCGCGGGCTTCGGGAAGCTGGGGCTGGGGACAGCCGCGATGGCCTGGTCGATGGTGCCGGTTGCCGTACTGTGGCTGGGCGTGGCGCTGTGGCTGGGGAGGAAGCAGAAGGCGCTGGCGGAGTAGGGGGACAGAGACACCGCGGGTCAGGGGCCAGCAGCTACCCGTCCTTGATCAGCCGATGGCGAACGATGTACTCGACATCCAGATCGTCGCGCACGATGCCCCAGACCGCGTCGTCCGTGATCAGCTTGACCTCGAGATCAACAGGGGTCAGTGCCGGCGCCACGGGGATGCCCTCGCCACTCAGCACCCACCACTCGTGCATGCTCTCGCCGGCCTCCGTTTCCACCGGATCGAAACGCCGCAGCCAGATGGTGCCGTCTTCGGCCGCGACGAAGTCACGTACCGCAGGCAGGTATGCCGGTCGATAGGCCGCCTCAAGTTCCGCTCCCCTGGCTGCTCCCCTGCCGGCACCCTCGATCCAGGCAGTGACCACCGAGTCGAAGCGCTCCGCCGCGAGCGGAACGGGTTCGTAGGGCACCATCGCGGTGAAGATGGTGTCTCCGTTGAAGTCGATTTCGCTTATTCGTACGACGGCGTCACCCTCTCCGGTCCACACCCGTCGCTCGACGGCGAGCAGGCCGCGCTTGCCGAGGCCCGACAGGTCCGCGTCGCCGAAGGGCAGGGAGAGGGACGAGCCTCCGAAGACATCGCGCCGTTCCCAGCGTTGTGTCCAGATGAGGTCCAGCCCGCGGCCTTCCGGATCCATGCGCATATAGGGTGTTTCCGTCAGCTCACCACTTGCGATGGCAGTCGACATCGGGGGCGTGAGGCCCAGGAACGTGCCGTCGCGCAACGGGGCGACGGGCCGCAGGAACGGATCGCCCCCGTCGCCCGCGTTCGGCCGGGAAGATGCCGATCCCAGGAATCGCCCCGCCAGGTCGAAATAGCTTGCGCGGTTGGCAAGCACGTCCCAGACCCACAGCGAATCGCCATGGAACCCCAGCATGTAGGGGTACTGGAACTCACCGGGCCCCTCACCCCTTCTGCCCAACACACCGGCTGGCGCACCATCCGCGGTCCATCGTCGGACCTGACCCTCTCCCGCGTGTGTCGAATACAACAGTCCATCCGGACCAAGGGCCATGTGGGCGATCGGACCGAATATGTGTTCGGGGTCGTCGACAGACCCGATCGTCGTCTCGCGGTCGGACAGGGTCCATGGGATGGAGGCGAAGGGGTTCGGCGGGGAGGAGGGGTCGGGCTGGCATGCCGACACGGCGATCAGCGCGGACAGGGTCAGGGCCCCCAGGGCGGACAGGCCAGGGGCCCGCAGCGCGGACAGCGACGTCGGATTCGGGTTCCTCAAGGCTCAGAACGCCGATACCCCTGTGACCGTCTGGCCCAGGATCAGCGAGTGGACGTCGTGGGTTCCCTCGTAGGTGTAGACCGATTCCAGGTTGGCCATGTGGCGCATGGCGGAGTACTCGGCAAGGATGCCGTTGGCGCCGAGCAATCGCCGTGCCTCGCGCGCGATGTCGCACGCCATGTTGACGTTGGCGCGCTTGGCCAGGCTGACCTGCTGCGGGGTCATCGTGCCCTCGTCCTTCAGGCGGCCCAGCCGGAGGCACAGCAGCTGCCCCTGCGTGATCCAGGTCAGCATGTCCGCGATCCGCACCTGCTGGATCTGCTTACCCGCGATGACCCCGTCGAACATGATGCGCTGGCCCGCGTAGTCCACCGCCTCGTGGAAGCAGCCCATGGCGGCGCCCACCGCTCCCCAGGAGATTCCGTAGCGCGCCTGGGTCAGGCACATCAGCGGATTCTTGATGCCCGTGGTCTTCGGCATCAGGGCATCGGCCGGCAGGTGCACGTCCTCCAGCACGATTTCGCTCGTGTCGGACGCGAGCAGCGACAGCTTGCCCTTCTGGTCACGCGCACTGAAGCCCGGCGTGTCGGTGGGGACCACGAAGCCGCGGATGCCCCGGGAGTCGCCGGCTTCGGCCGTCTGCGCCCACACGACCGCCACGTCGGCCATGGATCCGTTGGTGATCCACATCTTGGTGCCGTTGAGCACCCAGCCGTCCGCGGTCTCGCGGGCGCGGGTGATCATGCCGACGGGGTTCGATCCGTAGTCGGGCTCGGTCAGGCCGAAGCACCCGATCTTCTCCCCGGACGCGAGCCCGGGCAGCCAGGTCCGGCGGTGTTCCTCGCTGCCGAACGCGTAAATGGGATACATGACCAGCGCCCCCTGCACTGACACGAATGACCGGATTCCGGAGTCGCCGCGTTCGAGCTCCTGCATGATCAGCCCGTAGCAGACGTTGTTGAGCTCGGCGCATCCGTATTCGGCGGGCAGATTGGCGCCCAGCATGCCGAGTTCGCCGATCTCGGGGATCAGCTCCGTGGGGAAGCGCCGCTCCGTGTACGCATCGCCGATGATCGGCATGACCCGGTCTTCGACCCATTCCCGGATCGTGTCCCGAACCATGCGTTCCTCTTCCGTGAGGAGCGAATCCAGGTCGTAGAAGTCGGTGCCTTCGAATCTGGCTGCCATTCAAATCGTCCTTTCGGGGAACCATGCGCCTCGCGCGAATCTACTCAACGCGGCCGGTGACGGAAGCGCAGAACCCCGTAGCACAGCTCCCTGCCCGCCCGGGCACCCAGCCAGAACGTCGCGAGCACGGCGCCGATCCAGCCCCCGAGCAGCATGGCGGACGGTTGCTGGACGAAGTAGATCCACGCGGCGAGCATGGCGGCCATCACCGCCCCGCACATCCACCCCACCCGCCCCGCCTCCCCCCGCGCGGCCGCCACGCAGTCCTCGCACCAGAGATGGCGGTCCAGCACGCGGGCACTGCTTCCGCGACCGCACCGGCCGCAGATCAGGTCATCGGCCCCGCCCGGGCCGGCCAACCGCCCCACCCCACCCGGCCCCGCGCTCACGCCAGCGCCCCGATCACCGCGTCGGCGAAGGCCGTCGTGCCGTGCGTCCCGCCCATGTCGCGCGTACGGGCGGATCCGTCGCGAATCACCGACGACACCGCCCTCCGCACGCGCACCGCCACCTCGCCCTGGTCCACATGGTCCAGCAGCAGGCACCCCGACAGCAGCAGCCCCGTCGGGTTGGCCACGCCCCGCCCCGCGATGTCGGGCGCGGAGCCGTGCACGGCCTCGAAGACCGCATGGCTCTCGCCGATGTTGCCCGCCGGCGCGAACCCCAGTCCCCCCACGAGTCCCGCCATGAGGTCGCTGAGGATGTCGCCGAACATGTTTTCCATGACCAGGACATCGAAACGGTACGGGTCCAGCACCAGGTACATGGCCGTCGCGTCGATGATCCGGTCCTCGAACGTGATCCGGTCCGCGTAGCGCTCCGCGATACGCTTCCCGACGTCCAGGAACAGCCCCTGCGTGTGCTTGAGGATGTTGGCCTTGTGCGCCAGGGTCACCTTGCGGCGCCCTTTCGCGACCGCGTAGTCGAACGCGAAACGGACGATCCGTTCCGAGCCGTAGCGCGTCGTGATCATCACCGACTCCGCCGCCGCCTTCGGATCGCGGTCCATCCCGATGAAGTGCTCCACGCCGACGTACAGCCCCTCGGTGTTCTCGCGGATCAGGACGAGGTCGATGTCCTCGTAGCGGCCGCCCGGCAGAATGGTGCGGGCCGGACGGACGTTGGCGAAGAGGTCGAAGTTCTTGCGAATAGCCACGTTGATCGAGCGGAACCCCGAACCCGACGGTGTGGTCAGCGGACCCTTGAGCGCCACCCCGTTGGTTTCGATTGAATCGACGGTCTCGTCGGGAAGGGGATTGCCGTGACTGGCGATCGCCCCGATGCCCGCGGCGCGATGGTCGTATTCGAGATCCGCGCCCGCCGCATCGAGGATCCGCAGCACCTCGGCGGTCACCTCGGGACCGATCCCGTCCCCCGGGATCACCGTGATCGTCCTACTCATATACTCATATACTCACTCGTCCGCCGCCGGATCGAAGTCGAGCGACGCCGAGTTGATGCAGTACCTCATGCCCCCGGGGCCCGGGCCGTCAGGGAATACGTGCCCCAGATGGGCGTCGCAATGGCTGCACACGACCTCGGTGCGGCGCATGAAGAACTTCCGGTCCTCCTTCTCGCCGACGTTCTCCGCGACCGCAGGCCGCGTGAAGCTGGGCCATCCGGTACCCGAGTCGAACTTGTCGGACGACTTGAACAGGGGCTTCCCGCAACACACGCAGGTGTACGTGCCCGGCTCCTTGTGCGCCCAGTACCTGCCCGTGAACGCCCGCTCGGTCCCTCCCCTGCACGCGACGCGAAACTGCTCCGGCGTCAACTTCTTCTTCAAGTCCCTCATTTCCCGGTTCTTCATATCAGGTATCCTCCGTCAACCGGAATCACGGCCCCCGTAATATGGCGAGCCATCTCGGAGCAGAGGAAAAGGATCACCGACACCACATCCTGCGGATCCCCCAGTCTGCCCAGCACGCTCCTTTCCCGGGCGCGGTCCAGCAGCTCCGCGGGCACCCGCTCGGTCAGCCGCGTCGTGCGGATGTAGCCTGGCGCGACGGCGTTCACGTTGACGTTCGACGGCCCCAGTTCCACCGCCGCGCTGCGGGTGAGCCCGATCAGTCCCGCCTTCGACGAACAGTAGTTGGCGAGGCCGAATTCGCTGGAGAGCCCGTGCACCGAGGACAGGTTGACGATCTTGCCGAACTCCTGTTCGCGGAAATGGGGGGCGACTTCGCGCGTGAAATGGAAGGCGCCCGTGAGGTTGGTGTCGATGACCGACCCCCACTCCTCGTCGCTCATCCGCCAGAGCGCCCGGTCCCGGCCCACGCCGGCGTTGTTGACGAGGAAGTGCAGCCCTCCGAGCTGCTCGCGGGCCGACGACACGAATTCGCGGACCCACGCGGAGTCGCGCACGTCGCCCGAGCGCGCAAAGACGCTGACTCCGCGTTCGGCCAGCAGCTCCTCCGTCTCGACCGCGGCGCGCCGGCTCGCGGCACCGGTGTCCAGGTAGTTGAAGGCGATGTGGACGCCTCCGCGGGCGAAGCCAAGCGCCGTCGCCCGTCCGATTCCGGTCGACCCCCCGGTCACCAGAGCGACCCGGCCGCGCTGGTTCGGCAGTTCGACGGCCGGCTCGGGACCCGGTTCCGTGGCCATTTGGCCCAGCAGCTCGTCCCATGTACTCATGCCGGATCCGCCGCCTTGCTGGTCGCGTGCTTGATCGACGTCCCCTCGACCAGAAACACCACGTCTTCCGCGATGTTCGTCGTCAGGTCGCCGATCCTCTCCAGGTTCTGCACCACCAGGATCATCTCCAGTCCGGGACCGATGTAGCGGGGCTGTTCGAGCATGTACGACACGATGATCCGGAAGGCCGACCGTCGCAGGTCGTCGACGCGCTCGTCCTCGACGATGACCTCGCGCGCGGTCTCCGCGTCGCGGTTGACGAGGGCGTCCAGCGCCTTGCGCATCATGCCCCGCACCTGGCCGCTGATCTCGGCGATTTCGAGGATGTCGGGCATCGGCGGATACCGCGTCATGCGGTCGCTCGCATTGGCGATGTTCACGGCGTGGTCCCCGATCCGTTCGATGTCGTTCGATGCCTTCAGCGCCACGAACACCAGGCGCAGATCGGTCGCGATCGGCTGCCGGAGCGCGAGAAGCTCAAGCACCCGCTCGTCGAGTTCGAGTTCGAGGGCGTTCAGCCGGTCGTCCGCCCGCCGCACGCGCGCCGGCATCAGCGTGTCGCGCTCGGTCAGGCCCTCCATGGCCGTGCGCACCAGCTCCTCCGCCCGGCCGGCCATCTCCAGGAGCATCTGCTGGAGACGGTTCAGCTCGGTGTCGAAGGAGCCTCGGGGACGATGGGGTTCCGTCATGGGGTCCGCCCGGTCAGATACGACTCCGTGCGCGCTTCGCGCGGGTTCGTGAATACGGTTTCGGTGGGACCATACTCCAGCAGTTCGCCGCGGTCCAGGAATCCCGTGAGGTCGGACAGCCGGGCGGCCTGCCAGCGGTTGCGCGTCGCGATCACGATCGAGTAGTCGGGACTCAGTGAGCGGATAATTGACTCGATCCGCGCCGTCGCCTCGGCGTCGAGAGCCGCGGTGGGCTCGTCCAGCAGCAGGACATCGGGACCAAGGGCAAGCGTGCGCGCAATGCAGAGCCTCTGCTTCTGACCCGCCGACAGCTCGACCGCGGGCGCATCGAGGTCCTCGGCCACCTCCGACCACAGACCGGCGGCCGTGAGCACCTCTTCCACCAGGCCCTGCAGGTCACCGGTGAAGCCGCTGGCGCGAGGGCCGAAGGCGACGTTGTCGAACACGGACTTCGGAAAAGGCGTGGTTTCCTGGAACACCATGCCGATGCGGCGGCGCACCTCCACCGGGTCGACGCCCGTGTCGTGAAGATCGACCCCGCTGAAACGAACCGTCCCTGTGGTCTCGGCGCTGGAGACGAGCTCGTTCATGCGGTTGAAGCTGCGGAGCAGCGTGGTCTTGCCGCTTTCCGACGGGCCGATGATCGAGACGATCCGCCCGCGCGGGATGGCGAGGGACACGTCCCTGAGCGCGACGCGGTCGCCGAACCGCACACCGAGCCGCTCGGCCGTGAGCACCGGCGGAGGCGCCGCCGCAGAAGGCGCAGAAGGCGGAGGAGGCAGGCTCGTCATCGGGTGGCGCCCCCCAGTCGGCGCACGACCCAGGCGCCCGCCAGGTTGATGGTGAGCAGAAGGAGCAGGAGAGCGATCGCCGCCCCCGCGGCCAACGCCGTGAACTCCTCCTGCGAATGGCTCGCCCACGCGAATATCTGCGTCGGCAGCGAGGTCAGCGGGTGGGCGGGCGTCCCCGGGGCGAAGGTCATGAACGACGCTGTTCCGACGACGAGCAGGGGCGCGGCCTCACCCACGGTGCGCGTGAACGCCGTCCGGCAGCCCGTCACGATCCCGGGAGCGGCCGCGGGCAGGACCTGGTCGCGAACAACCTGCCAGCGGGTGGCTCCGAGCGCGTAGGCCGCAAGCCGCATTTCGTTCGGAACCCGTCGAATGGCGGTCCTCGAGGTCGCGATCACAACGGGAAGCGCCAGCACGGCAAGCGTGCACCCTCCGGCCAGAATGGTCGGTCCCATCCCCAGCGCGCGCACAAAAACGGCCAGCCCCACAATCCCGTAGATCACCGAGGGGACCCCGGCCAGGTTGGCCACCGCGGACTCGATCAAGGCGGTCAGGCGGTTGCGGGGTGCGTATTCCTCCAGGTAGATCGCGGCTCCGATCCCGACGGGCAGTGCCAGCACCGCGGTCAGAAGCAGAAGCCAGCAGGTCCCCGCCAGCGCCGGACCGATGCCCGCCCGGGCGGCCAGCCCGGAAGGCGTACTCAGAAGGAACTCGAGACCTGCGACTGTCCGCGCCCGCATCAACAGGCACACCGCGAACACGGCAAACGCCGACACCACCGCCGCCGCGGCGATGCCGCAGGCCGTGCCGATGCGGTCGCGCGGGGGCGCGGCGCGCGTCATCGGGCTACCGTGCCGACGCGGCGGGACACGAGCGCTCTGCCCGCCATGTGGATCGCGTAGGTGGCCACGAAGAGCACCATGCCAACCGCGAAAAACGCCCGAAACTCGAGCGTGCCGGAAGGCGCGTCTCCGAGACCGAGCTGGGTCATGAAGGCCGTGAGCGTCTGCAGCCCCTCCAGCGGGCTCCAGGTCAGGCGGGCCTCGTAGCCGGCGGCGAGACTCACGATCATCGTCTCCCCCACGGCCCGTGCCGTCGCGATCAGCACGGCCGCGAGGATGCCCCCCGATGCGGCGGGCAACAGGACGCGGGCCACGACCCGCCCCTTCGGCGCCCCAAGCGCCAGACCCGCCTCCAGGAGCGACACCGGCACGGTGTCCAGCGCTTCGCGGGACAGCACGACCACCGTCGGCAGGATCATCAGCCCGACCACCATGCAGGCGGACAGCGCGTTGAACGCCTCGATCCCGGGCCAGACGGCCTGCAGCGCCGGGGTGACGAAGTGGAGCGCGAACAGGCCGTACACCACGGTGGGAACGCCCGCCATCAGCGCGGTCACGGCCCGCAGAAACCGGGCGGCGCGGGGGCCCGCGTACTGATGGATGTACACCGCGGTCATCAAGCCGGCCGGCAGCGCGAACACCGCCGCACCGGCGGTGATCTGGGCCGTCCCCACGAGAAGGGGCAGGACACCCAGCCGGGGCTCGGCCGCGGCGGGCGCCCACGCGGTCTCCGTGAGGAATCGCCACGGCGAGACGTCGGCGAGGAACAGCCCGCTCTCGCGCACCAGCACGGCCACAACGGTCGCAAGCGTGGCCAGCGCGACGACGGTGCACGCGAGAAACAGATTTGCCGCCAGGCGCTCGCGAAGCGCGCGGGACGCCGTTCCCGCAACCGGCACACCCTGCGCGTTCATGATGAACCCGCCCGCTGCCCCGTCACCGTACGGCGCGCCTCGGCCAGGAGCGCACGGCTGCGCCCGTACTCCGCCGCCGGGAGGGAGGCGTAGCCCGCAGCATCCGCCAGCGATTCGCTCGCCGAGACGAGATGCAGGACAAGGTCGTACATGCCCTCGTCCGCCAGAACCGCCGTGTTGACGTAGATGTACAGGTCCCGGACCAGCGGGCTGTAGCGGCCATCCCGGATCGCCGCGGGAGTGGGCAGGACGCAACCGAAACCGGTGTCGACCGCGAGCACCCGCAAACGCTCCGTGTGCGCCGCGTGATGCGCGGACCCGAAGTACCCCAGCGACCAGCGGTCGCCGGCAACCCCCCGGGCGATGAGGTGGTCGTTCTCCGTCTGGTAGTAGTCGGTGCGACTGGCTCCGGGCCGGCCCACGACCACCCGCGTGAAGACCCGGAATGTTCCCGAATCGGCGCCCGGACCAAAGAGGCGAATCCTCTCCGCGGGAAAGGCCGGTCTGAGGTCCCGCCAGGTCGTGGCCGGCGCGTCGGGGCTCCAGAGACGTCCCAGCTCCGCCAGCGTCAGGCACTGCACCGCGGCGTTCGCGGGATTGGTCACCATGGCCACACCGTCCCGTGCAAGCGGCAGGGCCAGGAACCGGCGTCCGGTCGCACTACAGCGGGCCGTCTCCGCAGCCGTCATCAGCCGCGAGGCCCCGGCGATGTCGACCTCGCCCTCGCAGAAGCGCCGCAGCCCGCCGCCCGAGCCCGAAACGCGGATCACGATGCGCGCGGCGGGGCGCTCGCGGACGAAATCCTCGACCACGGCCTCGGCAAGCGGATACAGGCTGCTGGACCCGTCGATCACGACGACGCGTCCCGATTCGGCCCCGCCGGCCACGCACCCGCAACACAGGAGCGCGAGGACCCACGCCGCCGCACGCCGAGGCGCACGATCGCGGCCGGCCATCACGGGGACGCCGCCCGGGCGGGCACCGGCTCGTGCAGGGGCACGGTGAAGGTGACCGTCGTGCCCGAGCCCAGGCTGCTCTCGGCCGTGACGCTTCCCCCCATGCTCGAGACGAGGTGGCGCACGATGGCCAGCCCGAGTCCCGTGCCCCCCTCCTCCCTTGAGCGGGCCGCGTCCACGCGGTAGAATCGCTCGAAGATCCGCGGGAGCGCCACTGCCGGAATGCCGGCTCCGTTGTCCCGCACCGAGATCACCAGGAAGCCGTCTTCCGGCCGGATGTCGACCAGGACCTGTCCATCCGTCTCGGGAACGTACCGCAGCGCGTTCTCGAAGAGGTTGCGGAAGACCTGGTGGACGGCTGCCTCGTCGCCCAGCCCCCGCCCGCTTCCCTCCACCCGGAAACCGACTGCGCCGGCGGCGCGTTTCCCTTCCAGCTCCTCCCACGCCGACCAGGCGATGCGCGCGGCCGGAAACGGGTGCCGCTCGGGCCGCCAGGCTCCTGACTCGTAGCGCGACAGGTCGAGGAGGTCGTCCACGAGGCGCTGGAGGCGAACCGTGTTCCCCTCGATGGAGCGCAGGAACTGTCGTCGCAGGTCCGCGGGCAGCCCCGCTTCCAGCACCGTTTCGGCGGCGGCCCGGATGACGGTCAGCGGAGTCTTCAGCTCGTGTGAGGCGTTGGCCACGAAATCGGACCGCACCGCCTCGAGGCGGCGAATCTCGGTGATGTCGACCAGGAGCACCACCGAGCCTCCGTCCGTGCCCCGCTTGGTGCGAACCTCCAGCTCGCGGTCGCCCACAGTAAGTTCCAGCCGCGCTTCCGGACGGACCACCGACGTCTCCAGGAGGTCCCGGAGCTCGGGATCCCTGACCACGGCGCCGATCGGAGAGAACGGCAGCACCTCCACAAGCCCCAGCAGCCGCATCGCGGCCGGATTGATTCTCAGGATCCGGGCATCGTCCGTCAGGGCGATCAGCCCCTCCGCGACCTCATCCATGAGCTGGGCGAGTTCGTCCCGTTCGCGCCTCACGCCCGCCACCTGCTGCTCCATCTCACCCCGTGCCCGGTTGACGGCCGACGCCAGACGTGCCAGTTCGGTGATCCCCGACAGCTTGATGCGCGGGCCGGAGAACCGGCCGGCACCCAGCCGCTGCACGACAACCCGCGTGTTGTCCAGCGACGCCGCACCCCGCGACGCGACCCGGTGCAGGAGCACGAGCACCACGGCTCCTGCGAGCGCAACCCCCAGCGCGACCCACACCGCCAACCGCGCGGCGGCTTCGCGGATGGGTCCTGCGGGAACGCCAAGACGGACTACGATGGTTCCGCCGCGCCAGTAGATCCGGGTCGCGCTGAACAGGTAGAGCCGACCGTCGAGCGAACTGACGCGTCGGGCATGGTCGTCGACCCGCAGCAGCGCGCCCGCCACCTCCGTACGGTGCGAACGATCCGCAAGGGTATCCGTGCGTCCGGGCCCCAGGTCCGAATCAGCCATCAGGGCAAGTTCCGAGTCGAAAACACTCACGCGGTATCCGGTGGCAAGCGCCAGCGCGCTCGCGACGCTGTCGAGAGCCACATCGCGGGACGCGCGCAGCTGTTCGGAACCGAGTCGAACGCCGGATTCCAGGTGCCGGCGGTTCTCGCGGTACATCACCTCCGTGCCGACCAGGCGCGTGACGCCCCACCCCACGGTGGCGATCAGCACCACCGCTCCGGCCCCCGCGCCCACGGCAGCCGCCCGCAGCGGAACCCTCATTCCGGCGCCCGAAACCTGTAGCCGAAGCCGCGCACCGTCTCGATCCACTCGCCGGCAACCCCGAGCTTCGTGCGCAGGCGGCGGATGTGCATGTCCACGGTGCGGGTGCGAACGCCGCGGATCGCATCGAGGTCCGCACTCCACGCGCCCTCGAGAAGCTGTTGGCGGTCCTGGGTCCGGCCTCGGCGTTCCATAAGGGTCTTCAGCAAGCGCAACTCGGTGGGGGTGACCGGCACCTCCACACCGTCGAGCGTAACCTGCATGGCGCCCAGATCGACTCTGAGAGGCCCCGCCCTGAGCACACGTCCTCCCTGGCGCGGCCCTTGGGCGTCCGCGCGCGCGCGCCTCAGGATGGCGTCGACCCGCAGCACGAGTTCGCGGGGACTGAACGGCTTGGTTACGTAGTCGTCCGCGCCCAGCTCGAAGCCCTCGATCCGCTCGAACTGCTCCCGCTTCGCGCTCACCACGAGCACGGGAACGGAACGCGTGGCCGCCTCGCGCCGGATCGCCTGCAACACTTCGTCACCCGAGAGGCCCGGCAACATCCGGTCGAGCACCACGAGGTCGGGAACTTCCCGGTTCATCGCGTCGAGACCCTCCGCACCGCTCGCCGCGGTCTCCACGCGGTACCCGCCGCGCGTCAACTGATAGGCGACCACGGCGGCGATATCGGCGTCGTCCTCGATCACGAGCACCCGTGGCCGGATCGCCGACTGGTCACTCACCGCCGTCCCCCGGCTCAGCGGTCCCGTGGTGCGTCGGATGATCCCTCCGACACCCGTTGGACAATCTCCAGGACTTCGCCCTCCGCGAGCGTATGGTCAATGTTCTTGGCGCGTTCGAGAACCCTTGCGCACAGCTCGCCGTCGGCCGGATCGAACCCACGGCGGGCCAGCCAGTACTTCACGTTCGAGACCCCGGACATCGGACCGACCTCGATCTCCTGACGCCTGCCCACCATGGAGGCCGGCACCCCGGAGTAGACCCGGTCCGCCAGCCAGTTGGCGCCCTTGGCCTCGGCCTTGACGATCGCGGCCGCGTGAACCCCCGTGGCGGTTCGAAACGCGTCCCCGCCCAGTACCGGGTAGTTTGACGGCAGGGGCACCCCGCACTCGCGCGAGACCAGCTCACAGTAGTCCGCGAGCCTGGTCAGATCCGCGTCGTGGACGCCGGCCAGCGCCAGGTTGACCAGCAGCAGGTCCATCTCCACGTTGCCCACTCGCTCGCCGATCCCCATCGCCGTCGCGTGGATCCGATCGGCACCTGCCTCAATCGCGGCCAGGGCGTTGGCCAGCCCCAGACCCCTGTCGCGGTGCCCGTGCCAATCCAGCTTCACGCTTTCCCCGGACGCGTCGATGATCTCGCGCTTCACGAAGCGTATGAGTGCCCTGACACCCGACGGCGTGGCGTGCCCGACCGTGTCCGAAAGACAGATCCGCCGCACCCCCCAGTCGATCGCATTCCCGTAGAGCGTCCGCAGGGTGGCGGCGTCCGCCCGGGTCGTGTCCTCGGTGACAAACATGACGGGCAACCCCTCCCGCACACAGAACGACACCGATTCCTCCGCGGTCCGCAACATGTGATCCAGGGTCCACCCCTCGGCGTAGCGGCGAATCGGCGAGCTGCCGATGAAGGCGGCGACCTCCACCGGAACACCCGTCGCGTGCGATATCCTCACCACCGGCACCACGTCGGCCAGCATGGTGCGGGCCGCGCAGTTGGGGGCGATGGCCATCCGGGAATCACGGATCTCCTCGCACAGCCGGGTAACGTCGGCCACGGCTCTCGGGCCCGCGGCGGGAAGCCCGACGTCTGCGGCGTGAATGCCGAGTTCGTGCATCATGTGGACGAGCTGGATCTTCGCGCCGATCGGGGGATCGATGACCGAAGGAGACTGGAGTCCGTCCCTCAGCGTCTCGTCGTCCAGTTCGACGTGTCGGCCCCACGCCAGGGTGTCGAACTCCTCCACGTTCCAGTCATGAATCAGACGGCTCTCGTCCATGCGGACTCCGTTCCGTGCCGGGAGACAGTCCGGCCGACCAGGTTCCTTTGACCCCTCATCAAGATTGCGGCCTGTCAGCCCCCTGAACAACCTTGGAAACCGCCGCGCGCGCCAGAGCGTCCTGTAACCGGTCGATCAGGGTCGACACGCTCCGGTGTTGACCTCATGCGTCGCCCTTGAACAGCTTTTCCCTAGTGACCATCGCCACTGTGCCTTCCGGCGGGAAGCCTAAACTGAGCATCGGACAGCAGTGAGATTCTGGAAGGGACTCGCGGGGCAGGACGCCCGGACCAGTCCCGACTCCGACGACCCGACCCTTGTCGGACGTACCTATGCCATCCCATTCGGTACCGTCTGGGATGCGGTCGTGCGACTCGCCAGCGGAGGTCTGAAAGGGTGGAAGATCGCCCGGTGGGACGATCAGATCGGCATTGTCGCGGCCGATGTCACGAGCTGGCCCCTGCCGCTGGCGGCCACGGTCCTGATTTCCGTCAAACTGGACGCGGACGGACAGACTCGCGTCGATATGTCGATACGCAGTGTGGACGCGGAGGGGCGCCTTCCGATCAACCATCGCAGGATCGATCAGTTCTTCGGCACGCTGGACCGGGAGCTGGCCGCACGGCCCGACCAGATTCTGGGGGCGGTGCCCTCCACCCTGCCGGCGTTGCTCCTGGCGGCGTGCACCCTGGCTGCGGCGTGTGGCGACGCATCGCGCGAGGTTGCGGAGACGGATTCGGCAAATGCGTCCGCCAGCCCCGCGACCACGGAGGACGCCTCCGAGGCTGCTTCTCTCTCCACCTACCACCGAACTGTGGTCTTCGTGGACACCGCGAGCGACACGACGATGTTCGTGTCCTGGGACTTCGAAAACCACATGCTGGCCGACAGCACCGACCGGACCCTGAGGGCCTGGTTCGGGCGCGGGGCCCAGTGGATCCTGTTTGCCGACGAGGCATGGACCACCCCCTCCAGCCGGCGCGCACCCTGGCGCATCGTGCCCCGGGGCGCCACGCGCATGATCGTGGGACACGACGATGCGCTTCGCGAAATCTACTATCAGGCGGGGATCCGCGACCTTTCCATGAGGATCGGCGACGCCGCCATCGAGTGGATCGATTCGCGCGGCGGGCGGTATCGGCTGCTGCACGGGGTTGTGCGCCTCCCCGGCGAGGAACGGTCGGGCTGGGTGCTGGATGTGTCTGGAGCCCGCACCGGCACGTCCACCGGATCCGGCGAATGGGCCCTGCTCGTCGCGGACGATCAGATGGAGTTCCTCCTGTCCGACGCCGAGGGTTCGGGACGATACCGGGTCTGGGCCCGCATGGACGGCGAGGAACGATTCTGGCCATCGGTCGCCGTGAGCTGGGGCGAAACCCGAAGCTTCGAGCGCGCACGCCGCGACATCCCGGTGCTATGGCGTCTGCGCTCGTCGGACGGTTCGCTCCGGGGTGAATTCCAGTCCGTGAGCGCACACCACCTGACCCTCGACGGCACCGGTCCCATTCTCCCGGTCCTGGGTGTCTACGAGGTGGAAGGCACGGTCAATGCCGACGACCGCCGCGTGGCCGTCAAGGGTTTCCTCAGACACCACCAGCGGTGAACGAGACCGTTCTGAGGGCCATCGTGACCATTGTGGTCGGGTCCCTCGCAGGCGGGCTGACCAACACCATCGCAATCTGGATGCTCTTCCACCCGTACAGGCCACCGTCCCTGGGCGGCCGCCGGCTTCGCCTTCTCCAGGGCGCGATCCCCAAGAACCAGAACCGACTCGCCGCCGCCATCGGTCGCGCGGTCGGAAACCGGCTCCTCACCGAAGAGGACCTGACGCGGGTGTTCCGGCAATCCGAGTTCCGCGAGGCCTTCGACGAGAGACTCGAGACCTTCCTGCACGAGCTCCTGGAGGTCGAGCGCGGTTCGGTCAGCGAACTCCTCGGCCCGGAACTCAGGGCCGATGTCGATCGAATCGTGGAGGAGATCCTCGGCCACGGCCTGGAGAGGCTCGAGGAGCACCTGCAGTCACCCGCCTTCGAGGCGTCCGTGCAGGACCGCGCGTCCGAACTGGGCACCTTCCTGGCCAGCGAGCCCGTCGGCGACATCCTGACGCCGGCGCGCGAAGCCTCGGTGGCGGCGGCGGTCGAGCGCTGGATGGAGGCTTCGGTCTCCAGCGACGGCTTCCGCGAGACCGTCTCGGTCTACGTGCGGCGTGGCGCCCGGCGTCTGCTGACACCCGATCTGACGATCCAGGACATGTTGCCCCCCGGTCTGGTCGACACGGTGGAGCGGGCGGTCGCCGGGTATGTTCCCCTCGCGATTCGCCGGCTTGGCTCGGTGCTGGAGAAGCCCGCCGCACGGAAGCGCTTCGAGAGTGCGACACAGGACGTTCTGCGCCGTTTCCTGCAGGACCTGAAGTTCCATCAGCGCGTGGTCGCGCGCCTGGTCATGAACGAGGAAACCGTGACGAAGGCGCTGGACGCCTTGCGCGTGGAAGGCGCCGACCGGATCGCGGAGATGTTCCGGGAACGCCAGGTGCGCGACGCGATGGCCACCGGCATCAGCGACGCGATCGCGGACTTTCTGAACCGCCCGATCAACGAGGTCCTCGGCGACCCGGACGACCCCGCGGTCGCCAGGTCCACCGAGGCCGTGGTCGACTGGGTCGTGGACCTCGCGCGCGATCCGGCGACGCACGGCTTCGTGATCGAGAAGGTCGAAGCGGGCCTGACCCGTGCCTCGGGGCGAACCTGGGGCGAACTCCTCGAGGGCGTGCCGCGCGACCGGCTCGCGCAGTGGCTTGTCCGCGCGGCCCGCAGCGACATTGCGTCGGCGATCTACCGGGCGAGCTCGCGCCGTTTGGCCGCAGCCGTCATGGAGCGCCCCATCGGTCGCCCCGCGCGTCTGTTGCCCGCCGGAACGCCCCGCCGGATCCAGGACGCGGTGAGCGAGCCGCTGTGGCAGTGGCTTCAGGCCCAGATCCCGTCCGTGGTGCGACGGCTGGACGTGGCGCGTCGCGTCGAGGACAAGGTGCGCGAATTCCCTGTCGAACGGATGGAGCGACTCGTCCGCCGGGTGACGGGCCGTGAACTCCGCACGATCATCTACCTGGGGTACGTGCTAGGCGCCGTCATCGGTGGACTTCTCGTGATTCTGAACACCGTCTGGACGTAGCCCGCTACTTCCGCAAACGCGGACGGCCGCTTTCGCTCCCGGAGGAGGGCGCCGCCGTGCGGAAGTACCGGCGAGTGCGGCGTCTTTCCGAGCCCCGGCGGCGGTTGCCCAGCAGGTCGAGCGGCGTGAAATGACGCTTGGTCCGCCGGCTGAGGCTACGCATTCGGCCAAGGTCGCGCTCAAGCTGCTGCAGCTCGTCTTCGTCGTGCGCGCTCGACCCGTCGTCACCGCGTCCATGATGGTGGGCCAGCCAGCGCCTGCCGCGCGCGACCCTCGGACCGCTCCTGCGCGGTAGTCCCAGCAGCACACCGAGCGCAAGCGCGGCGATCCCTGCGAGGATCTTCAGGATCATGGCGTCTTCTCCGGCGTCTGCTCCGCCCCTGGGGCGGCATCCGTCTCCAGCTCGGCCTCGTGCCGCTTCCTGGCCTCGGCGAGGTATCCGGTCTTCAGCCCGACCAGGCGTGAGATCTTCCTCATGATGTAGTCTTCCCGCGCGGCCAGCTTCCCGTCGGCCAGCACCAGGCCCCACATGGCCTCGGCAAGCACGAGCTTCTGTCCCGTGGAATAATGGGCCTTCACCAGCTTGGTGAACCCCCAGAGGTCGGTGCGGCGCTGGCGCTCGGATTCGGCGACGACGATCAGCTCGGCCGCCGCCTCCGCCCTGAGTCCGAAGTGCCGCCGCACCAGGTCGCGGAGGTGCCGGCGCTCGCTCCGGCTGAAGTGGTCGTCCGCGTGGGCCACTTCCAGCAGCAGCGCGCAGGCCGCGATACGAAGGTCCTCGGCCCCGGGTTCCTCGGCGCCGGGCCCGCCCGGGGGGGCCATCTCGCGAAAGAAGAAGGACTTGATCCGGTCGAGCATCTGGGTTTCAGCAGCACTCATTCTCTACCCACTCCAGGTACTCCGCGCCCCCTGCCAAAACCGGCTGCACGAGGAGTTCGGGTACGTCGTACGGATGCAGTCCGCCCGCTCGCTCGAGCAGCCGCGGAACCAGGCGGCGCAGGGTCTTGAGAACGACAACCGCTTCCTCGTCGCGCTGAATGTCTCCCTCCCAGCGATACAGGCTGACCGCGCCGGGCAGCAGGTTCCCGCACGCGATGAGCCTCTCGTCCAGCAGCCGGCGCACGACCGATTCCGCAACATCGATGTCCGGCGCCGTCATGAGCACCGTCACGACATCGGTCCCGCTCTCCGCGGTCACGTCACATACCCGTCACGAGGCCAAAAAGATCGTCCGCTCGAACGACTCGGGCCGGTAGAAGGACTCGATCATTTCGGCATACCGTTCGGTCACCACCGGGCGCTTCACCTTCTGCGTCGGGGTCAGCGCACCGTTCTCGACCGTGAAGGGCTCGCTCAGCAGGCCGATTTTCTTGGGCATCTCAAAGCGCGCCAGGTCGCGCATTTCTCCGAGAATCTCGCTTTTCAGCAGCTCGCGGGACCGCGAATCCGCCAGCAGGGCCGCATGATCGGGGGCTTCGACGCCTTTTTCCGCCGCCCAGCTATCGAGACGCTCGAACGCAGGGACCACCAGCACCGCGCAGAACTTGCGTCCATCGCCGACGACGACCGCCTGATCCACGTACGCGTTCTTCTTCAGCATGTTCTCGATTGCCTGCGGTGCCACGTACTTGCCGCCCGAGGTCTTGATGAGGTCCTTCTTCCGGTCGGTGATCTTCAGGTATCCGTCGCTGCTGAGCTCGCCGATGTCCCCGGTGCTGAACCACCCGTCCTCGGAAATCACATCACGGGTCATGTCCTCCAACCCGTGGTAGCCCTGCATCACCTGCGGGCCGCGAATCAGGATTTCCCCGTCCTCGGCGATCGCGATCTCGGTGCCGGGAACCGGGCGGCCGACCGTCCCGATCCTGAAGTGCTCAAAGGAGTTGACATTCGTGACCGGCGACGTCTCGCTGAGACCGTATCCCTCCAGGATCGTAATGCCTGCGCCAAGGAAGAAGCGGTTGATCTCGGGCGCGAGCGCCGCTCCTCCGCTCACGAAGTACCTGAGCCGCCCGCCCACCGCCTGCCGGATCTTCCCGAACACCAGTTTGTCCGCGATCGCGTACTGCAGACCCAGGACGAACGGGACCTTCGTGCCCTGCTCCCAATGCAGCGCGCGACGCCGCCCCACGCCCGCCGCCCACGCCACCAGCCTGCCCTTGACGCCACCGGCGTCCAGAACGCTCTGATAGACCTTTTCGTACAGGCGCGGCACCGAGACCAGCACGGTCGGCCGCAGGCGCTTCATGTCGGCGGCGACGGTCTCGATGGCACCGTGTGTGACCGTGCATCCCGCGATGAAGAAGACGTAGTCCACCATGCGCTGGAGAACGTGCGAAAGGGGCAGGAACGAGATGCTGCAATCGTTCCCGTCCAACGGCAGGATCTCGCCGGTCGCCTTGATGTTCGAGGCGAGGTTGTTGTGGCTCAGCATCACCCCCTTGGGCGTTCCCGTGGTGCCCGAGGTGTAGATCATCGTGGCCAGGTCACCGGGCTGGGCGCGCCGCGCTTCCGTCACGAAATCGTCCATCGGAGCGCCGTCACCGGATGCTGCGAAGTCGTCCCAGCTGGTCGCCCCGTCCAGGTCATCGCCCCCGTCGAATACGACCACCTTCAGGTCGAGTCCCTCGCGTCCGACTGCGTCCCGGACCTTCTCGTGCTGTTCGGCGTTCTCCACGAAAACGAGCGAGGCGCCCGAGTCCTTGAGGATGTAGGCCACCTGCGCCGCGGGCAGGGTGCTGTAGACGGGGACATCGACCGCCCCGGCACACAGGCACGCCCAGTCGGCCAGCGCCCACTGCAGCCTGTTTTCCGAGATTATGGCCACACGGTCGCCCCGCCTGACCCCGCAGCGCGCGAGCGCCGCGGCTCCGCGCCGCACCTCGTCCCGCACCTGCGCGTACGTGAGGGGTCCGGCGTCTCCGCCCGGGTCGTAGGCGTTGTGGTCCGC
The DNA here is from genome assembly GCA_965205005.1 of Longimicrobiales bacterium. Lineage (GTDB taxonomy): Bacteria > Gemmatimonadota > Gemmatimonadetes > Longimicrobiales > Gaopeijiaceae > Bin94. The sequence continues at coordinate 2,237,906 of OZ242028.1, read as the reverse complement.
CATCCTCTCGCAGCTGTCGAAGAACAGTTCGACGAGCGTTCCCTCCGGAATGTCCGCCGGGTTGGCAAAGTAGTTGATCGTCTCGGACATTGGACTGCTAGCCTCCCTCAATAACGGTCTCGACCGCCAGATCCTCCCGCAGCGAAAACAGGACCGAACAGTACTTCTCGCGGGACAGCTCGATCGCGCGGTCCACCTTCGCACGACCGGCCCGGGGCACCCCCGTCACCGTAAACACCAGCCGCACCGCGCGATAGCTGCGCGGCGGCTCTTCCCGGCGCTCCCCTTCGGCGCGCACGTCCAGGCTGTCGAACGGAACACGGCCCTTTTCGAGAATCACCCTGACATCGATGGCCATGCACGCCGCGACCGCCATCAGGACGAGATCCATTGGGGACGGGCCGGTTGCGCAGTCGCCGTCGACCACGATCTGTGGTCCCCCGGGCGCTCCGCCGTCGAATACCAGGCCGGAACCGGTCCAGCTGAGACGGACCTCCTTGTCAGCCCTCATCATCAAGGCACCCGAGGTCAGGCCCCGTCGTCCGCAGGCGCCGCGAAGCCCTCGCTTTGTAGTTCCCGGAGGGTTCTGCGGGCGTGCACGACATGGTCCCGGGCATCCTCATCGGTCGGGCTCTGGGCCAGAAACGCCTCCAGGTGGCCGATCGCCTCTCCGCGCGCGCCATGACGCAGCAGGAGGAACGCCAGCCCGTAGTGGGCGCCCGGCGAATCAGGGGTCCGGTTGAGTACGTGCCGGTACGTCTTGATCGCCTCTTCCTCCATGCCGATGCGCGTGTAGGCGATGGCGATCTGCTGAAGAACGATGGGGTCGCCCGGCTCCTCTTTCAGCGCAAGGCGAAACGAGGTGAGGGCTTCGTGGAACTTCCCTTCCTGGGCCAGAGCCAGGCCTTCCTCGTAGTAATCCACCTGGTCGGCCCCGCCGGGCCCACCGAAGATCTTGCGGAAGAACGACATGGCAGAGGATCGCGGTCCTGTTTCCGGGAAGCCCGTAGACGCGCCGTAACGGCACGCGATGTCCCGTTCAACCTACCGGATTCTCCAGTCGGGACAAGTCGCGGGTGGCGCCACCGCCCCCGCAGCACGCGTTCGCGGAACTTATCGCTCGTTCATCCGGTAGGGGAATGACACAGGAGCAGCCGCAGGCACCGGACCGGAGTTGGCAAGATGAGACACATTCCCACCTTGGCAGAAGACGCAAGAAACCTCGCGCTCATCGGCGGATCCGCCCTCGCGGGCGTCCTCGCCACCATCGCGCTCGCCGGGCCGGGCCCCCAGCCTTCGCCCCCGCGTGCGGCCATTGTCCTGCCCACGGCTCCCGCACTCGACTACGAACTCGTCGAGCCGCTGTCGGGCGCCAACCGCCTTTACGGCACGGTGCGGACGCGTGGCGGACAGACGCACACGGGCTACCTGCGCTGGGACCGCAACGAGGCCAGCTGGGGCGATCTCCTCGACCTCACCAGGGTCGACGGCTCCCGATCCGGCCTCGCCGGCATCCGTTTCGGGCACGTCGAGCACATCCTGGCCACCGGACGCAGCGAGGCGGTGTTCGCACTGCGTTCCGGCGAGCTGGCCACCATGCGGGGACGGTCCAGCGACCTGGGCCGCGGCATGCGGTCACTCGTCGTCTCGCCGCCACGGGGCGCGGGCCCGGCAGAAGCCTCCGACGCGGGCCCCACAGCGGCCTCCCCCGCCGCGACCACGCTGGAATGGTCCGACATCCGGCAGATCACGTTCCAGGCGGCGCCCGCCGACGCGCGCCCCCGGGGAGGCCGGCTGCACGGCACCCTGACCACCGCGTCCGGCATGGAGTTCACCGGATTCATCACGTGGGACGTGGACGAGGTGTACTCGACGGACATCCTCGACGGCGAGACATCCGCACACGAATACGAGATCCCGTTCGGCGCGATCGAGTCGATCAGCCGCAACGGCAGGCGCTCGGCCCAGGTGGTGCTCCACTCCAGAGAGAGCCTGGAGCTGTCCGGAACGAACGACGTCAACCGCAGCAATCGCGGGATCACCGTCTCCGACCCGGCGCTGGGGCAGGTCAAGGTGGGGTGGGACGACTTCGCCGCCGTCCGGTTTCATGGCGCTTCCGCGGAGGAGTCCCGCGCCGACTTCAACGGCGGCGAGCCGCTGCACGGCACCGTGCGGACCGTGTCGGGCGACGAGTTCGCCGGTACGATCACCTGGGACCGCGACGAGACCCGGTCCTGGGAAATGCTCAGCGGCCAGGGCGGTGGCGCCGAATTCGACATCGAATTCTCCATGATCGAGAGCATCGACAGGAATGCCGACGGCTCGACCGTGGTGCTGCGCGACGGCCGCTCCTTCCGTCTCCGCGGCTCCAACGACGTCGGACACGGGAATCGCGGGATCGTCGTGACCGCGGACGGCCAGACCCGGACCGTAAGCTGGGCCGACTTCGAGGGGCTGCGCCTGGACTGGTAGCGGAGCGGGGCCCGCTGAGCAGAACGGGGCCCGCCGCTGACCGCACCCGCGTGCAGGATCCGGGCGGGCGCTACTTCACGTCGCCCATCAGCCTCCTGATCAGCGGGCTGGCCAGGAGCGCCACGAACCCGGCCGAACCGATGATCGTCGTCACCGCGAAGAAGAGCGGCGACGGCTCCAGCGCCTCGAGACGCCCGGCCACCAGCCCGGCCATCACGTTGCCCAGCGACGTCGCGACGAACCACAGGCCCATCATCTGACTGATCCGGCTCGGTGGCGCGAGCTTCGTGACGACCGACAGCCCGACCGGCGACAGCGCCAGCTCGCCGACCGTGTGCAGGAAGTACATGACGATCAGCCAAGACGCCGAGACCGGCGAGTCGGGCGTCGCGTTGGCCGCGCCCCACGCGATCACGAAGAAGCCTGCGGCGAGGCCCAGCAGCCCCAGCGCGAACTTGACCGGGGTGGACGGATTCCGGTTCCGGTTGGCCAGCCACACCCAGAGCCAGCCGAAGACGGGCGCCATGACGACGATGAAGAAGGCGTTGACCGATTGCAGCCACGATGCCGGGTAGCTCCACGAACCGATCGTGCGGTCGGTGTAGTTGTTGGCGAAGAGGTTGAGGGACGAGCCCGCCTGCTCGAAGCCGGACCAGAAGATCACCGCCAGCAGGGCGAACCAGAAGATCGCCACGATCTTCTTCTGCTCGACGACGTTGTGCCCGCCGAGGATCATGAGGTAGAGGAAGTACACCGCCACGACCACGATGATCAGCAACGCCAGCCCTGCCGCGATCTGCGTAAGGGAGAGCGGTATCACGCCGCGCGACACCAGCATGCCAAAGCCGACCAGGGCCGCTGCAAGTACGGCGCATCCGCCGAAGAAACGGCGGCTCAGGGCCGAGCGCTGCGCCGGCGTGCGGTCGCTGCGCAACACGCCCGCGTCACCCAGGCGACCGTATCCGAGCCGGAACTGGATCAGTCCGAGCACCATGCCGAAGCCGGCCGCCGAGAATCCCCAGTGCCAGTTCCAGTTCTGTCCGAGCCAGCCGCAGATCAGTGGGCCGGCGAAGGCGCCGACGTTGATCCCCATGTAGAAGATGGAGAACCCTGCGTCACGCCTGGCGCCCCCTTCCGGGTAGAGATCCGCGACGACCGAGCTGACGTTGGGTTTGAGCAGGCCCGTCCCGATGACGATCAGGATGAGTCCGAGAAAGAAGTTGAAGTCGTTGGGCACGGCCATGCTGAAATGCCCGGCCGCGATGATGCTGCCGCCGACGAACACGGCCTTGCGCTGCCCCCACAGCTGGTCCGCAACCCAGCCCCCCGGCAGCCCGAGCAGGTACACCAGCCCCGTGTAGAGTCCGTAGATGGCGCCGGCCGGTGCTTCCGCCAGACCCATCCCCGGGTTCTGGGCCGTCGTGGCCTCCGCCAGGTACAGGATCAGGAGCGCGCGCATCCCATAGTACGAGAAGCGCTCCCACATCTCCGTGAAGAAGAGGGTCATGAGCCCCGACGGGTGCCGGGCGGATGTCGCTGTCGTCATTCTGTCCTCGGATTTGCGGGAGTACTTAACATATTTGTTAACTATCCGGCGTTGGTGGAGGGTGGTGAACAAGCCCGACCGCCCTCCCGCGGCAACACGGCGAGCAAGATACGGCGCGCGTCGTCCGGCGGCGAATGAATGGGCCGCGGTCCGGGCTCGGCCCGCCGGCCTGCCCATCCACATGGCGTCCGGCCCGGCGGCGAATCAGGGAGTGCGCCCCTCAAGGATTGCGTGCAGGACGGGCAGGTCAATGTTGCCGCCCGACACCACCGCCACGACCGGGCCGCCCTCCACCCCGGGCAGCCCGCGCAACGCGGCGGCCACCGCCGTGCTCCCCGCCCCCTCCGCAACGATGTGCGCACGGCCCGCCAGCACCCTGATCGCCTCGCAGGCCTCCTCGAGCGAGACGACCAGCGATCCCGCGAGCAGCGAACTGGCCAGCGGCCACATCTCACTCAGCAGGCTCGTGGCGCCGATGCCGTCCACGAAGGTGGGCGTGTGGGTGACCTCGACGGGTTCGCCGGCGCGCAGGGAGGCCGCGAAGGGGGCGGCGGTGTCGACTTCGGCCGCGAAGACGGGCACTCCCGGACACACCTCGCGCACGGCCGACGCGATACCGCACGACAGACCGCCACCCCCGTACGGCACGACCACCGCGCGCACGTCGGGGAGTTCCTCGACGATCTCGAGGCCGATCGTGCCGTTGCCCGCGATCACCGCCGGATCGCTCACCGGGTGGACGAAGTACCCGTCCTCGGCGGGGTGGCCGTGGTCGCGCAGCACGTTCCACCACTCGTCGAACGGGAGCGGCAGCGCGGTGGCGCCGAGCCGCGCGATCGCGTCGAGCTTGGCGCGGGGAGCCGTGTCCGGCACGACCACCCTGCAGGGCACGCCCAGGCGGCGCGCGGCGAAGGCCACCCCCTGCGCCATGTTGCCCGCGCTGCCCGTGTAGACGCCGCGCGCGATCAGAGCCGCGTCCGCGAGCGCCATCGCGTTGGCCGCGCCCCGGATCTTGAACGAGCCGATCGGCTGGAGACATTCCAGCTTGACCCATATGTCCATGGCAGCGCCCGGCACGTCCAGCGGAATCAGGGGAGACCGTATCGCGGTCTCGGCGATGCGCGCACGGGCGGCCCGAATGGCGTCCAGCGCGATGGGGCCGATCGCCGGCCTCACGGCGCCCCGCGCAGCGCTGCCGCGATGCCGTCGGCGGCGCGCGCGATGCACAGGTCGCCGATCTCACGACTCATTCCGCGCGGATCTCCCAGCACTCCGTTGGGGGTGACCGCGCGAAAACCGTCCCGGAAGATGCGCTCCGCGACCTCGTCGTCGAACCCGGCAACGTAGCCGGGCTCGGCCAGCTCGCCGCGAACGAGACCGGGACGGATGCACAGCATTTCCGAGCTTTCGGCGATGTCGGCGTGCCCGCCCACGCGGCCCACCAGATCCGGCGCCAGCTCCGCGACCGCGCCTTCCCACAGCGCCACGAATCCATGCAGGTCCGTGTAGGCGCGCACCTCGCACCCCGGCCCCGCCGCGTCGCGCAGGTCGGGCAGCATCTCGGCGAGGGGGCCGAAGTTGCCCCCGTGCGACGGGATGAAGCAGATGGTGCGGAAGCCGTGCCGCGCGAGGCTGGTGGCGTAGTCTTCGCACACGGCCTTGAAGGTGGAGTTCCTGAGCGTGAGCGTGCCGCAGAAGCCCATGTGGTGCTCCGAGCACCCCACCCGGATGGTCGGCGCCACGAGCGTGCGCCCGAGCCGCCGCGCCACCTCCACGGCGAGACGATCACCCCGGGCCGCGTCCACCAGCAGGGGGAGGTGGGGACCGTGCTGCTCGATGGCGCCGGCCGCCACCACCACCGAGGTGAAACCCGAAGCCAGCAGCCCTTCCACCTCCGGCCAGGTCAGTTCTTCGAGCAGCAGTTTGTTCGGAGACATGCGGCAACGTAGGGCTGGCCCCGGTTCGATGTCGAGTCCGCGCCCGAGGGGCTCTTCACCGCAGGCCGAGGCAGATCGGCGGCGCTACCCCGCTTCGCCGATCAGCGGCACGAAACGCACGCGTCCCAGCTTCTCGCGCGTGAAGGCACCCGACCGCGTGCGCCGCTCCCGCACCAGCGACTGCCCCGTCCAGCCCCATCCCACGGGCATCACGAGCCTTCCCTCCTCCGCCAACTGTTCGCGCAGCGGGGCCGGTACGCGTCGACCGCCGGCCGAGACGACGATGGCATCGTAGGGTGCGTGTTCGCGCCATCCCAAGGTGCCGTCACCCCGCCGGACCCGCACGTTCGCGTAACCCAGCTCCCGCAGCCGCTCCCTCGCCGTCTCGGCCAGCGCGGCGTGGCGCTCCACGGTGTGGACCGTGGCCGCAACCCGGCTGAGCACGGCGGCCGCGTAGCCCGACCCGGTGCCGACCTCCAGCACGCTGTCCCCGCGGCCGAGCTCCGCGGCCTCCGCCATGAAGGCGACCACGTACGGCTGCGAGATCGTCTGGCCCTCGCCGATCGGAAGCGGTCCGTCCGCGTAGGCCCGGCTCCTCAGTTCCGGTGCCACAAAACGCTCACGCGGCACGGCCGCCATCGCCTCGATGACCCGCAGATCCGAGATCCCCCGCTCCTTCAGGTGGCGCCGGACCATGCGGCGCCGGGCCTCCTCCAGGCGCCGGACCTCCTCGAGGCGCCGGGACTCGTCAAGGCGCGCTGGTTCGTCCTTCAACGAGCTCCGCCGCCGGCCGGTGTGACCGACCAGAAGTCGATGCCGCCGGACTGGTGTCCGAGCTCGACGGAATCCACCACAACCAGCGCGTCCAGATCGATCACGTCCAGGGTGCCGCGCACCGAACCTACCGACTCGTTCGACACGAACGCGTACCGTCCGTCGGGACTGGCCACCACGCCGTGCGTCACGGGACGGGACGTCTCCACGCGCCCAAGTTCCCGGCCGCTCGCGAGGTCGAAGACCGCGACCGCCTGTTCGCCCTTCAGGGTAGCGATCAGGCGCTCCCCGTCCGCCGTGACCTCCAGGTTGTACGGCCCCTGTCCCGTGGCGAACCGGCGCGACACCTCCCAGCGGCCCGTGTCGACCTCGATCACCTCGCCGTTCCTGTTGCACGCGACATAGACCACGCGGTTGGCGCGCGGACCCAGTCCCGGCTCCACCCACGTCGGACTGCACACCGCATCCCCCGCCGGCGGCGACACGTCGAAACGGGAACTCACCTCGAAGCTCTCCATGTCGATTTCGACGAGCTGCTCGGAGTGCATGCACGCCGAGTACTGCCTGGTTCCATCGGGCCGCACGCGGCTGCCGTGCGGCATGAGACAGGTGCGGACGCGCGTGACTTCGACCATGTCCGGCGTGTAGACGACCGAGATGTCCGACGGGACCATGTCCCCGTGCAGGTTGAAGTTGGCCGCCAGCAGAAACTGCCCGTCGGGCGTGATCCCCATGGTCGCGGGAAAGAGTCCGAGCCGGGTGCGCGCAACCAGCGTGTCGGGTCCGGCGTGGAACTTCCAGAGGTATCCGTACGGGGTGCCGTGGGCGATCGTGAGGTACCAGTAGCGGCCGTCCGGAGCGACGCTGAGCCCGTGCGCGCCGTCGTTGTCACCGGGCATGAATCCGACGGCGATCTCCCTCTCCACGACCACGCCCTCGCCGGGCGTAAACGCGACCCGGCTGACCAGGTCCGACGACTCGTTGGCCACGTACACGCGGTAGGTTGGCGACTCCTGCGCAGCCAGACCCGCGGCCGCCGCCAGCCCGCCCGCCAGTGCGACCGCCAAAACGCCCGCCCGCCAGCACGCCACAACGCCCGCCAGCCCGCCAGCCCGCGCCGCGCCAATCCCTCGCTTCACGACACCGGCGCCTTCTGCTTCGGCTCCAGGCGGACGACCCACAGCCCCGAGTTCAGGTCCGACACGAAGACATGCCCCTTGAAGGGCTGCGGTCCCCACGCCATCGGCGAATTCACCACGTGTCCGTCCGGAGTCCCCGTCGGGAACCAGGCCATTTCGCGCCCCTGCCGGTACAGGTCTCCCCGGAGTTCGCCGGACACGTCGACCACGCGCAGCCCGGCCTGGTAGTACGCCACGTACATCCTGTCGTCCTCGATCCAGAGGTTGTGCGAGCCCGCTTCGGGCACCTCGTACCGCGCCACTTCGCGCAGGTTCTCGGGGTCCTCCAGGTCCAGGATGTGGACGAAGCCGCGCGATCCGTCCCCCGGATGTCCGTTGCGCGAAATGCAGTCCTCGCACCCGAAGATCTCGTCGCCCACGAACAGGTAGCGGTGCCCGTCGGCGTTCGTGTACGGGAACGCGAAGTGCGTGTTGCCTTCCTCGTAGGCGAAGCTGCTCACCTCGACGGGCTCGGTCGGAGTCCCGCCCCAGCGACCGTCGCCCACGTCCAGGATGTAGACGCCGTCGTTCCAGTAGGAGACGTAGGCCAGGCCGTCCACCACCCAGATGTCATGCAGGTACTTGCCGGGCGAATCAATGCCCCAGCGCCCCACCTCTTCCACGTCGGTCGGGTCGCTCAGGTCGAGGATGTGGACGTCGAGCGTGCCGTTGTGGATTGCGTAGAGGATGTCGCCCGAGAAGAAGACGTTGTGCACCCCGCCGGTGAGCTCGTTGGTGTAGGTGTCGGCGACGACCGGGTGCGCGGGGTCGCTGATGTCGAGCACCACGATCCCGTTCCTGCGGTCCGACGCCCCTTCGCGCGTGATCACCGCGACCGTGGCGTTCCGGTTCACCTTCACGTCGTTGACCACCCGCGCGTCCACCTCGACGAAGTCGGTCAGTACGGGGTTGGCCGGATTGGTCACGTCCCATGCCAGCATGCGCTGGCCACCGAGATGCGTGCCGGTATAGACATAATCCCGCCCGTCCACGCCGGTGAACGCCCACAGATCCGAGGTGGGGCGATCGGCCACCAGACCGTGCCCCGTGACGATCACGTCGTGCTCGACGCCGCGCTCCACGACCTCGACGAGGACCTGGCCCGTCAGCGCCCCCGCGTTCGCGGTCACCCGATAGAGCCCCGGACGCTCGGCGACGAACGCCCCGTCCGGGTACACCGACGCGCCCATGTCCGCCCGGGTCTCGAACGACGACACCGAAAAGTCCATCGGCGCCCCCTCGACGGCCTCGCCATCGGCGTCGAGCGCCACGGCCGAGTAGCGCAGAACATCCCCGGTCCGCCCGCGAGACGGACCCTCGATACCCACCGAAGCCACCGGATTCTCCTCGACCTCGAACGAATAGCTGGCCTCCAGCCCCTCGACAGCCGCGGTCAAGGTCACGGCACCAGGCCGGATCCCCCGCACGAATCCCAGCGCGTCGACCGTTGCCAGACGCCGGCGATTGCTTGTCCACGTCACCGCGACGGACTTGCGGACGCTACCGTCCTCGGTGAGCGCGCGCGCCTCGACCTGAACCATCGACCCGGTGAAGAAGCGGACCCCGGGGTCGACGATCTCAACGGACACGACCGGGGGACCGACAACCGAAAGCGGCGCGGAGAACGTCCGGATTTCGGGCGGGCCCGTGCCGCCGGGCGGCGGAATCCGAATCGCCATCCTCAGCTCCGCCTCTCCCTCGGACACGCCCATGATGTGCCCTTCCTCGAGCACGGCGAAGCGGGACTCGATGTTCGCCAGGATCCTGACGCCCCTCACCGGGTTGCCGGCCGCGTCGTAGGCGACCATCTCCACATCCTCGCCCATCGCCAGGGAATCGCCCACCTCGACGACGATCTCCCCGGGCTCCGTCCGCACATCGTCGACGCGGGCGCCGATCAGAACGGCAGGCGGATAGCCGGGCGCCGCGCCCAGCGGCTCGACGGCAACCCCGGGGGCGGCGGAGTCCGGCGCTGCGGCCTCGGGAGACTCCGCGGGCTCGGTCGGCGGCGGGTCGGCCTCGGGGGACGGCGGAGGCGGCGGAGGCGACGAATCGACCGTCGCCCGCGAAGCGCCGCCCACGACACATCCCGCCAGGAGGAACGAAACGGTAAGGATACCAGCTGAAAACCTGAGCATTGCACATCTCCGTTGTACGTCCGCGCGCTCCCGCACTCCAATATACCGGCGGCAACCGGGCTGTGGTTCCCTCGGGCGACTCCGGGATTCCCCAGCGCCGTGGCGCAGCAGGTCCCAGTGCCGTGGCGCAGCCGGTGCGAGTGCCGTAGCGCAGCCGGTCCGGCGAGAATAGCTTTTCGCGCCATGACCGCGTTTTCGGAACGAGTATACGCGTGCGTCCGCCGCATTCCCAAGGGACGGATCATCAACTATGGAGGCGTCGCCGCTCTCGTCGGCACGCCCCGCGCCGCCCGGGGCGTCGGTTACGCCCTCAGCCACCTCCCGATCGACACCGACGTGCCCTGGTGGCGCGTGGTGAACCGCCGGGGCGGCATTTCGACATCGCGCGTGACGGGCGTGGCCCAGAGCCAGCGGGCGCTGCTGGAGCACGAGGGCGTCGAGTTCAACGACCAGGGAGAAGCGTCATGGGAGCGTTTCGGATGGGATCCGCACGGATGAAAACAAGCTCGACCTTCGCGTCCTCCGCCTCGGCCTCCGCGCTGACCGGCGCGGTCCTCACCCTGTTCGCCTGCGGGGATGCCGCCACAATCGACCGCACCGCGTATGCGGAGATCGTGGCGGAGGAGGACGCCCGGGGCGACAGCGGCCTCGACCGCATCGGCCACCACCTCGCGAGCGATGACCCGGCCGTGCGCAGGATGGCCGTGCGCGCGCTCGGCCGCCTGGAGGATCCGGCGCAGCTCGAACGCATCGGCGAGTTCCTCGACGATGGGGCTGTGTCCGTGCGGGCCACCGCTGCCGCCGCATTGGCACAGGCTGTCTTTGGCGAGCCGTCGGATGCGGCCGCGCGTGCGCTCGCGGCGCGCATCGATGTCGAGACGAACCCCTCGGTCCTGAGCAGCCTCGCGACCAACCTGGGGCGCATCGCTCTGGGGAGTCCCGCCGCCCAGGCGGAGACCGACGCGGCCCTGGTGCGAACTGCCGCCCGCCTCGCGCTCCCCACGCATTACCCCGGGCTGATCGGTCACGTGGGGCTGGCCCGCGGCATCGATGCCTTCGCGAGAACCATCCAGCCGGATGGCCGGCTGAGCGCTGAACTCGTCGCCGTCGTGGGGTCATTGGGCTCGGTGCAAGCGCCTGCCGGCGTCGGCAACGTCACGAGGGCGGCCCGGATCCGGCGCCTCGCCGCTGCAGCGCTCGTCACCACCGGCCAGATCGACGCCGACGCGGTCCGAGCGCTCCTCGAGGATTCCGACTGGGGCGTGCGCAGACAGGCCATGATCGCCGCCACCCGGCATGGGACGGCGGCCGCCGAGGTCGTGCCCGCGGGCCTTGCCGATCCGCACTGGCGGGTTCGCCTCGATGCGCTCGCCGCCTTCGACCGGTGGGTGCGCCCGGACGCCGGGTGCGACGCGATCATCGCCGCCATGACCGACCCGAACCCGCATGTCGCGGCGACGGCGATCGGCCTGGCGGACCGTCCCTGCCCCGACCGCGCCGCCCAGGTGAGCGCCTTGCGAGCCCGCGCGGCCGGGATCGACGACCCGGACGCCGACTGGCGGGCCCCCGCCCGCGCGCTTCACGCCCTCGCGGCGATCGCACCTGAAGCGGCTGCGGAAGACCTCGCGCGTCTCGCCGCCCACGCCAACCCCTTCGCGAGAGCGTGGGCGGCGCGGGCCGCGGCCGTGCTCGGGGACCACGCCACCCTGACACGCCTCGCCGCCGACCCGATCCCCAACGTGCGCGAGGCTGCACTGCGCGGCCTGGCTGCCGCGTCGGAGGCCGGAGCCTCCCCCTCGACCGACCTCACCGACATCTACGCCGCGCAGCTCGAGGCGAACGACCCCCAGCTGGTCATGACCGCCACCCGCCTACTCGTCGCACATGCCGGCGCCGACGCCCCCTTGCCCCGGCTCCTCGCCTCCCTCGCCCGCTTCACAGCCGCGCAGCGCGAGACCGAACGGGACGTGCGCGTCGCCCTCCTCGACGGCATCGGCGCGGTGGGCGGCTTCAGCCGTGACGACCTCGCCCCGTACCTCACCGATTTCGATCCCGTCATCGCCGAGCGCGCCGCCGAACTCCTCACCAGCGCCACCGGCCAGGCCCACGCGGCCGCGCCCCAGCCGCTGCCCCGCGCCCCAACCCCCACCGCAGCCCGACTCGCCGAACTCGAACGCTCGACCGTCGTTCTGCACATGGAGGGCCTCGGCGACATCGTCATCGCGCTCCGCTCGCACCAGGCCGCCACCAACGCCGACCGCTTCGCCCGCCTCGCCGCCGAGGGATACTTCGACGGCCTCACCTTCCACCGCGTCGAGCCCAACTTCGTCATTCAGGGCGGCAGTCCCCACGCCAACGAGTTCGCCGGCGACGGACCCTACAGCCGGGACGAGATCAGCGGCGCGGCCCACTTCCGCGGCACGGTCGGCCTCTCCACCCGCGGCCGCGACACCGGCGACGCCCAGATCTTCATCAACCTGGTCGACAACCTGCGGCTCGACTTCAACTACACCATCTACGGGACGGTGGTGGAGGGAATGGAGGTCGTCGACGCCGTACAGGAGGGCGCCGTGATTGAGACGGCCGAGGTGGTGACCCGGCCGGCCGAGGTGGCCCAGCCCGCCGCGGTGTTGGCCCAGCCGGCCGATTCAGCCATTGCCCTGGCGCGGCGCGTCACGATCCACCGCACCGAATACGGTATTCCCCACATCTTCGCAGACGACCTCAAGGCGATGGGGTTCGGGCTCGGCTACGTCCAGTCGGAGGACTACAGCGTCTCGATCGCGATGGCGATGATGGGGAGCCGGGGCACCCTCGCCCGCCACCTCGGCCCGGAGGAACTCGACGCGGACTTCGCGGCGCGTCCGGTGCATGCCCGGGCGGCGGCGACCTTTCACCGTCTCGACCCGAACACGCAGGATGTCTACCGGGGCTTCGCGGAAGGCGTCAACCACTACATCCGGCTGCACCGCGACGAATTCCCGGAGTGGGTGACGCCCGATTTCACCGGGGTCGACGCGCTCGCCCGCGACGTCCAGGGCTGGAGCCGCGCGGACGCGGCCAGCTTTGTCGCGCGGCTGCGCGCGGAGGAGGCGCCGGATCAGCCGACGGCGTCATTCGCACTCGACGGCTCCAACGCCTGGGCATTTCACGGTTCGCGCACCGCGTCCGGCAACCCGATCCTCCTTCGAAATCCACACCTCCCCTGGGAGGGCCGGCAGGATCTTCTGGAGCGGGTCTCCGGCCTGACCTACTACGAGGGGCATGTCCGCGTGCCGGGAGTGATCGACTTCTACGGAGACTTCCGGATCGGGACCGCGTTCGGGATCATCGGCGGGTTCAACGATCGCCTCGGATGGGCCACAACTAACAACTATCCGACACTTTCGCAAGTCTACAAGCTGAATGCTCACCCGGATCTGGAGGACCACGCGCTCCTTGATGGCCGGCCGCTGGCGCTTGAGCGGCAAGAAGTCTCCGTCGACTACCTGACGACCGACGGGAAGAGCGCTGTGGAGACGCGCGTCTCGTGGCACACCCCGCACGGCCCCGTCATCCACCGCACGGACGAACACGTTTACCTGCTGAAGGATCCGCGCGACGGCGAGTTCCGGCGTGGCGAGCAGTTCCTGCGCATGATGATGGCACAGGATCTCGACGAGTGGCTGGAGGTGATGAAGACGCGGGCGCATCCGACGTCGAACTTCACCTATGCCGACCGGAACGGGAATATCGTGCACTACTACAACGCGCGCCTGCCGCTGCTGCCCCACCCCGTCACCGGCGACACCGCGGCGTTCGCCGCCACGTCCGCGGACATGTGGTCGGAGCTTGTGCCGTGGGAGAGTCTTCCGCTTTACATCAATCCGCCGGGCGGGTACGTGCAACAGGCGAACGACACCCCGGACTACACGAACCTCAACGTGCCGATGGACCGGGACACGGTGCCGCACAACCTGCCCGAACCGAGGCTGCGGCTGAGGAGCCAGCTGTCACTGGAGCTGGCGGCGGAAGTCCGCGTGGCGGGCGCGGCGGGCGCGGAACTCGCCGCGGGACCGGAGGGCGCAGCGGAGCCCGGAGCACGCCTGCTGACTCTCGAAGACGTCGTCGAGTTGAAACACACGCCGCGGATGTTTCTGGCGGAGCGGGTCATCGACGACCTGCTGGCAGCGGCAGGGGCCGCTGGCGACCCGGCGGTTCAGGAGGCCGTGGAGGTTCTGTCCAACTGGGACCTCACGGCCGATGCCGACAGCCGGGGCGGCGTTCTTTTTGCCCTATGGGCGAATCAATACTTCGATGGGAACTTCGACGGCGCTGCCGACCCGCTTCGGTGGCGTGAGCCGTGGGACCCCATGCGTCCGGCGGCAACACCGTACGGCCTGAGCGATCCGGACGCGGCGGTCCGTGCGCTCGGGCGAGCGGTGGAATCGCTGCGCGCGGAGGGCGTCGCGCTGGACGCCAGGTGGGGCCAGATGCACCGCGTGATCCGCGGGGATGTGGACGAACCCGTATCGGGCTGTCCCCCGACCCTGGGATGCTTCCGCGTGCTGTCCTTCGCCCCGACGGAGGACGGACGGCTGGCGGCGAACCGTGGCGACTCGTGGGTGTTCGTGGTCGAGTTCGGTGACGTCCCCCGGGCCCGCACGGTGCTGGCCTACGGACAGACCGCGCGCCCGTCCGCTCCGCACCATGCCGATCAGGCGGCCATGTTCGCGCGCGGCGAGACCAAGGAAGTGGCGTGGACGAACGAGGACATCCGCCGAAGGACGATCACGAGCTACCGGCCGGGCGAGGAGATCCGGCGGTAGTGTCAAAAACGGACATGCAAGTGACAAAAACGGACACCCCAAACGGGCAGGTCGGAACCGGTGAGCGGACAACGCGTGTCAAAAACGGACACATTCGTGCCAAAAACGGACGCCGGCTATTGAGACGCACCCGCTGCCTGGCCACCCTGGTCACCATCGCCGCACTCCTCCCCCCACCACCCGCCACCGCCCAGCAACCCCCAACCCCGCCCCCCTTCCACCTGGCCACGCTGTTCGATCTCGGCCACCTCCTCCTCGACGAGAACGGCGACGGCGTGCCCGACCGCCTCGGCGCGGCGCTGGTCCTCGCGCCCGACCCCACCGACGCCGAACGGGCCGCCACCGCCGAGATCACCGCCCGGCTGGGGTTCGAGACCATGGCCCTCGACCTCCCCATCCGGCGCGGCCCCCGGCCCGGCCAGGTCGGCATCCTCATCGGCCACCGCGCCGTCGAATCGGCGGGGCTTTCCGTCGCGGACTTCCGCCTGGACGCCGCCTCTCCACCCGCGCTCCCACCCACCATCGCCACACACACCACCTCGTCCGGCGAGCGCTGGGTGGCAGTCCTCGGCGGCGATGACGACGCCCTTCTCCGCGCGGCCCGCCGCTTCGCCGGCGCTCTGCCGCACGTCAGGACCCTCTCCGGCCCGTCACTGGACGACATCAGCGACGAACTGTCCATCTGGCTGAGCGCGGGCGACACCACGGTCCCCGCCGCCGCGCTCACTTTCACGCGCGCCACCCTGGACGCGTCCGCCGACGACCTGCATCTCGTCGCCGATCTGCATTTGGGTCCCGGGCCCGACCCCGACCGCACCGCCGACGCACTCGACCGCCTGCAGCTCCTGGCCTGGGAACGCGTCGGCGAGGCCGCGCTCGGACCCGACTCCGCAGACCTGCGCTTCCGCGACCTCGCGTCGCTCACCATCGGCGCCGGCGCGCGGCAGGTCGTCCTCCCCACGCTGGCCGAACCTCCTCCCCCCGGCCCCGTCTCCGGCCGCTCCGGCGGCGCCCGGAGCGACCTCGACCTCTCCAACGTCTACACGACCGACGGATTCCTGACCGGGAGCGACATCCCGACCGGGATCGGCGTGGTCGTGGTACCTGGCAATGGCGCTGCGGGCATAGCCGACCTCACCGCCCGCATGGGCCTCGAGGCCACCGGACTGACCGTCCCGCTGGTCCGCCGTCCCGACGAAATCGAGTCCGCCGCGAGCGAGCCGACCACCGTGCTTGTGGGCGGCGACCACCCGCTGACCGGCGAGCTGGCGGACTCCGGCAGGATCTCCACCGCCGATCTCGGGCCTGGGCAGGGCCTCATCGAAGTCGTGCCGGACGCCTTCGGGAGCAAGCCCGCCCTGGTCGTCACCGGCGCGGACCAGGGCGGCGCGACGCTCGCCACACAGCGGCTGGCCGAGGTCTTCCCCAACGTCGGCGTCCGTGGCGACGACACACCGACCCTCGACGACATCGAGTACGAGCTCTGGGGCACCCTCTCGGGCCGGACGCCGGCGGGCCAGGCAGCGATTGGGCTCTACAAGCTGGACCAAATCGTGGCCGACCTCGCGGACGAGGACTTCGCCGAGGACGTCGCCACGGCCGAGATCCTGATATCACTCGAGAAGCCCGCCGACGGGCTTGCCGACTTCGTGCGCGAGAGGGCCGCCGCCCTCGGCGCCGACGAGGTCTCCGTAACGATCGACGACCGCGACGTGCAGCACACCGCCGGGATCTTCGACGAGACCTTCACGGTGCCGTCGGAAGTCGACCGTTTCTGGTCGGTCTTCGAGGAGCGCATCGCCCCCGGGGTCGCCCAGGGGGAGCCCGTGCACATCGAAGCCCGGCTGTCCGAGCCCCCCGATGTCCGCCGCGCGATCGAGGAGGAGGCCCGGCGCCGCCTGATCACCGCCGGCGCCGACCCCGACGCCACGACGGTCGAAGTCCTGTCCGCCTTCAAGCAGGGCTTCTTCTGGCTGACCGAGAGGATCGCCCCCCGGCTCGCCGGGCAGGAGATCGGCGAGATCGCGATCGAGTTTCTCCGCAACGACCCGCCGGTCGACTGGCCGCAACAGGCCATTCACACGCCGCTCAGGTGGCTGCACGAGATCTTCCCCATCGACGAGGTTCTGGCTGAGGACCTGGGGCTCCCGCTCGACCGGATCCGCTTCGAAATGGTGGAAAGCGGGCCGATCTACCGCGTCCGGGCCACCGCGCCCGACGGCAGCACCCTCCTCGAGGACACCTTCGAGCCCGTCTGGGTGCTGCGTCCCTACTTCGACCGCTTCCAGGACTACGAGCAGGTGCGCGTCACGACGGGATGGGTCACCGCAATGGCCGACGGGGACACCATCGCCCACGAGCGCATCGTCACCGACCCCGAGTCGTTCTGGGACCGCTACCAGGAACACACGCTGCCCGCGGTCTACGACTACGTGATGGACCGGCACGACGGGAACCCGCGCGGAGGCGCCACCGACGCGCCCTTCTTCGGCACGCTCAACGTCGAGCTCGAACTCAGCGAGCCCGACTACCGGCTCGGCGTCGACAATGAGATCATCTCGACGATGGACGCGCTCCACGAGGAGGTCTACTTCGGCACGATCGAGTTCTTCCACCTGATCGGGCGCAACGCGCGCGGCCAGGACCTGACCTATCCGGGCCGCATCATCCCCGTCATGCGGCCGAAGGGCGACGGCGCGGCCGGAACCGGCCGCATCACCTTCACCGGATTCGCCACGAACCGTCCCGCCGTGGTCGTGCGCTACGAGACCCGCGACGGGCGCACGGGCGAGCGGCGGCTCGACATCCCGAAGATCACGATGGAGCGCCCGAGCCTCCGCCGCGCGGTAATCGCACCGGCGTCCCCGGCGCTCGCCCGCCTCGACATCCGCGTGCGTGTCGACTCCGAGGCCGACGAACGCGACGCGCTGCTCATCCAGGCGAGGGCGGAACAGATCGACGCCCGCATGATCTCGGCCGAGCAGGTCGCGGCCACGCTGGCCAACCTGGGCGCGCTGCGCGACGCGGGCATGTACGCCGACGCCCTCGCCTACGACGAAGTCGGCGAGATCGGCGTCTGGGCCGAGTGGTCCCACGAGCAGAACGACTCCACCCGGGTCACCGCCGTGCTTCCCGGCAACGGAGATCCCGCGCCGCTGCCCGTCTGGACCGACCTTCTCCCCGACGGCTGGACCTACGACGGCGAGCGCATCGTCCAGTGGGACACGCCCATTCCACCGCCCGAAGGCGACGAGATGACGGCCAAGCTGAGCCACGCCTTCGACGAGGCCACCATGTACCGGGTCGGCGAGAGCTACCTGGGCAGGACGACCTGGGCGATGGACCTGATGCCGCCGATCACGGCCACCCACTGGTCGCGCGCCAAGGCCACCACGTTCAAGCCCACCGTGATCTACTCCGCCCGACAGCACGCCAACGAGGTCTCGTCGACAAGTCACGTCCTCCGTCATGCCGAGCTGCTGCTCACCGATTCGGCCCAGCGAGCCCGACTGGACAAGGTCAACGTCGTCATTCACCCCTTCACCAACCCCGACGGCGCCCAACTCGCGTACGACCTGTACCGGATCACGCCGGACTACATTTTGCACGCGGGGTATCTCGCGTCGCTGGGGGTGGACGTGAGCTCCGGCGGCGGACAGGACTTCCCCATCTATCCCGAGTCGAAGGTGCGCGGCCAGCTCTGGGAACGCTGGCTGCCCGACATCTTCCTCAATCCGCACGGCTATCCGAGCCACCAGGTGGTGCAGCTGTTCTCCGAGTACAGCGGCCTGGTGCGCCGCGGCCGCGTCACCGAGCGCAACTGGGGCTTCAACAAGGGGTGGTTCATTCCGGGGTTCGGGTACATCGACGACCCCGAGTTCCCGCGCCACAAGGACGCCGCGTTCAGGATCCGCGACTACATCACCGCGGGGATCAACTCGAACCGCGACGTGTTCGACATGAACCAGCGCACCTACGACCGCTACCGCCGCTACGGAGCCGACTTCGACCCGGACGTCTTCCGCCTGCCCATGACCGACAGCGTGCTGATCGAAATGCCGCTGAAGGGGTCACGCGGAGGGGGCGGCGGCTTCAATCCACGGATCACGATCTGGAACGGCGTCACCGAAGCGCCCGACGAGACCGCGTACGGGCCGTGGATGGAGCTCGTGGCGAAGGCCGGGCTGTCGTGGGACCAGGCGATCCTGGATTACCTGTACGACGGGGATCACAAGGTGGAGAGGAGCGGCTCGGCGTTTCTGGGTGGGGTGACGCTGCGGATGAGTCGCGAGCGGCCGCCGAGGGAGGATGAGGAGGAATGAAGCACGGCCGGTGCGGAAACCGCAGCGAAACAAGACGCAGGAATGAGTTTAGATGTCTGAGCGCCGGGATCGCGTTGTGCGTGGACAACGGTTCGGAGGCGTAGGAATCTATTCCCGCCGTGCCGAACTCGTCTTGATTAGCCGCCGCCCCAAGACGTAGTTGACACCCAACGTGTCAGATTGCACGCCCCACACGTGTGTGTCGGTTGCATCTCTGGCGTAGAAGCCATGCGGCAGGAGCACTCGCCGTGGGGCGGACTCCCCACCGTATCGCTTGACCGCATACCAAACGTCCAGCGTGTCCACTTCCTCGAAAGTCTTCAGCCATACGTCGCCGGTGGACATGCCCCGCAGGAAATCGAACCCGGGGTAAAGATCGGGAACGTAAAGGGCATCTTCGACCAACTTCCGAGCCTCCCGATAACTGAGCGGTGAGTCCGAAGCGGTTGTCTGTCCCGCCAAGTATTGTGCGACCTCCTCGACGAACTCGCTCACCTTGCCCTGTCGCACGGAGATGCGCGGGAAGTGCAAGCGCCGGCGCCACACGGTGTCACCGTCCGGCGTGATCTCCATCAGCCGAACCTCTGCTCCCGCCATGTTCTTCCGCCCGACCACGACATTCCCGACATCCGTGTCGAAATACACGTGGTCAGCGTCCTCATAGGGCTGCCCACCGTGGTACTCCCACGTGAACCCGTATCCGCTGGGACGGATGCTGAGGGACTTGTTCCTTTGGTCGAGCACCGCCACCGTGTCCATGGTCCATCGACCCTCGGACTGTGACAGGCCCAATATCGGAAGGTGATCTAACGGATCATCCCCTCTCCACCCCAGCTGGACACTCATGGGAACCAAGGGTCTCGCCAGGAATCCGCCCCCCTCGAGCAATGCCTCCGGCGCAAGCCGGAATCCCCGGAAACTAAGGATGGATGGGGGAAACGGGACCGTGCCGAGCAGTGTGCCGTCGTCGGCAAAGAAGGTGAAGCGGCGAGCATCACGGACGAAAAAGCCTTCGTCAAGCAGACCGAGTTGGTTCGGTTGTGTGAAGTGACCTGGCCCTTCGCCTGGTCTTTCCAGATCGAGGAGAAGAGAGCCTTCAGGGCTCCAGACGCTGATCCGGGCGATGCGCGGTTCGAGCACGTAGATTCGTGGGCCGTCCGCCTTGACGCGGATGTCACCCACCGAAGAAAAAAGCGCTGTGCCCTCCAGCACATCACCAATCTGGAAGTCTGCTTCCGTGATCCACGTGTCCCAGCGCCCAGCAGCGCTCTGACCTGTCTCGCACCCCATGACGGCAAGTGTCAATAGCACCGTGGCACGAGACAGGTCATAGCCTGCACGAACGCGCACCCGACTCAAATGATGCCTCCGGCCCTCGGCGGGCCGACGACGAAGCGGTCGGGGACCAGATGCCCGGCCCGGCCGGCGGTCTTGCGCTCCACCACCATCACCGCGAGGGCAGAGGTCGTGAAATACACTTGTGTCGCAGAAAAACATGGATGAGCCCTCCCTTCTATCTCGACTAAGGGCCGGGGATCAATCTGCGGCCTAACACCTGGCTAGCCCCACGTGAATTCATCCAGACTCCCCAGACGTGTGAGCGGGTTGCGTCCTCAAGCCGAAACCAGTTCGGCAGCAGCACGCAACGGGGTGCCGATTCGGGGTCGATTCGGCGGACCGAGTACCATGCGGTGAGTGTATCGGACATCTCGGATGACCTTAGCCATAGGTCACCGGAACCCGTTGCCACTGCCTGGGTGACGGCGGGGCGATACTCTGGTGCGTATAGCGCCTCCTCAACCAATTGGCGTGCCGTCGCTTCCGAAACCGGGCGCGCCTTCCACGCCGGAGAGCGAAAGGCCGTCTCCATGACACGCTTCACTGTCTCTTCGACGGTTTCCGGTTCCACGGACTGGGGTCGCAGCGAGATCCGTCGGTGCAAGACCGTTTCCCCTCCAGCTCCGACTTCGCGAATGTCGACCTCTCCGGGCCGCAGGTTTCTCTTCACGATCCCGACCACACCACCCTCCGGCTCGAAATACATAAGGTCATGGTCGGCAAAGGGCTGTCGGCTAAAATACCCGGTGGGGAATGGTCCGGATCCATCGTCGGACCGGATACCTAGGATCGAGTGCCGAGTATCCAGAACGGCGATCGTGTCCGTGGTCCAAATGCCCTCCGTCTCCGAGACGTGCAACAAGGGCCTTTCCCAAACGGGTTCCTCACCCGTCCAGCCCATGCGAATGGTTGGAGGAGGCAGTCTGCCGCGCACAAGGAACGATCGGTCCGCCAGAAGGCTGATCGCTTCACGTTCCACTGGCGGATGCGCCACCGTCTCAAGAAGGATGCCGTCGTCAGAGAAGCGTCCAAAGTGCCGCCCGTACCGCACCCAGAATCCAGCAGAATCCACCCGAACCCGACGGGGCGTACCCAACCCTTCCGTCTCGCCGCCCGGGCCCAACTCCAATAGAAGGACTCCCCGAGGTGTCCACACGGTCACCCGTCTGGCCCCCTGAGGCTCAGTGACAAAGACACGCGAATCGGCACCACTCACTCGCACACTCGACACGAACCAAAGAGATGCGTGCGTTCCGGGCTCGTTACCAATCTCAAATTCGGGCTGCGTCGTCCAACACTGGCTCGCAGCCGCTGACGGCAGCCATGCCGGCAGCGCAATAGCTATAGCGATGAGCTTCTTCATGGCCACCGTCCTTCTCGGTCGGAGTCCGCTTCCCGCCACGGCACCCCCGTTGGAACAGTCGGCACGATCATTGACCGCGCGGTGCAGTTGGGGCTCCCGGTCACTCTGGTCGGCTCGGGACTCTGAGGTCGTCCGCCTGGCCGTTGGCCGGCAGCGGCACCAGCCTACGCCCCTGCACCTGTCCGGCGAAGCGCGCGTCACGGTGCAGCCCCCAGACGTGGTCCCGGGTCGCGTCGCGAAGCCGGAACCACTCGGGCAACAGCACACGCCGCAGCGGGGACGACGGGTTCGCCCGGTCGATCGCGTACCAGATGGCCAGCGAATCCGCTGGCTCGCTGCTCCGCAGCCAAACCTCATTCGACGCCGTCGGGACAACCCCCGTCACAAGCGGCAATCGATCGGGGATGTGGAGCTCCTCCTCAACGATTGCACGCACCTGGGGAGTCGACAGGCTGTCGCGCCCGAACTGCCGAAGCATGCCTTGCACCTCGCGCATCTTCTCCTCGATGGCGGCTTCTGCACGCTCCCGCTCCAAGGGCACCGGACGCACCGGGACCCGTGCATCGAGGATGGTGTCGTTGCCCGGCGCTATCTCGACTACGCGGACCTCGCCGTCGCTCCCGCGCCTCTGAATGAATCCCACTACGCGGTTACGCGAGTCGAAATAGAGCATGTCGCGATCGAAGAAGGGCTGATTCGAGAATGTCCGATCTCCATCTATGGCGACTGCGAACTCCCGGCCACTCGAGTCGTACGTGCCAAGCGTGTCGACGATCCAGCCTCCTTCCGCAAGCCGCAAATGAGCTACCGCGATATACCACCCCGGATCTCTCTCCTCCCATTCGAATACACGCGAAAGAGGCGGATTCCGTTCGCGGGCCAGGAAGGATCCGTCACCCAGGATGGTGATCGACTGCAACCACCGATCAGGTGGATTCGGCGTCGAACTCAGAAGCCGCCCATCGTGCGCAAAGCGCCCCCACCCACCGTCGTACCGGATCCAGAACCCGGTTGAATCGGGGACCCCTCGCCGAGGAGCACCGAA
This sequence comes from Longimicrobiales bacterium, assembly GCA_965205005.1. Lineage (GTDB taxonomy): Bacteria > Gemmatimonadota > Gemmatimonadetes > Longimicrobiales > Gaopeijiaceae > Bin94. The sequence goes on along the minus strand of OZ242028.1, from coordinate 2,214,985 downwards.
GGGTGGAGTGTCGTCGCGTGGTCCGAACTCGAACACAGGCTCTTGTGGGCTGGCGGTATCCCAGACCGTAATGCGTTGAGACTGACGAACCACGATTCTGGTGCCGCTCGCGTCGGCCTCCACGCTGCTAAGACGCGACAACGCGGCAGCACTGCCCGGTTCACCCCCGACAACGATGTCCGCCTGGGTTGACCACACTTGTTGTTCGGTTGGTATGGCCTGGCGAATCAGCTGTCGGCCGACCACGTAGCGAACGTCGAAAGCGTCCCGCCGGCTTCCCCATACATGCGTGTCCGTTGCGTCGTGAGGCGAGAACGAGGTGGGCAACAGGATTCGCCTGACCGGTGAATCGGTTTCACGCACGCGGACCGCATACCATACGTTGAGCGAATCGGTCCCGGCGTCCTCGAAGGTCCTCATCCACAGCTCTCCGTTGGACGCCAGTGCCGCGTCCTGAACCGGCGGATAGTGCTCCGGCACATATAGAGCCTCTCTAACGGCCTTCCTCGCGTCGCCCAGCAGCGAAGGGGATCCCCGAATATCCGCCAAGCCCTCGGCCAGCCCGCCCACCAATTCGTCCACTTCTTTCGCCGACAGAGGCAACGGCACAAAGCTCATTCTCCGGGACCAGACGGTATCGCCCTCGGCCGACAACTCCGTCAGATCAACCTCGCCCGGATCCAGACCCTTCATGCGCACCAGGACCACCGACTGGAACTGCGCATTGTAGAAGACCTGATCCGGGTCCCGATACGGTTGAGCCGTGAACATCGTCAGAGCCAGGTTGTCCGGGTCGCCGGTTCCAAGGACCTCGGTCCTGACGTCAAGAATCGCCAAGGTATCAGCGGTCCAGTGTCCATCTCGCTCCATCAGTCGGACGACAGGCAATTCATCTACGGGATCTCCGCCCCACCATCCGATACGGTAGGCCGAGTCAACACTGGGATACACCAGAAGACTGCCATCCTCAAGCATCGCAAGAGGCCGAAAGCGGAATCCGCGATAGCTCACTGACGAAGGGACCGGAACCGTGGCCAGGTGACGCCCGTCGAGAGCGAACTGGACAAAGTGATCCCTGTCCTGCACCTGAAAACCGTCACGTGTCAGATGGATTGCACCTGTACTGCCGCGGAATTCTCCCGGCCCCTCTCCTTCGCCGCCGACCGACAACAGCAACGATCCCTCCGGCGTCCAGACGGTCACCTGGGCCTCGCGCGGATCGGCCACATAGACGCGCTCCCCGTCATCCCCCAGGCGAATATCCGAGATCCTCTGGAAGCTGGCACGCTCCCCGTGCGGGCTGCCGATCTCGTACACTGGCACCGTGGCCCAGGTCCCGGCTATCTCAAGGGACCCCGGCGGTGAGTCGACACCATCGTTACACCCGAGCGCGATGACGACGGTCGTGGCAACGACCCACGGCCCCGCCCTCACCCTCCCCTCCGCGCAAGCAACTCCAGCATGGCCATGCGCACCTGCTCGACCAGGTAGTCATCCTCGCCGCCCGCCCCGCGGACGGACAGCACGATGTCCGGTGATACTTCGATTAGCGTCCATGTGTTCCGGGATTCCGGGCATCCTCTTCCATCCTCGCTGCCGCATGCGCGCCACCGCCAGCCCACGCAGAAATCGCTCCCAATCGTTGCTTGTCGAGATAAACTCCGATAACTTCGATATAAATGGACCGCCGTACCGACCCCTACGCACCTGGCGCGGGCACGCCTCCCCCCGAGCTGGTTGGACGCGACGAGCTGATCGAGGATGCCGAGATCGCGCTCGACCGCCTCCGCAACGGGCTCGCGGCCAAGAGCCATCTCATGGTCGGCCTGCGGGGGGTCGGCAAGACGGTTCTGCTGAACCGACTTCTCCTCGACGCCGACGGCAGGGGGTTCGAGTGCGTTCTAATCGAGGCTCCCGAGGATCGTTCGCTGCCGGGCGCATTGGCGGGGCCGCTCAACTCGGCTCTCATCCGCATGAGCCGCGGTGCGGCCGCCAGGCAACTGGCAAGGCGTGCCCGCAGAGCCCTGGCGGGGTTCGTGGGGGCGATGAAGCTGACCTTCGACGACATCGCGGTCTCCCTTGATCTCGAGAAGGAGGAGGGCGTCGCGGACAGCGGTGACCTGGACACCGACCTCACCATGCTCATGCAGGTCACGGGAGAAGCCGCCCGTGCCCGGGGCACGGCGCTGGTGTTGTTCGTCGATGAGATGCAGTACCTGGAGGAACGCCAGCTGGCCGCCTTGATCGCGGCGCTGCACCGCGCGGCGCAGTTGAGGCTCCCGGTCACCCTGGTCGGCTCGGGTCTTCCGCAACTGGTGGGCAATGTCGGATCAGCCAAGTCCTACGCCGAGCGGATGTTCTCGTTCCCGGAGGTCGGACCCTTGGCCGCAGATTCGGCGGCAAGAGCACTGGAGGCGCCCGCGCACAGGCTTGGCGTGTCCTACACGTCGGGGGCCGTGGACGAGATCCTGCGACTTACCCAGGGCTATCCATACTTCCTTCAGGAATGGGGTAGCGCCTGCTGGCGAGTCGCCGCCGGGCCCGACATCACTCTCGCGGACGTCAAGGCCGCGACGCCTGTGGCGGTGCGCGAACTGGACTCGACGTTCTTCCGGGTCCGGCTGGAGCGCACGACGCCGTTCGAGAGACGCTACCTCAGGGCCATGGCCGAACTGGGTCCCGGTCCTCACAGATCGGGAGCCATCGCCACTACCCTGGGCAGGCCGGTCCAGGGAGTCGCCCCAACTCGAGCCAGACTGGTCCAGAAAGGCATGGTCTACAGTCCGGCCCACGGCGACACCGCCTTCACGGTGCCGCTATTCGATCAATACCTGAAACGGGTGATGCCGGAGGGCTGATGCACGACCCGGCGCGCGTCACCGCGACCCTGCCGGCCAACAGGCCGCCTTCGACTCCGAGGTCGTCCGCCTACCGCAGGTAAGGGCTCTCGTGGGCTGGCGGTATCCCAGACCGTAATGCGTCGGCAGCGCCCCGACTCTGCGGGTGTAGGGAGGTAGGAGAAGAGGACGACCACGGCAGTCCCGGCCGAGTCGGCCGCACGGACCTGCAAACTGTCGGACACGGGCACGAACGGAGGTTGACCGCGCCACGCGGCCCCGGCCCAACGCGCGCTCCACGTTCGCCGCGCGATGAGGCTCCGCCACAGGAACTCTCCCTCGCCGGCAAATCAGTCCCATCCAGCTATAGGAACGCCCCTGAAACGGTGCGACCGTTACCCCTTGGCCGAGATGCCACGCCTCGAAGCCCCGTTTCGCCGTCCACGAACCAGCCTTCAGACCCAAACACCGATGCCCACCAGACGCCCCCGCGCCAGGCACGACGAAGCGTACCGGCTGCTCTTCTCCAACCCGGCCATGGTCGAGGGCCTGCTGTCCGCCATGGTCCCCGGGTCGCCCGACGTGATCGAGCCCGGGTCGCTCCGCAAGGCCTCCGCCAGCTTCGTCAAGGCTGCGGGTCTCCGGCAGCGGCACGGCGACACCATATGGAGGACGCAGCTGCGCCGGCCCGAGCGCCACCCGCTCTTCATCGCGCTCGAGTTCCAGTCCCGCCCCGAGGCCAACATGGCCTTCCGGATCCAGGAGTACGCCGCCCTCGTGCTTCAGGAGGCGGAGACCCAGAAGGACATCGGCGCGGCGGGCAGGCCGCCGATCGTGGCCCCGTTCGTCGTCTACAACGGGCACGCGAAGTGGGGTGCCGCCACCGACCTCGCCGACTGGATCGTCCCCGACCCGGACCCCGTCGTCAAGAGGCTGCTTGGCCTCCAGATGCGGCGGAGGTACATTCTGGTCGAACTGAAGGATCTGGCGCCGGACCCCTCCGAACCGCCCCCCGACAACTGGTTCTTGGTGCTCGCGGAGTGGGAGAACGCCCGCTGGGGGCGGGACGCGGGCCGGCTGGCCAGGTTGTGGGGGACGGTACTGGAGTCGGGGGACGAGGGGATCATTCGCGGATTCGGGGCGCTCCGGCAGCAGCTGGCCCCGGAGCTGCCTGAACCGGATCCCAAACTGACGGCGGCGACGCCCGGGAGGAGGAGGACGATGATCAGACACGAGGAAACCCTGATGGCGGCACGGCTGAGGAAGCTGTACGAGGAGTTGCGGCAGGAGGGGCGAGAGGAAGGTCTGCACGAAGGACGTCGCGAGGGCCGCCGCGAAGGGCTGCACGAAGGCCGCCGCGAGGGGCGCCGATCGCTCCTGCGCCAGTTGGCGGTGCAGAAGTTCGGGCCCGAGGTGGTCGGTGAGCTCGCCACCCTGTTCGATCAGCTCACGGATCCCGATCGGGTCGAGGCGCTCGCCGCCGCCATCATCGAGTGCGACACGGGTGCCGAGTTCGTCGCGCGGGCGCGGGGGCGTAGTAGCTGATCAACGTCGTGCCTGCATCTGCTGGAGCCGAAAGCTGGTTGGCTCGCCGTCGAGGCACTGACGCCAAGAGGTACAGGATCGTCCGCCACCCGACGGCCGGGATTGCACGTTTCCGCGCTGACGACAGGTAAATTAATGAAGCCAGGTGTCGAGGCCATCGTTGACCCTTGTTGGTGTTGAGAATGGAATCGCTCACGCTCTCGCTCGTTCCATCTCCCACCACTATCTCCTCCGCCTCAACATCGCCTCCATCTCACGCAACTCCGCTTCCCGCGATCCAGCCACGTCCGGGTCGTCCGGCAGCGGCCAGAACACCCCCACCTCCCGGGCCCGCCGGCCCGGCCGGAATGACGGCGCATCCAGGTGGACGAAATGAATCGGAATCAGTGGCCGACATCCGTCGGAACGAGTAGACGAAACGCGTCGGAATCAGCACCTGACCCACTGCCCCGCCCTCACCCTCGCCTCCGCGCCAGCAACTCCAGCATGGCCATGCGCACCTGCTCGACCAGGTAGTCATCCTCGCCGCCCGCCCCGCGGACGGACACCACGATGTCCGGTGATATCTCGATTCGGGTCCATGTGTTCCGGGACTCCGGCATCTCTGTGGCGCGGCGGCGCGCGGCTTCGTGCAGGTCCGCCAGGGCGTCGGCCAGGATGTCCGCCAGTTCGGACTCGTCGTCGTACGCCGGAGTCGGCCCGTAGCTGCGTTCCGGCATTCGCGAATACACCGGAGGCACATCCACCTCACGCTGCACGTAGGACCGCGGCTCCTCCCGCGCCACCACGTCCGCCTCTCTCGGTTCCGCCAACACGTCGTCCGGATGCTCATCTTCCGCAGGCGCCCCGGGCGAGTAACGCGGGGCCGGCGGTGGCGGCGGTGACCGCATCGGGGACATCGGTCTCTCCTCCCCCACCCACCTGTCCCTCAGCACCGCCCGCCTCATCCCCGGGGTGCGAAATGCCGTTGACGGCTCCGACACCAGCTCCGGCGTGACGGCGATCCGGCCGTCGGCGACACCCGCGATCAGCGCCGGCGGCACGCGTTCGAACACCTTCCTGATGTCCCTGAGCGACACGGCCGACACGTCTCCCTCCTCTTCCGCCTCCCTCACCCGCCGGATGAAAAGCAACCGGTCCCGGAACAGCTTCGGATAGCGCGTGCGGCGCCCCCGCCTGCCGACCTTCGGCAGGAGTCCTTCCTGCACGTAGTACGCGATTGTCCGGCGGTCAACGCCCGTTTCGCGCTCCAGCTCCTTCGCCGTGTAGCTGGGCATTCGGGATCTCTAACTGTCGTTCACTGACTATGACTGTTGACTTGCTGGTGATTTCGTGTACTGTTAACTGACTGGTAATTACTGCCAACATAAAGGGGGACCCAGTGGACCACGTCAAGACCGCCATCGCCAGCCTGAAGCTCGAGGAACCCACGACGCACCGGGGACTGACCGTCTTCCCGCTGACTTCGGATCGCCCCAGTACCCTCTCGTACATCCTGCTGGAGCGGGGTCTGGAGAAGGACCTCGTGTCCATCCGCGAGGTCTCCGAGGGCGGGAGCGTGCCCGAACTCACCGTCGAGAACCGGGCTGCGGAGCCTGTGTTGATCGTTGACGGCGAGGAGCTCGTGGGCGCGAAGCAGAACCGCGTCGCCAACCTCACCATGCTGATCCCGGCCGAGCGCACCACGGTGATTCCAGTGTCGTGCGTGGAGGTGGGGCGGTGGTCCTACAGGGGACGCAGCTTCGGTGTGACCGACCGCGTGCAGAACGCCCGCGGCAGGGCCGAAAAGCTGGAGAGCGTGCGGCACTCGATCCGCTCCCGCGGGAGCAGGCGCTCCGACCAGGGCCAGGTGTGGGACTCGCTGGCCGAAGAGTCCGACGCGCTGAACGCTCCCTCTGAGACCGGTGCGATGAGCGCGCTGTTCGAACGCCACCAGGAGACGCTCGACGACTACGTAAGCGGCGTGCAGGCGGGCAACGATCACGTCGGCGCGGTGTTCGCGGTCCCGGGCAGGCGTTACGGACTCGACCTCTTCGACCAGCCTTCGACCTACGTGGCATTCCTGCCGAAGCTGGTCCGGTCCTACGCAATCGACTCCCTGGGGCGAGGCCGACGGGACCGCCGGCGCGCACCCACGACCGACCCGGCGGACTTCCTCGACCGGATCGTGCGCGGCACCTTCGATGATCACCCCGCCGTGGGGCTCGGGCGGGACGTGGGCGTCGTCGGTGACGGGCTGGTCGCGGGGGGCCTGGTCGCGGACGAAACCGTCGTCCACCTGACGGCCTTCGCCGAGCCGGCGCGCGACCGCGACCGGAGCGACCACTCCGGCAGCGACCCCCGCAGTCGGCCGTACCCGGGCTACCGGCAGCGGCGGGATGCGATGCGGCGGCGGTATTCGCGGCGGTAGCGCAACTACATGATCACCCGCCGCATGTACTGCCGGACCTTCTCCATGTACTTCTCGAAGAAGAACTTCTGGATGTCCGTCATGTCGAGTTCGCGGCCCTGGATGTAGGCCTGCTCGATGTCGCTGGTCATGTCGAGCGGCGTTCCGGTCGTGATCAGGAAGGTCGCCTGCTTGCCCGGCTCCAGGGAGCCGATACGGTCGTCGAGCCCCAGGAACTCCGCCGGGTTGATCGTCACCGCCCTCAGCGCCTCCTCTTCCGGCAGCCCGAAGGCGACGGCCACGCCCGCCTCGAAGGGCAGCCGGTTCGAGTACAGCGACCCCGAGCCGCCCGAGATCGCGAAGCGGACCCCTGCTGCGTGCAGGCGCGCCGGCATCGCGTAGGCGCCGTCGTAGGCCTCGTACTGCCGCCCGGGAGCGGCCATCGTCGACGTCAGGATGACCGGAATGTCCTCGGCCACCAGGCGGTCGGCCACATGAATGGCATCCCGTCCACCACGGATGACGATGCGGAGGCCCTCCTCCTGCGCCCAGGTGATCGCGTCGTTGATCTGTGCCGCGCCGTCTGCCGCGACCACGACGGGAATGTCCCCGTTGATGACCGGGATCATGGCCAGGTAGCGGGAGTCGCTGCGCAACTCCTCACCGGCCACGGCCGCGTCGCGATACGCCCGGGCTTCCGCGAAGAAGTCCTTGAGCTGCTGAACCTGCTCCTCATAGCTCGGCGGGGGCTCGGACGGCTGGCCGAACCTGCGGCCGCCGAAGCCTCGAAACCTGCGCGGGTTGGGGTTGGGCCAGTTCACGTTGAGCGCCGCGGCCGACTGCATCGACATCTCCTCCCAGCTCCACCCTTCGAGTGCGAGCGCGGAGGACATGCCCGACACCAGCCCGCCGCCCGGCGTCGTGAGCGTGGTGAGCACACCGGCCGAGCGCGTCGTGCCGATATGACGGCTCTCGGCGTTGACGGCCACGTCGGCGCGCACATTCGGATTGAAGTCGCCCAGCTCGTTGATGTCGTTGGAGACGTCGACCGCGCCGATCTCGGCGATCCCCACCGAGCTGAACGCGTCGATCAGCCCGGGATAGATGTGCTTGCCGGTCGCGTCCACCACGCGGGTGCCGGCCGGGAGCTCCACGTCGGCACCGATCGCGGTGATCAGCCCGTTCTCCAGCAGGATCGTGCCGTTCTCGATCACGCCGCTGGTGACGGTGTGAATGGTGGCTCCGGTCAGCGCCACCGGCTCGGATTGCGGCGGCACGGTCATCCGTACCTGCGCAGTGATCGCCGCCGGCATGAGGACCGCCACGGCCACAGCGGCCAGGCCGCCCGCGCGCGCCGGGGTTCCCTTCATCGTTCGTCGCTGCGTCTTCATCGGCTTGTCTCCGTCTGAGCGCTCCGGCCTCCGCCGCCCTGAACGGACAGGATGGCCTGGATCAACTGTGTGCGTTCCTGTGCGATCTGTTCCCGCATGGCCGCATCTTCCTCGAGCGAGAAGTAGCGGCGGCCATCGATCCAGGTCTGCTCGGCGCGCGTGAACTGCGAGAGCGGATCGCCGCTCCAGATCACGAAGTCCCCATCCTTGCCCGCCTCCAGCGAACCCACCCGGTCGTGGATCGCGATCGCCTCCGCCGCCTGATTGGTCACCGTCGAGAGCGCCTGCTCGGGCGTGAGCCCCGTGCGCAGCAGCTTGCCGGCTTCCCAGTTCATGCGGCTGGCGATCTCGCTGTTGTCCGAGTGCAGCGAGGTGACCACTCCGGCCTCGATCAGGATGCGCGCGTTGTAGATCGTCGCATCGTACGCTTCGAGCTTGAAGGCGCCCCAGTCGCTCCATACGACCGCCGCAACCCCGGATTCGGCGAGTTCGGGCGCGATCTTGTAGGCCTCGACACCGTGCTGCAGCGTCTGGACGCGGAAGCCGAACTCCTCGGCCAGCCGCACGAGCGCGAGGAACTCGTCCGCCCGGTATCCGTGTGACGAGATGAGCAGCTCCTGGCCGAGGATGTCCAGGATCGCCTCCATGCGCAGGTCGCGCCGCGGGGGCAGTCCCTCCCCGGTCTCCTCCCACTGTTGCCACTCCCGCTCGTAGTCGCGCGCGGCCATGAAGTGGTCGCGGATGATCTCCTGCGTGCCCATGCGGGTGTCGGGATAGCGGCCCTGGCGGCGCTTCGGATTCTCGCCGAGCGCGAATTTCACGGTGCGGGGCGCGTTTTCCAGCTTGAGGTCGTCGGGCAGCGAGCCCCAGCGCATCTTCACGAAGACGTTCTCGCCCCCGATCGGATTCGCGGAGCCGTGCTTGATGTGCGCCGTGGTGAGCCCGCCCGCGACCTGCCGGTACATCCAGATGTTGTTGTGGGTGACGACGTCGCCCATGCGCACCTCGGGCACGATCGCGAAGCCGCTCTCGTTCACGGCGCTCACACCCGAGTGGATGTGCGGATCGATCATCCCCGGCGTGACGTGTTTGCCCGTCGCGTCGATCTCGACCGCGCCGCCCGGAGCGTCCAGATCCATGCCGACCGCCTCGACCCTCCCGGCGCGAACCAGGAGGTCGGCGCCCTCAAGCATGCCCTGCGGACCCTGGGTCCAGACGGTCGCGTTCCGCACCACGACGGCGGCTGGCTGCTCGGGGATCGAGGTCCGGCCGTAGTCCATCATCGGCCGGATGAACGGAAGGTCGATCTCGGGCACGTCCATCGCCACGGTGCCGCGCGACGGACCTTCGAACTCTTCCGTGCGGGTGCCGCGGAAGGACGGATCCGCCCCGTTCGGCAGCGAAGTCCATCCGTAGAACTCGTCACCCTGGACGGAGCCCGACAGGAGTGCCATGCCCTGGTAGCCGAGCGCCTCGCCGTTGAAGCGCGCCTCGATCCGGCCGGTCTCCGCAACCGCGCTGGCCGACGCGAGGTCGATCCGTGCGCCGCCCGGGAGTTCGGGGCCCGTGCTGCCCACATCGAGGTAGCCGCGCAGCCGGTTCAGCGGACCCTCCAGAACAAGGTCGGCGTCGAACCCCCACTGATCATCCGACGCGATCTGCCAGGTTCCCCTGGGATCGATCTGCGCCGGCCGCGTCACGCCGTAGACCCTTCCCTGGACCCAAACGTCGCGGACCGTGGCCTCCTCGGTGAAGAGGTCGCCCTCGGAGACGATCAGGTTGGCCACCTTGCCCTCGGCGATGGTGCCGTGGGTGCGGTCGATCCCCAGCCAGGAGGCCGGAGTCGTGGTGAGCGCCGCCAGTGCGTCGTCCGTCGCGAGCCCCCGCGCCACCGCGATCCGCAGATTGGGCAGGAACTCGTTCAGCGACGAAAGCCCGTCGGTGGTTATCGCGAAGCGGACCCCGGCTTCGGCCAGCTGCGCCGGGTTGGTCGGCGCCAGATACCAGTGGCGCAGGTCGGCGACCGAGGCATCGAGCGCCGCCCCGGGGTGTCCCACATCGGGGGCGTCCGGGAAATCGAGCGGCACCACGAGCGGATCGCTGCGTCCGCGCAGCACGTCGATAAGGCGGTATTCCAGACCGCTGCCGCGGAACCACGGGGTCAGCCCGAACTCGCTGGAAAGGCTGTGTGCCCGGAGGTATTCCTCCTCGCCGCCGGTCTCGAAGACGACAGGCTGGCTGCCCTCGACCGCGTCTTCAAGCGCCGCGAGGGCTTCGCTCGTCTCCGGGGGGAGGAAGGCGCGGCCGCTCGACTCGTAGGCATCCCAGGCGCGCTGATACCACTCGGCGTCCATGAGGGTCTGCTTCATGAGCGCGATCGTACCCATCGCGGAGTTCGGGTACGATCCGCCCAGATCGAAGGAGCGCTGGAAGCCGATCGCCTGAGCAACGTCGGGGCGGAGCACGCGTTCGCGCACGCCTTCGTCCCCGAGATTGACCACCGAGGCCGTGCCCCGGAAGATGCCTTCCTTCGGAACCACCAGCGCCGTGCCGAATCCCTGCGAGCGCAGCGCCGCGCGCCGGTCCTCGTCGTCCGCCAGGTTCCGGGTGGTGGAAAACCACGCCCTGACCTGCGGATTCCAGTGCGTGGGCCCGATGTCCCCGCCCTCGGGCACCGCGTCCATGTCCAGGTCGGCGTGCGCGTCGATGAAGCCCGGGTAGACCGTGAGCCCGTCAAGGTCCCATACCCGGGCACCGGCCGGCGCTTCCATGCCCCGTCCCACCGCCTGGACGAGGCCGTCGCGGATCACGATCGTGGCGTCGTCGAGAACCTGGCCAGGTCCGGTCACGACGCGAGCCCCCACCAGGGCGTGGTACCCTGTCCCGTTGTCGCGCATGCCCTGGACAGGCTGCGTCCGGGTCGCTTGCTGGGCCCCGGCGCCCGTCACCAGGACGGCCGCGAACCCCAATGTGCAGATTGTCGCCCTCACGGAATCCCTCCCATTCTTGTTACTGCTTGCACACATTCCCCCGGAAGAAATACGTCCCATGTCCCAACCGCTCAAGACCGAGCGCCGTGGTCGCGTGCCGGTTTGACACCCCCAATGCCAGCCTGTAGGCTACCCGATCTTTCCCCCAAGGCACTTCTTTCACCGGGAGGCGAACGATGAAACGACTCGCTTTGCTGGCCCTCGCCGTCATCCTTGCGGCCGCACCCGCGGCCCTGACGGCCCAGTCCACCTCGATCACCGGCACCGTGCGCGACCAGGGCACGGGCAACCCCGTCGCGGCGGCCCAGGTCTTCCTTGAAGGGCTGAACCTCGGCGCGCTCACCCAGTCCGACGGTTCGTACACGATCGCCAACGTGCCCGCCGGAAGCCACACGCTCACCGTGCAGTTTCTCGGCTACAGGTCCGAGTCGGTCACGGTGACCGTCGCGGCTGGCCAGGGCGTGGTCCGGAACTTCTTCCTGAGCCAACAGGCGCTCCAGCTCGACGAGCTTGTCGTGACGGGGACCGCGGCGGCGAGCCGCGTGCGGGAGATCGGCAACTCGGTCGCGGTCCTCGATGCGGGGGTCGCGGAAGTTCAACCCATCAACAACGTCTCCGACCTTCTGCGTGCCCGGCTTCCGGGTGTGGTGGTGCAGCAGGGCTCGGGCGATGTCGGCACGGCGTCCACGATCAAGATCCGCGGCAGTTCCACCATGCGGCGCGTCAACGACGGACCCCTCGTCTATATCGACGGCGTGCGCGTGAGCAACCGGATGGAGAGCGGCGGACGTGACGTCTCGCGCATCGACGACATGGACCCGGCGATGATCGAGACCATCGAGGTGATCAAGGGACCTGCCGCGGCGACGCTGTACGGAACCGAGGCCGCCAACGGCGTCATAAACATCAAGACGAAGGGCGGGGGCATCGGGGCGGCCCGGTGGAACTTCACCATGCGGCAGGGCTCGCAGTGGTTCCAGGATCCGGCCGGACACACGCCGACCAACTGGGGCGTGAACCCGAACACCGGGCAGATCGAATCGCTCAACATCCTGGAGAACCAGGCCGAGTCGGACCTGATGTTCCGCTACGGGCACACGCAGTACTACGGCGTGGACGTGTCCGGCGGCACGGACGCCTTCCAGTACTATATCGGCGGCTCCGCCTCGTCGGACGAAGGAGTCACCGAAAACAGCTGGGCAAAGAAGTACAACGGCAGGATCAACCTGAGGGCGCAGCCCGCCGAAGACGTCGAGATCTCCGCGAATGCCGGCATCGCCCTCGTCCGCCTCCGGATCCCCAGCGACTACCCGTACGAAGAGGCGGTCTATGCCGATCCGACCCGGCTGGGGACCGGCGATGCGCGCCGAGGCTACCGCAGGGCGACCCCGGAGTCGCGGATCGAAAAGGACTTCGATCTCAACGAAGCGAATCGGATGACCGCCGGGGTCACCGCCAGGCACAATCCCTTCGACTGGTTCACGCACAGGCTCACCTTCGGACTCGACGTGACCGACGCGCTGGAGAGCTATCTCGACAACTTCCTGAGCCCGGAATCGGCGCAATTCCACTCGCCGAACACGGCGCTCGGCGGCAGGTACCAGAACCGCGAGTCGGTCATCTACAGCACCTTCGACTACGCGGCGTCGGGGATTCGGGACATATCCGAAACCCTGCAGTCCACCACGTCCCTGGGCTTCCAGGTGTACACCAGGACCATCGAAGACCTGGTCGCGGACGGTGACCGCTTCCCGGCCCCCGGCCTGTCCAGTGTGACCGCCGCCGGAATCCGCACCGGGTCCGACGCCATCGTCGAGAACAACACGGTCGGCGTGTACCTGCAGCAGCAGATGGGCTGGCAGGACAGGCTCTTCGTCACCGCTGCGATCAGGGCCGACGACAACAGCGCGTTCGGTGAGGACTTCGACCTGGTCTACTACCCGAAGATCAGCAGCTCCTGGGTGGTCAAGGACGCGGCGGCCGGCGCCTCGGGCTTCCTCAACTCCTTCCGGTTGCGCGCGGCATACGGCGAATCGGGGCAGCAGCCCGACGCCTTCGGTGCGCTGCGCAGCTTCACCACGAGAGCCTCGCCTTCGGGACAGGCGACGGTGCGCCCGCTCTCTCCCGGCAACTCCCAGCTCGGGCCGGAGCGTGGCGTCGAGATCGAGGCGGGCTTCGACGCGACCTTCTTCAACGACCGGCTGTCGGTCGACCTGACCTACTACGACCAGACGACCAAGGAAGCGATCGTGGCGCGCAACGTGGCGCCGTCGTCCGGGTTTACCACGCAGCAGTTCGTCAACATCGGCGAGATCAACAACCGCGGCATCGAACTCGGCCTGAATGCCCGCGCGATCGACCTGCCGTCCCTCGCGTGGGACATGAGCCTCAACCTGACGACGAACCGCAACCGGGTCGTCGAACTGGGCCTCGGCGAGGGGAACTTCCTGCAACTCGGATGGACGACGCGCCATGCCGAGGGCTATCCGCTCGGCTCGTTCTTCGCCCCCGAGGTGATCTTCGCCGAGTTCGTTCCCGGCACGGATCAGATCAACCGCGAAACGATGCGCTGCGACAACGGGCAGGGTCAGCCGGTTGCGTGCGATCCGGATGCCTGGATCTATCAGGGCCACCCCGACCCGAACGTCGAAATGGCGTTTGGTTCGACCTTCCGGATCGGCGAACGGCTGACCATCGACGCGCTCGTGCAGGGCAAGATCGGCCAGACGAAGTACGATCTGCAGGGCTGGTGGAGATACGCCGCCTTCCAGCAGACCCGGCTGAACCTTTACCCTCAGGAGTACAACATTAACGAGGTGGCCGAGGCCCAGTTCGGGGCGAGCGGCGAGTTCGCGCTCTGGGTGAACGAGGCCTCGTTCGTCCGCTTCCGCGAGCTGTCGGCGATCTACACCATGCCCGACGAGTGGGTGCAGTGGGCCGGCGCAAGCCGCGGCAGCCTCACGGTGTCGGCCCGCAACCTCGGGATGCTGTGGACCAACTGGCAGGAATGGCCGCATCACGACCCCGAGGTGGTGGACCCCAGCAACACCTTCTCCGGCAACCGCGAGCCGCAGGAAGACTCGGCGGTCCCGCCGCTGACCGCGCTGACGCTCACCGTCCGCCTGGGCATGTAAGGAGACCATGATGAAGAGAACAACCATAGCTCTCATAGTCGCGATCCCGATGTTCGGCGCGTGCGACGCATTCGACGAACTGCTGAGCGTGGACGCTCCGTCGCAGGTGATCGCGGCCGATCTCGAAAACCCGGCCACGGCCGGACTGCTCGTTGCCAGCGTGGCGAACGAGTTCCGCTGCACGCTGACCTACTACGCAGCGGCGAGCGCGCTGACCGGAAACGAGTGGCGCGACGCCTCCAACAACTCCGTCCTCAACATCTGGGACCAGCGGGTGCACGACACCAGCGGATACGGATCCCAGTACGCAAGCGCCGACTGCGGGAGCGGCCAGCCCGCCCTCTACCGGCCCATGTCCCGCACGCGCTGGCTTGCGGACTACACGCTGGGGCTGCTCGCGGGGTGGACGACCGAGGAGGTCCCCGGCAAGGCCGCCTACGAGGCCGAAGTGGCGCTCTACGCGGGCTACTCCTACATCCTGTTCGGCGAGTCGATGTGCTCCGTGGCCTTCGACGAGGGTCCCGAGCAGACACCCGCCGACGCCTTCAACCTCGCGATTGCGCGCTTCGACCAGGCAATCGCCGCCGGAGCGACCGGCGACATCCTGCACGCCGCCCAGGTCGGCAAGGCCAGGGCGCAGCTCAACCTGAACCAGAAGTCCGCAGCGATGTCGACCGCGTCATCCGTACCCGCCGGATTCGCATTCGAACTCCACTACTCGAACGCGGAGGCGGTGACCCGCAACAAGCTCTGGGAATTCAACATCGACCACCAGAACGTCACGGTCGCCGAGCCCTACCGCGACGTGCAGTACGCCGGCATGCCCGATCCGCGCGTGGCGGTCGTCGACGCCCAGGCCACGAACTCCCAGACCGGCATTCCGATCTTCATCTCCGAGAAGTATCCGGGACCGTCGTCGCCGATCGAGATGGCCGGGTCGGCGGAAGCGCAGCTGATCATTGCCGAAGCACAGATCGAGGCGGGCAACCTGGACGCCGTCGTCGGGATCTTCAACGCGCTGCACAGCGCGGTCGGCCTGCCGCCGTACGGTGGCGAGATGAACTCCGGCGCGCTCACGGCGCAGCTCATCTACGAGCGCGCGGCGGAAAACTACCTCGAGGGCCAGCACCTCCAGGATCTGAAGCGCCTGAACATCCCCCTCTATCCGCCGACCGGGACCGACGATGGCTTCGGCGGCGCATACGGCAACGAAATCTGCTTCGAGCTGCCCGCCACCGAGTTCCAGAACAACCTGTCGATCTCGGGCGGCTGACTTGAAACACACCCATCCGGGAGCCCGCGGCGGTCGCCTACGTCGTGGGCTCCCGCGTGTGCTCGCGCTGCTTGTCGCGGCGACGTCCATGGCGGGATGCCGCACCTGGCAGCCGGTGACGATGAGCCTTGAGCAGGTGATCGATGAGCGACCCGAGCGAGTGCGCGTGACGGTGCCCGGAGGCGCGCAGATGACGCTGCGCAACCCGATTCTTGTGAACGACTCGATCGTTGCCGCAGTGGCGCCCGATCCAGGGACACCCTTCGCCACCGCACGTCCCGGCGTACCGGCCGACGCCGTCGAGGGCGTGGAAGTCTCGCAGCTGAGCAGGGGCAGGACCATCGCGCTGGGCCTCGGCATCGTGGCGATCTCGTTCGGCTGGACGAGGTTCTCGAGCGGCAACAACTCCGGGGAGCCCCCGGTGGATCCTCCTCTGGAGAAGGACGGGTTCCGGCCACTCGAGTCCGGAGGCTTTCGGATCGTCTGGCGATGGCCCTGGTGACTGGCCGCCCTGCGCGCCGTTGCGCAGCGGGCCGCTATCCCGGCTCCGCGCCGCCTCGGACCAGCCGTCGGCCCGCCACGCTCTGACCCGACGCGGGATCGAAGCGAACACCCCACACGTGCGAAGCGGTCGCATCGAGGGGATAGAAGTTCCGCAGTACCAGAATCCGCCGGGGCGCGGCGTCTTCGCCGATCCGCACGGCATACCATACATCGAGGGAGTCGGCCGGCTCCTCGTGGTTCCTGATCCACAGCTCCCCGTTGGACATGACCTCGGTGTCCAGCACGGGCGGATAGTACTGCGGCACATGAACCGCTTCTCTGACCAATGTTCGGGCGTCGTCCAGAGACAGCTGAATGGCGCCCGCGATGCCCTGAGCTTCCGCTTCCACGGCCCGGTCGACGTGAGCAGGCAGGAGCGGGGTGGGTTCGAAGCGCAGCCTCGCAGACCAGGTCGTGTCGCCGCTGGATGACAGCTCGTTCAACTCGACCACCCCCGGATCGACGCGGCTCTGGCGTGTGAGCAGGAGAGTGTTCGCGCGCCCGCCGGCCCGGAAGTCGCCAGCCCGGAAGTCGACATGATCCGCATCGCCGAACGGCTGCAGCGCGTGCAGCGACCAGCCGTATCCGGACTCGCTCGGGCGGAGGTCGAGGTCGCGGTTCCGGATGTCGAGCACGGCGACGGTGTCGGGAGCCCAATCGTCGCCTTGCGGGTCAAGGCGCACGACGGGCTCTTCGAGGATGGGGGGGTCCTCCTGCCAGCCCGCACGGTAACTGTCGGGGATGTTCAGCGTGGCCAGAAACGCTCCGCTTTCCAGCAGGAGCTGTGGCTGGAGCCGGAAGCCCACATAACGGGCCGACGTCGGCACCGACA
Organism: Longimicrobiales bacterium; assembly: GCA_965205005.1. Classification (GTDB taxonomy): domain Bacteria; phylum Gemmatimonadota; class Gemmatimonadetes; order Longimicrobiales; family Gaopeijiaceae; genus Bin94. The sequence goes on along the minus strand of OZ242028.1, from coordinate 2,198,051 downwards.
CGGTCTGCTCATGCTGTCCGTCGTTCGAGAAGAGGACGAATCGGTCGTTGTCCTGCACCTGAAAGCCCGTGTCGGTCAGGTGAATCTGATCGGGGGATTCGAGCGCGGCGGCACTCTCACCCTGGTTGCCGAGTTCAAACAGCAGTGAGCCGTCCGGGGACCAGCCCGTCACCCTGGTCCGGCCTGGGTCGAGGACGAAGAGTGCGGCGCCGTCGCGGCTGACCCGCATTCCGGTGACCCGCTCGAAGGTCGGCCCCCCGATCTCGTACTCGGCCACCGTGTGCCATGGCTCGGGGTCGATCAGAGGCGGTGTCGGGGCCGGCTGGCAGGCCGAGATGACGGCGGCCGCGATGGCGGGGGTCGTGAGCTTGGCGGCAGCCCGGAACCGTTGGACGAAGTGCATGACTCCTCCTTTTTTGACCCTGAAACGCCCCTCGAAGGCTGTCCCTGCACCTCAAGCGCAGAGCCGCCGATAAGATAAACCGACGGGGTATGCCCGAGTGCTGCCGGAGGGGGGCGGGGACGCTGGAGCAGAGTGCGAGGAGCGGGTGGCCCTGGGTCCCAATCGAGCATGCCGATGTCCCAAGATTCGCCGCGGAAACGTGAGGTGATAGCGTCTGCACCGAGGCGCGGACTGTTGACGTCATCTGCGCGCATTGACTGGCGGTTCGGAAGCCGAGACTCCGACGGTTCGGTGCCCGGTCTCCTTTCGGCGGCCAGGTCCAACCCTGACGTAACGTAAGGGTTGGCGGTAAGCGAGTGGGTGGGGAGCGGGTGGACCTCTGCCTGAATGGGTGGGCCCCCGTCTGAGCGGGTGGATCTCCGTTGGCGAGGGTGGACCTCCGTTGGCGTGGGTGGACCTCCGTTGGCGAGGCGCAAAATGGCCCGCAGTCCCGTATGAGCATGCCGGTGTCCCTGAATTTGCCGCGGGAACGTGGTTGGACGGGCTGAGCGGGGTGAATCGGTGCCGGTGCGGCGCGTGTGGGGTCGGCCGGAGCGCTGGCGGAGCGCGCGGGGGCCCGCTTCGAGCGTGTGCGCGTCCCACGGGAGCATGCCGCTGTCCCGCTTGTCCCAAACGGGCGAGCGATAGTCCCATCCAGCTATGGACGGGTTCTGAACGTGCGGTTTCGGCGAGCTCTGGGACCGCTGCCAGAATGGCCGCCAAACGCCGCAGGAGGCCCCAGGACGGCCGAGGGGCGGTGTGGGACCCATTTGACTTGACGTGAGCCGACTTTTCGCGTCCTGAGCCATCCCAGAGGGCCGAAAAACTGGCGTTATCTTTATGGTGCGCGGACCACCCGCCACAGCTAACTCTTTGCCGGACTTCTACTTCGGAGGATTGACATGACCACCGCCCAACTCGGCGACCGCATCGCGGAACTCGCCGCACGGATCAACATCGCCACCTACGAGATGCTCACCCTGATCGCCGAATTCGACCGCCGCGAGGGCTGGGCCGATGCGTTCACGTCGTGCGCCGAGTGGCTCGCCTGGAGGACCGGCCGCATGATCGGCACCTGTCGCGAGAACGTGCGGGTCGCGCATGCGCTTGAGGACCTGCCTGAGACGTCCGCCGAGATGAAGGTCGGCCGGCTGTCGTACGCGAAGGTGCGGGCGATCACGCGGGCGGCGACTCGGGAGACCGAGGCGAGGCTGCTCAAGTACGCCGACAAGTGCTCCGCCATGGAACTCGAGCGGATCGTGCGGGGATGGAAGCACCTGTCGCGGGACGGCGAGTTGACGGCCGAAGAGGTGCGGCACCAGCGCCGGACGCTGTCGGTCGTGATCGACGCCGACGGGACGTACGTGGTGCGGGGGCGGCTCGAACCCGAGGCCGGGGCCGTGCTGATGCGGGCGATCGAGGCCGCGACGGACGCGCTGTACCGGGGCGAGGACCCCGACGCGCGGCCGACGAGCCGCCAGCGCAGGGCCGATGCGGCGGGACTTCGTGGCCGAGCGGGCGCTGGCGGCGGGGCTCGCGGCGGACGCGGACGAGGCGGCGCAGAGCGGCACGCGGGCCGAGCGGTACCAGGTGACGGTGCACACCGAGATGAGCACGCTCGAGGAGCACGGCGAAGGTGGCCGGTCGGAACTCGACGGGGTGCGGGTGAGCGCGGAGACGTCGCGGCGCATGTCGTGCGATGCGTCGGTGGTGCACATGCTGCACCGGGATGGTCAGGTGGTCAGCGTGGGGCGGAAGACGCGGACCATCCCCCCGCACCTGCGGCGCGCGCTCGAGGAACGGGACCGGGGCTGCCGGTACCCGGGCTGCGGGAGCCGGTTCACGGAGGCGCATCATGTCAAGCACTGGGCCGATGGCGGGGAGACGAGTCTCGCGAACACCGTGCTGCTCTGCCGGCGGCACCACCGGCTGGTGCACGAGGGCGGAGTGCGAATGGCGCTCGATGCGAAGGGTCAGGCGGTGTTCTTCACGCGCGATGGCAAGATGCTGGCGAGCGTGCCGCCGTCGGTGAGGGAGCTCAAGCTGACGCCCAACCTGCCCCCCGCCCCGCCGCTTCGTCCCGGACAGATGTACAACGGCGCGGCCCGGCTGGCGAACGGCGCGGTCCCGTGGGAGATCGAGGCCGCGGCGCGCGAGGCGGTCGAGGAGGCGCTGGAGAAACCGGCGCTGGAGGATGAGCGGCTGGCGCCCGACGAAGCGACTACGCCGGGTTCACCGCCCGCGTTTCCGCGGCAAAAGCAGGGACATGAGCATGTCGCGATGGGACAGGCCGGAGAAATGGGGCAGGCCACAGGCACGGAACAGACTCAACCGAAGGAGGTGAAGAACGGAACGCGGACGCGAGCTGCCTGACGCCGGGCGTCCGCCAGCGCGGGACCGCTCCTCTTGCTCCACCCCCGCAGCCTGCTACGATTGCAATCGATCCGAGACCCCAACCACGTCCGATATGCCCGAAGACACCATTTTTGCGAAGATCGCGCGCGGCGAGATCCCCGCCGACATCGTCTACCAGGACGATCTGGTCACAGCCTTCCGCGACATCCGCCCGCTCACCCCCACGCACGTCCTCATCATTCCCAACGCAGTCATCCCGACGCTCGCGGACGCCACGGTCGACGACGAGCCGGTGCTGGGGAGAATGTTGCGGGCCGCAGCCGACATCGCCGCGGCCGAAGGAATCGCCGAGAACGGGTACCGGGTCATGATCAACTGCGGTGAACACGGTGGGCAGGAGGTCTATCACCTGCACCTGCACCTGATGGGCGGCCGGCCGCTGGGTCGCATGCTGCCGCGATAGGCCGAGCAAGACAATGGCGAGGATCCTGTCACGCACCGCTACCGCCGCGGCAAGCGTCGCAATTCTGTCGGCCGCGCCGGCGATCGCCCAGTCCCCGCCGGCCCTGGACCGCGTCCTCGCCTTTCCGGCACCGATAGCCGGCGAAGAACTGCAGGCGGACCGAGGCGCGGCGGGCGTTTGGCACCGGATCCGCAAACTCGCCACCACGGCCAGCATCCTGCACGTCACAGCTCATCCGGACGACGAGCACTCCGGCATGCTCACACTGGCCAGCCGAGGCTGGGGCGCCCGCACCGCCCTGCTCAGCCTGAACCGCGGCGAGGCCGGCGCCAACGCGATCGGGCCCGAACTGTTCGACGCGCTCGGTCTCATCCGCACCCGCGAACTCGTCCTGTCGGGGCGCTACTACGGCCTGGACGACCTCTACTTCACGACGGCAGTCGACTATGGCTACTCGAAGTCGGTCGAAGAAGCGTTCCGCAGCTGGGACCGCGAGTCCGTCCTGGAAGACATGGTGCGGATCATCCGTCTCAACCGGCCCCTGGTGGTGGTGTCGCGTTTTCATGGATCCCGGCGGGACGGGCACGGTCATCATCATGCGGCGGGGCTGCTGACACCCGAGGCGGTCGCCGCAGCGGCTGACCCCGGGCGCTTCCCCGAGCAGATCACTCGCGAAGGGCTGCGGCCGTGGCGGGTGCTCCGGGTCTTTCGCGGGGGTGTGCGCGTGGACGAGCCGCATCATGTCGCCGTTGGAGACGCGTACAGTCCGTCGCTGGGCATGTCGTACCAGCGCTGGGCGAGCATGGGCCTGAGCCTGCAGCGGTCGCAGACCTCGGGGAGGGTGCGGGCCGGCGGTGGCAGGGTGTACCGGTATGATTGGCTGGAGGTACAGAACCCGGACCCGATCGCGTCGGACTTCTTTACCGGGCTCGACACAAGCCTGCCGGGCCTGCCCCGACTGCTCGGTGAAGAGGTGGGGAGCGAGGTCGGTGAGGCTCTGGTGGAGCTTCACGGCATCGCTGAGGGGGTCTTGGCGGATTTCGACTTCAATGCACCCGAAAGGTCCGTTCCGGAACTGCTGCGCGGCCATGCGCTAATCCGCGATCTGACCGGCGGCAAGCCGGTGACGCCGGAGGTGGGGTTTCACCTTGCATTGAAGCGGCGGCAGTTCGAGGATGCGATCTTTGCCGCGGCGGGCGTGGAGGTGCATGCGGTGCTGGAGGGCGGTGGCGCCGTAGTCTCGCCGGGCGAGGAGGAGGCAGTGGTCGTCCGCATCGAGAGTCCGCTGCCAGGCTGGGAGAGAGCCCATTACGTCGGAGTCGTTTACGGCCGCGACACCTTGAATGCGATGACCATTCGCTGGGAGCAGACGAGAGAGACCGGCGGGCCCCGCGCAGCCGCCGGCGTCTCGGATCAGGCGACTCGAACCGCGCATGTGTCCGAAAACCCGCTGCAAATCCGGATTCCATCCGACCGCATACTCGCTGGCCCCTACTTCGCACGGTCCGGGCTGGCTGAAAACCACTACCAGGTGGAAGACTCGACTGACTTGCACCTGCCGTGGCGGGTGACAGGCCTCCGCGCCGTCGTGGATCTGGAGGGAATGGGAACAACCCTGGCCAGGACCGTACCCGTGACGGGATCCGTCCCACGGCTGCCGTACGGGTCCGTTTCGCGGCGCGTGGAGGTGTTGCCGGCGCTGTCGGTCGCGGTGACGCCGGGTGTGCGGGTGGTGCCGCGAAGCGGTGGCAGCGGGGGCGCGGCACGGCACGGGCCGGTCGAGGTTCTCGTCCGCCTGGAGGCAAATGCGCCAGATCTCTCCGCCGAGGCCGAGCTTGAACTTCCCGCAGGCTGGACGGCGATGCCGACATCAATTCGGCACGACTTCCGGGGCCGCGGCGAGGTGGTCGAGGCTCCCTTCACGATCCAACCTCCGCCTGGCTGGAGCGGCAACGCGGTCATCGAGGCGGTCGCGTGGGTCGTCGCCGGTTCGGACGAGGGGCGTCCGGCAGGCAACGCGCGGTACGGGCCGACCGACGCCTCACCGGAATACCGCTCCGGCTACCAGGTCATCGACCACCGCGACCTGCCTCTCGCACGTCTGAGCATCCCCGTCCGGACCACGATCCGCTCCGTTGATGTGGCGCCACTGGATGACCTTTCCGTGGGCTATGCAATGGGCGTGGGGGACGAGGTGCCGGCCGCGGTCGAGGCGCTCGGAGCGTCGGTGACGCTGCTGGGGGAGGCCGATCTGACCGGCGGAGACCTCGACGCCTTCGACGCGATCGTCGTGGGCACACGCGCGTATGCCGTGCGGCGCGACCTGATCGAGAACAACCAGCGGCTGCTTGACTACACCCGGCGCGGCGGCAATCTGGTCGTGCTGTACCAGACGCAGGAGTTCGTTCCGTCCGAGATGGCGCCGTACCCGGCCTCACTGCCGCGCGGCGCCGAGGAAGTGTCGGAAGAGGACGCGCCGGTCGAGCTGCTGGCGCCGGACCACCCCCTGCTGGCGAGCCCGAATCGAATCTCCGCGTCCGACTTCGACGGCTGGCTGGAGCAGCGCGGATCCAAGTTCTTCGCGGCGTGGGATGAGGCGTACACGCCGCTGATCGAGACTCATGATACCGGGCAGTATCCGCAACGCGGCGTGTGGCTCACCGCCGAGATCGGCGACGGCCGCTACAGCTACCTGGCGCTGGCCCTGCACCGCCAGCTGCCCTACGGCGTACCCGGCGCCTATCGGATCCTTTCCAACGTTCTGTGGCCGCGGTGACCCTTACAGCCATTGACTGGATCGTCGTCGCCGCATACGGTGCGCTGACCCTCGCCATCGGCCTGCGGCTCGCACGGCGGGCGGGACGCAGCGTCGAGGACTTCTTCGTCGCCGGCCGGTCCCTTCCGTGGTGGATCGCGGGCACTTCGATCGCGGCCACATGGTTCGCAAGCGACGCGCCGCTCGCCACCGCCGCCCTCGTCAGGCGGCAGGGGGTCTTCGGCAACTGGCTGTGGTGGTACGAGGCGGCCGGGATCCTCATGCTGACCTTCTTCTATGCGCGGCTGTGGCGGCGCGCCGGCATTCTCACCGACGCGGAGATGATCGAACTCCGCTACGGCGGGGCCCCGGCGCGGATCCTGCGGGGGTTCTCGGCCATCTACCAAGGCCTGCTCAAGAACGCCGTGGTCATGGGCTGGGTGATGCTGGCAATGGTCAAATTCGCCAATGTGCTGCTTGGATGGGACGCCGCGCTGACGCTCACGGTGTGCGTGGGACTCGCCCTGGTGTACACGGTCGCGTCCGGACTGTGGGGTGTGGTGGTCACCGACCTGCTGCAGTTCGTGGCGGGCATGCTGGGATCGATCACACTCGCCGGGATCGTGCTGGCGCGTTTCGGCGGCCCGTCCGCGATGGCCGCTGCCGTCCGGGAGGCGCCGACTGCGCCCGCGGGCGCGCTCGACCTGGTGCCGAGCGCGGCGAACGCGTCGTCGCTGGAATTCCTGTCGTTCCTCTGCCTGATCCTGATTCTGTGGATGAGAAGCGGCCAAGGGGACGGCTACGTCGCGCAGCGCCTCTTCGCCACCCGCGACGAGCGGCAGTCGGTGATGGCATCTCTCTGGTTCGCCTTCGCGGGAACGGTCCTGCTGACCTGGCCGTGGATCGTGGCCGGGCTGGGGTCGCTGCTGGTCTTCCCGGCGGGCCCCGGCGCGGACCCCGCACTCGTGGCCGACCCGGAACTCGCCTACCCCATGATGATCCGCGAGCTGATGCCGGTCGGACTGCGCGGCCTGATGGTCGCCACGTTCCTGGCGGCGTTCATGAGCACGATGGACACGCACCTGTGCTGGGGCGCGTCGTACATGGTGAACGATGTATACCGCCGCTTCGTCAAGCGTGACGGGTCCGAGCGGCACTACGTCACCGCATCGCGCGTGGCCGTTGTGGGGCTGGCGGTCATGGCGGCGTTCGTCGCCTGGCAGATGGAGTCGATCCAGAGAGGCTGGATCTACATCATCGAACTCACCGCGGGTGTGGCCGTCGTCTGGCTGCTCAGGTGGTACTGGTGGCGGGTCAACGCCTGGGCGGAAATCGCGGCCATGGCCGGTTCGGTGTTGCTGGCCAACGGCCGGTTGCTGCTGGGTCTGGCCCAAAGCGCCATTCACCTGCCCGCCGCGTTGCTTGATGTGACCGACGCCTTCTACGCTCCCGAGATGGACCTGGTGAGAGCCGTGGTCATCCTCATCTCGTGCACGCTGCTCTGGCTGATTGTGATCCGTTTCACAAGCCCCGAAAGGGACGAAGTGCTGGATCGCTTCCACCGCCGGGTCCGTCCCGGTGGATGGTGGGGTCCGGTCGCGGGCCGAACCGCCGTGGTGTCGTCCGATCCGCCTGCGGTCCGCATGTGGACCGGCTTCCTTTTCGGCGGGCTGTTCGTCTACGGCAGTCTGCTCGGCGTCGGCTGCCTGCTCACCGGCCGCGCCGGCGTGGGCGTCCTGCTGCTGGGCGTGTCCATGGCCGCAGCGGTCGTGACCGTCCGCCTGGCGGACGCGGACAACCCATGAAGATCGTTCTGGTCGGTGCCGGCAGCCGCGAATTCGGCCCTGCGACCATCCGCGACATCCTGCTGAGCGATCCCCTCTGCGACGGCGTCGTCGAAATCGCGCTGGTCGACATCGATCCCTCGGGACTGCCGCGAACGCAAGGCTACGCTGAGGCCGTCGCGGAGCGCCTGGGCCGCTCGGTCAGCGTGTCCGTCTCAACCGGCGTGGACGATGCGCTCCCGGGCGCCGATGCGGTCATCCTCTCTATCGAGATCAACCGCTATTTCTACTGGGCGCAGGACTTTCACGTCCCGCGCAACTTCGGTTTCCGCCAGATCTACGGAGAGAACGGCGGGCCCGGCGGGCTTTTTCACGCGCTCCGCAACATGAAGCCCACGGTAGACGTTGCTCGCGCCATGGAGCGGCACTGTCCCGACGCCTGGCTCGTCAACTACACCAATCCGTTGACCAAACTGTGCGATGCTGCAACGCGCCTCACCGATGTCCGCACGGTCGGACTCTGTCACGGGGTCTTCCACGGCGTCGAGCAGATGGCCCGCATCCTCGAACTCCCACCCGAACGGCTGGCCGCACGGGCCAGTGGACTGAACCATCTCTCGTGGTTCGAATCCGTCGTCGACCGCGACACCGGCGAGGACCTCTACCCCCGGCTGCGCGAGCGCGAACACGAGGGCGACTGGATGCACGACTGGGACGAAATCGCGCTCAGCCGCACCCTCTTCCGCGTCTTTGGGCTATTCCCAAGTCCCGGAGCCAATCATATCGGCGAATACATCCGCTGGGCGGGCGACTTCCTGGCCAGCAGCACGCTCCAGTTCTTCTACGACCCCGCCGACGGCCACCCGTGGGAGACCGGCAAGGTTCCCACCTGGATCTACAACCTCGGCGACAACCCGACCGAAACGGCCCTGTTTCCGGGACAACCACGGAGCCGGGCGCGCGGGAGTCGAGACGAGCGGGCGGGCCGCCAGCTCGAGCCCTCCGGCGAACTCGCCGCACCGCTCCTCGAGGGCGTCCTCTGCGGCGAGGCACGTCACCTCGACGCCGTCAACGTACCCAACGCCGGTTACGTGCCCGGCCTGCCCGACGGCGTGGTCGTCGAGGTGCCCGCCACGGCGGACGGGTCGGGGCTCCAACCCCAACAAATGCGGCCTCTCCCGGAGGGCATCCTGGCGCTGCTGCGCACTCAGACCAGCATCAACCGGCTGCTCGTCAACGCGTTCACGTCCCGCTCCCGCCGCCCGCTGCTCCAGGCCCTGTTGCTGGACCCCACTACCGAGTCATACCGACAATCGGTCAACCTGGTCAATGAGATGTGCCGGCTGCAGGGGGGTGCACTTCCACCGCTGGAGTGGTAGCTCAAGGGGCTTTTCGGCTATTTTGGCCCTTACCATGAGACAGATTACAGCCACCGAGGCAAAGCACCGCTTCGGACGCCTGCTTGAATCCGCTCAGGCGGCCCCGGTGCGCGTTACACGGCACGGGCGGCCTGTTGGCGTAGTGATGTCGATGAGACAATTCGAACAACTGCGTGGGGCAGCGTGGGAGCGGCTCTCGGCAACCATTGATGCCATGGGTCGGAAGGCTTCCGACAAGGGCCTTACCGACGACGTGCTCGAGTCGCTTCTGGCTGATGAGAGCTGACCGTGTCGTTCTCGACACGAACGTCCTGCGAGTCGCCCCCCTACCGCTCCAACCCCCACACCTGTACCGACTCGACCCCGAGGTCGTCCGTCGTCCGCCCCAGGATGTAGTCGGCACCGATCTCGAGGATGGTCAGTCCATCGGGCGTCTCGATGAACCCCAGCACGCGCCCCTCCGGATCGAAGACCGTCCAGAGTGGCGCCGGCCGGTCCATTCCGGGCAGCGTGGCCTCCCGAACCCAGAGGTGATCCAGACCGTCGGTGAGCAGGGCGCGAAACGCCGGGAAGCTCTCCACCAGCGGCATGGCCTTGTATCCCTCGCGGGTTAACTCAAGTTGTTCGCCCGTCAGGTTGGTGCGTTCCAGGGCGTCATCGATCGCTTCGTCGACCTCGGCCCTGGTCGGCGCGCGGTTCGCGTAGTCCCGCCGAACGATGCGCGCCAGCGCACCGGTGGACCGGTCGTGGGCCCGGATTTCGTAGTGATCATCCGGAGTAAGGATGATCAGGTCCCCCCACTGCGCCTCGGAAACAGCACGGCTGAACGGCAGCAGGCCGAAAACCGGAAACGGCCCCTCCATGTTCAGATACGCCTCGCGCCCGGGGTGAACACCCAGCGACAAGACCGTGTTCCCGTCTGCGTCACGCAACTCGTAGCTTATCTGCTCGCGCCGATAACCCGGGCCGGTGGCGCCGGAATCGACGGTACGGCCGAGGACGGTGCCGTCGCCCAACACCATCCGGGGATCGGCGGGACGGCCGTCGGCCTCAAGGACAAAGGAGCGGCCCAGCGTGCCCTCGGCGTCGAATACGGCTATGGTCCGGGCCCGCGTGTCCCATGCAGCTATTGAATCGCCCGGCCAACGGGCTACCCCCGACAGTGCGGTGAATTCGCCGGGCCCCCCTCCCGCTCGTCCCCAGCTGGCCTCGTGGACCCCGGACGCATCGAACACGCGGATCTCGTTCGAGCCCGCATTGGCAATCACGATTCGCCCATCCGGCAGCACGAAGCCGTCGCTGACCTGGTGCAGCAAATAGGCCTCTTCGCCAGCCACCTCGCCGATCGATATCGAGGGTTCCGGGCCGATTCGCCACGGCAGCCTTGAGTCATCGGCAGGGCGGGCACCTTCGACGATTCGGATGCCTGCGCTGTCCCGAACCTGGGAGTCCGGGAGGTCCTGGAGCGCACCCTCCTGGCAACCGGCGACCAACGGGACAACGACCGTGAGCAGCAGCGCGAGACCCGCGAGCGTGGAGACCATGGTGGCCGTTGAGCGGGATCGATTGTCCGACACATTCATGGCAGTCTCCTAGTGTTTTAGGAGAACATGAGGGCGGACCCGGCCGCGTGTCAACTGGAGGTCAGTTCAGCACCCCCAGCGTCACCCGCGACGGGTGGTTCGGGCCCCAATGCACCGTCTGCGAGGCCGTCACGTAGTCGTCCGGACTTGCGGTGTACGTATTCACGAACTGTTGCGGGTTGCGGTCGTACGCGGGGAACCACGAACTCTGCACGTGCACCATGATCCGGTGGCCCGCCCTGAATGTGTGATACCGGTCCCGCAAGTCGATGTGAATGGGGGTGATCTCGGCGGCGACCATCGCCTCGGGGTCCTCCAGGCTGTTGCGGAACCGTCCGCGCATGATCTCGCCGGCCAGGTGCATCTGGTAGCCGCCCATCGGGACATCGCAGAAGGCCGAGTTCGGGGCGTCGTCCGGGTAGACGTCGATCAGCTTCACGATCCAGTCGGAATCGGTGCCCGTGGTGGAGACGTGGATGTCGGCCAGAATCGGACCCGCGATGGTGAGGTCCTCCTCGAGCGGCGCCGACTGGTAGACCAGCACGTCTCGCCGCGCCGACGCAAAGCGCTGGTCCTCGACCTTCCACAGATGCCCGAGCGTCGTCCGCTCCTCTGCCGAGAATGGAACGGGATTGTCCGGGTCGCTGGTATAGCTGTCCGAGCCGCCCGCGCCCGACGGCGGGTCGAAGGACAGCGTGCGGTTGGCCGCAAGATACAGCGAGACCGGCTCGACGCCGGCAGGAGGCCAGGTGTCGTGTGTGCGCCAGGTGTTCGACCCGGTCTCGAAGACGACGGCCTCGTGCGGGGTCCAGTCCTCCGCGCCGCGCAGGTGATGCTCGAAGAACGGGAACTGCACGTCCCGCTGGAACGTGACCGAAGTCCGGTCGCCGAACTCGATGCAGCCCAGGTGATCGCCCAGCATGCGGTGCCACCCGCCGTGCAGCCAGGGACCCGCCGCCAGCGTGTTTTCGGTCCCGGGATTCTCCGCTTCGATCGTGCGGTAGATCGACATGGGGCCGTAGAAGTCCTCGGTGTCGAACCAGCCGGCGACGTTCAGGATCGGATGGCCAATGTCCCGCAAGTGCGGCAGCGCATTCTGCCGCTGCCAGTACTCGTCGTAGGTGTCGTGCTCGATGAAATCGTTCCAGGCCGGGACATCGCCATGGAAGTACAGGTCGTCGATGTTCGCAGCCGAGCCGGCGGCCAGGAAGAAGTCGTAGCCCGACTCGGTGCCGTAGTCGAAGGGACCCTCCCGCGCGTCGGTGGGCGAATCGCGCCTGCGTGCGTTTCTGGCGAGCCAGGAGAAGGCGTACATGACCCTGAACGCGCCATTGTGGTGCCAGTCGTCCCCTATGAACATGTCCGAAGGGGAGGCTTGCGGTGACGACGCGGCGAGCGCCGGGTGCGCATCCACCATCCCCATGACGGTCTGCCAGCCCGGGTACGAGATCCCCCACTGCCCCACCCTGCCGTTGTGGCCGTCTACGTTGGCGAGCGCCCACTCGATGGTGTCGTAGTTGTCGGTGCTCTCGTCGACCGTGGTGGGGCCCTTCGGCTTCCCGGCAAGCGGGCGGATCACCTCGAAGTCCCCCTCGGACCGGAACTTGCCGCGCACGTCCTGGAACACGAACACGTACCCCGCCCGGTCGAACTCGGCGGAGGGGCCGAGCGGGTTGCGGTACCGGTCCGGCTCGTACGGCGCGATCGAGTAGGGCGTGCGGAACAGCATGACCGGCACCCCGGTCGTGAAGCGTGGCGTGTAGACGATCGTGAAGAGCTCGGCCCCGTCCCGCATGGGGACCATGTGCGCGCTCTTGTCGTAGTTGTCCTCGAGCCAGGCCATGTGGGCGTCGTCGCCGCCGTGCGGGGCCTCGCGGGTGCGTGTCCAGCTCGAACCTTCCGCAGGCGTACCGGGTGATTCGCAGGCCCATGCGCCGAGCACGAGCAGAAGAGCGGCCGTCGTTCTCATCTCATCAAACCTCCTTTCAATGATGAATAGGCATCGTTGCCGACGGGGGCGAGTCCATAGATATTCGGGCACATGAGCGCACGCCCCCAGGTCCGACCCGTAACGCCCGTGATCGGCGCGGAGGTCGTCGGCTTGAGCCTCGACGATGTCAGCGACGCCGACTTCCGGTTGATTCACGACGCGCTGATGGAGCATTGCGTCATCTTCTTCCGGGACCAGGCGATCTCGATCGAGAGCCAGAAGGAGCTTGGGGCGCGCTTCGGCAAGCTGGTTGCGCACCCCAACGATCCCGGGGTCGACGGCCATCCGGAGGTCATGCCGATTCACGCGGACGAGAACTCCACGCGCGTCGCCGGCGAACAGTGGCACTCCGATGTGTCGTGCGATCCGCTGCCCCCGATGGGGTCGCTGCTGCGGCTGCACACGGTGCCCGAGACCGGGGGAGACACGCTCTTCGCGAACATGTACGCCGCCTACGAGGCGCTTTCCGAGCGGATGCGGGCGTTTCTGGACGGGCTGACCGCGGTTCACGACGGCGGGCCGTACTACCGCGAGACGAACCGGCTGATCGGCCGCGACGACGGGGGGCGCAGCTATCCGTCGGCGGAGCACCCGGTCGTGCGCACGCACCCGGTGACCGGCCGCAGGGCGCTCTTTGTGAACCAGATGTTCACGCAGTACATCGTGGGTTTGCCACCCGCGGAGAGCCGGGGGATCCTGGCGCTGTTGTACGATCATGTCTCGCGTCCGGACTTCCAGTGCCGGTTCCGCTGGCGGCCGAACTCGGTCGCGTTCTGGGACAACCGCTGCACCCAGCACCACGCGATCTGGGACTACTGGCCGGCGACGAGATCCGGTTATCGGGTCACGATCCAGGGGGAGGCGCCGGTCTGAGCGGCGGCGCGGGGCGGCCGGCCTCGGGGACATTGTGGCTGGCCTGGATCGCAGCCAGCGGAGCGGGGGGCTGGATCTGCGCCATCTTTGCGCGTCCCGTCAGCATCGCCGTGGGAGGCGCGGTGGGTGACGTCCTGGGTCCGGTCGCGGCCGAGGCGGCGGTGGGGGCGCTCGCGATGGGCGGCATCCTGTTCGGGGTCGCGGTGGGACAGTGGCTGGTGATCCGGCGGCGGATTTCGTGGGCGGGGCGGCTGGCGCTGGCGACGGTACTGGCCGGTGCGGCGGCCGGGGCCGTTGGGTTGAGTGTGTTGGAGGGACTGAGCCAGTTCCTGGGCAACGCGGCGAGCGTGGTCGTGGCCGTGCTGCTGGGCCTCGGCGCGTTCGGGTTCGTTCACCAATGGGTGCTGCGCGACCGGATCGAGGCGCCAGACCGGTTTGCCGCCCTTGGCGTCGTCGCGCTTGTGGCGGGCGTACTGGGCACGGCACTGGTCGGCGCCGTTGCGGGTGATTGGGCCGGGGAGGGGATCGGAGGCGGCGCGCTCGGGGCGGTCTATGCGGCGGTGATGGGACGACGGGTCCTCCAATAGAGGACCAGCTGTAGTAACAATTGACACAGTACCGGCTCTGGTCGATCTTCGAGCATGGCTATTCGGCAAACTCGGAGTATCTCGCTGCCGCCCCGTCAGGATGCTTTTGTAGAACGATTGGTCTCGCTCGGGCATTACAGGACTGCGAGCGAAGTCGTCCGACATGGATTGCGGCTACTCGAGGAAGCTGAGCACCGTCGGCTGCTTGAGAAGTGGATCTTCCAGGGGCTCAGCGAAGAGGAGGTAAGCGGGATCCCGCCCGAACTCATGGAGCGGGCCAAGTCGCACTTCCACCGACTCGTCGACGCTGCTCTTCGGCAAGTCGATTCGGGAGGTGTGACCGATGGGCCCACCGCAATGGACCGGTTGAGAGGACGCATCGAGGGACAAGACTGAGGTGCAGGTGGGTCCTCACCACTCAAACACCGCCGACTCCCGGTTGAGCTGCAGCACCAGCACATCCGGGTCGATCAGCACGCGCTCGGGCTCGAAACCCGTCCGGATCACGAACCCGGCCGACTCACCCGCGCCCAGCTCCACCTCGGTGCGCGCCTCGCGGTAGTCCTCGTTCACCACGGTGCGGCTTCCGTCGTCACCCTCATCCGACCACCGCTCGCCCGCGGTCGCGCCCACCTGCACACGCATCCGTCCCGTTCCGGCATTCTCCACCGTCCCCCGCACCACCCACTCCCCGCCTTCCCGCGTCCTGGTCACGTCCGAGAACCTGTACTCCGGCACCACCACATCGAAGAACCACTGCTCGGCGAACGCGTCGAACGCGGTCGTGTCGGGCGCGAAGTCGCGCAGCACGGCCAGCATGTCCTGAAGGACCGGGAAGTCCGAGTCCGGGTTGTACTTCGCGATGAACGCCTGCAGTCCGGCGAGCATGTTCTCGCGCCCCATCTCCTGCTGTAGCATCCACGGCACCCAGCCACCCTTGTCATAGGTGACGGTTCCGTCCCCCGACCGGGTCCCGTCGACCTCGACCATCGGCCGCTCCGAGTCCACGAAGCGCTGGTCGCCGTACAACTGCTCAATCCGCTTGGCGAACTCGATCCGGTAGCGGTCGCCATAGACCTGTTCGTGCAGGAGCAACGTCGAATAGTGCGCCATCCCCTCCGAGATGATGTTGCCGCCGGGGCCCTGGCCCGGCGTGAGCAGATTGCCCCACCACTGATGCGCCGCCTCGTGCGCAACCACCATGAACGCGATGTGCGACCTGGGATCGCTCTTCGCGAGGAACCCGATCCCCTCGCTGAAGGTGATGTTGGTGGGGAAGCCCTGCGCATAGGTGGCAAACGCCGCGAACTCGGAGATCTTGAGCAGATCCCACGGGAAGGGATAGAACCACTCGGAGAAGTACTTCCGCGCGGCGTCGAGCGCCGCCGACATCTCTTCGATGTTGTAGTCGTGCTCCGGGTGGTAGTAGATCGCGGTGCCGTCGCCCTCCTTCACCGCGTACTTCCCCGCCACGACATTGAACAGGACCACGGGGTGATCCGTCTCCCAGACCACCGTCCGCCTGCCGTCGACAACTTCATCGCTCACCTTCTGCCCCACCCCGTTTGCCGTGTAGTCCTCCGGCAGCGTGATTTGCGTGCGCACGGTGAAGGGCTCGCCGCCCCAGCCGAAGAGCGGCTCGGTTTCGCCCTCGAAGAAGTCGTCCGCGTAATCCTCCGGCTCGGAAGAGTTGTCGCTGTCGACGCCGATGTTCTCGAGGTACCCGGGAGTAGGCAGGAACGTGGGCGCGAACGCGGTCAGCACGATCCCGGATTCGAGAATGAACTCCGATTCACCGCTGGCGCGCTCGCTCATGCCCTGCGGGAACTCGAGGTCGTAGCTGAAGCCGATCGTGAGCGAGTCGCCGGGTCCCAGCGCCTCTTCGAGTGTGAACACGAACAGGTTCGACCGGTCATCCGGCTCGTGCGCTTCCCCGTTCAGGGTCCATTCGATGGGATCCCACTGGCCGGCGGTGACCGGTATCTGGTCGTATGGATAGTCCCGGTGGTTGTGGAAGGTGTACTCGCCCTTCACCGCAGCCGAGCGCTCGGCAGGCTCGAAGTCCAGTTCCACGTCGACATTGGAGACCGACGGCATTGCGAAGTCGCTCCAGGTCTGGACGTTCTCGCGCCAGTAGTCCTTGCCCGCCTCCTCGGCGGCCTCTCCCTGCCGGCCCGCCCTGCCGCCGAAGTGCAGTACCATGGCGAGCACGATCGCCGGCGCCGCGAACGGAAGCACGCGCAGCGCGCCGAACAGCAGCGGTTTCGGCCGGATCCTATGCACAAGCCGCGTGGCGTCGAAATCCTGCCGGCCGAACCACTTGACCGCCAGCGCAACGAGAGGCAGAACAAGGCTCAGGTAGAGGATGCGGTTGAGCAGCAGCTCGCGCCCGTTGAGCGCAAACGCACCAAGGTCGCTCCATTGGACGGCATTCCAGGCGATCCAGTTGAACACCCACCCGAACGGGTCGTTGAAGACCATTCGGTAGATGGTGTAGACTATCAGCGCCATGCCGACGCCGTACACCGCGTAGCGATTCCGGAACAAAGCGAAGAGCGCCGTCACCAACGCGGTCCAGAAGATGAACGTGGGCACGAGCACGCCACCCCAGGTCAGCACAAACGGCACAACATCGAAGCTCACGGGGCTGCCGTCGAAGATCTGGAACCAGGCGATCACGCCCCAGCTGGCGACCACGCCGATGGCCAGGATCAGCCCAGCAACCATGCTGTTGCCGATGGTCTTACCGAGAAGGATCGACCCCGTCCCGATAGGCGTCGTGTGGAAGATCTCGGCCAGTCGGCGGCTGCGCTCCTTGTGCAGCGACTCGACCGTGTAGAAGAGGAGCAGCAGACAGATCAGCAGACTCAGCGTGTTTAGCTGCCGCACGGCCACCGCGCCCGAGGTGAGGAGCAGCCTCGAATTGAACGGACCGATCGCCACCACGGTGGTGAAGATCGACTGGTAGAGGATCAGCGGCACGAAGAGATACATCCCGGGGCGACGGACCAGTTCCCGGACCTCTTCCCTGCCGATGACCCGAGCCGCTTTCCAGAACCCGAGCGGCTGCGTGGCCATGTCGAGGTCCCGCAGGGTCGCATCGGCGGCAGACGGCTCGGCCGGTGTCGGCTCGGCGGCGCGACGGCGGCGGCGGAACAACCTCGAGTCGCTGCCGCCCCGGCGCAGCCTCCCGGCGTAGCTGATCGCCGCGCCACCCACGGCGGTCAATCCGATCAGACTGAAAACGACCCGGCTCAGCAGGAATCCCGCATCGGGCTGCAGGGCCGAGGTGTTATAGAACTCGACGCCGCGGTCCACCTTCAGGAACGTCTCGTTGAGCCAGCGGAAACCGGACGGGTCCACGAGCATCAGCGCCCGGTTCACCTCGGGGGACAGCCAGTCGGGTGACCAGGTGGTCAGGAAGACGAGCGTTACCAGGAGCACCGCTATGGGGAAGAAGAAGACGACGATGGGCCGGCGCGTCCAGGTTCCCAGAAAGAACGGTACGCCCGCGAAGAGCAGGATCTGGGGCAGTCCGAAGAGCATGGTAGGGAACAGGTAGTTCCCCAGCGAAAACTCACCGATGTGCCTCACGTCCTCACCAGCCGCCACGACGTGGTTGAACACCGCCCCCGTGCACAGGTAGAGGATCCAGATCACGAAGAAGACGCCGAGTGCACCGGCGAACTTGCCCCACACGTACTCGCCCGGGGTCAGGCGCGTCGAATGGAAGACCTCGGTGACCTGAAGCTCGAGGTCGCGGATCACGACCAGGCCCGCCGCAATGGCGAGGAACCACGCCCCGATCCCCATCACCACGACGCACTGGATCATGCTCTGGGCGAAAACGGAAGTCACGTGGGACCGTTCGCCGCCCACCGTCGATTCGCCCGACGCGATCGTTACCGCGCCTTCGGACCAGCCCCAGGCCATGAAGAACAGGACCACGAAAAGGATCCAGTACGCGGGCCGGCGCAGTCCCGAAATCAGCTCCCTGCGGGTGACTTCCCACCAGCGCCCCAACGCGTTCACGACACCTCCCCGTTCCCGCCGGCTCCGTTCGCCTGCGCCAACAGCAGGTACGCGTCCTCCAGCGTCGGGGGCACGGGTGCGAACCCTTCGGGCACCGCGCCCTGTGCCGCCTCCTCCGGGGGCAGGTGGACGCGCACCTGGTTGCGTCCCTCGATCAGAATCGCCTGGGTGATCCGGTAGCGCCGCTCGATCTCGGGCAGATCCGCCTTGGCCACCGCGCCCTGGTAGATCGTCCCGTCGAGCCGATTGCGTGCCTCGCCCGGCGTCGTGTCCGCCACGAAGCGTCCGTCGTACATGATCGCCACGCGCGGGCAAAGCACCGAGATGTCCTCGACGATGTGCGTGGACAGCAGCACCGTGCGGTCCTCCGCCAGCTCGGCCAGCAGCCTGTAGAACCGGATCCGCTCCTCGGGGTCGAGACCGGCCGTGGGCTCGTCGACGATGATGAGCCGTGGGTCACCCGCCAGCGCCTGCGCGATCCCCAGCCGCTGCTTCATCCCGCCGGAGTAGCCTTTCACCTTCCGCTTGGCGGCATGGGACATGTTGACCCGCTCCAGCAGTTCCGCCGCGAGCTTCTTCAGCCCCTGCGGCGCCTGCACGCCCTTGAGCACCAGGAGAAAACGGAGCATTGCCTCGCCGCTCAGATGAGGGTAGAAGCCGAAGTCCTGCGGCAGGTAGCCGAGCTGCCGGCGAATGCGGCGGGGGTCGGCGACGATGTCCTCGTCGTTGAACACGACCTCGCCGGAGGTCGGTTCCAGCAGCCCCGCGACGATGCGCATGAGTGTCGTCTTGCCCGCGCCGTTGGGCCCGAGCAGGCCGAACATGCCCTTCGAGACATCGAGCGAGACGCCCTGCAGCGCCGCAACCGGTCCCGGGTAGACTTTGACGAGGTCTCTGATCTTCAGCATGGGGTTCCTTTCGGTCAGGCCGCCGCGCACAGTTCAACCGCCTCTGCCAGCGAGCCCAGCGGGTCGCCGCTCCTGGGGATGAACTCGTGCGCCATGTACCCGGTGAATCCGGTGTCGCGGATCGCGCGCACAATGGCGGGATAGTACAACTCCTGCGTTTCGTCGATCTCCGCCCGTCCGGGAACGCCGCCCGTGTGGTAGTGGGCGATCCACTCCGAGGCGTCGGTCAGCGTGCGGATGATGTCGCCTTCCATGATCTGCATGTGATAGATGTCGTACAGGATGCGCACGCGAGGCGAATCGACGGCGCGGATGATCTCCAGCGCGTACGGCATCCGGTCGCCGATATAGTCTACGTGTCCGCCGGGCTTGGAGTTGAGCACCTCCACGAGAATCGTGACACCCTCGGCCTCCGCAATGGGCGCACACTCCTGCAGGCAGCGGATCGAGTTCACGATCGCGGGCGCGTCGTCCATGCCGCGCCGGTTGCCGAAGAAGCAGATCACGTTCGGCACACCCTCGCGCGCCGCCCTCGGAATGTGCTCTTCGAACGCGCGGATGATGGCGGCGTGGTTGGCGGGCTCGTTCAGCCCGTCCTCGATGGTCCCGGCGGCCACGTCGCCGCACGACACCACAAGGCCGTGATCGTGGGCAACCGCCCACTCGTCAACCGTCAGCAGGTCCATCGCGGTGAGGCCGATGTCGGCGACCGACGCGCAGAACGGCTCCAGCGGGATATCGTCAAAGCACCAGCGGGCGACGGACTGAACGATGCCGTCGGCCTGCGCCTCGCCAGGCCGGGCCTCGCCGGGCCGCGCGCACCCCGGCAGCATCAGCCCCATCGAAGCCGCTCCGGTTGCCTTGATCGCCTCGCGGCGTGTAAGGTTGGGCATATTCATCCTCCAGCAGGACCGCGTCAAAGCGGCGAAACGGTAACGCATGAAGCGACGGCAGGCCATTGGAGTGCTGGCGAGCGCGCCGCTGCTCATGCCCCCAGACGAGATCGGGCGCCTGGTGGCGTGGCGCGAACGGATCCGGGCGGGGCCGGCCGGCGCCGGCGCAACCCGGGCCGCGTCGCTACTCACCCCCGCCCGCGCCCGTGTCATGGAAGCCCTCGCCGAGGTCATCATCCCGGCGACGGACACGCCGGGCGCGTCCGATGCCGGGGTGACCGGGTTCGTGGCCGCGCTCGTCGACGGGTGGCTGGACGACGACGACCGCGACCGCTTTCTGGCCGGGCTCGACACGGTGGACCCGGCGTGCCGCGAACGCTTCGGCAGCCCGTTCGCGGAGTGCACGCCGGGTGAGCAGGCGGCATTCGTTCGCGGCCTCGACGACGAGCTCACCGCTCTGCGCGAGGACCCCGCCGCGGACGAAACAGCGCACTTCTTCCACGACGTCAAACGCTTCACCATCACCGGCTACTTCACGTCGGACGTAGGGCTCGACGCGCTCGGCTTCAGAACGGCCTTCCGCACCTTCGAAGGGTGCGCGCCGCTGACGCCATGATCTCCCGCCGCGACCTCTTCCACATCCGGCCGCGCCGGCAGGAGTACGACGCGATCATCGTCGGTTCGGGCATGTCGGGGGGCTGGGCCGCCAAGGAACTGACCGAACTCGGCGCCAATGTGCTCGTGCTCGAAGCCGGCCCGATGATCGTGCCCGAACGCGACTACGCCGAGCACACGCTCACCTCCGAGATGCCCTACCGGGGCTGGAACGACCGCAAGGCGGTGGCCGCCGAGCAGCCGGTCCAGGGCCAGTGCTACGCCTGCGACGAGGTGGGCCGCAAGTTCTTCGTCAACGACATCGAGAATCCGTACACGACCGATCCCGACAAGCCGTTCCTGTGGATACGCGGACGGCAGGTGGGCGGACGGTCGATCATGTGGGCCCGGCAGTGCTACCGGCTGAGCGATCTGGACTTCGAGGCCAACGCGCGCGAGGGGTACGGCGTCGACTGGCCCATCCGCTACGCCGACCTGGCGCCCTGGTATGATCATGTCGAAGCGTTCGTCGGCATCAGCGGGCGGGCGGAGGGGCTGCCGCAGGTGCCGGACGGCGTCTTCCTGCCGCCGATGGAGATGTCGTGCGTCGAGGAGCACGTGGCGGGCGCGATCGACAGCGCGTTCGGCGGCACCCGGCGCATGACGATCGGCCGCACCGCCGTCCTCACCCGCAACCACAAGGGGCGCCGCGCCTGCCACTACTGCGGTCCCTGCCACCGCGGCTGCCGCACGCGCAGCTACTTCAGCTCGATCAACGCGACGCTCCCCGCCGCCGAGGCGACCGGCCGCATGACCCTGCGCCCCAACAGCGTGGTCGCGGAAGTCATCTGGGATTCCGGTGCCGGCCCGGCCGGCCGCGTGACCGGCGTCCGCGTGATCGACGCCGAGACCCACGACGAGCTCGAATTCCACGCCCGCACCGTCTTCCTCGGCGCCTCCGCGCTGGAGTCCACGCGCATACTGCTCAACTCGAAGTCCGCCGACTTCCCCGACGGCCTCGCCAACTCCAGCGGCGTGCTCGGCAAGTACCTCATGGACCATACCATGGATGTCGGCGCGCGCGCGACCTTCCCCGGCTGGGAGGACCGCACCACCCGCGGACGGCGCCCCAACGGCGTCTACATCGCCCGCTTCCGCAACGTCACCGAGCCGTCGCCCGACTTCCTGCGCGGCTACGGGTACCAGGGCTCGGCGAGGAGGGAAGGCTGGGGGCGGGGTACTGCGATGCCGGGTTTTGGTGAGGGTTTCAAGAGCGACCTGATGCGCCCGGGGCCGTGGTCGTTCGGAATCGAGGGATTCGGCGAGTGCCTCCCCCGCGAAGAGAACCACGTGGCCCTCGATCCCGAGCAGGTCGACAAGTGGGGAATCCCCACGCTGCGGATCAGCTGCGTCTGGAGCGACAACGAACGGGCAATGATGCACGACGCCGCCCTCCAGGCCGCCGAAATGCTCGAGGCCGGCGGCGGCCGCGACATCACGATCGACACCGAGATGACCCCGCCCGGGCTGACCATCCACGAGATGGGCACGGCGCGCATGGGCCGCGACCCCGCCACCTCCGTACTCAACGCCCACAACCAGGCGTGGGACGTCCCGAACCTGTTCATCATCGATGGCGCCTCGATGGCGTCGTCCGGCTGCCAGAACCCATCGCTCACGTACATGGCGTTCGCGGCGCGGGCGAGTCACTACGCGGTGTGGGCGGCGCGGCGAGGCGAGGTTTAGGGGGGGCTCGCCGCGGCTGGTGGCGGGACAACCCTGACGTAACGTTAGGGTTGGCGGTCGCATGGATCCCGTCTGAGTGGGTGGACCTCCGTTGGAGCGGGTGGATCCCCGGCTGAGCGGGTGGGTCCCCGTTGACGCGGGTGGATCCCCGTTGGCGCGGGTGGACCTCCGTTGGCGGGGCCGCAAAATGCCCGGTGGTCCCGTTCGAGCATGCGGGTGTCCCTGGTTTTGCCGCGGAAACGTGGGTGGCGGGCCTGAGCGGATAACTGTGGTGCCGATGGAGCCAGCCGCGGTGCCGGTGGAGTCGCCCGGAGCGCTGGCGGAGCACTCGCGGGCCCGCTTCGAGCGCGCACGCGCCCCACAGGAGCATGCCGCCGTCCCGCTTGTCCCATTCGAGCATCCCGCTGTCCCGCGTGTCCCAAACGGGCGAGCGATAGTCCCATCCAGCTATAGACGGGTTCTGAAGGTGCGGTTTCGGCGAGGTCCGGGACCGCTGCCAGGATGGCCGTCAAACGCAGCAGGAGGCCCCAGGACGGCCGAGGGGCGATGTCCGACCCATTTGAACGTGACCCGGGCCGACTTTTCGCGTCCTGAGGCCTTACAGAGGGCCGAAAAACTGCCGTTATCTTTATGGTGCGCGGACCACCCGCCACAGCTAACTCTTTGCCGGACTTCTACTTCGGAGGATTGACATGACCACCGCCCAACTCGGCGAGCGCATCGCGGAACTCGCCGCACGGATCAACATCGCCACCTACGAGATGCTCACCCTCATCGCCGAGTTCGACCGTCGAGAGGGCTGGGCCGACGCGTTCACGTCCTGCGCCGAGTGGCTCGCGTGGCGGACCGGCCGCATGATCGGCACCTGCCGCGAGAACGTGAGGGTCGCGCATGCGCTTGAGGGGTTGCCGAAGACCTCCGCCGAGATGAAGGTCGGGCAGCTGTCGTACGCCAAGGTGCGGGCGATCACGCGGGCGGCGACGAAGGAGACCGAGGCGAGGCTGCTCAAGTACGCCGACAAGTGCTCCGCCATGGAGCTCGAGCGGATCGTGCGGGGATGGAAGCACTTGTCGCGGGACGGTGAACTGACGGCCGAAGAGGTGCGGCACCAGCGCCGGACGCTGTCGGTCGTGATCGACGCCGACGGAACGTACGTGGTGCGGGGGCGGCTCGAACCCGAGGCCGGGGCCGTGCTGATGCGGGCGATCGAGGCCGCGACGGACGCGCTGTACCGGGGCGCGGACCCCGACGCGCGGCCGACGAGCCGCCAGCGCAGGGCCGATGCGGCGGGACTCGTGGCCGAGCGGGCGCTGGCGGCGGGGCTCGCGGCGGACGCGGACGAGGCGGCGCAGAGCGGCACGCGGGCCGAGCGGTACCAGGTGACGGTGCACACCGAGATGAGCACGCTCGAGGAGAACGGCGAGGGTGGCCGGTCGGAGCTCGACGGGGTGCGGGTGAGCGCGGAGACGTCGCGGCGCATGTCGTGCGATGCGTCGGTGGTGCACATGCTGCACCGCGACGGTCAGGTGGTCAGCGTGGGGCGGAAGACGCGGACCATCCCGCCGCACCTGCGGCGCGCGCTCGAGGAGCGGGACCGGGGCTGCCGGTACCCGGGCTGCGGGAGCCGGTTCACGGAGGCTCACCATGTCAAGCACTGGGCCGACGGCGGCGAAACGAGCCTGACGAACACCGTGCTCCTGTGCCGGCGGCACCACCGGCTCATGCACGAGGGCGGGGTGCGGATGGCGCTCGACGCGAAGGGTCAGGCCGTGTTCTTCACGCGCGATGGCAAGATGCTCGCGAGCGTGCCGCCGTCGTTGAAGGAACCGAAGCTGACGCCCAACCTGCCCCCCGCCCCGCCGCTTCGGCCCGGCCAGATGTACAACGGCGCGGCACGGCTGGCGAACGGGGCAGTGCCGTGGGAGATCGAGGCCGCGGCGCGCGAGGCAGTCGAGGAGGCGCTGGAGAAACCGGCGGTGGAGAAGCCGGCGCTGGAGGATAAGCGGCCAGCGCGGGCGGATAAGCGGCCAGCGCGGGCGGAAGACGACGCGACCACGCCCGGCTCACCGCCCACGTTTCCGCGGCAAAATCAGGGACACGAGCATGAAGGGATGGGACAGGCCGCAGGAACGGGGCAGGCCACAGAAACCGGGCAAGCCACAGATACAGAGCAGTCCACCGGCACGGAACAGACTCAACCGCGGGAGGTGAAGAACGGAACACAGACGCGGGCCGCCTGATCCACCGTGTCCGGTGCCGATTGACGTGTCCGGTACCGATTGACGCGTCCGGTACCCGGGGTCGACGTGCCGCGGAGCCTGGGATTGGCGCGGGATCTTCCAGGTCCTTCGCGGGATCATCGACGATCGCATTCACGAAGGCGAGTCCGCCGGCCACTTCCTGATCCTCGGATCGGCGTCGATGGACCTCATGCGGCAGTCTGGAGAGAGCCTCGCCGGGCGGATCGGCTACCTGGCCCTCGACCCGCTGGATATCCGCGAAGTCGGGCCGGAGGAATCGACTCGCCTTTGGATCCGCGGAGGATTCCCCCGGAGCTTTCTGGCCTCCGGCGACGACGCCAGCACCCTTTGGCGCAGGAACTTCATCCGCACCTATCTGGAGCGGGACGTTCCCATGCTGGGACCCCGCATCCCGGCAGAGACGCTACGCCGCTTCTGGACCATGCTCGCGCATTCGCAGGGCGGTCTCTGGAACGCGTCGGCGCTGGCCCGCAGCCTCGGCGTGGACGGCAAGACGGTCATGCGGTACCTGGACCTGCTGGTCGATCTGCTACTGGCGCGCCGCCTGCCTCCGTTGCACGCCAACGTCCGCAAACGGCTGGTCAAGTCACCCAAGGTGTACCTTCGCGACAGCGGCATCGTTCACACGCTTCTGGGGCTGCCCGATCTGGACGCCGTGCTCGGTCATCCGATCGCCGGGACGAGCTGGGAGGGATTCGTGCTCGAGACACTGATCCGCGCGGCCCCCGACGGGACGCAGGCCAGTTTCTCCCGCACGGCCACCGGTGCCGAAATCGATCTAGTGCTGGAGTTTCCGGACGGCAAGGTCTGGGCGGTGGAGGTCAAGCGCGGGCTGACAGCCTCGCCGTCAAAGCAACTCCTCGTCGCGGTCAAGGATGTCCGGCCCAATCGTACCTTCGTCGTTTACGGCGGCACGGAGCGTTTTCCGCTACCGGGTGGGATTGAAGCGATCGGACTGCAGGAGATGGTGAACCTCTTGTAAAGTGTCGTTGACAATCAGCCGGACCGCTCCAGCGGCCAGAGTTGAATGGACTCGATGTCGAGTTCGTCCTTCACCCGGCCCAGCATGTAATCCTCGCCGATCTCGTAGACCTCGAATCCCTCAGGTGTCTCGACGAAGCCCAGAGCGTGTCCCTCCGGATTGAACACCGTCCACAGGGTACCGGGCCGGTCCTCCAGCGGGTACTTGTATTCCTCCACCCATAGGTGGTCGACGGCGTCACCAATGACCGACGAGAATGCCGGGAAGTAGTCCGCGAACGGCGTGGTCTCGAACTCCTGGCGCGCCTGCTCCACCACCGCCTCGGGGATGTCCAGACCGTCGTAGTTCGATAGTTGCTCTTCCACGAAGGGAGCTCGATCGGCTTCAGTAGGGGATCGGGGCACATGGTCTCGACGCACAATGCGGGAGAGCGTGCCATCCATGCGGAATGCCCTGATTTCGTAGTGGCTGGTGGGGCTCGCCACGACATGGTCCGCCCAGAAACCCGTAACGAGTTGGCGGCCATAGGCCTTCCAGCTGAGGGATTGCGATCCCCGCTCATTCGTCGTGACGATCACCTCTGCGGCGGCGTGCGTTCCGAGAGAAGCGGACAGTGCGCCTTCGCCATCCCGGACTTCGACGACGGCGGTGTCTGCGTCCTCCGGGGCCTTGACGGCCAGGATTGTACCGTCCTGGTGTGCGGCCAGCGGGCGTGGGCGGCGCCAGGGAACGCCCGCGCCGCTCTGCAACACGAACGTACGGCCTAACTTCCCCGCTGAGTCGTACACGGCCATCCCCATCGCCCCAGTGTACCAGGCCATGATCGAGTCACCCGGCCATTTTTCGACTTTGACCAGGCTCGCGAAGTCGGTCGGCCCTTCCCCCTCACGGCCCCATGTGGCGAGGTAGTGCCCGTCACCATCAAACACTCTCAACTCGCCGGTTCCACGGTTCGCCGCCACGATGCGGCCGTCAGGAAGCCTGGTCCCGTCCAGAGCCCCATACAGCATGTACGGCTCTTGACCGTCGAATACGCCGATCGAGACGGCTGGCTCGGGCCCGATCCGCCAACCCAGCCGCGACCCTTCAGGCGGGCGGGGATTCTCGACGATCCGGATTCCGGCGCTGTCACGCACCTCACTGGCCGACCCGTTCGTCGCTTCGCGGTCCCGCTGGCAGCCAATGGTCAGCACGACAAAAACGATCGGCACAACGCACCGAGGTCGGATCACAACCGCTCCAGCGCCCAGACCTGCACGTACTCCACGTTCAGTTCATCCCAGGTCACGCCCAGGATATAGTCTTCTCCGATCTCGTGGATCCGCAGGCCTTCCGGCGTCTCGACGAAGCCCAGGACCCGGCCTTCCGGATCGAAAACGGTCCAGAGTCGGGGCGGCTGCTCTTCGAACGTGTTCTGACTTGCTGTTGAGAATTCGAATTCCGCAACCCACAGGTGGCCTGCCGCGTCGGGCTTGACCGATTCGAACGCCGGAAGGTGCTCCGCCACCGGGGCGGATTCGTATGCCTGACGCCACCGGTTTCTCCTGTCCTCGGACATGTCGGCGGTCCAGGCGAGTTGTCCCTCGATGTACGCCTCGACCTGGTCCGGAGTCGGGGAACGCGGCACGTGGTCAAGCCTGACGATCCGCGCCAACGAGCCGTCCGCCGCGAACGCTCTCAGTTCGTACCGGCCGGTGTGACCGATGACGACCAGGTCTCCCCACGGCGTCCAGACCGGTTCGTGCCCGAGGATCTTCGAGAGCAGAAACGACTGGTCGGTTCCCGGGGCATGGATGTAGGGTTCCGCTACCGCGTGCGTCCCCAGCGAACCGAGCATCCTCCCCTCTGCGTCCCTGACCTGCACGACCACCGTATCCGAAGACTCGGGCATGCGAACCGCGAGGATCGAACCATCGGCCATCGCGTATTCGGCCCGGAAGCCGAGCATCATCGGGACGGCCCCGTCCTGCACGATTTCCCAGGTCCGGCCGAAGTTGCCCTGCGCGTCGAAGGCCGAAATCCCCAGGCGGCGGGTGTACCACGCGACGATCGAGTCTCCCGGCCATTGCTCGACCCGGTAGAGACCCCCGAATTCGCCCGGACCCTCTCCCGCGCCGCCCCACGTCGCGAGGTGGGTCCCCGTGGAATCGAACACGCGCAGCTCGCTCGTTCCCCCATTCGCGACGACGATGCGTCCATCGCCCAGCTTTGTGGCGTCGATGGCCCCGGTGAGCATGTAGGGCTCGTCGCCCTCGATGACGCCGATGGAGACGGCCGGTTCCGGACCGATCCGCCACTCCAGCCGCGAGCCGTCCGGCGGCCGCGAATTCTCGACGATCCGGATGCCGGCGCTGTCGCGGACCCGGGTGTCCAGCGCGGAGGGACCCTGCCGATCCTGTTGGCAGGCCAGGCAGCAGAGCGCGAGAACGAGAATTCTCACCTCAGCTCACCGGCCGGTCCCGCTTCTTGAGGACGAACAGCCCTTCCTGCAGGCTCGTCACGATCACGGTGCCGCTCTCGAAGAACGGGTACGTGCTCCACGCGCCGCTGAACCCCGGGCCTTCGTGGTACGGGGACGTGTCGAAGTAGCCGACCTCGCGCGGATTCAGGGGGTCCTCGATGTCCAGTACGTGCAGCCCGTAGCGGTAGTTGGCCTGGTAGGCGAAGCCGTCCTTGAGGTACAGGTTGTGGGCGCTGGCGGGCATGGAGCCCATGAACTCGCGGGCCAGCACGGGATCCTCGACGTCGCTGAGGTCCCAGATCAGCGTGCGCGTGGTCTCGACGCTGCCGCGGAGCACGTCGCTCTCGTCGTCCTGGAAGAAGTAGCGGTGGTCCGGGGTGAGCCAGCCTTGGTGGATGTACGCGTAGTTGGGCGACGTGGCGCGCGAGACCGCGACCGGGTTGTCCTTGTCGGTGACGTCCGAGATCTCGAAGTAGGCGCCGTTCGAGTTCAGGCACAGCTCGCGGTCGTGGTAGCGCTCGTCCGGGCCGTGGTAGACCACGCACTGCGAGTCGTGGGTGCCGCGCTCGTGGGCGAAGCAGCCTGCGAACTGCGGGTTCTTCGGATCGCGGATGTCCATCATGTGGAGGCCGCCGCCGCACGACTCGCCGCCGCCGCGGTTGCCGACCGCGTACGCGAAGCCGGTCTCTTCGTTGATCACGATGTTGTGCGAACTCGCGATGCCCCGGTAGTGCGTGTCGGGTTCGAACAGCGCGGGCATCTCGTCCACATCGCGCAGACGGGTGAGGTCGAAGACCTGCATGCCGTGCTCGCCCGCGCCGTCGGCGACGATGTAGGCGTGGTCCCTGTACGTCTTGATGTCGCGCCAAAGCTGCGATGGCGGGGTTCCCCACGGCTTGGGCAGGTCGCCGACGAGGACCGGGTTCGAGGGGTCGGTGATGTCGATGAAGGAGGTGCCGTCGTTGCGTCCCACCAGGGCATACTCCTGTCCCGTGACGGGGTCGGTCCAGCCCCAGTTGTCGTTGGTGCGCACGCCGCGCGCCCGCACACCGTCCCGCAGGATCGAATTGGGGATGAAGGACAGCAGCTCGACCTCGTCGCAGTCGAACGGACCGACCATGCCGTCGGTGCAGCGCCGTTCCTCGCCGACGAGCGCCCCGAGCGCGTCGGGCGCGCTGACCAGGGTGCCGGCGTCGTGCCACGCGGCGGGTGCGCCAGCGTCGCCCGGAGCCTCGCCGCGCTCGTAGAGGTGGACCGAGCCCGACTGGTGGTGCATGCCGGGGGCACCCACGGCAACGAGGTCCGCGCCGGCGACGATCAGGCCGCCGAAACGGTCCTGCTCGACGGTTTCCGCCTGTGCGAGCCGGATTTGGTGGGGGTCGCCGGCCGGCGGGAAGGCCGCGCCGGGGTGCCCGGCCGACTCGTACACGTATACCGAGCCGGTCTCGTAGCCGCGCGTGGTGGGCGCCCCGACCCAGATGTCCCCTTGCGCCATTGCCTCGCCCGTCATGGCGCTGCCCGCGATGGCCACGGCCGCGCCGAAGAGGTCGCCGCTCTCGCCGCTGGGAAGCGTGAGCCGCCCGCTGCCGGGAACCCACCGGGCGAGGTCGTCGTCCCACGAATGCGCCAGGACCGCGCCGCGGCTGTCGTCGGCTCCCGGCGCGCCGATCAGGACCCTTTCGCCCGCGGCCGCGATGGCCGACCCGTAGTTGGCGTTGGCCTCGGGAGCCGCGTCGAGGGCGCCGGCCTCCTCCCAACCACCGTCCCCAAGGCGGTAGTGATACACGCGGCCCGCGGCTTCGAGGCCCTCGAGGTCGCTCGTGGGGGCGTCCCACCCCGGTGCGCCGACCAGCGCGCCGTGGGCTGTGAAGACGATGGCCGAGCCGAATCCGTCGCCCGGCATGCCGTCGGCGGGCTGGAGGGTTGCGCGCTGCACCCACTGGCCGGCCACGTCGCGCTCGTACGCATGGACGGCGCCCGGAACGTCCGGCTCCTCCGGTTCGTCGGGCCGTCGCTGGACCGGGGCGGCGCCGGGGGATCCGACGAACAGCCAGTCGTCCGCGGCGGCGAGCGTCAGGCCGAAGTCGGTGCCGCAGTAGCCGTACTGGCCGCATCCGGGATCGACGCCCCGGACGCCGTCGCCCTCGACCGTGCCCGCGGGACGCCAGGCGCCGTCGGGGGAGCGCTCGAAGACGTGCAGGGGGCCGCCCTTCTGCCCGACGAAGAGCGTGTTGCCGGTTCTGGCGAGCACGGTGCCGAACCCGTCGGCGCGCTCGGAGTCGGGTGCGCGGATGACGGCGGACTCGCGCCAGTCGTCGCCGGACCGGCGGTACACGTAGACCGCGCCGGAGCGGAAGTTGGGGTTGGGCTCCGCGATGTGGAGTTCGTCGCCGTCGATCACGACCGAGTTGCCGAACGAGCCGGACTGGGCCGCGAGGGGAGAGGCGATGAGGGGGGCGATGAGGGGGGCGACGGCGAGGAGAGCCAGGGGGGCGAAGCTGGCGGCGGTCGGCTTGTGCATCATGGGGCGATTCCGGTAGGGGCGTGCGTCAGCGGGCGAGGATTTCGGCGGCGCGCGGCGCCATGAGCGCGTTGCTGTGGCCGGCGTCGGGGACTGTGTCGAGCGCCCAGCCGAACGGGACTCCGAGGGCTTCGGCTGCCGACCGCGCAGCGGCATGGAATGCGTGGCCGCGCGTGAAGCGGTGGGGACCCTGAAGCATGGCTTCGGGGGTGCGGCGCAGGTTGCTTGAGGTGGTGATGGTGTCCGCATCTCCAAGCAGGACGGTGACGGGGAGTTGCAGGAGGTCGGCGAGCCCGGCCACCTCGAACCCCGAACCACCCAGCCCGTACGGCCACGCGGTGTCGTCGTCAGGCATGGTGTACCACCCTGCGTTGGCGGCGACGGCCCGCTCAACCGGCGCGTCGGGGCGCGTCATGAGCAGGCGGTGGACGAACTGGCTGCCCGCCGAGTGTCCATAGATGCGGAAGGTCGTGCGGGCGCTGCCAGTGCTGTTTCGGACGGCGTCGAAGAGGTGTTCGATCGCGGTGAACGTCCAGGTGGCCTCGGCGTTGCGGGCACCGCCGGATGCGTCGGGTGCATCCGCCTCCGGGAACACGTTGCCCAGGTTGTACCACTGGTTGCCGGGGTAGTTGTCGCGGTCGAACTCCGGGACGAGGAGCAGGAAGCCATGGGCGATGGCATGGGGCTCCCAGTCGTTGAAATACCGCTCGCCTGTCCGCGAGTTGCCGTGCATGACGAAGACGATGGGCGTCTCGGGCGCGTACCCGTCCGGCATGTGATAGCGAACGGTGATCGGCCGGTCCGCGTTGCCGCGGGTGTCGTGGAAGGTGAACTCGCCGGAGCCCGGGTGAAGCGCGGGGGTGCCGTCACCGCTCCCGCCGCAGGCCACGGCCAGGATCGCTGTTGCCAGGACTGCGCACCGCATCTAACGGTTCACCGGCCGAGGCCCGGCCCGCCAGACCTCTTCGTGGATCCACGGCCGGGCGCCGTAAGGGCGCGCGCTGGGCCAGAGTTCGTCGAGGGTCATGCCATCGTACACGACTCCGCCCTTCATAACGAGGTGGATGTCCGTGGTATTGCGGATGTCGTCGAGCGGGTTGGAGTTCAGGATCATCAGGTCGGCGAGCTTGCCGGGAGTCAGCGTGCCCAGGTCCTCGGAGGCGCCGAGGAAGTAGGCACCCTCCACGCTGGCCAGTTCGAGCGCGCCCATCGGGCCCATTGCGGATTCGGCGATCCAGACCTCCCAGTGGGACGCAAGACCATGCTGTTGACCGTGCGCGCCAATGGCTCCATGGGCTCCCTCGGCCATCCAGTCCACCAGCACCTGGGCCAGCATCGGGTAGCTGTAGTCGGTGAAGGGGCGCTGGAAGACGCGGCGCGAATGCGGCACGAGCTGCTTCCACGGCATCCACAGGCGCAGCTTCTCGTCGCGCCACACCTCGGTCTCATGAAAGAACCACTCGTCGTTCCACGGGCCCGGGCCGCCGACCACGAAGGTGGGGGAGTAGACGGTTTCCGCGCGCCCGAAGAAACGGGCCGCGTCGGAGTACATCGGCACGTAGCTGATCGGGTGCTCCCAGGCGGTCTGGCCGTCCATGATCATGCCCATGTTGAACGCCAGATCGCTGCCCTCGGAGGTGACCATCAGCCCCCGCTTGCGCGCGATGTCCGACACCCACTGGCGCTGGTCGCGGCGGGGCTGCAGGTACTGCTTGAGCGACACGGCACCCCAGGACTGGAGGCGCGCGATGTTGTC
The DNA here is from genome assembly GCA_965205005.1 of Longimicrobiales bacterium. Classification (GTDB taxonomy): domain Bacteria; phylum Gemmatimonadota; class Gemmatimonadetes; order Longimicrobiales; family Gaopeijiaceae; genus Bin94. The sequence continues at coordinate 2,165,686 of OZ242028.1, read as the reverse complement.
CTCGGTGACCTCGTAGCTGGTCAGTTCGTTCTGGCGGACGGCGTCGCCCCGGTAGAGGGGGTCGCCGGTGGTGTAGGTGCGGGGACCGACGAGCACTCCTGCCTCGATCATCTGCGCCGCCGGGAAGACGTCCTGCGACCACTGCGAGTTGTCGAGGTTGCTGGTGACCCCGTACGCCAGCGCGACGGCCATCTCGAAGGCGTTGGGCGGAATGATGCCCCGGTATTCACGGAAGAAGTGCGAATGCATGTCGATGAAGCCGGGAATCACGGTCTTGCCGGTCCCGTCAATGGTGTGATCGGCCGCGGTTGCGTCGCATTCAGCCATTGCCCCGACGCATGTGATGCGGCCGTCCGTGACCACGAGGTTGCCGTTTTCGACGACCTGGCGGTTCTCGAGCGTGACGATGCGGGCGCCGGTGATGGCGACGGTGCCCATGCCGAGCGATCCACGCGGGACCTGGAGCGCGACCGCGAACGTGTCGGTGGTCTCGGCGGCCACGTCGTGGGTGTAGTAGCTGGCCGCGCTGCCGAACTCGACCGTGTTGGCGTCGCGCCAGCCGGGGAAGAGCCCGCCCCTCCGGCTGAGCTGCCGCACCGGCAGCTTGCCGTTCTTCTTGCTGACCGCGACCGCACCGCCGATCGCCGCCGCGCCGCCCGGGACCGGGACCAGGTACGCGTTGTCGCCCTCGTTGAACGCGGCGTGGCGCCCGTCGGGCGAGATCATGACCTCGTCGGCAAAGGGAAGGACCAGATGGGTCTGCGGGTCGCTGCCGTCGCGCGCAACGGAACGCAGCCGGGTGGAGTCGCCCATCGTGCGGTAGTAGATGCGGCCGTCCGGACCGAATGACCCGCGCACGAACTGGGTCCGGGTGGGCAGCGTATTGCCGGGAACTCGAACGACGCGCTGGCCCGCGGATCCCATGCCCGCCTCGTCGCCCGTTTCGGCGCCGCCGCCCGGTCCCGCCGCCGGGAAGAGTACCAGGTCGTACCACGGATTGTGCGCCACCGAACGGTACCGGAACGTGGCGCCCGACCCACGCGTTGCAAGGATCTCGGTGCCGTCCGGGCTCCACTGGGTGTGGGCGTACTCGCCGGACTCGGCGCTGACCTGCCGGGGGCTGCCGCCATCGGCACTGATGGTCATCACATGGCCGGTCGCGTTCTCGTCGATGGTCGTGTAGGCGACCGAGCGGCTGTCCGGCGACCAGGACGGCGAATACTCGAAGCGCTTCTCCGTATCGGAAGTGAGGCGGCGCGGCGTGCCGTCGGGCAGGTCCATGACCCAGACGCGGCCTGCCGCGGTAAAGGCAAGCCGCTCACCATCGGGTGAGCCTGTTGTCCAGCGTGTGAAGTTGATGGTGACAGGACCGTCGTCGATGCGGAAGGCCTGGTAGGCCTGCTCCGAGATGACTCTGTGGACCCGCGCGGTGAAGGGGATGGTGGACACCTCGCCGCTGGCCACATCCAGTCGCCTGAGCTTCCCTCCCTGCGAGATCACGATCGACGCCCCGTCGGGCGCCCACGCGTAGCCGGGCAGCATGCGGATCGTCTTCATCCCCTCGGTCATGTCCTGCGTGATCGGGTCCATGACGATCCGCTCGGCGCCCGTCTCGAGGTCGCGCAGCCAGAGCGCGGTGCTGGGCCCGAATTCATGCCCCTTCCACTCGATCGTCGCGTCCGGGAGGCGGCGCGCAAATGCGACGTGGCGACCGTCCGGCGAAATCTCGCCCGCAAACCCGCCCCCGCCCGAGAGCCGGTACTGACGCGACGGTACGCCGCTCGTGATCTTGATGATCTCGCCCGTCTTCAGGTCCCGGCGGCGCAGGTTCATGGTGCCCTGCAGCGCGTCGCGCACGAGTGCGCCGTCCACCGGTTCGGCGAAGATGTCGTCGTCCACCGCCCACGGCACCGTCTGCCCGGGGGTTCGCACATGGTAGTACAGGAAGCGCCCATCCTCCGAGACCGAGGGCCAGGCCGCGCTCCCGTCGTCGCTGGACACGATTTCGATCCCCGTGCCTCCGTCCTGGTGATACATCCAGAGGCCGCCGCCCTGCGCGACCAAGATGTACTCGCCGTCGGCCGTCCACTCGGGCATGGTGACGCGCGTGCCCATGCTGGATTGCACCTGGCGCGGGTTCGACCCGTCCGCGTCCATCACCCAGAGGTTGGTCTGGCCGGCCCGGTCGGACACGAAGGCGATGCGCGTTCCGTCGGGGGAGTACTTCGGGTGGTAGTTGACCGCGACGCCGCTCTCCTGGGTCAGGCTCTCGGCCCGGCCACCCTCCGCGGGGACGCGGTAGACGTGCGCCAGAAGGTCGAAGACGATCCAGCGGCCGTCGGGCGAGATGTCCGCCGACATCCACGTCCCCTCGTCGGTCTCGAAGTCGATTTCGCGGACCTCGCCCCGGGCGAGGGTGACGTCCCACTCGGCGTCGTTCGTGTCCTGTGCGAGCGCGGGGGCGGGGATCCAGGCCGCGAGTACGAGCGGGACGGCGCTGAGGGCGGACGAGCGCTGCATGGGTGCCTCCGGGACTGGAGCGGAGCGGGGGGACACCCGGTCAGAATAGGGAGCCGTGGCGCGGGAGGCCACTTGGCAGCGCTGGTGCCCCGGGGCGGGGCGCCCGCGCGGCAGGGCGCCAGCGGCCGGACACCACAAGAAACTCCCGCGGCAGGACTCGAACCTGCGACCCGACGGTTAACAGCCGTCTGCTCTACCAGCTGAGCTACGCGGGATTGAATGGCACAGCCTTTAAATTTCGCGTTTTTTGGACAGGAAGTCAAAGCGTTTGTTCGGAGGGTGGCGTTCAGGTCTCATGCGTGACTGCTCGCCGGCTTGCCCGCGAGCCGCTCGATCTCGCGCACGACCCGGCCCAATTCGTCCACCAGGGGGGTTCGACCGGCCTTGAGGAGCGCCTCCAGGACCGCCCGATAGTACCACAGCGTCCCTTCCCTGCCACCCACAAACCGCTGCCACAGGTCCTCGCCCAGAGCACGGTAATCTCTGAGGATGCTGCGCGCATTGTGGAGCTTGTCGGCAGCGGAAACGAGCCGGATCGACGGCGACATGTCGCGAATCCCTGCGACGTAGGCCAGCTTCCTGTCCTTCCACCGGGTGGGCTGGGAATCGGTGCAGCCCTCGACGATCGCGGTCACGCGCTCGCCGAAGCGGCGCCGAATCTCGTCCCGCGTCTTCAGGCCGCCCTGGTCCTCGATCGCATCGTGCAACAGCGCCGCAATCGCTTCATCCTCGTCTCCGCCGTGTTCGATGACGAGCGCCGCGACCGCCAGGAGATGCGAGACATAGGCAACGCCCGAGCCCTTCCTGCGCTGCTGCCGGTGCAGTTGCGCTGCAAACACGAGGGCGCTCTCGAAACGGCCGGTCATTCGTTCAGGCATTCATCCTTGCTCCTGTCCACGACAGCTACACGTTGAAGCGAACGCGCATGATGTCCCCGTCGCACACCACGTACTCCCTCCCCTCCACGCGCAACCGCCCGGCGTCTTTCACCGCCTGCTCCGATCCGAACTCGGCGAATAGTTCATACGGGATGATCTCGGCCCGGATGAAGCCGCGCTCCATGTCGCTGTGCACCCTGCCGGCTGCCGCGCTCGCCACCGTCCCGCGCCGGATGGTCCAGGCGTGGACTTCCTCCGGGCCGACAGTGAAGAACGAGATCAGGTCCATCAGCGTGTACGCTGCGCGAATGAAACGGGCCAGCGCGGGCTCCGACAGTCCCAGATCTTCCAGGAACTCCGCCTGGTCCTCCGGATCCAGGGCGGCGATCTCGGCCTCGACGCTGGCCGAAAGGACCATTGCCGCGCCCCCCACCGCCTCGATCTCGGAGGCCAGCGCCGCGTCGAGCGGGTCGCCGGCACGCTCTTCCTCGACATTCACCGCGGCCAGCAACGGCAGATCCGTGAGAAGTCCGTAGCCCTTCAGGAATCGGCGGGCCAGTTCCGTGCGCGGCACCAGGCGCAGCGCCCGCCCGTCCTCCAGCGCGGCAACCGCGGTCTCGAAGGCTCCGATCTCCTGCACGTCCGCGCGCTCCTTGCGGGCACGGTCGAGCCGCCGCTCCGCAACACCCAGGTCCGAAAGCACGCACTCGGCGTGAAAGGCCTGCAGGTCGCCCAGCGGGTCGGGATCACGGTCGAGCGCGGGATTGCGGAAGTCCCCCAGCACCAGACACAGCGCTTCCCGGTCCCGGATCTGCTGGAGCGCCCCCGGCGACAGCACCTGGGAACCGGCGCCGTATTCGCCAGGGACGTCGCGGAGATTGATCGTCGCGTGGATCGTCTTTTTCGGAGAGTAGGCGCGGGAGAGGACGTCCACCCGGAGATCCGGGACGCGGACCGTGCCCACGCGGACCTCGCCGCCGTACCCTGTCGGTACGTCAAGGCCGGTCATGGCGTTGAAGAGGGTGGTCTTTCCGGAGCCGGCAAAACCGGCGAGGACGAACTTCATGGGGACGGCGTCCTGAGAGGTGGTTGCACCGCAGCCACGTTTCTGCGGCGTGCTCGGAATATTCGACGCGGCCTCGAACCCGATCAAGCGGGCGCCTCGTCAGGCTGGCGACGGGCCGTCCTTCGGCAGTAGTGTCCTCCCTGACCGTTCACTCCGCCGCAGCACGCCCATGCCACATCATCCAGCTCAAGGACTCACCCGCCGCGGCTTCTTCGCCGCCGGCGCCGCGGGACTCGCGTCCACCTCGCTCTCCGGTTGCGTCGCCGCGTCCGATTCGGGCGGCTCCCGCAGGCGCCCCGCGCTGCAGCGTCCCGAGGGCGTGGGCGACGGCGCCTGGGCCCACGTCCGCGATCAGTTCATCCTGGAAACGGGCACCGCGTACATGAACAACGCCAGTCTGGGCATGCCCCCGGCCGCGGTGTCGGACGCTGTGGCGGCGGGGTACGAGGCGCTTTCGCGCGAGCCGCTGCGGGGGAAGACCGAGCTCGGAGAGGTTATCGCGGGGCGTGTTGTGCCCGGGTTGGCGGACCTTCTTGGCGCCCGGACCGATGAAATCGTGCTCACGCGCAACGCGACGGAGGCGCTGCACATGGGAGCGGTCGGCATGCGGCTGCAACCCGGCGACGAAGTGTTGATGACGACCCAGGAGCACCCGGCGGGGAGCCGTCCGTGGGAGTACCGGGCGACGCATCACGGGGTGAAGGTGCGCAAGGTCTTCATTCCCAGCCCGTTCGAGACGGGGGATCAGGTGGTGGGACTGGTGGAGGAGGCGCTCACGCCGGCGACCCGCGTGCTCGCGTTCTGCCACGTTACCCGGGGCGGGCACCTCTACCCTGTGAAGCGGTTGTGCGCGATGGCGCGCGAGCGTGGCGTCGTCAGCCATGTGGACGGCGCGCAGGCGGTGGGTATGTTCCCGGTGGACCTCCATGACCTGGGGTGCGACACGTATTCTGCGAGCCTCCACAAGTGGCTGCTCGGCCCGATGGGGACCGGCGTCTTCTTTGTGCGTGCGGATGTTCGGGACCGGGTGGAGTCGGCGTTCGCGCACGATGCGACGCCCGATGCGCCCGCCTACCAGCCGCCGGGGACGACCGGGCTGCCCGTCCAGGCCGCTCTCGCGGCTTCGCTGGACTTCGTCGAGACGCTGGGGATTGACAACATCGCGGCACGCACGCGCCATCTGTCCGATCAGCTCAAGGCGCGGCTGGCCGACATGCCGGGGGCGACGATCCTGAGCGGGCCCACGCCCGCCACGTCGTGTCCGGGCTCCACGATCTTCGAACTGGGCGGCGTCGATGCCGTCGAGGCGGTCGCGCTCATCGCCGAGCGCGCGGGCATCCACATCGACGAGCACCAGCGCAACGGGCACAACGCGATCAGGATCTCGACCCACGTCTACAACACCACCGCGGAGATCGACCGGGTCACACAAGCACTGGCAGGGCTGGCCGCCTGAGAGGCCGCCCGCAGCATCACGGAAGGAGTCATGCACATGTTCACCACCTCGAGGACTGCGTTGGCGTTCACCCTGTTTCTCGCCGCCGCGGCGTGCGACATCGAGCCCATCCCGGACGAATCGCCGAGTCAGGTTCCGGCGCCCGAATTCACGCTCGGCTCCGAGAACACGCACAACCGCTGGAGCCGCACGATCCCGCCGCAGCTCACCGTTCCCTCCGGGGCGGTGGTCGAGGTGTGGACGAAGGAGGCGTCGGACGGCCAGATCACCGAAGCCACGACCGCCGACGAGCTGGCCGACGTCGATTTCGGCCTGATCCATGCTCTGACGGGACCGATTCATGTGGAGGGTGCCAGCCCGGGCGACGTCCTCGCTGTCACGCTGCATGACATTCAGGTCGAAGGCTGGGGCTGGGCCACGATCCTTCCCGGCTTCGGCTTCCTCGCCGAGGAGTTCACCGAGCCCTGGATCCGGGGCTTCCCCATGGACCCGGGAGCAACCGAAGTCGCGTTCAACGAGAACATCACGATCCCGCTCGATCCCTTTCCGGGAGTGATGGGCGTCGCCCCGGACACGGATTCGATGCTCGTGACGATTCCGCCGCGCGCCAACGGCGGGAACATGGACAACCGATACATGAAGGTGGGCACGACGGTGTACTTCCCGGTTCAGGTCGAGGGCGCACTGTTCTCCATCGGCGACGCCCACGCGGCCCAGGGGGATGGTGAAGTCTCGGGCACGGCGATCGAGACACCGATGCGGTTCGTGCTCGAACTCGAGGTCATGGAGAACACCCGCGGCATGGTCGAACCACAGTACGAGACCGACGACTTCTACGCGGTGACCGGCTTCGCAACGACGATCGATGAGGCGGCCCGCAAGGCGACGCGCTACATGATCGACTACCTGGTGGCCGAGCACGGCCTGACGCCGAACGAGGCCTACGTGCTGTGCTCGCTGGTCGGCGATCTCAAGATTTCGGAGACGGTGGACGTGCCGCACATGCTGGTGAGCATGCACGTGCCGAAGTCGATCTTCGGGGCGGACTGAGCGCGCCTCAGCCGCGCGTCGTATCCGGCCTGGCGGCCTCCGTGGTGTCGGTCGGAGCGTCGCCCTCGGCCTCGGCGGCGGGCTCAGCGTGCGCTGCCGGATCTTCCTCCGCGCCGGTGTCGCTCTCATCCGCCGTCGCCATCCGTACGGCGCCACGCTCCGGGTCCACCGTGAACGCCGTTCGGATCATCGCCCGATCCGACAGCGTGTTGATGTTGGGAGCCAGGTCGGCGGGACGCATGAAGTAGCGCTGTCCCACCAGCTCGCCGGGCCGCAGGTGGTGTTCCACGACGACCAGCTCGAGGGCGCCGGTGCCGGATCGGTCGAAGTCGAGGAGCACGGCCCCTTCGGGCGTCCCCCAGTGCGTAACCTGTCGCGGGCGCTCGCCGTCCCGCAACGGCTTGCCGTTCACGGCCACCAGGCGCGGGCCGTCCTCGGGCAGGTGCAGCAGCAGCATCTCCGCGCCGATCTGCGACGACACGCTGACGCGCACGACTCCGTCGGCTACCGTCGTGTCTGTGACCAGGGCGACCGCGAGAGGCGACAGGCTCACCGGATCCGCTGTCGCAAAAGCGTAGCGCGTTCCGCCCGGCGTGAGGTCGGTCTGCAGCGACTCGGTCGGGTCGGCCGCGCCGGCCGCGCCGGTCGACTCGAACGGGCCCACAGCCGCAGCAGCCCACGCGATGCCCGGGTCGGAGGCGTCCCGTGTGGGGTCCGTGCCCCAGTGCGCGGAGCCGGTCTCGCGGTCCAGGGCGTAGACGAGTGTCGAAGGGGCCGGGCGGGCGGCCGACGGCGTGGCGGTCGACATTCCGACCGCGAGAAAGACACCGGCCAGACCGAAACCCGCGAGCGGCGCCCACCAGCCGTTGGGTTCGCGCACCACTTCGAGCGCGGGGAGCAGGAAGATGAAGCCTAGCCCGGCAAGCAGGGCAACAACCGGGGCCAACCTCAGCCCCATCGCGAGCCAGACGTTTTCGGTCAATGGGGTGAGCACGGCCACCACGGGGAGCGTGGCCAGCAGCGCCACCACCCACCGCAGGGCACCCGGTCGCCCCTCGACCGGCAGGCCCGCGACCGCGAAGGCTCCGATGCAGGCCGCCAGAACCGGCCACTGCAGGTTGACCGCGGCCATCGGGAACATGACGGTCGTGACCGCGGCCATCAGCGTCGGCACCAGAATGGCGCCCACGGTCAGTTCCATCGGGGAACACCACTTGCGAAGCAACGGAAGAACGGCCGCCAACAGCGCGAACGCAAAGGCCACGATGGCGAGCACGTACCAACCTTCGCTGTGGAAGGAGCCCGCGTGCAGCGCACCCACTTCAGGGTGCGCGCCGAGCCGCCAGGCATGCAGGTAGTGGGCCGCCACACCCGCCGCGCCCAGATAGACCAGCGATGCCACGGCACCCAGCACGACTCTGCCGGGTCGTGATCCGCCACGCTTCCCCACGAAGAACGCCAGGGTCCACAGCGCGACCACGGCGACGCCGAGCACCCAGATCCACAGTCGGCCGTAGGTCACCAGACCCACGTACTTGATGGAGATGTAGCTGACGTCGGGAGCATTCACAGCCGAAAGCTCGGTGTCCCCGAAATGCCGCAGCATCGCGAGCGCGTGGGAGCCGTGGTGCTGCAGCGTGCGCTCGGAGAGGTTCTCCGGCGAATCGTATGCCTGGTGGTACACGTGGGGCCGGCCCACGCCGGCGAAGTTCAGTCCCTGTCGGCCGGCTTCCTTGAAGGGCGTGAAGTCGGTGTCGTTCTGCATGCGCTGATAGATCTCATAGCCGACCGAATTGGCCGACGGATACGGATCCGCCTGGCGCAGCGCCTCGATCACCCAACCGTTGGCCGCACCCGTCTCGAACATCATCGAAGCGCCGCCGCCTCCACGCATCTCGAAGGACAGCACGACCGCCACATCCTGCATCCACGGGTGTTCGTCGACGAAGGCGCGCGAGCCGAGAAGGCCGATTTCCTCTGCGTCGGTGAAGAGGACGATGAGGTCGTTGCGCAGCCCGGGACCCGTGCCGAGGGCCCGCAGAGACTCCAGGATCGCGACCAGCCCCGATCCGGCGTCAGCCGCGCCGCGTGAGATTCCCCGGCTGTCATAGTGGGCCGTTACGAGCACGGACCGGCCGCCCGGCTCCGTCCCCGGAATCCGCGCCATCACGTTGCGGACGGTGGCCGCGGTCAGGACGGCACCACTCGCCGTGACCGACGTGGTGGTCTGGATGGACGGCTCATGCCCCAGGCGGCGCAGTTCTTCGGCCAGGTAGTCGCGTACACCGGCATGCGCCGGGGAACCGGGGGGATGCGCGTCGGCCGCGATCCGGTGCAGGTGCGCCATGGCACGGCCCGACGAGAACACCGTGTCCGGCGCGGTGGCCGGGACCGGGTCCGGCCTCATGTTGCCCGAACTCGAAAGCCATGCGGCGACACCGAGGGAAAGCAGCGTCACAGGGCCTCGTACGCCGCGCCACGGGACCGGCGTGACCATTGTGCTGTCCTCTGCGGGTCCGCCCGTCGTGGTGTCGCTCCCCGCCGAGGCACGATCCCTTCGCTTGCGTCGGCCGAAGAGCGACCGTGCGCGCGTTTTCCCTGCTTTGGGGGAGGGGTCCCGTTTCCTGGGGGAGGCGTCCTCGGCTACCCGGGGTGCCGCACCCGCAGCAGCCGTCGGATCCGCCTGAGGCGCTGGAGCCGCCGGGGCCGCCGGATCGGGGGAGCGCGTTTCCGGTTCGGACTCTTCGCCCTGCTCACCGGCCTCCTTCGCGATCTCGCGCTCCAGTTCCTCGATCTCATCCTCGCTGATCCCCAACTCGGCGAAGGACGGAATCCTCGGCAGCTTGTCGTCACTCATGGTCCTGGCGTCCCCTCGCTCATGCCGGCACGGACGGCGATGCAATCACCCTACGTCCGGCAACACCGGTCGGGCTTCAAAGAGTCACTACAGCGGACCATTCTCCCACGGTCCCCACAGCGCATAGGTCCCGCTCGCCCGCCTGCCTCCGCGCTCCCGCGAACCCTGGACGTTGAAGAACAGGACTCGGCCATCGGGACTGAAACACGAGCCCGCGAATTCACCCGGCTGCGGTGCCCCCTCCGGCCGCGGCGCCTTCACCAGGTTGACGATCCTGCCGTCGCCCGAAAGTCCTCGCACGAACTGGTCATCGCTGCCATCCTCGCAAATTACGAGCCCGCCCCGCGGACTCAGCACGATGTTGTCGGGACTGTCCAGCACATCCTTCGACGGTGACTCGAACACGAGGGTCAGCTCTCCGCGGTCATACGAAGTGGGCCGGTAGTGGAAGACCTGTCCGGCGGTCGCGTCCCCACCGTTGGTCGAAACGACGTAGATGCCGTCATCGCCGTGGAACGCCCCCTCCAGGCGGGCAAACCGCGCTCCGCCCTTGCCCACGCCCTGCTTGAACACCGCCAGATGGTCGCCCTCCGCATTGGCCGGATCGGGATCGTCGATGTCCACCCAGTGGGCCGGCAACGCGGCGCCAGGCGTCTGGCCGCGTGCGGTCAGGTATCCGGGCTGTCCGTCGACTGCCATCATCTGGAGCCGGCCACCGGCCGCAAGCACCCCCGGCTCGTTCGGGATGAAGCGGTAGAGACCCGCTCCCGGCAGACGCTCGGGAACGTACCACGTGTCCTCGGTCTCGTAGACGATCCCCGTCTCCGGATCCACGGCCACGGCCTCGTGGATGAAGCGCCCCATGTCCCGCAGCGGCACCGGGTCGACCGCATCCGTCGCCTCTGCCGGCACCTCGAAGATGTAGCCGTGCGGCCGCTCGAAGCCCGCTTCGGTTCCCGACGTGATCTCCTCGCACGACAGCCAGCTGCCCCACGGGGTCGGGCCGCCGGCACAGTTGACGCGCGTGCCCGCAAGCGACACGAACTCGTCCACCAGCTCCACACTCAGGTCGCCGCCAAGGTCCGCGATCCGAACCTCCAGCGACGTCGTGCCCCCCGAGCCCCTGCGGTCGTACCAGGGCTCGCCGATCGGCTGGGCGTCGTCCGCCTCGTCCACCATCTCGTGGTTGCGGATGAGCCGGGTGTTGCCGTTGGGAAGCGGAAACGCGGCCATGCCGTCGAAGGCGTTGGGGACGATGAGCCCGTCGGTCACGCCCGACGGGAGGCCCCCGGAACTGATCCTCACGCAGCGGAAGCTCTCCGGGATCTCCAATTCGGGACAGTCGGCGCTAGCCGCCAGTTCACCGTACGGCTTGGTGAACGGACCGGACGCGGCGCCCCCTGCTCTTCCGGCACCCGCAACCCCCTGTTGCGCGCCGGCACGGCTGTGCACGGCGAGTCCCGCGAGCGATGGTGTCAGCATGACGCCACCGGCAGAGGCGAGCCTCTTGATAAAGGTGCGGCGAGCAATCGTCATTTCGGTCCCTCGGATACTCTTGGGTGAACCTGTGGCCCACGGCCACCGGCAACCTCGACATCCGCACTCCGCGGCATCGTAGGCGACCCCTCTAGAGTGGTAGCCCTCATGCCATTCGCCAAGCCCCCTCGCGCGTGCATGCGGCCCGCTGTTTCGGAATGCGTTGCGCGTCCCTACCTTGTCTGACCGCCGTTTCGGAAGTGTGCGCGTCGTGGCGCCACCCGGACCGGCGGTACCGCACAGTGTCGAGGGTCCCCGTTACGAAGGCAGCCAGAAGATGCATGTACAGAACCGCCGTGAATTCCTGAAAACCACCGCTGCCGCGGCCGGAGCCCTCGGCCTCGGCGCGGCCTGCGTCCCCACCGGAGACCAGGGAGACAGCACCCCCGCCCCCATGACCATCCTGGTGCTGGGCGGTACCGGGTTCATCGGTCCCCACATGGTCGAATACGCGGTGTCGCGGGGACACACGGTCACCCTTTTCAACCGCGGCCGCACCAACACGCACCTCTTCCCAGAGCTCGAAAAGCTCGTCGGCGACCGGGACGGCGACCTGACGGCACTGGAAGGCCGGCGCTGGGACGCGGTCATCGACAACTCCGGGTTCTTCCCACGGCACGTGCGCGACTCGGCCACGATCCTCGCCGATTCGGGGCGGTACATGTTCGTGTCGTCCATTTCCGCCTACAAGGACCTGACCCCGCACGGCATCACCGAAGACTACGAGGTCGGACGGATGGAGGACCCCACGGTGGAGGAGATGACCAACGCCACCTACGGCCCGCTCAAGGCCCTGTGCGAAGAGGCCGTGCAGGAGATCTTCGGCGAGCGCGCCAACATCGTGCGTCCGGGCTACATCGTCGGCCCCGGTGACGGCAGCGACCGCTGGACCTACTGGCCCGTGCGGGTCGCCGCCGGTGGCGACATGGCCGTGCCCGGCCTTCCCGAAGACCCCGTGCAGTTCATCGACGCCCGCGACCTCGGCGGCTGGATGGTGCGGATGCTGGAGAACGAGGTCGGCGGCGTCTTCAACGGGGTCGGTCCGGTGGAGGCGGTCGACATGCGCCAGATGCTTGAGACGTGCAGGGACGTCAGCGGCAGCGAGACCGCGTTTCACTGGGTCGACGCCGACTTCGTCGAGGAGCAGGGCTGCATGTTCCCGATCTGGAACCCCACGACGGGGGACTGGGGCGGCGCGCACCTGGTCGACCATTCCCGGTCGATCGCGGCCGGGTACACGAGCCGGCCGATCGCCGACACGATCCGCGACACGCTGGCGTGGTGGAACGGACTGACCGACGAGGACCGGCCCGGCGGCGCCATGCGCAGCGGACTGCGCAAGCGGCCCGAACCGGGATCCGAAATGCGGCCGGGCCCGTCAACGATCGCGCAGATGATGGAGATCGAGGCGGGCCTCCTGGCGGCCTGGGCGGCACGTTCGTAGGTACGGGGGAGGGGCGACATCGGCATGGAGATAAACTGGTCGCGGAACCAGGGGGTGCTGATCGCAAAGGCTGTGGGGCGCGTCTACAGCTCCAACTACCTGGAATGGCAGAGCGCGCTCGAGGCGGGCATCAAGCCGAGTGACCGGGCGATGGTCGTCGACTTCGAGCAGGTGCCCTATCTCAGCAGCGCCGGCCTCCGCGTCTTGATTGCCACGTCGAGGAGGTTCGATGCATTCGGGATCTCCACGCCCAGTCGCGGGGTGCGCAAGGTGCTTGCGGCGAGCGGTTTCGATCAGGTGCTCGCGATCTACGAGTCCGAGGCCGCGGCGGTCGCCGCGATCAACGGAGGGGGTTAGCCCGAACTGCTAGCCGGTCGGCGCCGGTCCTCCGCCGGCCTTCCACCGGTCGTAGCGCATTCTCAGCGTGATCACGGGATTGGCGTTTTCGCCCTCCTCGATGTTCTCGTCGGTCACGTCGATGTAGAGCGAATACTCCCCGTCGTTGAAGGATTCGCCTTCCGGATCGTCCGGGTTCGCGACGAGGATGTAGGCCACGTGCGAGGTCTTCCCGTCACAGGGGACGTGGTCGAGCAGGGGCTCCGATTCGCAGGTGCAGCGACCGTCCCCGCCCGCCGCGTCGGCGGCCTCCATCGCGGCCATGACCCGGTCGGCCATTGTGCCGCCCTCGGACTTGAACGCCTCGACCGCCAGGTGCACCACGTCGTCCGAGGCCAGGATGTTGCCCTGCACCGAGAAATGGATCCCCGACGCGGGAACGCTGTCGGCAACCGCAAGCGACGCCTGCCCGTTTTCGCTCCCGGAGTGCCCCGCGCACCGGCCCTGGAGGTCGACGATGCCAAACTGCCGGCGCTCGAAGTCAGGATCCTCCGACAGCATCTCGATGATCCGGTCGGGCGCAGTGCCGGCCCTGAGCTCCCGATAGATCAGTTCCTGGTTCGCCCGCGTGCGATCCACTCCGGCCTGCGCCGCCGCCACCGCCACCCCGGGCACCACGATGGCCTGGATGTCCATCAGGCCCCTGGCCGGGAAGTTTGGAAAGCGCCCCTGGGCCACGCACGTCGCCGATGCGATCACCACCTGTCCGGTCCGCGTATCGATCGCGATCACGGACCAGGTCGCCGAGAGCAGCGCGGGGAAGAGGGCAAGAGCGAGAAGCGAAGCGAGCAGGCGGCGGGCTTGCCGCGCGAAAGCGAAGCGGGTCATCATAACCTCCGTTTGGCGTTTCCGGATCGACAACGTCCGCGAACCGCGCCGGTCGCGCAAGGCGGCCGTTGACCTGAACAGGCCGGGAGACCATGCCACCAGGCGCCCGGCCAGGGAGCAGCCACAGGTGTCCGAAAAGATCACCCGCAGAGACTTCGTCGACCGCAGTTCCGCCCTCGCCATGGGAGCCATGTTCGTCCCGCGGCACGTGCTGGGAGGCCCGGGGTACCAGGCGCCCTCCGACCGGCTCAACATCGCGATCATCGGGGTCGGCGGTCAGGGCACCGAAAACGCGCAGGAGTTCGGGACCGAGCACATCGCCGCGATCTGCGACGTGGACTTCGGCGTCGTTCACCGGCGGGTACGGGAGAGGATGACCGACGGCGACGGCAATCCCCGCGAAAAGGGCTACCGCTGGCGCGACCAGTTCTTCGAGGCGCGCCAGTACACCGACTTCCGCGAACTCCTGGACCGGGAGGACGACCTCGACGCGGTCCTCGTCGCGACCCCCGATCACCTCCACGCGCCCATCGCGAAGGCGGCGATGGAGGCGGGCAAGCACGTCTTCGTCGAAAAGCCGCTGACCTACACGGTCCACGAGGCGCGCGCGCTCGCCGAGATCGCGGAGCGGACGGGCGTGGTCACGCAGATGGGGAACCAGGGTCACTCAGGCGACGACGCCCGACTGGTCAACGAGTGGGTTGAGGCGGGCGTCATCGGCGACGTGCGCGAAGTCCACATCTGGACGAACCGGCCGATCTGGCCGCAGGGGATCCATCGTCCAGAGCAGTGGAAGGAGGGACTGAACCCCGGCTGGTACCAGCAGTGGCACCAGGGCGCGATCCTGTCCGTCGCCGCCGACGTGATGGATGCCGGCTATGTGATGCCCGAAGGCATGGACTGGGACCTCTACCTGGGCCCGACGACGAAGGAGATCCCCTACCACCCCGTCTATCATCCCTTCAACTGGCGGGGCTGGGTCGACTTCGGAGTGAGCGCGCTCGGGGACATGGGCGCGCACCTTGTGGATCACCCCTACTGGGCCCTCGGCCTCACCTACCCCACCACCATCGAGGCCACGTCCACTCCCTGGGGCGGTCCGCAGGACGACCCCGCCTCCTTCCCGCTGGCCATGCGCGCGCACTACGAGTTCCCGGCACGGGGCTCGATGCCGGCCGTCGACCTCCACTGGTACGACGGGGGCCTCATGCCGCCCCGGCCGGCGGCACTCCCCGACGATGTCGATCTGAACCGCACCGGCGGCGTGATGTTCGTCGGCGACCGCGGGATCCTCATGCACGGCACCTACGGGCGCAATCCGCAGCTCTTCCCCGAGTCGCTCACCGCCGAGGCCGAGGCCGTACCGCAGACCCATCCGCGTATTGAGGAGACCCACCAGATGAACTGGGTGAAGGCGTGCAAGGAGGGCGGCGCGGCGTCGTGCCCGTTCGACTACGCGTCGCGGCTCACCGAGGTCATGCTGCTCGGCATCGTCGCGCTCCGCACCGGCCAGGGGAAGAAGATCCACTACGACGCCGACGCGATGCGCGTCACCAACGTCGAGGAAGCGAACCGGTACCTGACGCGCGAGTACCGGGCGGGCTGGGAGGTCTGAGGCCCACGGATTCTGGGCGCCTCGCCGAGGCGGGTATTGACATGCCCAGTATATTATTTATCGTATATCGTCGATAAACGATGTTCCTTCGGAAAAGGAAACCACATAGCCATGGCCGTCAAGACACGTGAGACCGGCTTCGATGCCGGGATCGTGCGAACCGCGCGGTGGGGCAGGGCGCTCGCGCACCCCGCACGCGTGACGATTCTGACATTGCTCGCCAGGCGTCAAATGTGCGTGTGCGGTGAGATCGTGGACGACCTCCCCCTTGCGCAGTCGACCGTCTCCCAGCATCTGCGGGTGCTGCGCGAGGAGGGCCTGATAAGGGGGGAAGTGGACGGAACGCGCTCGTGCTATTGCATCGACGCGGACCGTGTCCGCGCAATGATGGAGGACCTCAATCGGCTCGGCGCCACCCTGGAGCGCGAGGCCGCCTGTGGCTGCTGACCGGATCGACACAGGACAATCCACCCGTCAACCCCAACCATGGAGGACACGATGACAAACGTCTGCGGATGTTGTTGCGGCGGCGGTTGTTGCAGCGGGCCCTGCTGCTGAGCAACCCGGACAGGCCCCAAAGGGGTCGGTCAGCGGGATCGACCGGCCCCCAGGGGCTTGCCACAGGCGCCTGCTCGCCCCGACTCTGGTAGCGAGTTCCGGCCTTCCCCGCCTGCCACAGGATCACCCTGCATGTCACACTCCCGCCGCACCTTTCTCGCCACCTCCGCCGCGGCCGCCGCATCGCTCGCGCCCGCCGGTTCTCTCCTCGCCAGCAACCGGGGGCACCCTACCAGCGCTGGCATCGAGCCGTCTGCCCCGCCTCGGCCCGACCCCGCGCCCCGCCCCCTCAGGATCCTCATCCTGGGCGGCACCGGATTCATCGGCCCGCACCAGGTGCGGTACGCCATGTACCGTGGCCACGATGTCACCATCTTCAACCGCGGCCGCACCGCCCCCGACCTCTTCCCCGGCGTGGAAGCGCTCATCGGCGACCGGGACGGCCAGCTCGGCGCGCTGGAGGGCCGCACCTGGGACGCCGTGATCGACAACAGCGGCTACGTGCCGCGTCACGTGCGCGATTCGGTGGCGCTGCTGCGCGACAACGTGGGCCGCTACCTCTTCACCTCGACCGGGTCGGTGTACAGCTTCGACCAGGACGAGATCACCGAGGACGGCGTGCTCCTGCCCATCGAGGATCCCGAGAGCGAAGACGTCAACCGCTACTACGGGCCCCTCAAGATTCTCTGCGAGAACGCGGTCACCGACGGCTTCCGCGAACGCGGCACGGTGCTGCGGTTGCATGTCGTGGCGGGGCCGGGTGACACCACCGACCGCTTCACCTACTGGCCCGTCCGCATCGACCACGGCGGCGAAATCATCGCGCCGGGCAGCCCGAACACGCCCGTTCAGTACATCGACGTGCGCGACCTCGCCGAGTTCATGATCCTCTGCCTCGAGCGCGACATCGGCGGCACCTACAACACCGCCGGGCCCAATCTCGACCCGACCTCGATGGGCGAGTTCCTGTACGGCGTCCGCGCCATCACCAGCACGCCGCTGTCGTTCACATGGATCGACGAGGACTTCCTCGCGGAGAGGGAAGCCCGCTTCCAGCTGTGGTATCCACCCACCGAGGGACCGATCCGCGGGCTCTCGCGCGTCCGGTCGCACAAGGCCGTCGCCGCGGGGCTCAAGTTCCGGCCCATGGCGGTCACCGCGCTCGACACGCTCGAGTGGTTCAGGACCCTGCCCGATGAGCGGCGCGCGCAGGTGGCGCTCAACCTGGAGCGCGATCAGGGGCTGCTGGAGGAGTGGAAGGCACAGCAGGGTTGAGCGCGGCCGAATCGAATCGTCCCGCCGCGGACGGTTCAGGGATTCCTGCCATACTCCTGGCCGCGCTGGCAATCGCACTGCTGGTGGTTGCCGGCCTTGGGACGCGCTATCTCGCCCACGGGGATCTCCATGTCGTCCATGGCCTGCTCAGCCTGTTCTTTTCGATCAACCTGGTGATCTGCTACTGGGAGGCTTGCCTGTTCCTCAGGCGGGACTACATCAAGACGCGCGCCGAGTATTGGCGCAGGTGGCAGAGCGAAACCGGCCGGACGCCGGCCATCGAGTTCCTGTCCACCAGGGTCCCGCTGAAACGGAGCCTCTCCCCCACGGTCTGGGCGGACGTCTGGGCGACCTATTCCCTGTTCGACGGGTCCTTCGCGGACCGCCGCACATTCGGCTTCAGCGCCGATGTGGCCAACGGTTTCGTCACGCCGGTGCCCACGCTGGTCCTGTACGCGACCTTTACCACCGGATTACTGCCGGCAGTCGTCGCAGGCATCCTCGGGGTCATGCTGTCCTGGCAGTGGACCTACGTCACGTCGGTCTACTGGGTCAGCTTCTTCGTGGCCGGAAGACACCGCCGGATCGGCAGAGCTCAACTCTACGGCTACATCGGCGCGATGAACGCCCCCTGGGTCCTGTTCCCGTTATTCGGGCTGTATGTGTCCGTACGCCTGATCCTGGACGGCAACTACGGCGTTCTGGGCTATTGATTCGCCCGGGCTGCGCAGATGATGGAGGTCGAGGCGGCCCTCTCACCCGCACCCACGCGATCCTCGGTCATTTCTCTCAGTGAGATTCCGCTCAACGCAAGCGATACCTGCGCAGACGGGCGTTTCCCTCCACCGACAAGCCTATTGTATACACCGTGTCCGACTGCACACCTACAATTCGCTGCTCGCTACGCGTCGTGGCAACCCGAGTCCCGCCAGACGAACCCCCGACGACGTATTGATAGTAGAGGACTCGCTCAATCGGATCAGCGGTCACCAGCTCTGCGATGACTACCTCCCCAAGTGCGAATACGTTCATCAGCCACATCTGGCTCTGCGACCATGTCAACATCTCGGCACCCCCCAATGCGCGGGTGTCACGTGGCCAATCCGGTGGAAAGTACTCGGGACCACCCAATAACAGCGGCACTCCCTCAGGTCGCGAACGACCGCCACATCCGACCTCCCACGGGTCATACAGGTGCACCGTGTCAGAGTACACACGACCCACTACGACGCACTGATCTTGAACCGCTATCGAAACAGCACCGAAACTCGTGCTCCGCGGAGGCCCCGGGTCCGCGACATCCACTATGGTCTCCAGGTACCCACCTTTCACATCCAGAACGTGCACGCCGTTATCTTCACTCTGCCGGTAACCCACTGCAAGCCACTCTTCGCCATCGGGACTAACGATCCGCTCCAATGCGCCCATGGAATAACCGCCAACCGTGATGTCACCCTGATGAACACCTGTAGAATCGAATGTTGACAAGCGTCGATGCACGACGTCCAGCACAATCAACATGTCATCCCGGATCACCACCGCGTCCGAGACTCCACGAAACTCCCCCGGTCCGTCACCAGGCCGACTGACAGACCGCATCCAGGAACCGCTACGGTCAAAGACCTTCACGTTCCCCTGAATCTGATCGAGCACCGCAAAGTGCCGTCCCCACCTCACAACTTTGATCGGGTCCGCAATGGGATCGCCGGTAGTTGCATTCAACACAACGCTGTCGATCAACTCAAAAGTTGTTTCGAAGGGTACCAAATCGACACTTGAGTATGCAGTGTTCTCGACTCTGCATCCAACTATGCCCAGCGCAGCCACGGAGCAAGCAACAGCGACTACTTTCACAACGCCGATAACCGGATTCGGAGGCGCCGATGTCACAGTTGATTGAGGTCTTTCCATCCCACCCTACCTCGGATCCCTGTAAAACCGCCAGCCCGCCCGGAAGTCGCGCGGCGGTGCCTCACCCAGCAGCCGCGCCCGCACCATCTCGATGGGCATGCGGCCGCCCTGCAGGATCGTGTCGTGGAACTCGCGTTCGGTCATCTCGCCCCCTCCGACCAACTGCTCCTGCAGCGCCCGGATCTGCAGCCCGCCCAGCATGTACGCGGCCTGGTAGAGCGGCGAATAGCTGCCGTTGAAGGAGCGGCGGACCTCGGCGGTGGCGTTCGCGGGCTCGTGCCCGACCCGGTCCACCAGGAAGGCGATCGCCTCGTCGGGGGTCATCTCACCCAGGTGAAAACTCAGCGAGAAGATGATCCGCGCCGCCCTGTGCATGCGCCAGAACAGCATCCCGATCCGGTCTTCGGGGGTGCTCGGGAAGCCCATGTCCCACAGCCGCATCTCCCAGTAGAGCGCCCAACCCTCGCCCCAGAACGGCGTACGGAAGAGGTTCCGGTGCGAGTTGTAGCGGTCGGTCATGAAGCCCTGCAGATGATGACCGGGGATCAGTTCATGGTGGACGGTCGCGCGCGCGAAGTGGATGTTGTTGCCTCGCATGCTCATGCGCTTCTCGTCGTGCGCCATCTCGTCGGTCGGGAAGGAGACGCGGATGACCTCGCCGCCCAGGAAGAACGGGCTCACCCGCTGCCGCTCGGGTGACATCATCTCCAGCCGCCACACCTCGTTGGCCAGCGGCGGCAACGTCATCAGGTCACGCGCCTCAAGGAAGTCGACGGCCTCCTGCGCCAGCTCCACAATTAGCTCGGGTTGCCGGCCCGGCTCCATGTGCAGCGTCTTCACGTGTTCCAGCGCAGCCCGCCAGTCGTCCCCGTGTCCCAGGTCCCGCGACGCCTCCAGCATGCGCGCATCGCACCACGCGAACTCGCGCTCGGCAATCGCGATCAGCTCCTCGGGCGTGTACGGGATCATCTCGCGGACCAGGTCGGCCTCCATGCCGTCGCGCCCAATCGGATCGCCCACGATCGGCTCCTCCGCGCCCTCCGGCCACCCGACGATCCTGTCACGCAGCGTGAGCAGGTACCGGTCCAGCGCCTCGTCCACCTCCTGATACGGCTGCTTCGCCCACCAGGTGAAAAGCGGATCATAGCCCTCATAGTGGCGGTACCAGGTCCCAAGAGCGCTTTTGTAGGATTGAAGGAGCCGCACGGCGCGCAGTCCGGTGATCGGCGTCGGGGTCGACTGCCCTTCCCCACCCCCTCCAGCCCCCCCGGCGGTTGCGCGGGACTTCATCGAGCGGTCGGCAGCGTCCACCGCCTCGGCCAGCGCCGCCAGATTACCCGCGATCTCCTGTCCGTCGACCTCCCTGCGGGAGTGCCGCACGTCCAGCAGCGCAACGATGCCCTCCGCAAACGGCAGCAGCGGCAGCACCTCGGCCACCATGCGCCCCTCGCGCGCGAGCAGCTCCCGCCGGTACCGCACCTCGCCGCCGAGCAGGACGCGATCGATGCTCCCGTCCACGTCGTCCGGCGCGAGGTGGAGCGCGTCCAACTCCTTCGCCCACCCGGCGAGGAAGCCGCGCATGCGCGCCTGGCGCGCCGCCGAATACGGAATGTCGCCCCACCTGCGCTCCAACACACCCAGGTCGGCGCTGAACCGCTCGACGACCTGCGCCAGGCTCGACTCCTGGAAGGCGGCGATGCCGTCGAGGTCGGGGATGGATGTGCTGGCCTGTCCCAAAGCGATCCCGGGGCTGGCCGTGATCGCCGCCAGCGTACACGCTCCCACCACAATCATCGAACGACCAGGCATTCCGAGGCGACGAGTTTTCACGAATCCCTCCTCCGGGAGTACATTGGACGCCCCATTCACGACCGCGCTGTCGCGGCCCAGCGGACGACCTTCCTCCGTAGACTGTGAACCCATGCTGGTATTCGGGCAACACGAGAAGCAGACGCTGGCGCAACTCGAGCGCGTCGCCCAGCGCGCCGCACACGCCGCCCTCATGGCAGACGGCCACCTCGGATACGTCATGCCGATCGGCGGCGTGGCGGCCTACCGCAATCAGGTGAGCGTCGCGGGCGTGGGGTTCGACATCGCGTGCGGGAACGCGGCGATCCGCACCGACCTGCACTTGGACGAGCTGCGGGACCGCCCCGGCGGCCTCCGCCGCAATCTCGAACGCATCGGCGACGAGATCCGCGCCGAACTCACGTTCGGGATCGGCGGCACCAACAAGTCACCCGATGCGCCCACGCAAAACCCGCTGTTCGAGGACCCGGCCTGGGAAGCCGTCCCGGCCAGACACCGGGCCACCCTCCACCGCAAGGCGCGCAAGCAGCTCGGCACGGTGGGGTCCGGCAACCACTACGTGGATGTCTTCGCCGACGAGCACGACCGCATCTGGGTCGGCGTGCACTTCGGGTCACGCGGCTTCGGCCACACCGTCGCGTCGTCGTTCCTCGCCATCGGGCAGGGCGCCGAGTGGGGCACGCGCGTCCGCGAAGCCGAGGTCATTCTGGACCTGGACGCGCCCGTCGGACACGACTACTGGCACCTCATGAACCTGGCGGGCCGCTACGCGTACGCCGGCCGCGAATGGGCGGTCCGCAAGGCGGTGGACCTCGTCGGGGGGCGCGAGCTGGAACTCGTCCACAACCACCACAACTTCGCCTGGGAGGAGGAACACTTCGGGGAAACCTTCGTCGTCGTGCGAAAGGGGGCGACCCCGGCGTTTCCCGGGCAGAAGGGTTTTGTGGGCGGCTCGATGGGCGACGACTCGGTGATCCTGGAGGGCGCGCGCGGTTCCGCCCCCGCTTCACCTGCCGACGAACTCCAAGCGCGCGCGCTTCATTCCACCGTGCACGGCGCCGGCCGCGTCATGAGCCGCACCGCCGCCCGCGGCAAGCGCCACCGCCGCACGGGTAAGGTGCTGAAGCGCGGCAAGGTCTCCCCCGAGATGATGCGGGACTGGGTCAACCGCAAAGGCGTCGTGCTCCGCGGCGGCGGAACGGACGAGAGCCCGCACGTGTACAGGAGGCTGTCCGACGTGCTGGCCGCACAGGGGGACACGGTCACCGTGCTGCACACGCTCCGGCCGCTGGTGGTGGTGATGGCGGGGGCGGGGCGGTAGGTCGCCCCTACCCCCTGACCTCCTCGTCGATGCCCTCCTCGCCTTCCCATTTCGCAACCACCGCCGCCGCGCACGAGTCGCTGTAGACGTTGACGGCGGTCCGCGCCATGTCGAGCGGCCGGTCGATCGACAGCATCGCGCCCACGATCAGCATCGCCTCGGGATTGTCCCCGATTCCGATCGCTCCGAGGATGATGAAGATCACCACCAGCCCCGCGGACGGCACCGCAGCGGCGCCGATCGACGCGAGCAGCGCCGTCAGCACCACCACGACCTGGGTCAGGAACCCGATGTCGGCCCCCAGGGCCTGCGCGATGAAGAGAGCGCCCACGCATTCCATGACCGCCGTCCCGTCCATGTTCACCGTGGCGCCCATGGGGAGCGTGAACGACGAGACGCGATTGGACACCCCGACCTTCTCCCGCACGGTCTTCATGGTGACCGGCAGGGTCGCGGCGGACGAACTCGTCGAAAACGCCACCAGAAGGGGCTCCCGCATGTTCATCGCGTGCCTCCACGGCGAAACGCGCGCCCAGAAGTACAGCAGGAGGGGGAGGGTGATGAAGAAGTGGATCGCCAGGCCCGAGCCCAGCGCCGCAACGTACTGCGCGAGGTTCCCGAACGAGCGAAGACCCGTTTCGCCCACCAGTGTGACCATCAGCCCGAAGACCCCGATCGGCAACAGCTTGATGATGCCCGTGGTGAGCGACATCATCGCCTTGAAGAGCGCATCGATCAGGCCGGTGATCTTTTCGCGCGGCCCCTCGGCCAGCGTCGTGACGGCCACTCCGAAGACGATGCAGAAGAAGATCACCATCAGCATGTCGCCCGCCGTGGCCGCTTCCAGGAAGTTGTCCGGAATGATCGTAAACAGCAGTTCGACGGGCCCCTCGGGGGTCGCGAGGTTCGGGGGTTCCGCTCCGGTGTCGGTCACCGGATAGCCGCGGCCGGGATTGAAGATGTTGAACAGGATCAGGCCGGTGAGCGCGGCCAGCAGGCTGGACGTCATATAGTACCCGATCGTCTTGCCGAACATGCGGCCCACCGTGCGCCCGCTCCCGGCGGACGCAACTCCCGAGATGATGGAGGTGATGACCAGCGGCACGATGATCATGCGCAGGAGCCGCATGAACAGGGCGCCCAGCCAGCCGAAGTACTGGGCGAAGAAGTCCCCGGAAGGGGTCAGGCCGATGCCGACGCCCAGGATCATCGCGCAAAGCACCTGCCAGTGAAGACGTCTGTACCAGGGAAGGTCTGGGTTGTAATCCATGGGATCTCTCTTGGGAGTAGGGGACTGGCAGAGGCGATCAGCGGGCCGGGGTGCGGATGCCCACAACTCCCTGCCTTGGCGAGAAGGTGGTTGGCACGATTCCCATCCGTCAAGTTTCCGACGCCGATGGGGACCCCCTCACCTCCGCTTCATTCGGCGAGCGCGGCGTTGATCGCCTCTTCGAGGAAATTCCAGTACATGTCGATGTAGCTCCGCCCGCCCGGTCCATCCAGCAGGAAGGGGTTCATCAGGGTGTGCCGCAGGATGAAGATGTGATCCGCGTCGTGCTCAGGCCGGGACGGAACCGCTACGAACGTCGACGGATCGATGCCCAACTTGCGGAGGAGCCGTCCGCACTGCTCGCCCTCCCCATCCTCCCGGCGCAACGACGTGTACGATCCGATGAAACGCGCGAACTGCACCGGCCGATCCGCGTCGACCTTCATACGGTCGAACACGCGGCGCGCAAAGCGGTTCATCCGGGCCAGACTCCGGTTGCCGTTTCGGTTTACGGCCAGGCACACGAGGTTGGAATCCGGCTCAAATGGAACCAGCAGCCGCACCCGGTCCTCCAGCCGCTCGGCAGCTTCCCGGGCCGACTCGTAGAAGTACTCGCAAGCCCGGATGGTGTGACTCAGAACGCGCCCCAACCCATCCCGGTGCAGCGGCAGGACATCGTGCGCCACCGCCACCGATGCCGCCGCCGCGCCCGGCTTGGAGCCCTCCAGAATGTACTGCCCGAGATTGCGCAGCTTTTTCTCGCGCGGAAGGTCGTCTTCCACGTCCCCCAGGTCGAAGACGTATGCGGCTTCCTGGGTGATGAAGTCCACCACCTCGCGATTGCGCGCCACGAACGCCCCGGCCGCGTAGGGCAGGAACCCGAGCTTGTGGGGATCGATCGTCACGGAGTCGGCGTCCCGCACGGACGTAAATGCCCTGTACACCAAACGCGAGGGAAACCGCTGGAAATCCTCCCGAATGTGCCGGCGCGGCCGGAAGCTGCCGTCGGCTTCCCTGAGAACACTGGTCAGATACCCGCCCCAGGCCGCATCCACGTGGACGAAGAAATCGGCGCGGCGCCGGTTCCAGCGCCGTCGCGCCGCGATGATCTCATGGATCGGATCGACCGTACCGAACTCGGTGGTGCCCAGCACCCCGACCACTCCGAGGACCGGAGCGCGCTTTGCGAATGCCTCCGAAAGGCACTCATCGAGGTGGCCCGGATCCAGGCGCATGTGTCCGTCCACCGCAACCTTGACCAGCTGGCTCGTCCCCAGGCCGAGCACCTTCATGCCCTTCTCCCAGGAATAGTGGGCGGTGGACGCGACGAGCACCCTGGGCGGCCGCAAGCCCCTGTGCTTGCTGAAGAACTCGACCATGCCCGCCGTCTCGATGCGCTCGCGTCTCACGGCTCCCCGCAACCGCTGGAATGCACTCGGATCCTGTTCGTGCGCCGCCTCGGCGACTTCGCGCCGCAGGCCGATCACCGCATCGATGTTCATGTTGAGGAGTTCCCACTTGTCGTACTCCTGCAACTCCCTGCCCAGCGGGCCGACCGGCCCTGTGGCGATTCCCGCCCGTCTGGCTCCCTCCTGCAGTGCCACCCCGTAGAACTTCACCGCGCGGAAGTTCCACAGCGCCTCGTAGTTCGCCACCGTGCCGCCCGACGTGAGGTGACCCCACGCGCATGGTTCGACGGTCGGATCGACGTTGAACCCGAACATGGCAGCCAGTTCCCTCCCGGTGTCGAGCTCGTGGGCGAGCGTGACCGGAGCCGCCTCTTCGCTCACGTTGTTGGGGTTGTAGAGTGTGGTGAGGATCCGCGCCACCAATCCCGGAATCAGCAGATCCGAACTCATGTGCCCCACGTAGCGCGGGTGAAAAATGGGGACCGATCGCTTGAGCTCCGTCGACAGGCGGATCAGGGCCTCCCGGGTGCGGGCCTTCGCCTCCAGAAAGTCGGGCCGGTAGGGGGCTTCGGCAGTGATCCGGTGCCCATCCTCGGGGTGGAAGTTGCGGCGCCAGAAGACGTGATCGCGGACGAATTCGACGATCAGATCTTCGAGCCAGCGGTCGTTCTCCCCGGAGGGTCCCAGAAAGAAGGGCTGAAGGAAATCGAGTTCCTCGCGGAGTCGGACGCTCAAAGGTTTCCTCCGGTGCGCGCAGGGGGTGGTCGCAGAAACGTAACCGCTTGTGGCACTGCCGGGCGTCCCGGGTTAGCGTTCCCGGAGCGCGGTCGCGCCAAGCCATTCAGCGAACCAGACCCGAGGCCGATCCGATGATGCGAACGACCACAACATCCAATCAATCCCTCGTCCGCAACGCCCTGTTCCTGGCCGCTGCGGTCGGGACGCTGGGTGCGTGCACCGTCGCCTACGAGGGCGACGGAGAGGAAGGTACCACGCTTCGCCTGGGCTCCGCCGGTCCTTCCGACCAGCTGCGCTTCGCCGTCGCCCGGTTTCAGCACGAGACGTGCACCTTCTGCCCCGGGGGCGACACCGAGGTCGAGGACTGGCTGCGGGCCAGCGAGCCGCGTTCCGGCGAGGCGCTGCTCACGTCCGGAGGATACGTGGGCGGATTCACCACGCGGTCGCGCGAGTTCGGCGACGTGGAACTGGTGCCGCTGACCTCGCCTGTCGGGGTGTACGGCGGGTCGTCCAGGAGCTGGAACACGAAAGAGACCTTCGAACACTTCCTCGACATCATGCTCGCCGAGCTCGAGGAGCAGCTTCCCGTCGACGGGGTCTACCTGTCCCTGCACGGTGCGATGGCCGTGCGCGACGTCCCGCGTCCAGAGGCCGAGATCGCGCGGCGGTTTCGCGAGGTGGTCGGCGCCGGCGTTCCCATTGCGGCGACCTTCGACCTGCACGGCAACGAGGACGCCGAGTTCCTGGAGCACGCCGACTTCTCCCTCGTGACCAAGCGCTATCCCCACTACGACGCCTACATCCAGGGTGAACGCGCCGCCCGGGCGCTCAGGCTCGCCGCGCTGGGCGAATACAGGTCCACCACCGCGACCCGCAAGCCCGGGATCATCACGGCGACCGTGCTGCAGTGGACCGGCCAGTCCCCCTCGATGGACATCATGGAGCGGGCGCGGCGGTGGGAGGCGCGGGAAGCCGACGCGTACGTGAGCGTCTTCTACGGCTATCCCTGGTCGGACGTACCCGACGTGGGCGCGACCGTCCAGGTCATGACCAACGACGACCAGGCGCTCGCGGACCGGATCGCCGACGACATGGACGACTTCATGTGGCGGGTGCGCGAGGACTTCGCGGTCGGCGGCTACCCCCGCCCCGACGAGGCGGCGCGGATCGTGACGCAGGCCATCGCACGCGGCGAGACGCCCGTCGCGGTCGGCGACCACAGCGACCGCCCCGGCGACGCCACGCACATCCTCAACGCCTTCGAGGCGGCCGGAATCGGCAACGTCCTCTACGGCACGATCACCTCGCCCGCCACCCTGGAGGCGCTCGCGGCGGCCGGCGCCCGGCCCGGCGACCCCTTCGACATGGAGATCGGCGGTTTCACGCCGTCGGGCGGCTCATCCCGGCGCATTTCCGGCACGCTCGATTACTTCGGCGAGGGCCTCGGCTACGACGCCATCGCCGCGGTCTCGTTCGGCGACGGCAACCTCGTCATCCTCACCCCGGCCTACGAGCAGGTGCTCTACCCGGACAACTTCCGCTTCGGCTCGATCGATCCCGCCGACTACGATGTCTTCGTCGTGAAGTCGCGTGTACATTTCCGCCGCGGCTTCCACGAGACCGGCTACGCCCGCACGATCGTCATCGTCGAGGCACCCGAGCCCTTCGTAGGCACTACCTTTCTGGACGCGCTGCCGTACGAAAACGTGGATCTGAGCGGACTGTACCCCTACGGGGTGCCCGAAACAAGGAGATAGCCCGAATCGAATGAAGATCGACCGAGAGCAGGTCCGACACTGGAAGAAGGTCCTGTCTCCCTACTTCGGCCCCGACGATCGCCGGAGCGCCTGGCAGATGGGGTACACCGCCGTCCTCTACGCCGGCGCCTGGGCGCTCATGTACTGGAGCCTCGGGGTCGGCTACTGGCTCACGCTGCTATTGGCCGTTCCCACCGCCGGCCTGCAGATGCGGCTCTTCATGTTCCAGCACGACTGCGGCCACGGGTCCTACTTCAATTCGCGCCGGCTGGCCTGCATTACCGGATCGGTGATCGGCGTGCTCACGCTCACCCCGTACCACTACTGGCGCAAGACGCACGCGATCCATCACGCCCACTCGGGCGATCTGGACGTGCGCACGTTCGGCGACATCGTCACGGTTACCGTCAAGGAGTACGAGGCGATGTCCTTCCTGCAACGCCTCGGATACCGCTTCTACCGCAACCCGATCGTCCTCTTCGGCCCCGGCGCTGCGTTCCAGTTCCTGGTCAAGCACCGCTTCCCGTGGGACGTGCCCCGGGCGTGGAAGCGTGAATGGCAGTCGGTCTGGTGGACGAACGTGGCCCTGGTGGCCATCCTGGGCGGCGCCTGGCTCACGATCGGAATCGGCACCTTCCTCATGATTCAGCTTCCGCTCACCCTGCTCTCGTGCGCGATCGGCGTCTGGCTCTTCTACGTGCAGCATCAGTTCGAAGACGCCTACTGGCACTGGCGCGAGGACTGGAACTACTACGACGCAGGCCTCTACGGCTCGTCCTTCCTGCGCCTGCCCAAGACGCTGCAGTGGTTCACCGCGAACATCGGACTCCACCATGTTCATCACCTGAGCGCCCGGATCCCCAACTACCGCCTGCAGCGGTGCCACGACGAGAACCCGGAGCTGTGGAAGGCTCCCACCCTGACGCTGTGGGACGGTCTCAAGACGCTGCATCTGGCCCTTTGGGACGAAGGCAGACGAAAGCTGATCTCGTTTGGAGAATACCGGCGCTTGCGGACCGCGGGAGGACACTCGTGAGCCCCGGCCCGGTCCCCATCCGGCCGCGCCTGCGCAATTGGCGCCGCCGTTCGGCACGGCGAAGCGCGTTGCGCGCCTCAGCGTTCGCAATCGCGGTGCAGGTGCCCGTCGCGGTCGCCTTCACCGCCTGCGGCGACGACATGACGGGTCCCGATTCCATCGAGAACACGCAGTTCGCCGCATCGCTCGGAATCGACCTGGCCAACTTCACCCGCACGGCATCGGGGCTCTACTACGAGGACATCGCCATGGGCACGGGCGAGCCCGCCGCCGCCGGCCAGAGCGTGAGAGTCGCCTACACCGGCTGGCTGACGAACGGCGCCCAGTTCGACAGCGGCGAGTTCCCGTTCCTTCTGGGCGCGGGCCAGGTCGTGCCCGGCTTCGACGAGGGCGTGACCGGCATGCGGGTCGGGGGGATTCGCCGGATCATCATCCCGCCCGAGCTCGGGTACGGAAACCAGGGCAGCGGGCCCGTGCCGCCCAACGCCATCATGATCTTCCGGATCGAACTCAAGTCAATCGGCTGAGGGGTGCGCGCGCGCTTCGCTTCCAGTCCGCAGCGGTATCTTGCGGTTCAATCCGCTGTTGTCACGCCCTGTTCACGGAACCGAAGGAAGTCGGCCCTGTTTGCTGTAGCGACGGCAGCGCCATCTACCTGCGCCGCAGCCGCGATCATGCAATCCACGAGCGACCCGCGCCGACGCCCCGACTCGTTGAACAGCCGCGCGGCGCCCTCCGCATCGTCCTTGGTGAATGCCCGGTGCCGATCGATGATGGCGCCCGCCACCGCAAGTTCCGACGGGCTCAGCGGCCCGCACTGAAACTCGGCCCAGGCCACCGAGCACACCGCCAGCGTCTCACCGTTGGCGATCCACCTTCGCAGTGCCCGGTCCTCCGGTGTCCCACGCACCAGGGCCCGGATCAGGAAGCTCGTGTCGAGGTGGATCATTCGGAGTCGAACCGAAGCCGCCGTCCCGCTGCGGCACGCTCGGCCGCGAGATCCCGCTCCCACTGCCCGAGGTCCACGCCGCGCTCGCGCACGGACTCCTGCAGGCGGGTCAGCGCTTCCAGGGCGACAGAGCCGTCCGTGTCGTCACCCGCCACCAGCGCGATCCGAAGCGCGCGGCGGATGACTTCCGATTTCGACACGTCCCAGCGCTCGGCAAGCGCCTCCAGCGTCCGAACGGAGTTCAGGTCGAGAGAATAAGTGGATTTGATGGTCGTTATGGCCATACCAAACAGTATGGCCATACTCGCCAGCCGTCAAACCCCGACCAGTTCTCCCAGCACGAAGACGTCCGTGAGCAGCGCGCGCACGTGGATCGAGGCGTTGAGGTTGTCGATCAGCTGGGAAGAGACCGCGTCCTGCGCCGCCACCAGCCGCACCAGCGCCAGGGAAGCCTCGGCGTCGCGCCGGAGAACCTGAAGCGCGGCCTCAGCCGCGCCGGCTCCCGCGCCGCCCGCCGGGAGACCCGCCCGAAACGCCGCGTCGAGGCCGTCCAGTGCGTCGGCGAAGCCGCGCAGATGATCGCGGACCTGCGCGCCGGCCTTGCTGGCCGCGTCGTCCGCCAGACCCTGCGCCGCGTAGGCGAGGAAGAATTCGTACCCCTCCTCGATCGCGTCGATGCGGCGCTTCAACTCGTCGATGCTCATGGGCGCGCCCCGCCCCTCGAGGATTCGGCCGCCGGACACGGACCGCCGCTCTGAAACCCCACTACCTAATCGCCCTCCGCCTCGGCTGCGGCGGATCCTGCTTCGGCCACCGTCCAGCGCGCCGGGTCGTGGTTCTCCAGGTAGCGGTCGCGGTCGATCCAGCCGTTGATCATCGACCAGGTCATCCAGCGCTTCTCGGGCCGGATCGCGAAGTAGACGTGCGCGATCACGAGGAGGATCAGGCCGATGCCGCAGACGCCGTGGATCACGTAGATCCAGCCCCACGCCGCGTCGCTGAACATGTACGTCCGCTCGGCCCACAGGAAGTTGTCGATGCGGAACATCATCAGCACGCCGGTCACCACCGCGCCGAGGGTGACGACCATGGCGATGTGGTGGAACATCTTCTGGTCGACCGGATATTTGCCCGCGCGCGGCCGCTCCTCGTCGGTCCGGCCCAGCGCCGCCTTGAGACCGAGCTTGCCTTCCTCGATGTCGCGGCGGTCGATCCACATCGTCCAGAAATCCTGCTTGGCGAAGACGTGGTAGATGTGGTAGATGACCGTCAGGATCAGCAGGACCCCGGCGATCCAGTGGATCGTGACCCAGGGGAACTGGATCCCGATCACCGGGAAGAACGCCGTGATCAGCAGCACGAACATGGTCGCGCTCATCGACCAGTGGAATCCGCGGGCTCCGGGCTTATGCCGCTGGAGCTTGTCGGGCAGGCCGCGCGCCTCGTCCTCGTCGATCTCGGCGGTGCCGACCTTCTTGGGGACCATGAGCGAGTGCACCACCACGAAAACCGCGCCGATGATCACGGCCGCCCAGATCAGGTCCCACGAGACACCGATCGGGACGTCTTCGCCCCAGGGATTCAACGCCCGCCGAAGAAACTCCATGGTTTGTCCCTCCGTTGGATGGCCGATAGTAAACCTATATGTTTAGTATCAGGCAGCGTCCCGAATCGACCGCCTCACCAGGTTGCGCGTGAGCGCGATCTTGTAGTCGTTGTGCCGGAGCGCCCGCGCGCCCTCGACCGCGATTTCACCCGCCATCCGTCCGGTCTCGTCGCTGGGCTCGCGTCCGCGGATCGCAGCCTCGACCGCGCCCATCCGCACCGGGTACGGCGCGATGCTGTTCACGACAATGCGCGCGTCCTGGATCACGCCGCCCTGCACCTGCAGGTTCGACGCGACGCTCACCAGCGAGAAGTCCCAGGACTTGCGGTCGCGGATCTTCTCGAAGTACCACCGCGCGCCCTCCCACGGGGCCGGCAGCACGATGCGCGTGAGCAGGTCGCCGGGCTCCAGCACCGTCATCCGCTCGATGTCGATGTCCGGGCCGATGAAAAAGTCGGCCGCCGGGTAGGTCCGCTCGCCCGAGGTGCTCACGACCACCATCTCGGCGTCCAGCGCCACGAGGGCCGGGGCGGTGTCGGACGGGTTGACCGCGACGCAGCGATCCGCGCCCACAATGCAGTGTTCCCGGTTCATGGAGCGCCGGGTGGCGGCGTAGCAGATGTTGCCCCCCGCGCGGTAGCATGGCCACCCGCTCCGGTAGTACCAGCAACGGGTATCCTGCACGATGTTCCCCCCGAGCGTGCCCTGGTTGCGGATCTGTGGCGTGGCCACCAGCCCCGCGGCATCGGCGAGGAGCGGGTAGCCGCTCTGCACGCCGGCGTGCTCGGCCACCGCGGTGAGGCTGGTCATGGCTCCGATGTCGAGCCCGCCGGCCGTACCTTCCGCAATGCCACGGATCTCGTCCACCGCTGCGAGGTCGATCACCGCCGCGGGGCGCTTGATCCGGTCCTTGAACCAGTCGAAGGTGTCCAGTCCCCCGGCGAGCACCCAGCCCTCGTCGCCGTACTCGTCCATCAGACGCACCGCGTCGTCGACGCCCGCCGGCTGAAAGAGTTCGAACGGTGCGATCATGTCGCGTATGACAGCCACTTTGGTTCTCCTTGTCGGTGTCGGTCGGACGTGGTCAGACGTGGGTGTCGAGCAGGCCGTAGGGCCGGGGCCGGCCCTCCAGCTCCGCGAGGATCATGTCGGAAGTGAGCGGCGTCCGGCACAGGCACATGCCGCCCATGGCGTCAGCCACCGCACAGACGTAGGCCGCCTCGCCGGCGCCCACCGGCGGCTCGCCGATGCCCTTGGCGCCGACCGGCGTGTGCGGGTCCGGCTCGTTGACCGCCGCGAACCTGGGGCTCAGCGGCACGTCGAGGATGCCCGGGGGCCGCGCGGTGTAGAAGCGCTTCGTGAACGGGATGCCCCACTTGGGGTCGAAGACCCAGCGCTGGCTCTTCGCCATCCCGATTCCCTGGAAGACGCCGCCGTTGGTCTGCCCGGCTAGCGAGCGCGGGTGCATGACCGTGCCGCAGTCGGTGCTGGACGCCAGGTCGACGATCTCGACTTCGCCGGTCTCGACGTCGAGCTCGACCTGCGCGAACGTGGCCACCCAGGTGAAGACGGCGCCCTCGCGCGGGTAGTTGTCCCGCGCCGCCGCGATGAGGCCCTGCCCCGCCAGGCCGGCCACGGCCGCCTTGGTGGCGTCGTTCAGGTCTTCCGGCACGACCTCGCCGCTGAACTTGCCGCCCAGCGCCATCGCGCGCTCCGCCGCCTGCGCGAAGCTGAGGCCCGCCGCGCGGTTGCCGGCGCGGAAGACCCGCCCGTCGGACACGCGGTAGTCGCCGGGTGATCCGCCCAGCTGGCCCGCCGCCAGCTCCTGCAGCAGGCCGACCATGGCGGTCGCCGCCGCGTGGTTGGCGCGGGTGTGGGCGTGCGTGGTCTGGCTGCCCGCCTGCACCGTGCTGAAGGGCAGGTGCTTGCTGGTGTCGCCCCACACGATGACGACGTCGTCCCACGAAAGGTCGAGCACGTCGGCCGCGGGGCGAGCCGTGTCGGAGATCGAGTGGGTGCCCAGGTTCCCGATGCCCTGGTGCACGTGGAGCTTGCCGTCGGGGCGGATGACCAGGAGGCCGTCGCGGCCCGCGCTGCCCGCGGTGAACGGGCTGAGCCCCATGCCGACGCCGGTCACCTTGGTGCCGTTGCGCTGTCCGGACAGCTGGCTCTTCTCTGCCCAGTTGAAGAGTTCGCCGCCCAGGTCGAGCGCCTCGCGCACGTACGCGCTGGTGAACGGTCCCTGGTTCGGCCCGAGCCAGCCGTCGTGGCCCGGCGCGTTGGTCTTGCGGATCTCCAGGCGGTCGACGCCGAGTTCGCGCGCCGCCTTGTCGACCAGCGGTTCGAGCATCGCGACGATCTGCGCGCCGCCCGGTGCCCGCTGCGCGGAACGCGGCGGCGTGTTGGTGTACACCGGGACTCCGCGGAAGCGCATGTTCTCGGGCTGGTAGATCGCCGTGGCAACCGTGCCGGCCGTGTTGAAGTCGCCCGCGCGTCCGTACGGGCCGCCGTCCTGCACCAGGTAGAGGTCAAGCGCGGTCATGCGCCCGTCGGCGCGGAAGCCGATCTTCGCCCAGCCCTGGAAACCGGCGCGGGCGCGGCCGATGTAGTTCTCCTCGTAGCGCGTGATCCGGAGCATGACCGGGCGGCCGATCTTGCGCGACATCGCCGCGGGAATCGCCATGCTCGGCACGCCCGCGATCTTGCTGCCGAAGCCGCCGCCGCAGTACTCGCCGATCATCACCACGTCCTCGACGTCGATCCCGGCCATGGCGGCCACGCCACCCCGCGTACGCTCGGTCGACTGCGTCGAGCCGTGCAGGAAGAGCTTCCCGTTCTGCCAGTACGCCATGCAGGAGCGAGGCTCCATGGGGTGATGCGTGACCGACTGGTGGACGATCGTCTCCTCGACGATCACCTCCGCGTCGGCGAAGGCCGCGTCCACGTCGCCGATCACCCACTCGGCCGCCGGCTCGCCCATCGGCAGCCTGTCCGGACCCGCCTCGTCGAAGACCGAGTCCGGCCATTTCAGGGTCAGCGCCTCGCCGCGGCCGCCGACGTTGCCGTCCAGTCGCGCTTCAGGGCCGCCCTCGCGAAGGCTCTCGAGCGGGTCCAGCACGAAGGGGAGTTGCTCGAAGTCGACCCGGATCGCCTCCACCGCGGCTGCCGCGGTGGTTTCGTCCACGGCCGCCACCGCGAGGATGGGCTCACCCTCGTACTTGGGCTCGTCGGTCAACGCGGCTTCCCCGGTGCCCTGTGCCTGCAGCGGCAGCTCCGACGCCCTCAAAATCCCAAGAACCCCCTCCATCGCCTCGGCCCTGCTGGTGTCCACGCTGCGGACCCGTGCGTGCGGCATCGGGCTCAGCAGGAGCTTCGCGAAGACCATGCCTTCGGCGCGAAAGTCCTCGGCGTAGCGGGCCCTTCCCGTGATCTTCGCGCGAAGATCCGGCGGGGAGATGTCGGTGCCGATTACGTTCTCAGCCATCTCGGTTCTCCTCTCATGCCCGCGAACGGGACAGCTCGGCCGCCCGCATCGCCGTGTTCAGGATCTTGTCGTAGTCGCCGCAGCGGCAGAGGTTGCCCGCAAGCAGCTCCGCCGCCTCTTCGCGCGTCGGATTCGGGTTCTTGGACAGCATGCCGACCATGCTCATCGTGAAGCCCGGCGCGCAGAAGGCGCACTGGAAGCCGCCCTCGTCGATGACCGCCTGCTGCACGGGATGCAGCTCGCCGTCCTGCTCCAGCCCCTCGATCGTCTCGATCTCGCGGCCGCGCACGGAATGCGTCAGGATCGAGCAGCCGTAGTGCGTGACGCCGTCGAGCAGCACCGTGCAGGCGCCGCATTCGGCCCGGTCGCACCCCAGCTTGGTCCCGGTGAGGCCGAGCTGGTAGCGAAGCGTCATGGCGAGCGTCTCGTGCTTCGGAACGTCGACGCGGCGCTGCTGCCCGTTGACGTTGAGTGTGACGAGCCGCTCCACGGCACCCTGGGCGGAAAGCGCCGGCGCGAGTACGCCGCTCCCGCGGAAGAGGTATCCGGCGGCGGACGCGGTGGCGCCCGCGGCGATCACCCCCTTGATGAACTTGCGGCGGGTGAAACCGCCTCTCCTGGATTGAATGACCTGGGCATCCAGCATCGATCTGCACCTCACTCACGGATGAAGGGCGGGGCCGGCAATCTATCCGACATTATAGGGTGGCGCGGGCGGTCCGGCCAACCAGGCAGGGCTTCAGTCGCCGAGAGACGTTTCGTCAACTGCCCTCAAGAGCGTCGCGGACCATCTCGGCGGTGAGCGGCTTCGCTTCAGGGCTCACTTTGAAGACCGGGAACCCGTCTGCGCGCACGGCAAGCTTCCGAGATCGGAGGGCTCGACGATCCAACGCGGACAGCACCCGCGTGATGACGTCCACGTACTTAGCCATTCCCGCCCATCTTCGCGTCCAGCGTCATCTCGTCTTCGTCGATCGTGCCCCAGAGGAGCAGCGCGCCCGCCGCGATGATCGCGGACGGGTAGAAGAGCACCTGGCTGCCCTCAAGGAACCAGCCCCACGGGTCGATGATCGACTTCCAGACCCCCAGCGCGGTGATCAGCAGGACCACGAACGCGACCGGGTAGGCACGCCGGCGCCAGAGGCCGAGGACGACCAGCGCGCCAAGGACGATCTGGAGGACGCCGAGAATGTTGAGGACAGCCGCCTGCGACCCGATGCCGAGGTAGAAGGCCTCCGCGACCGCCTGCCCGTGTTCGACGTTGAAGAGTTTGTCGAGTCCCCACATGACCAGCAGCCAGCCCGTGGTCACCCGCAGAAGGAGCAGTCCCCAGCGTTTCATGATTCGGCCTTTCG
This sequence comes from Longimicrobiales bacterium, assembly GCA_965205005.1. Taxonomy (GTDB): domain Bacteria; phylum Gemmatimonadota; class Gemmatimonadetes; order Longimicrobiales; family Gaopeijiaceae; genus Bin94. The sequence continues at coordinate 2,129,562 of OZ242028.1, read as the reverse complement.
TTGTGCGTTGGCGTCGTCCGTTTACACTCTGGACTTACGGTTTGCCGACCACGGCGTCCAGCGGTCCCATGTCGCGCAGCTCTCCCCGGCGCTCAGCGACCCCCTCCCGGCCGGCGCCAGCGCACCGGCGGCGGCGGCTCGTCTTCGAACGTGACCCTCCCGCCGGCCTCCAGCAGGCGAAGCGCCTCGTGAACGGCGGCCTCGAGCTGCGGGTCGCCACCCGCGATCACCGGGGCGGGATCGTTGCGCACCTCGATGTCGGGGGCCACCCCTTCGGCCTCCACGGCCCATTCACCGTTTACGTCGAAGAAGCCGCCCCGCGGGGCCACGAACCCGCCGCCGTCGATGAGGGGCGGGGTGTCCCACGTACCCACGAGCCCGCCCCACGTCTTTGTGCCCACCAGCGGGCCGACTTCATGGAAGCGGAACAGGTAGGGGAGGAGGTCGCCGCCCGAGCCCGCACGCTCGTTGATCACCATGACCTTGGGTCCGAAGAGACCGGCCATCGGCTGGGTCCAGGGTTTCCGGTCGCCGGCCCGGGAGTTGAAGTAGCCGGTGAGTTCGCGGTCGAGCATGTCCACGATGTAGTCGGCCGCCGAACCGCCGCCGTTGTTGCGCTCGTCGATGACCGCGCCCTCGCGGTCCTGCTGCGCGTAGTACATGCGGTTGAAGTACGTGTAGCCGCCCTGACCGGTGTTGGGCAGCCAGACGTAGGCGAGCCGCCCGCCGCTCATCTCGTCGACACGTGCCTGGTTGGCTTCGACCCAGGCCCAGCGCCGGAGCGCGCCCTCGTTGCCGGTGGGCTCGACCATGATGTCGCGGGCGTCTTCGCCCGAAGGTGAGGACGCCACCGTCAGGGTGATGACCCGCCCGGCGGTCCCTTCGAGCAGGCGGTACGGGTTGGCGGGCGCGCGCACGTCGGCTCCGTCGATCGCCAGCAGGTAGTCGCCCTCCTGCACGTCCATTCCGGGGTGCGAGAGCGGACCGGCCAGGCCCGGCGTCCAGTCGCCGCCGTTGTAGATGCGCCCGATCCGGTAGAACCCGTTCGCCTCTTCAAGATCGGCGCCTAGAAGGCCGGTGCGCGGGTTTTCGAGGTCCGGGTAGTCGCCGCCGCGCACGTACGAGTGCCCGACCGCGATCTCGCCGGAGAGCATGTCCAGCAGGTGGTTGAAGTCGGAGCGGTGGCGCACGTCGGGGAGCCACGCGGAATACCAGTCCCAGACGTCGTCCCACGGTGCCCCGTGCTGGTTGTCGACGTACAGGAAGTCGCGCATGAAACGCCAACCGTCGCGGAGCATCTGCGCGTACTCGGCCGTCGGCTCCACCAGCACGCGCATGCCGACCAGATCGAGCGCGCCGTCGCGGCCGGACGGCGGACGGGCCGTGCTGACGATGTTCCAGCCGCCGCTGTAGTAGAGCAGGCTCTCGCGGTCGTGGGACACTGCAAGGCGCCCACCCCGCTCCAGGAAGTCCTCCGCCTCGCGCTCCTCGATCGAGTACTTGAGCACGGCGCCCCCGCCGAATCCGCCGCCCTGCAGGACGAAAACCGTCCCGGACGGCCCCGGCACGAGCCCGGCGTAGTCGTCCGTGTCGAGCCCCGGCGCGTCCACGATGCGCGCGGCGATGTCCTCGAAGTCGATGGTCACCGCGGGCGGGTCGTCGCTTCCCTCGTCGCTCTCCGCGTCACCACTCTCCTCCTCGTCGCTCCGCGGCAGGAAGGGCGAGGGCTCGTCGGCGCTGAGCAGCGCGAGGTACAGGGCGCGCGTCACCGGCCTGTCGTAGGAGGTCATGTCCAGCCAGCCGGTGTTGAGCGCGTAGTCGGTGGAGGCCAGGAAGTAGAGGTACTTGCCTGACTCGTCCCACACCGGCGTGATTGCGTCGGACATGCCGTCGGTAAGCTGGCGTGTCTCCCCCGACTCGGTGTCGTGCACGAAGATCGCGCGCAGCTGGTTGTCCAGACGGCGCGCGTACGCCAGCCAGCGCGAGTCGGGCGACCAGACGGGGTTCATCGTGCGCTGAGGATGCGCAAAGCGGTCGGTGTCGACGTGGTCCACGTCACCCGACTCCACGTCCAGTACCAGCACGCGGTAGTGGGTGTCGGTGAAGGCGAGCCGGGCCCCGTCGGGCGACCACTCGGGGCGGAAGTAGAAGGACGGCTCGTCGATCTCGCTCCGGCGTGCGTTGGCACCGTCCTGCTCGGCGATCACCAGCGCGTACTCGTCGCCGTCGTCGTTGAACCAGGCGATGCGCGACCCGTCCGGCGACCACACGGGGTGCCGGTCGGCGACGCCGGGACTGCGGGTCAGGTTGCGCCAGGAGCCCTCGTCGGCAGGCACGCTGAAGACCTCGCCCCGCCACTCGAAGAGCGCGCGCTTGCCCGTGGGAGACAGGCGTGCGTCGCGCAGCTGTGCGGCCGGGACGGCCTGCCAGCGAGGGCGCGACCAGTTCATGTCGCCGGTCACGTTGATGACCAATTGGCGCGTGGCCCCGGTGGCCGGATCGATTTCGTGCAGGTAGCCGGCCTGCTCGTAGACCACTACCCCGTCGCCCGCGCCCACGGACTTGACGTCGAAGTCGGCGTGATGGGTGAGCTGGCGCTCCGCGCCCGTGGCCGGGTCGAACGACCAGACGTTGCTGGCCCAGTCCCGCTCGGACATGTAGTAGACCACGCCGTCCATCCACACCGGATCCATCTGCCGCTCGCCCTCCCACGGAGGCGTGACCCGTTCCCAGGTGGACGTGGAGACGACCGCCACCGGCTGCGCCTGGCCGCCGCGGTAGTTGCGCCACTCCGGGTCCCAGTAGCCGATCTCCTGGTAGGCCAGGTATGCGCCGTCGGCGGACATTCCGCCAAGGTACGCCTGGGGCAGCGCGAGCGGCGTGGGCAGTCCGCCTTCCGGCCCCACCGTGTAGAACTTCCACAGCCGGGTGGGGACTCCGTCTCGCCCGGACTGGAAGAGGATGTCGCCGTCGGGCGTCCACCCCTGCACGACATCCTGGGCGGGGTGCCAGGTGAGCCGCTCGGGCTGTCCGCCGTCGACCGGCATCAGGTAGACGTCGGTGTTGCCCCCGTACTGGCCGGAGAAGGCGATCCAGCGCCCGTCCGGGCTGAAGGCGGCATCGGTTTCGGCGCCCTCGGAGCTGGTCAGGCGGATCGCGTTGCCTCCGTCGCGCGCGACCTTCCACAGGTCGTTGGCGTGGGTGAAGACGATGTGCGTGGCGCCGACGTCGGGCTGGCGCAGGAAACGCGTGCCCTGGGCATGGGTGGGGGCGGGGGCGAGTGCGGTGAAGACGACGGCGAGGGCCGCGAGCGCGATGGCGAGTGGGCGCTGCGGGCTGGTGGTCGTGGAGGCCGGGCTGGTGCGCATCGGGGGTGACTCCGGGCGACTGGGGAATGTGACGTTCGGACGATCACTGGAAGCTCGTATCCGCAACCGGGGGCGCAAGGGCGCTACCGGAGGGCCATGGCCCGCACGGCGGACATGGACGACCGGTCGCCGTGGCTCCCGTCACCCCGTCCTGGGGCCTAGAACGACATGTATCCGCCCATCTGGAAGCGCTCACAGGCTGAGCTGCCGCACTCCTCGAAATCGAGGATGGCGCGTGCCCCGTAGCGCCGTCCGAACGTCAGGCTCGCACCGCCGGACACGCCGACGTAGTTGGTTTGAAACTCGATCCCCGCACGCAACGCCGGGCGGACGAGCCAACTGGAGCGTCCGACCAGGACCGAGGCACCAATCCGGTAGTCCGACCCGACCCGACGAGGGTGGAAGACGGTCCCGGTGATGCCGCCGCCCATGTCGATGACGTAGGTCCGCTCGCCGCACCGGTGGTTCTCCACCATCCCGTACAGCGACACCGGCCCCGCGACCCGCGCGTTGATGCCTACATAGTGTCCGCGACACGCTCTGCGGTCCCCCGCAAATCCGGCTTCGAGCACGAAACGGTCCGGTGCCTCCTGACGGTCCGGTGCCTCCTGCGCCTGAACCTGCCAAGGCGGCACGGCCAGGCAGGCCAACGGCAGCCAGGCTCTGGCAAAATCAAACATGGCGGCCTCCTCGCTCCATTTCAGGTCGCTTTGTGAGTGTCGCACCCGTCCGGGCGCCTCAATGGTCCAGACGGATGCTCAAAAGCTGGCGACGCGTGTCAGCCCAAAAAAGGAGGGAAAACCCTGAATCTGTGAGGGGAGAATCCTCCCAAGCCGCCGGTCCTTGATAGACTTTGGAAAATTTATTAGTTTGCGTTATGGATACGCAGTGGGGTTTCTACGGGCGCGGCGAGGAGCTGGGCGCACTTCTCGAGCACATGCGGAGACCGCGGTGGTTTTTCGGTACGCTTCGCGGCCGGCGGCGCATAGGAAAGACCGCGCTGATCCAGCGGGCGCTGGAAACCATGAGCGCCGACACGTCGGGCCGCGGCCCTTGCCTGCTGGTGGAGGTGCCCGACAGCAACCCGCACGACTTCGCGACCGTGTTTCGCGACGCTGTCCGCATGGCGGGGTTGCAGAGATTCGTGGAGGTGGCAGGAGGGACTTCGGGGCTCCCGGGAGTGGCCGCCTGGATCGGTGCGTTGTGCGAAGCCGGCGTCACCGTGGTGCTCGACGAGTTCCAGGTCTGCCGCCGCGGTCCCCTGGCGGGCTTCCCCTCGCTCCTGAAGACCCGGGTCGACCGTCTCCAGGACCGGAACCCGGTCGGGGGACTGATCCTGCTGGGATCGGTCCAATCGGAGATGGAGGCGCTGCTGGACGATGGGCAGGCCCCGCTCTTCGGGCGCGCAACCTTCGAAATGTTGCTGGGCCCCTGGGCCCCCTCCGCCGTGGTCGACGTGGCGGCGAGGCACGGCGCGGGCGAGCCGGCACGAACGTTGACGCTCCGGACGCTCTTCGGAGGCGTGCCGAAGTACTGGCGCGACTTCGCCAACGCCGGTGCGCTCGACGGGATTCACTCGTGGCGCGAATGGGCGCTGGACGTGAGCCGAAGACTGTTCCTTCGAGTGGACGCTCCGTTGCGCGAGGAGGGCGAGAGCCTCGTGGGGCGTGAGCTCCGCCGCAACAACCTCGCCGTTCTGCACGCCGTGGCGCGGCTGGCTCCCTGCACTCACGCGGACATTCAGGCAGAGTTTCCACGACTGTCTCTCGGACCCTACTTGACCACGCTGGTGCAGGACCTTCGCCTCGTCGACAGGCTGCAGCCCGTGTTCGCGACCAAACGGCAGCGTCGCGCCCGCTACGTCATCGCCGATCCCTTCCTCCTGGCCTGGCTCCGCGTCATCCGGCCGACCCGGCAGGCGGCGCGCATCCTGCCTCCGCCACGGGTGTCCGAGTATCTCCTGACGCGGCTGGAGACCCTCGAAGGACATGCGTTCGAGCGGTTCGTCACGGAAGCCACGGAAGAGCTGTCCAGGACGGGTCGCGGATTCGCGGTCACCGACCGCGTAAGGGGATACTGGAATCGGCCGCGCGGTGCCGACGCCTCGGTCGAGATCGATCTGGTCGCGTGGAACGACGATGACAGGGTCGTGCGTTTCGGATCGTGCAAACGCCGCGCGCGAAAGCACGACGCGCGGTCAATGGACCGGTTCCGCGCACACGTGGATCGGTTCGTGTCCTCCACCGGCCGTCGTTTCGCCGGCTGGAGGCGGGAGCATGTGCTCTTCTCGCCCCGCTTCACGCGGCAGCAACGGATCCGTTTCGCGGAGGACGGTTGGATGTGCAGGGATCTCGACGATCTGCGCCGCTCGCTGCTTGGCTCCGACCGCGGACGGAACGCATTGACGGGATGACCGTGCCGGTCTACGCCCACCGGGCCGAGACCCCGCTGCACCAGGCTGCGACGCACGCGGCAACCTGGCGTTCGACGCGCAGATCGCCACGCTCTGCAGCGAACACCGCGTTTCCGTTCGGCTTACGAACGACCGCGACTTCGCTGCTTCGAGGGTCTGCGGCTGCGCTATCTGGACGCGGGCGACGAATAGGACGGTGGTGCCGCTCGCCCACGCGCTCACTCCTGCGACTTGGTGCTGCGAGTCCTATATTGTCTTTCTGAGCGACCTTTCCGTTTCCTGGGTGACCGGGAATCCCTGTGCCGCCCCGATGATGAAAGGAGATCGCGCTGGATCGCATGAAGCAGGAATGGTCGTGGCCCGGATCGCGGTGGTGGCGCGTGGACTTGCACGCCCACTCGCCGGCCTCGGGTGACTACGGCCAACGACCGGCCGGAGAGCGGGAGTGGTTGCGCTGGGTTGAAGCGGCCGCTCGCGCCGACCTCGACGCAATCGCGATCACGGACCACAACACGGCTGCGGGCGTTGCCGAGATTCGGGACGCGGCAACGTCGGTTGCGAACGCTCCGGTTCTGTTCCCTGGCGTCGAGATCACGGCGGGCGGCGGCGCGCATCTTCTTGCCCTGATGGATCCGGAGTGCGGGCAGGAGCACATCGACGATCTGCTCTCGCGGGTGGGAGTGCCGGTGGCGGACCGGGGGTCCGATGCCGCCCGATCCCGGCTCACCGTCGAGCGGATTCTGGACGAATTCGGAAAGGATGTCGTGATTCTGGGCCCGCACGTCAACGGTCCCAAGGGGATCATTCGACAACTCCAAGGCCGAGAGCGGCTAGGTGCGCTGTCGAATCCCGGTCTCGCGGGCGTCGAGGTGGATCCCGAGTTGGATCTTGACGAGAGCTGGCTCGACGGAAGCAAAGGCGAAGTCGGGCGCCGCATTTCCCGGGTATGGGCGTCCGACGGGCACCGCCCGGAGGAGCTGGGTCGACGGTTTACATGGGTGAAGATGACGCGACCCGACATCGAGGGGTTGCGCCTTGCGCTACTCGACGGACCTGGATCGCTGAAGTGCGCGACTCGGGAGGATCCGGGCAATCCCAACGCCGAGTGCGCGGAGCTCCTAATCGAGAGCATCACGGTGGCCGGGGCACGGTACATTGGACGACCGGAGCCAGTCACGGTTCACTTCAACCCCTGGCTCAACGCTATCATCGGCGGCCGGGGCACGGGCAAGTCCACGCTGGTCGATTTCTGCCGCAAGACACTCCGTAGAGACGCCGATCTTGATGCCAGCGGCGAGCACGGTGAGGAGGGTTCGCTGCGGCAGCTGTTCGATCGCCGTGTCAGGGTCCCGCCACCGGGCGGAGAGGGGCTCCTTACCGGGCACACGCGGATCGAGGTCGTCTATCGCAAACACGGCGACCGCTTTGCGTTGTCCTGGAACCGCGACGGATCGGGCCAGGCGATATGTCGCCTGGACGGAAACGTGCGCACGCCCGAAGAAGGCAGCGTGTCGGAGCGTTTTCCCGCGCGCATCTACAGCCAGAAGCAACTCTTTGCGCTTGCCCGCGATCCGGACGCGCTGCTTGCCATCATCGATGGCGGACCCGAGGTCCAGGCTGCCGAGAGGAAGCGGGAAATCGAGCAGCTGAAGACCAGGTACCTGTCTCTGTGCGCAAGGGCCCGTGAGTCCCATGCAAAAGCGAGTGGTTTGAGCGATCGCCGGGCGGAGCTGGCCGATGTCCGGCGCAAGCTCGACTTCCTGCAGGAGGGCGGGCAGGCCGACCGCCTGAGCGAGTATCGTTACAGACGTCAGCTGGACGACACCTGGAACGCGGTCGTCGCGGCTGCCTGGGACGGAGTCCGGGACGTCACCCGGAGCGCGGAGGAATTGGAGATCGCGGATCTGAACGGCGACCGCGTGTCGTCCGAAGACGATTCGATCGGAGCGAATCTCTCGGAAGCGCATGAAGCGCTCGGCCGAGCGGTCGGGGGCCTAAGGACGGAAGTGCTGCGGAGCGTTGAACTTGCCCAGGGCGCGATGGAGAGAACGCTGGCTGGCCGGGAAATCGCGGCGTGGCGTCAGGCGCTGGCGGCCAGCGAGAGCGCTTTTCGTGAAGCGACCGCTGAGCTTACGGAGCGGGGCATTCGCGATCCCGGGGAATACTCGAACCTGCTCGCGGAGGCCGCGCGTCTCCGCAGGGAGATCGACTCGCTTGAGGAGGAGCGGGAACGCGCGACGGGGTTTGCTCGCGAGGCTGCCGACACCCTTGAGGGCTACCGCGAACGAAGGCATGCGCTGTCGAAGGCCAGAGGCGCCTTCGCGGAAGACGCGTCGAGTGGGACCATTCGTGTGGCGGTAAGCCCACTATCGAACACCAGCGGCCTTTCGCGTACTATGATCGACATCCTGGGCACCGAGCGCTTCGAGGCCGACCGCAAGGCCTTGGCCCGAAGAATTCGGCCGTCCTCCGGTGAATGGAGCTGGGATGGTCTGGACGCGCTGGTAGCGCAGCTGGAGAGCTTCCAGGCGGGTGCGGTCGAGTCCTGGCCGACGGAGGACCGCCGGTTTCGCGCGGCGCTGAAGAGGGTGCCGCCGGAGAGAACCGATCGCCTCGCTCTTTACGCTCCGGACGACAGCGTGAATGTGCACTTCAAGAGTCGCGACGGGCGGTGGCGGCCGCTGACGCACGGCTCGCCGGGACAGCAGACCGCAGCCCTGCTGGCTTTCGTTCTCGGCGTCGGTTCCGAACCGATCGTTCTCGATCAACCGGAGGACGATCTCGACAACACGCTCGTCTACGACCTCCTCGTGAGCCAGTTGAAGGAAACCAAGCTTCGCCGCCAAGTGATCGTCGTGACTCACAATCCCAACATCGTGGTGCACGGCGACGCGGAGTTGGTTCTCTCGCTCGAAGCCGCCGGCGGCCAGACCCGGATAGCGTGCGAGGGCGGCCTCCAACAGGAAAAGGTGCGAGACGAGATATGTGAGATCATGGAGGGCGGAAGCGAAGCCTTCGCGAGACGCTACCGGCGCATCATGCCCGGTCAGGGACGGGGCGCGTAATGGAGCGCGAGGAGCTGGCGCGGAGAGTCCGGCTTGGCGAGGACTCGTCACTCGAGCTCAAGCGTGTGCTTCTCGCGGGCGGCAGGGTGAAGAATCCCGCCCGCAACGATGTCGCCGACGAGTTGGCCGGCATGGCCAACAGAAAAGGAGGAACGCTGGTGCTCGGCGTGGACGACAGGACTCGAGAAGTTCTGGGCATCCCCCTGGAGCGGCTCGATGTCGTCGAGGGTTGGGCGCGTGAGATATGCAACGATTCGATCAAGCCCCCCCTAGATGCCGACATCAACAAGATTGAGCTGCCCGACCGCGAGGGCAGGCTGCTGCCGGTCATCAAGGTGGTCGTGCCGCGAAGCCTGTTCGTGCATGAGAGTCCCGGAGGCTACTTCGGCCGCATCGGAAGCTCGAAGCGGAAGCTGTCCCCGGAGCTCCTGGCGCGTCTTTTTCAGGAGAGAAGCCAGTCACGGGTGATCCGCTTTGACGAGACTCCCGTGCCCGGGTCATCGCCCGACGACATCGACCCGGACCTCGCCCGCCGTTTCCTCCGGGAGGACGCGGATGTCACACCCGGCGCCCTGCGAAAGCTCGGAGTCGTCGCCAACGACGATGATGGGGTCGCCCGGGTAACGGTTGCCGGAGCCCTCCTGTGCACCAACAATCCCGGTACATGGCTCGCCCACGCGTTCATTCAAGCCGTGAGCTACGCGGCCGAACGGCAGGATGTCAACTATCAGGTCGACGCCCGTGACTTCGGCGGCCCCCTGGACGGACAGATCTTCTCCGCGCTGCGGTTTGTGCGCCGGAACATGCTGGTGAGGGCCACCAAGAGGACCGGCCGGGTGGATCGACCACAGTTCAGCGAACGCGCCGTGTTCGAAGCCGTCGCCAACGCCGTGGCCCACCGCGACTACTCGATGGGCGGCGCGCGCATCAGGCTTCACATGTTCGCAGACCGGCTCGAGCTTTACGTCCCGGGCTCCCTGGCCAACACGCTCACGACGGACAGCATGCACCTGAGGCAATACAGCCGGAACGAGCTGATCGTCTCGTTACTGGCCCGCTGCCCGATGCCGACCGGCAAAGGTCTCGGTCGCACGCACATCATGGACCGTCGCGGCGACGGCGTCCCGGTCGTGCGGGAGCGCAGCCGTGCACTGTCCGGTCGACTCCCGGAATACGAGATGATCGACGAAAGCGAGCTCAGGCTGGTGATCTGGGCGGCGGGCTGAGCCGACCCCAGCCCATGAACGGCTGATGATCACCTCGGCGGATCGGAAAGACCACGCTGATCCAGCGGGCTAGCGCACCGACACGGGATGGAAGAATCGGTGTACCTCCAACTCCTCCAGGACCCGGCGCTCGAACGGGTCCGCGTGTCGTTTATCGCACGGGTCCCGAGGGCCGCGGATTCGTTGAACTCGGCGCCCGGTCGCTCGGACCACTCCCTCCCGTCCGCAGCCTCGTCGCGATTCATCTCACAGGCTGCGTTGGTGTCAGTCCATTTTGTGTGCGCGACCCGAGGAACACCTCGCGGGCCAATTGACAGTGACCAAGTAGACGATGGGCCGCAAAAGCTTGATCACCGACCAAGTAACCCCTCGCTGTGCGCAAGCGGGCACAGATCCGGACCGCTTCCGTCAAGCCCCCAGACCGTGACCCGCGCCCCCTGCTCGTCCCGTTCCTCACGATGGACCCTCTCCGCCCAGCTTTTGCCCGGACGCATGTCGAAGACGACGAGATGCCCTGCGTCCGTGCCGCTGATGTCCATGTAGCACCGGGTCTGCTCCAGTCCCTCCTGGACCGTGCGCGACATCGAGCGCCCTCCCTTACCAGCTTGCACTCGACCACGATCCGGTCTTCCCGCCCCTCCTCGCGCGGCCAGACAACCAGCAGGTCCACCCGGCGGCTGCCCAGCGCGTACTCCCGCTCGATCCGGCCCCTGGCGTTCACCACCCGGTGCAGGAACGCCTGCAGCACCAGCTGAGGACCGGCCTCGGTGTACTGCGCCCGCCGGATCCAGTGCTCGGAGTTCTGTTGGAAGAAGTCCTGGAAGGCAGCGAGAAGGCCTTCCATGTCCAGGGCGCCGTCGGGGCGGACGTACCAGGACGTCTCCTGCGGCGCGATCTCGTGCTGAAGGACCCACGTCAGCTCTCGCGGCAGCACCTCGCCGTAGATGGCATTGGCCACCTGCAGCGTGCGGCCCGGCGCCACAAGGCCCAGATCGCGCGCGTACTCGAAGTCGCGCTGGCTGTACTCCGCGTCAGCGCCCGCCAACAGCGGCTCGATCACCCGCCGCACCCGGGGCTCGCGAAGCTTGTCGGCGAGCGCATCCAAGTGGGTCTCGCGACGCAGGATGAGCGCTTCGCGCGCGTGGAAGACGTCGCGCACCGCGATGGACCCGTCCCGCTCGCGGACCGCTCCCGACGAGAAGCACATCTCCAGCGCAAGCGCGTTGACCAGCCACGGCTGCCCCCGGGTCTGCGCCCATCGCCTGTCCGACATCCTCTCGAGCGGTCTGCGCTGGCTCCACGTTGATGTACGCGCAGCGGTACTCGCCGACCTCTCCACTGTTCAGCAGGTCGCGCAGGGCCAGCAGGGCCGTCGTCTTTCCCGTCTGGCGGGGCGCGCACAGCGCGAAGTAGTGCTCATCCCGGACGAGGTCGAGCACTTCCGCCAAGTCGAGGCGTTCAAGCGGCGGGACGTGGTAGTGGAGCGCGGGCCGAATCGGACCGGCGGTGTTGAACTTTCGCATGGGCACGAACGTGGACGCGGTGCGCGGGGGCGGCAAGCGGAGCCGACCGAATCAATAGGTCTTCGCCCCCGCACCGGTCAGCACGTACTTCTGGTTCGGTGCTCGCGGATTGCCGGGGTTCGTCATGCGGACGATCCCCGCCTCCAGCAGCGGCTTCAGGTGCTTCCGGCGGAAGTGGGAGCGATGCGACACGCCCGCCCGCTCCATCAGCTCGGCCAGGCTTCGCGGAACCTCGCACGCCTCCACGATGGCGCGCTGGCGGGCTGTGAGCTGCACTGCAACCTGGTCACCGTCCATGTCGCCGCTCACATGGTCAGCATGGTCACTGTCCATGTCTTCACGCGGCGACCCCACCCTGTCCCCGGTCCCCTTCTCCGTCAACAGCGAGAACTCGAACGCGTTTCGGGCCGCGTCGCTGCGAATGACGGGAGGGGCGTGGCCGAGGCTCTGCCAGTTCCTGAAGATCGCCCGGATCCCCGTGCCCGCTTGCTCGGCCAGGCCGATGCCGCGGAACGCGGCCGCGATCAGCGGGTTGCGGACCTCCTTCGCCGTCCGGTCCAGCAGGTCGCCGGCGTGGGCGTCGGCGTGTCCCGGGTTCCAGAACACCGTCCGGTCGCGATAGAAGCGTGTGAAGGGCGTGCGCCCATGGTCGCCGTAGTCCTGGTGGATCAGCTGGTTGATGACCGCCTCCCGGAAGGACACGTACCCGGGGGGACGGTCGTCGCGGCGCATGGTCCGCATGTCGAGGCGGAACGGGGTCTCGGCGTGCCGGAAGTAGCGCTCGACAAGAGTCAGCCACGCCTGAAGCAGGTTCTCCTCGACGACGATGCGGTCGGTCCACCGGAGGTCGGGCGACCATTCATCGTAGGCGGCGCCGATGAACTGGCAGTCGATCACCGGACGGGGCAGAACCTGCAGGACGTAGCGGGGCTTGCCAAAGACGAGAACGGCTGCCCTCGTGGGGGCCAGCCGGTCGCCGCACTCCACCACCAATCCCCTCTCGTGCAGGAACTCAACGTCGCCCAAGTCCCGCTCCGTGCCGGGGTTGCGGTCGGAAAAGACCGACCGGTACCAGCGCACCGACGCCGGATCGAAGAACCGTGGCGCCTCCAGCTCCTCCAGGATCCCGCGCTCGAATGGGTCCGCGGCCGAGTCCCCGGGAAGGTGCTCATCCCCGCACTCGGCATCCGGCCCCTCGGGCCACTCCGTCCGGTCCACGTCCTGCTCGCGATTCATGTGCTCGGCTCCGTCTGCCGCAGTTCGTCCGCAGCTTGAACAGTGACCAAGTAACCTGACGGCCGCAACAGCTTGGTCACTGACCAAGTTGGGCATTCGTGGGTCTCAGGCGGAATTGACGCGTCCGCGCGCGGACAAGGCTCGCGCGATAGATTATCGGGGCACCTCCAGAGCCCACCCGGGAAGCGACATGATTCCGCGTCTGGCTCTCTTGCCTCGTTGCCATCGCCAATGACCTCGTCCGACATGACTCCCGCGACCGGCAAACCGCCACCCTACCCTCCAGAACTGCTGGCGGTCGCCAGGCGCGTGGTGTGGTTCAAGCCACCGGCGGTGACGCTCGCTGACGACGTGTTCTTCCTCAACTACCTCATGACATACGGCACTGTCGAGGATCTCATGGTGGCCCGGCAACGATACGACGACGATGACTTTCGCGGGGCATTGCGAAACGCGCTGCCCGGGATCTTCGACGCGCGCTCATGGGCCTACTGGCACGCGCATCTTGACATGGGGCCTGCCCCGCCGCGCCCGGTCCGGGAGTTTCCGCCGTGACGGCCTAAAGGTGTCCCTGAACCCTGATCCAGGTGGTCACGACTCCAGGACGCGAATCGCAGCGGATTGCTTGCGTCCCCGTCCGCCGCTCCCCATTCTGTCCCTCCGGTTCCGGAAGCTCTCGGACCCAGTGCGAGGCGCGCCCGGGACGAGCCCAAACGTCCATGACACCCCCCAGGAGGCGCCATGCCAAGCGTCACAATGACCGTGAACGGGATGGAGCGATCGGGAACCGTCGAGAGCCGAACACTCCTCGTCGATTTCCTGCGCGAACATCTCGGTCTCACCGGAACCCACGTCGGATGCGACACGAGCCAGTGCGGCGCGTGCGTGGTCCACGTCAACGGCACGTCCGTCAAGAGCTGTACCAGCCTGGCGGTTCAGGCCGACGGCGCGGACGTCACCACGATCGAGGGGCTGGCGAACGGCGCCGACCTGCACCCCATGCAGGAGGCCTTCCGCGAGCACCACGGGCTCCAGTGCGGGTTCTGCACGCCGGGGATGGTGATGAGCGCTGTGGATCTGGCCAACCAGAACGCCGATCCGAGCGAGCACGAGGTCCGGGAGTGGCTGGAGGGCAACCTCTGCCGCTGCACCGGCTACCACAACATCGTCAAGGCCGTCCAGGCGGGCGCGCGTGCCATGGGAGGTGGGTCATGAGTACGAACGGCACCGGAATCGGAGCTTCCGTCAAGCGGAAAGAGGACACGCGCTTCCTTACCGGACGCGGCCGCTACACCGACGACATCAACCTGCCCGGGCAGCTGTATGGGTACATCCTCCGCTCGCCGGTCGCGCACGCCAACATCGGCGGGATCGACACCGGCGCGGCCGCGGCGGCGCCCGGCGTGCACGCGATCTTCACGGGCACGGACATGGAGGGCGTGGGCGGCATCCCGACCGGGTGGCTGATCCACAGCAAGGACGGCTCGCCGATGGTCGAGCCCGGGCACCCCGCGCTGGCGCTGGGCAAGGTTCGCTACGTGGGTGACTGCGTGGCCATTGTCGTGGCCGAGACCCGGGATCAGGCCAAGGCGGCCGCCAACCTGATCGACGTGGACTACCAGGACCTGCCGGCGGTGGCGTCGATCGAGGCGGCCGAGGCCGAGGGGGCGGCCCAGGTGTTCGACGAGGCGCCCGGCAACGTGTGCTACGACTGGGAAGTCGGGGATCGGGCGGCCACCGACGCGGCGTTTGAGGAAGCCACGCATGTGGTCTCGATCGACGTGGTCAACAACCGGCTCGTTCCCAACGCGATCGAGCCGCGTGCCGCCATTGCGAACTTCGACCCCGCGACCGGGGACTACACCCTCTATACAACAAGTCAGAACCCCCACCTGATCCGTCTGCTGCTGGGCGCGTTCGTGCTTGGCCTGCCCGAGCACAAGCTGCGCATCGTGGCGCCCGACGTCGGCGGCGGGTTCGGCTCGAAGATCCCGCATTATGCGGAAGAGGCGATTCTGACCTGGGCTGCCGGGCAGCTGGGCCGGCCCGTCAAGTGGACGTGCGAGCGCATCGACGCTTTCAAGTCGGACACACACGGGCGCGATCACATCAGCACGGCCCGCCTGGCGCTGGACGCCGACGGCAGGTTCCTGGGGCTGCACGTTTCCACCAAGGCCAACCTGGGCGCGTATCTGTCGACGTTCGCAACCTGCGTTCCGACATACCTTTACGGCATCCTTTTCGCGGGGCCGTACACGACGCCGGCGGTCTACTGCGAGGTCAAGTCGTTCTTCACCAACACGGTGCCGGTCGAC
This sequence comes from Longimicrobiales bacterium, assembly GCA_965205005.1. GTDB lineage: Bacteria > Gemmatimonadota > Gemmatimonadetes > Longimicrobiales > Gaopeijiaceae > Bin94. The sequence continues at coordinate 2,114,416 of OZ242028.1, read as the reverse complement.
GCGCTGCGCGGTGCGGGGCGGCCCGAGGCGACGTACCTGCTCGAGCGGCTGGTCGACAAGGCGGCGGTGGAACTGGGCATGGACCGCGTGGAGATCCGCCGCCAGAACTTCATCCGCGAGTTCCCGTATCAGACGCCGGTCGCGCTGCAGTACGACCAGGGCGACTACGACGCCACGCTCGACCTGGCGCTGGACGCGTCGGACTGGGGGGGCTTCGAGGCGAGGCGTGCGGAGTCGGCGGCGAAGGGCAAGCTGCGCGGGATCGGGATTTCGACCTTCATCGAGGCGTGCGGGATTGCGCCTTCGGCGGTGGTGGGGTCGCTGGGCGCGCGGGCCGGACTGTACGAGTCGGGCAGCGTGCGGGTGCATCCGACGGGCTCGGTCTCGGTGTTCACCGGGACGCACAGCCACGGGCAGGGGCACGAGACGACCTTCGCGCAGATCGTCTCCGACATGCTCGGGGTCGACTTCGAAGCGGTCGACGTGGTGCACGGTGACTCGGCGAAGATCCCGTTCGGGATGGGGACGTACGGTTCGCGCTCGCTGGCGGTGGGCGGGACCGCGATCTACCTGGCTGTCGAGAAGGTGATCGAGAAGGGCAAGAAGATCGCCGCGCACCTGCTGGAGGCTTCGGCCGAGGACATCGAGTTCGAGAACGGGTCCTTCACGGTGGCAGGGACGGACCGGTCCAAGTCGCTGGGCGAGGTCGCGCTGACGGCGTACGTGCCGCACAACTACCCGGAGGGGCTCGAGCCCGGGCTGGAGGAGACCGCCTTCTACGATCCGCTCAACTTCACCTTCCCGGCGGGGACGCACGTGGCCGAGGTGGAGGTCGACCCGGAGACAGGCGAGGTGGACCTGGTGGCGGTGACCGGCGCGGACGATGTGGGGCGGGTCATCAACCCGATGATCGTGGCCGGGCAGCTGCACGGCGGGTTGGCGCACGGGATCGGCCAGGCGCTGCTCGAAGACTGCATCTACCAGGACGACGGGCAGCTTGCGACGGGCTCGTACCTGGACTACACGATGCCGCGCGCGGCGGACCTGCCGTCGTTCAGCATCAACCACAACACGACGCTCTGCACGCACAACCCGCTCGGGGTGAAGGGGGTCGGCGAAGTGGGCTCGATCGGGATACCCCCGGCGGTGATCAACGCGGTGATCGACGCGCTGCGCCCGCTCGGCGTGGACGACATGACGATGCCCGCCACCTCGCAGAGGGTGTGGCAGGCGATTCAGCAGGCCCAGGGCTAGAGACGAACGGGAGACGAGACTCGTGAACGATTTCACATACCACGCACCGACATCGGTGGATGAGGCGCTCGCCGCACTGCGCGGCGCCGAGGGCGCGAAGCTGATCGCGGGCGGACACAGCCTGCTGCCGGTCATGAAGCTGAACCTTGCCGCGCCGACGGACCTTGTGTCGCTGGCGGGCGTGCCGGGGCTGGCGGACATCGCTGACGGAGGCGATTCGGTGACCGTGGGGGCGATGTGCACCCACGCGCAGGTGGCCGGGTCGGCTGTTGTGCAGTCGAGGATTCCCGCGCTGGCGGCGATGGCCGACGGGATCGGCGACGCGCAGGTGAGGAACGCCGGCACGATCGGCGGCTCGGTGGCGCACAACGATCCCGCCGCGGACTACCCGGCGGCGTGTGTGGCGCTTGGCGCGACCGTCGTGACCGACCGGCGCGAGATCCACGCCGACGACTTCTTCCAGGGCATGTTCGCGACCGCGCTTGCCGACGACGAGGTGATCACGGCGGTGCGGTTCCCGGTTGCCGCGCGCGCGGCCTACGCGAAGTTCGCCAACCCCGCGTCCAAGTACGCGGTGGCGGGCGTGATGGTCGCGGACGGGGCTGCCGGGGTGCGGGTTGCCGTGACGGGCGCGTCGGGCGACGGCGTGTTCCGGGTGGCCGGGATGGAGGCCGCGCTGGGGGCGTCGTTCAGCGCCGATGCGGTCGCCGGGATCGCGGTGTCGTCGGACGGCTTGCTCTCGGACACGGCGGCCGGCGCCGACTACCGGGCGCACCTGGTGACCGTGATGGCGAAGCGCGCCGTGGAGGCCTGCGGATAGGGGGCTCCGGCGGGCCGTCCGCCAGGCCGCGTCCCGCGTCCGTCGACGACGCTGTCGCATTGCTGCGCGGCCAGGGCTACGTGGCCGACGTAGGTCTCGGGACGGCGCTTTTCCTGTCGCTGGAGCTGGGCCGGCCGCTGTTGCTGGAAGGCGAGGCGGGGGTCGGCAAGACCGAGGTGGCGAAGACGCTGGCGGCGGGACTCGGCCGTCCGCTCATTCGGCTGCAGTGCTACGAGGGGCTGGATCTGGCGTCCGCGGCGTACGAGTGGAACTACGCGAAGCAGATGATCCATATCCGCGCGGCCGAGGGATCGGCCGATGGATCGGCGGATGGACCGCCCGCCGACACCGACACCCCGCCCACCAACCTCGCCCGCGATGTCTTTTCGGACGACTTCCTCATTCGGCGCCCGCTCCTCTCGGCCCTCGACCCGCCGGAAGGCGTCGCGCCCGTCCTTCTGATCGACGAACTCGACCGCACCGACGAGCCCTTCGAGGCCTATCTGCTGGAGGTGCTCTCCGACTTCCAGCTCACGATCCCCGAGCTGGGCACCGTGACCGCCGCCCATCCGCCCCACGTCGTGATCACCTCGAACCGGACCCGCGAGATCCACGACGCGCTGAAGCGCCGCTGCATCTATCACTGGATCGACTACCCCACCGCCGCGCGCGAACTCGAGATCCTCGCGTCACGTGTTCCCGACGCGCCCGAGCAGCTCAGCGTCCAGGTGGTCGCATTCGTGCAGAAGGTGCGCGAACTGGAGCTGTTCAAGCGGCCGGGCGTGGCGGAGACGCTGGACTGGACCCGCGCGCTGATGGCGCTGGACCGCCACACGCTCGACCGCGAGACGGCGCACCGGACGCTCGGCGTGTTGCTCAAGTACCAGGACGACCTGGCGCAGATGGCCGAGGGCGGCGTGGAGGAGGTGATGGAGGCGGCGGGGTAACCCGATTAACCGCCATCGCGCTGGATATTGCAGCATTCCGGCGCTAGCGTTTCTGGTGTAGCCACGCTGCATGGCCCACCTGGAGGCGACAGGAAATGTCGGAAGTCACCGTAATCTCCGCTCCCGCGCCCTGCACCTTCGAGGAGATGCGGCGGCGGATGGCACCCGTGCTTCGCAAGGCGGGCGTAAAGCGTGCCATAGTGTTCGGCTCGTGGGCCCGCGGTGAGGCTGACGGGTTCTCCGACCTCGACTTGGCCGTCGTCATGGACACCGATCACCCGAGCCCAAAGCGGGCGCTGGCCCTGACCAGGGAACTGGACGAAGCTCTGCCCGTGGTGGTCGATCTCCTCGTCTACACTCCGGATGAATTCGCCGCCTGCGAAGCCGACGGTTTCGGGGTGTTCGACCTGTTGCGCCGAGAAGGCGTCGAGATCCTGCGCGCGGACCGATGACGGGTGGTGTCCAGGCGCGGCGGTGGCTTGATGCGGCAGTGGACGACCTGCGCCACGCAAGGTATGCCGAGGAAGGGGGGTTCCATTCTCATGCGTGCTTCTCCTCTCAGCAGGCGGCGGAGAAAGCCGTCAAGGCGGTTCACTATGAACGCGGCGCAAGAGCGGTCATGGGCCACAGTGTCCGGAACCTGATCGAGCGTCTGGACCCGCGCATCGCAGAGCTTGACGAGCTTCTGGACAACGCCCGCGAACTCGACCTCAACTACATTCCCACCCGCTATCCCAACGGTCTGGAAGACTGGACCCCATCGGCAGGTTTCGGGGCGCGACAGGCGGCGAGCGCCATCGCCGGCGCGTCGGCAATCGTGACGGTGGCAAGGCGGCATGTTCTGGCCGGTTGAACCCCGACGAACGGGCCAACCGGGCGCCCCTCACCGCACCCTTCCGAACCTCACATCCCGCGTCCGCACGTTCGACAGGTAGAACCCGATCACCTGGCCGTTGCGGTCGCGCTCGAAGGCGAACGTCATGCCGCCGCCGGAGAAGCCGTCGGTCTCACCGGGCGTGAGCGTCACCATGTCCAGCCTTCGCTGCTGCATGACCAGGCCGCCCTCTTCCACCGTGAAGGTGTAATAGGTCTCCAGCTCCTCGCTGAAAAACCGGCCCGTGAAGTCAACCAGATCCTCGGCCCCCGGCTTCCACTCCTCCGGAGCGTCGTCCGCCAGACGGGTCGTGCGCTGATCGCCGCTGTTCCCATGCAGAATCGCTCCCTCGACGGCTCCGTCCTCTCCGCGCAGGAAGGTGACCGAAGCGGCGGTCTCGACCAGACGGAAGGTCGAGTCGGAAGTGGGCACCATCTCGCGCGGTTCCTGTCCCGGCGGCCGCCCGTAGATGGTGTTGCCCTCCCGCGTGAAGGTGAAGATGATGTTGGGCGACGAGTCCAGCGCGTAGCGGCCAACGAACTCGTCGAAGTCCTCCGGGTCGTAGTCTTCCGGGTCGAAGTCGTCCGCGACGGCCTCTTCCTCCTCCTCAAGCTCCATGTCTTCACGGAAGAACGCCTCGGCCAGCTCGAAGGCCACGTTGCTGTTGAACTGCGCGTGGTTGCTCTGGGTGGTGATGCCGGCGTTGATCTCGGGGTAGTAGGCCAGCATCGAGCGGTGGGCCACGTCGGCGCCGCCGTGATGCACGCGCGTCAGCCCGCCCTGCTCGTCGATGAAGAGGCCGTATCCGTAGCCGGTCTCCTCGCCGTCGGTCAGCACGAACGAGGTCATCATTTCGTCGATGGTCTCGCGGGTGCCGACACGGGGGCTGGCGTAGTTCTCGACCCACGTCTGCAGGTCGACGATCGTGCTGTAGACCGCGCCGGCGCCGACCGCACCGCCCAGGTCGCCGATCTGCCGGTAGCCGTCCCCGGTTGGCGTATAGCCTTCGGACTGGTTGGGGACGATGTGGCGGTTGGAAGGACGGACCATGCTCCCGGTCATGCCCAGCGGGCCGAAGACGTTCTCTTCCATGAAGTCGTGGAAAGTCTGCCCCGACGTCCGCTCGACGATGGTGGCGGCCAGACCGAACGCCGTGTTGTTGTAGTTCCACTCCGCGCCTGGGGCATTCTGGAGCGCCGGCTGCCGCTGCGCGATGTCGATCAGCTCCGAGCGGTCGATCCAGTCGCCGCGGTCGAGGCGGCGGCCCGTCATACGCAGCAGGTTGAGGAACTCGCGGAGGCCCGAGGTGTGGGTGACGAGGTGCCGGACCTGGATGGTGCCGTCGAATTCGGGGAGTTCGGGGATGTGCTCGCGGATGTCGTCGTCCAGTGACAGGTGCCCGCGTTCCACCTGCAGCATGACCGCGAAGGCGGTGAACTGCTTGGATGTGGAGCCGATGTTGGTACGCGTGTCCTCCGCGAACGGGATGCCGTAGGTCAGGTTGGCCATGCCGTAGGTGTTCGAGTAGAGCGTTTCGCCGTCGCGCCACACGCGGACCGCCGCGCCGGGCGACTCCGGGCCGTCGAAGCGCGCCATCATCTGGTCGGCGAGCTTCTCGGGGTCGGTGGCCACGGGCTCGTGGCGGAGAAGCCTGACCACGAACAGGCCGCTGATTCCGGTGAAATCTTCCGCGACCGACACCTCGACCGTATGCGTGCCGGCGTTCGAGGTGCGGCCGGCGAAGCGCTCGATGCCCTGGCCGAGCCCTCGGAACTGCCCGATTTGCTCCCCGTCCGGATCCAGGATGCGGATGTCGACGTCGACCGATATCTGGTCCACTTCGCCCAGGATGAAGTCGTTCGCATCTGCGTCGATTGTGTAGCGGGCGGTTTCTCCTTGGTTGAGAGCGCCCGTGACCATGCTGCCCGGTTGCAGTTCCGTGGCTTGTCCCCATGCCTGACAGCCTGCCAGGAGGATCGGAATCAGGGCCCAGGGGGTGAACGGCAAGTGGCGTCCATGGCGGTGAAGGACGACGGGTTTCATGGCGGAGCTCCTGTCGCAGAGGGAACAGACGGTACCTGCGGCAACGTTACGCCCCGACCCGCCCGGCGGGCAAAGGCTGCGGGGCTATGCCGTCCGGCTCGGCCCCTGCGCCCGCTTCCGGTATGCCGTTGCGGGCGGCACCCGCAGGTCCCACACCAGGCCCAGCTTTTCGAGGGCCTTGAGCACGTAGTGCGTAACGTCCACCTCCCACCAGTAGAACCCCTGGCGCTCAGACGAAGGGTAGCGATGATGGTTGTTGTGCCACCCCTCGCCGAGCGTCAGCAGTGCCACCCACCAGTTGTTGCGCGAGCGGTCGCTGGTGGCGTAGCGGCGCCGTCCCGACATGTGCGCCACCGAGTTGACCAGGAAGGTCACGTGGTAGAGGAGCATGGTGCTGACGAACAGGCCCCAGCCCAGCATCTGCCAGCGCGTCGTGCCCAGTCCCGGGAACGCCACTTCGAACCACCAGCCGATCACGAAGAGGACGATGCCCAGGCTGAGCGGCGCCAGCATGTGCACCTGGTCGAGCAGGCGCAGTTCGGGGAACCGCCGCAGATCCCTGACCAGCGATTTGTCGTATCCGTCGTAGCGGCGGGACAGGATCCAGCCGGCGTGCGCCCACCAGAAGCCCTTGAGTCCGGGCGGATGGATATCGTCGTCGGTGTCCGCGTGCCGGTGATGATGCCGGTGGTGCGAGACCCACCACAGCGGTCCGTTCTGGCCGGCGCTGGCCCCGAGCCACGCCAGACCGAACTGGAAGAGCCGGCCGGTCTTGAACGACCGGTGCGAGAAGTAGCGGTGATAGCCCGCCGTGATCCCGAAGAGGCGCAGCCAGAAGGTGACCAGGAGCGCGACCAGGGCCGGGGTGCTCACGCCCGTGAAGAGAGTCGCCAATGCCAGGATGTGTACGCCCATGAAGGCGTAGCTGCGCAGGAAGTCGACCCGGTCCGACCGCGCGAGCGCGGCGGAATCGATTTGTTCACGAGCCGCCGTTTCGATCATTGTCGTGTTGTTTCGATGACTGTCGTGGCTTTTCGACTATTGTCGTGGCTTTTCGACTATTGTCGTGGCTTTTCGACTATTGTCGTGGTTTCTTGAACAGGTGATGTGACAGGCCCCATTCGCGCCCGCCACGGTACGCGAATGTCTCCGCGACCGCCAGGAAGAACAGCCGCCAGCTGTGAGTCCGGCGGTCGACGGAAGCGGGACCGTACGTGTGCGCGAAGACGCTCGCCACCCCGGCGCGGGCCTGATCCAGATTCGCCAGCCAGGCCTCCGCGGTGCGGGCATAGTGCGTTCCCGGCACGAACCAGTCGGCTTCGGGTACCAGGTCGCCGCGGAATGCGGGGACCAGAGACGGACTCGGCATGACGCCCCCCGTGAAGAACTCCCGTGCCATCCAGTCGCCGGGACCTTCCCGCGAGAACCGGTAGGCGCGGGCGTGGTGACAGAAGACGTGGACGAAGAGCCGGGCCTGCGGGCGCATCCAGCTTGTGATTCGTTTCACAAGCAATTCGTAGTTGTTCATGTGTTCGAACATCTCGACCGAGACCACGCGGTCGAAACGTTCGCGCCCGAGGTCGAGGTCCGACACGTCCGTCGTGATCACCCTGATATTGCGCAGCCCGCGCCGCCGTGCGCGCGCCTCGATGCAGCGGCGCTGGGAAGCGGAGTGCGAGACCGCGACGATCCGGCTGCCGGGATAGCGTTCGGCCGCGAAGAGCGTGAGTGCGCCCCAGCCGCAGCCGAGGTCGAGGACATCCTGGCCGTCGGCGAGCTGCGCCCGGGAGCAGGTCAGTTCCAGCATGGCCCGCTCGGCGTCGCCGAGTGTGAGGTGGCGGCCATTGTCCGGCCACAGACAGCACGAATACTTGCGCCATGGACCCAGAACGAGTTCGAAGAACGCGGCGGGCACCTCGTAGTGCTGTTGGTTCGCCTCCCGGGGCGCCGGAGCGATGGGTCCCGTTCGCAAGGTGGCCTCGTCCAGGGGCGGCTCGCTGGCCAGGTCACGGAGGCGCCCTCGCAGCAAGGCCCTTATGCCGGCACGAACGGCGAAGTCCGGCACATGCCCCGACTCGGCTGCCGCAAAGGCACGGTGCGCCAGCGTGTTGGCGATTGTCATTCGCTGCGCCGGGGGAACCAGGGGATGAACGCGCTTGTGGTTCGCTGATAGCGGCGGTAATCCTCGCCCCGCCGTTCGACGGAGCGCCGCTCTATCGGCGGGATGCCGGTGACAAAGCGGATTGACACAAGCAAGAGGACCGGCGCGAAGAGGATGGCCCAGAGCGGTGCGCTGCCGTACGCGACCGGTACGTACGCCAGCCAGTGCAGCCATTCGAAGAAGTAGTTGGGGTGACGCGAGTACCTCCACAGGCCCGTCCTGCAGACGCGGCCCTCGTTGCCGGGCGTGGTGCGAAAGCGATGCAGCTGGCGGTCAGCGATCGACTCGCCCGCGACCGAGACGACCCAGATCACCAGGCCCGCGAGATCTGCGGCCCGAAACGACGGATCCGCCGGCCTCATGGCGAGCAGGAAATGAATGGACAACACGATCACCAGGGCTGCCTGGGCCTGGAAGAAGATGAAGAACTTCGCCGGCGCGGCACGTCCCCATTTCCTGCGCAGGTCCCGGTAGCGGCCATCCTCGCCCGGCGTCCTTACCCGCCCCACCAGATACGAGGCCAGCCGGGCCGACCACACCCCGGCCATCGCGGCCACCATCCAGCGCCGCCAGCCCACCCCGGCGGGCACGGCGGCCGCGTACAGGACCGCGGCGGCGCCCAGCCCCACCGTCCACGCGAGGTCCACCACGTCGGCCTCGCGCGTACGCAGCTGGCGGTACCAGAGCGCGGCCATCACCGCCACCACCGCCGCCGCCACCACCCCGACCGCCAGCGCGGCGCTCATTTGCGTCATCGTGTGCCTCTGCCTTTCCCCTCCAGCACGAGTTGCCAGTCGGCCACGTAGCGGGTCCGGAATGCCGCCTCGCAGTACGCGAAGTAGAACTCCCAGCGCCGCAGGAACGCTTCGTCAAACCCCAGACCGAAGAGGGCGTTCCGTTGTTCCAGCAACCGCTCGCGCCACGCGGCCAGGGTGGGGCCGTAGTGTGGCGCGAGGTCCTCCCGTTCGACGATCCGCAGCGATGTCGTGCGCAGCGCCCGCTTCATGGCCCTCATGGAGGGCAGATGCGCGCCGGGAAAAATGAAGCGCTGAATGTAGTCGGGCCGCAACCGATACCTCAGATAGCGTTCATCCGGAATCGTGATGACCTGGATGACCGCCCGGCCACCGGGCTTCAGCACCTCGTCGCACTTCCGGAAGTAGGTCGGCAGAAAGCGGTGGCCCACGGCCTCGAGCATCTCGATCGATATGATGGCATCGTACACACCCGTGATCTCCCGATAGTCGACAAGATCGATCGAGACCCTGTCCTCCAGCCCGGTCCGGGCCATGCGCTCGCGCGCGTACGCCGCCTGTTCCCGGGAAACCGTCACGCCGGTCACGCGGCACCCGAACTCCGACGCGGCCAGTTCTGCGAACCCGCCCCAGCCGCAACCGATCTCGAGCACGTGCAACCCGGGCCGAAGCCCTGCCCTGGCGGCCAGAAGCCGGTACTTGGCGCGCTGGGCCTGCTCCAGAACGCGCACGTCCATGCGGGGACCGTCCGCGGCCGGCGGATCCTCCCCGAAGTACGCGCACGAATAGGTCATCGAGGGGTCAAGAAACAGGCGGAAGAAATCGTTGCCCAGGTCGTAGTGTTCCGTGATGTTCCGCCGGGAGCCCGACGGCGTGTTGGCTCGAGCCCGGTGCGCCACCCACGACACCGCCGCCGCGGGCCAGAGCAGCGGAACCATCGGCCTCAGGAAGCGCCGGTTGAGGATGCCCAGGCGAACCGCATCCATGACCGAATCCGCCGACCATTCCCCCCGGATGTACGCCTCTCCGGCGCCGATCTCGCCGTCCAGCAGCATTCGCCGGAAGAACGCCGGGTCGTGCACGGTGATCGTCGCCTCCGGTCCCGCCCGCGGACCTTCAAAGCGATGAAGCGACCCTTCCGGCGTGCGGATCCGAAGTGTGCCCCGCCGCACCCACCTCAGCGAGCCCAGAATGACCGCGCGGGCCAGCCTCTCAACGCGACCGGCTGGACGCGTCGAGGCCGATGTCGCCGTTGCCGCGGCAGCGGTCCTCACCTCGCCTGCGCTCATCGTCCCCTCGACCGGCCCGGCCGCCAGCCGTCCAGGCCGTTGTCGGGAGCTTCCGGCTTGTGGAAGAAGGGTACGCGCTTCGCCCACAGCTTCGCGGCCTGCCAGTGGATCAGGAAGATGGTGCGCGCCGTCAGGTGCGGATACCGCAGCATCGCCCGCCCGAGCGTGGCAGCGGTGAGGGGGTGCCGTGCGAGGTTGAGCGTTGCGTCGAAGTACTTTTCGCCCTCCTCGAATTCGTCGATGTGGATCGTCAGGCGGTCGCTCGGCGGGGTGACGATCCACTCGTAGCGAACCCCCTCGATCCGCATGAACGGCGACACGTGAAAGCGCTTCTCCACCTTCGAACGCACGGCGCGCTCGCCGGCGCTCTCCGTTCCGTCGAGCAGATAGCAGTAGACCTCGCCGAAGGTGTTGAAGACCTCGGCAACCGTGAAGCGCAGCCTGCCCGCGCGGTCCAGGCAGAAGAAGTAGGAAACCGGGTTGAACACATAGCCCAGCACGCGCGGGTTTGTAAGCAGCATGACCCGGGAGTCCCCAAGCTCACGGCCCTGCCCGCGAAGCCAGCGGGCGAGTTTGTCGCGCACCGGCTCGGCGGTACCCCCCATGTGATCCCGGTCATGGAACGACACGAGCCGCGGGCGGTTGTAGCCGAACAACCCGATCCTGCGGTCCAGAAGGGGCAGTTCCGACAGATCCAGGAGGAGCTGATAGACTCCGTAACGGAATGTGTTCCTGCGTGGGCTGAAGCGCCGATGCCGTACCGAGCCCAGGTACAGGCCGGAGCGAAGGGCGCCGCTCAACCCAGCCGCCCTCCCAGCAGTTCGGCCGCTTCGACCGCCGACCGAAAGCCGTCCTCGTGGAAGCCGAAGCCGAGGTACGCGCCGCAGAAGTACGTGCCGCGCTGGCCGTTCAGGGCCGAGATCGGGGCCTGCGTGGCCACCGACCGCCCGGTGTACACCGGGTGGGTGTAGGTGACGCGATCGTGGACGCGGGCAGGGCGCTTCGATGGATTCAGGGTGACGAGATACGGTGTCTCCGCGTCGAGGCGCTGCAGGCGATTCAGGTAGTAGGTCATGGTCGTGACGGGGGACGGGTTGCGGCAGTCCGCAACATGGTAGTTCCACGAGCCGCGCGCCGCCCGACGGGAAGGCAGGAATGCCGGGTCCGAGTGCACCCATGTGTCATTGGTCGCGTACTCCCATGCTCCCAGCAGCTCACGTTCGGCCTCCGAGGGTGACCGGAGCAGGGCGAGCGCTTCGTCGGCATGCGTCGCCAGAACCACGCGGTCGAATTCCTGGCTGCCGCCGTCCGCATAGTGCAGGCGGCAGGACGATGCCTGGCGGGTGACCGTATCCACGCGGATGCCGGTGTGCACACGCCCGTCAAGCCGGTCGAGCATGGCGTCCACGTAGGTGCGGCTCCCCCCGCGGATCGATCGCCACTGCAGGCGATTCCTCAGTTGGAACAACCGGTGCCGGCGAAAGAAGTCGACCAGCATTGCAGCCGGAAAGTTCACGACGGCAGGGATCCCGGTCGACCAGAGCGCCGACGCGAGCGGATACGCGTAGTGACGCCCCAGCAACTCCGTACCGGCATCCGCGACCAGATCGTGCAGGGTAGACCCCGGAACCGGTGGGCTGCCCGTCCTCCCCGCGGTGTTGAATCGCCCGATCATCGCCAGGAGGCTCAGAAAACCGGGCCGAAGCGCATTGGCCGGATCGGCGAAGACCCCACGTGCCCCGAGGCCGCTGTAGGTCAACCGGCAGCGCTCGCACTCGAAGGAGAACGACATGTCGGTCGGCTGCGAAGATACGCCCAGCGCGTCGAAAAGGGTCGTGAGCAGCGGGTAGGTCTCCGTGTTGTACACGATGAACCCGGAATCCACCGCGACCGCGCCCCTCGGCCCGGTCACCCCGTGGGTGTGGGTATGGCCGCCCACGCGGTCTTCGCGTTCGAAGACGTGAACGTCGTGTTTCGGGGCGAGCAGCCAGGCCGCGCCAAGGCCCGATATTCCGGTGCCAACGACAGCGATTCTCATCCAGCAAGATAGTCGGTATTGGCAAACACCTTCCGGCACGCCACACTGGCCATATGACCGGCACCCCCGCCCACACCGGCACCCCCGCCCACACCGGCCGCCTCCCCGAGAACGTCGCGCACTTCGTACGCCTGCTGCGCGCCGCCGGACTCCCCGTGGGTCCCGGCCATTCGATCACCGCGGCCCGGGCGCTGGCGGCGGTGGACATCACCAGCAAGCAGCAGTTCTTCTGGGCGCTGCACGGCGCGCTCGTCTCGCGTCACGAGCACCGTCACATCTTCGAGAGCGCTTTCCGGCTGTTCTGGCGCGACCCGTTCGGTGCGGACGAGGCCCTGGCCGCGCTGCTGTCACGCTCGCAGATCCCTGTCGAAGAGCCGAAGCGCAAGGCGCCGGCCCGGTTGGCACCCGAGAGCGAATCCGCTACGCGGCCCGGTGGCGAACCGATGCGCGAGTCCTCATACCGGATCCCGTTGCGAATGGCCTTTTCCCCGGACGAGGTGCTGCGCACGAAGGACTTCGAGGAGATGACCACGGCCGAGGTCCGGCAGGCCCGGGAAGCCATGCGCACGCTCGACCTCGACCTGCGGCCCGTGCGCACGCGGCGGCACCGCCCGGATCCGCGGGGGCGCCTGATCGACCTGCGCCGCACCCTGCGCACGTCCATGCGCACCGGGGGCGACCCGGTACCGCTGCAGCGCCGGTCGATGGCGACGCGCCGGCCCGTGCTGGTGACGCTCTGCGACATCTCGGGATCGATGGAGGCGTATTCGAGGATCCTGCTGCACTTCTTCCACGCGCTCACGAACGCCGCCGACCGCGTCCACACGTTCCTGTTCGGCACGCGCCTCACCAACATCACGCGGCTCCTCAGGGACCGTGACGTGGACCGCGCGCTCGACCGCGTGGGCGACACCGTGACCGATTGGTACGGGGGCACGCGGATCGGGGCCGCGCTGGGCGCATTCAATCTGCAATGGTCCCGCCGGCTCCTCGCACAGGGAGCGGTTGTGCTGCTGGTCACCGATGGACTGGACCGCGAGGGCGGAACGGGAATCCGGCGTCAGGCGCGCCGCCTGCGCAAGTCGTGCCGCAGCCTCATCTGGCTCAACCCGCTGTTGCGCTACAGTGAATTCGCTCCCAGGGCGGCGGGCATCCGCGCACTACTTCCCGAGGTGGATGAACTCCGGCCGGTGCACAATCTCGACAGCCTGGTCCAGCTGGCCGACACGTTGAGCGGGCGGTGGGTCGCCGGCCAGCCTCCAGTCAGGCCATGGGAAGCGCGCGCCAGTGATGCAATCGCCGGGGGCGCTGCTGACTGAAATCAAGCACCTCGCGCCTCGGGTTCTGCGGTGGGCGGAACGCTGGAGGCGCCGGCCATGACACCATGGGTACGGCCGTGCCATCCGGGGTCAGACCGGGTGCCTCCGAGTTCGCCGGCACGAAGACCGCCGTCTCCGGTGCCATGGTCTCGAACGCCTCCGGCTTGACCACATCGGCTGCCCATTCCCTGAAGCGGCGCATGACCGTCTGTGGATCCCGGTTCGCAACGGCCAGCGTGCAGCCCAGGAAGCGGTTGCTGTATCGTTCCAGCGTGCGCCGTCGCAGACCCAGCGTCCGTGCCACGGTATCCCAGTTCGCCCGTGCCCGTTCCCGCAGGGCCCAAAGCAGAATCGCCCAACTGAGGCAGTCCTTCAGGGAGCAGTCCAGCGGCGAGTCAGTGGTCCAATGGCGTCGGAGAGCCCTCGGATTGACGTTCGCTTCCTCGGCCAACTCGGCCACGTTTCTTACCGGACGCAGCGAAAGCTCGTCGTCACCTGTCCTGCACGCGCGTTGGACCACTGGCCGGAGCAGACCGGGAAGCGTGTCGCTCGCGAGCAATCGTTGGCCCAGGAGACGGAGCGGGTCCTGCTGCCACGGGTTGACCTGGCGCACGACGCCCATCAAGCGCTCAGGGGCTTCCTCCGTCCAGACGACATGGAACCGGTTGCCAACGAGCGTCCGCGTCCACTGCAACCATTCCAGAGAAAGCGGCACTGCCACGACATACGACGGTCCAGCCGGCCCGCACGCGTCCGCCAGGGCACAGAGCCACCGGACATCGGCGCTGGTGTGCTGCTCCAACCCTACGACACCCACACCGACCCCATCGAGCAGGAGTTCCCGAAACGTGGTCCGACGGTCCGTCGCTTTGTAGTCGACGTCCGCCAGCGCCTCCTCCAGCCGCCGCCTCACCACCGGTTTCTCGCAGTACAGGGCCACCATTGCGGGATAATAGGCGCGAACGCCCTCGGCGGCAATGTCGGCACCGCCAGGTGTTTCCGGGTCGCGATTACTGGCGCGGCGCGGCGTCCCCGCCTTAAGATGCCAGTCGTCGGCGTTTGGATCGTCGCGGTTTCCACAGTCACCGGCCGACGGGCTGTTTCCTGTTCGATGAGGAGAACAAGAGAATGAACAACAGGTTTTCTCGCCGCCATTTCATGGGTAGCGCCGCAGCCGCCCTGGGCGCCCTCGGTCTTCGCCCGGCCACGGCCATCGGCGCCGGCATCCGGCCCCCGCCTCCGGGCCTGGCCCCGCTCGACCCCTACGACGACCTCGCGAAGCTGTCGTCCAACGAGAATCCGTACGGGCCGTCCGAGAAGATGATGGCGTCCATGAACGCCGCCTGGAAGTACTCGAACCGTTACGGCTACCCCGATGGGGATGTCCACGAGAAGATCGCCGGGCACCACGGCGTCGATACCCGCAACATCATCATGCATGCGGGCTCCGGGGAGACGCTGAAGGTCGCCGCGCTCGCGTTTCTGAGGCACGAGGAGAAGGTGGTCGGTGTCGAGCCCACCTTCCTGACCGTGTACCGGGCCGCCTCGGGCGTCGACGCCGACGCGATCACGCGTCCGCTCCTTCCCGACCACACCCAGGACATCGACGACCTCATCCAGGTCACGAAGCGCAACTACCGCGATGTCGGCATGGTCTACGTCTGCAACCCCAACAACCCGACGGGCGTGGTCGTCCCCGACTCGGACATCCGGCACCTCCTCGACAACATCCCCGAGGACATCCCGGTCCTGATCGACGAGGCCTACCACCACTTCGTGACGGATCCGCGCTACGCGACGGCGGTTCCCTACATCAAGGAAGGCCGCAAGGTGCTCGTCACCCGCACCTTCTCGAAGATCTACGGCATGGCCGGGCTGCGCCTCGGCTATGGCATCGCCCCGTCCGACATGATCGACCAGATGCGGACCTACACCACCGGCACGATCAACGCGCTCGTCAAGTGGGGCGGCGTGGCCGCGCTCGAGGACAACGAGTCCGAAAAGTGGGTCCGGGACACGACCATAGCGCTTCGCGACGCCACGGCCAACGAACTCCGCAACCAGGGCTTCGAGGTCATCCCCTCGGAGACCAACTTCTTCATGGTGCACACCGGCCGGCCCGCGTCGGAGGTGCGCGCCGAGTTCCGCAAGCACGATGTCGCCGTTGGGCGCGACTTCCCGCCGATGCTGGACTATCTCAGGGTTTCGATTGGGACTGAAGAAGAGATGAAGCGGTTCATGACGGCGTGGAACGAGATCTTCCCCGACGGGATGACCACGACGGGAGCGAGGTAGCCGAAGCACCTCACCCGGAGGGTCCGCGAAACATGCGCCGCGGGATCAGCACGGCGTGAGCGTGCGCGCCGCATTCCCCGCTGCGAGGCGGTGGATGCGGCTTGCAGCTGCGGCGCGGGTTGTAGCCGTCGCGGGCGCCGCGGCCCCGGCAATCGCGGCGATCGCGGCTGCCCCCGCGCCGGCCCGCGGTCAGGCGTGTCCCGACGGCCTCGAGGTGCTCATCGAGCGCCCCTACGCCGAGGGCGCAGGCGTCACCACCGGTTCCACCGTGCTGGTGCGTCCGGCGGTCGAGTCTCGGCCCTGCCCTGCCCGGGTCGCGGGCATCTTCGAGCCGCCACCCGACCCCGCCACCCTGAACGCCACGCGGCCAAGGGTGCTCTTCCACCTCCCGCACCTTCAGGCGCTGACCGGGCGCGACACCGACGTCGACTACTTCACCGTGCTCGCGCGGCCGGGCGCCGATCAGGCCGACCTCGCACGCGACCTTGAGCCGCTCCTGCCGGGCGCCCAGGTCCTGCCGGTCAACGAAGTGGCGGAGCGGTCCTCGACGACGTTTCGCGTCGTGAGCCGCTTCCACACCGCCATCGCGGGAATCACGCTGATCGCGGGCGGAGTCTTCCTGGCCTGCATCATGATTCTGAAGGTGCAGGAACGGCGTGTTCCGATCGCCGCCTCCCGGCTCGCCGGCATCCCGCGACGGTTTCTCCTCTGGTGGACGGTCACCGAGGCCGCGCTGCTGTCCGTTCTCGGCGGTGTCGCCGGGCTCGGGGTCGGACTCGGAGCCTCGTCCATCGTGAACGCGTACTACCAGCGCCTCTACGACACCACGCTCGTTTTCTCCCGTGTCACGGGCGAGGTCGTAGCAGAAGCGTTGCTGCTCGCCGTGGCGCTGGGCATGGCGGCGGGCGTGTTCGCGGGCACCAGGATCCTGGCCTCGGATCCGCTCGACGAAATCGGGTGCTAGCAGTTCGTGCTGGCACTCAATTCGATCCGCGAGTTCCGCACGCGTCCGCTGCGCACCCTTCTCACCGTGGCGGGCGTGGCGGTCACCACCGCGATGCTTGCGGACATGCTCATGCTGGGCCGCGGCATGACGCGCAGCTTCGGGGAGCTGCTCGAGTCGCGCGGCTACGAGTTGCGGCTCACGCCCAGCGGAACCCTGCCATTCGACACCGAGGCCACCGTGCCGGGATTCGCGGCCCTGCGCGACAGCGTGGAGATGGTCGCGGGAGTCGAACGCGTCGCCCCCGTGCTGGCCGCATCGGTGATCGCCGAGATCGAGGGGGGTTCTGCGGCGGAGGGCCCGGAGCGCTCCACGCAGGCCCTGGCATTCGGCATGGACCCCGGCGACCAGAGCCTCTACCAGCTGACCGAAGGGGAGACGCCCGGACAGGGAGAGGTTCTCACCGATTCCGACGTCAGGGCCGCGCTCCGCGCCGAACCCGGCAGCACTCTGCGTCTGCGTCCCGCGCGGGGGGGTGGCGCGTGGGGGCGCCGCACGACGGCGCGGGTCTCCGGCACGGGTCAGTTCATCTTCGCCTCGCGCGGTGACCTGCAGGTGGTGATGCGGCTGGACGACCTGCAGGCGCTTTCGTCGCAGCACGACCAGGTGTCCTTTGCAATGATCCGGATCCGCGAGGGTTACGAGGCCGACTCGGTCCGCGCGGCAATCCTGGCCAGGGTCGACCGCGTGGAGGTCGTGACCCTTGCCGGGGTCGCCGAGCGCCTCACCGCGCGCCTCTCCTACTTCCGCCAGATCGCGCTGATTCTGGGGACGGTGAGCCTGTTCGTCGCCACCCTTCTCGTCGGCACCCTGACGGCCGTGTCGGTCAGCGAGCGCCTTGGCCTGATCGCGGCGCTCCGGGCGATCGGCCTGTCACGCCGACGCATCGTGACCGGCCTTGCCGGCGAGAGCGTGGTCCTGTGCGCGATCGGCGGCGGGATCGGAGTCGGGCTGGCGGTCGTCGTCGCCGTCCACCTCGAGTCGATCCTCTCCGACTTCCCCGGATTGCCCCTGTCCGTGCGGTTCTTCGTGATCCGTGCGGAAAGCCTCGTCATCGCCTTCGGCCTCCTGATCGTCTCGGGTGTGGTGGCCGGGCTCATCCCGGCGCTGAACGCGACGCGGATGGAGGTCGCCGAGGTTCTGCACAGGGAGGCGCCGTGAGCGGAGGAAGTATGGATGCGCCAACCACCGCCGTCGTCGCCGCGCGCGACATCACCCGCGACTACCGCACGGGAGGGTCCCTGGTGCGGGCGCTCCGCGGCGTATCCGTCACGGTGCCAGCGGGGGATTTTCTCGCGGTCACCGGGCCGAGCGGCTCCGGCAAGTCCACCCTGCTCCACCTTCTCGGCGGCGTCGACACGCCCACAGCGGGCGAGGTGGTCTTTCTCGGCCGCAACCTCGCGCGGATGTCGGTCGAGGCCCGGGCCGCCCTGCGCCTGCAGCATGTCGGGCTCGTCTTCCAGCGCTTCCACCTGCTCCCCATGCTGACCGCGCTCGAGAACGTGGAACTGCCGCTGGCCGCCGCCCGTGTTCCGCGCGGGGAGCGGCGGGAACGCGCCGCCGCCATCCTTGAGCGGGTGGGTCTGGCGGACCGTCTCCGCCACCGCCCGGGCGAACTCTCCGGCGGACAGTGCCAGCGGGTGGCCATTGCACGCGCGCTGGCCAACGAGCCCGTCCTGGTGCTGGCGGACGAACCCACCGGCGAACTCGACCGTGCCACATCGCGCCGGTTGCTCGATCTCTTCCAGTCGCTCAACGCCGAAGGGGCCACCCTGGTGGTGGCGACCCACGACCTCGAGCTTGCGGCAGGAGCAAAGCGCAGCATCGAGGTCGTGGACGGGAGGACGGCTTCGTGATCGGGCGCCTGGTGTGGGCTTCGGTGCGGCAGCGCTCGGCGCGCAGCGCGCTCCTCCTGGCCGGCTACGCGCTCGGCGTCGGCGTCACGATCGTGCTGCTTTCGGTGGGCCGGGCAATGGTCGATCAGGCACGCGACAGGGAACTCCTCGGGGGCGGCGACCTGATCGTCCTCCCGCAGGGGATCGACCTGGAGACGCTCAGGACGGGCGGCACCAGTTCGATGTACTTCGCCGTCGAGCAAGCTCCCCTGCTCTACCGCGACGTGCTCGCCGGAACCCGCTTCGCCGACCGGATCGCCGCCGCGGCGCCCTGGATCGACGACGAACTCCTCTACCTCGAGACCGACACCGCCCTGATCCCGATTTCCGCAGGCGCCACCATCCCCGACCTTGCCTCCGACGTCGGCGCAGCGCCCGATCTCCTGGAGGGCAACTGGACCGACACGGACGCCGACCGCCGCTGGCGCCGCCCGTCCGCCGCCGACTTCTACCGGTCCCTCGACGGCATGCACCTGCCCCCGGTCACCGCTGCCCCGGACACCACCTGGGCGGAGTGGCACTACTTCAACGTCCTGCTTCCCGATTCGGGATGGCTCTACCTCACGTACATGGTCGCGGGCGATGTCCCCGACGGGCGCTGGTCCGGCCGGGTCCTCGCCACCCGCGTGGCTCCCGACCGGCACGACCGGCAGGCCGTGCGGGTGTATTCCACTACGGTGGACCCCGAGCAGGTCGCCTTCACGGAGGGCCACCCGGATCTCGCGATCGGCGCCTCCAGCGCAACGCTCCAACAGGACGGCTCCTACAGGCTGCGCGCCCGCGTGCCGGCCGAAGGCACGGGCGCACCGACGACCTCGCGCGCTGCGCTCACCGTCGATCTCACAGTCTCCGAGCGCACCCGCCGCTACCTGCCGCCGATCGACATCGGGAGCCGGGACTTCATCTCGGGCTACACGGTGCCGCTGCTCGACGGCCGTGCTACCGGGCGCGTGTGCGAGGGTCCCGTCTGCCATGACCTCGCAGCCGCCCGCACCTACCACGACCACAACTGGGGCACATGGGCGCGCGTGAGCTGGGACTGGGGGCAGGCTACGGCCGGAGACTACAACGTGCTCTACGGAGGCGTGGCGCGAACGGGCGAAGGCGCGGAAGTCACCCAGGGCGGGCGTTTCCTCTACCTGACCGACCCGCACGGCTTCGCGGGCGTCTTCACCATCCGGGAGCTCACGACCCGCTGGCCGGTCCGGGAAGGCGAGGGCCATCCGGACAGCATCGCGATTCACGCCGTCAACGGACAGGACTCGCTGACCCTGAGCGTGACGGTCGGCCACACCCAGGTGACGTCGGTTCCCGTGGCCGCGGTTGACGACCTGGACGCCCGCTTCTACCAGATGCGAGGAACCCTGGAGTTGTCCGGACGCCTGTTCGGCAACGAGTTTCACGAGAGCGGCGAGGGTTTCTTCGAGACCTGGACCCGGGGACGCCATACACCATGACACCGCTCTACACCATGACACCGCCCAATCACACATGGGGAGGACCGATGAACGCAGGATGGCACAGGATCGCAGCCGCCACAGCACTTTCTCTCTTGACCCCGCTCGCTTCGTCCGGACAGGACACGCCCCCGCCCTCCGGAACGCTCGACACCCCGGTCCTGCTGAGGCTGGCGCCCCCCGGGGGCCAGGTGTCCCGCTACTCCTTTTTCATTCAAGCGGAGGTCGACAGCCCGATGACACCGTTGTCGGGCCCACTGATGACGATGCGCATGCAACAGACGCAAACCGTGCTCGGTGTGGAGAACGACGTGATTCGATACCGAACGACAATCGACTCCGCGACCACCACATCCGCCATGCCCGGGATGAACATTCCGGATCTTTCGGGAAGCGCCTTCACCGCAGATTTCGACACACAGGGCCGCATGCTTGGCGTTTCAGATTTCGAGGGCCTTCCGGAAGTTGCCGGTTTCGACCCGCAGAGCCTCTTTCAGTCATCGAGCCATTTCGTGTTCCCCGAGCATGAGGTCAGCCCGGGGGATTCCTGGACGCAGGATGCGCCGACGAGTCTGCCCATGGGCCCTACGGGCGGATCGACATCCATGGAAGTCGAGATGACGTACACCTTCGTCAGTCTGGAGGGCAGCCTCGCTACTCTCTCCTTCGAAGGTCCGTTCGACATGGACGCGGACATGGCAGGCATGGGGATGACCGGCTCCGGAACCATGGCGGGGACAATGGTCGTGGACCTCGCTGCGGGTCGTTTCCTGAGCCAGTCGAGCCGGACCAGCCTCGACATGAACATGGCAGGGATGACGATGAAGTCGACTGCTACGACCACAACGGAGCTGATCCCGGATCCGTAATCCATGACACACCCTCCCATCGCCGGAATCGCCGCCGACGTCAGAAGCCGTGCAGCAAGCGCCCGGTCGCTCGTCGACGACGCGGTCCGGCGCCACGAGGCCAGCAATCTCGGTTCCTATATCGTGTTCGATGCGGAAGGTGCCCGCCGACAGGCCGACGCGGTGGACGCCGCCGTCGCGCGTGGCGAAGACCCTGGCCCGCTGGCCGGGATCACGGTGTCGGTCAAGGACCTGTACGGCGTCGAAGGCCTCCCGATCCGCGCCGGCACGAAGCGCGAGCTGCCCGGGCGCTGGCAGCAGGAAGGCTTCCTCGTGCGCTCCCTCCGCCGGCTCGGCGCGGTCATCGTCGGCAAGACGCACACGGTCGAACTGGCCTTCGGGGGCATCGGCCTCAACCCGAACACCGGCACCCCGATCAATCCCTGGGATCCGGCGGAACACCGCGCGCCGGGGGGCTCTTCGTCCGGTGCTGGTGTGAGTTTGTGGGAAGGATCGGCCCTGATCGCGCTGGGAAGCGATACCGGAGGATCAATCCGGATCCCCGCTGCGGCCACGGGCGTAGTGGGCCTCCGCCACACAACGGGACGGTGGCCGACCGATGGCGTCGTTCCCCTCTCGACGACGTTCGACACGGTGGGCTTCCTGACGCGCACCGTCGACGATACGCGCTGCGTTTTCCACGCAATCGACTCCCTGGCGCCCGGCGCGGGTCCCCCCGATGGTCCCACCGCCCACCTCGACCCGCTCGCCGGCCTTCGCATCGGCATCCCGCGGGGCGGGCTCTGGCAGGAAACCCAGCCCGACATCGCCGTGGTCCTGATGCGCGCCCTCGCCCAACTGGACAACGCGGGCGCCCACGTCGTCGAAGTCGACGCCCCCGAACTGCACGAAGCCGGCGAGCGTTACATGGCGGGCGGCCTCCTCATACCGCCGGAGCGCACGGAGTCGCTGGAGCGACACCTGCCCGGCTGGACCGCCATCCTCGACCCCACCGTGGGCAAGCGGCTGGAACGTGCCCACGAGATCAGCGCGGTGGAGTACATCGCTCTGCTCCGCCTGCGCCACCGCCTTTCGGCCAGCCTTCACGCCCGTCTCGACGCGGAGCGCATCGACCTCCTCGCCACCCCCACCCTCCCCATCACCCCGCCGACCCTCTCCTCGCTCGAGGATCTGGACGTCTACCGCACGGTCAACCGGGCCATGCTCCTGGGCACCAGCCCGGCGAGCATGCTGGACATGTGCGCGCTGAGCCTGCCTGCCGGCCTGGACGAGTGCGGCATGCCGGTGGGCCTGCAGCTCATCGGCCGCACCGGCGCGGATCACGCCCTGCTCGACCGGGCGACGGCGGCCGAGTCGGTGCTGGGAACGAACGTGGCGCGAATCGGCGTGGCGCCCCGAGTCGCAGAAGACACGATGATGTTGCGATGATCCCCCGGCGTTAGTTTTCCGTCGCGCTGTCACGGAGGGACGAATCGTGGTGAAAAAGGACGAACTCAAAAGAATTCGCACCATCGTCGAACGGGCCTACAACCACCACTTCGGAAATCATCAGACCGACCTGATGCTCGAGGCACGCGTGGATCACTACGGGTACGATGTTGTCGATGTCGTCTTCGTATTCGACGAAGTGCCTCCCGGCGTGGGAGGCAGGAAGACATTGGATTTCAAGGGACAGGTCAACGATCAGATGGTCGAGGAGGAGCTTCTCATCGACCTG
Organism: Longimicrobiales bacterium; assembly: GCA_965205005.1. Classification (GTDB taxonomy): domain Bacteria; phylum Gemmatimonadota; class Gemmatimonadetes; order Longimicrobiales; family Gaopeijiaceae; genus Bin94. Next base: position 2,091,680 of record OZ242028.1, on the reverse strand, counting down.
ATCTTCGAGTTTCACTCGCGGACCGGTCTCGAAGAGGTGATGGCGGAACAGGCCGACTGGTGAAGCCCGAACACTGGCTTGACGCCGCCGATCAACTCGTCAACGAGTCGCGGCCCGGAGCGCCCCGACAGGTCAATCTGCGGTGCGCGGTGAGCATGGTCTACTACGCCCTGTTTCATTGGTTGGCGAATTGCGCCGCTGACGCACTCGCTGGCTCAGCGAGACCACGTAACCGAAGTTGGACGCGCGTGTATCGCGGCCTTGATCATCGGCAGGTGAAGCGACAGTGCCGTCAAGGTCGAGTCCCTGCTGACCTGCCGCCGACAGTCCGCCGCTTCGCAACCGAGTTGGCTGAGATGCAGGGACGGCGGCACACAGCCGACTACGACCCGAGTGCGCGGTTCTCAAAGCCTGACGCCACCGCGTTCATCGCGAATGCGAAAAGCACGTTGCAGGATCTTCGAGACATAACCCCTGCCGACAGGCGAACTTTCGCTATCCACGTGCTCTTCCGGGCACGCCCCGAGTCGCTCTGACCGCTTCCTAGCCCCGCAGCGCTCCGATCACCTGCGCCAGCACCGCAACCGCGATCTCCTCGGGCGTGCGGGCCCCGATCGGCAGCCCGACCGGCCCGTGGATCCGCTCCAGTGCCTCGGCATCGAAGCCCAGGGCGCCCAGCCGTTCCCGCCTCGCCGCCTGCGTCTTGCGGCTCCCCAGCGCGCCGATGTAGAAGGTGTCGCTCTTCAGCGCGGCGATCAGCGCCGGGTCGTCGATCTTGGGGTCGTGGGTGAGCGCGACGACCCCCGTGCGGTCGTCGGGACGGAGCCCATCCATCACCTGATCGGGCCACTCCTTCACCAGCGCCGCGCCGGGAAAGCGGTCCGCCGTGGCAAAGCCTTCGCGCGGATCGAGCACCGTGACCTGGAAGCCGGCGATCGTCGCCATCGGCACAAGCGCCTGGGCGATGTGGACCGCTCCCACGACGATCAGGCGCGGGGCCCGCACATACGGCCTGAGAAAGACCGCACCGTCGGGGGTGTCGACCGTCTGCGGGTCGCCGGTCGCGAGCGCAGCCGCAACGGACTCTCCGTGGAGCCCCGGAAGGGCCGACTGCGCACCGCGCGCGATCAACTCCTGAGCGCCGTCCGACAGCCGCGTGACCACCACTACATCGCGCCCGGCCCGCTGCGCGGCAACCACCTCCCGCAGGACATCGCCGTTCATCGCGCGCGCCCGGCCGCCGCCTCGGCCACCGCGTCGACGAGCTCGACCACCGGCTCGACGAACAGGTGCACCCTGCCCCCGCAGGCCAGGCCGACCTCCCACGCCATCTCGTTCGTGACCCCGAACTCCAGCGTGCGTGGCGCGCCCGACTCGATCACCTCGAGCGCCGTCCCGATGACCGCGCCCTCGATGCATCCCCCGGACACCGACCCCGAGAAGTCACCGTTGTCGGCGATCGCCATGTGGCTCCCGGCACGCCTCGGGGCCGACCCCCAGGTGCGCGTTACGGTGGCCAGCGCGACCCGCCGGCCCTCGTCCAGCCACTCGAGCGCTTGCGCGAGGACCGGATCTGCGTTCGTGTTTCTGCTGTTCGAGTCCATGGCCCTGGAGTCTATCTCCCATCGCAAGGGACGCAACGTTTGGCGGCAAGCGGCAGCGACGAACTGCACCAGGCTCTCATTAGAGACCACTTTCGGCGTCCCCGCAATCGCGGTGAGCTGGAGGAACCGGCGACTTCCGGTCAGGCCCACAACCGGTTCTGCGGCGACACGGTGGTCATCTGGGCACGGGTCGAGGACGGGCGCGTCACGGAAATCACCTTCGACGGGCGCGGGTGCGCCATCTCCCTGGCCGCCGCCTCGATGCTCACCGCCGTGGCCAGGGGGAAGGACCTGGACGCAATCGCGCGCCTGCGGGAGATGTTCGTCGACGGGTTGAGTCCGGAAGGCCCGCCGCTGCCGAAGGAACTCGGGGATCTCCGCGCGCTGGCGGGTGTGAAGCGCTTCCCCAGCCGGATCCGCTGCGCCGTGCTGCCCTTCGACGCACTGGAGGATGCGCTTAAGGGGCCGTGAGCACTCGTGGGGATTCTCCCCGATGCGCTGACGCGAAATGACACCGGACTCCCTACATTTCAGAGACCGGTTTTCGTCCGGCCGACCGTTGACCGGTTGTAGTCGGCGACATTGAGAAGCTCGTGAGTCCAACCCGAACGCCGCCATGACCAACCCCTACTCCGACGCGCACTCCGTGTCGCGCGCCACGCTCGCGGACATCGACGTTCGACGCTTCGAGGAGGACTACCTGCCCCGCGCGTTCGACCCCGAGCTGCTGGCCGCGAACGACCGGACCACAGAAGAACGTCTCGCCGCCACCCGGATGATCGCGTCGGTCGACAATCCGGTGCCCACGGTTGTGGGGATGCTGGTTTTCGGGCGCGACCCGCAGTACTTCATTCCCGGGGCGTACATCCAGTTCCTGCGCATGGGCGGGACCGAGTTCCCGGGCCCGGTCCTGGACGAGGCCAGATGCACGGGCCCCGTGTCGGCCCAGCTCGAACAGCTCGTCGGGAAGCTCGACTCCCACAACCGCACCGCGGTCGACATCACGTCGGGACCGATAGAGGAGCGCCGCTCGACCCATGCCTCGGTGGCGCTGCGGCAGATCGCCTACAACGCGGTCATGCACCGGACCTACGAGGCCACCAACGCGCCCGTCCGGGTCACCTGGTACGATGACCGGGTCGAGATTCTGAGCCCGGGAGGCGCGTACGGTGTGGTCACGGCCGAGAACTTCGGCCGGCCGGGGGCCGCCGACTACCGGAATCCGAGCTTGGCCGAGTCGATGCGCGTTCTCGGCATCGTCCAGAGGTTCGGCGTGGGTATCGGCATCGCCCGCGTCGCGCTGCGCCGAAACGCGCAGCCGGAACCGTTCTTCGACGTGCAGCCCAACTGGGTGCGATGCGTCGTGCGGGCCAGACGGGGTGTGGAGCAGGCGATGGCATGGGCGAGGCACAGCGCCTCGAGTGGAGAACATCCTGGCGGTGCTGGGACGGGATGCCGGATCCGCGGGTGTCGCTCGAAGACCTCGATACAGCCGCAATCGCGGGATTTCGCAAGCGAGTGGGAACGGCCAAACGCCTCGCGGGGAACGCGCTCGACGAGAACGATGCCCGCCTCATCGACAGGCTGCGCCTCACGGACGGCGACTACCTGACGAAGGCCGCCATTCTGCTTTTCTGTCGGGACCCGGAGCGGTTTGTGCCGGGAGCTCACGTCAAGGTCGGGTACTTCCGCAACGAATCCGACGTGCTGTTTCACGACGTCATATCCGGCGGTCTCTTCACACAGGTCGACCGGACCATCGAGGTGCTGCTCTTCAAGTACCTGAAGGCAGGCATCAGTTACGAAGGGATTCAGAGAGTGGAGAGCTACCCGATGCCCGAGCCCGCGCTGCGGGAGGTGCTCCTCAATGCGGTGGTTCACCGGGACTACGCAGTCCCCACACCGATCCAGATTCGGGTCCACGACGACCGCCTGCGGATCTTCAATCCGGGTTCGTTGCCCGAGGGCTGGACGCTCGAAAAACTACTGGGCCCCCATCCGTCCCGGCCCTACAACCCGGACATCGCGAACGCCTTCTTCTGGGCGGGCGAAATCGAAACATGGGGACGCGGAATCGACCGCGTGCTTCGTGCCTGCAGAAGGGCCGGGGCGCCTGAACCGGAGATCCAGCTGGAGCCCGGCGGTCTCTGGTTCGAATTCGGGTTCTCGGATGACTATCTCGAAAGCGTGGGGCTGAAGCGGAAGCCGACTGGCGGTCAGATGGGTCTGGACGAGCAGGACAGGCTGGAGGTTCGCGAGCGCCACCGCAGCGGAGCTGTCGACACGCTGTCGGCGAAGGCCGAACGGATTCTCGCACTGTTGCGGGACGACCCGACGCTGACCCATGCAGCTCTTGCCGTCGAGATGGGGATCTCGACCTACAGCGTCCGCCATCACCTCGACCGGCTCCGGGACTCCGGCGCGGTTCGGCGTGTCGGTTCACGCAAGACGGGTTACTGGGAAATCATGTGAGTGTGCCTGCGCCACCACCGGTGGCTCCAGTCGGTGCACCCCCGCACCACAGATAAACCGCAGATAAACCCACAGATGCGAGGCGATCGCGTCCTGCTGGCGCTCAAGCTCCGCGACCACACTGGCGTCCCGCCGTTCCCTCGGACGCACCCCTCCGTCGACTCTGAAGACCCTTGGCAAGGCGGTGCTTCAGAGTATATTTCCGAGTATGGACCTCACCGACATACTCCGCAGACCCGAGGGGAAGACGCTTGAATTCAAGCGGGACCTTTCCTCGCCGCGCGGGTTTCTTCGGACCGTCGCGGCTTTCGCCAACACCGCGGGCGGAACCGTGGTCATCGGCGTCGCCGACCGCACAAGAGACGTGCGCGGGGTCGGCAGTCCCATGGATCTCGAGGAGCGAGCGGTCAATCTGATCACCGACTCGATTCAGCCGAGGATCCTGCCGGACGTTGACATCCTGAGCTACCGCGACAGCCAACTGTTGGCCGTCCACGTCCATCCGAGCGCCGCGCGACCTCACTTCATCAGGAAGTCAGGGCTTCAGAGCGGCACCTATGTGCGGGTCGGCTCCACCAATCGGCAGGCGGATGCGCAGCTCATCGCCGAAATGCAGCGGTTCGCCATCGGCGAGACCTTCGACGAATGGCCGATGCCGGAAGTGAACTCGGAAGCAGTGGACTTCCGACTGGCTTCCGAGTCGTTCGCGCAGGTGAGGAAGCTGAGGCGCCGCCACCTCAAGACGCTGCGCCTGCTGACTCCGCACCAGGGGCGACTGGTGCCGACGGTCGGAGGCATGCTTCTCTTTGGACGGGAACGACTGGATCACTTCCCCGATGCGTGGATCCAGGCCGGACGATTCGCCGGGACGGACAAGGCGACCATTCTCGACCATGTGCGACTCGACACACCCCTGCCGCAGGCGATCGACCAGGCGGTGTCGTTTGTCGAGAAGCACTCGCTGCGCGGCGCCGTGATCGGCCGTGTTCGCCGGCGGGACCTCTGGAGCCTGCCACCAGCCGCGGTCCGCGAGGCGATCGTCAACGCGGTCGTCCACACGGACTACTCGCAGCGCGGCGCGCCCATCCGCATTTCGATCTTCGACGACCGGCTCGAAGTCGAGAACCCCGGGGTGCTTCCCTTCGGCCTGACCCTGGAAGACCTGCCGCTCGGGGTCTCCAGGCTGCGGAACCGGGTGCTCGGCCGCGTCTTCCAGGAACTGGGCCTGGTGGAGCAGTGGGGAAGCGGAGTCCAGCGCATGATCGCCGCGTGCCGCGACGAGGGGTTGGCCGAGCCCGTGTGGGAGGAGATCGGATTCAGGCTGCGCGTGACGCTGCGAACCGATCCGACACGGCCGGCCCGGATCGATCCCAAGGACCGCGTGATCCTCGACGCGCTGGCGGGTGGCGAGGGACATCGCACGAGCGCCGTTGCCGAGTTGATCGGCCTCTCCACCCGCTCCACGCGGACGCGTCTGGCCCGCCTGGTCAAGCGAGGGCTCGTGCGGGAGGTCGGCACCAGCGCGAACGACCCGAAGCGCAAGTACCTGATCGCGCGGGACTGAACGAGAGACCTATTCCCCTCCCGACGACCGGCGGCGCGGCACCCGCACACGTTTGGGCAGTCGTTCCTCCAGCAGGTCGAGACCCAGGACGTCGCGGCTGCGGTCGGCGAGGTCGCCGATCCCGTCCTGCAATCCCAACACGAACAGGACGGTCGCGTAGCGTCCCATCGCGACGCCGGGGTCGCCGCGCTCGATCCTGTGAAGCGTGGTCGGGCTGATCAGCGCCCGCTCCGCCACGGTCGCCAGACGGATGCGGCGGCGAAGGCGGGCGTCCCTGATATCGCTTCCGAGTTTGCGAAGGAGACGAATGACCGGAAGGGGAGTCGTTCCCTTGAACGGAGTCGGCATCATAATCACCAGTATTCAAAATGTTATATGTGATTTCCTATCGTATATTGTATGCTAATCATCGACAACCCGCTGACTCCGAGAAGACGGATACCGGCGCCCGCCCTTTCCCCGTGCCGCCCATCTGCGCTACTGTACCGGTTGGCCGCGGGCTGCCAACAGGCGATGCCCGACGGCCAGGCAAGGACAGTTGAAGAACGCAGCCCCAGGCATACGAGGCACCCCATGACCGCAGGTCCCAAGACCCATCCTGCAACGCGCGCCGCAGCGGCCTTGGCCGCCGCTTTCGCACTTACGGCCCTGGCCGCGGTCCGGGCCCCCGCCGCCGCCCAGCTCACCACCCCGGAAGAGCAGTTCGGCTACCGCCTGGGCACCGACTACCAGCTGGTCAACTACCAGGGCCTGACCGACTATTGGCACCTGCTGGCGGAGCAGTCGGACCGCATGACGCTGGAGTCGATCGGCAGGACCTCGGAGGGGCGCGAGCAGTGGATGGCGACCATCACGTCGCCGGCCAACCGGCCCGGCATGGAGCGCTACAAGGAGATCGCGCGCCGGCTGGCCCACGCCGAGGGCGTCAGCGAGGAGGAGGCCCGGGAGCTGGCCGCCGAGGGCAAGGCCGTCATCTGGATCGACGGGGGCCTGCACGCGAACGAGGTGCTCGGCATCCAGCAGCTCATGGAGCTGGTGTGGCAGATGGTCAGCCGCGACGACGCCGAGACGATGCGCTTCCTCGACGAGGTCATCCTGCTGGCCGTGCACGCCAATCCGGACGGCCACGCGCTGGTGGCGAACTGGTACATGCGCCACGACGACCCGCTCGAGCGCACCACGCAGGGCGTGCCGGTCCTCTACAACAAGTACGCCGGACACGACAACAACCGCGACTTCTACATGGCCTCGCTCGCCGAGTCCGAGAACATGAACCGGGTCATGTACCGCGAGTGGTTCCCGCAGATCGTGTACAACCACCACCAGACGGGCCCGCAGGGCACGGTCATGTTCGCGCCTCCGTTCCGCGACCCGCCGAACCACAACCTCGACCCCCTGATCATTACCAGCCTCGACCAGGTCGGGTCTGCCATGCACCACCGCATGGTCATGGAGGGCAAGGGCGGGACCACAATGCGGCGCGGCGCGAGCTACTCCACGTGGTGGAACGGTGGTCTCCGCACGACGCCGTACTTCAAGAACATGATCGGCCTGCTGACCGAGACCATCGGACATCCGACACCCATCGAAATCCCCTTCCTCCCCAACCGGCAGATCACTCACGCCGACCTGCCACTTCCGGTGAACCCCGGCGTGTGGCACTTCCGGCAGTCCGTCGACTACTCGCAGACGGCCAACCGGGCGGTGCTCGACTACGCGTCGCGCAACCGGGAGCACCTGCTCTTCAACATCTGGCGCATGGGGACGAACTCGATCGAGCGCGGCAGCCGCGATTCGTGGACCGTCCTGCCGAAGTGGATCGATCAGGTCGCCGACGAAGTGGGCCCGCGCGGCTCGCTCGCCGACTACGAGACGCACCTGCGCGATCCGGCCCGGCGTGATGCCCGCGGCTACATCCTTCCGGCCGACCAGCGCAGCTTCACCAGCGCCACGCGCTTCGTGAACGCGCTGCTCAAGGGCGGCGTCACCGTGCACCAGGCGACCGCCGACTTCACGGTGGCGGGCAGGGACTACCCGCAGGGCTCCTATGTCGTGACGACGGCGCAGGCATTCAGGCCGCACGTGATCGACATGTTCGAGGCGCAGAACCACCCCAACGACTTCCAGTACCCCGGCGGCCCGCCGATCGCGCCCTACGACAACGCCGGCTGGACGCTCGCGCTGCAGATGGGCGTCGAGTTCGACCGCGTGCTCGACGGGTTCAGCGGTCCGTTCGAGCCGATCGCGTGGTTGGCCGAGCCGATGGCCGGAACGGTGGCGGGCACCGACTCGCCGGCGGGATACGTGGTGGATCACGTCAACGAGGCGTTCACGGCCGTCAACCGGGTGCTCGCTTCGGGCGGAGAGGTTCACTGGATTGACGGGACGTTCGACGCGGCGGGCATTTCGTTCGCGCCGGGCGCCTTCTTCATCCCGGCGGGCGACGCCACGCGATCCCAGCTGGAAGCGTGGGCCGCCGAGCTGGGGATTTCGTTCCACGGCGTCGCGGCGGCGCCCGAGTCCGCCTTTGAGCTGACCCACGCGCGGGTCGGTCTCTGGGACCGCTACGGCGGCTCGATGCCGTCGGGCTGGACGCGTCTGGTGCTGGAGGACTTCGAGTTCAACTTCGAGGTCATCTATCCGCCCGACATCGACGCGGGCAACCTGAACGACCGCTTCGACGTGATCGTGCTGCCCGACGGTGCCATGGGCGGTGGGCGCGGATTCAGGTTCGGCGGTCCCGACGAGGGCTTCCTGGCCTCGCTGCCCGACTCGCTGCGCAGCCGCGTGGGCTCGCTCTCGGACGAGACGAGCGTTCCCGCGCTGCGCGAGTTCGTGGAGAACGGCGGCGCCGTGGTGGCCATCGGCACGTCCACGCGGCTGGGACAGGAGTTCGGCCTCCCGCTCACCAGCTTCCTGGTCGACGAGAACGCGAACGGGCTCAGCCGGGACGACTACTTCACCCCCGGCTCGATCCACGACATCCGCATCGAGCACGGCAGCCCGATCACCCACGGCCTGGGCGAACGCGCACACGTGCTGCACAGCCACAGCCCGGTCTACCAGATCGGCGACGGCGCGATGGGGGTCCGCCGCCTGGCGTGGTACGACTCCGCGACCCCGCTGGTGAGCGGCTGGGCGTGGGGCCAGCACCACCTCGAAGGCGGCACCAGCATGATCGAGGCCGACGTTGGCGCCGGGAAGCTGTTCCTCTTCGGGCCCAAGATCACCTTCCGCTCGCAGCCCCATGGCACGTTCCCGCTCCTGTTCAACGGGATCCACTACGGGGCGGCGAGGAGGCGTCCGGTCAGCTGACGACGCCCATGGGTACCGAGCGGGACAATCCGTTCGAACGGATACGCACGCGGTGGCTGATCCCGTCCGTGGGCGGCACGGCCCTTGCCGTCATGCTGCTGCTCATGCTGGCCGCGGGTGCCGTGCGCGTTGTGACCGGCGGGGAGTTCGGCGACGACCCGGCGACCGGCGCGATCCTGGCGTTTCTGGCCGGCTACGTCGGCATGGTCACGTGGATCCTGTGGGTCTGCCGCCGCGCGGGCGTCGACCTCCGCCGGTTGATCGGGAGGGTGCCCGCAGGCCACGACTGGGCGATCACGGGGGCCCTGCTGGCCGTGACGATCTCGTTCTCGTTCGGGTCGTGGGAGATTGTGGCGTGGGTGCTGTCCCGCGTGTCGCCCGAGTTGCTGACCTGGCTGCTCCAGATGGTCCCCGAGAGGCCGGAAGCGACCCTGGCTCATGACATTGCCATGGTCTTGATGGTGGTGGCCGTGGCGCCGGTCGTCGAGGAGGTGCTCTTCCGGGGCGTGCTGGTCAGCCGCTGGTGCGTGAAGTGGGGCGCCACAACCGGAATCCTGGTCTCGGCTGTGGCGTTCGGGATCCTCCACGCGAACCCGATCGGGATCGGCTTCGTGGGGCTGGTCACGGCCGTCCTCTACTTCCAGACCCGCACGCTGATCGTCCCGATCGTCTTCCACGCGACGAACAATACGATCGCGGCCATCGGCATGTACCTGCCCGGCAGCTCCGACACGACCGCGCTCATGGAGGGCGACGGCTGGCTCGGGTTCCTCCTGGTCTTCGTCACGCTGCCGATTCTGATCTGGTACCTGTGGCGCTTCTGGCCCGCGCGCGGGGCGACGATCCCCTACATGGGCGACGCGGGGGACGACGATGAGGGCGATGGCGAGGGCGCGGGCGATGGCTCCGCCGCCATGGAGGACCCCGACGCCACCGCGGGCGATGCCCCTGTCGCCCCGGATGATCCCGACACGGAAGGATCTCGGTGACCGAACCGCCCGGGCCGGCCTTCCCGGTGCGCGTGGCCGCCATCGACGCAGGGTCCAACGCCATCCGCTTCGTCGCGGCCGACTTCACCGCGCCGACCACGTACACCGTCGTCCACAAGATCCGCCAGCCGATCCGCCTGGGGCACCGCGTGTTCACGCATGGCGAACTGGACGACGAGACCATGGATTGGGCGGTTGCCGCCTTCCGCCTCTTCCGCCGCGAGATCGATGCGCTGGGTGTCGAGCGATACCGGGCCGTGGCGACCAGCGCCACCCGCGAAGCGCACAATCGTGATGGGTTTCTGGACAGAATCCAGGCAGAATCTGACATCGCGCTGCAGCCGATCAGCGGTGAAGAGGAGGCGCGCCTCGTTCACCTGGCCGTGCGCAGCCGCGTCGACCTGTCCCAGGGGCGCTGGATTCTGGTGGATCTCGGCGGCGGCAGCGTCGAGGTCTCGCTCGTTGACGACACGGGCATCCTGTGGAGCGAGTCCTACCGGATCGGTACGGTGCGCCTTCTCGAGACCCTCGCCCAGGCGGAGGGCTGCCACGACTCGCTGCGCGCATGGGTGCGCCGCCAGATCCGCTCGCTGACCATCCCGCCGCGGAAGGGCTATTCCGGCCCCACCGCGTTCGCGGCAACCGGGGGCAATATCGAGGCCATCGCCAAACTCGCGCTCAGCTACATCGATCCGCTGAAGCTGGCCATCCTGCCCGTCAACCGCCTCGAGGCCGTCATCCATCTCCTCGCGGCGATGACCGTCCCCGAGACGATTCAGGAGCTGCGGCTGCGCCCCGACCGGGCCGATGTGATTCTGCCGGCAGCGCTGGTGTACCGGCACTTCGCGGACCTGGCCGGTGCCGCCCAGATCGTGGTGCCCAGCGTGGGCGTGAAGGAGGGAGTGTTGCTGGATGTGGCGGCGGGGAATGGGTGCTAGGCAGCCACCTGCGTGGCGGTGTCACCCCGGCCCATCCTCCTACCACCTGTACGCTCTCAGGATCACGTAGTCCAGTTCGTCGTCCGTGTCCATCACGAAGAGTTTCCCTTCGGTGGCGTGCAGTACTTCGGGCAGCCCCTGGCCTACATAAACGCCGGCTCCCGTGCGCGCGGAAAGAAGATAGCTATCGCGTCTACGGACCCTTCTCACCCTTCTACCGTCAACGTCCTCATAGGGCCCCATCCGGTTGACCTGAACGAGGATGAGGGCCCCCGGAAGCGAGGTCAGGCTTTGAACCTTGTCCTCGGCCGAGTCACCTGGGCTCGACATTATGTAGCGCCCGTCGCTGACCCGCACGCCACGGGCCTCCGGAGCGCGGAACCCGGCCAAATGCGCCACCCACTGGGAGGCTCCCGAGTAGTTGTACGCATAAATCAGGGGGCCGTCGTTGAAGGACGTCACGACCCTCTTCGGCTCCTGGGTGCAGGCGATTTGTCCACGGGAAAGGTCGATCCGCACCGAAACGGCATCGTGCTCGAACACGTCGCCGAAGACCGCAACTTCCGTACCGTCCAGATTCATGGCCTGCACGGATGCCGGCTCGGGGACCGGCATGATCCTCAGGAAGAGCAGTGCGTCCCCCACGCATGCATCTTCGCTTCCCGAAGGCCTCTCAGGAACAATCCTACCGGCCTCAGTGAGATTCCGTGGCTCGCCTGACGCGTAGACAAGCCCGAAAGGCGAAAAGACGACCAACGTGTCACCGACGAACTCCACTCCCGCCGGTGCCCGGATCTCCATCGGGCCCTCCCCGGCGCGAAGCGTCTCCGCGATCAGCTCGCCCGCAGGCGACAGCACGCGCATCAGATTGAGCAGTCCGTCGATGGCGTAGACGTTGCCCTCGGCGTCCGTGGCGACATCCCGGATCCATCCCCACAGGGTGCTGTCAGGCCCGTCCAGCGTTCCGTAGTTCCACTCTTCGCGCATGGCGAGGAGCCGGGCACGCGCGCCCTGCAGGGCCCGAACATCCCCGGGGTCGTCGCTTTCGGCCACCGTGTCCATGGCAATCACAACCGCTCCCGGCGGAACATCTTCCCAGCGGAAAACCACACCGCGGCCTTCGTTGCTCTGTCCGCCTGCTCCAGTTGTCACGACCGGAAGCAGGGCCAGCGGCAGCACCAGCCGCGTGAGCAGCCACTTCGAGTTTCCGAGCATCATGCTTCTTACCTCCGCTGTCCGGATGCAGTTTCTACCGGCTCAGTCTTCGTTCGTGACTACGTACTTGACGATGTATGCCTCATGGGCGGGACCCCGTTCCACCGCAAAGTACGAATCCGAAGGACCGAAAGCCCGCGGGAAGAGCGGGGCCGTCACGTCGCGGAAAGAACCATCATTCGGATTGACCACGGCCACGCGCGCCGGTTTGTCAGGATCGTCACTCCACAGCTGCATCCAAATGAACCCCTGCGGATCCACGTTCATGTCCTCCCAACGCATCCTGGCGGTGGGGCGAGCTCCGGATCCCGGCAGACCTGGAATCCGTCGATCGGCGTCAGATCCGGCTGACGGCAGCTGCCAACTCGGGAGTGCAACCGAATCGGTTACGCCCGTGGCTAAATCCAGACGCAGTATCTGGTCGGTAGCCCCGTCAGCCATCAATACGCAGTTGCCCCAGATCGTCCACAACGGATTGGCCTGGGTCGCCGGAACCGAGATCCCTGAGTCGTGCGTCGGCGGAAAGACCAACGGGACCTCCCACAGCTGACGGCCGGGACCGTCTTCCAGCGTCCAGGTCTGGAACGCTCGGCGCCGTGGCGGGCCGCGTCGAAGCCTGTCAGCAGCATAGAGAAAGGTGTCCTCCGGACCCACAGCACCCAGGTATCGGACTCCGAATAGTGGAAAGGTTGGCAAGCCCCTCGCGCTTCCGGTATGGCGGCCGGAAAGGTCGAAAAGCTCGACCCCCCGGCCATCGTAGACAGCCAGCCCTACTCCGGCCACTGCGAGAAAACCGAAAGTGAAGTGCCGACCTATACCCCAGGGCCGTGTGGACGCCTTGAACTCGCCCGGCCCCTCGCCCTCGCGCCCGAATCTTCGCACGACGTGCAAGGCACCGGCAGACAACACAAGCATTTCCGGTCTGCCGTGGTCAAACACGAACACCTCGTCATCGTGGACCGCGAGTCCCCCGTAACTCCCGATCCACTGCTCTGACGACTTGCCGTATTCCGCCACACGCGTGAATACCGGGTTGTCGGGCAGCCAGGTCCGGGAACTCCCCGCTTCGGGGGCCGTGACTCCGCAGATTCCGGAGGACGGGTCCTGCGCACCGATCTCATCTACTTGGCCGATGGCCGAAGCAACAAGGGCAAACGCCGCAACGGCAACTGCATTGCAGACCCGGCACCAACGTGGGTTGTCCAAGTGCCCCCAAGCCTTCATTGTGGAGCCGATCAATGACCAGAGTGTGTTCACGGGTCCAACTCTCAATCCCCAGCGAAAGGCGTAGTCTAAATGCCTACTCCACAGCACTCAAGCGCGAGGGTGGTGATCGTCGGCCTGACGGCGGTCACCGCCACGTGCTCTCCCGAGCCGATGCCGGAGAGCACCATCGCCCTGACGCCGACAGCATCCGTCTCCACAGATGCCTTCGGCAGCCACGTCGCTCTCATTTCCGCCGACGTTGCCTGCGCTCCCGACAGCTATCAATTCCGGGTGAAGTGCTACGGCCGTGGCGGGGAGGTCGTGGGCGCCTGGGGACGTGAGGGGGAGGGGCCCGGAGAATTCCAGGACCTCATGCAAGTTCGGAGGTGGCCCAACCAGAGGGTCGCCGTGTTCGGATTGGGGGGACGGATGTCGGTCTTCGAGCCGACAGGCACCTTCGTTTCGGAGTTCAGGATCCCTGGAACCATCATGGTCAACGGAATCGACAGCACCACGGTGTTCGGCCTGGAGCCGAGACTGGGTGGGGGCGGGTTGTGGCTGGTTGAGCTGGATGTCGAGTCCGGCAAGGTCGTGTGGGAACGAGCAGGCTACGCCGATATCGGAGCGGAGGAGACGGCGTGTGGGCGCAAGAGATCGGGAGTGCCAACGCCGGAGGACGGCTGGGTTTTCGCTGCCTGTGGACATCAACTCGTGTTCATGGAGCATCGTGACGATCCCGTTGTCACTGTTTTCGACGCTCCGAACTACGTTGAAGAGTTTCCGAACCAGCGTGACGTCCTGATCATGCGTTCGACTCTCGAGTCACCAGCGTTGCAGGGATCGTTCAATGTGCCTCCCCCATCGCAAAGGGAACAGTACATCGCGGATTACAGGGCAAGACCGAAAGAATGGTTCATCGGCAGCCAGGCAATGGAGTTCGACAGCCGTGACCGTTTCTGGATCGGCACCAGACGTGACCACTCAGATTACTCCTACATCGATGTCTGGACGGGTACGGAATACACGGGTTCCGCCCGGATCCGCGACCGGCTGGTCGCGTTTGATATCCTCGGCTCAACGCTCGTAACCGTCGTACGACGGCCGCCCGATCGCAACGGCTTCTCGATGGAGGCCGTCGACTGGTACGACATCGGCGACGTCCGGTTCGGTTCCCCTAACCCCGCGCCGCCAAATACCGGATCTCCTGAATCGCCACCGACAGTCCGGCCAGGCTGATCGGCTCCTCGGCCTCCACCTCGGTCAGGATATCGTGGAAGCGTGACAGTTGGGCGTCGTCGGCGCCGAATCCGAGCGCGCCGTCCAGCGTTCCCTCGCCGGCCATGGCGCCCTCGGTCAGGTTGCGGCGGATCGCGCCCAGGTCGTTGATCAGCCCCAGCGCCCAGCGCTGCTGCCACTTCCCCTCGCCGCTCGCGCGCTCGATCCGGCTGGCCAGCCACGGAATGCGGAGTTCCTCGGTGACCCAGTAGTAGACGCGCGCGGCGCCCACCGGGTCGGTCCCCGTCGTGCGCGCCAGCCGCAGGATCTCCAGCAGGTGATCCAGGAACCGCAGCGCCACCAGGTTACGCACGAAGGCTTCGTCGCGCGGGTGGGGAGACGCCGCGCGGACCCGGGCCAGGAAGTTCTCCCGATCCTCTCCCGCGACGATGTCGTGGAACCGCTCGCGCAGCGCCTCGAGTCCGTCCAGGCTCCCCTCGATCAGGGCGCTCGTGGATTCCTCGGGGTCGCAGTTGGTCAGCACCCAGCGCGTCGTGCGCTCCAGCACCCGTGCCAGGCCCATCGTCCAGCGATAGGTCATTGCTGCCGAAATGCGGTCCTCGCGCGAGCGGATCTCGTCCAGAAGCGCGTGGTGGCGGGTCAGCTTGGCAGCCACCAGCCACGCCCGCGCGATCTCGGCCGCGTCCCGCCCCGTCTCGCGCACCAGCCGCCCGATGAACGCGGACCCCATCAGGTCGACGAGGTCGTTCGTCATCTGGCAGGCCACGATCTCGCGGCGCAGACGGTGGTTGGCGGCGCGATCCACGCCGACCAGTTCCAGCGCCTCGCCTGGGAAGTAGTCGTGGAAGTAGTCCTGGGCGGAGGGATCGTCGGGCAGGTCCGAGGCGAGCAGCTCCGCCTTGAGGTGCAGCTTGGCGTAGGACAGCAGCACGGCAAGCTCCGGACGCGTGAGCGACAGGTTCGCCTCGCGGCGCCTGTTGAGTTCGTCCCACGACGGCAGCCCTTCGCCGTCGCGGTCCAGCTGACCCTCGCGGGCAAGATCGCCCATCAGCGACCAGTAGTGGTCCATCCCGCGCCGGGCCCGGTATTCGTCCAGCGACACCGCCAGGCACCCGGACTCGTTGTCCGCGAGCACGAGCGCGGCCACCGTGTCGGTCAGCCGGTGCAGGAGCCGGTTGCGCTCGTCGCGCGTGACGAGTTCCGCGTTCAGCGCCTCGTTGAGCAGGATCTTGAGGTTGACCTCCCGATCGGAGAGGTTGACGCCGCCCGAGTTGTCGAGCGCGTCGGTGTTGATCCGCCCGCCGCCCAGCGCGTACTCCACCCGCGCGGCCTGCGTGAACCCGAGGTTGCCGCCCTCGCCGACCACCTTGGCCCTGAGGTCGCCGACATCGATGCGCACGGCGTCGTTGGAGGCGTCCCCCGCGTCCGCGTGGCTCTCCGTGGTCGCCTTGACGTAGGTGCCGATCCCGCCGTTCCAGAGCAGGTCCACAGGCGCGGACAGCACGGCCCGGATCAGGCTCTCGCCGTCCAGCCTCGTCACATCCGCATCCAGGCCGAGCACGGCTCGCACTTCGTCCGGCAGGTCCACCGATTTGACCCCGCGCGGGACGATCATCCCGCCGGCCGAGAGTGTGTCGCGGTCGTAGTCGTCCCACGACGAACGCCCCAGCCGGAAGATCCGTTCCCGTTCCTGGAACGAGACCTCGGGATCGGGGTCCGGGTCGAGGAAGATGTGCCGGTGATCGAAGGCCGCCACAAGCCGAATGGCGGGCGACAGCAGCATGCCGTTGCCGAAGACGTCGCCGCTCATGTCCCCGATTCCAGCCACCGTGAAGGCGTCCTCCTGGATGTTCCTGCCCATCTCCCGGAAGTGCCGCTTCACCGACTCCCACGCGCCGCCGGCCGTGATCCCGACCTTCTTGTGGTCGTATCCGTTGGAGCCGCCCGAGGCGAAGGCGTCGTCGAGCCAGAAACCGTAGTCGGCCGCGACCCCGTTGGCCGTGTCCGAAAACGTCGCGGTCCCCTTGTCCGCCGCGACCACGAGATAGGGATCGAAGCCGTCGTGGCGGATCACGCCCTCGGGAGGCTCCGACTCGCCGCTGAGGTTGTCCGTGATGTCGAGCAGTCCGCGCACCAGCGTGCAGTACTGTTCGCGCGCCTCGCGGGCCATGGCGTCGCGGTCCGGCAGCGACCTCAGGCAGACGAAGCCGCCCTTCGATCCGCTGGGCACGATGAGCGCGTTCTTCACCATCTGCGTCAGCACGAGTCCCAGCACCTCGGTGCGGAAATCGTCCGGGCGGTCCGAATGGCGGATCCCGCCGCGCGCCACGGATGCGCCGCGCAGGTGAATCCCCTCCATGCGTGACGACCGTACCCACACCTCGTACTTGAGACGGCTCCTGACCACGCTCTGCAGCAACTCGCTGTCGAACTTGAACGAGATGTACGGAACGCCCCCGGAGCGCACGGTCGGCTTGCAGCCGCCGGTCCGGTAGTAGTTCGTACGGATCGTCGACTCGATCACGTGCTGGAACGCCCGCAGCGCCCGGTCGAAGGCGAGCGAACTCACGTGGACCAGTTCGTCAGCGATCCGCTCCGCAAGCTCCGCCACGCCGGCCTCGCGGGCCTCGCGGGCGTCGAGTCCAGCTTCGCCGGCGTCATCGCCGGAAGCGTCCGCCGGGGCGAACTTCGCCTCGAAGAGCCGGAAGAGAAGCACACCGATGGATGGATGGGCGTCGAGCGCGGCCCTGAGCACCTGCCGGCTGGGGACCGCCCCGATCTGGAAGGAGTAGTGGGAATAGGCCCGCAGAACCTCGACCTCGCGCCACGCCATCCCCGTGCGCAGGATCAGCCCGTTGAAGCCGTCGTTGGTGGCATCACCGCCGCGAGCCGCCAGAATCGCCTCCGACAGCACAGCTCCCCGCCCCTCCACGTCGACGCGCTCGCCGTCCGCCGTATCCACGTCGAAGCTGTAGATCGACGAATCCGCGCGCCCGCCCCCCTCGCGCAGCTCGAAGAGCGAAACGGTGATCACCCGCAGCCCGCAGTTCTCCAGCACCGGCATGAAGTCCGACAGAACGATCTGGTGCTCCCGGATGTACACCTTGAGGTCGCAGCCGCCCAGCGTCTCCGGATCGTCGAAGAACCGGACCGCCTCCATCCGCCCTTCGGCCTTCATCGCTTCCAGCTCGACGATGTCGCGCACCGCCGCCGCGGGTTCGGTTGCCGCACTGTACTCCGGAGCGAAGGCGCCGGCGTAGTGCCGGGCCATGCGGCGGGCCTCGTCCGGGGTGCGCACCTCTCCCAGCAGGTCGCGCACCTCGTCCAGCCAGGACCGCGTCAGGCTCGTGACGATCGCCTTCAGCCCGCGCCACTCGATCGCGTCGAGACGCCTGGGGGCGCCGCCCAGGTAGAAGTGCAGGCGCGCCTGATCCCCCTCGCTCATGGCCAGGTGGTAGTTGAGAATCTCGACCTTGTAGCGCTGCACCAGCGCCGCCTCGAATTCGCGCCGGAACGCCCCCGAGAAGCGCGTGCGCGGCATCACGACCATGATCGACACCCCGCGCCCCAGCGCGTCCCGTCGCACCGAAACGAAGACCTCGGCGGTGTTGTACCTCGTCAGGATCGTGCGCGTATCCCTGGCGATCTCCTCCGGCGATGCAAGAAACAGCTCCTCCTTGGGCAGCGACCCGAAGATCGTGATGATCTCCTTGTAGTCGTGCTGCCCCTCGGACACGCCCGCCTGTTCGAGCACCTCCGCAAGCTTCTGCCGCAGGATCGGAATGTCCTGCGCGGGCTCGGCGTACGCCTGCGAGGTGAAGAGCCCCAGGAAGCGGTGTTCGCCCGCCACCGACCCGTCGGCCCGCAGCTTCTTGACCCCGATGTAGTCCATCCTCGCGCGACGGTGCACGGTCGATTCGGCGTTGGTTTTGCTGATGATCAAGAGCGGCCCGGACAGCGCTCTCTCGCGCATCTGGTCGGACAGTTCGCTCATGGGCACGGGACGGGCGAATGCCGACGCTTCCTCTTCCTGCAGAATCCCCAGTCCGGACCCCACGTCGACCATCACGGCGTCCTCGCCGCCGGGCTCGTGCGGGCCGAAGGTGTAGGACCGGTACCCCAGGAAGACGAAGCCGCCGTCGCGCAGCCACCTCAGGAACGCCTGGATCTCGCGGAACTCGTCACGCCGTTCCCGCACGTCGCGCATCCGGAAGCCCAGCTCGTGCACCACGTCGGCGATCTTGTCCACCATGAGGCCGAAGTCGTCCGTCGCCTTGACCACGTCCTCCAGACGGCGGGCCGTCTCCGCGCGCAGGGTCTCGCGAACCTCCTCGTCGGCGACCCTCGCCACCTCCACGTACACCACCGATTCGGTGCTGGCGGGATCGTCCGGCGGGTTCAGGTCCGTGATCCACCCGTCACGGTCGCGTTCCACGGTCATGAGCGGGTATACGAAGTGCGCGATCTGGAGGTCCTGCGAAGAGAGGAACTCGCGGATCGTGTCCACGATGAAGGGCCGCTCGGACACGTTGGTCTGGATGATCGTGACCGGCGCGTGCCAGCCGGCCTCCTCCTGTGCCGGATTCAGAACCTCGACGTCAACCCGGTCGGGGCGGCTCCGGTTCAGGAAGTCGAGCGAGTCGAGGCACATCCGCGCCAGGTCGTCATGACTCCGCTCTTCCAGCATCTCGATCGTCGCCTTGCCCAGGAAGAACGGCACGTACTTCCCGAGAAGCCGGTAGCGGTCGCCGTCCACCTCGCTCCGCAGGAGCGCGAGCACGGCCTCGATGGCCTGCGCGTTGACCGGTGACCGGGAGGGATCGCCTGGCTGGTTCATCTGTTCAGAGATTCACCCAGGTGGCGAGGAGAGGTAGGCGGGGTTTTCATGGCAATCTCGGACAACACTCCAGTTGCCGCCAGACGTTACCTTTGAAGCGTTCGGGCTTACCCTGTACCCCGAGGTGCCGCGTTGCGTTTCATTCACATTGCGGATGTTCACCTCGACACGGCCTTTGCGGGCCGGTCGGAAGAGGTGCGGAGCCGGTTGCGCGCCGCCGCCCGGGAGGCGTTGGCCCGGTGCGTCGACACCGCGGTGTCCGAGGAGGTGGACGCGGTCCTCATCGCCGGCGACTTCTTCGACGGCGCGCGCCTGTCGTTCGGCAGCGAGGGCCTGCTGCTGCGGCAACTCGACGTGCTGGCCGACGCGGGCATCCAGGTGGTCTACGCGACCGGGAACCACGACCCCGGCGCGGCGCAGGCCGTGACCGATCTCGCATGGCCCGGAAACGTCACGGTCATGGGCGGCGCCGATCCCGTCACGGTGACCATCGTGAACCGCGCCGGAGAGCCGGTTGGCCACGTCACCGGCGCGGGGCACGCGACCGCCCGCGAGACCGCCGACCTGGCCCAGGCGCTGCGGCCCCGTCCCGACGCGGGGGTGCCTGGTCCCGATGCGGGGCTGCCTGGTCCCGATGTCGGGCGGCCCCGTCCCGACACCCGGCTGCCCCAGGTGGCGCTGCTGCACACCCAGGTCACCTCGGCGAGCCGAAGCGAGCTGCACCAGCCCTACGCGCCTTCGACCCTGGATCACCTCCGGAGCGCGGGCTTCGACTACTGGGCGCTGGGGCATGTACACCAGCGGCAGGCGCTGTCGAACGACCCGCCCATCCACTACCCCGGCAACCTGCAGGGCCGCAACCCCCGCGAGACCGGCGCCAAGGGCGGTCTGCTCGTCGACCTGCACAACCCCGGGCACCCGGTCGTGGAGTTCAGGGAGTTTTCGCGGGTGCGGTGGGAACGGCTCGCGCTCGACGGGCTCGAGGGTGCCAGCACGCTGGACGCGCTGGTGGAGCTGGTGGTGAGCGCGTGGGAGGAAGCCCGCGCCGCCGACCCCGGGAGCGACGGAACCGAGTGGATCGTGGCCGTGGACCTGGCGGGGCCGTCGCCGGTCTGGCGCCAGCTGCGCGAACGCGAGGAGCTGGAGGTGCTGGAACAGGAGTGCGCGGACTGCATCGGCGCGATGTCGGTCGAGGTCCGGGCGGGCCGCACGCACGCCGTGGTGCAGCTGGATGACCACATCGACCGCCAGGACGCGCTGGGCGCGTCGCTCCGTCTGTGCCGGCGGGTGGCGGCCGGCGACGATCGGATCGGCCTCACGGAAGCCGATCTCGCGGGGTTCGACCGGGAGCGCCACGGCTCGATCGAGCAGTATCTGCAACGGCTGCTCGACGGCGGGGACGCCGAGATCATGGCGAGGATGCTCACGGACTCCGGCGGGCCTGTGCAAGGTGAGGCGCGCAACCCCTATCGCACACGCGCCGCAGCGGGCGGGACGGGCGCCGTAGGGGGCAGGACGGGCGCACCATGAGATTCGAGTCGATCGAGGCCATCCGCTACGGCTGCCTGGCCGACCTGTCCACGGGCGATGCACCACTCCCGGACATCGTGGTCGTGCTCGGCCCCAACGAGAGCGGAAAGTCAACTTTATTTGACTTCATGTCAACTATACTTTACGGTTTTCGCCCCGCCACGCGCTCCAGGCATCCGTTCACGCCGTGGAAGGGGGGCGATCCCGAGGGCCGGGCCACGATCCGCATGAACCTGGGCGAAGACGCCTCGCCGATCGAGGTCCACCGTCGCCTGCGGTCACAGGCGTGGGGGCGGCTGCGCGCCGCCGAGCGCGTGGACGATATCCGCAACCGGCCCGTTCCCGGGGTCGCGCACGTCACGCGCGTCGTATTCCGCCAGGTGTACGCGCTCACCCTTGCCGAACTGGCCGGCCTCGAGCGCGAGAGCTGGGACCTCGTGCAGGACCGCCTGGTGGGTGCGATGGCCGCGCCGGACCTCGTCTCGGCACGCACGGTCGCGGCGCAACTCGAGGACGAGGCGAAGCGGCTGTGGCGCCCCGACCGGCGCGGCCGGCCGCGCGTGCGCGCCCTCGCGGAGGGACTCTCGCAGCTGAACGAACGCAAGCGCGATGCGCTCTACAACGACCGTGCCGTGCGCGACAAGGTGGCGGAGAGGACGGACGCGGAGCGCCGGCTCCGGATGTTGCGCGAGGAGCGCGCGCGCGTGGAGACGATGCAGCGAGAGTCCGAACACCGTCTGAACCGGTTGCTGCCCGTACGGCAGGCGCTCGCACGGATCGACGAATTGCGCGCCGAAGCGGGGGCGGTGAACGAGCTGGAGGCGTTGCCGCGGGAACCGGCTGCGCGGCTGGACGAGCTGCACGAGGAGGTGCGGGGGGTAGGGGATCGGGTCGGCCGTCTGGAACGGAGGAAGCGCGAAGCGTTCGCCGCCGGGACGGAAGGCGAGCGCCTCGACGAACGTGTCGCGGAACATGCCCGGGAGCTGTTTGGGGTGGCGCCGGGCGAGGTCGACCGCGAGGCGCTCGCCCTGGTTCCCCTGGAGAAGCTGCGCCGTCGCGTGCGGAAGTTCAAGCGCGCCCGCGAGGATCGCCGCATTGCGGAGGAAAATCTGCGGACCGGCGGCGGCATCGGGCTGCCGGCTACGCTCAGGCCCGGCAGGGGCCGGCTGGTCACGGGAGTCCTTCTCCTCCTGCTGGGGATCGCAGTCGCCGCGGTGACGATGCCGCAGGTCGGCGTGGCACTTCCGCTGAGCGACGCCTTCGCCCTCCGGGTGGGCGCCGTGGCAGCGATCGGCGGGTTCATCCTCATGATTCTGTGGTGGGATGCCGATCGGCGGGCGCGCCAGTACCGCAGGGCCTCGAGCGACGCAAAGAGCCAACTGTCCGGAAAGGCGATGCTGCTCAAGAACGCCGAAGCATCGGCCCGGGCGCGGGTTGCAAGCCTGGTGTCCGCGCTGCCCATACGCGATTCGCTCCTGAAGACCCCGGACGTGGACCTGCCGGCCGCGATCGAGCGCATGCTGGAGCTGCTCGACAACCGGCAGCAACACGCCACGGCCGCGCGCCGCGACCTGGAACACATCGACGACGACCTCGGCGCGGCTCGCCGGGAACACGTGGCTGCGGTCTCAAGGCTGCGCGACCTGGAGGCACGGCTGGAAGATCTGGGCGACGGAGACGCGGCGCAGGGCGCTGGCCTCGTGGCGGCAAGGATCGAGGCCGCGCGGAAAGCGGTCCAGTTGCAGGCGGAGCTGGAGCGCGAGCATCCAGCGCTCGACCGGATCGTGGCCGAGATCCGCGAGGCGGACGCGGCCGGCACGGCCTGGGAGTCACTCGCCGACGACCGGCGGGACGCGGCCGGGCGGCGGGATACGCTCGTCGACCAGGCCGAGGAGCTGCGGAGCGCGATCGCCAGGCTCGATACCGAGATCGCGCATCTGCAGGAGGGCGACACCCCGGACCGGATCGAGGGACGGATCGAGGCGGTCAAGCAGCAGATCCGCGACGCGAAGGAGGAGCGGGACCGGTCGTTCGTGCTCGCAAGAGTGGTACGCGAAGCCGACCGTCGCTTCCGCGACGACCACCAGCCCGACCTGCTCCGTAGGGCGGGGGACCACCTGCGGCACATCACCGCGGGCCGCTACGAGCACATCGAGATGGGAGAGACGGGCGACGAGTCCCTCTACCTGAGCGGCCCGGCCACGTCGGCGCCCAGGAAGGTGGGGGAGGCGCTCTCGCAGGGAACCAGGGAGCAGGTCTATCTGGCCCTGCGGCTCGCGATCATCGATCATCTGGACGCCGGCGAGGAGCGCCTCCCGCTCTTCATGGACGAGACCCTCGTGAACTGGGACGCCTGGCGGCGCGACCGCGCCTTCGGCCTCCTGGAACGCGTGGCCGAGCAGCGGCAGGTGTTCGTGTTCACCTGCCACCCGGCCATGGCGGCCGAGCTGGAGGACCGCGGCGCCCGGATCATCGCGCTGGGAGGTCTGTAGGCCTCATCCATGCGCGTCGTGCTCGTCCTCGGGCTCCTCGAAGTGGCGGCGCTCGCGGCGTTCGGATGGTTCACCGGAGCCGCGCTGCCCCTGCCCCGCCTTCTCCTTCCCGCGGCCGCGTTTCTCTGTTACGGCGCGGCGGGGGTCGCCGCAGCCAGGCGGCCGCCCTCGATCCCCCTCCTCTGGAGCATCGGCGTTCTTGCACGGCTGGCGCTTCTGCCGCTGACGCCCGAACTGTCGGACGACATCTACCGGTACCTGTGGGACGGCCATGTGCTCGGCGAGGGCCTCAACCCCTACGGCCACGCGCCCGGCGACGAGGCCCATTTGGCCATACGCACGCCCTGGCACGCGCAAATCAATCATCCCGAGATCCCGACCATCTATCCGCCGCTGTCGCAGCTTCTGTTCGGGCTGGTGGGAGCGCTTGGCGGTACCATCCTGAGTGCCAAGCTCGTGTGGCTCGGATTCGATCTCGGCTGCGCCCTGCTGCTGCAGCGGATCGCCGCCCGCACCGGCCGCCAGCCGGCCACCGTGCTGGTCTGGTATCTGTGGTCGCCGCTGCTGATCGTCGAGACCGCCTGGAGCGCGCACTTCGACGCGGTCGGACTTTTTCTGATGGCGGCGGTGATTTGGTGCTCGCTTGGCAGCCGGGGTCTGCCGGAAGGCCTGCGTGGTCGCCGGGATCCGCGGAAGCGCCTGCTCCGTGCGCCCCGGGTGCGCGCGGCCGCGCTCGGTTCCCTGCTCGGCCTGGCCGCCCTGACGAAGTTCGCCCCCGCCGCGGCCCTGCCACCCCTGGTGCGCCGGCACGGCACGATTGCGGCGCTCGCCTTCGCCGGCGTTTGCGTCGCCCTCTACGCGCCGTTCGCCGGCGTCGGTCTGGGCGCGCTCACCGAGGGGCTGCGCACCTACGCGGAACACTGGACGGCCAACCAGGGTGCCTTCGCGCTCATCGCACGGCTGTTCGACGACCCGGTCCATGCCCGCATCGCGGCTGCCGTGCCGGTGCTGGCGGTCGTCGCGTATGCGACATGGCGCCGATTC
This sequence comes from Longimicrobiales bacterium, assembly GCA_965205005.1. Lineage (GTDB taxonomy): Bacteria > Gemmatimonadota > Gemmatimonadetes > Longimicrobiales > Gaopeijiaceae > Bin94. The sequence goes on along the minus strand of OZ242028.1, from coordinate 2,067,238 downwards.
GAGGTGGAGCGCGCCCTGCTGTGGATCATAGGGGCGGGGTTGCTCCTGTCGCCCACGGTGCACCCGTGGTACGTGCTGTGGGTGCTCCCGATGACCGCGCTCGCCGGATACCGGCCGTTCCTGGTGCTGACGGGCCTGGTGTTTCTGGGGTACTGGGGACTCGCGGCCTACACGGTGGGCGGGGTCTGGCCGGAACCGGCATGGACACGGCTCGTCACATGGCTACCCGTGTGGGCGATGATCGCGTGGGACAGCCGCGCACGGGACGGCGGCGCACGGGACGGCGGCGGGTGGAACTTCAGGCTGGGTGGCGGCGTCCGGAGGGCGTGAACCCTCCCAGTCCCAGCGCGAGGTACCCCGAAGCGAAGAGCGCCACGAACGGCAGTGACGCCCAGTACCCGTTCGCGAGCGCCACGGTCCCGGACAGCACCATGAAGCACCCCGCGGCGAGTGCCAGCCCGCGGCCGCGGAAGGAACCTCCCGACGCCTCGTAGCTCGAGCGTCGTGCGGGTCCCGCCTTCGGCGTGCGCTCGAACGGGTCGGTGAACCGGCACAGGCCGCGCAGCACCGCCCGGCTCAGGAGCACGGACATGCCGGCGCCGAGCGTCAGCGTGCCCGCCGCGCCCCTGATCGCAGCGGCCCAGCGCCGTCCGCGTTTTCGGGCCGCAGTCAGGTAGAAGAAGACGAACGGTCCCGTCGCGCTCGCGAACACCGCCAGATCGAGCCACCAGAGCCGGTCGGCGCCCAGCGCGCGCCTGGCGACCGCGGAGGGGACGATGAGCAGCGCGAGGACGAAGGTGAGCGGGTGAGCCAGGTGGCCGCACAGGTGCAGCAGAGCCTCGAACTTCACGGTGGCGCGGAACGGTCCCCGCAACAGCGCGGGGAGGACCTTGCGCGCCGTCTGGATGCCTCCCTGGGCCCAGCGTCTCTGCTGCACGAGCAGCGAGGCCGGGGTGCAGGGGAGCTCCGCGGGAACGCCCACGTCGTCGCGCAGCACGAACCGCCACCCCGCCATTTGTGCCCGGTAGCTGATGTCGAGGTCTTCGGTGAGGGTGTCGTGCTGCCAGCCGCCCGCGTCCAGGAGCGCCTGTTTGCGCCACAACCCCGCCGTGCCGTTGAAGTTGAAGAAGCGGTCGCCGAGGTAGCGGCCCCTCTGTTCGACGAAGAAGTGGCCGTCCAGCAGCAGCGCCTGGGCCCGCGTCAGCCACGAGTCGCGCTCGTTGAGGTGGTCCCAGCGCGCCTGCACCATGCCGACGCCGGGATCCTGCATGACGGGGAGCAGCGACTCCAGCAGACCGGGAGCAGGCACGAAATCGGCGTCCAGGATGAGGACGAATTCGCCGGTGGCCGCGTCCAGGCCGGCTGCAAGGGCGCCCGCCTTGTAGCCCGTGCGGTCGGTGCGGTGGACGACGTGGACGTCCACGCCCCGCTTGCGCCACTGCCGGGCGCGCCTCTGCGCGAGCGCCGTGGTCTCGTCGGTGGAATCGTCGAGGACCTGGATCTGCAGGTGCGCGGCCGGGTGCCGCAGCCGGCAGGCGGCGTCGATGAGCCGCTCTACGACATGCTTCTCGTTGAAGACCGGCAGCTGCACGGTCACCGTGGCAGGCGTGGGCGGCGTGGCGGGGGTGGGCGACTCGCCGGGGGTGGGCGACTCGCCGGGGGTGGGCGACTCACCCGGCCTGGGCGGCGCGCCGCGCGTTGGCCCCGCCGATCCCGTCACCCCCCGCCTGCTCCTGCGCGAAAGAAAGAGCAGCAATACGCGGTGCGACGCAAAGGGAAGCAGGAGGACCAGGACGCCTGCGTACAGCGACACCGCAACGACGCTGAGCAGGTCGATCATTCGGGCACATCCGTGGAGTCCGGTGCGAAGCCCCGGCACTGCAGCACCGGGAGCGGGGGATACCTGGGGAAGGTAGGGTCGCGGCGGTGGCGGCCACAGAGGTAGAAGACCGACCCTCGGTCGGAGACGACGCGGCGCATCCACGCGCATCGGAGGCAGAGGCCGACGCGGCCGGCTTCACTCCCCGGCATGAGCGTCCCCCCGTGGCAGGATTCCGATGTACCCGCGATGTCTGCCGTGGTCGCCGCGCCGGTGCGAATAGTATCGGCCATCCCCGCACAGGGTGCATTCGTCGCTCACCGTCACCTCCGCACCGCGCACCCCGGCCGCGACGGCCCGGCGCCGGATTGCCGACCGCAGGTCAATGGGTGCGGGTGCAGTGGGCGGCACCTCCCCCAGAGCCTGGAAGACCTCCGGGCCCACCTCGTAGCAGCGGCCGCAGATGGCCGGGCCCAGGTGGACCGCCAGGTCACCCGGGTCGCTGGCAAACACGTCGACAAGCGTGGCGACGCCGGCCTCGACCACTCCCGCCGCGCTCCCCCGCCAGCCCGCATGCAGTAGAGCGACCGTCCGCCGGACAGGATCTGCGATGAACACCGGCACGCAGTCGGCCAGCGTGACGGTGAGAAGCACGCCGGACGAGGCGGTCGCGTGCCCGTCACTCTCGCCGGTCAACCGCACGCCGCGCGGCAACTCGCCGTGGACGCGCACCGAACACCCATGCACCTGCCGGCTCCTCACCACCGAGCGCCAGCCGGTGGCAAGTGCAAGGTCGAGCGCGTCGGGCTCTTCGGCGGACGGCGGCGTGCCGGATTCCGCCGACCCGTGGCTGGCGCGGGTTCGCTCCCCCGCGCGGGTTCGCCTGGTCGTTCCTGCGCGCAGCCAGGGGAACCTGGACTCCCACGGGCCCACGGGGGTCACGGGCACGGGGGTCGGGCCCATGGGGGTCACGGGTATGGGGGTCAGGGCCACGGGCGTATCGCGCCCACGGGGGGTCGCGCCTACGGGCGTCGTCCAGGGTGATCGTTTCTCCATCGCCTCCCGCAATCCCGCGGATCGGTCCCCGACGGACTCTCCGGGCGGACTCTCCAGGCGGACCGGTTACTACGGCGACAAAAATAACTACCTTTGTGGCAATCATGAGCAGCACCCATTTCGACAGCCAGAACGCCGCCTACGTGCAGGCGCTCTACGAGGATTTCACACGCAATCCGGAAGCCGTTCACCCGGAGTGGCGAGAGTTCTTCGAGCGCGGCCACGAGGCGCTCCTGGACGCCGGTCTGCTTGCCGTAGAGGATCGGCCCAACGGAGCCCGGGCCACTCCGTCGACCGTGGCGGCCGAGCCCGCCACCCCGGCCCCGTCCACCGCGCCCGCCGCACCGTCCGGTGTCCCCGCGCCTGCCGACGTCCGTGCACCGGACGTGCGCCCGGAGCCTCCCGCGACCGCGGACCGCCCCGACCCGCGCCTTCTCTCGCTGGTCGCGCGCGCCGCCAACCTCCTGCAGGCGTTTCGCGAACACGGTCACCAGGCGGCCCGTATCGACCCGCTCGGGAGCGAGCCGCCCGGCCATCCCCAGCTCGATCCGGCCTACTTCGGCACCACCATGGAGGAGCTGGCCGAGATCCCCACGTCGGTGCTGTTCCACGACGGCGACGAAACGCCTCTCGCTCTCACGCTGGACCGCCTCAAGGCCACATACAGCGGCGCGCTGGGCTACGAGTTCGAACACCTCGAAGATCCCGGCAAGGTCGCATGGCTGTGGGAGCAGGTCGAACGGGGAACGCACTTCGCCGACTACACGGACAACGACCGCCTGCGCACCCTCGACCGGCTCACGCAGGTGGAGGGACTGGAGCAGTTCCTGCACCGCGCCTACCTGGGGCAGAAGCGGTTCTCGATCGAGGGCACGGACATGATCGTGCCGATGCTAGACCAGGCCATCGAAATCGCGGCGGCCGACGGCGCAACCGAGGTCGTCATCGGCATGGCCCACCGGGGCCGGCTGAACGTGCTTACCCACATTCTCGGCGTTTCCTACGACGAAATCCTGGGTGAGTTCGAAGGCCGGGCCACTCCCGGGAGCGCGCTGTGGGTCCCCGATCCCGGTACCGGCGACGTGAAGTACCACCACGGCGCCACGGGCGACTATCCGCTCCGCGCCGGCGGCTCGGTCCGCATCACGCTGGCGCCCAACCCCAGCCACCTCGAATACGTCAATCCGGTTATTCTGGGCATGGCCCGCACGCAGCAGTACAGGGACGACAACGGCGGCACCGCCCGCGACCCGTCACGCGTCGTGCCCGTGCTCATCCACGGAGACGCGGCCTTCGCCGCCGAGGGCGTCGTCGCCGAGACCCTGAACCTGGCGCGGCTGCGCGGCTACGAGGTGGGAGGCAGCATCCACATCATCGCCAACAACCAGGTGGGCTTCACCACCGACCCGAGCGACGGCCGATCGACCAGGTACGCCAGCGACCTGGCCAAGGGCTACGACATCCCGGTCATTCACGCCAACGGGGACGCGCCCGAGGAGTGCCTCGCCGCGATCCGGCTGGCCATGGCGTACCGCAGAAGATTCCACGACGACGCCGTGATCGATCTCGTGGGATACCGGCGGCACGGCCACAACGAGGCCGACGAGCCGCGCTACACGCAGCCGACGCTGTACTCCGCGATCGCGGACCACCCCACGCCGCGCGGACGCTGGGCGGAGACGCTCATCGACAGGGGGCTGGTCACCAGCGACCAGGTCGGGCAGGGTGCGCGGGCGCTGTCCGACGAGCTGCGCCAGGCCCAGGACCTCCGCAGGAAGACCCTGGACGAAGAAGTCATGCTCCCCTGGACCCATCCGGACTTCGGCGCGGTGATGCAGGACTTCGATCCCTACACGCAGGTGCCGTTCGAGCAGCTGAAGCGGATCAACGCGGGGCTTCTCGAAGTCCCGGAGGGATTCACGGTCCACCCGAAGCTCATGCAGCAGCTTGCCCGCCGGGGGAAGGACTTCGGTCCCGACTTCCCGCTCGACTGGGCACACGCCGAAGCACTTGCCATCGGGTCGCTCCTGCGGGACGGCATCCCCGTGCGTCTCTCGGGCCAGGACTGCGAGCGCGGTACCTTCAGCCACCGGCACCTCGTGCTCAACGACGCGACAACCGGCACGAGACACACGCCGCTTGCACAGGTCGCGGACACCCGCTTCGAGGTCTACAACTCGCCGCTCACGGAGGCCGCCGTCATCGGGTTCGAGTACGGCGTCGCCGTCGCGGCCGAGCGGGACCTGGTGTTGTGGGAGGCCCAGTTCGGAGACTTCGTCAACGTGGCCCAGGTCATGATCGACCAGTTCCTCTCCGCAGGGTGGTCGAAGTGGGGCCAGCGGTCGCGTCTCACCCTGCTGCTGCCCCACGGCTACGAGGGCCAGGGACCCGAGCACTCAAGCGCGCGTCTGGAGCGGTTCCTCCAGCTCTGTGCCGAAGACAACATGCGTGTCGTCTACCCGACCACGCCCGCGCAGTACTTCCACCTGCTCCGTGTCCAGGCGTTCAGCGAGCCGGAGCGGCCCCTCATCGTCATGTCGCCGAAGAGCCTGCTGCGGCACCCGATGGCCACCTCGCCGGTCAGCGAACTGGTGGAGGGAGGCTTCGAGCGTGTGATCGACGACCCCGGGCTTCACGACTGGGAGGAGGCCGAGCGGGTCCGGCGCCTCATCCTTTGCAGCGGCAAGGTCTACTACGACCTCGCGGGATCCAGGGCGCGCGCAGCGGCCGAGGCGGCGGCGGTCGCGCGGGTCGAAGCGCTGTACCCGTTCCCGGACGATGAAATCCGTGCCCTCGACGCCCGCTACCCCAACATCGAGGAGGTGGTATGGGTCCAGGAGGAGCCGATGAACATGGGCGCCCTGACCTACATGCTGCCCCGCCTGCGGGACGCGATGCCGGGTTCCGTCGCGATCAGGCACGTCTCCCGGCCCGAGCGGGCCAGTCCGGCGGAGGGTAACGCCGGGGACCACCAGGCCGAACAGCGGCGGATCGTCGAGAAGGCGCTGGCCTGAGGGGCACCGGTGCACTCGCGCCCGAGGCAACGCCGGGCTCACATCCGAGGGCCTCGCGGGGTCAGCCCTTCTCGGGCACCGCGATCCCGTACTGAGCGAGCGTCGCCTTCAGCGTCGGGCGGCCCAGACGCACCCTGCTGTCGTCCAGCAGGTAGGAGAAGACGTAGCCCGCGCCGAGCATCAGGATCCCGATCAGGAAGCAGTACATGACCGCCCGGTCCGGGTAGGTGTCCTTCAGGTATCCGACGTACATCGGGCCGACGATCCCCGCCGCGGACCACGCCGTGAGCACCGTCCCGTAGATCTTCGACATGTTCTGCGAGCCGAAGACGTCCACAATGAAGGACGGCATCGTCGCGAAGCCGCCCCCGAAGCAGAGCAGGACGTAGCAGACGAGAACCGAAAACACCCAAGGGTTGGAATTGGTCATCAGGATGCCGAACACCACCATCTGGCTGGCCAGCAGGACCCGGAACACGGTAACCCGGCCAAGGCGGTCGGACAGCAGCCCCCAGAAAATGCGCCCGACTCCGTTGCACAGCGAGCTGACCGCGATCAGCGTCGCCCCGTACTCTGCAAGCGTCGCCGGATCGATCGTGGAATCGGCCAACCCCCAGACTTCCTGCAGCAGTTCGGACTGGAAGCTGATGATGGAAATGCCCGCGGCGATGTTGAAGAAGAACACCGTCCACATGATCGCGAAACGGCCGGTGCGCAGGTAGGGCGCGGCCGGTTCCACCCCCGGCGGGCGTGCCCGTGGCGAGACCGGCCGCCGCTCGGCGACGGGCTGCGGGGGATCGCTCAGGAACAGGCTGCTCGGAATCAGGATGCAGGCGAAGACGATTCCCAGCCAGAGAAAGACGGTCTGCAGGTCGCCATCGGCCTGCACCACGAGGAGCGGAGCGATGCCCTTGCTCAGCAGGAAGGCGCCGACGCCGAACCCCATCACCACGATTCCGGTGACAAGCCCCTTGCGGTCGGGATACCACTTGGCCGCCGTTGCCACCGGTGTGACGTACCCCATCCCGATGCCCGCCCCACCGACGACGCCGTAACCCAGGTAGAAGAGCCAGATCGAGTTGAGGGACAGCGCCAGACTTGCGATGACGTAGCCCGCCGAGAACAGGCAACTGCCCGCCAGGGCCAGGAATCTGGGCCCGACCCTCGGCAGCGCCTGGCCCGCCAGCGCCGCCGACACACCCAGGGTGAAGATCGTGATGCTGAATGCCGCAGCCGTCTGGCTGAAGGTCCAGCCGATGTCCCGCACGAGCATCGTCTGGAAGAAGCTCCACGCGTAAACAGTCCCCAGGCACACCTGCAGAAGGGTGCAGAAGAATACGATGACGCTTCGCGGCACGCGTTGGGAGCTGGCCACCTCAGTCGCTTCCGCCCGCTGCTTCTTCCTCCGAGCCGCCCGGGCCCGAAGCGACGTAGTGCATCAGGCGCGCCATGTCGCCGATTTCGTCGTCGCGCACCAGGATATCGCGGTGCGGGTTCTTGCTGGCGTCCCGCTCGCGGGCCAGACCCACGACGAATTCCAGCAGCTCCGCCAGCGGACGCGACGCGAGGTTGACCAGCCAGATCGAGGCGAGCACGCCGGTGACAAGGATGATGCACAGGAGGTAGAGCTGCTGGCCCACCGCCCGCCGGGTCCTCAGTCCCAGGGCTTCCAGATCCATGCCCACATGAACCGTGCCCGCCACGCCGGACAGAATCGGGCTGCCCACTTCGATGAAGTCGCCCAGTCCGGGGAGGCTCCGCTCGACCGCTGCCGTCGCCGCCGGATCGCTCGCCAGAATCTCTTCCGGTATGCCCGGAATGAAGGTGTGCGCCAGGAATTCGCCGGTGTCGCTGGTGATGTAGATGTAGCGGATACTCTGGATCTGGACGAACTGGTCGATCAGGGACTGCAGCGTGGCCAAGTTGCGATTGAGCAGGATGTCCACGCTGGAGTCGGCGATGTTCTTGGCGATGCTCTCGCTGTTGCTGACGTACTCGTCCCGCAGCTCGCGCGAGACCGTCGAGATGGACAGGATCGAAATCGCGAGCACGACCAGACCGAAGAGCGAGAAGAATCCGAAGCGCGTCTTCCGGAAGAGCTTCCTGACTCTCAGAATCTGATCTTCGCCCCGTGGCGTTTTCGTTCTCATGACAAGCCGAACCTGGTCTCCCAGTCGTCGAGCGGCACGAAGCGGCCTCCTTCGGGCACGGTGTAGTAAACCCTCTGCAACCCCTGGCGGAGGTCGGGACCGAAGCGCACCTGTTCGCCGACTCCGAGGTCGTAGCTGCGCACGTTGAAGACCGCCTCCTCGATCCCCGAACGCCGCGGATCGTCGCCCATGCGCCGGACAATCTCGGTGATCAGCTTCGCGTTGACGAAGCCTTCGAGACTCACAAAGCTCTGCGGAAACGTCTCATAGGGTTCGTTCGGCGTGATCCGCTCCACGTTGTCCGGCGGAGGGGGATCGTAGCGCGCCATCATCTCGTGGTATTCGCGCACCGCGGGCAGCGACGTGTCCTCGTAGCTGGGAACGACCTGCGAATTGACCAGGAACCGGGTGTGCGAGTCCGCATCCGCCCGCCCCTCGCGCATGAGCGCCAGGAGGTTCTCGCTCCCCACGAACGAGACGTTGGCGACCGGAATGTGGAGTCCCAGATCCTCGGCGTCGCGGGCGAAGGCGGCGCAGGCCTGGTAGGCGCCGATGCAGATGACCGCGTCGGGCGATCTGGCCTGCAGGATTTCCACCTGCTCGCGCATGCTCGCTCCGAACTGGGTGCCGCGCATGTACGTCGCTTCGCCGGCCATGGTCTCGCCGTGTCGTGCAAGCGCCTCCCGCACGCCGGCCCACCCGCTGCGCCCGTATGCGTCGTTCTGGTAGAAGACGGCGACCCGGCGGCGGCCAATCCTCAGAAAGTTGTCGACCAGACCGGCCGTCTCCTGACGGTAGGAGGCGCGGAGGTTGAAGGCGAACTCGCCGTACGGGGGTTCGCGCTGCGGTTCCGCCCCGGTGAAGGGGAAGAAGAGGTAGACCTGCTGGTCGCGGAACTTCTTCAGCACCGGGAGCGCGCGCGTCACCGTCGGCGTGCCCACGTAGTTGAAGAGCAGGAAGACGGAGTCGTCCTGGATGAGTTCGATCGTGTTGGCGACACACGGATCCGGCTGGTAGCCGTCATCGAGCAGCCTCATCGTGATCCGGCGGCCGTTCACGCCACCGTTCTCGTTGACGTGATTGAAATACGCCATCGAGCCACGGTAGAGCTCGGTGCCGAGTCCGCGGGACGGGCCGGAGAACGCCGCTGACACGCCCAGCACGATCTCATCGTCCTGCCTGCTTCGGGTCGCACCCTCGCGGGACCGCGGAGATGTTCGTCCTCCGCCGGTCGCCGCCCCGAGGCTGCCCGCCAGGGGAGCCGCCAGCAACGCCCCCAGGCCGGACCGGACCAGCGACCGCCGGGTCATGGTGTCTGACCGTTTTTGTCGCACGCCCTTCCGTCCGCCGCTCGTGCGGGTCTTCACCAGAAAGTCCTTTTCGTCCCGAGGAAAGGCGCGTCTCGCGTCGGTTGCAGGAGCAACAAGACACCGATGTCACAAAAACGTAAGCACGAACCCGTCTCCCGATCAACGAGTCCGGGGCGTTGTCGACCGCGGAGAAACCCGCTCGCCGCTCAGTCGTGTTCCTCCCGGCGCGCGAGCCAGCGTTCCACACGTACCATCAGCCCGTTGCCCCGGTGGAGGAACTTGCGCAGATCCAGAAGAACCAGGATCAGCAGGATGAATACGCCCAGCTGGACGAGCGCGGCCAGTCCGGCGAAGAGACTGACGAATGTTCCAAAGGGGCCGAATCCGAAGTCGGTGAAGTCCATCTCGGTATCCTCCATGTTGCGGGTATTGTCACCACTCGAGCACGATCTTGCCGAAGTTCTCGTTTGCTTCCATGCGGCGGTGTGCGTCCGCGGCCCGGGCCGCGGGAAAGACGCGGTCTATCGCAGGCGCAAGTGCGCCGTCGACGAAGCCGGGGAGCACCGATTCGGTGAATACGCGGGCCAGTTCGGCCTTCTCCCCCACCCCCCTCGCCCGCAGCACCGTCCCGAACAGGCGAGCGCGTCGCACCATCAGGGCGCGCAGGTCGATCCTGGCGCGGCTGCCCCCCGGCACGCCGACCACCACGTGCCGCCCTCCCACCGCGATCGCGGCCTGGTTCGCGGCCAGGTAGGGCGCTCCCACGAGGTCGAGGATCACGTCCGCCCCCCTGCCGCCGGTGGCCGCCTTCACGGCTCCATCCCACGCGCCTCCTCCGTCCAGGCCCAGCCCGAGACCCAGCCCGGCGGCCCGTTCCAGCTTGGATGGCGTGCGCGAAGTCCCGATCGTTGCGGCCCCCGCACGGCGCGCCAGCTGCACCGCCGCGGTCCCGACACCGCTCCCCACCGCGTGGATCAGCACGGTCTCGCCGCGCCGCAGCCCGGCCTGGCGGAAGACCGCGTCGTAGGCGGTCATATAGACTTCAGGGATCGCGCCGGCGACCGTCAGGTCCATTCGTGCGGGCACGCGCACGGCCACCCTCTCGTCCACCACGACCTTCCCGGCGTAGCCTCCGCCCGCCACGATGCCCATCACGCGGTCGCCGGACCGCCACCGCGTCACCCCGGCTCCCACGGCCTCGACGGTCCCGGCGAACTCCAGTCCCGGCACCTCCGATTCGCCCGGCGGCGGCGGATACAGCCCCCTGCGCTGGAGCAGATCGGCGCGGTTGACGCCCGATGCGTGCACCGCGACCAGCACCTCGCGGCGGGACGGTTCCGGGTCCGGCAGCGAATCGAGGCGCAGGACGTCGGGCTCGCCGAATTCGGGGATCGTGATGGCGCGCATGCGAGGTAATGTAGTGCGGCCTCCCCGGCGCGTGTGCCCGAGGCCCCCTGGCGCGTGTGCCCGCGACCGCGAGCGGTTAGAATATTCCCCCATGAAACTGCCCCTCGACCTCGACCGCCCCGTCACGTTCTTCGACCTCGAGACGACCGGGCTGAGCCTGTCGCGCGACCGCATCGTCGAGCTGGCCATCATCCGCGTCTCGCCGCAGGGCGATGTCTTCGAAAAGGTGCGGCGCTACAACCCCGAGATTCCGATCCCGCCCGAGGCCGCGAACGTTCACGGCATCACCGACGACATCGTGGCGAACGAGCACCCCTTCCGCGTCACGGCCAAATCGCTCGCTGGGCTGCTGGAGCCGTGCGACCTGGCGGGGTTCAACATCCGGCGCTTCGACCTGCCGATCCTCCTCGCCGAGTTTCGGCGTGCCGGGGTGGCCTTCGAGGTGAATGACCGGCGCCTGATCGACATGAAGATCATCTTCCACCGTGAAGAGCCCCGCGACCTGTCGGCGGCGGCGCGCTTCTACCTGAACCGGGATCACCAGGACGCCCACACCGCGCTCGGCGACATCCGCACGACTGCGGCCGTGCTCACCGCGCAGCTGCAGAAGTACGGCCACCTCCCCCGCAGCATGGACGGACTCCACGCCTACTGCGACGAGATGGGCCCCTTCCTGACCGAGTTCGACCGCTGGTTCTCGGACACGCCCGCCGGCCTGAAGTTCAACCGCGGCAAGCACAAGGGAACGCTCCTCGGCGAGGTCGCCGACGCGGCCCCCGACTACCTGGAATGGATGCTCCGCGCCGACGACATGCCGGCCGAGGTGCTGGAAGTGGTCCGACAGGCCCTCGCGACCAGAGGCGCGCCTGGTCCGTGAACACCGCCGAGGCCCGCAGCAGCAGCCGCAGCCGCCACAGTCGCCGCAGCCGCACCCGCCGCACCAACCGCAAACCCTGGTCAGGAGACGACCGAACCATGACCCTGCAGAAATCCGCCCCTGGGAGCCAGCCGTCCCTCCGTTGCCGTCCGTTGCTGCTCCTCGGCATCTGCGGATTCGCCCTGACGGCCCCGCTGGCCGCCCAGCAGGCGATCACCGAGGCCGAGCTGGCCGCCTTCCGCCCGCGCCACGTCGGTCCCGCGGTGACCGGCGGCCGCATCCACGACGTCGAAGCGCTTCCGTACGACCCCTCCACGATCTACGTGGCGTCGGCCTCGGGCGGGCTGTGGAAGAGCGTCAACCGGGGGATCACCTGGACGAATCTGTGGGAGCACATGCCGGTCAGCACCTTCGGCGACCTGGCCATCGCGCCCTCCAACCCGCAGATCCTCTACGCCGGCACGGGCGAGCAGCAGAACCGCCAGAGCACGTCGTGGGGCAACGGCGTCTACCGCTCCGACGACGCGGGCGCGACCTGGCGGCACCTGGGCCTCGAGGGGACGCTGCACACGGGTCGCGTGCAGGTGCACCCGACCGACCCCGACGTCGTCTACGTCGCCGCGCTGGGCAACCTGTGGCGCTCGTCCGAGGAACGCGGCGTCTACCGTTCGCGCGACGGCGGAGGCAGCTGGGACAAGGTGCTGTACGTGGACGAGCACACGGGGGCGATCGACCTGGTCATCGACCCCTCCGACCCCGACGTGCTCTACGCGGCCATGTACCAGCGGCAGCGGCGCACCTGGGGCTTCAACGGCGGCGGTCCGGGCAGCGGCCTCTACAAGACGACCGACGGCGGCGACAGCTGGCGCGAGCTCACCAACGGGCTGCCCGAGGGCGACAAGGGCCGTATCGGAGTCGCCCTGGCCGCCACCAATCCCCAAATACTTAACATTCTTGTTCAGCATTCCACCGAATCGGGCGGATACCGCAGCGAGGACGGCGGCGAAAGCTGGGAGAAGGTGAGCGACCAGAACATCCGGCCGATGTACTACTCCCACGTCTTCATCGACCCCACCGACGAGGACCGCGTCTACACGCTGGCGACCTCGTCGCACCGGAGCGAGGACGGCGGGCGCACCTTCACCGAGATCGCGGAGCGTCCCACCTACGACGTGGGCGTCCACGCCGACCACCACACGATGTGGATCAATCCGGCCGACCCCGACCACTTCTACCTCGCCGGCGACGCGGGGCTGCACGAGACCTACGACCGGGGCGTCACCTTCCGGCGCATCCACAATATCCCGATCGGGCAATTCTACGGGATCACCGTCGACAACCGGGACCCGTACTGGATCTACGGCGGCATGCAGGACAACCACTCCTGGATGGGTCCCTCGGCGACCCGCTCGTGGGAGGGGATCGTGGACGACGAGTGGCGCCAGAGCGGCTTCGGCGACGGGATGTACCAGCAGGCCGACCCGGACGGACGCACGATCTACATCAACGCGCAGAACGGTGCGTGGACCCGTTTTGACAACAGGACCGGCGACATGATGAGCCTGAGGCTGACCGCGCCGGAGGGCGAGGATCCGTATCGCTGGGACTGGGTAAGTCCGAGTCTGATCTCCCGGCACGACCCCAACACCGTCTATGTTGGCGGCAACCGCCTGTTCATATCGCGCGACCGGGGCGACAGCTTCACGCACACCGACGACCTCACCCGGGACCAGGACCGCGACGAACTCGAGATCATGGGGGTGCGGGGCGCCGACATCACCCTGTCGCGCAACGACGGCACCTCGTCGTACGGCGAGATCGTCACGATGTCCGAGTCACCCCACGACCCGGCCGTGCTCTGGCTGGGCACCGACGACGGCAACGTGCAGGTGTCGCGGGACGGCGGCCGCAGCTGGAACGAGGTCTCGGGCGGCGCGCCCGGCCTCCCGGACGGCACCTACGTCAGCCGCGTCCTCGCTTCCGGGCAGGCGCCCGGCACCGCGTACGCCACCTTCGATGCGCACCGGGACGGCGACTTCCGCCCCTTCGTCTACCGCACGGACGACTACGGCGCCACCTGGACCGCGCTGCACGGCGCCCTCCCGTCCGGCGGCGACGACCTGCCCGCCGGCTCGATCAACGTGATCGTCGAGCATCCGGACAACCCCGACGTGCTCTTCATCGGCACCGAGCATCACGTCTTCGCCAGCACCGACCGGGGCGGCTCGTGGGCGCGCTGGCCCGGCCTCCCCACCACCGCATACGACGACATGGTCGTGCACCCGCGCGAAAACGACCTGGTGCTGGGCACGCACGGCCGCTCGATCATCATCATCGACGACGTGGGGCCGCTGGCGCGGTACGGGGAGACCGCCGCCGATGCCGTCGCGCTGTACGACACCGACGCGGGCAGGATCATGAACTACTGGAAGGACACGTCGTACCGGGCGCAGTCCGTGTTCATGGGCGAGAACCCGGTGGACGGCACGCTGGTCACCTATCGTCTCGGGCCGGATTCGGGGCCCGCCCGCCTGGTCGTGCGGAGCCCGGACGGCAACGTTGTCCGCAGCATGAGCGTGCCTTCCGGGCCCGGGCTGCACCGCGTGAACTGGGACCTGCGGCACGGCATGCCCGGAGACGGGGACGACGCCGCGTGGTCCGCGCACGATCCCGCGGTGGTGCCGCGCACCCTGGACGAGCGCGGCCCCTTCGTCTCGCCCGGCGTCTACACGCTGGAGCTTTCGGCCGGAGATGTCGTGCGTTCGGGCAACGTCACCGTCGGCGGCGACCCGGATCTGCCCCTCACCGTGGAGGACTACCGCGAGCGCGAAGCCTTCCTGCTCGAGGTCCTGCAACTGGCCGACCAGCTTGAAGACGCAGGTGACACCGCGGCCGGCCACCGCCAGGGCCTCATGCAGCTGTACAGCGCCATCAACGGCGGCGGGGTGCGGCAGGGCACGCTCCATCCGCCGACGGCCACCCAGCGGGAACAGCTCGAACGGATCAAGAGGGCGCTGCGCCGACAGGGGCTGGTGGCCCCATGACGTTCGTCCGGTTCCTGGTACTCGTCATCCTGCTCAACGTCGTGCGCTACCTGGTCGCGGGCGTCGTGGAGCAGATGCTGGTCCTGCCCCACCTCTTCGGCGCCATGGCCGAGAGTCCCGAGTACTTCAGAACCGAGTTTGCGACGTGGGACTGGATCACCTCCTACCTCTACAACTTCGTGATGTGGGGGGTCGCCGCCTGGGTGTTTCACCTGCTCCGACCGACCCTGAGGGGTGGGGACGTGGTGGCGAGCCTCAAGTCGTTCGCGCTGATGTGGCTGATGTTCGCGGCGGTCAGCGCCATCTACATGAACCACTACAGCCACCCGCGCGACTTCTATGTCTGGAACATTCTGGACGCCGTGATCGCGTTCGGGACGGTCGCGGTCGCAAACGGACTGTTGTACGGGCGGGTGATGGGCCGTCAGGGATAACCGGCCCCGCTCAGCGCCACCACCACCATCCGCCGCCACCGCCGCTGAAGCGGTTGTTGACGACGTTGTTGTAGATCGAGCCGAACTGGAACGAGAAGCCCAGCTGGAGCGAGTAGTTGAAGTCCTGGGCGCGCTGCTGGAGGTTGAGAAGCGCTTCCGCGTCGGTCGCGCCCTCGGCGGACAGGTAGATCTGGTCGTTGACCCAGGAGATGTTGCCTTCGGCGTTGATGCTCAGCCCCCGCGCGATGCGGAAATCGATGTCGCCCCCGAGCCTGACGTTGTAGAGGTCGATGTCGTGGAGGAAGTGGGACCCGGTCATGCGGATGGACGCGTCGCCCCACTGCTGCCTCTGGGACAGCTCGAACTCGAGCGACTGCTCCCAGCGGGTTTCCTCCATCTGTCCGAACGCCGTCTCCTCCAGGTAGTTCCGGTAGGCCGGCCCGATCTGGTAGAAGACGGTGAGCGCCCGCCGGGTCGCCTCTTCGTAGGGGAAGAAGCTGTACTCGAGCGCCGGCGTCATCTCGGCGCGAAAGGCCTGGTTGAAGCGGACGATGCGCCGCATCTCGCCCTGAACCCCGATCGACCAGTGTTCGGCAAGCGAATACGCGATCAGATGGCTGAACCCCCAGTCCGTCCTGGAGTCGATGAAGGTGGGTGCGTCGGCGAGGTCGATTTCGCGCCGGTTGTAGTTGGCGTTGCCGCGGAAGTTCATCTTCCAGGTCGGCGTCACCCGCGAGGCGCTGAAGTTCCCGTCGATTCGCTGGGTGCGGCGGGTCTTCTCGCCCTGGAGCTCGGTGCGGCCCCCCAGACGAAAGACCCAGAAGTCCCAGGGGTCCTCGACCTCTTCCTGGGCGACGACGCGTGCGGCGGGATCGACCGCCTCGCCGTTGCGTCCGAGGACGTCGGAGATCTCCTGGAACTGGGCGATCTCTTCGAAGAACCCGTTCACCGTGGCGAAGTGGAGCAGCCCCACGCCGATCGCGTGAGCGAGCTCGTCCAGCGTTTCCCGGTCCGTGTTGGTGGGCGGCGCCTGATACGTGAGTTGACGCTCGTACTCGAAGTCTCCCACGCCTATGTAGTCGAGCTGGTACTCGCGCCCTCCCGCGCCCGTCGACTGGCTCGTCATGATGACGTGGACGTCCGAGTCCTCCGGAAGGCGCACCCAGTTCACCCAGGGGAGTTCGGTGCGGAAGTAGTTCTGGTTGCAGTTGCGGCTCGCGCAGTCGAGGAAGACGCTGATCCAGCTGCCGTTCGCTCCGACGCCCTGCCCGTTCGTCACCGGCTGCTGGCCGGTCGCGTGCCCCGCGAAGAGGACCACGGCCAACAGGGCCACGGCGAGCAAGGGCGCAATCGGCCCGCTCTGGGCCGCCGGTCCGCGAAAGTGACGCGGCGCCGCGTGACGGCTCGGCACGCTCAGCGCCGATCCGGTGATGCCGGCATCAGCGGCGCCTGGTGGTGATGACGATCGCTCCCGCGATATGGTTCGTGCCGAAGCGGGTGGTCGCGTCCGAGGCGCTCATGTAACGGATCTCCTCCACCTCGTGCGGCACGAGCCGGCTGAGTTCGTTGACTTCACCGCGCAGCTGGCCGTCAACGTAGACCCTGGGGGTGTGCCGCTCCTGGCTCCGGAGCGACGCGACGTTGCGCGTCTGGAGCCACCTTGGACGCAGCGCCCTCACCGCCTCGAATACCGTGTTGTACGGCACCTCCATCAGCTGTTCCGAAGTGATGAGATCCCGGGACCGGCCTGCGCCTCCCGATTGGCCGCTGGACGCGCACGCACCCGACCAGATCAGGACCGCCAAGCCCAGCGTCAACGTCTTGCGGTTCAACATGTCGGCACCCCTCTCGATGGAACGGGAACGCTGCACCGCCGATTGCGGGGAACCGCCCACTCCCTTACTTCGTGTTGACACACCCGGACCCCGCACCGTTGGCGAGGCCAGACAACCAAGGTAGAAGGTAGGGAGCCTGTTGAGAAACCCCCGAAGCTACGGCGCGAGCGGCGGGATCGCGTCCAGAATGTCCCGTCCCGCCACGGCGCGAATGCGGCGTGTCCGTCAGCGCCGCGTGGTGATCACGATGGCACCACCGATGTGGTTGGTGCCGAATCGGGTGGTGGCGTCGGACGCGCTCATGAAGCGGAGTTCGCCAACTTCGACGGGTACGAGGGTGCGCATCTCGTCGAGGCCGCCGCGCAACTGTCCGTCGATGTAGACCATGGCGGTCTGCAGTTCGCGGCTGCTGAATGTCGCTCCAGCTCTGGCCTGTAGCCACCGTGGGCGCAGCGCCCTGACGGCTTCGTAGACGGTACTGTGGGGGACCTCCATCAACTCTGCTGCGGTGATCAGGTTGCGTGAGCGGCCTGGGCCGCTGTCTTCTCCGGAGGAGGCGCACCCTGCCAAAAGGAGTGCCGCCGTCAGAACGGCGAATGTCATGCGTCGCGTCAGCATACCGACCTCGTCTTTCAGCACCCGGCCCGACCGGCAATTGCAAGGAACCGACCGAACCATTACATCAGTTTGACGCCTGTCGTCCACCTGGTGTCGATGGACGGAGCATCCAAGCCAAGCTAGAGCGTGAGGAACACTTGAGAAAGCCCAACACGATGGTGGCTGCGGCCGTCGCGGCTTCGTTTCTGGCCCAGAGCTGCTTTTCGGTGCATCGGCTTGCGCTTCCCGAACCCGGCCTTCGGAGCAGTCTCGACGTGCGGGGGGTGGTGCTCGGCGAGGGCCCGGATAGCGAAACCCTCGAGTTTTCCGAGGTGCACGCCGCCCAATGGACCGAGTCCAGCCTTGTGATTACGGGCGTGGTCCACGCGCCCGGCGAAGCGGACCATGGACAGACCAGCACGGTGTCCTTCCCGCTTTCGGAGGTAAGCGAGGTTCTGGTAAGGGAGTTGGATGGGACACGGATGTCCGTCGTCGTCATGGCGGTGCTCGTGGGAGCCTCCGCCGCGGTGATGTTCATCGTGACGGGAAAATCGAAAGCGGGCGTGCCAATCGGGTCGTCAAGCTAGGGCAGCGCCCCGTCGAGACAGGGCTCTGCGTACGGAAAACGCCTCCGCCGGCCTTGATCCGGCGGAGGCGTTTTGCCGTCCGCGTGCAATCCGTGCTTCAGGCTACGTGCAGACTGCCGAGTTCTGAATCTCCGGGTTGAGCGTGCATTCGATCTCCGGAATCGGCATGCAGGACACGCGTGGGTTCTCTCCGGGTCCGATCAGCGTTCCACCCTGCAGGAACGGATGCTGCCACCGGTGCAGATCCCAAAGTCGGCGACCCTCGATCCACAGCGTCATGTACCGCTCGCGGTCCAGGATCGACCAGGCGTCGTCCTGTGCGTTGGGCCACTCGATCGCGCCCGCGGTCGCCGGCTGCTCGATCGGGTCCGCACCGTGAAAGGTCCGCACTTCATTGACCTTGGCCGTGAAGGTCGCAAGGTCTCCGTTGAGAAGCGCCGCCTCCGCTTCGATCAGCCGCATCTCCGTGCCCGAAACGGTGGGAATGTCCGAGCCCTGCTCGATGTACTTGTCCTGGCGGTAGTGCGCGGTCAACCCGCCGGCGCCCTGGTGCGCGCCGCTGCCCTGGCCGGTGCACGCGCCGGTCGGGGTCACTTCGCCCCAGGACGGGCCGCTGGGGTCGTCCCATGCTCCGCAGATGGTGTACGGTATCCGCGGGTCCGGATCGAAGACCGCTTGCACGGGCGTCGCCCAGACGCCCACCTCGGCCCGGCCCCACGTTTCACTCCACACCTGGTTCTGGTTTGCGTTCAGGTTGTAGATGGCCGTGTGCACGAAGTCCGTCGGAACCATCGACGCGGCCTGGATGGCCGCGGACCAGTTGCCCAGCCCCACGTTCGCCTGAGCGATGCCACCGTGCGCGGCAGTGGCGAAGTTGCTTGCGCCCGAGGCAGCTCCGATGGACACTGCCTGGTTGAGCGCCACGATGGCACTGTCGAATGCGGCCTCGCGTGGCTGGAGCGGTCCGATGTCGTAGACGACATCGCAGAAGTTCTCGCCGAGAACCCGGTGCGCAAGCCCCATCAGCAGAAAGAGCCGCGCCGAACCATCGAAGCTCTGCGCTTCGGCTTCCAGTACCTCCTGCACCCGCTCCCAGGCGATTCCCGCCGCCCAGGCGGCCTCGTGGGTCTGCTCCCAGAAGCCCTCCGAATCTTCGTTGTCGAAGACGCCGCGGCGATATCGTCCGGTGGAGAAATAGCTGCCCGTTCCGGACAGATCGTCCGTCAGGCGGGCACCGGTAAATGCGTAGCCGTCGGCGATGTCGTTGAACTCGGCCGATACACCGGATACCAGGATCGGCATGAGTTCGCGCGTCGTGAGATCCTCGTCGAGGATCGAACCCGGGTTGATAACCTCCAGATCACAGGCGGACAGGGACATCGCGGCCACAATGGCTGCAACGGTCATGCCACCGGCTCTGTTTTTCCGAATGGTCATGGTCTCTCCCCTCCTTTTCCTAGAAGTTGATCGAGAAGTTCATGACGAAGACGCGCGGGGGCATCATGTTGTAATACTCGTACCGTCCCTGACGATCGTTCGCCTCCGGATCGATGCCCCGATAGTCCGGCGCATGCGTGATCAGGTTCTTGCCGGCGATTCCGATCTGTGCGCTGCGGGCACCGGGGACGATCCCGTCCGGCAACCGGTACGTGAGCGACGCCGAACGCAGCTTGAAGAAGTCTGCCGGGTCGGTCCACATGCCCCAATCGGAATAGGGGCCGATGCAGCGGGCGATGTCGTTCGCAGGCAGCCCCATCTGAGCGACCCGCGACGATCCCGACCCGCTAAGCGAGTAGTACATCTCCTGAATCCCCGGGCACCCATCGCCCGGCCACACTCTGCGACGCACGTTCTGGAAGGCGATGCCGACACCGCGCACCATGCCGTACTGGCCCTCGCCCACCAGGTCGAGAGTCAGACTGCGCCACAGCGTGAGCCGGGTGTTGAGGCCCACCATGGACGTCGGGAACTGGTTGCCGATGTAGCCCTTCTCGTAGACCGGCAATTCGCCGACGGCGCCGGGATTCTGGATGATGTCGTCCCACTCGATGTAGAGCGGCAGGCCCAACTGGCGGGACGTGCCCAGATCCTCCAGGGGACCCAGATCCGTGATCTCGCTGTCGTTGGTGGAATAGTTGACGCCGATATCCCACTCGATGTTGTCCGTGCGGATGGGCACGAAGTGGACGACTGTTTCGGTTCCCCAGTTTTCCACTTCGCCAAGGTTCCGCAGCGTCGCTTCCTCCGTCCCTCCGGACGGGGCCTCCTGAACCCCGATCAGCGCATCGCGCGTGACCTGATCGTACTTGGTGAACTCGACGCTGACGCGTCCGTCGAGGAACGAAGCGTCCACCCCGAGTTCCAGCTCCGTAGATATCTCGGGTCCGAGATCCGGGTTCCCGAGATTGGCGATGATGACCGCCGGGACCTGTTCATCCGCCGAAGTCGCCTCGTAGATCCTCTTGGCGTCAAACGCGCCAGGCGCCTTTCCGGATTGACCCCAGGCCGCTCTAAGCTTGACGGTCTCCGCCCAGTCGAAGGGGAAGAACGCCTCGTCCGAGATGGTGTAGGCCGCTTGCGCCTTGGGATAGGCGGCGATCCCGAAGCCCTCTCCGAAGGTGCTGAAGCCGTCCCAGCGGATGCCGCCGGTCAGGAACAGCTTGTCGTTGAGGCCCAGCACCTCCTGCACGAAGAACCCACCGTTCCGCGTTGTGGTGCGCCCTTCGAAGACTCGCGGATTGTTGCCACCTCCCAGAACCTGCTCGCCAGGGCCCGCGAACAGTTCATCGAATCCGTTCAGAGCGAAGTTGTAGACCTCGTAGAGCTGACCGCCGAACGAAAGGCTGGAACTGATGTTCTCAAACGGGCTGTAGTTGAAGCTGCCGCTGTAGTCGAAGGTCAGGTTGCGGTCGAACTGGTCGTCGATCTCCCGGTCCCCAGTCGACTCCGCGTAGTATCCCCACCACTTGAAGTCGATGAAGTCGGACGACGCGTAGTCGAGCCCCATGTTGAGGCGGTGCGAGAACATGGTGTTGGGAGTCCAGTTCACCGACAGGCCGGTCACGTAGTGATCCAGGTGGTGAATGACGTCGTTCTCCAGGACCAGCGAGTCGTCGTTGCCCGGCGTATACCCGGCCGTGCCGCGGAGCACGTTGAGGAACAGTCCCGAAGCGTTGTTGCCGTTCGGGATCCAGCTGATGTTGCGGCGGGCGTAGGAACTGTTCAGACGGATGTCGAGTCCCTCCGCCGGCTGGAAGGAAATGTTGGCGCGGACATTGTAGCTGTCGGAGCCCCCGGGTTCGACATTGCCCTGCCGGTCGGCGAACTGGCCGGAGACGAAGTACGTCGCCGTCTGGCCCCCGCCCCGCACACTCAGGTTGTAGACCTGGTGATGGGCGTTCCTGAACCAGCTGCCGCTTTCCGGACAACCCGGCTCGTCCACGCCGATCTGACCGGTCTGATGGTTCAGCATGGTCGCATCTCTGCAGGTATTGAGGAAGAGACCCGAGGGGTTCACGTCGGCTGGCGGGCCCTGGTGCGGCATGACGCTCAGGCCCTGCTCCATCGATGCCGTCCATGCCGGCGCACCCGCGACGCCACGCTTGGTGACAATCTGGATCACGCCCCCGGCCGCCTCGGTGCCGTACAGAGTCGTGGCGGCGGGCCCCTTGATGACCTCCATGCGCTCGATGTCGGCCGGATTGATCATGTCGAGGGCCGACGGCATCTGCGAAGCCTCGTCCGAGGAACCGATGTTGTTGGGCTCGATGCGCACGCCGTCCACATAGATCAGCGGGTTGTTGCCCTGGGTGAGGGAGTTGTTGCCACGCAGCCGGATCTGGCTCGCCGCTCCGACCTGCCCGCTGGCGTCGTTCACCTGGACACCGGTGGTCCGCCCCTGAAGGACGTCGCCGAAGTCGGTGACCACGGTGCGCTCGATTTCCTCGGCGGTCACCTGGCTGATGCTGTTGCCGACCTCTCGCCGCCTGGCCTGTCCGGCCGTTCCGGTTACGACCACCCCTTCCAGCGCGATCGCGTCCTGGCGGATGTTGAAGTCGGCGGTGGCCGCGCCGTCGGCCGCAACGGTGACTTCGATCTCCGCGCTGCCGTAGCCGATCATGTCGACCCGTACCGTGTGCTGGCCTGCCGGGACGTTGATGATCAGGTAGCGTCCGACGTTGTTGGCCAACTGTCCGAGTGAAGTGCCAACGATGGAGACCTGCGCCCCGGCAATCGGGGCCTGGCTCACCGCGTCCTGTACGCTGCCGGTGATCGTCCCGGTTTGAGCCGCCGCTTTCTCCGCCAGCCCGAAGGCAAACACGAAGGAAAGGGCGACGCCGAGCGCGGCCAGGCGCCCGGCACCGTGTTGTCGATGAAGTCGCATGGGACCTCCTTTGACTGTGGAAGGGGTGCATACCCCTGTCCGGGTGCAACGAATGCGTCTGCCCATAGTGAGGCGCGAATTGGCCGTACGCAAGTAGAATCAGCGCTTTTGGGGCGTTCCCGGGCGCCGGACGGCGGTCAGCGCGAGGAACGCGGCGACACCGTGCAGTCGGTCAGGGTGCTGCACGTCACCATGAGGCGCACCCGGTCGGCTTCGGGAACGGCCAGGATGGAGAGCGCCGCCACCGCTTCGCGCACGTCAACGGGGTGGGGCGGGCGGAAGGTGATCTGCACGCGCCAGCCGCGCTGGCCGCCGGCTTCGTAGCTCTCCAGTTCGGCGCCGCCGATCCAGGGCACGGCCAGCAGCTCCCGGTTGAGCACCGACACGTCGCCCTGCGTGCGGGGGCCGGTCCCCAGTTCGAGCGTCAGGGTCTCGTTCGAGAAGGGGTAGTTCTCGCGCCAGCGGTTCAGGGCCTCGTTGACCTCGCGCCACCCCGCGCCCGATTCAAGCAGGTGCTCCGCGTAGTCGTGCAGCAGGAACTCGTTGTGCTTGACGTCGGACCGCAGCGCGTCCTCGAAGTGCGTGACGAAGCCGGGGAGGTCGCCCCGGGCGATCGACTGGACGCCCTTGAGGAAGTCCGTGTCCGGGTCGTCCGGATTGACCGTGGAGATGACTTCGGTCATGTCGGCCCACTCGTCGCTGTCCCAGTCGACGGGCGTCGCGGTGCGGGCCAGGTACAGCTCGCGCAGCCCCGCCGCCATGCCGACGCCGTAGATGACGAAGAGGATGCGGTAGCGCTGGAATACGGCCCGGACGCGCGCGAAACCGCCTGGCCGAGCGCGCGGCGCCGGCGCCGCAGCCTTCGCGGCCGCCCCGCTGCGCGCCTGCCGCCCGCTGCGCCTCTTCTTCCTCGCGGCCATGCGCTACAGTCCTCCCTGCACCTGCTTGTCCCTCACCTTCCAGATGAAGGAATCGACGTAGTAGTGCAGGAGCGCGTACGCGTACAGCATCAACTGGGACCACAGCTCGTAGCCGCCGGCGTAGTCGAGCGCGGGGATGTTGAACTGCGGAATCGCGGGGTAGGGCGCGAAGTTCACGACGCCGAAGCCGAACTCGTCGAGCGGGCGGTTGATGAGCAGCTGGAAGGCGACCGCGTAGGCGCCGCCCAGGATCAGGAACCAGCGCAGCCGTCCCGAGCCGGTTAGCCGGGTCCAGAATCCGGGCCGCGAGGCCCCGGTGGCCTGGGACCGCTGCATGAACGCGTACACCATGACGATGTACTGCACGCCGTGCATGACCCGGTGCGCGACCGCGTAGAGCAGGATCGAGTTGGTGTGGAAGGCCACGAAGTACCACAGGAAATAGCTCGCTGCGATGAAGCCGTACTTGACGGGGTTGATCGGCTGGCCCGCCTTGACCGTCCTGCGAAGGTGCAGCAGGTAGAGCACCGCGTACCCGAAGGTGACGGCCCAGCTCACGATCAGCAGGGTCTCCACGAAGCCCACCGACAGCGGGATGTGCATCCGGTGCAGCTCGCGGATCCACAGCCCGCGGAACATGGGCGCCTGCAGGAACATGTTCCCGTAAAGGATCCAGTGCAGCGCGAGGTCGTACTTGCGCGTGCTCTCCAGCCCGGTGCGCGCCTTGAAGTCGTAGACGCGGCTGAAGCCGTGCTGCTGCATGATGCTGTGCTGGTGGTCCCACGCGGATACCAGCAGGAGCAGGGTGATGGGCGCCCAGATCAGCCCGGCGGCGGTCAGCGAGAAGATCGCGACGGGGCCCACGATTAGGCGCGCCTTGAAGCGCTCCCAGACCTCGGGCATGCCGTAGCTGCGGACCCAGGTGGCGTAGTGGTGGGGCGTGGTGACCCAGAGGTTGATCGACGCGACGGCGACGTACGGGAGCCACGCCTGGAACCCGAGCGCGAGCGCCACCGCCGCGAAGGGAAGCCCCAGGAACCACACCGAGTCGGCGCGGGGGCTGAGGATGTAGCCCGTTCTGAACATGATTGGACGGTAGGTGACGATCCCGCGCCGAGCAATGACCGGCTCCCCTCCGGCCCCTGCGCGGCCGGTCCGCGAAGGAGGCCGCGTTGCAAGGCGGGCGCGGACCCTACAGACTCAGGGGTCGATCATTCCGGCAAATCGGGAGTCCATTCATGCTCTTCGCTGCTCACTCGGGCCTGCGCTACCTCGTGCTGGTGGCGGGCCTCTTCGTCGTTCTCTACGCGCTGGTCGGGTTTTTCGGCAAGCGCGAATACTCGGTCGCGATGCGGCGCCTGGCCACGGTCTTCACCGGGCTGCTTCACCTCCAGGTGCTTATCGGCGCGGCCACGCTGTTTTCGCGGCCCTTCTACACGCAGTTGATCGGCCACCTCTTCCTGATGCTGCTGGCCGCAGGGGTGGCGCAGATCACCACCGGTGTGATGAAGCGCCGTCCGGCTGAGCAAAGGAGCTACGGGCCCCACCTTGTCGGGGGACTGGTGGCGCTGGTGCTCGTCGCGGCGGGCGTGATGGCGATCGGGCGGGGGGTGCTGGAGAGCACCATGTAGAAGAGGGCCCCCCGGGTGAGGGGGCCCCTCCCTGTTCAGCGTGGCGGTGGAGGCGTGGCTGCTGCCTCCGGCCGCCGGTTGTCAGCCCGTAGGCCCGTTGATGTTCGGGTTCGTGTCGACCTCGCCGCGCGAGATGGGGAAGCACAGGTCCTGCTGGACGAGGTGCGAGCCCTCGTTCTGGCTGCCCGAAGGCTGCTCGAGGGCGTGCAGGTCGCCCGGCGTGTTGTTCGCGTTCCAGCGGAAGAAGTCGCCGAGGCGGCGCCCTTCCAGCCACAGGACCACACCGCGCTCGAACTTGAGCGCCGTCCACGCCTCGACCGTGTTCGTCGCCGTCGCCGGCTCCACGCCGGCAGCCATGCGCAGGGCGTTGATCTTGACCATGGCGCCTTCCCAGTTGCCGGCCACCAGCATGCCCTCGGCCTCGATCAGCCGCATCTCGGTGCCCTTGGAAAGCGGGATGGGCGATCCCGAGTCCGCGTACTTCGTCTGCGGCCACCACGGGACCTGACCGCAGCACTGCACCGCGGCGTCGCCGGTCTCGTCGGTCACCCGGTACGGCACCCTCGGATCGCCGTCCGGGTTGTTCTCGCTCATGCTGTAGTCTTCGTACTTCGTGTACCGCTGGGTATGGGCCTTGTAAGGCTCGGCCTGGCTCGCGAACTGGATCCGGTTGCGGGTCGCGTTGCCCTCGGTGGCATAGTACGGCATGTTGAAGACAAAGTCGTCGGGCACGCCGGCCGCGTCCGCCATTGCGCCGGACCAGTCGCCCATGAATGCCTTGACGGAAGCGCGTGCCGCGACGGCGGCCATGGCCATTTCGCCCGATCCCAGCGAGGCCGCCTGGTCGAAGCGCGCGATTGCGCGGTCGTAGTAGACGCTGCGCGCACCGGCACTCTCGCCGTCGATCACCGAAACGCAGAAGTTCTCGCCGAGGAGGCGGTACGCGTATCCGGTCCACAGGTACGCCTCGGCCAGGTCGGCCTGGCTTTCGGCCCCCGTCTCCATGATCTTGGCGATCCCGTCGTCACCCCACCAGCGAGCGCGCTGGGAGAGGTTCCAGTGGGTGTTGACGGTCTCGTAGTCGAGTTCTCCGTTCTGCCACTCGACCGTGATGCCGAAGCTTCCCGTCGAACCCGACGGATGGATCTCGCGCGTGACCGCCGCCCCGGTGTAGCCGACGTAGTTCTGGGCTTCCGCCGCAGCGCGGCCGATCCCGGCGACGATCGCCCCCTGGGCCTCCGTCTCGAAAAGAAAGACCTCCTGAACGCGTCCCGGGTTGACGACCGTGGTGTCACAGGCCGTCAGCAACCCGAGCAGCGCGGCGGAGAGGAGGGCGCCCCGCCGCGTAACGTGTGATGCAATCATCGAAATACTCTTCATTCGTCTCTCCCCCCCTTAGAAGACGAGCTGCATTGAGAAGGTGTAGAACGCCGGCGGCGGGACGTGCTCGGTCATGCTGCGCACCCGCGTGTTGTAGCCGACGTTGCCGCCGACCTCGGGATCCAGCGTCCGCATGAGCGGATCCACCCACCGGAAGAAGTTCCGGCCGGAGAACGTGACGGTCGCACGCGAAGCGCCGAACATGTTCGCCCAGGCGTCCGGGAGGGGCGCCTGTGCACTCACCTCGCGGATCTTGAAGAAGTCGGCGGGCTGCACGGCGAAGTCGGATTGATAGAATTTCAGGTCACAGCGCGCCCGCTCTTCGGCGGTCAGAGCCGCGTACCCCTGCGTCTCCCAGGTGTTGTACGCCTCGAAGCATCCGGCCCACCGAACCGACCGGCGGGTCGCGGCCGCCTGCGGCCCGTTGAACATGAAGGCACCGCCCTGGTACTCACCTCGTGCGGTCAGGAGAATCCCCGCGGGAAGCCCGAAGGTCATGCCGAAGCCCGCGATGGTCGTTGCCTGGTTCGGCCCGTGGACGCACTGATCATCGGTCCGGTCCAAAATGATCGGGTCGGCGCGTTCGTCAGGATTGGTCACGCAATCGGACCGGATGACCGGCGCCGGGTAGCCTTCCGTCACCCAGCCGAAGCCGCCGATCGAGAACTCCGGCGATCCGCCGAGAGACGTGACTTCGGAGTCTGTGAAGGACAGACTGCCGTTGATGTCCCAGGTCCACGTGTCGTTCCGGATGATGCTGTAGTTGACGCCGAGTTCGTAACCGTTGTTGACGAGTTCGCCGACGTTGGAGAGCTGGGAACTCGTGAAGCCCCTCGACGGGATCTGGCGCACGCTGAAGAGCGCGTCCGCGGTCGTCTGCGCAAAGTAGGTGAAGTCAAGGCCGAGGCGATCGTCCATGAACGAACCCTCGAAACCCAGTTCCAGCTCCGAGGTGGTCTCGGGACCGATCGTCGCGTTGCCCACGTTGCTGGGCAGGAACGCAGGCACCCTGCCCCAACCCGCGGCCGAGAAGGTCCGGACCGCGTCGAAGGCGCCGGGCGCGCGTCCCGCCTGACCCCAGGCTGCCCGCAGCTTCATGCTGCCCCAGCCGGCGTCCCAGAAGTCCTCGTCGGAGATGACGTAGGAACCCGAGACCTTCGGGTAGGCCTGGAGGCCGAAGTCGGCACCGAACGCGGAGTTGCCGTCCACCCGGAGGCCGACCGTGACGAAGTACTTGTTGGAGAAGTCGAAGACGTTCTGCACGAACAGGCCGGCGTTGACGATCCTGGTGCGGTCCTCGAAGCCGAGCGTGTTTCCGGCGTTGTCCACGTCCGGGTCGCCGGGGCCGGGGAAGTTGTCGCCGTAGGCCGTGGTGACCTCGCTCCGTGTCGTTACGCTCTGTCCACCGAAGGAAAGTGCCGAACGGATGCCCATGGGCAGGCTGAAGTCCAGAGACCCCACGTAGTCGGCCGTAAGCGTATTGAACTCGAAGCGTGACGTGGCGAGGATCCCGGTGGGGGCCCGGATGAAGCCGAAGGGCCGCAGGTTGCGGTTGTCCTGCTGGGCCAGGTCGTACCCCACGCTGAAGCGGTTGGAGAAGTTCGCCAGCGGCGAGTACGTGGCCGTCAGCCCCGTGATCAGGTGATCGATCTGAGTGGTGATCTCCTGGTTGAGGAAGGGGTTGATGGCGTTGAAGGACTCGTCGTTGAGGTAGTTGCGGTCGCGCCGGAAGGTGTTGAGGGTCATCCCGTGCGCGTTGTTCCCGCCCGCCGTGTGGCCCAGCTGGTCGTTCGTGTACGACGTGTTCCACTGCAGCTGCAACGACTCCAGCGGGGTGAACGTGAAGTTGCCCCGGAGGATGACTTTCTTCTCGTTGTCGTTGGGCAGGACGCCGTCGTCGTTCTCGTAGGAGGCCGACACGAAGTACCTGACGCTTTCGGCGCCGCCGCCGACGTTGAGCGCGTACTTCTGCTGGTGCGCGCCCATGTCGCTGAAGAGCCCGCTGTCGCACGGCTGATCCTGAACCACGATCGGGTCGCCGCACATCGGCTTGTGGCCGCGGAGCCAGGGGTTGATGAAGAGGAAATCGGAGCGCCCGCCGGACAGCGAGGTCGGGTTCTCGGACGGCGGCCGCAGCGACGGATCGGGGCCGAAGGTCAGGTTGCGGGACAGACCCTGTTCCAGCTGGCCCGTCCAGGTGGCGTCGCCGACGCTTCCGCGCTTGGTGAAGATCTGGATCACCCCCGCCGATGCCTCGGTGCCGTACAGCGTCGTGGCTGCCGCGCCCTTGATCACCTCCACCCGCTCGATGTCCTGCGGGTTGATGCTGTTGAGCGGGCTGGAGACGTCGTTGTTGCTGCGTCCGGAATAGCCCACCGGCGGCACGTTCTTGGCGAAGCCCTCGCTTCGGACGCGCACGCCGTCGATGTAGATGAGGGGCTGGTTGGACTGGGTCATCGAGACGTTGCCCCGCAGCCGGATCATGGCCCCGCCGCCGGAGCTCGCCGAACTCTGCGTGATGGACATGCCCGGGACCCGCGCCTGAAGCAGCGCGTCGACGTTGGTCGGGGGTCCGACGACCTCCTGCTCCACGTCGAGCTGCGAAATCGAGTTGCCGACCTCGCGGCGGCGGGCGGCGCCGGCGGTCCCGGTCACGACGATCTCGTCGAGTCCGAGAGCCTGCGCCGCGATGGCGAAGTCCTGCTGCGTCGTCGCGCCTGCGGTGACCGTGATCGTCGCCTCCGCCGACGCGAACCCGATGCGCTCGGCGCGGATCGTGTACTCGCCCGCCGGTACGTTCAGGATGACGAAGCGGCCGTTGTCACGGGAGAGCGTTCCCAGGCCGGTGCCGTCCAGGTACACCTGAACGGACCCCACCGGCTGGCCGCTCGTTCCGTCGGTGACCGTGCCTGTAACCGCCCCGTCCTGCGCCTGGGCAGCGCCCGGGACGGCGAGGGCGGCCGCGAGGAGGACGACCCCCGCCGCGCCCACTCCGCCCAAACGGGAACGGAGTGCATCGAACAATCGGTTTGTCATGCTCTACTCCTTCCAAACCTGGTTTGCAACCGGCCCGGCGCCGGGACGCTCCCGGCCCGCCCGCCCCGTGACTGCCATCACGGAACGATCCGGTTGACGATGAAGATATTGTAACCGCTTTGCGCCGCGCCAACGGCGGGTAGCCCGATGGTCACGGCTGGCCCATCCGACGGTCAGGCTACCACCGCCTGGATACAGCCGCGCATCCCGCTTTGGACGCCGGGCGCGATCAGCGACTCTGAACATTGATGGTAACCTCGGCGGTCGCCACCCCTTCGACCGCGTCCTCCACCCGCGCCGTGACCGTGAACAGGCCCGGCATCTCGTAGGTGTGCTGCATGGACCCCTGCGCGATCGTTGCGCCGAGAGTGGACAGGGAGTCGGTCGCGCCGTCTCCCCAGCTGAAGATGATGCCGCTCAGGCTGCGGCCGCTGACGTTGTAGAGAATGGACAGTTGGTCGTCCACGAGGCCCGTTTCGGGTCCGATCAGCTCCACCGACAGAGGGGACCCGAGCTCGCCGTCGGTGATGCAGCCGGCGGCCAGAGCGAGCAGGCAAGGCAGGAGGGCGGCGAGCGCGCGGCGGGGGGGCGGTGCGGTGGGCGCGGTGGGTGCGGCGGGCGCGGGGGGTTCAGCGGGCGCGGCGGGTGCGACGGGCGCGGCGGGTGCGACGGGCCTGGGGCGCGCGACGGGCGGCGGTGAGCTTCTCCCGGCCATGATCGCTAGAACGATATGCGGATGACCACCGCGATGTCCTCTTCGGGCGGTGTGGGCGGGATCGCGTCACCCCTTCGCGATCCCCGGAACTGGTCCCAGGCGATCGCGCCGACGGCGGCCCCGAGGATGCCGACGAGCGCGTAGGTTCGCCCGCGCGACAGCGAACGGATCTCCACGTCGGCGAGGCCTTCCACGGGGATCCGCAGCCGCTGGTTGTACGAGTCGACCCGAATGCCCTCGGCGACCGTGACGACGGGAACCTCCAGCAACATGGAGGTCGCATCCGCTTCGACCACCGTCCCCTCCAGGAGGCGGTCGCCGCCGAGGAGGTGTTCCGAGAACTCCTCGAACTGGGGCTGCGTCAGCAGGGTGCGCACGCGGTCGCCGGCGGTCACGTCGGTCGGCGTGCTGGGGGCGTAGGTGTGGCAGGCGCCCATGAGGAGGGCGGCTGCAGCGGCGGCGGCTGTTCGGGGGCCGCGTTGTTTGGCGCGGCTGCCGAATGCGGCGGGTTTCCTGCTGCGGACTGCTCGGTTTTGGATCATAATCGACTAATAACGTAACACGGCTTCCACCTGGCGGATGACGTCCTGGACTTCCGCGTCGCCGGGGGCAAACTCGAGCGCGTTGTAGAGCGAGGGGAGGGCCTCCGCCGGGCGGCCCAGGTTGACGAGGGACACGGCCAGGTAGAAATGGGCGCGGGAGAGTCCGCCATCGTTGCGGACTGCGGCCCGGTAGGCGGTGGCCGCTCCCTCGAAATCGCCCCGGCGGAACCGGATGTTACCCAGGTTGAGATGTGCCAGGGCCTCGGTCGGGCGCACCCGGACGGCTTCGGCGTACACCGCAGCCGCGTCCTCCTCGCGGCCGAGCGATTCCAGCGTCAGTCCCACGTTCACGAGCGCGACGGGGTCACCGGGGCGATGGCGCAGCGCCTCCAGGTACACCTGTACGGCCTCGGCCGCGTTCCCCGCCGCCGCCAGCCCCGCCCCGAGCGCGACCAGCACGTCCGGCGCCGTCGGCCGCACCTCCTGCGCGCGCCGCAGAAACGGCAGCGCCGCCGCGGGGCCCCCTTCTCTCTCCATCGCGGCCCCCCACTGCGCCAGGGCGGCCGCCCACCGCACCCGGAACCCGTCTTCGGCGGGGGCCCCGCGCGTCACGGCGTCCAGAAGCGCGCGCACGTCGGGATGGTCGCCGCGGGTGGCGTGCAGTGCGGCGGCGGCCACCGCGCGCACGTCTTCGTCGTCGTCGCGTGCGAGGGTGGCCAGCGCGCGTCCCGGGATGTCGTCGAGGCCGGCGGCAGCGGCGCCCGCGGTGGCGGCGCCCCCGCCCGCGGCGCCCCCGCCCCGCAACCACGCGTCCACGGCCATCAGCTTGGCCACGCCGTGCCGCGGTCCCCGCGCGGCGGCCGCGGCCAGGGCGCGGTCGAGGTCGCCGCGCGACGCGCCGGGGGCGGTTGCCGCGACCAGAGCCGACACCTCGGCGCGGTGCGGCGCGATCTCGCCCCACCACGCGGCCGCCTGCCGGGCCAGATCCGCCGAAGGCCGGTCATCGTGGCACATGGCGCACGCCGATTGCAGTCCGGCCGCCTCGTCGAAGCCCGGGCGCGGGATCGAGATCGTGTGGTCCGCCCTGGCATAGGGCACGGCGGCCGACAGCTCGGGGTGCTGCACGTACGGCATGTGGCACGACGTGCACGCCGCGCCGGGAGACCCTGCCGGATGGAAGGTGTGGGCTTCCGGGTCCGCGGCCTTGCTGGCGTGGCACGACGTGCACTGGCGGTCGTCGAACCGGCCCTCGAGGGGGTTGCCGAAGACGTCGCGATAGCCCTGGCCGTGCGGGTCGTGGCAGTCGACACAGGTCATCGAGCCGAAGAGGTAGCACGCGCTGGAGCGGTGGGTCTGCTGGTAGCCGAAGGTGGCGATCCTGCCATCGGGCAGGTACGGCGAGTCGCCGATGAGGGGGAGGCCGAGGCTGTATTCCTGGGGGGCGTCGCCCGCACCGTCGCCGAGCGCGCGCTTGAGCGCGTGGCAATCGAAGCAGACGCGCAGGGATGCGTCCGGGTCCAGGGTGGTGAATGGGGCGGGGGCTGTGGGGGGCGGGGCTGCGGGGGGCGGGGCGGGGTGGAGGGCGGCCGGGGGGCTGGCCGCCCCCGTGCGTGCCTGCTCCACGTGCGCGAGGGCCGGGCCGTGACAGGATTCGCAGTTGATCGCGAGCGTGGTCGTGCGCGTCTCGTACTGGGCCAGATCTGCCCTGTATTCGACCTCGACCTGGCTGCCGTGACAGTTCTGGCAGTTCGCGAATCGGGGATTCGTCCCGAGGATACGCACGGGCGGCCAGTCGCCGCACTCCGTCAGGCGCATCGCCGGGGTGATGGGAAGCCATCCGGCGTCGGCCCGCAGGCGCGCACGGTCCGCTCCCGGCACCCAGAACCCGCCGACGAACGCCGTGTTGCAGAACCAGAAGTCGCCGTCCTCCGAGTAGTCGAAGGGGAGGAAGCGATCCGTGCCGTCGGGAAACCGCGACATGAACCCCTGGGTCCCGCCCCCGACCATGTGCCCGCGCCCGACGACTCCGGTAACCTCGAGTTCCATCGGCGGGCGCCCGGCACGCTCGACAACGAAGACGTACCGGCCGTCGTCCCGTATGAGAGGGGACACGACCGCATCCGCGAAGCGAATGGGGGACCCGCCGAAGGGCGCAATGACGGTGGCGGGGCCGGGCGCCCCACCCGCGCTGCCGTGAGTGGAGCCCGCCCACGCAACGTACTGCTCTTCGTGACAGGTGCGGCACGCTTCGGACCCCGCGAAGCCCGTCTGCGTCTGGGCCACGGCTCCGGTCGTCCACAACAGCGCCGCCGCGCCAAGGGCGCCCGTCTTCATCGCTGCCAGGAACCTCTCCTCGAAGTTGACGTTGCCGGACCCGATCGGCGAGAATGCCATCCGCCAATCGTTATAAGTCACCACGGCGCCCGCTTCAAACGGGTCACGACCCATGGTATCAGACTCCAATCCCGAGAAACCCGGCGACCTGGCCTTCGTGATGGGCGGCGGCGGAGCCCGGGCCGCGTACCAGGCCGGCGTGCTGAAATACCTGTCCAGGCGTTTCCCGGAACTCCGGGTGCCGATCGTGACCGGGGTCAGCGCCGGAGCCATCAACGCGGCCCATCTGGCGGCACACCACGGCACGTTCGCCCAGTGCGCGGACGAACTCGACCACCTGTGGGCGAACCTGAGCGTGGACAGGGTGTTTCGAACCGACCTCCGCTCGCTGCGCAACCATGTGGTGCGCTGGGGCCGCCAGCTGTTTTCCGGGGGCGCGGGCGGGCCGCCGCGGGTTCGGGGCCTGCTCGACACCCAGCCGCTGCGCGAGTACCTGACCGACACCATGCACGCAATCGACGGAGAACTTACCGGTATCCGCTACAACCTCAAGACGGGCAGGCTCAAGGCCGCCGCTCTCAGCACCACGAACTACTCCACGGGACAGTCGATTCTGTGGGTTCAGGGGCACGGCGTTCACGAATGGGAACGACCCAACCGGCGCTCCCGGATCACCACCCTGTCGGTGGACCACGTGATGGCGTCCTCCGCGCTGCCCATCGTGTTCCCCGCCGTTCAGATCGGACAGCACTGGTTCGGAGACGGCGGGATCCGTCTGACCGCCCCGCTCTCCCCGGCACTCCACCTGGGTGCGGACCGGATACTCGCCATCAGCACGAGGCGGGCGCGTTCGTTCCGGGAGGCGGACGAGCCCACGGTGAGCGGCTATCCGCCGCCGGTCCAGGTCGCGGGCACGCTCATGAACTCCGTCTTCCTCGACCTGCTCGACGAGGACGCGCTGCGGCTCGACCGCTTCAACCAGCTCCTGCGGCAGCTGGAACCGGAATCGCGGATGGGAATGCGAATCGTGCGGCGTGTGACCATCCGGCCATCGGTCGACCTGGGGAAGCTCGCCAACAAGTATGAACCACAGCTGCCGCGCGCCTTCCGGTTCCTGACGCGAGGACTGGGTACGAAGGACACGGAGGCCCCGGACTTCCTCAGCCTGATCATGTTCCAGCCGGACTACCTGGCCGAGTTGATTCGCGTCGGAGAAGCGGACGCGGAGGCGCGGGAGGACGAACTTGTGGCCCTGCTGGACCCGGGGAGCGAAGTTACGGTAGAGGATCCGGGCTTCGAGCGCGCCCGATCTCCCGCGGGCGCTTCCGGAACCGACTAGCCAGAAGAACCCCAACCAAGGTGCGATCATGACATCCGGCGCAGCAGACAACGGGGAGTTCAGCAACGCACGGGAATCGCGCGACGTAGCAGAGGGTGCACGCCAGGCCAGGTGGGAAAAGCGCAGCTTCATGCGGGAGCTTTTCGGAGGCCGGCTCTCGCTGGACCTCGTGCACCCGCACCCGGCCCAGGACCCCGAGGAAGCGGCGCGTGCGGCCCCGTTCCTGGAAAGGATACGGCGCTTCACGGAGGAACACGTCGACGGCGACGCCATCGACCGCGACGAATGGGTTCCGGAGTCGGTCCTGGAGGGACTTGCCGACCTGGGCGCGTTCGGGATCAAGGTGCCGCGCAGGTACGGGGGCCTGGGTCTGTCCCAGACCTCCTACAACCGGGCGCTGGCCATCGTGGCCAGCCGCTGCGCGTCGACGGCCGCCTTCCTGTCGGCCCATCAATCCATCGGAGTCCCCACGCCCCTGGTCCTCTTCGGCACGGAAGAGCAGAAGCGCGAGTACCTGCCCAGGGCCGCGGGCGGCGAGCTTTCGGCCTTTGCGCTGACCGAACCCATGGTCGGCTCGGACCCGGCCAACATGTCCACGTTCGCCCAGCCCTCCGACGACGGATCCCACTACATACTCAACGGCGAAAAGCTCTGGACGACCAACGGACCCCGCGCCGACCTGCTCGTTGTCATGGCGCGCACGCCACCGCGTCCGGGAGTCAGGGGAAAGCGTCCGATCAGCGCGTTCATCGTGGAGACGGCGTGGCCGGGCGTGGAGGTGGGACAGATTTGCCGGTTCATGGGGCTGAAGGGGATTTCCAACGGTGTGCTGCGCTTCGACAACGTGAAGGTTCCCCGCGAAAACCTCCTCTGGGGAGAAGGGCTGGGGCTGAAGCTCGCGCTGATCACGCTGAACACCGGGAGGCTGGCGTTGCCCGCGTTCTGTACGGCGGCGGGCAAGGGCATGCTGGCCGCATGCCGGACGTGGGCCAACGAGCGGGTGCAGTGGGGTGCGCCCATCGGGAAGCACGATGCAGTCGCCCAGAAGCTGGGGAGGATGGCCGCCGAGACGTACGCGATGGAGGCCGTGGTGGAACTCGCGGCGGCCATGTCCGGCCTCGGGACGCTCGACATGCGGCTCGAAGCCGCGATGGCCAAGCTGTGGCACAGCGAGAAGGCGTGGCACCTGATCGACGACGCCGTGCAGATCCGCGGCGGACGCGGCTACGAGACCGCCGATTCCCTGCGGCAGCGGGGCGACGATCCCGTCCCCGTCGAGCGCGCCATGCGCGATGCCCGGATCAACCTAATCTTCGAGGGATCGAGCGAGATCATGCGCCTTTTCATCGCCCGCGAAGCCGTCGACAATCACCTGACGGTCGCAGGCGCGGTGATCGATTCGCGGGCACCGACCGGAAAACGTGTGGCGGCGTTCCTGAAGGCTGCGGCACACTACGCCGCATGGTATCCGGGACGCTGGCTGGGATGGGGGCGCTGGCCGCGCTACCGCGAATTCGGCCCTCTGGCCGGACATGTGCGCTACGTCGACCGCAAGTCCAGGAAGCTCGCACGGACCCTGTTCCACACGATCATACGCTTCGGGCCCGGTCTGGAGCGGCGACAGGCCGTGCTGGGGCGCCTGGTGGACAACGGCGGCGACCTCCTGGCCATGATCGCGTCGTGCGTCCGCGCGGTGAAGCTCGTGAAGGAGAACCCGGCCGACCGTACGCCGTTCGAACTGGCCGACGCCGCGTGCAGGCTCGCCCGGCGGCGCATCGACGCCCGGTTCAAGGCCGTCTTCCGGAACGACGACGCCGCCGTCTACAAGGTGGCGCGAGGAGCGATGGCGGATCGTTACGAATGGCTGGAACAGGGCGTCATCCTGACACCGCCCGCGTAATGGCCCGGCCACTCCTGCTGTTCGTCCTGCTGTGGACGCTGGCGCTCCTCCTTCTCGGGAGCATCGTGCACGCGACGGGTTCGAGCCTGGCGTGCCCCGACTGGCCCACCTGCTTCGGGACGATGATGCCCGAAATGACCGGGGGCGTGTTCTGGGAGCACCTGCACCGCCTCTGGGCCGGTGGCCTTCTCGTGTTCTTCCCCATCGCGGTCGTGTCCTTGCGCCGCACGCATCCGGCACGGCAGGGTCTTTATCGCCTCGGCCTTGCCGGCATCGCCCTTCTCGTGCTGCAGTCCGTGCTGGGCGGCCTGACCGTGATCTACCGGCTGCCGGACGCCGTATCCACCTCCCACCTCGCATTGGCGTTCATCTTTCTGGGACTTGTCACAGTGATGCTCGTGCGGACGGGACCGCGGGGCGACGAGCCGATTGCGGGCACGGGTGCCGAGAGGCGCGCCGTGTGGAAGGCGGGGTGCTGGATGACCGGCCTCGTGTTCGTCCAGTCGCTGGTGGGAGCACTGGTGCGCCATACGGACGCCGGCATGGCGTGCCCCGACGTCCCGCTGTGCCTGGGCCGTGTGATTCCTCCGCTGCAGTACCCGGCCGTGCAGCTCCATTTTGCGCACCGCTTGATCGGTGTGGTGGTGGCCGTCGCGGTGGTGTTGTCGGCCCGCACCGTGCTGGCGCGTACCCGCGACGCGTTCCTGAGGCGGCTGGCGGTGGCGGCGGCCGTAGGCGTGGTTGGACAGGTGCTGCTGGGCTTTGCGTCCGTGGCGTTTCGACTCGGTGTGCCGTGGGTATCGGCGCACACCCTGCTCGCCGCAACCCTGTTTTCGGCAGGCGTGGCGATTGCGGCTCGCAGCCAACCTTGACGCGGCGTCGCCCGGGCCCGTAATGTCGGGTTTTACCATCCTGTCCGGTTCCCCCCATCTGTGTGCGAGGAGGTATCCGCAATGACTCGTTTGGCCTGTTTGACAGTCCTGGTCGCAGCCACCCTCGGGTTCACCCACACGCCGATCCCGCCATCCGGTTCGATAGGACACGGGCCCGGCCAGATCAGCCCGCGCAAGGCATACGCGCAGGGCAAGGCACTCACGTTCAAGGTGCTGGTCTGCGACGACGATTGCCCGCTCCAGAAGGACGAACTCGACCGTGACCGGGCGCTCAGCCTCACAGCCAGCCTCGTCGCCGTCCACGACGGTGAGGAGACCGGATCCCCGGACGATGAGGCGGTCCAATCGCTTTGCGGCCCCGGGGTCGACGACTGCGGCATCCGGATGGAGGTCGTGCACTACTTCCTCAGCCGCCGCTTCAAGCTGGAATCCGCCGCATGACTTGCACCAGGCCAGGTGCGCCCGGCCGAGACATCCCGGAAGGAGACACGTGAATGCCTCACGCTCGCAGATCCTTCGCAGCCGGTCTGGTCCTCTTGAGTCTGTCGTTGTGCCTGGGGGCGCGCCCGGCCGTGGCGCAGGGTACGGCGTGGATCGCCGAGCCCGGGACCGGCACCTTCAGCATTTCCTACGTCAATCAGAATGCCCTTGAGTTCTACCGCGAGACGACCACGGTCAAGGGGCCGCTGGAGGCGACCGGAGCCAACCTCGCGCAGAACACGATGTGGATCGGGTTCAACTACGCGCTCCACGACGCGGTGGCCCTGGACGTGCAAACTGCCTGGGCGAGGAGCTTCGTAGAGGGAGCGGTCGGCCCGGCCGGCGGCCAGGAGAGCTACAGCGGCCTGTTCGACACCAACGTCGCCGTCACCTGGCGCGTCGTCGACGAACTGATCAGCGACGCGCCCAGCGTTGCGCTCCGGGTCGGCGCGATCATCGCCGGCGGCTACGACACCGGTTACATCAATTCGCTGGGAGACGGTGGCAACGGCATCGAGACATCGCTCGTCGTCGGAAAGTTCTGGGACGCGCTCGGGGTCTCGGCGGAAGTCGGCTATCGCAACCGCGGCAGCACCGAAGTCAACCCCGATGCCGTCGGCGCGGCCGGTGGGGCAGGCGAGTCGGTCGACATCCCCGCGGACATGTTCGTCAACATGTTTCTCTTCCTGCCGGTCGGCGGCCGCGTGACGCTCGGTGCCGACTACCGGATGGTCAACGCACTTTCCGGTCTGGACATCGGCGGCGACGGGTTCTCCCCAAGCCGGTTTCCCGGGCTTCAGGAAGATGCCCAGATGCTGGGCGGCCGGTTGCTGGCCGACCTGACCGGCACCGTCGGCATGAGCGCTTTCTTCGGACAGGTGGTGGGCGGGCGAAACACCGCCAAGTCGCGGATCTTCGGCTTGGGCCTGAGCTTCGGGTTCGGCGGCAGCTTCGGCGAAGGCTTCTAGGCTTCTCTCACGTCCGCACCGCAGGTCACGGAGTGGAGGGCGCGTTCAAGCTCCAGTCGTACTCGTGGTCGAGTGATCCGTCGAAGCTCCGTAGCTGCTCCGCCAGGTCACCCTCCGCATACTTGCGCAGATGCTCCAGCACGCCGGCCTCGGAGTTCCCGAAGTCCTCATGGTACCAGTAGTAGATGCTGGAGACGACGCCGAACGCTTCGTCCAGGAGTTCCGCGCCCCGCAGGTGATTCACGTAGTCTCGCGCTCCCTGTTCCAGCAGACGCTCCAGGTTGTCGGCGGTGTAGGCTTCCGAAGCCAGATTCGGGCAGCCCATGCTGGCGCAGTTCACGGCGTAGTGGATCCGGTTGTCCTGCCAGATGGCGCGCAGAATGTCGTGTTCGATGTTGTCCAGCGTCAGCGGGTGCCCGGCCGCCATCGCATGAACGTCGCCCCATGGCCCCGTCCCGGGAATCACACCCTCGTGGATTTCCCTGATCGATTCGACGGGGTATTCGTCCAGTACCACCCGCAGGGTCACCGCGTTGTAGAGATTGATCCAGTACGCCATCTGCACGTCCTTCGCGTACTGTCGCGGATCCAGCTCCTGCAGGTAGTCGATGTACCCGGCGAGGCGCGCCCGGTCGGCATCGTTCGCCTCCAGCTTCGCGTAGTCTACCAGGTTCACGCCGGAAGGGTCGTCGGTGATCAGGTAGGTATCCAGCAGCGTCTGCCACTCGCTGTGGTCGAGCCGCTCGGTATTGGCCGGGTCGTGGTCGGCCCAGTCCACGTCACCGGACGACGTGTCGCACGACACCGCGCCCAGCGCGAGGAGGCACAGCAGCCCCCGCGCAGGGAACCGCACCGCGAACAGTGCGCAAGTTCCCCGCGCCCGCGTCAACAGGATCATGGTGGGTACTTCCCTTCCGATTTGGAGCGTTGTGCTGCCCTGTCCTGCGGGCCTGGGGAGCGCATCGGTCGGCGTGAGCACGCCTGCTGCCCGCGCAGCCGAAAGATCATCGACAGGATTCCCACGCTGGCGCCGACCACGCCCCGCACCGTGCCCCCTACCTTAGACCGGCCGAAGCGGCGTCGCAAGGCGTCCACAGGTGCCTCGGCGACCCGGAGTCCGTGCTGGGTGGCCTTGATCTGCATCTCGACGGTCCATCCGTATGTCCGGTCCTGCATGTCGAGGCGCTGGAGCGCTTCTGCGCGAATGGCGCGGTAGGGACCGAGGTCGGTTACCACCGTCCCCCACAGCAGGCGAATCAGCAGGCTCGCGACCCGATTGCCGGTGATTTGCGGCAACGACAGGGCACCCGGCTCCCGCCGGCCCATCACTCGTGAGCCGATGGCCAGATCGGCCCCGTCGGCGATGGCGTCGAGCAGCCTGAGCCCCTGCACGGCCCTGAACGACCGGTCGCCGTCCGTGAAGAGCACGACGTCGACCGGACGGAGGGCCGCAAGGGCGGTCAGACACGCCAGTCCGTAGCCAGGCGTGTCCTGTCGCACCGTCCGCGCCCCCGCCTCACGCGCGCTGAGCGCCGTCGCGTCCGCCGATCCGTTGTCGCAGACGACGAAGTCGTCGACCACACGCGTGCCCCGGTCGTCACCCAGCGCAAGCAGGTCGGCGACGACAGCCCCGATATTCTGCTCCTCGTCCCTCGCCGGTACGACCACGCCGACCGTCATCCCTCTGTACACGGCGGCCGGCCTCTACGCCGAGTCCGGCGGGCGCGCGGCGATGTCC
The DNA here is from genome assembly GCA_965205005.1 of Longimicrobiales bacterium. Classification (GTDB taxonomy): domain Bacteria; phylum Gemmatimonadota; class Gemmatimonadetes; order Longimicrobiales; family Gaopeijiaceae; genus Bin94. The sequence continues at coordinate 2,026,848 of OZ242028.1, read as the reverse complement.
CGGCGCCGCCTCAAGTCATATATCATAGCCGTCAGGATCAGGCCATACTCCACCGGGCGCACCCAGAACGGATGGCCGAAGGGCTCCATCTGCAAATCGTTCAGATTGAGTCCCGTCACGTACGAGAACAGCACTGCGACCGACGCCGTCCAGGCCCACGCACTCGGTCGGATCGCCGCAAAGGGCAGCAGCCACAGCAGGTACCATGCGTTGACGACCGGCCACAAGGCGAGGAATCCACCGTAGATCCAATCGCCGCGCGGAACGGCCGCCGAAGCCGATCGCCGATACACCGCATAGTACCAGGCGACGCCACATGCCAGCACGAGTCCGCAGGTCGCCCGGGCCGCGGGATTGGACATCCATGGCTTGAGGAACGCGAAAAGGGCCGCGTTGAACTCCCACTCCCGCGCGAAGATCACCAAAGTCCCCAGGTCGGTGGCGCCCTGGAGGACGAAGGGCAGGTAGAGCATCGCCAATGTGCCCGCAAAAATCCCCCAGTGGACCGGCCGGGCCCGAGCGAGAACAAAAGGCACCAGCAGCAGGGCCAGCACCTTGGCGCCGACGGCGAGCGCGAGGCATACGGCAGCACTGCGCATGCGGTCCCGTTGCGCCAGCAGGACCGCAGCGAGCAGCAGGCAGACCCCTACACCGTCGGGATGGGCCGTAAACGCGATCTCCTTGATCACGAGCGGACACCAGGCGTAGAGGAGCACCGCGCTCGCCGGCGCCAGGCGAAGCAGCAGGCCGATGGCGAAGAGGTCGATGAGGATCAGCAGCACCTGCAGCGCGGCGATGCTGCCCGGGCTCAGCCCGTAGCCCACGAGAAATGTGAGCTGGGTCACCGGTCCGTAGATCGTCGACAGTTCCGGGTAATTGATCTGGTCGAGGATTCGCTGGAAGCGTGGCGTCACCCCGGGGTCGGCGAAAAAGGCTTCTGGCGGGGCCCCATAGGGCGTGCCGTCCTGGACGAAGCGATATGCGTCCCAGAGGTAGCGGTAGAAGTCGTCCTCGTAGATCGGCCCGCCGAGCAGTCCGCAGATGCGGAAGACGAAGGCCCATCCGAGGAGTCGGGCCAGCGGAAACGGCTCGTCAGGGTTGCGGCGGTGGTATGCGTAAAGGCCGAAAGTGAGCAGGGCGGCCCACGCGGCGACACCGAGGAAGAGGATCAGAGGCGGATCGCCCGATTGCCGCGCGGACCAGGAAAGCACTCCGTAGCCCAGGGCGCATCCGAGCCCCGCAACGTCGATCGGTTTGGGTGCCCGCACCACTCTCGACAGAACCGGCGACTTCCGCATCCTGCCGAATGTCACGCCCGCCCGCCCGTCCGTCAACGCGCGGTGTTGGGAGTGCAGTTCTGATTGAACTTGCGTAGTTTCCTGCCGTGCTTCACCTGATCGGTATTCTGCCAGCGCGGCTCCTGGGCGCTCTTGGTGCTCGCGGGACTCTACCCACGGACTCGCTCGAGTCCATCGGAACTGCGCTGGCGCACTTCAACGCCGGGCTCAATCTGACCAGCGCGGTCCTGCTGGTCGCCGGGCTGGTCTACATTCGGCTGAGGGACACCCGCAAACACCGGCGATGCATGCTGGGAGCCGTCACGGCGTCGGCCCTCTTCCTCGTTTTCTACCTTACGCGTGCCGCGCTGACGGGCACGCACGCCTTCCCCGGCCCGGACCCGGTTCGCATCGCCTACCTGGTCATCCTGTTCAGCCACATGATCATGGCCGTGGTGGTGGTCCCGCTGGTCGTGCGTCTTCTGTACCTGGTCCGGCACGGCCGCTTCAAGGCGCACCGGCGGCTGGCCCGCTGGACCTACCCGGCGTGGCTGTATACCTCGGTGACCGGCCTGTTCGTGTATTTCATGTTGTATCACGCATACACGTAGCAGCTCTGTCTACTCCTTGAGAGTCCACCGGCAGCACCTGTCGCCCTTGGCCTCGCAGTTGGTCTTGACCACCTCCAGGTCGTCGCCTACGCCTCGGACCAGGGCCCGTTGGCAGAACCCCGTCAGCACCTGACAGGCGGTTCCGGTGCTGTCGAGCTGCACGAACGGCGAAGCCGAAACTTCCAGTGTGAAGGGGCCGGACACGAAGCCGCCCAGGCGACGGCCGAAGAGCTTCGAGAACGCACGGAGCACCGAGCGCTTGACGAGAAACAGCCGCAGGCTGCGTGGAAGCGGCCACCCGCTGGCCGTCCCCACCGAATCCGCCAGGTGGATTCCCATCTGGAAAAACACCTCGGAGGCGTCGGGTCTCTTGTTGACCAGACGCAGAAAGTCCGCGAGCTCGTCGAGTGTCAGCTTCCTGCCGTCCTTCACATTCCGCTGCTGAAGCGCGATCTGCTTTTCGACGACGGCGCTCAGCCCCAGCCTGTTGGGCAGGGGAAGAGACACCACTTCGTCGTCGATCCGGTCGGTCGGACGGTCCACGGAACGGATCGCCTCGAGGAGCGCGAGGGCCACTTCCGCGGAGATCGGCGGCTTCGCGGCTTTTGTCAAACGTCTGTCCCGTTGTGAGAAGGACGGCGCGCCATTGCGGCGCTTCGTTCGAATCTCGCCGGAGAGCATGGCGCTGGCAAACCCGGCGACGTTTGCCGGGCGACGAGAGAAACGTCTAGCTTCCGCGCCGGATCGATTCCACCATTCCACCACGGACACCCTTGAAGCGATACGCCGCTTTCGACCCTCCGGAATACCGGGACTGGACCCCGGATGCCGGTCTCGTGCGTGAATTCCGCCGCCGAATCGAACGGGATCCCGAACGCGCCGACGTGATTGGAGAACTGGTGACAGCCGCGCTCCTCGGCCTGTACCGCGACCTGCTCATCACCCGTCTGCAAGATATCGGACTCAAGCGCTGGGTCCGTCAGGGCGTGATCAGCAAGGCATGGCTCGGCGTGGGAGAGGAAGCGGTCACGGTCGGTTGCGTGGCGGCGTTGAACCGCGACCGCGACGTGGTGATCCCGATGATTCGCAACGCGGGCGCCAGCCACATGATGGGGCTGCCGCTCCATCACGGCTTCACCAGCTACCTGGCGACGGCGGACAGTCCCAGCGGTGGCAGGGACTTTCACTACGGCCATGTTGCAGGGGGGGTGATCCAGCCCGTGAGCCACATGGGCACCAGCGTGTCCATCGCCGCCGGTGCCGCGCTCGCGTTCAGGAACCGCGGCGAGTCTCGCGTCTGCATGACGTGGACCGGCGACGGCGCAACGCGTACCGCCGCGTGCCACGAGGGACTGGCCGTGGCCGCACGCCTGCACGTACCCGCAATCGTGGTGATCCAGAACAACCAGGTCGCGCTGGGCACCCGTCTGGACCAGCACGGTGCAGGCCGACTCAGGGACATTCCGCGCGCTCACGGGATCCCGTCGCTCGAGTGTGACGGGAACAATGTGCTGGACGTCTACGCCGCCACCGCGATCGCCCGCCGGTCGTGCCTGAACGGCGAAGGGCCCGTCGTCCTCATCGCCGAGACCTTCCGCATGGGCGGGCACGCGACCCATGACGAGCGCGAGGCGCGGGAGACCTTCTCCGCCGAGCTGTTCGAGCACTGGGGCAGTCGTGATCCCGTCGGGCTCTTCGAAGCATACCTGCTCGAGGAGGGGGTTTCGGTTGCAACCCTCCAGGAGATCGAGGTCGCCGCCACCAACGAAGTGGAGGCCGCCGCGGAGCGAGCGCTGAAGTCAAGGGGGCGGTTGCCGGAACCGCGGCACGCCCTTTTCGAGGGGGTGTCGGAGGGCGGGGTGTTGCACGGCCTCGCCAAACGGCCCGACTGATCTCCTACCTGCTACATTTGAACCCATGTTCGAGAATCTCCGCCGGGCCTTCAGGGAGGCCGTTGACAATTTCAACCGCGAGCTTGATAGGGACGCGGTCCCGGAGGCCGTGGACGGGCTCCTGAGGGGCATGGAACGGGAGGCCGTCGCCACGAAGGCAGGCCTCGAAGGGCTCAAGGAGCAGGTGGCAAGAGCGCGGAAGCGGGCCGAGGCGGAGGCCCGCGAGGCCAAGGTGTGCAGGCGGCGCGAAGAGCTGGCCAGAAAGATCGGCGACACCGGCACGGCCGAGGTCGCCGCGGAGTTCGCGGAAAAGCACACCGCCCGGCACCGAGTTCTGAGCGACAAGGCGAAAGCCATCGAGGCCGAGATCCGCCTTCAGGAGTCGGAGTATGCCGAGATGCTGGACCAGATCAGGAAGGCACGGGCAAACCGGAGCACGCTGGCGGCTCAGGCGGGCAGAACGAAGGCCCGCGACTCCGTTCGCGGTGCCGACGACCTGTTCAGCGAACTGGACCGGATGGCCGACAGGATCGGCGACGCCGAGGGCCGTGCCGATGCCGGCGGCGCCCTTTTTGACGACGCGGGCGAGTTTGACGAGGAACTTGAGAGGTCCCGGCGGGAGGACGCGATCGATTCGCGTCTCGAGGAGTTGAAGCGCCGCATGGGTAGAAAGTAGATTGGGGCCATGGAAAACTGGATCGGTGTAGGCATCTGGATCGTGATCGGCGCGGCTGTCGGTCTCGCGATGAAACTCGTGGTCAAGCGTCCCGACACCACGCCGGGACACACCCGCCTGCTCTGCCTGCTCGGCTCGTTCGCCGCGGTTATCGGCGGCATGCTCGGCGTCGGCATCCTGGAGTTCGACGACCCTGTTGCGCTGAGCATCGGCGGAATGGCCGGCGCAGTCGGCTTTGCCGCGCTCATGACCTGGGTCTACCGCTGGGGTATCCGGGGCCTCACCTGACTGCCCGTGGCCGAGCCCCCCGCCGCTGTGCCGGACCCCATCGCTTTCGCCAGGCAACAACGCGCGAGGTTCTACGAGGAACTTGACGAGTTCCTGCGCATTCCGTCCGTGTCGGCGAAGTCCGAGCACGACGGGGACACGGGGCGCGCGGCCAAGTGGGTGCGTGACCGGTTGGCGGGCGCGGGGCTGGATGCCGAAGTCATCGGCACCTGGGGTCACCCGGTGGTCATCGGAGAGTGGCGCGGGGCCGGACCCGAGGCTTCGACCGTCCTCATCTACGGGCACTACGACGTGCAGCCGGCGGAGCCGCTCGAATTGTGGGATTCGCCGCCCTTCGAACCCGAGATCCGCGACGGGCGCATCTACGCCCGGGGTTCCGCCGACGACAAGGGACAGCTGTTTCTTCACATCAAGGCGCTGGAAGCTCACCTCGCCACACGCGGCGAGTTGCCCGTGAACGTCATCGTACTGGCCGAGGGCGAGGAGGAGGTGGGCTCGCCCCACCTGCTGCCGTTCGTCAAGCGGTACCGTGACCGGCTTGCGGCCGACACCGTGGTCATCTCGGACTCGGCGATGTTCGCCCCCGGGATCCCTTCCATACTGTTCTCCCTGCGCGGACTGGCCTATTTCGAGATCCATGCCTCCGGGCCCGCCACGGACCTGCACTCGGGTGCCTACGGCGGAGCGGTCGTCAATCCGGCCAATGCGCTGGCCAGGGTCATCGGGGAGCTGCACGACGATGAGGGGCGGATCACCATCCCCGGATTCTACGACGACGTGTTCACCCCGCCGGAAGAGACCCTGGACGGCATCCGGCAACTTCCGTTCGACGCCGATGCATACGCGCGCGAGGTCGGCACGATCCCCGCCGGCGGCGAAGCCGCGTTTTCGCCGCTTGAGCGCCTGTGGATCCGTCCGTCCTGCGACGTCAACGGCATGTGGTCCGGATACACCGGAGAAGGGGCCAAGACCGTTCTGCCGGCAAAGGCGGCCGCCAAGGTGAGTTTTCGCCTCGTGCCCGACCAGTCCCCCGACCGGGTCAAGGTGCTGCTGGAAGAACACCTGGCGCGCGTCGCACCCCGGGGCGTCGAGATGACCGTCGTCGAACTGCACGGCGGGCGTCCCTGGCTGGCCCGGCTGGAGGGGCCGCTTTACTCGGCCGCCGCCAGGGCGCTGCAGCGTTCGTTCGGCGCGCGACCGGTCCTGACCGGCGAAGGGGGGAGTATCCCCATCGTTGTCGAACTCGAGGAGATCCTGGGCGCCAGCTCGCTGCTCCTCGGATTCGCGCTTCCGGGAGCGAACATGCACGCCCCCAACGAGTGGTTCGCGACGGACTGCTTCGAAAAGGGGATCGACACCCTGATCCACCTGTACGAAGAGTTGGCTGAACTCGGGTAGGCCGCGGCCCGCGGGGGCTCGCCGCGTGCGCGACTCGCTGGCGGCCCGCGGGGGCACGTCCGCCCGCGGAAGAATCCTCCGCCGGTCAGCGCTCCGACCCGGCAACCGCCGACACTGCACGGAGAAGCGCCCTGGCCTTGTTGAGGGTCTCCTCGAACTCGGCCGCCGGATCGGAGTCGGCGACGATCCCGGCACCAGCCTGCACGGATGCTTCTCCGTCCCGCACCAGCATGGTGCGAATCGCGATGGCCGTGTCCATCTGCGCGCCACCCCACCCGATGTGTCCGACCGCGCCCGCATAGAGCCCCCTCGCCGTGGGCTCCAGCTCGTCGATGATCTCCATCGCGCGGATCTTCGGCGCGCCGGACACGGTTCCCGCCGGGAAGCAGGCACTCAGGACGTCGAGCGCCGTCAAACCGGCCCTCGCGCGCCCCTCGACCTGGCTGCACAGGTGCATGACATGGGAGTAGCGCTCCACCTGCATGAGCTCCGGCACGGTGACGGTGCCGTACTCCGACACCCGACCAACATCGTTCCTTCCCAGATCGACGAGCATGCGGTGCTCGGCCAGCTCCTTCTCGTCGGCGGCCAGGTCCCGCGCAAGGGCACGATCCTCGGCGGGCGTGCGCCCTCGCCTGCGCGTCCCCGCAATCGGCCGGACGGTCACGACCCCGTCTTCGAGGCGCACCAGCACTTCGGGCGACGAACCCACCACGCTGAAGCCGTCGAGGTCGAGGAAGAACAGATAGGGCGACGGGTTGATCGTGCGCAGCGCCCGGTACAGCTGGAAGGGCGGATGCTCGAACCGCGCGGAAAGACGCTGGCTGAGCACGACCTGGAACGCGTCGCCCGCGACAATGTAGTCCTTGATCCTGCGGACCCCGTCCATGAATGCGTCCGGCTCGAAATTGCTCGTAAACGCGGTCGGTTGAGGGTCGCCCCCGAGCGGGACATCGAGCGGCACGGGATCGCTGCCCGCGCGCAGTCGCCCGACCGTGTCGCGGATGCGCCTGACTGCGGACTCGTACAGACCTTCGAGGACATCCGGATCCGTTTCGTCCCCGGTCTCCACCGTCGTGATCACCTTCGCACGGCCGTACAGGTTGTCCACCGCCACCACCACGTCGGAGAACATCAACACGGCCGTCGGCAGGCCCTGGTCGTCCGGAGGGCACGGCCCCAGGCGCTCGATCCGCCGGACCAGGTCGTAACCGAAGTAGCCCACGGCCCCACCCCAGAAGCGCGGCAGCCGGGGGTCCGGACGGGGACGGGCCGCGGTGAGGCGCGCGTGCAGGTCCTCGAGAGGATCGGCCACACGCTGCCGGACCCAACCCGAACCCGCGCTCCAGGTCGACACCTGGTCACCCGCCAGCATCCAGACTTCCTTGGGACGGCTGCCAAGGAAGCTGTAGCGCGCCCACTGCTCACCCCCGACGACCGATTCCAGCAGGAAGCCGAACCCGCCATCCTGTAGCTTGTGGTATGCGGTGACCGTGGTGTCGGAGTCGAAGAGGAACTCGGACCACACCGGAATGCGGGTGCCGGGCGCGGCCAACGCACGGAAGGATTCAAAAGCGGGTTCGACGTTCAACGATCGGAAAACCGGGACGGGTGAGTGGAGACCGCGGACCTTTGACTATCTTCAGGGAATGTAAACGAAGGAGACACCCACATGCGTCTGACGGACCCGACTCCAAAGGCGGCCGCCCCGAGCCGCCCTCCGTACCTCTGGGCCGCGGCCGTGGCCGCCTGCGTGGGCCTCCTCTACGCCGTCACGCTGGCTCCGACAACGGCGTTCTGGGATACCAGCGAATACATCGCGACCGCCCACATCCTCGGAATCCCCCACCCGCCCGGGAACCCTCTGTTCGTCGTGCTGGCCCGGACCTGGGAGATCGTCCTCGGTCCCCTGGGGCTGTCCACCGCGGTGAGCATCAACCTGTTCTCCGCCCTGATGGGCACACTTTCCCACGGGCTCTGGTTCCTGGTGGTGCACCACGTGCTGCGCCATTTCTCCGACGATCGCCGCTTCAGCCTCGTCGGGGCCTGCGCCGCGGTCCTGGTGAGCGCGACCGCGTTCACCGTCTGGAACCAGTCCAACGTCAACGAGAAGGTCTACACCGTCTCGCTCTTCACCATCGCGCTCCTGTCCTGGCTCGCGTTCCGGTGGAGGGAACGCGTCGACCGGCCCGGCAGCGGCAACATCCTGGTCCTGATCGTCTTCCTCCTGGCGCTGTCCGTCGGAAACCACCTGATGGCGTTCCTGGCGGCCCCGGCGCTGTTGATCTTCGTCCTCGCCGTCCGTCCGCGCGTACTCCTCAACCCGCGGCTGTACCTGGTCGGGATCCCCGCGATCGTGGCCGGGCTGACCATTCACCTGTTTCTGCCCGTGCGTTCCGGGCTCGGTCCCGTGATCAACGAAGCGCAGCCGACCTGCGAGAGCGTCGGCGAAGCGCTCGGCAGCATTGTCACCTACGGGAACGCCGGGTGCGAGGACCTGTCGGAAGCGCTCAAGCGGGAGCAGTACGACAAGCCTCCGCTGATCCCCCGGCAGGCGCACCTGGCCTCGCAGATCCAGAACTGGCTTCAGTACTTCGACTGGCAATGGGCGCGCGGCCTGTCCCCCAATGATGTGCTCTTCGGCAACAGCAGGCTCGCCCTGACGGCGCTCTTCATCGGATTGGGGGTGTTCGGCCTGGCCGAGCACTACCGCCGCGACCGGGCCAGCTGGCTGTACCTGGTCTCCCTTTTCGCGGTACTCTCGGCGGGACTGGTCTTCTATCTGAACTTCAAGTACGGCTATTCGATGCCGAACCTGGAGGGCGAGGACCTTCAGCGCGCGATGGACCGCATGGGCGTCCTTGCAGCGGATCAGGTAAAGGAGGTGCGCGAGCGGGACTACTTCTTCGTGGTCGGATTCTCGGTCTGGGGGCTCATCGCGGGTATCGGGATAGCCGCCCTGTGGGACCGGTTGACCCGAAGGTCGGGCCTTTCCGCGGCGTACACGGCGCCGGTGCTGGCGCTGGCGGCAATTCCGCTTGTGCTGAACTTCGGCTGGGCCAGCCGCAAGGGAGACTACGCCGCGCGGGATTGGGCATACAACCTGCTCATGAGCGTCGAACCCTACTCGCTCCTTTTCACCAACGGCGACAACGACACCTTCCCGCTCTGGTACCTGCAGGAAGTGGAGGGCATCAGGCGCGACGTCACGGTTGCGGTCACGTCGTATCTCAACACCGACTGGTACGTCAAGCAGCTGCGCCAGCTGACGCAGCCGTGCGCGCCCGGGCAGGATCCCGACGCGGATCCCACCCGGATCGTGTGCCAGCGTCCGTACACCGCGGAAAACACCGGGGCCATGTACACGCACGACCCCGCGGAAGCCGAAGCTGCGGGCAAGGTGCCGCTGCTCCTGGACGAGCCGGTGCGGGTCCCGCCGCGCCCGATCTTCCGGAGCGATCTGGACGACGCCACCATCGACCAGGTGGTGCGCAGCTACGTGCCCATCGACGAACCCCGCACCGTGAACCTGGGCGTCATGACCGCGCGAATGGCCGCCGGACAGTACCTGTATCCGTGGCATCAGTTCGCGCTCGCCGCGATCGCCAACTCCCTCGGAGACCGCCCCGTCTACTTCGCCTCGAGCGGCAGCGCAGCCCAGACGTTCGGCCTGCGTCCCCAGGTCATTCGCCAGGGCCTGGCCTTCCGGCTGTGGCCCGGCCAACCGGCCGAGCTGTTCGATCGCGGGGTCATGGCCAGCGTGGCCAGCTCACCCTATTCCGGCGTGATCGGGCCGTGGGTGGACATTCCACGCACCCGGGTGCTGGCGGACAGCGTGTTCCTGCACAGGTCCGGAATCCCCGATGACTGGAATCACTGGCCGGACCGTTCGACACGAGGAATCCCCAACTACTACGCCTGGGTGTACCGGGCACTCCATCAGGACGCTGCCGCGCGCGAGGACATGGGCGACATGGCAGCCCTGCGGGATCGCATGGAGGCGTGGACACGGCTCGGGGCCGTGCGGTAGCTCGGTCGGAGCCGTGCACCCACTCGGGTCGGGGGCGTGCACCAGCGCTCGGGACCGTACCTGGCCGAGCGCCCCGCCCCCGTTACACCTGCAGCCAGATCGTTCCCAGGCCCGACCTGTCGCGGCGCAGGCGGCGCCCTTCTGGAACGTCTTCGACCCGGTAGAGGAGATCGAAATACTCCGGGAACGCCGAAGCAACGCCGTGCGTGGCCCTGACCAGCAGCAGCGGCACGCGCCGCGAAAGGCGCACCAGCTCCGCCATCGCCCTGTGGAGGTCCTCCCGCGCGAGGCGGTTGAGCCCGGCGGGCAGCACGACTGATTGCAACCCCAACCCGGCGTCCACCGCCAGTTCCGCCAGGGTGACCCTGACCGCCAGCTCCAGAGCGGCGAATTCCTTGCCTCCCCGGCGTCCGCCGTCGGCCCAGTCGGCGAAGAGTTCCGGGAAGACGCCCGCCAGCCGTCCTCCGGTCAACGACAGGACCTTGGCGTGGATGGTCGCACGGACACGTTCACGCGTGGCGCCCACAAGCCTGGCGCGCGTTTCTTCCATCTCGGCGCCTTCGGACCGCTGGTCCAGCGTGGCCTCCAGTGCCTCGAACTCCTCGAGGCGCCTGATCGCGGCGTCCAGCTCCAAAGCCCGGATCTTCCGGCGCTCCAGCTCCTCGGACACCTCGTTGACGGCCGCGTCAAGTTCCATCGTCCGGCCCTCGATCGCCTTGAGGTCGTCGGGCTTGCCCTCGAGCTGATCCCTGCGCCTGCGCCACCAGCGCCCATCCTGCACCACCGCCTCCCATTCCTCGCGGCGAGCGCTTCGCACGGCCTCGGCGCGTTCCTGCAGCGGCTGCCCACAGTTGACGCACGCTGCCTCGTCACCTTCCTCGTCGAGGCGTTTCAGGCGGGTGCGGAGTTCGCGTTCACGATCCCGGTACAGCAGAAGACGCGTCTCGGCGTCCTGGCGCTCGCGCACCCACCCCATCATCCCCGCCTCCACATCCCCGTGCAATTCCGCGGCCTCGCCCCGCAAAGCCCGCAACCGCGCTTCCAGCTCCTCCACACCATCACAGGCATGACTCAGGCGCTCCACGTCCTCCCTGGTCTCGCGGATCATGCGGCGCGCCCATCCGTCCGGCGACCCTGCGGCCGCGGAGACCGCTTCGCCTTCCGGCGCCAGCATGCGTCCCAGCTCGCGCACCTTGCGGGCCGTCTCCGGCCCCTGCAACAGCGTTCCCGCGGCCGCCAGCCACGTCGTCACGGGCCCCGCCCCGAACCACACGGCGGCGTACTCCTCGCGCGAAAGGGCGTGCGCGGCGAGAATCGGGGCCAGTACCTCCTCGAAGGCCCGACTGCCCACCCCCACCGCGCCATCGTCCATGCGCACGAGCGCTCTGGCGCCACCCGGCCGTCCCGGCCTCGTGAACCCGTCGCGCAGCGAGGACATGAACTCGCCCCAGAGATGACCGCCGTCGGCGACGAACGCCACCAGGCCACGCGCGTCCTGCAGGTCCAGCACCGGACCACGCACGCTCGCCTGCAGCACATCGATCTTCATGCCGCCGCCCCCGACCTCGCGCCCCGCCGCCGCGCACCCTCACCACCCCTGCCATGCGAGATCCCCTGCCCGGGGAGCGCGTCGACCCGCAGCTCGGCAACCCGGCGCCGCACGCGCGCCAGGACCTCGCGGTCGAGCACGGCGAGGTCGTCGGCCGAGAGGCCCCGCACGGGAATGCGCAGCAGCTTCCCGTCGATTCCCCCGGGAACCCCCGCGAGCGCCTCGCTCAGGCGCCTCATGACGGTGGCCGCCCCGCCGCCCGTCGCTTCCACCGGTGCGAGGCTCACGGCCGCGCGTGCCTCGACGGGCCAGAAGGTCACCCCGCGATCGGGGCCGGAGCCACGACCGGATCGCGACCCGTCCACTCCGAGCCGCGCGGTGACGAACCCCTTGGCGGTCGCCGCCTCGGCCCACGGGTCGGCCCCCACGCGTTCAAGAGAGCCGGCGTAACAGGTCCACTCGGCCACCCGCGTAAACGTGTGGTTGGATCCGAGCGCAACGTAGTCCCACCCCTCCACCGGAATCCGCACGGCGTGAGTTCGCCCCGACGCCAGCGATGCGAAAATGACGAGCACGTTCCACTTCGCCGCCGGATCGGGGGACACATCGATGGCGCGGGACCCCTGCACCGCGCGGTGCGGAACCAGGGTGACACCGATCTCACCGTCGCGCAGCTTCAGCCTGCGGACGGTGGTGGACGCCACCTCGACCCCGTCCATGGCGCCGATCACCGTCAGCGGACCGTCGCGGCTGGGGTCCAGCGGAGTGTCACGCGCCCCGGCGGCCACCGCCACGACGATTCCCGGGACCCTGCGGCGCAGGGCACGTACCGCGCGGCCGAACGTTGCGATCGGCGTGGCCGTAACGTCGGGATGGTCGAAGACATCACCCGACACTACCAACAAATCCACGCCGAGTTCCGCAATCCGGGCCAGCGCCGTCTCGAAGATCCGCAGCACGTCCCCGGCCCGCCGCCCACCGGCGGCACCGTAGCCCAGGTGCAGATCCGAGATGTGCGCCAGCTTCACTGCGAGTCCTTTCGTCCGCTTTCCGCCGACTCCGCCGATACCTCCGACTCCTTCGGCAACGCCGACTCCGCCGATACCTCCGACTGCGCCGGCAACGGCAACATCGTCATTCCCGGCAATTCCACGGGCAACTCCCCCGACCCGCCGAAACACCAGAGTTCGTCCCCGCGGGGCTGCAGACAGGGCGGCCCCTGCAATCCATCCACGGCACCCGCATGGCGGGATACCTCCAGCCCCGCGGCGAATCCCGCGTCGGCGAGCGAGTCGGGCAGCCGGCCGCGCGGACCCCGGATCCAGGCACGGCAAACCCCCGCGTCGCAGAGCGCACGCAGGAACTCGCCCAGCGGCTGCGAGCGCGCCAGCGACTCACCCAGGGCTCCCCACTCTGCAACGAACGTGGCACCCGCGGTTTCAGGGACCGGAGAATCCACCATGATACCATCGTCCCACCCGAAACCTCTGGCCGCCAGAGCCCGCACGGCCGCGTCCGGCTCGTACATCGCCCACGCTCGCCCCTGCGGCAACGCGAACCAGCTCGCCGCACCCACGAAAAACACGGAATCGTCCTCGTCCAGCGTGCCCTCGACCGCCTTCCTCCAGTCGCCCTCGGGCGTCGGATCGACCGCAATGTCGCGACCGCCCTCGAGCAGCACGCGGACCGTGGCTTCGGGTACCAGGGTGTGCCACGCCTCGAAACGGAGTTCCGGACGGTCCGGGTCGTCCAGGACCAGACGCCGACGCGGCACCCTGTCGAAGATCCAGCCCTGGAAACGCGCCCCCGCCGCCGCCAATACGGTAGCGCCCAGGAACGCGGTGACCGCCAGCACCGGACGGCCCAGGAACGCACCGGCCAGGACGGATCCGACGACCGCACCCGCGAGGCCGCCGAGCCGCACCTGCCGTCTGCCGCTGTTCGCGAGCACCGCCGCGAAACCGCCGAGCCGGCCCAGGACGCCGCCGGCAAAATACGCGGGAAGCGCGGCCGTGAGCGCGAGTCCAGCACCCTGGCCGAGCGCCTCGCCCTCGAACCCTGCCATCGCCTCCCATACGGCCGTGAACCCGGCACCGAGGAGCAGCGCCACCAGGAGGCCCACCCATCCACGTGCCGCCGCGGGCACGGATTCCTCGGCATGACTGCCGCTTCCGACCCACAGGCCCGCAAACAGCGAGATGAAGGCCACGCCCAGAAGGACCGCAAAAGCCCGCAGCAGACCCTGCGTGCCGTCCAGCACAGCCTCCGGGCCGGACTCGAACAGCGGGTCGGCCGCGCCCGCGCCGAAGCCCCGGGCCAGCCACTGGGCATCGTAGAGCAGCACCGCGGCACCCGTCGCGACGGCGATCGCCAGGGACGCGCCCACGAACAGCGCCGGGATCCAGAGCATGCGCCGGGCCCGGGTCATCGCTCCTCCGCGGGGCGCGAGATGGCGTCGCCCTCCCCGACAATCGTCAGATCCCGGTACCGGCTGCGGAAGAAGACCAGCGGATCTCCCCCCGCAGCCTCGCCGTCGTTGACCTCGCCGACCAGAATCAGGTGGTCGCCGGCCTCGAAGGTGCGGTACAGATCGCACGTCACCCATGCAACGACGCCGTCGAGCACGGGCCCGCGGCCGCCCTTGTCCGTGATCGCGACGTCCGCGAAGCGGCTCGCGTGCTCCTCCTCGGCGAAGCGCACCGCCGTCGACGCGGCACCGGCACCGAGGACGTTCACGGCGAATGCACCGTTCGCCAGGATCGCTCTCAGCGAAGCGGACTCCCGCGATACGCAGACCAGCACGAGGGGAGGATCCAAGGACACCGAGGTGACGGAATTCGCCGTCAGGCCGACCGGTGCGCCGTCGGGGCCCAACGCCGTGACAACGGTCACACCCGTGGGGTAGTGTCCCATGACCTGGCGGAAACGCTTCTGCCCGAGGGGCCCCCGCGCCGGTCGCTCCCCCACGGACACCCTGTCGCCCCTGTCGCCCCGCGCCGGCATCGACGATTCGCGACTCATGGTCCCCTTTCCTGCAGTTCGGCGAGCATCGTCCGGTAGCTGCGATGCCGTTCCGGCTGGATATGCCCGCTCGCCACCGCGTCCAGCACCGCGCACCCCGGCTCGTGTACGTGGGTGCAGTCTTTGAAATGACATATTCCGAGGAACGGGCGGAAGTCCGCAAAGCACCCGTCCAGCTCCGCACGGGCCACACCCGTCAGTCCAACGTCCGAAAAACCGGGAGTGTCGGCGACGTGGCCACCGGCGGCCAGCGCGATCAGCCGGCTGGACACGGTCGTGTGCTTGCCGATCCTGGACCGCCGCCCGACACGCCTGGTGCGAAGGTCGAGCGCGGGCTCCACCGCGTTGAGAAGGGACGACTTCCCCACCCCCGACGGCCCCGCCAGCGCGGACGACCCCGCGTGGATGATGGCGCGGAATGCCCCCATGCCCTCGCCCGTCACCGCCGACGTGGCCGTCACGGCGTACCCGGCCGCACGATACGCAGCTCCCAGCTCGGCCGCCACCGCGCGGCCGCGCGCCAGGTCCACCTTGTTGAGTATGATCCGGACCTCCATGCTTCCCGACTCCCCCATCACCAGCATGCGGTCGATCACCTCCCGGCTGGGCGGCGGGTCCGCAACCGACATCACCACCAGAAGCCGGTCCAGGTTGGCCGCCACCACCTTCACGACCCTGCCTCCGGACGTCCACCGCGACAGCGACGTCCTCCGCTCCCGCACGGACTCGATCACCCGCCCTCCCCCGGCGCCCGCAACCACCTCCACGTGGTCCCCGATCACCACCTTGCCCGGCACCGGCCCCGACCACTTGACGCGCCCCCGCAGCGAAGCCTCGACCACGCCGTCGTCGGTCCGCACGCGGTACACGCCACCCACCGCCTCGACCACCTGGCCCACACGGCCCACCTGGCCCACCTGGCCCCCACGGCCCACCCGGGACTTCGCCCTACCCATCAGCCCGTTTCCCGGCGCCGCCATGCAAGAAACCCCCGCGGCGGCAAAACCGCCACGGGGGCCTCTCTGTCGTGTCGCGCGCGGTACGTCGTGGGACTACGCCGCGAAGGACTTCAGGGCCTTGCCCTTTTCGCCTTCGCGCAGGCGCCGCAGCGCCCTGTCCCTCAGCTGCCGGATCCGCTCCCGGGTCACGCCGAGCAGGTTGCCGATCTCTTCCAGCGTGTGCTCCCTCTCGCCCTCCAGGCCGAAATAGAGCCTCAGCACGCGGGCATCGCGCGGCTCGAGCGTCCCAAGCGCGTTGGTCACCGCTTCGGTCAGGAGCCTGTTCTCCACCTCGAGCTCCGGCTCCGCGGCCTCCTCGGTGATGAAACGCTCCACCAGCTGGGAGTCCTCGCTGTCGCCGATCGGAGCGTCCAGCCGGATCTCCGCCGCGTTGAGCGTCTGGAGCGACTCGACGAGCTGAGGCGTCAGGAACGTCGCCTTGCCCAGCTCCTCGCTGGTCGGGTCGCGGCCCAGTTCCTGCTTCAGCCGCTCCTTCTCGCGGAAGATCCGCGCAAGGTCGGACGCCCGGTTGAGCGGAACCCGCACCGGACGGCCGTGGTTGGCCAGCGAGGCCAGAATCGCCTGCCGGATCCACCACACCGCATAGGAGATGAACTTCACGCCCTGCTCAGGATCGAATTTCCGCGCCGCGGTGACCAGCCCCACGTTCCCCTCCTGGATCAGATCCGTGAGGGAAACACCGCGGTTCTGGTACTTCTTGGCGACGCTGATCACGAAGCGCAGATTCGCCTTCGCAAGCGCCTGGATCGCCTCTTCGTCCCCCTTCTGGGCACGCGCACCCAGGATCTTTTCCATCTCCGGCGTGATCAGTTCGTGACGGCTTACGTCCCGCAGGTACTGGTCCAGCGCAGTCTGTTCGTCCAGGCTGGCGTCGAACCCTGTGAGAGGATTGACCCGCCCCTTCCTCCGCCGAGTTTTCCTGGCCATCGTTCTTCTCGTTTCCTCCGTAGCGAAGCCGGATTGCCGGATCCGGCGGTCGCGCGGCATGTACAGCCTTTAATCGTAGGGCTGTTGTGTGTCTCTGTCAATAACTGCGTTTTGTGCGTCGGCAGGACGCCCCGCAGTCGCGCTCCCTAAGGTGTTTACGTTCGTAACGCGCATTCGTTCCTCCGGCGCCGGCGGGTTCTCCGGCCCCGCCCGCTCCTCCGGCCCCGCCCACTTCTCCGGCACCGCCCGCTCCTCCGACACCGCCGGGCTCGCCCGCAGCCGCCCGAGGAGCCGCCCCTGGTCCACCTCGCGCCGTTCGAAGGTGAACAGGCGGAGCACCCGGGCGGTACGATAAAGCTCCTGTCCGAGTTTCGGCAGATCCATCATCCCCGGGATCCCCTCCCTTCCCAGCCGCACCACGCCGTCCGGACGGTCCACCAGGACATCCAGCTGGAACATGGCCTTCTTGACCGGGAAATCGAGGATCACTTCGCCGGGCTCCAGCCCCAGCTCCGCCGCCATCCGGTCTTCCCAGCGCCGCTTCTCCGCCGTGTCCCCGCTGACCCACGCCGGAATCGTCCTGTCTTCGAGTTGCCAGGCGGGGATTTCCGTTGCCCGCTTCGGCAGCCGCCGCTCCCGCAACGCCGGCAGCCACCGCTCCCCCAGGCGCGTCGCCACCGCGTCGGCACTCGCCGCAGCCCTTCGCCGCAGTTCGTAGAGCAGCTCTTCGTCCGTGGGGCCGACCAGCTCCTCGGGGGACAGAAGTCCCGCCTCCACCGCCGTCTCCACAATGCGCTTGTAGAGACCGGTGCCCGCCCGCACCGCATGGTGCCAGTAGACCGTGCGGAACATCTGATACTTCGAGAAGAGCAGCGATTCCAGCGTGCTGAGCGACTTGATCCCGACCCCGACCTCCCACGCGCCCGTCACCGGATCGCGCAGCAGCCGGAGGCCCTGCAGGAGCCGCTCGACGTCCACCTCGCCGTAAGGCACGCCACAGAAGCGCGCATCGCGGCGCAGGTATTCCATCTTGTCCAGGTCGAGGCTGCCGCTCACCAGGCCCCGCAGCGCGTTGTCGCCCTCCCCCTTGATGATCCGGAAGATCTCGTCGGCCGCCCCCGGACCGAGGGGCGCCAGCGCGGCCTGAAGCTCCGCGGACGCGAAGAAGCGGGCGCTCATCTCCTCGTGGTCGCCCACAATTCGATCCGGTTCCAGTTCTTCGAGGGCGTGCGAAAAGGCGTAGTGTCCTATGTCGTGAAGCAGGGCGGCGTAGGGGATCAGGTGAGCGCCCTGCCAGACATCGGCGGGCACATCCCCCCGGCCGCGAAGGATGCCAAGCGCCCGCACGGCCAGGTGATACACGCCCAAAGCGTGATCGAAGCGCGTGTGGGTCGCACCGGGGTAGACCAGGTGCGCAAGGCCGAGCTGGCGGATGTAGCGGAGCCGCTGAAACGCCGCCGTGTCGACAATCGCGACGGCGACCGGATCCAGCCGGATCGTGTTCCACACAGGATCACGAATCACGAGAGAACGTCCATGCCTGAACATGGAAGGCGACAGTAGCGTGTCCGGCGGGCGGTCGCAATGTCTGAACGGGAACACTTCGCGTTGACTCCGACCGAATAAATGGCGAAGTTGGGTCGCCATGGCGACATCCGACCTCCGTGACCACGTGCGTTCCGGGGCCGAGGACCGTCCCGGCGTCTACCGCTGGCTGGGCACGGGCGGCAGGATCCTCTATGTCGGCAAGTCGGTCCGCGTCCGCTCGCGCCTGCTGTCGTACTTCCGCAAGGACAAGGGGAAGACGGCGCGCCTGGTGGCCGAGGCCGAGGCGGTGAGCTGGGACTACACCCCCAACGAGTTCGCCGCGCTTTTCCGCGAGATGCGGCTGATCCGCGTCTGGCAGCCCGAGTACAACGTGCAGCACAAGCGCGACCGCAGGTACGGCTTCATCAAGGTGACCCGCGAGCCCGCGCCGCGGCTCATTCCCGTGACGCGGACGCACAGCGATGGCGCGCGCTACTACGGCCCCTTCGGCCGGACCGCGTGGCTCGCGCGCGCGGTGCACGACCTGTCCCTGGCGACCGGGCTGCGGGACTGCACCGGCGATACGCCGATCCACTTCGGCGACCAGCTCGAGATGTTCTCGGGCGGCCGGACCCCGCGCTGCATCCGCGTCGAGACGGGAACCTGTCCCGGACCCTGCGCCGGCCGTTGCACGAGTGCCGAGTACGACCGGGGCGTCCGGCTGGCGCGCGCGTTCCTGGAGGCCCGCAGCAGGGCGCCGCTGGAGACGCTCGAGCGCTCCATCGGGGAAGCCGCCGCGCGCCTCAGGTTCGAATACGCGGCCACCATGCGCGACCGCATGGAAACACTGGAGAAGCTGTGGAACCATCTCTCCGGCTTCCGTGGCCGGATCGACCACCTGAACCTCGTCTACCCGGTATCCGGTTTCGGGGGCGAAGACCGGATCTACCTGATCCGCCGCGGCCGCCTGCACGGCGAACTCCCCTGGCCGAAGTCCGACGAGGCGCGCCGGCGGGCCGACAGGGTCGTCGAAGAGGCCTTCCGTCCCGTGCCGGCGGACCGCGACGGCGCGCTGGAAGCCGACGCGGCGGCCGAGGTGCTCATGACGGTGGCGTGGTTCAACAAGCGCCCCCGCGAACGCAAGAGGGCGGCGGCGCCGGACCGGTGGCTGGCCCCCAGTTCGTAATTGCCGCCGCGACCCGATCGAGCGTCGCGTACTCGACCTGGTTGGGAGCCTGGTGAAGTGCCCTCAACCCTTCTTCTTCGTCCAGCGCAGCGGCGGGATCACGTCACCCTGGGCGCAGGAGTCGATCAGGATGCCCAGGCGGCGGAGCCGCGTGTCCTCGCGCTTCGCGCTGACGATCCACCAGGTGACCTGCTTGCGGTACGACGGCCGCGCCGCCTGGAAGTACTCCCACGCAGCCGCATTCGCTCTGATCCTCGCTTCGTATTCGGGGGGCAGCGCCGCGGCCTCCGGCTGCTCGTACGACGCCTGCCTTTCCTTGCGGCGATCCCGGCGCTCGTACGCCGCCAGCCCTGCTTCGGCCACAAGTCCCTCGGCGATCAGGTGCTTCATGCGGCCCAGGTTGCGGGCGCTCCAGTGGCTTCCCTTGCGGCGCGGCGTGAACCGGATCCGGTAGCTCTTGTCGTCGATGGACTTCCGGATGCCGTCGATCCAGCCGAAGCACAGCGCCTCGTCCACGGACTCGGGCCAGGTCACGCTGGGCAGACCCGTGCCCTTCTTGTAGTAGCCGACCCAGAGTTCGTCGACCCGGTCGTGGTTCTTCTCCAGCCACGCGCGCATGTCTGCGGGCGTGGGGAAGAAGCGCGGGCTGTCCCCCTCCCTACCCACCGGGCATCAGCATGGTGCGCTCGGCGGCCACCGACTCGATCCGGTCGCGCGAGTAGAAGACCGGGAAGAAACGGTCGTGCGCCCAGAGCTCGAATAGGTTGTCGTAGAAGGGGGAATCGGGGTCGCCGGACTGCCCGGGCGTGTTGCTGCCCACGGCCAGATCCCAGTTGCCGGTGTCCACGATGATCCGGAACGATGCGCCCGATGTCTGGTTGTCCCCACCGCCCGTGTTGTTGAGGGTGGAGCTGTTGCCGCCCCGGGGAAGCGGGCCGACCGTGAAGCGTGCCGCCAGGTCGGCCGGGACCGCGCGCGACAGCGGGTGGTAGATCGTCGCGTGCTTGTAGTCGGGCTGGCCGTACTGCCAGCGGCCGATGTCTCCGCCGAGCTTCGTGCGAAGTTCGGCCACGGCTTCCTCCAGGCTGCGCAGCAGCACCGCGTCGCGCCCCGCGATGGGATCGTCGCCGAACTCCCCGCCGGGCGCGGTGAGGTTGCCGATCACCTTCACCAGGGCCATGCCGCGCAGATGGGGCCGCGCAGACGCGGGCACGAACAGCGCGACCACGTTGCCGCGCACCCGCCTCTCGAACGCGTTGTAGATCCCCGCCGCGACCGAGTTCGGATCCAGCACGAAATCCCACGCCAGGAGCAATTCGCGCGCCCGCTCGACATCGCCGCCGCCGGTGGTCACGTGCCGCAGCATCGGCACGATCGTGCGCGCCGGGATCGAGAGGTAGTCGGTCTGCAGCGCCATCATGTCGGCCATCGAATGGAGTCGTCCCGAGCCGAGGACCTCGGCGGCGCGCGTCCAGCGATACGGATCCGACCACTCGAAGCCGATCGCGTCCATGTGGGGGTAGTCGTCCGGCGTAAGGTGATTGTTGGCGGTGGCGAAGTAGCCCTCAACCGGGTTGTAGACGCTGGGCTTGGCCTTGATGGGCAGGTAGCCGTCCCATTCGTAGCGGCCGTCGCCGGGGACGGGGACCAGGCCGGACCAGTTGCGCCGGATCGGCGCGATGCCCACCGACTGCCAGCCGATGTTCCCGTCCCTGTCCGCCCAGACCATGTTCTCGCCCGGGATGTTGGAGTAGTTGCACGCCTCGACGAACTCTTCCCAGGAGCGGGCCTGGTCCATGCGCAGACTTGCCAGGTACGGAGTGCCGCCAGGTTCCAGCCACGCCGCCCGCACCGCGTACGCGACGCTCTCCCCGTGGTTCTCGAAAACCACCGGCCCGTGGCGCGTGTACTTGAATTCGGCACGATGCGGATCCTGTCCCTTTACGGGAATATCCTCCGCGATGACCGTCATCTCCTCCCATCCGTCCTTGTAGCGGTAGCGGTTCGGATCGTCGGGATGGGTCTCGTAGACGTAGAGGTCCTCGCCGTCGGTGCGGAACACCGTGAGCCCCCAGGCGCCGTACCCGTTGTGGCCGATGCTCACGCCCGGAATCTCGGGCTCGCCCCCGCCGATCACGTTCCAGCCCGGCCCGACCAGGTGCACCCAGTAGCGCAGCGAGGGCGACGACTGCGCGCGGTGCGGGTCGTTGGCCATGAGGGGATAGCCGCTCTCGCTCAGCCGGCCGCTCACGACCCAGTTGTTGGAGCCGATGTCCTCCGGGTTCTGCCAGGCCAGCGGGTCCGGCCAGCCCGCCGGCTCATGACCGCTCGGGGCGTCCGGCCAGCCCGCCGGGTCCTGCCAGCCCGCCCCAGCCCCCGCGCCGCGCACGCCGGCCGCAGCCGCCTCCAGCCGCGCGAACGCCTCCGCGTCCCCCCTGTGCTCGGCCACCAGGTGCTCCGGGCGGAACCGGACCGCCCCCCGAAACGCATTGTAGCGCCCCAGGATGTCCTGGCTCAGCAGCGACCCGTCGATCGCCGGGTCCAGCGCGATGTCGGGATCCCCCGGGTGGAAGTTCGCGACCCGCTTGACCATTGCTTCGCCCACCGCCGCCACCGCACGCCCGTAGCTCAGCTCGCTGCCGATGTTCCCCAGCAGCCCCTGATGCCGCGAAATCACCACCTCCGGCGTCCAGCGCTTCGGCCGGATCCCCAGCAGCTCGAACTCGATCGGCAGCAGCGACGGGTCGGCCTCGGTCTCGGCGATGTACGCGTTCACCCCGTCCACATACGCCGGAATGATCACCGAGCCCCGGTCGTGGTAGTGGTTCATCTCCTGCGTCATGTCGCCGCGGAACCGGAACAGCCGAAAACCGATGTCCCGCTCCAGCTCGCCCGGCCCCAGCATCTCGGCGACCGTGCCCGTGGCCTGCGCGCGCCACACCTCGAACTGGAAGAGCCGGTCGCGCGCGGCCGCATACCCCTGCGCAAAGAACAGGTCGTACTCGGTCTCGGCGTAGATGTGGTTGATCCCCCAGCGGTCGCGGATGATCTCGACGGGGGCATCGAGCCCCTGCAGCGTGATGGTGGTGGATGAGAGGACGGCGTCGGCCGACACGGGCGCCGGCGCGGGCGCGACCTGCGAGCTGGCGGCCGACGGGACGCCGGCTTGGACGACGAAGGCAACGGAGGCGAGGACGGACTTGCGAATGGAGAGCATGGCAGCACGGGACGAAGGGACGGGACCTGCGAACGCCCCCAAGGTAGCGCCCGACGGGTGATGCGCACGATCTTGCCCGGGACGCGACAGCCACCCACGACCCGACCACCGGACCCACCCCGCACCGAGGGAGCCATCCCGATGAAGACTGCCAGACCGATCACACCCCTTCTGGCCCTCCTGCTCGCGGCCTGCGGCCCACCCGCCGACCAGGCCGGCGAGCAGTCCGCCGAACAGCCCGGCGCCGCGGACGAGCCCGCGCTCACCACCGGTCGCACGCCGCAGTTCGAGAACGAACACGTCACCGTGTGGAAGAGCGTGATCGTCCCGAACCAGCCCCTCGAGATGCACCGCCACGACAACCCCCGCGCCATCATCGCGCTCAAGGGCGGCACGCTCACCGTCGTCAACGACGCCGGCGAGCGCCACGACATGACCTGGGAGACCGGAAACGCCTACTGGCTGGAGGCGGACCCGCCCGGAGAGCTGCACGGCGACGTCAACGAGGGGCCCGAGCCCGTCGAGGTGATCGTGGTGCAGCTGAAGGGAGTGGGCCAATGACACGCTTTCTCCCACAGGGGCGTCGCCTCGGCGGCACGGTCCCCTTCGTTCTCACCCTGTTGTCCGCCACCGTCGGCGACCTGGCGGCCCAGAAACCGGTGAACGTCTCCGAGGACGTCCCGGCGCGGATCCAGCCGTTGCCGACGCTGCGGGAACAGGCGGAGGAGCGGCAGGAGTGGCTGGAACTGCGGATCGGGAGAGTCCTGCCGAAGCTGATGGCGGAGTACGACGTGCACATGTGGATCCTGTCGATGCGCGAATACGCGGAGGACCCCGTCTTCTGGTCCATCATCTCGCCCACGACCTTCGCTGCGCGCCGCCGCTCCATCTACGTCTTCACCCGGCAGGACGACGGGACGGTCGAGCGCCTGGCGCTGGGCGGGACAAGCCAGGGCGGCGTCTTCGAGGCGTACCGCTCCACCCGGCCCGCGCCCACCCAGCCGACCGCGGAACTGGTCGGCAACGAGCAGTGGCGGCTCCTGCGCGAGGTGGTGGAGGACCGCGACCCCGACAACATCGTGCTCAATATCGATCCCGACTGGGCGTTCTCGGACGGCCTGCACGCGGGCGAGCGCGAGGCCCTGGAGGAGGCGCTGGGTCCGGAACTGCTCGACCGGGTGAAGCGGGAGCCACGCCTGGCCATGAACTACATCTCGTTGCGCCTCCCCGAGATGATGCCGCGCTACCGGAAGATCATGGAGACCGTCCACGCGGTCATCTCGCATGCGTTCTCGAACGCGGTGATCACGCCGGGCGAGACGACCATCGAGGACGTGGAGTGGTGGATGCGCCAGCGCGTGCGCGACCTGGGCTACACGACCTGGTTCCAGGCCAACGTGGACGTGCAGCGCGCGGGCGAGGTGCCTTCGTCCGGCCCCACGGTGATCGAGCGCGGCGACCTGCTCTGGACCGACTTCGGCGTGGTGGCGCTGAACCTGCATACCGACACCCAGCACCTGGGCTATGTGCTCAGGGAGGGGGAGACCGGCGTGCCGGCCGGACTGCAGCAGTGCATCGCGAACTCGAACCGGCTGCAGGACATCCTTCTCGAGCACATGGAGCCCGGGCTCAGCGGCAACACGATCCTCGCCAACACTCTGGCGCAGATGCGGGCGGAGGGGATCAATGGAACCGTCTACACGCACCCGATAGGGGATCACGGACACGGGGCGGGGCCGCTGATCGGCCGCTGGGACGGTCAGGAGGGGGTGCCGGTCCGGGGCGACGCGCTCCTGTTGCCGTCGACCTGGCACGCGATCGAGTTGCAGGCGACGACGGCGATCCCGGAGTGGGACGGCAAGCCGGCCAGCTGCCGACAGGAAGAAGAGGCCTACCTCGACACCGAAGGAAAGCGGCACTGGGTCTTCCGGCGCCAGAGCCGCTTCCACCTCGTCTGGTAAAGGAGAGACGGTAATGAACGTGAAACGACGACACCTCATCGGCGGTGCGATCGCCGGCCTCGCAGTTGTGCTCGCGTGCGGTCCGCAAGCGATCGACGAAGCGGCCTCCGGAGCCGGGAGCGGCGCCGTAGCGCCCAGGTTCGAGGTCGACCCGTTCTGGCCGAAGCCGCTGCCGGAGCACTGGCTACTCGGCTCCACGATCGGGGTGGGCGTGGACTCCCGCGACCACGTCTTCATCATCCACCGCCGCGCCTCGATCGACGCGGGCACGGAACTGGGAGCGGAGGCCGATCCGCCGACCGCCGAATGCTGCCGCGCCGCGCCCGAAGTCCTCGAATTCGATCCCGAAGGGAACCTGGTCAACTCATGGGGCGGCCCCTCCGACGAGTACGTGTGGCCGGCCTCGAACCACGGAATCACCGTCGACCACATGGACAACGTGTGGATCGGCGGCAACGGGGCAACGGACTCGCACATCCTCAAGTTCTCCCGCGACGGCCGATTTCTGGCCTCCTACGGACAGCCGGAGGTGGGCGCGGAACCCGACAGCCACAGCGAGACGCGCTTCAACCGGGTCGCCAAGGTGGCGTTCCACGCCGAAGCCAACGAGGCATTTGTCGCGGACGGTTACGGCGGCCGCCGCGTGGCGGTGCTCGACGCGTCGACCGGCGCGTTCAAGCGCTATTGGGGCGCCTACGGCAACGCCCCGGACGACACGCCCACCCCGCCGTACGATCCGGACGCGCCGCCTCTCCAGCAGTTCCGCACGCCGGTCCACTGCGCCGAGCCCTCGCTGGACGGCCTCGTGTACGTCTGCGACCGTCCGAACGACCGGATCCAGGTCTTCCAGACCGACGGGACGTTCGTGGACGAGGTGTTGATCGCGCCGCGCACCCTGGGCGGCGGCTCGACCTGGGATCTCGCCTTCTCACGCGATCCCGAGCAGCGCTACATGTACGTCGCCGACGGCAGCAATCACCGCGTCTACGTGATGGACCGCGCGTCGCTCGAGGTCCTGACGACGTTCGGCGACGGAGGCCGGCAGGCGGGCCAGTTCATCGGCGTCCACAGCATCGCCACCGACTCGCACGGCAACGTCTACACGACCGAGACCTACGAAGGCAAACGCATCCAGAAGTTCGTGTACATGGGCCTGGAGCCGGTGTCCGCCGAACACCAGGGTCCGCCCTGGCCGACTGGCGACCAATGACGGACAAGCTCATCGACAGGAATCCAGACGTTCTCGGAGGGACTCCGGTGTTCTCGGGTACGAGGGTCCCGGTGCGGATACTCATGGAGCACCTCGAGGCCGGCGACCGGCTCGACGAGTTCCTGGACGATTACCCTACGGTATCAAGGGAGCAGGCGGTCGAAACCATCAGGAGGGCGACGACGATACTGGTCGGCGAGACCAATGAAAGTCCTGCCTGAAGTCTCGCCATCCGCGTGCGCCGCTTGAAGCACATGATGGCGCGCAGGATGGCCCCGAGCCACGAGGTCGACATCATGCCGCCACGAATCGCTCAACCGCGATCTCCCCGGCCCGGTTGCGGGCCTGCCAGAGATCGTATGCCATCTGCATGCCCAGCCAGGTTTCAGGAGTCGAGCCGAAGGCCTTCGACAGCCGGATCGCCATCTCGACCGAGATACCCGTGTGCCCGTTCAGCAACTCGGACAGCGCCTGGCGAGTGACGCCCAATCCCTCGGCCGCCCGTGTCACGGTCAGGCCCAACGGTTCAAGACACTGCCGCCTAACGATGCCGCCCGGATGCGGCGGGTCGTGCATGGCCATGATTGGGCTCCTCCTTCAGTGGTAGTCCACGTAGTCCACATCAACCGCGGAGCTGTCCTCGAACCGAAAGGTCACGCGCCAGTTACCGGACACCGACACCGCGTAATGCCCTTTCAGCCGTCCCTTGAGCGCGTGCAACCGAAAGCCCGGCAAGTCCATGCCCTCCGGTCCCCTGCTGAGGTCGAGCGCCGCCAGGATGTCCCGCAGCTTGGCCGCATGCTCCGGCGCAACCCGCCGTGCCGTCCGACCTTGGTAGAGCGCCTTCAGGCCGCGGTGCCGGAACGATGCGATCATGACACAATCTACGGCTGTCGCCCGTCAAGTGACAACTTGCGAGGACGGGCACCGTGGTCGCATACATTGAACCCGAAAAACCGAAGCACTGGAGGACCACTTGTCATTCCTGGAAGATCTCTCATTTGCTCAGGTGCTCATGCTGTTGGCCGCCATCTACTTCGGGGGAACCTGGGGCCGCAGGTGGGCGAAGTTCGGCGGCACCTTGCACGACCGGGTCTCAAGGCTGGAGATCGAAGTCCAGCGGCTATCTCAGCGAGCGGAAGGGGCGGGTGATGCGGGCGAATCCTAACTGTTCAAGAGGGCGCCCAGCCCGTGGAGGTGATCCGGTCGGAATCCGGCGGTCCGCAGCAGAACGGGCATGCCGAGGAGAGTAGTCACTCACCACCTTTGAAAGTCGTCGGAATGTCGTCGGCTCCCATCACGTCGAAGTCGGCGGGCGCCGAGATCTGCCCCCGCGTGAAGCCAGCCCGCCGCTCCAGGCCTCCCACAGCCGCCAAGTGGTCGAAGTCCGAATCGGCGGACTCCAGATCCGCACCGTGGTGGAGAGCGCAGGCGGCAATCAGGACATCGGTTGCCGGTGCGGTCACTCCCCGGATCCTCGCTTGCGTCGCCAGCTCGTAAGCCTTTCTCCAAACGTCACCGTCGATTGCCAGATCAGGGAGAACGCGCGCGAACTCCTGTAGCACCCGCTGTTCGTGGCCTCCCAGGGCGCCATTCCAGAGTTCCAGCTGCACGATCGGACACCAGCAGGCTTCCCCGCTTTCCAGCGCCGCCTCTACGCGCGCATGCACATTGGGATCGCCATCGGGCCGAAGGAAGTGGATCCATGACGAAGTATCGACCAGAAGCAATGCCTCAACTCCGGCGACGGGTGGCCTGAACCTCTTCCGGCGTGACCAGATCGGGGCAGGTTCCACCGAATCTGGTCAGTTCCGCCATCCGCATGCGCCGGTTGAAGTACATGATGGCACCCACGATGGCTTCTCGCTTGGTCTTCGCGTTCGTGAACCGGATCGCATCCGCCAATTCCTGATCTGGAATATCTACAGTGGTTTTCATTATTCTATACTAGCTATATTTGAAATATTAGGCAATCCGTCTTGTAATCTCACGGTCGGATAGTCGACCTCTGTCTGCCACCCTTACCCCACCACCTCGCAGCTATGAGATAGAGCCGGCAGTCCGCGGCCACCTCTCACTATTGGTTCGTTGGCGGACGCACCGACCGGGCCCGGCTGGCCAAGTCCTGCGCGAGCGCAAGCTGCTGGTCTCGTTCCGTTGGCCACCCGACAACGTTGGCATGCCTTGGAGGTGGCTCATCGAATTCCAGACGGAGCGGGCCCGTAGCGTTTACCACGTGCAGCGTCACGTCCCCTCGGCCATGGAAGTTGCGCCCTGGGGGAAGAGCGTACCGCCGACCGTGTTCCCAGATCTGCGCCTCGCTAAGACCGTCCACCCGGAAA
Source organism: Longimicrobiales bacterium (assembly GCA_965205005.1). GTDB lineage: Bacteria > Gemmatimonadota > Gemmatimonadetes > Longimicrobiales > Gaopeijiaceae > Bin94. Next base: position 1,998,717 of record OZ242028.1, on the reverse strand, counting down.
ACCGAAACCTCCAGTGGGTGCCCGTGTACAGATCGGGGCATGAAGGCATGGTATTTGAGCCGGAACCCGCCATCGGCTTTGGATACCCACTTCTTGGTGAACGCGAAGCGCGAGAGGGGGAGCGCCTCATTCGGGGCTGAGCGGTTCTGTCTACTCAACGAGCTCGTATGCCGCTTCAACCAAGCGCTTGGGCAACCCGTCGGCGAAAACTTCGGTTCCGATGACCCTAGCCGCATTGAGCCGCGCAGCGTATCGAAGTTCACCGTTTCGACCGACGCTAACGGAAAGCACTCTGTCTGGCCCTCGCCACCACTCAATTCCCGCGTCTCCATCCGGCTCGAATGCCACCTCCGGCACCCCTAGGCAGTTGGGTAGCGCCTCCAACACCTTTCGCGCCCACTCCATGGACAAGGCACTCGCCGGTGCCGCGCCGTAGCCATCCCAGTCGGGTTCAGAACAGTCGCGGAACGCCTCAGCGAGGGCCCGGTCCCGCTGGCGCCTGACGTGTCTCTGCTCAGTCCGCCACGCGCTGCGCTCGAACGCCAAGACGCGTGCTCGTACAGTGCGTGCCTCTCGACTGGTCCCGCGATCCGTGCTCCAATGGGGGAATCTCGGTCCAGGCAGTACCATGCTCGCGGCTCTTGCGGTCATTTGAACCTCTCTATCGCCTCGGTGGTAAGGCTGCTGAAGAAGATCCGATTTTTCACATCTCGAACCATTCGAAGCTGGCGTTGAAGTACATCCTCATCAGTCGGAAATGACCTCCGCACAAAACAATCGATGTCCAGTATCATAGACGGGTCAGGACCGTCCTCGGTTGCCAGCGATACAATCGCGGTCACCCCACTCGTTGGCGCCAGCTGATAGCGGAGGAGGAGGGAGTCAATCCTGCCATCTGGCACTACAGGAGGTACACTCAGGACCTCCGCAAGTTGCCCCGAAGGTGGAAGAATGATGCGGTTGATAAACCGGGTAGCGATCCGTTCGACTCCAAGCGGAGTGGATTGCTCCAAGTACTTCCTCCACACGATCCACCCGTCCTCGACCATCCGGTCCCAAGACTCGTAGGGCTGGAGCCGACTGAACGTGAAACCGTCGATTCGAATCTGAGCAATGTTGAGCCTATCGGCGCTTTCGAGTCGGTAACCGAGCAGTTGGGGGGGGCTCTGGACTGATACGGGACCCTCGTCACTCAGCTGAATCGCGCCCTGGAACTGGTGAATCGGGCCGACTTCAGGATACTCCGCGTGCAACTCCTCAGTCAACGCGAGCAAGGTCTCCGGCGAGAAATCAGAGGGAAGGCGGACCCGAAAGTCGATCAAGGCCTCGCGAATCGGCGCATTAACGAGATGGGGATGCTCGCTCATGGTTCCGAAAGATAGTCCGCAGTCATCAGCGAAACTAGGCGAGGCGATCACGACACGATCATCGGGACGCTGAACCGGTTGGCTGGCATCGGCAACTTCCGCTTCGGAAACGTCTCACCGTCTCCCTACATCCGACCTCTCCGGTCATGCTCCCCCCCTCACGCCTCCCAGGTCACCAGTCCCCCTGCCACGGTCCGCAGCACCGGGATCTCCTTGATCGCGTCCGGGTCCGCATCGTGCGGGTCCAAGGCCAGCACCACGAAGTCGGCCAGCTTGCCGGCCGTCACCGACCCCTTGATGTCCTCCTCGAACGACGCGTAGGCGCCGCCCATGGTGCAGATGCGCATCGCCTCGGGCACGGTGATCCGCTGGCTCGGTCCCCACACGCGCCCGTCGAAGTCCTTGCGCGTGACCATGCTCTGGATCGCCATCAGCGGCTCGTAGGGGCCGGGCGTGTAGTCCGACGCCGGCGCGACCGGAATCTCGTAGTCCAGGAAGGACCGGTGGGCGAACATCCACTCCATCTTCTCGGGCCCGTACTCGACCCACTTGTTCCCGTGGTAGTGGGCGTAGGTATAGAAGGGCGTCGGCACCGCCCCGGCGGCCTTGATCCGCGCGAGAAGGTCGGGATTCACGAGCGAGCAGTGTTCAATACGATGCCTCGGGTCCGGCCTGGGCCACAGCTCCTGGACACGTTCGTACGCGTCCAGCACCATGCCGATGGTGACGTCGCCGTTGGCGTGGATGCCGACCTGCCAGCCCGAGCGGTGCGCGACCTCGACAACGTCGTGGATGGCGTCCCGCGTCATGGTGAGGATGCCGTAGTCGTCGGGACGTCCAACGTACGGAGTGCTCATGCGCATGGTGCGCTCGGACGCCGAGCCGTCCGCCCCGTACTTGACCCCGCCGACGCGCAGCCACTCGTCGCCCAACCCGGTGGAGACGCCTGCCTGGCGCAGGTCCTCATAGGCGCCGCGCATCATCATGTACACGCGACAGCTCAGCTCGCCGTTGCGGTAGGCGGCGCTATACGCCCGCATGCTGTTGGCCGACGTGCCGGCGTCGTGGAAGGAGGTCAGCCCGGCCCGGGCCATCAACTCGGTGATGAGCTTGACGCCGGCGCGGCGGTCGTCGTCCGTGTGCGTGCTGGGGATCAGTCCCGAGAAGACGTAGTTCGCACGCTCCGCCACCAGGCCGGTCAATTCCCCGCCCTCGCGGTCGAACCTGCCGCCGAACGGGTCGGGCGTCTCGGCGGTGATGCCCGCAGCCGCAAACGCCCGCGAGTTGTAGACGCTCGTGTGACCGCCCCGGTGCCCCACCACCGCCGGGTGATCCGGCACCGCTTCGTCCAGGTCGAGCCGGTTGAGCGGCCGCCCCTCGGCCAGCTTGGTGTCGTCGTACTTGAAGCCCTGGATCCACTCGCCGGGCGGCGTCTCGCGGGCGCGTGCCGCCATGCGGTCCTTGATCTCGGCGATGCTGCGGACATCGACGTTGACGTCCTTGAGCTCGCGGACTCCGGCGCCCGCGGGGTGCGTGTGCGCGTCGATGAAGCCCGGCGTGATCACCCCGTCCTCGTGGTCGAAGACCTGCGTGCCCGCCCCGCGGAGCGCGTCGATTTCGCCGCGCGAACCCACCGCCATGAAGCGGCCGTCCTTCACCGCGAGCGACTCGGCGGTTGGGTTGGCCTCGTCCATCGTGTGGATGGTGCCTCCGTGCACGATCAGGTCGGCGCTGGTCGCTGCGGACGCGTCGGTGCGCAGGACGACACCCCGTCCATCCCCGCAACCGGCGAGGAACCCCGCGCCCACTGTACCCGCGGCCGCGCCCAGGAACTGTCCTCTCGTCACCGACTTCGCGTGGTCCTTCATGTGGTCCTCCAGGTCTCCCGCTGCTACCTGACCCCGTCCCCGTTCCTACCTGATCCTGTCCCCGATGCTACCTGACCCTGTCCCCGATGCGGCTGCCGCGGATCTCGGTGATCCAGGGAAAGGGGCGATACGAATCCCGGTCGTAGGAGAAGTAAATAAATGCCACCCGGCCCTTGAATCGCCAGCCTTCGAGGAGACCCCAGACGCGCGAGTCGAGGCTGTCGTCGCGGTAGTCGCCGAGCATGAAGTAGTGCCCCTCGGGGATCGCCAGCGGCCCCCAGTCGTCCCACGTGGGCAGGTAGTCGGCGTCGGGCCCGCCCACGAGGTACCGGTTCTGCCATTGCATCCCGGGGTCGGCGTCGTCCCGGGCGCCGATCGTGGCCACGTAGGGTTCCTCCTGCGCTTCGCCGTTCAGGTAGAGCACCTTGTCGCGCATTTCCAGCGTGTCCCCGGGCATCCCGATGAGCCGCTTGACCAACGTCATGTCCTCTTCGTGATGCGGATCGAAGACGAGAACGTCGCCGCGGCGGGGCTCCGAGTAACCGGGAATACGGATGTCGGTGAAGGGGATCCGGGGACCGATCGCGAGCTTGTTGACGGCCAGGAAATCGCCCACGAGCAGCGTGTTCTTCATGGACCCTGAGTCGATGAAATAGGTCTCCATGAGGAAGACGCGAAGGATGAGGAAGGCGACGAGCGCCACGGCAAGCGATCGAACCCACTCGGTGACTCCGCCGCGGCCGCCCTTCTTCGCGGCGCCGGCCTTCGTGGCGGCCTTCCCGCTGACCTTCCCGCCGGCCTTGCCCGCGGCCCGGCCGCCCCGCGCTCTCGCCGCTTTCGCCGGTTTCGCCCTCTTCCGCTGGCGCTTCTTGGCCATGGCGCTCGTCTCCCGTCCGGCGCAGCCGGGCTAGTCCCCCGCGCCAGCGCGCGTGAACGGCCCGCCCACCACGCGCCGCACATCGTCCACGATCGAACCGTCGTCCGGGGGCGGCTTCGTGTAGAGGCTGACCCCGATCGTCACGGCAAATCCCGCCGCGAAGCCCGGAATCATCTCGTACAGGTCGTAGAAGTGCTCCTTGATCAAGACCACCCAGAGCATCGCGGCCGCGAAGCCTGCGATCATCCCCGCGACCGCGCCCGCCAGCGTCGTACGACGCCAGAAGAGCGACAGCAGGACGACCGGCGTGAACGCCGACGCCAGCCCCGACCACGCGAAGAGCACGAACCAGAAGATCATGCGGGGTTCGCTGAGCGCGACTCCCAGTCCGGCCAGACCGAGGATGACCGTCAGCAGCCGCCCGATCAGCGAGAGGCGGCGGTCGGAGTAGTCGGGCCGGAGGATCTTCTGGAAGACGTCGCGCACCACCGACGACGAGGCGAGGATCAGCAGCGAGTCGACGGTCGACATGATGGCGGCCAGTACGACCACCAGAATCACCCCCGCGATCACCGCCGGGAAGAGTTCGGTGGACATGACCGGGAGGACCGTCTCGGGGTCGGCGAGCCCGGGGAAGAGGTAGCGCCCGGCCACGCCGGTCAGCACCGCGCCGATGTCGAAGACCACGATGCAGACCACCGCGAGCACCCCGCCGCGTGAGATCTGGCCGCGGTCGCGCGCCGACATGAAGCGCGTCAGGAGCTGTGGTGCGCCCAGGAAGGCGAGCCCGATCCCCACGTAGCTGACCGCGCTCATCACCCCCGGCACCGTGAGGCCGTACTCGCCCATCGGCCGCAGCAGCGCGGGGTCCGCCTCGCCCACACCCGCCAGCATCTCGCCCCAGCCGCCCGCGTGCCAGATCCCCACGATCGGCAGGATCAGCAGGCACAGGAACATGAGGACGCCCTGCAGCACGTCGCTGTACGCAACCGCCTTGAAGCCGCCGATGCTCGTGTAGACGAGGATGACGGCGAGACCGATGTACACCCCGGCCTCGTAGCTCGTCCCGATGAAGGACGAGAACGCCTTGCCCGTCGCGGTGAGCTGCGCTGCGGTGTAGGCGCCCACCATCGTGAAGATGATGATCGCGCTGACGATGCGGATGATGTGGAGCCGGTCGGCGAAGCGGTCGGTGAGGTAGTCGGGGACCGTGATCGCGTCGTAGCGGTCGGTGAACTCCTTGAAGGGCCGCGCCACGACGGACCAGGCAAGCGCGACGCCGAGCACTTCGCCGAGGACGACCCACAGCGCGTGAAAGCCGACCAGGTAGCCCATCCCGGTGAGTCCCAGGAGCAGCCACCCGCTCTCTCCGGTCGTGTTGGACGAAAAGGCGATCACCCACGACGGGAGCTTCTTCCCCGCGACGTAGAACCCCTTGACCGAGCGGCTCTCGCGGCTCGCCCACCAGCCGATGCCGACGAGGACCGCGAAGTACGCGACCACGACGGCGATGATGGCCGCGTTGGAGCCGGCGGCGTCAGGCATCTTCGGGGCCCCGCGACGACTGCTGGAGGTCGGGTGGAGGGTCGCCCACGTCGCCCCGGTGCGCCCGGTAAGCCATCGCAACCAGCACGAGACCGGGCACGACGGACACCGCCATCAGCACCCAGGTACCGAGGGGCAGCCCGCCGATCACCGCGTGCCCTCCACCGCCGCGCAGGCGCGCGCCAGGCGTGCGGTCACCTCGTCGATCTCGATGTCCGAGATCAGGAGCGACGGCCCCAGCCGGATCACGTGGCCGTGCAGCCCCCCGATCCCGATCAGCAGCCCCTCGGCCTTCGCCGCGTTCAGCAGCATGCCCGCCAGACGCGGCGCCGGCTCCTTCGTAACCGGGTCCTCCACCAGTTCCAGCGCCTGCATCAGCCCCATCCCGCGCACCTCGCCGATCCAGTGGTGCGTGGCGGCCAGGCCATCCAGCGCGATCCGCAGCTGCGCGCCGCGCTCCCGGGCCCGGGTTCTCACGTCCTCGGCGTGCATGACCTCCAGCGCGGCTGCCATCGCGGCCATGCACACCGGGTTGCCTCCGAAGGTGGACAGCGTCTTGCCACGCCAGTTCCCTGCGATCTCGTCGGTCGTGATGGTGGCGCCCACGGGCATTCCCCCGGCGATCCCCTTCGCCATGACCATGATGTCGGGCACGACCTCCCAGTGCTCGATCCCGAACCAGCGGCCGCCCGTGCGTCCGAACCCCGCCTGCACCTCGTCCGAGATGAAGACGCCGCCGTACGAGCGGATGATCTCCGCCATCCTCTGGAAGTAGCCCTTCGGCGGCACGATGTAGCCGCCCACGCCCTGGATGGTCTCGGCGATGAAGGCGGCGGGACGCCCGTTCGTCGTCGTCTCGATCACTTCGATCAGGTCGCGCGCGTAGATCTCGACCAGTTCCTCGTCGCTGGACGTACCGAACGGGGCACGGTACGGGTACGGCGAGAGCGCGTGCGTGATCCCGGTGACCGTGCTGGGAAGCACGCGCCACGGGGCATGCGCCGTGACCGAGATGGCCGAACTGGTGCGCCCGTGGTAGGCCTGCCGCAGGGCGATGATCTCGGTGCGGCCCGTGTGAAGGCGCGCCGCCTGCAGCGCGGTCTCGATCGCTTCCGCCCCGCTGTTCAGGAAGAAGGTGCGGGTGAGGCCGCCCGGCGCGATTCCGGCCAGGGCGCGCGCCGCCTCGACCTGACGATCGTTGACGTACAGCGTCGACACATGTCCCACGCGGGCCGCCTGCTCCTGCACCGCGGCGACCACCGCGGGGTGGCAGTGGCCCAGCGAGGTCGTGAGTATCCCCGCGAAGGCATCCAGGTACTCCCGCCCGTCGAAATCCCTTACCCAGCACCCCTTGCCTTCCTCGATCGCCAGGGGCTCATCGTAGAGGGGCGTCACGCAGTCGAAGATGTACCTGCGCTGCTCGGCGAAGATCTCGGCGCCGCGGCTCGCTACTGCTTCCATGTCTTTCTTCTCTCCGTCCGGCGATATGGCAACTGCGGTTTACACAATGTCAACTGCGGTTTACAACCTGTCCCGAAGACCGGCGCCCCGCCACTCACCACCGCGAGATCACCACCCGCTGATCCGTGAAGAACGAGACCGCGTCCCGGCCCTGCGCCTTGAGGTCGCCGTAGAACGAGTTGCGCGTCCCGCCGAAGGGGAAGAACGCCATCGGCGCGGCGACCCCGATGTTGATCCCGATCATCGAGATCCCCGCGCGGTAGCGGAACTCGCGTGCGGCGCGGCCCGAGTTGGTGAAGATCGACGCGGCGTTGCCGTAGCGGCTCCTGGCCAGCATATCCAGCGCGGCCTCCAGGCTCGGCGCGCGTGCCAGCCCGGCGACCGGGCCGAACACCTCTTCGCGGCCGATCGGCATCTCGGGCGTGACGTCCTCGAAGACGGTGGGGCCGACCCAATGGCCATGCGGGTACCCGGCCACGCTCGCGCCCCGGCCGTCCATGAGCAGGCGCGCGCCGTCGCGCTCGCCCTCGTCGATGAACGTGGTGACCCGGTCGCGGTGCGCGCCGGATATCACGGGTCCCATGTCGACCCCGTCGTCGAGGCCCCGCCCGACCCTTAGCGACGCCGCCCCGTCGAGGACGCCCTCGCGCATCGGCCCGTACGCATCGCCCACCCCCACCACCACCGACCCCGCCAGGCAGCGCTGTCCCGCGGACCCGAACACCGACCCCACCACCGCGTCCGCCACCATCTCCGGGTCGGCGTCCGGCAGCACGATCATGTGGTTCTTCGCACCGCCCAGCGCCTGCACCCGCTTCCCCGCCGCGCCGGCGCGCTGGTAGATGATCTTCGCCACCTGGCTCGACCCCACGAACGACACGCCGGCCACGTCCGGATGGTCGATCAGCGCCTCCACCGTCCCCTTGCGGCCGTGCACCACGTTGAGCACGCCGGGCGGCAGCCCCGCCTTTTCGGCCAGTTCGACCACGCGCTGGTGCGTGAGCGGGTCCTGCTCGCTCGGCTTGAGCACCACCGTGTTGCCCGCGGCGACCGCGTACGGCCAGAACCAGAGCGGGATCATCACGGGGAAGTTGTACGGGGTGATCACCGCGAACACCCCGATCGGCTGCCGCACGGTCTCGCAGTCCACGTCCCGGGCGATGTCCTCGAGGGTGTCGCCCATCATCAGGGTGGGCATCCCGGCGGCGTGCTCCACGTTTTCGATGCCGCGCTGCACCTCGCCCCACGTCTCGGCGACGTTCTTGCCGTGTTCGCGCGAGAGGCTCACCGCGAGTTCGTCGTGGTGCTCGTCCAGCAGCGTCTTGAGGCGGAAGAAGACCCGCGCGCGCTCCGGCACGGGGGTGCGGCGCCAGGCGGGGAAGGCGGCGACGGCGGCCTGGACGGCGCGGTCCACGTCGGCCGGACCCGAGACGGGAACCGAGCCAAGGGTGTCGCCGGTTGCCGGGTCGGTGACGGTGAGCTTCTCGCAGGCGTCCCCTGGCAGCCACTCGCCGGCTACGTAGTTGGCAGCGAGGCCGGGTGAGGTGGTCGGCATTTCTCCTACTCCTCTTCGGCACCCGCGGCGGCCACGGCCACGATGTGCTCGTATTCGGCTTCGGCGACCGGCTGCACGGACAGGCGGCTGCGGTTGACCAGGACCATGTCGGCGAGCTCGGGAGTGGCGCGGATCTGCGGCAGGCTCACCTCGCGCGCGAACTTCTCGATGAAGCGGATGTCCACCATGAACCAGCGGGGGTTCTCGTCGGTGGCCTTGGGGTCGAAGTACTTGCTGGAGGGGTCGAACTGCGTGTGATCCGGGTACGACTCGCGGCAGACCTCGGCGATGCCGGCGACGCCGGGCGGCCTGGCGTTGGAGTGGTAGTAGAGGACGCGGTCACCGATCCGCATGCGGTCGCGCATGAGGTTGCGGGCGGCGTAGTTGCGGACACCGTCCCAGTAGGTGGTGCCGTCGCGCTCGAGGTCGTCGATCGAGTAGACGTAGGGCTCGCTCTTCATGAGCCAGTACTGGCGGGCCATGGGAATCCTGTGGGCGGGGGCCGGGCCGGGCGTGGGCGTGGGCCGGACGTGGGCGCTTGCTGACGCCCCAAGATACAACGGGACGGGGCGGGCCGCGCCGTGCGGCTGAGTATCAAGACTTGCGATATAAAGAGTGTCGATATATTATTCGGAAGACGAGGTGGGAGAACTCCGACGCGAGGCGGCACATCATGCAGGCGACATTGTCCAAGCGGATCAACGAACTCCTGGTGTTGGCGGTTCTGGATCAGGGCCCGGCGCACGGCTACCAGATCGCGCTCGCCGTGGAAGAGCGGACAGGCGGGATCTTCTCCTTTCAGCACGGTACGCTCTACCCGATTCTGCACCGGCTCGAGGCGGACGGCAGGCTGCGCGCCGAGTGGCACGGCACGGGGCGCCGCCGCAAGACCTACGAGATCACCGGGGCGGGACGCGCCCAACTGGCGGCGGGGGCTGCGGAGCTGGAGCGGCAGTTCGAGGCGCTGCTCGGTTTGCTGCGAGGGTCCCGTGCCGCGTGAGAACCCGCTGGCCCGGGTCGAGCGCGAGTTGAGGGTCGCGCCCCGGCACCGTCTGGATCTCGTTGAGGAGGTGGGTGCCGATGTGCTTGCGCTGCAGGCCGAGCTGGAGCGGCGGGGGTACGGTCCGGCCGAGGCGCGCAGCGCGGCGGTCGCCCGGCTGGTGCCCGGCGGCAGGGTGATCCGGCAGCTTGAGGCCCGGCACGCTCCTCCGCTCGGGCGGCTGTTGCCTGGGTCCGGATGGATGGACCGGGCGGTCGCGGTGGGAGCGGGAGCAGCGGCGGCTTTTGCAGGCGTTGTGGCGGTGGTCGTAACCGGCGACCTCGGGGGAGTCGGCGAAACCGCCGCCCTCAGGTGGCTCCTGGTGCTTGTGGCCGCGCTGATGGCCGCCAATCTGGCCCGTGCCGCGGCTCGGCTGTGGGTTCAGGGGGACCTGCGGCAGGAGGAACGGCAGCTGCTCTGGGCGCGGCAGGCGGGGTTGACTGTTGCGGCTGTGGCGCTGGGTGCGCTGGGTGCCGCGTGGCAAGGCTACGTGGCGCTGGGCCCGAGCCTGGGCGCGACCGGACCGGCGTCCGTGGCGCAGGCGGAAGCGTGGGAGGCCATCCGGAGCATGGCGGGCGTCGCGGTCAGCGGACTGGGCGTCGCGGTGTTCGGACTGTTCGGGTGGCTCCTGGTCACGCCACGCCTCCTCACCGACGAAGAATGCGAGCGGCGGATCGACGCCTTCTTCGCGCAGTCGCGCCCACGACTCACGCTGGACTCATCGAACGCGCAATCTCACGGACAGTAGCTGAAGAATCAGGGACCGGAACCAGGGAGGAACACCATGTTGTCATTCATCGAATCGCTGGGGATCATCCAGTATCCGCTGTGGATCGTTCTCATCCTGACGCTCGTCCAGACGGTGCGGTGCGCAGCCGGGTTGGCGCGGGCGGAAGGCTCCGCAAGCCCGTTGCGCAGCCATTCGGTGCTCGTGCTCGGGGTACTCGGCGCCAGCCTGGGACTGTTGGGGAGCCTGATGGGCCTCCGCGTGACGGCCGGCGCGATCACGGCCGCGGGCGAGGTCAGCGCGGCGGTGGCCTGGGACGGCGTGAGCCTCGCGCTGGGGCCGTCCATCTTCGGGTTCTTCGTTCTGGGCCTGGCTTCGGTCGCGTGGCTGGCGCTGCAGTACGGCGCCAGGGCGAGCTAACCGCCGCCGTCGTCTCCGTCTTCGTCGGCCAGCTCGCCGAAGGGCTGCATTAGGCGGGCGGCCACGTAGCCGTTCGTGCCGTCGGGCAGCCGCACCCGGAACCAGTCTCCCGATGCACCCATGACGCGAAGCGGCGTCGCGCCGTCCAGCTCTCCGATCACGGGCTCGCGGAGCCCGGGGGCGGCGCGCAACCGGATCCCGTCGCTGCTGGGATTGACCCGGTCACCAAGCAGCGCGAGGTCGGCCGTCACCTCGGGCAACGTGCCCCGGGGCGGGTCGATGAACGGGTACGGGTCGATCGGACCGTTCCGATAGAGGCCGAAGTGGAGGTGCGGCGGGGTCGTGCGGGCGTTGCCCGTGTTGCCCACGAATCCGATCGTGTCGCCCCGCTCCACGCGCTGGCCGTCCCGGACGTACTGGCTGTCCAGGTGCGCGTAGTAGATGCTGACGTCGTGGACCGGGTCGCGCAGCCAGACCACCTTGCCGCCGCGGTTGGTGACCCTTACGCGCCGTATGGTCCCCGCGGCGGAAGCCAGCACCGGGGTGCCCCGGGGGGCAAAGATGTCCACGCCGTGATGCACCCGCCGCCCCCCGTCGCGGGGGACACCGAACGGGCTCAGGATGGCGCGCATGCCGTATCCCTCGACCGGGAGCCCGAGTTGTGCCTCCTCGGACACCGTGATCCGGTAGCGCCCCCCGCGGAGTAGCTCGGGCTGCACGCGGAGAACGAAGTCGCCACCCCGCCAGGGCTCGTGGACGAACGTGTGCGACAGGGAGTCGGACGAGATGACCGGCCTGAGGGGGTCGCGCTCGTCACTGGGGACCCGGAAGAGATCGATGAACAGCCGCGTTCCTTCATCCGAATCGAGCGAAACGTGGAAGGTGAGCTTGCGCCCTCTGGGGATGCTCAACCGGTAGGCCACGGCCCCGGGGACCTCCGGGGCGATGTGACCGCTCTCCTGAAACGGCAGGGTGACGGGTGTCGGGCTGTCCAGCGCGCCGCGCCCGGCCGCGATCCAGTCCCTCGCCAGGGCGGTCTCCGCCAGTCCGGCATCGGCGAGCACGGTCTGGTACGTTTCCCAAGGCGTCAGGTCGCGGAACCTGTCCTGCAGCTGCTCCGCCTGCTCGCAAGCCGAAAAAAGGACGACGGCCACGAGCACCGGCAACCGGCCCCACCGTCGTTGCTCCATGATCCTCCTACGCGGGCCCGGCCTCCCTCACCCCATCGGGCACCTGACCCGCGAACTGTTCGAAGTTCGCCCTAAACATAGCGGCAAGTTCATTCGCCGCATCATCATACTCCCTGCCGTCGGTCCAGGTTTCGCGGGGCAGGAGCACCTCGGTGGGCACTTCGGGGACGCTGGTCGGCACGCGGAGCCCGAACGCCGGGTCGACTCTCTGCGGCACGTCGTCAAGATCCCCGTTGAGCGCCGCGGCAACCATGGCGCGCGTGTGTGCCAGCTTCATGCGGGAACCCACGCCGTAGCGGCCTCCGGTCCAGCCCGTATTGACCAGCCACGCCCTGGCGCCGCGGGTCCGCAGCTTCTCGCCGAGCAGGTCGGCGTACACCGCGGCGTGCTGAGGGAGGAACGGGGCCCCGAAGCAGGCGCTGAACGCGGCCTTCGGCTCGGTGACCCCACGCTCGGTGCCGGCGACCTTCGCCGTGTATCCCGAAAGGAAGTGGTACATGGCCTGCGCGGGGTCCAGCCGGGCGATGGGGGGCAGCACGCCGAACGCGTCCGCGGTCAGGAACACGACGTTCTCGGGGTGCCCTCCCAGCCCCGACGGCACCACATTGCGGATGAAGTGGATGGGGTACGAGGCACGGGTGTTTTCGGTGATCGCGCCCGAGTCGTAGTCGATCCGGTGGGTGGCCTCGTCGAGGACCACGTTTTCGAGGATCGTCCCGAACATCCTCGTCGCGTGGTAGATGTCGGGTTCACCCTCCGGCGAGAGCCGGATCGTCTTCGCGTAGCAGCCGCCCTCGAAGTTGAAGACCCCGTCCTCGCTCCAGCCGTGCTCGTCGTCGCCGATCAGCTGGCGGTCTGGGTTGGCGGACAGTGTCGTCTTGCCGGTGCCCGAAAGGCCGAAGAACAGCGCCGTGTCGCCCGCGTCGCCGATGTTGGCGGAGCAGTGCATGGGAAGCACGCCGCGGGCGGGCAACAGGAAGTTGAGCGAGGCGAAGATCGACTTCTTGATCTCGCCGGCGTAGGCCGTGCCGCCGACCAGCACGACACGGTCGGTGAAGTTGACCACGATGAAGGCGCCGGAATTGGTGCCGTGGCGTTCGGGGTCGGCCTGGACGGAGGGTGCGTGGTAGACGACGAAGTCGGGTTCGAAAGCGTCCTGCTCTCCGGGATCGAGTCGCAGGAACATGTTGTGCGCGAAGAGGTCGTGCCACGGGCTTTCGGAAATGACGCGCACGTTGATTCCGTAGCGGGGATCGGCGCCTGCCTTTGCGTCCCGAACGTAGAGATCGGTGCCGTTCAGGTGCTCGATCAGCTCGCTTCTGAGCCGGCCGTAGTGACACACCGAAATGGGCACGTTCACCGGGCCCCAATCGATCATGTCGGCGGTGTCCGGTTCGCGGACGACGAAGCGGTCGTTGGGTGAGCGACCGGTGTGGGGAGTTGTATCCGTGACGAGACCACCCCCGTGCGCAATCCTCCCGGTGCCCAGCCGCAGCGTCTCCTCGTAGAGCCGGGCGGGGGAGAGATTGCGCCGAATGCACCCTTTCGGGGTCAGCCCGTGCGCTGTGAGATCCACCTTGTGAAGCCTCCAGGATCTGCCTTGAGTGTTTGCGTTCCGAGTCGGCGTCGACCCGTCAACCGGGATCGCGCGACAACGCGATAATGTGACGGCCTCGGGTCCGGGCGTCTACCGATGCGATGCCGATCAGATGAACGACGTCAAGAACGCTGCAGCCTCGCTGGAGAATGTGGACCGGCTTCTTCATCCCCAGCAGAATCGGGCCGATCACCTCCGCATTGCCCAACTGCGCCAGGAGCTTGTAGCTGGCGTTTGAGGCGCTGAGCGTGGGGAACACGAGCACGTTGGCGGGTCCGGTGAGGTCGCTGAAGGGGTACTTCCTGGGGATGATGTGCGGGTCGACGGCCACATCGGCCTGCATCTCGCCGTCCACCTGGAGACCGGGGGCCAGCCGCTTGATCCAGGCGACCGCTTCGCGAACCTTGGCCGCTTCGGGGTGGCGCACGGACCCGAAATTGGAGAATGACAACATCCCGATACGGGGTTCCATCCCGAGGTCCGTGACGAAGCGCGCGGCCGAGATCGCGATTTCCGCAAGCGTTTCCGGGTCCGGATCGATGTTGACGGTTGTGTCCGCGAAGAAGAGGGGGTCGCGGTCACGGAATGTGACCATGTGGAGTCCCGAGACGCGGCCGACCGATTCCGATGTGCCGATGACCTCCAGGGCCGGTCTCAGGATCTGGGGGTAGTTGGAATCGATGCCCGCGACCATGGAGTCGGCATCGCCAGCGGCGACCATCATGGCCGCGAAATAGACCGGCTGGTAGGCGCGGGCGCGGGCCTCGGCGAGGGTCAGTCCCTTGCGCTCGCGGCGCCGGTGGAACTGCTCGGCGTAGGCGTAGCGCGTCTCCTCGACGGCCGGCGGGTGAATGCACTCGACGCCCTGCAGGTCGATCCCCAGGTCCGCCGCAAACCGGTGGATCTTGTCGGCCTTCCCGATCAGTACGACGCGCGCCATCCCCTCTTCCACGGCCTGCGCAGCGGCCCTGAGCACACGCTCGTTGTAACCGTCGGCAAGAACGACGCGGGCGGGTTCCACTCGCGCCCGCCCCAGGATTCGCTGCATGGCCTCGCGCCCGGGGCCCAGGCTGGCTTCGAGACGGCCCCGGTATTCCTCGAGGTCGAGATGGATCCGCGCGACGCCCGATTCCATGGCCGCGCCCGCCACCGCAGGAGACACATGCAGCAGCACACGGGGATCGAAGGGCTTCGGGATCAGGTACTCCGGGCCGAATTCGAATCCGTCGTCCCCATACGCCTTGACCACCGATTCCGGCACCTCGTGGCGCGCGAGTTCGGCAAGCGCCCGCGTCGCAGCCAGCATCATTCCCTGGTCGATCCGGCGTGCACGCACGTCCAGGGCTCCGCGAAAGAGGAACGGGAAGCCGAGGACGTTGTTGACCTGGTTCGGGTAGTCCGACCTGCCCGTCGCCATGATCGCGTCGTCCCGGATGTCGGCTACTTCCTCCGGGGTGACTTCCGGGTCCGGGTTGGCGAGGGCGAAGATGACCGGATTCGGCGCCATCGAAGCCACCATCTCCGGCGTGATCACGCCCTTTGCCGCGAGTCCAATGACGACATCGGCGCCTTCCATGGCGTCGGCCAGCGTGCGCACGGGCCGACTGGTGGCGAAGGGTGCCTTGTACGCGTTCATTCCCGTCTCGCGCCCCTCGTAGATGACCCCGGTGCGGTCCGTCATGACGAGGTTCTCCGGGCTGGCGCCCAGACGGAGACAGTGGCGTGCGGTGGCCACGGCGGACGCGCCCGCTCCGACGAACACGATATGGGCGTCGCCGATGGCTCGCCCGGTGATCTCAAGCGCATTGACAAGGGCGGCCCCGGCGATGATCGCGGTGCCGTGCTGGTCGTCGTGGAAGACCGGAATCCGCATCGTATCGTGGAGCACCTCCTCGATCAGGAAACACTCGGGCGCGCGAATGTCCTCCAGGTTGATGCCGCCGACCGTCGGTTCCAGCATCTGGCAGAAACGGATGAGTTCGTTCGGGTCCTCGGTGCCGACTTCGATGTCGAAGACGTCGATCCCGGCGAACTTCTTGAAGAGGACGCCCTTCCCTTCCATGACAGGCTTGGCGGCCATGGCCCCGATGTTTCCGAGTCCCAGCACCGCAGTCCCGTTGGACACCACAGCAACCAGGTTCCCGCGGGCCGTATAGCGGAACACCTCCTCGGGATCGCGATGGATGGCCATGCACGGCTCCGCCACCCCGGGGCTATACGCCAACGTCAGGTCTCGCTGAGTCGCGACCGCCTTCGTGGGGACTACCTCGATTTTTCCGGGGCGGCCCTCGGCGTGATACACGAGCGCGTCGCTTTCACGTGCCGACAATCGCTTCTCCCTCTGTGCGGTGGACGGCGGACGGCGGCATTCGCCAACGCTTTGCCGGCAGTGATCCTACCGGGAAGCAGGGATCGCCGTCAATTGCCGCCTGTTGATGCGGCTCCGCAACGGCCACCGGGCGGCAGCGCCCTCGGCCCCGGAGCGGCAACCCCTTTGACCGCCAACGAGGTCTAGACATCTTGACTGGTCGTGACGCTCCCTGCCCCCCGGGCGGCCTTCTGGCTTTTCCGATGAAACGATGACAAGCGCCAACGCCCGGTGGGCGATTCCCACGGTGCTCCTGTGCGCCGTCCTGGCGGACCGGCAGGGCCTGGCTGCGCAACAGATCCCGACCGAAGAGCCCGAGGCCGAGTGCCAGACCGCCCGTATCGGCGAAGTCTTTGTGGACAACCACACGATCTACGATCTCGACCGGGCGTCTTCGGGCAACGGCGGCTGGGCCGAAAGGGCGCGCACGATCGCCAATCGCCTGCACTGGCGCACGCGGCGCAGCTTCATCGAGGCCGAGCTGCTCTTCGCGGCGGGTGACTGTCTCGACCCCATGCTCCTGGGAGAATCTCGGCGCATTCTGCGTGCCCTGCCCTTCATCTCCGACGCCGATGTCTACGCCGTTCCCGTCGCGGCGGACGAGGTTCACGTCGTTGTCGACACCCGGGACGACTGGACGCTCAAGCTGGACGTGCGCCCCGAATTCGACAACGGCCTGCGATTCACGTACGCCGGTTTCACGGAGGAGCACTTGTTTGGCACCGGGACACTCCTCGGCTTCTACCTGCGGCAGCGCGACGAGACGCGCGACCTCGGCCTGGAACTGCAGACGCAACGGCTGGTCGGCACGCGACTTGACGGGCGTGTAGGCGGCGGCCGCACCCGCACGGGAGTCTTCTACCACGAGTCGCTCACGTATCCGTTTGTCGGCGAGGTCGGGCGCTGGGCGTTCATCGAGTCGTACTCCTATCGGGAGGACCTCTTCCGCTACGCGGCGCCCGCAGGGCTGCCCTTCACCAACGTCAGCCTTCCGATCCAGACCCGCCGGGCAGCGACGACGCTTGGAACGCGTCTCGGGACCCCCGGCGACCTCACGGTGCTGGGCGCGGGCATATCCTGGGAGGATGTCGCGTTCGCCGGCTTCCCGAATGACGTCACGGTCGTGCAGGGCTTCGACTTTTCCAACCCCGCCCCGGCAGACTCCGCCACGGTCGAAACGGTCCGGCCACACGCCAATCCCCGCCGGGCCGCGCACGTCAACGTCGTCGCCGGCAAGAGGAACATCCGCTACATCCAGCGCAGGGGGCTGGATGCGATCCGCGGGGACCAGGACATCAGAATCGGCACACAGGCACTGGTCTCGTTCGGCACCACGCTCGGCTCATTCGAGTCTTCGCCGGGCAACAGGTCACACGAACTGCGCGGCAGACTGTCACTGTTCCAGGGGTCGTCCGGACACAGTTGGGTATTCAACGGCGAGCTCGGCATCGAAGGCGCGAGACTCGTCGCGGGAACGGGTGCCGACGGCGGATTCCGGGATGTGATGGCAGAATTCGGCGCCTACTTCTACTGGCAGCCGCGCCGACGAGCCGCCGCGCCGGATGCCGAGCCGATCCGGACGATGGAGGTTCCGCGGCACACACTCGTTCTTGGCGTAAACGCGGCCGGGGGCTGGCACAGCTCCCTCCCGTTCCAGCTCACGCTGGGAGGTCCCTACGGAATACGCGGATACAGCCGCGAGGACTTCCCGGCCGCGCAGAAGCTCGTAGCCCACTTCGAGGACCGCATCACCCTGGACGGGCCCTTCCGCGAACTCTTCGATCTCGGCCTGACCCTGTTCGTGGACGCGGGCGCCGGGTGGCAGGGCACGGTTCCCTTTGCCTCGGACTCGCAACTTCAGGCCGCGGTGGGCGCGGGTCTGCGCCTCGGCTTTCCGGCGGGCTCGCGGAAGGTCGTGCGGCTCGACCTGGCCGTTCCCATGAGGCAGGGCGGCCTCAGGAGCCTCCAGTTCCGGGTGAACTACGATGCGGTCAGCCTGTTGGCGGGTTTTGGTGACGAGCAGGTGCGGCGCAGCCGGGGCGGAAGCCAGACCGCCACGCTCTTCGGCGGACAGTTCAACCGCTGATTCGGACGGTGGTTTGCCAAACGTCGAACCCCGGCGGCCAGAGCCGTTCCGGGAAGCTACGGCGGCCACAAACATTTGACTTCACGCGCTTTCGGCGGTAGAATGATCGCACTTTCTGCGTAATCCGGGCCGCCGTCACGAGGCGCCGCCGTGTTTCGCGATGCTTGCGGCCTCCGGATCTCCGGGAAAGTCGGAGTACGACAACCCTTCACAGGAGGACGGCATTGTTCGCAGCCTCGCGCGGTCTCGATTCCTTTGATCAGTATCTCCAGGATGTGGAACGTTATCCCCTCATCTCGGACCCCGAGGAAGAGAGGGCGTTGGCGCGAAGAGCTCGAACAGGCGACAAGGAGGCGGCGGAGCGCCTCGTTACCGCCAATCTCCGATTCGTCATTTCCTACGTGAAGAAATACCAGGGCCGCGGGCTGGGCCTTGCCGAGCTGGTGTGCATCGGGAACGAAGGGTTGCTGAAGGCCGTCAAGAAGTTCGACCCCGAGAAGGGCGTGAAGTTCATCTCCTATGCGGTGTGGTGGATCCGCCAGACCGTGCTCCAGGCCCTGGCCGAGCAGACCCGCTCCGTGCGGATCCCGCTGAACCAGAACTCGAACCTCGCGCGCCTGGCCCGCACCAATACGACCCTGACCCAGCAGCTGGGACGCACCCCGACCGATCAGGAACTCGCCCGCGAGATGGGCGAACCGGTCGATACGGTCCGGGCGCTTCGCAGGGTGGCCGCAGCCGAACTCAGCCTGGATGCGCCGCTCGACCGCGGCGACCGTGACAGCGCCAGCTTCGGTGAGCGCTTCGCCGGCGCCGATGCTTCCGAGATCGAGGAGGATGTCGAGGCTCTCGCCCGCCGCGACTATCTCGAGAACATGTTCGACAGCTACCTCACCGAGAGAGAGCGGAAGATCCTCTACCTGTACTACGGTCTCGACGACGGCGAGGAGCGCACCCTCGAAGAAATCGGCTCCCTTCTCGGAGTCACCCGCGAGCGTATCCGCCAGATCCGCAACCGCGCCTTCGAGAAGCTCCGCGACAGCCCGCACGGTGATTCTCTCCAGGGGTTCTGGACGAGCAACTAGCTGTCCCTGGGGGTCAGCATCACCATCTCGCGGGCCCTGATTTCCGCGGTTGGTATCGTGACGCCGTCGCGCTCGTAGGAGTCGTACTGGAGGTACCCCTCCACGAACAGCTTGTCACCCTTGGAGACGTAGTCTTCGGCCACCTGTGCGAGACGTCCCCACAGGTTGACCCGATGCCAGTCGGTGCGCTCCTCGGGATGCTCCCCACCGGTACGCCAGTTGGTCGCCAGCGAGACCCTCGCGATCTTCACACCGGCGCTCGTGACACGCACGTCGGGGTCGCTGCCCACGTTGCCCACGAGGATGACTTTGTTGACGGAACGGCTCACTGCGCTTCCTCCGTTGTTGTCGGCATGAGCGGTGGCCACACCCTGATGGCGGCCCGGTCCGCTTCCCTGCCGGAGTGGTTGCGCAATGAAGGTGGGCCCGTAGGGCGGGCGCTTACATAGCTGAATGGGACTGATTTCAAGGGCGCGGCTGGACGGCGCTTCCAGGCAAGGCCGGACGGCGCTTCCGGGGCACGGCCGTACCACGCTTACAGGGCACGGCCGGACGGCGCGGAGCATCACTCCTTGCAGTCGTACCAGGTCCGCCCCATGCCTACATCCACGCGTAGCGGCACGCGGAGGTCCATGGCCGATTCCATCACCTCCACGACCGCCTCCGTCACCTCGCCGACATGCTCTTCCGCGATCTCGAAGACGAGTTCGTCGTGGACCTGGAGGAGCATGCGCACTCCCGGGGTCCCGTCCAGGACCGCGTGCAGCCGGATCATCGCCACCTTGATCAGGTCGGCCGCGGTGCCCTGAATCGGGGTGTTCTGCGCCACCCGCTCACCGAACTGGCGGACGTTCCACGCGCGGGCGCGCAGCTCGGGCACGAATCGGCGGCGCCCCATGAGCGTGGCCACGTATCCCGATTCCTTCGCCTGCGCCACCTGTTCATCCAAGAAGCGCCGTACGCCCGCAAACCGTTCGAAGTACTGCGCGATGAAGCGCTTCGCTTCCTCCATCGGAATCCCCAGCTGGCGAGCGAGCGAAAACGGACCCTGGCCGTAGAGCGTAGCGAAGTTCACCGTCTTCGCCTGGCCGCGCATCCGCCCGGTGACTTCGTCCACGGGCATCTCGAAGATCACCGCGGCCGTTTCACGGTGGACGTCCTTCCCTTCCCGGAATGCCCTCACAAACACCTCGTCACCCGAGAAGTGCGCCAGGATGCGCAGCTCGATCTGCGAGTAGTCGGCGGTGACCAGCAGGGATCCCGGCGGGGCGACGAACCCCCGGCGGATCTCCCGGCCGACGGCGGTGCGGATGGGGATGTTCTGGAGATTGGGGTCCGAGGACGAGAGGCGTCCGGTGGCGGCGACCGTCTGGTTGAAGGTCGTGTGGATGCGCCGCGTCTCGGGATTCACCAACGCCGGCAGGGCGTCCACGTAGGTGCCCCGAAGCTTCTCGAGTTGCCGATAGTCCATGAGCAGCCGCGGCAGATCGTGCCCGCGGAGCGCGAGTTCCTCCAGCACCGACGAATCCGTGGAAGGACCCGTCTTGGTCCGCTTCAGGACGGGCAGCTCGAGACGCTCGAAGAGAATCTCGCGCAGCTGAGGGGTCGAGTTGATGTTGAACTCGGTGCCCGCCACGCGGTGAATGTCGTCGCGAATCAGCCGCAACTCGTCGCCCAGCTTCCGGCTCATCTCGGCAAAGAACGAAGCATCGATCCCGACGCCGTGCATCTCCATCTCGGCCAGGACGGGGATCAGGGGGATCTCCAACTCTTCGAAGAGCGCCTCAAGCGGCTTGCCCGCATCGTCGCCGGAGCCTGGCCGCGGCCCCGCGAGCCGCTTGCCAAGAACGGACCAGAGGCGCAGAGGCAGCTCGACCTGCTCGCACGCGAACGCGAGGGCGTCTTCGGCAGCGATGTCACCGAACGCGCGCCGCTTCCTGCCCGTTCCCAGCACCTTGGCGGGCGGCGTGGCGGTGAGGTCGAGAAAGTCCGTGGCGAGAGCGGCCAGGTCCTGGCGGCGGCGGCCCGGATCCAGGACGTAGGACGCCACCATGACGTCGCGCAGAGGTCCGCCCAGTTCCAGCCCGGCCCGCCGGCACGCGATCAGGGTGCTCTTGATGTCGTGGCCGACCTTGGTGATGGACGGGTCCGCCAGCATGGCCCGTATCGCGCCAAGGGTCTCGTGATCCGGCGGCGGCAGGTTGGGCGGGCGACCGTCCTGCGCGTCCTCGAGCGCCAGCGACATCGCGGCTTCGTGTCCGACGGGCAGGTAATACGAGGTGTCCGTGTCGACGGCGATCGCAATCCCGGCAATCCCCCCGCGCGTGGGCTGCAAGGTGCGGTTGAACACAGCCACCGCCGCCAGCCCCTTGTTCCGGCAGTCCTCGGCGATCCGCGGCAACGCGTCCGGATCGGTGACGAGCACGCGCTTCGCCGGCGGCGCCGCCCGCTCCCGTTCCGCGCCTCCTGCGCCGCGCTCACGGTCCAGCCGGTCCAGCAGGGTGCGGAACTCCAGCTCGACAAACAGGGCCCGCAGGCGCTCGTTGTCGGGGTCCGTCGTCCGCAGCTCCTCCAAGTCCGTGTCCAGCTCGAGATCGGTGCGAATCGTGACCAGTTCCCTGGACAAAAGGATCTGTTCGCGGTTCGCCAGGAGGGACTCGCGCGGACGCTTGGCCTTCACCTCGTCGGCGTGGTCGAGCACCTCGTCGAGCGTGCCGTACTGTTCCAGGAGCTTGACCGCCGTCTTGGGACCGATCCCCGGGGCGCCGGGCACGTTGTCCGAGCTGTCGCCCACGAGCGCCAGGTAGTCCACCACCCGCCGCGGCGCGACCCCCAGCTTCCTGGTAGCGCCCGGTTCATCCACCCAGTTGGCGGCCACCCCCTGCGGTCCGCCGCGTCCCGGATTCAACAGCTGCACGCGGGGGCCAACCAGCTGAAAAAAGTCCTTGTCCCCGGATACGATCACCGCCTCCAGCCCACTCTCCACAGCCCGCGCCGCCAGCGTCCCGATCACGTCGTCCGCCTCCCATCCCTCCACCGCGACCACCCGATCCCCGAACGCCTCGACCATCTCCCGGATGCGGGGAAGGCTGTCGCGCAACTCCTCCGGCATCTTTGCGCGCGTGGCCTTGTACTCCGGGTACAGCTTCTCCCGGTGGCTGCGCCCCGAATCGAAGACGACCGCGATGTAGTCCGGCCGATGGTCGTCCCGGATGCCGTAGAGGAAGTTGGCGAAGCCGAAGGGCGCCGATGTGTTTTCGCCCCGGGCGTTCGTGAGAGGGCGGTGCAGGAAGGCGAAGAAGGACCGATAGATCAGCGCGTACGCATCGATCAGAAAGATGCGCGGCGCGGTCTTGCGAGGGATTTCCATGGTCGACGGAACGCGGCCCGGTCTCCAGCGTGCTGGCGAAGTTACGCTGAATCCGGGGTGCCGCGCAGCCCCCGGAGTAGCTTGCGATCGGGACAGCGTGGCAATATAACGAGATCGCAATCCAACACGAGCGGCGACCATGCGACATTCGACAGTGCAGTGACGAGGTTACACCGCCCTGCGCGGCGGTGGACGGTCGGGATCGGCCTCCTGCCGCTGCTGCTCGTACCGGGGTGCGATGGCAGCGCTCCCCCGGATGCAGGGAGCGAGCCGGACACCGCGCCACCTGCGGCGCAGCAACCCCCGCCCCCCGACTCCGTGCCGGCGCCCGCCCTGGAACCGGCAGCCGTGACAGACCCGGCGACCGTTGAGGCCGACTCCCTGGCCGCCGACTCCCTGGCCGTCGACTCCCCGGCCGTCGACTCGGTGGCGGCGAGGCTCGAAGAGATCATGGCCGCTCAGGAACGCATCCTGGACCGGCTCGACCGGATGGAAGCCGCGGGCACGCCCGGGGCGGAGTCGACGCCCGATACCGCCGCGGCCGTATCCGGGGGGCTCGACCTGGACGAGGCCCGGGACGAAGTCCGGAGCCTCGGAGTCAGCGTTTTCTGGTCGCTTGTCGTGCTCGCCGTCTTCCACTTCCTGATCAGGGGCCTCATCTGGATCCTGGAGACCCTCTCCGAACGGAGCGTGCGGCGCCGGCTCACGTTCAAGTGGCTGATCCCGATCACGCGCATGCTGCTGTGGGGGATCGCGGCGTACCTGATCGTGCGGACGATCTTCCGGGTCGATGCCCAGGGACTCCTGGCCGCAAGCGCGGCGCTCGGGGTCGCGCTCGGGTTTGCGGCGCAGGATCTGCTCAAGAACGTCTTCGGCGGCCTGATCGTCGTGTTCGACCAGCCCTTCCAGGTGGGGGACAAGATCTCGGTCGGAGGAACCTACGGAGAAGTGGTCTCGATCGGCCTGCGTTCAACGCGCATCGTGACCGCCGACGACAACCTGGTGACCGTCCCGAACTCCCAGGTCGTGCAGGAACAGGTCGCCAACGCCAACGCCGGCCAGCTCAACTGCCAGGTGGTGACGGACCTGTATCTACCCGGCAGGGTCGACGAGAAGCAGGCCAGGGAAATCGCTTTCGACGCGGCGGTGACCTCGCAGTACGTGTTCCTCGAAAAGCCCATTCAGGTATTCGTCGCGGACCAGTTCCACACCACCTTCGTCACCCATTTGAGGGTCCGCGCCTATGTGCTCGACCCGCGCTTCGAGTTCCTTCTGAGGAGCGACATCACGGAGCGGGCCCGCGAGGGCTTCAGGGCCGCGGGACTGGCCGCCGAGCACGAGTGGTATCCGATCGGCGGTCCGTCTGGCGTCTCCGGCCAGGGTGATCCGGCAGCGACGTGAGCGGGTCGCCCCCTCGCCGCGCGCCTGGTCATGCAACACCCCGGATGACCGACGACGAGATTGTTGCGGCGATCGCCGCCGCCGTGCATCGGCCCTACCGGGTCGTGTGGCGGGAACAGGACGACCGGGCATGGCAACCCGTCCGGCGCGTCCTTGGGCATGCCGTAGCAGCGCACGCGAAGGCCCGCGATGACCTCGCCGCCGACGGAGCACGATCGGAGTACCGCCGCCGCACCGCGCGCGACGTGCTCAAGCCTCTCCGGCTTGCGCTGCGCCGCAGCGAGCTCGCGGCGCAGTTGCACGACCGCCTGGCATCGACCGCCGAGGAGGTGCGCACGGCGTTGAACGACCTGCCGGCGCTCGCGCGGGCTCCCGTGGCGCCCACCGCACTGCATGGTCGTGGCGGACTCGGAGCCGGGGCCGTGATCGGGCGGTTCGTCGCGCGCGCCCTGCGCCCAATCGTGTGGCGGCGCAGCGAACACGACGTCCCAGTGTCCCGCCTGGCGCGCGCCCATCTCGAGTCGGACGTGGTACCCGGACAGGTACCCGCCTTCCGCGCCAGCCAGCGCGCGCGGGCCGCATGGCTGGGGCAGCTGGAGCGCGCCTGGGCCGCGTGGATGGGCGAGGCAGGGGCCGATCAGGTCGAGGATGCCGCCGCGCAGCTTCACAGCGAGCTGCAGGCGCTGCTCGATGGCATTTCAGCGGCGTCGGGTCGTGCGGCAGGCGAAGACTTCAGTCGCACGGCCGAACGCCTGGAGGCGACGGTGGCCGTAGCCGGGACCTTTGTGGCCGGCGACAGGACCGTTGCCGCCAGCACGTGGGAAGGCACAGAGCTCGCCCGTCGATGGGACGACCGGGCCGAGCGGACGGCCACCCGCCTGGAGTTGTACCAGTGCCTGCTCGGGGCAACCGGCGGTGCCCGGGCGATCAGCCAGCGGATGATCGAAGCGTGGACACAGACGGCGCGGGAGATCGACACCGTCGTGCAGGCGGTGCAACGCGAGCTGCACGCCGGGCTCGAGCGGGTTCCGGGGCTGGCCGGTCCTGCGGAAGGAATGGAGGGCAACCCGGATGGGCTGGCGGGCGAGGCGGACGGGCTTGCGGCCGCGCTGAGGGCCGAGCAGACAAGGACGGTCGATCACCTGAGGCGTTCGGCCATGGCTCTGGACGATCCGTCAAGTCACAGTCGCGACCTCGCCGCCGGCGCGGACGAAGCCGTTGCGGACATCGAGGCGCTGTGCCTCCAACTGCCGGAGACGCTGGCCGTTCATGAAATTCCCGACCCCGGAGAATCGATCCGCAGACCGGGGCGCGACGTGCGCGCGGTTGAGGTGCGCGAAGCGGCCGTCCAGGCGTTCGACACGCTCAAGATGGAGCGGATTCGCACGGCACCCCAGGCAGTGGTTCGCGCCCTGGAGGAGGTCGGTACCCAGGTCGCGGAACTCCGCGAAGTCGCGTCCTACGCGTACGAGGCCGCGGTCGCCGAACTCACGGACGCCGCCGACACCGAATCGGAGCACACGATCGCCCTGGTCACGAACGGACTCGAACGCGCCGCAGACAAGGCCGCGCGGGCGCGCGCAGGGCTGGAACGCGCGCTGGCGGCAGCGGTCAAGCGTGCCCGCGACGAGGTCGAGGACGGCGTGGTACGGCTCACCCACCGGGTCACCGCTGATCGGCTTACCGCGGGCTACCTGGATGCCCGCTCCTATGTCGCGACCGAGGTAGCGCGGGACTGGCGGCGCTCGCGGGCGCGGTTGGCGCAATCGGGCCGCCGGATCGTCGACGGAATCCGCACACTCGGCAGGGTGCTGCGTCCGCTGGCCACCACGCTGGGCATCGGTCCCCCGCCCGCGGGCACCACCGATCTCAGCGAGCACACGCTGGCCTCGGCCACGCAGTTCGTGAACACGCTGCCGGTCGTCTACCGGCGCCTCTTCGCCTTCGAACCTCTGACCGACCCGAGACTTCTCGCCGGCAGGGACGACGCCCTTGCCGACGTCACGGCCGCCTGGGAGCGCTGGCAGCACGGCGCGCCGGGTTGCCAGGTCGTGGTGAGCCCGCCGGGCGCCGGCATTACGAGCTTTCTGAACGTTGTCGCGGGACACCTGCGCGACGACGCCCCGGGCGCCGTCCGAAAGGTCCTGCGGGCGCGCATACGCACCGAAACGGCCCTCGCAGCAACCCTGGGCACCTGGCTGGGCCTCGGGGAGGCCGACGATCTCGACGTGCTGGCCGACCGCGTTCTGAAGGCGCCGGCCGGTACCATGCCCCGCGTCGTCGTCCTCGAGGGCGCGGAACACCTGCACCTGCGCGTCCGCGGCGGAAGCCATCTCTTCGAACGCTTCCTCGGTTTCGTGGCGGAGACCGAGGGCGGCGTCTTCTGGATCGTCTCGCTGACCTCGTCCGCCTGGCAACTGGTCCGCAAGCGTGCGCCCGGGTACGTCACCGACGTCAAGCGCCTCGCGCTGTCACCGCTCACGCCCGAGCAGTTGCGCGACGCGATTCTCTCCCGTCACCTGCGCAGCGGCCTTCCGCTGCAGTACGCCGAGCCGACCCACGGACGGGACGCGCTGCGCACCCGGGCCCGCCGGATCCAGCCGGGTGAAAAACGACAGCAACTGATCGAGAAGCACTATTTCGAGCGGCTCCACAGGGCTTCTCAGGGCTCCATTCGCCTGGCCCTTTTCCACTGGCTTCGGTCGGCCGACTTCAACGCGCTGGAAGGCAGCCTCGTCGTCAAGCCGCTGGATCCGCTCAGCCCCCAGATGGACATGCTGGACCTGACCCAGAGCTTCGCCCTGAAAGCGATCCTCGATCACGGCTCGCTCACGGTTGACGAATACCGCGAAGTCGCGCGGGCACCCGCCGCC
The DNA here is from genome assembly GCA_965205005.1 of Longimicrobiales bacterium. Taxonomy (GTDB): domain Bacteria; phylum Gemmatimonadota; class Gemmatimonadetes; order Longimicrobiales; family Gaopeijiaceae; genus Bin94. The sequence goes on along the minus strand of OZ242028.1, from coordinate 1,971,888 downwards.
GAGGCTCCCCACACTTTCCGGTCCCTTGTGGATCAGCACGTGATCGAGATGCTCGCCGAGGGCGACGGGCGGAACGACCGGCCTCCCCTGCCGGACGAACGCTACCGGGTGCGGCCATTCATGACCGGTGCGGTGATCGCCCACCTTCGATCCCGCAACATCCTTCACTAGGAGGCCCGCGGCGCGGCAAGCGGCAACGGCGGCACCGGAGGAAACGGCGGCACCGGCGAGCGGGCTGGGACGGTCAGGCTCGAATCACGTTTGCAGCCTGCAGGCCCCGTTCCGTTTCCCGGAGCTCGAACTCCACCTCTTCTCCCTCGGCGAGAGTTCGAAATCCCTCGCCCTGAATCGAAGTGAAGTGAACGAAGACATCCTCGCCAGAGGACCGGGATATGAATCCGTAGCCCTTTGCGTCGTTGAACCACTTGACCGTCCCTCTCGCCATTCCTGCCATCCTTCGAAGAATCAGTTGCACACTCGGCCGCTTCCGGTGGGGAACGCGGCCACGATAACGGCTTGCATGATGGGGCTGGGCAAATGGAGCGTCAAGCTACCCAGGGCGGCGCTATCCGGTGAACTCCAGCACGCCCACCCGGTCGCGCACCCTGTGCATCACGTAACGGGGCATCAGCAGAGCCGCCACGGTGAGCACCGCGATCGCCACCACCGTGTTCAGGGGCCGCGCGTAGGCAAGCCAGAGCAGTAGCGGCAACAGCCCCACACCGACGAAGCCGAGTAACATGATCCCCATCACCGAGCCGATACGCGCCCCCGTGCGGGGAGGCATCGCGAAGGGAAGACGCGGCGCGAAGATCAGCGCGGTGTGAATCAGAACGTGCGCCATGAGCCCGAGCACCAGCGCGTGTGTGACCGCGTGCCAAAGGTGGCCGAATGCCCAGGCCAGCACACCGGCAAGCAGGATCAGGTACGGGACGAGGAAGAAGACCGTCACGCAGTTGCCGGCGTTGGCAACCAGCCTGGCACGGTCGACGGGCGCCGCGAAGAACACCCACGCAGCCTTGTAGGATTCGCTCCGGAAGAGGTTTTCCATCAGCATGAGCGGCATGGCGAGGGCGGCGAGGTGGATGAGGAACAGGTCGCTCGCTCCGAAGCCCAGCTCCACGAAGGGGTCGGGAAGCGGTCCGTCCCTGAGTCCCATGAAGACATACAGCACCGTGACCGGCAGAATGGCCAGCACACCGAGCCTGAAGTTCATGTCGTCCCTGAACTGGCCGCGCACCAGCGTCGCGACCGCGCGAAGTTCGGGAGACATCCACGCCCGCGCGAATCCTGCGGTCACACGCGGCCGGCGCGGCGCCGTGCTGCCCGACACGATCGCGCCCAGGCGCTCGGCGTACGACAACGACAGTCTGCCGCCGACGTAGCGAACGAGCACGACGATGCTCCCGAACGCGGCCAGGACGGACAGGAGCATCGACGCACTCCAACGGCCCTCGGCCAAGGGCAGAACGCTCGCAAACCAGGTCGAGGGCAGCACCAGGAGCTGGATCGGTGGATCCACCGCCGTGGTCGGGAGCCAGTCCGTGTACGTGATCAGGACCAGCGGAGCGAATACGCCGAACCCGGCCACGAGCTGCAGGTAGGACAGCACGCGGCGCAGGCGTCGCTGCGGGACCAGGTGGAGCATCGCGGCGTACATGTACACCATTGCCAGCGTGGTCCAGACGATGACCCCGGCCACCGCCGCGATCCACGCCGCCGCGACCAGTGGACCGTGCGCCACCAGAAACGAGATGGTGGCGAATCCGCCCATCAGGCCGCCGATGATCCCGGTGTACGCCAGGACGCTCGTCACCTTGACGACGAAGTACGTTCTCGATGACACGGGCTGATGGCCCAGGATCTCGTAGTCGTGCGCCGAAACCACGACCGACTGGAAGTCGACCAGTATCGATGTCGCGATCATGATGCAGATCATGAGGAGCGCCAGCGTGCCCGACATGAACGCACCCGGCACAAGGGCGGCAATGATGCTGATGTAGAGCCCGAACAGCCCATACATCACCAGTAGTCCCCAGGGGAGTTTCCGCCCGCGCTTCTCCGTGGATGCCGTTTGCAGAGCCTTGGCCGTGCGCAGCTGAAGTCTCAGCATCGTCCCGGCAAGCACGCGCCACTGGGAGTAGTCCGCTCCCGTTGCTTCGACGAGCCGACGCGCGATCATGAGGTGCCGTCGCCGGCGGCGGAGGCTGGTGGACCGCCAGCGTCCCGGGGCGCGGCGACCGGTCCGTCGGGCACCGGCCCATCCGGATCCAGCGCGGTGAGGAGTCCGCGCGTGACTTCCGCCGCGTCACGCACGCCGGTCAGCCGGGCGAACGCCTGCTCGAGGTTGGCGGTGCCCGTCTCGGCGGCGATCGTCGCGGCGGTGCCCTCGGCGACCTTTCGCCCCTCGTCGATGATCGTGATCCGGGTGCAGATCCGCTCCACCACCTCGAGGATGTGCGAGCAGAAAAGGACCGTCCGCCCCTGCGAGGCCAACTCGCGCAGCAGTTCCTTGACAACCAGGGAGGCGTTGGCATCCAGTCCGTTCAGGGGCTCGTCGAGGAACAGGACTTCCGGGTTGCCGATCAGCGCCGAGGTGATCAGCACCTTCTGCCTCATTCCCTTGGAGTGTTCCCTCAGAAGCTGATCCAGCGAGTCGAGCATCCCGAAGAGACTCATCAACTCGTCGATCCTCGCGCTCGCGGTCCGGGTCCCGATGCCCCGCAGGCTGGCGACCATCATCAGGTACTCGCGCGCGGTGAGCGCCTCGAACATCGCCCCCGCCTCCGGCACGTACCCCACGCGACGCTTGACCTCCATGGGGTCCTTCACCACATCGAACCCTGCCACCAGAGCCGACCCCCGGGACGGCCTGATCATGCACGTGAGGATCTTCACGGTGGTGGTCTTGCCCGCTCCGTTCGGCCCCAGAAAGCCGAGGATCTCGCCCGGCTCCACCCGCATGTCGAGTCCCTGGACCGCGGGCTTGCGGTCGAAGTAGCGCGTCAGCCGCCGCGTCTCGATCATGAGGCCGGGCGAGGCCCCCCTTCCCCTCCGTACAGCCACCGGTAGAGCGCGCGATTCCGGACCACGTTCTTCACGTAGCCCCGGGTTTCGGCGAAGGGAATGCGTTCGGTGAAGCGGTGGGGGTCCGCGGCCTCCGGAAGACGGCGCCAGCGGTTGGCACGGCTCGGTCCCGCGTTGTAGGCGGACAGGACCAGGGGGATGTCGCCTTCGTAGCGGCGCATCAGATCGGCCAGGAAGCGCGTGCCGAGGTGCACGTTGAGTTCCGACGTCTCGAGCGTTTCGGTGCGGAACCCCCGGGGTCCGATCCGGCCAGCCAGTTGCCGGCCGGTCGCGGGCATCACCTGCATCAGGCCGGTCGCGCCCGCCGGCGACACGATGTCGGCAACGAACGCACTCTCCTGCCGGATGAGGCCGGCGACCAGGAAGGGATCCAGCCCCAGTTCCCGTGCCCTGGACTCCACCAGCTCCCGATAGGGGAAGGGATATACGACCTGGAGCAGCGTCCGGTCCCAGGCCCGGCCCGAGCCGCGAAGCTGCAGTCCCACGCGAATCCCCTCGAGCGCGTGGCCCGCTTCGTGGAGCGCCATCCCGACTGCAAGGAGGGACTCCTCTGAATCGCCGGCCCTGGCTTTCATCGAGGCGATCCGGGAAGCAACCGCTTCCTCGAGCCCTGCTTCCTCCAGCAGCTCGAGCAGCTCCAGTTCGCGCGCAATCCAGTCGGGCTCGGGAGGGGCGTCCGCTTCGGCCATCACCGGGCGGAACAGCGAGTCATCCGCCGCGTCGGCGAGGAACGCGTAGTAGGACACCGGACTCTCTTCCCGGATCCGTGCACGCAACTCTTCAGCGCCGTCGATATCGCCGATCATCTCGGCGACATGCGCGCCCCAGTAGCTCGCTTCTTCCCAGCGACGCCCTTCGGGGAAGTCCTCCAGATAGGACAGGAAGGTCTGCCGGGCGGCGTCCGTCTCATTGCGGCCCAGGTGGATCTGTCCCCACCGCATCCTCGCCAGCCCCGCACGATTCGCCGATGGAGACATGGACACGACCTGCCGGTAGTGCGCAACGGCCTGGTCGAGCCGTCCGGCGTCCTGGTGGTCGTCGCCGCGGAAGAAAATGACGTCGACCGCCTCCGGGCTGGCCGGATACCGCTCCACGAGCCGCTCCCGCAGCGTACGCGCGTCCCCGTGCCGCCCCTGCCGGGTCCGGATGGCCGCCCACGCCTGCAGGGCGGCCGCCCCGATGTCCGCATCGGCGGCGCTCGAGAGTTCCCGGTAGACCGCTACGGCCCTGTCGCGGTCCGCGCTGCCGTTGTAGGCGCGCGCCAGGGAGAGGCGCTCGCGGTCGGTGAGAACCGCGCCCCGCGTGGCCGCGAGCCTCCACGCCCGCACCGCGAACCCGAACTCGCCGCCGCTCCCCATGGCCGCCGCGACGAGGCGCAGCACCTCCGGGCCGGAGCCGGAAGCCACCCGCCAGTGCGCCATCGCCGCCTGCGTGGCCGCCGCCGTGCGCGTCGTGCGCCGCAACAGGTTCTCCATGGCGGCGACCGACCCGGCCGAGTCGCCCAGAGCCAGCCTGAAGCGCCATTCACGGTCCAGCAGCGCGGTGCGCGTGGCCGGGGCGGACTCCCCGAGCCGGGGCGCGACCGCCACGAGCGCCTCGAGGGCGCGCGCCGTGTCCCCCGATTCGGCCCATGCATCCATCTCCAGCGCCCAACCCAGGTCCCGTACCGACCGGCTCTCCACGCGGGCAAGCAAGCCACCCACCGCCTCCGCGTCTCCCGTGCCCGCAAACGAACGAGCGGCGGCCAGCGCGGTCCAGTCGGCCAGCTCGGTTGTTCGGTCGCGAATCGCGGCCAGGTGCTCGCCGGCGAGTTCCGGTGCGCCTTGCGCCGCGGCCGCGCGTGCCAGGCGTGAGCGCGCGACGAGCGCTTCACGTGACCCCGCCGGCGCCGCGCCCACGAAGCGGGAAAACGCGGCTACCGCCCCCTCGCTGTCACCCGCCGCCTGCCGCGCGGCGCCGAGTGCGAACCACACCCGCACGGGCACGCCTTCGGCATCATCCGCTGCCGGCACAAGCGCTGCGACCGCGCCGTCCCAGTTCTTCCACCCCGCCTCCGCCTCAGCCAGCACGAGACGGTCGTCCCAAGATGCCGAGGACACCGGGTCCAGATGGGACCGCAGCGCACGGCTGGCCTTCCAGTAGCGGCCGTCGGCCAGATCCCGCATGACCGAATCGGGGACCAACAGGCCTGTGGCGCGGCCTGCGCCTTCCTGTCCTGCAACCGGGGTGGCGAATGCGGCAGAGGCAGCAAGCGCCACCAAAAGACTCCGGGCAGCCCGAACTGCGACTCCCGCTTCAGGGGGGCGGGAATGCCGCACGCGGCCTGCCCGGAGCGCGAGTGGCTGCTAGTCGCCGGTCGACCGCCCCGCCTGCATTGCGAACAGGGCGTCGATCATCTTCTGGGCCGACTCCTCCATGTCGATCACCAGGTGGTCGATCCGTGACACGAAGAAGTTGTGGGCGATGCTCACGGGGATCGCGATTGCCAACCCTGCTGCGGTGGTGGTAAGGGCGATCTTGATCCCGGACGCAACCGTGGTGGCGTCCACCTCGCCCGCCAGCTCGATCGCCTGGAAGGCCGCGATCATCCCCATCACCGTCCCGAGGAAGCCCAGCAGGGGTGCGACGTTGGTAAGCGTCGCAAGAACCACGAGCCCGCTTTCCAGCTTGGACAGTTCGATGAGGCCCTGGTTCTCGATGGCCTTCATCACGCGGTCCGTCCCTTCGTCCTGGCGCTCAAGCCCCGCATGGAGGATGTTCGCCGCCGGGGAGTCGGACTCGCGCGTAAGCTCGAGCGCCTCCTTGATCTGGTGCTGCGAGAGGAGTTCGTCGACGGCCCGGAGCACCTTCCTCGTGGAACTGCTCTTACGCAGGATGTCGAAGAACTTCCAGATGATCACGATGAAACCCACCACCACACAAAGTCCAAGCGGCCACCGCATGTCGCCGGCGTCCTCCCACGACTGTGCCATCTGCTCGGTGAAGGTGAGATCTGGAGCTTCCATTCCAGGAAGCTGGAGCAGTGCGTCAAAGACGCTCATCAAGCTGGCCAAGGGAACCTCCCGCTTTGGGTCCTGTGCTGATGGTTGAAGTTAGCCGCGCTCCAGGGCACGACCCATGGAGTCTCGGACTTCCGTACGCTTTTCGCAACGGCTTGCCATAATGAGTATCGCCGGGGAGACTGTCAAGCCTTAATCATCGGCGCCATGTCCACTGCCGGGAACCGTACCGCGTTTCCAACTTCTCCGCCATGGCAGTTTCCCCGGGCGTCATTTCGCCGCAAGCCCAGTTTCCCCCGAATTCCTCGGCGAGCCCCCGCCCCATCACGTCGACCAGGCGCCCCCAGGGCGGAACGTCACCGAGCACCTCCGCCAGCGTAATCGGCCGCGCGCCCGCCTCGGACGCTGCGGCACCGGCCCCCGCCTTCAGCGGGCTCTGGTCGGCCACCAGAAGAAGGGACCCATGCTGAAGAATCGCATCGCCGATACGGGCCAGCGCGCTGCCCACCAGCTTGCGCCCCCGCACCACGACCTCGCCTTCGGCAGCTTCGAGAAAGCAAGGGCCCGCGTCAGGCCCGACCGGCCGTCCGGCAGCCCCTCGGGCATCCACGCCCAGGCGGCGCAACCCTCGCACCAGGCCCTGGTTGATCCTGCGGTAGGTGAGCCTGAGTCCTCCGAACGCACGCGCCGGAAGCACGACGCTGTAGGTGAACTCGCGGTCATGGATCACGGCACGGCCTCCGGTGGGGCGGCGCACCACTCCCATTCGCGGACTGTGGCGGAGCAGCTTCCGGTAGCCGACGGTGACGGGCTCGTTGCGCCCGAAGGAGAGCGTGGCGGTCTCCCATCGGTAGAAGCGCACAGTGCCCCGGCCGGGCCGGACAAGGGCCGCGAGGGCATGGTCGCGCGCCATGTTGGTGGTTCCCGGAAGCGCTGCGTCCACCAGGACGCGCCACTCCAGGGAACCGGATCCGTTGGTCGCCGCGGACGTGTCGCGGCGGTCTGCTTCAGGGAACGTAGACGTCTCCGGGATTCATGACGTGTACGTGCGCCCGGTCGCCCACGAGCGCGCGGAAGTGCTCGGGGTCCTGGGCGATGAGCGGCCAGGTGTTGTAGTGGACCGGAATCACGACATCGGGGTCGATGAACCCCACCGCTTCGGCGGCGTCCTCCGGGCCCATGGTGAAATTGTCGCCGATGGGCAGTATGGCGATGTCCACCTTGCCGCGAAGCAGCTGCATGTCCAGGAGCAGCGCGGTGTCCCCGGCGTGGTAGATCCGCGTGCCGTCGATGTGCAGCAGGAAACCTCCTGGCACGGTGGTGAACTGCCCGGTCGTGTCGCCGTGAACCTGACCGCCGTGCAGCGCGGCGGTCATCTTCGCGCGGCCGAAGGGGAAGTCATAACCGCCCCCGATGTGCAACGGGTGCCCGTTCGCGACTCCCTGGGTCTCGGCGAAGGACACGATCTCGAAGGTGGACACCAGGGTGGCGCCGGTCTCCTTCGCCAGCGGCAGAGCGTCGGCGAAGTGGTCGAAATGGCCGTGCGTGCAGAGGATGTAGTCCACCGCCCCGACCTCGGCGCGCTTGATGTCCGAGACGGGGTTGTCATCGAAGAAGGGATCGATCACCAGCCGCGTCCCGTCGTCGGTCTCGATGCTGAACGTGGACTGGCCGTGAAATGTCAGTTTCGGCACTGTATCACATCTCCTTATTGGGTCTCATACTGCTCTACAGGAGGACAGGAACAGACGAGGTTGCGGTCCCCCCACGCGTTGTTCACCCGTCCGACATGCGGCCAGAACTTGTGTTCCGCCAGCCACGGGACCGGAAACGCCGCCTGCATCCGGGTGTAGCCGTGGTCCCATTCGTCGGCGGTGACCGCCCTTGCCGTGTGGGGTGCGTTCTTCAATGCGTTGTCGAGGCGGTCCTGCAGTCCCAGCTCCACCTGCTCGATCTCGGCTCGAATCGAGATCAGGGCGCGGCAGAAGCGGTCCAGTTCCGCCCGGGATTCGCTCTCGGTGGGCTCGATCATGATCGTGCCGGGAACCGGGAACGCCATCGTGGGCGCGTGGAAACCGTAGTCCATGAGGCGCTTGGCCACGTCCTCCTCGGTAATCCCGGTGGCCTTCTTCAGGGGACGGAGATCCACGATGAACTCGTGGGCCACGCGACCGCTCCCGCTTCCCCACCAGTACAGGATGTCGAAGTGGTCCTCCAGGCGCATGGCCATGTAGTTCGCGTTGAGGATCGCGGTGCGGGTCGCCTCCGTGACGCCGTCGCGGCCGAGCAGCGCGATGTAGGCCCATGAGATGAGCAGGATGCTGGCGCTGCCCCACGGGGCCGCCGCGACGGGTCCGATCGCGCTGTCGCCTCCCACGGATACGAGCGGGTGGCCCGGCATGTAGGGCGCCAGTTCCGCGCTCGCGCAGATCGGACCCATTCCCGGACCGCCGCCGCCGTGCGGGATCGCGAAAGTCTTGTGGAGGTTGATGTGAATCACATCCGCACCGTAGTCCCCCGGACGGCAGAGTCCAACCTGCGCATTCAGGTTGGCGCCATCCAGGTAGACGTAGCCGCCATGCCTGTGGACGATGTCGCAGACGGTCCGGATCTCCTCCTCGAAGACGCCATGCGTCGACGGGTAGGTGACCATCACCGCCGCCAGGTGGTCCGCGTGCCGGGCGGCCTTCGCGGCGAGGTCCTCGACATCGACGTTGCCGCGCTCGTCGCAGCGAACCACGACGACCTTCATGCCCGCCAGCACCGCGCTGGCCGGGTTGGTTCCGTGGGCCGACGAGGGGATCAGGCAGATGTCGCGATGGCGCTGCCCCAGGTCCTGATGGCGGGCGCGGATCGCCAACAGGCCGGTGTACTCTCCCTGAGCGCCCGAGTTCGGTTGCAGCGACACCGCAGGCAGGCCGCTGATCTCCGCCAGCCAGTCCTGCAGGTCGTTGACGATGCGGTCGTAGCCCCGCGCCTGGTCGCGCGGCGCAAAGGGGTGCAGCGCCCCGAATTCGGGCCACGTCACCGGCATCATCTGGGTCGTGGCGTTCAGCTTCATCGTACACGAGCCGAGCGGAATCATGCTCGTGTTCAGAGACAGATCCCGCGATTCCAGCCGGTGGATGTACCTCAGCATCTCCGTCTCGGAGTGGTACGAATTGAACACCGGGTGCGTCAGGTAGGGGCTGCAGCGCAGGAACGCCGCCGGGTAGGGGTCAGGATCGAAGGAGGCTGCCAGTTCGACCGACGATCCGCCAGCCCCGAAGACGGCCAGGAGGTCGTCCAGATCGGCGGGTGTGACGGTCTCGTCGAGCGCGACCCCGACGGTCCCGTCGCCGAACTCCCGGAGATTGATCCGGGCGTCGCGCGCGGCGGCCAGCACCGCTTCGGATCCGCCCGATGGCCGAATGCGCAGGGTGTCGAAGTAGTGAGCGTGCACGATCTCGTGGCCCGCGGCGGCCAGTCCCCGCGCCAGCGTCGCGGTCTGTTTGCGCACCCGTGCCGCAATTCCGTGGATTCCGTCGGGCCCGTGATACACGGCGTACATCCCGGCCATGACCGCGAGCAGCACCTGCGCGGTGCAGATGTTGGATGTCGCCTTCTCGCGCCTTATGTGCTGTTCGCGCGTCTGCAGCGCCATCCTGAGCGCGGGCCCCCCGTGCGCGTCGACGGTCAGTCCGATGATGCGGCCGGGAAGCTTCCGCTTGAACTTCTCGCGAGAGGCGATGAACGCCGCGTGGGGGCCGCCGTAACCCATCGGCACGCCGAAGCGTTGGCTGCTTCCCACGGCGACATCGGCCCCGAACTCGGCTGGCGGGGTAAGCAGTGCGAGAGACAGGAGATCCGCCGCCACGACGACGTTCGCCCCCGCTTCCCGGGCCGCGCTGCACAGACCGGCATAGTCGTGCACGCCCCCGTCGGTGGCAGGATACTGCACCAGCGCGCCGAAAACCGACCCGTCAAAGGCGAACTCGCGGAAGTCGCCCACGCGAACCTGGATCCCGAGTGGCTCCGCGCGGGTCTTGACGACCCCGATCGTCTGGGGGTGACAGTCTTCCGCCACCAGAAAAACGGTCCGGCGGCGCTTTCTGCCCTGTCCGTAGAGCATGAACATCGCCTCGGCGGCGGCGGTCGCCTCGTCGAGCAGCGAGGCGTTGGCGATCTCCATGCCCGTCAGGTCGATGATCGCCGTCTGGAAGTTGAGCAGGGCCTCGAGCCGACCCTGGGCGATCTCGGCCTGATACGGAGTGTACTGCGTGTACCAGCCGGGATTCTCCAGGATGTTGCGCTGTATGACCCCCGGCGTGATGGTGCCGGAATAACCCGTTCCCAGGTAGCTTCGCCAGACCTCGTTGCTCGCGGCGATGTCCCTGAGACGCGCCAGCAGTTCCGCTTCGGGCACAGCGTCGGGGATCCGCAGCGGTTCGCGGAGGCGGATCGCGTCAGGAACCGTCTCCTCCATGAGCTGATCGAGGCTCTCGCACCCGACAACGTCCAGCATTACCCGGACATCGGCGGCATTCGGGCCGATGTGGCGGGCGGGGAAATCGGGTCTGTGTCGAACGGACTGTGGCATAGGAGGCTATTCCGGCCGGATCGCGAAGCTACTCGTCGATGTGCGCTCCATAGCTCGCGGCGTCCATCAGGGTCTCCACCTCGGCGGGATCGTCGAGACGCAGCCGGATCATCCACCCCTCCCCATATGGATCACTGTTCACGAGTTCGGGATCGTCGTCGAGCGCGTCATTGATGTCGACCACCTCACCCCCGAGCGGGCAGTACAGATCGCTCACGGCCTTCACGGCCTCGATGGTGCCGAAGGTCTCCATGGGCGCGAAGAAATCACCGGGCTCGGGCAGTTCCACGTACACCACGTCTCCGAGTTCGCCCTGCGCGTAGTCGGTGATGCCGACGTAGTACACGTCGGGCTCGTCGGACTCTCTCAGATACTCGTGTTCGGTCGTGTACCTGAGGCCTTCGGGAATCGCGGACATCCTGGTCTCACTCGTCGGTTCGGGTAGCGCCGGTCCAAAGCGACAGAAAAAAAGCCGCGCGAGGCGAAGGCGTCAAGCCGACGCACCGAATCCAATGCGGAAGTCCGGAGCGTAGGTTAGATTATCAACCCCCGGAAACACGTTGAGCGTGGGCGTTCCATCGGGGGTTCGCCCGCCCCAGGAGGAGTCATGACGACACTGGCCCGTCCGCCGGCGCTGACGATCCTCGGCGAAGAGGAGGGCATGTTCCGCGAGGCGGTGCGCGACTTCGCGGAATCGGAGCTTGCGCCGCGCGTGCCGCGGATGGACGCCGGGCAACAGATGGACTCCGAACTCATCGCCATGCTGTTCGAACTCGGCTTCATGGCGATCGAGATCCCCGAACACTACGGCGGCATCGGAAGCTCCTTCTTTACGGCGACCACGGTGGTGGAAGAGCTCTCGCGGGTCGATCCATCGGTGGGAGTCCTCGTCGACGTGCAGAACACGCTCGTGAACAACGCCCTCCTGAAATGGGGCTCCGAGGAGCAGTTGAACCGTCACCTCCCGAGACTTGCCACGGGAACCGTGGGCGCCTACGCCCTGTCGGAGTCGGGGAGTGGTTCGGACGCGTTCGCGCTGGCGTTGCGGGCAGTCCGCGACGGCGACGACTGGGTGCTCAACGGACGCAAGATGTGGATCACGAACGGTGCCGAGGCCGGCCTGTTCATCATCTTCGGCAGCGTTCAGCCCGAGCTCGGCTACAAGGGCATCACCGCATTTCTGGTCGAGCGCGACATGCCCGGGTTCTCGGTGGGAAAGAAGGAGGACAAGCTCGGGATTCGCGCGTCGTCCACCACGGAACTCGTGCTCGACGACGTGCGCGTCCCGGCAGAGAACGTCCTTGGAGAACCCGGCCGCGGATACAAGGTCGCCATCGAGACGCTCAACGAGGGTCGAATCGGAATCGGGGCGCAGATGGTGGGCCTGGCGCAGGGCGCCTTCGATCATACGCTCAAGTACGTGCAGGAGCGGGAGCAGTTCGGCCGGCCCGTCGCCGACTTCCAGGGCGTACAGTTCCAGCTGGCGGAAATGGCCACCGACATCGAGGCATCCCGCCTGATGGTCTACAACGCCGCGCGCCTGAAGGACCAGGGCGCCCGGTTCCTCCGCGAGGCCGCGATGGCCAAGATGTTCGCGTCCAGAACGGCGCAGGCTGTATCTTCCCGCTGTATCGATCTTCACGGCGGCTACGGATTCACCCGGGAGTATCCCGTGGAGAAGCTCTACCGGGACTCGAAAATCGGCACGATCTACGAGGGCACCGACAACATGCAGCTGCAGACCATCGCTAAGGACCTGTTGCGTGGTTAGGTTGAGCGCGACGCTCAGGCAATCGTGGAAGGAGGGGTCGTGCCCCAAATAGGTATCGGCGAGATCCTGTTCGTGCTGGGTATCGTCGTCCTGATCTTTGGCGCCAAGCGCCTTCCGCAGATCGCGCGCGGCCTCGGTTCGGGCATTCGCAACTTCAAGGGAGCACTCCAGGCCGGCAAGGACGACTCCCGGGATTTCGACGACCGGGACACCTAGCAGTTCGTGGCGGATCCCCGTGGGCGCCTCGGCCTGCTCTTCCTGGCCGTTCTGGTCGACCTGGTCGGCTTCGGGATCGTCCTTCCCCTTCTTCCCTTCTACGCCAGCGATCTGGGCGCCGGTGGGTTGCAGGTGGGCCTCCTGGTCACGGTCTACTCGGCGGTCCAGCTGTTCATGGCCCCCCTGTGGGGACGGATCTCCGACCGCTTCGGACGGCGGCCCGTCCTCATTCTGGGTCTCCTGGGAAGCGCGCTTGCCTACATCATCTTCGCCCGCGCGGACTCGCTGACGCTCCTCTTCCTGTCGCGGATCGTCGGGGGCATCGGCGGTTCCACCATCCCCGTGGCCCAGGCGTACATCGCCGACGTCACGCCGCCCGCCCGGCGGGCAGGCAACATGGGGCTGATCGGCGCCGCCTTCGGGTTGGGATTCGTGATCGGCCCGGCGCTGGGGGGCTTCCTGGCCGGAGTTTCGCCGGGCGCCCCCACTGCCCCCGGGTACGTGGCGGCCGCGCTCTGTTTCGCCAACGCGCTTGCGGCCACGCTCTGGCTGCCGGAATCGAGACGGCCCGGGAACCGCGCAACCTCGCGGTTCAACCTCCGCGCGGCCGCGGCCGAGGTGCGGGGATCCAGGCAGATCCGGATCATCCTCGTGGCGTACCTGTGCATCACGATGGCCTTCTCCACCCTGCAGCCCACACTGTCCCTGCTGGCATCCGAGCGCTTCGCTTTTGGAGAGCGTGAGGCCGGGTACCTGTTCGCCCTGCTTGGACTGGTCTCGGCCATCTACCAGGGCGCTATCGTGCGCCGGGTGGTCCCGCGGACCGGAGAGCGCGGGCTTCTCCGCTACAGCGCCCTTCCCTTTGCGGCCGGGCTTCTCCTGATCGGTCTGTCGGCGGACCTGGGGTTGCTCCTGGCCGGGCTGGTTCTGCTCGGAATCGGGTATGGCGGGGCCGTCCCGACGGTGCTGGGACTCCTGTCGCGGGCGGCGAGCCCGGAGCGTCAGGGCGGCGTGCTGGGCGTCGGCCAGAGCGTCGGGTCGCTCGCACGGGTGCTCGGCCCGACCATGGCCGGCGCACTCTTCGACGCCAGGCTCGCGTTCCCCTACCTGGCCGGCACCCTGCTCATCCTGCTCGCGCTCCTGGTGTCACGCGGCATCACCCAGCCCCGGGCGGTGACCGAGTGAAGCTGACCGTCGTTCTTCATGAACCCCAGGACCTGGTCAACATCGCGGCGGCCGTTCGCGCCATGGCAAACATGGGGCTCGCGCGGCTCACCGTCGTGAACCCGCGTGACTTCGACGCCTGGCGGATCACCGGGATCGCGCACCGCACCGACCACATCGTCGAAGCCGTGACCCGGGCGGACTCGCTGGACGAAGCGCTGGCCGGCGCCACGTACGTGGTCGGCACCTCCGCCCGCGCACGCACGGCCCAGCGCAACTACCGGCGCCCGCGGGAACTGGCGCCGCGCATCATCCGGCGCGCAACCGAGGGAGCAGTCGCGATCGTCTTCGGGCGCGAGGACCGCGGGCTGTCGAATGAGGCCCTCGACCGCTGCCACGAAGTGATGGTCATCCCGACCACGCCGGAGCATTCCTCGCTCAACCTGGGGCAGGCGGTGCTGCTGGTCGCCTACGAACTGTTCCTGGCCGGGGCCGGAGACGCCGGATCCCTGCCGGTGGGCAAGCGCTCGCTGGGGCCCGCCACCACCGCGGAGCTGGAGCAAATGTACGCGGCGCTCGAAGCCGGCCTGGAGCGCATCGACTTCTTCAAGGCGCGCAAGGCCGAAAGCGTCATGCGCACCCTGCGCACTACCTTCGGCCGGACGACCCTGGATGCGCACGAGGCACGGCTCATCGCCTCGATCGGCTACCAGGCCCGCAACCGGGTCGACCGGATCACACGGAAAGGACATTCAAAGTCATGACCGTCAATAGCGGAATCCGCATCAGCCTGCTGGTGGCGTGCGCTGTCGCAGCCGGCTTCGGAATCGCCGCCTGCGGCTCCGGCGACCCCTCGCCGCCCACCGCTTCGACCCAGCCCCAGTGGCCCGCCGACGAGTGGCCGGTCTCCACTCCCGCCGCCGAAGGCATCGACCCGGCGGCGATCGACGCACTCCTGGCCGATATCGACGCCGGACGTTACGGCCTCATCGACCACTTCCTGCTCATACGCAACGGCCGCGTCGTCGCCGACCGTCACTGGGACCACCACGACGCCTACGTGCAACTGCTCGCGGCGCAGGACGACACCGTCGAACACCAGTACAACTACGACCATCCCGCGTGGCACCCGTTCTACCGGGACACGCGCCTTCACAGTCTCCAGTCGGTCACCAAGAGCGTGATGTCGGTCGCGTTCGGGATCGCAGTCGACGCCGGACACATTCCCCCGGTGGCGGCAGAGGCGTGGCCGTACTTTACCGCCTACAGGGTCGACCCGTCGGAACCCGGGCGCGCCGGCGCGTCGCTCGAGGACTTCCTCACCATGCGCAGCGGCATCTCGTGGGCGACCCCCGGCCAGGGCTACGGCGGGACGCACCCCACCACCGTCATGGAGCTGAGCGACGCCTGGATCGACTACGTGGTGGAACGTCCCGTCACGGTCGAACCGGGGACTCGCTTCGACTACAACGACGGCGTGAGCGTCATGCTGGGCAGGATCGTGCACGAGGCGACCGGCCAGCGGATTGACGCGTGGGCGGAAGAACATCTCTTCGGCCCAATCGGCATTGACGAGTACTACTGGAAGACGACGCCGGCCGGCGAGGCGGACTCCGAGGGCGGCCTGTACCTCACCACACACGACCTGGCGCGCATCGGCTATCTGATGTTGCGCGGCGGCGAGTGGAACGGCCGCCAGGTCGTTTCGGCCGACTGGGTCGCGGCATCCACGTCACCCGTCGTGCCCGACGTCAACCCGGCCAACGACCGGCCCGACAGCGGATACGGCTACCAGTGGTGGGTGCCCGTCCACGAGGACGGCGAGACGCGCATCTTCGCAGCCAACGGGTACGGGGGACAGTTCCTGCACGTGGTCCCCGAACACGACCTGATCTCGGTGTTCAACGGGTGGACCCTGCACGAGCGCCCCGAGCATTCCTCGTGGATGGCCATGCAGGAACGGATCCTCCCCGCGGTGACGCGCTAGCCTTCGGCCTCCATCGGCTCCGGATCCACTTCCGGCTGCCACATCTGCACCGCCGGGAAGGTCGCCAGGAACCAGCGCACCGCCATCAGGAACAGGCCCAGGAACATCAGGCCGATCAGCGGGGTCGCCACCGAGAACACGGGGTCACCCTCGTGGTGCAGCGAGGGGAAGATGAGCATGTAGTGCCACAGCCACAGGCCCGCCAGCACCACCGTGGCAAAGGTCTGCAGGATGGCCGGGGTCTTCTTCGGGCGCGCGCCCAGCAGGCCCGCGAACGGCACCACGAAGCACAGAACGATGACCGTGGCCGAGAGGCCGCCCCACGGTGCTCCCGCCCGGGTGTTGATCCAGGCCTGTTCCCACTGGAGCTTTCCGTACCAGATCACGATGTACTGCGAGAAGAACAGGTAGGTCCAGAAGACCGCAAAGGCGAACGTCAGCTTGCCCAGATCCCACAGCGCGGACGTTCCCACATGCTCTCCGAACACCGGGTCGCGCCGCCGGAGCAACACGGCCGCAACAGCGGTCGCCGCGAATCCGCCCCAGAGCGCGCCCATGAAGAACCAGCCGCCGAAGAGCGTCGAGAACCAGTGCGGCTCGAGCGACATCGCCCAATCGAACGCCACCAACGTCATCACGGTCACGTAGACGATCACCAGCACCGGAGCCATGGTCGTCATGACCTGATAGCTGCGCGCTTCCTCGGCCTGCAGCCCCCTCCAGCCCCGCGTGAGGCGCGCCTGCCACCGGGACCGCGCGCGCGAATCGTCCCCCGCCTGTGTCCGCGCCGCGCCGACGCGGCCGATATCGGGCCGGAGCGCGAGGTACACGAACCCGCACGCCATCGTGAACAGCGCCAGCACGCCGACCAGGTTCCTGCTCACCAGGAAGGGGACGTTGAGATACGCCGCCTTCTTCTGGACGATCGGATCGTCGGCCATCATCTCGATCCACGGGAAGTAGTCCTCCCGCAGGTTGAGCAGCATCGGGATGAAAAGGACGAAGGCGATGGGCAGGTACGCCGCAAACGAATGGTGGATCCGGCGGACGGACCAGTTCCACTTCGCCTTCACGATCCAGGTCACCGCCGCGACGATCACCCCGCCCATGGCGATGGACGCGAAGTAGTTCCAGTTGACGACGTACGACTGCCACGCCAGCGCCGAGTCGCGCGACAGGGTCACGAAGAACGACACGACGCCGACGAACACGATCAGCCGCACGATCCTGGTCGTCGCGACGCTGCGGTCCAGGTAGCGAACGGGGAGTTCGGCGGGGATCGAATGGTGGGCCATGGATCAGTTCAGCCCCTGCATCTGGCGAACGTAGTTGACGATGTGCCACCGGTCGTAGTGGCTGATCTGATGGCCGTAGGCCGGCATCAGGCCGCGGCCCACCCGGATGATCCCGTAGATGTATCCGTCGCTCTTCGCCATCGCCACCTCGCCGGCCAGGGGGTATGCGACCATGGCCGGGTGGACCTCGAAGATGTAGCCCGTCGTGCCGGAACCGTCGGGTCCGTGGCAGACCACGCACACGCGGTCGTAGAGCTGCTCGCCGCGGGCAAGCGACTCGGCGGTGGGCGCGACCGGATTGGTCAGGCTGTCCACCACCTCGGGACGGTTGGTCAGGTCGAGTTGTGTGAAGGGCGGCGGCACGTCCGCGCTCCCCTCGGGCTGCCCGACATTCGTGTCGAAGTGACCCGCGGGGTAGTTCCCCGCCGACATGGGAACGGTCCCTTCCGCCGGCAGCAGCGTGTTCTCGTACGGATCGAACGACCGCTGGTCGCGCATGCTGCGCTCGAACACGTTCCCCATGAAGTCGTCGAGCGGAACGCACGCGCCTGCGGCCAGCATGGCCAGGGAAAGGCCGAGGAGCCGATGGGCGATTCCACGCGAGCGCCGGGAGGAGTCAGACATCGAAGCCCTCCGGGTCTTCCCGCAGCTCATCGGGTTCGAAACCGGTCAGAATGTCCCGCACCTCGGCGATTCTGGCCGGTGGCGCCGTCACGTAGACCCCGAACGAGCCGTTGGAGCACTCCGGGTGATACGCCACCATCGGCCGCAGGTTGGGCAACCCGGCGTTGATGAAGAGGCCGATAACCGTCGAGAGAGCACCGAACAGGATCGCGCACTCGAAGGCGATGATCACGTACGCGGGGATCGAGAGAATGGGCTTGCCGCCGGTCACCAGCGGCCAGTCCATGGATGTCCAGGAGGTGAACGCGAAGCCCGTGGCCGCGCCCGTCAGGCCGCCGGCCAGGGTGAACACCCTCACCGGGCTGTGCTTCAGGGCCAGGCCTTCCTCCAGCAACTCGTGTTCCGGGAGGGGCGCGTAGGCGCGAAAGCCCTTGTGTCCGGCCGCGCGCAGCGCCTTGCAGGCCTCGACCGTGGCATCGAGGTGCTCAAAGAGCGCGAAGACGCCCTGGTGGCCGCGGCGGAGCTTTGCCCCGATCATGTCGCGCCCTCCCCGGCCCGTTTTCGCCGTGGCGGCGGGATCACTTCCTTCATCTCGGCGATCGCCACCGGCGGCAACAGGCGCGTAAAGAGCAGGAACCAGAAGCCGAACCATGCGAACGAGCCGATCAGGATCCCCATCTCGACCTTGGACGGACGGTACAGCCCCCACGCCCAGGGCTCGTATTCGTGCGACAGCGAGGTCACGATGATCACGAACCGCTCGAACCACATCCCGATGTTGATGAAGATCGAGATCACGAACAGCGCCGCGATCGACCTTCGCACCCGCTTCACCCACAGCATGAGCGGAACGAAGCCGTTGCAGGTCAGCATGATCCAGTTGGCCCACCAGTAGTGGCCGAAGACCCGGTTCCAGAACGAGCCGCGTTCGGGCGGCTCACCCGAATACCACGCCAGGAAGTACTCGGTCAGGTACGCGTACAGCACGATCGCGCTGGTGAGCATACACAGCTTCGCCATCGCCTCGAAGTGCTTGACCGTAAGGTAGTCCTCCAGGCCGAAGAACTTCCGCATCGGCACGGCGAGCGTGATCACCAGCGCGACACCCGAGAAGATCGCGCCCGCGACGAAGTACGGCGCGAAGATCGTGGTGTGCCATCCCGGCACGATCGCCATTGCGAAGTCCCATGACACCACCGAGTGCACCGAGAGCACCAGGGGCGTGGCAAGGGCGGCCAGGTAGATGTACGCCTTCGAGAAGTGGTGCCACTCGCGGTCCGTCCCGCGCCATCCCAGCGAAATGACCTGGTAGAACTTCTTCCTCAGGCCTCGTGCATGGTCGCGTGCCGCGGCGAGATCCGGGATGGTCCCCAGGTAGAAGAAGACCGCGGATACGGTGAAGTAGGTCGTGATCGCGAAGACATCCCAAACGAGCGGTGACCTGAAGTTCGGCCACAGGAAGCGCGCGTTGGGATAGGGGACCAGCCAGTAGGCGTGCCACACGCGGCCGACGTGGATCAGGGGGAACAGCCCGGCCGTCATGACCGCGAAGACGGTCATCGCCTCGGACGCGCGGTAGATCGCCTGGCGCCACGGCGCGCGGAACAGGAAGAGGATCGCAGAAATCAGCGTGCCGGAGTGCGCGATACCGACCCAGAACACGAAGGTGGTGATGTAGACGCCCCACCCCACCGGCGCGTTCAGTCCCGATACGCCGATCCCGCGCCAGATCTGGTAGAACCACGACACCAGGAAGAGCCCCACCCCCGCGGCGGCCATCGAAAAGAGGATCCACCATCCCTTCCCGGGCCTTGACAGGACCTTCAGGACATCGCGGTTGACGTCCTCGTACTTCCCCACATCCGGGTTGGGGAGCGCGCCCCTCCGGGTCAGCTCGGCGGTCGTCATCGGCTAGTGTCCGCCCTCGTCCACTTCGTGGTGGGTGACCTGCTTGAGATAGTGGACCGCCGGTTGCGTGTTGATGAACGCGTCCAGAACCCGGTAGGCCCGCTCGTCACCCGCGGCGGACGCCACCCGCGACTCCGGGTCGCGAATGTTGCCGAAGACGATGACATCGCTCGGGCACACGCTCTGACACGCCGGCCGGACCTCGCCGTCCCGCACGTCGCGCCCCTCGATCGCCGCCCGGTTCCCCGCCTCCCGGATCCGCTGAACGCAGAAGGTGCACTTCTCCATGACGCCGTTGTCCCGCACGGTCACGTCCGGGTTGAACTGCCAGTTCATGGGCTCGGGAATGTTCTCCCGCGTGTAGCGGTACCAGTTGAAGACCCGGACCTTGTAGGGGCAGTTGTTGGCGCAATAGCGCGTACCCACACAGCGGTTGTAGGCCTGCGCGTTCAGTCCGTCGGGCGTGTGGTAGGCCGCGAACACGGGGCAGACGGGTTCGCAGGGGGCGTTGTTGCAGTGCTGGCAGAGCATCGGCAGGAAACGGATGTCCACCGGCCCCGAGTGGGACGCGTCGACCGTTTCGTAGTAGCGCTCCAGCCGCATCCAGTGCATCTCGCGGCCCATGGTCGCCTGCACCTGGCCGACCCATGGGATGTTGTTCTCCGCCTGGCAGGCCGTGACGCAGGCTCCGCAGCCCGTGCACTTGTCGAGGTCGATCGCCATCGCCCAGCGCGGGCCGTCGTGATCGTATTCGCCGAAGTCGGAGCCCGGTAGCGGGAAGTCCTCCGCCAGTCCTTCGGTCGTGACCGGGCGGAAGCCGCCGCCCTCCTGCAGTTCCCGGATCTGGTCGTGCGCGTCTTCGGCGCCGTGGGCGTCCTCGGCCTCGGCCGCGTGGCCGAGCGAGGAGAGCGCCACCGCCGGCGTGACGTTGCGGTCGTCCTGGTCGCTAGACCCCTCGGTCGACGTCAGGCGCTGCCAAGCACCGGTCGCGGTCACCGTGACACGGGCCGAAACCAGCGCCAGGGTGCCGGAAACTGCATCGGTGGCGTCCGAAAGCAGCGCCATCGGGTTCACGCCGTTTCCGTTGGCGAACTGGCCGTAGTCCGTGTGGCCACCGCCCATCGCGACGGCGACTGAGTCCTCGCGTATCCCCGGATAGGTCCACACCGGCACCTCCACGGCGCCGTTCTCCGAGGCGACGCTCACCACGTCTCCCGACCTGAGACCCAGTCGCTCGGCGGTTGCCGGGTTCATCTCGACCCATGAGTGCCACATGACCTTCGACACGGGATCGGGCAACTCCAGCAGCCACGGCCGGTTGGCGTGGGTGCCGTCGCCGAAGCGCGGGGAAGGATAGACCAGCAGGGTCAGGTCCCCGTCGCCGCCGAAGCCGGGCAGTCGGAAGTCGACCGCCGTCGTCGGCGCCTGCAGGGCGGCAATCGCGGGGGTGGGGTCCGTGTATGACACCGATCCCGTTCTGAGCAGCTCGCGCCACAGTGCGCCGGGGTCGCCCACCAGACCGGCCGCCTCGCCGTTCTGAGCCAGCCAGGCGTCGTGCGCGCCCCTCAGGTAGTCCCGGAACGTGGCGGCGCCGAAGTCGTGGCCCAGCCCCCGTCCCGCTTCCAGGAGCACGTCGCTCATGGGGCGCGAGTCGTACAGGGGAACGGGGCGCATTGCCGGCTGCCGTACCGAATACGTGCCGGGCGAGGGGATTGCATCGCCCCAGGATTCGAGCGCGTGCGCGTCCGGCAGTACGAGATCGGCCAGCGCCGAAGTCTCGTCCAGCGTGGTTGCGAAAGCGACCTTGAAGGGCACCCTCGCAAACGCCTCGCGGAAGCCCGACGCGGGCGGCAGCGAGTACGCGGGGTTCGTCCCGGACACGACGGCGACGCCGTAGTCTCCGGCGGCCATGTCGCGGATCGCCGAGGCCACCAGCCCGTACGACGAGGCTTCGGTGTCCGGCGCGTCGTCGATATGCATCGTGCGGCCCAGGCTGCCAGCCGCCGCATTGAGTATGAGCACTGCGAGGTTCGCCGCCGTGGCGGTCTCATGGTGACCCGCCGGCCCCGGGCCGAGCGCCAGGCCCGTGCCCGCCTCAAACCCGTCCGCGAGCGCCGCAAGGGCGTCGGCCTCGACTCCCGCAGCTTCGGCGGCGTCCTCGAGGCTGTACCCAGCCACAAGTTCGCTGTATGGGCCGGCGTCGGCGCCCCGCCGCACGAGTTCTCCCGCGACGGCCAGCGCGATCTGCGTCTCGGAGCCGGGCCGCGCCGGGATCCACTCGTCCGCATTCTGTCCGGTCAGGGAAAGGCGCGGTCCCACGAACACGAACTTCGCCTTGGTTCCGTGATCCACCCCGTGCATGGCGGAGAAGTCGGCGCCCTGGGCGACGGGCGACAGCCACGTCTCGAGAAAGTCGGCCCCGAACGAGACGAGGAAATCGGCCGCGGCGATGTCGTACCTCGGCAGCGTATTGACCCCGAAGGCGATATCCGTGGCTCTGCGCAGTGCGGAATCGTCCAGCGCGTCGTGGATGACCCGCTGTCCGCCGACCGCGTCGACGAACCCGTCGAGGAACCCCGCCTCGGTCGGCCCCTTCCGTCCGGTCAGAAAGAGCGACCTGCCGCCGGCGCGCATGCGGTCCACCAGCAGATCGTGCGCTTCGTCCCAGGTGATCTCCTCGAACCCGCCCGGGCCGGCGCGCAAAGGTGCCGCGACACGGTCCGGGTTGTAGAGCGCCTGCAGCGCCGAAACGCCGCGCGAGCAGACCCCTCCGCGGGAGACCGGATGGTCGGGGTTCCCCTCGATCATGACGGCGCGGCCCTCGCGGGTGCGAACCCGGATCCCGCAACCGCCCGCGCACTCGCCGCACGTCGACGCATACCAGGTCGCCACCCCCGGCGTAATCTCTTCCGGGGGTGTTACATACGGGATCAGCCGCTCGACCCGGTCGGTGCCGCAACCGGCGACCGCCGCCCCCGCGCTGCCCGCCCCCACGACCTTGAGGAAGTCGCGTCGCCCGACGCCGTTGCCGCCCATCAGTAGTGACACACCGTGCAGTCGCGGGACGCTCCGCGCTCCAGGTGGCACGAAACGCACCAGCCCATGCGCAAATCGCCGGCTTGAGGGGCCATCTCCTCGAGTACTCCCATCTCCTGAACCTCGCCGTGACAGGTCTGGCATGTGACGCCGGCGGCGACGTGGCGCATGTGCGGGAACTTCACATGGTCCACGACCTTGTAGATGCGCTTCCACGGGATCGGCGTCCCCGAGTTGTGGTACTCAAGGACCTTGGCGACCTCGGCGGGGTCGTTCCGCCCCGGAATCGCCTGGTGACAGCCCACGCACGTCGCCACGGGCGGGATCCCGGCGTCGACCGAACGCTCCGCCGAGAAGTGGCAGTACTGGCAATCGATCAGGAATTGGCCCGCGTGCGTGTCGTGCGGGAACTGAATCGGCTGCGCCTGCTCCGCGCCATCGGCGACCTCGGTCGTCGCGGCACCCTCGGGAGTCTGTCGGCCGGCGACCAGCGCGACCGCAAAAAGGACCGGCACGACTGCGACACCGGTCCCCAGCCACAACCTTTTCATTCGAACGGTAGGCATCACGGACCCGTCGCCGGGTCGGAGTTGAGGGTTGAAGGGGTTCGCCTGCGGGCCTTGAGAGGCCGACGGAAGGTAGGGAATCGTCTACGACGATGTCAACGAATCGCGAGAGCGGTCCTGTCGGAGCCCGGAGCGACTATCGCCGGGGCGGCCTCGTGCGCTACACTAGCAGCATGGAACCATCTCGGCCCCCCAACGCACCGCTACGGTCAGGTCCGAGCGGCAAACGGGATGCGGATGCCGCTACGGCAATGCACATCACGACCTTCACCCATGAAGGGCGGTTCTGGGATGTGCATCTCGAGTTCGTGGACGAAGGCCGGGCGTCGGACTTCTGCCGGGGCAGACTCGTTTACATCCCGACCGACCAGGCCGACCACGAAGAGCCGACCCGCACCGCCGTGATCTTCATCGAACCGAGCCACGAGGAGGTCAGGCAGGCCGCCATGGCTCTGGACCGCTACAACCTTGCGGCGCTGCTGCGGTCCGTCACCTGACGCCTTCCACGCACGTGTCGCAACCGGCCTCGCCGCTTCGCTGTCTCCTTCTCCAGGTTCGCGACCCGGGCGACCCGATGATCGCGCACGAGGTGTCGTCCTTCGAGCGCGCCCTGGCACCGTTCCCGGCGAAGATTGCCGTCTTCGACCTGTTGGGTGGCCGGCTGCGCGCCGCGGATCTCGCCGGCACCGACCTCGTGCTGCTGGGCGGCAGCGGCGCCTACTCCGCCGCGACCGGTGGTCCCTGGTTCCCCGGTGCCCTCGACTCGCTGCGCGCGGTGCACGCCTCCGGGGTCCCGGCGTTCGCTTCCTGCTGGGGGTTCCAGGCGATGGCCGCCGCGATGGGTGGGCGGGTCATCCACGACCGCAGCCGCGCCGAGGTGGGGACCCACGAGGTCTTTCTCGCGCCCGCGGCCCGCAGCGATCCGGTCTTCCGCAACCTCCCGCAATCGTTCGCGGCGCAAATGGGGCATGAGGACCTGGTGGAGGACTTGCCGCCGCGCACGACGCTGCTGGCCTCTTCGCGCGTGGTCGTCAATCAGGCGTACCGCTTCGAGGACGCACCCGTCTACTGCACCCAGTTCCACCCCGAGCTGGACTCGTCCGGCCTGCTGGCCCGGCTGTCCGCCTACCCCAGGTACGCAGCGGAAGTCGCGGGCATGCCGTTCCAGGCGATCGTGGACCGGATCAGGGACACCGCCACGGCCAATCGGCTGGTGCGCCTGTTTGCCGAGAACTTCGTGCGCCGGTAACCCACGGGCCACCGACGGCCGAGCGGCGGGCTCAGGCCTGCCTGATCCAGCGCACCAGCTCCCGCAGCGTGGGCCGCTTTCCCTGCATGAGGATGCCGACCCGGTAGATCCGGCCGGCGACCCACGCCGTGCCGATCAGGGCCGCAACCATGAGCACCAGGGACGTGCCCACCATCCACCAGGGCACCGCACCCGCAACCGCTCTCGGATACATCATGATCGGAGAGAAGAAGGGGAAGAGCGCCGCCCAATCCATCCACGGCAGGCTGCTCCCCTCGATCGAGGTCATCTGCATGATGAACGGTATGATGAGGAGCATCATCACGGGAAACTGCGCCTGCTGGGCCTCCTCTTCCGTGCTGCACATAGCACCCACCGCGGCGAAGAGCGACGAATAGAGGAAGTACCCGAGGAGAAAGAACACCAGCAGCAGACCGAGTGAACCGACGCCGGGAAGCAGCTGGCTCAGCTCCCCGACATCCGCTGCAGGCCAGTTTGCCGCGATCATGGGGAGCCCCAGCAATCCGATGAGCGCGGCGCACCCCACCCAGATCCCCACCTGCGTAAGTCCCATCGAGCCCACGCCGAGAATCTTGCCGAGCATGAGCCGCCACGGACTGATCGACGACACCACCACCTCCACGACGCGGTTGCGTTTCTCGTCCAGTACCGAACGCAGCACGTAGGCCCCGTAGAACAGCATGGTGAAGTAGAGCAGGAACGCCCCGCCGAAGCCCGTCGCGATCCCCGACACGCGTTCCATTTCGGACTGCTCGTCGCCCAGCGACTCAAACGACATCCGGCCGCCCCTGAGCAACTCCTGCAGTCCGGCGGTGTTGCCTGCGAACGAGAGCCTGCGTTCCAGCACGGTCTCCACCACGACGTTTTCGAACAGCGCGGCGCGCACGCGGCCCGGGGAGTCCTTCCCCCGGTAGGCGAAGGCTCCTTCCTGCAGGGTAAGGTCGTCGAGGATCACGTAGGCCTCGATCTCGTCCTCCAGGACGCGACGGTCCATCTCCTGCATGGCGATGTCGCCGTCGACCAGTTCGACATCGTATCCCACGGCTTCCATCCCTGCGGCGACCTCTTCGCCGAGCTGCCCGGTCAGGTCGACCAGCGCGAGGTCGCGCGCCGACCGCTCCGCCTGGAGGCCGAGGAACACGCTCAGGCCGAGCAGGCCGATCATGAGAACGGGCATGGCTATGGTGGCGATGATGAAGCCCTTGGTCCTCACCCGCTCGATGTACTCGCGCCGCAGAACCACCCACACCTGTCTCATTTAACACCTCCCACCGCCCTGAGGGCCGGTTCCGTTTCCGGGTGTCCCGCGTGCGCCACGAAAATCTCGTGGAGGCTGGGCTCCAGCAGTTCGAAGCGCCGCAGCTCTACGCGCTCGGCGACCGCTGTCGCCAAAAGTCTCCCGGGTTCGATTCCGTAACCCGGGTCGATGTGGTAGGCCTCGTCGACCCGCTCCGGATTCGTGACTCCCAGACGGGTCAGCCACCCGTCGTCGCCCTCGAACTCGACCGCGACCGCGCCGGTCCGTTCCCGCCGCTTCAGCTCCTTCAGGTTGCCGTCGAGCACCTTCCGCGACCGGGAGATCAGGCAGACTCGCTCGCAGAGGCGCTCGGCCTGCTCCATGAGGTGCGTGGAGAAGAGAATGGTCGTGCCCTTCTCGCGCTGTTCCCTGACGATCGACTCCAGAACGTCCTGGTTGATCGGATCCAGCCCGCTGAACGGTTCGTCGAGAATCAGCAGGTCCGGATCGTGCAGAACCGTGCCAATGAACTGCACCTTCTGCTGCATCCCCTTGGACAGCTGCTGCACCTTCTTGCCCGCCCATTCCTCGAGCCCCAGCCGTTCCAGCCATTCCATCGCCCGCCGACGCACGATCTGGCGCGTCATGCCCCGGAGTTCCCCCATGAAGACGAGCTGCTCGAGCACCTTCATCTTCTCGTACACGCCCCGCTCCTCCGGGAGGTATCCGACGCGGCTCCTGCGCGAGAAGTCCGGGAACCCTCCAAGCAGTTCGACGGTACCCCGATCGGGAAGCAGGATCGCCATGATCATCCGGATCGTGGTCGTCTTGCCCGATCCGTTCGGTCCCAGGAGGCCCAGAATCGTGCCACGGGGGATCTGGAGGTCGAAATCAGCGACCGCCGTGTGTTCGCCGAAGCGCTTGGTGACGCCCGAAAGCCGGACTGCGTGTTCCGCCACGTTGTTCGTCCTCAGGTGGGAGTGGAATCCGTGTTGCCAGGGCCCATTGGGCCGATCTCCGGTCCCGCTGGCGAGCGACCCGTTTCCGGGATACCCACGGTGGGTACGCCCGGATTGCCGGAAGTCTTCAAATCGCATGCGGTTATCGCGAACGAAGGCGAACGGGACCGCACCGCCATGGGCTTTCGACCGGAACTTTGGTTATTTTAAGTGTGCGCTACCAGTACACGTGAGGAGTTCGAGTGGCTATCTACCGTACAATCTTCTACGGCGACATAACTGTGGGGACGGGGGGCAGGATGACGATTCCCCTGTCGATGCGGGACCGATGCGGCATCCGGGAGGGCGACACCTTGACGGTCAGGGTGGAGGAGAATCCGAAGGGGATTCGCCAACTGGTCATGTGGAGGAGAGACCCCGACCCGGAAGACTGACCTCAACCGGTAGAGTCCACCGGGTCGCGGAGGCGGCCAGGACGACTCACGGCCGGCCGGTCACCGCAGTTCGGTCCAGCGCACGAGTTCTCCGAGCGGACGGCTTCCGTCGTGGAGCCAGTCCGGATCGGGGAACGGCACCTGGTCCAGCGGCACGATCCTCGTTGCGCCCACAGCGCTGATCGCCTGGCCAAACGCTCGGCGCCGCGCCCCCAGACCGGCGACTCCGACCGACTGGAGGACTCGCCGCAGCGGCCTCAGGATCTCCAGGCACCGGGACAGGTCGGGCACGGGCACGACCCACGCAGTGCGGCCGCCCACTGGCTCGAACGAATCGGGGCGGCCCAGAACCACCGTCCAGGTTCCGGCCGGACAGGACCATGACCGGATGTCCGCGGAGCCCGCGTGCCGGATGGCCAGGCGGCCGCGCAACTGATGGCGTGCGGACAGCTCACCAGGGGAAGCGGTCGCCGGGGGAAGGGTGCCCGACAGCGCCTCCAGGCTGGCCGCGAGGCGTCCGCACCATTGGACGGCGTGTTCCTGGTTTTCCGGGGCGAGGGGGTCGTCTAGGGCGCCGAGGAGAAGGATGAGGTGGGTGCTGACGCACCCCTTCTGGTCGAAGAGCGCTACGGCACGCGCCGCATGGCCATCGGCGTCGGGAGCCGAGCGGGGATCGACGATCGCGACGCCCAGGCGGTTGGGGTGCTCGATCAGGCGGGTCGTGGCGGGGGTCCGGGCGCGAACGGACTCGATGGTGTCGTCGCCGCCGTAGACGACGACCTGGCCGGCCCGCGTGAGGACTTCCCGCTCCCAGCCATCGTGGCCGGGGTCGCCGCCGGGCCAGTACTGCATGGCCACCGCGTGGCGCAGGCGGTCGTCCGCGCGATGAAGTTCCCGGGCGAAAAGCCTCGTCAGGACGACGTCGCCGGCGCCGGGCTTGGCCAGTACCGGTGACTTGACCATCAGCGCCCGGATCATGGACGTGACCGTCACCCCCGGCACCGATCCGGCGCCGATGTGAAGGGTGACCCCGGGCGCGGCGGCGGTGACTTCCCGCGCGGTGACCGCGGTTGGGCTGTCGGCGGTTGGGGCGTCGGCGGTTGGGCCGGCGGCGACGAAGCCGTCGAGCACCGCAGGGTCCGGAAACTCGGCGTGCAACAGGAGCATGAGGGATTCGGTCGTCCACGACTCGGCCATCCCGCGCGCCACGACGCCGGCCATGGGTGCCGTGAGACCGGCGTTGGCGGCGATTGCCATCACGATGCGCTCGTCGAGGCCGGCGGCCACGCGTTCCCCGGCCGCGCCCAGAATCGACGCCAAATCGCGGGCGGGAATGTCGGCGAGACGCCTCGAAGAGGTCGCCAGGGACGATATCAGCAAACGTGCCAAGTGATGGTCTGACTTGGGGTAACGCACACTGATCCCCCCGGCGCGACCCATCTGTGTGGCACACTCGGCGGCAAGGTTCGGGGGCCACAGCCACGCGTCCAGTGTGGCGGCGGCGCTCATGCGGCCGTGGCGCTCATGTGCCCCGCGCGCGAAGAAAGGACTCGGCCACGAGTGAGCAGCCCCGGAGGCTGGCCCCCGGTGCCCGGCCAGCCAGTTCGATGCCGCCGTCGCCGGTTGTGCTGCCGAAGTCCTCGGTGAGGATGTGGCAGACGGAGCCCGCGTTGGCCAGATCGAAGTGGGACAGGAGGCCGGGCCGTCCGGGCGGCAGCGGCGACAGAGTTGCCGGGTCGAGAGCCCGGGTGCGCACCCAGGGGGGGAATCGGTGCGGCCGCCGGTGCGACGAGGCCGTGCGCGGCCCGCCCGGATGCGCAGGGGCGTGCGCCCCCCCCTGGCACCGTCCCGCCATGCCGTCGTACGCCTGCGACAGGAGTTCGGTCATTCCGTATTCGTTGACGACGTTCGAGGGGACGACATCCAGCACGCGTTCGACCCTGGCGTAGAGCGTGGAGCGGTCCACCTCCGCGACGCGCCCCTTGAAGCCACCCGTTTCCATGATGCGCGAGCCGGGGGGCAGCGGCAGCCGCCGCGAGGCCAGCGCCTCCAGGAGGTGCACCAGCGCGAACGCCGTCGTCAGGAGCAGGACCGGGACCGTGCCGTCCGCTGCGCGCCGCACCGCGTCCGCGTCCACACCACTCCCGGGGTCGAAGGCCCACACGGTGCCGGCAACCTCGGGTTCGTCCGCAATGAACCCCGCCATGCGGGCAAGCGAGGAGTCGCCCACGACCCCGGGATCCGGGATCAGCGACACCATCCGGACAGACTCGACGCCCCCCAACAGGTGCCGCCGGTAGTTGCCGCGCGCCGCGGCGCGGTAGACCTCCAGGCTGGGCACGTGGTGTTCCCCCCGCCGGCCGCGGCCTCCGGTGGTCCCGCTGGTCCGCAATACCACCTCCGGCGCACCGCAGACGATCGGCACCTCGCGGAACGCCGTCACCGGAACCGGCGGAATCTCGTGCCAGACGGACGGCTCGCCGCCCGGCGAACCTTCCCAGAAGCGGCGCAGCACGGAGTTCGACGCTCGCTGGACCGCATGAATCCGCAGCGCCAGGCGATTGAAGACTTCGTCCTCGCGCAGGTCGGCCGCGGTGCCGCCGCCGGTGATGCGTCCGGTGCTGCCGCCGGTGATGCGTCCGGTGAGGCCTCCCGTGACACCGCGAGGGGCGAGCCGGTCGCCGGGCCGGTCGGCGGCGCCCCAACCGCGAAACATCGCCGCCAGTTCCCGCAGCAGCTGTGACACGGCCGCACCGGAATCGCCGCCCACGGGCGCGCCGCGGGTCTGATCCACGGACCTGCTAACCGGCTCGACCCCGCCCACGAACCGCACGGCCTCCGAGGTCCCCGGTCTGCTCGCCGTCGCGTATCGTGTGCACCCCGGAGACAACGACGTGCGCGACACCATCGGGGTACTGGTGCGGATCGTCGAAGGTCGCACGGTCGCGTACGGTGTCGGGGTTGAAGACGACGATGTCGGCGACGGCGCCCTCCCTCAGCACGCCGCGGTCGCGGAGGCCGAGCTTTCGCGCAGGGAGGCCCGACATCTTGTGCACGGCGCTCTCCAGGCTCATGGCTCGGCGCTCGCGCACGTAGTGGCCGAGCACCCGGGGAAAGCTGCCGTACCCGCGCGGGTGCGGCGAGGAACGCGAGAGCGGGCCGTAGGGCGCGTAGGCGCCGCCGTCGGAGCACACCATGCCGAGCGGATGCGACAACATGCGCTCCGTGTTGTCCTCGGACATGCCGAAGCCGATCATGCCCACGCTGCCGCCCGCGTCACGCAGCAGCCTCACGGTGAGGTCGTAGGGATCCTCGCCGAGTTCGGCTGCCAGTTCGCCGAGCCGCCGCCCACGCGCTGCCGCGTTGGGGCCGCTGATCCGGGTGATCTGCACCGCGTCCCACGACCCCAGCAGGGCGACCTTGTCGCGGCACGCGCGCTCGAGCGTCGGGCCGGTCTCCGGATCGGCGAGCCGCGCCATGAACCGCGCCGTGCCCCCGGCCCGCCCCGAGGCGGGAAAGAGGTTCGAGAGTCCCGTCGCGTAGGCAACGTACGGATAACGGTCGAAGTGCGCGTCCACGCCTGTCGCGCGCGCGGACTCGATCGCCGCGAGAGCCGCGTCGGCCTTCCAGTGATTGCGCTCTCCCTGTGCCTTGAGGTGCGAGACCTGAACCGCCACCCCGGCCACCCGTCCCACGTGCAACGCCTCTTCGAGCGCGCCCAGCAGGCGGTCGTCTTCGTTGCGCATGTGTGACGCGTACGGGTAGATCGTGCCGCGCAGTTCGCCCGCGAGCGCCACCAGCTCGTCGCGGCCGGCGAAGCTGCCCGGCGTGTATTCCAGCCCGGTCGACAGCCCCACGGCGCCGCCCGACAGCCCCTCACGCACCAGGGCGCGCATGCGGTCGATCTCGGAGTCGGTCGCCGGGCGGTCCGTGCCGCCGACCACGAGCCCGCGGATATTGCCGTGGCCGATCATCGACGCCACGCTCACCGCGGGCCGCTCCCGGTCGATCCGGTCCAAGAAGCCACCGACGTCGCGGAAGTCGATTTTCACATCGAAGTCGCGCAGGTAGCGGTCGCGCGTCAACTCGAAAACGCCGTCGCTCCACGGCCCGATCGAGCTGCCGTCCTGTCCGACCACCTCCAGCGTGACGCCCTGCCGCACCCGGCTCTCGGCACGCGGATTGACCAGGAGGGACAGGTCCGCGTGGGAGTGGATGTCGACGAAGCCGGGCGCGACCGCCATGCCCCGGGCGTCGATCTCGACCGCGCCCATCGCCGCGACCTCGCCGACGGCGGAGATGCGGTCGCCGTCGACGGCGATGTCCCCGGTGCGCGGCGGGCCTCCCGTGCCGTCATAGAGGGTGCCGCGACGGACGACCAGCGTCTGGCGACCGCGCGTGGCCGCGACCCAGGGCGCGGCAGGCCGGCCAAGGCCTGCCAGCCCCGCAAGCCCGACCGCACCACCGGCCAGGAAGTCGCGTCGCTTCACGTCCCGTCGCTCCGCATGGCCGCTCTTCCTCCAACCTTCAACCTGCCCGGCGCAATCCCGCCTGAACGCAGGATCTTGAGCTGCTGCCGCGCCTGCTCGCGTTTCACGAGATCGACGACCGAGGCGAGGTGGTTTTCCATCTCGGCGTAGTCGTCGCCCGGAAAGCCGTCCGCTTCGGACTCCTCGAGGGCTTCACGCAGCCCGCGGATCTCCCGCCGGGCCTTCTCGAGGGCCCGCTGGAGCCTGTTCAGCGCGCGGCGGATGTCGGCGTCGGTCGTCTTCATGGCATGCAAGGTTGTGCGGACGGGTCCAGCACCGCCACACCCGTGGGCTCGAAATGTCGCACGTTGGGGGTCACGACCGTCAACCCGTGCTCCAGCGCGGTCGCGGCGATGAACAGATCGACGCTGCCGTGGCCGTGTTTTCCGGTCAGGTGGCCCCAGCGTCGCGCGACCGACGTGTCGACGGGCAGAATGCGTTCGGAATAGAGCCGCAGGAGGCTGTCGAGCCATGCGCCCAGCCGGTCCGCGAATGCGGGATCGCGCGTGCGTGCCCTCGCGATGCCGCGCTCGATCTCGCCCACCGTCACGACGCTCAGGTAGAGGTCTGCGGCGCGCTGAGCCGAGACCCAGCCGACGATCTCCGGATTGCGGTCGGGTCTTCGGAGCGCCGACAGGACGTCGGTGTCGATCAGGTACATGCGCGCCTGCCGGTGCGGGCCGCCCGGGGACCGGCCACGGGCTTCTACAGGTCCACCGGGCGCGGCCTTGCGGTCAGCCGGCGCAACCTGGCGCCGTCCTGCGGGATGGCGAGCAGCAGCTCCTGGAGCGAGGGGGCGTTCGCGTCCTCCAGGCGCTGCAGGCGCTCGTAGTCGGCGGTCGCCAGCACGACCACCGCCGGCTTGCCGTGCCGCGTCACCCGCTGGGGGTATCCGGCCATGGCCTCGCGGACGACGGCGCTGAAGCGGTTCTTGGCATCCTGGAGCTTCCAGTCGGTCACGGCAGGCCTTCCGTTATGGACAGATTATCAGGCTAGATTAAATTACTGGCCAGATTGATGATGTCAAGGGGGAACCCGCGGTTGCGGCGCCATCGGCCCGGACGTACCTCTTTGGTAGTCCGTCGCGCGGCCGCCCAGGCCCAGGCTGGGTCCGTCGGGACTTGAGTGTGATCAGGACGATGGAGGAATGACCCGTTGAACGCATCAGCAGACATCAGAGGCTGCATGTTGGCCGTTGTGGCCGCCGCCGCCACCGCCCTCGCCGCGTCCACCCCGACCGCCGCGCAGGAACGCTACGACATCGTGCTCACGGGCGGGCGCGTCATGGACCCGGAGACGGGGCTCGACGCGGTGCGGAACGTGGGCATCAACGGCTCCGTGATCGCGGCCGTCTCGGAGGAGGCGCTCGACGGCGAGGTGGTGGTGGATGTCGCCGGCCTGGTGGTCTCGCCCGGATTCATCGATCTGCACGCGCACGGGCAGACCAACCGTGCGAACGAGTTCCAGGCGCGCGACGGCGTCACCACCGCGCTCGAAATGGAGAGCGGGGTGGGCAGGCTTACAGCCTACCTCGCCGAGCGCAGCAAGGGAGCGATCCTGAACTACGGAGCGACCGTCTCGCACATGTCGGTCAGGACGCTGGCGATGCCCCGTCGGCAGGACGCCGCGCAAAGCGCCCTCAATGCCGCGGACAGCGAGCCGGAAGGCGCGATGGTGGAACTGTCGTTCATCGCCTCGGTGGCCAGGTACGACCCGGTGCTGCCCGACGATTTCCCCGCGCTGCGGGACGCCCTCGCCCAGGGGCTCGCCGAAGGCGCCCTGGGCGTCGGCATGGCGCACCAGTACTACCCCGGCGCGTCGCTCGAAGAGATCCTGGAGGTCTTCCGCTTCGCGTCGGAAGCGGGCACGACGATCTACACGCACGTGCGCGACATGACGATCAGCGCCATGCAGGAGGTGATCGCCAACGCAGCCGCCACAGGTGCTTCGCTTCACATTGTCCACATGAACAGTTCCAGTCTCTGGAACGTGGCGCCGGTCCTGGAGCTCATCGGCGGCATACAGAACCGGGGCTTCGACGTCACCACCGAGGTCTACCCCTACACGGGTGCCTCCACCGGCCTCGAGTCCGCGATCTTCGACCCGGGCTGGCAGGAGAAGCTGCAGATCGGCTACGGGGACCTGCAGTGGCAGGACACGGGCGAGCGCCTCACGGAAGAGACCTTCAACAGCTACAGGGCGAGCGGCGGCACGGTCATCATCCACATGATGAGGGAGGAATGGATCCGTGAAGCGCTGTCGAGCGACTTCGTGATGGTCGCGTCCGACGGCATGCCGTACGCGCCCGGCGCGCATCCCCGCAGCGCGGGCACATTCTCCCGCTTCCTGGGGCGCTACGTGCGTGACGAAGGACTCATGCCGCTGATGGACGGGCTCGCGAAGATCACCATCATGCCCGCGAAGCGCCTGGAAGGGATGACCAACCAGGCAACGGGGATGGGACGCCTGCAGGTGGGCGCGACCGCGGACATCACCGTGTTCGATGCGGATGACATCATCGACACCGCGACCTTCGAGGACGATCTGTCCTACTCTGTGGGGGTGGCCCACGTTCTGGTAAACGGGCGGTTCGTGGTGCGCGACGGGGAGAACGTACCCGACGCGATGCCAGGCCGGGCCATCGTCGGCAAGGGCCGGGTCATCATCGGGAGAAGGGGCGACGGATGAAGACGACGCGACCGAACGGCCTGCCGGCTGCTCGCGCCGGCTGGTTGCGCGCCCTGCTGCTGCCGACCCTGGCCGCCGCGCTGGCAACCGCGACCGCAGCGGCACCCCCGCCCGCAGCGGCCCAGAACTACGACATCATCATTCGCGGCGGGCGCGTGCTCGACGGCACCGGCAACGACTGGTTCCGCGCCGACATCGCGATCGACGGCGACGAGATCGTGCGCATCGGCCGCATGCCGGGCGCCACGGCCGCCCGCGTGATCGACGCGACCGGGAAGTACGTCTCGCCCGGATTCATCGACCTGCACTCGCATTCCGACGCCGCCATGACCTCGGAGTACCTCGAGGCGCGCCGGGGCAAGAGCCTCAACAGCCAGGGGCTCACCACCGTGATCGGCGGGCCGGACGGGCGCAACACGGCGTGGCCGCTCACCGCGGAGATCGCCGCTTTGCAGGACCAGGGTCATGCCATGAACTTCGTGCCGATGGTGGGCCACAGCACCGTGCGTAGTGCAGTGATGGGGAACGACTACGAACGCCCCGCAACGGCCGGCGAGGTCGCGCGCATGCGGCAGCTGGTGCGGCAGGGGATGGAAGCCGGAGCATGGGGGCTCGGCGCGGGGATCGAATACAGGCCCGCCCGTTTCAGCGACCCCGAAGAGGTGATCGCGCTGGCTTCCGAGGTGGCGCCCTACGACGGGTTCTACGTGGCGCACCAGCGCAGCGAGGCCACCATGCCGCTGTGGCAGCTGCCGTCCAACGTCGACGACTGGCCGGTCGACGGGCTGCAGGGCCTGCAGGAGACGATCAACATCGCGCGGGAGACGGGGATCCGCGTGGTGGCGAGCCATCACAAGGCGCGCGGGCGGTCGAGCTTCGGGCGTTCCGGCCACGACACGCTGGTGGTGAACGCGGCCCGTGCCGAGGGGCTCGAGGTGTACCTGGACGTCTACCCGTACGAGACCTTCGGGGGCGGCGCCCGCCCGATGATCCCGCGCTGGAGCCTGGTGGCCGACGGCGTGGACGTCAGCGGCGGCCGCGACAGCCCCGCGTACTACACCGCGGGGATCTTCAGCAACGCGACCGAGCACCTGGCGCGGCGGTGGAACGACCCCGAGACGCGGGAGCGGATCGCGCGCGACATCGCCTGGATCGTGGATCACAACGGCGGCGAGGACCGGGTGGTGGTGGTGGACTACCCCGACGCCGCGTTCGTAGGGAAGACGCTCACCGAGCTGGCCGGCGAGATGGGCGTGACCTTCCAGGAAGTCGTGATCCACATGGCACTCAACGGGTACCCGAATGTGATCGGCGGGGCCTGGACCCGGGGATACGGCATTCACGATGTCGACGTCATCAACTACTACAAGCAGGAATACACGGCGACGGCCTCCGACGCCGGCGTGAGCGGGGTCACGGGCGTGCCGGAGTTCGCGTCGCGTCCGGGTGCGCATCCGCGGCATTTCGGGGCGTTCACGCGCAAGATCGCGCACTATGTGAAGGACCTGCAGGCGATTTCGCTGCCCTTCGCCGTGCGTTCGATGACGGGGTTGCCGGCGCGGATCATCGGGCTGGAGGACCGCGGGCTGCTGCGCGAGGGGTACAAGGCCGACGTGGTGATTTTCGACCTGGGGCGGCTGCGGGACCGCGCGACCGTGCTGGAGCCCGACCTGTACAGCGAGGGCGTGGACTACGTGATGGTCAACGGCGTGCTCACGATCGACGACGGCGAGTTCACCGACGCGCTGCCCGGCGAGGTGGTGCTGCGGGGTGGACGGCCGGTGAGCTGAGGTGACGGGGGAGGCGGATCCGCTCGACGTCGTCATCGTCGGGGCCGGGCCGTGCGGGCTGGCAGCGGCGGTGGCGGTGCAGGAAGCGGGGTTGGCGTACGTGGTGCTCGACCGCGGGTGCATTACCGAGTCCCTGACGCACTATCCGTACTACATGACGTTTTTCTCGACGGCCGAGCGGCTGGAGATCGGCGGGGTTCCGTTCACGATTCCGGAGCCCAAGCCGACGCGGCGGGAGGCGCTGGCGTACTATCGGCATGTGGTGGCGCATCATGGGTTGAGGGTGCGGCAGTATGTGGAGGTGACGGAGGTTGTACGCCGGGATGGGCGCGTGTCCCGGCAACCGGGCTTCATCGTCCGAACGCGTAGCCGCCACGGGCGGACGGGCCGGCTGCTTGCGCGGGCCGTGGTCATTGCCACCGGCGGCTTCGGCGAGCCCAACCGGCTGGATCTGGAGGGCGGCGATCAGGACGGGCGGGTCATCCACTACTACAAGGAGCCGTACCCGTTCTTCGACCAGGACGTGACGGTGGTGGGCGGCGGGAATTCGGCGGTCGAGGCGGCGCTGGAGCTGTACCGGAACGGGGTGCGGGTGTGCATGGTGCACTTTCTGAACGTGTTCGATCGGGGCGTGAAGCCATGGGTGCGGCCCGACATCGACAACCGGGTGGCGAGCGGCGAGATCCCGATGCACTGGGGGTCGCGGGTGGCGCGGCTGGAGCCGGGCACGGCGACGATCGTGCGCGACGAGGGCGGCGCGGCGACCGAGGTGGCGTGCGACTGGGTGCTGGCGATGACCGGGTGGCGGCCGGACCGTGCGCTGCTGCGCGGGCTGGGCGTGGAGACGGATCCCGTGACGGGGATTCCGGCGCACGACCCGGGGACGATGGAAACGAATGTTCCGGGCGTGTACATCGCGGGGGTGATCGCGGCCGGGTTCAACGCCAACAAGATCTTCATCGAGAACGGGCGGGAACACGGGGGGCTGATCGCGGCGGCGGTGGCGGGGCGGTCGGGCCCCGGGTCGTCGACCGATCGCGCGGCCGGAGGGGTTCGCCGTTGAGCACTTCGCACCGCCTCCTGCTGTCCATCCTGTTGCTGGCGACACCGGCAATCGGCTGCACCGACACACCGACCATCGAGCTCCCTCTCTCCACCCAGTTTCCCGTCGAAGAGGTTCGCCTCGGCATGACCTTTGGCGAGCTGCGGCAGGCGCGCCCCGAGGTCATGGTCGTGCCGGACAGCGCGACCGTCGTGGAAGAGCTGTCTAGGGGCCGGTTTCACTACGCGTTCGCTTCACGGAGGCGGAATCGGGGGCCCAGCCGCGGCTCCAGGCTGGTGTACATCGACCGGGTGCACGAGGAGGTTGCAGGGGACTATGCACGCAGGCGATGGGACTCGCTCGTGGTCGCGCTCGGCGGCGAACTGGGTGTCGAGCCCAGCTGTTCGTCGATTGAATACGGGAGACTGCGGTGGCGCCGGGCAACCTTCCGGGAAGAAGGACAGCCTGTGGCGGCCGCAGTCGACGTGGTTGCTGTGACGATCGGCGACCCGGGGCCGGGGGAGG
The DNA here is from genome assembly GCA_965205005.1 of Longimicrobiales bacterium. Lineage (GTDB taxonomy): Bacteria > Gemmatimonadota > Gemmatimonadetes > Longimicrobiales > Gaopeijiaceae > Bin94. The sequence goes on along the minus strand of OZ242028.1, from coordinate 1,934,182 downwards.
CGGAGTTGGTTACACGTGTGTGGCTGACGGAGTTCGTCTCGCCGATTTCACCGTTGCTGGCCGCGCCGGATGCGGCGGGGAGCGAGTTGCCGACTGTGGAATCGGCCGCGGAGAACGACTGCATCGACGGGTAGCTCATTCGGAACGGCGGGAGGCGTGGGGGGTAGCAACGACGATGGAGGAAACGTGAGATCCGTTGCGCCGATGACGTCCCCGCGCGTTGCCACAATTCTGTCCATCATTGTGGGCCTCGCGGCCTGCGAGAGCGCGTCAGTCGACGTCAGCCTGGGCGCTCCGATCGATTTGAGCGAATCGGCCGTCGAGATCCTGGGCCGCTCCGACTCGCTCACCGTGGTCCGCGACCTGGAGGTCACGAGCGACGGGTCGGTCTGGGTCCTGAACTCGGCGGAGCCCTTTTTCGTTGGATTCGGTCCGGGTGGCGAACCACTCGGGACCCACGGAGTCCCCGGCAGAGGACCCCGCGACTTCCCGCGGCCCGTCGGCTTCGTTGCCGGCGGGTGGCAGGGGGAGGTCTGGGCCCTGGACCTTGTGCGGCACGCGATGATCCGGATCTCGCAACCCGACGCGGAGTGGGCGGAGATCCCGTTGCGGTCGGCTTCTCTCCCTCCGGGCACGGTGCAAGGTGGCATGAGCATGCTGGGCGGCACGGTGCGAACGGCGAGACTCGGCCGGGAGTTCATTGTCGCCCGCACGAGTGAGACGATACAGTCCGGTGTATTGAGTCTTCGGCTCTCGCTCATGCGGCCCGATCTCATCGCGTTTGATCCGGATACCGGTGAGACCCGAACCCTCGTGGCGCTTGCCGAAGCGCTGGAGGATCCCTCGGACGACTTCATCGCGAGCGAGGGAGGTTTTCCGTTCTGGTACCGGCTTTGGGCCTCCTGTGGCGACGCAGTCGTGCGGGTTTACGACCGGGTGACGAATCGGCTCCGGGGTTTCGATGGATCGGGGACCGAGGTGCCTGCCGTCGACCTTCCACCCGTGCCCTTCACGGAGATCACTCCCCGACAGTTCGCCGGAGCGGTGTTCGCGTTCAGGCAGGCCGAGTTGACGGGAGATGTGTGGAGCAGACTCAGCGCGGAGGACAGCGTCCGGATTCTGAATCAGATCGCGCGGTCCGTCAGCGGACGGCCACATGAACTCGCCAGTTACCTGCCGCGCTATGTCGACTTCCGCTGCAGCGAAGGTGGGACGATGTGGTTGAACCAGGTCGATCTCGACGCCGGTGGACTGAAGGGGGCTTCGTCATGGCTGCAAATCGCGACTGACGGGGCGATTCGCGAGGTGCGCCTTCCCGCACGGTTCGACGCCCTTCGCTTCTCGGATTCGCGGATCTGGGGCGTGTACCGGGACGAATTCGATATCCCGGCGATTGCGTCGATCGCGCTGCCGGGTGGTTGAGCGGGTGCCCGTTGTGGGTCGGGCGCCCGGCCCCTAGACTAGCTTTCCGCCTCGTATTGCACCTTGAGGGAGATCGTGATGCCTACGTTTGTGGTGGTTCGCCGTGTCCGCGCATCGGACACCCAGGCGCGCCGACCTCTCACAGCACTTCCTGCGGAGCAGGGCACTTGCCACTAGCCTGATCATCCAGGCCCCCGTCACACGCAGAGACCTGGTCGTCGAGATCGGACCAGGACGCGGCATTCTGACTGGCGAGCTGGCACGTCGTTGCCGCGAAGTCGTCGCTGTAGAGTTCGACAGAGCGCTGTGCCAAGGGCTGCGCAGCCGGTTTCGTGACAACACCCGGATCACGATCGTCCAGGCCGACTTCCTGCAGTTTCGGCTGCCGGATGCCCACTACAAGGTCGTGGGGAACATCCCGTTCAACCGAACCGCCGCGATCATGCGTCGGCTGGTCCAGGCCCCCCTGCCACCGGAGGACGCCTGGCTTGTGGTGCAGCGTGAAGCGGCGGAGCGGTTTGCAGGAGGGCCCTACTGCCGGGAATCACTGTCCTCGCTGCTGCTCAAACCGTGGTGGCAGGTCGAGATCGCGCGGCGGCTGCGACGCACCGACTTCGATCCTCCTCCGAATGTCGAAGCGGTCGTACTCTGGCTCGCCCGCCGAACGAGACCGCTCGTCGATCGATCGCTGGCGACGGACTACCGGCGTTTCATCAGGACCTGCTTTGGCCGAGGCGACCAAACGATCAGACGGTGCTTGCGGTCGGAGTTCACACGAACACAAGTCCACCGGTTGAGTCGCGACCTGAGGTTCGACCCGTCAGGGCCGCCCTCCAGCCTGACCTTCGATCAGTGGCTCGCGCTGTTCAGGTTCCGGGCGCTTGCGGAGACGAATTAGCCCGTTGGCACCAGCCGGTACTTCGCCACCCGCCAGGGCGGGATGTCGGGATTGAGCAGGACGTAGAGATACCGGCCACCACCGATGACCTTGCTCCCTTGCGGCAATGCCACGTCCTCGAAGAGTTTGGCTCCGGTGTGTCGGTCGTAGGCTTCCACAGAAGTGTGGATCTCGCGGATGAACGGCGGTGGCTTGCCAGGATCGGGACGGGCCAGGGTGAACACCATGTAGTCACCGTCGACTACGTCTATTCGTGAAACCAGATCGTAACTCTCCAGCAATCTTTGCATCCGATTTGCGTCGGGGGCTTCGCCCGCTCGGAATGCAAAATAGCCGAGCGGGATCTCCGGGATTCTGCGAAAGGAAGGCGCCGGTTGGCCGATGACTCCGACCGAATCCCCTGCTCCGTTCAGAATTGTCGCCGGATAGAGCAGTGAGGCCATGACGAAGAGCGAATCACCCGTAGCGGCAGTCGCCAGGCCTCCCATGGCATTCCAATAGGGCTTGTCACGAGCCGGCGTGGTCCAGCTGCTCCAAACGACCTGTCCGTCAGCCAGACGATGCAGGATGCCTACCTGCCTGGGTGGTCCCCCTACGGGCTCTGCGGTGTTCTCCGGCGTGAAACCTGTGAAGAGGATGTCGTCTTCAAGAGCGATCAGGCGACCGAAGACGTGGCCGTCGAGCGTAAAAAGGGAGTCCTGGGTGAAGTCGGCGTGGAGGTAGGTCAACCGCGAATCGCCCCCACTGACGACAATCCCTCCAGCGCCGGTCTCGGCCAAGCCGACAATTCTCCGAAACTCCCATGGCCCATCGCCGAAGCGACCGAACGCTGCTTCGAGGTCACCGCTCTCGGAATACGTCCTGACCCGGGGCCGGAGTCGGTCGCTCATCAGAAAGCCCCCCTCGCGCCTCTCCAGAAAGATCCCGACCTCGGCGATGGAATCGACCGGATCGTCACCCAGTTCGATGACCCCCTCCAACTGGAAGACCTCGTCGAACGGCGGTGACGGGACGACAGGGTCTTCCTCCTCGCACGAAGCCATGCACCCGGCTGCCGCCAGGCCGGCGAGCGCACGAAACCACGAGCTGCCGAATCGATGTCGCAAGGGATGCCTCCTCGCCGAGCGGGTCACGGATCCGTGGATCAGCTCACCACCCGCCGCCAGTTCGTAATGATCTTCGGCGCGTCCTCCAGGAGTTCGTTGAGGTCGGCGATCACGCCGTTCACGATGTCCGAAAGCTCCTGCGCCCGCTGAGCGGCACCCGCCTCGATCTCGGTGAACACTTCCATCTGCCCGACCGTCGGCCGCGCCTGCGGCCCCGACACCGCGCGCGAGATGTTGCGAAGCTGCTCGATCAGACGTGGCCAGTCGCGGTAGCTCATTGATCCCGGCGGACGGCGAACCTCGGCCGACACGGCGGTCAGCTGGCCCTGCGCGTCTCCGGCGACGGTCCTCACCTCTTCCTCGTTGGCCAGATCCTTGCCCTCGATCGACTCGAGCAGCCCGTCAATCTGCGCATCCAGGTCGTTGATCGTGCCCACCATCTGATTGAGCTGCGTCTCGAGGTCGCGCGCACGCATGGCTGCGGTGAAGCGCTCCTCGTACACGGCCTGCGACGCCGCCACGTTCGGGTCCCCACGGAGCTGGAAGTCCTTCGACAATTCGCTGTCGCCAAGGTCGACGGTCGCCGTGTAGGTGCCGGGCACCGCGGGCGGGCCTGTCGGGCCGAAGAAGAAGAACCCGCCGCCCGGAGGGCCCTGTCCCGGAATCGGCTCCGCGCCGGTCCAGCGGAGGTCCCAGATCGCGCGGTTCACGCCCGGGCGCACATCGCGGTGCTGGAACTCGCGCACGAGCACGCCGCTACCGTCCGTGATGCGCACGTCGACCGAGTTGCCCGCTGCCTCGGCGGCGGCGTCCGAGAGATGGAAGTGGATCCACGCGCCGGGATCGGGGTTCTCGCCCGCAAAGCGGCTCTGGCCGAAGTTGCTGGTGCGGCCCCACATCTCCCATTCCGTGGCCATGCGGATGTCGAAGAGATGGGCGTCCTCGGCGAGTGCCTCGGTCAGCTCGACCATGGGCTGGATGTCGTCCAGGATGAACGCGCCGCGCCCGTGCGTGCCGATGACGAGGTCGTTGTACTGGCGCTGGATCTTCACTCCCCGCACCGATACGCGCGGAAGGTTGCCGCGGATGTCCACCCAGGTGTCGCCGCGGTCCCACGACGCGAAGATGCCGCGCTCCATGCCGACGAAGAGCAGGTCCGGGTTCGACGGGTGTTGCCGGACGACCTTCACGTAGTCGTCCTGCGGGAGTCCGGCGGAGATGTCGCGCCACGTCTGCCCGTAGTCGCGCGTTTCGTACAGGTGCGGGGTGAAGTCGTCGAGGCGGTGGTTGTCGACGGCCATGTACGCGGCGCCGGCATCCGTGGGTGACGCCTCGATGTTGCCGATCCAGGTCTCGGCGGGCAGACCGGGTACGCGGTCGCGGACGTTCGTCCACGTCGCGCCGTTGTCGCGCGTGATCTGCACGTTGCCGTCGTCGGTGCCGACCCAGATCACGCCCGGCTCGAACTCGTCCTCGGCGATCGTGAGGATCGTGGTGTGGAACTCGGCCGCCGTGTTGTCGAGGTAGATCTCGCCGCCGGAATCGAGCTGCTTCTCCGGGTCGTCGGTGGTGAGGTCGGGACTGATCACGTCCCACGAGTGGCCGTAGTCGTTGCTGCGGAAGACCACGTTGCCGCCCCAGTACACGGTCCCCGGGTCGTGCGGCGAGATGACGATCGGCGCGTCCCAGTTGAAGCGGTACCGCGCCTGGAACATGCCCTGCCCCTGCGAGCCGATCATGAGCGGCCACGGCTCGATCGACCGCATCTGCCCCGAGTTGATGTCCGTGATGCGGAAGTAGCCGCCCTGCGCGTTCGAGTAGATCAGGTTCGGCTGACCCGGCACCGGCACGGTGTAGAAGCCGTCGCCGCCGGAGACGGTGTAGAAGTAGCCGGGCAGGATGCCGCGGCGGTCGTTCAGCCGGCTCGGGCCGCACCAGTTGCCGTTGTCCTGCAGCCCGCCGCACACGTAGTACGGATCGCGGTCGTCCACGAAGATGTGGTAGTACTGCGCCAGGCTGAAATTGCGGAAGATGTGGAAGTTGGCGCCGCCGTCGTACGACACCTGCATGCCGCCGTCCGAGCCCGAGAGCACGCGCTCGCCGTCCGCCGGGTCGATCCAGTACGCCTGGTGGTCTCCATGCACGTCATTGGCGATGCGCTCGAAGGTGCGGCCTCCGTCGGTCGACTTCGACAGCCCGCCCGAGAGCGTGTACATCGTCTCGTGGTCGGACGGGTCGACGTAGACGTCGGAGTAGTAGAAGGGCCGGAAGTTGAGCTGGTTCTTGTTGTCGTTGACCATCTCCCACGTCTCGCCGTAGTCGTCGGACCGGAAGAGCGTGCCCGCGGTGGGGTACTCGGTGATCAGGTAGACGATGTTCGGACGCGACTGCGCCACGCTGATGCCGATCCGGGCCATGGGCTCGTCCGGCGTGGTCGTGATCTTCTTCCACGAGATGCCGCCGTCGCGCGAGACGTAGAGCGCCGTTTCCCTGCCTCCGTCGTCGAAACGCCACGGCCGGCGGCGGAAAGTCCACATGCCGGCGTAGACGTTGCGGGGATTGGTGAGGTCGAGGTCCATGTCCGAGCACCCCGTGTCCTCGTCGATGTAGAGCACATGCTCCCAGGACTGCCCGCCGTCGGTCGTGCGGAAGACGCCGCGCTCCTGGTTGGGACCCCATTCGTGGCCCATCGCGCAGACCAGGGCGACATCGGGGTCGCGCGGGTCGACGACGATGCGCTTGATGCGCTCGCTGTCGTCGAGGCCGAGGTGGGTCCAGGTGGCTCCTCCGTCGGTCGAACGGTACACGCCGTCGCCGTACGAAACCGAGTTGCGCGGGTCCGCCTCACCGGCACCGAGCCAGAGAACGTTGTGATCGGAGGGAGCGAGCGTCAGCGCCCCGACCGAGTAGGTGTTTTCGTCGTCCCACTGATGCTCGAAGGTCACGCCTCCGTTGGTGGTCTTCCAGACGCCCCCGTTTGCGGCGCCGACCCAGAAGGTCCGCGGATCGCCCGGCACGCCGATAATGGCGGACACGCGCCCGCCCATGTTCACGGGACCGATGTGTCGCCACTCGATGTCGCCCAGCGCGGCCGAGATTGCGTCGGCGTCCTGGGCGTGGGCCGGTGGGGCGGTGAGCGGGGCGAAGAGTGCGAGGGTGAGAGGGAGCCAGAGTGCGCTGCGGGGCGACTTCATGAGGGGTTTCTCCGGGGATGGCTGGGGAGTGGCAGGGTGGATCGGTGGGTGGTCCATCGGTTGGTGGTTGGATCCCACTAATAGCAGGGTTGTCGGCTCTTGACGAGGGATTGCCAACACACACGGTGATGTGTAATCATTACACACTCATTGAGACACTCACGGAGGAGATGGCATGGCGCGACGGGTCAACATCATGATGGACGATGACTCCTGGCGCATCATCGAGCGGCTGCCGCGCGGTACCCGCAGCCGCGCCGTCAACACCGCCATTCGGGAGTGGGCGGGAGTTTCCAGGCGACGCGAAGCATCGGCCCGTATGGACGCCCTGCGCGCGCGCATGCCCGCCGTCGGGACGTGCGAAATCGTCCGATGGATACGGGAGGAGCGGGAGCAGCGGCTGCGGTGATCGTAACGCCCGACGCGTCGGTTATTCTCAAGTGGGTTCTGCCGGGCGACGACGAGCAGGACACGGACGCGGCCCTCGCGTTGCGTGACGAAACGGTGGCTGGGACCCTCGACCTGGTCGTCCCTCAGCTCTGGATCTACGAGGTGGGGAACACCCTGGCGAGGCGGTTCCCGGATGACGCTGACGAGCTGCTCGCCTCGCTGGCCGACTTCGGTCTGGCCGAGGCGCCGCTGGACGACGACTGGAGAACCCGCACCGTATCCCTGTCTGTGAAGTACGGAGTCGCGTTTTACGACGCGGCGTACCATTCCGTGGCCCTCGGCCTCGGTGGTGCTTTTGTCACGGCCGACGAACGGTACGTGCGACGCGCCTCGGAAGCCGGGGCCATTTCATCGTTGCGGGGTTGGCGAACGGGCCCCTTCTAGCGCCCACCCCCAGGAGGCTCGTCCTCCACGAACCCCCGATACCCCACCGCCCGCTGCCGCGGCCACACCTCGTCCAGCGTCTCCGCCTCGAACAGCCGCCCGTTCATCATCACCTGCTCGACCGACACGGTACCGCGCAGGTCGTCGAGGGGGTTGCGCGACAGGATCGTGAGGTCGGCAAGCTTGCCGGGCTCGATCGAGCCGATCTCCGTCTCCAGCCCGATACCGTTCGCGCCGAGTATCGTCGCCGAGCGCAGCGCGTCGTGGTTGGACATGCCGCCCGAGGCGACCATCCACAGCTCCCAGTGGAAGCCGAGGCCCTGGAGCTGGCCGTGGCTGCCGACACCCGCGAAGCCTCCGTCGGCGACGACATCGGCGAGGAAGCGCGCATGGTCTTCGAAGACGTACTCCTCGTCGATCGCCCACGCGACCGAGCCCGCCGCGCCGGCACGCCGCCGGGTTCGGGAGTCGAGGGTCTCGCGGGGCGTGAAGCGGACGAGGCGCTCGTTGTCGAGGACGTTTTCGTTCGTGAACCAGTAGATCTCGCCCATGGGGCCGCCGAAGGAGACGATGAGCGTCGGCGTGTTCAGCACCTTCGTCTCCGAGAACAGGCGAACGACATCGTGGTAGAGAGGGTAGATGGGCAGGTTGTGCTCGATGCCGGGGTAGCCGTCCATGGCGTGCGTCAGGTCGGCCTGGTAGTCGAGCCCTGCCTCGGTCGTCGGCATGAGTTCGAGTTCGCGCGCGGCCATGACGAGCCACTGGCGCTGCTGGCGGTTCCCCGAGAGGTACATCTTGAAGGTCTTGGTGTCGTAGTAGTCCGAGTAGCGGGTGAGGATGTCGCGGGCGTGGTCCAGGTCGCGGATGCCTTCCAGCGCCTGGTAGTTGGCGAAGACGCCCGGACCGGTCGAGTAGATGCGCGGGCCCAGGATGTCGCCTGACCGCACCCGGTCGGCGTAGGTGAGGACGTCCGAGACGCCGGTCTGGGGGTCGCGTGTGGTCGTGACGCCGAACGCGAGGTTGGCGAGGTAGCCCCACGGCTGCGTGGTGTGGACGCCGGCCGGCGGGCGGAGATGGGCGTGCGTGTCGACGAAGCCGGGCGTGATGGTCATGCCGGAGACGTCGCGGACGTCGGCGCCGTCGGGGACGTCCAAAGTGCCGGACGGGCCGACCGCGGCGATGCGGTTGCCGTTGATGAGGATGTCGCCGTTTTCGATGACTTCGTCGCCGCGCATGGTGATGACGCGGGCGCCGGAGAGCAAGAGCGTGCCGGTGGGGAGGTCGCGGGGGACATCGAGGGCGACGCGGATTTCGGTGGGCTGGTAGCGGGCGTCGGGGGCGGGGGCGGCGGCAGGGTTGTCGGTGTCCGCGGTGGCGGCGGGGGCGTCCGTCGGGTCCTCGGGATCGGAGTCGGCGGGAGGGTCAGCCTCTTCGGCGGCTTCCGCCGCTTCAACGCTGTCCGCAAACGCCTCCGCGTCGGCCAGGTTGTACCGGAAGTAGGCGTTCCCCAGCGCCCAGACCACCTCTGCGCCGTCCGCGCTCCACGACTGGAATTCGCCGCCGAATTCGGTGATGCGGGTGACCGGAACCGCGGCACCGGAGGGACTCCGGACCGAGACGGTCGGCGCCTCGGCGCCCACCTGCGGGACCGTCACCAGGTAGAGGTCGTTGCCGACCTTGGCCAGCGCCCGTCCACCGGCCGGGGAGATCCGAATCGAGGATGCGTTGGCCGGGGGGCCGCCCCGGTTGGCCGAGAAGCCGGTGACCTTGAGGTGCTCCTTCTCGTCGGTGCCGTCCCAGCGCACCGAGACCAGCCCGCGTGCGCCCGCGTGCAGGTAGATGCGGTCGTCCTGGTCGGTGCGGAAGTGCGGCTGGGAGCGTCCCAGCGCCTCCGCGACGATGGTCGCCTCGCCAGGGCCGTCGCCGTCCGAACCGTACCAGACGATGTCGGTCTGGCCTCCGCCGCCCGCGCCGCTCAGGCGGCTGCGCACGGGGGCTTGCAGCGCGACGATGCGGTCGCCGCTGGGCGACCACGCGGGTGATTGCATGTAGCGGGGCGCCTGCGAGACGCGCTGTGCGTCGTCGCCATTGGACGGGATCGTCCAGAGATGGCCACCGTCCGGCTCACGCCAGCTCACCGCCGCCAGCGTCTCGCCGTCGGGCGACCACGCGGGATGGAACAACGCACCGTCGACCTCCGCGCCGATCCGGCGCGGCACACCCCCATCCGCCTCCATCACATACAGCTGCCCAAGCGCGGTGAAGGCGATCCGGCTGCCGTCCGGCGACAGCGCGACGTCGCGGATCTGGCGCGCGCGGAAGGTGGGCGTGTCCTCGACCGGGTAGTCGAAGTCGAGGCGGGGGCCTGCGTGGATGACCACGTCGGCGGTGAAGGGGATCTCGGTGGGCTCGCTGCCGCCCGTCTCGCCGGCGGCCAGCGGCACGCGCCACAGCCGACCGCCGTACGACGCGATCAGCGCGGTGCCGTCGGGCGTGAAGGCGTAGCCCGGCAGCAGGTCGAGGGTCGCACGGCTCTCCATGTCGTCGCGCTGGACGGGGTAGACGAGCCAGCGTTCGTTGCCGGTGGCGAGGTCGCGTGCGCGCAGGCCCGTGGCGTCCTCGTGGCGGGAGCCGTAGACGAGGGTGGCGCCGTCGGGGGACACGGCCGGGCGGAATCCCGAGCCGTAGCGGCCGGTGACCGTCGGGCTCCGACCCGTCTGGCGGTCATAGCGGACGAGCTGGTACTTCGGGAAGGCTGCGTCGTAGGTCCAGTCGCGCGTCCCCTGCGCCAGGTAGATGTAGCGGCCCGTGGGGTCGAAGGCGGCACCGATGGCCTTGAGCTGTTCGGGCTCGCTGATCAGCGCGATCCCGCTGCCGCCGTCGCGGTGGAAGAGCCACGGCTTCGCGGCGCCGCCGAGCGGGCTGAAGGTGCGCGATGCGACCAGGTACTCGCCGTCGGGCGACCATTCGGGCGAGGTGTAAAGGTTGTCGTTGCCGCGCGTGATCTGGGTCGTGTCGGAGCCGTCGGTGCTCAGCACCCACAGGTTCTGGCCGCCGCTGCGGTCCGAGACGAAGACGATTTCACTGCCGTCGGGACTGTAGCGCGGCTGGCTCTCGAAGGCGGGGCCGGTCAGGAGCGGGGTCGCGGTGCCGCCTGCGACGGGGAGGGTGTAGAGGTCGCCGAGCAGGTCGAAGACGAGGGTGGCGCCGTCGGGGCTGATGTCGACCGAGATCCACGAGCCTTCGCTGGTGGTGAAGCGGATCTCGCGGGTGGGTTCGAGGGGGAGGGATTCGGTGGCGAGGGGGTCGGGGGTGTCGGCGGAGTCCTGCGCGTGGGCGGGGGCGGTGGTCGCCAGGGACAGGAGTGCGGCCAGGGCGATCAGCGCGAACCTCCTTCGCTCCTCGTGTACACCGTTCGATCCGGACCGGGCCAGTGCCGCGCCGAGGAGGTCGCTCTTCCAATCAGTCATTTCAAAATCCTTGCCCCGGCGGTTATGCCGGGCGTGTGACGCAGGCGCGCCAGGCGTTTCGCCCTAGAACAGCTCATCCCCCGGCAGCGCCGACGCCTGCTCAAGCCAGCTGACGAGCAGCGCCTCGTCGGGCTCGTCCCCCTCATGGATGTGGAAGTACCGCACATGCTCGTGCTTGGACGCGACGGGCGGCACGGGCCGCAGCGACGCGCCGTTCAGCCACGTCACCTTGATGTACTTCGTGAAGCAGTGGAACGAGAGGAACCAGCCCCGGCCCTCGATGCCGTAGAAGGGCGAATTCCACCGCACGGCCTTGCGGACCCCCGGCACGGTGCGCTCGATCAGCGCGTCGAGCTGGCGGCCCACCCCCCGCTTCCAGCCAGGCATCGCCGCAATGTACGCCTGCACGGGCGCATCCCCGTCACCCTTCGGGATCTGGGGATTGCCGCCCGACAGGAGCTTCGGCTTCGCCACCGGACGTCAGCCCGCCCCGCGCTCAGCTCGCCGCCGGCATCACCCGGTACTTCTCGAACCACGCCACGATGTTCGCGATCTTGGCCATCAGCTGGCTCGGCCGCCGACTCATGTCGTGCGACGCGCCCGGCAGCCGGATCACCGCCGTGTCGATCCCCCGCATCTTCAGCGCGTGGTACATCTGGTAGGACTCCGACAGCGGCGTCCGCAGGTCCTCCTCGCCGGTGATGATCATCGTCGGCGTGGTCACGTTCCCCACCAGCGACAGCGGCGAGAACCGCCAGTAGGGCTCCGGATCCTCCCACGGCAGTCCCTCGTAGCGGCTGAAGTAGTAGCCGTACCAGTTGTCGGCGGTCAGCGTCTTGCTGATCCAGTTGACGACGGGCTTCTGCGACACCGCCGCCCGGAACCGGTCCGTCTTGCCCACGATCCACGCGGTCATGATCCCGCCCGCGCTGCCGCCGGTCACAAACAGGTTGCTCTCGTCGACGTACCCGCGTTCGATCACCGCATCGACGCCGGAGATCAGGTCGTCGTAATCCTGGCCGGGATAGTTGTGGTAGAGCAGGTCGCCGAATTCCTCGCCGTAACTTGTGCTCCCCCTCGGGTTGGCGTAGAGCACGACGTAGCCTGCGGAAGCCAGCAGCTGCATCTCGGCGGAGAACCTGTCGCCGTAGTTCGACACCGGCCCGCCGTGGATCTCCAGGATGAAGGGATAGCGGCGGTTCGCGTCGAAGTCGGGGGGCTTGACGATCCAGCCCTGGACCGGGCGGCCGTCGAAGGACGATTCCCACCAGATCTCCTCGACCTCGCCGAGCGTCTTGTTCGCGAGCAGGTCGGCGTTGAGGGTCGTGATGGTGCGCGCGGCCGGGCCCCCGCGCCTGCCGACGGCGAGTTCGCCGGGCATGTCGGGACGGGTCTGGTTGAGGGCGAAGGTGCCGTCGTTGGCGACCGAGAAGGAGCCGCCGCCGTAGGGGCGGCCGTACGATGTGCCGCCCAGGTCGCCCGCCAGGACCTCGGTGTCGCCGCCCAGCGTGACGAAGCCGATCTTCGAGTTGCCTTCGTCGTCGTACTGGAAGTAGAGGCCGCTGCCGTCGCTGGCCCAGACGGGGCTGGAGACGCTGCGGTCGAGCCCGGCGGTGAGGACGCGCTGGCCGCTACCGTCGACGTTCATGACCTGGAGGCGGCTGACCTGGTAGGTGCGGGTACGGTCCTCGTAGCCGGTGAAGGCGATGCGGCGGCCATCGGGCGAGACGGCGGGACTGGTGTCGGGGCCGGGGCGGTCGGTGAGCGCGCGGACCTCGCCGGTCAGGACCGACGCGGCGTACAACTCCGAGTTGCGGTAGTCGTGCACCCAGTCCGGGTTGCGGTTCGACGAGAAGACGAGGTGGGTGCCGTCCGGATGCCAGGCGGCTGCGCTGGAATGGTGGAAGTCGCCCGATGTGACCTGGGTGGGCGTGCCGCCGTCGACCGGGATCACGAAGATGTGGTTGTAGCCGAAGTCGAGGTAGCCGACCCCGTCCTGCGTGCTCTTGAAGCGGTCCTCCATGATCGGCGGATCGGCCCACTCGGCGCCCGCGGGCGGCCTCGGCGGCGCGGCCAGGCTCGGCGGAGGGTACGGCACGAGCATGTTGAAGGCGATGTGTTGGCCGTCCGGCGACCAGCGGAGGCCGCCGGGCGATTCGGTGAGCTGGGTGAGGGCGGCGGTCTCGCCGGTGTCCATCCAGCGCAGGTGGATCTGGCCGCCCGCGGTGTAGGCGAGGCGGGTGCCGTCGGGGGACCAGCGCGGGGAGCCGCCCTCGCCGAGCGGCCGGTGGTCCGAGCCGTCGGCGTCGATGATCCAGAGCTCGGAGCGCTTGCGGTCGCGCATGATGTCCATCGACGTGCGGACGTACACGACCTGGCCGCCGTCGGGCGAGATCTGGGGATCGGCCGCGTACTCGAGCTGGAAGACGTCCATGAACTCGAAGCGGGACTGGGCGTGGAGTGGGGGCGGGGTGGTGGCGGTCGTGACGAGGGTGGCGATCACTGCTGCGGTCGCCGCCGCCGGGAGGAGGGTAGTCAGGGCGTTTCGTTCAATCATGGTGTCGTCGCGCTCCAGGGGATCGGAATGTGGCACTGGGCTTCCAAGTTCCGCAGGAGCGGCACGGCGGGCAACCAGAATCGTCGGCTTCGTCGACTCGTCTCGATAGCCACGCTGGCGTCGTGACCTGAAGGCATGTCCGATTCCGACATGGCACAATAGGGGCGGCAGGGTGTCTCAAGGTCAGCGGCGGTAGGTCGCGCACGAGGCCACAGGGCTGGAGATGGCAATGACTATCGGGATTGGCATGGCGACTGCACGGACGCGTGGTTTTCTGATCGGCCTGGCTCTGTCGGTTGGACCATTCCACGCCATCATGGGGCAGACGGCAACACGGATGACCGAAGCGGAAGCCGTCTCGAAGCTTGCCTCTGGCGATGCCAGCGAACGGGACGCAGCCACGCTGTTCGTGAGCGAACTGGGACCTGATGCCGGTGACGAACTGCGCAGGGCGATGATACAGGCCGCGCGAGCTGAACTGGACGGACCGCCCCGTGGCGAAATCGCGGGGGAATACTTGTCTGCCGTGGTCAAGCTTCGCGACGCCAGGGCGATCCCCTTTTTGGCCGAGTCCCTGGTTTACGGACCCTTCATAGCCGAGGCGCTGGCTGGTTTTGGCGATCTCGCCTTGCCATTGATCCTGGATTTTGTCTCCAATCCGGAGAGAACGGTGTTGGACGGTGCCGATATGGGTTTTGTGACCCTGCGCTACATGGTCGAGGACGGGACGGTGGGACCCGACCATCTGGCCCGGGTCACCGTCGTGGTGCGCGACCGGTTGACGACATCCCAGGATTGGCTGCCGGTCATCATGGCAATGGGCACGGCGGTCGCGCTTGGGGAGCCGGAGCTGCTGCGCATTGTCGAACGTGTTGCGAAGGATTCGGTGGCAGCTCGGGGTATACTGGGCTCGTCAGCGGAACCGGTCATCCTTCGACGAGTTCAGACGGAGGCACAACGGCTATTGGATGGGGGCGCGCCATATCCGCGACGGAGGCCTCCAGAAGACGCGGAACGACGGCTGACGGAGGGTCAGCGCCGTCGATAGGCCTCGCGCCGGTGCGCGACACGCACCACAAGCACCACCAGTTCACCATCCAGCACTTCGTACACGACCCGATAGCGACCAATGCGGATGCGCCGCAGTCCGCGCTGTTCTCCCTTCAGCGCGCTGCCGGAGTGGGGGTCATCCGCGAGCCCGTCGATGGCCCGCACGACGCGAACACGATCCTTGCGCGGGACCCGGGCCAGCTCTCGGGCCGCACTGCGCTTAATCCGAATCGAGCAGGTCACGCCGCACCTCGTCCCAGTCGAGGACGGGGTCCGAGGGATCGCGCAGCCGCCCGATGGCCACGGCGAGGTCGTCGTAGTCCTCCAGGTAGTGTTCCAGTGCTTCGCGAACGACCTGCGCACGGCTGCGCCTGAGTTGCGCCGCTACGGCGTCGAGTTCATCGACAATCGCCTGGGGTACTCGCGCGGTGATCTGGCTCATCGTGTTCCCCTTTTCTAGTCCACGGTAATCGCGATTGATGTCATGTGCATTGATCGACATTCAGCATACGATCCGGGCAGCCGAACGTCAATGAACACGGGTATACTCGCAGCGACGGGGTAGCAGGGGTTACCATGCTGCCGAGTACCCAAGGCACCGCGTTTCCGGGACCCTCGCCATGAAGAGAGCAACGAAGCGACCCATCTCGATCCTCGCCCTCTCGGCCGTCGCAACACTGCTGGCACTTTCTGCCAGCACCACCGCCTCCACCGCGCAGCAGCAGTACGACTACCCCGACCCCTTCCCGGGCGGCTACCCCAACCTCTCGGGTTCGAGCGGCGCGGGCCGGATGTACATGGAGAGCTACTTCCCGCCGCCGGTCACGGCCTCGCCCACCTACCCGGCATGGTCGCCCGACGGCCAATCCATCGCATTCGCGTACCAGGGGCGCATCTGGGTGGTGCCGGTCGAGGGCGGCACGGCGCGCCAGGTCACGAGCGGTCCCGGCTACCACTCGCAGCCGAGCTGGTCGCCCGACGGCACGCACATCGCGTACGCGGCCGACATCGACCGCAACTTCGACATCTTCGTCGTCGAGGTGGGGATGGGCGCCGGTGGGGCGACCGCCGAGCCGCGCCGCCTCACCACGCACCCGTTCCTCGACCTGCGCCCGCGCTGGTCGCCCGACGGCGGCCGCATCCTCTTCACCACCGAGCGCGACGGCACCTTCGACATCTGGGCGTACGACATGGAGAGCGGCAAGGCCGAGGTCGTGATCGCCGACCCACAGGCCAACGACATGGCCGGGGACTGGGTCGGCAGCACCGGCGATATCGTATTCGTGTCGCGGCGGGGCAAGGCCGCGCTCGGATCGGGGTCACTGTGGCGCTGGCGCGCTGGCACCGGAGAGGCGGAACTCCTCATTCGCATCGAGACCAACTACCAGGCGGCGCCGGTCGTCGCCCCGCATGGGGGCATCGTCTCCTACATAACAGACTCATCCGGCAACAACGACCTCTACGCCGTCCCCAGCGAGGAATCGCCCCGGGGAATCCAGCCCGTGCGCCTCACGCACACGCGCACGGACGAGTACTTCCCGTCGTGGTCACCCGATGGCGGCCACATCGTGTACGCGCGCAACGGGGGGACCGACGACCAGCCGCGCACCATCGACAACGGGATGGGATTCGGGCTGTACATCGTCACCCGTGGCGGCGGCGCGCCCAGGCGGGTGCGGATCGACGACTACGCGTGGTCCGAGCCGACCGGCCGGGTGCGGGTGCGCGTCACCGACTCCGGCGGCGAACTGCTGCCGTCGCGGATCTATCTGACCGGCGCCGACGGACGCGCCTACTTCCCCCACAGCAGCTATCCCCGCGTCGTGAGCGTCACCGAGGACTACTACTTCCACAGCGACGGCAGCTTCACCGTGACCCTGCCCGTCGGCGAGGCGAGCCTGGAGGTCTGGCGGGGCTTCGAATACGAGCCCGTATCGCGCCCTGTCAATGTGCGGGCGGGCGAGCACACCACCGTCGAGGTGCAGCTCGACCGCTGGATCGACATGGCCGCGGACGGCTGGTACTCGGGCGACAACCACATCCATCCCAACTACGGCGGCCACTACTTCGTGACCCCCGAGGACCTCCGGAACAAGGCGCACGCCGAGGACCTGAACGTGGCGAACGGCATGATCGCCAACTACTGGGGCAACAGCCGGGTTGAGGACCTGGAGCACTTTCTGGGGCATCCGCATCCGCACGGCGGCCCGCGGACCATCGTCTACTACAACGAGGAATACCGGCCGAGCTTCTTCGCGCACCTGTCGCTGCTGAACCTGGTCGAGCTGATCACCCCGTTCTACATCGGCTCGGTGGGGACCGCGCACCATGCCCTCTACCCTGACAACGCGAACGTGCTTCGCAGAGTGCATGAGCAGGGCGGCATTGGCGGTTACGTCCACCCCTTCGGACTCGTGCATCGCGATCTGAACGCGGCAGGGGTGGGATATGCGCGGGAACTGCCCGTCGACGCGGTTCTCGGCCTGGCCGACTTTGTGGATGTGGCGTGTATCTGGAGCGACGAGCTCGGGACGGCCGAGGTGTGGTACCGGCTCCTCAACACGGGTTCGCGTATTCCGGGGACCGCCGGCACGGACGTGATGTCGGACATCTGGCGGCACCCCGCGGTCGGCGCGACGCGGACATATGTGTACACCGGCGAGGACCACCTTCACTACGACGCGTGGGCCGACGCAATGGCTGCAGGACGCGCGTTTGTCACGAGCGGGCCGATCATGACGCTGGAGGTCGTGGGGTCTGCGGGCGGGGCCGGCGCTGACGGCGGCGAGGGCGGCGACGGCGCGGGCGACGGCCAGGGCGACGGCGCGCCCAAGGGGATGGGCGAGGAGCTGGCGGTGTCACGCGGCGATGTGGTCACGGTGCGTGCGACGGCGCGGTCGCTGTTTGTCATGCACGGGCTGGAGATCGTGCAGAACGGGCGGATCGTGCACAGGGTGGAGGCGACGGGCGATGGGCGGTCGATCGACGCCGAGCTGGCGATCCCGGTCGAGGGTAGCGGGTGGATCGCGGCGCGGGTGCTGGGGCCGCCGCAACACGGGGCCATGGACAGCTACCTCTTCGCACACACCAACCCGGTGTTCGTGATCGCCGACGGCGAGCCGATCCGGTCGCGGGAAGACGCCGCGTTCTTCGTGCGATGGATCGATCACGTGCTGGTCGAACTGAGCGTGATGGACCGCTGGGACGACCCGGCGCACAAGGCGGAAGTGCTGGCGACGTTCGAGGAGGGCCGGCGGCTGTACCAGGCGCAGGTGGATGCGCTGGGAGGGAGTGGGGGCGGCAGGTAGGAGCGCGTCGACGCCTGAGACTCAGGCTGAACGACCCCGCACCGCCGGACGATGCCTTCTGATGAGCGCGAACATGCCGGCCACGCAAATGACGATGCCAACCACTGTGGCCCACAGCTGGAACGGAGTGCTATCGGGATGGCTTGCCGGTGTTATGAGCCAATTGCCTCCCCGGGCTGCGAGAATAAGGAGCACCCCAGCCAACATGCCCGCATCAAACTGATTCACGCGCCTCATCCGTGTTCTCCCGGTTACTGACGGGAACTGTGACACCAATGAACCAATCTAGACTTGGTCCAGCCAACTTCGCATCTCCGGCACCATAATCGCCGGATCCAGGATCGCCGCTGTCTCGGCGCCGGGGATTTCGCGTACCGCCCAGCCCATCGCCTCCAGCCTCGGGCGGGCCTCGCGGAGCCGCTCCACCAGCCGAAGCGGAATCCCAGCCACCGAACTCTCGGCGTTTGCGCCGATCAGGGCCATCCGGGGGCAGGTGATTGCAGCCGCGACATCTTCCTCCGGCCACTCCTGCATGCCGCTGTAGAAGGTGCGCCACTGCGCGTATTGCCCGGGGTCGCGCAGGATCACCATGGCGTGGGGCGGGGGATCGGCGAGCTGCACCTCGACGCCCTGGCGCATGTCGGAATAGGGTGCGCCGAGGGGTGGCCAGGTGCCGCAGATCAGCGCCGAGACGCGGTCTGAGCGCGACGCCAGCATGAGTCCGTTGATTGCGCCCCAGAGGTGGCCGCAATACGCGAACCGGTCGAACCCGGCTGCATCTGCGACGGAGAGAAGGTCGGCGTAGACGCGGTCGGGGGTCATCTCCGCGGGCGGCGGGACCGTGGTTCTACCGACGTTGGGGTAGTCGACCAGCAGGACACGGTAGCGATCGGTGAGGCGGGCCAGGAACCCGTCCTTCACGGCGCCCTGCTCCTGGCCGAAGATCTCGCCGTAGGACGCCATGAGGGGAAAGCCGAGGAAAAGCGGAATGCCGTCTTCGGGGCCATGCACCTGGAAATGGATGGGTTTTTCGTCCGTGGTGCGGCAGGTCGCGAGGGCGGTTCCAGCGGCGAAGGTGGCCGAAGTGCGAATGAAGTCGCGTCGTTTCATGAGCGGGTCCCGGTGCTGACTGCAGCGCGAGGCAGCGAGGTGGATAGGGACATTGACCGTGCGATTGGCCGATCTAGCCATTCTAACGCCCCGGTTTCTCCCCACGTTAGTCGTTCTCCGGGCCAGAGTCGGTCCCCGACACGATGCCGAGCCGACCCTCTCCCACACAGACCGGCGCCAGAACTTGCAAGATCCCGCGTTCAAGATGGTCTTCTGCCACCCAGTGGCCATCGAGAGACTGGTCCGCACGTACGCTTCGGAGTACGCCGACAGGATCGATTTCTCGACACTCGAGAAACTGGACGCCGAGCTGGTGGGCGAAGCCCTGGTGCGCCGCTACCCGGACATGCTTTGGATGGCCCGCACCAGCAAGGGTCCAGGTCGAGTGGTGATCCAACTGGAGTTCCAGGGTGCCCGCGATCGCTTGATGGCGCTGCGCATGGCTGTCTACCAACTCCTGACCGTGCAACAGCTTTTCCGGCGAAGGCCGTCGCTGCACGGTGGCCGACCACTCGAAATGCTGTCGTTCGTCATCTACCACGGGCGCGGTTCCGCGAAGGCGTCTACCAGTCTGCAACAGCTATTCCCGAGATGGGTTCCGGGCAACTACCGCGTTGTCTCCCGGTCCGCGGGTGGATTCGAGGGCGACTTGGCGCAAACCATTCTGAAGCTGGAGCGAGACCACTCGGTCGAAGGGACACTGGCGGCAGTGGCGGTGCTGACGAGGATCGCAGACGAGACCGGCACCGATTACGACCGCTTGATGGCCGAGTGCGTCGGGGAGATGCTAGTATCAACGAAGCGAATCACAAGGGAACAGCTGCGGGAGGTGAGGACGATGGCACAGGTGGAGACGACGTACCAGCGAAGCCTGGAGGAGTATGGGAAGAGGTGGTTCCGCCAGGGGCGCGATGAGGGAATACGCCAGGGGCGCGACGAGGGAATCCGCCAGGGACGTGACGAGGGGCAGGCTGCAATGCTGATGCAGTTGGTGCGGGAGAAGTTCGGTCCCGAGACGGCAGAGGAACTGTCTGCGCTCCTCGGCAGGTTGTCGGATTCCGGGGAGATGTCGGTGGCTGCGAGAGCGGTTCTGGAGTCTGCTACGTCCGAGGAGTTGCTGCACCGGATGAGAGGGCTCTGACCGTCGGCAGTCGGTGGATAGACCCCCGTGAGGACCGAGAGCGGCCAAGCGCTGATCAACGTGACGGAAGGCTGTACCCGGCAGGCGGCTCCGCTCCCGGCAGGTGCCTGACGAAGTAGTCCCAGCGTCTGCGAATAAAATAGGGTTCGTGGGTGAAGAAATGATCGCGATTGGGTAGCAGCAGCAGGTCGAAGTCGCGGTCGGCCTCTATCAGCGCGTCGACCAGGGTGAGCGTCGAAGCCGGAAGGCTCTCCGGGGCGTAACGCTCCTGTGCCGCCGGCCCCTGGACAGCGGTGCAGGACACACCGGTCAGGACCCCAAGCACAAGCAGCACAGCGGGTAGCACGGTTGGCGCGCCGGGGCGTTTTCTTTCCATCAGCCGCTGCGGCGCATGGCGAAGACGCCATTCAGGTAGTGCGTCGCGAGACCCTTGCCGTCGTCGCCCCAGAAGGCGACATCCCAGCCGCGGTTGCCGCCCATCGCGGGATCGCGCGGCAGGAACCGGTCGCCGCCGAGCGGAATCAGCTCGGACTCCAGCGCGTTGCCGGTCTCCGAGCGTGCCATCAGCCGGTCGCCATCCACAGAGAACGAGAACCGGCTGCCGAACGCCTCGAAATGCCCGACGTAGCGCTCGAGTTCGACCTCCTGGGGCGTTACCGAGTCCGGCTTCGGTGTCTGGGGCTTGTCGATGCCGAAGATCTCCGGGAACAGGGTGTCGAACACCGTGTCGGCCAGCGGGTAGCCCTGGCTCGGCACGTTGGCGATCGTCGCGGCCGCGACGCCCTTGTTCGGACACCATAGCAGCAGCGAGGATCCGCCGCTGTTGGTGCCGCTGTGCCCGTAGATCGCCTCGCCGCCCCAGCGCTTCCAGTAGGGCCCGGTGCACCACCTGTGGGCTATGATCCGGGTCGGCAGGTCGATCTCGGGCGTGTGCATCGTTTCGACGGCCTCCTCCGACAGCACCTGCTGCCCGTCGGTCGAGCGTCCGCCGCGCAGGAACATCCTGGCGAACCGCACCAGATCGCCGGCGCTGCAGCACAGGGTGGCCCCGGCCGGGGCGATGCTGCGGGGCAGCCCCCAGAACGGCACGCGCTCGCCTTCGGGGTTTGACGAGGTCGGCGAGTAGCCGAGCGCCACCGGGTGATAGAGCAGGTCTTCCGGGAAGGTCGCCGAGTGCTCGAGGCGAAGCGGCTGGAGGATCCGTTCGGAGAGCAGGGTCTCCCAGTTCTTCCCCATCACCCGCTGGGCCGCGTACCCGGCGACGGCGGTGCCCGCGTTCGAGTAGCCGTAGGCCGTGCCCGGCTCGAAGATGGCGGGGATTTCGGCAAGCGAGGCGACGTACCGGCCCAGCGCGTCATCGCCGCGACCGTGATCCGTGTACGGCCCGTTGTCGAGTCCCGACGACATCGAGAGCAGTTGGCGCAGGGTCATGTCAATGGGCGGAACGTCGCTCGTCAGCGGTGCGCCGTCGAGATAGCTCCCGACGGGTTCATCCAGGTCGAGTATTCCATCGTCGACAAGGGCCATGACCACGGCGGCGTTGAAGACCTTGGTCGTCGAGCCGATCTGGAACAGCGTGTCCGGCGTGACGGCCAGGTTGCGTTCACGAATCGCCAGACCGGTTGCAAACTCGTGGACCGCCTCGCCGTCGAACACCGCGAGCTGGGCACCGACGATCCCGAGGCTCTCGGCCGACTCGTCGAGGAGCTGTTGGAGGTCGCGCGGTCTGGCCGCCAGCTGCGACGGAGCCGCAATCGCCGCAAGGCTCCGCGCTGGCACGACGATCGGCAACGCGGCGGCGGCTGCACCGGCTTTCAGTAGGGCACGTCGGTTCATCAGGAACTCCCAGGTCGAGTGGCCGGAGCAATACCGGCGCTAAGTTCGGATAACAACTGGCGGACGACTTCCAGCACGAATTCCGGCGTCTCGTAAGGGTAGTTGTGGCCCGTGCCCGGTGGCGTGTGGACGAGACGGGCATCGCTCGATACCTCCAGGTACCGCACGCGCATCCGCACAAAGAAGTTCTTGGCCCGGCGCGCTGCGGCTTCTTCCATCCCCAGCGGATCGATGATGGCGTCGGCGGGGTCGTCAGGAATTACGACCAGGACGGGCATGTCGCCGAGTTCACCATCGTAGACGACCAGGTCGGGCGCCGCCGAAGAGACGATGCCGGGACTGAACTCCTGGAAGATCGATGCCGTGGCGAACGATGTGGCCGGCCGTCGCGCGTTGGCCGCCATGGCTTCGCCGACATCTGCCAGAAGACGGCGCTTGCTTGCGCAGCACCTCGCCGATCTCGGTCTCGGTTTCGGCCATCGCGATTTCGGGACTGGTCCACCCGCCGAAGATCTTGTCGAGACCCTGTGCCTCGGCGTCCTCGACCAGCCCGTCGAGCGCCGCCGCACCGTACGCGGGTGCGTAGATGAACGCGTCGGGGGGCGAAGCATCAAGGAGCACGACAGCCGCCGCCCGCTCCGGGTAGCGGCGGGCGTAGTTCGCGGCCAGCAGCCCGCCGTAGGAGTGCCCGGCCAGCACGAAGGGGCCTTCTTCTCCGGCCTCTTCCAGCAGGGTCGCGAGCTCGACGGCTTCGGTTGCGGTTCGCCGTGGGAACGGTCCCGGATCGCTCCACCCGGTGCCGGGACGATCGAACAGGATCGAGCGCGTCTCGCTGCGAAGCGCGGCGTGCAGGTGATAGAACGCCAGGCCTTGCGCATGTGCGCCCGGGATCCAGATCACCGTCGGTCCGCCACCAGTATCGCCCTCGGCAAGGATGTGCATGCGGTAGCCGCCAACATCGACCAGCGTGCCCGGCGGTGGGTGTTCGCCGGCCAGGCGGCGGATCTCGGTCACGGAAACGAGCGCGGCGACCAGCACGAGGACCGAGAAGGCGACAACGAGCAGTCCCAGGGCCCGGGAAAGGCGCCCCCGCCGCGCGTGCGGACCGGTGCGGGCGCGCGGCCAGAAGATCAGCAACGCAACGCCGACCGCGGCAATCACAAGCCCGATGATGACGCCGCCCCAAGGGTGCGAAAGCAGGGGATAGAAAGGGGTCAGCATGGCGGGAACGAACATGATCCCGTCGCGGTCTCGCCGCCAGAGCGCATCGGGTTCGCGCCCGCAGCCGATGGATGGCTACCATGTGGGGGATCCGCCATTTACGACCCCTGCGAGGAAGAAAAGACCATGCGACGCGCTCTCCTGCTGCTCGCCGCCCTGCTGTCGGCCACCGCAGCACCACCCGCCTCGGCACAACAGGCCGTTCTCGAATCCTTCCGCGCCCAGATCGCGCTCGAGTCGGTCGGCAGTCCCCGCATCTCGCCCGACGGGAGCATGATCGCGTACTCGGTGACAACGACCGACTGGGAGGAAAACCGGTTCGACCAGGAGATCTGGCTGGTGGCGGGCGACGGCGAGCCTTTCCAGCTCACCCGCACCGAGCCCGGGAGCAGCACAGGACATCGGTGGTCGCCCGACGGGTCCCGGCTGGGCTTCATCGCGGACCGGGGCGACGGCGCGCAGATCTACCTCATCCGCCCGGAGGGTGGCGAGGCGCAGCAACTCACCTCCCACGACGGCGGCATCGGCGCCTTCCAGTTCTCTCCCGACGGCAGCCGGATCGCGTTCACGGCTACCGATCCCGCTCCCGACGACTTCGAGGAGCGCGAGGAACGCTACGGTGATTACGCCGTCGAGGACGCCGACTTCCGCATGACGCATCTGTGGGTGACGGAAGCACAGAAAGGCGCCGAACCTCGCCGCCTGACAGGCGGAAACAGCTACACGGTGGGCGGCGGCTTCGGCGCCGGTGCGTTCGACTGGTCGCCCGATGGTCGCGAGATCGCCTTCGGCCACACGCCGACTCCCCAAGTCAATTCGTTTCCGCACTCGGACATTTCCGTCGTCGATATAGACGCCGGAACGGTTCGACCGCTTGCCACGAACCCGGAGCGTGAGAGCGGCCCGATGTGGTCACCGGACGGATCCCAGGTCCTCTACTCCACCACCGCAGGCGCGAACCCCTTCTACGGCAACACGGAACTGGCCGTTATCCCCGCAGGCGGAGGCGAGCCACACATCGTGACCGCCGGTTTCGACGAGAACCCGTCACCCGTCGCCTGGACCGACGAAGGCGTCTTCTTTGTCGCCTCCCAGCGCACCGCCCGCTACCTCTTCCTGCTCGATCCCGAGTCGGGCGAGGTGTCGCTCGAGGCGGACACCCCCGAGATGATCGTGACGGTCGACCTGTCCAACGACGGCACCGCAATGGCGCTCCAGGGCGAGGACCGCACCACCGTCGGCGAGATCTTCCGCGTGACACGGCGGGCAGGCGTCTCAGGCGCAGTCGCCACGGCGAACGCCCCGGAGCCCGTCACCGACATGACGGCACAAGTCGCCGATTGGGGCGACCTCGGCAGCCGCGAGGTCATCCAGTGGCAGAGCGAGGACGGCGCGGAGATCGAGGGCGTGCTCATGAAGCCCCCCGGATACGATCCCGACCGCACCTACCCTCTCATGGTCGTCATCCACGGTGGGCCGACCGGCACATCCCGTCCGCAACTGGTCGGCGGCTACGTCTACCCCGTGCTCGAATGGCTCAGGAAGGGCGCCGTGGTCATGATGCCCAATTACCGTGGTTCAGCCGGCTACGGGGCCGACTTCCGCGCGCTCAACGTGCGCAACCTGGGCGTCGGCGACGCCTGGGATGTGCTCTCCGGCGTCGAGGTCCTCGTCGACCGCGGCATCGCCGACCCCGACCGAGTCTCGGCGATGGGCTGGAGCCAGGGCGGCTACATCTCCGCATTCCTGACCACTTCCAGCGACCGCTTCCGGGCAATCTCCGTCGGCGCGGGCATCTCGAACTGGATGACGTACTACGTCAACACCGACATCCACAGCTTCACTCGGGAGTACCTGGAGGCGACTCCCTGGGACGACCCCGAGATCTACGCGAGGACGTCGCCGATGACCTACATCAAACAGGCGAGTACTCCGACGCTCATCCAGCACGGCGAGTTCGATGCGCGCGTCCCCACGCCCAATGCCTATGAACTGTACCAGGGACTCCAGGATGTCGGTGTCGACACCCGCCTCATCATCTACAAGGGCTTCGGCCACGGGATCACGAAGCCCCGCGAACGCCTGGCCGCCATGTGGCACAACTGGGAGTGGTTCGCCCGGTACATCTGGGGCGAGTCGGTGGAAATGCCGGTCACCGACGAAGGAGGTGTTGGATGAAAAAGGTGCCTGCGCACGGCAACGGGGGCTCCCGGCCGATGGACAGGCGGTCCTTCCTCGGAGCGGCCGCTGTTGCTGCGGTCGGCTCAAGGCCGGAGATCCGGGCGCACGTGACCGACAAACGGACACCGGCTGCAGACGCAGACAACCCGAGCCAGGCCGCCCGGGCCATCAAGGGCTATGTCAAGCCAGGCCTCGAAGCGGTCCGAGAGACCTTCGCAGCCAACGCCCGCCTCATGGGGACCGGCGGGGCCGCCTTCGCCGCAACCCACCAGGGCGAAGTCGTAGTCGACCTATGGGCCGGCATGGCGGACCACGATCGCCCGTGGCTGCGCAACACGCGCGTCCATGTCCAGTCCACCAGCAAGGCGGTCACGGCGGCCACCGCAATGGTGCTATGCGACCGCGGCGAACTCGACCTCGACGCTACCGTCGGCCGCTATTGGCCGGAATACGCCACCAACGGCAAGGAGAACACGACCGTTCGCATGCTGCTGAGCCACGCGGCCGGGTCGACCCGCCTGCCCGGCTACACCGAGCTGCTCGACCTCGACGGCAACGGCTTCGACCAGTACGACGAGATCGCTCGCCGTCTCGCCGCGGCCGCGCCCGACTGGGAGCCGGGCACCGCGCACGGCTACCACGGCTACACCTACGGCAACCTGGTCAGCGAGGTCGTCTACCGGGTCACCGGGAAGCGCGCGGGGGATTTCCTGCGCGACGAGATGGCCGGGCCGTGGCAGCTCAACACCTGGCTGGGCACGCCCTACGAGGAGCAGCGCGACCTGGCGGCGATCAAGCCGTGGCCCGAGGCGCCCGTGCACGAGTCGGTGGCCGAAATGTACGCCAGCGTGACCGCGCAGATGGAGGAGATGGCGCTTCCGGCCCTGACCGATCCGGAGAACTGGCAGTACCACGCCGCGTTTCGCGGGCTCCTGGGTGGCGCGATGGACGTCTTCATGCTCCAGGTCGGGCGCTTGTGGAGTCAGCCGAAGGCGCTGGCGGCGGAGTTCGGTGCAGCCAATGTGACCACGGACGCTCGCAGTCTCGCGCGGCTCTACACGCCGCTCGCAATGAACGGCGTCCTCGACGGACGGCAGGCGATCGGGCCCGAGACGGTCCGCGAATTCACCACCCCGACGCCGCCCGGCGGCCCCGACCTTGTCATCGGCCTCGAACAGAAGTGGACGCCCGGTAGCCATCATGCGAACAACTCGTTCTTTCCGGCGCTCCCACCCATCTACGGCCCGAACCCCGACGCCTTCGGCATGAGCGGCGGTGGTGGCAACTACGGGTTCGCGGATCCGGCGGCGGGGATCGCAGGCGGCTTCGTCCGCAACCACTACAGCAACACGATGGGGCTCAGCGCGCTGCTGGTGGACGCGCTCTACAAGGCGATGTGACGGGCCCGCTGTGCCGTCCCGGGGCGGCCCCGGAGGCGGCCGCCTCTACCGGCTTCCCTCCGCCGGCACGTTGACGAAGATTCCGTTCGGAGCCCCCGAGTTCGCCGTGACGATCTCGGGAAACCCGTCTCCGTTCAGGTCACCGACCGCCACGCCGTAGGTGGAGCAGTCCTCGCACCCGAATCGTAATTCGCGGAAGCCGGGGGCGTTACCACGGTCTTCGGCGCCGCCTGACTCCCCGCCCTCATCCCCCCGGTTGAAGTAAACCGCGTTTTGCGCGTTCACGTTGGCGACGACGATGTCCAGATCGCCATCGAGATCCAGGTCGGCGAGGCGCACGGCGTAGCTCAGGTCGTCGTCGCGACCGAACGACACGCTGCGCCCGAACCCTCCCACGGCGTCGCCGAAGTACACCGCGTTCGCTTCGCCGATGTTCGCCGCCACGATGTCGGCATGGCCGTCTCCGTCCACATCACCCACCGCCACGCCGCGCGTCTCGTCGTTCCCGGTTCCGTACGCGCTCACCCGCTCGAAGCCGCCCCCATCGTTCCAGTGGATTGCGTTGGCGCCGCCGTCCCGGTTGGCGAGCACAAGATCGAGGTCCCCGTCGCCGTCAAGGTCCGCGGCGGCCACATCGATCGTAGAGTCGTCCCCCGCCCCAAAGGGCACACCGTCGCCGAACCCACCCGATCCGTTGCCCGCGAAAATGAAATTCTGCCGTCCGCGGTTAACCACGAGGACGTCCGTGTGCCCGTCGCCATCCAGATCGGCGAGCGTCAGGCTCCGCGTCGAACTCGGAGCGCCAAAGGTCGCACCGGCCACAAAGCGTCCGTTTCCGTCGTTGAGGAACACTAGGTTGCGCGTGCGGTCGTTCCCCACCGCGACATCCAGGTCTCCATCACCATCGAAATCTGCAAGTGGGACCGCGTAGCTGCCCGCCTCTTCCTCCCCCAGCCGCCGCGCAAGCGTGAAGGCGGCCCGCCCGTCATTGAGATAGACCCGGTTCTGCCCCGGCCAATGGCGGCCATTGGCAACGACGACATCGAGCGCCCTGTCGCCGTTGACATCTCCCAGGCTCACGGAGGCAGTCAGTTCGCTGCCCCCGCCCACCGACCTGGCAGGTCGGAATGTCCGCTCCTCTTGTCCGGCCAGTGGGCTGCCGACAAGGGGAACCGCAAGGAGACCGACAGCAGGGAGCAACCCGACAGCGGTAGCGAAGCCGGGGGCGGCTAGCAAGGGGGAGGCCGTCGCGAGCCCCAGGCCCGCGGTTGATAAACGTCTCGCCATGCCGTCAACATAACGGACGCCTGACCCCGACCAAGTACCCGCGTCCCGCAGCCCGCGAGGAAACCCATGCCAAGACAAGCGCCCACCAGCCTGGTCCTTGCCCTGATCACCGCCCTCCCCACCCAGGCCCTCGCGCAGGACGCCGAAGAGTGGAGCATCGAGGAATCGCGGGCTCCGTCCACCACCCCCCTCAGATTCACCGCCACAGAAGGCACCTGGATCAGTCTCGATGTCTCGCCGGACGGGCGCCGCATCGCCTTCGAGCTGCTCGGGCATATCTACGAGATGCCGATCGAAGGGGGCGACGCGCGCGTGCTCACCAGCGGCCGCTCGTGGAACAGCTTCCCGCGCTACAGCCCGGACGGCACGCGGATCGCGATCACTTCGGACCGCGGCGGAAGCGAGGACGTGTGGATCCTGGATCGCGTAGCGGCGGACCCGACGCCCACGGCGGGCCCGGCGGGCACGGATGCGGCCCCGACCCTGACGCCGGACCCGCCCCAAAACGTCACCCGAATGGCGCTGCCGGTCGTGCAGGGCTCCTGGTCGGCCGACGGACGCGCCATCTACGCGTCGGCGCTCGAGCAGGACGGGAGCATGACCGCCTACCGCTTCAACCTCTTCGGCTCGCGTCAGGAGATCGCCTCGGGGACGACCTTCCAGGCGATCACCCACTTCGACGAGCACGCCGGGCGCGGCGTCCTCTTTTATGAGCACGTGGACCGGCAGATCCCGCAGAGCGGCGCGCGCATCAAGACGTACGACCTGGAGACGGCCGAGATCCACGTCTACCGCGAGCGGCCCGGCGGCGCCTTCAACCCCGCGCTCTCGCCCGACCGGCGCCAACTGGCCTACGGACACCGGGACGATCGCGAGGTGACCCTGGTTCTGCACGACCTGGAGACGCGCTCGGAGCGCGTGCTGGTGCGGGGTCTCGACCGCGATCACCAGGAGTCGGGCCCATACTACCATGGCGTCGCCCCCAACATGGACTGGCACCCGGACGGCACCCGCCTCTACCTGACCATGAACGGCGGCATCCACGCGGTCGACGTGTCGTCGGGCACGATCGCCGAGGTCCCATTCCGCGCGCCGGTGAACCGCGAGATCGACGAAACGATCCGCTTCCCCTTCGAGTTCCCGGAGGGCGAGACCCGCGCGTCGTCCTACCGCTTCGCGCACAGGACCACGGCGGGCGTCGTCTTCGAGGCGCTGGGCGACATCCGGCTGGCCGGGGAAGACGGCGGCGTCCGCAACCTCACCCAGTCCGCAGCCCACGAGACCAGCCCGGTGGTCGACGCGGACGGCGGCTGGCTCTACTACGCGACCTGGACCGACGCGGACCTCGGGGCCGTCCACCGCAGACCACTCGCGGGCGGTCCAGCAACCGAAGTTTCATCCCGCCCATCCCAGCACATGTCCCTCGCACTGGGCCCCGCCGGCACACTCGCCTTCATCCGCGGCGCCGGCAGCCTGATCAACGGCGCCCGCATCGAGGAAGAGACCGAATTCGAACTCGTCGTAGTCGACGACGGAACCGAACACACGGTCACCTCCGTAGACGGCAGCGTCATGTCACAGGGACGCGCGCCCCACACCGTCCTCTTCGACGAAACCGGCGAGTGGATCTACTACACCGAGTTCGCCCTGGGCACCGTCGCAGCCAACCCCGGCCTCAGCGCCGACACGCTCGTGCTGCGCCGCATCCGCCCCGACGGCACCCGCAAGGCCACACTCTACCGCTTCCCCCACGCCGAACGCGCCATCCTCTCCCCCGACCGCCGCTGGATCGCCTTCCGCGAGTACCAGCGCAGCTTCGTCACCCCCTTCGAATGGATCGGCAAGCCCGTCACGATCTCCGCCTACGACGGGCTCGGCTTCACCAGGCGCGTCGACCCGTCGGACGGCGCGAGCATGGCCTGGTCGAACGCGGGCACGGTGTCGTGGCCACGGGGCGGCACGTTTCACGAGAAGGCGCTCGACGACATCCTGGCCGGAACCGACGGCTCCGCGACCACCGACATCACGGTCTCCTTCGAGGTGGCCCTGCCCCGTACGACCATTGCGCTGACCAACGCCCGCGTTATCACGATGGACGAAGAGCGAAGTGTGTTCGAGAGCGCGACCATCCTCTTGCGGGGACACCGCATCGCAGAGGTCGGACCCGATGTCGTCGTGCCTGCGGAAGCGCGCGTGTTCGATCTCGCGGGTCACACCGTCATACCGGGCCTCGTGGACGCGCACGCCCACGCAGTCGGGCAGCTCGCAACAACACAGCTGATCGAGCAGCGGCTTCCCGGCCTGGCCGGCTCGCTGGCCCACGGCGTCACCACGCTCTACGAACTCTACGGCTCGGAGGAGAAGGAGCCCTGGGTCAGCGACATGATCCGGTCCGGCCGCATGGACGGCCCGCGCATGCTCTCGGTCGGCGCGCCCATGTACGGAATCCGCGAATACCGCCCGCGCACCTACCGCCCCATCGCCTCCTATGATGATGCTGACCAGCACGCCAGCTTCAGCCGCGACATGGGGATCACCGCGCTCAAGGATTATGTCAACTTCACCCGCTCCGACCGCCACCAGCTGATTACCGCGGCGCGGCACCGGGGCCTGAACGTGCTGTCCGAGACGGCGGCGATCCCGCAGATGAACTTCACCCAGATCATTGACGGCGTGACCGGGCTGGAGCACACGATGGGGCTTACGCCCCTTTACAACGATGTGATCGAGCTCTTCCGCGCGAGCGGGACCGGTGTGACGCCCACCCTGCTCGTCGTCTACAACGGCCCGGTCGGCCAGGCCTACTTCGACCAGTCACAACGCTACTGGGAGGACGAGAAGCTGCTGCGCTTCTCCACGGAAGAGCGTCTGCGGGGCCGCTTCCGCCGGGTCACCCACTACTGGGACGACGACCTGTACTCGCCCGAGATGGTGGCCGCGATGAAGCGTCTCTTCGACGCGGGCGTGCTGATCAACGCCGGCGGCCACGGCCAGATGCCGGGGCGCGACATGCACTGGGAGATGGAGCTGTTCGTGCAGGGCGGCTTCTCACCAATGGACGCGCTCGAGACGGCGACGCGGAACTCCGCCGTGTATCACGGCCTGGGCGCGGACCTCGGGTCGATCGAGGCCGGCAAGCTGGCGGACCTCGTGGTGCTGGGCGCGAACCCGCTGGACGACATCAGGAACACGCAACAGGTCGTGCATGTACTGAAGAACGGAGTCATGTACAGCGGGGACGATGCGGCGCGGGTGTATCCGGAGCCGGTGGCGGCCCCGGAGTTCTACTTTCAGCGGAAGAGGTGAACGGTGAACGCGACCGGAATCGACCTCGTCCCGATGTGCCGTCTGTCGGTGGCGCGACCGCTGGTGGTGGCCGCGGCCCTTGCGTCCGCGAGCACGCCGGCGGCAGGCCAGGCCGCGCCGATGTCGTGCCTCGTGTCAGCGCCCGAGTCACGATGGCTGGCCGAATCGTACCGCGAGACCCACAACTATGGTCTGGACGGCGAAGAGGAATGGATCGGGTCCTACGGAGGGCTGGTCTCCTCAGGCGACAGCCTGTTCCTCTACGACCAGTTGCGGCCGCGCATCGTTCACCTGTCGGGTGACCTGGAGGAGCGCCACGCCTTCGGGCGGCAGGGCGAGGGTCCTGGTGAGTTCAACTACGAAATCCCTGTAACCTGGGTGGGCGATGCCGCCGAGGAACATGTGGCCTTCGATGGGCGTCAACTCGTTGTGTACGACCGCAACGACCTCACGTCCTTCAGTCCCCAAGGTGAGTTTCGTTGGTCTGCCCAGATACCAGATTTCAAGCTTGGCAGGGCGGGAGTGGTGTTTGTAAGTCCCCTGGTTGAAGAGGACATCATCTTTGGGATGGACTCGCTCGATGCCGGGCGTCGCCGCCTTCAACTGCGGCAGATCCGGCGCGCTGACCCCAACCATCGGGAACTCCTATGGGAACGACCCGCTCCCAGGCGCGGCAAAGACGGGCATACGCTCCACCGAAGGGAGGCGCGATCCTACTGGGCGCGACATCAGAACTGCGTCGTCGTTTCGGATGGTGGACGACCGTTTTTCTGGGTGGTTGACCTGTCCACGCTTCAGACCGATTCGATCGCCCTTCCCGACTGGGAGATCCCGAAGTTCGGAGACTTGCGCACTGACCGTTCCACGCTAAACATCGGTGGCCGCGAGGTAACACAACCTGCCGAGCCAGCGCTTCTGTGGCGGTGGATGGGACTCATAGTGGACCCGGACGGTCACGTCTGGCTGAGGGCGTGGACGGAGTCCCGCGAGGAGTTCCAGGTCTTCGTCGTATCGCTTGCCTCCGGCGAGTCCCGACCCCTACTGAATCCGCCCGGCTTTCCGACAGCATTCGGTCCACCGGGCGTCTTCTACACGGCTCGAGAGAGAGACGAGACGGACGAGCAGTACCTGGTCAGGCTGGAGGGTGAGCGGCGGTGAGGAACGAGCCTCGTGGTGGATCCCGCCGGCTTGGAATGTCAACTAAACATGACATCATGTGAACTGCAGTTTCCATTTTTCGTATCTCCTCCGGCCCGACAAGTGGTGCGCTCCCGATCCCGAGACGTTCAACGCGCTACGCAAGCTCATGGGGGACATTCCAGGGCTACCCTGACACCATCACCTGAAACGCGCCCGTAAGCACCTTCCCGTCGCGCTTGACCTGCACCCAGATCGTGTACTCGCCCGGCTGGGGGAAGGCGTAGGGAAACTTGACCTGGCCAGCACCGCCGGTGCCGTGTGGGTCGCCTTTCGCGTCCGACATGGCGTCCATGGCGCCCGGATCCGTCATCGCCTGCATGTCAGGAGCGAGCACCGACAGCGATCCCATGGAGATCGTGCCCGCGGGGTGGAGGTGGACGAACACCGAGCCGTCGTCGCGAGTGAGGGCGGCGTGGCTGATCATTCCCATGTAGGGTTCCAGCAGGGCGGGGTCTCCCGACGGGTCCCGCACCGCAAACGAGAGCAAGGTCTCTTCGTCAACGCGAAGCTCTGGCGCTCCTTGCCATTGCAAGGTGGATCCGTCGGCGAGCGGCGTTGAGGCGCCGGGACCGGACAGCGGTGCGGGCGTCCCCATCCACGACGAATCGTCCGGGTCGGACTCCTGCACGGGTGCCGATGCCACGTGTGCAAGCACCCCCGGCTCCACCTGCACCGTGTCGACGACGGTCTGGGCGAAACCGGACTCGTGCACGATGTCGCCATAGATGCGGTACTCGCCCGGTGGGAGGTCCGGCCACGGCGCGCGGAACGTCGCCGAGTCTGCCGGCACCGGGTGGACGTGCGCGAACACGTCCATGTCGGGCGCGCCGACCACGAACATGTGCATGAGCTTGCCGTGGTCGGGCACCAGGGGACTCCAGTTCCGGCCCAGCCACGCCGGATCCGTGATCCGGACCTCGAGCATCGGCGCGCCGTCGTCCGCGGTCACCGTGCCCTCCACGGAGAGGCGCTCGAAGATGCCGCTGCGCACGTCCCGGTCGACCGCATCCCACCAAGCCTTCCCCCAGTAGGCCCCCGTCGACAGCAGGGCGGCCGCACATGCCATTGCAAACCATCCCCAGCGGCGCTGGCTTGTCTGCACCGCCTGGTCGGGCCCGAGTCGGCTTTCGCGCACAGCCGCGCCTGCAATCGACACCGCTGCCGCAAGGAGCAGTCCCCCGAGCAGGAGAAGCAACCCGCCCAGCACAGGGGGCATGTCGCGCACACCCAGCATGACCGAGGTCACGGGAACGGACGCAGTGCTGGCGCCGCGCGAACCCTCCACAGTCACCTCGATTCGGTAGGCGCCCACCGTCATCAGCCAGAGTTCCGCGCTGTAGAGTTCCGGGTCACCCGGCACGGGCACGGCCGGGTCGGGCGGCGGCGCCCCTCCTTCGGGCGCGGCGTCCCAGCGAACGGGGCGCACGGTGATGCGTTCCACCTCGCGCGCGCCATCTGTCACGCGCACCGAGATTCCCGCCAGTCCGGGAACGACATCGGGCGGGCGGACGACGACCGACACGGCGTAGGGACCGGCGTTGCCCGCGAAGAAGACGTTCTTGCTGCCGACGTGGCCCGCCGTCGCCAGATACAGTCCCGCGACGAGCAGCGCGGCGCGCCTCACCTGCGGACCGCCAGCATCCAGTTGCCCGCCCACAGGCCCACGCGCGCCGACGCGAATCCGATCGGCAGCGCCCACCACGCTCTCGCAAGGAAGCGTGAAGCCGAGAACTCCCCGCTCGAGAATCGGCTACCGCCCCAGAACTCGTACTGCCAGGGACCCTGAGCGTTCATGTATCCCCACGTGTCACCCTGAAAGAAGTAGTTGCGTGACGCCTCGGAAAGCATGAATTCGCCGAAGTACCAATGCACCACACCGAAGAGGCCCACGAACACGACGGAACCGAGCGCGGCGAGCGTCCAGTCCGCCGAACGCCTTGCCGGTGCCCGGCCGGGTTCCGAGACCCTCCGCAGTAGCAGGTCCAGCGCGATCGCAGGAACGATCAGCACGAGGGGGAACTCGGGCGGAACCATCCTGTCCACATCGCGCAGGACGGGCGCCAGCAGCGGCTCGGCTGGGAACAGCGGGAGCACCCACATCATGACCAATGTCACGCCCATGTAGACCAGCGCCGTCATCGTGGCGGGAAAGCGGAGCCGCGCGGCCCGGCCGACCGCAAACAGCACCAACGGGTACACACCCGCCGAGATCATGTGGAACACGGGTCCGCGCCAGTCGTTCGGGAACGAGTACTCCAGCATGAGCACGGCCAGAGTCAGCAGGAGCATTCCCGCGCTGTAGGCGTAGGCGAAGCCCAGCCAACGCTGGCCACGCTCCGATGCCCGGTTCTGCCAGGACAGTGCCATAAGCAGGGCCCCCAGCTGAATCGAGCAGATACCAAGGGCCAGGACCAAGTGGGGCGGACTCAGGATCTCGACGTCAAGCCCGTAGGCGTTATGCCACCAGTCGTCGAGCGGCGCGGAGGTGAGCATCGCGATCGCACCCCAGATCGCCACCCAGGCGCCGAGCGGCGCCCGAAAGCCCCACATCCGCACCGAGCGGCCGACCTCACTTCCGGTACCGGAAAAAGTCGTCTTCAGAGCCAGCCATCCGCAGGATAGCCCCGCCGCCAGCCCGCCCGCGTAGATCGCCAGGTGAGCCGGTGTCCAGAAGGAGTCGCGCCCGATGGTGCGGTGCCACGAGATGTCCCAGATCACGCCCACGATCACGCTGGTGGACGCGAACAGCACGGCGGTCAGGTACCACGGGAAGTCCCGGTGGACGTCGTTTTTGGTGGCCTCGAAGATGTTCGGCATCCCGGATCAGCAGGTCACGGTAGGTGGTCGGAAACCAGGTGCCATGAAGCTGTCCCATGGGCCAATGGCCGGCAAGGGAAAGGCGGGGGGACTTGATGGTGGCTTTGGAGTAGGACTATGGTGGGTGCCGTTCCATCCCCGGGACGGCCGTAATCCACGGCTGCATCGCAACTTGAGGGGACAGAGATGAAGACGGGAAGAAGCGTTCTTTTTTCGGCATCCCTCATTGGCGCCTGTCAGAGTGGCGACACGGGTCAGACTGTTGGCCGAAGCAGCGAAGGCGGCCGTGTCTTCGAATCGGTTTCATTCGACACTCTGTGGTCGGTCGGCGGAGCCGCAGATAGCAGTTTTGCTCTCTTATGGTCGCCGCGAAGCGTCCCCGGCGGGGGTTTGTACGTCGCCGATATCGGCAACGCGAAGCTCCACCATGTGAACGCCGCCGGGGAGCTTGTCTGGTCGTACGGGCACCGCGGACAGGGACCGGGTGAGTTGCTCGAGGTTCGAGTGTTCGATGTCGACGCACAGGGGAACGCAGTCATCATCGACAACCTCAACCGTCGCATCGTTACCGTTGGCCGCGACGGAAACCTGCTCAGCGAGTATCCTGTCCCGAACGGGGTGGGGCACACTTCCGCTGTCGCCGCCCTGGCTGGTGGCAATCTGGCGGTGGCTCACTGGGGTGGACCGTGGGCTCTGTTGTCGAACGACGGCGAGTTGCTGCGCCCGATCGATCCTCCATGGGAGGGATTTGCTGACAGGCCCTTCCTGGAACTTGTCGGCCAGGCGATTCCTGTGCGGGGGTCCGACCGATGGATGTACAGCTTCGACACCGCCGGGGAATGGATCGTTGTTGACGGCGGAGAGGTCGCGGAGAGGTATCCCCACATCGAGAACCTTCCGTTTTCCGAAGTTGTTGTCACTGAAACCGAACAGGGTGGGACCATGACCCGCTACGGAGATGACGCGACCCACACGACCCTCGATCTGGCCGTGAGAGAGGACACACTGTTCGTTCTGTTTTTCGGTGCCACGGAAGACAGGGGCAAGGTGATGGACAAGTACAACGTCAATACGGGGGACTACCTTGGGTCGGTGCTGTTGCCAAGCAGTAGCACAGGTGTTGCGGTTGGGGATGACGGCATCCTCTTTGCGGTGAGTGATTCACAGCTGTTCCCGACCATAACCGCGCTGCGCTACAGGTAGACGTGGCAGAAGAAGAGCGGTCCTCGTCGCTGACGCCAATCGGATTGGCTGGGTGGTCGGAAACCTACTCCGTCGCCCGCCTCCTCCCCCTCACCGGCAGAACAATCCGCGACGGATACTCCCGGCTGTGATGGATGATCTGCCGCGCGGTGTTCCACTCCGTGTCGGTCGCGACCGGGTTGCCCGTGTTCTGGTTCGGCGCGATTTCAGGGTAGGCGCTGCTCGTCAGATCAATGCGGATCTTGTGCCCCGGCTCGAACGAGTGGGCGATGTGTCCCAGGTCGATCTCGTAGCGCGCGACTTCGCCGGGGGTCAGAAGCTCTTCGCGGTCGAAGCCGTTGCGGTAGCGGGCCCGGACGACGCCGGTGCGCGGTCCGAGCTTGACCGCCCTTCCGTCCGGATAGACATCCATGATCGTTGCGACAAAGTCGGTGTCGCGGGCGTCGGTGGCGGCGTGGAACTCGATCACGATCTGTCCCACGACTTCGATCGCTTCCCGGATTTCCTCGCTGGTGTAGACCAGGACGTCATCGCGCCGATGAAGCGGGGTCCGATCCTCACCGAAAGGCATCTGGCCAACCGAACCGGGGACCGGTCTCCGGGGGTCGAAGGTGAACCGGTCGGGCGGGCTGTCAGCGTCCGGCGGCGTCCACGCGAGCGCCCCGTCACCGGCGATCGAGTTCGCCCGCCCGCCGCTTGACAGGTACAGACTGGTCGCCTGGACATCGGCCGGCGGGTACTGGTCGAACTCACGCCACTCCTCGGCTCCCACCACGTAGATCCGGGCCCGGGGCTGGTCGTAGCTGTCGGCCGTGCCCTTCAGGTAGTGATCGAAGAACTCGAGGTGCTCGGCCTTGTTGTCCACGATGGAGTGGGGCTCGAACTCCATGTCCCCGAGCGTGAGCGTGCCGCCGATGAACGTTTCGGCGTGACCCCACGGTCCGGACAGCATGTACTGCTCATCCGCGGCCGGGGAATGGGCCATCATCCCGTCCCAGTAGAACATTGCGCCGGGCTGGTCGCCGTCGAACCACCCGGTGACGTGCAGAATCGGCAGGTCGAGTCCCCGGAAGTCCTCCTCGGTGAAGTGCAGGCGCTGCCAATACTCGTTGAAGGTGGAGTTCTCGAGGAAGTCGTTGAAGAGCGGCATGTCGCGGCCCATCGCGTCGTCCTGGGTGATGAGCGGCCGGTGCCAGTAGACGGAGTCCATGTCGATCCCCTGCATGTTGGGCGTCTGGCTGTTCCGTCCGGAAGTGTCGTTGATCCATGCAAGGGCCCACTGCATCATCCACGCGCCACCGTAGTGCGGCAGTTCATGCATCCAGCGCCCGGCCGCCGCGGTCGCGACCATGCATCTCAGCGAGGGCGGATGCTCGCGCGCGGCCAGCCACTGGTCGGTGCCCAGGTAGGACACGCCGGCGGTGCACACGTCACCGTTGGACCAGGGCTGGGCCGCCATCCACTCGATGGTGTCGTAGCCGTCCTCGCCCTCCTGGAAGAAGAAGTCGAATCTGCCGTCCGAGTCGCCCCGGCCGCGCACGTCCTGCATGACCACGGCGTAACCGCGCTCCGCAAAGTACGTCGCCCACCCGGCGAGGCTGAAGTCGCCAACAGCCATCGTCTTCATGTACGGCGTGCGGATGATGATGGTGGGAAACGGCCCGCCTTCGGCCGGCATCCAAACGTCCGACGACAGCTCGACCCCGTCGCGCATGGGCGTGCGGACGTCGAACATGCGCTTGATCTGGGCGGTTTGGGCGGAGGAGAGGGCGGGCGTGGCAAGGAGTGCGGATGCGACAGCTGCGAGCACCAGGGCGAAAGACCCGGAGACCAGCGCAGACATCCGGCAACGAATCGCGTAGTGATGACGATACGCTGACATCATGTGCTTCCTTTGGGAGCAGGGGCGGAGTCCTGCGGGCAGGATAGGCAGCCCAGGCGCGCGGCTCAATAATGTACTACAATGTATGACATGAAGACACAGACCGTGACGATCAGAATCGATGCGGCGCTCGGACGCCGGTTGGACCGTGCCGCCCGCCGGAGCGGCCGGAGCAGAAGTGCGGTCGTGCGCGACGCCCTGGAGCGTCAACTGGCACTGGATCAGCTCGCTGATCTGCGCCGCCGCATCGTTCCGTTCGCAGAGGCCAGAGGCTATCTGACCGACGAAGACGTCTTCCGCGACATCTCTTGAGGATCTTCCTCGACACGAACGTCCTGGTGAGCGCAATGGCAACGCGGGGCATCTGCGCGGACGTGCTTCGAGTCGTCATCGCGGACCACGTCCTCGTCATCAGCGAGACGGTGCTCGACGAGTTGTGCCGTGTTCTTCGTGACAAACTGAAGGTCCCCCGAGCGACCGTTGAGGCTGCCGAGGTATTCCTTCGGCGGCAGGGAATCGTGATCGGGCAGGCGCCGCCTCTTGGTATCGCCGTGCGGGATTGCGACGATGTCGCGGTGTTGGAGGAAGCGGTTGGGGGACAGGCGAGTGTTCTCGTAACCGGCGATCGGGACCTCCTGGAGGTCGCGGGAGCAGTACCGATCCGCATCGTTTCGCCGAGAGGTCTGTGGGAGGACCTCAGGTCATGAGCGGCTACGAGTTACCAGGTCCCACCCGACACTACGGAGCCGGCGGGCACCCGATGCCCGGCGGTTGGTTGCACATTCTCGCTGCTAGTCTGAAGCTTCCAGCGCAACCAGTCTTCGCCCCACGACGTGAGGCACGTCCATCGAGTCGCGCCAGGTGCCCCAGACATGGGTGTCGGTGGCGTCGCTGACCCGCAACCAGTGGGGCAGAAGCACGCGGCGAGGCTCCTGGTTCATGTCGCCGCGGCGCACCACGTAGTACGTCCTCAGCGTGTCAACGACCTCGTGCGTTCTAATCCAGACCTCACCCGAAGCGGCGAGCACGGGCG
The DNA here is from genome assembly GCA_965205005.1 of Longimicrobiales bacterium. Classification (GTDB taxonomy): domain Bacteria; phylum Gemmatimonadota; class Gemmatimonadetes; order Longimicrobiales; family Gaopeijiaceae; genus Bin94. Next base: position 1,894,726 of record OZ242028.1, on the reverse strand, counting down.
GTAGTCTATCCGCCGCGGGAAGGTATTCGGGGCTGTATAATGCCTCGCTGTACATGTCGCGAAGCTGCCGCCTCGACACCGAAGCGGCGGTCACATAGTAGTCAGCCGCTGCTTCAACAAATTCGTTCAGCGTTTCCGCCACCATTTGGGCAGTCAGCCTGTGCGGCTCGAACTGCAGGCGTCGATGCCATGCGGTGTCGCCGTCAGAATCCACTTCAATCAGCTCCACCACACCCGGCGTCCCCTTCGTGCGCATGACGACCGCCGTCCCCGGTTCAAACCGCACTTGATCCGCATCGCCAAAGGGCTGCATAGTGAACGATCTGTGGCCATTCCCACCCTCCAACACGAGCACTCTGTCGCCCACGTCCAGCCAGAGAAGAGGCTCGGGCTCACCCCACTGACCGTCGCCCAAAGCACGCACGCGCAGCAGGGGCTGCGAGTAGACCGGGTCATCGCCCATCAATCCCATCTCATAGTCCAAGAGGAGGCGCGGCACACCCAGATGCACGCCATTCCTGGGCCAAGACAGCCGAACGCCGAATCCCTGGTAGCCGATGCTCGTGCCGGGTGCGCCCACGCTGCCCTCCAGCTCGCCTTCGACGGTAAAGTACGTGACGCGCGAACCATTGGCTTCGAGTACCGAGAAGGAGCCGTCTCCTTCGACAAACAGACTCTGCGGAGACGCAAAGTCCCCCGGCCCTTCGCCCTTGCGGCCGACCACGAGGACCAGGGATCCTTGAGGTGTCCACACGCTGACCTGTGAACTCGGAGGATCCAGCACGATCAGCCTGTCTCTGGGCGGATCGGCCCGGATGACGGGCCGCTGCAGGAATACATCCGCTTCGGGCGCCCCGCCAAACTGGTACTCCGGCTCGGTGACCCAGGTCGCGAAGCTCGGTTCGGGTGTATCCCCGGCGCTGCAGGCAGCCACAACCAGCAGGCAAGCGGTCATGGCAGCCCTGTACCGCAAGGCGAAGGCGGTAATCCGGGGCATCGGGCCAGCTGCCGAGTTGATGCGCATCAGGCGCGGTGCCGACCAGTTCCTGTCCAGGACAACCATACACTCATTGTTACCTTGAATGGCACCGCGAACAAGCCATGACGAGGATGTCAGGAGCACCATGCCAAACCGCGTGCCTCGGACTCGGACGGACGACCGTGACGAGTCTGTACAGGACGACTTCGAGCGGCAGATGGCTGGCGTTTCGCGTCTTCCGGGACGCGACCGCCTGGTCGAGAGCACGGTCGTCAGGGCGCGCCACGGCGCGGCGGTCCGCGAGGGCCGCACAGGTTCCCCACCGAGAGGCTCCCGCATCGAGATCGGCTCGGTGGCCGGGCTCAACCGACGTCAAGCCGACGCGTTGCGCGGCGGCGATATTGCCATCGACGCCCGGCTGGACCTGCATGGGTTCTCACGCAAAGAGGCCGCAGGCAAGGTGGCCGCATTCCTGGCCCAGTCGGCCCGGAGTGGCCTCCGCTGCGTCCTGGTCATTACAGGGCAGGGAAGGCGCGATCCGCTCGCCAAGGCCCGGGGTGTGCTGCGCGGGGAACTCGATGGGTGGCTGAACCAGCCCGCAACCCGCCCGCTCGTCCTGGCGTGCGTGCCCGCGCAGCGCAGACATGGAGGCCAGGGGGCATTCTACGTGCTGCTACGGCGGAGTCGTGGTGCGGATTCCCCCCTCGAAGGGATAAACTCGCGCTCGGACGAAGGGCCATCACTGTCGGGAAAAGGTCGTAGGTGACCACGAAGACAGTTCCCTGACTCCCGACAGCAGCGTGCCTGACCGGTTGCGGGAGAACCAGCGAGTTCAAGTAGTCTCCGGTTTGCAGGTCATAGCGATCCAATAAATGGAGCTGCCCCCGAGTACTGCCCGCGAAGAGCACGGCCAGCGTATCACCGTGTACCGAGAGCGAAGCGGCAGAGTGCACCGCCTCGCCAGTGGGCATGCGAACAGCATCGTGCGGTGGGAATTCCGTGTGCTCCACGTAGGGCGACGCCAACTCCATCGCGCCCGACCGGAAGGTGAACCACCCGTTGCCGTTCTGGAACCCGAACACCCAATGATCCTGTTTCCACTTCGTGATCAATCCGGTTCGCTGCAGAACGGACAATTGCGCCAGCGCGCGCGGGCCTTCGACCTCCTGGACCTGTTGCCCTTCCTGGTTCACAAGGATCCACGGAGCCGCGCCGTCCGTGGCCATCACGTAGTGATTGGATTGGAGGACTGCAACTCCGGAGACGTAGCCGGCATCAATGGCGAGCGGGACCTCGCGCAGCAGTCGGCCCTCCGAACTCAGGGTAACGATCCGGCGATTCCCGTAATCGACCAGGACGACATTCCCATCGCCGTCCAACGTCATCGCCCGAATCGCGCGTACCTCGCCAGGACCACTTCCCTCGCGTCCCCATGACCAGTCGAGGCGACCCTGTGCGTCGAGGCGGTGAACCTCAAGGAGAAGCTGGTCAATGAAGACGACTCCACCCCGGCTGTCCGGCAACAAGGATGTCGCGGAAGCCAATGCGTCCTCGCCGCCCTGGAACACCCACACCGTATCCCATGCTGGCAGTGGACCCCTGCGTGAACCCTGCCCTTCCGTGAACAACGACGCCTGGCCCATCGCCTGCTGAGGCACGCCCCAGGCGACGGCAACCAAAAGCGCCAACGCGCTGCTACCGGTGCGTGCGGCCCGGCGAACTCGTTCACTGATCATCTCTGCGTCTCCGTTCTGTTGCTCTCCCCTGCTGCCCGCATCTTCTTCGAGCGTGGCCAGCGGCCCAGTGGTTGCAGGGTCATGGGCAAGAAAAGGAGCGAACCGCGAGCCCTACGGCCGAACTATCGTGACGCGTACGAGGAAGGGCACATCGAAGATCCCCGGAGTGACCGCGATGATCGTGTCACCGACAAGCGCTGGTACGTTGCGGCGCGGAAGGCCGAACCCCAGATCAACGCTGCCCAGAAAATGGCCATCCGGGCTGAACACATCCACGAGGCTCGGATCCTCTCCGACCTCTTCAATGATCCCGACGAGGATGTGGCCGTCGTCCATCACATAGAGCTCGTTGACCAATGGTCGGACCAGCTCGACATCCTGTCTCGAGATGCCTCCTTCCGCCAAGCCGTCCGCGATCACCTCGCGGTCCGCTCGATCGAACGTCGATGTCCGATGGGAGGTCTCGACTATCCTGATTGTGTCACCGCTTGAGGTGGTCTGCACCAGGCGAAGCCGATCGGTTGACGCAGACCAGATGGTGCCGTCGGGAGCCAGGCTCCATCGCAGTCGCGGTATGTAGTGATTGGCGATGAATCGAAGCGACTCCTGACTCGGCCGGAGGATGACGTTCTGGAACCCCCGAGACAGTTCAGGCTTCGGCAGAACCGCCAACGTGTCGACGACGTGTCCGGTTGTGTCCACGCGCAGGAATAGAACCGTCGAGAGCCCGCGCACCATGGCGCTTTCGTCGATGAGGGTGCCGACGTCCTCCACTACGAGAGGGTGCTGGATACGATTGACGGCCCGTACCGGTCTTGGCACAGACCATTGGAACGTTCCTGTCGAGTCAAAGACGTGGTACCGTCCGTTCAGTCCGTCCGCTACCCAGAGCCGATTCGTTCCATCCCAGGCCAGAGCATGCGGACCTCGAAACTCGCCAGGGCCCTCCCCGGAGCCCCCGAAACTCCGCACGAACTCCCCGCCTTGGCTGAACACCAATACGCGGGCGGCCCGGTACTCCAAAACGAGGATCTGACCATTGGGTCCAGGTGTCACGCTGTTGTTTCGGCCAGTCGTGACCGCCTCGTCCGCGCTACCCGAGACGCTTCCCACCCTGAATTCCTCGACTACCTGCCATTGCTCGGACTCTCGCCAAAGGCCGACAGGCCCGTTTCGGACTACCACCACACCGCCGAGGGTATCGACTTCCGCCAACAGCCGGGGGTCCGGGTCGCCTGCACAGGCAGTCGGCAGCCATGCGAGTACCACAACGGCACGGTACGTCACGATGGTGGATTCCCAGCTCGAACGGATGAATCGGGTGTTCCCGATCACCCCGCCCCCCGCGGACGTGTCATCTGGTCTGGTCCGATTGTAGTTGCCCGCCAAGTCGGCGAAGTTCCAAACGAGGATATGGATCGTTCACAATCGCTACATAGCCATCCGAGTAGACCGAGGCGACGATCGGCAACGAATCGCCTATATACGCGCCAGCGCCACTCGCTGCATCGATGAGGTAACTACGGATTCCCGTGCTCCTTCTGGCATACTGTGCGAGGATGTGATCACGCGACATCGCCACAATTGCCACCAGGTAGTCAGAGTCGCTGTCAGTATCGAGATTGACGGATAACCGCTCACCACCTACGTCGTCGATCCAGCGGATTTGGGAAGTAACTCCAGCGGGAACGTGATCAACAAGATGCGATGTCCAAACCACTTCACCCTCGGGCAGCGAGTATAACCGTACTATCGGCAGTAGACCAAACGCCGCAGCCACTCGTGGCACCTCGCCATCCAGGCAAACCCCTCGCGTCCCACGCGCCATCACCCGTTGAACCAACTGGCTGTCATCAACATAGCCGATGCCGAAGCTGCTTCTTCTCGCACCCGTTTCAACCGAAAACGGATGAACAAGTGTATTGTCTTCAAGATTCCAACCCACCGAAAAAGCCGTGTCACGACCTTCGAATGCGCATACAGCCTCGGCTGTGCGTGGAACGTCCACCATGCGTTCCAACGTCCAGCCCGCGGCATTTCGCGCAAGAATCTTGATGTGTGGTCCGTTGGGAACCAAGATCCGTCCATCTTCCAGTACATCGAAATGGCCGCTCGCATACCTCAATTCCAATGGCCCTTCCCCGAAACCACCTACGGTAGAAAGGAATCGCCCTCGTAGGTCAAAGGCAGTCAGTACCTTGGATTGAGAGTCAAGGACCAACAGGTTGCCTTCACGGTCGGCTTCGGCGTGCAGGACATTGCCGAAAACCCCATGCGATGGGTGGTCCTGGCTTCCAAGGCGCAAGACGGTTTGGGCGCCTAGCAGATCCTGGCGCATCCTCGTCCAAGAAGCCAGAGCATCGCCCGCGAGACCATCGGGGACTGTATCTGAGCTCATCGCTACGGCATCTTGCGGCGGAGCGTTTCGTGTCGTGGGGTGCGAAACGGGTCTACGTTCTGGCCGGTCGGCAAGCTGGCAGGCTTGAACCGCAGACAGGGCCACCGCACCGACAACGACCACCAAGCGCATCGCCGTGGTACGGTGGCCCGTGAGCATTGGAATCGACGTTCTCTTTCTCATGTACCGGTTCCGGTTTTCTGGACAAGGTGACGGCCTAGACATCAGGCCGCCCTTCTGCTGAGCTCCCCTGTGGGAAACTGCCATATCCTCTGCGCCGACCGATCACAATCACGTCCAGAGTCTTGACGGGACCCGTTTGAGACACGGGAACCCGCTACCGGGAATCTCGTTTACGTGCGGGTGGGTCATCAAGGCCGTCACCCGGATTACCCGGGCCGCACTATCGTGGCGCGCACGAGGAAGGGCACATCGAGAAGCCCGGGAGTGACGGCGATAATCGTGTCGCCTACGAGCGCCGGGATGTTGCGGTGGGGGATGGTGAACCCCAGATCCACGCTGCCCAGAAAGTACCCCTCCGGGTCAAACACGTCGAAGGTGCTGGGATCCTCCCCCACCTCCTCGATTATCCCAACCAGCATGTGCCCGTCGTCCATCACATAGATGTCATTGACCAATGGCCGCACCAGTTCGACATCCTGTCTTGACACGCCCGCCTCCGCCAGACCCTCCGAGATTGCCTCCTCGTCCCGCCGATCAAACGACTCGGGCCGGTGGGATGTCTCGACAATACGAAGGGTGTCCCCGCTGGAATCAGTCTGAACCAGACGAAGTCGACTGGTCGTCGCCGACCATACCGTCCCGTCCGGTGCCAGGCTCCACCGCGTAGACGCCAGGTAGTGCGTAGCCAGAAACCGAAAAGCCTCCTGGCCAGGGCGAATCATCATGGGCATACGCCCGCTACGGAATCGGCGCGCCTTGGGAAGCAGCGACATCGTATCGACGACCTGTCCCAGAGTATCCACGCGCAGAAACAGGACCACCTCGGGTCCGGTTCTCGTTATGGTCTCGTCGACAAGGGTTCCCGTCTCCTCCCACAGCAGAGGATGCTGAATACGATTGACCGAGCGAACCGGCCTTGGTACGGACTTCTGGAACACACCCGTCGAGTCGAAGACGTGATACCGGCCGTTCAGGTCGGCCGCCACCCATAGCCGGCCGGCCTCATCCCACGTCATGGCCATCGGGTGGCGAAGGTCTCCAGGACCCTCCCCCGGACCACCAAAACTGCGCACCAACTGGCCCTCGCTGCCAAACACGACAACTCGGTCCGTCGAGTACTCCAAGACGAAGATCTGCCCGTTCGGCCCGAGGGTCACGCTGTTGTTTCTGGGAGTCGTGAGTTCTTCGTCTCGTCCACCCCAGACGTTCCCCACCCTGAATTCCTCCACTACCTGCCATTGCTCGGATTCTCGCCAAAGGCCGACAGGCCCGTTTCGGACCACCACGACACCGCCGACAGTATCGACCTCCGCCAACAGCCGGGGGTCCGGGTCAGCGGCGCAGGCGACCGGCAGCCATGCCAGGACCGCCAGGGTCCGGTACGTCAAGCTGGTGGATTCCCACCTCGAACGGATGAATCGGGTTTCCCCGATCACCCCGCCCCCCGCGGCCTGAGGAAAACCACACGCCACCATCGGACGTCGTCGCGACGAACGGCGAGAACTCCTTCGTCATGGATCTGTCTCACGTCCAGGTCCGGTGCCGCGATCCACGTTCGCAAGAGATCTCCCTCGATGCTCCACGACCTCCAGACGACGCTGCCGCTCTTGTCGATAGTCCCGACCCAGAGCCCTCCAGCATTGTCGAGCAGAAAGCTCGATAGCGCGGGCACGCGGTCGGGTAGTTGAACGGCATCCAGAATGGAACGGCGGACGCTGGCGACCGACAGGTCGTTGGCCTTGGAGAGGCGCGCGATCATGTCGCCGACTCGTACGAGCACATCATCCTCAGACGCGGGATCGGTCTCGACGTTCACGGTGGTCCGACCCAGTTCCTTCCCCGTGTCGTCGTACAAGGTGAACTGGAGTTCCGATCCGTCACGACCCTCGCGTTCGTCCGCGACCGCGAAGTAGCCACCATCCGGACTGAGCGCCGTTCGCGTGAAGTTTGGCAGAGGATGTTGGAAGAAGAACCAGTTGCCGGGTGCCAGCTTCGCGTCCACCGAGACCCGTCGGTGCCGAGCTTCTCCGAGTGTGTCGAGGATTTGGCCATCGTTGCCGACAAGGACTATGGGCTTGGCCGTCGGAGTCGAACTCGAAGTGGTCCGAGGAGCTGCTACCGTCAGGCCGGAGCGCAGGTATCCCGCGGAACGGTACCGCGCGGCAGCGTGCTTGGGGATCGTAGTGTGGCCTCGGAGATAGCGCCCGTCGCCGGCCATGAGAGAAACACGCGATCCGTCCACGGCCACCAGGGTATCGCTCCGCCACGCCACGGCTGGCACCGATCCAGTCCGCACCGCTGCCGCCGGTCGATGCGTAGAGGTGGCCACGATGTCGCCGGTGATCGCGAACCCTCCATCGAGGGGCTCGGACTCCCAGGTCAGCACGTCGGGGCGACCGTCGACGAAGCGCTGGTCCTCGGCCTGCCAGAAGTGCCAGCGGTCGTAGTGGATCGGGCGGTACTGGTACGGCATCGGGTTTGTCGGGGTCGGAGACGTACTCGTCGTAGGCGGTGTCGTTGGAAGCGGACTCGGGCGGCGGGTCGAACGATCTGGAAGAGCAATCGCCCTCCGGTGTCGGGCGAATTGTCGACTCTGGCACTCTACATCACCGCTCGCCGTCGTTATCGCCTCTGTCGAGGGACATCACCACCGCCATCTGGATGTCCAGGTCGCCTACCTGTGAAGCCGCGACGTAATCGCGCCCAATCTCCCAGACCCTCAACCTGTCGCTCGTTTCCAATCGGGTCACGACGGCACCCGCCGCGTCGAACACCGTCCACCAAACCGTGTCTTCTCCAGGCATGTCATAGTCCCGGACCCACAGATAACCGAGGTCATCCCCGATCATCCGGTCGAACATGGGGAGGGTTGAAGCCATTGGGACGTCCTGCTCCTGGCTGAGGCCTTCTTCCAACAACGCCCTCAGGTGATTTGCATCGGGACTCACCGGTGCCCTGTCCAACCGGATGATCCGCTCCAGTGATCCCTGCGGTCCATGCGCCCGTAGTTCATAGGTGTCGTTGGGGCCCGCAATGACGAGAGACCCCCAGACGCCCACTACCATCCGTCTGGTGAATCTGAGTGGTCCGAAATACCTGTCGCTCCTATTGGTATGGTACTCCGTATGTGGGTATGGACCGACGATCGACACCGAGCTTCCCGTCGCATCCCATACCTCAACCACCCCCTGTTCCCGCTCATACTCCGGGCGCTGGTTCCAGTTGGCCAACAGGCGGTTGGCGTCGAATTCCACAACGCGTTCGAACACGAGCTGGTCGTGCCCGATCGCACCACGCAGGATGAGTTGCGGCGCCTCATGCATGCGGGCTGTGCGCCCGAGGTTGCCCTGTGTGTCGAACACCGAGAGCCTGAGCAGCCCGCGATCCCATACAACCACCGAATCCGCCCCCCATCTGTGCAGACCTCCGATGACGCTGAATTCACCCGGTCCCTCGCCTCTCCCTCCCCATGTGCGGACGTGGGTCCCATTCTCATCATACTCCCGCAGAGACGCTTGCTCCGCGACGAGGACTCCACCCTCCGGCAGGCGAATCACACCATGGATCGACGCAAACTGGTATTCCGCCGGCGCATCCAAATGGTGTCCTATCGTCAGAGTCGGCTCTTCACCAACCCTCCACGAGGCGGCGCTAACGACCTGGTCCGCGGTCTCCGAGATCACCACCGACATGCCGTCTCGAACCACCACCTGGTCCCGGGCCCTCTCCATGTCTTCACCACACCCGACCGCCACAAGGAATGTCGCGGCGGCCAGCGCGTGAGCCGGAAGCCGGATGGTGCGCAACCGCTTCCTCACCCGGGATACCCCTCCCCGGTCAGTTCCATGAGCACCAGGCGGCGGTCGGACTTCCCATCGGTCCACCTTGCTGGTGGTGTCCTACCGGAAGCTGTCATGTTCCTCTGCGCCGACCGATCACGATTACGTCCAGTGTCTTGACGGGACCCGCTTGAGACACGGGAACCCGCTACCCGGAATCTCGTTTACTAGCGGGCGGGCCAGCAAGGGCGTCACCCCCTACCCCCCCGGATTCACCAGCACCGTCACATGCGTCGGGTGCGCCGCCGACCGGTACACCCGCTTCGTCGCCTTCTGGAAGTCCCCCTCCACCGCCTCGAAAATGCTCGGCACCCAGCTCTGCGGGTTGCGATCAATGATCGGGAACCAGGTACTCTGGACCTGCACCATGATCCGGTGGCCTGGCAGGAAGCGGTGGTCGCGGTCGCGCAGGCTGATCGTGTAGGGGGTGATCTCGTTCGGCACGACGGGCTCGGGCTCGCGGAAGCTGTTGCGGAAGCGGGCGCGGAAGACCTCGCCGGCCACCATGTACTGGTACCCCCGGAGCGCGGGATTCGGGTGATCGTCCGGATAGACGTCGATCAGCTTCACGATCCAGTCGGCGCCGCTGCCGCTGGTCGACGCGTAGAGGTGGGCCACGATGTCGCCGGTGATCGCGAACCCTTCCTCGAGGGGCTCGGACTCCCAGGTCAGCACGTCGGGGCGGCCGTCGACGAAGCGCTGGTCCTCGGCCTGCCAGAAGTGCCAGCGGTCGTAGTGGATCGGGCGGTACTGATAGGGCACCGGGTTGTCGGGATCGGAGACGTACTCGTCGTAGGCGGTGTCGTCGTAGGCGGACTCGGGCGGCGGGTCGAACGAGACGCCGCCGTCGGCCCGCAGATAGACGTTGCGCGGCTCCATGCCCTCGGCGGGCCAGCTGTCGTAGTGCTTCCACTCGTTGGAGCCGGTCTGGAAGGTGATCGCCTCGGCGGCGGGCAGTGCGCCCTTGTCCTTCAGCCAGTAGGCGAACCAGGGGGCGTGGATCTCTTCGCGGAAGTGGCGGGCGGTCTCGCTGCCCAGGTCGAACTCCAGCACCTTGTCGCCCACCTCGTCGAAGCTCCAGCCGCCGTGCCGCCAGGGGCCGAGCACGAGGAAGTTCTCGTTGTCGTCGTCATCGGCCTCCAGCTGCTTGTAGACCTCGATGGGACCGTAGAAGTCCTCGGCGTCGTACCAGCCGGTGACGTGGAGCGCGGGCACGGTCATGCCCTGCAGGTAGGGGAAGACGCCGCACATCTCCGTCTCCCAGTACTCGTCCATGTTCGGATGGGCCACGTAGTCGTTCCACATGCGCGACCGGCCGCGCAGGATCTCGTTGGTGACCCGCGACAGCGGGCCCATCTCCAGATACCGCCTGTACTTGTCCCACGGGCCGTCGGGGGGCCACTCCTCGGGCGGCATCTCGAATCGCACCGCGGCCTCGTAGGCGTAGCTGAACCGGAAGGCGCCGTTGTGGTGGAAGTCGTCGCCGATGAACATGTCGGCGCAGCTCGCCTGCGGTGAGACGGCGGCCAGCGCCGGGTGGGGTTCGACCATCGCGCGCGTGGCCAGAAAGCCGCCGTACGAGATGCCCCACGTGCCGACCCGCCCGTTGTTGCCGGGAACGTTGTTCACCAGCCACTCGATCGTGTCGTAGAAGTCGGTGGACTCGTCGGTGCCGTCAACGTCGTCGGGCTTGCGATTGGGACGCAGCGTGACGAAGTCGCCCTCGGATTCGTAGCGCCCGCGCAGATCCTGCAGAACGAAGATGTACCCCTCGTCAAAGAACTCCTCGTACCAGTCCAGCCGGATCGAGTACTCCTGCTCCTGCGGGTTGGCGTAGTAGGGCGTGCGCTCCAGCATGATCGGGAGCGGCTCGGTCCGACCCCGCGGGATGTAGATCTCGGTGTGCAGCCGCACGCCGTCGCGCATGGGAACCATGACGTCCCACTTCGGCTCGAAGATGGCCCCGAGGTCGAGGTCGGCGCGGTCCTCGTAGGGGTACCGCGTCATGAGCTCGTCCTGGGCGGCGGCGGGCGGGGCCGAGATGGCCACGAGGGCAGTCGCAGCCAGCAGGGCGGCCGCAGCCACAAGCGCCGAGCCGGCCTGAAGGAGTGAGTATATGAGTATATGAGTATGTGAGTAACTCGGGTCGGGTCGTCGCATTCTCTGGCCTTTCGGAAATCGGTGCCCAAAGGGCATTCTTACGGCGCGAAACCGCAGGGAGCAACCGACCCCTTTCGGGGCCAATCAGCAACAGGAGAGCAATTCATGTCACGCACGCTGCGCACCGCGGCATTCACACTCGCAGTACTGCCGGCCACCCTCGCCATCGGCGCCTGCCAGCCGGACACCGCCAGCGAACCCACCTACCGGGAAGCCGCCGCGGCAGAAGAGGACTTCCGCATCAGATCCGACGTCGAAGCAGCCCTTCCCGCCCGCGCCGAAGCCTTCACGGCCGACCCCGACGACGACGACGCCCGCTGGGCCTACGCCGACATCCTCTTCAAGCTCGGGAACATGTGGGAGGCCGACGACGTCATCGCGCCGCTCGCCAACCCCGCATCGTCCAACGTGGACGACCTTCACCTCGCGGCCCGGCTGGCCTACGTGCTCGGCGACTACGCCCGCGCCGAACCGCTCTTCAGCCGCATGACGGAGCTCACCGAAGAAGGCTCCGAAGCCCACGCCGACGCGACCCGCGGCCTCGCCCTCACCTTCTACCAGACCAACCGGTTCGCCAGCGCGCACGAACTCCCCGCCCCCGAGGACAGCGAGGGCGCATCGAGCCTCATCACCTTCATGCAGGCCTTCGAGGGCGAGCCCTACGGCATCGAATGGGCAACCGACGAGCGCATCGCGCACCTCCCGATGACCAACGACATCACCCAGCCCGGCGCCCTCCCCATCGTCGACCTCGAAGTCAACGGCCAGACCGTCTCGCTCATCCTCGACACCGGCGGCGACCGCCTCTACCTCGACAAGGGCATCTACGAGAGCCTCGGCCTCACCACCCTCACCCACCGCCAGGCCCGCTACGCCTACACCGGCGGCGAGACCGTCGAAGAGCCACTCGGCGTGGCCGCGTCGGTAACCATGGGCGACGTCACCCTCACCAACGTGCCCGTCGTCGGCGCCACCTGGAAGGAGATCGGACAGACCAGCGACGGCGTCCTCACCACCCAGCTGCTCAAGCAGTTCCTGAGCACCATGGACTACGACAACCGCCGCATCACCCTGCGCGAACGCACCCCGGAGGCCCTCGCCCAGGTCATGGCGACCCTCGGCGACATGCCGCCGCCGGTCCAGGCACCCTTCTACATGACCGCCACGCACATCATGTTCGCCAAGGGCAGCCTGAACGGCCACGAAGGCATCAACTACTTCCTCGACTCGGGCCTTGCAATGAGCATGCCCATGATCCTCGTCGACGAAACCGTCGAGCTCCTCGGCCTCGATACCAACGCCATCGAAGGCACCAACTACTACTGGACGTCCATCGAATCCCATGGCCTGAACGGCCTGACCAGCGGCGCCACGCAAGCCCTGGGCAACGTCTTCGTCGAGGACGACTTCTTCTGGCAGGGCGGCTTCATGGCCGACGCCCTCATCTCGCACCAGTACCTCTGGCCCCTCGGATCCTGGACGATCGACTTCGACAACCGGATGTACTACTTCCCCGCGCAGGAGTCTGAGGAGTGAGAGTGCGCTGCCGTCCCCCCGGAGCGATCCCCGCGCGCCTTCGCGCCGCGCTCGGTCACGCAATCGCGCCTGCGTTATGCGCAGCGCCCCTCGCGGCCTCCGCATCGCTCGCATTCCACACGGTCCTCGCATTCCACACGGTCCTCGCATTCCACACGGTCCTCGCATTCCACACGGTCCTCGGATTCCCTGGGCCCTTTCGAGTCTCCGGGTACGCTATCTTGGGGTAGCCGCCGTTGAGGAGTTGGCCTGAGTCCCAATCGCCAAGAAGAAAAAACGATGAACCGGATCCTCACGCCGGCATGCGCACTCGGCGCCGCGCTGCCGCTGCTCACCGCCGTGGCCTGCTACGACGGCTTCCCGCCCGTCTCCGAGGACGGGGAGCCCCAGGTCGTCACGGAGGTCGGGGATTCGGCCACCTGGGTGCGGCACGAACTCTGGGTCGAGACCGACTTCGACTCCGGATGGGGACGGCGCTCCTGACCGGGTGCATGTGGACGTGACCCGCCCCGCCGCGACCGAGTCCGAGCTCAAGGTCGCCGTGATCTACGAGACCAGCCCGTATTATTCCGGCGTCGGAGTGCTCGACTTCAGCTACTTCTGGGACATCCGCCAGGAGGTGGGCGCGCCGCCTCCGCCGCGCACCGTGATGCCCTCGATAGACCACATCGAGGAGCAGCCGGTCATCTCGAACTCGCACATCGCCACCTGGGTGCCGCGCGGGTTCGCGGTGGTACACTCGCAGTCCCCCGGGACGGGACAGTCGCAGGGCTGCCCCACCGTGGGCGGCGAGAACGAGTCGCTGGCTCCGAAGGCGGTGATCGACTGGCTCAACGGACGCGCGCGCGGCTTCACCGCGGTCGAGGGCGGGGAGGAGGTGAGCGCCTACTGGTCCACCGGCAGCGTGGGCATGATCGGAACCTCCTATAACGGCACCCTGTCGCTCGCCGCCGCCACGACGGGGGTGGAGGGGCTTGATGCCATCATCGCGGTGGCTCCCAACACGTCGTACTACCACTACTACCGCTCGCATGGGCTGGTGCGGTCGCCGGGCGGCTACCCCGGCGAGGACATCGACGTCCTCTACGACTTCATCAACAGCGGCCCGACGGAGCACCGCGACTATTGCAACCGGACGGTGCGCGACGTCATGCAGGCCCGCTTCGACCGCACCTCCGGGGACTACAACGACTTCTGGGCGAGCCGCGACTACCTCAACCACATCGACGGCGTACGCGCTCCGACCCTAATGGCCCACGGCTTCAACGACTGGAACGTGATGCCCGAGCACAGCTACCGAATCGTGGCCGCGCTGGCTGACCGGGGCGTGCCGGTGCAGGTCTACTATCACCAGCAGGGCCACGGGGGCGAGCCGCCGCTCACCCTCATGAACCGCTGGTTCTCCCGTTATCTTCTCGGAATCGAGAACGGAGTGGAGAACGATCCGGGCGCCTGGATCGTGCGCGAGGGCGACGATCGCCTGAGCCCCACGCCCTATCCCTCCTACCCCCACCCCGACGCGGAGTCCGTGCGCGTGCACCCCTCCGGCGAAGGACGGATGCAGGGGATGCTTGCGCTCGAGCCCGATCCCGCTGTCGGGCAGCAATCGCTCACCGACGACGTGAGCTTCGCCGGTGCCGACCTGGCGGGGGCGGAGGCCTCGGAGCACCGGTTGCTGTTCGCTACGCCCGAACTCGCGGACGGCGTGCACCTGTCCGGCGTCGCCCGCGTTTCGCTCCGCCTCGCCGCCGATCGCGCCGCCGCCAACCTGTCGGTCTGGCTGGTGTCGCTTCCCTGGACCGAGGGCGCGGCCATCAACGACAACCTGATCACGCGCGGCTGGGCCGATCCGCAGAACGCGGCCTCGCTCAGCGAGAGCACGCCGCTGGTGCCGGGCGAATTCGTCGATCTCGCCTTCGACCTTCAGCCGGACGACCAGATCATCCCGGCCGGCCATCGTATCGGGCTCATGATCTTCTCCAGCGACGCCGACTTCACCCTGCACCCCGAGCCCGGGACCCGTCTGACCGTCGACCTGGCGGGAACCGCCCTCGATCTGCCTGTCGTGGGGGGACGCGGGGCGCTGGCCCAGGCGCTGGGCGAGGGCGGCTGATCGCAGGCGTTCCATTCCTCGCCCGGGAGCGTGCCGGTCCAGGTCGGCCAGCAGGTGCGGCGCGGCCAGGTGCTCGGCCAGATCGGCAACTCCGATGCGGGACCAGATGATCCGGTTTCCGGGGTAGGCACTTATTATCGGTATCCCGAATCCCACGCCAACAACGCCAGGAGGGAGGAAGGTTCGTGAAGTGAAAACCCTGACCGATCTTCTCGCTCTCGGCGAGGGGTTCACCATCGAGTTCAAGCGGTCGCTCCGGTCCGACCTGGGCCGGGAGATCTGCGCCTTCGCCAACGCCGCCGGCGGGGCGATCCTGCTCGGTGTCGACGACGGCGGCAACGTTCGCGGCGTCCAGGGGCACAACCGCTTGAAGTCTCGGGTTCAGTCCGTCGCCCGCTCCGCCGAGCCGCCGATCAGCGTGGATGTCGAGAGCATGGGAGAGGTGCTGTGCGTCAGGGTGCCGGCCCAGCGAGGCAAGCCCTACTCCTTCGGAGGAAGGTTCTTCATTCGGGAGGGGGCATCGTCACAGCAAATGTCGCGAGACGAGATCCGGGACTTCTTTTTCGAGGAGGGGGTGATCCGCTTCGACGAGAGCCCGTGTCTTCGGTTCTCACTCGACGGCGATCTCGACGAGGATACCTGGGCGGCGTTTCGGCGGCGGGCGAAGATTCCGGATCACATGGAGCCGGAGACAGCCTTGGGCAATCTGCGCCTGCTCGCCGGGGACGGCCAGGTTACCAACGCGGGGGCATGGCTTCTCGCGAAGGACATCCGGCGGGTGCATTCGAGCGCGCACCTGACCTGTGCACTCTTCCAGGGAACCACGAAGACGGAGATCCTCGACCGGCGCGACTTCCCCGGCGACGTGTACTCGATGATCGATGGCGCGATGACGTGGGTGCGCTCGAAGATCAACGTGCGCTACATCATCACGGGTTCGGTGAACCGTGAGGAACGTCCGGAGCTTCCCCTGGACGCGATCCGCGAGGCTGTGGTCAACGCCGTCGCGCACCGGGACTACCGTTCCACGGCCAACGTCCACGTCTACCTGTTACACGACCGGCTCGAAGTGGTCAGCCCCGGTGGGCTTCCGGCAGGGATCACCGAAGCCGAGCTTGGCCTGAAGAGCGTCCCGCGCAATCCTCTGCTGTTCGGGCTGCTGCACCGCATGGATGCCGTGGAACAGATCGGAACGGGAATCAGGCGCATTCGCGACCTCTGCCGGGAGTGGGGAGTGCCTGCGCCCGCGATCGATGTGTCGGAGCGCTGGGTGACAGTGACGTTCCGGCGGGTAGCGTGGGGAGGCGAAGGGTCGGAGGCGACCTCCAAGCGACCAGGTCGGGACCAGGTCGGGACCAAGTCGGGACCAAGTCGGGACCAAGTGGCGGTTCTCCGCAAGTCGTTGTCTGCACAGCCAATGATCGAGCTCATGGCCGTGGTCGGAAGAACCAATCGCACCAAGTTCAGGAACCAGGTTCTGAGGCCGTTACTGGACGCCGGATGGATTGAGATGACCATCCCTGACAAGCCGAGGAGCAGACTGCAAAGATATCGCACAACGAAAGCGGGGAGGGACGTGCTGGCACCCGGTGAGTAGCCGGAAGCCGGCGCGGACCAAGCGGAGCGCTTGATCGCGGCGGCCGATTCGCCGAAGGCCTCCCTTAGGCCATCCAGCCACTACCTCACCGTCACATGCACACTTCGCGACGGTGCCGCGGCGGCAAAGTAGCCGTACACGCCTTCACCATCGATGCCGAACGCGGGCCATGGTTCGGGCAGCGGGAAGCCACTCGCGTAGGCCAAAAAGTTGGTGTAGTTCCATCCGATTCCGAGCAACCGCAGCGAGAACCGCAGCGGCCTGTCCCGGTACCGCACCGACAGGGTATCGGCCCCGCCACCTTCGAGAGACCCGGGAACGATGCCGAGCAGACCAAGATCAATCGCCACCTCGCTGCCGTCGTCCGCGGTTTCGTACGCGTCCAGGGCCTCGTGCAGCAGCGTACCGACGTCGGGACCGATCCGGTAGCGAACCGCGACCTCGATCCTCCGCGCGCCGGAGGGCGGCGGCAACGCCAAGGTATCCCCCGGCTCCAGCAGGATCGGCTCGGCCGGCACGACCACGGAACCGGTGAAGGCGCCCGGCAGCGCCCGCCCTTCAATGCCGTAGCCGATCCGAGGCCGGATAGGCTCCGGGAGCGTCGCGCGAAGGCACGTGATCGGCCCCGGCCATCTTCCCGGATCGGCGAGCGTGCACTGCTCCACGGGTACCGTTTCGGACCACTCCGCTGCCCATCCGGGTCCCCTGAGGAGTGCTTCCACCCGGGGCGGGGTATCGGTGTGCGGTCGGTGCGGATGCACGGCCAGCATCCGGGCTTCGCGCTCACCCGCGATGAGCAGGATCGAGAGAGCGACCACGTCCGGATCCGCATCAATGGATTCGGCAGGGCGGACATAGTCGCCACACGCCGCTGAAATCGCGAGGACAATGGCCAGGCCCGGAATCCCACGCGGCCTCAAAACCGGAACTCCACGCCGAAGAATGGAATCATCGGAAGCTGAGGCACGTGAACTCGCCGTACCGTTGTGTCCGGCCCCAGCGTGTCCAACCGCGAGCCGACGACATTCGGCAGACTGAAAAGATTGGCGACCGACAGGTAGGGCACGACCGTCCCGCCCCCGAACCACGAGACTTCCGCGCGGTGGCGCCACCCCACGTCGATTCGGGCATAGTGCGGCAGTCTTTCCGAGTTGTACTTCCCCCCAAGGGGAACGAATTGAATGACGGTCAAGGGGTACCGTTCGACCGGAACGATGGCGTGCAGCGGAGTCGTCGGCTGGCCTGAACGCACCGAGACGCGCGCCGACCAGGACGAGGTGCCCCGCTCATACGATGTCCCGAGTTCGAATTCGTGATCCCGGTGGAAGCGCGGCGTGTAGGTGCTGGCTCCCACCGTGCGCGACACCTTCGCCCACCGGTAGCTCCCCAGAAGGGACACACCCCTGTACCCCAGCCAACTCCACGAAGCCTCGACCCCCCGTGCCGTTCCGCCGGCGACCTCCCACAGCGAAGGATCGCCCAGGACGGCCCCCGTGAAGGGTTTCTCGCCCAGGGCGGGCAACCTCAGGTGGTCGAGCGTGCGTGCATAGGCGTCAATGCGGAGGCGGAGCGCCCCCCGGGAGCCCTCCCAGCCGACCGAGAACTGGGTATTGCGAGGAACAGGTCCGGAATCGACGGGGATCAGGAGATCGTACGCGAGTAAACTGGCTCCCAGAGCCTCCTCGTTGCGCACGGACGACAACGCCTGCCGCGACCGCGAAGCCGACAGCCGCACATCCCACCACGAACCCGCGTAGCTCAGCTCCGCAAAAGGGGACATCGTGGTCGCCAGGCTCTGGAAGCGGTCGACCCTTACGCCGACCCGCGACGACAGACCTTGACCGAGCGCCAGGTCGACGCTGGAATAGCCGGCGAGGCGCCAGCGGCTCTGCTGGAGGTCCAGTGCCGAGAAGTAGTAGTTGTCGTCCGCCTCGAAATCGTCGTCAACTTCGTACGCGTGATCGCCCGAGAAATTGGTCGCCTGTGCACCTGCGGTAACAGTCGCGCGACCGGCATGCCACGTCAGCCTGAGGTCCGCCCGGGTCTCGCTCATCAACCCTCGGCCTGACAGCAGCGTGTCGCTTGGGGGTTCGTACTCCTGCAGAACTCCGTTCAGGTACGCGGCCCAGCCACCTCCCAGCCCCAGCAGGTCGCTCGTGAACCGGCTGTGCCCGATCGTCGCGTCAAGAAGCCCGTTGCCGCCCAGCCGGTCGCGGTAGTGCATCGAGAGCGCCGCGTTGCCCCACTGAAGGTCCAGCGTCCTGGTCTCTTGTGAATCGAAGCTCTGCAGCGCCTCCGAATTGACGTACCCGCTAAACGACAGGCGGCGGACTCCCCCGAGGTCCTTCGTAACCTTTGCATGCACATCCTGGAAGAAGTACGGGGCATGCTGCTCGATGACTCCCGCTTCCTTCAACAGGCGGGTGAAGCCATCGATATAGGTCCGGCGCCCGTCCAGCAGGTAGGAGACTCCTTCGCCGATCGGTCCCTCAAGCGACAACCGCGACGAAGCGAGGCCCAGCGAACCCGCCATGCGGAACTGGTCGCGGGCTCCGTCCCGCGTGGCGATGTCGATCGCCCCCGAGTGTGACCCAACCTGCAACACGTCCAGGCCTGAACCCGGCAGCAACTCCGCGTGCTCCACCACTTCGGCGTTGATCGCCGACAGGAATCCGCCCAGGTGAAAAGCGTTGAACAGCCGAACGCCGTCGAGCAGCACCGGGGTTCCTTCGCTCGTTCCGCCCCGGATGTAGGGGATCGAGGCGTAGTCGGACGGTGCGGACGCCGACGGCGAGACGGCCGTGGCCCTCAGGACGTCCGTCTCGAGGATCGTCGGCAGCGTTCGCATGAGCGCCGAGTCCACGACGAAAGCGTCCCGGGACCGTGAAATCGGGTCACCGGCGCGGCCGAGGGCATTGACCGTTATCCCTTCGAGCCCGATCGGAGCTGGCCGCAGGAGGACGCGGACGGGTTCGGCGGGAAGCTGGTCGTAGTCTCGCTCCCACGACTCGTATCCGAAGGCGCTTACCACCACGCGGAATCCCCTCCCGCCCGGGGCGTCCGCAATCACGAATGCGCCGAAGCGGTCGGAGATTCCCGTCGCGGCCGGAGTTTCCGCATCCCCGGCTGAGACGGTGACCTGCGCGAACGCAATCGGCTCCAGGTCCACGCTGTCGCGCACCACGCCGGCGAGGGTGGCCTGCTGCAGCGAGACAAGCAGGAGTGTGCCGATCATCCAACATGATAGCGTTGCGTGGCCGGTTCCGGCCTGAGAAACTGAATTGACCAAGCCACCGCAGCCTTCCGGCCGCCGTCTACGCCGGCCGGGTGAGCACTTCACGAGGAGCGCAAACCTTGAATCCCGCACGTACGGTCGCGGTCGGCGCTGTTCTGTTGGCGGTCGTCGCCAATGGAGCCCCGGCGCTCGCCGCCCAGGTCACCATTCACCGCGACCCGTGGGGCGTTCCCCACATCATCGCCGACACCGAGGAGGCCGGCTTCCACGGTCTCGGCTACGCGCAGGCGGAAGATCAACTTGAGTTTATCTTGACGATGTTCCTTGCCGGGCGCGGCGAACTCGCGGCGGCTTTCGGGGAAGAACCGACCAGCGGCTTTGGCGGTCCCCCGGCGGCGAGCAACATTCCCGGAGACATCCAGTCGCGCATGTGGCGGCACGTCGAGGAGTCGCAGGCGGGGTGGGAGCGGCTAAGCCCCCAGCTTCAGCGCAACTACACCCACTACGTCGCGGGCATGGAAGCGTGGATGCGCGAGCACCCGGACCGCACGCCGGACTGGGCCCCCGACCTCGAGCCCTGGGACCCGGTCGCGCTCTCGCGCTTCGTGCTCTGGCCCGGCTACCAGGCCGGACAGGGCCTGCAGGACTGTGCGCGCGGCGGTGTCCAGCTCGCGGCCATCGACCGCGACGGCCTCGCCCGCGCCGACCAGCACGCTTCCAACGAGTGGATCCTGGCCCCCTGGCGCACCCGCGCGAATGCGATGATCGTGCTGAGCGACCCGCACGGCGGCATAGACGGCGCCTTCACCTACGAATCACGCATGCACGCCGGCGGTCTCCATGCGGCGGCCTATTCGCTTGGACCCCTGCTCATCCTCACGCACACCCGCCACGTGGCCTGGGGCATGACCACCGGCGCCCCGGATGTCGCCGACTGCTATGAGATCGAAGTCGATCCCGCCGACTCGCTACGCTATCGCTACGACGGTGAGTGGCGCCGGATGGAGACCCATGACGTCACCATCAAGGTGCGCGGCGGCGACCCGGTCACGCGGACCTTCGCGTACACCCGCCACAACGACGTCCTCTCGCCCGTCATCGCGCGGCAGGACGGCAAGGCCTTCATCGTCAGCACGTCGTACATGCACACCGCCGGCGACTTCGATCAGGAGGTCTACGAGATCAACCACGCGACCAGCATCGCGGAGGTGAAGCAGGCCATGCGGCGGCTCGGCATGTTCCCGCAGAACGTCATGTTCGGCGACCGCCACGGCGATTCGTGGTACATCCGCGCGGGCCGCACCCCGCAACGCCCCGACGGCTACGACTGGAACCGCCCGGTGCCCGGCAACACGTCGGCGACGGCCTGGCTCGGCATCCACCCCCTCGAAGACCTCGTCCAGCTCGAGACCCCCGCCGCGGGCTACATGCAGAACAACAACATCGCGCCCGACGTGATGCTCGAGGACAGCCCGCTCACCGCCGACCGCTACCCGGCGTACATCTACAACGACACGCCGGGACGACGGAATTCACGCGGCGTGCGCGCCGTCGATGTCCTCTCGGGTGCGTGGGACTTCACCTTCGACGACGCCGTCGAACTCTCCCTCGACGAGATGTGGGTCGGCACCGCGGCCTGGCAGGACGCGCTGCGGCAGGCCCTCAACGCCGATCTCGACCGCGTCCAGGCCGCCCCACTCCACGTCCGCACCCTCGCGGCCCGGATCCTCGGCTTCGATAGCCACGCACGCCAGGAGTCCCGCGCCGCGCACGCCTACCTCGTCTGGCGCGAACGGATCTTCGCGCTCCCCGACCTCGACGACGCGGCCCACGCGGCCCTCACCGACCCGCTATGGGAGAAGGGCGGCGTCCCCCCGGAACACCTCCCGCTTCTCCTCGACGCCCTTGACGCCACCGCCGCCTTCATGCTCGACACCTACGGCTCGATCGACCGCACCTTGGGCGACGTCTTCCGCATCGGCCGCGGCGGCCGCACCTGGCCCCTGGGCGGCCTCTCGATCATGCCGCCCGGCACAGCTGGGGTGGGATGCGCGCTCGAACTGACCTGCATCTTCACCCTGCGCGCGATGAGCACCTTCAGCCCACCCGACTCGCTGGGCCTGCGCCATGTCCAGATCGGCTCGCGCCTGCTGCGCCTGGTGCAGTTCACCGACCCCATCCGGTCGTACACACTCCACAATTTCGGCCAGAGCGAGAACCCCGACTCGCCGCATTATGTGGATCAGGCCCAGCTGACCAGCGAGCGCCGCCTCAAGCCGACCTACTTCGACACAGCAGAACTCATGAACCATGTGGTCTCGACCAAGGTCCTGGACATCAGCGTGCCTTAGTCTCGTCGACCAGGGCGCCCTGTCGCTCAAGGACTACAATGCAGTGCACGCGGGTGCAGCATCAGAGATCAGCTCAGACGATTACTGGGATCGGCGGCCGGGTCCGAAGGGTGTTCGGGTCAACCCGTTCCGGCGGGTCCTTTACGCCGCAGCGTGAGCCGCTTCGTATAGAGGCGTGCGAGCCGTCACCGTCTGAACTGCATGGGCGGCCCGTGCAAATCGAAAGTGGAGGACTTGTTGCCGCGTGCCTTCCTGGTTTCTTCACGACAGCGCTTGGCGATCTCGATCCGCTCCCGCCAATCGGGATCGATGCCTGGCGGCGGGGGGGACAGCGCCGGAGAGGAGCTTGCGGAGGCTTGCTGGCTAGTCGTAGGACCGGGTTTTGGCTCAGTCATTCTGCTCATCCGCCTGAAGGAGTCGTGCCCCGGTAGGCCAAGGGAGATCCCACGGCGGCAAACCCGGGGCATGACACCGGCATTAGCTCCCTCCTTCCCCGGCCGGAAAAACACCGGCGCCGGCAGCGGCAAACTCCACAAAGTCGACCTTCGACACCTTGAGTTCGACTTCGGAAATCCTGAGTGCGGTGTCCGAGACGGAACGCCCAAAGACCCAGGTGGCCGACACGGCCGCGACGACGATCGTGATGATCGTGGCACAGGCAGCAGCCAGCATCTCCCAGAGCCTGGGCGGTTCGGACAATCGCTTCACTTCGTTCATATCGGTCTCCTCGGGCAAACGGTAGGCTGGACTGGAAAGGGTCGTCAAGGATAATCCCCGGGCATGCAAGGCTGATCATCAAAACACTGCGGAGGCATTTCCTCCACGCCCACCATCGCCCCCAGTGGGCTCCCGGCGTACCTTGAACGCGACGACCTGGATGTTGACCGCCTGTCACGAAGGACGAGCCAGAATGACGAAGCCGACAAGGCGAAATGCGACAACAACGCGACTGCGACTTCTTCCGCCCCTCCTTTCCCTCGCGCTCGTGGCAGCGTGCGGCGACGCCGGAACCGGGTCGGGCACCGGCGCCGCCGGAACCCTGGACGGCCCGGACGTGATCGTGAACGCCGTCACCGAGGAGGTCTTCACCGTCGGGTCGGCCATGGCCACCGACTGGCAGGCCTTCGGCAACGTTCGCTCGGTGCACTTCGACGCCCAGGCCAACTTGCACATCTTCGACAGCCAGGCCGATCACATCGTGGTGGTCGGGCCGGACGGGTCGCTGATCCGTACGGTCGGCGGGCAGGGAGAGGGACCCGGCGAGTTCGGCAACGTTTTCGACGCCATCGTCGCCCGCGACGGCTCCTACACGGTGATGGGACTCACGACGATCGACCTTCTCGAGCCCGACGGCGAATTCGTGCGGCGCATCACCCTGGACCCGATTACAACCGGACTCGTCATGTCCGGCATGGTGCTTCCCGACGGCCGTCTGGTAGTCGGCCAGATCATGCGGTTCGGCGACGACGAGGAGGAGCCCGAGAGCGAGGGCCGCCCCATCCACATCTTCCCACTCGACGGCACCGAGGCAGAACTCCTCTACACCGCCTGGGAGCTGCCCGAGGAGGAGGAGAACGAAAGCAGCATGGAGTCGACGTCGGGTGGCGGCGTGCGCATGAGCATGGCAGCGGGCCGCGCGTTCGAGCCCCGCCTCCAATACGACCTTCTGACCGACGGCCGCCTCGCGCTGATCGACTCGATCGGATACCGCGTCAAACTCATCGGACTCGACGGAAATGTCACCGGTATCATCGAGCGGCCGATCGCGCCGCTTCCGGTCGACGACGCGATCATGGAGGCCGAACGCGAGCGTTACCGGGAGGATGAGGCGTCAGCGCTTGAAAGCGCAGCCCGGGCCAACGTTCAGCTTGAACGTGAGGGCGTGGAGGGCCGCACCTTCGCCGCCGAGTTGCCGGTGTTGTACGACCTGGCGGTGGACTGGGACGACCGCATCTGGCTGGAACGCTGGGGTCCGACCGGCGATGACGACGGCCCGACCGACATCGTGACGCCCGACGGGGACTACATCGGCACGCTCCCACCGGACGGGCTCCGCACGCCGGACGCCTTCGGCCCCGGCGGGCTCCTGGCCTACATCGAGACCGACGAGATGGACGTGCCGACGGTGCGCGTGCTCAGGCTGGTTGCGCTGGAACCGGAGGGGTAGGGGCGACTCCGGCCGCACGGCACCATGGTTGCGGCTCGTCATCGGACATGGGAACGTATGCCCATGCGATTCTTCAACACATCCGGGCCGATCGTCGCGGAGGACCACTACCATGTTCCGCCGCTGTCGCGGCTGAATGCCGAGGAACTGCAGCGCTTGATTGGGCGGAAACGGTATTTCGTCCTCCACGCGCCGAGGCAGACCGGGAAGACGACGGCCTTGGGCGCGCTGCAGGAGCTGCTCAACGACACCGGGCGTTACCGATGTGTCTACGTGAATGTCGAGCCGGCCCAGACCGCGAGGGAAGATGTCGGGGCTGCCATGCAGGCGATCCTGAGCCTCATTTCACACGAGGCAATCCACACTCTGGACGATCGCACGGTGTACGATGCGTGGCCGGACGTCCTGGCGCGCGAGGGACCCCAGGTCGCGCTTCACAGCATGCTCGCGCGGTGGGCCGCATCCGATCCCAAGCCATTGGTGCTGCTGATCGACGAGATCGACGCGCTGATCGGCGACACACTGGTGTCGGTGCTGCGGCAACTCCGCGCCGGATACCCCGACCGGCCGCAGCGGTTTCCCCAGAGTGTAGTGCTGTGCGGCGTACGCGACGTGCGCGACTACCGCATTCATGCGTCTTCCGAGAGGGATCCCATCCTGGGCGGAAGCGCCTTCAACATCAAGGCGAAGTCCCTGCGGCTGGGCGACTTCCGCGAATTCGAGGTCCGGGATCTGCTTGACCAGCACACGCAGGAGACGGGCCAGCGGTTTGCCGGGGACGCCGTGGCCGAGATCTGGCAGCAGACACAGGGCCAACCCTGGCTGGTCAACGCACTGGCCGACGAAGTGTGCTTCGAGAGGGCGGGAATCCGCGACCGCAGCCGGGAGGTCGGCGTCGACGCGGTTCACGCCGCACGCGAGCGGTTGATACTGCGGCGTGACACGCACCTGGATCAGCTGGTGCACAAGCTGGAGGAGCCGAGGGTGCAGCGCGTCATCGAACCGCTGCTGAGCGGCCAGCCGGCCACCGACCCAATCCACCCCGACGACCTGCAGTACGTGCGAGATCTCGGCCTGGTAAAGCGTACCGATCCGGTCACCATTGCAAACCCGATCTACCGCGAAGTTATCCCGCGCGAGCTAACATACGCCCCGCAGGCGTTGATCTCGCACGAGCCCGCATGGTACGTCGGCGCCGACGGGCGGCTTCAGATGCGCCGACTGCTGGCGGCCTTTCAGGAGTTCTTCCGGGAGAACTCCGAGCACTGGGTGGAGCGGTTCCAGTACAGGGAAGCGGGGCCGCAGTTGCTCCTGCAGGCGTTTCTGCAGCGCATCCTCAACAGCGGAGGCCGGATCGAGCGCGAATACGGAGTGGGACGCCGAAGGATGGACCTGGCGGTGATCTGGCCGCTGGGGACGAAGCCGCGCGGTGAGCAACGTGTGGTGGTGGAGTGCAAGGTGCTACGGAAGGGAGTGGACGCGACTGTCCGCGAAGGGCTGCTTCAGACCGCCGCGTACATGGACCTCTGGGGGGCCGAGGAAGGGCACCTCGTGGTCTTCGACCGCACGCCCGGCACGCCTTGGGAGCAGAAGATCTTTCGTCGCGAGGACGAGCAGGACGGCCGGCGGATCTCCGTGTGGGGGATGTGAGGCCGAGGCCGGTTACTCGTTACTGCTCCTCCTCCACATCACCATGTGCAGGGATCTTCCGCACCCCCACCTCAGCCCCCTCCCCGCTTCCCAGCCGCAGCGTCGCCGGCGGTTCCACCTCGCGCCGCACGTAGCCCAGCCCGATCGTCTGGCCGAAACGCGGTGACTGCGCAACCGACGTCACGCGGCCCCGCACCTTCGTGCCCCCCGACTCGAATAGCTGCGCGCCCGGCCGGACCGGCGCCTCCCCGAACCTGAGCGCCCGCAGGTGCCAGTTCACGCGGCCGCGGTGCCGGATCCGCACGATGACTTCCTGGCCGGTATAGCAGCCCTTGTCGTGATCGAAGGCGACATCGACGAGCCCCGCCTCGACGGGGATCGTGCCGTCGTCCATGTCGACGCCGAACTGCGGAAAACCCGCCTCGACGCGCAACGTGTGCCAGACGCCCGACCCGACCGGAACCGCGCCGTGCCGTCGCAGCCGCTCCCATGCGTCCGACATCGCGTCCGCACCTGCCCACACGTCCCACGACGGCACCTGCCGCACGCCTCGCGCGACCAGCGTCCCGCCGCCGAGCGGCCCGCCGTCCAGCTGGGCGAACCCGTCCTCCGGCGCAACCCCGAACGCCGCCGCGACCGCCTCGCCCGCGCGAGGTCCTACCACCGTCACCTGCCGCGTCGCCGGCCCAAGGTCTTCGAATCGTGCAAGCCTCGGGGGGAGAAACCGCCTGAAGTGCGCAAGGACGGCCTCGTGCGCGGCCTCCGCGACACTCAAACCCAACCCCTCCTCCGGACCGGCACCCAGCCAGAGGGTCACCACATCGGTCACCATGCGGCCCTTGGCCGTGAGGATCGTCCCGTAGACGGCATCGCCCGCCGGGGTCGTCGAGCCGGTCGCCCCGCCGGTCGCCCCGCCGGCTGCCCCACCGGCTGCCCCGCCGCCCCCCGCCGGCGGCGCCGGAATCCGGCTCGTCACGATCCCGTCGAGCATCTGCACCGGGGCGCGGCCGTACACTCGCACCAGCCGCCGGTCCCCCCGCACCACCACCCCGCACCCCTCCACGGCTGCCCGGTACTCGCCTGCAGGATCGCCGTAGTGGCGGCGCGCGGCCAGCGTCACGGGGCGGTCCACGCGCTCACCCGGCCGCTCGCCGTCGCGGGAGGCCGCCCCCTACCGTGCGCTGCCCGGTTTGTCACCCGTCTTCAGCTCCCGGACCAGCGCCTCCACGCGCGCCACGTCGCCCGCGGCGGGCGCGAAGGCCAGATACGTCTCCAGCTGGGTGACCGCCTCGTCGGCGCGGCCCAGACGCGCGAGCAGGAAGCCGCGGTCCCGGATCTGCTCGCGCGCGGTCGGCCGCACGATCAGGATGCGTTCGACCGCGGCCAGCGCCCGCTTGTCGTCGCCGGTGCGGTGATGGATCCCCTTCAGGTTGAGCAGCAGGCGGACGATCATGTCGTGCCTGGACGCGGTCCGGAGGAACCGATCCTCCAGCCGGGCAGGCTTGCCCAGCTGCCGATGAAGCATCGCCCGCAGTTCCTTGCGGGAGCGGTTCACGCCGCCGTGGAACGGGTCGATCAGGAACGAGATCGCCTCGCCGCGGAAACGCACCAGGAAGTGGCCCGGGAAATTCACGCCCTCGAGCGCCAGATCCAGCCGCCACCCCACCTCCAGCAGCACGATGGCCAGCGTCAGGGGAATGCCCAGGCCACGGTCCAGCACGTCGTTGAGGTACGAGTTGCGCGGATCGTGGTAGTGGTCGCGGTTGCCGCGCAGCTTGCGCACACTGAACAGGTGGCGGACCGCTTCCGCCAGGACCAGCGCCGGGGCGCTTTCGCTGCCCAGCCGGTCGCGCGCCTCTTCGGCGAGGATGTCGAGCCGCACCAGGTAGCGGTCCACGGGCAGCTGGAGGTATTCCTCGCGGGCCACGAGCAGCGCCGCGCGCGCGAGGTTCATGTCCTCGTCGGAACGGCCCACCTCGCGGGCGAACTCGTGACGCGACGACCAGGCGGGCGCGGTCATCGCGGTCCCCTGATGCTCCTGCTTCCAAGTCTCACGGATCGTTCCTCGGCTTGCTCGTCGTTCGCTCCCGGCTACCCAGACAATCTAAACTCCACGGCGCCGACGCGGTGTTACTTTTTCGGCATGTCCAGCGATTCCCGCGACCAGAGACCCCGGATCAGGCTGAGCACGCTGTCCCACGGCGCCGGCTGAGCGTGCAAGCTCGGCCAGACCGAGCTGGCGCACGTGCTGCGTCACCTTCTCCCGGCGGCCGATCCCGACGTCCTCGTTGACGCGTCAACGGGGGACGACGCCGCCGTGTACCGAATTGCCGACGACCGCGCGCTGGTCGTCACGCTCGACTTCTTCACGCCGATCGTCGATGACCCGTACGACTTCGGCCGCATCGCCGCCGCCAACGCGCTGTCGGACGTTTACGCGATGGGGGGGCGGCCTCTCTTCGCGCTCAACCTGCTTTCGTTCCCGCGCGCCCTGCTGGACGCGGGCCTGGCGGAGGAGATCATCCGCGGCGGCGCCGAGAAGGCCCGCGAGGCGGGGATCGCCGTGGTGGGCGGCCACTCGATCGACGACGCCGAGCCCAAGTACGGGATGGTGGCGGTGGGCGAGATCGATCCCGGCGCCATGCTGGCCAACGACGGCGCCCGTGCGGGGGACGACCTGGTGCTCACGAAGCCGCTGGGGACGGGGATCGTGGCGACGGCGGTCAAGGCGGGAAAGTGCCCACCGGCGCTGCTCGACGCCGCCGTCGAGTCCATGGCCCGCCTGAACCGCGGCGCGGCCGAAGCGGCGATCGCGGCCAGGGCCCACGCCGCCACCGACGTGACCGGCTACGGCCTGACCGGCCACCTCGGCAACATGGCTCGCGCGTCCGGGGTCGCCGCGCGGATCGACGCCGCGCGCGTGCCGGTGCTTGACGGCGCCCGGGACCTGGTCGAGGCGGGCCATGTTCCGGGCGGCACCCGGCGGAATCGCTCCGACGCGGCGGCGGCCGTCTCGCACGACAGCGACGTCCCGGAGACCACCAGGGTGCTCCTGGCCGACGCCCAGACCTCGGGCGGGCTGTTGATCGCGTGCCCGCCGGAGCGGACGGCGAGGCTCGTGGAGGAGCTGGAGGGCAGGGGCGAGCTGGCCGCCGTGGTCGGCCGGATGACCGAGGGCGCGGCCGGGCACATCGTGATCGGCTGAAGCCCGGCCGGGCCCGTCGACTTACGCGCGCAAGCCCGCGGTCCCAGCCCCGCTACGCCCGGATCGACGCTCCCGCTTCCTCGGTCGGGACCGCCGCCATGGCCGTCCCGGCGGCCGGCTTCCTGGGCGCACGAACCGCCAGTTCGACGACCCGGTCGAGATCCTCCACCAGGTGCACCGTCAACTGGCTTCGCACGGCGTCGGGCAGGTCTTCCAGGTGGGCCTCGTTGTCGTGCGGTATGATGATCTCCTGCACGCCCGCGCGCACCGCGCCCAGAACCTTCTCCTTCACGCCTCCGATCGGCAGCACGCGGCCGGTGAGCGTCAGCTCGCCCGTCATCGCCAGGTCCGCGCGCACCTTCCGTCCCGAAATGGCCGAGATGAGTGCGGTCGCCATCGTGATCCCCGCCGACGGACCGTCCTTGGGAACGGCTCCAGCCGGCACGTGGATGTGGATCTCGCGCTTGTCGAGCGCGTCCTCGTCGATCCTGAGCGTCGAGTAGTTGCTCTTGGCGTACGAAAGCGCGGCCCGGGCGGACTCCTTCATGACGTCGCCGAGCTGCCCGGTGAGCACCAGGCCCCCTTCGCCCGGCATCACGCTGGCCTCGACGAACATGATGTCGCCGCCCATCGGGGTGTAGAACATGCCCGTCGCCACACCCACCGCGTCGTGCGCGGCCCGCCGTTCGGGATGCACCCGGGGACGGCCCAGCAGCTCCTCCGCAACCCTGGGCGTGATCTCCAGTCCGTCGGTCTCGGCGGCGGCGATCTTGCGCGCCACCTTGCGGGCCAGCTTGCCGAGTTCGCGCTCCAGCTGCCGCACGCCCGCCTCGCGGGTGTACTTCTGAACGACGGCGAGGATCGATTCGCGCCCGATCTCCAGTTCGTTCTCGCGCAGACCCGATTCGCGCATCTGCCGCGGCAGCAGGTAGCGCAGCGCGATTTCGGACTTCTCTTCTTCCGTGTAGCCGCGGAATTCGACGGTCTCCATCCGGTCGAGCAGGGGCGGCGGGATCCGGTCCTCGTAGTTGGCCGTGGCGATGAAGAGGACCTCGGAAAGGTCGAAGGGCACGCCCAGGTAGTGGTCGATGAAGGTCGAGTTCTGCGCCGGATCGAGGACTTCGAGCAGCGCCGCGCTCGGGTCGCCCTGGAAGGACACGCCCAGCTTGTCGACCTCGTCGAGGAGGAATACGGGGTTCTTGCTGCCGGCCTCCTTCATCCCCTGAACGATCCGCCCCGGCATGGCGCCCACGTAGGTGCGGCGGTGCCCCCGCACGTCGGCTTCGTCGCGCGCGCCCCCCAGCGAAATGCGCACGTACTTGCGTCCCACCGAACGCGCGATCGAGCGGGCGATGCTCGTCTTGCCCACGCCCGGCGGCCCAACGAATAGCAGAATCGGCCCCCTGCCGCCGCCGTTGGTCAGGGGATCGGGGAGCGTGAGATCGTCCTTGCCGGACGCCTCGTCGCCCTCCGCTGCCGCGTCGCTGCCCGCATCCACCGACTCGTCCGCACCGGCCGACTCTTCGAGCTCCGGCGCTTCGTCCTCCCCTTCGCCGAGGCGGTCCTGTTGCAGCTTGCGAACCGCCAGGAACTCGAGCACACGGTCCTTCACGTCCTCCAGGCCGTAGTGGTCCTCTTCGAGGATCTCCTCGGCGCGGTGCAGGTCGATCTTGTCGTCCGTCCGCTCGCTCCAGGGCAGCTCCGTGATCCACTCGAGATAGGTGCGGATGACCTGGTACTCGGCCGCCTGGGGCGCTGTCCGATCCAGTCGCCGCAACTCGCGCTCGACCTCGGTGCGGGCGACGTCGCTCAGATCGAGTCCGGCGATGCGCTCGCGCAGTTCCTCGACGTCGTCACGCTCTCCCTCTTCGCCCAGTTCCTTGCGGATCTGCTTCATCTGCTCGCGCAGCAACATCTCGCGCTGACGCTCGCCGAGTTCCTCCTGAACCTTGGCCTGGATGTCCTCCTGGGCGTCGATCCGGACCAGCTCGCGCTCGACGGCCACCAGCGACGCCCTCATCCGGTCTTCGTCGCCCAGCGTCTCGAGGAGCCCCTGCTTCTCGTCGGTCGGCAGGTCCAGGTAGAACGCCACCAGGTCCGCGAACGACCCCGGGTCGTCCACCCCCTGGATCAGCTGGTTCAGCGCCTCGGCGGAAACGCCCCGGCGGGTGCCCAGCTCGGCGGCACGCTCGCGCAGCTCGGCGTCGAGGGCCTTGATGCCCGGATCGGCAGGATCGGGGATCCCGTGCCGCTCCATGGGAACCAGCGTGGCCCGTAGCATGGCCTCACCGTCGTCCATGTAGGCTACCGCGCGGGCACGCGATTCTCCCTGCACGAGGAGCTGAATGCCGCCGCGCACGCGGTGGGTCTGGATGATCCTTACAATGGTCCCGACCGCGTAGAGAATCTGCGGGTCCGGATCGTCCTGGTTTTCGTTCTGGGCCACCGCGAAGAGGCGCCGATCGCCCTCCAGCGCCTCCTGGACCGCCTCGACCGTGCCGGGGCGGCCTGCGGAAATCGGAACTGCGACACCCGGATAGACGACCGTGTCGCGAAGCGGCAGTACGGGTAATGAGAACCGTCGGCTCATATATTTGCTCTGTGTTGTGTCTGGTTCTGGGAGATAATGGCTTCCACGCCAGAACCTTGCCAGTGTCTACGGCGCCATGGAGTCCGATGTTACCCGCCATCGTACTGCCACTCTGGCAGGATTTGATCATCGAATCGGCCATTTTGGCAGTAAACCATGGGCGAATCGGCCATTTTGGCGGGGTGTCCGGGCGGTCGGTCGGATCTGTAGGCCGGCTGGTCCCACGAAACGGTGGCAACCGGTCCGGCGAGAACGGTGGCAACCGGTGCAGCGAGAGCCGTGGCGACCACTCCGGCGAGGCGGTAGCTTGATCCGGTCGCCGAGCCCCCGGGACAGCGCCGGACGGCATCCAGGACAGCCCTGCCCCAGTCACCAGGACCAAGGACGCATGCAATGCAGACCCGCCACATTCTTCTCGCGCTCGCCATGGCAGCGGGCGGGCCGATGAGCGCTCTCGCCCAGCAGGACATGGACCAGCAGGACATGGGGCGCCGCTCCACGGTGTACGCCCCGCGCGCCGCCGCCGCCACCAGCCAGCCGCTGGCCACCGCTGCCGCTCTGGAAATCATGCAGATGGGGGGCAACGCAATAGACGGAGCGGTCGCTGCGGCCGCCGTGCTGAACGTCACCGAGCCGCACATGACCGGGATGGGCGGCGACGCCTTCTCGATCGTGTGGCTGGCCGAGACGCGCGAGCTGGTCGGGATCGACGCCAGCGGCAGAAGCGGCAGCGGCATGTCCGTCGAGGCCCTGCGCGCGCGCGGCCACGGCCGGGTGCCGGGGAGCGGGCCGGAAGCCGTCACCGTGCCGGGCGCGGTGTCCGGCTGGAACGCCCTGGTCACCCGCTACGGCAAGCTGACCCTGGGCGAGGTGCTGCAGCCGGCGATCCGGATCGCGCGCGAGGGCTTTCCGGTGACTCCGGTGATTGCGCGGCAGTGGGCGGGTGCGACCGAGAAGCTGGCCCGCGACGAAGGGGCCCGCGCGACGTACCTGGTCGACGGCGAGAGGGCGCCCCGCGCGGGGGAGTGGCACACGAATCCGGACATTGCCCGTTCGTTCCAACGGATCGCCGACGAGGGGCCCGGCGTCCTCTACGGCGGCTCGCTGGGGCGCGAACTCGTCGAGGGGCTTGAAGCGCTGGGCGGGTTCCTCACGCTGGAGGACCTGGCGAACCACGAGCCCCGCTGGGTCGAGCCGATCAGCACCGACTTCCGCGGCTACACGGTGTGGGAGCTGCCGCCGGCGGGGCAGGGCATCGCCGCGCTCGAGATGCTTGAACTCCTGGAGCCGATGGACCTGGAGGGCATGGGCCACAACTCGGCCGACTACCTCCACCACCTCATCGAGGTCAAGAAGCTCGCCTTCGCCGACCTGCACCGGTACGTGTCGGACGCCGACCACATGGAGATCGACCCGATGTCGCTCCTCAACCAGGGCTACATCGACGCGCGGCGGGCGCTGATCGACCCCCGCGTCGCGGCCGACCGCGTGGGCCCCGGACGCGCCGTCACCGACTCCGAGACCATCTACCTGACCGTCGCCGACGCCGACGGCAACATGGTGTCTTTCATCAACTCGGTGTACTCGGGGTTCGGCTCGGGCGTCGTGATCCCCGGGACCGGGTTCGCGCTGCAGAACCGCGGCGCCGGCTTCGTGATCGACGACGGCCACCCCAACCAGGTCGCGCCGCGCAAGCGCCCCTTCCACACGATCATCCCCGGCTTCGTCACAAGGGACGGCGAGGCGCTGATGGCGTTCGGCCTCATGGGCGGCTCGATGCAGCCGCAGGGCCACACGCAGCTGCTGCTCAACATGCTCGTCTTCGGGATGGACCCGCAGGAGGCGGTGGACGCGGCGCGGTTCCGGCACCTCTCGGGCACGCGCGTCGCGATCGAGCGGATCAGCGACGAGGTGGCGGCGGAGCTGGAGGCGCGCGGCCATGAGCTGGCGGACTGGCGCCGCACCGACTTCGGGGGCGCGCAGGTGATCCTGCGCCTGGACAAGGGATGGGCTGCGGCGTCCGAACCCCGGAAGGACGGGCATGCCGCGGGGAACTGAAGGCAACCCGCGCGACGGCGGGCGGCGCCCTGGCGACGGCCCCCCGCCCTACGACATCCCCGAGGAGAGGCTGCCGCCGGGCTTCATCGAGACGCTCGAGAACGTGCCCGCCAAGCCGGCCGTGCCGCATCCGTCGGCGACGGTCGTGCTCATGCGCGAGGGCCGGGGCGGCGAGGGCCGCACCGGGGGCCGGCGCCGCGACGGCAGCCAGCGCCGCACCGGCCCCGAGGTGCTGCTGCTGCGCCGCAACCGCGCCACGGGGTTCGTGCCGGGCGCGTACGTGTTCCCGGGCGGGCGGGTGGACGCCGCCGACGGCGAGGACGCGCTGGCCGAGCGCTGGGACGGCCTGACGCGCGAGGATGCGGCGGGGCGGCTGGGGATCGCGCCGGACGCGGATCCGCCGGCGATCGCGTACTACGGGGCCGCGCTGCGGGAAGCCGTCGAGGAGACGGGGCTGCTGGCCGGGGTGGTCGCCGGGCAGGGGCCGCCGCGTGATGACGCGGTGCGCGACGCGAGGGAAGCCCTCCTGGGGGGCGGAGCTTCCTTCGCGGCCGTGCTCCGGAAGCTCGGTGCGCGCCTTGATGGCAGGCGGGTCGAGTACATAGCCCATTGGGTCACCCCCTCCGTGGAACCCCGCCGCTACGATACCCGCTTCTTTGCGGCCAGGGTGCCCGCCGGGTCGAAGGCCGTCTACGACGAGCGCGAGATGACCGACGCGGTATGGCTGACGCCCCGCGCGGCGCTGGAGAGGCACCGGCGCGGGCGGCTGCCGATGATCTTTCCGACGATCCGCACGCTCGAAGACCTCTGCGATTTCCGCAGCGTCGACGAGCTGCTCGCGCACTACCGCGCGGGTGCGATCGTGCGGGTGCAGCCGGAGATCGTGCGGACGGCTACCGGTGTGAGGCTGCGGGTGCCGTAGGCGTCAGTTGCTCGCCGCCATTTCCATCGACTCCAGCACCGTGTGCACCACGTCCGTGAAGGCCCCGCCGCGGATCCAGCGGCACACGATCACGAGTTCGTTCTCGGGGTCCACGTAGATCAGGTTCGAGCCGGCGCCCGTGTGCGTCCATGTATACTCGGGGGCGTTGGAATAGCGGCGTCGGTCAGTGTTCAGCGAGAAGTTCATGAAGCCGTAGCTCCGGTTGACCTCGCCCGGCGTGGTCGCCATGTCGAACCAGTCCTCGGATAGGAGCTGCCGGCCGTCCCAGTTGCCCTTGTGCATGGTGAAGAGGCCGAAGCGGGCCTGATCGTAGGCGCTCAGGATCATGCCGCCGCCCCAGTGCGCGCCGCCGCTGACCGCCTGCACCTGGCGGCCGTCCAGAATGACCCACGAGTTGTGATACCCGTGCCAGCCCCATGTGGTCGAGGCCCCGATCGGGTCCATGACGTGCTCGCGCAGGACTTCCGGCAGCGCGCGCCGCCACACCGCAGTGGCCGCCAGCGCCAGCAGATTCACGCGCGTGTCGTTGTACTCGTAGGCGGTGCCGGGTGCGTTGCGCGGGCGGGTGCCCCAGGTGGAACGGTCCTGGTCCGGGCGGTCGGCCCACTCGGGCTTGCCCCACAGCGTGCCCTCCCAGTCGCTCGTCTGCCGCAGCAGGTGGTCCCAGGTGATCCCGCGGTTGTGCTCGGACTCGAAGAGCAGCTTCGGCCGGCGCCCGTTCTCGTCGCCGGGCTCGCCGTCGCCGGTATCGAGGATGATCGGCGGCATGTAGTCGCGCACTAGGTCGTCCACGCCGCGGATGAGACCGCTGTCCCAGGCCAGGCCGACGGTCGTCGACAGAAAGCTCTTCGACACGCTGAAGGTGTTGTCGGCCTTGGCCGGATCGCCCCACTCCGCAATGATGTAGCCCCGGTGCACGATCAGGCCGGACTGCGGCCCGCGCGTGGTGAACGGCCCGACGGCATCGCCCAGGGGTTCGCGGCCGAAGGTTCCAAGGTGGTTGAAGGAGAGGTCTCTGGGCGACTGGGATTCCCCCGCGACCGCAATGTCAATGGCCCTTTGGATCCCTGCGGGGTCGAATCCCGCCTCCTCGGGCGTGCGACGCTCCCAGTCCGGGTGGCGACCGGGAAAGTACGTCTGGGCCGCCACCGTCTGGGCGGCGGTGAGAAGCAGGACGAAGACGGCGGGGATCGCGCGGGGCGCGAGCGCCCGGTTGGCAAGGGCGCGGTTGGCAAGGGCGGTGCGGCGCATGAGGGGCTCTCCAGGCGGCTCTGTTCGGCAGGGGTTGGCAAGCCAATCTAAGCGCCGCGCCCGTCCGGCGCCCCTGTCCCTCAGCGAACCTCGGCCGGCAACCTCCGCACCACCACACTGGCAACGTCGTATTCGTCGAACTCGATGAACGCCGCCAGACCGTTCGGGCCGAAGGCGTCGGGCATCTCGGTCGCGCCGGTGCGGTAGGTGCCAACGTAGTCGCCGTCGGCGGTCAGCACATCGATCGGCCCGTCGGTGTTGGGTTCCTCGCCACCGCGCTGCACCCAGATCCGGCCTCCCCAGGTCGTGGACAGGCTGCGGAGAACGGGGATTTCGTGGTAGTACCTCTGCTCCAGGTTCATGCTGAATGACTGACCCGCCCCGCCGGAACCCGGGTTCGATGGATTGCCGCCAGCCCGGGTACGTGTCATGCCGATGACGCTGACGCCGCTGCCGCCGCTCGCACCGCCACTCTCTTCGCGGGCGGCCGCCTGTCGTTCCTCGTACTCCTCCCTGATTCTGTCCGTCAACGGTTCCGGCTCCAAGGGCCGGCGGAGGACGCGCGCCACGGTGCCGGCGTCCGGCGGCGTGATCTTGAGCTCGTAGGCGGAAGAGTCGGAGTAGACGATGCCACCGTTCGGCAGCACCCCCGCCATGAGCCGGGGCTCGAAGGTGGTCGGCATGGTCATCCCTCCCAGCGCCTGCCGCAGTTGTGCGGGGATGTTGTTCCCGACGAGAGCATCCAGGTCGCGGCGCGGCGGAAGCCAGCCGTCGGCCACGGTGTCGGTCTCGACAACTTCGCCCGCCAGACCGAGTCGCGTGACCGGGCGTGACGTCGGGGGAGCCGCGTTGTCGCCGCTGGAGAAACGGATGTCCACGCTCCTGCCGAAACCGCCGGAGAAGATGGCTCCTCCGCGCGGGTCGGGCGCGATGGACCCCGAGGGGCCCCGCGACTCGTCTCCGGCGCGCACCATCCGCATGAAGTTGCCCGACGCATCGAAGAGCTGGTAGGCGCGGTGACCCGCGTCGCTCACCACGGTGGTGCCGTCGCGAAGCACCGCGTACCCGGAGGGACGGTTGAACTCGCCGGGCCCTTCCCCGGAGGATCCGAACTCGCGCACGAACGTGCCCGACGGATCGAAGACGAGCACCCGTACCTCGCCCGATACCAGCATCCGCACGTTCCCTGGCCCCGTCATGCTGCCGAGGCCGTCGAAGACATACAGGTTGCCGTCCCCGTCGAAGGCAACCTGCTGGATGCCGCCGAACATCTCCCACGACTCGCCCCTGAGCGTGCCGATCCGGAAGACCTCTTCGAAGTCGGGGCCGATCCGCTGGTCCCGGGCCGGAAGTTCGACCACCTCCTGGGCCGCGAGGGAGACTGCGACGGCCAGCAAAGAGGCGGCCGCGACCAGGGCGGGAGCGATTCGTCCGGCGATGGGCTTCATGGGGTGCTTCCTCCGTGTTGAGCGCGTGTGGACGCGCTGAGCGAGAACCGACTTGCCAGCTTTCGATGCTGTTTCCGGGCGTCGCTGTTGTCCGGGCGGGCCTGGCCGACACCCGCCGGCAGTCTGCGCACGACCACCGTGGCCACGTCCAGCTCGTCAAGTTCGATGAACGCCGCCAGTCCGTCGGGCCCGAAGGCGTCCGGTATCCCGGTCGTTCCCGCCGGCAGGGTCCCGATGTAGTCGCCGTCCGCCGTGAGAACGTCGATCGCGCCGCCGATATGCGGATCGTCGCCCCGGCGCTGCACCCAGATCCGTCCTTCCCAGGTGACGGACAACGCGTGGATGACCGAGAGTTCGGGATAGAAGGCAGGCTCGGGCATCTCGAAGGTACCGGACTGGACGTCCCCTCCGGATCCGCGGATCTCGACCATCTTCCGGCCGCCGAATGGGCGAGCCTGGCGCTGGGCTTCCAGTCGCTCAGTCTCGGCCGCCTCGATCGCCGGGGTGACGGGCTGCGGGTCGAACGGACGCGTGATCACG
This sequence comes from Longimicrobiales bacterium, assembly GCA_965205005.1. Lineage (GTDB taxonomy): Bacteria > Gemmatimonadota > Gemmatimonadetes > Longimicrobiales > Gaopeijiaceae > Bin94. The sequence continues at coordinate 1,856,747 of OZ242028.1, read as the reverse complement.
CTCGACGGCCGCGTCCGCGTGTCGCCACCTATCTTCAGCGCCCACGTGGAGGAATCCGCGTAGACGACCCGTCCGTCGGGGAGTGCGCCCATGTGGATTTCGGGCTCGAAGACAGTCGATTGGGCGAACCCGCCGAGGTCCCCGAGAGTCACGGGCCGGCCGTTTACCACCAGCCCCGGCACCCTGGTGTCGGCAGCATCGGGCGGCGGGGGCAGCCACCCTTCCGCCACAGTGTCGAGGCGCGCGACCTCGCTGTCCAGGGCGACGCGGACGATCGGCCGGTACATCGCGGCGGTCCCGGACGGCCCTCCAAACCGCGGCCCGTCTCCCGCGAGGGCGAGGAATACGCCCAGCCCACTCGGGTCGGGCCATATCGCGCTCCCCATCAAGGTCTGCATGCTCGCCGCCTCGACTCGAACCATGCGCGCGAATTCGCCCTCGGCGTCGAACAGCTGGTATGCCCGATGGCCCATGTCGCTCACTGCGACGGTGCCGTCCCGCATCACTGCCAGCGTTACAGGGTTGTTGAACTCGCCGGGACCCTGTCCCGACCGGCCGAACTCGCGGACGAACGCGCCGTTTGCATCGAAAACCAGGACGCGGGGGTCGCGCCAGGGGCCGTATGTCCCTCCCGCCCCGTCGAAGACATGCAGATTGCCGCGCCCGTCGAAGGCCACCGTGCGGACCGTGCCGAGGGTCTCCCACGACTCCCCTTCGAGCGCACCGATGCGGAACACTTCCTCGAAGGTCGCGTCAAGGACACGGTCCTCGCCCGTAAGTTCAATGACCTGCTGGGCCGGGAGCGTCGGGGGATGCGCGGCCGCCGCAGCCGTGACCAAGGTGACCAGAGCGAGAGACCGGGCGATCATGGCTGACCTCCATGTTGCCTGCATTGACCATTGGTGCCTGTAGTGGCTACGAAAGTGATCGTAATAAGGCGGGCTGACTCTTGTCTGTCAAGTCGCCGGCGTCAACTCCGGCCCAAGCTTCAGTCGCTACGGTCCTCGCCCGCTTCCTCGCAGCTGTCACCGTCCTTCCACGCGGTCGTCACCGTCCTTCCACGCGAACCAGTCCAGCGCCCAGTTCAGGTCGGGGGTCTCGCCCTGCCACAGCGTAGTCCCGGTCCACGGGCCGATCCCGTCCTCGCCATGCCAGCGGGCCAGCCCGAAGTCGGGCGGCGGGAGGGGTGGGGCGTCGGCAGCGGCTGCCGGGGCCCCGACCGCGCCCGCCAGAACTTCGCCGGGGGGCAGCAAGCCACCGATCTCCGGGGCCTCCGGCGCCTCGGGCATTTGTACGCCCAAGGGATTGAAGAAGCGCGGCACGCCCCTTTCATCCATCTCCACCCGCCAGCCCCCTTCGTGGACCGTGCGGTGGTGGAAGGGACACAGCAGCACCAGGTTGTCCAGGGCCGTCTCGCCGCCCCGGGCCCAGTGCCTGATGTGGTGGGCGTGCGTGCGCAGACGTGAGTCGCAGCCGGGGAACCGGCACCCGCCGTCGCGGGCCTCCAGCGCCTTGCGCAACCGCCAGTCCACCGTCCGCCGCCGGCGTCCGACGTCGAGCACCGAACCGTCCGCTCCGCGCGTGACGGGCACGACCTCCGCGTCGCAGCATAGGCGTTCCGACGTTCCAGCTGGAACGCCGGCACCCTCTTCCGTGACCACCGGGCAGGGCGTGTCAATCGAGCCGGGCGTGACCACCAAGCCGGACGTGTCAACCGGGCCGGACGTGTCAACCGAGTGCAGGACCAGCTGGACCGTGGGCTGCACGCGCTCTTCGAGCCAGAGCCCGAAGGCGTCGGCGCGCCGGCCGGCCGCGGTAGTCTCGTGCTCCGTGCCCGCAGCCCGCTGTTCCTTGTAGAGCTTGTCTTCCGTCACCTCGATCGCCTTCAGCAGCAGGGCGCCCACCTCGGGGGCGAGCCGGCCCCGGATCTCGTAGTCGCCGTCGTCGGTGACGTACACGGAGAGGCCCCGGCGCGCCGCCCGCTCGGCGGCCGATGGGTCGTCGCCCGCCAGCATGCGCCGCCGCTCCCGCACCAGCCGCTCGACGTGGGCGGTGGTGCCGTGGGTGGCGAAGATCAGGAGCTGTTCCTCGTTCTCGGCGGTCGCCATGCGGGTCATGGCCCGCACCTTCGAGTAGGAGAGCTGCCCCTTGGCCAGCGCGGTGGAGATGTGCGGAAGCGAGGGGAGGCAGCGGGCCACCCGGATCCGCTCCCGGGCGGGCCCGAGCGACAGGCCGGTGCGCCAGGAGAGCCAGTGGGCACAGGTGCGGAACCCCTGCTGGTGCCAGCGTCCCTCTTCGTCGTAGCGCCGGATCAGGGTGAGGAGCCGGTAGATGGCGGCGTCGATGTGGGCGGAGAGTTCGGCGATCTCGTCGCCCAGTGGATCGTCGTCGAAGACGGGCGAGGCTACGGCGAGCGCCTGGGAGTCGGACGGGTCGGAGGCGGCTGGCGAGACGGGGGCGGGGAGTGCTGCGTCGGGCGAAGTCGGGGCGAGTGCGGTGGTTTCGGACGGAAGGGCGGCGGTAAAGTCGACGTGCATTGTTCAGATCCCGGAGTCATGGGGTGATCGGTTGTCGTGTCACCTCCTTATACCCCACAGTTCGGGAAATGTTCGGCTATACATACGACGTTCGCACGGCCACATATAGGAATTCGCACAATACTTAACCAATATGTTCAGTATTATGCACCGGTAGTATTGCACTTTCGTGCGTTCTAGTTCGGCAGCGCGTCCAGTCCGTCCAGGACATCCAGGTGCACGTACTCCTCGTACGCGTCCCGCACCGGCAGGCCGAGCGCTTTCTCCAGCATTTCCCGGGCGCGCTCCACGCCGTTCTCCTCGTCGAGCATCGACAGCCTGATCCCGTAGGCGTGCAGCAGCGCCTTCGAATCCGGCGCCAGTTCCAGGGCGCGTTCGAAGAGTGCGATGGCCTCCTCGCGGTCTCCCCCGTACATCATGCGGGCAATACGCCCCTCGGCATGAATGTCGGCGTGCCAGCTGCCCAGGGCCACGTATGCATCGGCAAAGTCGGGGTCGATGGCGATCGTCGTCTCGAGCAGCTCGCGGATCTTGCCCGCAAGGCCCTCCCGAAGCGCCGTCCACGCGCCTACCCGCTGAGCATACCGGCCGATTGCATGGGCCGACTGGCAATGCGCGTCCGCGTTGCCCGGATCGGCAGCGACGGCCTCATCGCCCATCCGCATCGCCCGTTCGGCGACCTGTTCGAACTCCTCATCGGTCGCTTCGTAGTGGGCGTACACCGCCAGCGACTTCGCCGCCAAAGCATACGCCTCGGAAGTCCCCAACGCCTCGGCCATTCCCGCTGCTTCCACAAACCGGCCGTCCGCATACGCCGACCTCGCCTCGTCGATCGACTGCGCGCTCACGTCGACCGCGGCCAAGCCGATCGCCATAAGGCCGACCGCCAACAAGCCGGCCGCGGCCAGCAGGAAACCGCCGGCCAAGGCGAGTCGCACTTTGCGGTTGGGGGCCATCTCGGTCTCCTTGATTCAGGGCGTTCGGCTCACGGGTGCCCGGTCCACAACCCGCCCACAAGCTGGCCAGCGACCCGTCCGCGATGCAAGTTGCCGGGATGAGAAAACACAATGGCCCGCTGAGCACCGGCCCGCTGGGTGCCGGCCCGCTGGGTGCCACACTTGCCGGACTGCTGCTGGCCGTCGCGCTCGGAGGATGCGTCGGCGGAGATGACCGATCCGGCGCTACCGGCACCCCAGAGCTTCGCGGCGCCCTGTTTGACACGATCCTGGCACGCACCGAGCGGCGCGAGGCCTTTTCGCCGGTAAAGAATGAGCGTCTCGGGTTCGACCCTCTCGCCGCCATGAGTGCGTTGCGCGACGATGTGGTGGCGGCGGACACCGAGGACGAGCTCTTCCATGCGCTGGCGAGGCTCAGCCACGCCCGCCGCGACCGTCATCTGGACCTGACCCTGGTGCCGGGCGGGCTCATGCCGTCCTACACCGCCGGGCTGGAAGTCTCGGGAGGACCCGATCCGGACCCGCCCCCGAGTGCCCCTGTCAGAGTCTTCCCGGACTACGCGGACGGGGCCAGCGAGGCGGCCTATTTCGTGGGCGACGTCGCAGCGTTCGTGGATCCCGCGGCCGACGAGGACGCCGAGGACGCAGACCAGCCGGAACTCCCGCCGATAGGCTCCCGCATCGCCAGCGTCAACGGCATGCCGGTCGCCGCCTGGCACGATTCCGCCGCCGCCTTCATCCGTCACTCCACCGACGCCGCACGCCGCTGGAAGCTGGCCGAGGCCATGACCCTGGCGACCGCAGCCTTCCCGCCCCACCTCCGCGGCAACCACCTCACACTTGGCATCCGCGAGACCGCAGACGGCGAGACCGACGACGGCACGACCGACGGCGGCGAGACCACCTACCGGCTCCCCTTCCTTCCCCCCGGCGACCTCTTCTGGCACGGCACGGCCGAACCGCGCTACCCGGGCCTGGCCCTCGCGCTGACGACCGGCACCTACGACCTCCTCGTCCCCGAGGACGGGCGCCGCTTCCTCGTCCTCATCTGGCGCGGCTTCCGCGAGTCGTTGGTCAGCGACGTCGACGGTCTCATCGCCTACGCCGAGCAGGCCGGCCTCCTCGATCATGCGCTCGTCATGGACGTCACCCGCAGCCGCGGCGGCTCCCTCGGCGCATACGCCATGCAGCGCCTGCAGCCCCGCCGCTTCAAGACCACCTTCGGCAACCTGCGCATCAGCGACATCACCCTCCCCTTCATCGAGGACAAGCGCCGCGACTTCGCCGCCCGCGACATCAACGACGGAGGCGTGCCGGAGACGATCGACGATGGCACCTGGTTGATGGAGTGGTTGGAGGACGACGTCATGAGCGCGCTCGAACGGGGCGACGCCTACAGCAACAACGTCCCCTTCAAGCTTGCGCACGCTCCGCGTGACTCGGACGGGGTCCTGGAGCCGGCGGCGGTCCATTTCCGTGGCCCGCTCGGCATCATTTCGGGGCCCCACGGTGGCTCGCACCTCGACCAGTTCGTCTCGATCGTGGTGGACAACGGGCTCGGCCCGGTGGTCGGGATGCCGCCCGGCGGCTACTCCAACACCTGGGAATGGGACGAGGTGCTGACCTTCCCCGGGACCGACCAGCCCGTCGTCGAGTTCATGTGGAACATCGGCCACACGATTCGTCCCAACGGCGAGATCGCCGAAGGCAATCCCGTAGCGGTGGACGAATGGATGCCGCTCACGGCGGAGAACGTGGCGACGTACTACGAGGAGATGCTCGCGCGGGTGCTCGAACTCATGCGCAATCCGGGCACCCGCGGGTGAGGGATCAACCGCGGGTGAGGGAACGCGCCAGCTGCCTGTTGTACTCCTTGACCATGCCCGGAATCAGGAACGCGTCCGCGAACATCCACACCAACGCGGCGCCGATCAAGGCCACGCCAACACCGAATCCGACGCCGTTCAGAATAAAGCCAGCCAAGAGCAGTGCTGGCAGAATGAGACCGTTGCGTTTGCCGAGAAACAGCCGATGGGCGCCCAGGGGTGACAGCAAAAACCAGAAGATGTAGGCATCGACGAGAGATTTGCTCCGCGCCGCATAACGGGCCCGTGTCAGCGTATCCATCCAAATCACTCCTTTCCGCCAGGCGCCAGCGCCCGGCCTGGGGACCGCCGAAAAGACACCCGTCCCGCAAGTGGCCAGCAACGTGAAAACGTCCCCTCAGGCACCGATGGATCCAGACCCCGGCGGCGCGAGCGGCCGAACTCCCGGCCCGGGCACCCGCATCCTCATCGGGATGGCCGCGGGTGTCGTGCTGGGCGCGATCATGGGCGAGGGGGTCGTGGCGCTTCAGCCGGTGGGCGACCTCTTCATCAATCTGCTGGTCCTTACGGCCGTGCCGCTTGTCTTCTTCAACCTGCTCGCGGGACTCACCGCCCTGGCGGACACGCGCACGCTGGGACGGCTCGCCGGGAAGACGCTCGGCTACTACCTGACCACGGATGTGGTCGCGCTTGTCCTGGGGCTGGGCGCGGCCGTGCTGCTGCGGCCGGGCGTCGGCATGCAGCTCACCGGGCAGGGCGCGGGGGTGGCGGCGGATCCGGTGGGCGCGGGGACGGTGGGCGCGGGACAGGTGGGCGCGGGGCCGGTGGGCGAAGTGCCGGGGATCGCCGAGGTCCTGCTCGGCATGATGCCGACGAACGTGTTCCGGGCGTTCAGTGACGGGAACGTGGTGCAGGTGGTCGTTCTCGCGCTGGCCCTCGGGGTCGCGACAATGGCGCTGCGGGACGGGCCGCGCGACCGGCTCGCCACCGCGTACGACGACCTCGCCACCCTCTTCCGGCGCCTCGTGCACATGATCCTGTGGACGGCGCCGGTCGGCATCGGGGCGCTGATCGCCGTGACGGTGGGGCGCTACGGCGCCGACCTGATCGGCCCGCTGGCGCGGTTTCTCGCGGGCTTGTGGGTCGCGCAGGTTGTGATCGTGGCCGGGTACATGACGCTGCTGCGCCTGTTCAGCGATTTCCGCCCGGGCTCGTTCCTGCGCGGCACCGGTTCCCTGTGGGCGACCACCGCGGCCACGACGTCGAGCCTGGCATCGCTCTCGGTCGGGATCGAGACGGCCCGTCGGCTCGGCCTTCCCCGCCGCGTGTACTCCTTCACCCTCCCCCTCGGGGCCCAACTGAACAAGGACGGGACGTCGGCCATGCTGGGCGCGGTCCTCATCTTCACCGCGCAGGCGGCCGGCGTCACCTTTACGGCAGCCGATTTCGTGACGATCCTGCTGCTGGGGCTGCTGCTGTCCGAGGGCTCGGGCGGCATTCCCGGGGGCGGACTCGTGATCGCGCTTATCTATGTGCAGGCGTTCAACCTGCCTGTCGAGGTGGCGGCGATCGTGGGCGGGATCTATCGGTTCGTGGATATTGGCAATACGACGGTGAACATCATGGGCGACATGGTCGGCACGACGCTGGTCGCCCGCTCGGAAGCGAGGCGCGAATGAACCCGGCCATCCGGACGCTTTTCCCCGGCGCGCACAGGCAGGCGTACCTCGACATTTCCGCGCGCACCCTGATCCCGAAGCCCGTGCGTTCGGCGGTGGCGGACCACCTGCGCATGCGGATGCTGCGCGGCGGCGACAAGGACGCCATGCGGGCGGTTGTCGAACGTACCCGGTCGGCGTTCGCGGCGCTGATCGGCGCGCGCGACGACGAGATCGCGATCACCAAGAACGTGTCGGAAGGGCTGAACCTGTTCGGCGCCAGCCTGCCCTGGAAGGCGGGCGACAACGTGGTGCTGTGTCCCGTGGTGGAGCACCCGAACAACATCTACCTGTGGCACAACCTGGCGCGGCTGCACGGGATCGAGGTGCGGTCGGTGGCGCCTGTGGACGGCCACATCCGTGTCGAGGCGATGGGCGAAGCAATGGACGAACGCACCCGCCTGGTGACCGTTCCCAGCATCTCGTTCGCGCCGGGCTTCATCACCGACCTCAAGGGCATCGTGGCGGCGGCGCGGCGGGTCGGCGCCCTGACGCTGATCGACGCGGCGCAGTCGGTCGGGGCGCTGCACACCGACGTGCGCGAGCTGGGGATCGACGCACTGGCGGTCGCCACGCAGAAGTGCCTGCTGGCCGAGTACGGCTTCGGCTTCCTGTACGTGCGGCGCGAGGTTGCGGACACGCTCGTGCCGATTCACCTGGCGCGGTTCGGGGTCGAACTCGACGCCCACGAAACCGCCTACACGGACGACGATCTGCGCTACCGCCCGGGCGCGCTCAGGTTCGATGTCGGCAACTACAACTACCTGGGCGCGGCGGCGGCGGGCGCGGGGCTGGAACTGCTCCATCACCTGACAATCAAGCGAGTGGAGGCACACGTCCGCCGCCTCGCCGCATGGCTGGCGGACGAGCTGCTCGATCTCGGCCTGCCGGTGATCGGCGGGGCGCCGGGACCCCACCTGGCGCACATCGTCTGCGTGGGCGAGGGTGTGGGCGGGCGCCACTACGAGGCCGGCAGCAAGGCGATGAGCATGCTGTACGACCACCTGACGGCGTCGGGCATCCGTCTGGCGATCCGCAGCGGCGCCCTGCGGTTCTCGGTCGGCGTCTACAACAATGAGGACGACATCGAGCGGGTGGCGGATGCCGCGGCGCGGGGGTGGCGCCGGGGCGCCCGGCGCTAGCTGCTAGGAGTCTGCGCCGCAGAAAACCACAGCGGCTATCTTTGAGGTAGCAAAGGCGTAGTGAAGGGTTCGCGGCCAGCCGAGGGGGGGTCAATGGGAACGACGTTCCGACCGTACCAGCCGGACCAGATGCAGCTGCTCCCGCAGGATCTTCGGGAGTGGGTGCCGGAAGGGCACCTGGCGCACCATGTGAGCGATCTGGTGGACGCGCTGGATCTGAGTGCGTTCTACGCGCCGTATGAGGGGGACGGGCGGCGCAACTCGCCGTACGAACCGCGGATGATGGTGAAGGTGCTGGTCTACGGGTACGCGACGGGCACTTTTTCGTCACGGAAGCTGGCGACGAAGCTGGTGGAGGACATCGCGTTTCGGATGCTGGCGGCGGGCAACTTTCCGCAGCACCGGACGTTGTGCGAGTTCCGGCGGCGGCATCTTGATGAGTTCGGGGCGGTGTTCGCCGAGGTGGTTTGCCTGGCGCGGACGATGGGTCTGGCGGGGCTGGGCAGGATCTCGGTGGACGGGACGAAGGTCCGGGCCAACGCGAGCAAGCGCAAGGCGATGAGCTACGGCCGGATGCGCAAGGAGGAGCGCCGGCTGGCAGCGGAGATTGCGGGGCTGCTGGCGGAGGCGGAGGCGGTCGACGCGGCGGAGGATGCCCGCTACGGGGAGGACGTTCGGGGCGACGAGTTGCCCGACGAACTGAAGCGGCGCGAGGACCGGCTGGCGGCGATCCGGGAGGCGAAGGCGCGGCTCGAGGCCGAGCAGCGGGCGAAGGACGACGCGCGGGGTCGCAAGCCGGGACAGGATCGCAACCCGAAGGGCGGCACGCCCTACAAGCGGGAGTACGGCGAGCCGGACGAGAAGGCGCAGAGCAACTTCACGGATCCCGAGAGCCGGATCATGAAGACTTCTTCGGAAGGGTTCCAGCAGAGCTACAACGCGCAGATCGCGGTGGAGGGGGACAACCAGCTGGTGGTGGCGACCGCGGTGACGGACAGCGCGAGCGACCAGGGCCAGTTGGTTCCCATGGTCGACGCGGTGGCGCAGGAGTACGGCGAGGTACCGGAACAGGTGCTGGCGGACACGGGCTATTGCAACGAGCGGGATCTGCTGGAACTGGAGGAGCAGGGCATCGACGGGTATGTGGCGGTGGGCCGGGAGGGCAAGGCCGCCCCGGCGATTGACGAAGAGAAGTACCCTGCGAAAGCGCGCATGGCCGCGAAGCTCGCGACCGAAGATGGCCGACGACGGTACGGGCGCCGCAAGTGGATGGCGGAGGCGCCTGTCGGCTGGATCAAGGAGGTGATGGGATTTCGACGATTCAGCTTCCGCGGCCTGCAGAAGGTCCAGGCCGAGTGGACCCTCGTGTGCCTGGCACTCAACGTGAAGCGCCTGCACACCCTCCAGGCGGCATGAGACGGCGACCGTTGCCCCGCAACTGCGGCCCCCGGAGTCCCCGCAGGCCTCCTGGACCCCGTTTTTGCAGTGCGCGGCCCTCCCGGCCCGCAGCCTCCCGGATCCAATGCCTCCCTCTCCCTGTGTCCCTCCGGCCCGTAGCGGCCCTACCCTGTCTTCGTCACCCGTAATGCGCTTCTGCGGCGCAAGCTCCTAGCGACCGCCCGCCCGCCAGTGGGCGCGCCCGTCCCGAATCTCCAGCGTCGTGCCGTGGGCAGCCGACATCTCCGCGAGCCGTGCAAGGATCGCCGCGCCGGGGTCCACGGCAGCTCCAGCGTCCCCGGCACCTCCGTCGCCAGCCGCCACTTCCGGATACCCCCGCGTCTCGAAGAACAGGTCGCCCGGCGTCCCCTCGTCGAGCACGACCGGGACAAACGTGGCCTCCCGCACCCCGCCCGCGCCCACCGTCAGCGTCGCAACCACGCTCTCCCAGACCTCCGGCGGATAGTTTCCCACCTCGGTCCGGGTATGGAAGATGAAGTTGCCGAGTCCATGGAGAATCAGGCCGCCCGCATGCTCCTCGACACCCGCGAGCCGCGGTTCCCCGTGGCTGACGTACAGGTCCGCGCCCGCGTCAATGGCCGCCCGCGCCCAGCGTTGCTGCCATCCGGGAGCGGCGTCGGTCTGGTAGTGTTGGTAGGAGATGAGGACGTCGCTGCTGTCGGCGGCTTCCCTGATCGCGCCGAGGTTGCGGTCCCAGGCCGCGGCGTCGTCCGGATGCAGGAGATTCACGCCCGGCTTCGTCTCGGTCGCCATGGCGCCGGGCGGCGCATTCACCGTCGCCAGCGCGACCACCCCGACGCGCACGCCGCCCACGTCCCGGTACGCCGGGGCCACCGCCTCGCGCAGCGTGCGTCCCGTGCCCGCGGCGGTGATCCCGCGCCGCTCGACCTCCTGCAGCGTCGATACGATGCCCTCGTCCCCGTAGTCCCACGAATGGTTGTTGGCGAGCGACATCAGCGACACTCCGATCTCGGCGAGGTAGTCGAGCACCTCGGGTCCGGCGCCGTGGAAGAAGACGTCGTCGCGGGTTGGCGTGCAGTCGCATCCGGGCCCCGCAATGGCCACTTCCAGGTTGGTGAACACGGCGTCGGCGGCCGCGAGGATCGGCGTGACGGTGGCGAGCGGCGCGTCGAGGTACCGGCGCGGGTCGTGCTCGATCAGCGCCTGTCCCACCACCGCGATCGTCACGGTGGGCGCGGAGACCGTCCCGGTGGGCGCGGAGCCGGACCCGTCAGGCGACTCCGCATCCGGTGCGCACGCCGCGCCCGCGAGCCCGACCATCCCCACGCCGCCGAAAACGAGTGCCCGGGCCCTGGCGCGCGGCCGGCCCCGCCGTGCGAGGTTCATCGCCCTGTCACTCCTCATCCTCATCCGGCACGCCCTCGCTCAAGACCAGCCACCGCAACTGCCTCGCGCTGACCGCACCCCGCAACGGCGCGGCGACGCGGTAGAAGACGAGTCCGAGCGCGCACCAGGCGCCGAGCACGATCCACTCGGCGGGCACCCCTCCCTCGGCCGCGCGCAGGGGACCCCAGGCGGCGGCCCCCACCAGTCCGGCGGCGAGGACGGCGGTCAGGTAGAGGAACGCGCGGCCCCCGGGCACGGTGTAGGGACGCGGGTGGTGCGGTTTCGTTCTGCGCAGGCGGATGACCCCGAGCACCACGACGAGGAACACCAGCCCCACGGAGATCGACCCGGCCCCGACGATCACGAGGATCGCGTTGCGGCCGAAGAGCGTGCCCACGGTGCCCATGACCGCCACAAATATCACGGCGGCCGACGGTGAGCCATGGCGCTCGTGGACGCGTGCCAGACGGTGTGGGATCATGTGTGCGCGCGCCATCGCGAAGACGATCCGCGTGGCGGCGAAGAAGACCGCGTTCCAGGTCGTGACCAGCCCGAAGAGTCCCGCGACCAGCACCACGCGGCCCAGGAGCGGCGAGGCGAAGGCGGCCTCGATCGCGCTGGCGGCGGGCAGCTCAGAGGCCAGCAGTTCGGGACGCGGCATGCTCATCGCGGTCGCGAGGATCACGAGACAGTAGAAGACCATCGCGAAGAAGATCGCGGCGCCGATCACGCGGGGGAGCAGCCGCAGTCTGGAGCCCTCCTCCACCTCTTCCATCGCCTGCGGGATCGTGTCGAAGCCGGCGTACCACCACGCGGCGGTCGCGAAGACGGCGGCCACCCCGGCGAAGGCGGCGCCCGGGGTCGCCCCGGTGAACATCGGCTCTAGGTTCGCGACGCTGCCGCCCGTCACCCCGGCGAAGACGAAGATCGCCGTGAGGACGACCAGCCCGACCGTCATCAGCTCCTGGAACCACGCCGCCGTGCGGCCGCCCCGATAGTTGATGACCGTGACGACCAGCATGACCGCGAGTCCGAGGGCCAGGCTCCACAGCCTCACGTCCTGGCCCAGCAGCGTGTAGATGACCGGCCCCCCGAAGCCCGGGACGAGCGCCGAGACCACCCACTCGACCGAGATCGCCTCGTAGGCGGTCGTGAAGATGTAGGTGAAGGCGAGGAACCACGCGGCGAAGAAGCTCAGGCGCGGGCCCCATGCCTCGAACACGTACGCGACCTCGCCCCCGGTGACCGGGTAGGCCGCGGCCATCTCCGCGTAGCACAGTCCGATGGCGAGCATGGCGAGGCCGCCGGCCGCGAAGGCCACGAGCGCCCCGACGGCGCCCGCCCCGCTGAGCCACGCGCCCATGACGATGATCCACCCCACCCCGATGATCGTCCCGAAGGCGAGGGAGAAGAGCGACCGCAGCCGGATGCCCCTGCCGAGCTGCTCGCGCTGCCGGTTCGAGTCTTGGGTCATGGTGGGCTGGCCGGTGCCGAAGGGTGCTGGCTGTTCCGAGGGGTGCTGGCGGTTCCGACGGGTGTTTCGCTGGCGGTTTGTCCCGCCGCCCGTTTACTTACTCGCGTCGCGACTGGCGCGCCAGTTGTCGGCGGCCCGCGCGCCAGTTGCCGAGCGCTCGCGCGCACGCTGTAGCCCGCTCGGAAGGGAGTCCGCCGATGAGTGAAATCACGCTGAGGGTGAACGGCGAGACGCACACTGTCGATGTCGACCCGTCGACGCCGCTCCTGTACGTGCTGCGCAACGACCTCGGGCTGCGCGGACCCCGGTTCGGCTGCGGCCTCAGCCAGTGCGGCACCTGCACCGTCCTGATGAACGGCACCGCGGTCCGCTCCTGCTCGCGCCCGGCCTCACGCGCCCAGGGCACCGAGATCACCACGCTCGAGGGGCTGTCGGCCGACGGCGAGCTGCACCCCGTCCAGCAGGCCTGGATCGACGAACAGGTGCCCCAGTGCGGATACTGCCAGAACGGCCAGATCCTCACGGCCAAGGCGCTGCTCGACGACAACCCGAACCCGGATGACGACGAGATCCGCCAGGGGATGAACCGCGTGCTGTGCCGCTGCATGACCTATTACCGGATCCAGGCGGCGGTGAGGCGGGCGGCCGTGGCAATGGCGGAAGGGGACCCGGACCGATGAGCGCCGCGCGCAAGGGTGAGCGGGCGGTGCGCGCGCCAGGCGGACCTGAGTCGGGCAGGCGCCGGCTCCCCGCCGAAGTCGATCGCGCCCTGGCGCCCTGGGACGGCACCTCTTCCCGCCGCGATTTCCTCAGGACCTCGGGCCTGTTTGTCCTCGGCTTCACGGGCTTCGGCGCCGCCGGCGCGCACCGCGGGGCCACCGCTAACGACCCGGGCGAGCCGCCCCTGTACCCCGACCCCGACTACCTCCAATTGGACTCGTGGCTGGTCGTCCACGAGGACGGCACCGCAACCTTCTACGTGGGCAAGACCGACGGCGGCCAGGGCACCGGGACGGCCACCCGCCAGATCATGTGCGACGAGCTCGACATCGCCTGGGACATGTCCACGCTGGTCATGGGCCGCACCGACAAGACCGTGGACCAGGGCGGATCGGGCGGTTCCGACGCGATCGAGCGTGATGCGATGGTGGCCCGCCGCGTGGCGGCGGAAGGGCGGCGTGTGTTGCTCGAGATGGCCTCGGAGCACCTCGGCGTCCCCGTGGGCGAGCTCGACGTGCGAGATGGCGTGATCACGGTGCGGGATGATCGCTCGCGCAGCGCCACGTACGGTGAACTGGTCGGCGGACGCCGCTTCGACATCGCGCTGACCGGCAACAGCGTCAACGCGACCACCGGGGTCGCCAGCGTCAAGCCCGTCCAGGATCTCAGGCTGGTCGGGCAGTCGATCCCCCGGTACGACATTCCCGGCAAGGTCGACGGCTCGCTTGAGTGGGCGATCGACGTGCAGCTCCCCGGGATGGTGCACGCTCGCAACGTGCGGCCCCCGTTCGTGGGCGCGACCCTGGTGGGCATCGACGAATCGTCGGCGCGGGACCTGCCCGGTTTCATCCGCGTCGTGAGCCGGGGCAATTACGTCGCGGTGGTGTGCGAGCGCGAGGAACAGGCCATCGAGGCGGCGGACCGTCTCGCGGTGCAGTGGGAGAAGCCGGCAACCGCGCCCTTCCCCACCTCGGACGACCTGTTCGACTACATGCGAAGCGCGACTCCGGTGGCCGTGCCGGGCGGCGGACGCCCGCCCCCGCGGCCCGTGGGCGATCCCGATGCCGCACTCGCCGGTGCCGCGACGGTCGTCGAGGCAGCGTACGACGTGCCGTTCCAGGGACATACGGCGATCGGTCCCGCGCACGCCCTGGCAGATCCGTCCGACGGCCAGATGACGATCTACACGAACGACATGAAGCCGTACAGCCACCGCACCGGAATCGCCGAGTTCCTGGACATGCCGCCGGACCGCGTGCGCGTGATCTGGATGGACGGGCCACAGCTTTACGGTCGTACGGCGGCCGACGACGCGGGCTTCGAGGCCGCCTATCTCGCGAAGGAACTCGGCCGCCCTGTGCGCGTGCAATGGTCGCGTCACGAAGAGACGGCGTGGGACACCAAGGGTCCGGCCTTCGCCTTCGACCTGCGCGGCGGGCTCGACGCAGACGGCAACCTGGTCGCGCTGGATTACAGCGCCCGCATCGCCAACTACGCGCATGTCGGCTACAACCAGCCCCGCACCGTGCTGATCGCCCAGCTCATGGGGCTCCGGCCCGAGCGGCCCTCTCCCGGAGGCGGCCGCGGCCCCGACGACATGTACCATATAGCGAACCGGCGCGAGGAGACCCGGGCGGTCCGTTTCGCACAGGCGTTCGAGACGCCGCTCCGCACCGGCAACCTGCGCGACCCGAACGGGCCGCAGACGACCTTCGCGGGCGAGTGCTTCATCGACGAACTGGCCGCGGCCACCGGTGCCGACCCGGTCGCGTTCCGGCTGGAACTTCTGCGCGGCTCGACCGACGACGACGCTGCCCACCGCCGCGCGCGCTCGATTGCGGTCGTGGAGGCGGCCGCCGAGGCGTACGGCTGGGACCCGCGCCCGTCGCCGAAAACGGGAGGCGCCGGGCTGGACCTCGCCGGGCTGGACCTCGCCGGGCGGATCCTCACGGGGCGCGGCATCGCGTACGCGTACCGGGCGCGCACGACCGTCGCCACGATCGCCGAGGTCGAGGTCGACCGCGAGACCGGCCGCGTGTGGGTCCGGCGCATGGTGTGCGGGCACGATTGCGGGCTCGTGATCAACCCCGACGGACTCGATAGCACCGTCCAGGGCAACCTGCTGCACGGCATCAGCCGCACCCTGTACGAAGAGGTGCGGTTCGACGGCGAGAAGGTCACGAGCGTCGACTGGCGGACGCATCCCACGCTCACGCACACCGACGCGCCCGAGCACATCGAAGTCGTCATTGTGAACGGCGACCCGAACCCCGACCGTCCGGACCTGCTTCCGTACGGCGCGGGCGAACCCTCGCACCGGACCGTGCCCGCCGCCATCGCCAACGCGATTTACGACGCGACCGGCGTGCGCATGCGGCGGCTGCCGCTCCGGCCCGAGCGGGTGCTGGCGGAGCTGGAACGGGCGTCGCGACTCGATCAGGACGCCGCAAGCAACGAATAGCGCACAACCTCAGGCCGCCCTACCATTGGGGAGACATCCGATCCCCAATGAAGGAGTCCCTCCAATGCGGCCCGTCCTGGCAATCGTCCCCGCGTTTCTGCTTGTCGCGCCCACGTTGGTCTCGCCCCCCGGAACGCTGGCCCAGGACCGCCGGAACCCCGACGGTGAATGGCGCTATCAGAGCGCCGACGCGTGGGGCACGCGGTACTCGCCCGTGGATCAGATCAACGCCGGCAACTTCGGCGAGCTCGAGGTCGCGTGGGTGTGGCGCGCGGACAACTTCGGGCCGGAGGTCGACCAGCAGATGAAGTCGACCCCGACGTACATCGACGGGATGCTGTACACGGTGGCCGGGCAGCGGCGCACGGTGGCGGCGATCGATCCCGCGACCGGCGAGACGGTGTGGACCTACCGCGAGCCCAACACGATCCGCTGGGAGCGCTCGATGCGGCAGAACTACGGCAAGGGCGTCGCGTACGGCGAACTCGACGGCCGCGGCGTGATCTACTACACGTCGCCGGCGTTCTTCCTGCACGCGCTGGACGCGAAGACCGGGCGCCACATCGAGGGGTTCGGGCAGCCGGTCCCGATCGACGGGTTCCCGGAAACGGGCGTTGTGGACATGCTGCCGCCCCTGCTCGACGGCTGGGGACGGTGGGAGGGAACCGAGGAGGACTACGATCCCGACTACGGGATACCGCGTGAACTCGGGTACATCACGACCTCGTCGCCGCCGATCGTGGTCGACGGGGTGGTCGTGGTGGGCAACTCGGCCGAGCAGGGCTACTACCAGACGCGGATCGAGAACGTGCCGGGCGACGTTCTGGGCTTCGACGCGCGCACCGGCGAATACAGGTGGAAGTTCCACGTCATCCCGCGGCCGGGCGAGTTCGGGCACGAGACCTGGGAGAACGACGCCTGGGAGTACACGGGCGACGTGTCCTCTTGGGCGCCGATGTCCGCCGACTACGAGCGCGGGATCGTCTACATCCCCACCAACCCGCCCACGATCGACTACTTCGGCGGCTTCCGCCCCGGCCACAACCTCTTCGGCACGAGCGTGATCGCGCTGGACGCGACCACCGGCGAGCGCGTCTGGCACTACCAGATCGTCCACAACGACCAGTGGAACTACGACCTGCCCAACGTGCCGATCGTCGTGAACCTGACCGTGGACGGCGAGGCGGTGCCGGCGGTGATCCAGACCACCAAGACGGGGCTGATCTTCGCGTTCAACCGCGAGACGGGCGATCCGATCTGGCCGATCGAGGAAGTGGAGGTCGTGCAGACCGAGGTGCCCGGCAACTGGACGGCGGCCACGCAGCCGGTGCCGACGCACCCCGAGCCGATGGAACCGATGGGCCTTTCGGCCGACGACGTCATCGACTTTACGCCGGAACTCCACGCCGAGGCGATGGAGATTCTGGGCCGCTATCGGGTCGGCGGACCGTTCGTGCCCCGGCTGTACGAGGGGTACGACGGCCCCGTGGCCGAGAACATCCGCTGCTACGGCGGGCTCAACATCACGCACCCGGCCACCCTCGATCCCACCACCGGCATCCTGTACGCGTCCCACCGGCGCAATTGCAGCGGCGGGCGCGTGGGTCTCGGCGCCGACGCGGACGACCAGGACAATCCCAGAACCACGGGCATCACCATATCCCAGTGGGTCGCGGGCGCGGGCGGCGGGCTGCCGCGCGTGCAGGGGCTGCCGATCCCGAAGCCGCCGTACAACCGCCTCTCCGCCTACGACATGAACACGGGCGAACGGCTCTGGTGGATTCCCATCGGGGACGTGGCCGAGGCAATCCGGGATCACCCGGCCACACAGGGCATGGACCTGTCACGGGCCGGGGGCGGCGGCCTCTCGATCCAGATGGTGGCGGGCGACCTGCTCTACACGACCGAGGGCGCCAACGGCCCACCCGTGCTCAACGCCTACGACAAGATGACGGGCGCGCCGGTCGGTACGGTGGAGATGCCCGGCGCCGGCCAGTACGGCATGATGACCTACAGCCACGAGGGGCAGCAGCACGTCGTGGTGCAGGTGGGGCGGCCGGGGCGGCTGGTGGCGCTGCGGTTGCCGGAGTAGGCACGTCAGAGCAGGTGGTGCCATGACCCGCGTGCTCCCATTCGTCGCCGCCCTCGTCCTCGCGGCGGACGCGCCGCTGGCGGGACAGCAGCTCGCCCCCGAGCAGTACGAGGGTCTCCGGGCCCGCCACATCGGACCCGTCGGCTTCCGCGTCTCGTCGGTGGCCGGCGCCCCCGGCGACCCGTCGACCTACTTCGCCGGCGCCGCGACCGGCGGCATCTGGAAGACGGACGACGCCGGGCTGCACTGGCGGCCCGTGTTCGACGATCAGCCGGTGCACTCGATCGGCGCCCTTGCGGTGGCTTCCAGCGACCACTCCATCGTGTGGGCAGGCACCGGCGAGACCTCGATCCGCTCGAACGTCTCGATCGGAAACGGGGTCTGGAAGTCGACCGACGGCGGTGAGAGCTGGACCCACATGGGTCTCGAGGGGACCGGTCGCGTGGGGCGGATCCTCATTCACCCGGCCGACGCGGACGTCGTCTACGTCGCGGCGCTCGGCCACGCCTATGCGGAGTCCGAAGCGCGCGGCGTGTACCGTACGAGCGACGGCGGCGCCTCCTGGGAGAGGATCCTGTTCGTGGATCCGGGCACCGGCGCCTACGACATGGTCATGGATCCCGCCAACCCGCGGAAGATCTTCGCCACCATGTGGGACATCGATCTCAAGACCTGGAAGCGCGACAGCGGGGGGCCGGGGAGCGGACTCCACCTGACGATGGACGGCGGCGACACGTGGACCGAACTCGAGGGGAACGGTCTCCCGACCGGCACGCTCGGCAAGATCGCCGTCTGCATGTCGGCCTCGGACTCCGACCGGGTGTACGCCCTCATCGAAACGAGCGACGGCGTGCCCATGGAGGGCTACGAGACGGACACGGGCGAACTGTGGCGCAGCGATGACGGCGGCCGGAGGTGGCGGCTGATGAACCACAGCCACGACCTCGCGACGCGTCAGGCGTACTACACGCGCTGCGGCGTATCGTCGGACGACCCGGACGAGGTCTACTTTCTCTCCTCGAGCTTCGCCGTGAGCCGCGACGGCGGCGAGAGCTACAGGCTGTACCACTTCCTGCGCGGCCCGTACGGCCGCCAGCCCTCGTCTCCCGGCTACGATCACCACGACATCTGGATCGACCCCGACGATCCGGACCGGGCCATCATCGGCGGCGACATGGGCGTGCACATCACCGAGAACGGCATGGCGTCCTGGTTTCGGGTCCAGTTGCCGGTCGCGCAGTCCTACCACGTCACCGTGGACAACGCGATCCCCTACAACGTGATGGGGAACCTGCAGGACGGACCCTCCGTGCACGGGCCGTCGAACACGCGCTACCAGGGGTTCTGGACGACGGGGATCATCCCGCGCGGCGACTGGATCAGCGTGGGCGGCGGCGAGAGCGGCTTTGCCACCCCCGACCCGACCGATCCCGACGTGATCTGGTCCACCGCTTCCGGGTCAGGCGCGCGGGGCGGGATCGTCACCCGGCACGAACTGTCGCGCGGCCAGTCCCGCCAGGTGGAGGTCTGGCCCGAGTCCACCGGCGGACACCCAGCGGAGTCGCTGCGCTACCGCTTCCAGTGGACCTTTCCGCTCCTCATCTCGCCGCACGACAACGAGACGATCTACGTCACGAGCCAGCATGTGCACCGCACGCGCAACCGGGGGCAGAGCTGGGAGGTTATCAGCCCGGATCTCTCCACGAACGACCGGTCGCGGATGACGATCTCGGGCGGCCTCACGCCCGACAACATCGGCGTGGAGTATTGCTGCGTGATCTACGCCTTCGACGAGTCGCCCCTCGAGCAGGGGGTGTTCTGGGCGGGCACCAACGACGGACTCGTGCATCTGAGCCGCGACGACGGCGCGACGTGGACGAACGTCACCGCGAACATCCCCGATCTGCCGCCGGACGGGGTGGTGCGGAGCATCGACGCCTCCCGCTACGACGTGGCCCGGGCCTATATCACGATCGAGCACCACCAGGTCGGTGACTTCGAGGCGCGCGCCTACAGGACGGACGACTTCGGCGCCACGTGGACCCGGATCACCGACGGGGTGGACAACCATCCCGTCGACTACACGCGCCATCTGCTCGAAGACCCGGTGCGGCCCGGACTCCTCTATCTGGGCACCGAGTCGAGTCTCTACCTCAGCTACGACGACGGGGAGAGCTGGCAGAGGTTCATGCCGAACCTGCCCCCGACGCCCTACTACGGGCTCGTCGTGCAGGAACACTTCAACGACCTCGTGGCCGGGACCTACGGGCGCGGCTACTGGATCCTCGACGACCTGAGCCCCATCCAGCAGCTGACGCCGGAGATCGCGGCCTCCGCCGCGCATCTGTTCGAGCCCCGCGACGCCTACCGCTTCAACCCGACCGCCGAGCCCATGATCATGTTCGCCGATCCCTCGGCGGGGGAGAACCCGCCCAACGGGGCGTCGATCAACTACTGGCTCGGGCGCGGCGGGGAGCCGGACGTGCAGCTGCGCATCGAAACCGCCGCCGGCGAGCGCGTGGCCAGTCTGGAGGGTACGGCGCACGAAGGGTTCAACCGGGTGTGGTGGGACTACCGGGGACCGGGTCCGAAACCGATGCTCTTCAGGACGAAGCCGCTGCATGCGGAGTGGTTCCCCCTGCCGGAGTTCGCGCGCGCGAGCGGTGGCCCGGGGAGCGCCGGTCCGCGCGAGCCCCCCGGCACCTACACCGTCGTGCTGGTCGTCGACGGAGAGGTGGCCGGACGGCGGCCGTTGACGGTGCTCCGGGATCCGAATTCCGCGGGGTCGATGGCCGACATCCTCGCACAGAAGGAACTGCTCGACGAGATCGTCGCGGACCGGAACCGCACGGCCGACATCGTGAACCGGATCGAACTCCTGCGGCGCCAGATCCTTGACCTGCGCCCCGTGCTCGAGGAGGCGGGCGACGCCCGGGAGGTGCTCGACGCGGGCGATGCGCTCGACGAGTCGCTCGTCGAGGTGGAGAGCGAGCTGGTCCAGCTCAGGAACACCGGGCCGGACGGGGCGCGGTGGCCGTCGATGATCGCCGGTCGCCTGTCCTACCTGCAGGGCGCGGTTGAGACGGCCGATTTCCCGCCAACCGACCAGCAGGCGGAGGTCGCGCAGATCCTGAGCGACCGGATCGACGAGATGGAGGCGCGGCTGCAGGCCGTTCTGGCCGGGGAACTGGCCGAGTTCAACCGGATGCTCCAGGCGAGATTGGGGCGCGTCATCGCGACGGACGCGCCCGCGGCAACTCCCGCGCCTTCCACAGGTAGAACGCCACCGGGAACAGCAGCAGCACGACAGCCCCCGACGTCACCACCCCACCCACCAGCGGCGCGGCGATCCGCTTCATCACGTCGGCTCCCGCGCCCGCGCTCCACATGATCGGCAGCAGCCCGATCACGTCGGTGGCGATCGTCATCATCACGGGGCGGACGCGCTGGACCGCACCGCGCCGCACCGCCAGCATGAGCGCTCCCCGGTCCGTGAGCAGTCCGCGGTCGCGGTAGTCCCTCCAGGACACGTTCAGGTAGAGGAGGAAGACGATCGCTGTCTCGGCGTAGAGCCCGGCCAGCGCGATGATCCCCACCCACACCGCGATGCTCAGGTCGTAGCCCAGGACGTGCAGCAGCCAGAACGATCCGGCCGCCGCGAACGGGACGCCCAGCAGCACCATGAACGTCTCGGTGACCGAGCGGGTGGTCAGCTGGATGAGGACGAAGATCAGCAGGAGCGTGAGCGGAACCACCAGCGCCAGCCGCTGCTGCGCGCGCTCCAGGTACTCGTACTGGCCGCTCCAGGCGACCGTGTAGCCGGGCGGCAGCGCGACCCCCGCCGCGACCGCCTCCCGGGCGGCCTCGACGTAGCTCCCGACGTCGATGTCGCGGATGTCGATATACACCCACGCGTTCGGCTTCGCGCCCTCGCTCTTGATGCTGGGCGGGCCGACCACGTACTCCATGCTCGCCAGACGCCCGAGCGGCACCTGGTGACCCTCGTGCGTCGCCACCAGCACCGAGCGCAGCGCGGGCAGATCGTCCCGCAACTCGCGGCTGTAGCGCAGGTTGACCGGATACCGCGCCAGCCCCTCCACGGTCGTCGTCACGTTCAGGCCGCCGATCGCCGTCTGGATGACCTCCTGCACGTCGCCCACCGTCAGGCCGTGCCGCGCGATCGCGGTGCGGTCGATCGCGAAGTCGAGGTAGTTGCCGCCCATCACCCGGTCCGCGTACACGCTGGCGGTGCCGGGAACGTCCCGCACCACGGCCTCGATCTCGCGCCCCAGCCGCTCGAGAACGTTCAGGTCCGGACCCGCGATCTTGATCCCCACAGGGGTGCGGATCCCGGTCGAGAGCATGTCGATCCGGCTCCGGATCGGCATCGTCCACGCGTTCGTCAGCCCCGGAATGCGGAGCGCGGCATCCAGTTCCTCGACCAGCCTCTCGGGCGTCATGCCGGGCCGCCACTCGCCACGCGGCTTCAGCGCAATCGTCGTCTCGAGCATCGACAGCGGCGCCGGATCGGTCGCCGAATCCGCCCGCCCCGCCTTGCCGAACACGTGCTGCACCTCCGGGAACGTCGAGATGATCCGGTCCGTCTGCTGCAGGATCTCCCGCGCCTCGGTGATCGACACGCCCGGCAGCGTGGTGGGCATGTAGAGCAGGTCGCCCTCCCACAGCGAGGGCATGAACTCCGACCCCAGCCGCATGAACGGGACCGCCGTCGCCACCAGGGCGGCCACCGCGACCCCGATCACCCACCCCCGGAACCGCAGCACGAACCCCAGCACCGGCCGGTACGCCCCGGCCAGCACCCGTCCCACCGGCGTCTCCGACGACGGCCGGATCCTCCCGCGCACCCAGTACCCGACAAGCACCGGCACCAGCGTCACCGAGAGCAGCGCCGCCGCCGCCATCGCGTACGTCTTCGTAAACGCGAGCGGCTTGAACAGCCGTCCCTCCTGCGCCTCGAGCGCAAACACGGGCATGAACGACACCGTGATCACCAGCAGCGCGAAGAAGAGCGAAGGCCCCACTTCCCGCGCCGCGCCCGCGATGATCTCCCAGTGCGGCCGCCGCCCCTCATGCCGCGCCAGGTGCCTGTGCGCGTTCTCGACCATGACGATCCCGGCGTCGACCATCGTCCCGATCGCCACCGCGATCCCGCCCAGCGACATGATGTTCAGCGTCAGCCCCTGCAGCCGCACCACGATCATCGCGAGCAGAATCCCCACCGGGAGCGCAATCACGGCCACGAGGCCGCTCCGCATGTGGGCCAGGAACAGCAGGCACACCAGACCCACGATCAGCAACTGCTGCCCCAGACTGATCCGGATGCTGCCGACGGCGCGGTCGATCAGCGCCGTGCGGTCATAGGCAACCTCCAACTCCACACCCTCCGGCAACCCCGGACCGATCTCCTCCAGCCGCGCCTTCACGTCCCGGATCACCCGCCGCGTGTCGGCTCCCGGGCGCACGACCACGATCCCGCCCACCGTCTCGCCTTCCCCGTTCCACTCGGCCAGCCCGCGGCGGCTCTCCGGCCCGACGCCCACGCGCGCCACGTCCTCCAGCAGAATCGGCGTGCCGTCCGGCCCCACGCCCAGCCCGATCCGGCGGATGTCGTCGAGCGACCGGATGTACCCCAGCCCCCGGATCATGAACTCCTTCTCGGCGACCTCGATCAGGCCGCCGCCCACGTCGTTGTTGCTCTCCCGAATCGCCTCGCGGATCGCCGAAATGGGCAGGCCGAACGCCCGCAGCCGGTTCGGAACGACCGTCACCTGGTACTGCCGCACGAAACCGCCGACGCTGGCGACCTCCGAGACCCCCGGGACCGCCGTCAGCTCGTACTTCAGAAACCAGTCCTGGATCGAGCGCAGCTCGCCAAGGTCGTGCCGATCCGACCGAAGCGCGTATGCGAACGCCCATCCCACCCCGGTGGCGTCCGGCCCGAGCTTGGGCGTGACCCCCGGCGGCAGCTGGTCGGCGACCGAACTCAGGTACTCCAGCACCCGGCTCCGGGCCCAGTAGAGGTCGGTGCCGTCCTCGAAGATCACGTAAACGAACGACACGCCGAAGAACGAATACCCGCGCACCACCTGCGCGAACGGAGCGGCCAGCATCTGCGTCGTCAGCGGATACGTGACCTGGTCCTCGACGATCCTGGGCGCCTGCCCGGGATACTCGGTCTGGATGATGACCTGGACGTCGGACAGATCCGGGATCGCGTCGATGGGCGTGCGCATGAGCGAAAACGTGCCCCCGGCCACAACAGCCAGGGTGGCCAGCACGACAAGAAGCCTGTTTTGGATCGAGAGGTCGATGATTCGTGCGAACATGACCGCCTCCGTCAATGCCGGTGGGACATGTCAATGGCAGAGTCGGATACCGCCGCCTCCGCGCTGCCCAGCAACTGCGAAATGGCGGCGCGCAGATTCGCGTCGGAGTCGATCAGGAACTGCGACGAGACCACCACGTTCTCACCCTCGGCGAGCCCCGACGCCACCTCCTGCATGTCCTCGCTCTCGGTGCCGAGCACGACCTCGCGCGGCTCGAACACACCATCCTCCCCGGCCACGATCACGACCGCGCGCGTGCCGCTGTGGAGAACCGCCTCGCTTGGCACCATCACGGCATCGGCCGCGCCGCTCGTCCGCACCATCACGTTGACGTACATCATCGGGCGGAGCCGCAGGTCGGGGTTGGTCACCTCGACGAACGCGGTCAGGGTGCGGGTCTCCGGGTTCACCGCGGGGCGGAAGAACAGGATCCGGCCGCTCCACTGCAGTCCCGGGAAGGCGTCGGCCTCGATCACCACCGCCTGCCCCTCGCGCACATGGCGCAGATCGTCTTCGTAGAAGTCGGTCTCGGCCCAGAGGGTGGAGTGGTCGGCGATCTTGAGGATCGTCATGCCCGGGCCGATTCTCAGGCCTTCCATCGAGTCGCCCATCTTCTCGACGATGAAGCCCGACGCGGGCGCGAACACCCGCACCGTGCGCGTCACCGTCCGCGACTCGGCGAGCGCGTCGATCTGCTCCCCGGTCATGTCCCAGTAGAGGAGGCGCTCCCGCGACGCCTCGACGAGCGACTGCGCCCGGTCGACGGCTTCCGGGTACGCACCGCCCTCCTGCAGGCGCGCGACGTAGTCCATGGCGCCCAGGAACTCGCGCTGCGTGGTGAGCAGCTGGGGGCTGTAGATCTCGAAGAGCACGTCGCCCCTGTCCACGGTCTCGCCCACGTTGTTGACGCTGGCGCGCTCGATCCAGCCCTCGTACTTGGTCTGCACGGCGACCACGCGCTCCTCGTTGTGCGCGAGGATGCCCACCGTGCGGATGGCGACCGGGAGCGTCCCGCGGCGAGCCGGCGCGGTGCGCACGGCAAAGTTCTGCAGGAAGCTGCGGCTGACGCGGACGCCGCCCTCTGGGCCGCTCGCGCTCGTGTCGGAGGGGACCTCGTCCTCGTAGACCGGCACCAGGTCCATCCCCATCGGGGACTTGCCCGGGCGATCCGAGGTGTACGTCGGGTCCATCGGCGCCCGCCAGTAGAGGACCCGGCGGTCGTCGTCGGGCGGCGCCCCCGAATCGGCGCCGGCCATGGGCATCTCGTGCTCGCCGCGCGTCAGCCACACGGTCCCGGCCACGCCTGCGGCCACGCCCGCGGCAACCCCCAGCGCCACCAGCGCAGCCCCTCGGAGTCTTCTGTCGCGCCTCATGATCCCTCCTCCGGAAAAGCCGAGCCGATGGCCCGTTCCATGTCCGCCAGCGCCTTCATGTAGTCCGCGCGCAGGCGCGCGAGGCCGAGGCGGACGTCCAGCAGCACTTCCTCGCTGTCGAGCAGTTCCAGCACGCCCGTGACTCCGGCCGAATACGCCTCCTCGGTCGTGCTCAGCGCCTGCTCGGCCTGGGGGAGCAGCGCCCGCTCGAAGAGGGCCAGCTGCCCTTCGATCGTCCGGAGGCTGAACGCCGTCGAGCGGATCGCCAGCGCGACCCCGTTGACGGCGTCGCGATAGGCCTCGTTCGCCGCGGCCAGGTGGGCGTCGGCTTCCTGGACCCCGGCGTCGTAGCTGGGCCGGAACACGGGAATGCTGGCACCGACGGTGAGGCTGAACTGGTCCCGGCCGTTGTCGAGCGGCGGCGCGGCCATGCCGGGGTCGTCGCGGCGGCCGAGCACGTTGCCCCAGGCGACGCCGACGGTCAGGCCGGGCCGGTACCGGCGCCGGGCCAGCCTTGCAGCGTGCTCGCCGCCCTCGATCCGCTGCCGGGCGGCGCGCACTTCCGGCCGCGCGCCGAGTCCGGTCGCGTGCATCCGCTCGTCGTCGAAGAGCACGGCCGGTCGGGCACCGATTGCGACCGTTGCGACCGTTGCGTCCACAGGATAGTTAACCAAAATGTTAAGTATTGCTTCGAGGTCGGTGCGCTGCCGAAGCAGTTGCTGGCGGCGGTTCAATACCCGCGTGACCTCGGCCTGCAGCTTGACCACCTCCTGCTGCTGGCCGAAGCCCTGCGAGTAGCGCGCCTGCGCCAGCGCTTCGTAGTGAAGCAGAAGCTGCTCTTCCTCTTCCGTGATGCGGAGCGCCTCGTCGAGGTAGGCGAGGTCGTAGTAGACCAGCTTGACCTGGCGGACGGTCTCGGCCCGCTGCTCGGCGTACGACTCCGCCCGGACGGCCGACTCGGACGCCGCGATCTCCCTGCGGTCCGCCAGCGTGCCGAACCAGGGGAGCGCCTGGCTCACGGAGACGCTGGACATCTGCGGCCCGACGCGCGTTTCGGGGCCGCGGACGTGCTGGGTGAGCGACAGCGTCGGATCGGGCAGGGTGCCCGCCTGCCGGACGCGCGACTGTGCGGCCCGGTGCTCCAGGAGCGCCCGGCGCACGCGCGGATTGGCCTCGAGGGCCTCGCCGATGAGGGCCGCCAGCCTGGTGTCGCCGTTTGTCGAGTAGGACGGCGACTGCGCTGCGGCGCGAGCCACGATGCTGTGTTCGGCTAAGGCGACCGCCAACGCGGCCGCCACGATTCGCATGATCGACATGGTTGCCTCGCCATGGATGAGTCACGGGTGCCTCGGCGATGGCTGCACGGTGCAGCGATGCCCGAACGAGGCGCCCTTCCGTGTGTCTCCGCGCCCGAACGCGGGCGCGGGCGGCTCAGGCGATCAGGCGAGGAGGGGGCGTTTCCACCGCCGGTTCGGCGGCGACCGGAATGGGATTGGCGAGGAAGGCCGCGCGAACGACGGTGCCGGGGAAGCGGTTCAACACGACCGACTGCGCGTGCCGGACAAAGGAATAGCCGCACGCCATGATCATCAGGCAGCCATGATCGCGGTCGTGGCTTTGGCCGTGCCGGGCCAGGGGCGCGTGGTCCGCCGCGTGCTGACCGGCCGGGGTGCTGGCAGCGTGGTGCATCGCCGTGGCCGCATGCTCGGTCGCGGCGGCGTGGTGCGGCGCGGCGGGGTGCTCCGCCGCGGCGGCGGGGTGCGGCGCGCCGGTGCCCATGTCGCAATGAAGCGCGACCACCTGGGACCACGACAGGGCCAGAAGACCAAGGAGAGCTACAGACCGGTGCATCGCGAAAGGTTGGCCGGCGGTCTGCCCGGCGTCAAGCAGGTGACGTCCCCTCAGAGCCAACCCAGCAAGCTCTGGTGAGGAACCATTCTTCGAAGGAAATCCGCCATGGGCAGGCACCAGATGCCGCCGATCCGCAGCCGTTCCTTGCCCCGGTAGAGAAGGACCCCGTCTGCCTCGGGGTAGTCCTTCCGAAAGGTCCGCAGCGACCGCAGGTCGGTGGAATGCACACGACGGGCGTTCTTGATCTCGAACGCATGGAAGGCGGCCTGCCCATACACGACGAAGTCCACCTCCGTGCCGGCTCTGGTACGCCAGTGGAACACCGAAGCGGCACCTGCCGAGTAGGCCGTCCAGGCGCGCAGATGTTGGGCCACGAGACCCTCCAGCGCCTGGCCCTCGATTTCGCTCGATCTGTCCAGCGGACCGGTCGGACGCAACGAACGGAAGACGCCGGCATCGAACAGGTATAGCTTGTCGCGGGCGACCGTTGCACGCTTGGCGCGCTTGCGGAACACCGGCAGGCGGAACGCCATCAGCAGATCTTCCAGGATCTCCACATAGGCCCCCACGGTCCTCCGCCCGACCTCGCACTCCCTGGCGACCGCGGAGAGATTCAACTCCCCGCCGTGGGAAAAAGTGATCGCTTCCAAAAACCGCGCGAAGGCTCCGACATCGCGCGTGAGGCCCTCCGCACGCACTTCCTGGTCGATGTAGAGGCTGGCGTAGGCGTCCAGTGTGCGCCCGGGGTCGGTCGCGGCGACCACCAGGGGAACCAGCCAGGATGTCGCGGAGCCGCTCCGGACGCGCCGTCAGCCTGCGGTGAAGTGGTGGCTCCAGCAGGTCGAGATACAACGAGTCGGGCAGGCGGGCCTGAAGCCACGTGGACTTGCCTGTACCCCCGAGGACCGAACAGGAAGAAGCTCTGCTCCGGGATCGTGAAAAAACGGTTGACTAATTCCATTTTGCGTCGAAAATCGGCAGTGATGATGTCACAATGTAGTCTGGCACAGTCTGGAAGAGCAAATTTCGCATCGGGTCGTGGTGACCAACCCTGACGTTACGTCAGGGTTGACGGCCGGTCGGACTTCAGCGCCCGTGGGGGCTCAGCGCGCGAATACCATCACCCGCCACACGATCCCGTCCCGAAGGTGCCGGCGTGACAACCCGTGCCCCTCCAGCACGGCCTCGACCTCGTCCGGATCGTGCACGTAGATCCGGAACGGGTGGCGCCGCAGCCGCTGGATCAGGTTCGCGACGCCGACCCCGAAGCGCATGAATCGCGTCCCGCGCGGAATGATCAGCGCCACCGTGCGGCGGGCGAGCGAGGCGGCCGCGCCCACCAGCGCGGGCATGTCGGGGTAGCAGCACACCACCCGGTCGAGGGTGACGATGTCCGCCACCTCCAGTTCGCCCGCGCGTTCCACGAAGTCGCCGTCGACGTAGCGCATCCGGTTGGCGTAGCCCCGCGACTCGGCTTCGGTCCGTGCCGTCGCCAGGTACGCGGGCGAGGCGTCCGCGCTGGTGCCGCTGGCTGCGCCCCGGGCCATGAGGTCGTGCTGGATGGCCCCGATGCCGCCGCCGACATCGATGAAGGTGCGGCCACCGACGCCGCCCGCAGCGACCGCCTCGAGGAGCCGCCGCGTGGCCGTGCCCGGACCCTTGCGCCGATAGTGCCGCAGCTGGCGGCGCGCGACCTTGTCGTCGAAGAACTGCTCGATTCCCTGGCACTGGCAGCGGGTCATGGGGTGGCTTCCCTGCCGGGCCCGGAGCCGCGCCGGGCCAGCGAAAGCGCCACGCCCACCGCCAGCACCGTCGCCGCACCGATCACGTTGTGCCACAGGAACGACACGTCGGGCGCGCCGAAGGTCACCGCAGCAACCGCCAGCATCCCGGCGACCAGACCCAGGAACGCGCCGAGTCCGCCCGCGCGGGGCACCATCGCCAGCAGGAAGACGCCCAGGATCGAGCCGTAGAAGAACGACCCGAATCGGTTCACGACCTCGATCAGCGAGCCCAGGCTGACCGCGTAGAGGGCCACGACGCAGGCGAATGTGCCCCAGAACGCCGTCGCGACCTTCGACACCGTGAGGTAGTGGGCGTCGCTTGCGCCGGGACGGAACCAGCGCCGGTAGAAGTCGATGATGCTCGTGGTCGACAGCGAGTTCAGCTCGGACGAGATGCTGGACATGGCCGCGGCGATGATGGCCGCGACGAACAGCCCCGCAAGGCCGATCGGCAGCTCGCCGAGGACGAAGCGGGGGATGATGTAGTTGACGTCGCGGGAGGGTTCGCCGGTGACCTCTTCAGCCATTGACAAGGCCTCGGCCCGGATAAGCTGCACGGACGCTTCCCGGGCGAGGAATTCGTCCATGGCCTGCTGGCGGTCTGCCAGCCCCGCCGCGCGGCGGGCAGCGCCCTCCCTCAACTCCAACGCTTCGCCGTAACGATCCTGGAGAGCTTCGTACTCGGCGCCCCGGGCGTCGACCACCGCGCTTTCGTGCGCCGGGTTGAACAGCAGCGGCGCGGGGCTGAACTGATAGTAGACGAACACCATCACGCCGACGAGGAGGACCAGCGCCTGGAGCGGGATCTTCCAGTAGGCGCTCATCAGGAGCGAGGTGCGCGCGGCGCCGACGGACTTTGCGGCCAGGTAGCGCTGCACCTGGGACTGGTCCGTTCCGAAGTAGGACAGCATGAGGAAGGTGCCGCCGATCAGGCCCGACCAGAACGTGTAGGTCTCGTTGATGTTGAACGAGAAGTCGAAGACCTTGAGGCGGCCCGTGGCGCCCGCGATGTGGAGTGCCTCGCCCGGCGAGACCGGCATCTGCGCGATCAGGACGACCACGACCGCCAGCAGCGCGAAGACGATCAGGATCATCTGCTTGACGTCGGCCCACGTGACCGCCTGGATGCCGCCCAGCATGGTGTACGCGACGGTCGGGATGCCGATCAGCGCGACGCACCAGAGGAGCGGCCACCCGAACACCGCCGAGAAGACGACGGCCGGCGCGGCGATGATCACGCCGCACGACATCCCGCGCGACAGCAGGAAGAGGAGCGCGGTCAAGGTGCGGGTGCGCGGTCCGAAGCGGCGCTCCAGGTACTCGTACGCAGTGTAGACGCCCGCCCCTCGCAGGAACGGCACGAGTGTGACGCCCAGAATCACCATCGCCAGCGGCAGTCCGAAGTAGAACTGCACGAAGCGGAGCCCGTCGGTGGCGCCCTGGCCCGTCGTGCCGATCATGGTCACCGCGGACAGCTGCGTGGCCATCACCGAGAGGCCGACCGCCCACCACGGAAGCGAGCGGTTGGCGAGGAAGTAGCCCTGGATTTCGTTGGTGCCGCGCGCGCGGCGGATGCCGTCGACGACAACGTACGCCAGGTAGGCGCCGACGATCAGCCAGTTGACGGGGTGCATGTGTGCGCAGGCCTCGGGCGGGTGCCGCCGCTACATGTGGTACGTGGCCTGCAGCAGCCACAGCAGCGCGAGTGTGACGACCTGGACCAGGAGCACCCGCGTCAGCGTGGCGCGGAAACGGGTGTCCCGGTCCCGGTCGGAGGCCGGCCGGCCGGATCGACGCGTCACTGGCGGTTTCTCCAGCGCGCCTCGTTGGCCCGGATCGCGTCCTGCACGAACGCCGCCAGCCCCTTCGCGCGCTTTTCGAAATACTCCTCGAAACGCGGATCGGCCGTGTACATCTCGGCCAGGTTGCAGTGCATGCCGTGGGTGCACGGGTAGAACCAGCGGTCGATGTGGTGGCGGTGCTGCTCGGCCAGGTTCATGGCGGCGCGTCCGGCCGCCTGGGCTCCCTCGGCCAGGAGCTCGGCGAGCTTCGCCATGATCGTGTCGCCCTCCTGCTTGATCGTGTTCCAGTCGCTCTTGCCGTACCCGCGCGTGCGCCGCATCGACTCCTTGTAGGCGTCGGTGTGACCCCAGCGCTCCCGGGCCTCGTCCTCGTACTGCGTGTGATCGAACTCCTCGAGTCCGTCGAACATCTCGGTGGCGTCCATCTTCGTCTCCTCTTCCAGCGCCGTCAGGGCCCGGTCGACCCCGCGGATGATCCTGTCCGTTCTCTCCTGCCGCTCCCGCAACAGCTCACGCTGCGCGACCAGCGCCGTGCGGCGGTCGTAGGCCGGCCCGTCGAGCATCTCTCCGATCGCGTCCAGACTGAAGCGCAGTTCGCGCATCAGCCGGATCTGCCGGAGCCGCTCCAGGTCGCCGTAGTCGTACAGCCGGTAGCCGCTCTCCGACCGCTTCGACGCGGCCAGCAGCCCGATCCGGTCGTAGTGGTGCAGCGTGCGCACGGTGACCCGGGCCAGCGCGGCGACCTCGCCGACGGTGTAGAGCCGGTCGGGGTCGACGCGGGGTGGAGTGACGGCCGTGGGCGTCGCCATGGCTGTTTGGGCGGCCGCGTCCGTGGGCGCGGCTGTGGAAGCCGTGTGGGGGGGTTGGGTTTTCATGGCGAGGAAGGTAAACCCTGACGTAACGTGAGGGTCAAGGGGGAACGCGGACGTGCCCCTCCCGGCCGGATCACCCGATCGGCAAATCCACGAAGGCGCGGCCGCGCAGGGACATGTTGCGGGCCACGGATTCCGCATCCGGCGACGTGTTCAAGAACCCGACCGAGCCGATGCCCTCCACCCCGGCTCTCAACCCGGAACCCAGGTTGAACCCGATGCCGAGACCGGCGGCCGCGCCCAGGTCGAGAGCGCTGACCTCGTCGCCGGACGCGTCGCAGTCGCCGGAGCTGGTCATGCCGGCCCCTTCGAGCGAGAGCGTGCAACGGAGATTGTACGCGACCCATGGCCCGGCGAGAAAGTGGATGACGCCGCCGCCGAGCACGAGTGACGGCGCGAACTCGACGTAGGTCACTTCGGCTTCGCTGCCGATGGCAAACCCCTCGAGGGTGAAGTCCGCCGCGAACCCCTTCTCATGGTAGTTGGCCTCGAACCGCAGGCTCGCCACGCCGGAAAGAGGCACCGCCAGGCCGATGCCCGCGTGCCGCCCGAGGCGGCGTCCGAGCTCGAGGCCGGGCTCTTGCTCGTCCAACAGAATCGTCGAGTGGTTGACGCCCCCGTGTAACCGGAGCGATTGAGCCGACGCCGGGGTGGACGTCACTGCAAGCAGAAGCGCTGCGAGGATCAGCAAGCCCCTGTCGTGGATGCGCCCCCTGTCGTGGTTACTCATTTTCTTGGCGGTTCTCCTTTCCCGGCTGGCGGTCGGGCGTCACGAAAAGCTCACTGGGCTTCCGGACAGCCTGCCGAACGAGTTTGCTGGTGCAATCTAACGGAGCTGCGTGCTCGGGCCGACATGCAGATCGGTCAACCTGAACGCGCGGCCCTGGTCAATTCCTTACTGAATGGCAAAAAGCAAGGCAACACCGTATATTGCAAGGCAGAATGGAGGCTCGCCATGCTGGAATCCGCGATAACGAAAAAGGGACAGACGACGCTCCCCAAGCCCGTCCGGGACACGCTGGGCGTGCAGGCCGGTGACCGCGTGCGCTACATCGTCCTTGACGGCGAGGTGCGCATACTGCCCGTGCGGCCCATCCGTCGGCTGTTCGGCGCACTGCAGCACGACGGTCCACCCGTCACTGTGGCGGAAATGGAGCAAGCCATCGCCGACGGGGCATCCGGGGGATGATTGCCCTCGACACCAACGTCCTTGTCCGCTATCTGGTGCGCGACGACGAGCGCCAGGCGGAGTCCGCGCGCGCTCTGCTGGAGTCACTCACCACCGAACGTCCGGGCTATGCCTGCCGCGAGGTCGTCGTCGAACTCGTCTGGGTCCTGGAACGGGCCTACGGGGTTTCCCGTGAACGCACTGCGACAATCCTTCAGGATCTCGTGGCGACGCAAAGTCTCGTCATCGAAGCCGCAGACGATGTGGCCCGAGCCGCCTTCCGGTACCAGGAGGGTGGCCCGGGATTCTCGGATCTGATGGTCTTTGCCGCAGCGGAGCGGGTTGGAGCGCGACCGCTTTATACTTTTGATCGGAAGGCGGCGCGACTGGAGGGGGTCGAATTGCTGTGATGACAACCGACTGCCCCTGCGCCGCCCCGGCCGACAGCCGCGTACGCAGGCGCGCCCCATGAAGGACTCCTTCTTCCCCATGCGGCGCAGCGAAGGCGCGACGCTCGTCTTCCTCATCGCCTTCGCCACCTTCGCGTTCATTCCGGCCTGGCGCACGATCGAAGTCGGCGGAATGGCGCTGTTCGGCTGGCTCATCGCCGCGCTGATGCTGATCTCGCCGACGGTCACCCTCGTGGTCTTCCTCCGGCGGCGCCGGGGTGACTCGCGCTGATGCTCCTCGAACGCATCCTCGTCGGCACCTACCTGGCCGCCTGCATCGGGATCGGGATCTGGGCGTCGAAGAAGGTGCTGACCTCTCGCAGCGAGTACTGGGTCGCGGGCAGACGCATCGGCACGGCCGTCAATTCGATGGCGATCATGGCGGCGCTGGCGAGCGGCGGCTCGATCATCGGGGTCATGGGCCTGGCGTACGCGCAGGGCATCCCCGCGACGCTGGCGCTCTTCGGCGGGTCGGTGGTCGGCTTTTCGCTCGCGTCCATCCTGGTCGCCAGGCCGCTCCGCAACTTCGGCAAATTCACGATCACCGACTTCCTGAGCTTCCGCTATCCGCACGCGCTGGTGCGCTACCTGGTCCCGGTCCTCATCGTCATCGCCTTCACGATCTACATCGTCGCGCAGCTCAAGGCGGCCGGCATCGCCGCCGAGGCGCTGCTCGGGATCCCGTACAACACCGCGCTGGCGATCGCCACGGTGGTGTTCATCGTCTACGTCTCGTTCGGGGGCATGGTCGCGATCACCTGGACCGACGTGATCCAGGGCCTCCTCATGGTACTCGTCGTCGTCGGCACGGCCGCCGTGCTGGTCTGGCAGGTCGGGTCGCCCGTCGAGATCATGAGCCAGGCCACCGCCGTCGCACCCGAACTCGGACAGGTCGCGCACCGGCCCGTGTCCAGCTACCTCGGCTACTTCGTGATCTGGGCCACGGCCATCCCCGTGATCCCGCACATCGTCATGCGCGTGTTCACCGCCAGGGACGCCGACAGCGCGCGCATGTCGCTGAACCTCTCCATGCTCGTCTACAGCGTGATGATCCTTGCGGCGGTCCTCGCGATCGTGCCGGTCGGCCGGCTCGACTTTCCCGGCCTGCAGGACGCGGACGAGCTCTTCCTGCGCGTGATGGAGACGCAGTTTCCACCGCTGATACGCGGCATCGCCGTCGCCGCCGTGCTCGCCGCGGTCATGTCCACCACGGATGCGCTCCTGCTCGCGTGCAGCTCGGCAATCGCACACGACATCCTGGGCGGTGCAATGCGCGGACGCGCCAGCGAACGCACCCTGAGCCTCGTGCGCATCGTCACGACCTGGGTGATCGGCATCGCGGCCCTCCTGTGGGCGTTCTCCCCGCCCGAACTGATCACGCAGTTCTACACGGCCGGCGTCGGCGTGCTCAGCTCCAGCCTCTTCGTCCCCACCGTCGCCGGGCTCTGGTGGAAGCGGGCCAACCTGGCCGGCGGCGTCGGAGCGGTCGTGTCGGGCGCGGTCGTGTACATGGTGGTGCAACTGGGCATCATCGACATCGGCGTGGCCCCGGTCGTCGTCGCCCTGGCGGCCAGCGCCGCGGCCATGATCCTGGGCGGCGTGTTCGGACCGCGGGAATCGCGCGAAATGGTCGGGAACATCGGGGCGCTGCACAGGTAGTTTTCTGTTGATCGAGTGTGAAGGTGTCAACCACGGTTGACATCATGTAAACCGCAGTTTCCATGTCGGCGCTGCGCAGAGGGGATTGCCGACATTCGGCAGCGGAAAGGAGTCCGCAATGGCCACCAGGTGGTTGCGCGGCGGCGGTGCCCGGTGCGCCATTGTCCTAGCCGCCAACTGCTCGCCCGAAGGGTCCCGTCGAGCACGCCCTGACGGTCGGCCGCGATAAGCAGCGCAATGACGCGTAACGGGTCCGACATCAGCCGCCGCGACTTCGTTCGCCGTATGGGGGGCGGACTGGCGGGGAGCGGGCTGGCGGGGGCCGGGTTGGCGGGCCTCGGCCTGACCTCCTGCTCAAGCCCCGTCGAACCCGAGGACTCGCCCGGGGCGCTGACTCCGGCCGGCAGACCGCTGCAGGTCGTCGTGGTGGGCGCGGGACTGTCCGGCCTGGTCGCGGCCTACGAACTCTCCCGGGCAGGACACGATGTGACCGTGCTGGAGGCCCGCGAACGCGTCGGCGGGCGCGTGCTGACCTTGCGTGCCCCGTTTGCGACCGGGCATTGGGCCGAAGCGGGCGCCGCGCGCATTCGCCCGGAGCACGACCTCACCCTGGGATACGCGCGCCATTTCGGGCTGGAACTCGACCGTTTCTACCCGGAAGACGGCCTCTTCCTCCGCTACCAGGCCGGGGAGCGGGCCACCGTTCCACCTGGCTCCTTCCTCTCCGAATGGCCCGACTTCGTGAAGATCCGGGGCGGCACCGACCGCTTGCCCACGGCGTTCGCGGCCGAACTGGGCAACCGCGTGGTCACGACCGCGCCCGTGACCGAAATCGTCGCCGGGACCGCCGCAAGCACCACCACCGGCGACGGCCGCACCTACCTGTCGGACCGGGTGCTGGTGACCGTGCCGGTGCCGCTTCTCTCCACCATCCACTTCTCGCCCGCCCTCTCCGCCGCCAAGACCGAGGCGATGAACGGCGGCTTCGGCTACCAGAGCGCGACCCGCGTCTTCGTGCGCTTTCGGAGCCGGTTCTGGGAGGCCGAGGGCCTGAACGGCTGGGGCACGACCGACTGGCCCGAGGAGCTCTGGCACCCCACCTGGGACCTGTCCGGCCCGGAAGGCGTCCTGCTGACGTACGTGCGCGGCGCCCGCGCAGCTGAACTCGACGCGCTCGACCGGGACGCCCGCGTGACCCGCGTGCTCGCCCACTGGGAGGAGTTCCTGCCGGGCGCCTCGGCCCACGCCGCGGCCGGCACGTCACACTCGTGGCAGCGGGATCCCTGGAGCCGCGCCGCCTGGGCGGAACCGACGCCAACGCAGGACGCCCAGCTCGGCGGCGCGCTGGTCCGCGCGGAAGGCCCGCTCCACTTCGCCGGCGAACACGTTTCGGCAGCGCGGGGATGGATGAACGGCGCTCTCGATTCGGGTCTGCGGGCCGCGGCGGAGATTCACTCGGGCTGAGGGGCCGCGCTGGGGGGGCTGGCGCAACGCGCCGGGGGGACAGCGCACCGCGCCCGGGCGACGGCGCACCACGCCCAGCGGACCGCGGGCCGGGCCCGCCCGCCCCCTCGCCACCGCGCGCCCGACACCGTACCATGCTTCAGCCCTCTCCCAATCCTGACCCGGAGGAACAACCCGTGAAGACCGCCCTGCTCGTCGGAGCCCTGCTCCTCACCGCAACCCCCGCCACGGCTCAGCAGCGCCCGGAGCGCGACCCGAACAGCATGGGCGGCGGCGACTGCGCAGCCAACGTCTACAACTGCGCGGACACGCCGAACCCGCTTCCCGCGCCGAACACGGTCTGGATCGAGGAGATGACGTGGATGGACGTCCGCGACGCCCTCGCCGACGGCAAGACCACGGCCATCATCCCCACGGGCGGTGTCGAGCCCAACGGCCCCTGGCTCGCCACGGGCAAGCACAACTTCGTGCTGCGCGCCAACTGCGACGCCATCGCGCGCGAGCTGGGCGACGCGCTCTGCGCCCCGATCATCAAGCTCGTGCCCGAAGGCAACATCGACCCGCCCAGCGGGCACATGACCAGCCCCGGCACCCTCAGCCTGCGCCAGGAGACCTTCGAGGCGCTCCTGACCGATGTCGCGCACAGCCTCAAAATGCACGGCTTCCGCAACATCATCTTCATCGGCGACAGCGGCGGGAACCAAGGCGGCCAGCGCGCCGTGGCCGAGAGGCTGAACGAGAAGTTCGCTGGCGCGGCGATCGTGGCGCACGTGCAGGAGTACTACGACTACAACTCGGTCACCCGCTACATGGCCTTCCGCGGCCTCGAGGCCGGCGAGAACGAGGGCATGCACGACGACCCGATCATCACCCTCAACATGTTCTACGACGACCCCTTCTCGGTGCGCTTCGACGAGCGGGTCGCCGCGGGCAAGGCGTCGATCAACGGCGTCTCGATCGAGGACCGGGTCGAGTCGCTGGAACTGGCGCG
This sequence comes from Longimicrobiales bacterium, assembly GCA_965205005.1. Lineage (GTDB taxonomy): Bacteria > Gemmatimonadota > Gemmatimonadetes > Longimicrobiales > Gaopeijiaceae > Bin94. The sequence goes on along the minus strand of OZ242028.1, from coordinate 1,819,256 downwards.
CGAGATCGTGGCGTTCCGCGCCACACACACCGTCGCGGCGATCCGCAAGGCCATCGCGAACCGGGGCACGCTGCCGGCACCGGACCGGTCCGCCCAATTCGCGGCCATGCGGCGCGCAGCCGGCGGCCAGGCGCAGCGTGGGGGCAATCGTGAGCGCCCGGCCCCCGACCCCCGTTCGATGGGAGGCGGTGACTGCCGCGCCAACATCTACAACTGCGTCGACACACCCAACCCTCTACCCCCGGTAAAAACCCTCTGGATCGAGGAAATGACCTGGATGGACGTCCGCGACGCGCTCGCCGAAGGCAAGACCACGGCCATCGTGGCCACCGGCGGCGTCGAGCCCAACGGGCCATGGCTTGTGACCGGCAAGCACAACCATGTGCTGCGCGCCAACTGTCCCGCGATCGCGAAGAAGCTCGGCAACGCGCTCTGCGCGCCCGTGATCGAGACCGTCCCCGAAGGCGGCATTGACCCGCCCACGGGCCACATGACCAGCCCGGGCACGATCAGCCTGCGGCAGGAGACGTTCGAGGCCGTGCTCACCGATGTCGCGCACAGCCTCAAGATGCACGGCTTCGAGAACATCGTCCTGATCGGCGACAGCGGCGGAAATCAGCGCGGCATGGAGAACGTGGCCACCGTGCTGACCGAGGCCTGGGGCGGCGAGGCGACCGTCCACTTCGTCCCCGAGTACTACCGCGCCCCGCCCGGCAGCCCCAACGTGCTGCGCGACCTCGGCGCCGTCACCGACGACATGACCAGCGACGCGCTCCACGACAACCCGACCATCACGCTGAACATGATGCTCGACGACCCGGCTTCGGTGCGCTGGGCGGCGCGGGTGAAGGCCGGCCAGGCGGTCATCGACGGGTTCTCGATCGCCGATCTGGGCAAGTCGCTGGAACTCGGGCGCCAGATTGCCGATGCGCGGGCCGAGCGCACGGCGAAGCTGATCAAGGACAGGATCGCGAGCCGCGATTGAGGCGTCCGCGCCAGCCGCCTATCGCGCCATGCTCTCCCGGATCGCGCGCACGGTGATCTCCGTGCGGTAGGCGATCAGCGCCCGCCCGATCTCAGCCGTTCGCTCCACCGGCCCCAGCTCCACCTCGTTGATCGAGTAGAGCCCGGCCTCGATCCGCTGCCGCGCCCGGATGTGCTCCGGGTCGATGGTCGCCACAATCGACGAGTAGTGCACGTCGTCGTGATACAGGTCGCGCGTCGCGGTGCAGACATCCGGCTTCTGGAAGATCTGCAGCTCCTCCTTCAGGAACTCGCAGCTCCAGATGTCCTCGCGGTAGTACTCCTCGATATGGTGCGCCCGCGCCGCGCCGCCCCAGTACTCGTTGAGCTTGTCCGTCGTCTCGGACATCCCGTTCTGGTTGCCCCCGCTGTCGCCGATGAAGACGACATCGGTGAATCCCTGGCTCTTCAGGCTGTTGGCGACGTCCTCGAGCACCATCCGGAAGGTCTCCTGGCGGACGCTCAGGGTGCCCGGATAGCGGATGTTCTCGGGGTCGCCCTCGGGCACGTACTTCATGACCGGTGCGCAGAGCGCGTCGCCCAGGTCCCGCGCGATCGCGTCGCACATCGCCTCGAGCACGTAGTTGTGCTTGCCGCCCACCATGTACGGGCCGTTCTGCTCGACCCCGCCGGTCGCGATGATCGCGGTCGTTTTGCCAGCGGCGATCTCGTCGCGCACCTCCATCCAGGTCAGCTCGTCGATCCAGATCGAGTTGATGCCCTCGATGGGCCGGGGCGCGGTCCTCATCGCCTCCTGTCCCTGTGCCGGGAGGACCAAGAGGGCCGCCAGCGCGAGCGCTCCCGGCAGTCGTTTCGTCAGTCTCATCTCACGATCTCCCTGACCTCCCTGGCTCCGGGGTGGGTTGCCGCCGTCCCGGTCAGTTCCCGACCACGCTGACCCGCGTGTACCAGATGCGTCCTGCGACGCCGTAGGGCGACTCGGCCGGGTACTCCATCGTCCAGAGCTGCGCCACGGAGTCGTCCGGAAGCCGGTTCGGCAGTCGGTCCAGCAGGTTGTTGGCCCCCACTGCGACCTGGATGCGGTCGGCCACCCGGAGCGTGACCTCCATGTCTGCGATCGCCGCCGCCTCGATCGTCACGTTCTGCTCGAAGATGAACGGTGTGGTGACCTCGCCGACATGGTTCACGCTGAACCTGGCACCGATGCCCCGCGCGGCACGGACGTCCGCGCTGACGCCGATTCGGCGACCGGGCTGAGCCTGCTCGATCAGCGTCTGCTGCGTGGAACCGATGAAGTTCTCGTTCCGGTTGGCGGTGATCTCGGTGCTGTTCCGGTGAAAGCTGGCCGACAGATCCGCAGCGCCCCAGTCCATGCCGCGGAAGCGCCAGCCCGCGACCAGGTCGAATCCCTGCGTGCGCGTGTCGATCGCGTTGGTCCAGAACGCCACGGCGTCCACCGGACGGCCCTGGAACCGGGCACCGGCACGCAGCCCGTGACTTTGATCAAGGCTCCGGGTGAGGGCGATCGCGTCGGCGACCGCAACACGGTAATAGTCCGCGGTGACCAACAGCCCGGCGTCGTTGGAATAGACGAACCCGCCGGTGACGCTGAGCGAAGTCTCGTGGCTCAGCCCGCAGGCTCCGAAATCGGCGCACGCCATCGCATCGCCTTCCGGCAGGAACCCGGCGCTGACCAAGCCATCGCTGCCGCCCACAAAGCCGATGGTGTTGAAGCCTCGCTGGGGAAGGCGCGGTGCGCGAAAACCGGTGGACACCGCCCCACGCAGCGCCGCGCCCGACTCGCCCAACGCCATGCGGCCGGCCAGCTTGCCGGTCAGCGAGCTTCCGGCGTCGGTGTAGCGCTCGAACCGAAGGGCGCCGCTCAGGGTGCGCCCCCCCGACGCGCGCAACTCCATGTCCGCGTACGCACCGAAGCTGCTGCGATCCCGTTCGCTCAGCGAGGCCGAGGTCGGGCTGTAGCCCGGGTAGCCCTGTATCCCGCAGCTGGCATAGACCGTCCCGTCGTTCTGGTGATGGGCGGCCGGGAAGCTGCCGGGCGTATCGCTGGGTCCGCACGCCCACGAGGCGCGGTCGCCGGCTTCCATCCAGTACGAGTCCCGGCGGAACACGCTGCCGACGGCCAGAAACGCCGGGGCCGAGCCCACCTCCACCTCCCGTGTCGCGTCGGCGCTCAGCGTCCACTGCCGCACGTTCAGGCCCCCGCTGAAGGTGTTTCGGGGTCCGGCGCTGGCCGCAATGGATGCTCCGTCGGCACCGGGGTTCTTCGCCAGGAACTCGGCCGCGTACGACGGGTTGATCGAGTTCGCCGCACCGAAGGCGAAGCGTCCGTGTCCGAATCCAAGGCTGAGGTCGCCCGACCAATCGCCCAGGTCGCCTCGCAACCCCGCCACCGCCGACTTGTCCGAGAGGTCCGATTCCTCGATCGGGAAAAAACCGTCCGGGTAGACGTAGCTGACCGAACGCGGCACCCAGTCCGCCTTGCGGTACAGACCGTCGGAGACCGCTTCACGCCCCGAGTAGCCTCCGAAAGCATAGAATTCCGCCGATTCGCCGACGGGTATCGCCGCATTGGCCATGAAGCCCGCCCCCCTGTAGTCGGGCTCGCCGTTGCGCTGCAACTGCATGACCTTGCCGCCATCCGCACAGGGACCGTAGGACGGATCGGGTCCGAAGCAGGTCGGCGCCGCACCCGCCCGGTTCGTAACCTCCTGTCGCGCGACCTCCATCGTGACGTTGAGAAAGCCGTCTCCGAGCGGGACGCCGGCGTTGGCCGAAGTGATCAGCCTCATGCCGTCGCCCCGCGACGTGCGACCGAGGAAGGTGGACGCGCCGACTCCGCCGGCGTCGTCCTTGAGCACAATGTTGATCACGCCGGCGATTGCGTCCGAGCCATACTGCGAGGCAGCGCCCTCCCGCAGCACTTCGATCCGCTTGATCGCGTGAACCGGAATCGCGCGCAGGTCCGTACCGGTCGTCCCCTGGCCGGAGGCCGCAAGCACTTTCGCAAACGCAACGCCATGCCGTCGCTTGCCGTTCACCAGCACGAGCACCTGGTCGGCGTTCATGCCGCGCAGCGTGGCCACGTGAAGGGCCGCGCCGTCACCGGCGGAAAAGCGCGTGGAGTTGAAGGACGGCGCGATGTTCCCGAGCACCTCGGCCAGATCGACCTCCCCCAGGCGCGCAATCTCTTCGGCGCCGTAGATGTCCACGGGAACGGGGAGCGCCGCCGGATCCGCGACACCCGCCCGGGAGCCCACCACCACCCTGATCTCCTCGACGTCGAAAACCGTGTCCGGCGGCAGCTGGGCCGATGCCGGGCTGCTCACCGCAAGGGTCGCCACCACCACCGCCGCGTTCATCATCGCACGGTCCCTACGAGCCGGCCCCCGGGCCCCGGGCCCCGGCTCCGCCCCGAACGAATCCCCGTCAGCTCCTCGCTCAGCCGCTTCAGCTTCTCACGCGCCTCGACGTCGTAGGCCTGGTCGTTGGCCCGAGTCGGCCGGAGCCCGCTGAAGTACTGCCCGCTCTCGAAGTCATCCGAGTCGACCACCTGCATCGTCGCGTCGGCGCCCTCCGCGATGGTCTGGCGCGGGGTGGCGCCAAGGCGGCGCACCATGGCGGTCGGCATGTACGTGGCCGGATGCAGCGAGCCGACCACGATCCCGGTCCCTTCCAGCTCCTCGGCCAGGTCATGCGTGAACATGATCTGCGCCAGCTTGCTCTGCGCATACGCGCGGCGTCCGCTGAAGTTGTTCTCGATCATCACGTCGTCGAAGTCGATCGGCGTCTGCGCGCCCGACGAAACATTGACAATGCGCGCCGGCACGCTCTCCAGCAGCCGCGGCATCAGCATGTGGGTGAGCAGGAAGGTCGACAGGTAGTTCACCTGGAAGCGGTACTCGTGCCCGTCCTCGGTGACCCACCGCTCGTCCGGCGCCGAGCCGAAGCCAGCGTTGTTGATCAGGATGTCCAGCCGCTCGTAGTCCGCCAGAAGCGTCCCGGCGAACGCACGCACCTGGTCGAAAGACGCGAAATCGGCACGGTAGAAGCGGGCGCTGCCGGGCCCCGCCGCGTTGATGGCGTGCACCACTTCCGCACCCCGCTCCTCGTTGCGCCCGTGGACAATCACGTGGTCGCCGCGCGCGCCCAGCCGGAGCGCAAGCTCCCGGCCGAGGCCCGAAGTGGCGCCGGTGACAAGAACGACCTGCTGGCCGGGCTGCGGCGAGTCGGCCCCCGGCGAGTCAGTCCCCCGCGAGTCGGCCCCCGGCGACTCATCCCCCGGCAGATACTTCGCCGGAATCGGATGGTCGTCGCTTTCCTGCAGCCAGTAGATCGACACGATCGACCACCGGGTGCCGTCCCAAAGCAGCTGGAAGGAGTTGATGCCGCGCGCGAACGGCTCCGGATCCGTCGCCCGCTCCCGCGATTCGTATGTACTGAACGCGTGCGCGATCACCCCGTACTGCTCGGTCACCCGATGGATCTCGACCTCGTGGAAGCCGTTCTCCTCCAGGAATGGGCCGGCATTCTCGGCATATTGGTCGGGCGTGATCACCTGCCGCACGTACGTGGTGCCGTCGGGCCGGCCCACCGGGTTCAGCGTCGCCCCCGGCGCGAAGAGCGAGCGGAAGCGGTCCCAGTCGCGCGCCACACCGGCGTCGCCCGAAATGACCTCGTAGACGGCGGTCATGATCGCGTCGATGGACTCCACATCGGCGGGATTGGCGGCCGGGGCGCTGTTTTGTTGGGCCGAAGAGGGCGGCGGTGCGGCCGCGGCGGCCATGGCCACGACCAGCGTCAGGACGGCGGCGACGGCAAGAGGGGAGGTTCGGGCGCCGGGGCGCGAAGAGGAAGACTGTTTCATGGCAGGCCGGATGATGCGGGAAAGGGTGTCGCAGCTAACGCGTCCAAGGTAACCGTCGCCGTTTCCCACGGCACGGGATGTTCCCCAAGGCACGGGATGCGGCGCTGTTTGACAGCATTGCCATCACAATTTATCATATGATGTCACTGCCATCACAATAACGACAGCAACAAAGGCAGAACAATGGCTCAACTCACGGTCCGCAAGCTGTCCCGCCAGCTCGTCGACGGCCTCAAGCGGCGCGCTGCGGCCAACGGCAGGTCCGCCGAGGCGGAACACCGCGAAATCCTGCGGAAAACCCTGCTTCCGGCCGAAGGCGCGTTCGCGGAGCGGGCGCGGGCCATGCGCCAGCGCATCGCGTCGTCCGTCGACAGCACCGAGACCATCCGCGCCGACCGCGAGCGGGGCTGGCTGTCGTGACGGGCTACGTGGTCGATGCCAGCGTGGCCGTGAAATGGCTGGTCGCCGAACATCTCTCCGAAGAGTCCGCGGCCCTGCTCGACATGGACGTCACGCTCCTGGCGCCCGATCTGATCTTCGCCGAGGCCGCGAGCGCATTGACCGCCAAGCACCGGCAAGGCGAAATGGACGCTGAAGAGCTCGCGGACGCCGTGAACCTGCTGCGCACCGCCCCGGTGGCCACCCCTCTCTCGATGCGCCGCCTCGCCGCTTCCGGCGCCCGCCTCGCGCAGGACCTGGCGCACCCCGTATACGACTGCTTCTACCTGGCACTGGCCATTCACGAGAACTACCCGGTCGTCACGGCGGACACCCGGTTCCACAACAAGGTGCGCGCGCACCCCTACCTTGCGGACCGGGTGGTGCACGTGGCCGAACTGTCGACGTCGGGGCGTTAGCAGTTAGCGGTCGCCCGGCGCCAACGGGCGCCTCGCGCCCTGCTGTTCCGGCGCCCGCGAGCCGCGCGGCAGGGTCGTCTGGTCGTCGCCCGGTTGCCGTGCCGCGCGCGGCAGCGTGTCGGCCTGGACATCGGCCCCGGAGGCGGCGCGCGGCAGCGAGGCCCGCGCCTCGAGCTTCTTGACCGCACCCGCGACCGCCTCGCCAGTGGGCCCTCCCGCGCCGATGTTCCGCAGGACCTCGCGGAGCCGGGGCAACGCCTCCACGGCGTGAATCCCCGCCAGCGCGTTCGCCGCGTTCGCGCCCGAGGGTCCTTCGAGCGCGCCCGCAAGAGCCGCCACGATCTCGGCCCTGTAGCCGTCGCCGCGCGCCTTGAGGGGCTCGAAATCGCCGGCAAACGCATTGAGCACGGCGTCAACCAGCTCCCCTTCGCCCCGCTCCCTCAGCGCATCCGCCACGCGTGCACGCATGCTCAGGCCGTCGGCTGCACGCGTGTCGGCGAGCAGGGGGATGAGCGGGCCGATCGAATCGCGGTGCCGGATCTCGGTGAGCGCCTCGACGGCCCGGGTCCTGAGCACCGCGTCCTCGTCCCAGAGCACCGACACGAGGACTGGAACGGCGGCGGGATCCCCGAGCCGGCCGAGCGCGACCGCCGCATCGCGTCGCTGACCGTAGCTCTCCCACAGAATGTGCTTGTCCTCGATCCTTCCGCCCGGCGCGCGCAGGCGCCGCATGTGGATCCGCACATCGTCCTCGTACGCCCTGCCTTCGTGACAGACCTGCTGCAGCACCTCGGCGAAGAGGTCGAAAAGGGCCCGCAGCTGGGCAAGATCCTTGATCACCCCGGCCGACTGGAAGTAGAGCTCGTCCACGCCCGCGGGGAACTTGCTCAGCCATCCTTCGTGCGCCTTGACGGACAGGCGAATCCTCGGCTGGGCATTGATGAGACGACGGATCTTGTCGTTGTCGAAGAGCCGCCGCACGCGCGCGGGCTCGGTGCCCTTGATCACGAATTCTTCGTCGAAACGCCGATGGCCGACCTGAATGTCCTGCATTCCCAGCGACTTCCCCAGGCCGCTGAAGATGCTCGCCCGGTAGATCTCGAACCGGAAGCCTTCCGGATTGAAGTACGGAGCGCGCAGTCTGGTGAAGGTCTGGTGCGTGTTGCCGCTGCTCTGCGTGTACGTGTCGAGCGTGATGATCCAGTCGCGGTGACGGGCCTGGACGGCGGATGCGGCGAAAAGGCCGCCTTCGTGGAAACGTCCACCCACCTTCCCGGACAGCTGCCGCCAGATCTCCTTCTGGCTCGGCCCGAAAAGGGCCCTGAGAATGCTCATCCGGCGGTCCTCCCGGCGCTCATCGCGGCCCTCCCGGCGCTCATCGCGGCCCTCCCGGCGCTCATCGCGGCTCTCCCGGCGCTCATCGCAGCCTCACCACGGGGTGCTTCACCTTCAGGTCGGCCTTTCTCTGCAGATCATGTACGGTAACGCACAGCCAGCGGTTCTCGTCCACCGAATAGGTCACGCGCAACCGGGGCGACGTCCCCCGGCCGGCCGGGTTCAGCGGCAGCGCCGGGTCCGCTTCATTGAGGCACAGGCAGAACGCGCGCTCGCCCGCCGTCCGGGGCACGAAGCAGCGTGAGCCGTTGGGCCGCTCGGTCCACTCGACCGGGCGCCCGGCAACGCGCCCGACCTCGCATATGAAGAGGTTGATGTGCTGCTGGCCGTCGAAGCCGGGGGCGTAGTAGCGCGTCACGAAATCGTCGGCCGTCGGGAAGCGGGTTCCGCCGGGAATGAGCAGCTCGTACTCGGCTTCGCTGTCATCGTCGGGCAAAATGCGAAGCGCGTAGTCGTGGTAGATGAAGTCCTCGACGTTCGCACCGCCCGCAAAGATGCAGGCGCCTCGCGCCACGGCCTCGAACGGGAGCCATTCGCGCACCTTGTCCCGGCCGAGCACGTCGCCCACGACGTTGCGCACCTCGGGAAGAAGCGTGGAGCCGCCTTCGAGGATCACGTCGTCGATGTCGTCCGAAGGCACGCCGTGCCGAGTCCGCAGCTCGGTCAGCAGCGCGCCCAGGAGTTCCCGGATCCGCGCGTACAGGCCGTTTGCGGCGAGCGTGTCGCGCAGGACGTTGTAGTCGAGCTTACCGTAGGACTCGTTGCGGAAGGTGAATTCACCCTCGCTCCCCGCGCTGGCAAGCAGCTTGACGCGCTCCGCCTCCCACCTGAGCGCGACCTCCCACTCGGGCCAGTCGTGCAGGGCCGACGGCACGAACCGTTCCAGAACCCAGCGGTCGATATCGTCGCCGCCCAGTTCCACGGCCTGCTTGGCCAGCACTTCCGCCCGGCCGGTCTCGACCGTCCGCGCTCCGTCGGTTCGCACCACCGCGGCTTCCATCGATCCGCCGCCGAAATCGAACGCCACCAGCGTCGTGGGGCGCCCCACATCCACGCCGTACCCGAGCGCGGCGGCGACCGGTTCGTCGAGCGTGCGGAACACGATCCCGGCCGGCTTCCCCCGCAGGCGCGCCCAGATGCGCTCCCACAGGCTGCGGCGCTTCACGCGGCGTATGATCGACTGCAGCTCGGCCCGGTACGTCTCGTAGAAGCCGCTGGGCGTGGCAATGGTGATGTCGGTGACCTCGTCGCCGAATCGCGCCTCGAGCGTACCGATGACCTCGCGGAGGAACAGGGACGCGACATCCTGGGCGGTGAACGCCCTTCCACTCGCCCACGCCATCGTCCGCCCGCTCTCGGTGCCGAGGTAGCGCTTGAACCCGCGCGCGAACCCCGCGGCCCGGCCGTCCCAGTTGTAGGTGACCGCTTCCTGCCCGATCAGAACCTGCTCGGCGCGGGTGTCCATGACGCACACGCACGACGGCATGACCGGGGTCTGCGTGAGCGGCTCGAGCTTCGCCAGGTCCGGCAGATTCACGACGTGCGGATGGCCGGACCTGTCTTCGCAGATGGTCGTGTTCGAGGTGCCGAGGTCGATGGCCCAGTGCGTTGCCATGGCTGTAATCTACACTGCGGTCGACAGCCCGCCCGGCTACCGCCAGAGCGCCCCGATCGGGACAGCGTAGAGGCCGTCTCCGAACGCCGTCGTGTGGTCGCCGTCGTAGAGGAGCACACCCATGCGGAACCGCTCCTTCGCCACGCGCCGGAAGCGTCTCAGGCCCGAAAAGTCGCGCGCGTGCAGCGAAGCCGCCGCCTTCACCTCGATCCCGTAGCATCCGCCCGACACGCTCTCCAACACGATGTCCACCTCGACCTTGTCCTTGTCCCGGTAGTGATGGAACGCCGGCGGGTCGTCCACCCAGAGTGCCTGCTTCCTCAGTTCGTTGTACACGAAGGATTCCAGCAGCGACCCCATGTCGGCGGGGTTTGTCACGAGTTTCCTCCGGCTGATCCCGCGCAGCGCACACATCATTCCGGTGTCGACCGCGTGCATCTTCGGCGTCTTGACCATGCGCCGGAACTCGCCGGCGTGCCAGGCCGGGACCCGCTCCACGAGGAACAGTTGTTCGAGGAGAGCCAGGTACTTTCCCGCCGTGAGACGGTTCAGGCCGAGCTTGCCCGCGAGATCGGCAAGGTTGACCAATTGCCCCGAGTGGATGGCAGTCAGGCGGAGCAGTTTGGTCATGGCGTCCACATGACCGATTCCCGGCAGGTCGGCGAGGTCGCGTTGTATGAGCGTGTTCGCATACTGGCGATACCAGGCCCGCGCGCGTCCCTCGCTCGCCCGCAACAGCGGTTCCGGGAAGCAGCCGGTCACAATCCGCCCGACCAGGCGATCCCTGACTCGCAGGTCCTCGGCCAATGGGGCGTCGCCCCTAAGCAGGGTGCGCAGGAACGTCGGTTCCCGACCTGCAATCTCGCATTCCGACAACGTTGCGAGCCGAACGGCTTCCATCCGTCCGACCAGCGCGTCCGAGACCCTGGGGCGAAGCAGCGCGTTCGCCGACCCGGTGAGCAGGAAGCGCCCCGGAGTTCGCTTCTCGTCCACGGACTGCTTGATCGCACGCAGGGTCTCTGGCACCCGCTGCACCTCGTCGAGCGCAATACGCTTCGGCGGAAGATTGCGGATGAAGCCGATGGGATCAGCCCGGGCCACCTCCGCTTGCGCGTTGTCGTCGAAGGTGATGTACTCCCAGCTGTCGTCGATCAGGGTCTTCACCAGGGTCGTCTTTCCCACCTGCCGCGCGCCCATTACAAAAACCACCGGCGTGTCGGTGAGCGCCTGGCGCACGAGACGGGCGGTGAGTCTCGGGAAGATGACGGTGGCTCCTTCGCTGGAGGGCAGGATTCGGGAAGACCGGAAGGCTACGGCAGGCGGTGAGCGTCTCGGCCAAGAGCGAATCTAGCCGCGTCCAATCGTTATTGGAAGGCCGTCCAATCGTTATCGGCCAACCGTCCAATCGTTATCGTGCGACCGTCCAATCGTTATTCCAGCCTTCCCGGCCCGCGGCGCGCGACTTGCCAACGCGGACCACGGGATGGCACCATTGGGCCAATCAGGCACAGAGCCATCCGTGGGTCAGGAGGACACAATGGACAGGCCCGCGAGGCATTCGAGCGCATGATCGGCAGGCCGCCCGCCAGGCACGGCTGGGTCGAAGTCGTGGCCGGCGTCATGTTCAGCGGCAAGTCCGAGGAGCTGATCCGGCGCGTGCGGCGCGCCCTCATCGCCGGTCGGCGCGTGCAGCTCTTCAAGTCCCACCTCGACGACCGGTACGGCGGCGCGTTCCGCATTTCGTCCCACGACGGCCGGCAGATCGACGCCGAGCCCGTGTCCAACTCGGTCCAGATCGCCGAGAAGGTCAGCGCGGGGACGCACGTCGTCGCGATCGACGAGGCGCAGTTCCTCGACGACGGCATCTGCCAGGTTGCCGATGCGCTGGCGGACACCGGGATGCGCGTGATCGTGGCCGGCACCGACATGGACTTCCGCGGCGAGCCCTTCGGCCCGATGGGACTGCTCCTGGCGCGCGCCGAGCGAATCGACAAGCTGAACGCGATCTGCGTCGTGTGCGGCGATCCCGCGACGAGGAACCAGCGCCTGATCGACGGCAGGCCGGCGCCCGCGGAGGGCCCGACGATCCAGGTGGGAGGGGCCGAGTCGTACGAGGCGCGCTGCCGCAGGTGCCATGAAGTGCCGCAGCGGGATCGCGCGCAGAGGGAATTGCTGGTGTTGAACGAGGCGGGACGGGACAATGGGGATTAGGGGCAAGGCGTTGGCGGTGACCTGAAGCCGGAGTCTGGCCGGGGGGTCTAGCCATCACCGGCGCCGGCGGCGCCCGCCGCGCCAGGGACGCGCGCTGCGCCGGGGACGCGCGTGATCGGATACACCGCGCCGGCACTCAGCCGGTCCGCAAGGAATCCCCAGTTGGCGAACCCGTCGTCGGACTGCGGCTCCAGCAGGGTGAAGAGCAGGCGGCCGAGCGGGTGGTCGGCACGGGCCCACATGTCGCCGGCGGACGGGGTGACCGTGGTCGTCTCGTAGCGCCCGAAGAGTGTCTGCTCGTTGCGTCCCTGGAAGGGGCGCCCGGCGGTTTGCACCGAATCGATGCGGAACGCTTGCACGTCCACGGGCGTCGGGTCGGCAGGCTCGAGCGCGATGCCGTGCGTGGCGAGGCGGGTCAGGACTTCCACCAGATCGCCGGGGACCAGGTAGGCCTCGGGCACGCGTTCGCTGAGGATCGGCGCAAAGGTCCCGTACTCGTACATGGTCTCGACGTACTGCGTGTCGGCGCGCAGCAGCAGGGGGAGGCCGGTCAGCGGGTGGGCCTCCTCGGTGACGGCGCCCATGAGGATGTCGACCGGTTCGGCCGAGCGCTCGGGGGCGGCGCGCAGCGCCAGGGAGGTGCCGACCACCGTGGCGGCATCGGCTTCGGCGACGATGCGGCGGACCTCGTCCGCGTGCTCATGGACGTAGTCGAGGATCTCTTCGACGAAGTACAGCGTGGCGAGCACGCGCTCCTCGAAGGTCGCGTAGGAGTAGGCCTCGCTCAGGATGGCGATGCGGTTGCGCAGGCCGATGTAGTTGTTGTTGAAGCGCGGGCGGTGGTCGAAGGTGTACCAGCCGCGCTCGCCGCCGCCGGGCCCGAACGCGTTGCCGTAGTAGTAGTACTCCCAGCCGTGTTTGTCCCGGACTTCCGTCGTGACATGGGGCAGGAGTCCCTGCCGCAGAAAGCGGTCGATTCCCGCAGGCGTGTTCGGGTGGAGCGGCGGCGAGTATGTGAGATGATAGGCGTGCCGCGTCCCATTGGTCGTGTGCAAATCCACTGATACATGCGGATCGTACTCGCTGAACAAACGCGCCACGGAATGCGCTTCGGGCGAGTCGAGCTTCATGTGATCGCGGTTGAGATCGTAGCCCTGTGCGTTCGGGCGCTGGCCCATGCCGCCGATGGGCCCGTGCTGACGGCCGCGGTTCGTGAGGGTCACTCGCTCGTTGCCGTCGGCGTTGTAGATGGGCGCGATCAGCAGGACCAGCGACTCGCGCCACTCGCCGTGGCGGCCGGCCATGAGGTCGCGGAGCAGCATCTGGAGCGCTTCCTTCCCGCACACCTCGCCGGCGTGGATGTTGCCCTGCAGGTAGGCGACCGTCTTGCCGGAAGCCCGGACCGACGCGGGGCTGGCGTCCGCGACGTCGCCAACGACGACCATGGGGAGGGGCCGGCCCTCGGTGGTGTAGCCGTAGGTGGTGTAGTGGACGGACGGGTCGCTCGCCGCCGCTCGCTGGAGGAAGGCGACGACCTCGGCGTAGGAGCTGGTCTCGCGGTAGTCGGTGCGCTCGGCGCGGGTGAGGAAGGCGTTGTCGAGGGGTGGGGACGGGTTGCAGGCGGTGAGGGCTGCGAGGGCTGCGAGTGCCGCGGTGCGCGCCGTCCGTGTCGTGCGGGCGGTGCGGGCCGCGAGTGTCGTGCGGGCGGTGCGGGCCGCGGGTGTCGTGCGGGCGGTGCGGGCCGCGAAGGCGCCGGAATCAAGTGGGCTGTTCATGTCACCGGACAGTGTCGCGTGCGCGGATTGCGGGCGTCAAGGTGAGCGTCGACGCCTTTTAGCCATGATTATCCACCGGGAGATAATTATCCATTCGTGGATAAAACTGGCTAAATGGGTCGTCGCTCCGGTTCGGCGACCGGTAAACACCGCTGGCATTTCGCTTCCAGCCAATCAACTATATTATTAGGAGATGAATACTCGAGCGAACAACCCCAACCGGCCACGGAAGATCATACGCAACCGGATCATTGCCTCTCTGTGCCTGGGTATCCTGACGGCGGCGGTGCTGGTGTTGGTGACGACCACTTCGAGGCGTCAGCAATCGGCGGCCTCGATCGACACACAGATTGAGTCGGGGCGTCACCTCACATTCGTGCTCATGGCGCAACAGGTCGCGCCAGGCACAGACCCGTATCCGCCCTATGTGACCCTGGTCAAGGCGGCGAGGGATTCTCTTCGTGCGCTTGCCGCCCGGGAGGGCGTCTACTACTCGACAGTCGGTGTCGCGAACCATTGGGATATCACCGAGGGGTTGAGGGTCCTGAACGCGTACGGTCACTTTGACGAGGTTTCCGTCGGACGCAACTGGTTCAACACCGGACGCTTTCGCTACAGTGGGAGGTCCGTGCCGGGTGTCCTGGTGTTTCTGGAGGACATCACGGTGGCCCAGACTTCCTGGACTTCGTCGGGACTCACGGAGATCGCCCGGTTCGAGGGCGGTCGAAGCATGCGGGAATGGGCCACCAGAGGCTTCTCGCTGAATCTGGATGGACTGAGCACCGATAAGCTGAATTCTGTCGCTCCCCCAACGCCCAGATCCGATAACTCCGTCGCCCAGCGCGCCCCGGAGCCTGCCGCCATACAGCCGCGGACCGCAGCTCCGGCGAGTTGGCAATTGGACTCGAATGTCGTCACGAGCCTTGGGGGGACGGACACGGATCCGCTCTACAGGGTAGCCGGAGTCGCCATTACCGAAGACCATGTGATCGTTGCAGAAGCGAGTACGGGCAGTCTCCGCTTTTACACTTATGACGGCCGTCTTGACAAGACTGTCGGGCGTCTGGGGGAAGGTCCCGGGGAGTACCGCAACATGGGCTGGATGCGCCGGGCAGGAGCCGAAATCCACGCATATGACCGCTCGCACAACATGGTGGTCGTGTACTCACCGGACGGCTCCCGGGTACGCTCCATTTCCGTCAGACCGCACGACGAGTTGCCGTTGACGTCCGTGATCGGCTCCTTCGAGGACGGATCGCTGCTGGCTATCGGCTCAGGCAGTCCGATGTATGTACCGGATGAGCCGGAGGCCCGGCGGTTGCCCATGACACTGGTCCGTCATGACTCCGAGGGCGCACCCGCCGACCGGCTGATCGACATTGTCGGTCCCGAAAGGTACTTCGAACCCTGGGGCCGGGGCGGTGTCCGGCAGATGTTCCGTCTGTTCGGGCGCGACACGGGAATCGGCGTGGTCGACTCCGTATTCGTCGTGATGGACAACGAATCCTGGGCGGTTTCGGTGCACGATAGCGACGGCATTCAACTGGAGACGTTGCTTCCGGACCCTGTTCCGCAGATGACACCGTTGACGCCGAGCAGCGTCGAGGCGGCGCGTGAGAGAGTGCTCGCGGATGCCGACGAGAGTGTCGAGCGCTTTATGGAGGGAATGCTCCGCGCAACGGGACCCCCGGATCGCCTGCCGCCATATGGGTGGCTGTCGGTCGAGCCGGGTGACCGTCGTCCGCCGCTGATCGTGGCCGACGGCCTCGTGTTGGCGCTTCGTTACGGCGGAATCGAATCCAACATCGACGGGGTCGCCAAGTCCGAGTGGTTCGTGTTCAGGCCTGGGGAGGGGCAAGTGGCGTCGCTGACATCATCCGACGACGTCAGGTTGCTTGACCTCAGGGGGGATCTGGTCGCCGTACTGCGCAGGACCGAATTCGGTGAGGAGGTCGTGGAACTGAGGCGGGTTCTCGGGCGGTAGCGTCGACGGGTCCCAACGGGATTATGTCACGCATCACCTCAGAACAACGCTTCCAGCGCTTCCTGCGGTGCGATTGCCGGGATGGGTGAGCGTCTGAAGTCCCTTGCGTGTCTCGTAACGACGAAGCGAGCCCCGCAGGCGCGTGCCGCGGCTACCTGCATTGCGTCCTCGAAATCGGACATCCCCAGCCCGGCCGCATAGGCGATCGCGTCCGTGCCGCACTCCGCGACAGCCAAGAACCGGATCAGTTCGGCGATGAAGACGCGCGCGATCGCGCATGTGTCAACATGCAGGCGGCGGGGTGGCACGGTACGAGGTGCGACGAGATGGCAGGGCGTGGCATATTTCGTGCATGAAGGCTTCGCGAGGCACGAAAGTCCATCTACCGAGGAGTTATTGATGACTCGATCCCTTCGACCGGCCCTCATTGCAATCGCCGGGGCGAGCGTTCTGGCCGCTGCCGGGTGCGCCAGCCGCGGCGCGCCAGCCCCCGACATCGCGGCCTTGCACCCGTATATCGGTGAATGGGTGCTTGAGCCTATGGAGCGTGAACGGGTCAGGGTGCAGTTCGCGGATCGGGACGGCCACGGGTTCACCCCTTTAACGCTCCCGAGTATTGGCGCGGTGATGACCATCCGGGCAGAGCGATTCGGCCTGGAGGTGAGCGAGTCGATCTTCCGGATCTCCAGCGACGAACCGGGGGGTTCCGTTGCGGTACCTATGGACGGCACTCCGGTTGAGGTCCCCGGGGAGGATGGCAAGCCAGACCAATCCATCACGCTGAGATGGGATGAAGGCACGCCCGTCGTCCGGCGAGAGATCGTGGGCATCGGCTGGGTTTCCGAGCGCTTCGAGCTGACCGGTGACGGCACTCTTGTCCTGAGGCGCGAAGCTGCCGTGCGGAACGCCAGGGGCACGGTGGTGGACGGCGTGGGAGGGATCGAGCTCCACTACACCCGCGACTCCGGTGCCACGCCATGACACGGATATCGCTCCTGTTCCCGACCGCCGTCTGCGCCTCGCTCGCGCTCCTCGCGCCGATTCCCGCAGCCGCCCAGGAGATCGTCGAACTGCCCGCCGAGGACACCCCGCTCGCGGCCGACTTCGAGGAGGTGTTCAGAGTCGGAACGATCGACGGGCCCGAGTGGCAACAGTTCGGGATGATCGACGACGCGGCGTTCGATGGCGAGGGCAACCTCTACCTGCTGGACATTCACGCGAGCCGGGTTGTCGTCGTCGACCAGGCCGGCAACCACGCGGGATTCATCGGGCGGCAAGGTGCGGGGCCAGGTGAGTTCACCATTCCCGAGTACGTCGTTGCCACGGCGGACGGGCGCGTCGTCGTGGGCGACATCGTGGGGCATCGCTCGTTCCAGGTCTTCAACAGAGACGGGAGCCTCGACCGGAACGTCCGTGTAGGGGACGACCTGCTCCACGTTCGCGGCCGGGTTTACCTCGACGGCGGCGGCCGGGATGCGGTTGTTGTGTCGGGAGACCTGAACGTAATCGAGACGATGCGGCCGGAAGGCGCGGAGCATCCCCCCGGGAAACGCCCGATCATGCGTCTCGGACTCTATGGCCAGGAGGTCGTCCGCGAGACGATCACCCTCGCCTGGGCACCTCCATCCGCCGGTGTCATCACGTTCCGCCTGGGCGGACAGGAGATCACTACCGGAGGCCAGACCCCACCTCCGCGCACCTTCGATCCCGGGCTGTTCGTGGGCCCGCTTCCCGGTGGCGGCGTGGCGTTCTCGGATTCCTCGGCCTATGCGATCAAGATCACCGGGCCCGACGGCACGGTCCCCCGCATTCTCCGCCGACCGTTCGACCCGCAGCCGGTTACGGACCGCATTCTGGAAGCCGAAATCGAGCACCAGGTCGAGGAATTCGTGGCCCTGAACGCAGCGATGAACGCACAACCCCGGACCGTGGTGGATGGAAGCACCGGCAATGTGATCGACGGTGTGCCGCGCGAGATGTTGCTCGAAGGGACGAGGCGAACGCGGCTTGCCTTTCTCGAGGCCCTGCCGTCTGCGGACGAGGTTCCGGTCGTGGTTGGTCTGCGCACGACGCCGGAAGGCCGGATTTGGGTGCAAAGACGTGGCGAGGACCTGATCGGCGATGGCCCGATCGACGTGCTGACCATGGACGGCCGCTACCTAGGGAGCTATCCGGCCGACACCGCCATGCCGACCGCGTTTGGTCCGGGGGGACTGTTGGCCTTCGTCGAGCGCGACGAGTTCGGGAGCAACTTCGTGGTGGTCAAGCGGGTGGTGTCAGAGGCGAGCCGGTAGGCGATATGGTTGGACATCCAGCTCCCCTTCCCGGGCCCTGGTGCGGGCGATGTCGTAGGACGACTGCATGCGCATCAGCGTGTCCATCTTCACCCCAAACGCTTTCTCGATACGCAACGCCATCATGCCGGAGAGGGCCGATCGTCCGTTCAGAAACGTGGAGAGCGCAGGCCGGGACACGCCGAGGACCTTTGCGGCGGCGGCTACCGTAAGGCCGTGAGGCTCGATCACCTCGGTCTTCACGAATGCACCGGGGTGTGGTGGGGTCAGCATGCGCATTCTGGGGCTCCGGCCTAGTGGGACTAACGTCTCGGGGCTTTCCGTAAAGTGTTGCGTAACGGACGACGGTATGTCAACGCGCTCAGAGCCAAGCGGCCAAGGTCGCACCCGCGAACCCTCGGGCAAGGGATGACATGATCGTATCGCTCACGGGTCTGTCGGGAGACCACCGGACGAAGGAGCGCTCCTCCCAACCATCCTCGACCGGGCCGGGGTACTCCAGCCACACGCCGGACAACTCCAGACACTACGTCAAATCTGCACTTCCCTGCGTTCGCCGGGGCGAATCTGGTTGATGACTGCGCGTATCACATCAGTCTGGAGCCGAATCCTGGGCCACGCTGTCGACATCAGCACCAGCACCGCCAACTCCCTGTTCGCTAGATCTTGCTGATAGCGGAGACTCTGATCTGTAGTGATCAGGAGTTGGTACCCATCCTCTTCCGCTCTATCCAGGAGGGCGCTATTCCGCAGTTGGGACCATCCACGCTCGAAGGCCGTCTCCACAACGTGCTCCGCCAACTGTCGCCTCAGAGGTACCGGAGTTCCCTGATCGAACAGGATCTTCACGAAGCAACTGTTTCTGCCAATGCGTGGAGTTCGTGATCGAGTACCGTCTCAACTTTCCATCGGTCAACACCCGGAAACCACTCAAGGAACTGGTCGATGGACGCGCCGGCCTTGAGGTTCTCGAACAACGCTGAGACAGGCACCCGCGTTCCCTTGAACACCCATGCACCGCTCACCCGAAGCGGATGCCGTTCAACCGCCGGGCAAGTTCCCCAGTTCGCCATTTTCGGTCACCTCATCCTTCCGGTTCGCAGTTCTAGTGCCGCCCGATTCCCCAAACTACCGCCTCACGCGCACAACGTCACGAATCCGGTCGCGGACCTCGCCGGCGCGACCCGCTTCCTCCAGAAGACTCCACAGCCGTTCGATCGTCCGGGAGTCGACATAGCCGGGCACGGTGGTCTGCCAGCGCTGGTCGGCGCGGAATCGGTCCACGGCGTCCACCGTCTCCTGGTCGTAGGCGAGCACGCCGGGAGAATCGATGGCCGGGGCGGGCGAATCGGGACGGTAGTAGCCCAGCGCGTGGAGCATGACTTTCAGCTGAAACACGTCGCGGCCCACGAACTGCTCGAGCCTGCGGAAGCCGAGCGTCTCGGACGCGACGGCGTAGATCCGCCACAGTTCGCGCACCGGCTCGGGATGTTCGCAGACGTTGATGTCGGTCGTAACCCCGTCCGGACGCCTTGACATCCCCGGTCGTGGATCCGCCACCAGCACCGCTGCGGACTGGGTCTCTCCATGACGGCCGTCGCCGCCCAGGAGCTGGCCCGCCTGGAGCGCCTCAATCAGCCTGTCGGCGAGGTGGCGCCCGGATCCCTCACTTCTCTCGAAGACGACCGCCACGGAGTCCACCACGGCCGTGCCGACCAGCGCGTTGCCCTGAACGGCGTAGTTCAGGCCCGACCGTTCGGCAACCCAATCGCCCCGCTCTTCGGCTCCGTACTGTCCCGACCCGGTCCACTGCGCCGACCGTCCGTCGGCACCGATCACGCCCACCTGCCGGCGTTCGCGACCCTCGTCCGCAGCCACAACCCGGTCCATGGCTTCCTGCGGGGCCACCCTCTGTTCCAGGAGATCGAGCAGGTCGTGTCCGTACTCGATCCGCGTGCCCCCCTGGGTGGCGACGGCGCCCACACCGGCACGGACCCACGGAACCGCGTTGCCCACGCAGGGGTTTCGCGTCGTGACCGCCACACCCGATTCACCGGTGGATGGGTCGATCGCCACGATCGAGAACGTGTTGAACAGCGGCTCGATGTCGTTGGGAACCGGCTCCAGCCGGACGACTGCAGTCAGCTCATCCGCATGCTCCAGAGCCAGGTAGATGAGTCCGTCCGGGCCCTCGCGGACGTCACGGATCCGGCCCAGTTCCCCTTCGAGGAGCGTCTCCAGGCTCACGGCGTTGCGGCCCTCCAGCGTCACGCGGGCGAGCTGCTGGCCGACCATTCCCCCGACGAATGCGCTCCCCCGCCACCAGGGGAAACTGTCCCCCCGGTAGATGACCATGCCCGACACACCGATCGAAGGCGTCCAGACGAATCGGGGCGACTCCAGTCCCGCGCGCCGCGCTTCGTTGGTGAACACCGTGCCGTCGTAGTTGATGCCGTGGGACACCATCGGCCACCCGTAGTTGGCTCCGCCCGTG
Source organism: Longimicrobiales bacterium (assembly GCA_965205005.1). Classification (GTDB taxonomy): domain Bacteria; phylum Gemmatimonadota; class Gemmatimonadetes; order Longimicrobiales; family Gaopeijiaceae; genus Bin94. Next base: position 1,798,762 of record OZ242028.1, on the reverse strand, counting down.
ATGAGGTTGAGTTCGTCACCGCCCCGGGGGCCGTGCTCGTTCGACCAGACAGCCCCGGTGAGCGGGTCGACCGCGAGCCCCTGCATGTTCCGGTGGCCGTAGCTCCAGATCTCGGGGAGGGCGTCGTCCCGGCCGACGAAGGGATTGTCGGAGGGCACGCTGCCGTCGTCGTGAAGCCGCACGATCGTCCCCATGTGATTGCCCAGGTCCAGCGCCGGGTGATCGGCCAGAGCGTTCGGCGTCACCATCCTGTCGCCCACCGCGACATACAGGAAGCCATCCAGACCGAACGCCATGCGGCCGGCGAAATGGTTGTTGTTGTCGCCCCATGCGTCGGCTTCGAAGACCTCTTCCACGCCCGTCACCCGGTCCCCTTCCCAGCGTCCTCGAACAACCGCAGTCGCCCCTTCCGACCCGTCGTGGTTGGGCTTGCCGTAGCTCAGGTACAGCCAGCGATTCTGCGCGAAGTCGGGGTGCGGGAGAACGTCCATGAAGCCGCCCTGGCCCTGATCGCGATAGACCGCGGGGAGGCCTGCTACCGGTTCGGGCTGAAGGGCACCGTCGCGCACCACCCGAAGCCTCCCCGGGCGTTCGACGATCAGCATCTCGCCGCTGGGCAGCCACGCCATCGACCAGGGATGGTCCAGCCCGTCCGCAACCGTCGTCACCCGGAAGTCGTGGCGAGCCGACGAGTACACATGGGCCCCGGAATCGTCAACCACAGCCTCTTCCGACGGCGGCTCGGGCGAGCACGCACAGGCCAAAGCGGCGACCCCGACGGTCGTTCCGATCATTGCACGTCGCATGGCAACCTCCTCAAGCGCTCTGCGAGATGAACCCATCCAAGGTAGATTGGAGTCATGCCCGCACGCATCCTGGCCGCGATAATGCTGGTCACCGCCACGTCCGCCGCCGCGGCCCAGCATCCCGACGACACCCCGCCGGACACCTATCTCGACGAGACCGCCCGCCACCTCATGGTCGGGGCGAGGGCCGCCCGCGACACGGCCCGGCTGGCCATCGATTCCTACACCGCCCTGGTGCGCGAACGCCTCGGCGTCAGCCTGTCCCTGTCCCGACGCGATCGACGATTGGTAAACGGTGAGTCGGTCACGCGAATACGGTGGTCGCGGAGCGAGCCGGAGATCATCCACGTTCTGGGATCCCGACTGACGTTCACGGGCTTCCAGGTTGACGACGGCTTCGGGCAGGTGGCAGTTCGGCGTGCTGCAGACCCGCTACAGGATCCGTTCGTCTTCGGCTTCGCCGTCCTGGGGGCGGACTCGGTAGCCGCCGCGGTCCGAAGTCCGCTCGACGCGGATGCGGGACGCTTCTACCAGTTCCGGAGCGGCGATACGATCGTCGTGCACTTGCCTGGCGGCGGTTCGGTGCGTGCCGTCAGTGTCAACGCGATTCCTCGATTCCGCAGCGTTCAGCTGGTTGCCGCCGTCATGTGGATTGAGGCCGAGTCGTTTGGGCTGGCGCGTGTTGCATATCGGCTCGCAAAGCGGCTCGATACCGAGTTCGGCCTTCAGCTTCGACGCGCGGAAGGACCGAACTTCGGACTTGCCGTCAAGCTCGACGAAGGTTCAGTGGCGTGGGACTCCACGACGATACCAAAGCAGGGACGGCTCGGCAGACTCCTCAACGGTGCCATCAACAACCTCCTTCCTCAAACGGAGATGGATGTCACGACCGTGGTTGCGGACTACACGTTGCGGGAGCAGCGATACTGGCTGCCCCTCCGCGTCAAATGGGCGGGTTACCTGGGAACCCCTGACGACGCGGGCACGGAAGACGCACCTCGAGTCATGGAGCCGATTTCCTACGAATGGACCTTCGACATCGAGGATGTTCGCGAACGGGGTGCCTCCGCGTCGCCCGGCAATCCGGCAACGGCGGCGGAAGCGCTGGTGCAGTGGCGCGCGGCAGGAGACAGCATTAGCGGCGACCTGGCATCGGCCGGTCCCGAGCAGGTCATCACGATCTTGCCCAGGGACCAGGGCCGATTGGCCGAAAGCGATCTGTTGCCCGCGCCCATCTGGGACGAGAGCATCGGCGGCCTGGACGACCGCTCCATGGAGGAAATCGCGTCGATGTTGGGCGGCATCGGGACCGCCGAGGATGACGGCATGGCCGATCCGAGGCCGTGCCCGTGTCATTTTGAACCGCCGTTCTGGACTCTGAGGCTGATGCGGTACAACGCGAAGGAGGGGCTGTCGGTCGGTATGCGAGCGTGGCAGGACATGGGCTGGGGGAGGGCGATCGCGACCGCACGGTTCAGAACCGCGTACCGCTACCCCGACGTCAGCGTCACGGTGCAGCACGACCACCCGCGACGAAGGCTGCAAGCCTCGGTGTACGCCAGTGTGCTGCCTTTCCACAAAGAGTGGCGTGCTCTGTGGCCCACAGGCGATTCCGTCACGATTCGCATGACGGGCTACAACTCGACAACCGGCGTCGCGCTTCAGCTGCTCCCCGGCAGGGACGAGCGCAACTGGGCCTCTGTTCGCGTTTTCGCGGAACGAGTCACGACCTTCGGCGAGGACAACATTGGCACTCGGACAGGCGCCTCTGTTCGCTTGACGCCCTGGTGGGGCGGTCTGGCGACGCGTTCAGTCCGAGGCGGCGGCGAAGTCGGCGTCCGGGGATCGTTGGGTGCCAACCCCATCGTCAAGGCTTCGGTGACCGGGGCGTTGATCATCCCCCTGGGCGCTGGCTGGTCGTCCGGGCTGGAAGCTGGCGGAGGGCGGATCTGGGGCGATCCGGCGGACCATGACCTGTGGCTTCTCGGCGGAAGAGGCGACCGACTCCGCGGCTATTCGGACGACGTGCTTTCAGGGCGGTCGTTCTGGAGGACAAGAGCGGAGCTACAGCGGTCGCTCCGGCTGTTCCGTCTTTCGCTCTTCGGTGACTGGGCGTCGGCCGGCGGGTCAGGGCTGTACTCGGCGGGCATCGGTGTGTCCTTGTTTGACGGGTTCATGCGGTTGGACGTGGCCAGGGGGCTGTCCGAAGTGGAGGGCGCCGTCGGTGGAGGAGGAGCGGGGAAGGCAGGCTGGCAGATCCATTGGCGGGCGGATTCGATGTTCTGAGGCCCGCGACCGCCGGAAAGCGCAGCCCGCCGCACAACCATCCAGCCACTGCACCCCGTCTCAAGGAGTGAGAAGTCGAGGTCCAGCCCCACAGGAGACTTACGTGAGCAAGAATCCCGAGCAACTGACAAGTACGGTTCGTTGGCTCCAGATCTACGCCGCAATGCTCACCATCGCGCTTGCCGCGCTGTTCGTCAGGGGCGGGACGAACACAGACGGTGACGGTGTGCTCAGAGCACGCGGGCTGATCATTGAGGACGACGCCGGGCGAGAGAGGATTCTCATCGGCGCCCCGATTCCCGAAGCCGCCAACCGCGTTCGCACCGACGACGCCCGGATACGGGAAGCCTGGGCCACGCGGTATCCCGATCCGGACGCCTACATGGGCTACTACCAGGACTACAGCCACGAAGCCAACGGCATGCTGATCCTTGGCGAAGACGGGTTCGATCGGCTCGTGGTCGGGGACCCGGTGCCCGACCCGATCGTCGGCAAGCGCATCGCGCCGAGTACGGGCATGGTGATCAACGACGCCGATGGACTTGAGCGGACGGGGTACAGCGTGAAGGTTGTGAACGGCTACTATCGCGTGGGTTTGGGCCTCGACACGGATCGCGTCCAGGAGGGGCTCATCCTGACACTGGACGATGACGGGCTGCTCGGCGTCATCGTGGGCCATGGAGGGGATCGCATCCATCTTGGGAGCGCGCCCGCCGGACACGAATGGACTGGCCTTGCAGAAGCGTTTCAGGGACTGATGGTCCGGCGAGACGGCGAGATCGTGCACATGATGAATTTCGCGGAGGGCAACTGATGCGGTCTTGGAATTCCTGCGTGACTCGCTTCCTCCGACCGGCGATGATCGTGTTTGCCGGAGCGGGCGTTCTGGCTGCGGCCGGGTGCGCCAGCCGTGGTCAGGTCCCGGAGATCGCGGCCTTGGCACCGTACAACGGCGAATGGGTGCTCGAAGCGGTGCAACGCACGGCCCAGCGTATCCAATTCGTGTCTCCGGAAGGCTCCGGCTTTGCCCGTGGCACGGGGCAGAGCGTTGTGGCGCTCATGGCGGCGCGCGCGGAATCATTCGTACTGGAGGTGAGCGACGCGTTCTTCCGGATTTCGAGCGATGAACCCGACTTCTCCTTTGCGTTGCCCATCGACGGCACGCCAATCGAGGTCCTTGCGAACGATGGCAAAGTGGAACAATCCATAGCGCTGAGATGGCAAAACGGCATACCGGTCGTCCGGCGGACTCTGCCGGGTTCCGGATGGGTTTCCTCACGCTTTGAATTGACCGGAGACGGGGCGCTCGTAATCGCTCGTACGGCGGGACAGACGAACAACAGAGGTATGGATGTGCCAGGCACGGGTGAGGTGGCGGTCGCCTACGTCCGGGGCACCGACCCTTGACGGCGAGAATGTGATCAGCGCTCGATCGGGTAGACCTCGATCAGAGCTTCGTCAAAGTCACCGCACCCCCACCACGCGACTCACCATGATCGTTGGCACGTCGAATTCATCGCGTTCCAGGTGGACCACGAGACCATCGGGTCCGAAGGCGGCCGGCATGGCCGGGTCGCCGGGCGGCAGCGTGCCCACGTACTCCCGATCCGCGTTGAACACATCGATTGGGCCCTCGTCGTCCCAGGGATCCTCCCCGCGGCGCTGGATCCACAACCCGCCGTCCCAGGTGGCCCTGATCCCGCGCACCACGGGGATTTGATCGTAGAAGCCGCGGTCGCGGATCCTCTGGCGGGCCTCCTCCGGATCCTGAGGCGGCAAGGGCCCGGTTGAAGAGGAATTGTTCGCCAACCACTCCTCACGGCGTTGGAGGTGGAAGGCGATCGTTGCCTGCCGGATGCGCCCCGTTACCGTTCCCGGCGACAACGGTCGTCTCAGTACGTCTGTCACCGATCCATCTGGAGAAGCAAGCTTGATGGCATAGGCCGATGAGTCGGAGTAGGCGATGGTGCCGTCGGGCAACACATCCCAGTGAAAGCCGGGCTCATAGTACCGGTCCCGTATCGACCGGACCACCTTCGGCCAGTCCTCGAGCGTCTCGGCCGTGAGCCTGGGTTCCGCGCGAGGGGCCCTCCATCCCTGCAGGATCGGCTCTTGCACGATCACATCACCGGACAGGTCCAAGGTCTCGAACGCGCGATCATCGGCCCGCGGCGGCGCCTCGTCTTTCTCGTGTCCCGTGAGCCGACTCGCGAAGTTCGCCATTTCAACCAGCACGCCGTCGAGGCCTTGAGCGATGAGTCTGTCGCCCAGCGGATCGGCCCGAATCTCCTCGTGACCGAGGGCATAGGATAGTGGTCCGTCATCGCCGACCAATCTGACAAACTTCTCGAACTCCCCATCCGGGTTGAACACCTGGATCGCGGAATGCTCCACGTCGGGCACCGCGACCCGACCGTCGCGCCACACCGCGAGGGCTTGTATTTGCTGAAACTCGCCCGGCCCCTCGCCCTCGCGGCCGATCACGCGCACCAGCCGGCCATCGGGTCCGACGACGACCACCCGGTTGTCGAAAGCATCCATCACGACCAGGTTGCCGGCTCCGTCGAAGCGCGCCTGCACGGAAAAGCCGAAGAACGCCCACTCCTCCTGCGCGTTTGCGCCTCCCACGCGGTACACCTCGGTCAGGTCCACGCTCAGCGGCCGGTCCTGCGCGACGGCCGGGGCGGCGACCAGCATCGCCATCAGTGCCCGCTGAAGAGCTCGAGCCCCTCGCGAAAGATCATGGGCTCCCTGCCACGCAGCGCGCCCAGCACCGAAGCTGGAGATCGCCCCGCTGATTCCTTTCATTCCGGCACACCCGTCGTCGTGTGGTGTTTCCGTCGCGGCCAGTTGCCACGGAAGATAATGCGCGGCGCGGGCGGCACGTGGCAACTAAGGGATTAGGGGGCAGGGCGCGTCGGGCGAGACATCGTTACGTTTCCGGACTCGCGGGCCGCCGGGCACCGAGCCGCCGGACTCACCAGGCCGCCGCCGCCATTCATCCCGAAAACAGCAGGAGCAACATATTGAGAGTTGGTCGATTTGCCGTTGCGGCCCTGGTAACCTTGTGCATCTCCTGTGCACCGGTTGTCGATTGTGCAACCCCCAGCGTACGATGCGCACTGGGTGACTTCGAAAACGATGAGCACGGTGATCTCCATTCCGTTGTCGTAATCCAGAATGGAGTAACGGTCGCCGAACGGTACTACAGTGACGGTGATGAGCAGACGCTGATCGACGTGCGGTCGGCGGGGAAGAGTGTGACGTCGTTGCTCTTCGGAATCGCACTCGAACAGGGCGCGATTGAGAGTCTCGACGATCCCGTCGCGAAATACTGGCCCGAAGCCGAAGGGAGTGCGGCCGGCGCGGTTCGCCTGGCCGATGTGCTGACCATGCGGACCGGCCTGGCAGCCGACGGTAATGACCCGGAATCCCCCGGATACGAAGACAGGATGGACGCGGCGGACGACCCGCTCGCGTTCGCGTTGTCGATTCCCGCCGCAGAGGAGCCAGGCACGCGGTACCGCTACAACTCGCTTGCGGCCTACGTCGCCGGCATCGTGATCGGACGCGCGACCGGCCGTGGTCTGGAGGACTTCGCGCGCGATCACCTCTTGGAACCGCTGGGGATCAAGCGTTGGGACTGGCAGGAGGATCGAGCCGGGTACACGAAGGGCCAGGGCAACCTCTTCCTCACCGCTCCGGGCTTTGCACGTATTGGCGAAATGGTCCTGAACGGTGGAGCCCATGACGGTCGACAGGTGGTCGGCAGCGACTGGATCAGGGACAGCCTGAAGCCTCGGTTCGACATCTCCGACAGCGATCCGTTTGCGAGCGGGTACGGCTACTACTGGTACCATCAGGTGTACCCGGTGAACGGCCGCTCAATCGACGTGTCTTTTGCCTCCGGCAGCGGCGGCAACAAGATCTACGTGGTTCCCGAGTTCGACCTGGTCGTGTCGGTCATGTCACGGGCCTACGGACAGGGGCGGGGGCAACGGCGCTCGGAGGACATACTGAGAGCGGTGTTGGCTGTGCAGGGGCAGGGCTGAGATCATGAGGCGAGAGACGATTCCTGTCACCCAGGCAGCGCTCGCTCTGGTCTTCGCTTTGCGTGCCATCCCGCTCGTCGCACAGCAGGTCATCGAGTTGCCCGCAGAGGACCGTCTGCTGGATGCCGACCTCGAGGACGTATACCGCGTGGGAACGTTGACGGGCGAGGACTGGGAGACCTTCGGCAACGTGTACGGTGCAGCGTTCGACCGGTCCGGCAACCTGTACGTCGTGGACACCCAGGGGGCACGGATCGTGGTCGTGAACCCCGAAGGAAGACTGGTGCGGCAGCTGGGGGGAGTCGGCGAGGGACCCGGGGAATTCGACCAGCACAACACCACTGCGATCCGGATCGCAGTTCTGCGTGACGGGCGCGTCGCGGCCTTCGACCAGAGATTCCACGTGTTCGGCCCGGATGGCGTGTTCGAACGTACGGTGCGCATGCCGGGAAACGACCCGCTCATCTTCATGCCGCGTCTGGACGTGCTCGGCCAGAGCGAGGGGTTGCTCGCCACCGGAACCTTGAGGATGATCGACATCGACCTGCTGCGTCGCCGGGCAGGTGGCACCCTCGCCGAACCGGAGTTTCGCCATGTCGTGCGCATGGATCTGGCGGGCGACGAAGTCATTTTGGACACCCTGTTGTACGCATGGAACCCGCCCGGAGAGGCGACGGGATTCTTGCCCCCTCTGACCGCGGGTGCGCTGCCGGACGGTGGTGTAGCCTACACCGATTCGTCCGCCTATGCGATTAAGGTGACCGGCGCCGATGGGACGCTTGAGCGCGTGCTGACAAGGCCGCTGCGGCCCGAACCCGTGACCGAGCGCATCAGGCGCGAGGAGCGCGAGCGCCGCCTCATGGTATTGGAGGGCGACCTGCTGGCTGCGTCCAGGTCCGGTGGCGAGAGAAGTGCCCTGGTGGGCGCGATGACCGACGCGAGGCGCGAACAGATCGAGCTGATGCAGTTCTATCCCGTGATCCCCGTTGTCCGCGACCTGCGCACCAGCCCGGAAGGCAACATCTGGGTCCAGCGCCGCGGCGACGAGCCGGTCAGCGACGGCCCCATTGACGTGCTCACCCCGGACGGAAGCTACCTGGGTACGTTCGCGGCGGGCGCAGTGGAGATGCCGGCGGCATTCGGTCCCGACGGACTGGTGGCGTTCATCGAACGGGACGAGCTGGATGTCGAGAGTGTGGTGGTGCGGCAGTTGCCGACGACGGTGCGGTAGCCGGAATCGCAGCACGGCCGAGTTCCCCCGTCGCCAGCGGAAATCGCCCGGACCGCAGAGCAGACGAGCCTGGAGCGGCCTTGTGTGACAGAGAACGCGAAATCACTTTCAGTATCTGGACCGGCCTGTTCCCCGACCGGTAGAATCGGGACTCACATCCACCCTCACACCGCCACTCCGATGCAACGAAACACCCGTCAGCGCCGAGCGATCCGCCGCGTGTTCATGAACGCCGGGCGCCCTCTCACGGCTGACGAGATCCTGGAGTACGGCCAGCGGATCGTGCCGTCACTCGGCCTGGCCACCGTCTACCGGCACGTGAAGACCCTTATTGGCGAGCAGTGGCTGTCGGAAGTGCGGCTTCCGGGCGGGGGGCGGCGGTACGAATTGGCTGGCCGCCCGCATCATCACCACTTCCTCTGCAACTCCTGCGATCAGGCCTTCGACATCTACCGGTGCCCGGAGGAAGTCGAAACGCTGGCACCCGAAGGCTTCGAGGTCGACAGCCACGAGCTGACTCTCTTCGGTCGCTGCGCGGCGTGCGCGTGACGGGAAGGAGAGCCCGGTAGAGGCCCACGGCGCGCACATCCGGGCCGAGAGCGGCGGACCGGGGCCGGGACCCCCAAGGCGTCAGGCGCGGCGGCAGTACCAGGGCTCGTTCCGGGGGCAATCGGGGCAAATGCCGTCCGGATGCGCACGGTGCCAGGCGATCGTCGCGCTCGCAATCAGTTTGGTATCCTCGAGCGCCCTGTGGAGGGTGTGATGGGCCGACCCAATCCCGATCCCTGGTGGCCGTCCTTCCACCGCCACCAGCTTATCGACGGAACGGAGTAGTTCCAGCGCCTCTCTCTCGGCTTGCGGCTGCGTGGTGTCAGGCATGACGGTGTTCATGCTATGCGGTCGCCTTAGAACTCATCACCGCAAGTGCCATCGCCCAGGCAATTGAATCTGAACACGCAACAATAGCCGCAGCAGTACCGATCTCCCACCGCGGTTTTCTTACAACAGTGAAAAAGGAAGCCTGAACTGGACGCTGCGGCGGCATTCGCCGGGGTGGCGAGTGTCAGTGGCAGCAGGGCGACGTTCGCCGCGACGGCGAGCAGGACCCACAGGAGTCTCTTCTTCATTTGCTTGTTCTCCAGTCTGTTGCTTAGGGGTTGGGCTAACGGTACATCAATCAGAGTGCGTCAATCACTTGTATCATCTGTTCCAGCCGACGGCCGTGCCCGTCGAATCTAAGTACACCGGCCGAATCGAACACGAACACCCAAGGCGTCCTGGAAAACAGAGAGTATTCCCGGTCGCCAGGCGTCAGCTCCGCCACACTCAGCACGTCTACATTCCAACCAAAGCGTTCAGCATAGGCCACGGCCGGCCCGACGGAGTCGTTCGTCACGGCGATTCTCTGCACCATCGGCCTGTTGGTGTGGTCGGCCGCGAAGTGCTCCGCCCATTCCGGGGCCACAGCGTGGCAATGCACGCAGTCCGGGTGGAAGACGTACAGAACCGTAGCGATGCCAGCATCTGTCGCGAGTCGTATGGTCGTCGGGACGCTTCCCTCGAGGTTCCCCGCCAAGGCGGGCAAGGTGTCCCCAACGGCCATTGCGGATGCCGGTACTGACGGAGGGCTCGCTTGCCAGGCGCGGCCGACCGCCAGGACCGCCTGGCCCCCAATCCCTGCCACCAGCAGGAACAGCAGTGCATTCAGCCATCGCGTCGGTTTCACGATGAGGCGACCTCCCCTGGATGGTGCGGCTTCTGGCTGCTACACCTCTCCAAACGTGAGAGCGGTCGTCAAAATACTGTCATTTCCCGACACACGCCCGGTGATCCCGTCTTCCGGGGAGGGCTCCCGCTTCCAGACGGGCCTTCAGTCCTCCGCCATCCAATCCATCAGCAGCGCCCTCATCTGCGGCATCCTCCGCAGCTTGGACATGGCGCGGGCGATGATCGATCGTGCCCCGGATTGGCTCACTCCCACGGCCTCCGCGGTCTCACTCACGCTACGGCCCATCAGTGCCCACACCGTCAGGGTGTCGCGTTCGCGATCGGTGAGGCAGCCCAGGGCAGCGTACACGATCGGCCGGGCCTGATCCCTTCGCACCTCGTCCAGGGGATCTTCCCCTTCCGCAGCCACCTGCATGGTGCTTTCCAGCGGTACTTCCGCTGCTCGAGTGTGCATTTCCGCCCGCAACGAGTCGACGCAGATGTTCTTGCTGAGGGTAATGGCCCAGCGAGCGAACGAACCGTTCCACCGGAACTGGTCCAGCCGCTTCAGGATCGTCAGCCAACTGTCCTGGAGGAGATCCCTCGCGTGTTCTTCGTCTCGGGCATACGGGCGAATCGCGACCCAGATGCGGGGGCTGAGTTCCTCGACCAGCTCACGCAGGAGTTCCGGGTCGCGGTTGTGAAGCCGCTCGATATCGACTGGATCAGTGATCGATCAATGCCTTCTTCTGTAGACCATATGTGGGCTGCGACGCCACCTCGTTCTCAACTCGTATTCTGGTGCGGCCAGGGCGCACCGGCAGTAAAGATAGGCCAAAAAGCCACTGTGCACCGGACCGACTGGAAGTCACAACCACCGCGAGTTACCATTGATGAACGATGCGACTTCTAGCGATGCTCACAGGACGCGGCGCGGCCTCGCGCCGGCCTGCAGGGGTGGGATTCGCCGGCTCAGCCGTCCGTTGGTTTCTCGGCTTGAGCGGCCTGTACATCCTCTACGCTTCGGGGACCTTCTTCGGTTTGGACGATGGTTTTCCGTTGGTCAACCGGCTAGGTATGGTACTGGGGTCCGCAACGCCAGCATTGTCACTGCTAGTCGCGGCGGCTTCATTCGCGGCGGCGGCTCGAAGCCCGATCTTCGAACTGCGTGACCGCCGCACCGTAAGCAGACAGGTCGTGCAGCTAGTGCTCCTAGCGTTGGGCGCCTATTTTCTGTACGGTCTCGGACCGAGGCTCAGCTCGGCCTTCCTTTCTCTTGAGATCCGCATTCCCACCGTGCGTGCCGCTCCGGGGGTAATCGAAAGTGCTCGTTTCTGGGTGCCGAGCACCATCGCCACCTTCACCGTCCTTTCGAGTGTCGCGGGCGGACTCATGAGCCGAGTCATGGAATGGTGGAGTCCCGGTCGACGAATCGCGATGACGTGGCTGTCCTGTCTCGGCCTGCTCCTGTCTTTCTTGCTGCCGTTCCTGCTGACAATGAACCTGATCCTGCATGGCGGCATAGCGCCCGCATGGATCCTGCCCGGGTCTCTGCTACTTCCGACCATTCTGATCGCGGGACTTGCCTGGTGGCTAACCGCCGATCTGCGCCTCCCGAGTGCCTTTCGGCAACGCGGAGCCAGGGCCGACTCCTACGATCCACGCCACCTGGATCGCGTCGACCGCGCAGTCAACCCACCCGCCGGCGGACCCGAAGAGCCCCTCGTTGCGACCGCTGCCACCCGCGCCGAACTGGAGATGATTCACCTCGCCAAGGGCATCCGCAGCGTGGTCGGCCCGAGTGCCAACCTTTCTCCCCAACACGTGGACGAGATCGTCAACAGCTTGCTCGAGGCTCCGGATACTGAAGCAACCAAACCGACGATAGCCCAGCGGGCTCGTGACCGGATTGCCCGGCCCCGACCGTCGGCCGTGGGTCAATTCTGTATGAACTGGGCCTGTCTCGCGCTCGTGCTGCTGATGGTGGGGATGCTCGGTGGGGTACCGCCGAATCTGGCATTGGCAGGGCTCGCGGGCTTGCTGGGGTCTGTCGTGATCCGGACGGCAGCCGCCGGGAAACTGAGCCTGGCTCGATAAGGGCTGATCCGATCCGCCGGTCAGCCCCGCCTCTGCTGGCGCTGCAGATCCGTGCCTACTTTCGGCAACGCATCCGACTCATACTCAAGTCGGGCGACATCGCCGGGATGATCGGACCAGTCGTATTCGCGTCGAGCTGGGATGAGCTCCAGACTCTCGCGGCCGAGCACCCGGGCTCGCCCGCGATCGTGGACCCCGACCTCAACGGCGCAGGCGCTTTCTCACCGCCGGGAGGGGACGAAAGGCCTCGCCACCCTGACTGCGCCCCAGCGCTGATCGCGTATCCGTGTTCCGACCTCCAGATGCGGTCGGTACCGGACGAAGGGGCAGTTGCCGCAACCCGCGTGAAACAATGTGAAGTGGGTGACATCCGGGCCCTGGAACTGGCCGTGCTCCAGAGCATCGACGCGCAACGAGTCCGTCAAATGCTCGCCCGAGCCGAAGCACGGACCCCCGCTGACGCGTCTCGCATACTCCGTGTCTTCTTTCAGCGCGCGGTCGAACCGTGCCGAGTCGGGGACCTGGCTGCCGACCTCGGCGTGACGGAGCGCTCCCTGCAACGCTGGTGTCGGCAACTGGAAATGCCCTCTCCCAGGACGCTGTCGGCGCTGGCGCGCGTCTTCACGGTCGCTCGGCTGCTCCATTGGAGCAAACGACCCTTGAGTGCCGTGGCCCTGGCCCTCGGGTTCTCGAATGACCCCAACTGCCACCGGCTGCTGGTTCGTGTCCTGGGGAGTTCGCTGTCGCGTGACATGACGAGGAATGACATGGACCGCGTCGAGGAGGTCATTCTGGGTGAGATCGTCCGTCGGCCCAAAGAGATCGTCGGCCCAAGGGAGCGTCTCAGGGGGAACGCTCTCGAATCCGCGAGCACATGACCTCCATTGACTGCATGATCAGCGCTCGATCGGGTAGACCTCGATCAGGGTTTCGTCATTCGGCCCCTTTGCCCGGACGAGTACCCGGTCTTCCGCAATATCCAGAGTATTCAGAACGGACAGGCTCGCCGGCATCACGAGCCGCTTCTTCCGCTCCCACGCCTCGCTGAAACCGACCCAGACCACCTCGTCCTGAAGCGGGTCAGGGTATTCCCGGATCCACAGGAGACCATCGGCACCACCCTTCATGGCGGAAAAAGTGGGAAGGGTGGGGCGCGCCGGCAGATCTTCGATCAGGCGGAGACGAAACTCCCTAAGGGACATCATGAAGTTCCTTCCACCAAGGAAAATCTGGCCCGGCTCAATACTTTCGATGCTCTCCCGTGTGGTATCTCTGACAAACCGCTCCCACCCCGCCTCCGCGCGCTCCATGGGCTGCTCGAATGATACGTCCACGCCGGTCACGGCCTCGTCGTAGCGCGTGATCGTCATTGAGTCGGTCGTCGCCAGGTAGGCGTAGCGGTCGGTGACGGCAGCGACGGCCGTCCGTCCGAAGATCACGGGTAGTCCGCCGTGCGTTCTCCCGCCGTCGCGAACCTCCCTCGCCGCCCACTTCTCTTCACCGGGACGGGTGCCCGCGAAGACGACCTCCCCGTCAGAAAGGCGAGCGATCTCATATGCCACCGGCTGCCGGACCTCCATCGGCCCGACGGCCCCGTCGCCCGGGAATCCCCGCACCGAGATTCTGAACAGCACGCTGTTTCCGAAGGCTCCAACGATCCTGACCGTTTCCCCGCGCGGTCTGAACCCGGTCTCGCCGACGTACCCCCCGGAGGCGTCAAGTCGGGTTACTCGGAAGTGGTATGTGTCCCAGGTGATCAGTCCGTCCGCGTGGCGAGCGATCCCGGCTAGGCCCATGTACTCGCCGGGACCTTCTCCACGCCTGCCTTGCCGAGAGAGCAGTCGGCCGGCGGTATCCAGGATCAGGACCTCGTGTGACTGGACATCCGCGATCGCGATGCCGTCGCCGAAGACGACCGCTCCGGAGACCCTGCCCAGCGGGAGAGACTCGTCCAATCCCACCACCAGGCTTGGTTCCGCGGCGAGCCGAAACGACTCGTCACCAGGCAACTCAGAGAACAAGTCTCCGGCCGCAGCGCGACCCGTGGCATCCGGGTCCGATGGCTCGTCCACGCAGGCTGCGCAGAGGACCAGAAAGGAAACGGCGAGCATCGGTGTCGTCAGCCGTCTACGCAGGGCGTGCGTCACGGTCGTCTCATGTCCTCGATCGGGTAGACCTCGATCAGGGTTTCGTCATTGGCGCCCGTTGCCCGGACGAGTACCCGGTCTTCCGCAATGTCCAGAGTATTCAGAACCGACAGGCTCGCCGGCATCGCGAGCCGCTTCTTCCTTTCCCACGCCTCGCTGAAGCCGACCCAGACCACCTCGTCCTGAAGGGGGTCAGGGTATTCCCGGATCCACAGGAGGCCATCGGCACCGCCCTTCATGGCGGAAAAAGCGGGAAGGGTGGGGCGGGCCGGCAGATCTTCGAGCAGGCGGAGACGAAACTCCCTAAGGGACATCATGAAATTCCTTCCGCCAAGGAAAATCTGGCCCGGCTCAATACTTTCGATGCTCTCCCGTGTGGTATCTCTGACAAACCGCTCCCACCCCGCCTCCGCGCGCTCCATGGGCTGCTCGAATGATACGTCCACGCCGGTCACGGCCTCGTCGTAGCGCGTGATCGTCATTGAGTCGGTCGTCGCCAGGTAGGCATAATGGTCGGTGACGGCAGCGACGGCAGTCCGTCCGAAGATCACGGGTAGCCCGCCGTTCCTTTGCCCGCCGTCGGTTATCTCCCTCGCCGACCACTTCTCTTCGCCTGGACGGGTGCCCTCGAAGACGATCTCCCCGTCAGAAAGGCGGACGATCTCATACGTTACCGGCAGCCGGACCTCCATCGGCCCGACGGACCCTTCGCCCGGGAATCCCCGCCTCCAGAATTCGAGCAGTACGCTGTTTCCGAAGGCCCCGACGATCCTGCTCGCGCCCCGACGCCGTCTGAGGCTCGTCTCGCCAACGTACTCCCCGGAGGCGTCGAGTTGGGTTAGTCGGAAGTGGTTTGCGTCCCAGGTAAGAAGTCCGTCCGCGTGGCGAGCGATCCCGGTCAGAAATCTGTACTCGGCGGGACCGTCTCCTTTCCTGCCGTGCCGAGAAAGCAGCTGGCCCGCAGCATCCACGATCAGGACTTCGTGCGACCGGACATCCGCGATCGCGATGCCGTCGCCGAAGAAGACCGCTCCGGGGTCCCAGACGCCGCCCAGCGGGAGAGACTCGTCCGATCCAACCACCACGCTTGGTTCCGCGGCGAGCCGAAACGACTCGTCGCCAGGCCACGGGGAGAACAGGTCTGCGGCCGCAACGCGATCCGTGGCCCCGCGGTCCGATGGCTCGTCCACGCAGGCTGCGCAGAGGACCAGACAGGAAATGGCGAGCATCGGTGTCGTCAGCGTGCGCTTCAATGTGGTCTCCCTGCCTGTGGACTGCCCTGGGAACACCCTGACCCCCTAACACTCTAGGTTCAGGTGACAAACGTAGGAGGTGTTCGGGTAGATAACAACTAGCATTTTGGGAGACGCCGAGAAACCACCGGTTCCATGCGTCGTGGGGTCAGTCCCGTCCTCTTGATGCGGAACGGAGGATGGCGAGCAGAAAAATGACAAGCAAAGTTGTCTTAATGTAAACTAAAGATTACATTTCGACTCTACATCTTGGCCGATCCATCTATACCTCTGGCTCACCCGAATCGCTACGTTGCTTGCCGACCCGGAATACTACTAGCGGAACCGGAGAATCTCCCATGGCCAGTGCCGAGCAGCTCAAGGCGTTGCTGAGGTCGCATCTGGAGGGCGACAACGACCGATTCATCTCGGTCGCGATGCAGGTCGCCGCCCACGAAGCGAAGCTCGGGCACGGGAAACTGGCCACCGATCTGCGCGACATCATCGACCAAGCCAAGAGTCGCCGTGGGGCTGGGTCCCCGGTTCCAATCGGTCGGCCGCGTGGGGAGCTGGCGAACCTGCTCGAAGCTTCCTACCCCAAGGCGCGGTTGGGGGACATGATCCTCGGAAAGGCCCTGGCGGGTCGCATCGACCGAGTCATTCGCGAGCAGCGCCACGCGGGGAAGATTCTGGATCACGGCCTCTCGCCGAGGCGCAAGCTCCTGCTCGTGGGCCCTCCGGGCACCGGGAAGACGCTGTCCGCCTCGGTCCTGGCGGGAGAACTGGGTCTCCCTCTGCTCCAGGTTCGACTTGACGGCCTGATCACCAGGTTCATGGGAGAGACCGCAGCCAAATTGCGGCAGATCTTCGACTCCACCAGCCAGACAAGGGGCGCCTATTTCTTCGACGAGTTCGACGCGATCGGCTCGGAACGCGGGATCGCCAACGACGTGGGCGAGATCCGGCGTGTGTTGAACAGCTTCCTCCAGATGATCGAGCAGGACGATTCACACAGCATCGTGATGGCGGCGACCAACCATCCGACGGTGCTCGACCGGGCACTCTTCCGTCGCTTTGACGATATTCTTCACTTCGAGATGCCGGACATTCGCCAGATCGCCGAGCTGCTGCAGACGCGGCTTGGTCGGGCTGCCTCGCCGGACACCGTGTGGAGCGACCTCGCCGACCGGGCCGTGGGACTGAGCTTCGCGGATGTGGCGCGGGCAGCAAACGATGTTCTCAAGGACGCACTGGTTGGGCAGCGCGAGCGGATCCGTGCAGAGGAGATTCGGGCGGTGATCGACGAGTTCCGGGCGGTCAGTAGCAGACTGGGAGAGCAGAGTCCGAAGTAGCGAACGCGTCAGGCACTAAAGCAATACGACCGAGCTGTACGCTCTCAGCGCGTTCCTCAACCATCGACAATCGTCGGTTCCACAACCTTCACACGCATGTCGCCAGCGGGCGTCTCCACTACCGTGTACATGAGGTTGCTGTTGCAGATTGGGGCCAGCCGGTCCTCGTACGTGCCGGAAGCGATCAGGCGGGAGGCGGACACGTCGATCACCTCGACCACATGGTCGAACGTCTCGCGGTACCAAGTCGGCCGAGGGCTCAGGGGTATGTCGGGACGCCATTCCGGATCGGGTATCAACACGTATGTCCAGATCCGCCCGACATCATCCTCGCCCATGTGAAACAGCCCCGCGGGCGGGGGAATGGACTCATAGACTTCGTCGGGGAAGTCAGGGTCCGGCGGAAACCAGTCGACCGCGCGGGTCAGCCGACTGACGGGCGTCCCGTCAGCACTCCATTCCTCAGTCGAGTACCGCCAAATGCTCGCCGTCCAGAATCCCCCGCTGCCATCGGTACGCGGACTGACCAAACCCCGCTCCAACTCAGGTTGTGTCGTCGTTGACGGGCCAAGCCGCGACACCTCTCGCCCGGACTGATCCATTAGGTGGAACATGGTGTCACCCGCCCGATCCACACTGCCACTGAAAACGAATCCGCCACCCTGCAGCCTTGCGAAACGGCGATAGGGTGCCGGGATTCGAAACGACCGGACAAAGTCGCCAGATGCCGTAAGCACTTGCATGCGCACGTTCCCGTCGTCCACAACGAAAAGCGTGTCTCCCTGGCCCACGAGAACACGGGCTGTGTTCCTCAGTTCACCAGGGCCCTCACCCCGCCTTCCGATCGACCGCAGGAACCGTCCATCCGGACCATACACAAAGATCTCGCCGCCCCCGGTCACGCCCCCAAGCAGAAACTCCCCGGTGCTGAGCCTTCCGACCATGCAACCGTCGCCCGCAGCGCCATGCCAAACGGTCCCCGGATCACTCGAATCGCCCAGCGTCGCGACCTCTCGAAAGACGATTTCGCAGTCAGGGCAGATGGGGCTCGGGTCAATCAGCCGCGTATTCCCGGCGGCAGCTTCTTCGGGTTCCGGCTGAGCACAGGCAACTGCAACCAGGATGGCCAGCGACAACCACAGACATCTGCGCCCACGACCTCGAGCAACACCAAGCGTGAGATCGCATTGGCGGGCAACGGATGTCATCGTGGCGAGAGGTAACCGTCGGTGTTTCGTCAGACTTGAAGCAGCAATGACAGGAAGCTACGATCCTCTCGTCTCCAACGGCAAGTTGACCCGCTCCACCCCCAACACACTATGAGGTAACGACTTGTGATGCGGATTGTGACATCGAGTAGTCAGGGTGCTTCCCGAAGGCTCCCATCGAGGGGGTTCTCGGCCCTCTACTCATCGCTAGCGGTCGTTGCCGCCCTGTCAGGGCCAGTTGAACTCGGGGCACAGAACGCAGCGGGTGCTGACCGGGTAGCTCTGGAAGGCGAAGTCCTTGACGGATCGAACAACCTCCCAGTGGAAGGCGTGATCGTCAGCTTGCCAGGCCTTGGCTTGACCGCGGTCACTGACAGTCTCGGGTACTACCGCATGGACGAGGTTCCGGCAGCCACCCATGCCGTCCGAGCCATCCGACTTGGCTACGATGAACTCCTGGCATACGTCCCGGTCAACGGCGCAGAGGTGCTCGCCTTGTACATGACGCCCAGCCCGATTCCGTTGGACGGCATCGAGGTCACAGTTGTCGGGCTTGAAGACCTTGATTGGCGCGCAGTGGGGACGAGCCGACAAGCCTTTATCGGACCGGGCGAGATTGAGGACCTGCGTGACACATACCTCAGCCTCGACCATGTCCTCAAGGCCCGGAAACTACCACGGGCACGATACTATCCACCGCTCCAGCCGGGGGGCGACGGATGCTTGAGGCTTGTTACCAATTTGGGATCACGCTCGTGCGCGATGGTTGTAGTGGACGGCGTGCCGATCGATCCTGTGTCCGCGGGCTGGACGTATCAGACGAGCTCGCATGACATCTATTCGATTCGCTTCCTCTATGGCGGCGAAGCGATCCTGCGATTCGGCCACCGTGGCGCCAATGGGGTGCTATTGATCGAGACACACGGCCGGTAGGGGAGACCAGGTAGCGGCCGGAACCTGTGGGCTCGTCTGCCCGGTCACGTCACCGGCTGGCCCGCCGCACCCAGTATCGTCCGCCAGTCCCCTGACAGCGGCTTCAGGTCCAACTTGGCGCCGACCCAGACCTGTCGGCCCTCCTCGTGCGCCTGGCCGTAGGCCCAGTGCGCGATCTGACGGCTCTTGGGCCAGTCGTGCAGGACCCTAAGTCGATCGAATCCCGCCACCAGCTCACTTCGCCAGGTACGGGTCCGCTCGGTCCATCGTTCGAGGTGGTTTTCCGCCGCGAGCAAGTCCGATTTGCTTGAGTTGCACCCCGGGTGGGCCAGGACGAAGTTGTGGCCGAGGTCCAGCGAGTAGAGTCGCCACGGAATGAAGTGGTCGACCTCCGACCGCGACTTGATCTCGCGCTCACAGTAGAAGCAGCGGCCTTCCTGCAGATCCCTCAGCAACGGACGGTAGGCATCGAGCGACTTGCGTCTCGATCCGAAGAGGAACGACCGCAGATCGACGACCTGACCCAGGTGTTTCCGGTTGCGTTGCTGGACGAACTGGGACCACGCCCCCTCGATCATGTCGGTCAACATCGGATAGAACGCGCGAAAGCAATAGGCAACCCCGGGCTGAAGCCGAATGACCTGACCGGCTTCGCGGTTCTCGTACAGGAATTCCAGCCGGCCGGACCTGACGGTCTGCAACTTCCAAAGCGGCATCTTCCTTACCGTCCGCTCCACCTCGCGCAGCAGGTGGCCCCAGTCGGTGGGGCTTCTCTCAAGATCCGCCAGAGATCCCTGGTAGCGGGCGCGCTGTTCAGCCACTTCGCGGACGATCGCTGCTTGTCGGCCCGTGTTCTGGCTCAGGATCGGCTGCTCTGCGCTGGCCGAATACGGTACCACCTGGGGCCAGTACAGCCGGATGAACTGTTCCGCGATTTCGGAGGTGGACAGCTCCAGCTCGGCCCCACTGTCGTCGCCCTTGACGAGACACAGGTCGGCGATGGCATGAAGCAGGGCGAACTTGTAACTGGCGACAAAGCTGCCCTCGTCCATGAGCCGCTGGAGCGAGCGCAGGAAGGCGAGTTGCTCGCTGGCCGTCGGCGGTCGTGGGCCGCTCATCGGTCCCAATACGCCGCAAATTCGGGCAGGACCCAGCGGATGCCTCCCCTGGGATCCGCCACGTCCCCTTCGAAGCGGGGGATGACGTGCACGTGGGCGTGTTCCACGGTTTGACCGGCGGCCCGCCCATCGTTGAGTCCGATGTTGAAGCCATCGGGACTGTGTTTCGACTGAAGGTCGGACCTCACCCTGGCGACGAGGCGCCAGAGGTCCTCCTGGGCTTCGGGGTCCAGGTCGAATACAGACGTCACGTGTGCCTTGGGGATCACGAGCGTGTGGCCTCTGCTGACGGGATACCCGTCCGGAATGGCCACGGCATGGCGTGACTCGGCGATCACGGTATCTATGCTGATGGCGCGTTTCATGGACGGCACTCAACAGCCGGATCGGGAGATCAAAATGTCAACTACACCATACATTCAGTACACTTTACATTACATATTCGGCAATCGAGTCCTCGGTCGGACTTGCCGATTCAACCCTTCAGACTCCTATGATACTGCATTGGGCAGACGGACGTTGGAATCCCGTCCAGTACATGGCCGGCATGCACAAGCCATCGCAACGCATGATGTCGATGGCTTCCCGCCGCGCGAAGCCACTCGTCCGCCGTCAACGACTCCCGGGCCCGGAGGCCGGCACCATGTTCCGCCCAGCTCTCACACACCCCGCCGCCCCGGCGCCCGCCCTCGTCGCTCTCGCCCTGGCCACCGCCCTCTCCTCCTGCGAAACCGAAGCGCCGACAGGCGAACCGACCCGCGAAACGCTCCCCAACGGGGCGGTGCTCCTACGCTATCCCGGCCTCCCCGCCGTCGACTCCGTCGGGCCCGAAGTCGCCGAAGCGCATGTCGATCTCCAGTTCGGAAGCGCGGATGGGGCGGACCCCAACCTCACCTTCAGCGCCATTCGGGTTCAGGCGGCCAGCGACGGCACCATCTACGTGCTGGACCAACAGGCCGCGGAGGTCCGCGTATTCGACCCCGGCGGGCGATACCTCGGAACGATCGTACGGCAGGGCGAGGGACCGGGCGAGATCGGCGGCGCCAACGGGATCTTCCTGTCGGGAGACACCCTCCTGTGGATCAACGACACCCGACAGTGGGCGATCATCGGGGTGGACCCCGACGGGAACGAGGTTCGGCGGTTCACCAAGCCGGTCATGAGGCTCGCGAGCACCTGGACGGGCGTCTTCGACGACCGCGGACGCTACTGGAGGGAAGTCTCCCATTCGGAAAACGCCCCGGGCTTCCCGCCCCCGATGGGACTGACGTCATGGGCCGGGCGGCACTACTACAAGTCCCACGACCTGTCCAACGGAGCCGTCGACTCGGTCCAGGTCGGCGAAGCACGCTTTCGGATCTACGCATACGCCACGCCCGACGCGCCCTTCGGGCTCCTCCCCCTTCGCTTCGAACCGTTCGAGATGATCGTGGTGCACCCCGCCGGCGGATTCTGGCGTGCACACAGCACGTCCTACCGGATTGCGCGGACCGCCGAGGACGGGGACACGCTGCTTGTCATCGAAGCCGGTCTGCCCGAGCAACCGGTGACGGACGCCGACCGTTCCGCCTACGTCGACAGCATCGTCGGGGATCGTCCCGAACAGCGCCGCGAAGCGGAAGAGGTCGCGGCTCTCATGCCGGACACAAAACCCATGCTCGCAACGATCCTTGTCGACGACGAACACCGGCTCTGGGTGCAAAGGGTCACCCCGGCGGATGCCCCCGCGTTCCACGACCTGTTCTCCGCGGACGGCGAGTACCTGGGTTCCGTCCGCCTCGCGTTCGCAGCGGCCGGCCCGCTCGTGATCCGCAGCGGCCACATCTACACCTGGATCGAGGACGACCTGGAGGTGCCGTACGTGGTCAGGGCACAGTTGTCGTGGGGCCGCGCGGCGATCGCGATCCCGGAGGGGGACCGGGAGTAGGGGAATAGGGCGACCACGACAGTCCCGACCGGGTTGGCCGCGCAGACCTGCAACGATCGGGCAACCGGCACGAGCGGAAGTTGACCGTGCCACGCAGCCTCGGTCCTAGCCGCGACGCGCCTTTGCTGTTACGGCAGAATCCCCGACGAAGTCAACCCTTCGGCTTCAGACGTGTCCCGATCTGTCGAGAGCCGGAGCTTTGCGACGCGCCACGGCGGCAAATCCTGGTTCAGGAGGACATAGAGAAACCGACCTCCGCCAAGGACCCTTGACCGCTCCGGCAACGGCACATCCTCATAGAGTTTGGCACCCGTGTGCCGATCGTAAAGGTCGAGTGTCGAGTGAGTTCTGCGCAGTGAAGGACGAGTATCGGTGTCGTCGTAACGGCTGTGCGTGACCACGAGATGAGAACCGGTCAGTACGTCAAGACGACCGACGACATCAAAGCTCGCCAGCACGTCTGGCAAGGCCGTCGAAGAACCGGTGAATTCGCCTCTATCGAAGACCGGAATCGACCGGAACGACTCTGGTGGTGTGCCCATGGTTCCCACCGAGTCTCCGGCCCCGTTAATGACGGTGATTGGGTACGTCAGAGAGTTCATGACAAAGATCGAGTCCCCCGCCACGGCCACGAGATTGGTCGCAAGGCTCCCCCAGTAGGGTCGTTCAGCCAGGCTGAAGCGGGCCGAATAGGCGCTCCAGGCCACGCGACCGCCCGTGAGGCGATGAAAAAGCGGTGGCTTCGCAACCAGACGACCAGGCCCGCTAGCTGTAAACTGGTCCATGCGAACAACCAGATCACGACCGAACGAAACGATGCGGCGGGGCGTGCCCGGCACGCTCACGATCGTGTCGGGCCGTAGCGCGGGCGTCAGGTAGACAAGCGCGGCCTTCCGCGAGTCGGCGACCACGAGCTTTCCGGATGGTGTCTCCGCCAGGCCGCTGACCTGCCGGAATTCGAAGGGACCATCGCCCAACCGCCCGAATGCCGCCTGCAGACTGCCATCTTCACCGTAGCTCCGTATTCGCGGGAGCAATCTGTCCGCGATGACGAATCCGCCGGCCCTCCGCTCCAGAAAGGCGCCGACATCGGCGATCGAATCCGCCGGATTCTCGCCGATGTCGATGACGGACTCCACGACGAACAACTGCTCAAGGCTTTCCGGCCGCACCGGTGGTGGGACGTCTGTTTCTCGACAAGAAACGAGCAGAACCAGAACCAGCTTTCCAAGGACTGCGGCTCGGCGCTGCACGACTATGGGCCAGTCCCTTCGTGAAAAATGTGTCCGGTGGTCTCGTCTTCTATACGGGGTCCCAGTTCTTCGTTGTCAAGCCAGCAGGGATCATCGTCGTCCTGGGCGCCCGTCGCCCGAACGGTGCTTTCCGTCCGCCTCGCGTTCGCAGCGGCCGGCATTCGGAACCGCGCAGCCAACCGACGGGTATCGATCACGCATGAACCCTGCGAGTCGTGCTGGTGGGCCGCCGGCGATGGTCGCTTCGCGCCTCCCGGGCCTTCTCATGACGATCCTTGCGGCCTCGGGCTGTGGCCTGTTCGGTCCCGAGCCCTCGGTGGACGGAGAGTGGCACGGGCAGGCCAGGGTTGCCCATGGCGTCGACCGGTGGACCCTGAACCTCGTCGAGAGCGGGGGCACTCTGACCGGAAGCTACACGGTGGTCACCGCGGTGGTAGACCCGGACCCGGTGTCCTATTCAGGAGCGGTCACGGGCTCTTTCACCGCTGCCTCGGTATTCCAGCACCCGGCATTTGGAGATGGTCCCGTGCACCCGGCCTGGTTGAGACTGGACGCGCGTGTCGACTTCGGCGGCGGCATCGAAGGCTCGTGCAGGTACGACGCCCGCGTTTCCGACGACCTGGATGCCATGGACGGAAATATCCGGTGTCAGGTCTACGGCCCTGAATGGGTGACCAGGTCCGGCGCGCTCTCCATGGGACGGATTGCGCCCCTGTCCACGAAGGAGTTCGACGGGGACTGGGCCGCAATCAGGCCGATTCCGCCATAGCGTCGTCCCAGGCTTCTGCCCATTTTCGAGGAATCACTGAACCCAAGGAACCGGAAGTGCCCCAGGTAAACCCCGACATCCTCAGGTGGGCCCGCGAAACCGCAGGGCTAACCCGGGAAGAGGCCGCGAGGAAGCTGGCCATCCGCGACACGAAGACCACAATGGCTGTCGACCGGCTGCGCGCGATGGAGGACGGCGCACAGCCGCCGACCCGCGCCATGCTGTCCAGGATGGCGAAGCAGTACCACAGGCCGCTTGTGGCGCTCTACCTGGCGCAACCCCCTCGGCGGGCGAACTGGGGCAGGGACTTTCGCGCACCTTCGACCAACCGTTCCGCAAGAGACGAGGCGGTGCTCGACGCCCTGGTCCGGAACGTCCAGGCCCGTCAGGGACTCCTGCGCTCGGCCTTGCTGGACGATGACGACGACCTGGCGCCCCTCCGGTTTCTCGGATCCGCGACCATCGACACTCCGGTCACGCGCGTGGTCTCCGACATCCGCGACACGCTTGGACTTCAGCCGGCCGAGTTCCGCGCCGCCCGCAACCCGGACGAGGCTTTCCGGCTTCTCAGGTCGCACGCCGAACGCGCCGGCGTTTTCGTGCTGCTCCTGGGCAACCTGGGAAGCTATCACACCGACCTGGATGTGGACGTTTTTCGGGGATTCGCGCTCGTGGACGATTTCGCGCCGTTCATCGTCGTCAACCCCAAGGACTCGGCGGGGGCACGGTCCTTCACCCTGCTCCACGAACTGGCCCATCTGTGGCTCCGCGAGCCCGGCGTGAGCGCGGGCGTTCCAACGGATCCCGTGGAGGTGTACTGCAACAGGGTGGCCTCCACCTCCCTGCTGCCGCACGACGAGCTTGCGGCGCTCCGAACGGCGGGCAGGAAGCGCGAACGTCAACTGTTGGCCGAGAGAGAAAGCGGCCCTGCTTACAGCGTGCTGGTCAGACATTCGCTTGGCTCGCGTCTGATTGACCTGACGTTCCGGCTGGAGGCGTCGGGATCGCTTACCGCCACAAAGGTCGGGAGGGTGCTGGGCGTCAACCCGCGCAACGCCCACACGATCGTGGCGGCCGAGTGACAGGACCGTCGCCCACCGGCTACTGTTGTCCGTGATTGGTCTCCAAACGAGCGCGAGGACCTGGTTGTGTCGCCGTAGGGAGTGAAGACCACCGGACGGCTTGGGTGCCCAGCATCCGTGGGCCGGTCAGCCGCCGGATCTCGGCCAGCCGCGTCACCGGGGAGCGCTGGGGATGGGCCGGACGAACGCTCCTACATCGACATGTACCGCGATCGCCGGATACCCCAACCATGCCGTTGACACCGTCCCGCGCGGTCGGAACGTTCTTTCGGCACACCGTTCCGCCCTGGGCCCGACCGGCGAACTGATCTCACTGGCGTCAAATCACAGAAGGACCAGCACCACATGGCCACGACTCTCCGCCCCGTGTTCGCGTTTCTGGTCGTGGTCTTCGTTCATTCGCCAGCCCTTGGCCAGTCCGGTCCGTATTCGCCCGCAGGCCTCGAGCGGCTGAAGGAGGACATCCTGGCGATCATGGACGAGGCGGGTATTCCGGGGGCCTCGATCGCGCTGGTCACTGGTGACGAGATCATCTGGGCCGGCGGACTGGGAAAAGCCGACGTGGCTGGCGACGTGGATGCCACCGCCAAGAGCCTGTTCCGCGTGGGCTCGGTCGCCAAGTCGTTCACCGCGCTGGCGCTGCTCAGATTGGCTGAGCAGGGCCAACTCGACCTCGATGCACCGATTCGCGCGCTGGTTCCAGAGCTCGAGTACACCAATCCCTGGGCCGAGACACATCCGATCACCGTGGCACACCTGCTGGAGCACACCACCGGATTCGACGACATGCACTTTGTCGAAATCGGCAAGGTCGACGACCCCGACATCACGCTGGAGGCCGGACTCACCTTCCACCCACATTCAAGAATCAGTCGATGGCCGCCAGGCACCCACATGTCTTACGCGAACTCCGGGCCGCCGATCGCCGCACTGGTGCTGGAGGCGGTGACCGGACAGGAGTTCGAGGCCTACGCAGGCGAAAACGTGTTCGAGCCCCTGGGAATGGTCCACAGCACCTTCAGGTTTCCCCGTGAACCGGATCAACTGGCCAGGGGCTACAATGCCGATGGAACCGAGGCAAACTACGACCACATCATCGTCAGGCCGTCGGGTGGACTGAATTCATCGTCTCTCGACATGAGCAATTACCTGCGCATGATGATCAACCGGGGGCGGCACGACGGCCGGCAGGTGTTTCGCTCCGAAACCATCGAGAGGATGGAGCGACCGACCACGACCCTGGCCGCGAGAGCCGGCCATGACTTCGGCTATGGACTGGGGAATCACGCTTCCATCGTGGCCGGGCATCAGTTTCACGGCCACGGCGGCAGCATAACCGGCTTCATCGCGACTACCGCATATTCGCCCGATCTCGGTGTCGGGTATTTCGTATCCATCAACACGCTGAGCGGCAGGCTGAACGACATTGCCGATCTCATCGCGAAGTTTCTGACGGCGGAACGGGCCACCATCGAAAGCCCTTCGGTCAGCCTGGACGACGGCCAGCTCCAGCGTGTCGCCGGGTACTATCAGGCGGCGACTCCGCGCCTCCAGCTCACAAACGTCATATACAGGTTCGCCTGGCTGCGCCGCGTGTGGGCGGCAGAGGGTCGCCTGTACGAAAAACCGCTGTTGGGCGGCGAGACGAGGGAGTTGATCCCTGTCAGCGAAGACAGCTTCCGTACAGAGGGACAGCCCGTGGCAACGCTCTTTCTGGTCAGCGACGAGCAGGGAACCACCTACCTGCAGAGCGGCTTTGAAGGCCATATGCGCAAGATTTCGGCGTTGTCAGCCTGGTTTCAGCCCCTTGCCGCGGGCCTTGCGCAGCTGCTGATGCTATCCGCGCTGCTGTTCGGTTCCGTATGGTTGGTTGCGCGAGCGTTCGGCAAGATGTCGTCGATTCCATCCAGCCTGGTGTTGCCTCAGTTCCTCGCTCCGCTCAGCCTCTACGGCTCGCTCACCTTGACGGTTGTGAACGTCACCGATGTGAGCGACCTGTCGCGCGTTTCGGTTGCGGCTCTGTCGCTATTCCTCGGCACGCTCGTCTTCGCCCTCCTCAGCCTGTATCTGGCCATTCGCCTGGTTCGCCCGGTGCCCGCGCAGGCGGGTCCGGTGTTGCGGAACTGGTCACGCCTTGTGTCGATCGCCTGTGTGGGCACCGCGATATTCCTGATGAGCGAGGGCATTATCGGAGTGAGGCTGTGGTCCTACTGATTGCAGACCGGGGGGCGGGAAACGCCCACTGCTTGTGGAGACAGGTAGTCAACAACTAAGTTCCTAGGTGTTGTCGCTCATCGGGTTTCCACCTTCATTCGGTTCAGGAGTATCCCATATGACCGCGCCCCGCCTGGCCCGTGCCGCATTCCTGGCCCTGATCGCCCTGAACTGCGGCATCACGGACGCTGCTCAGACCATTGTGGAGAGCGATTCCCCTCGGGAGGCGGACCTTGTGCTCTCCGACGAGCCGCTGTTGCGGATCGGGATGCTTGACGGCCCCGACGAGTACATTTTCGGCAACATTTCCGGCGCCGTCCGGCTCGAGGACGGGAGCGTCGTCGTTACGGACGAGCAGAGCCGCGAGGTCCGAATGTTCGACGCGGGCGGGAGGCACGTTTGGACCAGTGGACGCGAAGGAGAGGGACCAGGCGAGTATCGGGGGCTCTGGTTGCTGCGAGGGTGCCCGGGAGCAGCGGTCACGGTATACGATTGGCGACTCAAGCGAATCACCGAACTCGATTCGGACGGCAGCGTGGTCAACACACATGCGCTCCGCGGGGCCGACGGACCCGGCCCTTATGGGGCACCCGCATGCTCGCCGGACGGCGATCTGGTCTTCACTGATTGGCCGGACAGTGAAGAGAACCTGGCCGTGGGCCAGTTCCGCTGGGAAATGTCGCTAAGCCGGGAGCGGGACGGCAGCGCGGCCACGCTGCGCTCGGGGATCCCGGGGACGGAACTCTACCACCACGGCGGCGGTATCTCCGGCCCGGTGACGTGGGGGAAGGACATGGCCTTCGCGGTCACGGCCACGGGCGTGTGGTACGGATCGGCGGATGACTACCAACTTGAACACGTCGACTGGACCGGCCGCGTCACGCGCGTCGCCCGGTGGAACGGACCGGACCTAGAGGTCACGCGCGAGCACCTGAACCGCTACCGCGACTCGCAACTGGCCCGTTACGAAACGACCGAGGAGCGCCAGAGCTTCGAGAGAGAAAGGTGGCCGGAGATTCGGGACGGCCTGCCGGAACGCCTTCCCGCCTACGCGTCGAAAGGGGTCCTGCCGCTACCGGATGGCAGCGTGTTGGTTGTGCCGCACCCTTGGCGAGACCTTGCAGCCGACGAGTTCCACCTGCTGGGTCCCGACGGCACATGGCTCCACCGCCTCACCATCCCGGCCAGCCGGACCCTGTCCGACGCAGGTCCGGGCTGGGTACTGCTGGTTGAGGCGGGCGAGTTCGACGAACAGAGCGTCGCCGTCTACGAGCTGGTGGAGGGCCCCTGAGCGGTGCACGGGGATTCTCCCGTCGGCGGCGACACGACTCTGCTGGTGGAGGGGGTTAGGAGAAGAGGGCGGCCACGGCAGTCCCGGCCGACTTGGCCGCGCCGATCTGCAACTTGTGGGAAACCGCCACGGGGGGAGGTTCACCGTGCCACGCGGCCTCGCACCCACGCGCCAGTCACCTTCCCCGCGAGATGAGGCTCCGCCTGTCAGTCTTTCATCGATCACCGAGAATCGAACGCAGGATCTCCGGGGTCAGACCGTGCTCCTGGGCACCACGGCTGATCTCCTCCATGATTTCGCGAAGTGACTGGCTGCTCCTGGTTGCTTCGCGCAGCCGGAGGTTGACGAGGAGGTCCAGTTTCCGCCGATCGCGATCCGAAACCGTCCGGTAGGCCTGCGCCACATCCGCATCCACGGCAACAGTAATCGTATCCATCCGTCTTCCTTTCGTCCTCGGTCAAGCCCCGTCCCGGCCGTAGTGATTCGACCCCGTGTCAGGAGAAGATTGCATGGGCGGAAGGGGTGTCAAAGTCTCGAGATCCGGCTCGAATCGCCGCGGATCGTGTCAGTTGCCTTCCGCCAGATTCATTTCATACACGATCTCGCCGCCTCGACGGACCAACAGCCCCTGAAACGCCTCCGCAAGGCCGGTCCACGCGTGTCCTGCAGGCGCGCTGCCAATAAAGATCCCGTCCGCCGGAGTGCCGACCAGAATGCCGCGTGGGCCACTGTCGCTAGCCGACCAGTTCGATCTTCAGATTGAGACCCACCACTTTCGCTGCCGCAGCGAGCGTGTCCAGCCGGATGTGGTCGTTTTCGGGATCGAGAATGCGGTCCAACTGGCTCCTGCTGGTACGCATCGCGGCAGCCATGGCGCTCTTGCTCATCTTCCTTCTTTCCATGGCCTGCTCCAGCTGCCAGGCCAGGACCCGCTTGACCGCCATTGCGTTGGTCTCTTCGAGCGTGCCCTGTGCTGCCAGATAGTCCTCGAAAGACGAGCCGATGCGGCCCTTTCTGTTCGTCATGATGTGATCTCCTTTGCTCTGCGTTTGGCGATTCCTGACCGGCTCATTTCCGCCCGGGGTCTGATAGAACGCGGCTGGGAGCTTCTTCGGCTTCGGCAATCGTACCTCATCCGGCCAAGTGTACCATGTATGGTACAGACCGTCAAGCTGGGATCACGGTGACGCGAAATGCTGGTCGGTCCATGTTAGCGAGACGCGGTCACCGCATGATCAGCGGAGGTTGCATCGGTCGCATGCGGGGTCCGCGGGCCGGCTTGAGCCACGCCAATCGGCGAACGCCGAGGTACTCGAAGCGCAAATTGCCCGCCCCCTAGCGCGATCCTTGCGGAATCCGAGCCAACAACTAAACTCCTAGGTGCTAACGCTTATCGGGGTTCCACCTTCATTCACTTCAGGAGTATCCCATTGTGATCGCGCGCCGCCCAACCCGCACCGCATTCCTGGCCCTGGTCACCCTGAGCTGCGACATCACGGACACTGCCGAGCCCCCCACCGACCATCTGCTGGTTCCCGGGCCTTCGACGTTCGACTCATCGGAGCTGCCCCAGCTCGCCCATTCATTGTCGCGTGTCGCCGCCGGGTTCTTCCTTCCCGGCTCCGGAATCGTTCTGGTCGAACGTACGGAAGTCTACTTCGTCGACACGGCGTCCGGGGAATCCAGGGTGTTTGGCCGGGAGGGCGGCGGGCCACACGAGTTCGGCTTTATCCGACGTGCCTTGCGCAGCCCCCAGGGCATCGCGCTCAATGATGTCTACCGGCTTCGCGCAGTGTTCCTCGACAACAGCGGCGAGTTCGTCGGCGACATGCGCTATCACGCCGCCCCGTTTCAGGCGTGGGCCACGCTCGCGGAGGCGGTAGCCGTTCATCAGGATGGCCGCATGGTCTTCGGTGACAGGGAACTCAAGAATCACGGCAGCTACCTGGGACATACATGGGACGCGATCCAGTATCTTGCGGTGGACAGCGCAGGCGAAGGCGAGGTCGTCGCCCAGGGCAAGGGGTCGCAATACTACTACGAGGCGAGGCGCAGTAACAGCGTGATCTTCGGACATTTCACCCTGATGGCGGCCTCGTCGGATCGGGTCGCCATCGCCGAGACCGACCAGGGAACGATCCAGGTGTTCGAATGGGATGGGGGTGAAGTTGGCCGCATTCCCATGCCGCCGGCCGTTCGACCGACCAGCGACCAGGTGCGCATGGTACGCGAATACAGGGCTGATGCGCCGTCAAGGAGAGCGAAGAGGATGAGCAGGGTCTGGACCCCAGAGCGCATGGCCCGCTTCTCTACGGAACCCCTTGATTTGGACCACTGGCCCGTGAACGAACTGGCACCGCCGATCGATCGGCTATTCGTCGACTTCGACGAGAGGCTCTGGGTGCGCGACTACCATTTCTCCGACCAGGATAGCGTGACCTGGCGGGTGTGGGACATGGAACGGTTCAAGCCATTGTTCCAGGTAAAGCTGGCGGCCGACGAAGAACTGCTGGACGCGAGAGGGGACGTCGTACTTCTGCGCCGCACCGACGAGTTCGACGTTCCGAGGGCCGTGGTGAGTCGTATCCAGGGAGATCACCCCTCGGGGTCTCTCTGAGAATCACGGCCGGTTGGTCTGCCTTCATCAGCCCAGCAGTGCACGCCTGACCGCATTGGGATCGTGAGCGATGACGCGCAGGAGCGTCTCGGCCGAGCCTCGCGCGCAGCTATCGGCGAGTGAACAATGGCAGGACCCTCGTCCTTCGAATGGGCCAGTGCCTCGTTCAGGGACTGGATCAGGTCTTCTCCGAACGTACTCATCGCTTCCTCCCCCCCGGGAATCTCGCCACCCGCCACGCGACCCAAGGTAACCCATTGGGGTATTCGCCCCAGCCGATCTCAATAGTAAACTACACCATACATTTGGTAAACTACACTTTACATGCGGGCCTGGTCCGCTGGCAGCGCCACGGCTCTGCTGGTTCAGGGAGTAGGAGACCTCAAGAGCGCCACGTTCCTGGCCAGATTGGCCTTTTGCTGCTCGTCGTCCACCTCCTCGAAACCGGCCTCCCGCAGCCGCGCCTCGCGTTCCTCCCGCCGCGCATCAATCGCATCTCCCATCGCCTTCGCCCTCCGAATTACATCCTTGGCGACCACCTCGTCGATCAACTCCTCACTCAGCAGCTCGATAAGGCTCCGGTACCCAGGCTCAACCGCAAACCTCACGAAGCGCGGGAAGAGTGGGTTCCTGGCCGACACACGACATTCCACCAGCAATCCCACCAGTATTCGAATCCTCAACCGGGTATCGGGGCTGGGCTCGGGGCCATCGAGCCAATCGCAAACCGTGGGGAGGGAGACCCGCAGTGTACGAGCGAGTTCGGACTTGTTGATCGAGAGCGCTGCCTGGAGTTCCCGGACCTGCGGGATCCACTGGTCCGACGACCTGAGTAGGAACGCGCCCGAGGTGTCCCCGTACCAAGCCGTCGTCATCTCGCGGACTGCCCCGGGTTCCTGAGCAGTTTGCCGCCTAACGGCGGTTCCAGCTTGTATCCGCCCAGTTTGATCCCCACATCGGCCAGCTGCCTCGCGGCCTGACGGCTACGTTCGATCGCGGTTCGATCGATCTCGCGATGACGCGCAGGAGCGTTTCGGCCGGGCCGCTGACGCGACGCGTCCCCTGCTCCCATCTTCTGTAGCCGGACCCGCTCATGCCCATCAGGACGGCCATCCCCTCCGAACGTACTCATTGCTCTTCCTCCCCCCAGGGAATCTCGTCACCCGCCACCCGACCCAAGGTCACCCATTGGGGTATTCGCCCCAGCCGATCCAGAATGTAAACTGTAGCATACACAAAGTGAACTTGACTTTACATCGTTGAGCGAACGTCGAGGTCAGAGGCGACAATTGGATATCCGACCCTACCACAAGGCTGACGAGCGCGCCGTTGTGGCGCTGTGGCGCGATAGCGGCCTGACGGTGCCGTGGAACGACCCTGCGAAGGACATCGCACGGAAGCTTCACATGCAGCGCGACCTCTTCCTGGTTGGTACCCTCGATGGTCGCGTCGTGGCTACGGTCATGGCCGGCTACGACGGGCATCGGGGCTGGATCAACTACCTGGCCGTGGCCCCGGACTGCCGCCGGCAGGGGTTTGGCCTACGCATGATGGATGCGGCGGAGGGGCGCCTGGCGGCCATGGGCTGCCCAAAGATCAACCTGCAGATCAGGCGGTCGAACACCCAGGCGGTGGACTTCTACCGGTCCATAGGCTTCGTCGAGGACGCGACGATCAGCATGGGCAAACGGTTGGTGGACGACTGACCGCGGTCTGCAAATGAGCCGAGACGCTTGTCCTGGAAGCTCACGAGCGGAGATACCTGGCCACGCGCGACGCACCTTCGTCCCCCGTCACCTCACCCCAGCCCCCAACCTCCCCACCACGATCGTCGGCACGTCCAGTTCGTCCACCTCGACCCAGGCGGCCAGCCCATCGGGGCCGAAGGCGTCGGGCATCGGGGGATCGTCCGGCGGCAGGGTGCCGACGTAGCGTCCGGCGGGATTCCAGACATCGATCACGCCGACCGCTCCTTCCCAGGGGTCGGCTTCGCGGCGCCGGCGCACCCAGAGCCCGCCCTCCCATGTGGCCCTGAGGGAGAGGACGATGGGAATCTCGTGGTTGAACTGCATGCCCTCGATGTCGGCGCGCATCCGTGCGACCATCTGCGCCATGAACTCCGGCGGCGCCCGGTCGGGCCCCTGCGGATTGTCGGGGTCGCCGTAGAGGCGCTCGAATTCCGCCATGGCCGAGTCCCGAACGGTCGTCTCGATCTCGGCGGTCACCGGCTCGGGACTGATGGATCTTGCGATGGTGCCAATAGGTGCGCCGTCGCCCGCAACGAGCTTGATCGAATAGCCTGCGGAATCGCGGTAGGCCACCGACCCGTCGGGCAGGACGTCGAAGAGCAGACCCGGGTCGAACATTCTCGGCTCGTCCGTGGCGCTGGACGCTTCCTCGCCGGACGCTTCCTCCCCGGGCGCCGGCGCCCGCACGTCGCCCGCCCTGACGATGGGCTCGGCGGTGGTGCTTGCAGGTCCCAGGGTCAACCGCTCCAGGCCGCGCGGACCGATGGTCGGGTTGGGCGATTCAATCCGCCGAAATTGCTCCTGAACGACGTTGCTCGTGCCGCGCGCCACCAGCGCGAGGGCACCGGGATCCGGCCTGGCACCGCTCCGGAACGCCATCATTCCATAATCCGCGACCTGGCCCGCCGACATGCTCACCTGACGGTCGAAGGAGCCATCGGGAGCGAACACGACATAGGTGCCACGGCCGCGGTCCGCCACGACCACCCTGCCGTTCCTCCAGACGTAGATATCGTCGGGACCGCTGAATTCCCCGGGGCCCTCGCCTCTCCGTCCCACGGTCCGGACGAGTCCGCCACTCCGGTCCACAACGGCGACGACCGCTGCATCGGGGTTCAGCACGAACAGGTTGCCGCCGCCGTCGAACCCCAGGCCCGGAGGCGTCCCGAACTGAGCCCAATCGGGCGGGTCCATGTCACCCACCCTGAACAACTCGACGAACTCCGCGGTCAGGGGCCGATCGGCGTCCAGGGCGTCGTCCGGCACGTCGGAGCAGGCGCCCGCCGCAATGGCCAGCGCGAGGGTCCGCGCGAGGGTCCGCACCAAGGTCCGCACCAAGGTCCGCACAGCTATTCGTCCGCTCACGGGGTTCTCCTTGTCGGGGTGACGGGCGTTGTCGCGTTCAGGATGGGCACCCTGGCCGCCGCCTCCGGTCCTATGACACCGGCGATGCGCGGGTTGGTTGCAACGCGGGTCGAATCCGGCGGCTTCTCCCGGTCGGCAGCGCCACGCCTCGCCAGGCTTGGAGGGCATCTCAATGTTGCAGGTAGGGCAGCCCGTTTATGTCGTACCAGTCGATCCCATGATCCGGTATGCCATCGCCGTCGCGTTCGTCCAACGCGCGCTCAACCAGAGTCACCAACGTGCCGTCGAGGATGTCGAAGGCCAGCAGCCTGTCCCGTACCCGGACGCTACCCATGAACGCAGTGTCGAAATACAAGTCGAAGTATGAAAAGCGGTCCCGGTCCCGTCGCGTGCCAACCCACAGTCGCCCACTCGCGTCATACATTATCGATCGTCCCGTTATGCGGCCGGGCTTGGGAGTGTCCGCGAATTCGCGTACAGCGGCATCCGGCACGACTCCACCACGATACAGGAAGCGAGCCCCTTGTCGGTGTTCGTCGATGTCACGCTGATTGGGAAGTTCGCCAGTATAGGTCGGAGGCTCAACGACCGCGACTTCGCCAGCACCACTGTCAAAGTAGAAAAGCAGTTGCTGCTTGCACGCTCCAAACGCCGCAACTCCCTCCTGGCTCATTGCGCCCCATGACAGACCGCAGTTCCCTGGCAAACCGATGTCTGAAGGGGTACGCAGTTCACGCGGCCGAAGAACAGCTCCTCCAGCCAGTTCAACCTCCGCGAGAACTCTGTTGTGTGACAGGAGATCGGGCGCGTAGGTGCCGATCATGGTTTCGCCGATCGGCGACATCGGTTCGAACATCTCGGGGACCGCCACTTCAGTGACCATTTCACCCGTTGGCCTGAAGATGCTGATTCGCGAAGCGAGCGGATCGATCACGGCAACAGTATGCTTCGGCCCTCTCACAACGGCACGTGCAAAGCGAAACTCCCCGGGGCCATCGCCTTCTCCTCCGAAGACACCTGCAAGCTCGCCGGTTCGGTCAAGACACCGTACTTCGCTCTCGTAGGAAACGATGACGCACGCCGTCTGATCGTCTGCGAGAGCCACCGAGTACTGCGCGCTCAGAGGCGTTGCCGAAGAACTCATGGGAACGATGACAGCCACCTGGAGAGGATCGTCCGACGAGCAACCGGCGAACCATGGCATCAGGGCCAAGGCCAGTGCCCGAGACCAAAGCGTCATGGCATACGGCCTTGGTTTCGGGTAACACTCGGGGCAGTTTCCGGAGAGAGGGAGCCCATCCTCCATCATTCCGCTACCCCAGTAGTCATGGCGTCCTGGTCCCGTTCATAGACGGGCGCCAGCTTGACGATGGTGCGAATCGCGTACCAGCCGCCGGCTATCGTCGCAATCAAGGGGATCAGCGAGAGGGTGACGACTCCCACCGGCGAGAGTATCCATGCCGGCCATCCTTCAAACAACGTCGACAACCAAATCAATCCTACGACAACGAATACGGCCATGGAAAACATGGATCGCACCTTCTGACCCGAGAACCTGTACTGCAACGCCACTCCCACCAGCCCCACCAACAATGCGGTTACGCCCATCCCGATGCCAACACCGACCGCCCTCGGAAAGGCCAGAAGATCGAAGAGCGGGAGCAGGGTCGCCAGGTGGATGACCAGCGGCATCGTCAAGGCGGCGGCAGCCACAAGGCGGCTCGCGGCGTGTTCCCGGCCTGTGATGGGAAGGGAAGCCAGCATGCGGAGGGAACCATCGATCTTTTCCTCGGTCATGTTCAGGGCCAGGTGTGCGGGCAGTAACATGAGGAAACCCCCGAGCAATCCCACGGTCAGCTCCTGTTTGAATTCGCCCGTAAGGACCAGCGGAAGCACCAGCACTCCGCCCATGACCAGAGCGGCTTTCCACATCGACTTCACGTTCCTGTAGATGTGAAGCCGACACAGTCTGAGAATGACATCGTACCTCATCGTCCGGCCCCTCCCAGCAACATCCGTTTCGCGGTTTCGCGAATGCTCGCGCCACCCGCCATCGGCCCGCAGTCCTCCGCCGGAACGACGACCTTCCCTTCCCTCAGGACGAGAAGATCGGTGAACGGGAGTTCGTCCAGGTCCTCGAGTATGTGGGTCGCCAAGATCACCGCAACATCCGGGAACTGCCGCGTGTAAGCCAGAATCAGCTTGAGCGCATCGTGCCTTGCAACCGGATCAAGACCGGCGGTGGGCTCGTCAAAAAGGAGCAGCCGGGCACCCTGAGCCAGTGACGAACAGAGGGAGACCTTGAGACTCTGCCCGCGAGAGAGCTCCCGCAGGCGATACGCCTGTTTGAGATCCAGGGCTTCGGCCAGTTCCAGTGCTTTCGCCATGTCCCAACGAGAGTAGAAGCAGGAAAGAAAATCGAAGTGCTCGCGCACCGTCATCCATCCAAGTCCC
The DNA here is from genome assembly GCA_965205005.1 of Longimicrobiales bacterium. Classification (GTDB taxonomy): domain Bacteria; phylum Gemmatimonadota; class Gemmatimonadetes; order Longimicrobiales; family Gaopeijiaceae; genus Bin94. Next base: position 1,761,873 of record OZ242028.1, on the reverse strand, counting down.
AGAAGCCGGGTCGGAACGATCGCCACCTGCTCGCGGATCATCGGGTCGACCGAATCCCGCTTCTTTCCCAGGATCCATGCTGTACCCGCCGTTGCTACGCGGTGGCCGGACAAGATGCCGAGCAGCGTTGTCTTTCCCGCACCGTTGGGCCCCACCAGCGCCACCACGGCGCCCGGACGGATCCGCAAGTCCAGTGGGCCCAGCAGGAAGCTCGGATACCTGAACTCGACCTCCCGCAGGTCCACGAGAGTTCCGTTGACACTACCAGCTCTCTCCGTAACGATCGTCAAGAAGGCTCTCCTGAATCTGGCTCGGGGTCGCCACCACAATAACAGGCTCGTGTGCCCGGCACGGAGATCCCGCACACCGTGTCCCAGATCCGGTGAACTGATGTAGCCTTGTGGACCGCCTTAGGGTCGCGGCATATCCGCGATGGCGAGGGCCGAGTACGCGGAACCGGCCGCCCCATGTCTTCGGGGTCCTCGGGGTCCGCCTGCTCTGGTGGCAAGTGTCTACTTAAGTGTACATCATGTATACTGGACTTTACATTCCGTGACTCCTCGCGTCGGTAGCGCCATGACTCTGCTGGCGGAGGTAGGTAGGGAAGAGGGCGACCACGGCGGTCCCGACCGAGTTGGTCGCGCCGACCTGCGACGATCGGCAACCGGCGCAAGGGGAGAGGTTGACCGTGCCACGCGGCCTTGGCCCACGCGCGGGCACATTCGCCGCGAGATGAGGCTCCGCCACTCTCCGTCAGGCTTGGGAGCCAAAAAGGCTGCTCCGTAACCATGCTGGTCACCGCCTGTTAGATCAGAACTCCTGATAGTCTGGCCATGACTTTCCGTACTCCCGCAGTTCATCACAGCAGGACACCACGGTCAGGCAGCTCCCCTGCTCGTGCCGGCGCAGCCGCGTGAGTGCGGTATAGAGCAGTGCTCGATCTCTCGGCCCCTTGACCGATCCGACGAACACAATGAGGTGGCGCGTTTCCCATCCCTTGAAGCTGTGAGGCGTCGTCGCCTTGACCCTTGCGTCCCCTTTGCGAAACGCCAACTTCTGCCCACGCGATTCTCGTTGGTCCTCGGCGAACGTATGGCGCACATGAACATTCTTGCGCTCCTGCAGTTTTACGAACTCACGACCGAACGCCACCTGGTCTGACAGAAAGATGATGTCGGGAATCGCCGTGTCTCCCCTTAGGCGCATCATCATGCGGCGCAGCTCTGAATCGCAAACGTCGAGCACATTAGACGGGCGTCGCACATGGAGCCAACGAAGCTCGACTGGGAACATCTCCATCTGTTCAACCTGCTCGACCTCGGGAATATCGATCTCGTGGCCTGTCAAGAACCGCTCGGCGAATGTGCGGACGGTGGCCACGACCCCTGGCGGTAGGCGATAGCTGGTCTTCAGCTCGCGCCATCTACCCGCAAAGCCAGCACCCTCCATCACCCGATCCGTCCACGCAGAAGCGGTTCCGTAGACATCCTGTGTCTTATCGGCCACCAGAACCATCTCGCCGCCGGGCTTCAGAGCGCATCGAAGCGTTTGCCACCAGGAAACGTGGAAGTCCTGGCCTTCGTCGACAAGGATCGCGTCATACGCCGGCATGCCTCCCCCGCCGTCCTCGCGATAGAGTCGCATCACTAGCGATGCCAGTTCATCGCGAAGCACAGGGTCTGGGTCGAGATCGACTCCAACCGACGATGAAGCCCATAGCTCGTCGTACAGCTTCTTGCTTCCGGTATCCAGGCAGATCCGCTTGCACCAACGGTGAAAACTGAGGAAATCGACCTGCTGGCGGATGACTGACCGCGGTGCGGCATAGCGCACAGTCAGGTCGCGCAGATAGTTGAGAAGCGTGATGTTGAAACAGATCACGAGTACGTGCTTCCCTTCGACCGCAAGCCGGGCCGCCCGCGCGGCGAGCGCAACGCTCTTGCCAGAACCAGCCGGTCCCTTGATTCGACGGTATCCCGTAGTGGTTCGCGTGCGCTCAATGACCTCCTGTTGCGGGTTGAGTTTGGGAGGGCGCCGTTGCTCCTGGCTGAAGAACGGCTCTCTCAGCCAATCTCGCAGATCGTTTGCCATTGCGGCATTCATCAGCATTGAGGATGTGCGTTTCCCCTCTGGGAAGATTGCGTCAATGTCGCCGGATGCAAGGTCGTCAGAACCCGAAATCGGGTAGTACCTCGGGTATTTTCGCATCCCGTCGCGCGCTTGAACGAACGGTCGGAAAACACGTGAGGCTTCTGCACGAGGTGAGCAGGTGAAGACAAGGCCGGCGGAAATCACCGCAAGGCCCGCTTGGCCGTCCAAGCGAGGACAGTAGAGTTCGAACAGTTCGCGCTTGTAGAGGAGAATCCTGTTGATCGGGTTGTCCCTTTCACGCGAGAAGTGCTTGCCGTTCTGGCCACAAGCCCACAGCGTATGGTTGCCGATTCCATCGTCCCTTGCGTAATACTGCATCGCCCGAAGGTCCCAGTCTTTGACCTCGAAGACGGCGACCCCGACGCGTGGATGCAAGAGGACGATGTCGGGCCGGAGGCCGTTGAGGTGCGGCTGAACGTAGATTTCCCATTCGGCAGCGAGCTTCTGGTCGAAGAGGTCGATCACTAGCAGCTCGCCGTCTGTCAGCGGTGTGGGGAGTGCGGCAAACTGGTCCCGAGGCGGATCAATGACCCGGGTCATCTGCCGCTCCTGGGTTCGTTGGCGAGCGCTCTCGGTGGTCTGGCGCGCGGATCTGGAGCCAAGAACCTAAAGGATCCGCTTTGCGGGCACCGACAGGTTCAGTTCAATCCCCTCGCTTTCGAGCATCACGATTTGAGCGAAGCGAAGGTCGCCAGCGCCAATGAGGTGGCCGCCTGCTCGCACGACTCGCCACCAGGGCACATCGGGTGGACACTTCTTGAGTGCCGTTCCGACCGCCAAGGCCGTTTCGACTGGCTTGCCCAGCGCCTCCGCAATATGGCCATACGTCGTGACCTTGCCGGGTGGAATCTGTCTCACCTGAGACCAAAAAGCCTCCTGGAAGTCGGTCGGAGTCATTGGAACTGCCTCCATGTCATGGGCAGAGGTCTTCGGGAGAATCGGGTGACGCCCGGATCACCCCCTGAACCGATTCTCATTGTGCCACTCCAAGTGTTCTCGCGCCGGCTGATGCTCGGAGTTCCTGGGAACCCACAGCTTCGTGTCATCAAGTTTGTAGTAGTGCTCCCCATCATCGAAGTCCGTGTGGATGTGGTCGCTCACCTCGAACCGGTAGTCCGGCGTGACGGTCACGTAGCCGGCATCGAACAGCTTGTGGACGTCGGATCGCAGCAGCAGGCCGTTCCTCACATAGTGCCGCGGCTCCTCCTTGAAGGGCCGGATGTGAGCCGCCTCAAGTGCCGGAAACGCCTTCTCGCGCGTCACAGCGCACTGCCGTCCGTACACGTCGGCGACGACAGTCCGGAAGATCCCCTGGCCGACCCGCGGCCTCACGGGCGCCGGATCGCCGTAGCCGCCCGGAAGATCGAGCCAGCCGGCCGGCCTGGGCTCCGAGACCACGTTTCTGTGCAGGCGATCAGATATCTGTGTCCACAGCCTCCGTCCGATCCGGGCTCGGAGGTCGTATCCCTTCCCGCTGCGTCGACGGAGCCCAGTCCTCAGGCTGGGGGATCCAGTCCTCCTCCGCCCAGAAGAAAGGCTCGGCCAGGAGGATGCACCCGATCGTGTAGTCCTCCCATGGGCGCGGGCGGTCCCTTCGAAGTCGAGCCGTCCGTTGCCGAATCTCCGCAAGACTGGAGGCGCCGTTCTTCTCGCCGAACGCCTGCCAGGCAAGGCTGATCGGAAGGTCCGAATAGTGCTCAAAGAATCCCCCACCCACAATCGCGTTGTCGGGACTCCTGAGCTTGAACAACAGAGGCTGACCCCGTTGGAGCACGCGGAACCGGCCGCCCCATGTCTTCGGGGTCCAGAAATTGACTTCGTCTACGCGTCCGCGGCGCGAGAGTGCCCTCAGGTGCTCGAACCATGTCTTGTCGGTGACCGCGACGTATGCTTTCACGGATGACTCCTGAGTTGCGAGGGCGAGTCAGATGGTTGTGTCAACCGCACGTCACAGTTCGGCTTGGGTCCGAAGCGAGCATCGAAGCCAGTGCGTCCCGCTCGGCTGGACTCACGGACAAGCCGTACTTCCGCTTGACAGCCACGACCTGGGCGGCAAACCAGCCGGTGTTGTGCGACGGCCGCCAGCCTCCGGCGTCCGAGTCGGACTTCTGTTGCCGGTTCACGACCGGATCCGCGATGGTCAGGTTTGCCAGATCCCCGGCGAAATCCCGGAACTGCGAGTCGGGGAGTCCGGAATCGTAGGCCTCGGCCAGAGCGACGATGTGGTCGATGTCGGTGGCCGCGGTACCATCGGCCCGGATGTCGAACAGCTTGCACGAATACGGCGTGTACACCTGTCCACCGGACTTGGGCAGCTTCTCGATGATCTCGTCCTCCAGCGAAGAGTACGACGTGCCGAAGGCGTCCCTGTCATAGCCGGTGCGCTCGACCTCCTCGCAGACCGGAAGTCCCATCCATGTGGGCGATCCCGCCGGACACGCCCTGTCCCCCGTGCGCGTGCTGGACGGGACGCGGACCGGAACGTAACCGTTGGGGTTCTGAGCGGACTCGCATGAGATCCCGTCACTGTCGCCGTCGCTCGACCGCCCGCGCTGCAGCCACGTGTAGATCAGCCCGGTGCCGTTCCGGTTGTCCTTGTACGCGGGAAGCCTCAATCCTTCGTCCCTGCCCCTTGCTTCCGTACAGGTCAGGTCGCCGTTCCCGTTGCCGTCCCAGTAGGCGAACGTGTCTCTCTCGCCCGCCACCCGGAGACTGGCGGTGGCGCTGAAACTGGCCGCGCCTTGCGTAACCGTCGCGGCGATGGTGGTCGCCCCACTGCCGATTCCCTCGGCGGCACAACCGAACGAGGTCGCGTTGGCCGACGCGATCAGGGTGTCGGCGGAGGCACACGTCCAGGCCGGTTCGGTGTTGGGATCCCCGCCAGTGATCTCGATGGTGAACTGGGCGGTCTGGCCTGTCTCGACGGTGTCCGCGGCAGGCGCGAAGGCGACGACGAGCGTTGGCTGGGTCACCCGGAGGCCGACGGTGGCGGTGGCGGTCGCCGTGCCTCGCGTGACCGCCGCGGCGATGTTCGTGCTGCCGGCGCCGATGCCCGTGGCCGAGCATCCCGAGGAGGTTTGGGCGGCAGACGCCACCGTGGTGTCGGCCGAGGTGCACACCCAGACCGGGTCGACGTTGGGGTCACCGCCAGTGATCGCAACAGTGAACCGGACGGTCTGACCCGTCTGGATCTCTATGGTGAACTGGACCTGGACGGTGTCCGTGCCCGCAGCGAAGGCCGCGGCGAGCGGTGGCGGCGGATCGGAAGCGGTCGGGCTGCGAGTTCCTGATTCGGAGCAGCCTGCAAACAAACAGACAGCCAGGACGATCGCCTGAAATGGCGAGCCCCGGCGCATTCGCTCCCCTCCATGCCGGAGAGGACGAGGGCGACGCCGTTCGTCACCGGTCGCCGGTGCAAGGTGAACGACCATCGTGTTGGTGCGCCCTTACGGGACAGCCTGCTCAGTTTGAAGCTAGAAGACGGCTTTCCGGGGAAGATGAGGACTCTAAGTCGGCGTATACGGGGACAGCATAGTCGTTCAAACACGAGGTGATTCACGTACCGGCAGCGAATTTGCAGGGGCGTGCTGCCCTGCGCAATGCTCGGTGGTGGCCGTGGCGGTGGAGCCTGCTTTCAGTGGATGGGCCGATTGGCCGGACAGCGATCCCGTCCAGACCGCCTTCGCAGCCGGCGGACCTTCGAATGGGACCCGGGCGTGCGCTTGGTACCAGCGCTTCTCCAGGTCACGGAGGGGACACACGCGCTCCTAATCCGTGCCGCTGACTCCCGACATCGCGCTCCGGGTCCCCGGCGGGGCAGCCTCCAGAGTGTGACATTTAAAATGCCCAGAAGTGTGACATTTTCGGTGTGACTGGCGGTTCGTTCAAGCGCGCGGACATCTACCAGATGCACGCCTACCGCGACGCGATTCCGGATGCCCGATCGGTGTGGATCCTGTACCCGGGTGGGGAGTTCCCGTTCTTGGGGGTGCAGGAGGGGGTCGAGCTGGCAACCAACCGGTATCTTCGCCTGACGGGTTGTCGGGAGGTTCGAGGGCGTGGGGACGATTCCGGTGAGGCCGGCCAGCGAAAGGAAAAGGAGTGATGGCCACGGAAGGGCGGCTACAAGTGGCGGTTTGCTGGGGGCGGTGCCGGGGCGGATGCTCGCGGGGTAGGACAGGACACTCCCGCCTTCCCGGGCCCGCCGGACGTAGCTGCCGACCGTGCTGCGGGAGATCTGGAGAATGGCCCCGATCTCCCGGTTGCTCCGGCCAAGGCTGTTACTTCAGCCGGAGTACGTCTCGAATCTTGGCGCTACCGACAACCTCTTCCGGGCCACCGTGCTCCTCCTCGCTCAAGGATCTCTCGCGAGGCTGAAAGACACGGCCCCCTACATCAGGTCATCCAGCACCCCCTCTATCCACTCGAGTTCCTCCGCTCCTACGGCCCGGCCTGGCCAAAATGACGGCACATCCAGGTGGACGGCTCCGTCGGAACGAGTGGACGAAATGCGTCGGAATCAGCCGGAGGTTGCAGGGGTGTGGAGGTGGGAGGGGGAGTATCCAGGCGCAAACAAGTAGCTCGGCGCCGGGCGGACTGGATTCAATCGGATCTTCGGAGGAGCGCCAGAACCGCGCAGCGTGAAAAACAGCCGGAAGGCCCTAGGGCCTTCCGGCTCATGGCTCCGCCCCAGTTACTTTACATTACACCTTACGTCGATGGGCTATCAGGTGGAAATACCCACTAAATCAGACGGTAATAGGCTGTCCTTGCCGTTGTCTGACCGATTTCATACCTTCTGTGTAAACTCGACCGGTCGCATCGATAGCGATTGGCCGCATTGAACCTAGCTCGCCAGCCCTGAAGGGGCGACCGGCGCGCTGCGAATCGAAAGGAAATGACGAAATGGCGACAATCACCAAGGAACGCGTGACGGAAGTGGTCGATGGGGACACCTTCCGGACCGGACCGTCCGCCAGCGCGGTCCGGCTCCAAGGAGTCGATACCCCCGAACTCTACGAACCGGGCTACGCCGCGGCCAAGAGAGCCCTGACTCAACTCATTCTTGGCCGGGATGTCGAGATCGAGACGAAGGCCCACGACACCTACGGGCGACGGGTCGCTCAGGTCTGGCGCTTGCCGGATTACCTGGACGTCAACGGAAAGATGCAGGCCTACAGCAAATGAGTTCCGTGCGGGTCGCCCGGCGAGGCACGGGCCAGTGGCCCCTGCCTCGCAGACGGGCCTACGTTGTGAGACATCTTCATCCCCCCGGCGAGGAGCGCAGGATGTCCATCAGCAGACGTGAACTCGGTCGACGCCTTCGGAATAGTCGGCGGGCCAGCCACGTGACCCAGGCGGAGGCGGCGCAAGCTCTCGGCCTGCCCCGCTCGGCCGTTTCCCAGATGGAATCCGGGAACCGCAACATCTCGGGCCTGGAGCTCCACCGACTGGCCCACCTGTACGGCCGGGATATCCGTGAATTCCTCCGAGAGGATTCCGCTGAGAGTGCCCCCATTACTGCGCTCTTTCGCTCCCATCCGGACGTGTCCCTGGACGCCACTGCCAAGGAATCGTTGCTATTGTGCGCCCAATTGCAGCGCCACGTAGCTACGCTCCGCAGCGTACTGGGCTTGGAACGTGGCTTGGTGTCGGTCCCAAACTATTCGCCGCCCGTACCAGGATCTAAGTGGGATGCTGTGCAGCACGGTGGCATAGCTGCTGCCGAGGAGCGCCGTCGGCTCGATCTTGGGAATGCCCCATTGCCCGACGTAACAGATCTGCTGGAGGCTCAGGGCATCAGCACCGCGCAGGTGCCTCTCCCTGACGAGATCTCCGGACTTACCTTGATCGACGATGACAAAGGCGTCCTCGTCGTAGCCAACAGGGACCACCACATCTTGCGACGACGTTTTTCGTTCGCCCACGAGTACGCCCACGTGCTACTCGACCGAGGCAGGACACGGATCCTGAGTCACGTCCGGGCCCGAGGCAATCTGATGGAAGTTCGGGCCAACGCTTTCGCGGCGGCTTTCCTCATGCCGGCGGAGGGGGTCCGTGCCTATGTTCGAGGCTTGGAGAAGGGACACCGGAGCCGGAATCGAGCGGATACCTTTGACGAAGCAGCGCCAATCCGCGTAGAGAGGCGCTTCGAAGCGGAGAGCCAGGAACTCCAGATGCACGACGTAGTTCGGCTCGCCGACCATTTCAGAGTCAGTTGCATTGCCATGCTCTACCGCTTGAGGGCCTTGAAGCTTCTGAGTCGTATTGACCACCAGCGGTTGCTTCACGAAGACAACGCCGGCGTTGCCAAGACGTTGAGGAGAGTCCTGGATCTTCCAGAGCCGGACCATGCCGTGGAACGAACCAGATTCCGTTCCCGCTTCTTGGGGCTGGCAATCGAAGCCTTCGCGCGTGGGAAGATCTCATCGGCCAAGCTCAATGAACTTGGCGCTCTGGTTGACGTTCCCCATCTGAGCGACGACTTGGACGTTGCAGGCCTCTTGGGCCATCGGAAACTCACGTTGCAGGACGAACCCTAACTAATCCAAAAAGAGGAGATTTCTCCATGACAAATGCTGACCCAGAGAAGACGTTTGACATCATCGTAAATGGCACACACTTCCACGTTCCCAATGACGAGGTCTCATTCGACGAAGTCGTCGATCTCGCTTATCCGGACGGTGGCCGCGGGCCGCTGATCAAATACACTGTGAACTACTATAACGGCGCCGGCCCTCTACCCGAGGGTAAGCTCATCCAGGGCGAAGGAGCCAAGGTTAAGGACGGAACCGTGTTCAATGTCACACGCACTGATCGCTCGTAGCCCGGATCTCCGGCGCCTGCACGAGGAGGGATATACTCTGCGGGTGGTCGACGACGCCTATCTCCTGGTTGACGACGTTCCGTACGTGACGCCTCAGCGCATCGTCAGTGAGGCTACCCTCGTCATGGCTTTGAGCTTGGCTGGTGATATCACAGTACAGCCCACTACGCATGTCGCTAGATGGACTGGAGCATTTCCCCACTGCGCGAACGGAGACAAGCTTGTGGCGTTGTTACACGAAAACGCGGCGCCAGATGCGGGCTCTGATTCCGTACCCCCTGCGTACCAACTATCGGCCAAGCCGTCGGGCGGCTACGCAGACTATCACCACAAGGTTACCACCTATATTGACATCCTCTCCAATGAGGCGCGTCATTTGGATCCCACGGCCACAGCGCAGAAGTGGAGAGTTATGGTCGACGCCAACGAGTCTGACAGCGTTTTTCACTTCGCCGACACAGCTTCCGCTCGCCAGAATGCGACCGACCTAGCCCGCAAGCTGCGTAGCGAGCGCGTAGCCATCGTGGGCATAGGAGGGACCGGCTCGTTTGTCCTTGATCTAGTTGCACGGACGTGGGTTCGAGCGATTCATCTCTTTGACGCCGATCCCTTTCTCCAACATAATGCGTTTCGTGCACCCGGTCCTTTTTCGCTCGATGACCTAGAGGGAGGACCCCGGAAGGCGAGCTTTCATGCGCGACGATACTCACGCATGCGAAAGGGCATCATCGCGAGCGACGTGTTCATTGACGGCACCAATGTTGAAGACCTGGGTGAGTTCGACACGGTGTTTTTGTGCATAGACGGCCACCCAATCAAGGCCGATATTCTTGCGACCTGCGTGTCAAACGATACTCTTCTCATCGACGTCGGGATGGGGTTGCATCGCGCGGGAGATTCGCTGGCGGGGACTCTGCGAACTACTATCGTGGTACCTACACACCATGACCACGCAGAACACTGCATAGACCTGGCAGGTGGTGACGCTGGAGGCGAGTATGAGCGGAATGTTCAACTGGCTGAACTGAACGCACTGAACGCTGCACTTGCGGTCATCAAATGGAAGAAGATCCGCGGCTTCTACAGCGATCAAGAGCGTGAGCTCAACTGCGAGTACGTCATTGACGGCAACAAGCTCATAAACTCCTTTAGCTCTTGTGGATCGCAATGAAGATTCTTGAGTTCACGCCGGAGTTCGTGGATGAGATTCCGCGTGATCTCGATCCAGGCACGCTCTATGTCTGCTGCAAATACCGTGCAGTCAAGCACCTTTGTGCGTGCGGTTGCGGTGTTGAGGTCAACACACCCCTGCACCCCACGGGGTGGACGCTGATCTGCGACGGTACCTCGGTGAGTCTGTGGCCCTCGGTCGGCAACTGGAGTGAACAGTGTCAGTCCCACTATTGGATTCGCAACAACAGAATCCACTGGGCTCGTAAGTGGTCGAGAAGCAGGATCCAGAGAGGCAGAGCACGGCGCGACGTAGAACTTGACCGGTATTTCGGCCGCGTCCACGCCCCCTATACGCAACGTCCGGGGTCGAAGCGATCTGGAATCAGCTCGCTTCTAGTCCGTATCATGCGGTTTTTCGAAGGGCGTTGGCGTCGCAAGTAGATCGGTTGGCTACGCTCGCAAATCCGACTCCGTCGCCGTAGTCGGGGTCTCGTCCTCGAAGCTCATCCAGTCTGCGTCGAACCTCTGGTAGCGTTCGAGGTCATCAAGGGTTATCCGATCTGTTGTGCGAACTTCGATTCCCACACACTCGATTCCAGGCAGGAGCCGATTCCAGAACTCCGAGAAATCTCGCTTAGTCGCTTCAGCGATTGCCGACCACTCCGGAAGGTGCCGCTTGCTACTGGGCACGGCCAGCAGCAAATCGCACTTGTACGGAACGCTGACGGTGAGTTCGCCTAGCGTATTCAGCCGCAGATAGACACCTTGAATCAAGGAGTTGTACTTCTCCAAGAGTTGCCACCACGCTTTGAATTCGCCTCGCCAACGGGCGTCAAAAACCGTCGGAAACGCCGCTCGAATGTACCGCTTGGCAAGCCACTCGGCCACAAGGCGGCATTCCTTGCCGGGCAGCCGATCGGCGGGAGCCTCCTCCAACAGCAGTTCGCGGGGGATCTCCCAACGGTCGTGAACAGCGAGGTCGAGGGCGATGACATCTCCCCGCACCGTCACTTCCGACAACCGGAGTGCTCGGGGGTTCCTACCCGCGGAATGGTAGGCTCGTTGCCCGGCGGGGGCATCCGGGACACGAGCGCGAAGCACCTCTACCAAGGGCTCTTTACCGAGGCTGACATTGAGGATGTCGCAATCGTGGCTGGTTACGACGAGGTGATCTTGTTGATCCCCTTTGAGCCGGCTCGGTGCGTGGCGCCATGCCAACGCAGCCAGCCGCTCACCGAGGATCGCACCCTGCCGCCACCCCAGGTCTACGAGCTGGCGCGGGTCGAATTCGCGAGCCATGGCCTATTGGCGTGGCCATGCAAGGAGCGCCACGTTCCTTGCCAGATTGGCCTTCCGCTGCTCGGCATCCGGCTCCTCGAAACCGGCATCGCGGAGCCGGGCCTCGCGCTCCTCCCGCTGTGCATCGATCTCATCGCCCAACGCCTTCGCCCTTCGAATTAGGTTGTTGGCGGTTGCCTCGTCGATCGTGTCTTCGCTCAAGAGCTTGAGAAGGACCTGATTCCCGGGTTCAAGCCGAGACCTCACGAAGCGCGGGAAGAGCGGATTGTTCGACGACACCTGGGATTCCCAAAGCAACCGCAGCAGCGTCCGAATCCTCGAACGGTTATCGGCGTTGGGCTCACCACCATCGAGCCAATCGTAAACGGTAGGACGGGAGACTCTCAGGACGCGGGCGAGTTCGGACTTGTTAATCGACAGCGCCGCCTGGAGTTCCCGCACCTGCCGCGCGATGGGCAGCGTGGAGAGAGTCGAGCGCTGCAGTGCAAAGCGGTCGATGTTGCGGCAGTCGATTCGGGAGCTAGATGTGATTCTCGGAAAGACCAGGAACGCGAGACGCGGGTTCCACTCGTCCAACGAATTGAGGAAAAACCCGCCTGAGGCGTCCCCATACCAAACGAGGGTGCCGCGAACGGCGCTACCACCTCCCCACAATGACGCTGACCGCTGCGTTGTCTCGGCACGGTGGGTCCTGGCTAGGTCTGTCATTTCCACTCCTTAATCGCGTCTTTTGTGACCACATGATCGTGAAACGTCTCGACGATGTGATCGTGCATTTCATAGGCCTGGGCTAACACCCAATCCGGATCGGCAGCGAAGTTACCCTCTACGAAGTGGTCCATGTCGATCAGCGTGACCAGCTCTCCTGGCTCCGTCTTTGGCGAGAACCTCGGGGCACCGTCCGCGAGATCCGGAGGTAGTGACGACCCCTGGTCGTTCTGGACGACGCGGACGACCATCGTACCGGTGTTTTCGCCGACCACGGTACGGCCTCTGCTCTCGGTGTGAAGGAGGTGTTGCCCAGGCTGAAACACTTCGTCCGGCACGCCGTGGAGGCCTGGCCGCAGGTAGTGGCGGAAGTCCTTGCCACCACTCGGACGGACCACGTCAATGTACCGGAGACCGACCCTGTGGATCACGCCGAACTGGTCGTGTTCCGACTCGGCGAGCACCGTGCGGACAGCCAATCGCAGCCGCTCGGCGAAATCCTCGAACCGGGTGTACGCCGTGGTCTGCAAGATTACGGTGTCCTGCATCAGGAGGATGCTCCACGTCTCTTTCCTGTTTCGGTATTCCCACCGCTGCTGCTCCATCACCTGGACCGGTGCACCCCCACCAGGCGTGAACGTGACTTGGTGGACTTTCCCAGCTCGCTCGATCGGGAAGCCCCGTCTCCGGAAGATCTCCTGTATTGTGGGGACGTACTGGTCCATGCGAGGCACCGGACTAAGCCGGACCTGACACAGGACCAGCACCAATGGCTGCGCCGAGAGCGGCTCGTACCGGCACTTTCGCTGCACTGCTCCTCCTTGACTTTACAGTTGATCTTACACCAATGATACGCGGGAAAGCTAATTTGGTTGCATCCAGCGGCAAGTGGGGGGGCTTTAGTGAGTGTGGCATCGATGTAAGGTACGCCAGTGCGATCAGCGGCTGGTCATCGGGGGGAACCTAGGAGTCTGCGCCGCAGAAAACCACAGCGGCTATCTTTGAGGTAGCAAAGGCGTAGTGAAGGGTTCGCGGCCAGCCGAGGGGGGTCAATGGGAACGACGTTCCGACCGTACCAGCCGGACCAGATGCAGCTGCTCCCGCAGGATCTTCGGGAGTGGGTGCCGGAAGGGCACCTGGCGCACCATGTGAGCGATCTGGTGGACGCGCTGGATCTGAGTGCGTTCTACGCGCCGTATGAGGGGGACGGGCGGCGCAACTCGCCGTACGAACCGCGGATGATGGTGAAGGTGCTGGTCTACGGGTACGCGACGGGCACCTTTTCGTCGCGGAAGCTGGCGACGAAGCTGGTGGAGGACATCGCGTTTCGGATGCTGGCGGCGGGCAACTTTCCGCAGCACCGGACGCTGTGCGAGTTCCGCCGGCGGCATCTTGATGATTTCGGGGCTGTGTTCGCCGAGGTGGTTCGCCTGGCGCGGACGATGGGTCTGGCGGGGCTGGGCAGGATCTCGGTGGACGGGACGAAGGTCCGGGCCAACGCGAGCAAGCGCAAGGCGATGAGCTACGGCCGGATGCGCGAGGAGGAGCGCCGGCTGGCAGCGGAGATTGCGGGGCTGCTGGCGGAGGCGGAGGCGGTCGACGCGGCGGAGGATGCCCGCTATGGGGAGGACGTTCGGGGCGACGAGTTGCCCGACGAACTGAAGCGGCGCGAGGACCGGCTGGCGGCGATTCGGGAGGCGAAGGCGCGGCTCGAGGCCGAGCAGCGGGCGAAGGACGACGCGCGGGGCCGCAAGCCGGGACAGGATCGCAACCCGAAGGGCGGCACGCCCTACAAGCGGGAGTACGGCGAGCCGGACGAGAAGGCGCAGAGCAACTTCACGGACCCCGAGAGCCGGATCATGAAGACTTCTTCGGAAGGGTTCCAGCAGAGCTACAACGCGCAGATCGCGGTGGAGGGGGACAACCAGCTGGTGGTGGCGACCGCGGTGACGGACAGCGCGAGCGACCAGGGCCAGTTGGTTCCCATGGTCGACGCGGTGGCGCAGGAGTCCGGCGAGGTGCCGGGACAGGTGCTGGCGGACACGGGCTACTGCAACGAGCCGGATCTGCTGGAGCTGGAGGAGCAGGGCATCGACGGGTATGTGGCGGTGGGCCGGGAGGGCAAGGCCGCCCCGGCGATTGACGAAGAGAAGTACCCTGCGAAAGCGCGCATGGCCGCGAAGCTCGCGACCGAAGATGGCCGACGACGGTACGGGCGCCGCAAGTGGATGGCGGAGGCGCCTGTCGGCTGGATCAAGGAGGTGATGGGATTTCGAAGATTCAGCTTCCGCGGCCTGCAGAAGGTCCAGGCCGAGTGGACCCTCGTGTGCCTGGCACTCAACGTGAAGCGCCTGCACACCCTCCAGGCGGCATGAGACGGCGACCGTCGCCCCGCAACTGCGGCCCCCGGAGTCCCCGCAGGCCTCCTGGACCCCGTTTTTGCAGTGCGCGGCCCTCCCGGCCCGTCAGCCTCCCGGATCCAATGCCTCCCTCTCCCTGTGCCCCTCCGGCCCGTAGCGGCCCTACCCTGTTTTCGTCACCCGTAATGCGCTTCTGCGGCGCAAGCTCCTAGCTCCCCGTCCTCACCGACTGGGGCTCGCCTAACTGTAGGGCCATCCGCTTGAGGCCTCGTCGGTCGTTTAGTGCACGCGGCTCTTCCTTGAAGGGCCGGATGTGAGCGGCCTTGAGCGCCGGAAACTCCTTCTCGCGCGTAGCCGCGCACTGCCGACCGTACACGTCGGCGAAGATGGTCCGGAAGATCCCCTGCCCGATCCGGGGACCTCACGGGGCGCCGGATCGCCGTAGCCGCCCGGAAGATCAAGCCAGCTGGTCGGCCGAGGGTCCGCACTCCGTGCTCCCCGGCTTGCTGGCTTCGCCAACACGCCCGCATCTTGGTCTCCGTCTCGCGCTCCCCCACCAAGATCTGTCCGCCAAAGCGGGCTACTCCACTACGTGAAGCGAACATGACAATGTGCAACGTATTCGTGACACGCGGAGGGAAGAGGGGGTGACTTGGAAGGGACACTGACCTGGCTTGACCTGACCTCGGGAGATCGCAGCAGGATGCGGCGCGTCCTGGACTTGTTCAACGAGCCGGAAACGATCGACGAGATGGGCTTGGCGACGCTGCGCGACGGCTTCTCCAATGCTCTGTTCCCGGGGACGTCGACCCTTCAAACCCGACTGCGATACGTCCTGTTCGTTCCGTGGATCTACAAGCGACTCGAATCAGCCAGGACCAGCAGCGCCGATGCCGCGACCGCGGGGCGCAGGGCCGAGACCGCCCTCATCCAGCCCCTCCGTGGCAACAACGAGGACGGCATCATTGGCGCCCGTGCCGGAGCATCGCTGGCGCGGCTACCCAGCTCGGTGTACTGGTACGCACTTGTACGCTGGGGTCTGTTTCAGCACGACCGAAGTCAAGGATGGTACCACAGCAACTTCGGCAGGCTGGCGGGCCAGGGTCTGAGCGCTGTGATCGCCGCCGATGACCCGGGAGTCATGGACCTGCGCCGTCCGAACTGGCATCCCCGGCTGCCCAAGCCACCAGACGACTTCCCGACAGGGATCTCGTTCGCCCTCACGCACGAAGAGGCAGAGTTCGTTCAGGGAAGGATCGAAGAGCGCTGCGCAGGCACGTTACTGGCACATCTCGCCGGCGCGGTCGGCAAGGTGGTCGAAGGCCCGCCGTGGGCTCAACCCACCGCCCGGAATGCGGGGCCGGAGGTCCGCGGGGTCGTCGAGCTTGCGCGCCGGTTCTCCCTGCATGTGAAGGGAGCCCCCCTGCTCTACAATCTCCTGCTAGCCGAAAAGCGGCACGCCATACACGGAAGCGACAAAGACGAGGCCCGGATTGATTCCTACCAAGGGCGAATCTCCAAATGGACGGAACGCGAGGCCGAGACGGAAGGCTTCAACCCGGGCAAACTTTGGGTTTTCGCGGCCCAACACGGCGTGCGCGTCCCAGCGCTGCAGCGACGCTTTGTGGAGTCCTGGTCCGCACGCATCGGTGAAATCGTTGGCGCCATGCCTGGTGGGTCTGGAAGAGTCGCCGACGATCGTCAGCTACGCAGCTTGGTCAAGGCCCGGGAGCGGCAGCTCAAGGGGCCCCGGTCAAGGTTCGACAACATGGCCAGACTTCTGGACTGGAACGGCGCCGCGGGTGTGGGACGGATGCAATTCCGCTGGCGCCCCGTCTGCGCTCTACTCGACGACCTGCACCGCGGACTGACGGCGTGATGCTCTCGCCTGACTCGCGGACCATCGCCTTCGATCTGCTTCGCCCGCCCAGCGGCTACACGCTCGACCTGGCTGTCCTCACGACCTACACGCTGGACCTGGAAGCGCTACTCGCCTTGCCGCTCAGCGTAGTGTCGGAGACTGAAGGCGGCCTTGAGGAGTTGCTCGCCGATCCGCTGCTCCTGCTTGAAGCGCTTCGGAGGGCTGGTGAGCGGATTCAGCTTTTCGTGGACCGATCGGGTATCGCCATCCCACGCGCGCCCCGCGAGCTGTATTCGATGCTCGAAGCGAGCGTGCACCCCGTTCGAGCTCCGGGCGGCGGCGTCTTCCACCCCAAAGTGTGGGTGGCGCGGTTCACGCCAAGAGAGGCCGGGAGCGCCACGGCGGCGGGTCGGGCAGAAGGACGGCAGGAAGGGGCAGACGACCGACCGCTCCTGCGCGTCGCGGTCCTGACCAGAAACCTGACCTTCGATCGGTCCTGGGACGTTGCACTGGCGAGCGAAGCACACCCGGATCCGGAGGGTCTGTCCGAACCGAGCCAGCCGCTGGCCGACCTGATCCGTGCGCTGCCCGACCTGGCCACGACATCGGTCCCGACGGACTCGGTCGCCCGCGCAAAGACATTGGCCGATCAGGTTGGCCGAGCCCGATTCCCGGCTCCTCCCGGATTCTTCGAGGATCCAATCAGATTCCACGTCATGGGCTTGCACGGAGCCCACGCGCCGTGGCGCCCGATATCCGATGGACGACGCACCTTGGCCATCGCTCCCTTCGTCAACCGCACCGGTCTGGAGGCGGTCCGCGGCCCGATTTGGGGCGAGGCGCGCCTGGTGAGCTTGCAGAGCGAACTGGACAAGCTGCCCGACGACGCCCTGTCCGCTTGGAACGATGTGCGCACACTGTCGGACCTCGCGCTTGATGAAGAAGCGGCGGATACCGCTGTACGCCCATCCGGCCTGCATGCCAAGCTCCTCGCCGTGGAGCACGGCTGGAATGTCACCTGGTACGTGGGCTCGGCCAACCTCACTGCGGCCGCTCTCCTTGGACGCAACGTTGAAGCGCTCGCCGAGATCAGCGCGCGCAAGGGACGGTCGCGCGGGAAGAGCGGCTTCGGAATCGATCGATTCCTGGAGTCCGGGTTCGACCAGCTCTGCACTTCGTACCAGCGGATGGAGACTCCAGAAGTCGACCCGAAGGTAACCGAGGCCCGCAAGCAATTGACCGACGCCCGGGACGCGCTGCTGGAAGCCGACTTGGAGGTGGTGTGTTCCGGGTCTGGCGAGGAATGGACATGGGCCCTGGACTGCGGCGGACTGGGTTCCGAAACCCTGTCCGCGCTTGCCCCAGTTGATGTGGTGGCGTGGCCCATCTCGGTGAGCGAGGAGACGGCTCGCCCACTGCGCCCGGCACCGGCGTTGCCCCTTCCGATCCAACACCTGACCCGCTTCGTCGCCTTTCGGCTGTCGGTTCCGGTCCGTGGCGTGGACGAGATGCGCCTCACTCTCAGGCTGCCTGCTCGGGGCATGCCGCAGGGTCGCATGCACCACGCTCTGGTGGCCTTGATCAGCGATCCCGGACGCTTTCTCCGCTTTCTGCGGGCGCTGCTCGGGGATCTTGACGCCCTGACCGGTTGGAACGGTGCAGGAGGAAGCGGAGCCAATGGCGACGACCAAGGGCCGAGCCTCGACTCCGAGACCCTGCTGGAGGATCTCGTGCGTACAGCATCAAGGGCTCCAGAGCGCTTGGTTCCCGTGCGCCGCTTGATCGCCGACCTCTGCAAGACCGAGAAGGGGCGCGCGGTGATTCCTGACGATTTCCTGAGCGTGTGGGAAGCGGTCGAGTCGGCCATCCGGGAGCGAGCAGGACAATGAGGCGGCCATCCGTCGAGCGCATCATGAGGCCGCTCAAGCCGTTCCAGCGTCGGACGGTCGATCATGCCTTCCAACGCCTCTTTCTGGCAGGCGACAGCAGCTCGCGCTTTCTGGTCGCCGACGAAGTGGGACTGGGGAAAACCCTGGTTGCCCGAGGAATCATCGCGCGGACCATTGATCACCTTTGGGAGGATGTCGACCGGATCGATGTCGTGTACATCTGCAGCAACGCCAGCATCGCTCGGGCCAACCTTCCGAAGCTGACGATTGGCGACGGCGACGAAGGATCGTACGCCAGCGCGACCAGACTCACGATGCTCGCGACTGAACTTGCGCCTCGGCACGGTGCCGCCGGCGTGCTCGAAAGGAAGCTCAACTTCATCAGCTTCACGCCCGGCACATCGTTCAAGCTCGGACATCAGAGTGGTCAGCGATGTGAGCGCGAGGTGCTCTTTCGTCTGCTGCACCCGGTGGTCCAGCGCTGGATACCACTCGCCAATCTGTTGCAGGCTGGGGTGAAGGACAGGGGTAAGTGGCGCCAGGGCCTCAAGCACCGCCATCTGCCCATCGAACCGGGGATCCGGGCCCGTTTCGTCGAAGCCCTCCAAGCAGACGAGGCACTGCGGCAAGACCTTCACGACGCGCTGGATCGCTGGTTCTTCCGCTACCGAAGCGCATGGCCGAGCGAGGCCCGACGGACCCGCAACGAACTGATCGGCCGGCTGCGGCGGCTTCTTGCAGGCATCTGTCTGGAGCTACTCGAGCCTGACCTGATCATCCTGGATGAGTTCCAGCGCTTCAAGCCTCTGCTGGAGACCAATCCCGACCGCCAGAGCGAGGCGGCCCGTCTCGCACAGGATTTGTTCCGGTTCACGGCTCATGACGGGCGCCCTGTGCGTACCCTGCTGCTTTCAGCCACACCGTACAAACTCTACACGTCCGACGCCGAGATCGACCACGAGGACCATTACAAGGACTTCCTGGCCACCACGACGTTCCTGTTCGGCGATCGAACGGAGCGGATCGACACACTGAGTGAGGGCCTCGGGCGATTTGCGCGTTCGCTCAAGCGAGTCGCTTCGCACGGTGCTGCGTCCGCGGACCAGGACGCCTTGCGGGCTGCCCGAGATGCGAAGTCGAACGTGGAAAAACTGCTCCGGGCGGTCATGGCGCGCACCGAGCGCGTTGCGGCCAGCGGTGACCGGGATGCGATGGTTGCCGCACCCGATGTTCCCATTTCGGTTCGCGCTTCGGACGTGCGCCAGTACCTCGCGGCCGACGCCCTATTCCAGGCGGTGGGCGACCGCGACCCGATGCCATTTTGGAAAGCCGCTCCGTACCTGGCCCACTTCATGCGCGGCTACAAGGTCAACGAGCGCCTCGACAGCACGATCGCGCACGCGCCGGAAAAGGTGCGAGCGGTGCTTCGGCGGCATGGCGAGTCGTTTCTGGACGAAGAAGCTCTACGGAACTGGTTGGCGATCGACCCGGCCAATGGCAAGCTGCGTGAGATGGCCGCGTCCCATTTGGACCGCGACGGCTTGTGGCGGCTCCTGTGGCTGCCCCCCACGATTCCGTACTGGCCATTGGAGGGTGCCTACGCCAACGCGACCGGGGCGACCAAATCACTGATGTTCTCCGCGTGGAATGTCGTGCCCGACGTGGTCAGCGGCGTACTCAGCTACGAGGCGGAACGGCGGATGGCGGGAGGACGCATTCGCCGGTATGAGAACCCCGATGCCCAGCAGAGGCCCCTGCTTCGCTTCACGCAGCCTGCCGACGGCCGCCGGTCGCGCCACCGGCTACTGCTGCTGTTGCTACCGTGTCTGCCTCTGGCCGACGACGCACATCCCCTGCGCGCTCCGTTGGGCGCCGATCGCCGCCGGTGGGTCCGCGAACGGGTGACGGCACTGTTGTCGGGCTTGCCCGATCCTCCCCATGGCCCGATCGATGACCGATGGGAGTGGGCGGTACCGCTCCTGCTGGATCCAGGTCTGCGGGGATTCCTGGAGCAGTGGCGACGGGGTGCGCTGACTGGTCTGTGGGACTCGGAGCGCCATCTCGGCAAGCCCAATCCGGATGTCTTCGACTCTTACCTGGACGACCTGCTGGAACTGGATACGGATCGCTTGGGGCGACGTCCTCCTCACCTCGCCGAGCTCGTCACCGAGGTCGCGCTCGGGTCGCCCGCCGTGCTCGCAACGCGCGCGCTTCCGGCGTTTTCCGGTCGGTTGACCGAAATAACCCGGCGGCGGCTCGCCGTCGCCGTCGCCGAAGCCTTCTGGAGCCTGTTCAACCGCCCGGCGGTGATTTCCATGCTTCGCCATTCGGCCACTCAGCATGACGTGGCGGGCGACGATGTCGCCTACTGGCGGCTCGTGCTCGAATACTGCCGCCAAGGCAACCTTCAGGCCGTGCTCGACGAACAGCTGCACCTGCTGTGGGACCAGCACTCCTGGGTGCCCGACGCCGACCCGGACGAGACGACTACACGCTGCGCCCGCCAGCTCGTACAGGGGATCAGTCCCGTCCGAGCGCGCGTTCACGCCCGACTCTTCTCGCTCTCGGGCACGGATTCCGCCGTCGACGACCCGAGCGACTTCCGAGTCCGCACCGTCTTCGCGCTGCGCTTCGGCCACCTGCGCGGCGAGGACGGCGCTGGTCACATCAGCCAGGACGCTGTGAGGACCGCGTTCAACAGTCCGTTTCGTCCCTTCGTACTCACCTCGACCTCAATCGGACAGGAAGGGCTCGACTTTCATCCCTGGTGCCACCGGCTGATTCACTGGAATCTGCCCGGCAACCCTGTAGACCTCGAACAGCGCGAGGGACGCGTGCATCGGTACAAGGGCCACGCGGTCAGAAGGAACGTGGCCGCAGCGCATTCGGAGAGGGCTTTGGCGCGCTGGTCGCCGGGGCACGATCTGTGGTCTCTCATCTTCGAAGATGCCGTGCAAGCCGCCCGCGCCGCCCATCAGTCGGACCTGGTCCCGCACTGGATCGCCGAAGGACCCTGCCGGGTGGAGCGTCGCGTGCCGTTACTTCCCTACACGAGCGAGGTTGCCGCACTGAAGCTCCTGAAGCGCCAGTTGGCCGCGTACCGCCTCGTGTTCGGTCAGCCGCGCCAGGAAGAGTTGATGAACCTGATTGTGAACGCCGACATGCCGATCGACGAGATTCAGGCGCTGACGATCAATCTTGCTCCACCGACCGCAGACTAGCGAGGATCACCGGAATCGGGGCGTAGTCGCCCGCTCGGGCGGCAAACTGTCAACTCCAGTGTACATTAAGTGAACTGGACTTTACATTCCGTGGCTTCTTCCTTCGTCGGCACTACGACTCCGCTGGTTGAGTAGGGGGACCACTGGCTGAATTTGGCTTCGATCTCGGGAGGACAGTATGCCAGGCCCTCGGTGATTTGGCCTGTCACTGCGGATTCCGGCCCATGCCGATCACCGATTCCATTCCATGCCGATCACCCTGAATTGATCGAGCAGGAGCGCTGGAAAACCTGTCCCCGTCGTCAGCACCACGACTCTGCTGGTTGAGGAAATAGGAGAAGAGGGCGACCACGCCAGTCCCGGCCGACTCGGACACGCCGACCTGCGACTATTCGGAAACCGGCACGGGGAGAGGTTGACCGTGCCATGCGGCCCCGACCTCATCCGCAACGTCACATGTCGAGGTCGCGGAACAGCTCCTCGGCCGTATCGAAACGCTTACCCTTTCCTTCGTCCAGCTCCTTCATGGCCTCGAGGGTAGTCGCGTTCGGTACCTGGACCACGAAAGGCGGCAGTCCCGACCGACTTGGCCACGCCAAGATCGGAGAGCTGATTCGCAACGGGACGGCAGTACGACAGGCCACAGCTTGCTTTGGGCGCCCGCTCACCACAAGCGCTCCGAGTCACCGAATCTCGTCATCGCCTCTTCCAACTCCTGGCCGACCGCGCGCCAAGCGTCGCGAATGGCGTCCGCGTCGGATGCGGCGGGCCGCGGGGAGGCCGGAGTGCGGTGCCTGGTGCCCGTGAAGTCGAACGCCCGGGTCATGCCACGAAGGAACGGGCGCTGATGTCCGGGACGAGGCCTCGACCGCGGCTGGTCGACGACGCTGTTGACCGCTGTATCGGGGTATCGGCTATAGATGGCCGACAGTATCCGCCGGTAGGGGGTCAATCGTACCCACCGCGCCGCATCCCTCAGGTACTTGGCGACAGCCTCCGGGAGACCATCGAGCACCGCGATGCCACGCTTATAGCCCGACTCGGTCAGCACATAGCGAGGACAGCGACCTGAGCCATCGATTTGAACCTCCTCGGCTACCTCCAACTCGTCGAGCACTCGGTAGACGGTGGCGTCGAACGGTCCGTAGTGATACGGCTGGAAATCGAAATAAGGACCCCCGATACGTTCGGACACCTCCCGGTCCACAAGGAACAGGAGCTTCTGCGTACGAATGGGATCGAACACAGCACCCCGTCCGCCCGCAGCGAACGCGGCCGTCACGATGTCCGAGCGACTCCAATCCATTGGCGACCCTCCCCTCCAACCGATTCTCCCCCAAGTCTCTCCCAAGGTAACCGACCCCGAGCGGTTCGCGCAGGATCGCCCCCCCACCCCACCTACCGCGACCCTTCCCGCCACCTTAGCGTCCAGAACGACTTCACCCGAACGCCGGAACTGTCTGTGGCCACATCCCGCAACGTTGACATCGAGCTGGGGGAGCTCGCGATCGCGATGGAAACGCGCGCCCACGGGAGCGCCAGCATGGAACCCGTGACGCGACTCGACAACCGGCGTCCGCTCGACAACCGCCGCCCGCTCGATCGGCGTCCGCCCGCCCAACGGCTGTCCGCCGCCTCCCCGAACGATCCCGCCCTCCCGTTCGACGCGAACGCGGACGCCGAGCTGCTCTGCGTCACCGCGAACAACGGACTGTGCGGGGTCTCGCGCCATTCGGCCGTCCCGCAGCGGATGGAGGACGAGCTTCAGGCCCAGCTCCTGCGGGCGTTTGAAACGGACATGGCGGTACGGCTCTCCGGCACGGTGCCCGGACCGCGAACCGACCGAGGCTCCTGGGCCTGGTCGGCCACCGAGTCGGACGGCGCCCTTTTCGTGCTGGTCCACACGCTCGTGGGCACGAAGTGGTTTCCGGTGGCGTCCTTCGCGGTAGGCGATGGCAGGAGGGGGCTCCTCGCATGGGAAGCGGGCTGGCTCGAGGGTCCCCCCGCTCACGACCAGTGGCCGCCTCCGCCGTCGTGGGACACGCGCGGCCCTCTCCATGTGCCGACCGGACGGTGGCTGATCCTGCGTCTGTTCCCCGACGTGCTGTCCTTCGGGGAGGAAGCTTCCTGGCTGGTCGGGTTCTCGCGATGCGTTGCCTGGGCCTGGCTGCTGCTCGGGCATCCGCCTGCACCGAACAGGCTCCACACCACGGCCGAGAGTCCCCTGATCAACGGATGGATCCGCGCAATCGCCCGTTCCATGGACGCATCGGGCGATGCGGTGGCGGTCGAGCCCGGAGGATGGCGCCTGGCCCCTGTCGGAACACTCGTTCCCCCCGGATCCGGACGACTACCTGGAGCGCGTCCTGGCAGCGGCCGCAGGAGTGCATTGGGCCGAACGCGGCCTGTTGCCCTAGCCCGCCGAGCCCGATGAACCCCCCGTCCACGATCGCGTCGCCTTCCGCCGGTGGAGGCAGGTAGGAGAAGAGCGCGACCACGTCAGCCCCGGCCGGCCCGGCCGCGCCGACCGGCAACGGTCGGAACCCGGCAAGAGGGAGGTTGACCGTGCCACGCGGCGTTGGCCCCGCGCGCGAGGCACCCTCGTCTCCCGCTCACCCCACCCCGGCCGCCGGGCAGGACATCGAAGAGCAGACCCGGGGTCGAACCTTGTCGGCTCTGCCGTGGCGCCGGACGCTTCCTCACCAGGCGCCGGCGCGCGCGTTCCTGAGGAGCTTGCCGCCCAGCGCGGGCGCCAGGCTGTAGCGTCGACGAACGACGCCCACGGTAGTCGCGTTTGGTACCTGGACGACCGGCGTCTCTCCGCTTCGGAAAGGGCGAAAGGAGCATTACATGCCTTGCACCGTATATACGCATCCACGTATATTCGCTTCATGCTCACAACCCTTACCGCTCTCGCCGAGCCGACTCGACTCCGAATCGTCGAGCTACTGCAGGCGAGCCCGCGGTACGTCGGCGAGATCGAGAAGCTCCTCGTGCTCAGCCAGCCGCAGGTCTCAAAGCACCTCCGCGTGCTGCGGGAGGCCGGGTTGGTCGAGTCCACGGCGGTTGCTCAGCGGCGGCTCTACGAGCTCCGCCGACAGCCCTTTCAGGAGATGGCCGCGTGGCTGGAGGGCTACCGCCGATCCTGGGAAGGCCACCTCGACGCCCTCGAGGCGCACCTCGAACAGATTGGAGACGACCAATGAACGAGAACGAAGCCAGCGGAACCCTTGGAGAGCAAGGGGGCAGACACGTCTTGCGATTCAAGCGATACCTCGGGCACTCGCGCGAGCGCGTGTGGAGCGCGATCACATCGGAGGGTGAACTGTCCGCGTGGTTTCCGGCTCGCATGATGGGAGACCGCGAGGTGGGTGCGGCCCTCCGTTTCGTGTTTCCGCCCGAGCCTGGTCAGACACCCTCTGACTCGGACGACGAAGGATTGGTGATGACAGGTGAGATGCTGGTGTACGATGCACCCAACGTGCTCGAATACCGGTGGGACGCAGACGTGCTCCGATGGGAACTCGAGGAACGCCCCGGGGGCACGCTGCTCACGTTCACTCACACCTTCGACGACAAGGGACGGGCGGCGCGGGACGCCGCGGGCTGGGATCACTGCTTCGCATCGCTGGAGGCACTGCTTGGCGGGAGACCGGTCGAGCCTTTCACATGGGAGCGCCACGACCAGCGGTTCGCCCACTATGCACGTCGTTTCGGGCCGGAGGGGGCGGTACACCGGTCTGCGGAGATGTGAAGTCCGTTCCGGTGCCCGTTCCACGGCGAACCCCGCCGCAACGGCGGAGGTCACGACACCGCGCCGACCGCCCGCTTTCAGCGCAAGCTCCGCCAGGGCCGGTTCACAGTGTAGCGGCCGACCGAAGTGATGCTGTCCCGTTCGATGTCGACGAGCCCGCGGCCCTCCAGCCGAGCCAACGCGGCCTGGACCGCCCGCCTGGACAGGCCCGTCCCCTCCGCGATCTGCGTCAGGCTCAGCTCAGCCGCTTCATCGGCCGTCTGCCGGTACAGATAGAGGTAGGTCAGATAAGCACTGGGGTGCCGATCGTGCCCGACCAAATCGGGCAGAAGAACATCGATGACATAGGGGTCGATTTCCATCGATCGAAGCTGGGCGTGCGTGCGGCATGTGGCAACCGTTGCACTAGCACCCCATTCACGCCTTGACCATGCCCGACCGGCCGGCTTTGACTACGGCCACCCGTGAGGACTTCTCAAGCCATGGAGGGCCGCAATGATCCGACGAGTCAAGTTCACTTCAATCCCCGTCCAGGACCAGGACGCCGCACTCGACTTCTACACGAGCAAGCTGGGGTTCCGCGTTGCGACAGATCAGCCACTCGGTGAGCAGCGCTGGATCGAGCTACGCATCCCCGGAGCGGAGACCCGCGTAGTGCTCTACACCCCTCCGGGTCAGGAAGATCGCGTCGGGACGCCGTCGAATGTGGTCTTTGCGAGCGACGACGTGCGGGCCACTTTTCGCGAATTGGCAGAGCGAGGTGTGAAGTTCATCGCCGAGCCAGAGGAGCAACCGTGGGGCACGTTCGCGACATTCAGCGATCCCGACGGCAATCAGTTCGTCCTTTCGTCCAGGCACTGAGAGAGTGACGCCGCTGCGACAAGGAGCCAGCTTGTCCGACCCGATCCCCGCCAGACCAACTCTGAGCGGAGCCTGCGCGCTCGTGACAGGGGCAAGCCGCGGCGTGGGGCGCGGCATCGCGCAAGGTCTGTACCGCGCGGGTGCGACCGTTTACGCAAGCGGCAGATCCATCGAAACCGCCGACCTCGACGACGCGATCGTCCGCGTAGCCTGTGATCATTCCGATGACCAGAGCGTCGACCGCCTGTTCGAACGGATTGTGACCGAGCAGGGACGGCTCGACGTACTCGTCAACAACGCTTGGGGCGGTTACGAGAACATGCTCGAGGACGGCCGGTTCACCTGGTCGGCGCCGTTCTGGGCCCAGCCGCCATGGCGTTGGGCGGCGATGATGGATGTCGGCGTGCGGGCCGCATTCGTTGCCAGCCAGCATGCCGCACGGCTGATGGTGCCGTGTCGGCGCGGTCTCATCGTGAACGTCTCGCAGTGGGCAGCGCAGAAGTACCACGGTAACGTGATCTACGGCGTCTCGAAGGCCGCCACCGACAAGCTCACTGCCGACATGGCGGTCGAGCTGCGCGACCGTGATGTTGCCGTCGTATCCCTATACCCGGGCCTCGTGCGGACGGAAGCAGTGCTTGCGGCCGGGGTCTTCGACCTCAGCAACTCGGAGAGCCCCGAGTTCATAGGCCGAGCCGTGGCCGCGCTGGCTGGCGATCAGGGCGTTTGCCGGTGGACTGGACAGGTGCTCGTGGCGGCC
Organism: Longimicrobiales bacterium; assembly: GCA_965205005.1. Classification (GTDB taxonomy): domain Bacteria; phylum Gemmatimonadota; class Gemmatimonadetes; order Longimicrobiales; family Gaopeijiaceae; genus Bin94. The sequence goes on along the minus strand of OZ242028.1, from coordinate 1,735,010 downwards.
GCGCTCGCCGAACACTACGGTTTTGCGGACATCGATGGGCGGTCGCCCCGGCCGCTCACGCTGACCGATGTCTGACGCAGGAGCAACGCGGCGCGGGCTCTCGGCTGCGCTCAGAACGAGCGAGTTGGTCAGCAGGTCCTAACAGTGCTCGAAGAACCCCCCGCCCACGATCGCGTTGTCCAGACTCCGGAACAACAGAGGCTGACCTCGTTCGAGCACGCGGAGTGTCAACTTCGGTGTACTTCATGTGAACTAGAGTTTCCATTCTGCGGCTTCCACCGTCGGCCGCGTCCCGACTCTGCTGGGTGGAGGGAGTAGGAGAATGAGGTCGACCACGGCACTCCCGGCCAAGTTGGCCACGCCGACCTGCAACGATTCGGAAACCAGCACGAGGGGAAGGTGACCGTGCCACGCGGCCCCCCGCCCCACGCGCGACCTTGCCGCGAGGCGCGGGGTCCAATGTCATGTCGACCGTACTATTCTCGAACCTTGCCCGGCACCTGCATGAGAATCCTCGCCTTCCCGATTCTGTTCGCAGCAGTCGTACTGACCGCCAGCTGCGACCGCTCCGCTCGCTCCGGGCCCGACTTCGTAGTGCGCGACAGCGCGGGTGTGACGATCGTCGAGAACCGACGTCCCCAACCGGACATGCGGCTCGGGTGGGAGATCGGTTCGGTCCCGTCACTCTTCATCGGTGGTGCTGCGGACGACCCCGGGCACGATCTGTTCAACGTGACCGACGCCACGAGACTCGCGGACGGTGCCATCGTGGTCGCCGACGCCGGTTCCGGTGAGCTGCGAGTGTTCGATGCATCCGGTGCCCATCGTGAGTCATGGGGTGGCAGGGGTGAGGGTCCGGGCGAGTTCGGCAACGCGGCACCGTCGACCGTCGGGCCCTGGCAAGGAGACTCGATCGTGGCGTCGGATACGTTCGCAAGGCGAGTCTCGGTGTTCGGCAGTAGCGGCGAGCACGGACGAACCTTCGTGCTGGAGTCCCCCTATTATCGTCTGCGCGGGGTGCTTCGGGACGGCAGGATGTTTCTCGGAAACGGTTCCACTCTGGCGTCCGCTGTCGTTGGGACCGGTGTGGCCCGTCGGGAGATCGCATACGGCATCGCGCGGCCCGACGGCGGGCTGCACAAGGCCCTCGGGACAAGCCCGGGCGAGGAGTGGTATGTCGTATCGGACGAGCGGGGGCTGGCCGTCTACCCCCAGCCGTTCGCCCGCTCAACCCGGACGGCTGTGTGGGGGAACCTGGTCGTGATCACCCCGAACATTCGCTACGAGCTGCGGGCATACGACGCCGATGGCGCGCTGGCGATGATCGTGCGACGCGACCATGAATTGCGGAGTCCGACCACGGCCGATGTCGACGAGCACCTCGCGCGGCTGTACGCGGACGCCTCCGAACAGGAGCGGGCGTCGGCGCTGGCCGACCTGCAGGGCATGCCGCGCGTGGAGTCGTTCCCCGCCTTCAGGCACATTCTGGCCGACCGCCTCGATCATCTCTGGGTGGAGGAATACCCGTTGCCCGGCGGCACCGATGGACCGACTGCGTTGTGGACCGTGTTCGATCCCGGCGGGCGCATGCGCGGTCAGGTGGAAACTCCGGCCGGACTGGAGATCTTCGAGATCGGAGAGGACTACATTCTTGGGTCGATGGCCGACGAACTCGGGATCGAGTCTGTCCAGCTCTGGTCGCTTGACCGGAGCGAGTCGTGAGAGGGGTAAAGCAGATGGCTGATCCCGTTCGAGCACGCGGAATGTCAACTTCGGTGTACTTCATGTGAACTCGGGTTTCCATTCCACGGCTTCTCCCGTCGGCAGCACCACAACACTGCTGGTGGAGTGAGTTAGGAGAAGAGGGCGACCACGGCAGTCCCGATCGCGTTGGCCGCGCCGACCTGCAACGATCTGGAACCGGCATCGGGGGGAGGTTCACCGTGCCACACGGCCCTGGCCTACTCGCGAGGCTACGTTCCCGCGAGACGAGGAGGAACGCGACGGCAGCGCACGTGACAATCGGCAAAATCGCTTTGGAGGCCGTGCGTCCGATGTTCCATGCATCGCGGTCGAGCAGCGGGTCCCGCTCGAACCGAAGGTACAAAACGCAGACACGCTAGAAGCCATGCCTGAAGCCTCCACGAGATGGTCAGCACTCACGCAGCATCGATTGACCCGATCGATGCCGAACTACGACGCCCTGATGCCCTGGGCACGATTGCTCCCCTTCGGCCACAGTCTCGCCACATTCCCGGTCCGCACGTCAGGCGTGCCCTTTCCTATTCCCATACAGGAAGAGGTTGCAAACCTCGTTACCGCCGCCGTTCGGCTGCACCAGTAGTGCTTCGCTGTCCGCACTTCAGGAGCCGAAACGGGGGCATTGCCCCGTCTGGCACCGTCGCTGCCGCTGCGACCCGCTTGACGGGCCGCACCGAGTCCATCGGAAGTCATCAGTGGGATTGAGCACGCTGTCCGCCTTCGAGAAGTGTAGCATCTCGGATGACCGACACTGGGCGCCACCACCACCGACCCTCTCGCGAGCCATCATTGGATTGACTACCTTCATTTGCGATTCCCTCCGGACCTTCAACCCCACATGTACAACCGAGCATGAGCCAGCAAGACCACGACATTGTTTTTCACTATCCGCCAGAACTCTTGAATCTGCTCGTTGACGCGATACCTCGCCTAAATCGCTCGAAGCGAGACGTCCTGCTCTTTTTCCGAGGCGCGGGGGTCCCTAGGAGGATGCTCGCTGATCTGCAAGAGCTTGTAGCGGTTTCGCCAAAAGACATCAACAAATACGCGATTACCCGCAAGGTATTGGAAAGATTGAATGCCACGGGCGAAGCGAGTCTGCGCGAGCGACGCGAGGTCCTAAAACGTGTAGTGGAATTCACAAACTACGATGCCTGCTGGCCCAACGATCGTCTTGAGGCAAAGGGATTAGTCGCATCCATACGCAGTGTGGTCAATGAGAAGGACGCCTTTACGCGAATGAAACAGGAGCGGGACGTCGAACGTCAAGCACATTCGTCCAAAAAGCAACGTGCGGCTCGTCAACGGGCGAAACGGATACAAGACATCGAGGGAGCCAAGCGCGAATTCTATAGTCTTTTCGGCGCGGACATGGAGGGACGAGTACGAGGCAAGAAGCTGGAGTCCGCTCTCAATAGTCTGTTTGATGCATACGACATTCTGGTAAAGGATGCCTTTCACCTTGTGGGGCAAGACGGAGAAGGCATTGTCGAACAAGTGGATGGCGTTATCGAATTTGCGGGCCATCTCTATTTTGTTGAAATGAAATGGCTAAGCACGCGGTTAGGACGCCCTCACCTTTCCGAGCACGTTGTTCGCCTTATGAATCGCGCAGAGGCAAGAGGCATATTCATTTCAGCTACCGAGTTTACAAAGCCAGCCCTAGTGGTGGCTCGGGATTTTCTCAAAGAAAAGGTGCTTGTGTTGGCCACGCTTGAGGAGATTGTCCGACTATTGGAAACCCAAGATGAGCTCGCCAAATTCCTTGAAAAAAAGGTGAACTCGGCACTGGTGGAGCGGAATCCCTATTTCCGGCCATATGGGTCGGGCTCGTGAGCGCCACGGCCTCGCCGACTCTGGGATCCCTTCCCTGTCCAGGGCAACCACGATTCGCTGGAACTCCCTGATGGCCGCAGACGAACCATTCGTGCCCTTCATGTCCCCTGCGCGCACTGGCACGGTTTCCTCTGGGAATCCAGCTCTGGGAGACGCCCGTCCTCGACCAGCTGCTCAACGACGCCTACGACACTACCCTCGATTGTGGCTCCGCGAGGCCCGCGTGCGACTCAACCCAATGAGACCGACACCACCCCCGACCACACAGATCCATCCGCGTCCAGCGCCCTTGCCAGATCAGCGCCCAAGCCCGGACGGCTTGGCTTGGAACAGCTGGACGCCTGACGTCGGAATACGTTCCCGTCGCACACCGCCACCTTCCGAAAACCCACCGGAGAATTGCCATGGCCAAAGTACTGGATGAAATCCTAGAGTCCTTCTACACCAAGCTCTCTGAGTCGGACACCGTTCGCGAACCGACCATCGAGGACCTGCGCACCCTCTTCGCGTCGGGGAAGAAACCGAAGGCCGCCGATTTCGTCGCGATCTTCGAGAAAGCGGCAGGGGAGGTCAGCCGTGATTCAGATTGAGTCGGTTACGATAAGGGAACTCCGGGGCATCCGGGAGCTTGAGGTCACGCCTGGCCGGGAGAACTTCGTCGTATCCGGACCGAATGGCTCGGGCAAGAGTGGACTGGTGGACGCCATCGAGTTCGCCTTGACCGGCGAGATGTCGCGGTTCACTGGAAAGGGCACCCGCGGACTCAGCGTCAGTCGCCACGGCCCCCACGTGGACCGCCGCGATGATCCTGCCTCCGCCCGCGTTTCTCTTCAGTTCTACGTTCCGCACCTCGACAAGTCAGCCGTCCTGACCAGAAACGTCAAGAACGCAAGGCGGTTCAACCTCGAGCCCAACGATCCCGAAATCAGGGATGTCATCGAGGAGGTTGCAGATCATCCTGAGCTGACGCTGTCACGGCGGGAGATCATCAAGTACATCATCGTCGAGGCTGGGGAGCGGTCACGGGAGATTCAGGAGCTTCTGAAGCTGGGTTCCATTGGCCAGACCCGTGGTGTGTTGAAAACTGCTTCAAACAAGCTCTCAGCGGTCGCAAGACAGATGAAGAGTGCCCTCGTAACCGCTGACGATGCGCTGCGCCGCCTTCTCGATGTGCCCGCATTGGGACAGGACGACATCCTGTCAGCGATCAATCGGCACCGCCAAACGCTGGGTCTGGGAGAGATTACAGACCTTGCCCCGGATACCGACTTCACCGCCGGCACCCAGGAAGCGCCAGGAGACGCAGGCTTCGACAAGGACTCCGCTCTTCGGGACCTGGAAGCGCTGAAGAGGGCCGTGGCAGGCTTGGCCACCCTCAGCCACGCGGAAGTGCAGGGTGTGGTGGGGGACCTCATTACGCTGGACAACGACCCGGCCCTCCTTGACGCGATCACGCGCCGCTCTTTCGTTGAACGCGGTCTCGAGATGGTCGAGGGGACCGAGTGTCCGCTCTGCGACAACCGTTGGGAGCATGCGGAGGCGCTGAAGACACACCTGCGCGCAAAGCTCGCCAAGGCCGACGAGGCGGATGCACTCGGGCAACGGCTGCAAGAGAGCGGAGCCGAGATCGCAAGCCAGGCGAGGCACGTCAAGGCACTGGTAGATGCCGTGCAACCCCTCGCCAAACGGCACCGCCTGGGGGAGCTTGCAGATGAGCTAGGAGGGTGGTCGTCCGACCTGAGCGGCTTTGCGGCCCGGCTGGGTACGGTTAGCTCAATTGCCGAGCAACGCGATCGACTGGAGGACGGGTGGACCATGGCTCCTGAGTCACTGAGCGAGCAGCTCAACGGCCTCCAGCAGGTCATCGAAAGCAGGCCAGACCATAGCGCGTCGGTAGCCTCGCGGGCCTTCCTGACGCGCGCCCAGGATCGCTTTTCGGACTGGCAGAGAGCGCGGCGCAAGAAGGTGCGTGCCGATCTTGCGGTCAGGGCAGGAAGGTCTGCGTACAATACGTACTGTGAAGTCGCGGACGCGTTCCTGTGTGAGCTGTATCAGTCGGTCGAAGACCGGTTCAGTACCTACTACCGGGAGATCAATAGGGAAGACGAAGGTGGGTTCAGTGTGAAGCTTGAGCCTGCCGAAGCGGGCCTGGGCCTGGAGGTAGCGTTCCACGACAAGGGCCTACACCCTCCCGGCGCCTACCACAGTGAGGGACATCAGGACGGGATGGGGGTCTGCCTCTATCTCGCTCTGATGAAGCGGCTTCTCGGCGATCGCTTTCGATTCGCGGTCCTCGACGATGTAGTGATGTCCGTCGATCGAGGGCACCGCAAGGAATTCTGCCGGCTGCTCAAGACGCACTTCCCCGACACGCAATTCATCATCACGACCCACGACAAGGTCTGGGCCAAGCAGATGCGGACCGAGGGACTTGTCGAGTCGAGAGGGGGCGTGACGCTACAGAATTGGAGTGTGGAGACGGGGCCGATAGTGGAGCAGGCGACCGGGGTTTGGGACAAGATCGAGTCCGATGTCATCAGGGGTGATACGCCTGCAGCCGCCAGTCGGTTGCGCAGACACATGGAGTACGTATCTGGCGAATTGGCGGATCAGCTCGGAGCGAGGACCCCCTTCCGGGGCGACTTCTCCTACGATATGGGCGACCTGCTGCCAGCCGTCATCGGGCGCCACGGCGACCTGCTGAAGCTCGCCGCAAAAGTAGCGAACAAGTGGAACAACGAGGAGGCCAAGGCAAAGGTCGAAGACCTGAAGAACTCACGAAAAGAAGCTCTCGCTGCCTACTACGATGAACAATGGGTCGTCAACCGAGCCATCCATTTCAACGAATGGGCGCAATTCTCCAGGGCTGAGTTTCGTGACGTGGTCGCGGCGTTCAGGCGCTTGCTAGACGAACTGCGATGTCCGTCCTGTGACTCGTGGGTTTACGTTACGCCCAGAAAGGGCAATCCCGAGAGCCTCCGGTGTCCATGCGCGTCCGTGATGGTGAACTTGAAGGTGAAGTAGACGGAGGCACGTTCGCTCACAATCCTCACGGCACCTCGGAACAAGTGAGTCAGGAGCAAAGCAGCTTGACGGATCACGGGGTGGGGGTTAGCCTCAGAGGTCCACGCCGAGTTATGTCTTGCCAAGCCTTGCCGTGTCACGGTTGGTTCTGAAGGCAGCGGCCGAAGGATGTATGCCTCAACAGGGAGTCAACCGGCCCAGCCCCTCGGGATCACCACCTTCGATTTCGGCCCCACAATCAATGCTCTGATTCATACCGCCCTAATGTCTCCCCATCGCCCTTCCACTCAATGATAATCCGCCACATACGTGTCAAGCACTTCCGATCCCTCAAAGACGCTTCCCTAAACTGCGACCAGTTGACGGCTCTCGTCGGCCGAAACGGAGCCGGAAAGTCATCGTTTCTACGGGCGCTCGAAATGTTCTACGATCCAGCCGCCAAAGTCACGGATGAGGATCACTACGCCGGGGATACTTCTCAGGACATCGAGATCGCCATCACTTATGGCAATCTCCCAGCGGCAGCTATCGATCTGTTTAACCGTTACGTTGACGATGATACCATTACGGTCGTTCGCGTGTTTTCGACCACGTCCAAGACTGCTCCATACCACGGTATGCGCATGCAACACCCGGCGTTTTCGGCCGTCCGGCAAACCTCTGGCGCCAGGAACCAAACCAATCTGTATAAGGAACTGGCTTCCAAGGACGACTACGCCTCTCTTCCAACTGTTCGTTCGGCAGCGGATGCCCTGGAGGCTCTTAGTAAGTGGGAAGGCGAGCACCCAGATGCGTGTACGCGGCTAATTGACGATGGGCAGTTCTTTGGCTTCGCCGGCGTTGCACAGGGCTACCTCGGACGGTTTACGCGGTTTATCCGCATTCCCGCGGTTCGTAACGCGGCCGACGAAGCCAGTGACAAGAGAGGCTCCTATATCAAGGAGATTATGGATCTTGTCGTACGCAACAGTCTCGCTGATCACGCCGACGTCAACCAGCTTCGCGACTCGATACAGGAGCAGTATCGCACTGTCTTCGATCCCTCGAAGCGAACAGAACTCAACTCTCTCGAAGATCGCCTTACCGACACCCTACAACGCTACGCCCCTGACACCGCTATCTCGCTCACTTGGTCCAACCTCTCCTCCATTACGATTCCGATGCCCGACACCGAGGTGAGGTTGTCGGAAGACGGCTACGATGCTCAGGTCCAGCAAACGGGCCATGGCCTGCAGCGAGCATTCATTCTTACAATGCTGCAGCACCTAGTCGCAGCGCGCGAAGATGCGCAGTCCGATCCTAATGATGACTCCTCCGCTGTGCGTGCTTCGCTACCCAGTCTCGTGTTGGCCATTGATGAGCCGGAACTATACCAACACCCAGGACGGCAGCGCCATATGGCATCCGTACTCCTTCGGCTCGCTAGTGGCTCTGTGCCAGGTGTGGCCGATAGGACGCAAGTGATATACACGACGCATGGGCCGCTCTTTGTTGGGTTGGATCGGTTTGATCAGATTAGGGTGTTGCGTAAGACCCCCGGTGGCGCACGTGCGCCCAAAGTCACTGCCGTCGTCGAAAACCCCCTTGAGAATGTGGCCGATGAGCTTTGGGAACTGCAGGGACGCCCCGCATCGAGGTTCACACCAGTCACGCTGCGTCCCCGCTTACAAGCCATGATGACCCCCTGGATGAACGAGGGGTTCTTCGCCGATGCCGTGGTGCTTGTAGAGGGTGAAGCAGACCGCGTGGCGATTCTGGCTGTTGCGCAGTCCAAGCAGCAAGACTTGGAGGCAATGGGCATTTGCGTTATACCGTGTATGGGGAAGAACAACATGGATCGACCTGCGCTTGTGTTTCGCGGACTTGATATACCTACCTACTTGGTGTGGGACAACGATCGAGGTGGGAAGAACGCAAAGGCAGAGCATAACCACCATCTTCTACGCGTAGTTGGCGGACCTATGGACGACTGGCCCAGCGGGGTGTGGGATTTGTACGCGTGTTTTGAAGGCAATCTAGAATCGACGATTTCGAGGGAGTTGACTGAGGAACTGTTTCGGGATCTTCTCGCGCGTCATTGTGAGGAGCTCGGCATGAGCTCGATAAACGAAGGCAAAAAGAACGCCCTTGTATTGCGGAACGTCATTGATGACGCGCGCCGCGTCGGGAAAGCGCCTACGACTCTAGTGAAGATCATCGATAGCATCGTCGCTATGCGGGACAGGAGCACTGGGTCTGCATGATGCAGCGGTGAAGGGACTACGTGCAGCGCGCAAGGGCGTGCGATTCATCATGGCCGTTGCGGAAGGACTGGACGACGCCTCGCCGAAACCGGACTGGGGACGCCTTCATCGAGAGCTTCAGCGCAACAAGTGCGTGACGCGAAAGCAGCTGTGGCTGGAGTACCGCGATCTCTAGTCTTGGCGTCCTCGACAGCTTCCTCTGGACCACGGTCGCTTTCCTCGCTACGGGATCTCTTGGGAGGTTGGAAGAACGCTCGCCGTCTGGCAGATCCATAGGCAACCAAAACACGCCAGAGGAAATTCCCTGAATGACAGGCAGCTACGGTTCGGAACGGGTGACGATAGAAGCATCCATGGTGGGCAACGTCGCTGTGTCGAATGTTCGCCCCGTCCCGGCCCTGATCCCACGAATTCGCTTCGATCTGTCTTGGACCCTGCAGCACCAACTTCGCTTGGGAGAGGGTCCCCCGGGGACGGCCTTCGTCCTCACCGACTTCCCGGGCGAGCTGACGGTGGGGCCTGACAACCTGTTCGTTGGCAACCTCGTGAGGGACGCATCGGGTCTTCCCATCCGGTCGCTCACCCATGTGGATACGCAAACACGCTCCGTCGCTCTCGATCTGGGCGCACACCGACTCGAACGGCTTGAAGAGCATCGGACCGGTGGCGCGCTCACCATGCAGATGCAGCTGTGGCCCCGTGTCGAGATTGACGGGACGACAGTCAATGCCAAGGTCGCCGGAATCCGGTTTCAGATCCCGCGTGACGACTGGCTAGAGGTGGTCCGCACTTTCACCGGAGAGCAGATCGAGCTTCTGGAGATCCGCTACCACCTCACCCGCGCGAGTCGTTTCCGGCCAAGCCTCGGCGTGCTCCAGCGTGCGCGCGAGGCCGTCGACCGAGGCGATTTCGACGCCGCCGTGATCCAGGCCAGAAAGGCCATCAGCCTCATGGTAGAATCGTTCGAGGGGCCAGACGGAGGTAGCTTCAAAGCGATCCTGAGCGACAGGCTCGACGACAAACATGCAGACCTGTACGCAGGTCTGGTTAGCCGCGCCAAGGTCATGGGCAACCTCACGGCGCACCGCGCCGTAGCCCGCGAGTACACCCGAGTTGAAGCCCTGTTCGCGATCCGCTTGGCGACGATCCTGCTCGAGGTGATCGCCGGGTTGGTGTCCGACTGATGTGCAGGGCCCGTTGATCGGAAAGGGAGGGAAACAGAATGATGATCTGTTGTGCCGACATCGGATCGGTCGCGAACGGAAGGTTCGGATGGGCAGGCCACCCCGGTGAGCCTGACGGCAAAGAACCGTCTGGTAGAGACGTGGAGAAGTTCGCGCAGTTCGTAGCACACGGACTCGCCGTCGAAAAGAAGGTCTCGTTGGGCTTCGAGTGCCCGCTATGGATCCCGGTCGCCGATGAACCGTCCAGCCTGACGCGGGCGCGCCCAGGAGAAGGTAACCGCGCGTGGTCCGCTTCCGCTGGATCTGCTTCTCTCACGACCGGCTTGGTCCAAGTCGCCTGGATCTTGGACCGGATTCGCCGACAGTCGGAGGAAACCGAAGCATTCCTGGACTGGAAGTGCTTCGAGCGTTCAAAAAGCGGTCTCTTCATTTGGGAAGCGTTCGTGACCGGCGGAGCCAAGGGTAGTTCCGACCCCGAGGACGCTATGGCTGGCGTCAACGCGTTTCGCCGAGCTCTGCCCGCCCCAGAGCTGAGGAGCGCCGTACAACCCGAGTCCCGAGTTCGTTCGTTGATTGGCGCCGCCCTCCTCTGGTCGCGCTGGTCCACGGATATCGGGTTACTCCATGAGCCGTGTCTTGTGATCCGAGCAGCGAAAGGGATGTTCACCGCTCGGACCAGTGGAACGGAGGCGTGATGGGGTGGGTCCTGACCGCCCCCGCCGTTTCGCTCGGCGCGCCATATTTCCGTCCACCGATGGCAAGTCGGAAACGGGTTCCCTTGCTACCTTGCATCTCCGCGTCGACCGAATAGGAGCCAACCCATGCCCGATAGCGGCAACACATCGCCCCAGCCGACCGCAAATACCCCACCGCACGAGGATTCCCGTCGCGTGCGTATTCCGCTGTTCCCCGTGTACCGCGAGGTACACCACCTCCTCCAGGTCTGGCCCGATTACTCCAGGGCACAGGTCACGGGGCTTCACAGCGCGTTGGTCCCGCTGAGGGGAACACCCAAGAACCCCGTTGATTGGACCGATCCAGACTCCTGGATCACGGCAAGACTCAAGGGTGACGCCCAAGAGCTGGCCCACGACATCTGGACCGCCAGCCACGGAGAGGTAAACCCCAGGTACACCACCGGCCATTGGCTCCTCATTCAGAAATACGAGCTCCTTGTCGACGGCCCGGACGGATCCTTGGTCCTAACCGACCGCGGCATCGACTTCCGGGACCACCGACTCGGCGAGGCGGAGTCGTTCCTGGACCTCCAGGAAGGCCTCATCGAGTTGCTCACCATCGTTGCTGACAGTGGACCCGCCCACGTTCGCGGCTTCGAGAAGGCGTGGACCGAATACCTCAAACTGCATTCGCGGTTCCAGGCCCCTTCGAGCATCCGCGACACCCTGCGCCGACGCCTGAACAACCTCCTCGACCGCGGTCTAATCGAGCGCGAGAGTGCCAAGTACACGGTTACCGACGACGGCCTTTCGTACCTCGAGCGCGTTCTGCCTGAACCCGGCCCGCGCAAGAAGATCCGGAAGCTCGCCAAGGCGCAAGAAGCGGCTGTTCGCAAGTCCCTTCGTGAACACCTGCTGAAGATGGACCCGAAGGGCTTCGAGGAACTCGTCGGTCGATTGCTCGAAGAGATGGATTACCTGAACGTCGAGGTGATAGGAAAGTCCGGTGATCGCGGCGTCGACGTGGTCGCCGACATCCAGCTCGGCGTTACCTCGGTCCGCGAGGTCGTTCAGGCAAAGCGCCACAAGGGGACCATTCAACGGAAGGAGCTGGACGCCCTGCGTGGTTCACTGTACGAATTCAACGCCATCCGAGGTACCATCGTCGCGACTTCCCGTTTCGCGAAGGGCGCCGTGAAAGCTGCGTTCGCACTGGGTCAACCACCGATTACCCTGATAGACGGCGACAGGCTCATCGACTTGCTGATCGAGCACGGCATCGGCGTGCGGACGCGAGCGATTGAGGTGCTGACCTTCGATCCAGAGGGATTGTCGTCGCACGAGGACTGACGTCGGCATCTGGGCGATCGACCGCAGTACCCGTGTCGATCGAGACCGGATCAACTGCGGTTCACATCGCCGACTCTGCCGGCATCCACGTTCTCCAAGATCTGCACGAACGCGACGACCTCCGCTCTGAGGTCCTCCGGCACCTCCTGCATCTCAACAAGCTGTGACACGTTCACAAACCACCCCCTTGCCCGAAATGTGCGCACGTCGTCCCCCTTCGCGACGTACACGGCCACATTTCGGCCCTGTTGATCCTCCTTTGCGATCCCCCACCCGCCCGCCGGGCTCCATACTAGTTCATCCGCTCGGTGTTTCACGCCCATCGCCGCCTGCGCCCGTAGTAGCTCGTCGTGCAATTCTCCGAGCGACCGCTCAAGATCGCGCAACGTGCGGCCCAATCGCGTCGCGCGTGAGCGTGCTGCTTCGATGACGTCGCCGGCAAAGTAGGTGCTGAACAAATCGGCAAGTCGGCCCTCCTCCACCGATTCGAGGAGTTCCCGCCGAGAAACAAAGTCGCGAAACAGTGTCATCTGTTGCAGCCGGTCTTCGATGGTCGCGTCGGGAAGCATGTTCCACGCGGCGAGGAGCACCAGCCAAAGCTGTCCGTCGCCGATGGCTCGTTCGAACGCGCCGGCCTGCTGTTCAGCTGCGTAGCGCCGCCGCACCGACGTGACCAGCGCTTCTCGCTGGTTATAGCGATCGTCCTTGAGGAACGCTCGAGCCGTACGGGAGACCCACGTGCGACGCTGTGCGACCGAGCACCAGTCCCGTCGCTCTCCCATCGCAGCAACGGCGATCGGATAGGCCGTGGCCTGCGCCAACTGAGTCGCGGTGCACTGGGCAGCAAACTCCGCTGCCTCATAACTGCTCAGGAACCGCTCCATATGTCGCTGCAGCCCTTCACTTGCCTTAGCGTCCACGTCCACCGCAGGGGTCTCCGGTTCTTGGGATTCCGGTCGAACGACCGGGTCTTGCTCGGGGTCCGGGTCCTCCCCGACCTCCGCAAGGACGTCAGCCTCCACGCGCTGGTCATCCATCCCTGCGAACAACACGCGAAAGACACCACCGATCCCATAGCCGACGACTGTCCCCCGAGGCCGCACGAACGAGTTGCCGTCCGAATCACCGAGCGACTTGAGCAACGCCTCGGGATCAAGGGGCTGGCGGGCGGGCGCGTTCCCATCTTCCCCCGGTTTGGGTCCCGTGGGAATCGGAACGTCCGGATAGGACGAACGGTCGGTCAGGATGGCCATGCCAATGCGCCCCAGCTCTTCCGGCAGCCGCTTGTCAGCGGCATGTGACTCAAAGCGCGCCATTCCGGCCATGGTTCTTCGGAAGTCCGTTCCGGTGAGAACGTCCCTGAGTTCCGACAACCGGTCAATCCAGCGAACGTCAGACCGAAGTGTTCCCGATCCTGGCAGATCGGCGACGAGGCGAACCATCGTCGAATTGCCGTCTTCGCCAGCCTTGCCGAGGTCGCCCACCCACTCCTGGTCCGCTCCTTCCAGAGGTAGCCGCGCTCCCAGGATTTCCAGTTCGACAACGGCTCCGGCCGGGACAGCCGGTTCCACCCTCAAGTGGATCCTTCCAGTCGCCTCGGCAGAAGCATCCACAATACTCAGAGGCGGAATCTCCGGCCCGCCGCTTCCGCTTTGGGCACGCCGCACAGTGAGGATATCCGAGGGATCGGATCCGTCTTGTTCGAACAGCTGAAGAATGTCGGAGTATTTGTCCGGTTCCGGAGCGTCCTCCACGACCATGGCTTCGAGATTCCGACCTGGGATGAGCCATGCAGAGCGTGAGCAGTTGGCCGAACCCCATAGGACGCCGGGTCCGTCCGGCCCATCGAACCAGTAAAACTTCGCATGCATCAACCCCGGCCGCTCGGACGTCACGATCCGGACTCCGGGGTCAAGGGCCTCCAGCGCTTCCACTTCGAAGGATGCGGATTCCGGAGTCAGGCAGATGTCGATTTCCTCCAGCCCGAATGTCTGGGAAGCCCAGCGAAGAACCCCCCCGTCACTGTCGGTCGAACCCGTGAGCAACTTGAGGCTGTTGAATCTGCGCCCGGCCCAGCGCCTTCCCAACTGCACTCCAATGGGCTCTTCATGGCTGATCAAGACATCCAACCTGCTGTCCTCAGGGATGTCTGCCAGCCAAGGCAGACGCAGCGCCTGGCCAAGAAGCTCTCTCGTGAGCTCGGTGGTGACCGACTCCAGGTAGGTCAGGAGGCCCGGCAACCATCCGGATCCGGCGAGCCCGTCCCCCTCAAGTTTCCAAGCGCCGCCGAGTTCGCTGTTGCCACCCCAGCCACCGCGGGTGAGGTTGTTGCTGCCAACCCACACCAGCCCGCCTTCGTCTCCCAACCGAAGGAAGATCTTCGGATGAAAGGCGCCCGGCCACTCGACGGGCTGAAGGAAGTACTGACGCCCCAAATGCCGGAGATCGCCAACGTGGGAGTCCAGCGCGCTACGGAGCGCGCCCCGGTCTGCCAGCACGAGAACTCTGTTCGATCCCCCGGCCCAGAGGTCCGGAAGCACGAATCGTTCGAAGAAGTACGGGTCGAACGAGTAGGTCGTCAGGAGCGCTATGGGGTATTCGGCCTCCCGGAGGAAATCACGTGGGTTCATTGCAGTGCCGTCCCCTCGAGGGTATCGAGGGCGCGACCGAGAATGGTTTCGCCTTCTTCGGTAAGGCCTACGTCTGATATCAATTCGAGCTGCCGTAGCCAGCCGGTCATCTCAAGCAGGCGCGATGCGGCTCGACCGGGTGCAAAGGGGCGCAACCTGATCCATCTTTCTCCCTCAACTCTGAGTACCGCGACGTCTTTGAGCACCGCGACGTCTTTCCTTAGAGTCGCAGCAAGGCGCGACAGGGCGATGTGCGAGTGTTGGGCAACCGTCAGACCCACGAGTTCGCCAATCACTTCCGCCAAGGTCGGATTCCGGTCCTTCATTCGCTGTAGCCTTGGAAGCACCACCTGCCTCATTCCCATCCGATTACCGCCCCCGAGGGAAAGTCCGTCGAAGAGCGACCCCTTCTCGCGTACACCCCGCCCCGCCCGCAGATCTGACAAGAGCCACGCCAACGGAAGCAGAAGAAGAACCCCGGTACCGTAGCCCCTCCGGGCTTCAATGAGCTTCCATTCGTCGAACTGCCCATTCCACCGCCGAAGACCTCCGCGCTCGACAATCCCATCCGAGCACGCCGCCTCCATGGTCTCCGCTAGGTCGGCGAGTCGGATATCGTCGAGGCTTCCTAGTGTTCCGGGAAGTCCGAGGTCGGTCCACACTCGGTCGAACGCGGACCCGTAGCTCAGCAATCCTTCCACGACCTCTGCGCCGAGTAACCCGCCCTCACCGCGCCCTTCAGAGTTGAGATGGGAGACGACCTCACCGAGCGCCGCCTCGTGGACGACCGCCAGGCAGTCTCTGACCTGGTAGAGCAGCCATCCGTCGAGCGCACGGCGAAGCGCTGCCGGGAAGGTCTGCCCAGGTTGGCGGGCGGCGCTCATCAATTCCGCCTCGGTAACCAGCCCCTTCGAGCCCCCCGCGTTGCGATGTCGCGAGAGATAAAGAAGGAGCGCGCATGTTCGAACCCGCTCCACTGCATCGCGATTTGGGCTCTCTGGAATGATCGCATCGATCAGCAACCGACGCTCCTCCTCAAGGAGCTCGTCGATAAAGCACGCTTCACCGAACTCCTTCAGGTCCTCTCGGCTGGCGGCGTCAAGTGTCTCCCCGTCGAGAAAACGGCGGCCGAGCGCGGTTGAGCCCCAGCTCTTCCTCAACTCCTGGGCAAGACGGAGGCCGACATCCCTTCCGATCCACGGGGCGCCGTCCGGATTACCCACCAGCCCGAGGCTCTCGGCAGGTTGCCCATATATGTTCAGGGCCGGCTGAGCAACGAGCTTCTCCAGCGCGATCAGCTCGCCTTCCGACTCCAGCAGCTCACCAGCCTTGCCGATTCCCACGATGTTCGTAGCACTTGGCTCCAGCAGCGTGTTTCCCAACGCAAACGCGCGCTCCGCCGGGAGTGCGAATGCCATGAACGCGTCGCGCGAATCAGGAGGTGGGCCGGGAGCGGTCCGGTAGGCGTCAGCGATGAACGTACGGAACGACAGGTACCGCACCTTTGGGGCGATTGTGGTGACCGCGTTGAGGAGCGAAAGTCCGATGGCCTGGACCGGGAGGCGAAGGCCAAGCAGGTCCAACCCCCGCTGGCTCTTGGGGGCGAAGTCCACCCAGCTGGGCGCGCTTGGACTCAGACCGTAGTCCATGCCACCATCCCCTCAGACCAAGCGTTCCTCGACGAGGTAGGCTCGCCCCTGTGGCGTAGCAGAATACCGTTCCACTATTGGGCGTGCCCGCCTTCTTCTGGTGCCACGAGCCGGTACTGTATCGGCCGTCCTTGGGATCCGGTACGCCTTGATTCCACGTCGTCCAGTTCTTTCAGCCGATTCGTTTCCACATCGTTGCCCCATGGTTTGTGGAGTGTGGGCGAGTGGACACGGGCAGGGACAGTATCACGGTCGGTTTCGGTGTGGCAAGCAGCATCCATCTTTCGAGGTACGCGATGTGAGCCGGGCTGCGGATTCCGCCATACCGATCACCCATTCCAGAGCATTCCGATCACCCTGGACCTTCGGCGGGTCGGGCATCGTTAGGCGGTGATTCCTTACCTCCGTTGACCGTCCAAGCCCGGGCAAACTGTGAACTGCAGTTTACGTTCGGTACAGCGAAGTATACATCCCGGCTACTGACTGATGGCCGGTGGCGGAACCGCCCCTTGCGCGCTGGATCACTCCGATGCCCCCCAACCCCTACGGCACCTTCCCGAACCGCAGCAGCGTGGTTCTCGGCTCGATCGCCGCCGAACTGAGCACCTTCCGAGAAAAGGAGGGCGCCACCAGAATCCCGCGCAGCTTGTCGGCGGGCACGCCGCTCGACTCCATGTTCCCCAAGTACGACGTGAGCTGGGTGTAGTCCCCGCGCCGCGCCTCGATGATCTTGAGTTCGATGGCGATGTGCTCACCCGACCTGCCCTTGGCGACCAGATCGACCCGGTCACCGGTGTCCGCGCTCAGGCGTTGCTGCTTCCCGACGAGGTAGATGGGCCGGTCGAATCCGAAGTCGATGGACTCCCAGTTGGTCCAGAGGAAGTCCTCCAGTTCCTTTTCCTTCCATCGATCGGGCACGGTGAGGAACCCCCTCGCAGGGTTCTGGACGCGCTCCAGTGTCCACTTGGCCCCGCGTCCTGAGCTTGGCCGCGGCTTTCCCGTGAACAGATCGAAGACACTGAGACCGTCTTCCGCGTCCTCCTTGGGCTCGTCTTCGGAGCCATCCAGATTGTAGTCGTCTGGCAGCTCCGGCAGGTCGGGGTCGTCATCCTCGAGCACCACCTGCGTCTCCTCGTAGTACTCGCAGACGATCGACCTCAGCACCCACTGATCGACAAGGAACCCCTCCAGCGAGGAATCGAACAGCAGCCTCGCCACCTTCGGATCATCTGCTCGCGCGACGACATCCCGACCGGCGGCCTCGGCCCGTATCAGGGAGACCACTCGTTTTCCACCCTTGGAAATGATCAACTGGGCGACGGCCTTCGCGGCCCCTTCCTCGTCGCGATCCATCACCAGCGTGTTCCACCAGCCTCCCGGGTCGTCGCCGGCGACGATCACGTCGAACGCACCAAGCAGATGGGCGCGGGTCACCGCTGGCGAGTGCGGCAGTGCTCCAAGGAGTTCGATGAAGTCCTCTCCATTGACGTCGTGGAAGAACATGGCGGCAGCCCTGTCTAATGGTTGGGTGGTGGGATCTCCGGGATGGGGACATGGCGGATCGGAGGGGGCGTCGGTGGCCTGCCCGGTCATGCCCCGTCGCACGAAGCGCCGGTGCCACGAGGCAATGCGGCCGCGCTCTCTTCGATGTCCGCTCGCCGCACCACCGCCCGACTAATTCACGAACGCTTTCTCGTCCGCCCGGGAGATCTGTCGCAACACGCCGAGGCGCTCTTGCCCCCACCGAAGCGGAGGGCAGGGGACCGAGTTAGGCGGGCACAACTACCCGCTCACCCTCAAACCGCTTGAGCACCCCCAGCGGTTCCGGGGGTGCATCGTCGTCACTCACCTGCGCGATGAATCGGTCTGTCTTGTGGACCACATGCGTGATCTCTTCGGAATCTAGGATGTCGTGGGGCGGCGCACCGTTCATCAGCCGAACCCAATCCCCATGACTCACAAACTGAATATTGGCACCCTCATCCACTGGTATCATCGTCGCCTCCTGTGGCAATTGCGGGCCGCTCGTCCAAGGCGATCCCCGGCGAGAGGGACCGGAAGGTAACACGATCCGCCGCGTCATGAGGCGCAACCGAAGAGGGGCCGCATAGCCCCGTCGCTGATCTCGTCCAGATCATCCGCCAGCCGTCCGGAATCGAAACGGCTAAGGGCTGTGCGGGTTCCAGTTACTGCGGTCGACGATCCGGCAGAAACGCCCTCTCACGCCATCCGTTCGTCCCGGCTCCTCGACGCACTCGCCCTAGCCCGGGCCGACGATGCCTACCCGAAGCTCGTTCAGCGGCTGGCCAAGACCTAGCTCCGCCACCTGGTCGACTGGGACCTCGCCTCCCTGTCAGGCCAGGGCCGACACAACCCGCTCGCGGTCTTCGACGATCGCTACGCCCGCAGAGGAACCATCGCCTCCCAACTCCCGGTCGAGCACTGGCACGACGTCGTCGGCGACCCCACCTTCGGAGACGCCATCCTCGACATTATGCTCAACAACGCCCACCGCATCACTCTCAAGGGCTGCGCGCACGAACGCGCTCCTATTCCGTGCCGTTGATTCCCGACATCGCGTCCCGGGTCCACTGTGCTCGCCGACGTGGGACTCGCCGCGGACGACAAGGACGCTGACGACGAGAAGGCCAAAGAGCGGCGGGTTCGTTCAAGCATGCGGATATCTACAAGGTGCACGCCTACCGGGACGCGATTCCCAACGCCCGGTCGTTGTAGATCCTGTACCCGGGCGGGCGGTTTCGGTTCGTCGGGGTTCCGACAGGGGCGGTCGGATTGGGTGCCCGGGGTTCCCTCTGAAGGCTCGCCGGCTCCTAGTAAAGAAAGTCCAGACCCACCTATTCGTTTGGGCGTACCCAGGGCCCCGGCGGGAGTCGAACCCGCAACCTCCGGCTTAGCAGGCCGGCGCTCTATCCGTTGAGCTACGGGCGCATGACAGGGCATTTGGTAGATGCTCTGTGCGGGAGCCCTGGGTACGCCATCCAACGAACTCAAGGACTGTAGGGGCTGTTTTTTGTAGGCGTCAACCCCTCTGTGTTCCGTGCGATGTCGTCCACGCTGTCAATGAGCGGTCATTCGGGCAAGCGCGGGCCGGAGCCACGGCGTGCCGCCCGCCGGCTCTGCGCGCCCTCCCTGGGTCGGCAAGCCCCGGTCGCCGGTCGGTTCCCCTCTGGCGACCGGGGCAAGTCGGGCTACGGCAAGGCGAGACATGGCTTGGCGAGACATATCGCGGCTTGGCGAGACATATCGCGGCTTGACGGTCAGATGCCCATAGCAGTCCTAGCACTATAACCGATTTATGGCCTCTAGGATACAGAATGCTCCCGACCGGCGGTCGATGCCGATCGCGGGTTGTGTGTAGTGCCATGGCTCTTCCTTGAACGGCCGGATGTGAGCCGCTGACCGCCAAAGCCCGGGCGAACTGTCAACTGCAGTTTCCATTCGGTAGAGCAAAGTATACATCCCGGCTACTGACTGATGGCCGGTGGCGGCACCGTCCCTTGCGCGCTGGATCATTCCGATGCCCGCCCGCCTCCTACGTCACCGGTGCTGAACCGCAACAGCGTGATCCTCGGCACGATCGCCGCCGAACTCAGTACCTTCCGGGAAAACGCAGGTGCAACCAGAATCCCGCGCACCTTGTCGGGGGGCACGCCGTTCGACTCCAGGTTCCCCAGGTACGACGTGAGCTGGGTGTAGTCCCTGCGACGCGCCTCGACGATCTTGAGTTCGATAGCGATGTGTTCGCCCGACCTGCCCTTGGCGACCAGATCGACCCGGTCACCGGTGTCCACACTCAGGCGCGTTCATTGGGGCCGTGGAGGGACCGTCCTTGACGTTCACAGAAATGGCTATTACAGTGTTTATCATAATGTTCATTTCCCAGTAGGAAGGATCCGACGATGTCTGCGCCCGGTGGTAGGCACCTCTGGCTGCCAAGGAACGACCTCGCCAGTTACGTGCGCCCATTTCCCAGAGATTTTTCGTACCTTGCCAGGCTCATTGCCGAAGGCCGTTCGGTCGGTAGTGGGATCGTCGTCGATCCTAGAGACCCGCAACGCAGCGAGAGCCTTCGAGACATCGCGCGCGAGGAAGACATCGAGCTCGTCCTTGACCCTCTGTCGGTCGAACTAGCAACCGAGATCGGCTACAACCGTACCGGGACTGCGGGGTTACCATGGGCCTCCGGTTCGCCTCACCAGGCCGAAACTCTGGACTTGGCGGGGATCTATCGCTACTCCGACAGCCTAGCTCGTACTGCGGTGCGTTTCGGTATGTCCGCTGTTCTCGCACCGACACATTTCTTGGAGTCCCTCCCTAGCCTTTGGCTTGACGTCGACTTCAAGCTCACACTCGCGCTACGAGAGCGGCTCAACCGACGAGGTGTCGACGGCACTCTCATCTACTACCCGCTAGCCGTGCGACTGAAGACCCTTCAGTCCAAACACAATAGAGTCGAAATCCTCCATCACCTGCGCGGCCTAGTCACCGCCGAAGCCATCGACGCAGTGTGGCTACGGGTTCCGGGATTCGGTGTGACCGAGAGTGGACCTTTGAACCTGAGACGGTACTTCGAGTTTGCCAGAGGTCTTCATGGCCTCGGAGTGCCTGTTGTTGCCGAGCGTACCGGGACAATTGGCCTTGCCATGCTGGCATTTGGGGCCGTTGGTGGTATCGAGCAAGGTGTCACAGTCGGCGAGCGTTATGATCTGCGGCCCCTACAGCGCAAAGCCACCAAAGGCGGGTTTCTGCCGGCTCCGCGTGTGTATGTCAAGGAGATCGGCGCTTTCTTGTCGCGCAAAGAGGCACGGAAGCTGCTGGCACACCGGACCGTGAAGAACCGATTCGCCTGCCAGCTTCCATGCTGCCCGCGAGGCGTCGAAGACATGCTGGAGGATCCTCGCCGCCACTTCTTGGTCACTCGAGCTAAGGAGATCGAGCAGCTTTCGCGGGTACCGGAAGCGGATCGCGCTGACCTCTACTTGGAGACTTGGCTTCGTCCGGCAAGCGACCGGGCGACGCTCGCAGCCCGCCTGAACCCGAAGCTACGGACCCAACGCAAGCGTCTTGATCGGTGGCGTGAAACCCTCGGCGAGCTTCGCATCCGTGACCGTACCCAACCGCCTTCGCTTTCCAAGGTTCCGACCCGCAAACGCGTTCGGCGACCCGGTGTGCGCACCACCGTCACCTCAAGCCCTGTAGCACTCGTAAAGGAGGAGGATCCGTGGCGACAGCTGTAGCTCGAAAGCTCGACAGCATCAGAGAGTCCGGCGGCATCAGAGGTCGAGAGATCGCGCAGTTGCTGGACACGACCCCACAAACCGTTTCGCGCTGGCAGACTGGCAGGTCCACGCCCCGGCCGGATAGGCTCGACCGGCTTCTCCGGCTGGAATGGTTAGCCGGGCAGCTCGCCCAGGTGTATCCGCCGGGCGACGCACGAGTCTGGCTATTCAGTCCGCATCGGGACCTGGATGGGGAGAGGCCGGTCGACCTCATTATGCACGACAGGATGGACGAGGTTCTCGCGATCATCGATCGCCTGCAGTCGGCCGCGTACATCTGATTCGCCAGCGAGGGGACATGATACCGCATCGGCCCTTTGATCCCTCGCTTCTTGACGCCATTGAGCAGCATGTCGGCGAATGGCGCGGGACGGCGTACAGACAGGTGTTTGGGCGAACCGATGTTCTCCGGGCGAATACCCGGGGCGGCCGATGGAGCCCACCAGAGGTAGAGGCCGTTTACTGTTCGTTACACCCCCGGACAGCAACTGCCGAGGTGGACCATTTGATCAGTCGACAGCCGGTTCCGATTCGTACACCCAGGACCACTCACACACTCTCGATCAGTTTGACCAAAGTAGCGGACCTCCGGAATCTCGCAGTGCTCGAGTCCTACGAGATTACGTCCGCGATGGTGATGGGAGAAGATCATTCTGTGTCACAACTTGTCGGTGGCGCCGTCAACTGGCTTCAATGCGCCGGAATGCTCATTCCGAGTGCGCGTCACCCTGGGGAGAACCTCGTGATCTTCGTGAACAATATGCGTCCAGCAGATGCGATAGACCCGGTGTCCGTGGAGACATACTCGCCAGCCGATCGTGCGCCGAAATGACCTAGGATAACCAGCATGCGATAACCCCTTGAGCACGAAAGCCTCCGACCATGCTCGACAACCCAATCGTCGACGTTGCCCTCGGGCTCATCCTCCTGTACACCGTCCTGAGCCTGTTCGCTTCGGTCGTGAAGGAGTGGATCTCCACTTTCCTCGGGCTCCGGGCGAAGAACCTGGAGAAAGGGATTCAGACCCTGATCGGGGCCGACTACGCGGCCAAGCTCTACGATCATCCGCTGGTGAGTACGCTGGCGATCGAGAAGAAGCTCCCGTCCTACATTGGATCGGGAACGTTCGCGTTGGCACTCGTGGACCTGCTCGCCCACGGCGAGGAGGACCAGTCCGATGCCGATACCGAGGACAACGTGGCGCAGTTGATCCAGAATGCGAGCGGCGACCCCGTACTCGGACGGGCCCTACGTGCGTTGAGCAGCACGGGCGTGCAGACGATGGCCGAACTTCGGACCGAAATCGCCGGCTGGTTTGACGAGGGCATGAACCGCGTCTCTGGCTGGTACCGTCGGCAGACGCAGTGGATCATCTTCGCCATCGGAGCCGGTGTCACACTGTTCGCTTCCTGCGCTTCCAGTCCCTCGGCGTCCTCGACTGCAAGCCATCGAGTGAGAAAGTCCCAGAAGAGCCCTGCTTGCTTCCGGCTTTGGCGCACCCTCGGCATTACCCCGACATCTTTCCTGGACAGGAAGGCGACTTCCGTCACCTCCACGGTACCGTCTACCCTGTGCTCGACCGCACCCTCCTCGGTTTCGGGCAGGGGTTCGTCCGGAAGAAACGCGTCGAACGCCACGGCCCGGGTGTAGAGGACACCCGTGCGGAGCAGGCCGTGCCGCTCCAGCGCGGACCACACGTCGGGATCCTGAAGTAGGTCGGCAAAGTCGTCAGCCAGCATGTGGCGTCGGGGGAACAGGTCCGCGAATTCCCGAAGTGATTCCGGCCACGTCCGCACGGGCGCAAGAGGTCGCTCAGAAGCTTCGTCCTCATGTCGGTGCAGCACTATCGGAGTGCTTGAGTCACCCTCGTCCGAGAATGCTGGGAATCCTTCGAGGTGACGCCATTGATCATGCGTGGCCAACCAGCCGAAGAGTCGGACGCTGGCAGCTTTGGTATCGGTATCGAATGGCTCCTCCATGCGTGCGCGTAGTCGCTCTCTCAACTTCAGAATGACGAAATCGCTATCGACGTCTCCCGCTCCGGGTTCGTCGGCGAAGGTGAGGAAGCGCGTGTCCCTCAGCTCGGCGCGGAGATCCCAGCCGACGAGTTGCGCGATCTCCTTCAACTCACTGGGGATGTTTCGGTCACGACGTAGATTCGGCAGGGTGCTGAAGCGACCGTTCTGGTCCGGGATGATCCTGAGGCTTCGCAGCGCATCGTCGAATCTGTTGGCCCGCAGGAAGCGGTGAAGGTCGTCTAGCCAACTTGCCGCGTCGTCGTCCTCAAGGAGGGCCTGCAACTCCTTGAGCGATCCAGAGGACGCGACCTCGGCAGCAAGGTCGTGCCCGTCCATCGTTTCTTCGAGTTGGCCGAGGCCACATTCGTACAGCGCCGCCCAGCTTGCGGCCGCGCGATACCAGCCCTGTGCTTCCGCCCGCCTGGGAAGCGTGTCCTTCAGTTTCGTGAGAGCGCTGACGAGCGACCATAGTCGGTCTACAGCCTCCGGAGAGCTGGCCGTCGGCAACGTGGATTCGTTTGGCGCTAGGACACTACCAGACTCTGTAAGGACCGATGGCGCGCGGCGTATCGGATCGACCAGATGCGTCCTGAGGCAGTTGCGTAGCCAAGCCTCGTCCAACCACGCCTGCGGGCGGACACGCGGTACGTCGGCGAGCACGTGGGCGTTCGCCCAACCCGACTTCGCCGCGAACTCGGCGACCAGAAGCAGGAGTCCGCAGGCTTGCTCGAGGACCGCTTGATTCTCGCGATTGACCTGATCGTCGCTCTGTCCAAGATACACACCATCCCGATCCTCGGTCGGCGAGAATCGTAGGCTGTGAACGACCGCTGGAAAGCTGAAGTCCTCGGTCCCGATCAAGGGGAAACCCAACAGTAGCCGGGGAGCACCTGTCGGCGCCTTGAAAACCACGTCCTTGCCTCGGCCCGTGACGGGGACCGCCACGGCGACCCCGTTGATTCCGACAACGACATGGCGACAGCGGTCCGGCGAAACGCTGTCGTGCGCCGAGACGTCGACTTCCACCTCCTCAATGTGTTGGGCCAGCACGCGCCTGTGGCTCAGCTCGAGAGTGATTCCGGAATCCTCCGTCCGAAACTCGATGCGCCTGAACTCACGATTGAGAGCGGTCACGTAGGGCCCGGCAGATTCCAAGGCTCGCTCGCCCTGCCGCACGGCTTCCACAGCGCGCTCGTCTATCCGGTAACGAAAAGAGGTGTCCGCTCTCGGAGCGGTGCCGTCAACCGCCGGCGCCAGCGACGACTTGAAGCCTTCGAATGACGCTTCCATGCAGTTCTGCAGGTCAGCCACGGAGGCGCCACTCCGGTCGAGCGTGAAGGCGAACGTTTGACCGTCCACCAGTTGCCCAGACACCTCGATGCTGGGCGACAGCAGGTGCGTGGTCAGGAATCCGCTTCCGAACTGGCCGATCGGATCGTCGAGTTCAAGCTTCGTCGAACCATAGTAGACGAGATGCGTGATCTCGTCGGGTTCGAATCCGCGCCCGTTGTGGCGGAACGTTAGCTCGCCATCGCGCAGTTCCACTGACGCGACCAGGCTCCCGTTTCCATCCGATACGTCCCGGGCGTTCTGGAGAAGTTCCCAGATCCATCGCCGAAGGACGCGCGCTCGGTTGGACTCCAGGGTTCGGAGGTGTTTATGGACGCCCTGCGCCGTATTGGATGCGAGGATCCGGGTCTTCGTTTGGTCCCAGTCGTGTGCCGTCGGCCGGGCATCGGCCGCCGCTCTAGTATCATTCGGCACGGTCAGCGGTCGCAACGGAGCCGGGCGGGGTACCGATGGCGGAAGGGCCTGGTGGAGCCACGAACCAAGCTGTTGTCATTCCCACTCCTATCGTCGCGTTGTTCGGTGACCAAATGATAATGGATTGCCCCGGCGATGTGACCTTAGTGTCGTAGGCCCCGCGCCGACACCCCGTGCGAATGGCATCGGATTCCTCCTAGACAAACTACTCCATGGTCCGGCAACCGGTCGGGCTTGGGCCCAGCGAGCAACCACGGAAAGCAAGGGTCGCCAAACCTCGGAGTCCACCGTACCTTTAGGGACATGGTCAACATCTACTCCCGCGACTACGGATGCTATCCCCGTGCTCTCCGGCGGCCCGTTCGCGATAACATGGTCGATGTCGTCCACATTAGCATTTCCGGGCCCGACCTTCGCATCGTCCCCTTCAGTACCGAGAGCCGCCGCATCGGACCGTAGCCGCATCTCGGCAAGATCGTCATGAAGTCTGAACTCCTAGGGCACGCAGCGCCGATGCGGCGAACAAAACGCCGGCCAGAACCGCCCCGGAAGCGCGCTGACCCAGTCCAAGAGTCACGGCCAGTAATCCAAGCGGAGCAAACGTGAAGTCGGTATCCGTCAAGCATCTCTATGTTGCTTCGTTTCGTGGTATCCCACATGCCATAGACCTGCCCTTCCAAGCGTCGCCAACGCCCACTTCTGTTCTGATTCATGGCACCAACGGCACCGGAAAGTCGAGCCTTGTCGATGCACTGGAGTTTGGACTCCAGGCACGAATACACAGAAGCCAGCACTTTGACCGCCCGTCAGTACCCTCGCCGTTTTCCCTGGTTTCGCCATCCAGTAGTCCAACAGTGTCCATCACGTTGTCGGATGACACCGTAGTGACCCGTACGATTCACCGAGATGGCGAGGCAGTTCAATTCGATGCCGTCCCACATCCACATTTCGCAGTATCCCCGATGATCCTACGACGATCTGACATTCTCAACTTTTGGAGCACCCCCGAGTCTCACAGGCAGATCTTCTTTCGCGACTTCTTGCAAGACTGGACGAGCGAGCCGTGGGAGGAACTCACCGACGTCCAACAGGAGACTCTCCTTACGACACGGCTTCAATTGAAGGCCAGACGCCGTACCGTGGCGCAAGAACTTGCCCGAATAACAGGGGTTCCTTACGAACACGTTCCTGTATTTGGCCCCGACCTCGACCAATTTGTTCGACAATATGTCTACGGCGGAATGTCCGGCCGCCAGCGCGCAGCACTCCGCAAAAGGGGAGTCACCCTGACGGTCAACAAGAACGTCAAGATGCTCACCGACACCCTGCAATCTCATAATCAATCCATAAAGGGCCTGCGTCGCAAGCTCCGTAGAGTGGGCAGCCCAAACCCCGAGAGGTATCTGCATCTTCAAGACCTCTTGGGTACTTTCAGCGACCGACTTACCTCGGCGTTCGCCCGCACATCGCCTAGTGCGACATTGGTGAAGTCCATCCAGCTCATCCCTGGTCGACTATCGCCCACATCGCTGTCGCTCGATGTCTTGTTGGTCAATGGCACTCGATGCTCCCCACAACAGGTGTTCTCCGAGGCTAATCTCGATTTGCTCGCCTTCTTGATAGTTCTCACGGTCGCCGAAGAGTCTGCACGCCGCGGTCAGGCGAGAGTTTTCATCCTTGATGATGTGTTCCAGAGTATCGATGCGGGTATACGCCTGACCGTTATGGACTATCTCTTTACGGAATTCAACGATTGGCAGTTGGTGTTCACAGTTCACGATCGCCTTTGGAAGGAACAATTGCTAGACTTATGTCGCCGACACTCGCGTCCGATTGTCACCTTGGATCTGGTTGACTGGTCACATCAGAACGGGCCCACAATCCGAGGCGCTTCGGGTTCAATCGTAGACCGGTTACGCCACGCAATCCAACAAGGAACGACACGAGAGATCTGTATGCTAGCAGGACCAATACTCGAAGAACTATGCGACGAACTTAGTCACCGGCTACCAGTATCGGTACAACGGCGGCGGGGGGATCGCTATACCATCGGCGATTTGTGGCCTAATGTGCGGAAGAAACTACGGCGGTCAGGTTTGGCTAGTGACCTTGATGAGGTAGACAAGTGGCTACACCTGCGCAATATGCTCGGTGCACATTATAATGCATGGGCCGAGGATGTAACAATCGATGAGGCGCGAGGTTTCGGACGGGCGGTAGTTACATTGTACGAGGGTGTATATTGCACGAGTTGTAAGCGTTGGGTCGCTTCCGTTTTGGTGGGTCGGCGACATACCGGAACGTGGCGTTGCCGGTGTGGGTCTGTACGGGTTGCCTGATCGATCACACGACGCCGATTGATCGTTGTTCCGCGTGCGTTTTCTTTTCGCGGTTGCGGCCCATACAGTTCATCCATGGCTACTCAGCGACTGCTTTCGTTCATGCAGGCAGGTCCGTAGCCCGCCGTGACCGTCCACCTACCCGGCATCGCAAGGCTGTGGACGCCCAATCCTGCACTTCCGGACTCCGAGGCATCCAGTGCCCCCTCTCCTCTGGACCCCGGAAGGATTTGCAATCTACGGTCCAGAGAAATCGGGGGCACTATGGTTCTTGAGGTCCGCGAGGCTTTCGCGTACCTCGACCAAGCCTTGCTCTACATCACTTAGTCGCCCCTCTACCCCCACGATACGTTCCGTCAGTCGGTCTTCTACAGGGTGCAACCCGATCACGCGTGTGGCCATGAACGAAGCGTGCTAACAATCCGTTCGTCGACCTGACCTAGCAGCTAGACTCTGGCCGACTGCGCTGCAATGTGTCCGGCGAGAGATGTCACGAATGCCTTTAGTCCCGTCATCTCCGATTGGCATTCGTACTCTCCTGTTTCCGAAGCCGACCTCGGAGATGAGATCACCGCTGCCGTCGTGTAGAGCTGTTCCCTAACCAGTCGACGGCAAAGCAGGTCATACCGCCTCAGATACGAAGCACCCTCGAATGCGGGAAACACCGGAAAATGAGGTGACCGACATCGCACTGGAGATCGGGAGTTTTTGGCGTCTTCCACCAGAATCAGCCAGCCCACGAACGGCTGTGCCTGACTGGGGAACGCGCCCTCTCTGTAAGCGGTCCACAAGTCGCATGCGGTCCCAATGGCCTCTTCCGTCCGGTTATTGAAGTTGTTTCCAAACGATGGTCCAACGTGGCTCTTCAGCTCAATGGCAGCGACGAGATGCCCTTTGTTGAGTACCAGGAGATCCCAAAACTTCGTTGGCCGGAAGTACCCCGGCAAAGCCAGCAGACCGCGGTTTCTATGAATCGAGGCACGCGAAAGACCGTTGGCGTGCACCAGATCAACAACGAGTTGGATGAAGCCATCCATATTCTTGCCCGTTGTCACGCTCGCCCGCTCTCCTTGGTCCGATGAGCCCCTGTTGGCCTGCTTCCGCCGGGCCTGCTCACGACGACTCCAAAACGCTCTTACCGCGTCACGGGCCTTACTCTCGTAATCCGCAAGGTCGAGTGGCATCGCTATTCGCCGTTCGCTAGCACCAGAGTCATTCGTTCTTCGCCCTGTGAGTCTGCGTCCGCACGAGGACAAAGGCGGACGGATCGGAAGATGTCCCCGCGATCAATCCCTCTCGTCGTTCAATTGAGCCGAACCCGCAGGCGTCGGTCAAGGGGAATGCTAGCCGATTGGGAGCTCGTCACCATCGGATGCCGCCAGTCAGGATACTGCCGCCTAGTCCACCTCAGAGGTCGGACTGGATCGAGCCGCGGCCCTCCACACTCAACCGCCCTCTCCCGAACAGCTCGTTCGTCTCATCCAGGACGCGCGACCGCGCCAACTCGACGTACTCGCGGTCCACCTCGACGCCCACGCTGTTCCTTCCGGCCGAGAGCGCTGCCACCGAGGTGGTTCCGGTCCCGAGGAACGGATCGA
This sequence comes from Longimicrobiales bacterium, assembly GCA_965205005.1. Taxonomy (GTDB): domain Bacteria; phylum Gemmatimonadota; class Gemmatimonadetes; order Longimicrobiales; family Gaopeijiaceae; genus Bin94. The sequence goes on along the minus strand of OZ242028.1, from coordinate 1,705,637 downwards.
GCACGGTGTCTCCGACGAACGAGAACATGCGGATCAGGCGAGTCGCGAGTTCCCGGGGATACGGTGCCGGATGCTGTCTCGTCGACGCGCCAGGGATCGTCCAGATCTGGCGGAACCACTCACGGTGTTCAGCCGCCGAGATCAGGCTCAGCACCCGCGCGGCGGGCGATGGGCTGCGATACCCGCCGGGCTTTCTCTGCATCAGGATGAACTCGATGTCGTTCTTGATCACCGCGTTGGGCTCATACGGCTTGCCCAGGAACCCTCCGGCCCCGCCCACCTCGAAGTTGGCGTTGGCGATCTTGTGCCAGATGATGGGGGCCAGGTTGTCGAACCCCAGTGCCCGGCAGGATTCCTGAATGCTCGCGTGCAGAGGTACCACGACATGGCGGCCGTACTGACGCCGCGACAGACACACGTCGCCGACCACGATGACCAGACGTCCGCCGGGAACCAGCACCCGGTGGCACTCCTTCCACACCTGGGTGAGTTCGCCGACAAAGCGCTCGTAGTCCCCGATCGCTCCAAGCTGGCCGTCTCCTTCGTTGTACTTCTTGAGGGTCCAGTAGGGTGGGGACGTCACCACCAGGTGCACGGATCGGTTCGCGAGGCCCGAGAGGTCCCGCGCGTCCCCCCTGATGATGCGATGATCCGACGCCACTTCCTGAACCGCCGCCGCTACCTTCGCAGACTCGGTGGAGTCCCTTGCCATTCCGGGGAGCGCAGTCTTCAGGGTCTCGTCGGACAGTGCCAGCTCCGGAAGGTGTCGTTCGACGACGGCCTCCAGCCCGGATTCGCGCGTCGCCACGCCCTGCGGCGTCATCGTGCCCGCTCCAGAACCGGATTGCGACGCCGCACATCGGCGACGAGGCGGTCGAAGAACGGCTTGGCGTCGGCCTCGCCGGACACGAGCCGGGGACCATCGGAGAAGTCAACCTCGACAAACAGGGACGACTCGATCATCCCGATGCTCCAGGACGGCGGCCGGCGGTTCGACAAACGAGAGATCCTGCGCTTCAGGAGTTCCGACCAGGTGCTCTGGTGGACGGGGCTGTAGGAGTCCTCCGCGACATTGAAGAGCATGATGTAGCCGGTCACGATCTCCGGCGAGTACATCTGGACGTTCGTGACCTCGCCCATCAGGTCGTCAACGCGATTCGGAACGGTCCCCCCGAGGTTCTTCAAGAGGGACTTCAGCGAAATCGCCAGCCGCGGCTTTTCGTCCATGCTCCAGGCGACATCCCAGGATTTCTCCCGCCCACCCCCCGGCAGCTTGGCCTCCGTGACAGGGCCATCGAGTCCCCGCCTGGCCAGTTCCGCGACACAGAACCGGGCCAACCCGTCCAACCGCCTGGTGGACGTCGCCTTCCCCTCGACCACCGCGATCCGGTACAGGTGGTCTACGGCTTCCTGGAGCTTCATTGCGCCTCGCGTTCGTGACTGACCATCCTGCAAGATAGGCTGCTCACCGGGACGCGGGTATGGTCGGATGGGACCAATGCCCTCCGTTCATCTGGCAAGGTCGTCCGCTGTCCCGTGGCGCCGAGGCCCGCGGTCGCGCCAAGAAGGCGATTAGGTAGCGCGCCGCAGAGGTACCGTATTCGCGAAATGGCACCGAAGGCCCACAGAATGTCTACGACAGTTTCCATGAAGTGAACTTGAGTGTACATCAGATTGGCTGAACGCGAAGATCCGGGGTACGCCGGGCAGCGGCAGGCGGCGCTGAGCAGGAAGGTCGAGCAGTGTCTCGGCACATTCAGGACACTACTCGACGAAGACCCGATAGAGGGCTCTCTCGAGGAACTCCAGCGCCAGCGAGCGAGGGGCGCCTTCTACGATCCTCGAAGGTGGTTTGGAATCGGACGAAGTGACGGGACACCGGACGCGGAGGCCGTCCGGGCTGCCTTCGAGCCGGTCCGCGAGCGAATCGAATGTTGGACCAGTGCGTTCGACTCGGCGACCGGTCCGGCATCGCAGCAGTCCATCGTCGTGTATCGTGACGCGACCGGCGAGCGGACGCTGCACGCGCGGCATACGAGGGATCTGCGATTGCAGCAGGTGAGTGGGTAGCCGGAGGCCGGAGGGTGCCTGTCAATCTCAGTGCCAGCCGCTGATCCGAGTCGCCCACTCGACCGTGTCCCAGATAGACTCCGGGAACTCATTCGGGCACTCCTTCACCGCTCTACGACCGGACCGGGGCCCGAATCTCCTGGCCGTCAGACGTGGCGGCAGTACCAGGGTTCGTTCCGGGGGCAATCGGCGCAAATGCCGTCCGGATGCGCACGGCGCCAGGTGATCGTCGCGCTCGCAATCAGTTCGATATCCTCGAGCGCCCTGTGGAGGGTGTGATGCGCCGACCCAATCCCGATCCCGGGTGGCCGTCCTTCCAGCGCCACCAGCTTGTCGACGGACCGGAGCAGTTTCAGCGCTTCGCTCTCGGATTGCGGCTGCGTGGTGTCAGGCATGACGGTGTTCATTGTATGCGGTCCCCTTAGAACTCTTTGCCGCAAGTGCCATCGCCCAAGCAATTGAATCTGAAAATGCAACAATAGCCGCAACAGTACCGATCCCCCGCCGCGGTCTTCTTGCAACAGTGGAAAAGGAGGCCTGAACTGGACGCAGCGGCGGCATTTGCCGGGGTAGCGAGTGTCAGTGGCAGCAGGGCGACGTTCGCCGCTACGGCGAGCAGGACCCACAGGAGTCTCTTCTTCATTTGTTTCCTCTCCAGTCTGTTGCTTAGGGGTGGTTATCGGTTACATCAATCAAAGTGCGTCAATTGCCTGAATCATCTGTTCCAACCGACGGCCGTGCCCGTCGAATCGAAGTACACCGGCCGAATCGAACACGAACACCCAAGGCGTCCTGGAAAACAGAGAGTACTCGCGGTCGGCTGGCGTCAGCTCCGCCACGCTCAGCACCTCCACATCCCAACCGAAGCGTTCAGCATAGGCCACGGCCGGTCCGACGGAATCGTTGGTCACGGCGATTCTCTGCACCATCGGCCTGTTGGTGTGGTCGACCGCGAAATGCTCTGCCCATTCCGGGGCCACGGCGTGGCAATGCACGCAGTCCGGGTGGAAGACGTACAGGACCGTAGCGATGCCGGCATCTGTAGCGAGTCGCACGGTCGTCGGGACGTTTCCCTCGAGGTTCCCCGCCAAAACGGGCAACGTGTCCCCAACGGCCATTGCGGATGCCGGTACTGACGGGGGACTCGGTTGCCAAGCGCGGCTGACCGCCAGGACCGCCTGGCCCCCGATCCCTGCCACCAGCAGGAACAGCAGTGCATTCAGCCATCGCGTCAATTTCACGATGAGGTGATCTCCCTGGATGGTGCGGCTTCTGGCGGCTACACCTCTCCAAACGTGGGAGCGGTCGTCGAAACACTGTCATTTCCCGACACATGCGGGGTCATCCCGTCTTCCGGGGACTCCCGTTCCGGACTAGCCTTTCAGTCCTCCGCCATCCAATCCATCAGCAGTGCCCTCATCTGCGGCATCCTCCGCAGCTTGGACATGGCCCGGGCGATGATCGATCGTGCCCCGGATTGGCTCACTCCCACCGCTTCCGCGGTCTCGCTCACGCTACGGCCCATGAGCGCCCACACCGTCAGGGTGTCGCGTTCGCGATCGGTAAGGCAGCTCAAGGCAGCGTAAACAATCGGCCGGGCCTGATCCCTGCGCACCTCGTCGAGGGGGTCTTCACCTTCCGCAGGCAACTGCATGGTGCTTTCCAGCGGCACTTCCACTGCTCGATTCCGCTTTTCCGCCCGCAAAGAGTCGACGCAGATGTTCTTGCTCAGGGTAATGGCCCAGCGAGCGAACGAACCGTTCCACCGGAACTGATCCAGCCGCTGCAGGATCGTCAGCCAACTGTCCTGGAGGAGGTCCCTGGCGTGTTCTTCGTCTCGGGCATACGGGCGAACCGCGACCCAGATGCGGGGGCTGAGTTCCTCGACCAGCTCACGCAGGAGTTCCGGGTCACGGTTGTGAAGCCGCTCGATATCGACTGGATCAGTGATCGATCAATGCCTTCCCCTACAGACCGTATGTGGGCTTCGACGCCACCTCTTTTCTCACCTCGTATTCGGTGCGGTCGGGACGCACCGGCAGTAAAGATAGGTCAAAAAAGCCCCTGTGTACCGGACCGACTGGAAGTCATGACCACCCCGAGTTACCATTGATGAACGATGCGACCTCTAGCGATGATCACGGGACGCGACGCGGCGTCGCGCCGCCCTGCAGGGGTAGGATTCGCCAGTTCAGCCGTCCGGTGTTTTCTTGGGCTGAGCGGCTTGTACGTCCTCTACGCTTCGGGGGGTTTCTTCGGTTTGGACGAAGGTTTCCGGATGGTCCACCGGCTAGGAATGGTCTTGGGGCCCACAATGGCAGCACTGTCACTTCTGGTCGCGCCGGCCACTTTCGCGGCGGCTGCTGTCGACCCGGTCACCCGCGGGCTCGAACGTGGCATAGTCCGCAGGCAGGTCGTGCAGCTGGTGCTCCTCGCGTTGGGCGCCTATGTCCTTTACGGTCTCGGGCCCAGGCTCAGCTCGGCCTTCCTGTCTCTCGAGGTCAGCATTCCCACCGTGGGTGCCGCTCCGCAAGCTGTCGAAAGCGCTCGTTTCTGGGTGCCGAGCGCCCTCGCTATCTTCACTGTCTTTTCAGGTGTCGCGGGCGGACTCATGAGCCGGGTCATGGAATGGTGGAATCCCGGTCGACGAATCGCGATGACGTGGCTGTCCTGTCTCGGTCTGCTCCTGTCTTTCTTGCTACCGTTCCTGCTGACGATCAATCTGATCGTGAATCGTGACATCGCACCCGCATGGATCCTGCCTGGCTCTCTGCTTCTCCCAGGAAGCGTGATCGCGGTCGTTGCCTGGTGGCTAGCCGCCGATCTGCGCCTCCCGAGTGTCTTTCGGCAACGCGGGGCCAAGGCCGACTCCTACGATCCACGCCACCTGGATCGCGTGGACCGTGCAGTCAATCCACCCGCCGGCGGACCTGACGAGCCCCCCATTGGAGCGACCGCTGCCACCCGGGCCGAACTGGAGATGATTCACCTCGCCAAGGGCATCCGCAGCGTGGTCGGCCCGAGTGCCAACCTCTCTCCCCAACACGTGGACGAGATCGTCAACAGCTTGCTCGAGGCTCCGGATACTGAAGCAGCCAAACCGACAATGGCCCAACGGGCTCGTGAACGGATTGCCCGACCCCGACCGTCGGCCGTCGGTCAATTCTGTACGAATTGGGCCTGCCTCGCGCTCGTGTTGCTGATGGTGGGGATGCTCGGTGGGGTACCGCCCAATCTGGCATTGGCCGGGCTCGCAGGCCTGTTGGGGTCTGTCGCGATCCGGACGACAGCCGCCGGGCAACTCAACCCGGTCCGATAGGGGCTGATCCGATCCGTCGTTCAGCCCCACCTGTGCTCGCGCTGCAGGTCCGTCCCTGCTTTCGGGAACGCATCCGACTCACACTCAAGTCGAGCGACATCGCCGCGATGATCGGACCAGTCGTATTCGCGTCGAGTTGGGATGAGCTTGGGACTCTCGCAGCCGAACATCCGGGTTCACCGGCAATCGTGGATCCCGACCTCAACGGCGCAGGTGCCTTCTCTTGTCCGGGAGGAGATGAAAGGCCTCGCCGCCCTGACTACGCCCCTCCGCTGATCGCGTACCCTTGTTCCGACATCCAGATGCGGTCGGTACCAGACGACGGGGCGGTTTCCGCAACCCGCGTGAAACAATGTGACGTCGGTGACATCCGGGCCCTGGAACTGGCCGTGCTCCAGAACGTCGACGCTCAGCGAGTCCGTCAATTGCTCGCCCGAGCCGACGTACGGACCCCCGCGGGTGCGTCTCGCATTCTCCGTCGCGTTTTTTGGCGCGCAGTCGAACCATGCCGAGTCGGGGACCTGGCCGGCGACCTCGGCGTGACGGAGCGCGCCCTGCAACGCCGGTGTCGGCAACTGCGAATACCCCCTCCCAAGAAGCTGTCGGCGCTGGCGCGAGTCTTCACGGTCGCTCGGCTGCTCCATTGGAGCAAACGGCCCTTGAGTGCTGTGGCTCTCGCCCTCGGTTTCTCGAATGACGCCAACTGCCACCGACTGCTGGTTCGTATCCTGGGGAGCTCCCTGTCGCGTGACATGACAAGGAACGAGATGGATCACGTCGAAGAGGTCGTTCTGCGTGAGATGGTTGACTCTGGTCGTGTCACCGTGTGGTCGCTCCCGAATTCACGCGAAGGTACCTTCGGGAGCGAAGCTCGCTGAACGACTGGGCTGGCGTCTCCCCGAAGTCGTCTCGGAGTGAAAGATCAGGCCGACGGATGTTCGTCCACCCATTCCGACTCATTTCGTCCACCTGGATGCCCCGTCGGAGCGGAGGGTTCGAGTAGTGCTCGAAAACCCTCCGCCCAAGATCGCGTTGTCTGGACCCCCGAGCTTGAACAACAGAGGCTGACCTCGTTCGAGCACGCCGAACAGGCCACCCTACGTCTTCGGGGTCCGGGAGGTATGCCTCGATCGAAAAAGTAAACTTCAGTGTACTTTATGTGCACTGGACTTTACATTCCGCAGCTTCTGGTCGCGGACGTCGCTGGCGGCGCGCCCGGGATCGGCCGCTTCTGCTCCCGATTGTCTCGCGAGCGGGCGACAGGACGTAATCGAAGAAACCAGGAAGGTGCTCGTCTGGTTGACAGCGCTCCGCGAACGAACGGATAGTCAGGATCCGATAGCGAACGCGTGACATCGCCATGGCGGAACTACTGATCGGCATGCGTCGGGATCAGCACCAACACCACTTGTGGAGGTAGCCCTGTGGGCATTCGAAGGTCCCTGGTTCGAAAGCGCTCACCCGAACTGGTCTGGTCCGGCCCGGAACCGAGTGGTCTGGCCGGCGTCGCCCGTGATGTCTACGAGGAGTTGTTCTCCTCGGCAAAGGGGATCGTCTGCCGGACCACCTCGTCCACCGTCGTATATTGTCTGGCTCTAAGTCGCGTAGCCGCTCTCGGTCCGGATAGCGACCGAATCCGCGCGCATCGATCATATGGAGAACAGGAATGCACAAGGCCTCATCCATCCCCACAGCCCCATCCCAGACCGGACTCACCTCTAGCCTGAGGCGGCTGATCACCAATCCCAAGCGATTCGGGACGATCAACCTCTGGAAGGCACTGACACCGGACGAGCGGATGGCGGCCGCAACGTCCTATCTGGCCGAAGAAGCTGACGCGGGGAAGCGGTTGAACCGGATCGTCGCGAGAGCTCGCAATTTCCGGCCCGCCACGGTTCAAGGGTGGGCGGAGGAGAAGGTCGTCAAGGCGATCAGGTATGTTCCCCTCACCGACCACAAGGTCGCTAACGCTCTGCTGACGTGCCACCACCTTCCCGGCCAAAGCGACATGGTCATCACGTTTCTGGACGGGCTGGGAGTTTCCCACCATCAGGGCAAAGTTGATTCTCTGTCGGTCATTGACGCGAAGGAAGACGTGGTGCGGTCTGCGACCCGCGAGATCGTGGAACAGTTCGGTTTGCGGGCGGCGGCAGTCTACTTGTTGACGCTGAGGCTCTTTGGCGCGCCCGCGGGTGAGACGGGACGGGCCTGGCTCCAGGAGCTTCTCGAAGCGCCGGGCGCTGCCGCGGTCGTGGAGGCGGACGAAGCGGCAGCGACCGAGGAAGAGGATGCTGAAGGTCATGCCGAGGAAGACCAACCGGAACAGGATGACCCTACCCGCCAACCTTCGTTCACCACGCTCGACCGACTGCTGATCCTGGCTGCGGTGGATACTGCCCAAGGGATTGAGGGAGCGCTCAACGAGGATCAACTGGATGACGTGGTCGACGAACTGGTCAAGCTGAACGCGTCGCGCCATCAGTCCTACTTTCATGCCGGTTTCCGGGACGTGCTCTTCGACAAGCCGGTCGGTGAGAAATTGCCGGCAACGAACAAGTCGCGACTGCGCTGGTATTGGACCGGCGCAGTCCAGGGATGGGCGAGGCGCGAGAGGTGGGACTGCATCGTTCGCGAGCACGCGACCAATCCCGTAATCACGGAACTCTGCAGCGGTGCGACAGAGGCTTCCGTGGCGGCGGTGCGACACATCGCCGAGGCGCTCCGGCAGCAAGGCCAGACAACCGAGATCGCGCGTTTCGTGAAGGTGCGGGCCCTCGTCGGGCAACCGGTGCTCTTCAAGCTGCTGCTCGATGCCGCCACCGAGCTCCTGGGGAAGGGTGACGCGGCCAAGGCGCTGCCTCTCTTCGAACTCCTCATGAAGACCCGAAGGGAACTCGAGAGGCGGGGCGTGTCTCCGACCGAGCGGATGCTCCTCGACGCTCACCGCCGCATGGCGCATTGTCTTAGGCACCTTCACCAGCATCGCCGCGCTCGAAGGTTGCTGGGAGATCTCCTGAAGCAGGATCCCGATCCCAACATCCGTGCCATGGTGCATGCCGACCTGGGGCTTCTGGCCGGGGGTTTCGACGCGTTGGAGGAAGTCGTGCTGCCTCTGCGCCACGACGAACTCGCCGGCTTCCTGGAAAGGCTCGCCAAGGGTGTCGTCCACTTTCAGCAGTCGGTCGACATCGATACAGCGTACTCGGCTCATGGCCACTACTGCCTGGGCGTGCTGGCTCTCGGGCGCGCTGTGAACGACAACGAGTTCACGGATGCCGAGCGCCACCTGCAGTTCACGCGCATCCGTTTCTCGGAGACCGCGGATTCCTATTCCAACAGCCTCGTCGAACACGCCAACCTCTACTTCGGTATCGCCAAGGCACAGCAGCTCTCGGCGGACAAGCTCGCACACGCGGCCGATGTGATGACCAGGTCGATGGCGTCGGGGGCGCGCATACCGGACTATCTGATCGAGCAGACGATCGAAGTGCTTGTACTGGCAGAGGAAAAGGAGGACCTGCACCGTGTCGTGAGCGCTATCATCGACGCAGAGGGCGGTCGTGTGCTCGACGAGCTGGCAAAGTGCGAGCCCGCCCTCGATCATTGCCCAACTCTGTGTGCCGCACTCAAGGCACGGGCGCAGAACGAGGGCAGAACCAGCAGCGCGCAAGCGGCTGACCTGCGGTCGGCCCTCCTGGGGTTCCAGAAGCAGGGCAATCCAGAAGCCGCCGCAGAGGCGCTGGATGGACTCGACAAGCTCGCTCAAAACGGCGTCGGCGTGCCGGAGTTCCTTGAACTGTTGGAGGATCGCTCCCGGTACGAGCCGGCCTGGGATTGGGACGACGCGACGATAGCCCGGGCCAGGTGCCTCGAGGCTCACGGCAGGTATCTGGATGCGGTTCATGTCCTACAAGAACTGTTTCACCGTCTGGCGACTCAGGAGCGTGAAGCCGGACTGGACGACGCCGAGGGAGTGCTGGACCGGATTCGCGGATACGGGATTGATCCGTCGTCCTACTCCAATTTGACCGACCGGTACAACGCACTCACCGCCCAGGAATCCGAGGCCGTGCCGTCACCGGAGGGCCGGCCACCGCAGGCCATCAGCGTTCTTGTCGTCGGCGGCGCAGAGCAACAAGCGCGAGCCGAGGACATGGTGCGCCAGAAGCTGCAGGATACAGATCCTCACATCCGCGTAAGCTTCATCCAGACGGGATGGACCAAGAACTGGGGCCGCAAGTTCGGCGAGATTGAAGGGGCCATGGCAAGCCACGACGCGCTCGTTATCATGCGCTTCATGCGGACGCATCTCGGGCGGAGAATCCGCGAAAAATGGACAGGCGGCCCATGGCGTTCCTGTTGGGGCCGCGGGCACGGGGCGGTCGCGGAGGCCGTGACCAGAGCGGCGGCGGCGGTTCGCTAGGGCGGTGGCCAAGACGACAACTGGAGAGCCCCAACCCCGGCGCACGCACTACTACATCGGGGGCCGGCGTGAGCCTCGCTTGCTTCCGGACCTTGCCAAGGATCAAGGAATCTGGCCCTCGGTTGCGGAGACTGCTACCCTGTTGAGTCGACCAATCCGCCGCACCCGACATGGTGCCGGGAGAAGGCCCGTCAAGGAGAGCCGGATGGAACAGGAAACGCCGAAGGTTACCCACGAGCTTATATGGGACTACGTGCGAGCGATCCCGGCGGGCAAGGCGACAAGCTACGGCGCGGTGGCGACAGCCTTGGGGACAAGTGCCCAAGTGGTCGGAAACGCGCTCAAGGCCAGCCCTCCCGATGTACCCTGGTGGCGCGTGACGAACGCCAAGGGCCACATTGGCCGCTCCTCCGCGCGACGACACATCGCTCAGATCATCATGCTGGAGTTCGAGGGCGTGCTAGTGACGGTCCAAGTGCCTCGCAACCGGATGCTAAAGGAGCCTAGCGCCGACGATCCGCCTGCCTAGCTCGCGAGAAGGCGAGATGCCTGCGAAGTCGTGCCGATAAGAGGAGATCCCACCCATCTACCAGATCAATGACGGCGATTCGGTGTCGCCTCAGTAAAGGGCAGGTATGAGCGTACCTACACACGGCCCGTGGTGCTCTACTCGGCTCTACCAGACTCGGTGCTGGGACTGTAGAGAGACCGTCTACTTTTTCAGCTGCACCTGTGGAAGCCGGGTCCTTTTTGATGATCCAGAGCCGCCATGGTCAGACCACTTGTGTTGGGTCAATGAAGTCCGGGAAGGAACGAAGGGGGGGTCTTCGCAGTCAGATGCCCGCTACGAAGTGTTGCTCAGATTGCGTCGGGCAGGACGTAAGATACCAGATGCCCTGCGCAATGAATGGGATACTCATACGAAGATCGAGGCGTCGCTCAAGCGTAGCGTGAAGCGAACCTTCTACCGCAACGTCCGCCCTGATGCATCGAGGGACTTTCCGGGTATAGTTATGTCGATCGAGCGAAACATCAACATGCTGAAACTGTTCGAGATGCCGAGAAGCGACCTTGCCCGTGGCCTGCTAGGTAAACTGGGGAAGGGTCGGTGGCACCGCCTGCACCTGCGCGAACACGGCGCGGACGAACTCGGCATCGTGGCTGAAATGCGCGTCCTGATGACCGCGTCCGAGGTGGACCGTCTCGGCGTGCGCCCTGGTCGTCGAGTCTTGGTTTCTGTCAAACCCTCCGCGCCGCCTCACAAAATCCCGGTCTGGAAGGTAACCGAGGCCACCGTCATCGGGTGACCGAGCAACGCTGACGGAGTTCTGGAAGCCCGTGCCGATGCAAGGAGGGAAACGAATCCAGGCACGGTCCTCTGGGGAAGGAAAACATCGAACTCGGCCTGCTGGTTCGGGATCCGTCTCTCGAGGGTGGCGTGGTCAGTCATTTCCAACAGCTCATCAGAGCTCGGCGATCTGCGGGCTCCTGCCGGGATCAAACCGCGGCAAATGACAGCCGGGTGAGCTGGACACCTGAACACAGTAAACTATACCATACACAATGGAAAGCGTGCTTTACATTGCAAGTGCCAAAAAGCATGATCGTCGCGCGCTGCTCCGGCTCAGTGTCCACAGGAATGGCTTGGTCTCCATGAAGGCACCTGGAAGCACAAATGACACCCCGATCAATGTCGACAACCGTCCGGCACTCTACAGGCGGTTCCGTGAGGCCCCGTACCGAAAACGACTGAAGGCCCTGCTCGAAGTAAAGGGCGGGTCGCTCCAAAAGGAGTTCCTCGATGCGGTCCGGGACCGCCGAGCGTTTGTCGATTACATGTCGGCACTTCCTGCTGACGGGACGCGCGAAGTACCGCTCTGGCAAGAATCGATATCGGAAACGGATTTCCGGGCGTTGCCAGCGGAACTCGAATTGAGCCTGTACCGGCAATGGGCACACATTCCCGCCGATTTGGCTCGCCGCTCGGGATTCTGGGGATACGTGACCACCCGCCATATCGAGGCGGGCAGAATCGATTCAACCCATCTGACCGCAACCAATCAGATGCCACGTGCTTCGGCGATCGATCGGGCCGTGGCAGAAGACGCGCCGATCAAGATCGACGGGTGTGTCCGCAACGCGTTGCGGCGCATGGGTGGCCTACCGCCCGTTCGCGGCCACCTCAGCGTCTTCGTCGATTGCATGTTCGGGCGCGCGTGGTGGCGAGAGCGTATGGTGGAGGAAGCCACCAGCGAGGTTACGAACGGGGTCCGCGCCCTGTTCCGGATCAGCGGGAAATCACTATGGGAAGAACTGATCGCACGTCTGATTGACAAAGACGGGGTCTCCGTGTTCGGTCCCCTGGAGGCCCCCAACGAAATCCGAGGGGTTCTCTTCCTCGCTCTCGCCCAACACCATGCCGAGAAATCGAGTTCACCGCTGCCGGAACTTCACCAGGTCCGGCGCGTGTTCCAACAGATTGCCACCTATCAGGAAACGCCTGGTCTCGGTCCTGCCGCTGATCTGGAACTCGCCAGGGTCGTCAGGGCGCTTGTGGCGAACTCGGAAAGGACGCCCTGAGCCAGCTCGAAGTGAGCCATCATCGCGTCTCAAGTGCTGAGTAGAGGAGCCAGTGTAGAGTACCGTCCGCCTAGCCTCACCAACCATCTCTTCCACTGCCGACAACAACCCTCGATCAACCGATCGAGATGTACGACTTTCGACGGCCACAACTCTCGAATTTTCCATGGCCGCCAACACTTGCTGGTGCAGTCGCGTGGTGTAATGTTTGGAGTTTCAGAAAAGCTAGCCAGTGTACGGGAGGCGCTACCTACACCAACGTGGCGAGTCGCCGCTCGACCTCGCCGAGATTACCTCGATGAGCACGACAGACACTAGAGGGTAACCGACCTTCCATGGGTTGAGCGCCCCCACGTGCTAGGAGCTGGATGCGGTCTCGCGAGTGGTGACAGAAGCCGCTTCGGCGGTTCAGGATCGTGGTCGCGGCGAGTCGTGGGCGAGGGCACCAGCTCAGCGCGAACGGAAAGGAGACACCTGATGGGTCAGGAGAGTGAGGCCAATTTCGGTCACCGGACGGTCGATGATTGGGTCAAGGGCGCATGGACCGGGCAACTCGCCGTCGCCGACTTTCAGCGTAGCTTCGTATGGCCGCCGAAAAAAGCGGCTCGGTACATCGAAGCGATCTTGCGCGGGCGACCGGTAGGAATGTACCTGATCCTCGACTCGGCCCCGTCGCCGCAGTTTTCGCCGCGCAAGTTCAGCTACATGGATACGCCGCTCAACAAGGTCACCGAATTGGTGTTGGACGGGCAGCAGCGACTGAGTTCACTCCTGCATGCACTCTACGAGCACCCCATTTCTCGGTTCTTCATTGCGGTGGAAGACTTCAGCGCGGCATCGCTATCGGTGAAGACTGTGATCGCCTACGGCAAGCAAAGTGCCAGTGCAAGAAAGCTGAGGGAGCCCGTGGCGGCGTACCAAGCCAACGTCATTCCCATTGATGTACTTCGGAGACCGGGCCCAGACGCTGATTCGGAGTTGCGGTTGACACAGTGGTGCAGCGACGTGATGGGCAAGGTCGATTCGTTTGAGACCTATCACCAGATGACTCTATTCCAAAACAAGGTCATTCAGTTCGCTGAAGCGTTGTTTTTCCAGCGACCTCTCTATTTCTTTCGCCTCCCGAAGACGACCTCCCGCGCCGAGGCGACAGATATCTTCGTGGAGACCAATACGTCCTCAGTGAAAATCAAGACATTCGACGAGCAGGTGGCACGGGTTCGCGGCGACGAGAACCAGGACTTTCGCAAGATGATTAGCGAGGCCCGAGACAATAGTGAGGTGCTGCGGCACTTCTTCCCAATAGACAAGGAGAAGGCTATCCCAATGATCGGCACGTGGCTTCTCAAGCTCGGTTGTCTACATGCGGGAGTGCCTCCCAAGAGGAACCATTACGAACACGGGGCGCAGCACCTGTTCAACGGAGACGGCAGTGATGACGGCTCGGTGCCCAAGAACTTCCAGAAAGTGCTGGACGACGTGGAGTGGGTTCTCAAACGGGTGTCGGACATGGGCTCCCCGACTCGGTCGGTCCTCCCGAGTTGGCCTCCGGTGCACGTCCTCGCCGCTATCAGGTCACGCTATCAGGGCATTCAAGATCCTGAAGAGTCTGACTTCGCGCGACGTCTGATCGATGCATACTACTGGCGATCTCTGTTTACGAACCGGCATGAACGGCAAGCTAACGACCGTCTCCACAGGGATTTCGAGGAACTCTTGGAAGTGCTTGGCGGAGGAGGAGACATAGCGGGGACTATGCGGGTTTTCAGCGATCAACACCATCCGCTCTACTCTGCCGAGTGGTTACAGGAAAGCGCTGGATGGATCGGGAGAAGCCGGACCGGGAAGGCACTGATCGCTCTCGTGCTAGCAGCCGAACCAAGTCCCGTCGATTGGATCACGGGCGAGCCGTTACGGGCGACGCATGTCAGACAACTCGAGGCGGGGAACAATCTGGATCGGCATCATGTGTTTCCCAAGAAAGTGCTGTCGACCGCTGGCGTGCCCCAGAGAGAGATCGACAACGGCCTAAACGGCGTATTGCTGGATAAGCGCACAAACCGGCGGTTCTGGAAGCACCCGCCGGATCAGTACATTATCATGGTAACGAAGAACAAACGGATCGACGAAGCAGTATTGCTTGAGAGGATCGTGGGGCATCTAGTTCCTCACGAGGACATGGTGAACACGGTCCAAGCCATTCGGGATAGGTATAGGAGCTTCCGTGAGAAGAGAGCGCAGTTGCTGCTGACGAGGATAAGGGAACTCGCTCAGCCGCCGGCGGGTGCGCTCAGTAGCGAGTAAGCTCCCGAACCTTCAGAGCTATCCTTTCGGCGCGATCTTGGAGGAACTGGCGATAACGAAAGGCGGGAGCCGCTCCCTCTTTCAGAAGCGTGGTGTACGAGATCTGGTGGGATTCCACCCGCTCCCGAACGATCAATTCGTCAACTTTCCCACCTGACCCGATCAGGGCGAGCTGCTCGTGCGGATCTAGGTGCCCCGACGAGGAATCGGATGCGGAAACCGGTCGGGGGCGTGGCATCGAGCCTCTCTCTACCAACATGCCGTTCAGCCCGAGCTTAACATCGTTCCCGACATGCTCCTCGAACAGTGTGGCGGGGAAGATCTTATACCGCACGAGCTTCCCACGTTGCTCCAGCGCCCTCAAACGGTCCGTGTCGAGCCTCTCGCCCGTCGCCCAGTCAAGGGGTTGTGCGCGCGTTGCCACGGCGGCGATCGCGCGTCCGAGTCTGGAACCACTCGCGATCCATCCCGCACTCCGGATCTGTGCGGCGGTGGGGAGCGGGTGCATTTTCTCGTCAAAGGCGGGGACTAGCGCGGCCAGCTCGTCGCGAGACCTGTCCGGCCCGCTCCCATCCGCGCGGGCCAGCCCCGCCAAGTACGCCCGGAGCCCCCGGAAGTCCTCAAGGAGGCGGTCGTTGGCCTGCCTCCCGTACCGCCCCGTGACCCACGCGCGCCACAGGTAGGCGGAAAGGAGGCGATCGGCCTGATTCTGGAATCCTGGGCCTAGGCTGCGAACATCCCGCTGCAGCGCAGCGATGACGTGCACGGGTGGCCACCCTGGTAGCGTCCGCTTGGTCGCACCACCCTGGGAGGCCGCGAACCGGAGGGCAGCGTCCAGATCGTCTCCCAGCCGCTTCATTCGCGCGCGCATCTCCGCGTCTCTCCGGCTCTGATTGCTCGCATCGTAGCCGAACAGGCTATTGACCGCTGAGATGTAATGCGACTCCTTGGGTGGACGACCCTCCGGGTGATCCTCGTTCTTGATCCGCAGACAACCGACCTTGAAGATCCAAGCGGCGACCTCCGGAATGGCCTTGCCTAGGGTGGCGTTGAAGTAGTGCTGCACTTCGGTGCTTCGCCCGATGTAGTCTTCGACAAGCTCCCTGACGTCGGCTCGGTGGTCAGCCTCCGCAAACGCGATGGCGATGTCCACCTCCTTGAGCTTGATCGCGGACTTGTTGACGTTGATGAAGATCTCGATCGCCGTGTCCGCATCGGTGTCCTTCCGTAAGAGGCAGTACTGGAGTTTCGGCGCGAGCACGAGCCGCTCCCGAAGCCTGGTAACGTGCTCAAAGAGAGAATCCCAGTCCTCACCTACGGCTTCCTCGCACCATTGCCTGGCCGCACTCAAACCGGGCGATCCACCATGCGGAGACAACGAGACTCGACCACCCCACAGAATGTCCGTCGGCACGAAGTTGTCAACGTACATCTTGGCTGGCCTGCTCCACTTGTGGCCTCGCCAGATCACCTTCTTGACGTCCAATTGGGACCGCTTCAGATCTTGAACCTCGATGAAGTAGCGCCGCTCC
Organism: Longimicrobiales bacterium; assembly: GCA_965205005.1. Classification (GTDB taxonomy): domain Bacteria; phylum Gemmatimonadota; class Gemmatimonadetes; order Longimicrobiales; family Gaopeijiaceae; genus Bin94. Next base: position 1,689,409 of record OZ242028.1, on the reverse strand, counting down.
GGGTTCCCAACCAAAGCGCCCCACAGAGAGGTGAGGCGTTGTTGTCCGTCCAGCACGAGTTCCGCCGGTGCAGAGCCGGCACGTTGGCCTCCGCCGCCCCGGATTTCCGACCCGTGCAATGACCGGGACTTGAACTGCGGACGATCCGCCGACTCGAGGATTAACAGGATGCCGGTGGGGCGACGTTCGAGCAGGGCCTTCAGGTAGTCCGCAGTACCTTGGGGCTTCCAGACGAAGCTGCGCTGGAAACTGGGCAGCAGCACCTCGCCCCGACTGGCCATGGTGAGCCAGTCTTCGACGCTGCGGCTGTAGTAAACGGGAGGCGTCTTCAGCACTGACATTCGACTGTTCTCCGGTTGTTGAAACGCTTTGCAATGCCAGCCCTCAGGCCGGCTCCAATACCTCGGCCATGATCATGCTCAGCTCGTCATCATCCAAGACAGCCAGTTCCCGGAGCGCCTGCTGGGCGGCGACGCGGCGGCACGCGCGTAGCAGTGCGGCTGGTTTACGAAGTTCCGATGCCGGGTTGGTGTCAACCACGGCAGCGAGTCCAAGCACGAAAGCGGCACGTACGTTCCGGGATCCGAACGTGGAGTTCCGCGACACAATGCGGTCCACGATCTTCTCCCAGTAGGTCTGGTTGATGCGCACGACGGCACGAACCCGGCGCGCGACATCGCCATCTGCCCCGGCGATCTGCTCCACAAGCCATTCGCGCCACCATGCTCGCGCAAAGGGACAGTCCACATACACGGTCCTCTTGCCACGGTCCTCCGGTATGCCGCCCAGACGACGCAGGATGGTGCGTGCGCAGCTGTCCATCTCCTTCGCACGCGCATCGCCACTCAAGTCCAGAACCCGCTCGATGCGCGCGCCGCCGCTCGCCGAGCCGGTACCGTTGGTAGCCAGGTACCGCGCCTTGATCCTCCCGTTTCGGACATGCGTCAACGTAACATGCGCCCAGAACGTGGTTCGACACGCGGTTCTCGGTTCGAGATCCGACCACAACCGGTACAGTCCGGCTTCCGTATCGGATGGGGGCGTCGCGAACTCGCTCTCGGTGAGCGGATTGTCCAGGAGTTGCACTTCTGCCGAGCCGCAAAGACCGACCGTTTGAGATAGGCTCTCGACGAAGCCATCGCTGTCCAGCGCGGACTGAAGGAACACCTCCTGCCGGATGCCGCCCTTCCTGCGGAGCAAGCCCTTGCGGAACTTCGTGTACTCGAGGTCGACAAACTCCCGGTACTTGTTCACAAGCGTGCTACATCCGTCGGCAGAACATGCGGATAGAGTGCCGTAGCCGCCGCCTCGGGGCGGAATTCGTCTTCATCCCAGCAGTATGGGTATTTCGCCTCGATTAGGTCGGCAAGCCTCTCCAAGTTGCGGTCCCACCCTTCCCGGTCGTCCGCGAACCGTCGCTGGAGAAGGGCGAAACAGGCCGTCACGATATGAGTCAGAACGTTCTTGCGGGTCCGGTCGGCGGGTGCCGCCCGCAGATGGCGATGCAGCGCAGGTGCCGCCCTCACGACGAAGCGGAAGGGTTCCGACTCGGCCTCTACTCGAAAACTGTTGCCCTTCTGGTCGTCGTCGGTCTCGATCCGGATCAATTGCAACACCGACGATCGCAAATCGAAGACGTGTCCCATGGCAAGCCGGGCACCCTTCTTCAACACCACCGTCACCCCGTCCCAAGCCCGGTGGACACCGTGGCGCGCGGCGTTCAGGGTGACCTCGACCGTCCGCGCACAGAAGACCACCGGCGTAAAAAGCGGCGGTTCCCCGAGGTCGGCGTCGTCCCACGAGATGTTCTGCCTCGAATCGTCTGTCAGTCGAATCTCCCTGAAGAACGATCTCGGGGAGGACACGATACACCCGTACCGTGCGCACCCAGCGCCCACAAGATTCGACACCAGGGCGGCGTCTTCCACCCGATGCACAAGCTCGAAACCGGACTCGCCCCGTCTGCCCTCGAAGCCGACGATGTACTTGCCAGCCGGGTAGGACAGGTTGCCTTCCTCCAGGACCGGATGGCCATGGGACCCGATGGTGTTGGCCGAGGTGGCTGCAATGGTCACGAGCTCGGTCACTGCTTGGCCCGACGGGTTCATTCGGAATCCTCGGCCACGACGGCCGGGGAGGCCCCGGGCGAGGCTGAGTCCGGCTGAACTTGGGGTGGCTGGCCGGAGCCGCCTTCCACCACTTCGACCGTAAGCGCCGGGTCGGCGCCCCGCCAAGAACCGAACTCCGGCGGAACGAGATACCGGGTCTCGACTTGGATCGAGTCTCCAGGCTCGAGATTGCCTAGGCGCACGCCGACAACCGCAGCTTCTCCCGTGTCCCTACGCACGAGCTTATCCTCAGACACGGCCACCCCGTCCACACGCACGTCCTCTAGCACTGCGGGCACGATCTCGTACCAAAGCGCCTCGCACGTCGCATCGACATTCTCGTTGACGCGCAGGCGGAAAACGGCGTTCTCGCACCGCTCGCCGCACACGACGTGAAACCGGCGGCGTCCAGGCTTCACCGGAACGGAAATGGCCTGGAAGGCGGGCTTGAGCACGGCACCGCGCCTTTGCCGGGTCTTGTCGCCTCCGCCTGATCCCGGCTTGTCCCCTGGCTTGGCTCTGACCTTGCCGCTTCGACTGGAATGCCACGTCTGCACCCGCCGAGTAACGATGGCCGGCGTGCCCCGGTACGATGTCGCTGCCGTTCCAGCCGCCGACCCACCCTCGTCGCCGAAGTCGATTGCAAGGAAGTCGTCGACTCGGTAGGCGTCTCCTTCCACGAGAGTGGTGTGCTCCAGAATCCAATCTCGGACCTCTCCGAGCGCTTTGCGCAGCTGCCGCTGCTTGACCTTGGACAGGTCCTTGGCGCGGATCTTGTCGTGGAGGGGCCCCTCCGAGTCCCTCACCAGATCGTGCAGTGTGGCACCCGGTTCGGCGTCCAGGGTGAGCACAGCGTGGAAGGGCACCCGGTCGGTGAATTTGTAGTAAAACCCGGGAATCCCCTTGTCGTCGGTGATCCACATCCCCTTGCGGCAAAGATCAATGCGGGTGGTTTCCACATCTTCGCGCAGGTGGATCCCGATCTGTCCGGCTGATGTCTCGATGGTTGCGGCCGTTCCGTACTTGATTGCGGCGAATGCGTCGAACGCCCTCGCACCGCTCAGAAAAGCTCCTGCCCGCTTCTTGTCGCGGTGGCCGGCCAGCGTCTGCAGCAGGTTTGATGATTCGAGCGTCACGGGCTTCGCGTCGCCGTCGGTTTCATCCTCCACCCGAATCTCCAGCCGACCCTCGTGTATAGCGACGAAAAAGTTGCAAGCCGCCGCCTCCGTTACCATGTCGCTGACTGAGCGCTTGCGCTCCCGGAAGCGGTTGAAGGCGGGGAGGATGACGGCCGTTCCGTGGCCGGAGGTCCAGGCGATGTCGTCGAGCTCTCGTGCGATCAGCTTTGGGATCGCGCCTTTGTCGCCATAGTCGAATACATTGCCGTCGGTGCCGTTTCCAAATCCGTTGACGAGGAAGCCGTCCCCCGAGCACAGGAAATCGTGATGGTCGCCGACATGCGACGCCAGCACGGCGTGGCCAGCGGCCAGGCGCTGACCTTCCTGGGTCACTCCTCCGTAAAGAGCGTAGCGGAGATCGGAAGCGGGAATGGCTACGCTGTGCCCGTTGCCATAGGTGCCCGCCGACCCCGGCGGCTTGGCACTCACACCATCGCTCAGCAACGCGGTCATCCGCCGCTCGTCCAGGCCGACTCCGTTGTCGAGCACATGTAGGATACGGAACGACCTCTGGTGCAGAGCGTGGTCAATCGTACTGGCAACCTGCCGGGCCTTGGACGGCAGTTCTCCCCCCGCTTCGTGGAACTCGAGCGCCGCGTGGAACGCGTTGCAGTAGGCTTCGATGCCCGGGACATCATCTATGTCGCACGTGCCGACCTTGAACCGCACGATCGCTCTGGCCTCGTCCGCTTCGTCCGCAGCGTCCAGCGAATTCTGGATGAGCTCGCGCACGACCGCCGCAGGACGAAGGTCGTCGAAGGCCGCGATGCCCGCAGGGGTGAATCCGGCGGGCGTGCCGGGCGCGAAACGGAGGTCCAGACCGGAGGGACGTTGCGGATCAGTAGGCACGGGATCGCACAAACTCCGAGAGCACTGTGGCGGCAACCTCAATGTCCCGATCGGTTGTGGAACGGCCCAAGCTTATGCGAACGCCAGTGGCAGCGGTTTCCGGTCCCGAGCCGAGAGCAAGCAGCACATGGGACGGCTCGACCGACGCCGACGCGCACGCTGACCCGCTGGCAAGGGACACCAGGTGGCCCACTCCTTGGACGAGCGCATCCCCGCTGATCCCCGGGAAGCCCACGCAGAGACTGCCCGGGAGCCGGTGTTTCGCATGACCGAAGAGACGCATGTCCGCGCGAATCCGTCGCAACTCACCGAGTAACCGATTCGCCAGAGCGCCCATGCGGTGGGCATCCATATCGACTTGCCGTCCCGCGATCTCGCACGCCTCCCCGAAGCCGACGACGAGGTGGGTGGGGACCGTTCCTGCCCGCAGGCCACCCTCCTGCCCGCCTCCCGTGCTAATCGCCGAGATCGGTGTCCCCGGCCGCACGAACAGCGCCCCCACTCCCTTCGGGCCGTACACCTTGTGCGACGACATGCTCAGCAGGTCCACGCCCCAGTCGTCCACGGACATGGACAAGCGTCCGGCCGCTTGGGTGGCGTCGGTGTGAAGTAGCGCGCCCGCCCGCCTGCACAGCCGCGCGATTCCGGCGAGCGGCTGAATCACGCCGATCTCGTTGTTTGCGGTCATCACCGAAACAAGCAACGTGCGACCGTCCACCGCAGACCCCAGACGATCGAGGTCCAGCAGCCCGTCGGCCTCGACGGGAACGATCTCGATCTCGTGTCCCGCCCGTTTCAGGTCTTTTGCGGTCTCCAAGACGGCAGGGTGTTCGGTCTCGACCGTCACGATCCGTCGTCTCGTTCCCCCGGCCGCCCGCGCAACCCCCCGGAGTGCAAGGTTGCAGGACTCTGTGGCCCCCGAGGTGAAGACGATGTCGTCGTCGCCCGCGCCGATCAGGTCCGCCACCTGACCTCGAGCTCGGCGGACGGCGGCGGCAGCCTCCCATCCGTGGCTGTGCCCATGCGAGTGCGGGTTGCCGAACTTGCCGTTCAGAAACGGGAGCATCGCCTCAAGGACAGCAGGGTCGACGGGTGTGGTAGCCTGGTAGTCCAGGTACACGGGGCTACTAGTAGCACTAGCGCACATGGATGGGGTCATTCGGTGCAGTCGCACGGAAGTGGCGCGTTTGCGAACGCCCCGGTAGCCTCTTGGGTCGATTGGGGGTCACGCTGCAGTGTCCCGGAGAGGTGCTCGAATAGCGGTTTCCCGGTACCGGCAAAACCGACGAAACTCGCTTCCGCGGTGCGCGAACTCCTGTTCTCGGCTTCGAGATCCCGCCCGTACTCCCGTTCGATTCGCGCCCACCATTCGACATCGCAGGGAGTGCCCGCCAATGGTCCGAATCCTGGCAATACGACGTGTTTGTGCGCTGCCAATTGCCCGTGCACCTTGCGGAGTGTCGGGCCACCCTTCAGGAAGCAGTACACGCAGTTCGAAAGCGCTCCGTCACCGGGCAGAGCTAAGTCCCAACGCCGGCCCTCCCAGAACGTGTTCACATCGTCCCGTGCCACCCCCATGTCCGACAGGGGCATGTACACATGCTCGCCCGCGTGGCCGGAAGAACCGGGACCGTTGCGCGCCCTCACGCGCTCCACGCGGTTCGGCTCGTCGGCCCGAAGCCCCACAAACGCGACGTACTCGCTCTGGCCTTGACCGAGAGACGCTCTGCCTCCGTATGCCCGTCCCAGCGCCCGGTTCCTGAACGGTGTGTAGGCCGTGCAATACTCATCGTACCGTTGTGCCGGACGCACGTGGGGCCTGCCGAGCGCGTACTCCCGCTTGCGCAGGAAGATACTCTTCGGCACCCCGCCACCGTTTCGCTCATGACGCCGGTACAGGTCATCCGCCCTAACACGTGCCGTCTTGCCGTAGTGACCGAGCCGGGCAATGCCCTCCCGGCACGCAAGCCAGTCGGAGAGGAAGGCCCGTGTGACTTCCAGCTTCATGTGCTTGGTGCAAATCCGGCCGAACTGGTTGGGAAGGTACCCAGACCACGACACCAGCTCCTCGAAGACCTCGCCACGCCAGTGATAGCCATCTGGATTGGTCGTCGATACGGGATTGTCGTTCACCAACCGGTAGGAGTCAAGACGCGTCCACTCCCCTTTCCGGGCATCCTCATATGTCTGGTATTCGACCCAGAAGAACGGGATTCCGTGCCGACGCGACAAAGCTGCGCAGTCCCGCACAAACAGGTACGTGCCCGGATGCTCTGCGGAGGTGTTGTTGAAGATCACGACATCCCCCCGCTCGGCAGTGAGAATGCCGCCCTCAAGGAGCGTCATCAGGAGCATTCCGCTCGACCGGCCCCCGGAGAACTTCACCACATGGGGAAGATCGCGGTGGGATCCGGCTCGGTACCGGAGCCTCACTTCACACTCACTGGGTAGGGCTCCACTTGGGCACCTCGCCCCCATGGTCCAAGGGATCGTCGGTCGTCGGCCATGCTAGTTCCATCGGCAGTGAACGGGGGATTCGGGGTTCATTTGGCTCGGTACTGCTGCACCGCGGGGTGGGCATGCTCACAGTATAACTTGACCTGCCCTGGGCTCGCTACGCTCGCCTCAGGCAGCGCCGGTTACCGTTTGACCTGTGACCCACCTCACTGGCAAGCAGGACTAACCCGGAGACGACCCGCACGCTCACGCATCCACTGAAACTGGGTACCCCAGCTCTCCCGCTCCGACATACACAGCGCTTTGGGCCAGCCGGCTGTCGACCTTGATCGGGAAGTTCAAGGGGTCCTGGTTCGACCGGGTCCGCACCCCGATAGATCTCGCCCGCCACTCCGTTCAAGGCAGTCTGAAAACTGTCGCCGCTATCAGCGTTTCATCATCGCCCACCGCCTCGAGTTCCTCTGCCAGCTCCGTTTCACCCACCGGATCTCGATCACGGCCGGCTCTCCACCACGCGATCGACCAGGACTAGGTCGAGCTCCGGGATGACGGCGTTGGTGACGAGGACGGGAAGGTCGGGGTGGAGTTCCTGCCACGACGCCGTGAACGGGCCGGAGCAGTACAGCCGGAGTGCCTCGACCGTCAGCAATCTTCGCGTAGTAGGGATCCGCGATCATCGAGTCCCGCCCCGTTGATCGAGTCGTCTGACAATGGCCTGCGAGCGCCGGACGACCGTCACCGGCGGTCTGGGCGCCGCGATCACGTCCCGACCACCGGAGTGACCGGTCGCCGGTGAGTCCTTCTAGGGTTCCTCCCTGCTTGCCGTTGTCACAACCCGGACACTTGCATCCAGCGCCAGTCTTCGAAGATCACGTACGGATCGAACATCCTCACATGACCGCAATTCCCGCAGTGCAGGGTGAGAAGCGGTCGATGCCCCAGGCGCCCGGTCTCGATGCTGGCGACTCCGACCAGGGAGTAGACCCTACTGTTCAGGTGCCACACTTCGTCCTCATCCTCGCATACCTCGCACGCTGTTCGTATTCCCTTCTTGTCGAACCATCTCTGAAGCCGAGACAACTGCAGCTGCGATAGTGGCTCGGTGCCGGTTACTTGTGGCTCGCCCCGCTGTCTCATTCTGCTCACTTGTGTTCCCTCCCGAAGTTACGTTGCACCGGCAGCGCCGATCCGGCTCTCCGGTTCCCGCTCCCCGCCCTCTTCCGCAGGCGCGAGCGTCCTCGCCACGTACACGATGTCGCGTCCAGCAGACCCGGCCATCACCGCAGCTCGATGCGCAGGCCAGCCGCTATGATGATGTCCCTCGGACCGAAGCTCACGCCATGGTCGAGCCGCCGCTCGATCTTCTGAATCGACACCGCCTCCGCGAGGTCCGGGCGATCCCTGAGCAGCGACGCCAGGCCAACGATGCAGTCGAGGCTGTGAGTCGTCGCGAAGACTTGAACGGAGGACTCCATCGCCGTTTCAACGACGAGCTTCCACATTTCTTCCATGACGGTCCAATGGAGGCCGGTATCGATCTCGTCGATCAGGAGGAGACCGCCTGCGGCGCGCGCCAACGACTCGGACACGACCGACAACCGGCGCATCCCGTTCCCCTGGCTCGCATGGACGACCGATTCGGAGCCTTCGACAAGACCCTGATTCCACAAACCGGGCATTTCGCGGGTGCGCAAGGACTCGGCCGTCACGAAATGGGCCGGGGGCGGGGCAAGCTCCCGTTAGTGGGGCGCCCGTCCCGGCGCCGATGGATCCCAGGCCAGCGAGCCGTCCCGTGTCAGAGTATACTTGAGGTTCTCCCTTTCGCCGTTTCCACGCCGGATCCGCAGTGCCAGGGGCGGCAGCCCGGCCCCGGGGGAATCAGGCAGCTCGCGGGAATCGTCCGGCCAGCCCTCTACCACGTCGATTCGGACCCGCCCGAGACTGTCGTCGGACGAAATGCTCAACTGGCTTCCGGGGCTGATTCCGTGGCCGTGGAATTGGTGATTGACGGGGTATTGCGGGATCCTGCGACCGTCCGGTGTGACTTGGAATTCACCCCGGCGCCTCACGGATTCGACCAGGACGCGTGGGTCGCCGCGCGACGCGAGCAGTTCGACGGCCTCCAGAACGGAAGTCTTGCCACAGTCGTTGGGGCCCACCAGCAGGTTGACCCTCGCGAGGTCGCGAAGCTCGTATTCCTTGAAGCTGCGGTAGTTTTCGAGCCTGAGCGTGCGGATCATGCTCCATCTCCCTCCCCCGTCGTGAAAAGCCACCGGTCGCGTAGCCGGCCTTCGGCTGGCAAGGTGTCACGGGCGCCGATTGCCCGCCAGTCGGGAGCGCATGCCCGCCAGCTTCGTCACCGGTGCCCTCGACCAGCGCCACGCCGACATGCTTTGGAGCGGCCAGACCCTTGGCCCCGGCAGGGAATACCCCTTCGTGCTGCCCGTCGTCATTTTACAACGGTGGGCGGCGCCGACCGATGTCGCCGACCTGATCGCCCCGGTGCCGCAGGCACTGCTTGGATGCCGGCCGCCCCACCCGTACCTTCTCGTTGAGATCCAAGCGGAGGATCCCGCGGGACTGCCGCCGGACAACGTGCTCGCGATGATCGCGAGTTTCGAGCAGGCACCATCGGCGAAGGCGCCGGAAGAGTTGGTCGACTCGCTGCCGGATTGGCTCGCCCGGATCGACGAACCCGGGCTCGCGGCGTCCTTCGCGGACTGGATCAGGCATTTGGTGGCAGAGCCGCGCGACAGGAGCGACAACGAGGTGCAACGCCAACCGACGAAAGAAGGGGTAGCAGAATTGACAACACTATTCGACCGAGTCCAGCAATGGAGCAAGGAGCGGGACCAGGAATGGTTGCAGAAGGGCATCGAGCGGGGCCGCACCGAGGGCGAACGCGCCCTGGCCCGCCGCCTGGCCGGTGACAGGTTCGGCCCCCGGGCCGCGCAGGAGCTGTCGCGTGTCCTCGACGAGCGTCCGGAAGCGGCCGAGGTGCCCGGCATCGTCAAGTTGATCTTCGCATGCGAGACCGCCGAGGAGTTCCTCAAGCGGGTGCGGGAGGCCTGAAGGGTCGGAGGCCGGCGTTACGTCGACGCCGGGCGGCAGCTGGCGCTCGAGGCGGTGGCCTCATCGGCGCCGGGCGGCCCGAGGGGGACCAGCGGACGTCTGAAATCCTGACCCCGAGGCTCCTCGATGCCGCGAACTCCGAATACCGGAACCACCTCTCCCAGGTGAAAGTCGTGCGCGACGCGCTGCGACGCGCGGGTGGTCATCCCCCGTCCCGCGAAGTAAATCGGTCATTCTGTCAGGGGCGCTGTGATCCCCTCCGGCCCCTGCTACCAGCCCGGTCCACTTGCGACGGGCATTCAATGTCATTTCCGATGGCGCACGATACGGGGCGTTACAGGGGTGTTGTGGGCAGACGGTTGCACGATGAAGTCCGATACCGTTAGCTTCCGACTAGGAGGTGGCGGGGCGGATGTCTCAGTGCGGCATCCGATCGATTGATAGCATGGATGGGACGGAAATGGCTTTGGCTTTACGGGAATTCAGTCAGCCGCCAAGCCTGACTACCATTCGCGGTTTTGGCCACGAGCCGAATACCTCGCCCGGATACGTGGAGATAAGGTAAGACTATGGATGACAATAAGATACCACGAACAGCCGAAACACTCATGGAGTATCTGGATCAGGTACGGGAGGCATATAGGATCGTGCGCGAGTTCGAAGCTTGGCGGGCCACCGTGCCGTCGCTTCCGGTAGTTCCAAACAACCTGACAATTCCAGAGGCTAGCGGAAGAGACAGCAAGGGAATCTATCGGGGGGTCAAGCTGAGAGAGGCGGTTCTCGATGTCCTCAAGGCGAGCCCGGAGGAGGTGTTCCGGGCCAAGGAGGTAATGGCCGTTCTGCTCGATGGAGGTATGATGTTCGCTTCAGCTAGGCCTGACTTGTCGATTTCCAGGTGCCTGTCGAAAGCCATGAAGGAAGGACATGTGGCCAAGAGGGGACGTGGCCTTTGGCAGTGGAAGCCCAGCCACCCGCCCGAGAGTGTAGACTGCGGGATGTGCGAAAGAGCGGCGACGGGCACGATGGGGGAAAACGGCGTGTGGATGATCAGCTGCGACGGTTGTGGTGTGTACCAGATTACCTCTCAGGCACTTGCGAGCATTGAAGAAGGCATGGAACAGGAGGATCTCCAAGCAGTTCGCGACAAGGTGAGAGCAAAGGCCGAAGCAGGCGAGAGGCCCGTGGTAACCACCAAGACCATGAGGGGCTGGGCTAGGAGAACGCAACTGATTACCGAGCCGGAGGATGATCTGCCATTCTGAATGAAAAAGGCACGGCGGGGTACCGGGATGGCACCCCGGTACCCCGCCTGAAAGGCCCCGTAGGCGAAAGGTAAGCCGCAACCCCTGCAAGGATTGAGATTCCCGGTTCGAGTCCGGGCGGGGCCTCTCGCAAGCTAGCAAGCAATGCGAGTGTGGGTCAAACTACTACTACCCGACTGTCAAGCCATGTCCAGCTCAGTGGCCACGGCAAGGGTCCCACGCTCCTGGCCGGAGCGGCCTATCGGTCTTCAGCATCCGGCTCTTCGAACCCTGCCTCCCACAACCGAAGTGTTTGCCCTTCGAATCGGGGCACTCGTAGCGACGGCTAGCGCTGGCCTCGCGGACCGCAGCCTTCTGGTTGTTCGGGATCAAGAGTTCGGGCACCCCGGCCCAGACCTTGAACATCCGGACCTAGGACATCGTCCAGCCCAGCAGCAGCACGGCTCCAGATCACGCCCACGAGGTGTCCCGCTTGGAGCGACACCATCGACGTGCCCTAACTTGGCAGATGGCCTTCCCAGGTCAACCAATGGCCATACCGACATGGTTGACAAAGTTTGTTAACCATGTCACCTTGCTGGGTATTCACTATTCTGGAGAGCTGATTCTTGCCGACCCAGTGGGCCACCCATAGGGCTATCCGCTCTAGGCGCGAGGCGCTCGGCTTATCTCAAAGCGATCTCGCCGACAAGCTCGGCGTCACGAAGTCGCTGCTTAGTCTGATGGAATCTGGCAAGCGGGCACCTACCGAAGCCCAGATCTCCACTTTGGCCGGGGTGCTCGGGATGCCTCCAGACCTCCTTGTCTTGGGATCCAGCCGCCTGCCCCAGGATGTTCGGAGCGCCTTCGAGTCCAGGGCGGCTGAGGCGATCGCGGCGGTCAGGAATCACACTGAGTCGGAGGCCGTCGACTACTCCACGGCGCCCCGGACCGTTCCCCTTCCCAAGGCTTCACCGCCCCCGAGACATGGCCGCCAACTACCCGAACGACTCGATGTTCGCAAGACCTCGTTGGTGTATCGGACTCACAGCTACCATACGAAGATGCCGCCCGAGGCCATCCGTCCCTTCATTTCGGCCTTTACGCGGCCCGGAGAACTCGTTTTCGACCCGTTCTGCGGCTCTGGGATGACCGGCGTCGCTGCAATCATGGAGGGGCGGCGCGCTCTGTTGTCCGACGTGTCGCCAGCTGCGGTCCACATCGCCCGCAACTACACGACGCCGTGTGACCCCAAGGCGTTCGCTGACGCTCTCGCCGCAGTGCAAGAGACGATGAAGCCGACGATCGCGTGGCTCTACCGTCCGGTCGGCACCGATCAGATCGTCGAGTACACGACCTGGAGCGATGTCCACCGCTGCGCCTCTTGCCGCAGCCCGATCCTGTATTGGGATGTCGTGCAGAGCGCACGCCGCACGCGGGGAACACGGCTGACCTGCCCGCACTGCGGCAAGGAGCACCGAAAGGCCGATTTGCAATGGATCGGCGAAGAGCCGGTCCAGAGCCACACTTCGCGCGGAACACGTCGAATCGATACCCACAAACCCACCCGTGAAGAACTGGCCTTGATCGAGGAAGCGAAGACGATACCGATCCCGTATTGGCTTCCGAACGTCGAGTTCGGTGCGGAGCGCGAGATGTGGCGCGGCGCGCACCGCGCCATGGGAATCACCGACGTCAACGGCTTCTTCACCCGCCGCAACCTGTACGCGCTGGCCGCGCTACGCCATGCGATCATCGGTGCAGCGGAGGGTCGAGTTCGCGAGGCGCTGCTCTTCGCCTTCACGGGTGCCGTGAACCGAGCGTCGCGCCGGTATCAGTGGAACGCCAAGCGGCCAACCAACGTCATGACCGGAACCCTCTACATTTCATCGCTGCGCTACGAGTGGAATGTCTGGAGCTTGTTCCGCCGCAAGGCGGCCGATGTTCTGCGCTACTATCAGAACTTCCCGGGGGCGGATGTCGGGGTGGAGGTTTTTCGCCGCTCTGCCGCTGAGCTCGACTGTCTGCCGGACCAGTCGGTGGACCTAGTGTTCATGGACCCGCCCTTCGGGTCGAACATCTTCTACTCCGATTGCTCACTCCTTTGGGAGGCCTGGCTCGGACACGTCACCGATCCGGCGGACGAAATCGTGGTCAATAGGCGCCGCGTGGCGGCCGGCGGAGGAAAGACCGTCGCCGACTACGGGGAACTCATGCGCCGGTCGTTCGACCATGCCGCCCGGGTCCTCAAGCCCGGTGGCCGGGCGGTACTGGCCTTCTCGAATTCCAACGACAAGATCTGGGAAGCGGTGCAGACCGCGCTCGGGGACGTTGGTTTCGAGACATCGAGCGTGCACCTGCTCAGCAAGGGCCAGCCCTCCATCAAGGGAGTCAAGGGCCTGAAGGGCAGCGAGCACGTCACGAACCTCGATTTGCTTCTCTGCCTCGAGAAGCGCCGTTCCGATGTCCAGATCGCGGTGCCCTTCCCGCCTCCCGCCACGTTCATCGATGATGTCATTCGAGGCGGCTTGGGCAATCCAGAGGCTCCCGAGGGCCAGCGGACGGACGAGGTGTATACGGCGGTCGTCCAGGCGGTGATCGAAGGCGGCTATCCCGTCTCGGGGATCACGATGCCCGGCATCGCCAGTCGCTGCCGGGACCTCGGCGCCAACGAGGTCAAGGGGCGCTGGACACTGCCGGAAGCAGTATCACAATCATCCTCAACGGACTTCGTCAGCGGCTATCTGGCCGATCCAGACAGCCACCTGGGGGGCACCGGCAGCGTGCCTCCGAAAAAGCCCATGGACCGCAAGCGCGTCCGCGGCGGGCGGAACAGCGCCTTTTACCTTGCCCACAGCTACCACACTAAGGTGCCCCCGGAAGCGATCGAACCCTTTATCCGGTACCACACCGCACCGGGCGACGTGGTCCTGGATCCGTTCTGCGGTTCCGGCATGACCGGTGTCGCGGCGGCGCTCTCCGGACGCAAGGCGATACTCAACGACCTGTCGCCGGCCGCAATCCATCTCGCCTGGAATCACACCCGGCCCTGTGAGCCGCAGGCCCTCGCCGACGGGTTCGCGGCGGTCGAGGCCCGCGTCGGCAAGCGGCTCGACGCACTGTATCGGACCGCGCATGCCGACGGAACACCCGGGCGGATCCACTGGACCCTCTGGAGCACCCGGCATCGCTGCCCCTCCTGCCGTCATGAGTTCCTGCTCTGGGAGGCGATGGATCGTACGTCGGGCCGGATGGGCCGCACCATCGACTGCCCCGGCTGCGCGAAGGAGCTGAAGCGTTCCTCGCTCGCGAGCCTTGGTTCCGAGCCGGCATGGATCGCCTACGCGACACAAGGCGGAAAACGCCTCGAAAAGGCGCCCGATCCGGACGACCGGCGGCGGGCACTCGGGTTTCGGCGTGAAGACATCGCCGCTTGGTATCCGGATACACCCTTGGCCGCAGACCGTGAGATGTACATACGCTGCGCGTTGCAGCTGAAGGATATCGGGTCGGTTGCCGACTTCTACACGGCCCGGAATCTGGAGGCCCTCGCCTTGCTCTGGGAGGCCGTCATGGCGGTCCCTGACGACCGCATTCGCCGCGTGCTCGCGTTCGCATTCACCAACACGGCCTGGCACGGAACGAGGATGCGACGCTTCAACGCCCGCGGTGGGCACAGGCCGCTGACCGGCACCCTCTACATCCCGCAGCTGTCGTCCGAGGTCAACGTCCTCGAGGTCATGCGGAACAAGATCAAGCAGTTGCAGCGCTACTACCGGAGCTATCGCCCGCACGGCGCCGAGCTGCCCTCAACGCTGCTCGGCAGCGCGACCGACCTCGACGGCATTCCCGAGGGCTCCGTCGACTACGTGTTCACCGACCCGCCTTTCGGCTCTAACATCTTCTACGCCGACTGCAACCTGATCTGGGAGTCGTGGCTCGGGCGCCTCACCAATCCCGCCAAGGAAGCGGTTGTGAACCGCTCGCTCCCGCCAGCCAAGGGCGGCAAGTCGCTCGCGACCTATTCCGACCTCATGAGCGGTGCCATGCGTGAGATCGGCCGTGTCCTGAAGCCGGGCGGCTGGGCAACGGTCGTTTTCCACAATACCGACCGCGGCATATGGCAAGCGATCCGGGATGCCGCCAATGGTGCCGGCTTCACCTTTCACGAGGCAGCATCGCTCGACCGCCGGCAGCAGAGTCACAAGGGATACAAGGGTCGGTCAGGTTCCGAGAACGTCGCTCACTTCGATGTCGTGTTCAATCTACGCAAGCCCGAGCAGGCCACCGGGCCTGCCGAAGCCCGCGCCACGGACGGTATTGATCTCGCTGCGCTCGTCGGGCGTCTGGCCCGTGATCCCGATGTTGCGCGGCGTGGGCTTCAGGGAGTCCACGCGGAGGTGATGCGCCAGCTCGCGTCCGACAACGGCGCCCGGTTTGTAGACTATGCGGATATCCGCAGGCTGTGGGAGGAGACGAGAGCGCAGATCAAGCAGGGGTGATCAGCGCGCGGAGGAGATCGCGGAGGGAAGCCGCGGGATCGTCGTCCGCTGGCCGCAGCGGCAACGCGCCCACTCCGTCGGGGCTCACCACGTCCGCCGGACGCGTCCGGCGGTCGCCTCGGCGTTCGAAGAAGACGAACTCGCTGCCGGGATAGACGACGAAGGCGGTCCTGAGCCCGGAGATGGCGTCCCTGTACGTATGCATCTTGTACAGATCGGCATGCTTGTAGCCCGCCCGACCATGGTCGGGGTCCCCTTCGTCCGCGTTGAATCGGTTGAGACGGAACTTGGCGTCGAAGACATGCAGCCGATCGCCGACTCGCAGGGTCACGTCCGGCCGGAGCAGAGTCGTATAGGCCGTCCCTTTCGGGCGACTGAACGACCGGTTGAATCCGATCTCCAGGTCGGGGCTGATGGCACTCGTTAGCCCGAGGCGTAGACTCTCTCCCAGCTCGTCCCGCCGGATTGTCGGCGGCCCGGCCACCTCACCCTTAGTGATGTCGACCGCGGCTTCGAGGATCTTCAGAAACGCCCAGTACTCGTAGAGCGTCGCCATGTCACGTCCCTCGAGGAGCCGCCGGGTCTCCCGGCTGGTGCGCGGCAGCGATACATGCCAGTTCAGTTCGTTCCAGAACTGGAACACTTCCCGATACCCGTCCGCTTTGGTCAGCGCCTGGCTGGGAGCGCGGAGACTCCATAGGGGGCCGGCTTCTTTGACGAACCGAGCGGAAGCCAGCGGTTCGAGCAGGGACAGCATCGTCCGGCAATCTGCCCTGAGCCCCACGTGCAGCCTTGGGTGTTCGATGAACCGGTGGATCAGCTCCAGACACTGGACGATGGCGTGCCGGATGAACCGGTTCTCCGGCGTGTCGAAGGAGAGTTTCCCGGTAGAGGCGTCCACCCGATGTGGAAAGTGCGGGCGGGGAGGAGCGCTAAACGTCAACTTTCTGGCCAGAGGATTCTTCCCAACCCGGACTCCCGGCGCCAACGGTGCCAGGCGCTCAATCCGCGAAAAGACCGACTGTACCGCCCGCTTATCGAGGCGGCGTACGCGACCGACCGGTGTCAGCGTACGGCGAGGCTCGAAGCGGCGCGTCGGGTTGCGCTCGATCACGCCAAGCCAGTCCTGGAGCCGTTGCCCCGGCGGCTGGTACAGCATCGTCGCGCGCAGAAGCTGGAGCTGGTGATACGGCACGGGGGAGAAACGTGCGGAATCGGGCGCGCCCGCGAATCCCGTGGGGGAACGCCAGCCGAAAACGAGCGAGGACGACAGCATCGAGATGTCCTCCAGGAGGCAGGACACCCCCTCCGGTCCGAGCTTGGCGGAGACCACGTCGATGCCGACCCCGGCCAAGGATGTGGTGCCGACGAAGTTCCCGAATGAGAGCACCGCCAGATCATCGCCCAGGCCCAGAAACTCCGCGCCGAAGTCCACGAGGCGTTGCCGGTCGCTCCCGCTCGGCGGGTCCTCGAACCGGAGGACGTACTCGACCTGCTCCCTGAGCGTTACCCTCGCGCCCGGAAGGACGGGAACCGGCGCTTGATCATCGCGCCGGGCTTGGTAGGTGAATGCGGGAGCCGCCGCCGACATTCGACGGCGTTACTTGAAGAAGGAGACGAAGCCGAAATCGCGGAGCGAGCCCAGCATCTCGACCGCTCGCCGGTACGACTTCGGCAATCGTGCCTCGGCGGCCGCGTCAAACTCGTCCAGTTCCATGCTCGCCGCGGGCCCCGCCAGGTCGCGCAGATAAGCGCACAGCTTCGCCAGCGGGCCTTCCAACTTCGCCCGGTTGCCCGAAAGACGCGGCAGGACCTTCTGCAGCACTGCCGCGTCGAGTGCTAGCCGTGATCGGGCGTCGAGTCGGTCCTCACTCGCCGACTCTTCCTCTGAAAAGTGCTCTGGAAGAATGTCACCGTAGACCTTGATGAAGAGGGCGACCTCGACGGCTGCCCGGTAGCCAAGATGCAAACGTGCATCTTCAAGAATCTCGTTGAGCGCCACCAGATGCTCGTGAACCGCCAGGTCCAGAGCCTTGTAGCTTTCGCGTGTCGCCAGCTGGAACGGTGGCAGGGTCTCCGGGAATCTGTAGGCGTCGGCATCCGCATCGACCGTGCCGGTGCGAAGGGCTTCCAGATTCACTTCGTCGAATTCGAGCACCATCGCTCGGTCGAGTACTTTGGGGCTGAATCCGTATGTGGTCTCGTCGACATTGACGGTGCCGGTGACCATCAGATTGGTCGGCAGTGCGAGCGAGGTCGGCACCTGCAGCGTCTCCTTGGAGCCGTCCATGTTGGTGAGTGTCGTCACCTTCAGGTCCTCTGATCGATGGAGCGGCACCGGCTGTTGCCTGATCGAGCCATCCGGTCCCAGCCGGCGACTCTCGGAGCAGGCCAACCAGTCCGAAAAATAGTGTTCAACCCGTGCGAGGTTCATCTCGTCCAGAAGCATGAAGTACCGCGGTGCCGCAGCCTTCTCGGGGGCTGCACCGAGCGCTCGGTTCGCCCGGAGGACAAGATCCAGGGCCTGGGTCGATTCATACCGCTCGGTGATCGGATTCACGAATCCCAGGACCGATTGGTGGTCGGTCCAATCCGGGCGCACAGCCACGAGGGCGAAGCGCGTCGGATCGCGCGGGCCCTTCGCCGCTTCGAACACGAAGGCGTCGTCAGCAGAAGGTACGACCGCAGGCGCCGGCGCAACGCCGTAGTACTCAGCGACCAGCTCGGCGAGCTTCGATTTTCCGGTCCCGCTCACGCCGGCGAGAATCACGAACGGCTTGGTGAGGAGCGCCGCCAAGTACCGGGCGATCAAATCGGGGTCAAACAGAAACCCTCTGCCGCGGCAGTATTCGACCACAGTCGCTTCGTTCGGCCGTGGAGCGGCCGCCCGAGCCTCCTCTGCCGACATGTTACCTCCAAGAATTGCTTGATGGTTAAAAAGGTAAGCAGGCAGCGAGGCTAGCCGCATCGTGGCGATGCCGGCTCCGCCGAAGGCTGCCGTCTTAGTTAGATGGTGGATCCCGCTGTCGAGTCCGGCCTGGATATCCTCGCTCTTCACCTGAACCGAAGGCGAGCCGCCGGAGCCTGTCTTTTCTTTCTTCTGTGTCCATTTCTCCAACCAACGGCGGTCATAGGCGACGATCGCCTTCTGGTCACGCGAGTACCCAACGAGCAGATCGACCGCACCATCCGTGTCGAAAGATCTCGTCGTTGACGGCCCGTTGGTGATCTGGATGCGAAACTCATTTGCACTCCGCACCGTCGGCCCACCGCCGCCATGCGTAATGTCGAAGGACCAGAGGCGATAGTGCAGCACGCGACCGCCCACATGCCACCGAATATGCAGCGGATTCGTGTGCCTGTCTGGTGCACTTGTGCAGACATAGCCGACACTCTCGAAGCCGGCCAGCATGTCCCGATGGTCCGTCAACGACAGTGCCATGCTGCTCGCCCGCCGTTACCCATCTCATCGTTGCCTTCACTCCGGCATGCCAGACGCAAAATCCAGCCTGGCTCCTGTCGTGCGATCTGCGGCCAAGGACGCTGCCAAGGCGGGCATCCTCCCCGGTCTTCCACAAGATGTTCCTCACCTATGTCGGCCTCAATAGGATGGTGAGACGGCTCAAGGTGCGTTGGCCAATTCATCGTCCGGGACTCGTGACTCCCCGGGGGGACCAAGCAGGTAACTACTCGTCTTTCATACTCTTGGATCATTGATGTTTGGTCGAACTACAGAGAGGAATTAAGGTGTCCTATATACAACCGGCATTGTACCTGTTCGGTGCTGTTGTCTGTTTAATGTGCGCGACCCCAAATAGGTTGCTCCACTCCCCTGTCAATCACACGCAGTTCGCCGTACACATCCCCAACCGCGACCACCGCTCTTGTACGGCCCCTCACGCGGCCATCCCCTCAACCCTAACGTTACGTCAGGGTTCTGGCCCAAACTCCCATTGCTACGTAGGTGCCCCCTCACGACACCGGCACCCCACCCATCAAGATCTCCTCCAGCCCCACCCTCCTCAACTCCTCATTCACCGCCTCCAGCTCCTCGCTCCACACCCCATCCAGCGCCCCCAGCAGCCCCTCCAGCCGCTCCACCATGATCTCGAACACGGCGTACATCCCGCTCCCGGGCCGGCCGTCCCCGCGCTCCGACATCGACAGCAGGTTGGCCAGGCGGTTGTTCACCTTGATCGGGAAGTTCAGGGGGTCCTGGTTCGACCGGTTGCGCACCTGGTAGATGTCCGCTTCGACCGCCGAGGCCGCCGTCCGCAGCCGCTCCGCCGCCGCGATCAGCGTTTCATCATCGTCCGCCGCCTCGAGGCGCTCGTCCAGCTGCGCCTTCACGCCGCGGATCGCGATCACGGCCGAGTTCGCCGCGTCCACCTGGTCCCGGATCCGCATCCCGAACTCGTACTGGGCGACCAGGTCCGCGTCGGTCACGTCGGTGATCCAGGGATTGCGCCGCACCTCGACTTCGCTTTCCTGGACCCGGCCGTCCACGGTCAGGCGCACCGCGTACGTCCCCGGCGGCACCGCGGGCGACATCGTGCGCACGCCCCACAGAATCATGCCGGGGAACGTGGCCGCCGGATCGGTGCGCAGATCCCACCGCAGACGGTTCAGGCCGACCTCCAGCGGGAGCGCCGGTCCGGCCCACCGGTCCCGCTCCTCACCCTCTACCGCAGGCGTGAACGTCCTCACCACGCCGCCGGTCGCGTCCATGATTTCCAGCGTGGCATCCGTCGCACTCTGAACCTCCTCCCCCAGCCACCACGACAGCACGACACCGTTCGCCGACCGGTACGCGGCGGCGGGATCGAACAGGTGCACCGCGCGCTCGGTGATTCCCGGCTGGGCCTGGCGCAGCGGCGCGATGTTGTCGAGCGCCCAGAAGCCGCGGCCGTGGCTCGCCATCGCCAGCTCGTCGTGCTCGGGGATCACGTCGGTGATGGGGATGTCGGGAAGGTCGGGGTTGAGCTCCTGCCACGACTCGCCGTCGTCGTAGGAGATGTAGACGCCGTGGTTGGTGCCGGCGTAGAGCAGCCCGGCGCGGTTCGGGTCCTCGCGGATCGAGTTGACGTAGGCGTCGTCGCGGATCCCGGCCGTGATCCGGGTCCAGGTGGCGCCGAAGTCGTCCGTTTTCCAGATGTGTGGTCTGAAGTCGTCGAGCAGCGCGCGGCGAGCCGACACGTAAGCTGCGGCGTCGTTGAAGGACGAGGCGTCGATCAGGCTGACGCGTCCGAAGTCGGGCATGTCGGGTGGCGTCACATTGGCCCAGTTGGCCCCGCCGTCACGAGTCACGTGCACGAGCCCGTCGTCGGATCCAGTCCAGATGATGTCGGTGTCGCGCTTCCCCGGCCCCACCGAGAAGATGGTCGCGTAGACCTCGGGGCCGTTCATGTCGCCGGTGATGGGGCCGCCGGAGTGGCCGAGCGTCATGGGGTCGGCGCGGGTCAGGTCGGGGCTCAGCGCGTCCCAGTTGGTGCCGCCGTCGGTGGTGCGCCAGAGCCGGTTGGACGAGGCGTACAGGATTTGCGGATCGACGGGCGAGAAAATGATCGGAAAGGTCCACTGCCAGCGCTCGACCATGTCGCTGGCGGGCTCGCCGGAGTAGAACCAGGGGTACGGGTTGACCTCGCGCGAGGTGCCCAGGCGGCGGTTGAACTTGTCGATGTAGCGGCCGTTGTTGGTGCCCGAGAAGAAGACGTCGAGGTCCGTCGGGTCGGGCGCGATGTAGCCCGGCTCGCCGCCGCCGGCGCGGTAGTGCACGTCCATCGAGCCCGCGGTGATCGCTGGCGCGCGGGCGGCGGCGTCCGCGTCGGCGGCCTCCGCCTCGTCGGCGGCGGCCCCGGCGTCGGCCAGCGCCTGCTCGAAGCGGGCGGCGTTCCAGTCGGACGGCAGGCAGAGCGTGCTGTTGTCCTGCTGCGAGCCGCAGATGTGCCAGGGGATGTGGTGGGTCGTCACGCCGTGGTAGAACTGCGCGGTGGAAAACTCCTGGTCGGTCCACTGGCTGCCGGTCGTGAAACTGACCGCGCCGCCGCCATCGTTGGCGACCACGACGTGCGCGGGGTCGTCGGGGTCGATCCAGAAGTCGTGGAAGTCGCCGTGGGTGCCGTTGTTGATGACTTCGTAGGTGGCGCCGCCGTCGGTCGAGCGGAAGAACGACGTGTTCTGCACGTAGACGACGTCCTGGTCGTGATGGTCGGCGTACACGTGCGTGTAGTAGAACGCGCGCTGCCGGATCCGCCGCTCGTCGTTGATCAGCTCCCAGCTGTCGCCGCCGTCGTCGCTGCGGAAGAGCCCGCCGTCGTCGTGCTCGAAGAGGGCGTAGACGCGGTTGGAGTTGGCGGTGGAGACGGCCAGCCCGATCTTGCCGACGACGCCTTCGGCGGGCATGCCCGGGTTGCGGGTCATCTCGGTCCACGTGTCCCCGCCGTCGACCGATTTGAACATGCCGCTGCCCGGCCCGCCGGACGACATCGTGTACTCCTTGCGGAAGGCCTCCCACAGCGCCGCGTAGATGATGTCCGGGTTGTTGCGGTCGATCGCGATGTCGATCGCGCCGGTGCGCACGTCGCGGAAGAGGATGCGCTCCCACGTGTCGCCCCCGTCGGTGCTGCGGAAGACGCCGCGCTCCTCGCTCGGCGCGCCATACTTCCCGAACGACGCGACGTAGACAATGGCTGGATCGGTCGGGTGGATCCGGATCGTCGAGATGCCGTGCGACTCGGAGAAGCCCACATGCTCCCACGTCGCCCCCGCATCGCGGCTGCGGTAGACCCCGTCACCCGGCAGGATGTTGCCCCGGATGCACGTCTCGCCCGTTCCGATGAACACCAGATCGGGGTCGGTCTCGGCGACCGCCACCGCGCCCACCGACGCCGAGTTGATCTGGAAGTCGGTGACGGGGAACCAGTTGTCGCCCCCGTCGATCGTTTTCCAGAGGCCGCCGCCGGTCGCACCGAAGTAGGCCTCCATGGGACGGCCCTTGACGCCGGAGGTCGCGATGGAGCGGCCGCCCCGGTCGGGACCCAGGTTGCGCCACGAAAAGCCGTCCAGGAGGGCGGGGTCGAGAGTGGGCTGCTGGGCGGCGAGGGCGTGCGGGCCGCCGAGGGCGCGGACGCCGGCCAGGAGCGCGCGGACCGGCGCCCCCCCGCGCGTGATCAGCGTCTGATCATCGACGGCCGGCGCCCCGGCGTGCCTGATCAGCGTTTGATCATCGACGGCCGGCACAATAGCCAGAAGGGACGCGGCAAGCAGAAGGGGCGCGACTGAAGAGCGGTTCACGGTAGCGGATCCTGTGTGTGGGAACGGTGAATCGGCGGGGTCAAGCTACGGGAAGGGCCGAGGGTGGGACAAGCGGGGCAGCAAGCGATGATCGGACGCTGATAGAGTGGGCCCGGCGAGTTTGCGGGCCTCACCGGCACCGGCACAGTCGCCGAGGAGCATTCACCCCGGCAAGGTGAACGACGTCACCCCGACGGACTCGACGTCCATCTCGTCGCGATGCACACCCACAACCGCCGAAGAGTCGAATCGAAAGACCGTGGTCGCCCTTGGCACGGACAGGCTGCAGATGAACGCGCCCGTCCCCGCAAAGCCCAACCAAACGGTGTCGGTCGCACGCGGGCGGGCGAACGTCCGGATCCACATGCGGCCCCGGGCGTCAATCTGAATCTCCATGACGGCGGGAAACGTGTCCTTGGGCGGAAACGCGTCCAACCTTTTGCGAAGGAGCGGTGCCCAGGCGCCGGCTCCCTCCAGGTCCTCCAGGTAGGCAGTCCTGTAGGCCTCCACGTCCTCCTGGCGCACCGACAGGTCACCCGGCTCCCAACGAACGATCGACTCAAGCCGCCCTGCGCGATGTACCCGCACCTCCGGGGAGCTGCCGTCCGCAGTGTACAGCAGGTCACCATGAGTCGAAAAGACACCTCTCGACTGAAAGAGCGGCCTGCCGACCATGCTGGACTCTCGATCGACCGACCCCATTTCTCCATACGGCAGCGTCGCCGGCTTGTCGACCAGCCTGCCGTCCCAGTCGTACCGAAGAACCTCCATGAACTGCGGCGTCAACTGCGTGCCAGGCGGTCGAAAATCGTGGCTGCCGAGGACTATCCCTTCCCGCCCGAGCACACCCACTCGACCGGTGGGATTGGCTACAGGCGGCTGGAGCATGACGCTTCTCGCGTGAAGCCCGTCTGGTCCGAATAGCGCGAGTCGCCCCAACCCCCAATCCCACACGACGATCGAGTCGGCGCCGATAAAGTCGAGCTCGACGGGGTCCATGAACTCGCCGGGCCCTTCTCCGCGTCGGCCGATGGACTGGAGGAATTCCCCGTCTCGACCGAACACCAACAGCTCTTGGGAGCCCCGGTTCAGCACGACGAGGCGGCCGTCCTCCATCCGGTCGAGGTCCTCAATCCGGAAAAGCGTCCATTCACCCGAGGCCGGGCTTGTCACACGCGTGTCCGGTGCTTCGGCCAACGGGCAAACGGTGCCGGAAGCCCGATCGGCAGCATCGCTCGTGGTGATTCGAATCCCCGCGCTGTCCCTCACGCTCAACACACTCTGGAGCGCCGCAGCTTCGCGCCCGGCGGGAGCGAGGGCAAAGAGGACTGCCGACAACGGCAGCACCGCAGTGCATGCGAGGCTCGACACTAGAGACCGAGCTCGGAATGCGAACCAAGACGCACCAAGCGCAGGATATCAGCCCCGGACTTCTGGTAGATCAGCAACAAATCCGGCTTCACGTGGCAGTCGCGGAAATCTCGCCACTCGCCGCTCAGCGCGTGGTCGTGGTACTTGGGCGCCAATGGTCGGTCGTTGGCCAGGGCCTCCACGAGGGTAGCCAGTATGGCGTCGAGGTACGTTCGGTGCCGACCACGGGATTCCCGCTTGTAGTCGCGCTTGAACCGGGTGGTCCGCTCAATCGTCCTCATGCAGATCGTCGAACAGGTCCTCCACGCTAGCGAACTGTGGGAGGTCGCCCCGCCGGGCTTCCTTCATCGCCTCTATGGTGGCGGCATTGGGAACCAGCGGCGCGAACGGCAGTGCCTTCTCGTGTGCGACCTTGGTCAGCAACAACCGCAATGCGCCGGAAACGGTCAGACCCATGGCCGCCAGCACTGCGGCCGCTTCTTCCTTCACGGCTGGGTCGATGCGGGCTTGGACTAGATGATTCGGCATGGTACAACACTCCCTTCTGCGATTCGCATTACACTGTCATGCAAACTAGCAACGCTGTCGCAACCGGGGCAACGAAGCGAGGCCAACGTCCGGCAACACCGAGGGTCCCCAGGTCACCCGCCACCCTCCACCAGCCGATAAACAGCCACAACCGGCACATCCAGATCACCGCGCTCACGGAGCAGCACCCAGTCCCGACCCGCGTCGAGCCCGGTCGAACCGGCCGGCATGGTGAGGCGCCGAAGCCACACGCCATCCGCGTCGAGCAGGTGCAGCTCCTGGTCCGGTGACCGCCAGCCGTAGGTCGTGATCCACATGCTGCCGTCCGGCAGCGTCAGGAGAGGTTCTTCGTACGCGGGAAACCGATCCGGCAGACCGTCCCTGATGTCGGGCCACCGATCCCGTTCGAAGCGCCGGCGTTCCGCGGGCTCGTCGTATCGGGCCAGCCGGGCGTCGAGGTATTGGTCCAGGCGCTCGCGCGTGACGGTCAGGTCCGGTCCCGCCCAGCGGGCGATGCGGGTCACGCTGCCGGTCCAGTCCACGTGCTCGAGTTCGTAGTCGTCGGCCGACCCGTACCAGACACCGGTCGGCGCCACCGCAAACACCATGGTCCGTCCCCACGTTCTGGGGCCGTCACTGCTGCCATAGCGGGTACGCTCCGTCCCCGCGATCCCGGAACGCAGCGATACCTGGTCGCCGTCCGTCGCCCAACGCAGCTCCATTCGCCAACGGTGGTGTTCGCCCGCGGCCACCGTCCGGTCGATTTCCGGCCACGGGGTGAAGACCAGATCGCCGTCAGGCGTGCAGGCCGGCTCGCTGTAGGGATTCACTCCGTCAGCGGTGAGCGCCCGCGTGTCCGTCACTTCCCCGTCCTGATCCAGCTGGGTGATCCGGTCCAGATGCCAGTCGAACACCGTGATCGCCGCCCCCGGACAGCCGCGAAGCAGCCGCAGCCCCCCGTATTCCCCAGGCCCCTCGCCGGCCCGTCCGCTGGTCCACATGTGGCGGCCGCTCACGTCGAACCTGCGAAGGTTGTAGCTCTGCTCGTCCGCGATGACCACGCTCCCGTCGTCCAGGCGAACCGCCCCGGTCACGTCGCCGAAGATGTACTCGAGGTCGCCATCAATCTCGCCGATCCGCACCAGCGGTTCGTCCGCCAGAGTCAGGTCGGGATCGCGCGGGCCATCGCTCTCGACCACCTGCTGAACGGCGGACGGGCTGGCCGAAGCGGCGAGCGGTTGGCCGGCATTGAGGAGCACCGCAGCGCATGCGATGACCGGGATTGATGTGCCGCGCATTTGTCGTCTTCGTGCGTTGGGGAAGGTTGAGTCGACCGGGTCAAGCTATCGGGCGGGCAGAGGTGCGGACAAGCGCGGAGCGCGCGCGATGATCGAATAGTGATCGAACGATGATCGGATGATGATACGGCGCGCCGACATGCCCGCGGCCTCTCCCACATATTGCGATTGAGTTCAGCAGTGTCCCATGGAGCGTTCCCAGGAGTCACGCCGCAGACCAACGGCCCTCAGGCAATGGAGACGGACCCTCGACATCCGTGACACCCCCGCATACTCCTTCCTCACGGCCGCACGGTGTCTGGGGATGCCGCAGGCCACTCTCCGCCGCTGGGTGCATGGTCGAACCTCAGACAACGGTGGCCGGAGAGTCGTTTTCGACCCGTTGATCAGAGTTCCGGCGGGGACCAGTAGCCACATCTCCTTCAACAATCTGGTCGAAGCGCATGTCCTCCGCGCTCTCCGAACCAGGCGCGGCGTCCGGATCGCTGCGATTCGTGATTCCATTGAGTACGCGGAAAGGGAACTCCAGATCCGGCGTCTCCTGCTGAGCGACGGACTGCGTACTGCAGGGAAGGACATTTTCCTCGGCCGGCTCAGCGAGCTGGTCAAGATGTCGAGATCTGCGCGGCGGGCCATGCGGCAAATGCTTGAGGTCCACCTGAACCGCATCGACCGCGATGCTGACGCCCTTCCATTGCGATTCTATCCTCTTCGTCCCACATGGTCGCCGGATCGGAAGCCGATTGTGATCGATCCGCGAATCGCATTCGGCCGCCCACGCGTGGCGGGATCAGGTGTCTCGACCGCGGCATTGGTCTGCCGGTATGACGCCGGTGAGACAGTTCGGGCCCTCGCCCGCGACTATCGGCTCGCTATCAGCCAGATCGAAGACGCCGTGTTCTACGAACGGACCGGTTGAGAACGGTCGTAGAGCGCCGCTCGCGGCAGGTTGTCGGCCATGCATGGAGATAGTCTCACCTGAATCGGCGCGCCGACGAATTGCTTGCCCTCGGCCAGCGTTGTGCCGCGTCGCTCGATCCCGGACCATAGGCCTCCGAGCACGGCGACCTGCTCCACGACGAGCGCGGCCTTCCAGGCAGCAGATCAAGGCGCAATGATTTCGCCAGGACCGATGTCGACCAGGCGTGACCAACCAGATGATTCACTAACAAAACAAACAGCTATTCACTTTTGTTAGCAGGCTGGGCGCGGGCCCGTTAGCAAACTTCCTTTACCAACGAAGCTACTAAGAAAAACAAGTACCTTGATTCTTTCCTAAGATTTCGTCATCGTGGTGCCTCCCCGTCGGTCTCTTCCCTGCCACACGAAAAGTCCAGACCCCGTGCGACGCGAATCCACAGGCACCTACGAACTGACCGTCGGCGGCGGAGAGACCGTGCGTGCCTTCATACCGCGGCCCCTTCCGCCGGTACCGGGAATCCGCACCCGCGAGAGCCTCGGAAGCCTGCTCGAAGAGGCCGCCGCCGCCGTGGGCCGTCTCGACGCGGTCACCGAGCTGCTGCCCGAACCGGACGTTTTGGTCTACGGCTGCGTCCGCAAGGAAGCGGTGCTGTCCTCGCAGATCGAAGGCATCCGGTCCTCGCTGGCCGACCTGGTACTTTACGAAGCCGGGGGTGCGCCGGAAGCGCCAGCCGCCGACGTGCTGGACGTGTCGAACGCCGTGGCGGCCCTGAATCACGGAGTCGGGCGCTTGCGGGGAGGCTTCCCGATCTCGAATCGCCTCATGCGCGAGATGCACGCTCGGCTGTTGGCGAGCGGTCGCGGGAAGGCCATGACGCCGGGCGAATTCCGGCGGTCACAGAACTGGATCGGCGGATCGCGTCCCGGCAATGCGACCTTCGTACCGCCGCCTCCCCAGCACGTCCAGAGGTGCATGGCCGACCTTGAGCGGTTCATTCACGACGCGAACGACGGACTCCCCGTGCTGGTCAAGGCTGGCCTCGCACACGTCCAGTTCGAGACCATCCATCCCTTCCTCGACGGCAATGGTCGGGTTGGCCGGATGCTGATCACCCTCATGCTGTGCGACGCCGGACTGCTCCGTGAGCCGCTCCTGTACCTCAGCCTGCACTTCAACCGCAATCGGAGGACCTACTACCGGCTTCTCAATGACATGCGGCACACGGGTGACTGGGAAGCCTGGCTGCGGTTCTTCCTGACGGGCGTGCGCGAGGTGGCCGAAGAGGCGTTCGACGCGGCCCGGGCCACCAGCGATGCGATCCAGGACGACCGTGCCCGAATCGCCCGCCTGGGACGGCGCGCGGGCTCGGCGCTACGAGTGCTCCAGTCGTTCATTGAGCGTCCTGCCAGCAACATCGGCGATCTCGCCCGCGGCACCGGTCTGTCGGCGCCGACCGTGGCTGCGGTGCTCCGGGCACTCGAGGGCTTGGGCATCGTGCGCGAGGTCACGGGCCGCCAGCGAGGCAGAATCTACACTTACGAGCGCTACCTGGCGGTTCTGCGGGATGGCACGGAGGATTTGCCTGGGTAGAGGGGGCTGGACGCAACGATCTGGACGCTCCGCAGTGTCGCCGGGGTAGAGCGAGCAGCTGTTCCGAACAAAGAGGTTCCCCCATGGCACCCTTGCCGCGCCCCTTCCGAGTCTTCGCCGGCTCCCTCGCCGCACTCTTCACGACATGCATCGCCGCGCTGCCCCTCTCCCCGCAACAGTCGTTCACCGTCACCGACAGCGCCGGAATCCGCATCGTCGAGAGCAGCAGCCCGGCCTGGCCCGCCGGCGCCGAATGGCGACTTGGCACCGAGCCCACCCTGACCATCGGCGAGGTCTCCGGCGATCTCAACACCATGTTCCAGGGGGTCTCGCAAGCGTTTCGCATGGACGACGGGACGATCGTCGTGGTCGACCGCCTCGCGAGCCAAGTCAGCCTCTTCGACCCCGCCGGAGTGTTCATCCGCAATGTGGGAGGCAGGGGTGAGGGTCCCGGCGAGTTCCAGTTCCTGCAATACGCGTGGGCGAGGGGCGACACCATACGGGTTTCCGACAGTATGTTGAGCCGGATTTCCGTGTTCGACCGTGATGGAGGCGTGCTGGAGACCATTCCGGTGGAGGTGGCGCCGGGTACGGGGATTCCGACCGCCGTGACAGACTTCGCCGACGGAACGATCCTGGTGCTGAATGCACCGTCCGGCGGCGTACGCCTGGGTACCGGTGACGTCATCGAGGGGGGCGTGTGGACGCGCAGCCGGTATTCCCCCAGCGGCCGGTTCATGAACGAGATCTCCGGCCTGCGAGGGTCTTCCAGGTGGGAGCACGGCATTCAGGGACTGTCGCCAGGCGTGTATCTGCCGTTTTCCGTAGGCACCCCGGCGTACACGGCCGGCGAGGACCACACCTACGCCGGAAGGGGCGTCGAGCCCGGCATCGGACGATGGAGTGCCGACGGCACGCTTTCCCACCTGATCCGTTGGGCGATTCCGGAACGCCCGGTGTCCGACGAAGACAGGAGGCGGTTTCGCGAGGCCAGTTCCGTCGGGCCCCGGTGGGTCGATCCCCCCTCCTGGGCGCGCTACCTGCGAGAGGTGCCGTTTCCTGACCGAATTCCCGTGTACCGGCGCCTCATCCTCGACGCGGAGCGGAATCTCTGGGCCGAGCGCTTCCGGCCGCCCTGGGACGAGGAGCCCACCTGGTACGTGTTCGATGAGCAGGGTGCATGGCTCGGCGAGGTCGCCACACCACCCGGCCTCTACGTCTTCGAGATCGGCACCGACTACGTGCTCGGGCGCTACCGCGACGAATTCGACGTCCAGTCCGTCGTCATGATCCCCCTGGACCGGGGCGTCAGCGGGGCGCGGCGTCAGCGGGCGGGGCGTCAGCGGGTGTCCGTGGAGGCCGGCCGAATGGCGAAGCGGTGAAGCCAGCGGACGAAGGCGTTGCGGCGGTTTCCGGTGACGTGGATGGCGCGCGCCATCTCGTAGAGTGAGATCCCCCCGCGCGTCCGGAGACTCTTGAAGTGCGCGGAAGGAAGCGCCCCGAAGAGCTGGCGGAGGATGGATCGATCCGACGCCGAGGGGTGAGCGGTGCGGAACATCGCTTCGAGGCCCGAAGCGGACGGGCGGCCGGGGACGCCCGCCATGTGAAGGCCGAGGAGATCCCCGAGGTAGGCCAGGGCCTCGTCTCGCCCCCCAAGCGGGAGGATTCGCCGGCGAGCCTGGGGGTAGTCCCACCAGTCTAGCGGAAGAGGCCGAAGAGGCGTGGTGCGCTCGACCCGTTCGTGGTGAACAGTGGTGGGTTTGCCCGGCCCGCCGATCATCGAGCCGTGCAGGCCAAGTCCCTCGGCGACGGGATCGCCCGAGCGAAGGATGCAACTCTCGTAGCGCCGGCGCTCGTGGCGGGCGATGAGCTCCTCGTCGCTGGGAATGGAGAGGGGATCCCGCTCCGGCGGGTTGTGGTAGTACTCGCGGACCAGGTCGAAATCGATCATCGGGTCAGCTCCGGTCCAGTGCCTCGGGTGCGGCCGCGCTGGTCGAGCGCCGCGATGACCAGGCGTTCGACGATGGCGGTGGAGCGTTCGTTGAGCTGGGGATCCGAAGGGGCCAGAACGGGCTCGGCCTGGCCGGAGGCCTTCGGGTTGGCTCGATGGTCCTCGAACACGGTGACGAGCGCGGCGAGGCGGTCGGCATCGACCGCGTCCAGCGCGGCTTGAAGCGCGGCCGGATCGCGCCGCCGGGCGAAGGCAATGTCGTAGAGGTCGCGGGGAAGCAGCTCCTTTCGCCGCGCCATCCGGAAACGGAGCTTCTTGGCGAGGATTTCGGCCGTCGTCTCAAGGGGCATATCGGTCCCCGCGACGGTGTCGGCAGAGCGCGGGTCGCGCGGCAGTCCGTGGAGGGCCGGGGCAACGCTGACGTGGCCCGGCAGCCCCTGGAAACTGAAATACGCGCCGTCGGCGTCGATGACGAGGCGGTCAACGGGAGCGGCGGCGGTAAGGTCAAGGTTGAAACGCCCGCCCGTGTTCCAGTGGAAATGGCGATAGGGCACGGGTTCGACGAAGATGTCAACGTCGATGCTGCGGCGGTGGTTCCAGCGCGCGGCCAGGGCGGTCCCGCCGCCCAGGCGAAGGTGATTTTCGCCGCCGAAGGCGCGGGCGAGGGGAGCCCGAACGGCCTCCATGAGCTCGCGGGGACCAGATGGGAGGGACAAATCAGCCATGGTGGGCCGTATCCCCAGGCGTCGCCTGGGCCGGAGCGGCCGGTGCGGTGGATTGATCGATCATCTGCCGCCACCCCGCCGCCGTCCCAAACGCTCGTTCGCCGACCCGACGATCACGCTCCCGGCGATCCCGATCACCGCAGCGATGACGTTGGAAAGGACGTCGAAGTTGTCGTACGACCGGTCCGGCAGCACCGCCTGGATTCCCTCGTCAATCCAGCCGAGCAGCGAGGTCGCGACCAGCGCGAGCACCGCGGGCACCGGCACGCGCCGGCCGTTCTCGGAACGCTCGCGGAGCGCCTGGTAGATTAGGACCGAGACGATCCCGTACTCAAACAGGTGGGTGCGCTCCTCCATGCTGCCGCCCATCCTGACCAACAGCATGCCGTAGACGGCCATCAGTCCGAGCGCCACCCACACCTCGCGGCGCCCGGGGCGCGTCTTCAGCCCGCTCCCGACGATGGCGCCCACCGTAACCAGCATCAGCACGAACACCGCGGCCGGCAGCAGATCGCGTTCGCGCAGCACGTCGGCCAGCGATCCCGCCAGCCCCAGCGTGGAGTAGATCGCCACCACGACGGCCAGCGCGCAGAGCCATAGGCGCCGCTCGCGGCGGGAAGTGAAGAGGCGGGTGGGAGTGCTCATGGTGCTATTGTTCGGGTCGCTATCATTGTTTCATCATTGATTCATCATCGCCTTGTTCTACATGACTGAGAAGGAGTTGGCCTCATGCGCAAGCGTATCCTGTCATTCACAACGGCGCTGATCGCCATTCTAGCGGTATCGGCGTGCAAGGAAAGTCCCATCGCACCGGCGCCCACGCCCCCACCGCCCATGCCCCCGCCGTTCCAGCCCGGGCCGCTGGGTGCGGTGACGGTGGCACCCGGCGAGGCGGTACAGATCCGCACATTGCTGTCGATCAGGGTCGCGCCGACGCTGGGGGCAGTCGCCAGGCGCGGGGCCGAGTTCGCCGTCGAGGACATCGGAGACGTAAACGGGCGCGAGATCGAGCTGGGCGAGCCGGTCGACACGAGCTGTTCGCCGGAGGGCGGCCGCGCGGGCGCGCTCGGAATCATCGGGGATCCGAGGGTTGCCGGCATCGTCGGGACGAACTGTTCGGCTGCGGCCGTGGCGGCATCGCCCGTCGTCAGCGAGGCGGGCCTGGTCATGATCTCGCCGAGCAATACGTCGCCGCGCCTGACCTCGGATCTGGCCGGCAACGCGAATCCCGACTATCACCCCGGTTACTATCGCGTGTCGTCCAACGACCTCCACCAGGCCCGCGCGCTCTCCGACTTCGTGTACAACGAGCTGGGGCTGCGGAGCGTGGCCACGCTTCACGACGGCGACCCGTACACGACCGCTCTTGTCGAGGCGTTCGCCAACGCGTTCGGCGAATTCGGGGGCGAAGTCCCGGTCCACGCCGCAATCGACAAGGGCGACACCGACATGACCGATGTCCTCGTCGAGTTCGCGGCCGCCAGCCCGGACGCCATCTTCTTCCCGCTGTTCGTGAACGAGGGAACGGCCTTCGCCGCCCAGGCGCGGGCTTTCGACGGACTTGAAGGGACCACCCTGATTTCAGCCGCCGCGCTGCTGGTCTCCGCGTTTCTGGCGACGCCGCAGTCGGAGGGGATGTACTTTGCCGGACCGGAGGCGGACTTCAGTTCGAACGCGAACGAGGTGACGGGACGGAACGGGCAGCAGGTTCTGCAGGCGTTCGACAGCCGGTACGGCGGTGCCCCGGGGTCACCCTACTGGGCGCACAGCTACGACGCGACCACGATCCTCATCTCGGCGATCGCGGCAGTTGCCGAAGAGGTGGGCGACACGATGTACATCGACCGGGCGCGCCTGCGCGACGCGGTCCGGGCAACCAACATCGGCGGCCTGGTCGGGACGGTGTCCTGCGACGGATTCGGCGACTGCGGCACCGGGCGGATGAACATCTACCACCACACCGACACCAGCGTCACCGACATCGCCAGGGTGCCGGTGGTGTACGTGTACAGTCCCTGAGAGCCGCATGCGGTCCCCGAGCCGATTGCAGTCCCCGAGGCGATTGCAGTCCCCGCCACTCAGCGTTTCAGCTGGAACGTGGCGCGGCCCTCGAGGGTCATCCCCAGCATCGGCCGGTCCGGCCTCTGCAGAGTGCCGACCAGGTCGCGCTCGTACTCCGCGTAGACTACCAGCATGCGCTCGGGGTCCCAGAGAACGAGCCCGGTTACGGGACCATTGAGAACGCGGTAGGTCGCGTTGCCGGGCGTTCCCGTGACGGTCACCGTGGCCAGATCGGCGTCGGCCGCGATGCGCACCAGCGTGCGCCCGTCCACAACGGTGTCGCCCACGAGCGTGTAGCTGAACGCTGATCTGTAGGTGACCTCGGCATCGGGATGGTCGACGTGCCAGCGCACCGTATCCGCCCACGTGCCGCCGGGATCGGGCACGGTGCCGGGCAGGCGGGGGAAGATGTCGTGCGCGTGTCCGACCAGCGAGAAGAGCAGGGCGGGCTGGCCCGACAGCGCGGGGAACGACCGAACCTCCGAGACGCCGTGCCGATTGATGACGAAATGATGTGTCCCCGCGGGATTCCAGCGCCCCGGCCGGCGCTCGGACGGCGTGCCCGGATCCCACAGCGAGCCCTGAATCGCCGCCATGATGCCCTGGACGCGGACGCCCCCCGGATCCCGTTCAAAGCGCAGGTCGAGCGTCTGGGCGAACCCGCCCGCGGTCTCCACATCCGGACCGGTCGTCTTTACCGTGACCAGAACGGTGTCGGCGATCTCGTACGCGGCATTCGGCGGCGACGGGAACCCGTAGGCGAGCGTGCCGCGGGGGAACGGACTCCCGGGGCCAGCGCAGCCGGCGACGACGACAGTGACGGCCGCGACGACGGCTGCGGCCATGGCCACGGCGGCGCCCGCGCCAACGCCAACGCCCGCGCCCGCGCCAACGCCCGGTACGTTTTCCGCCTGCTTTTTCACCATGGCAACTAACATCATAGTTGCCGATACGGCAGTCAAGCGAGCGGCCGAGCCCGCCCGTGCGCCGCCCCCCCTACTAGGGCACGAGCACCGTACAGCCCTGCGTCCCCCTTGATTCCAGCGCGCGATGCGCCTCGGCGGCCTCCGCAAGCGGATACCGCTGCCCGACCGTGATCCGGATGCGCCCGGCCTCGATGTGCCCCAGCAGCTCTCCGGCCGCCTCCTCCAGGTCCTCGCGCCGCTCGATGTAGGGCTTGAGCGACGGGCGGGCGACCGTGATCCCCTTGGCGCTCAGCCGCAGCAGGTTGAGCGGCGGCACGGCGCCCGAGGCGTTGCCGAAGGTGATCATCATGCCGAACCGACTCAGGCACTCCATCGAACCGTCGAAGGTCGCCTTGCCGACGCCGTCGAAGACCACCGGCACCCCTTCGCCGCCGGTGATCTCGGCCACGCGCTCCACGAAGTCCTCCTCCTTGTAGAGGATGACATGATCGCACCCGTGATCCCGCGCCACGCCGCCCTTCTCGGCGCTGCCCACGGTGCCGATCACGGTGGCGCCCAGTGCCTTGCACCACTGGCAGAGAATCGTGCCCACCCCGCCCGCGGCCGCGTGCACGAGCACGGTCTCGCCCGCGCCCAGGCGGTACGTGCGGCGGCAGAGATACCACGATGTCATGCCCTTCAGCATGGCCGCGGCGGCCGTCTCGGAGTCCACGCCGTCGGGGATCGGCACCAGCTGGTCCGTCGGCATGACCCTGCGCTCGCTGTAGGCACCCAGCCCGAACCCGTACGCGACCCGGTCGCCGACTCGGAACTGCCCGTCCGGCGACCCCCGGCTGCCCGATGGCCCCCGCGCACCAGATGGCCCCCGCCCACCCGCAGGCCCCACCGCCTCCACCACGCCCGCACCCTCCATCCCGATCGCGGTCGGCAGCGACGGCACCGGATAGAGCCCGCTGCGGTGGTAGGTGTCGATGAAGTTGAGCCCGATGGCCTGGTGGCGCACCAGCACCTCGCCCGGTCCGGGGTCGGGCAGCGGCACCTCTTCCCAGCGCAGGACCTCGGGTCCGCCGAGTTCGTGAATCCGGACGGCCATTGTCGTGTTCATGGCGTCAGTTCCGCAGCCAGACGCGTGTGGTACCGCTCGCGCTCATCGGCAAAGGGGGCATGCCCACCATCTCCAGGTTGCCCTGCAGTTCACGTTCGGACTCCTGGTAGACGGGCAGCCCGCGGTCCGCGTCAAAGAAGATGAAGCCGCTGGAAAATCCCTCCATGCGCTGCGTCATGGCCATGCCGGCCTGGGTCACATCCGCCTCCATCGACGCTTCGCTCACCACCGTGAAGTGCAGGAGCGAGCGTCCGTCCACCAGGGTGTCGCCCACGAGCGTGTAGGTGAGCACCGCGTTCGACGTGGTTTCGCCCGACGACAGCTCGGTGGCCCAGGTCACCGTGTCCACCCACATCCCGCCGGGCTCCACCACCGCGTCGGGCAGCGGCGGGAACAGCTCGCGCGCGATCGACGAGAACGGAGACATCTGCTCGACGCCGACCGGCAGCTCCGGCAGGGACGCGACCTCCACATCGCCGCGGCGGTCGATCGTGTAGTCGAGCGATCCACTGAGGTCGTCGGCGCCCGCCGTCTCCGTGCCCGTCATCGGGTTCGTCATGGAGGCGCTGAAGTCCTCGACGCTGCCCGTCACGCGAACACCCTCGGCGGCGCGCTCGAAGTTCATCGCCACGGTCACGTCCATTTCGGTGTCGACCGCCATGTCGCCCATGGGCGTGGCGATGCTGTACACCGTGGTGTCGTTGATCTGGTAGGTGGCCGCCGGCGGCTCGGGCACGTCGTACGCGAGCGGGCGCGCGGGGGCGGGCCCGCCGTACCCCGAACACGCGGCAACGGCTGCCGCAAGCGCGGTCCCGACGACCATGAGTGCTTTTCTCTTGTCCACGATTCCTCTCAGTGTTTTAAACCCTTACGTAACGTCAGGGTTGTCAGTCCGCTTCAAAATCCGACCCCTTGTGCGAGCCGTCACAGAACGGCCTCGTGGACGACAGGCCGCAGCGGCAGAGCGCCCCCTTCGTCCCCTCCGACATCGAGCCATCCGACCCCACCACGGTCAGCGGCCCGCGCACCAGCAGCGGCCCGTTCGTGGCGCAGACGATCCGCACCGCCGAGTCCTCCGCGTCGCCCGGAACCAGCCGTCCGCCCCGGATCACGCCCGGGTCGTCGAACCCGACCTTGCGGTGCGAGCCGTCGCAGAACGGCTTGTTGGCCGAGTGACCGCAACGGCACAGCGCCACATCGTCGGTGTCGGCCACGACCTCTCCGCCCAACTCGACCTTGATTCGCCCGCTGAGGCACAAAGGACCGGCGGCCGGCACATCGGCAACGTTGCTCATGATCGTCTCCTCACATTCTCCGGTACCGTGGGCCGCTGCCGCCCTCGCGCGGCGCCCACCTGGGCCCCAGCACGTCGGTCGCCTTGCAGTCCACGCAGTTCGGGGCGTTGACGCGCAAGTCGTCGCCGTCGCGCTCGTACACGCCCGCTGGACACAGGTGAACGTACATCTCCGCCACCTCCGCGGGCACGTCCTCGCCCACCGTGAGGTGCGACGGGATGTCGTCGCGCGTCTGGTTCCCGCTCTTGAACACGGCGTCCACCTTGGAGATGGCGAGGGGTCCGGCGGCCTGCCCGGCCCGGGCCGCCTGCCCGGCCCGGGCCGCCCGCTCGCCCGCCGCCCCCCGGCCGGCCGCAAGCCACTTGGGCTCGGCCGCGTCGGTCGCCGTCGCGATCCGGCCGCCCGGCACGCGCCCGCCGGTCACCGTGGCCAGGCTCGCCTTCGCGCCGCCCACGACGAACCCGCTCTTGAACGCGAGCCGCATGTTGCGGTTGCGCCTGAGGTCGCGCGCGATGAACGACCGGTCCACCGCCGCCGTGTAGGGCGCCAGCCCGGCCTCCGACGTGTCGTCCGCCTGGAGCGCGGCGTAGATGGCGCGCGCGGCCAGAATGCCCGAGTGCATCGCGTAGTGGATGCCCTTCAGCGACGCGACGTCCACGTACCCTGCCGCGTCGCCCACAATGCAGATCCCGCTCCCGTGCCGCCGCTCGGGCAGTGAGTGATACCCGCCCTCCGGGATCGTCCTGGCGCCCCATTCGACCATTTCACCGCCCCTGAGCATGCCGTGGAAGAGCGGATGATGCTTCAGGCGCTGCAGCAGTCCGTGCACGTCCAGCCGCGCGTCCCGGTAGTCCAGGCTGACGACGAGCCCGAGCGCGACCAGGTCGTCGGCGAGCGGGTACGCGAACGAGCCGCCGAAGCCGGAGCCCGCGCCCCCCACGCCCCCCGTGCGCCCCGTGCGCCCGACGAGCGGCCAGCCCATCGTGTGGATAATCCGGTCGAGCGGCCGCTTGACTTCCCACAGTTCCTTGACGCCCAGCGAGTAGATCTGGGGATTCGCCGAGCCCACGTCTTGCCAGTCGAGGTAGGCCTGCGCAAGGGCTCCGCGGGTCCCCTCGGCGAGCACTGTCACGCGCGCGGTGACGTCCACCGGCGGCATGAACCCACCGCCCGGCTGTCCGCCGCGGTCCAGGCCGCGCGCCGCGGTTCTCACGCCGATCACGTCCCGCCCGTCCACGAGCAGGCTGTCGGCGGGGAATCCCGGCAGGATCATCACGCCGGCCTCCTCGGCGCGTTCGCCGAGCCAGCGCACGATCTCGCAGATCGAGCCGATGTGATTCCCGTGGTTGCGCATCGTGGGGGGCGCCGGGATGCGTACGTGACTCTTCCTCGTGAGGAAATACACGCCTTCGCGCGTGACGGGGCGCCGGAAGGGGAAGTCGGTATCGCTCATGCCGGGAAAGAGCTCCCTGAACGCCCTCGGGTTGATCACCGCGCCGGACAGATTGTGGTCGCCCAGTCCCTCGGCCTTCTCCAAAACCCCGATTTCGAGGTCACCGGGGCCATTTCCGGCTTCGTTGCCCTCCCGCACCAGCCTCGCCAGCTCGATCGCTCCGGCCAGCCCGGCGGGTCCTGCGCCCACGAACACGACGTCTAGCGGCACTGCCTCGTCGTCCGGGGCTTCGTGCACGATGAAGCGTTCTCGGTCCAGCGGCGGCTGGTGTCGGTCGGGCTGGATGATCACGGGTGATCCCCTGGTGGGCGATGCAATGGCTGTGTGGGCTGCTGTGAACGCAAATGGAAACCTAACGCCGGAGCGGGTAAGTTTCTCCGATGACCAGAACCCTGCCACCGACCCTCGGCCGGCTGAAGGCCGCCGGCTACCGTCCGCGGAGCGTGAAGGACGAGCTCCGGGCCAACCTGATCCGCAAGCTGGAGACCGGCGAGGAGCTGTTTCCCGGCGTGCACGGCTACGGGAACACCGTGATTCCGCAGCTGGCGAACGCCATTCTCGCGCGCCACGACTTCATACTGCTGGGGCTGCGGGGGCAGGCGAAGTCGCGAATCCTGCGGCAGCTGGCGGGGTTGCTCGACCGCCACATTCCGATTATCGCGGGGAGCGAGGTGAACGACGATCCGCTGGCGCCGATTTCGAAGTTCGGGCGGCGGGCGGTCGCGGAGCACGGGGACGAGACGCCGCTGGAGTGGCTGGAGCCCGAGCAGCGCTATCTGGAGAAGCTGGCGACGCCGGACGTGACGATCGCCGACATGATCGGCGACCTGGATCCGATCAAGGCGGCCCGGGGCGGGCACATCCTTTCGGACGAGCTGACGATCCACTACGGGATTCTGCCGCGGGCGAACCGGGGGATCTTCGCGATGAACGAGCTGCCGGATCTGTCGCCGCGGATCCAGGTGGGGCTGTTCAACATCCTTGAAGAAGGTGATGTGCAAATCAAGGGCTATCCGGTACGCCTGAAACTGGACCTGGTCATCGCGTTCACGGCGAATCCGGAGGACTACACCGCGCGCGGGAAGATCGTCACGCCGCTGAAGGACCGGATTGCGGCGGAGGTGCGCACGCACTACCCGAAAGTGGTCGGCACCGGCGTGCGGATCACCGAGCAGGAGGCATGGGTCGACCGCGACTGCCGCCCGGTGCGGATCCCCGGTTTCGTGCGCGAGGTGGTCGAGCGGATCGCGTTCTTCGGGCGGATGGAGAAGCGTGTCGATCAGCGGAGCGGGGTGAGCCAGCGGCTGCCGATCGCGGTGATGGAGACGGTGGTGTCCAGCGCAGAGCGGCGGGCGATCCGTCAGAAGGAAGAGGTCGTGATTCCGCGGATCGGCGACATCTATGCGTCGCTGCCCGCGATCACGGGCAAGCTGGAGCTGGAGTACGAGGGCGAGCTGCACGGCGCGGCGCGGATCGGTCGCGAGCTGGTGTCGGTGGCGGCGGGCGCGACGTTCGACGAGCGGGCGGACGTCGATGCCGACATCGAGCCGGTGGTCGAGTACTTTGAGAACGGCGGCGTGATGCAGGTCTCCGAGGACGCCGCGGCGGCTGCCTGCGTGCAGGGTTTCCGCCAGGTGCCGGGGCTGCTCGAGCTGACCGGGGAGATGAAGCTCGCCCCGGCGGACGGCGCGGACGGGCTCAAGGCGGCGGCGTGCGAACTGGTGCTGGAAGGCCTGGTCGCCAACCAGCTGATCAGCCGGACGCGCGGGGGCGGTTACCGCGCAGCCAGTCCCTGAGGCGCGCGGCGATCTTCTGCTGCGCGACCGGCAGCGCCCATTCGTCGAGGTGATCGGGGTGGATCCAGGCGTGAGCTTGCGGGCGCTGGGGGGTTTGCGGGCGCCGGGAGTTTTGCGCGTGCCGGGCGTTTCCATGGTTGAGCGGGCGGGGCAGGTGCACGATGACCGGCCGGTACGTGGCGCGGAGGTGGGTGAACGTATGTTTCACGGGGTCGAGCGGCGGGCCCGGCGTGCCTGCGAAGCCTATATCGGCGAGCGTGTCCATGGTGGGGAATTCCCACATGCCGGCGAGCAGTCCGGTCGGGGGGCGTTTGACGAGTAGAGTGAGCGGCGGGGCGACCACTTGCGGCTCCGCGACCACCTGCGGCTGCGGCACCACGCGCGCCCCCGCGACCACGACCGCCACCGTGTACTCCGCCGTGGGGATGCGCTTCCGGGGTGCGGGCGTCGGGCGTTCGGCTATTGTGCCGCCCGCCAGGGCGCCGCAGTCGTCCGCGACCGGGCAGTCGCCGCAGCGGGGCGAACGCGGCGTGCACACGGTGGCGCCCAGTTCCATGAGTGCCTCGTTGAAGTCGCCCGGGCGGTCCGGGTCGATGAGGCGCGTGGCTTCGTCCCGCAGCCGGGCCGGCTTCAGGTCACCCACATCGAGCAACCGCGACAGCACGCGGCGCACGTTGCCATCGACCGCCGGCGCCACCTTGCCGAACGCGATGCTCGCAACGGCTCCAGCCGTGTACCGGCCCACGCCCGGCAGGATGAGCAGCTCGTCGGGACGTTCGGGCAACCGTCCGGCGTAGCGCTCGCACACGACCCTCGCCGTGGCGTGCAGGTTGCGGGCCCGCCGGTAGTAGCCGAGCCCCTTCCACGCGAGGATGACCTCGTCGTCGGTCGCGTCCGCAAGCGTGTGCCAGTCGGGAAAACGCGCCAGCCAGCGGTGGTAGTACGGGACCACGGCTTCGACCCGGGTCTGCTGGAGCATGAACTCCGACACCATGACGGCGTACGGCGTGCGCCCGTGCCGCCATGGGAGAGCCCGGCGGTTCCTGTCAAAATGTGCCAGGAGGTTGCGGCGGAAGCTGACCGGATCGATCAGGTTTGCCGCTTCGCCTGTCATCGGTCTACTCTTCGTCATGCGCTTCACGACCTACACCAAGTACCGGAAGAGCTGGCTGGACGCGCTCAACCTGGAGGGCCTCATGGAGATGCTCTCCGACTTTCTCCTGGACGGGGGGTTCGCGGGCGGTCCGCACTTTCACCCCTACTGGGGCTGGTCCGGGTTGGAGGATACGTCGTCGGTGGATGCGCTGAAACAGGCGCTCTTGCAGGCGCTGCTGGAAAGTGGGCAGCTGACGCCGGAGATGGTCGAGGAGCTGCGCGGCGACGGCCCCGGCGATCCGGACGTGCAACGCGAGATCGCGGACCTGCTCGACCAGCTCGTGCAGAAGATGATCGAGGAGGGCTACATCACGCTGACCGGTGAGCCGTCCGGGTCTGCGGGCCCCACGGGCGACGCTACCGGCGCGGGCCACATCGACGACGCGCGGGAGGCCGCCCGCCAGGTCAACTTCAACCTCTCCAGCCGTGGCCTCGACTTCCTCGGCTACAGGGCGCTGCGCAATCTTCTCGGCTCGATGGGCAAGTCGAGCATCGGATCCCATGAAACCCGCGAGTACGCCACGGGGGTCGAGTCGGACGCCGGAAGCAAGCCGTACGAGTTCGGCGACACGCTGAACCTGGACATTTCCGAGACCCTGAAGAACGCGATCGCCCGCGAGGGGCTGCCCGAGCCCGGAAGTCATTCGCTCGCTCTGGACTACAAGGATCTGATGGTTCACCAGACCGACTATCGGTCTTCGTGTGCGACGGTGCTGATGCTGGATGTCTCGCACTCGATGATCCTCTACGGCGAGGACCGCTTCTCGCCCGCGAAGAAGGTGGCGCTGGCCCTGTCGCACCTGATCCGGACCGAGTTTCCGGGCGACTCGCTGCGGGTGGTCACTTTCGGGGACCGTGCGAAGGAGATTCCGCTGGGCGAACTGCCGAGGGCGCAGGTCGGCCCCTTCCACACGAATACCGCCGAGGGCCTGGAGCTAGCGCGCAGGATCCTGACGACGCAGAAGAAGGACATGCGCCAGATCATCATGATCACCGACGGCAAGCCGACCGCGATCACCCTCAAGCGGGGCCGCGTGTACAAGAACTCGGGCGGGCTTGACCGGAATATCCTGCGGGCGACCTACCGCGAGGTTGCCGCGTGCCGGCGTTCGGGGATCCCGATCAACACGTTCATGCTTGCGGACGACCCCTATCTGGTTCGCTTCGTGCGCGAGGTGGCGAAGATCGCCCGCGGCAAGGCGTACTTCACCTCCACGATGACCCTGGGCCAGCACATCGTGATGGACTTCCTGCGCAAGCGGCGGGCGGCGTAGGGGGGGAGTGGCGCGCGGGGCGCGGCGTGGGCAGCCGCGCGGACGGCTCTCACGTTTCCCGGGAATCGCAGCCAAGAGAGCGGCTTGACTTGGATGCGGGGAATCTTCCCGCCGCAAATCATGTCACAAAGTCTGTCACGTTCGTAGACAGTGGAGCTATATGATGTTATCATTACATTACTTAGACGGTCAAATAACATGCCTCCTAACGTGTCGGACACATGAACTGGGACTGCTTCAACTTCGATTACCAACTCGATTTTCCGGAGATGATGGCTTTTCTGATCCGCATCGAGGGACGAAAGGAGGCTGCCATGAGCCTCCTCCTGCCGTCGGAGTGGAAGGAGCAGCTCGATGTCCTCAACCGGATCAGGACGATTCACGGCTCTACCGCGCTGGAAGGCAATCCGCTGTCCGAGTCAAATGTCGCGGACTTTCTTGCGGGAAAGATCGGACCTGATTCCGCGGAAAGGGCATTTCGGCAGATCCAGAACGCGGACAACGCTCAGACCTGGGTGCGTGCCCGCTTTCTCCCAGGCAACCGCCCGATGTCCCTGGACGACATCCTGCACATGCACGAATTGATGACGCGCGTGTCGGACGAGGGCAACAACATTCCCGGTCGCCTGAGGACGCACGGGGTTCAGGTCGGGACTCCGGAACTCGGAGGAGTACACCTCGGCGCCCCGCACGAGGACCTCCACCAGTTGATGGAAGGCTTCGTCGGGTTCGTCAACTCGCGGCGGTTTCGGGGCGAGCATCCTGTCGTCCGAGCCCTGCTCGCCCACTTCTTCCTTGTGACGATCCATCCGTTCGGGGACGGAAACGGACGTGTTTCCCGCCTGGTCGAGGCAGCCATCCTGCACGAGGGCGGCTACAACGTTCATGGGTTCTACGGCCTGTCGAATTACTTCTACCGCAACGGGGACGATTACAAACGCCGCCTGCAGGAGTGTCGGCGCGGACAGCCGTTCAACGTGGCACCTTTCGTGCACTTCGGCCTCCGAGGCTTCGATGGTGAACTGCTCGGGATCAACAACTTCATCAAGACGAAGCTCAACCGTTTGGTTTATCGCGACCTGCTGACCAGGGCGCTCGCCATGCGGGTGAGCAAGCGCCGCCAGCTCATCAACACCCGTGAGTTCGCGCTGCTGGATTACCTGTTGGCCGAGACGGATCCGACGG
Source organism: Longimicrobiales bacterium (assembly GCA_965205005.1). Classification (GTDB taxonomy): domain Bacteria; phylum Gemmatimonadota; class Gemmatimonadetes; order Longimicrobiales; family Gaopeijiaceae; genus Bin94. The sequence goes on along the minus strand of OZ242028.1, from coordinate 1,646,074 downwards.
ATCCGTTCTCGGAGGACCTGTCAACGCGGATCCGACTGGCCGACCTCGTCCGATCGCCGTATGTCAGGGGCACGTATCGCGACGTTACGGACAGGACGTTCATCCGCGAAGTCTTCAGGCTGGCCGAACTCGGCTTCATCGCCCTCGAAACCGAACCGGAAACCGGACAGCAGACCATCGGTATTGACTTCGGCGCCATCGAAAAGGACTTCGAGGAAATCGCGCCGTACTAGAGGCGCCCGCTCAGCCCTCCGTCACCCCCTCGAACGCTTCCGGGTTGATCGCGGCGGTACGCCTGGCGCGCAGCTCCGGCATCACGCCCCTTTGCGCAAAGCGCTCAAGGAACAGGCCTTCGAGCGTCAGGCCGAAGACCGCCAGGCCGACCCCCAGCACCGCCCCGGTCACCCCCGCGTCGCGCACGAAAAAAGCGGCCACCACGATGCCGGCGACACGCAGAACGGCACCGGTGCCCACGACGCCGGTCCGGCCGGAACGGACGAAAAGGCCCTGATAGTACTGGCGCAACGCATACAGGAATGGATAGGCCGCGGCAATGGGCAAAGCGGCCCCGGCCAGAGCGACGAGGTCAGGGTCCAGCGCGAAGACATAGCGCAGCAGCGGCTCTCGAATCGCGGGCAACGCCAGGATCAGGAGCGCCGCCACCATCGCGAAGGCGACCCACGCACCCCAGGCCCGCACGCGTCTGTGCGTCTCCGAACACTCGACCAGCGCGATGCTGGCGTGCTGCAGCTGACCCACCGGTGCCGCAATGAACCACGCGAACGCCTCGACCACCCCGAACGCGGCCAGTGCCAGATCCGGGTTGGCCGTACGCGCGAGCACCGCGTTGATGATCAGGGGAGTCGCCCACCAGAGCAGCACGTTCAGCATGAGCGGCGCCGAAAACGCGGCCACGTTCTCGCGGTCCGTCTCGCAGTCCTGCCGCTCGAGCTGAATGTCCGGCGTGGGCGACCACAGAACGATGAGCGTCTCCACGATCAGGCCGCCGGTAAACGCTGCAGCGCCGAGCCACGCCCCCCCGCCGGTGGCCAGGAGCGCGAAGGCGACGACCGCCAGAATCCCGGTGCGGCTCCCGGTGGCCAGCGCGATGGGCATCGTGCGGTGACCCGCCACCAGGCGTCCCTGGTGCGCCGCGCGCACGGCGGTCAGGAAGGGCACCGGCCACAGGAACTGCATGGCCCGGACCGCTTCCGCGAGCACCTCGGGACCGACGCCCACGGCGCCCGCGAACACCACATTGCCGACCGACGTGTACGCGATGAGCGCCCCGATCACGGACATCAGCCCGCCGGTCAGGTACGCGAAGCGCTTGACCGGCGAGAAGGACGCTTCCGCCAGCAGGCGCGCCGCCGCAACCTGCTGCACCACCAGCAGCGGGGCATACAGGACGCCGCAAACCGCAAATGCTACACTGTATCCGGCCAGCGCAATAACCGGATCGGCCGACCGCGCCAGCGCCGCCGCCAGAATCGGATTGGTCGCCGTAAGCAGGAGGCTGGTCGCCGCCAGGGGCGTGTAGAAGCGGGCGAAACCGCCCGCGGTAACGAGTGACTCGCCCTCCCTCACCCGAAATCAACCGGGCAGGGGCCCGCCACGCCGGAGAGGCCCGCACCGCCCCAGAGGCCCGCCGCAGCGCCGCTAGATTTGGACTTTGCCATGTGTCACCCTTCCAACCCCGCGAGGCGCTGCAAATGACCGGTCAAGGGATTCCATTCTATACCGTGGATGCATTCACCGACACCCCGTTTGGCGGCAACCCCGCCGCGGTGTGTCTCGAGATCGACGATCTGTCCGATTCAGCCATGGCGCAGATCGCCGCCGAAATGAACCTCTCGGAGACCGCGTTCGTCTACACCCCGGATCGCGGCGAGCGCCGGCTCCGCTGGTTCACTCCCGTGGCCGAGGTTCCGCTCTGCGGCCACGCCACGCTTGCGAGCGCCCACGTGCTGCTGCGCGAGCTCGGTCTGCCCGAACCGGTGCGCTTCCGGTCCGCCTCGGGTCCGCTTGTGGTGAGTGATGAGGAGGGTTGTTTGAGGATGGACTTTCCCGCGAACCCGCCGAGCGAGGCCCCGATGCCGCGTGGACTGAGCGAAGCGCTCGGAGTTCGGCCCACCGGTGCGGCCGGGGCCCCGGCGCCCATGTTCACCACATCCGGCAAGGTCGCGCTGGTCGTGCTGGAAACGGAGGCGGAGGTCCTCGCCGTCCGCCCCGACTTCGGCGCGCTCGGCAGGGTATCGCTGCCCGGCGGCGTCATGGGCGTCGCGGTCACGGCTCCGGGCGCCGGCCCCGGCGTGGACTTCGTGTCGCGGTTCTTCGCGCCCTGGCTCGGCGTGGACGAGGATCCGGTCACGGGCGTGGCCCACACCACGCTCACGCCCTATTGGTCGGCCGTGCTGGGGAAGGTCGAGATGTCGGCGCGGCAGCGGTCGGCGCGGGGCGGCAGGCTCACCGTGCGCGCCCGGGGAGACCGCGTGGAACTCGTCGGCAGCGCGGTCACGGTGGCGGCCGGCACCATGCTGCGACCGCGCTGACGAGCCGAGGGGCGGGCGCCCGTTCAGCCATGGCACCGCCCGCAGCGAGAAGCGGCCCTGTTCATAACCCCGACACGTCGATCGATTCGTCGATCAGCATGACCGGGATGCCATCGCGCACCGGGTAGAGGATCCTGCCGTCCGCGCGCACCAGACCCGCGGCAAGAGGCTCGGTCACCGCTTCGCCCCCGCGGTTCTCCACCCCGTCGCCCTCGATCGCGGCGTTCACGCGGTCCAGCACCGCGCCGTCCGCCATGTTCACGGGCTCCCTGCTCTCGGGACATACGAGGATGTCCAGCAGTTCCTGGTCGATCACGGTCTTGTCCTTGTCGGTGAGGTCAGTCCTCGTCCCGGCGTGGCCGGGGCAGTAAGTTACGCGGCGCGGTAACGTGACGGAATGGCGATGGCCAGGGACAGGAGGACGCAGGACATGAACGGGAGCAGGAGGCGGGTCCCGGCGGGCCTGATTCTGGCGGTCGCAGGTGCACTCGGGTGCGGGGCGGGAAACGGGGGCGGGACGCAGGGCGGCGCGGCGGGTGCGGCGGGCGGCGCGGCGGGCGCGGGCGCGGCGGCGGGTGCCACGGGCGCGGAGGCCGGTGCCGCGGCGGGCGCGGAAGCCGGCGCGGCGGCGTCCGAAAGCGCGCAGCAGCTGGTCCTGCCGGCGCCCGGGATGGCGTGGGTGATCTTCGGGACGGACACGGTTCTCGCCGAAGTCGCCGGCACGCCCGAGCTGCGCGAGAAGGGTCTCATGGACCGGGGCGAGGTGCCGGACGGGACCGGAATGCTGTTCGTGTTCACCCGGAGCGAGGAGCGGTCGTTCTGGATGAGGGACACGCATGTGCCGCTCGACATCGCCTTCTTCGACGACACCAACACCATTGCGGGGATCAAGCAGATGGAAGCGCTTGACGAGACCCTGACCGACTCGGACATCGCCACCGCGCTAGTGCTGGAGGTCCGCCAGGGATGGTTCGCGGAGCAGGGAATCGCGGTGGGGACGACGGCGGAGGTCGTGTTCGGGCCGGGGCTTACGGTGCGCTGACTACGGTGCGCTGAGCAGCCGCGCGATCAGCCGGCCAGCGCCGCTTCAAATGCCCGTACCAGCGCTTCCGCGTCCTCTTCCGTGTTGTAGACGTTGGGCGACACCCGCACGCTCGTCCCGCGGAACGAGACGCCGACGCGGTGACGCTCCAGGCTCTGCTTGAGCCGGTCAAGTTCCGCATCCGCCGGCAGCCCGAGACCGAACAGGTGCGGTGAGCGCCACTTGTCGTCCTCGACCCACACGCCCAGGTCACGCAGGCGCGGGAGGGCGTCGCGCATGAGCGCACCGGTGTACTCGGCAACGCGTTCCGGGCGCCACTGGATGAGCAGTTCCAGCGAAGCGGACAGCGCCGGGATCAGCGCGAAGTTGCTGCGCTGGCCCACGTCGAAGCGGATCGCGCCCGGCTGGTACGCGTCCTCGTATTCCACGAGTCCGGCGAAGTTCCTGGCGTTGAGGCGGCCGTGCCAGGGCTCTTCCAGCGGGATTCCGTCGAGGTAGCGCTCCCCGAACCAGGCGAGCGACAGCGAATACGGGCCCAGCAGCCACTTGTACCCGGCGACCACGAGCGCGTCGGGGTCCAGCGCGGCCACGTCGATCGGCACGGCGCCGACGCTCTGCGTCCCGTCCAGGATGAACGCGGCGCCGACCTCGCGGGTCCGTGCGCGGACGGCGCTCACGTCGAAGCGCGTGCCGTCGGTCCAGTGCACGGTGCCCATCGACACCGCCACGGTGCCAGGGTCGATCCGGTCGAGGATGCGGTCGGTCCAGCCCTCGCCGCGCTTGCCGTCCGTCGGCGGCCCGACCACGCGCAGTTCGCCGCCCTTCTCGTCGACCAGGCGCCGCCACGCGTAGACGTTGCCGGGAAACTGCTCGTGCATGATCACGACGTTGGCGCCCGGGCCCATCGGGGTATTGCGTGTGATCGTCGACACCCCGTATGAGACCGACGGAACCGTGGCGACCCGGTTCGGCTCCGGCGCCCCGATCAGACGTGCGAAGCGCTCGCGGAGCTCGTCGGCGGGCTCGAAGAAGTCCGCAGTGGATATCGCCTGGGGGAAGCGCTTCGCTCTGAGTCCCTTGATTCCGGCGCGCTCCGCCGCCCGCGGCAGCGGGCCCATGTAGGCGCAGTTCAGGTAGTGGAAGTCATCCGGCAGGGAGAAGTGGTCGCGCTGGCAGGCGAGGGCGGTCAAGGCGCGGGGTCTCCGCCGCGGAGGTTGGCGTTCACCCACTCCTCGGTCACGTCGTGCAGCGCGATCGGCGCCTCGAGCAGCACCGGCATGGCGATCTGGTGAACCATCTCGTGGACCTGGGCCAGCGCGGCGCGGTCGTCCGCGAGCAGGTGAACCACGCTCACGACCACGTCGGGCGGGATGTCCGCCATGCCGATCACCCAGTTCATGATGCCCGCCGTGGGGACCGGCTCGTCGGTGCCGGGATAGCTGCCCGCCGGGATCTCGCCATGGACGTAGTACGGATAGTGCTCGCGGAGGTAGTCCACCTGCTCGGCGCCCATCGGCAGCAGGCGCGCGCCGCCGATGGTGGTCGCCTCCAGCACGGCCGCGGCGGGGTAGCCCACCGAGATGATCGCGGCGTCGAGCGCGCCGTCCTTGAGCGCGGTGGCCGACTCGTTGAAGCTCAGGTAGCGCACCGTCACGTCGTCGTAGGTCAGCCCGTAGGCCTCGAGGATCTGGCGCGACATCTGCTCGGTGCCGCTTCCCGCCGCGCCCACCGACACCGTGCCGCCGGCCAGATCGGCCAAGGATGTCGCCGTCGTGCCGCGCGACACCACGATGTGCGTCATGTTCGGGTAGAGCGGGGCGAGAATCCTGAGGTCCGCGACGGCCTGTTCGTAGTCCTGGCCGCCGGTCGCCGCCTCGTAGACCGTGTTGCCGGTGGCGAAGGCCAGGTCGATCTGGCGCTCGCGGAGCCGGTTCACGTTCTCGACCGATCCGCCGCTGACCTCGGCCGTGTACTGGCGCAGCGTGTCCATGACCGACAGGCGCGCGGCGATCGCGCCGCCAAGTGGGTAGTAGATGCCCCCCGTGCCGGCGGTGCCGAGGCTGAGGAATTCCTGGGGGCCGGAGCCGGAGCAGGCGGCGGTGCTCAAGAGCAGGGCGGCAGCGTAGAGTCTGGTCATGTTCAAGGCTAAGCGGAGGGGGTTCAGGGGTCCAGCGGCGCGGTTTCGTCGGGTCCGGGTGGCTCGGGGTCGTGCGAGGGCCGCACCCCCGCGAGGCCGGCGCCCAGCAGGAGGACCAGGCCTATTCCGTCCCAGAGAAAGCCGGGTGCGATCAGCGCCACGGCCGCCACCATCAACAGCAATCTGCGCACCAGCCCCAAAGGCCCTCTTACATGTCCGATCACCGCACCGGCAAGCGCGATGACGCCGATGAGAGCGGTCAGGGATGTCGTGAGGATTTCGGTCACGGTGCCGTCGAGGATCAGGGCGGGCGCGTAGACGAACATGAACGGCACCAGGAATCCGGCCGATGCGAGGCCCATGGCGGTCCACGCGGTCTTGAGCGGCGGCGAGCCCGAGATGCCGGCGGCGGCGTAGGCGGCGAGCGAGACCGGAGGCGTCACGTTCGAGATGCAACCGAAGTAGAAGATGAAGAGGTGCGCGCCCAGGAGCGGCACGCCGAGTTCGACCAGGGCGGGTGCGCCGAGGGCGGCCAGCACCACGTAGGCGGCGGTCGTCGGCAGCCCCATGCCCAGCACGATCGAGCCGAGTGCGGTGAGGATGAGGGCGACCAGGAGGTTGCCCTGCGAGACGACCACGATCAGCTCGGACATGCGGAGCCCGATGCCGGTCAGCGAGGCCACGCCCACGACGATGCCCGCGGCCGCGCACGCAGCAGCCACCTGGACCGCTCCGGAGGCGGCTCGGCGGAGCGCGCGCGCGATCTTGTCGAGGCCGGGGCGGGTGCGCGGTACGGCGTACGCCGCCAGGATGGAGGTGACAACGCCCCAGAACGCGGCGCGCATGGGTGAGCGGCCGAGCGCGAGCATCATCACGATGATGAGCACGGGGATGAGCAGGTGGATGCGCCGGGCGATCTCTTCGGCGCGTCCGGTGGCGCTGCCCTCGAGCCCGACCTTGGTGGCGCGGAAGTGGATGGCCCACAGGAGCGCGGCGTAGTACAGGATGGCGGGGATCGCGGCCGAGAGTGCGACGGTGCCGTAGGGGATGTTGGTCCAGGTGGCGAGGATGAAGGCGCCGGCGCCCATGACGGGGGGCATGAGCTGGCCGCCGGTGCTGGCCGCGGCTTCGATCGCGCCGGCGAAGAAGCGGCGGAAGCCGGAGCGGCGCATGAGCGGGATCGTGAAGGTGCCGGTGGTGACGACGTTGGCGACCGCGCTCCCGGACAGCGAGCCCATGAACGCGCTTGCGACCGCGGCCGTCTTGGCGGGGCCGCCGCGGGTGCGTCCGGCGACGCGGTCGGCCAGGGCGATCAGCAGGCCGCCGCCGCCCGCGACGTCGAGGAAGGCGCCGAAGAGCACGAAGAGGTAGACGAAGTCGGCGGAGACGCCGAGCGGGACGCCCCATATCCCTTCGGTCGACAGGAAGAGCTGTTCGATCAGGCGACCGGGGCCGTATCCCCTGTGAGCCAGGACGCCGGGCAGCCACGGGCCGGCCAGCGCGTAGGCCAGCGCGCCGGTGGCGACCACGACCAGGCCCCATCCGGTGGCGCGGCGGGCGAGGAGGAGCACGCCGGCGACGACCACCGCGCCGGTCGCCAGATCGAGGCCGGTGGGGCTGCCCGACCGCGCCACCAGCGCTTCGTTCTGCGAGACGAGGTAGAGGGCGCAGGCGACCAGCAGGGCGCCGAAGACGACGTTGAACGCCCATCCCCACTTCGAGCGGGGCGTGGCGCGGACGCCGACGCCCATGAACGCGAGGGTCGCCATGAGGGCGAGGTGGACCGGCCGCTGGACGAGCGCGGTGAACGGCGAGACGCCGGCGCCGAAGAGGTGGAACGCGGCCGCAACCGCCGCGACGATCAGGACGGCGCGCCCGAGGAGCCGGCGGCGCGCGTCCTCTGCTTGAGGGATCACGCGCTAGAAGAGTGCGCTGATCATGGCGAACGCCAGCAGGATGCCGGCCAGGATGATGGCGGTGGACTTCGCGCTCCGCCGCGGGTCGATCGCCGCCAGCCCGATCCCGGCGACGATGCACGACCACAGCGAGAACAGGTCCAGCCCCGCGAGGACGTCGCTCACGTAGCCGTCCGGCAGGAATCCGAAAAAGGACCCCACCGAGAGCGTCTGCTCGATGTCCAGGCTGCGCATCCGCAGCGGCAGCATGAAGAGCGCGCCCAGGGCGGAGATCATGCCGGTGTGCGCGTTGACGCAGAGGTGCTGCCTGTAGGTGGCGCGGTCCCCGCGGATGAATACGAAGATCACATAGGTCACCAGGCTGATGAACACCGGGAAGAGGAACGTGACCACCGTGGCGCCGCCCGTGGTCATTACGCGGAAGAACTCCTGGGGCAGATCGGGCATCTGTTCGCGCTGGTCCGCCGGGATGTTCGCCAGGATCGAGTCGAACGCCTCCATAGGAAGCAGCCACATGGACCCGCCCACCACCAGCGCCACCAGCAGTGCGATGGGGAACCAGGCGGGGTTCTGCGCGAGGGCCCCGAACAGCGCTCCGGGCTGCACGAAGACCATCCAGAGGCGACGGAAGAACGCCGGCCGGGGCGGGGGTTCGTCGGAAGTGGAGGCTCCCGGCGGGGCTCCCGGGTCGAAGTGCGCGTCGTTCATGTCCGTCCTCCATTGTCTCCCTGATCGCGGCGTGCTGCAACGGCATCCCAACCTATCCCGCCGATTCTGGCCCGGCAATCGCTTCGTGGTTATCCTTTTGGGCTGTAAAAAGGACAGGGCGACGACCCCTTGTGAGGTGAGATGAGTTACAGGACCAATCCGGACCGGATCCTCGACAGCATAGATCGGGCGCGCAGCAGGGACATGGAGCGGGCGCTTTCGCTGAACGACCGCCAGGCGCGCGGCCGCGACATGGATACGGACATCCCCGATGGGGACTCGACGACGCCGGAGCGCATGAGGCGCCTGTTCTCCCTGATCGAGGCGGGCTACCGAAAGGCCGCGCACAGTTCGGAAATGAGGCCTCTGGCGGACCGTTTCCGGGCGATCGGCGACATTTCGCACCACATGGCGCGCGGCGATGTCAGCGTCTCGATTCACTACATCGACGCCGACCGCCACGACGATGTGGGCGTGGTCCCCTTCGAGATCAACCCGAAGCACCTCGAGGACGCGAAGAAGGAGACGCGGACATCGAGACCCGACGTCAACGCGATCAAGATCCTGCGGCTGCGGCTGCGCGACGGGGTGCTGGCCGCGTACCGCAAGATCGACCCGCGGCTGCGGGACGCGCTCAAGGATCGGGCCGACATCGGCCACGTCGAGGCGGAAGTCACCATGGACCTGCGTCCGAGCATCCCCGTCTCTTAGTCCCGTTCAGCCATGTAGGTGTCCCGGCGCGCGTGCCATCTTGCGGGTACGATGCCCGCAAGCGACACGATACTCGGCAGGATCCTCGTTGAGACCGGCGCCCTCACGCCCTCGGCACTGAGGAACGCCGAAGAGGACCGCGACCGTTCCGGACGGCGGCTGGACGAGGTCCTGCTGCGCAAGGGCGTGGTGGACGAGGTGCAGGTGGCCAAGGCGCTGGCCGAACAGCTCAACCTGGGGTTCGTGGCGCCTCCGCTCCTGCCGGATCCGGATGCGCTCGCGCTCGTGCCCGCGGGCGTGGCGCGCCGCAAGGGCATCCTTCCGCTGGTCGTCGCCGGGCGCAGGCTCACCGTTGCGATGGCCAACCCGCTCGATACCGACGCCGTCGACGACCTGCGCTTTCAGTCGGGGTGCCACGTCGAGGCGGTCGCGGCGCCGCGCTCGGCGGTAGTCGAGGGCGTGCTCGGCGCGTACGGCGGCGAGCTTCACGAGCTCCTGGACAGCCTCGAGCGGCCGGGGCCGCAGGGTGACGGACGCAGCGGCGATGATCTGGAGCAGGAGGCAAGCGCGGCGCCGATCGTGAAGATCGTGGACCACCTGCTGTCCAACGCCATCGACCGGCGCGCAAGCGACATCCACATCGAGCTGCTGGGGGCGGGGTCAAGGGTGCGCTTCCGGATCGACGGACTGCTCCGGACCGCGACGGAGATGCCGCCGGGCAGCCACCGGGCCGCGATCTCGCGCGTCAAGGTCATGGCCGGGCTGGACATCTCGGTCAAGCGGCGTCCGCAGGACGGCGGCTTCACGTTCAGGCGGCGCAACACCGAGCTCACGGTGCGCGTGTCCACGATCCCCACGCTCGGCGGCGAGAAGGCCGTGCTGCGGATTCTCGACCCGGGCGACGCGCCCCGCGATCTGTCGTTCCTCGGGATGTCGGCGGACGATCTCGACCGCGTTCGCCACCTCCTCAAGCGACGGCATGGCGTGCTGCTCGCGTCGGGCCCGACGGGCAGCGGCAAGACCACCACGCTGTCCGCCGCGGTCGCCGAACTGTCCGCCGAGAAGATCAACATCGTCACGCTGGAGGACCCGGTCGAACACAGGTTCCCGGGTGTCGCGCAGATGGAAATCGACCGCAAGGGCGGCGTCGGCTTCCCGTCCGGCCTGCGCGCGATCCTTCGTCAGGACCCGGACGTGATTCTCGTGGGCGAGGTGCGCGACCGCGAGACCGCCGAGATCGCGATGTCGGCCGCCGTGACCGGCCACCTGGTCCTCACCACCATCCACACCGTCGATGCCCCCAGCGCCATCACGCGGCTGCTCGAGATGGGCGTGCCGCCCTTTCTGGTGGCAGCCGGCCTTTCCGGCGTGGTCGCGCAGCGGCTGATCCGCCGCGTGTGTTCGCGGTGCGACGGCCGGGGCGGCGACTGCACGGTCTGCAACGGCGGATACCGTGGCCGCAGCGGGGTCTTCGAGGTACTGGTCGTCGATGACGAACTGCGGGCGGCGATCACGTCCGGCGCTTCCATCACTTCGCTTCGCAATCTGGCCCGCCGCAACGGCATGGGTTCCATGTCCCGCGACGCCCGGCGCCAGGTCGCGGAGGGCGTCACCACGCCCCACGAGGCGGGCGATGTCATCGCGCACACGCAGGGGGCCATGGTGCGCTGCTCGAACTGCGACGCGGCACTGCCGCCGGCCGCCGCGGGGTGCCCCATGTGCGGCCGCCCGCGCGGCAACGTCTGTGACTGCGGCGAGCCGCTCGAAGCGGGCTGGCGGTACTGTCCCGCGTGCCTCCGGCCTGTTTAAGCCTCGAAGACCTGCATGCGCGTCGTCAGCGCCTCGATGCGAGAGGTTCGCGGCCTGACGCCGATCCCGGGCCCGTCGGGAACCGGCATCATGCCGTCGATCATCTCGAATTCCGGCGCGACGATGTCCTCGGCCCAATACCGCCTTGAGTTCGAGATGTCTCCGGGAATGGTGAAGCCGGGCAGCGTGGCAAGCGCAATGTTGTGCGCCCGCCCTATGCCTGACTCAAGCATGCCCCCACACCAGACCGGCCAGCCGGCGGCCCTGCATTCGTCGTGTATCGCCAGTGATGACGCCAGTCCGCCCACGCGTCCGGGCTTGATATTGATGATGCGGCCGGACCCGAGGTGAAGAGCAAGCCGTGCGTCACCGACAGAGCGAATCGACTCATCCAGGCATACGGGTGTCGAAATGCACCTTTGCAAGGTCGCGTGGTCAAGCAGATCCTCGTGTGAAAGAGGTTGCTCGATCATCATCAAATCATCATCGTCCATCGCCGCGAGGCGTTCCAGGTCGGTTTCCAGGCTATAGGCAGAGTTGGCATCGGCCATGATCGGGACGTGGGGAAAGTGCTCCCGCACCACATGCAGCATTTCAACATCGCGGCCCGGTTTGATCTTGATTTTGATCTTCCGGTAGCCTTCGCGCGTGTATTCCTCGATCTTGTCCAACAACTCCTGGTCAGTTTTCTGGATTCCGATCGAAACGCCCACGGGCACCGCGTCCACGCCACCGCCGACCAGATCGCTGAGCGACACGTTGCGGCGCTTCGCTTCCAGATCCCATCCGGCCATCTCCACGGCGGCTCTGGCCATGGGATGACCGCGGAGCCAGGGGACGACCTCAAGGTGACGCGCGTCGTCGAACTCGGTGCCCACAAGCGCCGGCAGGAGCCAGCGCGTCAGCACGTGCCACGCCGTCCCGGTGGTTTCATAGGAATACCCCGGCGCTTCGCCCACGACGCACTCCGACCACGCTTCGATGCCATCCGACTCCAGCGTCAGGAGAAGAATGCGCCTCGCGCGGGTGGCCCCGCTGCTGATTTCGAAGATTTCGCGGAGTTCGAGGGGTATTTCCCGCAGAACCGCTCTGTCGATTCTCATGGAGCGCGCCGAATGTTGCCCCTACGCGTCTCCGTCGTCGGACTTCGGGGCTTCCCGGGCAGCCTCCCGCCGTGCTTCGGCTTCCGCCTTGAGCCGGTCCCGGCGGCGAACCGAGTGAAGACCGGTCAGCAGGGAAGCCCGCGATTTTGACTCCACCCCGCCCTGCACCAGCGCGTCGCGGATCTGCGGCACCGTGTATCCGTCGCCGTAGATCTGGACGAATTTGCGATAGGCAAACGTGGGGCCCATGCCCTTGAAGGTTCCGGCGGGAACGTCCGGGTGACCGGCGCCGGCACTCTTGCGCCGCTTTCTCTTCTTCTTGGCCGGTGCCTTTTTCGCCGGTGCCTTTTTCGCCGGTGCCGTCTTTGCCGCGGCCTTCCGCTCGACCCCGAGCAGAGTCTTCAGGCCGGCGATTGTGTTGCGCAGCGTGTCGCCCCGCTTCTCATGGTTCGCCAATTCGGCTTCGGCTTGCCTGAGGGCGGTGCGGTAGTCGTTTCGTGCCTGTGCATTCATTGTGCAGCGTACTCCCTGGGTGAATGTGTGAATGCGAACGGATGCAAAATACGGCCCCGTCGTCGGTAACACAATGTCATATGTTCGCAAACAGCGCGGCCACGAGACCGATTCGGCGCGGCACATCATCCAGCAGAATATGCTCCTGGAGCGTGTGAGCCCCGCCGCCGTCGGGGCCTAGACCGTCAAGGGTAGGACAACCGGCCGCGGCGGTTATGTTGCCGTCGCTACCGCCACCGGTAGACTTTTCATCAATCTCGAAACCCAGCCGGGCCGCGAGGCGGCGGGCTGTTGCAAACATCCCGACCGATGCTTCGGTCTTTTCCAGGGGTCCTCTGTTTATGCCGCCCTGCAGATCCAGCTCGCAAACCGTATCGACGGGCCTGAGCGCGCGCAAGCCCCTGTCGACCCGATCGGCTTCGGCGCCCGTCCAGAAGCGGACGTCCACGGTGCAGCGCGCCAGGGACGCCACGACGTTTTCTGCGGTGCCTCCCTCGATGACGCCAACGCTGATCGTCGTTCCGCGTGCCGGGTCCGCAAGTTCGTAGATGCGGCAGATCTGACGCGCGATTTCGTGAATTGCACTGGCGCCGATCTCGGGCTCGATCCCCGCGTGGGCCGGTCGGCCCCTGACGGTCAGCTCGTAACCGCTGACGCCCTTGCGCCGGCTCTTCACCGCGCCCCCGGGGGCCGAAGGTTCGAGGACCAGCGCGGCGCGCGACGCCTTCGCTTCGGCTTCGATCGTGTCCCAGGAGTGCGGCGACCCCCTCTCCTCGTCGCAGGTGATGAGCAGCGAGAGGTCGGAAGCCGGCGCGGAACCCCTCGCTGCCAGCAGGCGGAGCGCGGTGACCGCGATCGCGAGTCCCGCCTTCATGTCGTAGATGCCGGGGCCGCGTATCTTCCCGTTGTCGACCGCGAACGGCATGCGCTCAAGCGTGCCCACAGGATGCACGGTGTCCATGTGCCCGAGGACCAGCAGGGGCGGACCCCCCCGGTTTCCGGGAATGCGCGCGATCAGGTGCTCGCCCAGGCCGGAAGCGGGTATGCGCTCCACGTTTCCGGCCACCCCGACAAGCGCTTCCTCCAGCAGCTCGGCCGCAGCAAGGTTGGCCGCGACATCGCCGGTCGGGGACTCGATTTCCACCAGCCTGCGCAGAAGATCAAGGCACTCCCCGGTCCGCGCCTCCGCGTCGGCAATCGAGATGTTCATCGGCCATCGTTCCGGTACAGCCCGCCCCGGCGGTAGCTCTCATCGAGTAGTTCGACGGGGTGCAGGACAGGGATCCGCGCGCCGTCCAGCGCAAGGCCGGCCCCGATCTGCATCATGCAGCCGGGATTGCCGGTGACGAGCGCCGCGGCACCCGTTCCCCGTACGCTTTGCACCTTGTCGGACCCGATCCAGCTGCCGAGACGGCGGTTCGTGAGTCCGTAGATCCCGGCGCCGCCGCAACACTCCGCCGCGCCCGGCAGCGGGACGACTTCGACGTCCGGGATTGCGTCCAGCACGCGCGCGGGCGCATCCGCGACCCCCTGTGCGTGCAGGAGGTGGCACGGCGCGTCGCAGGTGACCTTCAACGGCACCGGACCGCCCGCTGCCGGGCCGCGCGCGGCGAGCAGTTCGGAGACGTCCCGCACCCTGGCGGCGATGGCCGCGGCCCGCGGGGCCATCGCTTCGTCGTGCGCGAGGAGCGAGCCGTAGTCGGCCATGGCGGCCCCGCAGCCGGACGCGTTCATGGCGATCGCGTCCACGCCCGCCGCTTCGAACGCTACCACGTTGCGCCGTGCCAGCGCGCGCGCGGTCTCAAGGTCGCCGGCGTGGGCGTGCAGGGCGCCGCAGCACCCCTGGCGCGGCACGGTCACGACGCGGTAGCCGTTGGCCCGCAGGACCCGCACGGTGGCCTGGTTGACACGCGCGAACAGCCCGGCCTGGACGCACCCGGTGAGGATCCCGACGGGTGCGGGGGCGGGGCTGGTGGGGGGGCGGGGGGGCGGGGGGGCGGGGAGCGGTGGGGCGGGGCTGGTGGGCGGCGGCCTGGCTGGCGGCGGGCGGGCGGGCGTGGGGCGGGGCAGCGGCGGCGGGGGTGCGGAGGCCGCGAGCATCGCGATGCCCAGCCGGGCCCCGCCCGGGGGTCCGGCGCCGGCCGGCAGCCGGGTGAGCAGCGCGGGGATTCGGGTTGCGCGCAGGAGGCGTCCCGCGAGCATGGCCAGCCGCGCCATCCAGGCCGTGCCGAACACGCGCAGGAGCGCGCGCACCAGGAGCGGAGGGCGCCGTGCCTCGCGCCCCACGTGCCGCGCGAGTTCCAGCAGGTGGCCGTACTCGACCCCCGAAGGGCAGACGGGCTCGCAGGCGCGGCAGCCCAGGCAGCGCCCGACGTGGGTGTGGAAGGCGTCCGCGCCCGGGTCGAGCCTGCCCTCGACCACCGCCTGCATCAGGTACAGGCGGCCGCGGGGCGAATCGGCCTCGTCGCCCAAGCGGCGATAGGTGGGGCAGGCGGGCAGACAGAAACCGCAGTGGACGCAGTTGAGCAGCCCCTGTTCCTGCTCCCTGACCGCGCTGGCCAGCGAATCGACGGCGCCGCTCATGGGCACCGCGCCGCGAGCACGGACGCCGGGTCGAACAGAGCCTTGATCCGGTTGCCCAGGACAGCCCCGCCCCCCGTCCACCCCACCCGGGCGGCCACCTCGGCGGGCGCCTGGCTGAGGGTCATCGACCCGCCCACGGCCTCCATCTCCCCACGCGCCCGAGACAGCGCGCCCACGGCGGCGGCCACGGCGGCGTCGCCCACGGCGTCGGCCCTCACGCGCACGACCCCCTGCACCGCGTCGGCCACGACCCCGCCCCCCAGCGCGCTCGCCAGCGCAAGGGCGTGTTCGCACGTACGGCCCAGCCGGTCCGGCAGCGCCGCCAGACGCGCCACCACCGCGCTCCCCCGCTCCCATTCGGTGCGCTCCCGGTGAAATGCGCCGCTCTCGTCTCCCGGCAGCGATCGCTCCGGCTCCCGCCCCACAAGCTCGGCCAGGCGCCCGCGCACGGCCGCCACTTCCGCCGCCCCACCCAGCAACCGCACCGCGCAGACGGCCTCCCCGCCGGCGCGTTCGGCCTCCACCTCGACCGCCGCGACCGGCAGCGGGCTCGTGCACACGGTGCGCGCCAGCTCCACGATCCCGGCGACTCCGCCCGCGTAACACAGGGTGAGGTCCGCCTCGGGCCGCGGGAACAGCCGCACCGAGACGCTCGTGATCAGCCCGAGGCTCCCGCGGCTGCCCGTGAAGAGGCGGACCAGGTCGTACCCGGCGACATTCTTGACGACCCGGCCGCCGATTCGCAGCACACGGCCGCTGCCCGTGATCACGTCGAGCCCCAGCACGTTGTCGCGCAGCGCCCCGTACCGGCCCTGCAACGGTCCGGAAACACCGCACGCCACCAGTCCCCCGAGCGTTCCGGCTCCGGCTCCGGGAGCGTCCGCGGGCAGCCACTGCCCGTTGGGCCGCAAAATGTCGTCCAGCTCGGCCAGGCCGAGTCCGGCGTCGGCGGTCAGGGTGAGGTCGGCGGGTTCGTAGTGGCGCACCGAACCGAGGCGGGCGCACGACACGGTCATGTCGGCCGGAAGGGTCCAGCCGCCGGCGTCCAGCCAGCTTTGCAGTCCGGCCGGGAGCAGACGCGTCCCCACTTTGTTCGCCGCGCGAACAATCGCCGCCGCTTCCTCCACACTCTCCGGGAAAGCCTCCCGCACGGCGACCGCCCGGTCAACGGTCGTCTCAAACACCGGCGGCCTCCTCGGGCAGCACCTTGCCGGGGTTCATCACGCCCGCGGGATCGAAGACCCGGCGCACGCCCCACATCGCCGCGAGTTCGTCCGGTCCGTAGATCAGGGTCATGTGGTGCTTCTTGTCGAGTCCGACGCCGTGTTCTCCGGTGATCGTGCCGCCGGAGTCGACGCAGAGCTGCATGATCTCCTTGGACGCGCGCTCGACGCGCTCCAGTTCGCCGGAGTCGCGGCGGTCGAAGAGGATGTTGGGGTGAAGGTTGCCGTCGCCGGCGTGGAAGACGTTGGCGACCACGAGCTCGTAGCGGGTGCCGATGTCGGAAATGCCCCGCAGGATCGCCGGCAGGGTGGTCCTCGGCACGGTGGCGTCCTGCACCAGGAGGTCCGGCGCGATCCGCCCCATGGCGCCGAACGCCTTCTTGCGCCCCTTCCACAGGGCCAGGCGCTCCTCCTCGTCCCGGGCGCTCCGCACTTCGCGGGCTCCGGCGCGCGCGCACAGCTCGGCGGCGCGTTGCGTGTCGTGGTCCAGCCCTGCCTCCACCCCGTCGAACTCGATCACCAGCGCGGCCTCGGCGTCGGTCGGATACCCCGCCGCAAACACGCTGTCCTCCACCGCGCGGATCGTCGGCCCGTCGATGATCTCCATCGCCGCGGGAAGCAGTCCGGCGCTCACGATGTCGGATACGGCCTGGCCCGCGTCGTCGATGCGGTCGAAGATCCCGAGCAGCGTGCGCACGCCCTCGGGCACCGGCAGCAGTCCCACCTCGATCTCGGTCGCGATCCCGAAACAGCCCTCCGAGCCGACGAACAGGCCCACCAGGTCGTAGCCGGGCGACTCCCGGCCCTGTCCGCCCAGCTTGACGACCGACCCGTCGGCGAGGACCACGGTCAGGGCGGTCACGTAGCGCGAGGTCACGCCGTACTTCAGGCAGTGCGGCCCACCCGAGTTCTCGGCCACGTTGCCGCCGATCGTGCAGGTCGTCTGCGAGGACGGGTCCGGGGCGTAGTACAGCCCGTACGCCCGCGCCGCGACGGACAGTTCCGCGTTGATGACTCCCGGCTGCAGCACGGCGCGGCGGTTCGGCGCGTCGATGTGCAGGATCCGGTTCATGCGCGCCGTACCGATCACGACCGCGCGGTTCAGCGCCACCGCACCCCCCGACAGCCCGGTTCCCGCGCCCCTCGGCACGATCGGCAGGCCGTGCTCCGCCACCGCGCGCACCGCGCCCCGGACCTGCTCGGTCGTACGCGGCAGCACCACCGCGCCGGGACGGTGCCGGTAGGCGGTCAGCGCGTCCGATTCGTAGACGAGAAGCCTGTCCTCGTCCAGGATAACGGCGTCCGCACCGCAGATCTCCACGAGCGACTTCGCGAGGGTGGCCGGAATCATCCGGGCAAGCTATCCGGCGGTGGCAAGGTAGTCCAGAATCGCAGCCACCCCCGCCGCGGCCATCTCGTGGACCTCGCGCGGGAGGCGGCCGTAGACGCGTCCCGCAAGGAAGTCGGGGTCGTCCCGGCCGGTTTCCGCGAGCGCGCGGCGAACCTGGTCGATCCGGGAGAGGCGGTGGTAGCGGAAGCGGGCGATCGCGTCGGCCGGGTCGGTGAGGGGGTTGCCGTGGCCCGGGTAGAGGACGCGGGCGTCCAGCGCGGCGAGGCGGTCCAGCGAGGCCAGATAGTCGGCGACGCCACCCGGGTATTCGCCGACCCAGGTGGTGTCGCCCTCTCCCAGGATGAGGTCGCCGGTGAAGACCGCGCCGTCGCCGGGGAGGTGGAAGCAGAAGTGCCGGCGCGCGTGGCCGGGCGTCCAGACCGCGACGAGGTCGCCGACGTCGGTGCCGATGACCTCGCCGTCGCCCAAGTCGTGGTCGCCGCCCGGGCCCCGGACCCGGGCGCCCGTCATGCGTGCAAGCTCGCCGGCGCCCGCCGCGTGGTCGTCGTGGGCGTGGGTCAGCAGGATGGTGGCGTGGCGGGCGTCGGCGAGCGCTTCGGCCAGCACGGCCAGGTGCGTGTCCAGCGCCGGTCCCGGATCGATCACGGCGGCAGTGCGGTCGCCGACGACATGGCTCACCGTGCCGTCGAGCGAGAAGGGTCCCGGGTTGTCGGCCCGGAAGGAGCGCACCGCGGCCGGCACGCGCCTGCTAACGGCGTTCGTGGGCGATCTGCTCGGCCAGCTTGTCCGCGATCATCTGGATCGCGACCTCGTCCTGGGAGTTGAAGGCGGCCGGCTGGCGCGAGTCGATGTCGAACTGTCCGTAGATCTCCGTCCCCGCCCTGATCAGGACGACGAGCTCCGATTTCACGTCCGGGCTGCACGCCAGGTAGCCTTCGAACTTCGAGACGTCCGGGACGTTCTGGTTGGCCCCGTGAGCCACGGCGGTGCCGCACACGCCCTGTCCCACGGGAATCCGCGCGTGCTCGGTGGGCGCGCCCACGTAGTTGTGGAGCCACAGCTCCAGGCCTTCGTCGTTGAGAAGGTACACCCCGACCCAGTCGGACCGCTCGTCCCGGGAGAGCGTCTTGACGGCGTAGCGGAGAAGGGCGTCCGAGAGGTAGCCCTCCTCCCTCATGTCCTGGATTTCTCGTATTGCGATCCGGGCGTCGACCATTGGTCTCACTCTCTTTCGTGCGAACGGCGGGGCTTCAATATAGCCCTCCGTCAACCGCGTCCGAAATCGATCCCCTCGTCCAGCCTGGCCACGAACGCCGCCAGGAGGCGTGCGGTCAGAACGAGATCGGCGACCGACACCATCTCGCTGGGTGAATGCATGTACCGGTTCGGCACGGACACGAGTCCGGTCGGTATCCCGCCGCGCGCCAGGTGAATCGCGTCGGCGTCGGTGCTCGTGCGCAGCGGCGCCGCCTGGATCGAATACGGGATGTCGTTGGCCTCGGCGGTCCCGGCCAGCAGCTCGAACACCTCGGGGTGCGTGGCCGACCCGCGCGTCAGGACCGGACCGCCGCCCAGCGAGTGTTCGCCCACCTCGCTCTTGTCCACCTCCGGCACGTCGGTCGCGTGCGTCACGTCCACCACCAGCGCCACATCCGGCGCGAGCCCGAACGCGCTGGCCCGCGCTCCTCCCCCCGAGTACCCGATCTCCTCCTGCGCGGTCGCGACCGCCACCGCACCCGCACGGCCCCCCTGTCCGGCCACCAGGCGCAGCGCTTCGAGCACGATGAACGCGCCGACGCGGTTGTCGATCGCCCTGCTGGCCACCCGGTCCCCCGCGAGGCGCACCATCCCGGCATCGAGCACGGCGGGGTCCCCCACGCGAACGCCCAGTTCAGCGAGCTGCTCCCGCGACCCGGCCCCCACATCGATCCACAGCTTCTTCACCTTCACGGCCTTGTCGCGCTCCTTCGGTTCGATCAGGTGAATGGCCTTGCGCCCGATCACGCCCGGCACGTCGCCCTTCGACCCCAGCACGCGAACCCGTTGTCCGACCAGCACCTGCGGGTCCCAGCCACCGATGCCACCGAAGTAGAGCAGCCCCGATTCGTCGGCGTGGGTGACCTGCAGCCCGATCTCGTCGATGTGGCCGGCGAGCAGCGCCAGCGGCCGCGCGTCCCTGCGCACCGCCGCGTAGCTGTTGCCGACCACGTCGGACCACGCCTCGGCGAACGAGCCCGCCTCGTCGCGCCACACCCGCGCCGGACGCGTTTCGAATCCGGACGGGCCGGGCGCATCGAGCAGCCGCTCCAGGAAAGAGATGTCGTGGCTCATCGGGGGCCTCCGGGACCGAAGACGCGAACCTCCACCGTGCCGTCGCTGATACGCCTCTCAAGCGCCCGGCGCGCCAGCCTCTGCAGCCACCTGCGCGATGTCGGCAGAAGGAGGCTGAAGCCGGCGACGTCGGTGAGGATCCCGGGAGTCAGCAGGAACGCGCCTCCCACCAGGATCGCCAGGCCGTCCAGCAGTGACCTGCCCGGCAGGCGGCCTTCCGCGAGTTCGCGCTGGACCGCCATGAACGCCCGCAGCCCCTGCCGACGGGCCAGCGCAGCGCCCGCCACGCCGGTCACGACGACCAGCGCGAAGGTGGGACCGATCCCGATCCACTGTCCGACCTGCAACAGTATCGCCAGCTCCACCAGCGGGACCGCGACAAAGAGAACAATCAGTCTGCTCAGCAAGATTTCTGCTCCATGGAAGGGCGCGACCGGCGTCCGAGAATACCCCCGGCCCGCAATGCAATGTATATTCGGCCATGCAACAGACCTATTTCCGCAAGGGCTTCGGCCTCAAGGCCGAGGTGAAGCCCCTGATCGACTCGGAGTACCACTCCGCGATCGTCGAGCGCATCCGGTCCCGTGCCTACACCGACCGGTTCGGCGACGTCACGGTACGGCTGGCCAAGGACTTCGGTTTCTGCTACGGGGTGGACCGGGCGATCGACTACGCCTACGAGACGCGCCACAAGTTCCCCGACAAGCGCATCTACCTGGTCGGCGAGATCATCCACAATCCGCACGTGAACCTGCGTCTCGAGGAGATGGGCATCGAACTGCTCTTCCCCGGCGACGACGGCGAATTCCACTTCGGGAACGTTACCGCGGACGACGTCGTCATCATCCCCGCCTTCGGGGTGACGATCACCGACCTGAAGAGGCTCAAGGCGATCGGCTGCGTCCTGGTCGACACCACCTGCGGATCGGTGCTGCTCGTGTGGAAGCGCGTGAACAGCTACGCGCGCGATGGCTTCACCGCCGTCATCCACGGCAAGTACAAGCATGAGGAGTCGCGCGCGACCGCCAGCCAGGTCAAGCTCCACGACGGGGGCAGGTACATCATCGTGCGCGACATGGCCGAGGCGGAGCGCGTGGGGACCTACATGACGGGTGGCGCCGGAGCGATGAGCCGCGACGAATTCCTCCACCACTTCGCCGACCGGAGCTCCGACGGTTTCGACCCCGATCGGGACCTCAGGAGCGTCGGCGTGGCCAATCAGACCACCATGCTGGCCACGGAATCGCTGGCGATCGGCGCACGGTTGCGCGAGATGATGGCCGAGGCCTTCGGCGAGGACCACGCGCAGGCGCATTTCCGGTCCTTCGACACCATTTGCTCCGCGACGCAGGAGCGCCAGGACGCCGTGCTCGAAATGATGGATTCGCCTCCCGACATCATGGTCGTGGTCGGCGGCTACAACTCGTCGAACACGAACCATCTGGCGCACCTTTGCCGCGACTATACGACGACCTACCACATCAAGGACGCTTCGTGCATCGATGTGGACACCGGACTGATCCACCACAAGGCCGAACTGGACCCGGGCGCTCCCGAGCTTGCCGCCTCCGGCTGGCTCCCGTCCGGCGCCGTCGAGATCGGCATTACGGCGGGGGCGTCGACGCCGAACAACAAGATCGGCGAGGCGGTCGCCCGCATGCTGCGAATCCGGGGGATCGAGCCCGACGTCTAGCGTCACATCCCCGGCGGGGTGAACCTACCGTCGATCGCCGTCCATCCGCCGTCGGCGAAGAGCACCGTCCCCGTCACATAGCTGGCCGCATCCGAGGCGAGGAAGACCGTGGGGCCGGCCATTTCGCGCGCGCTGCCCCAGCGGGCCAGGATGTTGCGCTGGGCGTAGGCGCCGTACCAATCGGGCCGGTCCTTGATCGGGGCCGTCAGGGGCGTGTCGATCACGCCGGGGGCGACCGCGTTGACGCGCACGCCGTGCGGACCGAGCTCGGCGGCCGCGGCCCGCACCATCTGCACGATGCCGGCCTTGGTGGCCGCGTACATGCTCTGGCCCGGTTCGACGACCACGGAGCGGATCGAGCTGAACAGGATGATCGACCCGTGGCCCTGGTCCCGCATGATCCTGCCCGCCGACTGGATGACGTGGGCGCCGCCCTTGAGATTCAGCCCGAGCACGCGGTCGATCTCGTCGTCGGTGTAGTCGAGGAGGGGCTTGCGCACGTTGACCCCCGGCGTGCACACGACGACGTCCAGCGACCCGTGAGCGTCGGCGATCGCCCCGAAGGCGGCCGTGGTCGCGGCCCCGTCGAGGATGTCCAGCACCCCGGACGCGGCCCCTCCGCCGGCCTCCCGGATCGACCGCGCCGTGGCGGCGGCGCCCACCGCGTCGACGTCCAGGCAGTGCACGCGCGCGCCCGCCTCCGCGCACCCGGTCGCGACCGCCTCGCCGATGCCGGACCCGGCGCCCACAACGGCGGCGCAGCGGCCCGCAAGACTGAACATGGGCTCCATGGGGTCTCACTTGTAAACGGAAGTTGACCTGCAGTAAACTGAAGTTTACCATGCCGAACACCTCAAGCCGAGACCCGGGGCGCCCCGCCCGCTCGATCGACCGCGTTCTGGCGGAGGTTGAGGCCGCCCGCGACGAGATCGTCGAGTTCACGGCCGACCTGATCCGGATCCCCACCGTGAATCCGCCGGGGGAGCATTACCGCGACTGCGCCGAGCTCATCGGGCGGCGGCTGGGCGGGGTGGGGATGGCCGTGGAGTACATCGCGGCCGAGGGGCGTCCCGAGCACACCGCCGCGCATCCGCGCGTGAACGTGGTGGGGCGGGGCGACGCGGCGGGGCGGCGTCCGCGGCTGCACCTCAACGGGCACTTCGACGTGGTGCCTCCGGGCGACGGCTGGTCGGTCGACCCGTTCGGGGGCGCCGTGCGCGGGGGGCGCATTCATGGGCGCGGGGCCTCGGACATGAAGTCGGGGATCGCGGCCGCGGTGTTCGCGGTGGAGGCGATTCGCCGCGCCGGTGTCGAGCTGGCCGGCGCGGTGGACATCAGCGGCACGGTCGACGAGGAGAGCGGCGGCTTCGCCGGCGTGGCCCACCTGTGCGAGACCGGGGTGATCTCGGCCGCCAACACCGACTTCGCGATCATCCCCGAGCCGTTCGGCCCCGCGCGCGTCTGCGTGGGCCACCGCGGCGTCTACTGGTTCGACATCGTCGCGCACGGCCACTCCGCGCACGGCAGCATGAGCCACCTGGGGCACAGCGCGATCGACGACATGGGCGCGCTGCTGGAGGCGTTCCGCACGGAGCTCGGCCCCGATCTCGCCGCCCGCCTGTCCGCGCTCCCGGTCGTCCCGGAACCGTCGCGCCGGCCCTCGCTGAACGTCAACGCGATCGTCGGCGGCCAGGCGGGCGAGGCCACCCAGTCGCCCTGCGTCGCCGACCGCTGCACGGCCACCTTCGACCGCCGCTTCATCCCCGAGGAGCCCTTTGACGACGTGCAAGGCGAGATCATGCGGCTGGTGCAGGCCGTCGAGGCCGCGGAACCGGGCCGGCGCTTCACCGTCGAGGACCGCATGCTGGTGCACCCCGTGCACGCGCCGGCCGGGTCGCCCCTGGTCGGCGCGCTGTCCGGCGCCGTGCGCACCGTGACCGGCGCGGACATCGAACAGGTGGCCAGTCCCGGCACCTACGACCAGAAGCACTTCGCACGCATCGCGGGGGTGGAGCACTGCGTGGCGTACGGGCCCGGGCCGCTGGAGGAAGCCCACCAGCCGGACGAGTCCTGCGCGGTGGACGACCTGGTCGCGTGCACGCAGGTGCTGGCGCTGGCGGCAATGGAGCTGGTGGGCGCCTGAACCGGCGAACCGTCGGCGCCCCGTGGGCTTCAGTCAGACGTGCAGCGCCCGCCCCAGCGCGCCCAGCGCCCCCTCCGCCACCGCTTCGGACAGCGTGGGGTGCGGGTGCATCGCCAGGTCGATCTCCTCGACGGTCGACTCCAGGTGTCTCGCCATCACGAACTCGGCGATGAGCTCGGTGGCGTGCGGCCCCACGATGTGCGCGCCGACGACCTCCGAGTAGCGCTTGTCGCGGATCACCTTGACGAACCCCGTAGCGTCGCCCGCGGCCAGCGCCCGCCCGTTGGCGACCCAGGGGAACTTCCCGACCTCGATGTCGAGTCCCTTCTCGCGCGCCTGTTCCTCGGTCAGCCCCACCGATGCCACCTCCGGGTGGCAGTACGTGCAGTTGGGGACGTTGCCGTAGTCGACCGTGTGGTGCCCCACGCCGGCGATGTGCTCGGCGGCGACCACGCCTTCGTGCATGCCCTTGTGGGCCAGCAGCTGCTCGCCCGCGCAGTCGCCCACGGCCCAGACCCCGGGCGCGCTGGTGCGCATGGTGCCGTCCACCTCGACGAACCCGCCGCGTTCGGTCAGCTTCACGCCCGCCGCCTCGGCGCCGATGTCCTCCGTGTTCGGAATGCGCCCGACCGCCGACAGGACGTAGTCGACATCGAGCGTGTGCGCCTTGCCGCGCTTGTCCGTGAACGAGATCGTGACTCCGTCCTCACGGACCACCGTGCTCTCCACGCGGGCGCTGGTGAAGATCTTCATCTTCCGCTTCCTGAACGCCTGGGCCACCGCCCGCGAAGCATCCCTGTCCTCCAGCGGCAGCACCCGGTCCAGCGCCTCGATCACCGTCACCTCCGTGCCGTAGGCGTTGTAGATGTCGGCGAACTCCATGCCCACGGCGCCCGCGCCCACGACGACGAGCGTCCCCGGCGCCCTGTCCTGGAAGAGCGCGCCGGTCGAGGACCAGATCCGCTCTTCGTCGATCTGCAGGAAGGGGAGGCTGCGCGGCCGCGAGCCCGTCGCGATGATGATGTCCTTCGCGGTGAAGGTGCGCCTGTCCCCTTCGTTCTCGACTTCGACCGCTCCCCCGCCCAGCAGCCGGCCGTACCCCTCGATGTGGGCGACCTTGTTCTTCTTCAGCAGGAAGCTCACGCCGTTGGACAGCCGGTTCGCCACGGTGCGGCTGCGCGCCTGCGCAGGCCCGAGGTCGACCTTGAGCCCCTCGAACGAAATCCCGTGTCCGTCCGCCTTCTTCAGTTCGTTGACCATCAGCGCGCTGCTCAGGAGCGCCTTGGTCGGGATGCAGCCGATGTTGAGGCACACGCCGCCCAGCCTGTCGGCTTCGACGCAGGCGGCCGTCAGCCCCAGCTGGCCCGCGCGGATCGCCGCGACGTACCCGCCGGGGCCGCCGCCGATGACGATGACGTCGAAGTCGGTTCCGTTTGCAGTCCTGTCCGTCAAGGGATCAACCTCCCCGAAGAAAGCGAATGGTTCGCGTCGTCCCGGTAGACCTGCCCGCCCTTCATCACCCATGTCACGCGCTCCAGCAGGGTGATGTCGTCGAGCGGGTTGCCGGGCACCGCGATGATGTCCGCATACTTGCCGGCCTCGAGAGAGCCCACGTCGGCCTCCCACCCCATGATCATCGCCGCCACGCTCGTCGCCGAGGAGATCGCGTCCATCTCGGACTGGCCGTTCTCGACGCGGATCTGGAACTCGCGGGCGTTGTGGCCGTGTTCGAATACCCCGGCATCGGTCGCAAAACCGATGGTCAGCCCCGCTTCCACGGCACGGCGGAACGTGTCGTTGCGGTAGCGCATCATCTCGATGGAGCGCTGGATGAGCGGCTCCGGGATGCCCAGCGCCGCCCCGTCGCGCGGGACGATCACCCCGACGTACAAAGTGGGCACGAAGTAGGTGTAGTCGCTTTCCTGCAGCATCGCGACCGCCTCGTCGTCGAGCATCGAGCCGTGGTCGACGGTGCGGACCCCGGCCCGGATCGCCGCCTTGATCCCCTCGGTGCCGTGCGCGTGCGCGGCGGTGAAGCGGCCCCAGCGGTTCGTCTCCTCGACCGCGACCGCGAGTTCTGCCTCGGAGTACTGCTGCGCCCCGGCGGGAATCCCCACCGACAGCACCGCCCCGGTCGCCAGGATCTTGGTGAAATCGGCGCCGTTCTTGTGGTTGGTGCGCACCGCCGCGCGCACCGCGTCCACCCCGTCGGCCAGGTTCCGCACGACCGGCACGTCCACGTAGATCGAGAACTGGCGCGCGTCCCCCGCACCCCCCGTCGCCGAGACGTAGTTGCCGGCCACCTGCATGCGCGGCCCCGGCATCACGCCCTCGTCGATGATGTCGCGCAGGTCGACGTCGGTGTAGGGCCAGGTGGGGCCCATGTCGCGGACGGTCGTGAAGCCGGCGCGCAGCGTGGTGAGCGCGTTGGCCGCGCCCCAGAGCGCCGCCTGTGCGGGCGTCGTCGTAACGAGGACCTGCTCCCAGTGCGTGCCGACCTTGTCCGTGAGGTGGGTGTGGAGGTCGATCAGGCCGGGCAGGATGGTGGCTTCGCCGAGGTCGATGGTCTGGTCGGCCGGCGCGGCGGCGGCCGCTGCGCCGACCGCGACGATCCTCTCCCCCTCCACCAGGACCGCACCGGGTTCGGCGAGGTTGCCGTTGCCGTCGATCATGCGCTCCGCGCGGATGAGAGTGGCCGTGTCCTGCGCGGTCAGGCGATCCGCAGCGAGGCACCCGGCCACGCCAATCAGCAGAAGCAATCCGGGCGAGGTCATCAGATCAGGATCGCGGCGGGCTCTTCCAGGAACGACTTGAGCGTCGCCAGGAAGCGCGCGCCCTGCGCGCCGTCGATCACGCGGTGGTCGCAGCTCATCGTGACCCTCATGCGAGGCTGCACGACCACCTGGCCGTCCACCACCACCGGCCGCTCCTCCACCGCCCCCACGGCGATGATCCCCGCTTCCGGCGGGTTGATCACGGCGGTGAACTCCTCGATCCCGAACATGCCCAGGTTGGAGATCGAGAAGGTGGAGCCCGTGTACTCGTGCGGCTGGAGCTTCTTCTCGCGGGCGCGCCCGGCGAGTTCGCGGATCTCGGTGCTGATCTGCGCGAGGCCCTTGGCGTGCGCGTCCCGCACGACCGGGGTGATCAGCCCGTCGGGCACCGCCACCGCGACGCCCATGTGAACCCGGTTGAAGCGGCGGATGGAGTCGCCCTGCCACCACGCGTTGCAGTCCGCGTGGTGGGTGAGCGCGACCGCGGTCGCCTTGATGACCATGTCGTTGAGCGACGCCCTGGCGCCCTGCGCGGCGAGCAGTTCGTTCACCCTGACGCGCGCCTGCAGCGCCCGCGTCATGTCGACATCGACCGTGAGGAAGAAGTGCGGCACCGGGCCGAGAGACTCGGCGAGGCGGCGGGCGACCGTCTTTCTCATCTGCGACAGCGGAACGTCCACGAACTCGGTGTCGGGGAGCACAGGCGTGGCCGCCACCGCGACCGGCGCCGCCGCGGCCGCCGCTTCAACGTCCCGCTTGATCACGCGGCCGTTGGGGCCCGACCCCGATACCGCCGCGAGGTCGACGCCCAGCTCGCCCGCGAGACGCCGCGCGACGGGGGAGGCCTTGATGCGCCCTCCCGGGGCGGCGGCGACGGGCGCAGCCGGCACGGTCGGCGCCGGGGCCGCTGCCGATGGCGTCGCAGCCGTCGTGGCCGGCGTCGCCACCGCGGTTGCTCCCGCAGGCTCCGGCTCGCCGACGGGCGCGGCCGCGGGCTTCGCGCCGGCCTCCGCGCTGCCTGGCTTCCCGCCTGCCCCCAGCGACTCCACCAGCGCGGCGATGTCCTCGTCCTCCGCACCGATGACCGCGATCACGTCGCCGACCGGCGCGGCCGCGCCTTCCGCGACGAAGACCTTCCTCAGCACGCCCTCGCCGCGCGCCACCAGCTCCATCGTGGCCTTGTCGGTCTCTATCTCGGCGAGGATTTCGCCCTGCGCGACCGCGTCACCCTCCTCCTTCAGCCACTTGACGACCTGCCCCTCTTCCATCGTGGGCGAGAGTGCTTCCATGTGGACCCGTGTAGCCATTGCTTCGCCCCTCTCAGAGGTAGAGCACGCGCTTGCACGCGTCCACGACGGCCTTCGCGCTCGGCTTCGCGAGCTGCTCCAGGTTCTTGGCATACGGCATCGGCACGTCCGCCTGGGTCACGCGAACGACCGGGGCGTCGAGGTCGTCGAACGCCTCGTCCTGGATCAGGGACACGATCTGCGCCCCCACGCCGGCGAACGGCCACCCTTCCTCCAGGTAGACCACCCGGTTCGTGCGCGCCACGCTCTCCAGGATCGCGTCCACGTCGAGCGGCCGGATCGAGCGCAGGTCCAGCACGTCGGCCTCGATCTCCTCGCGGGCGAGCGCGGCCGCCGCCTGCAGCGCCACATGCACCATCTTGCCGTGCGTGACGATGCTCACGTCGTCGCCCGAGCGCTTCGTGTCGGCCACGCCCAGCGGGATCACGTACTCGTCGTCGGGAACCTCGCCCCGGACGTTGTACAGGAGCTCGCCCTCCATCACCGCGACCGGGTCGTCGTCGCGGATCGCGGCCGCGAGGAGTCCCTTGGCGTCGGCCGGGGTGGCCGGAGTCACCAGCTTCACCCCGGGCGCATGCACGTAGTAGGTCTCGCACGCCTGGGAGTGCTGGGCCGAGAGCTGCAGCGCCGCGCCGGTGGGGCCCCGGAACACGATCGGCACGGGGACCTGGCCGTTCGTCATGTACAGCATCTTGGCGGCGCTGTTGATCACCTGGTCCAGCGCGAGGATCGAAAAGTTGAAGGTCATGAATTCGCAGATCGGCCTCAGGCCCGCCATCGCCGCGCCCACGCACACGCCGGCGAATCCCAGCTCGCTGATCGGCGAATCGACGACGCGCCGGTCGCCGTAACGCTCGAGCATGCCGCGCGACACCTTGTAGGCGCCGTCGTACTCCGCGACCTCCTCGCCCATGAGAAAGACCGAGTCGTCCCGGTCCATCTCCTGGCACATCCCCGCGTTGAGGGCCTCGCGGTAGGTCAGCTCAGCCATGGGCGGCGCCTCCCGGCCCGGGGCTTCCGTCCAGGAACAGGCGCCCGTGCCGGTTGATCTCGGCGTAGACGTGGTCGTACAGCGTGGAGGGGTCCGGCAGCGGCGACGCGTCGGCAAAGTCGGCCGCCTCGTCGCTCAGGGCGCGCGCCTCGGCATCCAGCGCTTCCAGTTCCTCCCGGGTGAGCAGTCCCGCATCCATCAGGCGGTCCCTCAGGATCGTGATCGGATCCTGCTCCTCGATGGCCGAGTCCACCTCTTCCTTCGACCGGTAGGTGCCCGACACCGGGTCGGACATCGAGTGCCCGCGGAAGCGGTACGTCAGCGCGTTCACGAACTGGGGACCGGCGCCCGCGCGCACGCGTTCGGCCAGCTCCTCGAAGAAGCGGTACGACGCCACGACGTCCTGGCCGTCGACCGTGTGCGCCGGAATCCCGTACGCCCCCGAGCGCGCTTCCATCTCGGTGGCGGAGACGCGCGAAAAGGCCGTCCCCATCCCGTAGCCGTTGTTCTCGACCACGTAGATGACCGGCAGATGCCAGATCGCCGACATGTTCAGCGCTTCCAGGAACGCGCCCTGGTTCACGGCGGCGTCGCCCATGAAGCACACGCAGATCTGGTCGCCGCCCCGGTACTTGATCGCCCACGCCAGCCCCGCGCCCAGCGGAATCTGCCCGCCGACGATCCCATGGCCGCCCCAGAAGCCGATGTCGGTGTCGAAGAGGTGCATCGAGCCGCCGCGCCCGCCCGAACAGCCGTCCACGCGGCCGTACAGCTCCGCCATCACCGCACCGGGGCTGATCCCCTTGGCGATCGCCTGGGTGTGTTCGCGGTACGCGGTGATCACCAGATCGTCGCGGCGGAGCGGCTTGATCGACCCCGCCGCCAGCCCCTCCTGGCCGATGTGCAGGTGACAGAAGCCGCCGATCTTTCCGATCGCGTAGGCCTCCTCCGCCTTCTCCTCGAAGCGGCGATAAAGGAGCATGTCGGCGAGCAGCGTGTGAAGCTCCTCGCGCGTGAAGCTTCCGAGTCCGGCGGACGCGGTCGGGTCCGCCACGGCGTCGCCGGGTATCGGCCGGGTCGCTTGCGCCATCCGCCTCAGCCCCCCGTTCCCGCGGCCTGCGTCGCCGCCCGGCTCACGCGAAGCTGCACCAGGGGGCGTGTCGACCGCCCGTTCGCGGGCATCGCGACCACCTCCGCCGGCGCCGGGATGTCCGCCTCCATCACCTCGCGGATCCTGCCCGGCCCACCCGCCTCCACCTCGCGCGCCTGCTCCTTGGCGTGATAGCTGGAGCGCACCAGCGGCCCCGATTCCACGTGTCGGAACCCGTACTCCGCCTCGCCGATCCGCTTCCAGTCCCGGAACTCGGCGGGCGTCACCCAGCGGGCCACCGGAATGTGCTGCCGCGACGGCCGCAGGTACTGTCCCAGGGTCAGGATGTCGACCGCCGCCTCGCGCAGGTCCGCCATCGCTCGGCGGATCTCGGCCTCCTCCTCGCCCATCCCCAGGATGATGCCCGTCTTGGTCAGCATGGACGCGTCGATCCGCTTGGCGAGCCCGAGGTACGAGATCGAGCGCCAGTAGCGCCCGCCGGGCCGCACCTCCGGATGCAACCGCTCGACGGTCTCCAGATTGTGGCCCAGGATCGCCGGCCCCGCGTCCATGACTGCCCGCAGCGCCGCCTCGTCGCCCTTGAAGTCGGGGATGAGCACCTCGACCGAGCAGTCCGGCAACCGGTCGCGCACCTCGCGGATCGTGGCCGCGTAGATGCTCGCCCCGCCGTCGCGCAGTTCGTCCCGGTTGACCGACGTGATGACGACGTGGTCGAGGTCCATCGCCGCAATCGTGTCGGCCACGCGGCGGGGCTCGTCCAGGTCCAGCTCGGTGGGCATCCCGTGCGCGACCGCGCAGTACTTGCATGCACGCGTGCAGACGTCGCCCAGGATCATGAAGGTCGCCGTGCCCGCCTCCCAGCACTCCCCGATGTTCGGACAGCCCGCCTCCTCGCAGACCGTGTGCAGCGACTGGCTGCGCATCAGCTGCTTGAGGCGCAGATAGTTCGGGCCGCCCGGCGACCGCACCTTCAGCCACGACGGCTTGCGCGACGTGATCGGAATGGTGTCGATCCCGCAATGGGCCCGGATCCGGTTCGTGCCCTTCGGCTTGACCGTCCCGGTGTCCTTCCCCTCAGGGGCGTACCCGCCCCTCGTGTTCACCTGCGAAAGAGCCACTTGTCAGCGATCTCCGATAGTCTCAAGGGCCGTGAATCATACGAAAATCGCACATTTCGCACCATGCACCATGAGCCGCACCCATGGAACGACAGCGCGGCCCGCTCAGCGCAGCAGATACGCCACCCCCAGCCCCAGGTACGTGCCCACGGCATAGCCGAACAGCCCCATCACCACCCCGGGCAGGACGAGGTGGCGCCACTCCCGCGATATCGCCACCGCAAGCGCGCTCGACGGCCCGCCGACAGCCGCCTGAGACGCGACCGAGATGGTGCCGATGTCCAGCCGCAGCAGCTTGCCGGCGCCGAAGACGACAACGCCGTGCACGGCCACGACGATCAGGGTGAAGAAGAAGACCCCGGCGCCGACCTGGGCGATCTCCGAGACCCGCGACAGGATGCCGATCAGCACGAAGAAGAAGTGCAGCCCGACCGACCCGAGCTGCATCGCCCCGCGCGCGTCGCGGAAGAGCGGTGAATGCCCCAGGGCCAGGGCCAGCGTGGTCAGCCACAGGATCGAGGGGATGTCGGGGTAAGCCGTGCCGAGCCATTCCGCAGCGAACACCAGGATCAGTCCCGCCGCGACGAGGTTCGCAACGCTCAGCGCCGACAGTCCCTCTCGCGCGAAGTAGGGGTGTTGCCTGCGGCGCTCGGCCTCGGCGTCTCCGGCACCGTTTCTCGCACTGCCCGCCGGCGATTCGGCCGCAGGCGCGCCTGCCGGAGGCTCAGCGCCCGAAGCCGGCGTGTAGAAGCGCCCCAGCCACACCGGGAGCATGAGCGTGGCAGCCAGCCACACGGCGGTCATGACCGCGTCGGCCGCGTTCAGCCCGGCGAAGAGCGCGCCGGTCAGGCCCACCTCGCGCCCCACCGACACGAAGTTCACCGAGCCGCCCGAATACGTGCCGGTCAGCGCCCCGGCGATCCGCCACGTGTCGTCCCCGAACTGCGGCCCGTAGACCGCGGCGGCCACCAGCGCCCCCAGGACGGTCCCGGTCACCGCCACCGCGAACGCGCCCATCATGCGCGGACCGGCCTTCGCCAGGTCGCGCAGGTCGACCGACAGCAGCAGCCACGCGATCGACACCGACGTGACCGGCCCCAGCACGACGTCGTAGACCACCGAGCGGACGGGCACGAGGCCGGCGTTGGACAGGACGGCGCCGAAGACGATCGCAAGCATGGACGCGCCGACCTTGCCCAACGACGCGAAGCGGTAATCCAGCCAGAATGCGAGCGCGGTGGCGGCCGCGATGACGGTGGCAAGCGCGAGTGGTGATTCAATCATGTCAGCGCGTCTCCATCGTGTCAGCGCGTCTCCGCGAGGAACGCGGCCGCCTCGTCCCTCAGTACGGGGAGCAGGTTCGCGTGGCCGGTCGGCCCGGTGCCGTATTCCTCGAAATCCACCGTGATCTCGTCGTCGTAGACGTCCACGAGGGCCTGGTAGTAGGCGGTGGCCCGGGCGTTGTCGCCGAGCAGCAGCGCGGCCTGGGCGGCTGCCGCGAGACACAGGAGGTGGGTGGGCCGCTGCGCGAGCCCCGCCTCGGCCACGGCAAGCGCCGAGACGCCGTCGCCCGCGGTCGCGTGCAGCACGGACAGGTGGAAGCGATCGTCGAGACTGAGCGTTCCGATCAGGTCGTACGAAGCGATCGCCATGGGGAGAAACATCTCGGCCTGGCCGCGGTCACCCGCCTCGACGGCGCTCATGACCCTGGTGAAGAGCCTGGAAGCGGCCTCCCTCGGCGTCATGGACCCGAGGTCCACCGCATTGGTGGGCCCCAGCGCGGCCGGGCTCTGAGCACCCCCGGCGGCCGGAGGAGGCGACATGGTGATCTCGCGCCCGCCGCCGCGCACGAACAACACGGCGATGACGGCCAGCCCAAGCGTTCCGGTGATCGCCCAGGGAATCCAGGCCGCGCGAGCCCCGCCGCCGCCCGTCCCCGCGGCGCCCCGACCCTTGGCGCCCCGAACCGCCGCGCCCCAACCGACCGCCTGCTGGCTCCCGCCCCGTCTGCCCAGAGGCACGCCGCACTGCGTGCAGAACCGGTCCCCCGGCTCCGTCGCCGCCCCGCACTGCGGACACGGCGGGCCCCGCAGCGCGGCGCCACACTGCGAGCAGAAGTTGGCTCCCGCCGATTCCTCCCGGTAGTTGCAACTCGGGCATGCGACGCTGACCGCCGTGCTCATGCTGCCGGCCTCGCCCATTCCACGCGCCTCGCTCATCCGACGGGCCTCTCGCCGGCGATCGCGTTGAACAGCAGCGGCCAGGTCACGATGCTCTGCCCCCGGTAGTTGGGCTGGAAGCCGAAGAGGATCACCTCGCCCTGGCCGACACGCGCGCGCAGCAGCGCCGGCTGTCCCGCGAGTCTCTCGGGCCCCAGGATCCAGCCCGCGATCACGGGGTTGGTGCCGCCGTAGGTACCCAGCACGTCGACCCGCGCGTCGTCGACCGTGAAGGCACGGCTGCTGCGCCAGTACCACGCCGCCGTCGAGGCGTCGTACCCCGACGACACCGGGTCCGGAGCGAGGTCGACGCGTACGATGGATCCCGGCACGTAGAAGGCCGTGTTGGACAGCCCGGCCACCGGATTGCCCACATCCAGCCCGAAGAGCCCGATCGCGAAGTCGGCCGCCTCCTCCATCACAACCAGGCGCCCGCCCGACTCCACGAACTCCCGCACGGCGGCACGGCCTGCCTCACCGATGCCGCCCGTGTACTGCTCCGGCAGCGACCCGGCGGCGTGCCCCCGACTGATCGAGCGGTCCGACTGGCTCTGGAAGATCAGGACGTCGTAGTCGTCGCCCAGCGACCCGGCGCGCACGCGCGCGTCGTGCAGCGAGTCGTACGCCATTTCGTGCCGATCGAACATCCACCGCGTCCACCCGGCGATCATCGGCTCCTGGTGCCCCTTGTACAGCGCGATCCGGGGCGCGCCGGCCCCCGACAGCGCCCCCGGCAGCTCGTACGTCACGCCCTGCACGGCGATCGGATCGCTCAGCGCCACATCGGGTTCGGCCTCCAGCGACGCGGCCTCGATCCCCATCAACAGCGGCAGGGTATGCGCGGTCACGTCGTAGGGGCGCTTCGGTGGTCCGCCGGGGAACTCGCGCATGTCGGGGTATTCCTGCTCGGTCAGGAGCGTCTGCGCGAACGCCGCGTACGGCTGCCGCATCAGCACCACGTGCGACCCGGCGGGGTAGGTCGCGCCCCCGGCCGTGAAGGCGGCTTCGGCGCGCCGCACCTCGACATCGCCCATTGTCAGGATCCGCAGCACGCTCTCGACCCCGACGCGGTTCTCCTGGCCACCCGGGATCACCCAGGCGGCGGGCCACTCGTCCCATCCCGCGACGGCCCGCTCCCCCACGCGATGGAAGTTCTCCAGCCAGAAGCGGCGGTTCTTCGCGGCGTTGACCAGCAGCGCCATCGCCCCCGAGAACTGGTACTCGACGATGTCGGGCAGCCCCCACTCCCCGCCCTCCCACGGCCAGGGGAAGTTCCACGCCGCCCGGCCGGCATCGTACTCGCGCCCGCCCTGGATCACTTCGCGGGGGACGTTCACCGAACTGGCGAGGCGTGCGGACGCGGTCTCGCTGAGGATTCGAGCCCCTCCGTGGTAGTGCATGTAGGCGCGCCCGGGGTGAAAGCCGTCGTAGATGGCGTTGATGACGACGCCCTGCTTCCCTTGGGACGTCAGTTCCGCGGCCATGTAGGCACCAAGCTGATTAACCGCCGTAATCAGGCCGGGATCGACATTCGGCTCCATCGGATCGATGTACGGCGGGAAGAAGATGCGCGCCCCGCTGCCGCCCATCTGGTGGATGTCGTGCACGATCTGCGGGTGCCAGTCGTTCTGCGCGCGGACGGTGTGCTGGGTTTCGTTCTGGTAGAAGGTGTACCAGTCGCGGTTGTTGTCGTGGCCGGTGTAGAAGTGATACAGCCACGGCGCGGCGGTGCCCTCGTACTCGGTGCCCACGTACCGGTTGTAGAAGTCGTTGATCCACTGGGTGCCGTCCGGGTTCAGCGACGGAATCTGCAGCAGGATCACATTGTCGAGGATCTCGCGCACCCGGTCGTCCTGCGAGGCGGCCAGGTGGTGCGCAAGCTTCGCGGCGGACTGGGCGCTGCCGACTTCCGTCGAGTGGATCGCATGGGTGATCATAACGACCGTTCGCCCCTCGTCGAGCAGGCGCTCCAGTTCGCCTTCGCCGTCCACGGTGCGCGGGTCGGCGAGGCTGCGCTGGACGCGGTGCAGTTCGGTCAGCCGCGCGTGATTCGCCGGGCTCGTGATCGTCAGCATGACGAACGGGCGCCCCCGCGTGGTCGGCCCCAGGGTGTCCACCGCGACGCGGTCGCTGGTGCGCGCGAGGGTCTCGTAGTAGGCGGTGAGGTCGTCCCAGTTGGCCAGCTTCGTCTCCGCGCCCATGGGGAAACCGAAGAAGTCGGTCGGGCTCGGGACCTGGGCGGTCAGTCTGGCGGGCGGAGCCGTGGCCAGCGCGAGGGCGGCCAGCGCGAGGGCGGCGGAGGCGCGTGTGGCGGATGCGAACGCGGCACCGGGAGATGAGACGGCGGAGCGGGTCGGCGGTGGGGCGTTGGGCAAGAGGCGCATGGCGGCTCCTCGGGATTCCTCCCGGCGTTGCGGCCTGCCCCCTGGGGGCGGGCCGGGTTCTTTGCGGTCGAGGGGCTTACCTGCCTTGCGGCGGCTAAAGCCCCGTAGGCGAGTCTACGAAACGCCCCTCGATTCCGAAACGTTGCTCCAGGAGACGGGCAAGTGCCTTCACCCCCCAGGTCTCGGTCGCGTAGTGTCCGCCGAGAAGAACCGAGACACCCAGCTCGGCGGCGTCGATGGCATGATGGTGCTGCGCCTCTCCCGTGACCAGCAGGTCGACACCCGCGGCCGCCGCCTCGGGCAATGCCGATGCCCCGGCCCCGGTGATCACGGCCGCGGTCGTGACGTGTCCAGGGCCTCCGGGGAGGACCTGCACCCCCTCGCCCGTCGCCTCCCCGAGGCGCCGCGCCAGGTCCCGCAGCGGCACGTCGGCGACGCCCTTCCACCCCACTGCGGCCCCCTGGTAGTCGCCGAAGGGCTCGAGGCGCTCAAGCCCGAGCTTCCGGGCCAGGATCGCCGAGTTGCCCACCTCGGCGTGGGCGTCGAGCGGCAGATGCGCGCTGTAGAGGGCCGTATTCGACTCGACCAGGGCCCTGACGCGGCCGAAGAAGCGTCCGGTGAGCGGTTGCAGGCCATTCCAGAACAGCCCGTGATGAACGATGAGCAGGTCGGCCCAGTCCTTCGACGCGTCGATGACCGCCCTGCTGGCGTCAACGGCCGCCGCAACCCGCCTTACCGGGCCGGGCGCCTCCACCTGGACCCCGTTGAGAGCGTTCGGATAGTCGGGGA
The DNA here is from genome assembly GCA_965205005.1 of Longimicrobiales bacterium. GTDB lineage: Bacteria > Gemmatimonadota > Gemmatimonadetes > Longimicrobiales > Gaopeijiaceae > Bin94. The sequence continues at coordinate 1,609,566 of OZ242028.1, read as the reverse complement.
ACCCGGGGACCGCGAGGTGGTCGTCGAGGAATCCGGCGATCTCCGCCAGAGCAACGGAAGGCACGGCCGCCGGCTTACGCTACCGGTCCCTTGACAAGGCCGCTCGGCCGCGTGCTATACCTTGGCCTTCCCGCCGACTCCCAGGATCTTGCCCGGCTGCTTCAACCCCGGGCCGCCGTGTTTTCCCGAAGCCGCTGCCCCGGGGTCGATGGCGACGCCGGCATCCTTCCGACCGACATTGATGGTGCCGTTGATCACCCCGCCCTCCTCAAGCTGCAGGCGTGCGGCGCTGATTTCGCCGTCGATCTGGCAGGTGGCCTGCAGCTCCAGGCGGGACTCCACGATCAGTGACCCCTGAACCGAGCCACCGATCACCGCGTCCTCGGTGTGGATGTCGCCGTTGACGCGTCCCGCCTTGCCGATCACCACCGCCTTCTGGGCGCGCACCGAGCCCTCGATGTGGCCTTCGATTCTGATCGTGTCGGTCGTGTCGCAGTCGCCGACCACGCGCATGCCAGGTCCGACGATGGAGATGACCCTTTCGGGCGACGGGCCTGGTGTGGGTCCTTTTCGTGCCATGGCTTCCACCGAGTCTTCCTTGATACGGGGTGATTTGGATTCGGGGTGATTTTCCGGAAGGTCGCCCCCTCTACGGCGGCGTGACCATCGATAGCGGATCAATGGGTCTCCCGTTGCTCAATATCTCGAAATGGAGATGGGGTGCGGTAGACCGTCCCGTCGAGCCCGACAGCGCGATCACTTCTCCCTGCCGCACCCTCCAGCCCCTCTCGGCTACCAGATACGATGCGTGGCCGTACCGCGTACGCCAGCCATCGCCGTGATCGATGAGAACGAAGAGACCGTAGACCGGATCATTCGCCGCGTCAACCACAACACCGCCACCGGCCGCCCTGACGTAGGAGCCGCTCGCAACCGCGATGTCGATTCCGGGGTGATCCGCCACGCCCCCGTCGGATTGGGTGACGAAGCCCTGTGTCGCCAGCGGCCAGGCCGTCGGCTCCGTGGCCGCCCCTTCCCCGAATCCGCCGGCGTCGCTCGGCGCTGTGCGGAGATTGCCGAGCCAGAGCGCCGAGTCCCGCGAACTCGCGACTCCGATCAGGCGACGGAAACCGTCCTGGCGTGCCTCCAGACCGGCCAGCCGGCCGGCCAGCGAATCCATCCGCTGATGCCGGGCCAGCAACGAGTCGTTCGCCTGTTTGAGCGCGGTGGCCGTGGCCGCCCGGCGCGCGACATGGAACCAGCTTGCGGCCATCGTCACGAACAGGGCCGCCAGCGCCAGCCCGGCAATCCTGACAGCCAGAAGACGACCCCGGGTAAGCGTGAAGGTGCGCGGCTCCTCCACGCCACCGCGCATCACGATGATCGAAATGTCCTGGTCCTTGCCGTCCACCTTGGCTCCCCGGTTCGTCAGCCCGTGCCCGAAAAGGGAATATTGTCGACTACAACTGTTTCGGCCAACCGTTCCCGCGTGTTCAGCCCACGATTTCGGCAGCTTCCGTGCCCGTCACGGCGGCAAAAACCCGCTCCAGCTCCCGTGCTCCGCGAAACTGGATGCGGATCGCGCCGTCGCCCTGGCCCTTCCATTGGATGCCCACGCGGGCCCCGAGGTGATCGCTGAGCGCCTCCTCCAGGGCCCCGATGGCCGGATCGCGTTCCTGTTCCTCCTTCGGAGGCTTTTCGACCGGGCGGTCGCCGCCGGCCGCCAGGCTCCGGACTCTCCGTTCGGTCTCGCGCACCGACCACGATTCGGCAACCGCCTGCCGGGCGACGTCGGCGGCTTTTACGGGATCGTCCACACCGAGAATCGCCCTTCCATGCCCCATCGACAGGGCTCCCTCCTCGAGGAGGCGCCGGACGGAGGGCGGGAGCTTGAGCAGACGCAGCATGTTGGCCACGGTAGAGCGCCTCTTGCCGACGGATTCGGCGATTTCGCGCTGGCCGTAACCGAATGTATCCCGAAGTGTGCCGTAGGCCTTGGCCTCCTCGAGCGGCCCGAGGTCCTCGCGCTGGATGTTCTCGACGAGGGCAAGCACGAGCAGGGTGCGGTCGTCGACCTCGCGGATCTGGGCCGGGATCTCGGTCCAGCCAAGTTGCTTGACCGCGCGGAATCTGCGTTCGCCGGCGACCAGCTGGTAGGTTCGGCCCGAGGAGGTTCGGCGCACCAGCACGGGCTGCAGCAGTCCATTGACCCGAATGGAGGCGGCGAGTTCGCTCAATTCGGCCGCAGCGAACTCCCGTCGGGGCTGGTAGGGGTTGGGGGCAACGATCCTGATCGGGATTCTGGCGGGCGCCTCCGCCCCCGCGCCGGTGCCGACGGGTTCCTGCATGTAGTCGCCGAGGAGGGCGCCGAGACCTCTGCCAAGCCGGTCGCTTCCGCTCATTTTTGATTTCCCCTTCAGCTACTGTTCGTGGGCGCGCGCCGTGCCCTGTCACGGATCTCCCTGGCGAGCGAGGCGTACCTGCGTGCGCCGGTCGACGAGGGTGCGTAGTCCGCCACCGGCTGGCCGAACCCCGGCGCCTCCGCGATGCTGACGTTCCGTGTGATGACCGTGTCGAAGACCTTGTCGCCGAAATAGCGTTTCGCCTCGGTCGCGACCTGGCGGGACAGACTGAGGCGCTGGTCGTACATCGTGAGCAGGACGCCCTCGATCTCCAGATCGGGATTGAGCCCTCTCTGGACGAGCCCGATCGTATTCAGCAACTGCGTAAGTCCTTCCAGAGCATAGAATTCGCACTGAATGGGAATCAGCACGGAGTCGGCGGCCGCCAGCGTGTTCAGTGTGAGCAGTCCCAGCGACGGCGGGCAGTCGATGAAGACGAAATCGTAGTCCGTCGCGACCGGAGCCAGCGTTTCGCGAAGGATCGTTTCCCGGTCCCGAACGCCGACCAGTTCGACTTCCGCCCCTACGAGGTCCCGGTTGGCGGGTATGAGATCGAGCTTGCTGCCCTGGACGGACCGCGACACGGCCCGAAACGCCGAGAGTCCCCGAATCAGCACGTCGTACACCGTGGGGATGCTGTGCCGCTGGATGATCCCCAGACCGCTCGATGCGTTTCCTTGCGGATCCATGTCGACGAGGAGGACCCGGGCGCCTGCACGAGCGAGGCTTGCGCCGAGGTTGACCGCTGTCGTAGTCTTGCCGACGCCGCCCTTCTGATTGGCGAGAGCGATGATTCGGTTCCGGGCGGGGCGCTTGTCGGGCATGACGGGAATCTAACCGCGGCACGTTCCACGTGGAACATTGGGGGGGTTGGGCCGCGCAAAGCCCTCGTGGGGCCGGTGGCCGCGATGTTCCACGTGGAACAACGGCCGGGGTAGGGCCGACCAGAGGTGGTTGCGGGACGGGCGCTACCGAGCCGGCATTGACGAACGCGGCCCTTCGGTCGGCAACGAGCCGGGGTCTTCGGCAGGCGGCCGGCTGCTCGCCACCTTGCGGACCTCCATGACGAGGTTCTGCAGATCGGCAGGGGATACGCCGGGGATCCGCCCTGCCTGGGCGAGGCTGCTGGGCCGTATCCGCTCCAGCTTGTCGCGCGCTTCGATCGACAGCGTCACGAAACTCGCGAACGGCGTATCCTCCGGGATGGAGAAGTCCGCCTGGGCGCGGAGCCTTGCCGCACGCTCCAGCTCGCGGCGCACGTAGCCCTCGTACTTGGTATCGATCTCGACAGTCGCCAGCACATCCGGGTCAAATCGCTGGTCAGCGTCGCCCGCCGCCCGCACGAGCGCCTCGGCGGTTACGTGAGGGCGTCTCAGCAGGTCCACGGCCCTCTGTGGGCGGTCGACGGGATGGCTTCCGGCCTCCTCGAGCGTGCGATTGACCGCAGCAGGCCGCAACGTCCGGCTTCGGAACCACGCCACGGCACGGGATTCCTCGCGGAGGCGCTTCGCCAGCGCGGATTCCTGCTCCTCGGTCAGCAGCCCGATCGAACGGGCGAGGGTCCCCAGACGGCCCGGCCCGTTGTCCTGGCGGAGCAAGAGACGGAACTCGGCCCGCGAGGTGAACAGCCGGTACGGCTCGTCGACTCCCTTCGTGACCAGGTCATCGATCAGGACACCGATGTACCCCTGATCCCGTTCCACCACGAACGGATCCCTGCCCATTACGGCAAGCGCCGCGTTGGCGCCCGCGACCAGGCCCTGTCCCGCCGCCTCCTCGTAGCCGGTCGTGCCGTTGATCTGACCGGCAAAGTACAGCCCGGGCACGAAACGGACCTCGAGCGTGTGGTGCAGCTGGTGCGGGGGAAAGTAGTCGTACTCGATCGCGTAACCGGGCTTCGTCATCCTGGCCTCTTCCAGCCCGGGGATCGACCGGAGGAAAGCGAGCTGCACGTCCGGAGGCAGCGACGTCGACAGTCCGTTGACATACAGTTCCGTCGTGTCCAGTCCCTCCGGCTCCAGGAAGACCTGGTGACGCGAGACCTTCGGGAATCGTACGACCTTGTCCTCGATCGAGGGACAATACCGGGGCCCCCGCCCGGCGATCTCTCCTCCGTAAAGTGCGCTCCGCGAAAGATTTGTGGTCACAATGCGCTTCAGCTCCGCACCGCTCCACGTGATCCAGCACGGACGTTGCGCCGGCAGGGGTTCACGGGTGTAGAAGCAGAACCGGAAGCGGCCGCCCTCTCCGTCCTGGCGCTCGCAGCGGGACAGGTCCACCGAGCGCCCGTCGACCCGCGGCGGCGTCCCGGTCTTGAAGCGCGCAACCTCGAGTCCGCGCCGTTCGAGCGCCTGCGCGAGGTCGATGGAAGGCCCCTCCCCCGCCCGCCCCGCCCCCTGGGCCGCGCTGCCGCCCACATGGATCCTCCCGCGCAGAAACGTCCCGGCGGTGACCACGACGGCCCGGCCCTCGAAGACGATGCCACCGCGCGTAACGACGCCCCGGACCCGGCCGTCGTCCACCAGGAGCCCGGTGACCATCTCCTGAAAGAGATCGAGGTCGTCGACGCCGTCGAGGATGCGCCGGACCGCCACCGGATACCGGGCGCGGTCGCACTGCGCGCGCGGCCCCCAGACCGCCGGGCCCTTCGAGCGATTCAGCATACGAAAGTGTATACGAGACGCGTCGGTGGCCTGCGCCATGACCCCGCCCAGGGCGCCGACCTCGCGCGCAACGGTCCCCTTGGCGACGCCGCCGATGGCCGGATTGCAACTCATCTGCGCGATCCGGGTCAGGTCCGGGGTCACCAGGACGGTACTGGCGCCCAGGCGCGCCGCGGCGGCGGCCGCTTCGGTACCCGCGTGGCCCCCGCCGACCACGATCACGTCATAGCAGAGTCGCACGGCTCACTTTCCTATGCAGAAGTCCCGGAACACGCGGTCCAGCACGTCGTCCGGCGCGACCACTCCGAGGATTTCCTCGAGCGCGGTCTCGGCGGACTTGAGGTGGGCTGACGCAACCTCCGGCGGGATCCCCGCGGCCAGAGCCGCCGCGAACGCGCCAATCTCATCCCGCGCCTCCTCCAGAAGTTCGGCCTGCCGCCGGCTGGTGACGACCGGCACCTCGTCCCGGTTCGCCACGATACCCCGGAACACCAGTTCGCGCAGTACCTGCCTGAGTTCGGCGAGCCCCTCTCCCGACACCGCCGACACCGGAACCTCTCCATCGGACGGCACATCGCCCGGCGCGGCCAGGTCCCACTTCGTCCTCACCACGACCACCGGTGCAGCGAGGAACCGCAGGAACTCCGCTTCCCGCCGCCCCGCCGCACGCCCCGCCTCGCGGCAATGCAGGACGACATCGGCGCCCGCCAGGTACCGGCGCGCCACCTCGATGCCCAACCGCTCGACCGCGCCCGGATCGCCGCGCAACCCCGCCGTGTCCACCAGCCGGAACGGGAATCCGTCGACCTCAACCACCGCCTCGATCGCGTCGCGGGTCGTGCCAGGAACATCCGTTACAATCGCGCGTTCGATGCCCACTAAAGCGTTGAAAAGACTGGACTTACCAGAATTGGGGCGACCCGCCAGCACCGTTACGGCACCCTCCCGCAGCAGCTCGCCGGAGGGGGCGGTGGCCAAGAGCAGGCCCACCTCGCGCGCCACCGCCGCCGCCCGTTCGACGATCGCATCCAGCGGCGTGGGCGCGTCGTCTTCCTCCGGGAAATCGATGTGCTGCACCAGAAGCGCGGCCACCCCGATCACGCTCTCGCGCAGCGACGCGATCCTCGCGCCGAGCCCCCGTTCCAGCTGGTGCAGGGCGACGGTCCGACCCTTCCCGGACCGCGCCGCGACGAGATCCGCGACCGCTTCCGCCTGAGTCAGATCCAGCTTGCCGTTGAGGTAGGCGCGCTGGGTGAACTCGCCCGGCCTGGCCTGCCTGGCCCCCAGCGCGATGCACGCCGCGACGACGCTCGCCGGGATCGCGTGGCCGCCATGCGTCGAGACCTCCACCATGTCCTCGCCGGTATAGCTTGCCGGCGCCCGATATATCGTTACCAGCGCCCGGTCGAGAACTTCGGCCGTGCCGGGGCGCCGCAGGGTGCGGAGCCGGCTCGTTCGGTCCGGCCAACGGTCGGCTTCGCACATCGCCGCGGATGTGCCCCCGGTCCCGCCGGCCAGTTGCGCCGCGACCTCCAGCGCGCCGGAACCCGAGAGTCGCACCAGCGCGATGGCGCCGAATCCGGGAGCCGTCGCCTGCGCGACGATGGTGTCGAGCAAAGCGCGGGAATCCACGGGCGTACCGCCGCGCGTGAGGTCAGCGCGCCCGCTTCCGGGCACCGGCCGCCTGCATCTTCCGCCTCTCCTTGGCGATCAGGACCTGCTGCGGGATCGTCGCGAGGTTCACGGTCGCGTAGTAGAGGTTGAGCCCGGACGCAAAGCGCCAGAAGAGCACGGTCATGAAGACGGGCATGATGTACATCATCATCTTCATCTGCTGGTTCGCCGCTCCCGACGCCGGACTCATCCTGTACATGATGAACTGCAGCAGGAACATGCTCGCCCCTAGCGTGAGGGGCAGGATATAGAGGGGGTCCGCAGCCGACAGGTCGGGAAGCCACATGAACGACTCGCCCCGGAGCTCGATCGTGGTCCGGAAGACCAGGAAGAGCGCGATCAGCATGGGCATGGGGATCAGCATCGGCACGCAGCCCGCGAACGGGTTGACCCCATGCTCCTTGTAGAGCTTCATCGTCTCCTGCTGCATCCGCTGCGGATCGTTCGGGTACTTCTCCCTGATCTCCTGCGCCAGCGGCTGAACACTCATCATGTTGACCTGGGCGAGCATCGCCTTGCGCTGCAGCGGCCACATCAGTATGCGCATCAGGATGCCGATCACGATCAGCACCCACCCGTACCCCAGCAGGAGGTTCTCGTGCAGGAATCTGACCACCCAGAGGATGACGCCCACCAGCGGCCGGATGATGGGACGGAAGATGCGCCAGCCGTAGGGGTTGACCTCCTCGAGGCCGTCTCCGATCGCGACCAGCCGCTCGCGCTCGATGGGGCCCAGGTACGCCCTGTACGCGTACCGGCCGTCATCGCCGACCGGGCTTGCGGCCTGCACCCTGGCCCGGCCTTCGGCCAGCAGCGGCTCGGCCCACATGGCGGTGAGGTATTCCCCACCCCCGGTGCCGTCGCCGGCAAGGATCACCTGCACGAAGTACTTGCTCTTGACCGCCGCCCACAGAAGGGGTCCCTCCATGACCTCCGGTTCGTCGACGCGAGACAACGGCCTGGTTCGGGCGCCGTCCTCGGCGTGGTTGCCCACGAACGCCATCGCCCGGACGTCTTCGACCTCGCGCAACTCGTTGATCGCCAGGCCCGGCCCCAGATCCACGAACAGCGCGGACCGATCCAGCGCCGGCAGCTCGCCCTCGACCTCGACGACGTACGAATCCGGGCGGAACGTGTAGCGGATTTCGCTGAAGAAGCTGCCTTCGGGGTAGTCGAACCGGAACGTGAGCGTCCGCGGTCCGCTGCCCTCGCTCAGGCGTATCCCATCCGCCGGGCTGACCGTATAGTCGTACCGCTCCAGGGCAACGGAATCCGCACCTCCGCCATACAGCCAAGTGGCGCCCAGCACGCCGCCCGCGCCGTCGGGAACCAGCTCCACGGGACCGTCGCGCTGAAAGGACTGGTACTCCGGCAGCCGGACCGAGCGCACCACGCCGCCACGCGACGAAAACATGACGTGGAACAGCGGGGTCTCGACGCTGACCAGACGCTCAGGATCGTCGGCCCCCGGCGCCTCGAAGACCGTCCCGGGGCCGCGCTCCTCCCGATCGTCCACTTCTTCGGCGGGCTGCCGGGGCGCTTCATCCGCCGGCCCGGTCACAGGTTCCGGAGGCAGCGGCGGAAAGAGCAGGTTGGTGATCACGAACACGGCGAGCATCAGGAACATCGCCAGCAGGAACCTCAGTCCCGTCTTCATCGCTGTCCCGTCTCCGTGCTCCCGGGCACCGGATCGAATCCCCGCCCACCCCAGGGGTGACAGCGGGCAACACGGCGGACGCTCAGCCACCCGCCCCGCCACGGTCCGTGCGTCTCGATCGCCACCCGCGCGTACTCCGAACAGGTCGGAAGGTAGCGGCACGGAGAGGTTCTGAACGGCGAGACCGCGCCCTGGTAACACCTGATGGCGATGATCATGATTCGCGCAACGAGCCCCTGTCGCCCCGCCTGGCGCTGTTTCCCGGATTCCATCATTCGGCCCCCACGACGCTCATCAAGTCCTGCTCAATCTGATGATACGTCGCCCGGTAGGCCCTTGTTCTGACCCGCACCAGCACATCGGCCCCGCGTCCCCTGCCGCGCAGTGTCGTCAACACGCGTCGGCGCGCGATCTCCCGCAGTCTGCGCCTGAGACGGTTCCGCGCCACGATGCCGCTGCCCAGCTTCGGGACCACCCAGCCTACGCGCGGCAAGCGGCCCGACGGCACCCGCAGGACGTAGACGTCCAGCGTTGGTGTTCTCGTGCGGGTCCCGTGTCGCAATACGGTCCGGATCTCACTGCTGCGATGGATCCGGGCGGTCCTCGGGAGCCGCTGCCGCTCCGGCTCCTCCATGCGCCGCTACTTCGGATTCTTGGACCCGATGCGCACCACGAGCGCCCGTCGTCCCCGCCGACGGCGGCGGTTGAGGGTCGCCCGGCCCGCCTTCGTGCTCATCCGCGCGCGGAAGCCGTGCTTGTTCAAGCGCTTGCGGTTGCGAGGCCTGTAGGTCGGTTTCATTGATCCGTTCGTGGTGCCTGTCTCGGGGATGGCCGGCTTCCGCCCCGGGGCGGGTGAGACGCGACCAGATTCGGGCTAGCCTTGAAAGGTATCCAAACGAGCAACGGGGGGTCAACAGCCACCTCGCAGCCACCTTGGCGGCCACCCCGCAACCGCGGGACAGGAGCGTCGGATGGCGGTTTGACTTCCCGCGTTTCCTCTCATAAGCTTGGCGCCCCTTCTGACACCTTCGAGGGCATGGAACTGGGCGCCACAGAACTCTGGGATCGCATACTCGGGCAGGTAAGGCACGGCCTTCCGGAGCAGACCTATCGCACCTGGCTTGCCAGCGCCGAGGTGGTATCCTGGTCCGACGGGATCCTCCACGTGACGGCACCGAGCCGCTTCCACGCCGAGTGGCTCGAAGACAAGTACGGCGAGGCCGTGCACGAGATCGCCCTCGGGATCGTGGGGGGCCCGGTGGAACTCCGCGTTTCCACGCAGTACGCGACGGCCGACCGCTCGACACCGCAGATTTCGGTGGCCCGGGTCAGCGAGCCGGCTCCTTCGATGTCCGCCGGCCAGCCGTCGCCGACCCCTGTCGCCAATGCGCCGGACATGCGCCCGCTACCTGTGGCCGGATTGAACACGAAGTACACCTTCGACCGCTTCATCGTGGGCGAAAACAATCGCCTGGCGCAGGCCGCCAGCATGGCCGTCGCGGAGCGCCCGGCGCGCAGCTACAACCCGCTTTTCCTCTACGGGGGCACCGGTCTGGGAAAGACCCACCTCATGCAGGCCATCGCGAACCGGTTGCTCGCCCACGGCACCGCCGCACGCATCTGCTATATCCAGGCCGAGGACTTCGTGAACGAGATGGTGGCCGCGATCGGCAGTCATACCACCGACGCCTTCCGGGGCCGATACCGCTCCCATGACCTTCTCCTGGTGGATGATGTCCAGTTTTTGCGCGGGAAGGAGCGCACCCAGGAGGAGTTCTTCCACACCTTCAACGTCCTGTACAACGGCGGGCGCCAGATCGTTATGACCAGCGACCGCCCTCCCAGGGAACTCGCGGGCCTGGAGGACCGTCTGGTCTCGCGCTTCGAATGGGGACTCGTGGCCGGGGTCCATCGTCCCGACTACGAAACCCGCGTGGCTATTCTGCAGAGGAAGGCCGAGGAGGACGATGCGGTCCTCGGCCCGGACGTTCTCGATTTCATTGCCCATTGCTGCCGTTCGTCCGTGCGCCAAATGGAAGGCGCACTCATCAAGTTGCTGGCCCTCGCCTCGCTCACGCGCCGGGAGCCCACGCTGGATCTGGCGCATATCGCGCTGGCGGGCATGGCCGAGCTGCAGGAGCGCCGCCCTCTCGACGCACGGAGCATCCGCGAGAAGGTGGCCGAGGTGTGGGGGGTGAGCGGCAAGGCTCTCGCGTCGAAGCGCAGGACGCGGAAGCTCGTCGTGCCGCGGCAGGTCGCGATGTTCCTGATACGCGAGTTGCTCGACCTCCCGTTGGCCCAGATCGGGGGCGAATTCGGGGACCGGGACCATTCGACGGTCATCCATTCGATCCGCAGGGTCGAATCGCGTCTCGGGACGGACAGCGTGTTCCAGGCCAGGGTCGATGACTTGCGCCGGACCCTGTCGCCGTGAGCGGTGCAGTCGAGACGTCATCCACGAAAAAACGGGATTTCTGTGGAAAACCCGGTGGGAAAGGCCCTCCCTTTTCCCACTTTTCCACAACAGGGTCCACTTTCGCGTTGGTGACCCTCCGGTTCTCCACGCATTCCCACACGAGCCCGGTTTCGGTGATCGGCACGCTGCAAGCAGGCTCTCCGGGCGCGCCAGGGCACGATATCCACAGTTTCCACCGCCCCTATGATGATGAGTTTGTTCTATCTTTAATGACATATTCACTAGACGGCCCGCAGCGCTCGCCCCGGCCGCGGCGCTCTTGCCGCACCTCGTCCATCGTTCCCTCGCACGCTGTCTGACAGGCTTCCATGAAATTCACGATTACACGGCAGAACCTTCACCGAGGTCTTGGCGCGGTTTCCGCCAGCATTCCGACCAAGACGACGCTGCCCGTGCTCTCGAACGTCCTGCTCGAAGCCGAGGACAACGTCGTGTGGATCAGCGGTACGGATCTGGACGTCTCGATCCGCATCAAGGTCCCGGCCGAGGTCGAGCGGGGCGGCGCAATCACGGCGCCGGGCCGCAAGCTCCAGGAATTGACCCGCGAGCTCCCGGACGAGCCGGTCGGGATGCTGGCGCGTGGGCACCAGCTGGAGATCGCGTGCGGTTACAGCCGCTTCAAGCTCAACGGTCTCCCGAGCGAAGAGTTCCCCAACCTGCCGGCAATCGACTTCGAGGAAGGGTGGACGGTGTCCGAGGAGTCGCTGCGCCTTCTGATCAGGACCACGTCGTTTGCGGTTTCGACGGAGGAAAGCCGGCCCATCCTGAACGGGGTGTTCTGGGGGCTGGAGGACACGCGGATGTGGATGGTGGCCACCAACGGCCACCGGTTGGCGAAGATGGTTGTGTCGGCGGACTCGGTTGAGGCCGGAAGCACCGACCTGATCGTGCCTCCCACGGCGCTCGCCCAGGTCGAGCGTCTCTTCGACCAGGACGGGGATCTGCATGTCGCGAGGGGCGGCAACCACCTGGCGTTCCGCTCGGCCGACAAGGAGGTGTACACGCGCCTGATCGAGGGCACCTACCCCAACTACGAGCAGGTGATTCCGAAGGACAACGACAAGGTTGCCATCGTCGACAGGAAGGTCCTGGAAGCCGCCGTGCGTCGCATGGCCGTCGTTGCCAGCGATCAGACGCACAAGGTGAAGATGTCGTTCGAGTCGGACCGGGTCCACCTGGACGTGATGACTCCGGATCTGGGCGAGGCGCACGACGAGCTGGAACTGACCTACGATGGCGAAGGCCTGCAGATCGGCTTCAACGCGAACTACCTGCTCGAAGTCCTGCGGAACATGCCGCCCGGCGACGTGAAGCTCGCTTTCAAGAGCGAGGAGCGCGCGGCCACCGTGACGCCCGCAACCGACGACCTGGACTACCTGTGTCTGGTCATGCCGCTGCGGCTGGTCGACTGACGGCCCGCTGGCGAGGATCAGTCCTCGGCCGCGCCGAGCAACTGCTTTGCGGTGAAGACCGTACGGAAGTCGTAGCCCGCGGACGCAAGACGTTCGGCGCCCCCCTCCTCGCGGTCGACGAGGGCGAGCACCCCGAGGATGATCGCGCCGTGGGCCGCTACCGCCTCGAGGGCCCTGAGCAGGCTTCCCCCGGTCGTGACCGAATCCTCGACGACCACGACGCGTGCGCCGGCGGGAAGGCCTCCTTCGATCTGACGACCGGTGCCATGGCCCTTGGCCTGCTTGCGGACCGTGAACGCGTCGAGATCGGTGCCGGTGCGCGTTGCGTGATGGGCGATCGCATAGGCGATCGGGTCGGCACCCAGCGTCATGCCGCCCACAAACTCGGGCGTCCAGCCGGCGTTACGGATGGCGCGATGACAGACTTCACCGACAAGGATCTGGCCTTCCCCGCTCATCGTCGTCAGGCGGGCATCGATGTAGTAGTGCGAACTACGGCCGCTGGCCAGTGTAAAGTGACCTGTCCTCACACTGCGCTCGCGGAGTAGATTGCGGAGACGGGAGAAGGCGGACATGGCGATGGGAACATACAGCAAGCGCACCGGCAAAGGAAGTCGTCAGCGATACCGTGCGATGCACGTAACGTTAGGTCTGACCATGTTTTGCGGAGCATTGACGGCCTGCGATGGTATCGACCCGATGAACGGACTGCTCCGTTTCGGGTCCGAGGGAGAGGTGCGGATCACCGTCGAAGTGCCGCTTCAGGGCCAGGTCGGCTGGCTTCAGCAGGTGGTCACCTGGAGCTCCGACGGGGCGTGGAAGTTCTTCGAGCAGATCGGCTATCGCGGCGCGACCGGAGACGAGAACCTCAGCCGCAACCCCGGACTGCCGATCCACTACGCGGCGCAGTACCCGAGCCTGATCCAGCTCCTCAACGACGGCGGCGCCAAGGTTTTTGGCGTGGACTCGATCCTCGACCCGCAACTGGAGCCGGACTGTGGCGTTGGCAGGACGCGGGTGACGCTCCAGATCTATGACTCGCGGCGCGAGGACCGGCGGGAATGGACGCGTTGCGCCGCCGACGCCAGCACGCTGCGCAACGTGAAGACCGAAGGGGCCGGGCCGGATACCGGTGCCAGCCGGATCATTCAGGCGGCGATCAAGATCAGGGACTGGACGGTCGGCCAGGACTTTCTGTCGGTGTACTCGGGCAGCCTGCCGTACGGCACGCTGGACAAGGGGACCCAGACCGGGGCGGTGGTCGACAGCACCATCTGGTTCCGCTCTCCCGACGGATCCGATGCCGTCGAGACGCAGCAGCGTTTCCTGGCCTTCTGGGAGATCCATACGGAGGGTTCGGGCCGTGAGGCGCCGACGATCGACTGGGAAACCGAAATGGTCGTCGTCGGTGCGGTGGGGGTGCGCGAAGAGGTGGGCGACTCGGTGGAGGTGCGGCGTGTCCTGCTGATCGGGAACGACGACCGGGTGACGGGTACGAAGATCGAGGTCGTGGAACGCAACCCCGGGGATTTCTGCGCGCCGGCGCGGCGTATCGTCCGGCCCTACCATATCGTTGTTTCGCCCAGGACGCCGGAACCGTTCTTTTGGGAGCTGCGGGCGGAGCGGGTGCCCTGCGGGACGTAGACCAGCGAGGCGGAGCCCCCGACCATGACTCTGCGAAACCGGTTCACCGCCTTCTTCGTGGCCTTCGCGGTCCTGATCAGCGCCCTTGGCGGATTGCTGAGCTGGAGTGCGGCACGGGAAGCGCTCGAGCAGCAGCTCGACCGGGAGTTGCTGTCCGCCGGCGAGTTGGCGCGCGAGTCGCTGTTTCGGGCCGATGAGGTGCTGCTCCTTCTCGAAGAGGGACAGAATCCGCCGCCCGAGTGGTTCGGATTTCAGGACGCGCTCCGGCGGATGATCGCCTCCGGGGTCGTGGACCGGGCCGACATTTTTCGGTGGAGACCCGGCGACCTGGAGGTCAGGGCGCTGGTGACGCCCGACCCGCCGGATTCCATCGCGATCCTGCAGCGGTTGAGCTGGATCGAGCCGTACGTGATTTCGGGGGAAATTCAGGAGGCGTACAGAACGGGTGCCGCAACGACACAGGAGTTCGAGGGGCTGGACGGACGCGACTATCGGCACGGTATCGTCCTTCTGGACTCGGGTGAGAACTTTCTCATCCTGCGGATCCCGGAAGACCACCTTGAACCGTTGCGCGCGCTGACGGTGACGATCGTGGTTCTGTCCCTGGCCGCGGCGGCATTGGGCGCCCTGATCGGCTGGCGCCTGGCCACGGGGGTCGCGTCTCGCCTCGAGGTGCTCAGCAGGGGAGCCCTGCGCATTCAGCGTGGCATGATGCATCGCCCCTTCGATCTGGAAGGGGAGGACGAAGTCGGCCGCCTGGCGCGGGCAATGGAGCGCATGAGGACCGGAATCCAGCGTCGGGACGAACAGCTGCGTCTCATGCTCTCGCGCGTCGCGCACGAGATCCGGAACCCGCTTGCCGGGCTCGAACTCTTTGCAGCCGCGGCCCAGGACACCGAGGATCGGGAGGAACGGCGTCGCATCCTGGGCAAGGTGCGGCGAGAGGTCGTGGGATTGAACGGCATCATCAACGAATTCCTCGGCTTCGCGCGCCCCGGCCACACCGAACTCGCATTGCACGACGTCAGGACGCCGGTCGGCGACGCCGTGTCCCTGGCGGAAGCTGAGCTGCAGGACAAGGGCGGCACGCTTCACGTCGATTTCCCGTCCGAGCCCCTGTTCGCGAACGCCGACCCGCGCCAGGTCAAGCGGCTGATCCTCAACCTGCTCCGCAACGCCGCGCAGGCCGGCGAGACCGTCTGGGTCGAGGCCGCCCTGGTCAATGGTGAGGTGCGGATCACGGTGCAGGACGACGGGCCGGGCATTCCACGAGAACTGCGGGAGCGGATTTTCGAGCCCTTCGTGGGCGACAAGGCGCAGGGGACCGGGCTCGGGTTGGCGATCGTCAAGGAGTTGGCCGAGTCCAACCAGGGCAGGGTCGAGCTGGTGGAGCAGCCCGACGGCAATGCGGAAACGGACGGCAGTGCGGGAATTGGGGCGGGGGCGGTCTTCCGAGTATACTTGAGTGGCCCGGAGGACCTCCCCACCGACGGGGTACGGCGGCAGGCGCCGCAGGAGGGTGCGGAGACATGAGTGGCGCGAAGCAGGTGCTGATCATCGATGATCACGATGCCATTCGAGAGGGTCTTGAGATCCTCATGCGCCGCCGTGGGCACAGGACCATGTCCGCGGACGGACGCGAAGAGGGCCTGCGCATTCTGGAGGAGGCGGGCGCCGACCTGGTCATCACCGACCTGAAAATGGCGCGGGCGGACGACGGGATCAGGGTCCTGGAAGGCGTGAAGACCAGTTCGCCCGACACGGATGTCCTGCTGATCACCGCGCATGGCACCGTCGAGCGGGCGGTCGAGGCGATGAAGATGGGCGCCTGCGACTTCATCTCGAAACCGTTCTCGTCGGAGGAGTTCGGGATCAAGGTGGACCGCATCCTGCGCGAACGGGACGAGCGGCTGCGCCTGCAGCATGAGAATCTCGCGCTCCGGGTCGAGAACACGTACCTGAGGAGCGAGGCGGGTGACGAGAGCACCCCCTACGGGGAGATGGTGGGTCGTTCGGAGGCGATCAACCGCGTCAAGCGCTTCGTGGAACGCGTGGCGCGCTCGGACTCCACCGTCATGGTGTACGGCGAGTCGGGCACCGGCAAGGAACTGGTGGCGCGGGCCATCCACGCACGCTCCGCGCGCCACAAGGGACCGTTCATCCGGGTCAACTGCGGCGCGCTGCCCGAGGGCCTCCTCGACTCCGAGCTCTTCGGCCACGAACGCGGCGCTTTCACCGGGGCCGCGAAGCAGAGGCGCGGGCGCTTCGAGCTGGCCGACGGCGGGACGCTGTTCCTCGACGAGATCTCGACCATCAGCCCGGCGACCCAGGTGCGCCTGCTCCGCGTCCTTCAGGAACGGGAACTCGAGCGGGTCGGGGGCGAGGACACGATCGCCGTCGACGTGCGCATCGTGGCCGCGACGAACACGCCGGCCGAAGACCTCCTCGCCGGCGACAACTTCCGCGAGGACCTCTACTACCGCCTTCATGTCGTCCCCGTGACCGTCCCGCCGCTCAGGGACCGCAAGGACGACATCGCGCTCCTCGCCGACCACTTCATCCGCAAGCTGCAGGCCAGGACGCGCTCCGCCGTGACCGCGATCACCCAAGCCGCGCTGAAGCGGCTGAAGGAGTACAACTGGCCCGGCAACGTGCGCGAGCTGGAGAACGTCGTCGAGCGCGCCCTGGTGCTGGCGGACGGCGAACAGCTGGAGGACGGCGATCTGCCCTTCCTGGCGAACGCAGGCGGCCCCGGGGTCTCCGTGCTGAGCCTGGGCGACGAGGGGGTCGACCTCGGCAGGGCGGTGGAAAGCATGGAAGAGCGCCTGATCCGCCAGGCGCTGGCCCGCACGGGGGGCGCCAAGGCGGAAGCGGCCCGGTTGCTTAACATCCCGACGAGCAGACTGTACTACAAGCTTGAGAAATACCGGATTGAGTCATGAAGTACGCCCGCTGGTCCGCAACGGTCCCGGCCGTGGCTCTGGCCATGGCCCTGGGGGCCGCGGGCGCTCCGGCCGGCCTCGGGGCGCAGGCGAACCAGGCGCAGATCGTGGACGACTGGGAGGGCAGGTACGAGGTCGCCCGGGACAACTACCGGGCCGCGTACCAGGAATGGGAGTACTACGAAAGCCGCTGGGACCAGCTCATGGACGAGTTCGGCAGAGCGCAGGCGGCAGACGACGAGGGGCGCACCACCGACATTCTCGCGCAGCTGCAGGAGCTCTCGGCGGAAAGGGACCGGGCGGAGGGTACGCTGCGGATCCGAAAGGAGGAATGGCACGATGTGAGCGAGGGTCTGATCAGCGCGATCGAAGCGCGGATCGAGCTCCTGGTCCAGCAGATGGAACGCTCGCCCGTGGGATCCAATCCCGACCTGCTCGCCGTGTACAACCTGTACAACACCCGCCTGCACGAAGTCGAAGGGGAAACGGGGACGGAACTGGGCCCGCGCCGGGAGCTGGAACTGCCACCCATGCCCGACATGCAGGTCCAACCGGCCGACACCCGCAGGGAGATCGAGTTCAAGATCCGGAGCCTGGAGAACAGGATCGCCGTGCTCGAGGACCTGGCGAACGAACTGGGAGGGAGCATCGAACAGCTGGAGGAAAGACAACGCTGGGCACGCACGCGAGACGACTTCAGCGCGGGCGTGCAGGGCTTTGACAACGTCGTGGTTCCGGTAATGCCACGGAGCGGGGCCGCCGCCGCCGGGGATACGACCGCGGTGGACCTGGCGCTGGAGCCCCTGGAGACGCGCATTGCGAGGCTCGCCGGGCTCAGGGACAGTGCCCTGGAACGGATCGAGCAGTTGAGAGAGAAGGTCGAGGACTTCCAGAGGGAAGCGGAGAGGCGGCCATGAAGATCAGGCATGTCCTTCCGCTGCTGGCCGTCGGCGCGGGCTTCGCCGCTCCCGCCGCCGGGAATGCCCAGATTCGTCTGATCGACTTCGTGATCACGGAAGGGGCTTCGCTCGAGGGCTACCTGGGCAACTTCTCCGCGCTCACGGTCCCGCAGATCGACTCGACCGAGCGGGCCGTCGCGGGCGTGGGAGAGTTGACCGTCCGCGGCATCCTGCGCCTCATGGGACGAGCAAACCAGTCCCTCGACGTTTCGTTCGACGGTGGCATCCGCCAATTTGCGACAGGTGGGTTCCTGTTGCGTAACTACGCGCCGCGAGAGCACAGCGGGGGTGTGGCGACGACCTATCAGCGCCGGATCGTGGGCGGATCCCTGACCGCCATCGCGAACGCCCGGCTCCGCAGCATCACCGACCGGCCCCCCCTGCCGCTGTATCTCTCTCCCGGATACGATCGCTATACGGCCGGCGTGTCGTACCTGCACGGTGGCTACCTCGACGTCGGCCTCGAGGGCGAAATCGCCGACTACGCGGCGCCGAAGGTGCTGCCCGCGCTGGACCTGCTGGATCGTTCCTCGCTTGTCGTCAAGACGGGCGTGAGGAAGATCCGCCGCAGTGGCGCAGGGGTGGACAACGACGACTATTCGGTCCTGCGGCTGTTCAGCAGCTACAGCTATCACAGCTATCCGCAGCAGGGGCAGGGGTCGCCCAGGATTGACCACGCCGTGGGAGCGGGCGCCAGCTTCGTGGGCAGGTGGGAGCGGCTGTCCCTGGACCTCACGCTGGAAGGCACACGCAGCCGGTCGACCTCGCGGCGGGTCGAATACAACGCCGTACGCCTCAACGGTCGCGCCGACTGGATTCTCGGGGGGAGCACGCAGGTCGGGCTCCTCGGCACGCTGGCCCGCAAGCGCTTCACCCAGCCGGGCCAGGACGCCCTGGTGCCCGGAGAGGAGGCGGACAACGCCTCGGTGCTGTACGCCGAACTGACGCGACACCTGGGCGACCGGGTGTCGGGGGCGTTCCGCTTCGGGTGGCAGAAGGTGGAGACCAATATCAGCGGGGCCTACTACACGCGCTTCGGCGGGTCCTTCTTCCTGCGGGTAAGGCCCTGGAACTAGTCGCCACGCGCGTTACCGTCCGGTACGGCGTGGCGGCGTGGCGGCCGGTGCTACGGGAGCGAGCCCCCGGTCCGCAGCACGACGCCCAGTTCTTCGGGCAGGCCCGCGGCGGCGATGGCCCTGACGGCGCGGTCCACATCGTAGGCAACCCGGGGGAAGCGCACGTCGATGTGGTCGCGGTCGAATTCCACAAGGGCGTAGGAGGCGCGCGGATCGCCGTCCTTGGGCCGGCCGGCTGAACCGGTGTTGACCAGGGTCCGGCCCCTGAACGTCGTGGTCCAGGGCTTGTGGGTGTGGCCGAAGAAGATCGCGTCGCCTTCGCGGGCACCGAGCCGGGCGATCATCCTGTCGCAGAAGCGGTCGGACCGGTCCTCGCGCCAGTAGACCGTGTTGAGCGTGGCGGCCCCGTGGACGAGGATGAAGGCGCGCCCGGGGGCGTGGCCGCCGAATGGCCGCAGGTCGAGGCGGAAGGGGAGGCCGGCCAGGTAGCGGCGGGCCGGCGCGCCGATGTTGTCCCGGGTCCAGCGATAGCTCAGCGCCGACAGCTCCCTGTGACGGGGGTCGTCGTGCTGGCAGCCGCAGCTCGGGTGGCCGAGAGCGACCGTCGTGTCGTAGTTGCCCGCCACCCCCGCGATGCCTTCGGCGCGGATCCGTGCGATGACTTCGTTGGGCCAGGGGCCGTACCCGACGAGATCGCCCAGGTGGTAGGCGGCGTCGACGTGCCGGGACGCGATGTGGGCCAGAACCGCGTCCAGGGCGGGGAGGTTGCCGTGGATGTCGGAGATGATGGCGAAGCGCAAGGCGGCGGGGTCCGTTCGGCCGTGGTGAGCGGGTCGGCGGTGGTGGTCAGGGAGCCGCGCGGACGCGTTCCAGCGCGGCCAGGACGTAGTCGATCCCGGCTTCGGTGTGGTCCGCGTTGATCTGGAAGCGGATCGACTCGTCGCCGCGCGGGACCACGGGGAAGGCGAGACCCGTGGCCAGGACGCCGGCGTCGAAGAGGGCGGCGACCAGGCGGCGGGTCTCGGCGGTGTCGCGCACCATGATCGGAACGATGGGGTGGTCGCCCGGGATGATCTCGAAGCCGCGCGACAACAGCCCGGCTTCGAACCGTTTCGTCAGGTGGCGCAGGTGCCCCAGGCGCTCGGCTCCTTCCGGCCCCTGCAGGATCTCGAGCGACTTGCCCGCCGCTGCCGCTTCTCCCGCGGTGATGGGGTTCGAGTAGATGTACAGCGGCGAGGACTCGCGCAGGAAGCGGATCACAGGGGCGGTCGAGACGACGTAACCGCCGTTGACGCCGAACGCCTTGCCGAGCGTACCGACGAGGAGGTCGCAGGGCGCGCTGTCCGTGTACTCCTCGGTGCCCCTGCCCGTGGCCCCGAACGCGCCGACGCCGTGGGAATCGTCCACCACCACCACGACGTTCTCGGGATAGTCGGGGTCGTGCCTGTACGCGATTTCCATGATCTCGTCCACCGGGGCGTGGTCCCCCCGCATGGAGAAGATCCCGTCGGTCACGACGATCGCCCGGCGCGCCTTCCCCTTCGTTTCGTCCAGCTGCCGATCCAGAGTGGCCAGATCCAGGTGCGGGTAGATGGCCTTCCCTGCCGGCCGGGACATGCGGATCGCGTTGATGATACAGTTGTGATTGAGTTCGTCGGACAGCAGGAAGGTCGTCTTGTCGGTCAGGGACACCAGTGCGCTGACGACCGCCGCATAAGCCGAAGAGAAGATCATCCCCTCCTCCCTGCCGTGAAACGCCGCGAGGGCCTGCTCCAGCCGTATGTGGGGCGTGTGGGTCCCGGCTATGAAGCGGACGGCCCCCGGCCCAGCTCCCATCGCGCGCGCGGTGGCTTCCTCGGCCTCGATGACCTCGGGGTGCAGGCTCAGGCCCAGGTACGAGTTGGCGTTCATGCGGATGAAGGCCTTGTCACCCTGTCCCTCGAGAAGGAACCGGGGACCCTGTCCGTCGCGCGGCGGGATCACTTCCCGGACGACGACTTCGGCTCCCTTTGCGGTACCCGCCTCCTCCATCCGGGCGACAAGACCGTCGAGCACGCCGGTCAGACGATCCATGGGCATGTTTTCGCTACCTCCGGGCGGACCCCGCGCCGGCGCGGGCACGTTGGCTTCCCAGCCCCCTGAACATGTCCGCCACCATGTCCGGAAGCGTGTATTCGGCACGCCAGCCCCACTGCTCGCTGGCTGCGGAGTCATCCAGGCGCGCCGGCCAGGAATCGGCGATCGCCTGGCGCAGCGGGTCGGGCCTGTATTCGATTTCGAAGTCCGGCAGGTGCACGCGTATCGCGTCGGCGAGCTCGGCCGGCGTGAAGTGCAAGCCGGTGATGTTGAACGCGTTGCGGTGGATCAGCGTCTCGGACGGTGCCTCCATCAGTTCGACGATCGCGCGTATCGCATCGGGCATGTACAGCATGTCCATGCGCGTGTCCGGTTTCAGGAAGCAGGTGTAGCGTCCCTCGGCGAGCGCGGCGTGGAAGATGTTGACCGCGTAGTCGGTGGTGCCGCCGCCTGGTGGCGCCGTGTACGACACCAGCCCCGGAAAGCGGAGCCCGCGGGCGTCGACTCCGAAACGCGTGTGGTAGTAGTCGCACAGGAGTTCGCCCGCGACTTTCGTCACGCCGTACATGGTCGTGGGCCGCTGGAGAGTGGACTGAGGTGCCGGATCGCCGGGCGTCTCCGGGCCGAAGACGGCGATCGAACTCGGCGTGAACACCCTGCACCCGGTCTCGGCCGCGACCTGCAGCACATTCAGCAGCGAACCCATGTTGATCCGGTACGCGCGGGCCGGATCCTGTTCAGCGGCCGCCGAAAGGACCGCCACCAGGTGAAAGATCTCGGTGGCCTCGAAGCGTTCCACCGCGTCGCGGAGCGCTTCGGTGTCCAGTACGTCGAGGCGTGCGGCCGGACCCGCTGCCCGCCATTCGGTCGGATTGCGGATATCCGTGGCCAACACGGTTTCGGCCCCGTAGCGGGCCCTGAGGGCCGCGGCGAGTTCGGTCCCGATCTGCCCGGCGGCTCCGGTTATCAGGGTGCGCTTCATATGAGAGAGATGGGCCCCCAGCGCTCTGGAGTTTGCGACGAGGACGGTCCGCGGATGGACCGGCCGGCCGAGCGACCGGCCATGACAAGATGCCGGTAAACGCACCGGGGGCAAGATGGGTGCCTCCGGGCAGTCACCTTCCGACGGCTGGGCGCCTCGCGGCCTACCTCCGTCGGCTCCGTGGGCCCCGCCTGCTTGTCCACCGGCGAAAGCGTTCGCGATCCTGCCGTTGGAACTCGCGGTAAGCCTCCCGCTGATCCTCCGTCAGAATGCCGTCGATCTCGGCCCGCAGCGAGTCCATCTGGCCCTGGAGACGCGGCAGCACGCCCTCCATGACCTGCTGGGCGGCGACACGTGAGCGTTCCATGGCCGCGTCGATCTCCTCCCGCTGCTCATCCGTCAGGCGCAGGGTGCGGGCCATCCGGTCGGTGACCTGCATGCGCGCCAGCTGGTCGAATCGGTCCGCCCCGCGGAAGTTCGGCGGACGCCTCGTCATTTCAGGGGGCCGTTCGCCGCGCGTCACGCGAGCGTCTTCGCCCACGTAGGCGTCCTGGCGGTTTTCGACAATCCGAAGGACGCCGAGCGTGGCGGCGGCTCCAGCAATAAAGACCGCAGCGAGCAGCGCGGCGGCGGTTGCTTTTCTGTTCATGGCGCGTACTCCTCGACGGCTGCGACCAGCTCTTCCACGGTCGGCGCGTAGCTCCCCTCGATCCAGGCCGCGACGGACCAGGGGACCATCACCTCGGCGATCGCTACCTCTTCCGCGCCGCCGTCGCCCGGCAGAAGCAGCAGCGTCGCCAGAGCGGCGGCGGCGAGGCCGCCGGCAGCTGCAACGACGGGGCGGCGCCAGCCGGCGAGGGTGCCGGCGAGCGTCGCTTCACGGCGGCGGGCGTCGAGCAGCGGCCGGGCTTCGGCCATGATCCGCGCCACAAGCAACTCCCAGCGCTTCGGATCCGTCTCCGGGTCGAGTTCCGGCGCGGCCCGAAGGCCGTCGCCAGCCGGTGCGCGGTCGCGTGGATTGTCGTGCCGATCATTCATCTCAAAAGACTCCCTTGACTGTCCCGGGTAGAAAGTCGCTCGTACTTGTGAGCTGTTTTCTCATCGTCTTGCGTGCGAAATGGAGGTGGACCCGCGACGAACCGGCCGAGATTCCCAGCTCTGTCGCGATTTCACCGTGGCGCCAGCCTTCCAGGTCGTACAGAACGAGCACTCTGCGCTGCAGCTCCGTGAGGTGCGTCATCGCCTCGCGCAGCCGGCCCCGGAGCTCGGCCCTGCCCGCGTCGGCGAGCGGATTGTGGCCCGACGCGGCCGAGGCGGCCTTCTCCAGCGGAATCGCGGATCGCACGCGGTAGTACTCCCGGCGATTGTGGGCGGTGTTGCGAACGATGACCATCAGCCATGCGCGGAAGCGGTCGGGGTCGCGGCATGCGTCGATCTGTTCCAGCGCCTTGATGAACGCGTCCTGGCATACCCCGTCCGCATCGCTGGGGCTGTCCAGATTGGCCCTCGCCACCGCGTGTGCGGCTCGCAGATGTCGGCGGACCAGCTGGTCGAACGCCCTGCTGTCGCCGCGGCGAACGCGCTCCACCAGGATCCCGTCTGTTTCCCCGCTGTCCATGGATGTCGGCATGGCCGGAGGTTGATTTCGGACGAATGGCTTTCGTTATGCCGACAGACAACGCGCCTGCTTTGTTACGAACGGGCCTGGCTGCCGGGTCAGGAAGGGGGGGACCCGCCGGGTTGCGATCGAGTCGCCCCACCCACCGGTGGCGGAGCGTCCGGTCCGGCCTTGGGCGTCCATCGTCCGCCGTCCCGGCGCTCGTACTTCTCCATGGCCCTCTCGAAGGCCCGGCCCAGGTCGATATCCTGCTGGTTCGCCAGCGACAGCAGGACGAAGAGGACATCCGCGATCTCCAGTTCCAGCTCTGTCTCCGCCTCGTCGTCACGCTTCGGCTTGGAACCGAAACGATGATTGATCTCCCGCGACAGTTCGCCCACCTCTTCAACGAGACGGGCGAGGATCGCCAGCGGCGGCCAGTATCCCTCCTCGAACCTGCCGATCCATTCGTCCACCCGGTCCTGCGCGTCGCGGAAATTCACCTGGCGCCGGCTCCGGGGGCTGGCGTTGCGTCGCCGTCGGGACGCTGCCGGGGGTCCAGCACGAGCTTGCCGAAAACGTCTCCCGCCTCCAGGAGCTCGTGCGCCAGACGCGCCTCGGCAAGAGGGAGAACCGCGTGGATGGGCGGGCTGACCACGCCGTCAAAGACCAGGTCCATGGCGGCGCGGAACTCTTGCCTTGTGCCCATGGTCGAGCCGAGGATCGAGAGCTGGCGCCAGAAGAGGAGGCGGATGTCGATCTTCCCTTCGGCGCCGGTCGTCGCTCCGAACGACACCAGGCGACCGCCGACGGCCAGGCCACGGATCAGCTGGGGCCAGATGGCCGCGCCGACCGAGTCGAGGCAGACGTCGACCCCCCTCTTGCCGGTTGCCTTGAAGACTTCCTTGCCCCAGTCGGTCGTGGTCCGGTCGTAGACGTGGTCGGCGCCGAGCGCCCGAATCCGCCGGGCCCGCTCTGCGGAAGAAGTGATCGCGTAGACTTCGGCGCCGAGGTGTTTGGCGTACTGTACGGCCATGCACGACACGCCGCCGCTGGCACCGGTGATCAGCGCCCTGTCACCCTTGCCAAGCCTCCCGCGCGAGGTGAGGCCCCGCCACGCGGTCACACCGGCCAGGGCGGCCGCGGCGGCGGTGGCCGACGATACGTGGTCGGGTACCTCGATGACATTCGCAGCCGGAACGACTGCGTATTCGGCGAAACCGCCCTGCGTGTGCTCTCCGACGATCCGGTAGGGTTCAACGCCGCTCCCGAGCCGGGAGGCCAGACGGTACCACTCGTACCCGAGGGACGGATTGACGACCACGCGCTTGCCAAGGAGGGTGCGGTCTGTGCCGGTCCCGGTCTTTTCGACGACGCCGGCGATATCCGCGCCCCCGATGTGGGGCATGGGGATCTCGATCGGGAGCCCGCGCCGCATCCACAGGTCCAGGTGGTTCATTGACGAGGCCTCGACCCGGATACGCACTTCGCCGGCCCCGGGAAGGGGGATGTCTGTGTCCTCGACGGTGACGACCTCGGGGCCGCCGTTTTCGTGAAAGAGTGCAGCCAGCACCGGTGGACTCCGTGACCTGGGGCGAGAAGGGAGCGTGAATCGGGGAGAAGGAGATTTGAGACGCGGACGGGAAAAAGGCAAGGCGCACGACGGCCGCGGCGTTACTGCGCCCCGGCCCGCAGCGTTGATGTGCCCGCCCCGCGGCGTTCCTGTGCCCGCCCCGCGGCGGTTGCTTACCTTGGTGGACCGCGAACGAGCGCGACGGATTCAGCACTTTGAAGGGTTCCAATACGTGACGGAGCCGACAACGGGCCCGGGCCCGGGAAAAGGCGAGGACGACCGCACCCTGGGGGGCTACCTCGACGTGCACAGCCGCCCGCCGGCGTTCGAGGCAGTCGACGGCCAGCCCTACACCGTGTCCATCGAGACCGAACACACCGGCAACCTGAAGGCGCCGGTGGCGGGATACCTGGTCTTTCCCCGCTGGGCGGCGACGGGATTGGGGATCGTGGGACACGTGGAGAGCCCCCTGCTCTGGTGGGGCGACACGCGGAGTGCAGTGGTCGAGTCCGCCCGGGCGGCGACGCTGAACGAGGTGCAGCGCCTGTTGAACGAGGCCGTGGTGGCCAGGGCGGAAAGGGGGGACGGAGGATCGTGACAGGTCGGGTGGAGCGGTCGGGTGGGCGCGCCCCGGAGTCCGTGCGCGTGACCGAGATCTTCCATTCGATCCAGGGGGAGTCCACCTGGGCGGGGCTGCCGTGCACCTTCGTCCGACTGACCGGCTGCCCGCTGCGCTGCGTCTGGTGCGATACGGCGTACGCCTTCCACGGCGGGACGCGCATGTCAATTGCCGAAGTGGTCGACACCGTGGCCGCCGAGGAGTGCCGCCTGGTCGAGATCACCGGCGGTGAGCCGCTTGTCCAGCCGGGCGCCGCGACCCTGGCCGTACGCCTCCTGGACGAGGGCTACACGGTCCTGGTCGAGACTTCGGGCGCCGTGGACGTGAGCGTGCTGGACGACCGGGTCCACACGATCATGGACCTCAAGTGCCCGGGTTCGGGCGAGGCCGACAGGAACCTCTGGTCCAACCTGGACCATCTCTCGGGCCGGGACGAGGTCAAATTCGTCGTGTCCGGCGGGGACGACTTCGAATGGGCGGCCCGCGTGATCCGTCGCCACGGACTGGACGAGCGCGTGCGCGCAGGCACGCTCGGGGCTTTGCTGGTCTCGCCCGTTTGGGGACTGGAAGAGGTGGAGGAACTCGCCGCGTCGATCCTGGCGAGCCGGCTGCCCATCCGGCTCCAGACGCAACTCCACAAGCACATCTGGGGACCCGACCGGGCCGGCGTGTAGGCCGGACGGCAGACGGGCGAACAGAGGGTTCAGGGATGCGCCTTTCGCACCTTTCCGATGCGCTGGCGGCGCGGTTCGGGCCGTTGAACTCGGCCCGGCCGGACCACCACCGCAGGAACGCGGCGGTTGCACTCATCCTGCGCCCGCCGCCAGCGGTTGCGGACCCCCGGGTGGACGCCTGTGAGGTGCTGGCGATCCGGAGGGCGGACTCCGCGCGCGACCCCTGGTCGGGACAGATGGCGCTGCCCGGCGGTAGCCTCGACACGACCGACGCCGGACTGATTGAGGCGGCGGTACGCGAGACTCGCGAGGAGACGGGGCTGCGCCTGGACCCGGTGGGCGACGCGGCGGGCCGGATTGAGACCATGCGGCCGCTGGGGCCCCGGCTGCCGGTGATCACGATCTGGCCGTTTGTCTTCCGGACGGACCCGTCGGCGACCGCCCGCGTGGCCAGCGCCGAGGTGGCCTCGGTTCACTGGTTCGCCGTGCGGGCCCTGGCCGACAAGGGGAACCGCGACACGTACGTTTACCGGGATCCGGGCCTCGGCGCGAGGCGATTCCCGTGCATCCGTCTCGCCGGCCAGGTGATCTGGGGGCTGACCTACCGGATCCTGACGCAGTTTCTGGAGGTGTGGGAGGACCGTGGCTGATCGCGTCGGTCAATGGCAACGCGAATCCCGCGCTCTTCGAGTTCGTTGATGTAGGTCTGCGCGGGGATGGTTTCGTCCGGTGTCCCCACACCCGCGGCGATCTCTCCGCGTGCCTGCATCAGGGCCACGATCGCCAGCGTGAACCCCGTGGTTCTGGCCATCGCGGTGATTCCGGTCACGGGATCCTGGTAGTCGATGACTTCGTACCGGACGCGGGACGCTTCGCCGCGCTTCTCGCCTGCCACCTCGACGCGCGCGACGACCAGGTCGTCCCCGTTCTCGTTCCTCAGCGACGGCGTCACCTGCTGGATGAAGAACGCGCGCGGATTCACCCTCGACCCGTTGTAGTCGACGTCCTGGTCGCTCAGCAGCCCGAGCTCGCGGATGGCGCGCATGACCCGGGCATGACCGGGATAGCGCAGCGTCTTGTACTCGAAGGAGCCGATCCGGTCCTCGTACCGGGCCGGCATGGTCGATGTCCCGCCGCCCGTGTGGAATGCTTCGAGGCGCCCGATCGGAGCCGCGAAATCCAGGGTCTCCACCTCCGACAGCGCGTCGACCCGGGTGCGCTTGCCGTTCCTCAGGATCTCGGCCGGCGTCACGTAGTAGTCGAACATGCCCTCGAGCGCGTAGACGATCTGGTAGTTGAGCGGTGGACGGGGGTTTCGCGGCAGACCGCCCACCCACAGGCGCACCGAGTCCACGGTGTCGAAGCGCTCGATGCCGGCCTGGGCCAGGATGTTGACCATGCCGGGGGCCAAACCGATGTCGGGCGCCACGGACACGCCCTTGCTGCGGGCCGCCGCGTCCAGCCCGCGCTGGCGTGAGACGATGGCGGTGTTGCCGCCGAGGTCGGTGAAGTGGACACCGGCGTCCACCGCCATCCGCGCCATCCGGTAGTTGAAGTGGTATGGAAGTGCACACAGAACGCCGGCGACGCCCTCCATCGCCCGAAGGATGTTGTCGGGCGAGGAAGCGTCCACGCGCAGCGTCGAGAGCCGCCCGCCCAGGTGAGGGCGCAGCGCCGGGTGCAGCGCGTCGGGCCGGACGTCGCCGATGACGACATCCTCGACGGAGTCCTGGCGCAGCAGATCGAAGGCGGCGGCGCACCCCTGGACGCCACCGCCCAGAACGAGGAACCTCACGCGGGTCCCATGAGATCGACGGGTCCCATGAGTTCGAACTGCGTTCCCTGCACGGGTTCGTCTCCGTTCAGGCGCGTGGCCTCGACGATCCTGTCGCCGGGTGCCGGCGACGCGATGGAGCGGGCGGGCGCGGTGCGCTGCTTGAGTTCGACCGAGCCCACGGCGACACCGGTGGCCACACCGCCGGCCGACAGCAGGACGATCCGGTCGTCGTCCAGTCCCTCCAGCGCCGCAACGACCCCGTGTGCGCAGTCCTTCGGGGCCATCGCCGCGACGCCGAGCCCGCCCCGCTTCCGCAGCGGAAACTCCGCCAGCGGCGTGCGCTTCCCGGCACCCTGTTCGGTGACGAGCAGGATGGGCGCTTGGCGCGCGGCGGCGATGAATGCGACGACCTCGTCATCGTCGCGCAGGCCGATCCCCTTCACGCCCATGGCCACGCGTCCCAGGACCGAGACCTCCCTCTCCGGGAAACGGATTGCGCGCCCACGCCGGGTGACGAGCAGAAACTCCGTGTCGCCGGAGGTTTCCTTGACGTCCAGGACCGTGTCGTGCGGTCGGAGGCGCACCGCGATGATCCCGCCGGGCTTCCGCGTGGAGTACTCGCGCAGACGCGTTCTCTTGGCCAGTCCCGCCCGGGTGACGAACGCCAGATAACGGTCCTCGGTGAGGTCGTCGACGGGACGGATCGCGATGATCGGATCGCGGCGGTCGATCCGGAGAAGGGCCCAGATCGACTTGCCGCGGGCCGCGCGCGAGTTCTCGGGAACGTCGTCGACCCGCAGGAAATGCACCTGGCCCCTGCTCGTGAACGCCAGGAGCCAGCCTTGGGTGCGCGCCACGACCACCGTCTCCAGGTAGTCGCCGCGGTAGCGCTCCATCGCGGCCAGCGCCAGGCCCGCCGCAGTCCGCCGCCTGTACAGGTGCATCGGGATCCGCTTGAGGTAGCCCTGCCGGGAAATGGTGACCACCACGTCCTCGTCCGCCACGCTCGACTCCACGTAGGCGAAGTCGGCCCTGTCCTTCCCCTCCAGTATCACCGTGCGGCGGGCGTCCGAATAGCGATCCACGACCTGGTCCAGCTCCTCCAGCATGATTGCCAGCTGAAGCGATTCGTCCGCCAGGAGCGCGCGCAGTTCCCTGATCCTGGCGCGCAAGGCGGCCTCCCGCGCGCGCAGCTGGTCCCCCTCCAGCGCGGTGAGACGCGCGAGCCGCATCCGCAGAATCGCGTCGGCCTGGATGTCGCTCAGGCCGAAGCGCTCACGCAGCCGCACCGCCGCCTCCGCGCGGTCGGCCGAGCGCCTGATCACGGCGATCACCTCGTCGATTCGGGCCAGCGCCGCCAGCAGGCCCCTGGTGATGTGCAGGTCCGCCTCGGCCTTCTCCAGGTCGAACCGGGACCGCCGGCGGATCACGTCCAGGCGATGGTCGCGAAAACGCTCCAGCAACTCCTTGAGGGTGAATTCCTCGGGTTGCCTGCCGCCGTCCAGGGCCAGAAGGATCGCGCCGAAGGTGGACTGCAGCGCCGTCTTCTTGAAGAGCAGCGCCATGATGCGACCGACATCGGCCCCGCGCTTCAGCTCGACCACCAGGCGGATGCCCTCGCGGTCCGACTCGTCGCGCAGGTCGGCGACGTCGGGCAACGTGCCCTTGCGCGAGAGCCCGGCGATCTGCGCGATGATCCGGGACTTGGAGACCGCGTACGGCAGTTCGGTCACCACGAGCTGCTTGCGCCCGCCTCGCACGGCTTCGGTCACCACGCGCGCCCGCATGGTCATCCGTCCCCGCCCGTCTTCGTACATGCGACGAATGCCGGCCCGCCCCACGATGTAGCCGCCCGTCGGGAAATCGGGCCCGGGGATCTGTTCCATCAGGTCGGCGGTGCCGCAGTCCGGGTCGGCCACGAGGGTGCGAAGCGCGGCGGCCACCTCACCCAGGTTGTGCGGAGGCACGTTCGTGCTCATGCCCACCGCGATCCCCGAGCAGCCGTTGACCAGCAGGTTCGGCACCGCGGACGGCAGCACCGCGGGCTCCTTGAGGCGATCGTCAAAGTTGTTTTCCCAGTCGACGGTGTCCTTCTCGATTTCGGCGAGAAGGTCGGTCGCGACCCGCTGGAGACGCACCTCGGTGTAGCGGTACGCGGCCGCCGAGTCGCCATCGATGGACCCGAAGTTGCCCTGCCCGTCGACGAGCGGGTAGCGGAGCGAGAAGCTCTGCACCATGCGCACGAGCGCATCGTACACGGCCGAGTCTCCGTGCGGGTGGTACTTTCCCAGCACTTCGCCCACGACCGTGGCGCTCTTCTTGTAGTCGCGGTCCGGCTGCAGGCCGAGCCCGTGCATGGCCACGAGGATCCGCCGGTGCACGGGCTTGAGGCCGTCCCGCACGTCGGGCAGGGCGCGCCTGACGATCACGCTCATCGAGTAGTCGAGGAAGGCGTGCTGCATCTCCTCCTCGATGTGCCGCACCAGGACGCGGTCGCGCATGCGGGCTACGCTCATGCGGGCCTCACTGCCTTCCGGGTATGTACCCCCGCTTCAGCACCTCCACCGGGTCACCCAGCGCGATCCGGCCGCGCCCGTGGTGCACCACGTTGACCCCGAAGTAGACGTGGGACTCGATGCGCCGGTAGTACGCCAGCGTGCGCAGCGGCTCGGAGTCCGGGTCACGCACGCCCGAGTCCTGGTCGATCGTCGTGACCTTGCAGCGCGCGCACAGCTTCACGCCGTCGAACGCCAGACCACCGATGGCGAAGCGACACCAGCGATCCTCGTCGTGGGGCACCTCACCCGTAACCACGATGTTGGGCCGGAACCGCTCGACCGGGATCGGCCGCCCCGCCCGGCGGGCCAGTTCGGCGACCGAGCCCTCGCTCACCAGCAGCGCGGGGTAGCCATCGGCAAATCCGACGCGGTGTCCCGCCGCGTAGGCGGGGTCCGTGGCGCGGGCATCCTCTTCCGGCATGAAGACCAGCCGGAACTCTGCGTCCAGAACCGACGACAGCCAGGCGTCGGATTCCGCCCCGACGGAGCGGGCGTCGGCGCCGGAGCCGTGGATGCGCACGCGGACCCTCTCGCCTGCGGGCTCGGCTGGAAGGGTCAGCGGGGGCGCTCCCGGGGCCGCCAGTCTCAGCGAGCCATTGTCCAGGCGCGGACGAATGGTGGCCAGCAGGGGTGTGCTGCGCTGGCTCACGAATTCGCCGTCGGGTGTCACGATCATCCAGCGCCGATCGAAGCGGGGACCCAGGTCGTCGAAGTCCATCGCCTCGAGGTCGGTGCCGCGGGTGCCCTTCACGGGATAGGCGCGCAGACGGGCGACGCGCAGCGGGCCGGGGGCGGCCCGGCGCGGCTCCGGGGGCGTGGCAGTCAAGTCATCACCTGATCGACGTTGCGGCTGACGATCGTCAGCGGAAGCGTGGCCTGGTGCCGTCCGTTGACGAGAATGTGGAAGGTGTGGACCCCGACCTCCTGGAAGACGATGCCGTCGAGGTTGATCACGTGCGGAACGCGGATGCCGGTCTGCAAGCTCGTGCGGCCGGGCTCGACCTTGAGTTCGCCGCTGAGCGACACGATCTCCTTGCCCGAGGGCGTGGAGAGCTTGATCGTGAGCTTGTGGGTGCCGGCGTCGTGGGCGCCCCCGAGGAAGCGCAGCACGAGAGAAAGACGGCCGTGACGGGCCGGGAACCTCGCCACGCTGATCTGGTCGAAGACGCCGAGCAGGTTCAGCTTCCCCGACCCGTCGATCGTGGCCGCGTCCGCGGTCAGCACCAGGTCTACGTCCACGACGCTCCTTCCCTGGCCGCGAAGGATCGCGGCTCTCCCAGGAGTGACTTGCTCAGCACCAGTCCGAACAACAGGTCCAGGGCCGCGTGAGCCAGAATCGACGGCCACAGACTCCCGGTCCAGGCGACCCCGGCGGCCATCACGACGCCGATCGCCGTGGTCCGCCCGATTCCGTGACGGCCCTGATACGCATGAAGGAAGCCAAAAACACCCGCGACAGGCAAGGCACCTGCCAGGTAGGAGCCGGTCCACGGCATCAGGAAGGCCGGAAGCCAGGCGCGGAAGACGACCTCTTCCGAGAAGCCGGCGGTGGCGGAAGGCACGGTGAACACCCCCTTCTCGCGTCCCGTTTCGGGCATGATCGCGCGCACCGCGTCCGTCTCCTGCCATCCGAAGCGCCTGGAAAGAGCGCGGAACGCGTAGGCGATAAGGACACCGGCCGCGGTCAGGAGCGCGGCGGGGACCAGGGCTCCGGCGATCTCCGGTGGCCACGGCAGCATCCGAGCCGCCTCCGGCCCCATCCCCGCCGCACCCGCGTGGGGCAACCGGGACATCGCCCACAGAGCGAGCAGTCCGCCTGCGCCGAGCACCACGATGGAGGTCGTGTAGACCGACACGCGCCGGGCACGGATCTCGTCGCCGGGAGGGGGTCCCTGGATCACGCTGAGGAACGGCATCAGCACCAGCCACGCGGCCGCCATCGCGCTCGGGATCACGTCGCCCAGGCCCGAGCGCACGAAGGCCGCCGCCAGCAGGACCGTCCCGGCCACCCCGGCCGCCGCGAGTCTCACGCGCCCGGCTCCCTTCCCGTCTCCGGGTCCCTGTCGGCCGCCAGCTCCCGTCCCGTCGCCAGAATCGTGTCGACCACGCTGTCGATGTCGGCCGCGGTCGTGCGCGAATTCAGGATGCACAGCCGCAGCGAGAAGCTGTCCCTTAGGCGGGTGGAGGACATCATGGCGAAGCCTGAGTCCACGATTCGGTCCTGAATCTTCCGGTTGAGTTCGTCGAGGCGTGGTGCCGGGACGCGCGGCCGCCCGACGTAACGGAAGCAGACGATCCCGAGGCTCTGGGGCGACAGCAGCTCCAGCTCGGCTTCGGCACGGATCCGCGACTCCGTCCCTGCGGCCATCCTGATTCCACGCGCGATCTCCCTGCGATGCGCGTCCAGTCCGTAGCGCTGCACCGAGAGCCACACCCGCAGCGCGCGGAACACGCGGGTAAGCTGCAATCCGCGGTCGCTGAAATTGACGTGCTCCGGTCCCCATTCGGCGTCCTGCAGGTACTCGGGCAGCATCCTGAAGGCCGCCTCCAGCCGGGTCACGTCACGCACCATGAGACACCCGGTCTCGTAGGGCTGAAAGAACCATTTGTGCGGGTCCAGGCTGACGCTGTCGCTCAACTCCAGCCCCGCGAGCAGGGGCTTCGTCTCCGGATCCAGCACGGCAAATCCGCCGTAGGCCGCGTCGATGTGATACCAGAGCCCCTGGTCGGCCGCGACGCCCCCGAGTTCGGCCAGGGGGTCGATGGCCCCGGTGTTGGTGGTTCCCGCGTTCGCGACCACGCACAGTGGAGTGAGCCCGTCCTTCCGGTCGCGGGCCACGGCGTCGCGGAGTCCGGCCGGCACGATCCGGAAGTCGTCGTCCACGGGCAGGTGCCGGATCAGGGCGGGACCGATCCCGGCCAGCCGGGCGGCGCGCACGGCCGACGCGTGCGTTTGCGCGGAAACGTAGACCGTGCCCGTGCGCGGGTTGCCCGCCGCTTCCCTGGCAGTGACGAGCGCAATCAGGTTCGCGGCCGAGCCACCGCTGGTGAACAGGCCTCCGGCGCTGCGGGGGTACCCCAGCCATTTGCGGAACCAGTCGGTCACCGTGACCTCGATCTGGGAAGGGCCCGAGGACTCCAGCCAAGTGCCCTGGAAGACGTTGAACCCGCTGATCAGAAAGCTGGCGAGGACCGAGGCCCAGGAGGGGCTGGAGGGGATGAAGGCCAGGAAGCGAGGATGATCGATCCGCCCGGCCAGCGGCATGATGTCCCGCAGCACCGTCTCGAGAATCGGGTCGAGCGGACGGCCGTGCTCCGGAGCCGGGCCGTGAAGAAGGGGCGTGGTGACCTCGCGGGTGGCTCCCTGCCAGGCCGGTCCGTCCCCGAGGTTGGCCCAGCGGTCGACGATCGCGTCGACCACGCGGTAGCCGGACCGCCGCATCTCCTCGGGATCCTCCAGCAGTGATGGGTCTGGCGGGCGCGTGTCTGCCGCTGCTGCGAGGGCTCCCGTCGTCTCGGTTGTCATCCGTTGACGCCTTGGCTGGAAGGGTTCTAGTGTAGGGTATGCCCCGGAGGACGACAGTGACCACATCGGCACCGCCCAAAGCAACATACCGCGTGATCGACGCGTACGATCATCCCCATGGTGGCCGCATCCTGCGGCTCCGGCTCGGGAAGGGCGAAGCGCTGCGCGTCAAGGATCTGAAGAGTTCGACAATGACCGCCACTTCGGCGGATGGGCGCGAGAAACATGTCACCGTGGCCGGCTTCGCCCTTTTCGGCGGAAAGCCCTCGGACTCCAGGCTGGCCAGGACCGGGCGGGTCGACATCCACGTCGCGGGGGATGTCACGCGCGAGGTGGAGGTGGGCTGGACGGTCGCGGGCCCGGCCTGACGCCCCCGTGTGACGGGCTGACTGCTAACGGGGCCCGGCGGTGCCCCGCAACCCGGGCGGATCGCGCTCGAACGCCGTGCGGAACCAAGCAGCGTAGTCGTCCTGGGCGCCGGGGTCGGCCGAGAGCCAATCCCTCCTCGCCTCGACGAAGGCATCCGGTCGTGCGGTCAGGATGAACGCGTCCAGATAGCCGTTCTCGTTGGAGTACATCAGTTCGTCGAGAATGCCGTACGGCGGGGCGTCGAAGATCGACCGCTGATACAGCCACGAATCGGCCACACGCGCCAGGATGGCCTTCTCGAGCTCGAAGTCGGTCGCCCCGACCGCCTCGGGCAGCCACCGGTCCAGCCGGTTCTGCACGGCCATCAGGTGGAGATGCGCGTAGATCGTATAGGGCCAGGAAATGCCCGGCGTCGCCTGCGCGCTCACATGCGCGGTGTCGCCCTGCGCGTTCAGCTCGAGCCGCTCCCACGGGTAGATCGGCCCTTCCTGCCCGTTGGTATAGATCATGAACGAGGGATCCAGCTCGATGCTGTCGACCTGCTCTCGCAGCCAGCCGTCCACCTCCTCCATCTGCTCCTTGGTGGGCGCGAGGCGTTCGCCCGAAAGGATGACCAGCCTGCGAGGATCGGGAAGCTCCATTTGCGCCGTGCCGCAGGCCAGTGTGGCGAGGCCGGCGACAGCGAGGAGTGCGCGGCGAAGGTACTGGGATACGTGCATCGTCATGGCGCCATCGCTGGTACGAGTTCTGAACAGGCTTGCGACAACTCTACTCAACCCGCGTGGGGGGGTCCATGTTCCGCTCGGAGGGGCCGGGGTCCGTGTCTCGCGGCGCCGTGTCCCGCCAGCGGAGGAACTCGAAGGGGCTGCGGCAGTCGGCGCACCAGCAGGTGCTCAGCGACGCGTGGCTCCCGAACACGGACATCATCTCCGTCCGTGCGCTCCCGCAGAAGGGACAGGACGGTGCGCGGCCCGTGTCCACCGCGTGCTACTCGACGAACAGGTCGCGGTTACGGTCGCCGCGCGCCCGCTCCACCGCCTCTTCGCCGGGCGCGCCCGGACCCCGGCGCCGCTCCGGGTCCCAGCCGTCGCGGGCGGGCTCGACCGCGTCCAGGTCGATCCCGGCGGCGGCAAGCGTGCGGCCCAGCCTGCGCCCGCACCGGTCCAGGACGCGGTCTGCGGGCCAGACATGCCCGCCGTCGACCAGAGCGTCGTACGTGCCGTCGCCGGGGAGGAGCCACGCGAGGGTCGAGGGCAGCATGGCCAGGGCGGATTCATGCAGGCGCGCCGCGCCGTCTCCCCCCGCAGCTGCGAGACGGCCGAACCAGGCCGCGCCGAAGCGGCGGTGATACTCCTCCTCCGCAAGCATCTTGGGCACACGCGTGCGGGCGAGCGCGAAGTCTCCGTCCGCGAAGCTCTCCAGCGCGACCGAAAGCGCGCCGTCGACCACCACGACCGCTGCGACAAGATCGGCCCAGTCGCTGAACGGGCGATCCAGGGCGGGAGCCGAGTAGTAGCGGTCCACCGGGCGCGTGTGTTCGACTTCGAAGGGGTCGAACCCGAAGCGCTTGAGCATCGCATAGAGAAGCCGCGCGTGGCCCCATTCGTCCTGCGCCATGGACGAGGCGGCGATCCCGGTCTCGATCGAGGGAGCGCCCAGCAGCCAGTCGCTGTAGCGGATGCCGAGGAGCCGCTTGGTGTCGGCGAGGCTCAGAATGTGGCGGGCCAGGGGCTCGGGCGTCATGATCCGGCGTCTCCGTCGGGCAGATTCCGCGCCCACGGCCCCTCCGGCCGGTTGACCGGGATGACCGCCTCGCGCGGGACCACGCACATCTCGAACCAGTTCTCCTCGTCGTAGGTCTTCCAGGCGTAGACGCGCGCGAGTTCGTCGCCCGGCGCGTCGATGTACCCGATGTGACGCAGCGGTTCGCCCCGGTTTTTGCGGGCGAACACCTCGTAGACCCGCTCGTCCAGTCCGCCGCTCATGCGCCCAGTCCGGTGCTCATGCGTCCAGCCCGCCGCTCATGCGCCCACTCCGAAGCGCCGCAGCTTGCGTTTGCCCTCGTCGGTGATCCTGGCCGTGGTCCAGGGCGGATCCCACACCTCGTTGATCTCGACCGCGTCCACCCAGGGCTCCATGCCGATCCGGTCGCGCACGTCCTGCTTGATGAAGTCCATGCAGGGGCACGCGGTGGCTGTAAAGGTGAGGTCCACGCGCGCCGTGCCGCGATCGTAGGCCACGCCGTACACGAGGCCGAGTTCCAGCAGCGAGATCGGCAGCTCCGGATCGAGCACCTCCCCGAGGGCCGCGCGCAGGGCCGCGTGCTTGTCGGCGGGGGCGTCGGACAGCGGCTCCGACCACCGGTCGCGGCCGCCCGAAGCGTGAACGGCGGGGGCCGGCTGGCTGGCCAGAATGGTCGCCAGCGTGCGCCGCCGTCCCATCGGTCCATTGGATTGGCGCGCGGCAGCCGACGTCCGAGGGGCCGCCATCGCCGCCACCGGCCGGCTCAATGCAGCCACGACGCCACCGATCCCCGCGACCTGCGCACCGAGTCCACGTAGATCTCGTTCATCGGGCCGCGGCCCTTCCAGCGTTCGAAGACGGCGCGCCAGGTGATCTCGCCCTCGTCGAAGAGCCAGTGCTTGGCCTCGGGGTCGTACGCGCACGGGAAGGGATAGTCGAGCACGTATTCGTCGGCCGCCTCGTCGTAGTGTGCGGGCACCGACAGCCCCAGGCCTTCGCAGAGCGGGACGGTCGACGACATCCACACCTGCCGGAGCTCGTCGTTCGTGAGCCCCTTGAGCTTGTAGTCCAGCTGGCCGCTGTGGTGCTTGAGGTCGTCCGGGAGCCCGAACCACTCGATCGTCATCGGGAACATCCAGTCCACGCAGCGCTGCAGCAGCTCGGTCGCGGCGCCCCCGGCACGGGCCAGCCGGCGCATCCACACCTCGCCGTGGCGCAGATGAAAGGTCTCCTCCATGTCGACCTTGACCAGTGCGCGCTTCAGGGGCCCGTAGGACGTGTTGCGGTGCACGTCCCCGAGCAGACAGATCCCGGCCCGATCGAAGAACCCGTTCGCCACGACCAGTTCGGCCCAGTTGTCCAGCGGCTGGTCGAAGCCGTAGGGGTGCTTGAACTCGTGCGGTTCGCGCCCGTATACCAGGTGCTCCTTCGACACGCCGAGGTCCTCCAGGAGCCGGTAGGCGATGTTGGCGTGCGCCAGCTCGTCCTGGATGATCGCGTGCGCGCTCACCTGGGTGTTGGTCGACGGCGCGTGCCGCGCGGCGTGCCAGTAGGCGGGAGCGCTCATGAGCTCGGTGTCCGCCTGGACGGTCAGCTGGACGATGAGCGCCTTCCTGTAGCCGGGCGTCATCTCCTCGGGCGACTCGATGATGTATCCGCGATGGATCTTCTGCTTCAGTTCGTCTTCGTTGTGTCTGGTCATGGTGCGGCGTTCTCCACGGACTAGATCCCAAGGGCGGAGCGTATCAGCGGGCTGATCCGGTCCGGCGTCCACGGCGGCTCGAAGGTGAGTTCCACCTCGGAGTTCTCGACTCCCTCCACGCCGGCCACGGCCTCGCGGGCCTCGTCGAGGATCTGGCCCGCGGCCGGACACATGGGCGTCGTCAGAGAGATGGTGACCCTGGCGTCGCTCTCTTCGACCTCGATGTCGTATACCAGCCCGAGCACCACGAGATCCAGGTTGAGTTCCGGATCCTTGACGGTCTTCAGGGCGTTGCGGACGGCTTTCTCGGTGACTGCGGACACGCTTTGCGACCTCCGGCGTTTTCTGGACCGCGCAGCCCTCGACCGGGACGCTGCGGGCTTCGCTAATCTAGTCCCATGTCGGTACATTCGCCTCATGCGAGTTGCCATCAACACCGGCGGAGGCGACGCGCCCGGGCTCAACGCGGTCTTGCGGGCCGCGGTGCTCGCCGCGGAAAGGCGGGGATGGGACGTGGTCGGCATCCGGCGCGGATACGACGGCCTCTTCATGGACGACGGGCTCGTGCCCCTTACCAGCGGTTCGGTCAGGGGGATCACCCACCTGGGCGGCACCATCCTCGGAGCGACGAACCGCGGCAACCCGTTTTCGTTCCCGGTCAGGCAGGCCGACGGCGGCGTTCGCCTGGTGGACCGGTCCGACGAAGTCATCAGCAGAATGCGGGAACTGAAGATCGACTGCCTGATCGCGGTGGGCGGCGACGGGTCGCTCAGGATTGCCAGCGAACTTGCGGCCAAGGGCCTCCGGGTGATCGGCGTGCCGAAGACGATCGACAACGATCTGCCGGGCACGACCTTCACCTTCGGATTCCATACCGCCGTGCAGACCGCCACCGACGCGATCGACAAGCTCCATTCGACCGCCCAGGCCCATCAGAGGGTGATGGTGGTGGAATTGATGGGACGTCACGCGGGCTGGATCGCGCTGTTCGCCGGGTTCGCGGCCACCGCCGACGTGATCCTGATCCCGGAGATCCCCTACGATCTGAACAAGGTGGCACGGAAGATCGAGTCCCGCTGGGTGAAGGGCTCGGAGTTCGCGATCATCGTGGTTGCGGAGGGGGCGATGCCGAAGGGCGGCGAGGCGTCCTACCTCGAGAAGCCGGGCAAGGGTGGGCGGCGGCGCCTCGGCGGCGTCGGAAAGCGGATTTCCCGGCGACTCGAAGAGCTCACCGGGCACGAAAGCCGCAGCCTCGTGCTCGGCCACCTGCAGCGCGGCGGACGCCCGATCGCGTTCGACCGCGTACTTTCTCTCCTCTTCGGGACGGCGGCGATCGATCTGGCCCAGCAGGGGCGGTTCGGTTTCATGGTGGCGCTCGATCCGCACCGGGTCAGGGGCGTGCCGCTGGCCGAAGCGGTGCGTGCGATCAAGAATGTGCCGCTTGACGGGGATATGGTCCTGGCGGCCAGGGCAATGGGGATTTCGTTCGGGGATTGACCGGCGATGCGGGAACCAGGCGTGAAACCGGGGTATCAGAAGGCAATGACAAGGCGAATCAAATCACCGGGACCGAGGAGAGCGCTTGCCGCATGTGCGCTGGTGTCTTCCGTGACCGGCCTCGTGCCGGCGGCTGCCGCGGCCCAGGACGATGACGAAGTCCTCACGGTCACGCTCGAAGGCGAGGTGCTGGACGTGGCGACGGGCCTGCCTGTCCAGGCCGCGATCGTTGCGGTGCCCGGTGTGGGCCTCAGCGCGGTGAGCGACGAGCTGGGCTACTTCCAGCTTGAGGAGATCCCCGCGGGCGTCCACGGCGTGCAGGTGCTTCGGCTCGGCTACGAGACCCTGACCGCGGAGGTTCCGGTGGATGGTGGCGAGGTGCTGGCCCTGTACCTTACCCCCGGCCCGATATCGCTCGAAGGGATCGAGATCGAGGTGACAGACCGCGAGGACATTGCCTGGCGCGCGGCGGGCACGTCCATGCGCGGCCTGATCGGTCCGGTGGAGATGGAGGACCTGCGCCAGCGCTATTTCAACCTGGGCGACATACTCCGGACGAGAAGCCTGCCGCGTGCGCGCTTCATGCCCGGGCGGTTCCCGGGCGACACGGGCTGCCTGATGGTCACGTCGCTGTCCCTCAGTGGCCGCAGTTGTGCGGCGGTGGTGGTGGACGGCGTGCTCCTCGGGCCCGAATGGTCGGGGTGGGTGTACGAAATGAACACCCACGACATCTTTGCGGTGCGCTTCGTGCAGGGTCCTGCGGCCGCGTTGCGCTACGGCCACCGGGGTGGAGACGGCGTCCTGATCATCGAGACGCGGGTGGGTCGCTGACCGAACCCCTCAGCTGACCGGAGCCGTCAGCGGACCGGACCCGTCAACTGACCGGTCTTGCCCGCCGCCAATCCTCCGCCCGGAGTGACACGATGTTCGCGAAGAGCCGGTACGCACCCGGAACGCCTGCGGGAAACTGGCGGAAGAACGCCAGGCCGGTGTAGACGTACAGCCCCTCTCCCACCTCGGCCACCAGCAGGCCGCCCCGCCTGGGATCCTCGCCCGGGTCGGCCATCTCCATGACTGGCGTGTAGCGGTCGTCCCACTCGCCCAGGAAATACAGCCCCCGTTCCTGCACCCATCCCTCGAAGTCGGTGGGGCCGATCGCGTTCGGGCCCGCGAACACGGGTGACCTGGGCGCGAGGATCGTCACGGAGGCGTTCTCGTCCGTGACGCGATCGTGCGGCCTGTGGATCGTCACCGGGTAGGGCGCCAGTCCCGCCCCGGAAAACTCGTACCGGTTGTACTGCGCGATCACCGTGCCGCCCGCCCGCGCGAACGCGAGCACCGCCTCGTTGGCGGCCACCAGATCCGGCCGCGTCTCATAGGCGCGCACACCGAGCACGAGCACGTCGAACCGTGAGAAGTCCGCCCGGCGCAGGTCGGCTTCTCCGAGTTCCTCCACGGTCATCCCGATCTGGCGAAGCGCGTCGGGGCCCGCGTCGCCCGACCCCATGACGTACCCCACCCGCAGATCGGTGTCGGCCGCGACCGGGAACACGGAGACGTGGACCTCCGACCTGCGCACGAGTGCCGCGCGTGGAATGTGGGGATGGTCGATGATGTCGACCTCTGTGACAAAATCAATCGCGAATCTGTCCATGTTGATTTCGCGTCCGACCCTAATGCTCCCCTCACGCTCCCGTGCAATCGCTTTGAGGACAAATTCACCATTGTATGTGTCCGTACCGAGCGTCACCGTGAACGTGTACGACCCGCTGGCGCCGTCCGGCTCCAGCGTGTATGGAGCGCTGCCGGGCTCGACCGTCCACCCATCGGGCGCGACCAGCCGCACAAATCCGGAACGCGCGGTCGTGGAGGTGTTGGTCAACACGACGCTGACCTCGCGCGCGCCCGCCGCACCGGCGGGCCACACCATCGACGGAGGATCCACGGCGACGTTGACGGCCGGAAGCACGAGCACGCGTTCCTGATACTCGCCGGTCGCCTGGTCGACGCCCACGTACCGGCCATCGCGCTCGACGGTCACGGTTGTGGCGGTCCGGGCCAGCGCCATGGCCACGCGGGCGCGCACCGGCGCAGGCGCGAACGGCCGCGCCCACAGCGCCTCGTCATCCGGCCAGCGGTACATGGCGCCCGCGCGCTCCTCCCGCAGGTACCAGGGAGCCGACACGGCCGCGTCCGCCGGCACCGCGACCCGCCAGCTCCAGCGCCCGATTCCGCCCGCGGCGATCCGCCCGTCCGCCGGCGTCTCCGCGACCGGAGGCCG
The DNA here is from genome assembly GCA_965205005.1 of Longimicrobiales bacterium. Taxonomy (GTDB): domain Bacteria; phylum Gemmatimonadota; class Gemmatimonadetes; order Longimicrobiales; family Gaopeijiaceae; genus Bin94. The sequence continues at coordinate 1,567,687 of OZ242028.1, read as the reverse complement.
GAAGAACGGCGAGCGCGGAGGCCCGGCTGCCGTCTCGTCGGTCGGCGACGCCGTCCAGCCCTCGGGCAGCAGCAGTTCCGGCGCCACGCCCGACAGCTCGAAGGGGCCGCCGTTCCACACGTGCACGTCCACGACGACGGACTCGCCCGGCGTGAGCACGTCCCGGGCGACGCGCACGTCCGCGATCACGCCGGCAGCGGCGAGCAGCGCCTCGGTCACCTGCTCGAGGCGGCGGGCGAGGACGCGGCGTCCCTCGCCCGCCGGCGCTTCGTAGACGAGGCCGCCGAGCAGCTCGGCCGCACGCGCCAGGTCCGCGACGGCCCCGTGCGGGCGCGTTGCCGAGAGGCCGTCCGCCGCGTCCTCCACGGCGTCGCGGTACAAGTCCAGGCGCCGTTCGGTATCGGCCGGCCATTCCGCAGGCAACGGTGTGCCCAGCTGCCCGATGAGCGTGGTGTCTACGCCGGCGAAGATGGCGTCGTCCTCCGCCCCCTCCACCCCTCCGACCGCCACGGCTTCCAGCTTGAGCGGGCTGACCCGTGGGCCCATGGATTGGCCCGACCCCATGTCCTGGGAGCGGTGCTGGCTGCGGCTGTCCATTGCGAGCTGGAAGTGCGACCGCCCCAGCAGGGGATCGAACACGCCCGTCGGCACGCGGATCGTCACGTCGCGGGGCGTGAACCGCGTGGACCGGTACAGCTTGGCGGGCTGCCAGGGGGTGACGCCCCTCGCCGCAAGCTCGGGGTAGCGGTCCGGGTCGCCGGCCGCCGCGAAGGCCTCGCGCGCCGTCACGCCGGCGACCTGGTGCTGCCCGTGTCCGTCGCGGGGCGTGCCCGAGAAAACCGATACGATCACGTGCGGCCGGAACTTGCGCACCACGAAGACCACGTCGCGGAGCACGTCCTCGCGCGGCCAGAATCGGAATGCCTCGTCGATGTTCTTCGAGAACCCGAAGTCGAAGGCACGCGTGAAGTACTGCCCGCCGCCGTCGAGGGCGCGGGCGGCGACGAGTTCGCCGGTGCGGATCACGCCGAGGCCCTCGTGCAGGCGCGGCCCGATCAGGTTCTGCCCGCCTTCGCCGCGGCTGAGCGACAGGTACGCGGTCTCGGCGCCCATCCCGCGGGCGAGGGCGGCGAGCAGGCTTGTGTCCTCGTCGTCGGGATGGGCCGCGATCATCAGAACGCGCTTGACGCCGTCGAGCTGGCGCATGCGCAGCGCCGCGCCCACCAGGCCATGGTCTTGCCCCGCGGTGGTTTGCATGCCGGCGACCTGCTCGGCGAGTGGGGAGGCGCCGTACGGGCCGCGCGCCGCCGCGGCCGGGAAGAGGGCGGTTGCCGCGAGCACGAGGAGCGCGGTGGCCGCGGAGGCAGCCAGGGTTGCAATCTTGCCGTGTTTCATCCTGCCAAGGTAACTATCCACGATGGACATCGCCGCCACGCTGCGCAGCTACGACGGGAAGCGCGTGGCCCCGTTCCGCGCAGTGGCGGAAGCGCTGTCGCGGGGGCCGGGTCGTGGTGAGGAAGCGATCGGCCGCCTGGTGAGGCTTGCCGCCTCGGACGAGATGGAACTGCAGACGGGCGCGACCTGGGTGCTCAAGTACCTTGCCGAGCGGGGGGTGGCGCCGCGGGGGACGGAGGCCGCGGCGATGCTGTGGCTGCTGAATCGGCCTCTCGCGTCCGACGCGCTTCTTCACCTGCTGCAGACCCTGCCGCACATGGACCTCCCGGCCGGCGAGGGGCGCTCGCTCTACCATTCGCTGCTACGGCTGACCGAGGCCGACCGCGTGTTCGTGCGGGCGTGGGCGTACAACGGCCTGGGGCTGCTGGCGGCACGGAATCCGGTGCTGCGCGACGAGGTCGAGGGCTTGTTCAGCCGTGCAGAGAAAACCGAGACCGCCGCGGTCAGGGTGCGCATACGCCACGCCCGCGCGTCGCTTCGGCGCTAACGATCAGGGCTACCGCAACCTGAACGCCACCCCGGCGCCCACGTACATGTCCTCGGCCGCGTCGTTCAGCCCCAGCCCGACGCGGATGTCCCACTGCAGGTCGTCATTCGCGAGCCAGGTCAGCCCGCTGTTGAGGTAGTGCTCGGACCGGCCGCCCTTCAGCCCCGACGGTACGAAGGCGTACCACTCGGCGTACAGGCCGCTCCGCTGGCCCACCGCGATCCCCCAGCTCAGCGACTGGGCCCACTCCCGGTATGGCTCGTCGTCCCCACCCGCCTCGCCCGCCGCCTGGTTCACCTGCGTGCTGCCCGCCAGCGACAGCGTCTCGTTCAGATCCCAGCTGTAAAGGAAGTTGACGCCGGGAAGGGTCCGGCCGGCCGAGAACGCTCCGCTACCGGTGGGAACCGTCATCTGCGGGAGGATCGCGGTGGCGGGGAGGGCGCCGCGCTGCCCGGAGAGAGCGATCTTGGCGCCCAGGTAAAGGTCTTCCAGCCCCGCCGTGGTCACCCCCCTGGGGGACGCGTTGTCGACCTCCGTCACCACACTGGTGCCAGCCCGGAGCTCCAGCCGCTCGCTGAGCACCCCCACGCGCAGCAGGGGTTCTCCATAGGAGTGGGCCCGGGTCATGAACTTTCCGTCGGTGTCGGATCCGAGCGTATACCCGAGTTCCAGCTGAAACACCCCGAGTCCCACCGTGCTGGTCGCCTCGGTAAAGTCGGGGCGGTCCGCGACGAGCGCCTGCCCGTGCGCCGGTTCCGCGATGGCCGGTGGCCCCAGACACGCGAGGGCGAGGAGGGCAAGCCAAATCCGGACATGCCCGCGAGACGCCTCGGCCGAGTCATGTGACCCCTTCTTCATCATCCCCTCCTCCCTGCTGGTGATTCGGTCAGCCGGTCAGCCGCCTCTCCGCGGCCACGGCAGCGCAAGCCCTTCCGGCGCCCGCGACCTGCCGAACCATCCGGCCAGCGCCGCCAGACTCAGAACATAGGGCAACGCGAGGAACAATGGGTATGGCAGATCCGCCTCGAGCGCCTGCAGCGCGAACTGCAGCGCCTCCGCCCCCCCGAAGAAGAGCGCCGCCACAAAGATCCCCCGCGGATTCCACCGCCCCAGCACCACGACCGCGATCGCGATGAACCCCTTCCCGGCCGACATGTTCTCGGCGAAGGTTCCCGTGTGCACCAGGCTCAGATGAGCGCCCGCCAGCCCCGCCATCAGTCCCCCGAACACCGCCGCCAGCATGCGCGCGCGCACCACCGGAACGCCCGCCGCGTGCGCCGCCTCCGGCGACTCTCCCGCCGCCCGCAGCGCCAGCCCCCAGCGGGTCCGGAAGAGGAACCACCCGAGCAGCGGCACCATCGCGTAGGCCACGTACGCCGTGACCGCCTGTTCGAAGAACGCGGGCCCCACGACCGGAACCCGCGACAGCAGCGGCACCTCCCACACCGGCACGGTCGGCAGTTCCAGCGCCAGCCCCGTCGCGCCGAACCGGCTCTGGAAGACCGCGCCGGTGAATCCCAGGCTGCCGATGGTCACAGCCGTCCCGGTGATGATCTGGTCGGTGCCCAGCCGCACGGCGAATCCGGCGAAGAGCAGCGCGGCCACTCCGCCCGCGAGCGCCCCCGCAACGAGTCCGGCGTAGGGTCCCACCGCCAGCGCCCCCAGCGCCCCGCCGAGCGCGCCCCAGATCACCGAGCCTTCGAGCCCGATGTTGATCACCCCCGATCGTTCCGACACCGACTCCCCGAGCGCCGCCAGCGCGAGCGGCACCGCCAGTCCCACGGCGGAGACGAGGAAGGATGAAAGGACGGCCATGTCCGTCACGGCCCCGCTCCCCGCGCCCGAGCCTGCACGATTCGATCGGCGGTGAGCACGGCCAGAATGACCAGCGCCTCGATCCCGCGAACCCACACTTCCGGCACCCCCGCCTCACGCTGCATCGCCCCGCCGCCCGCGCTCAGCGCGCCGAAAAGGATCGCCGTCACCACCACGGCGAGGGGATGAAGCCGCGCCAGCAGCGCCACCGCAATAGCTGTATACCCCCATCCCGGCGACAGCCCCTCGTACATCCGCCACGTCACGCCCGCCACCTGGATCCACCCGGCAAGCCCCGCGACCGCGCCCGAGACCAGGAACGACAGCCAGACGACCGGCGTCACGCTGAACCGGCCGCTCACCTCGGCCGCGCGCACCGAGGCGCCGGCGGCCCGAATCCGGAAGCCGCCGGGCGTGCGGGTCAGGTAGAGCCAGAGGCCCACCGCGATCACGACGCCGAGCAGGAAGCCCACGTGCAGCCGGGTTCCCGGGAGCAGCTCCGGGAGGCGCGCGGCCGCGGGGATCTCGTCGGTCTGGTTGAAGACGCCGCGGGCCTCGCGCAGCGGGCCCTGGACGAGGAACTGGGCGAGGAACAGGGCCACGAAGTTCATCAGCAGGGTGGTGATCACCTCTCCCACGCCCATCCCGGTCTTCATCGCCGCCGGGACCGAGGCCCACAGGGCGCCGGCGGTGGCGGCGGCGAGGAGGGTGACGGGGAGGGCGAGCGCGATGCCCGCACCGGGAAGGAGGAGCGCGACCGCGACGCCGGCGAGCGCGCCCGCGTGCAGCTGCCCCTCCGCGCCGATGTTCCAGACGCGGGCGCGGAATGCGAGCGCGACGGCCAGGCCGGTGAGGAGCAGGGGGGTCGCGCGCACGAGCGTGAACGAGACGAAGCGGTCCCACGAGCCGAACGCGCCCCGCGCGAGGGCCGCGAAGGCCGCGCCGGGTGAATGGCCGCCGAGCGCGAGGAGCACGGCCGCGACCGCCAGCGTGGCCAGGACGGCGACCGCCGCGGTGATGGTGGCGCGGAGCTGGGGTGGCAGCCGTGCGGGGGCGGGGATCGGCGCGCTCACGTGCCGGGCTCTCCAGCGCTCAGCATCAGCGCGCCGATGGCGGTGGGGTTGTGGTCCTCGGGACGCACGGGGATCAGGCGGCCCCGCACCATCACGGCGATCCGGTCCGCGAGCTCCAGCACTTCGTCGAGATCGGCCGAAATCAGCACGACGCCGGGAGGCCTGTCGCCGGCCCTCACGAGATCCGCAATCCGCGCCCGCACCGCCCGCGTCGCCTTCACGTCGAGGCCCCGGGTCGGCGATTCGGCGACCAGAAGCTCTCCGGCACGCAGAAACTCCCGTCCCGTCACGACCTTCTGCTGATTGCCCCCCGACAGTGTGCGCGCGCGTGCGACGGCCGACCCCGCCCGCACGTCCATCTCGTCCACGAGCGCCGCGGACCGCTCGCCGATCCCGGCCCAGTCGAGCCACGGGCCCCTGCGGTACGCCGCCTTTGCATGGAGGGCCAGCGCCACGTTCTCCGTGATTGTGAAATCCTTCACAAGCCCCTCCTCGCCCCGGTCCTGCGGGATCCACCCGACCTCTCGCGGCAGCACCGCCGTGCCCGAATCCGGCCTGACCATCCCGGCCAGAACCGCCGCCAGCGCGCGCTGCCCGTTCCCGTCGACCCCGGCGATGCCAAGGATCTCGCCGCGCCGCACGGTCAGGTCGACGTCGCGGAGGGGATAGGCGCCCGGCGAGTCTACGGTCACACCGGTGAGCGTTGCCGCCGGGCCGTCGTGGTCGCCGGCCGGGCCGTCGTGGTCGCCGGCACCGCCGCCGTTGCCCGCCCCGCCGCCGTTGTCGGCCCCACCGCGCCCGCCCGCCCCGTCACCAAGCGCCTCCCCGATCATCGCTTCCGCCAACCCGCGCGCCGAGACCGCGGCCGCGTCCTCGGTCAGCACGCGCCTCCCCCGCCTCAGAACCGTCACCCGGTCGGCCACCGCCAACACCTCGTCCAGCTTGTGCGCCACGAGCACGATCGCGGCGCCGGCGCCCGCCACCTCGCGAAGCACGGCGAACAGGCCGTCCACCTCCTGCGGGGCCAGCACGGCGGTGGGCTCGTCGAGCAGAAGCACGCGCGTCTCACTCATCAGCGCCTTCAGGATCTCGATCCGCTGGCGCTGCCCCACGCCCAGCCCGGCGACCGGCTCGTCGAGCGCCACATCCAGCCGCAGTTCCCGGGCACGCGCCTCCACCCTCTTGCGGTACGTGCGCTCCACGGTGCCCCGCCGCGTCCACGCCTCCCCGTTGAACAGCGCGACGTTCTCGAACCCGGTGAACCGGGGCACGAGCGAGAAGTGCTGGTGCACCATCGCCACGCCCAGTTCCCGCGCGTCGCGCGCACTCCTCAGCGCGACCGTCCGCCCCCCGATCTCGACGACGCCCGCATCGGGTGCCAGCAACCCGCCCAGGACGCAGGCCAGCGTGGTCTTTCCGGCGCCGTTCTCGCCCAACAAGCCATGGATTTCGCCCGGGGCCAGCTCGAAGTCGACTGCATCCAGGGCCGTGACGGGCCCGAAGCGCTTCGTGATGCTGTCGAGTCGCGCGGCGACGGTCACTTGCGGGGCCTTTCGCCCGGGTTACGGCGAGACCGGGGCTCCCTGGACGCGGGGGTCCTCCGCGCCCGCCGCGCCCGCCGCACCCGCCACGTCCGCTGCGCCTGCCACGTCCTCTCCGCTCGCCGCACCCGCCGCGCCCTCCGCAGGCTCGAGAAAGTCGATCGACGGCACCTCGAGCGTCCCGGCCACGATCGCCTCCCGGGCCTGGGCAATCGCGCGCAGGACATCGGCCGGTATGACGCCGTCCTGTGCCGGGTTCGGCACGAAGTCGACCGCACTGCCGACCAGCCCGGAGAACTGTGGCCCGGATAACGTGCCCGCGCTCCAGTCGAGCGCCACCTGCAGGAAGATGGCGGGGATGTTGATCACCGCGCTGCCCACGATGACATCGGGTGCGACATCGTTCTGGTCGCGGTTCATGCCGAAGGCCCACGCCGTGCTGCCGGCCGCCCGGGCCTCGCGAACGGCCTGGAAGAAGCCGAAGGTGGCCGCGTCCACGTTGTGGATCAGCGCATCGGCGCCCTGACGCAGCTGGGCGGCGGCCGCTTCCTTCGCAGCCGAGACATCGTCCCAGCTGCCGATGAACGTCTCGAGCACGACCGCGTCCGCCCTCATCGCCCTCACACCCGCCTCAAAGGCGATGAAGGTGCCCTTTGCGGACGGGATCTCGACGCCCCCGACCATCCCCACGGTCCCCGACTGCGTCAAGGCGCCGGCCGCCATGCCCGCCAGGTAGGACGCTTCGTGCAGCCCGAAGATGATCGGGACGACGTTGTCGGCGGACCGCGACCCCGACGAAACCACGAAAGTCACGTCCGGATACCGCTCGCCCGCCCGGCTCGCCGCATCCTGGTACTCGAAGCCGTGCCCGAAGATCAGCCCATACCCGGCCTCGGCGTACGAAATGAAGGCTTCGTCGAACTCCGCCGGAGTCCGCGTCTGCTGGTGCGAAATGCGAAAGCCCAGCGAGTCGCCGATCAGCTGGAGCCCTTCGTAGGCGCCGGCGTACCAACCCGCGTCGCTGACGGGGCCTGCCGTGAGGAGGGCGACGGCGGGGGTGCCCGCAGGGGTATTGTCCTGACCGACGCAGGCCGAAATTGCGACGGCAGAAACTGCGCTCGCCCGGAGCCGGAAACGCGTCATGGTGGCCTCGCAAGTGGTTGTAGCGAGAGGTGGGCCGGCCCGCATCTTCGGCGTCCGGGGCGAAGTTGACGTGCGTAAAGATAAGGGACCGGCGGTGGCCGACCCAACGGATGGGACCCTTCATGACCACTACAGGGTAGATCGGCGGGGGAAAATACAGTGGATATGAGACCGAGACTTCCGATCAACAGTTGTCCCACCGCGCGCGGCGCGGCATGCGGCCTGGTCCCGCGAGCCAGCGGGTTGTCGCTCTTCGCTGCCGCCGCCCTGCTTGCGGCCTGTGAGCAAGGCCCCCGCACGATGCCGTCTCCGCCGTTCGACGAGGTCTTCGCCTTGGCCGGGACCATCGAGTTGGCGGAATCTCCGATGGATTCGATTGCTGAAATCGGTATGTTCCGGGAGCGCCGGGCAGGCGGATTCCTCGTTTCCGACAGGCTGTTGCCCCGTCTACGTCGCTATTCGGAAGACGGCGCGCTCGAGGCCGCGTTCGGGAGCTTCGGCGACGGCCCGTGGGAGTTCCGCCGGATGGGCCCGTTCGCGGAGACGGCTTCCGGGCGCGTCGTGGTGACCAACTGGCGCAATCCGTGGCTCAGCTATCTGACGCCGACGCTGACCCCCGACACCATTGTTCCGGTTCCAGCCCTGGCGATCTTCGGAGTGGATGCCTTCGCCGAGGGTGTGATTCTGTACGCAGTGAGAAGCGAAGTGCTGGCCACCATGGGCGGGCGCGAGGAGCGTGGGCACCTTCATCGGCTTGTTGGCGATTCGATTGCATGGAGCGCATGGACTTCGAAGACTGACGACAAGCCCTACTGGAACGGCCTTGGTGGCGGCCGCTCGGTGGCCATCGCCGGCGATTCCGTATTCGTCATGGAACCACTGCTCTACCCCGCCACCATTCTGAACGGCGCGGGCGATTCCGTCGGCACGATCGGCTACCCATCCCCCTCCTTCCGCCAGATCCCGGAGATTCCGCGTGGCTATTTCGCCGGCGAGCAGAGCGGGTCAAGGGTGCGGGCCGTGTTACGGAGCTACGACATGGTGAGGCGAATCAATGTCGTCGCGGACGACTACCTGGTCTTCACAATCGGTCGGCCGGATCCGGCAAAGCCCTCCTTCCCATTTCGCAAGATGGACACCTCGGTGGAGGTTTACGACCGGCACTCCGGCGAAAAGCTCTACAGGGACGTTGGCCTTCCGGAGGGTTCGGAGGTCCTTGCCGGGGGTCGCTACCTGTACGTGCTTCTCGATCCGGATTTTCCGCCCTGGCGCATCGCGAAGTATCGGCTGTTGGTCAAGGACTGAACCAGGCTCATTGCGTCCGGTAGCCGACATGGTCGACCCGCTTTATCTGGTGGCCCCCGACGGGCGAGGGTAGAATACAGGCGCGAGTCGCTTTCACTCCCCATGCCCGGAAGCCCGTCATGAGCCAACCCCGCGACCATTGGAGTTCCAACGCAGGCCTCGTGCTGGCCGCCACCGGCAGCGCGATCGGCCTCGGCAACCTCTGGAAGTTCCCGTTCATCACCTGGGAGAACCAGGGGGGCGCGTTCGTCCTCGTCTACCTGATCTGCATCGCGGCGGTCGGCCTGCCGATCATGATGGCCGAGTTGCTGATCGGGCGGCGGAGCCAGAAGAGCGCGGTGGGGGCGCTGAAGGACGCGGTTGCGTCCAAGTGGCCCGGCGGCCGGATGCTCGGAGCGGTGGCTGGCGGCTGGGGCGTGCTCGCGGGCTTCATCCTGCTGAGCTACTACACCGTGATTGCGGGCTGGTCGCTCTACTACTTCGCGCAATCGGTCGGGTGGACCTTTGGCGGCTTCCCGGCCGACCTGTCGGCGGTCGAGCTCTTCGACACCCAGGTGAGCAATGCCGGTCTGCAGCTGATGCTCTCGCTGGGCTTCAGCATCGGCACGATCGCGGTCGTCTACTTCGGGGTGAGCAAGGGGATCGAGAAGATTGCCCGGATCTTCCTGCCGATCCTCTTCGGCATCCTCCTGCTCATGCTTGTCAGCTCGCTTGGCATGAGCGGTTCGGGCGAGGCGCTGGCCTATATCTTCCGTCCCAACTTCGCCGACCTGACGACGGAGGCGGTTCTGGAAGCCCTCGGGCACTCCTTCTTCACCCTGTCGCTGGGGATGGGGGCGATGATCACCTACGGGTCCTACATCTCCCGCAAACACTCGGTGGTGAAAGCGTCGGGGGCGATCGTGGCGCTCGACACCATTATCGCCCTGGTCGCCACCGTGATCATGTTCTCGGTGATCTTCTCGGTCGCCGGCATGCGCGACGAGGTGGGCGGCTCCACGGTCGGCATGCTCTTCATCTCGCTGCCGGAGCTGTTCTACACCGAGGTGCCCTTCGGCGTGGTGCTGGGGCCGCTCTTCTACGTGCTGGTGGCGCTGGCCGCACTGACCTCGACGATCTCGCTCCTCGAGGTGGTGTCGGCCTACCTGATCGACCAGCGCGGTCTGACGCGCCACAAGGCGACGATCGGCGCGGGCGCGGCGATCTTCGTGTTCACCATCTTCGCCGCCCTCTCGTTCACGGGAACGCCCATCCTGTCCACGATGGAGATCTTCGACGACAAGGCCGGCTGGTTCTCGACCGCCGACCACTTTGTGTCCAACTGGATGCTCCCGACGGGCGGATTCTTCATCACGCTGGCGGCCGGCTGGTTCATGACCCGCAAGGACACGATGAGCGAGCTGATGGACGGCACTGAGCCCGGGTGGTTCCACTACGGCGCGTGGCGCTTCTTCATCCGCTGGGTGGCTCCGATCGCCGTTGCCGTGATCATCTTCTTCGTGATCCGCGGGGTGGACTTCAGTTAGGTCGACACGATTTGCTGGACATGCCTTAGGTCAGCCGCTCCGCATAGTGCGTGCCCAACGAGGCAGGCTCGGGCACGCGGCCGCCCTATCGGTGCCGATTCGCTCGACCACTTCCCGCAGCCTGCTGCGAGGCACGACCTGCATTCTCGCATCGCGCAACGCGAGGAAGATCGCGTCGTCTTGGCCGGTTTCCCCAAGCTGCCATTTCACCAAGTCGTGGCAAAGGACATCGACCGTTGATGCTGGCCGAAGCGTCGGGAAGCGGTCGGCGCAGATCCTTCTTGCCTTGCGTTCGTCGATCAGCGCGACGGCACCTTGCCCGACGGCGTAGGCGATCGTCGCGGCCTCGCCGTCGTCCAGGGTCTCCTTGAATCCACCTTCGACCAGCGACCGATAGACGGGGCCGTCGTCCGGCTCCAGTTCCACCAGCCCAATCGAACCATCGTGGACCAGCGCCTCGAGTCCCTCCCAGGATCCATGTCCACGGGGTCCCCCCGTCAACAGCTCCCGGCGAACGGTGTCCGTCACCAGGAAGCGGTTCGGGAAACAATCGATGATGGCGGCCGCCGTCCGCGTTGCGTTGAGGTTGATGATCACACTGGCATCGGTCACGACCGGGACGTCCGGTTCACCGGGGAAGCTTGACGACTTCATCCGCCTCGCATCTCTCGGTCTCCACTCCGTCAAGGAGCTCACGCACTTCAAGCCGATGGAGCCTGAGCAATCGGGCGAGCTGCCCCTCGCTGTAGTAGCCGCGTTTCCATGCCTCGCGCACCAGCAACCCCAGCCTTCTCGGGACATGGTCCTCATCGGAAGTGTCGGCGGCCGGGTGGTGTGAGGTCCCCAGCACTTGGTCCGCTTGCCGGTTGGTGATGCCCCCGTTTGACTGAAACCAGTCCCAGGTGCCGGTTCGGGCCAGGCCTAGCTCCTCGAGACGGCGCACCATCATTTCGCGCGAGACGGCGAAACGGTCGGCAAGGAGGATCACATGACGGCGCGTCAGATGCGAATGACCGGCGGTCAGCTCGTCAAAACGCTGCTTCACGGCCCTCGCCGGAGTCAGCAGGGAGCGCGCGAAGAAATCCGCGTACCGCTCTTCACGCGAGCGGGGACTCTCGTCGGACCGAAGCACGCCGGGCTCTCGCCGGGTTGAGGTAAAGTGCCCGAGCTCATGGGCGGCGGTATAGTTCCGCCGGGCCACGGGGTGACTGGCGTTCAGGAGCACGCAAGCACCAACGTCGTCGTCGTAGGCAAACAGTCCCGAGATGCGGCTGTCGAGACGCCGCACATGCACGCGAATGCCGAGGTCCAGTTCCATTACGGACACGATGTCCCTGACAGGGCCGGCTCCCAGCCCGAGCCACACGCGCAACTCCTGGGCGTCCTGTTCCGCCTGGGCCCCGACATCGCCGGGCAGAATGGGTCTGGCTCGAGGAAAATTCCGGTACCGCGCGACGCCTAAGGCGTTCTCAAGCTCCACCTCAGCGCTGACGAGACCGGTTAACAGCTGGGCCGCCTCCTCGGTGCCGTCGTCCGAGCAGCGCGCCAGACTTCGGAACTGAGGCACGAGACTGAGGTGGACCGCCTCCCGTCGCAGGATCGCGTTTGCCGAGGTGCCGTAACGGATCGCAAGCGCCTGCAGCTCCTGGGTGCGGACTCGCCGCTTCCCCTGTTCAATGGCGATAAGCGTGGTGCGCGCGACGTCGATCGCCGCGGCCGCTTCGGCCTGGGTGAGTTGCGCCGTCTTCCGGGCGATGCGGAGCCGCTGGCCGATCTCATGATCGCTGGGACGCGCGGTATTCATGGTCATCAGTTTCTCCGAGTAAGTCCAGCAGAATATGTCAGACAATGTACGCAGCGATCTGACAATGTCAACTCTCCGCTTGCCCCACCCTCCGGTTCGTCACTACATTGCGCGGATAGCAGCATGCAAGCGCGGTCGCAACACCGCTGGCCGGTCGCCTGCGGTGGTATCTTCCTGGACAGCCCACACCCGTACCGACTCGACACCCGAAGAATGTGCCCTACCGCCCCAACAGCTCTCAAACGCCCGCCGGAGATCTCCTTCGGCGGGCGCATCCTCTTCCTGGCGGACGACGCCGACCTGATCCGCCGCCAGCTCCACGACGGGCTGGACCTCGACCTCACGCCCGACCTCAAGGCGAACCTCCGCGACCAGATCAGCACCGACGAGATCACCCCCGCCTACATCTGCTTCTTCTACGACGAGACGCTGGGCGAATTCCCCTACCTGGGCCTGGAGGTCAGGAGTGGGGGCCCCGGCGGCGACGGCCGCGCCCGCCCCGCTGGCGACGGCCCCGCCCGCCCCGGCGGCGACGGCCATGCCCGCTCCGGCGGCACCGAAGCCCCCATCGAGCGCGGCACCGTCAGGGACGCCGGCTTCATCTGCTCCGTCGCCGGCAAGCGCCGCGGCAAGGGATCGAGCCGCGAGCAGAGCCCCTACGCCGAACTCATGGCCGGCATCAAGGTCGTCGTCAGCGAGAGCATCGAGCGCATCTACAACGAGAACTGCCAGAACCTGGGGATCCTCACCACGACGGACTTCGGCCTCATCGACCGCATCCGCTCCGGCGAGCCGATCCCGCTGAGCGAGTTCACCGCCGGGACCGACGACATCACCCGGCAGATCATCGAGTATGGTGGCCTGTTCGAATTCAACATGGCCCGCCTGGGAGGCCAGGTGACGCTCCCGGCGCCGCGCGCGCAGGCCGACCCTCCCGCAGGCGACGCGGGGCCCCGCCCCATGACCCTCGGCGAGAAGATCTTCGCCAGCAAATGGGTCGTCGACGCGGCCGAAGGGCGCATCGGAACCGACTGGACCGAACCGGGCGAAGCGGGCTTCTTCCGCGCCGACATCCGCTTCTCGCACGAGTACGTGACCCCGATGGCCGCCATCTTCTTCGAACAGAAGCTGGGCGCCGACGCGAGGGTCCTCGACGCCGACTCGATCCTCTTCTTCCGCGACCACCTCACCTTCCTGCACAAGGTCATGAGCCAGGAGCGGATCGAGCAGGGCCTCCTCGAAGTCGCCAACCAGCTCGAGGTCAAGCAGCGCGAGTTCTCCGAGAAGCAGGGCATCCGCCTATACGGCGAACAGCAGGGCCACGCAATGGGCTCAGAGGCCATCTGCCACTCCAAGATCCTGGAGGACTACGCCGAGCCGGGCATGCTCATCATCGGCACCGATTCCCACACGCCCCACGCGGGCGCGGTCGGCGCGCTGGCCTTCGGCGTCGGCACCACGGCGATCTTCAATTCGTGGATCACGAAGGACGTGCGCGCGCGCATCCCTCCGTCGTTCAAGGTCGTGGTGAACGGCTCGCTGCCCGCCAACGCGACCGCCAAGGACCTCATGCTCGAGATCCTGCGCCACCCTTACGTGCGCGACGGCCACGCGATCGGCCAGATCATCGAGTACGCGGGCCCGGTGGTGGAAGGGCTTTCCGTGGATGAAAGAGCGACCATGACCAACATGGCCGCCGAAGTGGGCGCGTTCACTGGCCTCGTTGCGGCAGACGAGCGAACGGTCGAGTTCCTCGTGCGGGAACGAGGCATGGACATGTCCCGGGCCCGTGCGCTGGTCGACGGCGTGCACAGCGACCCCGGCGCGGAATACGTAAACGTCATCGAGATCGACGCGACGCGGCTGCGTCCCATGGTCGCGCTCCCCGGCGATCCCGGAAACGGCCTCTACATCGACGAGCTGGCCGACCCCGTCCCAATCGAGATCGCGTACGCCGGATCGTGCACGGCCGGCAAGAAGGAAGACATGGACATGTACGCCCGGGTCTTCCGCGAGGCCCGCGACCGCTGGGGACTCGGCGTCCACCCCGACGTCAGTTGCTACATCCAGTGCGGCTCGACCGACGTGCGGGAGTACGCGCGCGAGCAGGGGTACCTGGACCTGTTCCGTGAGATCGGTGCCGAGTTCATCGAGCCGGGGTGCGGCGCGTGCATCGCCGCCGGGCCGGGCGTCACCCGCACGGCCGAGCAGGTGTCGGTGTCGTCCCAGAACCGCAACTTCCCGGGCCGCAGCGGGCCGGGCCAGCTGTACCTGGTGTCGCCCTACTCGGTGGCCGCGTCGGCGGTGGCGGGCAGGGTGGCGGCGTGGGAGCCGGGGGTGAGGGTGGAGCGGGCGGGTGCTGGCGCGCCCAGGATGCCGGTGCTGGCTTAGGAAGTCACGCCAGGCACAACGTCTTCACCCGCAGAGCGTCGGCACCTCAATCCCCGCTGCTATGCCGGCCGCGGCCAGCCTGCGGTCGAGCGTCGCGAGCGGCAGTTGCATGCGGATGGCCAACTCCAGGTACATGGCATCGTAGACGGATAGCCCTTGGTCGTCGGCGAGTGTGAGTACGGCTTCCCAGACCCGGCCGGCAGAAACTGCCTCGATCTCCACCGGTAGAGCCGCGAGGCTGTTTCGGATTCTCGTCCATTCGCTCCTCGCGATCCGGCCTCGGCTGGTAGCGACCCGGAGCACGTTCCCCACTTCAATCGGCCAGATGGCGGGAACGAACGCCCTGCCGCCGATCAGGGATTCACGCAGCCGCTCGGTCTCATGCGTGGCCTCGTCTCCGAACACCCACGCCATGGTCACCGAACAATCGAGCACGAACGTCGTCAGCGTCTGCGGCCCTCTTCGATCATGTCGCGAATCGAGAGGCCGCCCAAGCTATGGGTCTTCTGGAAGGCCTTCAGATCTTCGATTGCGGCGCGTATCCTGGTCGTGTCGCGCGCTTGAAAGGGTATCAGCTCCGCGACAGGCCGATTGTGTCTGGTGATGACAAACCGCTCCCCGGCCTCCACCCGCCGCAGGAGACGGGGGAGGTGCGTCTTGGCTTCGAAGGCTCCGATATGGGACATGGAACGCGTTTCAGCTGGAACGTTTTGGCGCGACTAGAAACAGACTAGACTAAGACTAGTTGGTTTTGGTGACGGCGCAAGTGGCGGCCCCCTCGTCGCTGGCGAAGGAGCGTCCCGCTCGATCGTGGCGATCGAAGCGGGCAAGCCGCGGGCTGAGCTTGGGAAGGTGCTTCAGACGCTGGCTGCTTTGGACCTCTCGCTGAGCATGCACGGCGAAGGCATCCCCGAGGTCCGCGAATCGGAGGATCCGATCGAGGTCATCGACCTCCAGGCGGTTCTGGATGCCCATCGGCGCACATCGCCGTGACCGACCGCTTGGTTGCACTGGCCAATGGGCGAGTTGTCGGCGAGGTGCAACGTGACAGGCGAGGGCAGCTTGCGTTCGTGTACGACGCTGGCTGGCTAGCGAGCGAGCATGCGTATCCACTGTCGCTTTCGATGCCGATTGGGGCTCCGCAGCACGGTCATGACCAGATCGAGCCATGGCTCCGGGGTCTTCTTCCGGACAACGAAAACGTACTGGCACGGTGGGCTCGTACGTTCCAGGCGTCGGCCAGCAACGCCTTTTCGCTGCTCAGGGCGACTGGGGAGGACTGCACTGGGGCGGTCCAACTGGTGCGGCCAGAGCGCGTCGACGGCGTACAGGTTCCGGAGGGGCGGCAAGTCGTCTGGCTGACGGCTGCCAAGGTCGAGGCACGGCTGCGTACTCTGCGGCACGACGACAGCGCTTGGCGGCTCGACGGTGACGAGGGGCAGTTCACCCTGGCCGGGGCGCAGTCCAAGACGGCGCTGCTCCTGGAAGACGGACGCTGGGGCATTCCACGGGGTGCGATACCCACAACCCACATCCTGAAACCACCGATCCCCGGCTTCCCGGGGCACTGTGAGAACGAGCACCTGTGTCTGGCTCTGGCAGCAGCCCTGGGCATTCCCGCCGCGCGATCCGTTGTGAGCCGCTTCGGGCAGGAGACTGCCATCGTCGTCGAGAGGTATGACCGGATCCGCGCCGCAGGACGCCTCGTGCGGCTGCATCAGGAAGACCTTTGCCAGACGCTGACGCGAAGCCCCTTCAACAAATACGAGAGCCAAGGCGGGCCCGGCTCGCGCCACTCTACGACCTTGCCAGCGCCCTCCCCTATCCCGGCCGCTACGCGCCGAGGCTCAAACTTGCCATGAAAGTCGGCGGGGAGTCGCGGCTCGGATACATCCAGGTGAGGCATTGGGCCCGGTTCGCCGGCGAGGTGGGGCTGCCGCCGGAAGAGGTCCTCGAAATCTGCGAATCCGTGGCCGCCGAGACGCCCGACCGGTTTGCCGATGTCGTGGCGGCCGCCCGGTCGGAAGGACTGGATCACCCGATCATCGAGAAGCTCAAGACGGAGATTGCGGGGCGCGCCGGCGCGTGCCTGGCCAGCCTGGGGGCGATGAAGCGGGCGAGAAGAAGTGGTCGCTGCTGGACTCGAACCAGCGACCCCTACGATGTGAGCGTAGTGCTCTACCGACTGAGCTAAGCGACCTTGAGTACCCCCACGGGGAATCGAACCCCGGTCTCCTGGCTGAGAACCAGGTATCCTAGTCCACTAGACGATGGGGGCGTCTGTGCCCGCGTCCAGCGAGTCCTGCATTACGCCGGAGGCGAGGGGCAGGTAAGCTAAAGCGAATTGGCGGACGGCTCAAGTAGGTTACGGCAACCCGCTGCCCTGTCGGCCCACGCCACAGAGGTCCACCGTGACCGAGAAAACCGAAAAACCCGACAACCCTTTCGAGACACTTCGCACCCGAACGCTCATCCCGTTCACGATCCTGGGAATGATCGGTCTGTACTTGGTCTTCCTAATCGTCGCCAGCGTGACGCCGATCGATCCGGAAGACCCCGCAACGGACGAAGCCGCGGCCGGGATGGTACTCTACGGATCCTTCGCACTGTGGATCTGGTGGGCGTGCCGCAGATCGGGCACCGGGATCCGGCGCCTCGTCGGCCGTGTGCCCGCCGGATACAACTGGCTCCCCGTATTGGGCCTTCTCGTCGTAACAGGCCTCTTTTCAATCGGATCGTGGTACGTCACGGCTTACGGACTCTCGCGCATCGCACCCGAGGCGTTGGCAGGACTGCTGGAACCCTGGGCGCTGACGCCCGACGAATCGATCGCTTCCGGAGTCGTGTGGACGCTCATCGCGGTGGTGCTTGCCCCGGTCGTGGAAGAGTTGATCTTCCGGGGCATCCTGATGAACCGGTGGGCGGTGAAGTGGGGAATCAGGACCGGGATCGTCGCGTCGTCGATCCTCTTCGGGGCGCTCCACCCGGTGGACCCGATCGGGGCGACGATCTTCGGCCTTGTCGCCGGTCTGCTGTACCTCCAGACGCGGACGCTGATCGTCCCGATCGCACTCCACATGGCGACCAACGTGGTGGCAACCGTGTTCGAGTCCGTTGACCCTGTAGAGGCGCCCTTGGACCTCGCCGCCGAACTCCAGGAGATCGAAGCCATGGTGCTTCCAGGCCTCGGCATCGCGGTCGTGACCCTTCCCGTGCTGGTTTGGTACCTGCGGCGCCACTGGCCGGCGCGGGGGGCGGGGATTCCGTATGAGGTTCGTGGAGTTTCCGAATAGAATCGGGTCCTTGTCGCCCCTTACACTTCGAAGGGATTCAGGTGCGGGACCCCCAGCCGGCGAAAGTAGCGGACGTTCCGGGTCACGAGCGTCAGTCGGTGGACCACGGCCGTGGCCGCGATCATCCCCCGCTCCGCATCGACCGACGCCCTCCGCCGCTTCAGGCGCGCCCATTCCCTGAACGCCGCCGCATCCATCAGCAGCACGCCGTAGGAGTTGACCACGGCCTCCAGCCAGGCCTCCAACACGCCGGCCTGGTCGGGATCCCGCTCTCGCACGTTCTCGATTCCGGCCTGGATTTCTCCCACGGTAACGGCCGACAGGAAGAGCTGATCGGACGGCACGTCGCCGAGCCACCGCAGCACCGAAGGAGCGGGCCGCGGACGGCGAAGCTCGGACACGACGTTGGTGTCGAGGAGATACATGATCCTGCTACAGCGGTGGCGGTTCCCGGTGCCGATGCACGGTCCGGGGCGGCACCAGCTCCTCGGTCCTCGCCACCGGAGCCAGCAGCAGTTTCTTGAGATCCGGTCTGGCGAGCCGCCTGAGTCGACGCCACTCGTCGATAGAGATGAGCACGGCAGCCTCCACGCCACGCTTCGTCACGACCTGCGGTCCGTCCGATGCGCTCGACTCGAGCATTTCGCTGAAGCGGGCCTTGGCTTCCTGGACCTGCCATACTCTGGGCATGGGGCACCTCCGGTTTGACGCACTATCAGACTAGTTACATGACTAGTCAGATGGATGTGGCGGTGTCAAGCTTGGAAACGCGGGGCTCCCGAGCGCGGCCTCCCGCGCCGTCGCACTCCTTCGGCAGATGTCGACACATTAGAGCATGAACACGAACCCACACGTCCTCATCCTCGGCGGTGGTCCCGCGGGCGCGGCGGCAGCAAGACTGCTGGCGACCTGGGGCCACGACGTGATGGTGGTCGAGCGCGCCACAGCCGGGGGCGACCAGTCCCTCGGCGAGTCCCTGCCCCCCAGCACGCGCAAGGTGCTCGCCGCGACGGGCCTGCTCGGGGTGGTGGAGGCGGGCGGTTTCCACGCCAATACCGGGAACACTGCGCTGTGGGGCGGCGAGGGCCGCCGTGACGATTTCGCGGGGGACGCCACCGGGTTCCACATCCTGCGGTCCCGGTTCGACCGGCTCCTGCGTGAGGCGGCGGAGGAGGCCGGAGCGACCATCGTGCGGGGGGTGGCCAGGCTGCCGCAGCGGGCCGGCGACGGGGAGGGGTGGCGGGTCGAGGTCGTGCTCCAGGACGCCCGACGCGCCGAGATCGAGCCGCAATGGGTGCTGGACTGCACGGGCAGGGCGGGGGTGCTCGCGCGCCGCTACCGGATCCTCGAGGCCGCGGCGCCCACGCTCGCGGTCGTGCGCCGGTATCGCAGCGAGGACGGGTGGCCCAACGTCGACAGCCACCACGCCCTCGTGGAGAGCTTCGCCCGCGGCTGGGCCTGGTCCGTTCCCACCTCGGCACACGAGCGTCACGTCGCGGTCATGCTCGATCCTGAACTCCACGCCGTCATGGAGGGGGCCGCCGACCTCTCGACAGCCTTCGAGGCCGAGATCGAGCACACCGCCCTCATGCGCTCCATAACAACCACCGCCGCGCCCGTCGCCGACGCCTGGGCGCTGACCGCGTCGATGTACACGTCGTCCGAGTTCGCGTTGGGCCGGGCGCTGCTCGTGGGAGACGCCGCGTCTTTCGCCGATCCGATGTCTTCGTTTGGAGTGAAGAAGGTGCTGGCCTCGGCGTGGCTCGCGTCCGTCACGGTCCATACAGCCATGGACACGCCCGAGCTTGCGGAAGCCGCGGCCGGTTTCTACGGCGACCGGGAACGCGCGATGTACCGCTCTCTGCGGGACGGTCTCGCGGCGGAGGTGGCGGGCGCAGGGGGCGCGGGCGCGGAGGGCGCAGAGGGCGCAGAGGGCGCAGAGGCTGCGGGTGCGGAGGGCGCGCGGGCGGAGGCTACAGGCGCGGAGGGCGCCGGGCCACCCCACGGCTTCTGGGAACGGCGGGCACGCTGGCTCGCCGACCGGTCCGAAGCCGTTGCACAAGCCAATGCCCCCGACGGACCCGACGCCGAGGCGCTGCGGGACGACCCCGAAGTGCGGGCGGCCTTCCACGCACTCCGTCTGGGCTCGGGACGATTGCGCCTGGGAACCCGCGACACCGCCGACCGCCCGCTGGTGATCGGCAACCGGATCCGGCTGGCCCCCGCGCTCGTCACTCCGCGCTTCCCGGGCGGCGTGCGATACTTCCGCGACGTCGACCTGCTGCGGGTCGTCCACCTGGCCACCGGCTCCCCGAACCCCGGCGCCCTCTACGAGACCTATTCCGAGTGGGCGGCGCGAGAGGATTTGCCGCCGGTCGACCTGGCCAACTTCATCGGGGTGGTGGCGCTGCTGATTGCGGACGGGGTGCTGCTGCCGGGACGTGGAGCCCTCGACCGGTGAAATCCATCACGATCCGGGATGTTCCCGAGGCAGTCTGCCGTGAACTCGCATCGCGAGCTGCGGCCAACGGACACTCCCTCCAGTCCTACCTGAAGACGGCGTTGATCGAGCTCGCCAGCCGGACGGATGACGCCGACGTGCTCGCGCGCATCGAGAAGCGCAAGGCGTTGATTGGAACGAGACTGTCGGCGGCGGCCATTCTCCGCCATCGCGACGCGGGTCGCCGATGACGCTGGTCGTTGACGCGACCGTCACACCCAACGCCAGCCGCGATTAGGGGAGGCGCCAGCCGGAGCTACTTTGCGCCGTGTCGGCCTGTTTCCTATCGTTGAGGTCGCCCACGGGCGCGAGGGCCAGGCATCAACCTTGAAGCGGGAGGACGCGGCAGCGATGAGCCCAGGGAGAGGTAGGACAGGGAGCGGCGGGAGGCCCGCCCGGGGACGCATGAGACCCCTCTCGCTGCCAGTGGCGCTGACGTCGGCGGTGCCGACGGCGGTGCTCCTTTCCCTGGCTTTTTCGCCGGCCGCTTCCGCCCAGCAGCCCGGTGCCGACACGGCCAGCACCGGCATCCCGGTCACCGACCAGCTCGTGATCGCCAGCTGCGACCGCTGCCACGCGGTCGACGACGACGGCATGATGACGCGGGTGTCGTACATGCGGAAGTCGCCCGAGGGCTGGCAGCAGTCGATCCGGCGCATGGTCACGCTGAACGACGCGGAACTGGACGCCGAAACGGCGCGCGACATCGTCCGCTACCTCTCGGACAGCCATGGACTCGCCCCCGAGGAGTTGCGGCCGGGCCGCTTCGAGGTGGAGCGCCGGCTGATCGACTGGTCGTACGAGGAGTCGCACGAAGGGGATGAGGACATCGATCGGGTGTGCAGCAGCTGTCACTCGATGGGACGGGTCGTGATCCAGCGCAGGACGAAGGAGGAGTGGGATCTCCTCATGGCGATGCACCGGGGCTACTACCCGCTTTCCGATACGCAGGGATTCCGGCGCTTCGGGCCGCCCGCTCCGGGTGCGACCGATACCCGCCATCCCATGGACAAGGCCGTCGCCGAACTGTCGGGCAAGTTCCCGCTGACGACCGCCGAGTGGACCTCGTGGTCGGCGACGATGCGGCCGCCGCGCATCGCAGGCACCTGGGCGCTCAAGGGGCACGACCCCGGCCGCGGGCCGATCTTCGGCACGGTGGAGATCTCGGAAGCGGCCGACGCGGCCGACTTCACCACCCGCATCCGGTACGCCTACGCGCGGTCCGGCGAGGAGGTCGAGCGCGACGGCCGGGCGATCGTCTACACGGGCTACCAGTGGCGCGGGCGCTCCTTCGAGGGCACGGATGCGACGAGCACGCTGCGTGAGGTGATGATGGTCGAGCGCGGCTGGAACGAGATCAACGGGCGCTGGTTCGCGGGCGACTACGATGAATTCGGACCCGACGTGACGCTCATGCGCGCGGACGGCCCGGTGATGCTCGGCCTGCACCCCGTCGCCCTGCGCTCGGGCACCAGCGGAACCGTCACCGTGCACGGCGTGAACCTGCCCACCGGCCTGGGTACGGCTGACCTGGACCTGGGGCCCGGCGTGGAGGTCATCAGCGTGACCCGCAGCGATTCCGACGTGCTGGCCGCCGAGGTCACCGCGAGCGACGATGCCGCCGCCGGCGCGCGCGACGTGTTCCTGGCGGGACGGCCCGTGCCCGGCCGGCTGACCGTCTACGAGACCGTCGACCGGATCCTGGTCACGCCCGAAGCGGGCATGGCGCGGCTGGGCGGCGGCGCGTTTCCGAAGGGCTTCGCGCAGTTCGAGGCCACCGCCTTCAGCGACGGCCCGGACGGCAAGCCGGAGACGGACGACGACCTCGACCTCGGCTTCGTCGACGTCGAGTGGTCGATGGAGGAGTACTCCGCGATCTTCGACGACGACGACATCGAGTATGTCGGCGTGCTGGACGCGGACGGCCTCTTCCGGCCGGCGCTCGACGGCCCCAACCCCGACCGTGACGGCCTGCGCAACAACGTCGGCGATGTCTGGGTGGTGGCGACCTGGAGCGGTCCGGACGGCGAAGCGGTGCGCGGACGGGCCCACCTGATCGTGACCGTGCCGCTCTACATGCGGTGGGAGCCGTGGCGGGTGCAGGAGTTGCCGGCCGGGCCGAGGAGGACTTCGGACATGGGGAACGAACGATGAGCACAGGCGCGACGGCTGCCACGGGCGCCACGACAGCGACCGCCACCGACCCCGTCTTCCTCGCACAGCGCGAGTTCCACCCCTTCGAGGCGGGCGGCGAGACCTTCCTGTACCTGGTTCCGTCGGCTGCGGTCTTCCACCTGGACGAGCCCTCGCTCGCGGTCCTGCAGTCCCTAGACGCGGGCGCCGCCAGCCAGGACGCCATGGTCGGCGCGCTGGCCCCCCGCTTCGGCGAGGCCACCGTGCGCAGGAGCCTCGGCGAGCTGGTGCGCGTGCAGGCCATCGGCCTAACCAATGCGCCGAAGGAGACCTTCCCGCGGGTGCTGCCCCAGGCGGACTTCCCGCTCACCACGATGGTCCTCAACGTCACCAACAAGTGCAACCTGGCGTGCACGTACTGCTACGAGTACGGCGAGGACAAGATCGTCGACACCACGTGCGACCCGGCGCCCAACTACATGAGCGAGGAGACCGCGCGGAAGAGCGTCGACTTCATGTTCGAGCAGTCGGGCGATCTGCCGGTCGCGCACCTCACCTTCTTCGGTGGCGAGACGCTGCTCAACTTCAAGGTGCTGAAGAAGACGGCGGCCTACGCGCGTGAGCGGGCCCGCGAGTTGGGGAAGGATGTCGACTTCTCGCTGACCACCAACGGCACGCTGCTCCGCGACGAAGTCATCGACTGGCTGGCCGACAACCGGATCGGCGTGACGGTCAGCATCGACGGGCCCAAGGAGATGCAGAACAAGTTCCGCGTCTTCAAGAACGGCATGGGCAGCTACGACTACGCGATGCCGAAGATCAAGCGCCTGCTGGAGCGCCACCGCACCCGTCCCATCGGGGCCCGCGTGACGCTCACCCGCCAGACCCTCGACGTGCCGCGGATCTTCCACCACCTGCGCAACGAAATCGGGTTCTGGGAGGTCGGGTTCGCGCCTGTGACGACCGCCGACGGACGCGGCTACGCGATCGAGGACGCCGGCTTCGACCGCATGCTGGGCCAGTTCGAGGAGCTGGCGCAGGAGTTCCTCGAGTTCGCGGTCGAGGACCGGCACCACGGCTTCTCGAACGTCAAGGACACGATCGAAGAGATCCACAAGGGTGTGAGCAAGGCGTTCCCCTGCGGGGCCGGGCTGGGGCTGATGGGCGTGGCGACCGACGGCGAAGTCGCGCTCTGCCACCGGTTTGCGGGCTCCGACGACCACAGCATCGGGTCCGTGGACACCGGACTGGACCGCAAGCGCCAGTTCGAGTTCCTCGGACACCATCACGTGGCCAACAAGACCGACTGCAGCACCTGCTGGGCGCGGCCGCTGTGCGCCGGCGGCTGCTATCACGAGGCGCACGTCCGCTACGGCGACACCGGCGTGGCGAACCTGCACTACTGCGACTGGATCCGGAGCTGGACCAACACCTGCCTGGAGGTCTACGGCGAGATCGCGGTCAGGAACCCGGGGTACCTGGAGCAATTCGAATCATGATCGGCGATCGCCGGTGAGCAAGGAGGCGGTAACGTGGACCACCTGAAAGCCATCAATCAGAAGGCGCGGCGGATCCAGGAGCATGTGGGGGCGCCGGGCGGATCGGCGGCGGTCGACGGATCGGCGGGCGCTGCCCCGACGCCCTCGGCCCAGCCCGCGGACCCCGGCGACCTGGACGTCGTGGGTCTGGAAAGCCGCCAGGGGCCGCACATCCCGCTGGGGTGCTCGCTGGTGTTCGCGCCGGGGTGGGAAGTGGACTCGACAGGCGGCACCGCCGGACTCTGCCAGCCGGTGGAACGCGACCTCTTCGACTGTCACCTGGCCTGCTTCTGGCCGGCCCACGTGCCCGACCAGCTCAACCACGCGCCCGACTGGACCGGCAAATGCGCAGCGGCACAGAAGGACTGGCGCAAGATCGACCTGATCTTCCCGTGATGCGCACCGCGGCACTTCTGACGGCCGGGCTGCTGGCCCTCTCGGGCGCGGCCGACTCCGCACACGCCCAGAGCGGCGGCGACGGCGTCATCTACATGGCGGCGTACGACAATTCGATCAAGATCATCGACGAGAGCACGCTCGAGATCGTCGACGAGATACCGACGTCGATCGGGATCCCGATCGGGCTGACCCTGTCGGCCAATCACGAGCGCATCTACGTCCGCGACGCCGAATTCGAGGAGATCGAGATCTTCGACGTGGCCACCCGCGAGTCGATCGACAGCTTCACGCTCAGCCGCGGGAATCGGACGGTGCGGATCTGGGGACTGGAGGTCGACCCCGCGGAGGAATTCGTAATCCTCAACACCATGCGGTACACGAAGCGCATCGACCGCTGGGAGATCGACGAGGCGGTGCTGCTCAAGTACGACCTGGAGGACAAGCAGGTCACCGACACGATTCCCTGGCCGGAGGGCGAGGGCGGCCGGCGGGCGCGCCTGATGTTCTCGCCCGAAGGGGAGTACCTGTACTTCTTCAGCCGGGGCAGCATCATCGTCCTCGAGACCGAGGGCTTCACGGAGGTGGACCGCTGGGATCTGTCGCGTCCGCTCGAAGAGGGGCTCGGCCGCTTCAGCTTCGGGTTCCCCACCAGTCTCCACGATGAAACGGGCTTTCACACCGGCCTCTTCAACTTCACCGACCCCGTGCAGAACCGCCGCATGATGGGCATCGCGCGGGTCAACCTGGCGGAGCGGGACGTCGACTTCTTCACGCTGGGGCCGAGCCAGCCCGTGAGCTTCCGCCTGGCGCCCGGTGGCAACAAGGGCTACGGCCTGGTGCAGCAGATCGGCAACTACGAGTTCTGGACCTTCGACCTGGAGGGCCGGCGGGTGGAGAACCGCCAACGCTTTGCGGGCCGTCCCCGCATGGGCCTGGAGGTCAGCTCCAACGGCGAACTGCTGTACATCTACAACGCCGGCGCCACGATCGACGTCTACGACGCCGACAGCTACGAGTTCATCCGGACCGTGACCTTCGACGCCGACATGACGAGCTTCGTGATGATCCCGGAGGGGACGGGGCGGGCGGGCGGCTGAGGGAACCGAGTCCTTCTCTGTATTTCTTCCCGCTGGATCTTGACGCTGCCGAGAGTGGCGTCATAGAATGATGTCATGTCATAGCATCACTTGGAGTCATTCGATGAAAGCAATCACGCTTCGCAACGTTCCGTCGGATCTCGCGGAGGCTCTTGACCGGGAGAAAAAGCGGCGCGGGCTTTCCCTGAATCGAACGGCGATCGACCTGCTCAAACAGAGCCTTGGGGTCGGGGAACGGCGCTCGAACGGTTTGCGCCGACTTGCAGGCCAATGGAGCGATGAGCGAGCCCGGGAGTTCGACTGCCTGCTCGCTCCGTTCGGGGACATTGATCCCGAGATGTGGAAGTGAGTCGCTACTGCCTCGACACGTCGGCTTACATCCAGTTTCTCCGTGACGACCGGGCCGCCGTCGACGCGATCGACGGCGCAGGGTGGATCGGTTTCCCGACGATTGCGCTGGGAGAGCTCTACACGGGGTTCTCGCTGGCCGCCAGGCACCAGCGCGACGCGGCACGCCTGAGAGACTTTCTGGCTCACCCGGTTGTCGAGACCATTCCGGTCGATGACGAAGTGGCGCGTGAATACGGGCAACTGGTGGCTGGACTCAGGAGGATCGGCAATCCGCTACCGACCAACGACATCTGGATCGCGGCCTGCGCCGCTCGCACGTCCAGTGTCGTGTTGACGTGCGATTCCCACTACGAGCGGATCACTCGGGTCGGGTGCGTCGTGCTGCGGCCGGATGATTGACGCCTCCAGGGGCTGGCGGAGGGGGCCCGTTCCGGGGGCGCGCTGATGGCGTTGCTGGACGCCGAACTCCGCCGAGGCCTCGCCTACGTCGTTCCGTACAAGGGTCGCCTCGCGGTCATTCTCGGACTCAACCTGGCCGGGACCGCGCTGGCGCTCTACATACCCTACCTGACGCGCACCCTGGTCGACGACGCGCTCCTGGGCGGGGATCTAGACGCTCTAGTGCGCGTTGTCGCCCTCTTTCTGGCGGTCACCGCAGCCAGCTTCGGGCTGAACGTGGCGAGCGGGCTGCGCTACACGAAGGTGTCGGCGGAGATCCTCTTCGACATGCGGCTGACCGTGTACCGGCACCTGCAGCGGCTGTCGCCCCGCTTCTTCGCGCGCACGCCGCTCGGCGACATCATGTCGCGGATCAACAACGACGTCGGCGAGATCCAGCGGGTGCTCGCGGACACGGCACTGGCGTGGGTGGGGAACGTGGCGTTCCTGGTGGGGACGGTGGGCATGCTGCTGTGGCTCGACTGGCGGCTGTTTCTGGCCGCTGCCGTGCTGCTGCCGCCGGCGATCTGGGCCCTCGTGCGCTACCGGCGGCGCCTCGAGGTGCGCGTCCGCGTCATGCGCGAGCGCAGCGCCGACATCGGCACCTTCCTGATCGAGACCCTGCGCGGCGTGCGCCTGATCGCCGCCTCGAACGCCGCCGAACGCGAGGCCGCGCGTTTCCGGAGGCGGAACGACTCGTTCGTGGACTCGCTGATGAAGATGCAGCGGCTGCGCTACCTGGCGGGCGGCCTGCCGGGGCTGCTGCTGTCGGCCAGCACCGCGGTCGTGTTCCTCTACGGCGGGTCGCGCGTGATCGGCGGCGTGATCACGCTGGGCACCTTCACCGCGTTCATGGCCTACCAGATGCGGCTGATCGGGCCGGTGCAGGGCCTCATGGGACTGTACACGGGGATCGCGACCGCGCGGGTGTCGCTGCGCCGCGTGCACGAGCTGCTTGACGAGCCGGTGGAGGTGGAGGATGCGGCGGATCCCGTCGCGCTGGGGCCCGTGCGCGGCGAGATCGTCTTCGAGGACGTGTCGTGCGGTCACGGGCGGGGTGGCGCGGTGCTGGAGGGGTTCGGGCTGAAGGTCTCGCCGGGCGAGGTGGTGGCGCTGACGGGTCCTTCGGGGTGTGGAAAATCGACGGTGGCCGACCTGATGGTCCGCCATCTCGACCCGGACCGCGGGCGCGTGTTGCTGGACGGAAGGGATGTTCGGGACATCAGCCTGGCGGAGTTGCGGGCGACTATCGCGCTCGTCGACCAGGCCGCATTCGTCTTCAACACCTCGATCTTGGAGAATGTGCGCTACGCGCGGCCCGACGCGAGCGAGGCCGACGTGATGCGGGCCGTGGAGCGCGCCGGGCTGGGCGAGTTTGTGGCGCGGCTGCCCGACGGGCTCGGCACGGTGGTCGGCGAGGACGGCCGGCAGCTCTCGGCGGGGGAGCGGCAACGCGTGGCGATCGCGCGGGCGCTGCTGGCGGATCCGGCCGTGCTGGTGCTCGACGAGGCGACGAGCGCGCTGGACGCAGAGGCCCAGGCGCACGTGGTGGGCGCGTACCGCGAGGTCATGAGGGGGCGGACGACCGTGCTGATCACGCACCGGGAGGAGATGCTGCGCGGGGTGGACCGGGTGGTGGAGGTGGGTCGATGAGGGACTTGCAATGCACACTGCGGCTGGCGTTGCCGCTCTTGCTCCTGGCGGCGTGCGACGCCAGCCCGCCAAGCCGGGTTATCGAGCCTGAGGCGCGGCCGTTTGACGAGATGTTCCAGTTGGTTCGCGTGATCACTCCGGAGCAGAGCGCGGAGTCACCCATTGTCCGGATTTCAGGCGCTGCGTGGGACGGCAATCACTTCGCCATCGCCGACGTTTCGGAGGCGAATGCCAAGCTGTTCAGCATCGACGGGTCGCGGCTTGCCACGGTGGGGCGAAGCGGCGAGGGCCCGGGGGAGTTCATGGCAGCCCGCTATCCGGCCCTCGCCGATGGGCGAATGCTGGTCGCCGATGGCGCGCTGGGGCGGGTGTCAGTCTGGACGGAGGACGGAGAACTGGAGCGGGAGATCCAGGTTGAAGCCGGGTATGTCTCGGACTTCGCCCTGTTGCCCGATGGTCGGCTCGTGTTCTCCGGAAGCGGCTTCGGCACTCCCGGGGCGGTTCTGGGCGTGTTTGCTGACGACGGCACCGCGTTGGCGCAGGGACTCTTCACAACGACGGTTCTCCCCAGGGATGCCGATCCCGAAGCCCCTTGGGACAACATGCGCCAGGCTCTTTTCGCCGTTGCCAACGACACCGCCTGGGCCGTGTCCACAATATCGGACAGTCTGTGGGCCGTCCCCCTGACCGCCGAAACGCTGGGGGCCGAGGCCTACCGGCTTTCCATCCCTGGCTACGTAGCACCAGCTGCGCCCGAGGAACCCTTGCGCTCGTTGCAGGACCTGAGCGACTGGGGCAACAGCTTCCATGGAGCGGCCCCACCGGTCGCAAGCTCCGAACTGCTCGCAATTCCGTTCGTTCAGGGCGTGCTGAACTATGGCGACCCCACGATCCTGGTTGTGAGGCACGATGGCGACTGGTATGCGCTCAGTGATCCTCCGCCGGTCATTGCGGCGTTCGCCGATCAGCTCCTGGCCATCCACAATCCACTGGAGGATCCGGTGGAGCTTGCGGTTTACGAGGCGCGGTGAGGTGAAGTGGCAAGCGGTCCAGGGGATCCCGGCCCGCCTCGAAGGGAACGGCTCCGAAGGATGACCGCAGGCCGCCGCGTGCCCGTGGCGCCAGAGCATGTCGGGGGATCGTTTCGCAGACTCGGGAAGTCCGCCAGCCAGCCGGACGGTCAATGGATGGTTCTGCCGCCTCGAATCGGCGCTCGGATCGCCTTGCCGCGCAGGGAGGCAGGTAGGCTACGCTATGTCGGCTGTGGTACGTTTTTCGCATTGGAGCGTCGTTGCCCCATTCCGGGGTGATGGCAGAATCGAAGGCAGCAAGAAAGCGTTGGCCGGAAAGGTGCGAATCCCATGAGGACCCTTCCTTCGATAATCGTGGTGGCGTTGCTACTCGGATTGACGGCTTCGCACAGCGCGAGCCAGGTCATTCCTGGACCGGAGGGCCCCGTCGAGTTCATAGGGTTGCAGCAGTGGGATGCTCAGGAGCTGTTCGACACCATCCGAGGGCTCGATCCCGACCTTCCTTTCCACGCATGTGCCGTCGTCATGAAGGATGAACTTGGATTCGCCGATGCAGCGGCCATATCCTACAGGACCAGGGGCGTGAGCGGTGAGTACACGATCGTCGTCGGCGTGGAAGACGCCACCCGGGTGCGCTACCGGCCCGCAGGCATGGAAACGGTCGTCCTGCCGGAGACTTGGCGGAACCTGAAGGCGGTCGTCGAAGAGGACGTGCGTACGATGACCGCGGCTGCGAGTATGC
The DNA here is from genome assembly GCA_965205005.1 of Longimicrobiales bacterium. Taxonomy (GTDB): domain Bacteria; phylum Gemmatimonadota; class Gemmatimonadetes; order Longimicrobiales; family Gaopeijiaceae; genus Bin94. Next base: position 1,537,972 of record OZ242028.1, on the reverse strand, counting down.
TCCACTCGCGGGACGCTGCTCCCGCAGTTTTTGGGGAGGTGTGGGATCTCGTCGACAGTGCCGACAGCGAGGAGGATCGCGTCCTTGCGCACGAAGTGCTCGCCAGAGATTCGTCGGCGTCCGCACGGGCTGTCGCAACCCTCGTGCTAGGCAACTTCGTTAATGACGAAACGTCATGGCATGGTCTGGTTAGCTCGCTCATCGATTCAGAAGGGCGCGTCAGCACCGTCGCTAGCAGCACACTCTCTGGGCTCATGAGGCAGGACTTGGACCCCGTGGAATGGTCTGGAGCCCGCAATGCACTGTCGGCGATCTTCGACGGGACGAATCCATTTGTGTTCAGAGTCACCCTGAGACTCCTGATGGCTACAGGCATCGACCCGGAGTTCGGACAACATTTGGTTCGCGAGAGTCCCGACTTGCTCCTTGCACATGTCGGGGCCGAGCATGATTTCAGTCGGGAGCTGGCGATGGCCTTCCTGCGAACCGTGAGCGGCGAGGATTTCGGCCCGGATGTGGAGGTTTGGGCAGCATGGATCAATGGTCACGCGGACGACGGTTAGACCGCTCATCCTCGGACGACGCTGTCATGGACGTGGACGGCGCTACGGAGTTGGCCGGCTGTTCCCACAACGTCGTGCGACACGCACCGATGCAAGTGTCCACAAGTGGCTTCGCGGCGGGGCTCGCTCCGTGACGAAACCAGTCAGGACGCTGCGGAATGCAGGCAGCGTTCTCTCGGCCTGTGTCGCCGTCTGGCTCGTGGCCACGCAGGCGGCTGCCCAGCTTCCGGTCGTCAACCTTTCCGACAGGGCCCCGGAGACGCTGATTCCGCCGGAGTTCGAGGGCGGCTACTTCAATCGGATCGGAGCGATGGCGATTCGTGACGATGGCCTGTGGGTGCTCGATGCGGGCCAAAGGACAGTGTCGCGGTTTGACACCAGCGGTCGCCTTGCCGTCGTCTTCGGTCGACATGGAAACGGACCGGGCGAGTTCGTCTGGCCCAGCGCCCTGCGCGTCGATTCGGTGGTGACGATACCCGATTTAAGGCAGGTGCGCGTGAGTCGATTCACTCTGGATGGCGAACATCTGGAGACTCGGCGCGTGAGCGGCCCGGTGGCGCCGTCAGCCGGGTTGGCGTTCCTGCGAAACGATGTGACGGTCTACGTCACCTCTGTAAATTACACAATGAGTTCCAATGGCATCTCGGGCGATCCGTATGGTCATGTGACCGTGGGGTTCGCCGGATCCAGCCGATCCGATACGATCGCGAGTTGGCACGGCGACAGTGTGATGTGGACGACAGCGGGCAGGATGTCGCTATTCAGGACCGACTTCGGCCCTGCCGGTGCCTGGACGACGATGGGCGACAGCGCGGTCGTGGTGGCGGACGGAATCACGGGCACGATTTCGGTCCTCACGGTGGCCGATTCGCCGGGGGTGGAGACCGAGACCCCACAGTTCTCGGTGGACTCGGTGACGATGGGCATCGCGGGGCGTACGGTGACCAGGGCAGACCGAGAGCGGGCCGAGGCCGACTTTCGGAGGGATAGGCCGAACGTTCGGGGGCAGGTAACCTTCGACGGTTGGCCGAGTCATTGGTCGGTGGCCATTGGTCTGCTGGTTTCGGATGACGGTAAGGTGTGGGTTCGGCGCGCAGTCCATGAGGACGAGCGCCAGCACTGGACCGAAGTCGACCTATACGGACCTCTTCGCCACCGGTTCATTCTTCCTGAGCGCTTTTCGCTTCGGGCGATCGCGGACGATAAGCTCTACGGTGTTGCAACGGACGAACTGGGGGTTCAGCGCGTGGCCCTACTGGATCGCCGGTGACAACTCGCCCGACCGCTTGGTGGGCTGTCGGGATCGACCCCAGACAATGAGGAGACCGTGATGCCCCGTGGACCCACCGGAGCGACGGGCCGGAAGCTGTGTGGCGAAGTTGACCTGTACGGGGCATCCCGGTCACTCTTCGGCCCGTTGCTCGCGGCTTGGCTGGTCTTCGTTGCGGCCTGCAATACCGCGGATTTCGATCTCGGCCCCGGCGATACCCTCCATCCCAACGAGGTGAACGCGCCGGTGAGCGATGCGTCCGTGGTGTCGGCGGACTCTCTACCTGAAGGGATGTCCACCGAGGCGTTGCAGGCCTGGAAAGAAGCGCGAGATGCCATTTTGGGAGCCCGAACGGTTCTGAGCCTCGGTACGGACAACGAAGGTCCCGAGTTGTTCGGGGCGATCACCGATGTGGAAGTCGACGCGAACGGCAACCTCGTCGTTTTCGACATGTCCACCCAGGAGATCCGCTTCTTCGACCGAGACGGGCGTTACTTGCGTGGCTTCGGCGGCCTCGGTGACGGGCCGATGGAGTTCCGTGACGCCACAAGGCTCAGCCTGCTCCGCGACGGCCGCGTGGTCGTTCCGGAAACCCGTCGCCTTAAGGTGTTCGCCTCTTCCGAAGATGGCTGGAGCCTGGACACGCTGGTGTCAACGCCCTTCTCGGCGATGGATATCTGCGCCGGGGGCCGCAGCCACCTCTTCCTTTCGGACTATCACCGGGAAACCGATGCAGCGGTGCACGGGGTCTCCCTTTCCGAGGGTGACAGCGTTTTCAGTATCAGGGCTCCGTACAATGACGACAACTGGCTCGTACGCTGGCGAATGACAGAGGGCCTGATCGCTTGCCTTCCTGATCAGGGCAGGTTCGCGTACGCCCAGTTCGCGATGCCGCTTGTGCGCGCATACTCCGAAGACGGGGTCCTTCTCTGGACCGCTCGGGTGGCAGGACACAAGACGTTACGTTTGCGGGAGCGGGCGGAAGGACCGGTTTCTCTCCAAAGGCACGTTGAGCACGACGGGCTAAGCCTCGTGCACGGCGTGTCGCCTGGCCACTTTGTTGTTCAGTACCATCGGTACCGCCGGAGAAGACCCGTCGGCCTCACGACCTACCTCATCGATGCCAGCACCGGAATCGGGGCGTCTTTGGGGGACGATGTGCCAGCGATTGCCGCAGTGTACGACGGAGGATTCGTCGCGGTCTTCCAGGAACCCCATCCGCGACTTGAGGTCAGAGTGGCAGGTGGCCGAGGCGGGAACGCAGCCGAGCGGTGAGGGCGGCGGGGTTGCAAGTTGGACCTCTTCTGGTCCTACCACTCCTTGCCGCCTGCTTGCAGGACGACATCCCCGCGGCCTCGACGGACCTGGTCGAAACGACCTTTGAGCACGCGTTCAGAGTCGAGGGTGTCCTGCAGCTCGACGAAGACCCGGCCGATTCCATCGCTGCGGTGGGCGCTTTCACCGAGCTCCGTGACGGCGGTTTTGCAATCGGCGACAACCTGCTTCCGAGAGTCCGGCGCTACACCGACGAAGGCCTGTTGATCGCCGCTTTCGGGAGATTCGGCGACGGGCCGTACGAGTTCCGTTGGATCAACAGCGTCGCCGAAACGGCGTCTGGCCAGATTGTCATTCCCAACTCGGCGCAATCCAACCTCACTTATCTGACCACCGCGCTCGCGCCGGACACCATCGTGCCAACTCCTGGTCCTGCCACCAGCGCGGTGGCAATGAAGCGCGACCTGGTGGTGCGGATGACCCTGGCCGATGATCACGACGAATGGTTTTCGTCACGAGGCCGACCACCCATCCTCCATCGGATCGCGGAAGGGAGTCTGGTCTGGAGCAGCTTCAACTACCCGTTTCTCACCCACGAAAGGCCCTATTGGAGTTCTCTTGTCGGCACGCCGTTTGCCGTCGGCGGTGATTCGATCTACGCGATGTCCGGTGCCAGGTTCCCGGCGACGATTTTCAGCGGGGACGGGGATACACTGGGAGCGATTGGCACGCCATCCAGGTCGTTCCGGCCGATTCCGGTGCTGGAGGGCGGCACGTTCGCGGGGCCGCGGGCAAGTGGGGCTTCGTTCAGCGAGTTCCTCGCGAGCTTCGAGTTCATTGAGAGGATCGATGTCGTAGGTCGGCACCTCATCTTTACCCGAGCCGAGTTCGATCCGGCACGGGGGGCGTCCTTCCGGTGGTCACACACCCTGGTCGACGTCTACGATCGACATACTGGCGACAACCTCTACGAAGACGTGCCGCTGCCGGAGGGATCAATGGTGCTGGGGGGCGGTCAGTTCCTCTATCTGCTCGTGGACAAGGACTTCCCGCCGTGGCGCATTGCGAAGTTGCTGGTACGGACTCCGCGGTAGCGTGTCGGGAGCTGCTGGGCAGTGCCGGTTGAGGGCTGAACCGCACCATGGTTCCGCTTGCAGGGATCCTCTCGGGTTGTTAGCGGGTAGGTTTACGGTGGCCTCCCACCCATAAACTGTCCCAAGGCTCCCAACATGGCTTTGTTGCCGTTGCGTCGCAGCCTCACGCACCGCGTGCTTCCGCTTGCGGTGCTTCTCGGAGTCTCCTTGCCCGGCTTTGCCCAGGGGCAGGTCGTACGTGGTCGACTGGTGGCGGCCGAGGAGGAACGCGGAATCGGCGGTGCCATGGTGACACTGCTCGACAGAAGCGCGAACGACGTGGAGCAGATACTCACCCGAACCAGCAGCGGGCTCTTCGAACTGTCTGCCCCCGATGCCGGCGAGTATCGGCTCAGGGCGGAGCGAATCGGGTACGAGAGCACCTTTTCCGACTACTTCCGCGTTGAGGTCGGCGATACGGTCACGGTCAACATGACCGCGCGGGTGGAGGCGGTGTCGCTCGTTGGAATTGAAGCGGATGTCGGACGCAGATGCGAGGTGCGGCCGGAGGAGGGTCAGGCGGTGGCCAGGGTCTGGAACGAGGCGCGCAAGGCTCTGGCCGCGGCTGCCTGGACCCAGGAACGCGGCATGTACCAGTACGAGATGCTGAGGATCAAGCGGCGTCTGGACCGCAGAGGCCGAAGGATCGAGGCGGAGGACCGGAGTACCGACCGCGCGTACACCGACGCCCCGTATGTCGCGCGTCCCGTCGATTCCCTTGTGGCCGGCGGGTTCGCCCGCATTACGTCGAGCGAGTCGCTTTTCTGGGCTCCCGATGCCGCCGTTCGAACCGGTGCGCGAAAGGCAGCTTGCCGACATCACCGGGACGATGTGGCTGGACCCCGAAACCGCGCGGCTCAGATGGCTCGACTTCAGCTACGTGCACCTCAATGTGCCCGGCTCGCTTCTGGCGGCTTCTCCCGGTGGCCGGGTGGAGTTCGAGACCCTGCCCAACGGCACGTGGATTGTGACTTCGTGGAGCATTCGGATGTTCCTGCCGGGCGAAGCCATCCACCCTCTCACTGGGCGCCCGGCAGCGACTCTTGATGGGATCACCGTGCAAAGCGGCGACGTGCTGCGCGTCCACGGTGCCGAGGGCGTCGTTTACGAGGGGCACACGGGAGGCCGCATCGTCGGCACCGTCCGCGACTCGCTGGAGGTCGGGCTGCCGGGTGCCCGCGTATTCCTCGAGGGCACGGGAACCGAGGTTGTCACGGACGCCCAGGGACGGTTCGAGCTGACGCACCTGCGACCAGGCGTCTACACGGTGCACTACACCCACCCGTACCTGGAGCAGCTCTGGTATGAGCCCGAGGCGTCCGAGGTGGAAGTGGAGAACGAGTGGGTGCCGGCGGAGTTGGAGTTCTCGGCACCATCGCTTGAAAAGGTGCTGGACGACCTCTGTAACGATCGAAGCCGGCCTCGCGCCCCTCTGGTTGCAGAGGACAAGGTTGCCTGGCGCAACGGGGTTCTGACCGGCATGGTGACCGACCACGAGGAACAACCCGTCCCGGAAGCCACCGTCTACCTGCAGGCGGTGGCCTACGAGGTGGGCAGCGGTCTCGTCAAGGCGAGCAACAGAATCGGCGGCCTCGATGAGATCAGAAACACGCGCGTGCGCTCCAACGAGCGAACCAGTGATTCGGGGTTCTATCGTGCCTGCTGGGTGCCAGTCGGCATCCAGCTGGAAGTGCTGGTGCTCGAGAAAGACGAGAAGATCGACCGCGACCTGCTCGAGGAAGCGCCAAGTCTGGCCGACCTCTTCCCCGGCAGGGTGCGGGTCATCACGATCCCGCTCGACAGCCCGTACCACTCGCTCGACCTTCGAGTGGGACGGTCGCGGTAGACGGCTGGTGCGGTGAGGACCGGCCAGGGCGTCACCGTCGCAGTCATCGACAGTGGCGTCAACCCGGGCCACCCTCTGGCTGGGCGCCTGGTGCACCCCGGCTACTGCTGGTGGGCGGTGGCGCCGGTCGGGATTTTCTTGAGCGCATCGTGGCCACGAAGGGAGTCGGTGTGAGGGATCTCCTTGCCTGTGTACTGCGAATGTAGTACCATCCCACATGGGATTTTCGGAGGCGAAGCCGACGGTCGTAGCGGCTCTTCGCGAAGGGAACTTCGAGCACGAGGCTCGCGAGGCCGTCGCGGAGAAGAACCTACTGGCGGTTGGCGATGTCGATGCGAACGAGGTTGCAGAACTCGTGCTCAAGACTCGCTCTGACGATTACGGGGAATCGCCCCACCACTGGGATCAATCCGTGGTGGTGCACACGTTTACGCCAACGGTTCGAGGGGAACGGTGGTACATCAAGGTGTATTTCGTGGAGACCGACGGGGACGACCGGAAAGCGATGTTCATAAGCGTTCATCGAGCAGGGAACTGAGATGAAGATCTTGCGGGAAGGAGATCGCGGGTACGCTCTGGCGCCGGAACGCGGGCGGGTCGAGATCGTGTACGAGTACCGAACGGTCGAACTCGAGAAGTCGAAGGCCACGGTCAGGAACGTCCTCGTCGGCGTCGATACCGAAACCGGAGAAATTCTGACGGTGCCGGCCCAATCGACACCCAAACTGAAAGCAGCTAGGGAAGCGAAGAAGGAGAAGGTGATGAGCGTCCGGATGCCGCGGGAGCTCGACGACGTGCTTCATCTCGTGGCGGACCGCTATCGCGTGGCGCCCAGGCAGTTCGCTCCCGCGGTGATTCGCTACTACCTAACGCTGGCTCGCGTGGATGCCGGCATGGCTCGTCGGCTGAACACGCTTTCCAGGAGCCGCTTGGCGACGGGGAGGTGTCGGAAGGATCTGCGCTTGAGGATACCGCCGGAGCTTCTTGCGTGGTTGCGCGACGTCGCGGTTGCCACAGAGGGAGCCACCAGAAGTGCGATGGTTCGAGGCGCAATCATGGCGGCGAAGGAAGATGTGCTCGACGATCGCGCAAGAAAGCGGCAGCGGCACCTGGAGGCGATTGCCCGGGCCGTTTAGGTCCGAGACCAACACCTCAGACCTCAGGGTCCGCCTCGGGGCTACCAAATCTGCTCCGGATCATCGTTACCGTCGGCGCCCTCGCATCCAGCCGCGGAGTCCTCCCGGCAGTGGCAGTTGAGTGACGTCCCCGCCGTCCCGCCGCCAGCAGTAGAAGACGCAAACAATGCCACTGGCGACCGCGTACATAGCCGCACCACCGAGTGAGATCGCGCTTGCGGCGTCGCCGTTCATCGTAAGGAACATGAAGATTCCGAGCGCTATGAAGAGTCCCGATAACCATAGCTGGCCCCAGGAGATGGTGCCGTCCGTTTGCCGCGGCACGAGTGGGATCTGCGCCATGACCTGTCGATTCAAGTCCTCCGGATGGCTGCTACCGGGTTGGGTGGCATTCTTGTCCGCATGGCGCAGGTAGCGCATGCCCTGTTGGATCTGCCAGTCCAGCAAGCAGGAGGGGCAGCGCCGGATATGCTCCAGCACAGATGGGTCCGGTGTCTTTCCGGACCTTACGATGTCAACCAGGTCAGGACAACGCATGTCTGGGATCCTTTAGCTGTTCACGGAGCTTCGCCCGCACGTGCCGAACGTTGGACCGGACGGTCCCTACAGAGACCTCCAGTTCTTCCGCCACGGCTTTGGGCGGATGTCCTTCGAGACAGACCATAGTGAACATCTTGAACTGCTTAGGGGGCAGCTTCGCAAGGGCGCCATCAAGATGATCCAGGAATCGATTGAACCTCAAGACCCGGGACGGGTCGGAGAACAGGGTGTCGGCTTGCTTGATCGGGGCCGTCTCCGGTTCATACGGGTCGAAGATCCCGTCGCGTCTCCGGCGGCGGTCCAGCCAGTTGCGGGCGTGGTTGTTTGCCAGCTTTGCCACCCAACCCGAGAACTTGCCTGCGTCCCGGTAGTCGGAGCCATTCTGCCACAAACGGATGCATATCTCCTGATAGAGGTCCTTTCGATCGGCAGGGTCGGTCGTGTAGGTGGCCACGACGGCCGCAATCGTGGAGCCATAGCGCTCCAGGACCGCTTGGAATGCGTTTCGTTCCCCTCGTCGAAACGCCTCGAGATCGATGCCGTTCAGACGATGATCCGTTGCGCCCGAGTCACCCGGCTCCGCATAACCGGGGGGCTCGCCGAGGAAGCCTTTCCGGCCACGCTCACCACGGTCAACATCCCCCTCGCCGGATTGATCGCCCATCAGTACCGCCGGCTGCGCACGAAGTGGAGAAGAAGCAGGCACACCGTCACTGGAAACGCGAGGGGGATCCACGCGGCGAGAACGCCGGACATAAACTCCATGTCGGCAGGGACTTCACGGCTTGACACGGACCGCGTGGGTGCCGCCAGAACCTGAATCACCTGAAACGCGATGGCGCCGAGGATACCGATCGCCAGGAGAGCGTTCCGGCGACGTCCGCGCTGGAGACCGATCGTCAACTCGGCAGCCAGCAGACCGAGGAAGACGTTGATGAAGGCGAACGTCGCCACCATCGCCGGGAGGTGCAGTTCCCACAGGAGGAGGTCCGGCGGAAACCGGCGGGGTTCGTCCACGCTCAGGGTGTAGTTGTCCGGGGGATTCCCCTTCACGAAACGGAGGTTGCGGAGGACGCCGGTCGGCGTTCGCGGGCCGAATTCCCGGGCGTCTGCGGTCTCGGTGCCAAAACTGGCCAATTCGCGGTGCTCAATGAGGGGTAGAGTCCAAGCAGACAGCGAATAGGAGAGGAGGCTGCTTGCGATTCCGAGCATGACGGCGGCTCGCATCGCCCGGCGGGAGTATCCGAGTTGGGTCCTCAGCGCCACGCCGCCCGCGAACACCAGAAAGGAGAGAAAGAAGGCGATGTCGTAGACTGTGAACCGCAACCACTGCAGGAGTGTGTCGGACCAATGAGGCGGGGGCCACTGAAAGGTAAGCAGCGGCCTTGCTGCAACGAGGAGCAGACACCAGGGCAGGATCGCCTTCGCCACGGCAGCCGGGGTTGCTGATCGCCGATGTTCGCCCACCGTGGTCATTCTCCCCCCGTCTCCTCGAGGGTGTGCCGGTTCGCTACCTGCTATCGATGCACTGGCTGTCGGATCCGCAGGGGTCACCCCACCACCAACAACAGTCCATGCAACAGTAAGCCATCGGCCCGTCGCCGCGGCAGCAGGACCAACGGCCTCCTGCGGTGGACCGTGCCTGGGCCACCTGGGCCACGCCCAGAGCCAGATTCAAAAGGATGAGTAACGCCGTTGCGGTTCGCAATGCCATTCTCGCTCGATTCTCGGATTGAGGCTCCAGTGCCCAGAAATCCCCCCACCACCACCAATTAACAGTTCTCGGAGCGAGAACGTGCAATCGGCCTGTGACGCCGCCGAATCTCGAACACACTTCCGTCGTTCCGGTGACCCTCGGTCTGGATCGACCGGGCCAGGTTTGCACGTTTCCGGCGTGAGGTCTGTTACTTCCCTGGTGCGTGTCCTTTGCGGCACGCTGGCATACACCACCGGAGCACACTCGAGGACCATGAAACCGCCAGACGGCCAGACAATCTTCCCTGTCCCACTCCTACGTAGGAGGGGCCTGCCCGCGATTCTGGTCCTTGCGGCCGTCGCCCAGGCCGCTCAGATGGGCGTGCGGACACTTGAGCGTGATCAACCCGTGAGGCAGGTCAATGTTGGGGGCGACCTGTCGTCGCTCGCCATCGACCAGGGTCTCGGTCCCCGCACCATCCTCAGTTCCGGGAGAGCGGTTCTTATCCTGGCGTTCGATCCCGATTGCCCGCACTCCCGGCTGATCGCGCCGGAATGGTCCGCGTGGCTGTCGGCAAGCGACTTGGAGGGTGTCTCGGTGCTGGCCGTGTCCTTCAGGCCGCTTTCCGAATCCGCATCGTATGCCCGCGAAGCCGGCTGGACCGCACAGGTCGGAACAGTGCAAGGTGGTCGAGGCACCGTCGGCCAGGCTATGGCGGCACGGACGCCCTGGGTGTTCGCGGTGGACGAAGCAGGGCTGGTGGTTGGGGAAGGCCATGGCTCGCGGATCCGTGAAGTCGCCATGGCTATTGGCGTTGGCAGTGCTGGGGGTTGAGGGGCCGGCCAACCGTTCTGTGGGGCCCCGAGCGGATCGTTTTGCACGTATTCGCGATGAGAGCTGTTAATGCGATACACGGTCGATGTCCCGGCCAGCCTGCCGGGTTCGACGCTGGACAATTGATGAGACCATGATGGCCACCCAGAGAGCCCGAGGAACGAACGAACATGAAGCCAGCCGCCGTCCGTGCTCGCGATGCGGTATTGATCGCGTGGCTGTCTGCCATGGCTGCAGGTTGCGGAACCCACGAGTCACCGCACCAACGCTCCCTGGACCTGCCACTTGCGGATGGTCGCGTGGTTGGTGACGTACTGCGACCGGAGACCCTGTCTGTGGTCTTGCTCTATTCTCCATCGCAGTGCTTCTCCTGCAGCGGGCTCTTGCACCGCTGGGGAGAGTTTGCACGAGAGCACGAAGCCGACATCAAGCTGATTCTGACCAAGAAGCCGAGCGCCGAAGAAGCTCGGTCTCTACGGTTCCTACGTATGGATATGGCCGGCGTTTTGGCATCTGAACCTGCCGACCCGGCCTTCTCAGCGGCTTACCTGGTACGTGCCAGCCGAGTAGTTGATGCTGGTGTTGGCGCGCAGGCGCAAGCCGCAATCCTCAGAGAGTTGACGACGCCCCTCCGGCACCAGAAACCAGCCTGAACACACGACGAAAGGCACCCCACATGAACACAACCAAGAAATCCATGCTCCTTCTCGGACTCACCGTCCTTGCCGCGGTCATTCAGGGCTCGGTGGCCCCGCCCACGGCCGAGGCCACGGAATTGAGTCCAGCGAGCCTCAGCACCGAGTTGACGGTAACCGCGGACCTCCATGATGTCGGGCCGCCCGAGGTGGTCCATCTCGCGTCCGTCCCCCATCGATACTCGGGCCACGATGGGCCCGTCACGAATGTCCGGCCGGAAACGGTCGCTTCAGACACGGAAGGTCCCCAGCTGGTGGTCCACTACGAGCGTGTAACTTCCTTTGGACTCTGCTGGTGGTTCTGCGCCCTGCCCGACCGGCGCTGTCCCTGCGTGGTGATCTACTTCTGGTAGTCCAACCAGCCACATTATCCGGGGGGCGTCGTCAACCCGTCTCCCACCAACAACCTGCAAGGCTCCCAAACCATGGCTTCGTTGGACACTACTCATCTCCGCACCGCCGTCGTGAACACACTCACCGTCGCCATATTGGCGGGCCCGGCCCTCGCTCGACCTGCGGCGGCTCAGGACCTTGGCCCGACGCTCATCCTGATGGACAGCGTGGTCCTGCAGGAGGACGAGACCCACTACATCGGGCAACCCCTGGAGATGCTCCTGGGACCGGACGGCTCGTTTGTCGTAACCGATATGTTCGCTTCGAGCGCAACGCGATTTGACCGCGCCGGACGGCCGATTCGGAAATTCGGAAGACGCGGCCGAGGCCCGGGAGAGTTCTACCAGATCGGAATCGGCGGGTTCGTGTCCGCAGGAGTTGTTGGAATCACGGACGGTCAACCACCGCAAATGCAGATCGAGCTCTTCGACTGGGATTCGGGCGAGCACCTGGGTCAGGCAAGGTCGGACGGCCTCGTAAGTTCACTGGCAACTACGGGCCGCCGCGGCCGGCTGTGGGCGGGTGGCATCAATCCGGACACGTGGAAAGCACTCGGCTCCCGGCGCATGCGGGATTTGCTGGGGAACAGGGGTTCGCGGCAACCGGTGAGGATCTCGCTGGATCGCATCGCAGTGCCCCGCCCCTATGTTGAAGACAGGACGATCCTGGGCATTGCAGGACACACGCGGATGCACGTTTCGGAAGAGAGCATTGTCTTTGGATTCGGTGCCAGTCCATTCCTGCTGAAGCTCGATCTGAATGGCGAAATCGTTGACACCATCCCGCTGCACGCCGCCAGGCGACATGGCGTGCCGCCGGACGATGCGTTCATCGAGATGATGAGTGTCGACGACGACGACGCAGACTTCGCTACCGACGAAGAGTATTTTGCGGTGCAGGAAGAGCTGTTTGCGAAGACCTCGAGCCTCATGAATGTTTCCCGTGACGAGGTCGGCAACATCCATACGATCCACCAGGACGGCGAGCTCGACGGAAAGCGGGTGAGCGGCCGGCTGTACCTGAGCAGCTTGAACCAGGATGGTACGAGACAGTGCCCGGATACCCTCATTCCCACCTCGGATGTGGGCAGACCGATAACCGCGTTGCGGGACAACGAGTTGTTCGTCCTGGATCAGCGGATCGAGGCCGACACCGACATCCTTCGGACCGTGGTGCGGCGCTTCACCATCGATTTCGTGAACTGTACCGGCGAGGTCAGACGGCCGTCCTAATGCGTAGGACACCGAGTTTCGCGGCTTCAGGACCGCTGCGTCGCAGTCCCGCGCACCGCGTGTTTCCGCTGTTCGTGCTTCTCGGAGTCTCCTTGCCCGGCCATGCGCAGGGGCAGGTCGTTCGTGGTCGACTGGTGGCGGCCGAAGAGGAACGCGGAATCGGCGGTGCCATGGTGACTCTGCTCGACAGAAGCGGGAACGACCTGGAGCAGATACTCACCCGGACCAACAGCGGGCTCTTCGAACTGTCCGCACCCGATTCCGGCGAGTATCGGCTCAAGGCGGACCGCATCGGCTATGCGAGCACCTTCTCCGACTACTTCCGTGTTGAGGTTGGCGATACGGTCACGGTCAACATGACGGCCCGGGTGGAAGCGGTGTCCCTCGCTGGAGTCGAAGCGGATGTCGGACGCAGATGCGAGGTGCGGCCGGAGGAAGGTCAGGCGGTGGCCAGGGTCTGGAACGAGGCGCGCAAGGCTCTGGCCGCGGCCGCCTGGACCCAGGAACGCGGCATGTACCAGTACGAGATGCTGAGGATCAAGCGGCGTCTGGACCGCAGAGGCCGAAGGATCGAGGCGGAGGACCGGAGTGCCGACCGCGCGTACACGGACGCCCCGTATGTCGCGCGTCCCGTCGACTCCCTTGTGGCCGGCGGGTTCGCCCGCATTACGTCGAGCGAGTCGCTTTTCTGGGCCCCCGATGCCGCCGTACTCCTCTCCGACCAGTTCCTGGACACCCATTGCCTGAAGGTGACGGAGGGAGGAAGAGAAGCACCGGGCATGGTCGGCCTCTCCTTCGAACCGGTGCGCGAAAGGCAGCTTGCCGACATCACCGGGACGATGTGGCTGGACCCCGAAACCGCGCGGCTCAGATGGCTCGACTTCAGCTATGTGCACCTCAATGTGCCCGGCTCGCTTCTGGCGGCTTCTCCCGGTGGCCGTGTCGAGTTCGAGACCCTGCCCAACGGCACCTGGATTGTGACTTCGTGGAGCATCCGGATGTTCCTGCCGGGCGAAGCCATCCACCCTCTCACCGGCCGCCCGGCAGCGACTCTTGATGGGATCACCGTGCAAAGCGGCGACGTGCTGCGCGTCCACGGTGCCGAGGGCGTCGTCTACGAGGGGCACACGGGAGGCCGCATCGTCGGCACCGTCCGCGACTCGCTGGAGGTCGGGCTGCCGGGTGCCCGCGTATTCCTCGAGGGCACGGGAACCGAGGTCGTCACGGACGACCAGGGCCGGTTCGAGCTGACGCACCTGCGACCCGGTGTCTACACGGTGCACTACACCCACCCGTACATGGAGCAGCTCTGGTATGAGCCCGAGGCGTCCGAGGTGGAAGTGGAGAACGAGTGGGTGCCGGCGGAGTTGGAGTTCTCGGCACCATCGCTTGAAAAGGTGCTGGACGACCTCTGTAACGATCGAAGCCGGCCTCGCGCGCCTCTGGTCGCGGTAAACAAGCTGGCTTGGCGCGACGGGGTTCTGACGGGTACGGTGGCCGACGACCAAAACCAACCTGTCGCGGAAGCCACCGTCTACCTGCAGGCGGTGGCCTACGTGGTGGGCAGCGTCCTCTTCGAGGCATTTGGTATGGGCGGGGACGAACAGCTGGAGAACATGCGCGTGCGCTCCAACGAGCGAACCAGTGATTCGGGGTTCTACCGTGCCTGCTGGGTGCCCGTCGGAATCCCGCTGGAAGTGCTGGTCCTCGAGAAAGACGAGAAGATCGATCGCGACATGCTCGAGGAGGCGCTAAGTCTGGCCGACCTCTTCCCCGACAGGGTGCAGGTCATCACAATCCCGTCCGACAGCCCGTACCACTCGCTCGACCTTCGAGTGGGGCGGTCGCGGTAGACGGCTGGTGCGGTGAGGACCGGCCAGGGCGTCACCGTCGCCGTCATCGACAGTGGCGTCAACCCGGGCCACCCTCATGTGAGCAACGTCGCCGGGGGGGTGCGGGTCGACCTCGCCGGAGACGCGTCTGCGGACTACGTCGACCGCCTCGGCCACGGCACCGCCGTCTTCGCGGCCATTCAGGAAAAGGCGCCGGGCGCCGAGATCTTCGCCGTGCGGGTTTTCGAGGATCGGTTGAGGACGAGTGCCCGCGCGCTGGTCGCCGCGATCGATTGGGCGGCGGAGCGGAAGATGCGGGTGATCAACCTGAGCCTCGGGACGCTCCGGGAGGAGCACGCCGGGCCGCTGGGAGATGCGGTGGAACGGCTGGCGCGCGCCGGGGGTGTGGTGGTGGCGGCCTCCGAAGCGGACGGGCGGCGGTGGTGGCCAGGCTCGTTGCCGTCGACCGTGGGGGTGGTGATGGATGCGGCCGTTCCGCGTGAATGCGTGGAGGTGCGGGGAGCGGGGAGCGATGAGGGTGGGGGGGGACGCGGTTGGGTGGTTGCCGCCTCGCCCTATCCGAGACCGATCCCGGGGGTGCCCGTGGAGGCCAACCTGAACGGAATCAGCTTTGCGGTCGCCAACGTGACAGGCACCCTGGCACGCCGGGCGGAGGGGTTAAGCGACCCCCTGACACTACCTGTGGCGGCATCGCTCATTGCGGACCGCTTCCCTCCCCGTTCCCGTGCCAGTCTTCCCGCAGCCAGTCGGTGAGCAGGCGGATATCCTCGTTGCTGAGGATCTGTTCGGGGCCGAAGGCCGGCATCCGGTCGTTGCTGTCACCGTAGAAGCGCGGGTGCGAGGCGTCGCGGATGAAGTCGGCGAGCCACTCCCTCGACCCGAATCCCGTGAGCACGGGGCCGATGGGGTCGTCCACGACGCCCTGGAACTCGTGGCACTCGGTGCACCCCACCGACGCCGATGAGATCAGCGCGGTTCCCTCCATGATCTCCGCGCGGTCGGTCTCGTCGGCTTCGGCCTGGTACGGGAGGGCGGCCTGAGCCGAAACCGCCTTGATCACCTTGGCCAGGTCTGTCTGTTGGTCGTGCGTGAACCCGGCGACCCGACGCTGCACCATGCGCACCATGCGTCCCCGGGCGAACTCGGTGCCCCCGAAATACTCAAGTGTCGCAACCCGCTCGGGATCCAGCAGGCCTTCCAGCCACTCGCGGCTGGCGAAGCGTTTCAGGTCGGCGGCGGTCTGGGGTTCGGGAAGGGGCCTGCCCAGGCCGTCGTGCCCGTCGTAGGTGTGGCAGCTGGCGCACCGGTCGGCGAAGAGGCGGGGACCCTGGGTGAGCGGATCGGCCCGCAGCAGGGCGAGTGCGCCTTCGGCCGGAATGCCGCCGCCGCCACCTGCCAGCTCGACGGCGCGGTCCGCCTCGGCCTCGGCGTTCGTCTGGGCGAAGACGAAGTCGGGGTCGGCGCGGTCCTGCGTGTATGCGAGCCAGGTCAGCAGCGCGACGCCCGACAGCACGGCCCCGGTCAGGCCCAGGTTGAAGCGGTGGCCAAGGCGCCACCGGCCCGCCAGCGGCATCAGGGCGATGAGGGTGACCACCAGCCCGGGGATCACGATCGCGCCGATCACCTCGGTGCCCGCCGGGAAGTACTTCAGCCACTGGAAGAGGAACATGAAGTACCACTCGGGGCGGGCAGCCGCGTAGGGCTCGGCGGCGTCGGCGGGGGCGCCCAGCGGCGCGCCTCCAGTGCGGATCACCAGGTAGAGGACGGCCGCCATCACTGCGAGGCAGGCCACGGAATCCCGCAGGGCCTGATCGGGCCAGAACCTGCCGGTGCGTGCGGCAGCGGGGGCCGCGGCAGGGTCGCCGTCCTGTGCCCCATCCGACACAACGCCTCCGGGCTTGGCAATGGCCATTTGGGCGCGGAGCCCCCCGGTCGTCACGCCGTGGCGGCGGAACAGGTAGACGTGCGCCGCGATCAGCGCGATCAGCGCGCCGGGGAGGAAGCCTGCGTGCAGCGCGAAGAAGCGCGTCAGCGTGAGATGGCCGTAGTCCGCGCCGCCGACGAGGACCTTCTGCAGGGCGGGGCCGACCACGGGCGTGATCGACGCGATGCTCGTGGCCACCTTGGTCGCCCAGTACCCCTTCTGGTCCCAGGGGAGCAGATAGCCCGTCAGGGACAGGCCCAGCACGATGTGCAGCAGGGCGATGCCGAACCAGAAGTTGACCTCGCGGGGGGCCTTGTACGCGCCCGCGATGACCACCTGCATGAGGTGCAGGACGAGCAAAACCATGGTTGCATGGGCCATGTAGTGGTGGATGCCGCGGAGCATCCAGCCGCCGGCCATCACGTTCTCGATGTAGTAGACGCTCTCCCAGGCGCCCTGCGCGTTGGGGCTGTACGCCGCCCACAGTATCACCCCGGTGACGAACTGGACGGCGATCGCGAAGGTGAGCGCGCTGCCCCACACGTAGCGCCACTTCGCGCCTCCGGGGATGGACTCCACCAGCACCTTGCGGAGCAGGCCACGGTACCCCGTGCGGTGGTCGAGCCAGCCGAGAAGCGACTTCACGCGACCGGCGTCTTGTCGGCGCGGCCGGGCAGGAAATTCTGGAACCGCACCCAGACCTCGTCTCCGTTGCGGACCTCCACCTCGAGCGTGTCCATGTCGCGGGGACTCGGGCTGGAGGGGTCGTCGACGGCGCCGTCGAGGTCGAAGCTGCTCTTGTGGCAGGGGCACACGAAGCGGGATCGGTCGGGTGCCAGGTTCACGAAGCAACCGGCATGGGGGCAGATCACGTTGAACGCCTGCAGCGAGTCGTCGGTGCGGCGGAGGTAGACCGCGCCGACGGGCATGTTGCGCTGCGTGTTCCACGCGTCGATGCGGTCCGTCGTGACGCGGAATTTGCGCGGGACGCCGTCGGCGGGGACGGCGGCAAGGCTGGTGACCGGAATCAGCGCGGGGTCGCCGGCGGCGCGCCGCAGCGGGTCGAGGACCACGCGGAAGCCCGACCAGACCGGGGCGAGGAAGGCGAGTCCGGCGGCTGCGATCGCTCCGGCGCCGGCCAGGAAGCCACGGCGGGCGCGTCCGCCCGGGGTGACGGCGCCTTCCTGGGGTGCTCGCGGCTCTTGGTTGCTCATTGCGTTGGGGGGTCCGCCTTGAGAAGGGTGACGGCGGAAGTTACCAACGGTCGCGACGCACCGCAATGTAATGTATACTTTACATTAGTAGAGTCGGGGGGTGGCGCGGTGCCGGTTAGGGTCCGGTGCGTTGTCCGTCGCTTTCGCTTCGGTGCTCAGTCCGGCTCCCATGCGGTCCGTTTCCACTCCCCCGCTCGTCGAACCGGACGTGCGGATTTCCCGCATCCGGCTCTCAGTCGGGATCATGCCTTCGCCCTCGGAAGGTATCGGGGTTTCAGCACAAGGTGCACGAGGCCGTGGTTTGTCCACAACCGTTCGTCGGAAAAGCGCACGTATCCTCCCGAGCGCACCTTGTGCTTCCGCGTGAACCACTGTCGCAGCCGCCGGGTCGCGTGCCGGTCCACGGCCTTGCGGGCCGGGCTGACCTGTCCGAGGTCGAAGTAGTTCGCCCACCCGGACATCATCCGGTTGAGACGCGCTACGACTTCCTCTGCGGACCAGTACCCGTACCGTCGGACCGTTTGCTCGCTGATCCTGCGGCAGATGCTCTGAACGCTCGCCTTGCTTGGCCGTGTGCCGATGTAACGGCTCCCGTCCGTCGGGCGATAGTTCCAACCGATGCGGTATCCAAGGAACTCAAGGGGTTCTTTGGGGCATCGGAGGCATCGGGTCTTCCGGGCGTTGACCGGTAGCTTCAGTCTCTCCATGAGCCGGTTGACGACCGCCAGCATCTCCGCCGCCGGGGCCTTGCCGAGCACACAGAAGTCGTCCGCATAGTTCACGATCTCCGCACCGAAGCGCAGGGCATGGCCCTGCGTCTTCCAGCCAAGGATGAACCGCCGCATGTAGATGTTGCTCAACAGCGGCGAGATCGGAGCCCCTTGCGGAGTCCCCTTTCGTTCCTTCCGCGCCCGGTTCGTGCGGCGGCTGCCGCCCTCCCCGTCCTCCTCGACCACCGGCATTTCCAGCCATGCCTTGATGAGCCCGAGCATCCGCCCGTCGCTCACGCGCCGTGCGATGCTCTTCATCAACTCGGCGTGCGGTATCTCGCCGAAGTAGTTCGAGAGGTCCGCATCGACCACTTCGTTGCGGCCCCTGTGCAGCAGACGGTGAACCCGCCTGACCGCGTCCTTGGCGCTTCGTCCCGGCCGGTATCCGTACTGCTCCGGCTCCAGGTCCGCCTCGAAGATCGGCATCAGCACCAGCATCGCCGACGTCTGCGCAACCCGGTCCCTCAGGCATGGGATGCCCAGGGGACGGAACTTCCCCGGCTGCTTCTTCGGGATCAACACCTGTCGCACCGGACTCGGCTTGTAGGTGCCCTCCCTCAGTTCCCGCGACAGTTCCCCGAGCCAGCGCTCCACTCCGTGCGCTTCGACCTCCGCGGCCGTGACACCATCCACGCCTGCCGCTCCGCCGTTGCGCCGGACCATCCCCCACGCCTCCAGCAGGAAGTCCTCCCGCCAGACCTTGTCGACAAGGGCGTGGAACCGCCGTCCGGGTTCTTCCTTCGCTTTCGCATGTAGCACGGTCTGGAGTTTCCGAACGCTCGCCGACCCTCTTAGGCTCCCGCCAGTGGTCATGTCCCTGCCTCCGTTCCGTACCGTTCCCAACTCAGGGCCCCTTTCCTCGGCGGGCATTACCCCGCGTCCCCGGTACTACGGACCCATCCGCCACCCTGCCGGCCCGGCCTGCCCCTCGCGGGGTCCCGGTTGCCGCGTGCACGGCACCGGCAGGGCTTCCCGTGTTGCTGCGCCTTCCATCTTCCATGCATGCCGGCGCCAATACCCCGTCGGAAACCGGCCGGTGCGCGTGTCGCTCACTTCCCGGCCGGTCGGCGGCCTTCCCCTGATTACAGGAGGGTCGGCTTCCGCAGTAACTGTTTCGAGGCCTGCTCTGCGTTCACTCGCGTTCCGGCCTGCATGGTCGCTGAGCCGCCCATGGCGGCCCTTCTGCCAGAGTGCTTCAGCCCATGTCGTTACCTCCATGAGCCGCCCTGGCTGCTACCAGCCGGAGCGACAGTTGCTGGGTGGGATTCGCACCCACCAGGAAAGCGCGCCTTTCCACGGCGCACTGTAATCTTTAGTTTACTCTGCTGCGGTATCGTCGGCTCGTCGCCCTGGGGAGCGACCGTCACTCCTGGAAGGGCACGAACTCGTGGGCCAGTCCCGGCAGGTCGAGTGAAAGGGCGCGTTTGCGGGCCTCGGTCGCGAGGTCCGGTAGCGGGGTGCCGGTTCTCCGCCCCAGCCGGACCCGTTCCAGCGAAAGACGCAGCCACGCCACCGGATCGGTGTCCCGCACGGCCATTGCGCCGTCTTCCAGAGTCTTCATCGCGCCGTCGCCGTCTCCCGTGCGCGACCGCAGGCGTGCGTGAAACAGGATGAGGTCGACCGGGGCTCCGCCCGGGGTGCCCGGCGGGGCCGCATCCGGCGGAAACCGCTCCCCCACGCGAGCCGCGCGGCCCAGCTTCCCAAGTTCCAGGAAACAGTTCCCTTCGAGGCTCGCGAACCGTGCACGCAGGTCCGGCGGGACCACCGCCTTCGTGTGGTCGGTGACCCCGCCATCGTCGGTTCCGCCATCGGTTCCGTCTGCGGTTCCGCCGTCGGTTCCGTTGTCGGGCGCGTCGCCGCCAGGCACGGGCTCGCTCCCGCCACGGACCGCGTCGAGCGCCGTTCTGGCGGCTTGCGGATCGCCCTGCGCGAGGGCGAGCGCGGCCTGCGTCATCCTGTAGCGGCACTCCACCAGATGGCAGTCCATGCGCTCGGCGACCGCGCGTGCCTTCTCGAGCGTGCGGGCGGCGGGCTCCAGAATGCCGGTGTTCGTATGCCAGTCCGTAAGGTCCAGGAGGAGCAGCGCGTACGATCCGGGGTCTTCCAGGGGTTCGCTGGCCGTGGTCACCGTGGACATGAGGTCCTGGCCTTCCTCCGACGCGAGCCGGCCGGAGGCGATGAGGGCGACCGCATGACGATGCAACGCGTACATGGTCTCGTCCCGGAGGCGATGGCGCGTCGCCATTGCAACGGCCCGCCGTGCATGCACCAGTCCCGCCGCCTGGTCCCCGCACAGCACCTTCATGGCCAGGGAGGCCTCGGTGCGACACCGTCCCACATCGTCGCCGCCCTCCGGCCCCGCTTCGATGTCGGCCAGGAGGTTGCGCATCGCCCCATAATCCGCCGACCGGTGGAGGACCCGCAGGATCGTGTCGCGGATCATGGGTGCGAGAGAGCCGTCGCCAACGCCTTCGGCCTCCTCCGCAAGGCTGTCCAGCTCGGTGAGGACCGCGTCGGTGGTGTCCCTGCCGAGCAGATGGCGCGCGTCGGCCATGACGAGCCGCAACCGGATGGCGTTGCCGGGGGCAAGGCGATGACCGGAAGTCAGAATCCCATTGCCGACGCGGAGTACGGCCGCCAGGCACCGCGATCGGTACAGGGCCATGGCCAGGCGGGCACCGATGTGCGCCCGGGTCTCCGCGTCGCTCACCCGATAGGCCGCCGCCAGAACGCCAAGCCGGTTGGCGATACCGTCCAGAGGGGCTCGCTCGAGCGCCCGCATCGCGAACCGCTGTGCCTGGGCGCGGTCTCCGGCGCGGTAGTAGTGGATGGAGGCGTCCGCCAACAGGACGGGGTCGGAGCGCCTCGCAAGCAGATCGGCCACGGACCGGTGGAGAAGGGCCCGGCGGACGGGGCTGAGCGTCTGGTAGACCGCGTGGCGGACCAGACCGTGGCGAACACGCACGCTGTCGCCGGCCCACGCGACCAGCCCCGATGCCGCAAGCCCTTCCAGCGCCTCGATGCACTGTCCGGGGGCGACCCCCGCGATGCTTGCCAGGTCCTGGGCCGTGGCCGGGCCGCGACGAACGACGAGCCCGAAGAGCACCTGCCTCCCGGTCGGGTCGAGCGCGCCCAGATGGCGCCGGACCATGTGTTTCACGAACGTCGGGATGCGCGCATGCCACTCGTCGGGCGCCGGCAGCTGCGAGGGTTCGGTGGCGAGTTCGACCACGAACAGCGGGTTGCCCCCGGCCAGTTGGGTCAACCGCTCCAGCCAGCCGTCGGTCAGGGAGGTGGGAGAGACCGCCCGGGCCAGACTCTTCGCATCGGCACGGCTCAGTTCATCCAGAATGATGCGTTCCGCGTTCGGGCCGCGCCGCAGCTCCTCTGTGAAGCGGACCAGGCGCCTGTTTCTCACCGACAGCTCCTCCGGCCGATACGCCGCGACGAGGTTGAAGTAACCGTGTGACCAGCGCCTGTGCAGGTACTGGAGCACCATGGCCGACGCGTCGTCGATGAAGTGGAAGTCGTCCACAACCAGCACGATCGGCTCGGTCTTTGCCATGGTGTGAAAGAGGTGGAGAAACGCATCGCCCGCATACCGGGACGCCTGGCCGGCGGGCAACGGAATCTGCCGGGGCATGTGGGCGTCCTCGGAGAACTGGGGCAGGAGCGAGAGCATGACCGAGCGCCACGGATTGTGCAGCTCGCGCAGGAAGGGAAGAACCCAGGGCGCCTTCAGTCCATCCGCGAGAGTACTCAGAGGGGTGTTCGCCGACAGTTCCTCCGGACATGTCCGGATCACGCGAAGCTGCCGGGAGGAAAGGCCTTCGAGCACCTCTTCCAGGAATCTCGTCTTGCCCGCTCCGGCGGCTCCGGTGACCGTGGTCGAACGCCACGGACTCGTTTCGGATTTCTGCAGAAGACGCTTTGTCAGCTTCGCTCTCTCGTCGATCCGTCCGAGGAAGGGGATCTTCCGCCCCAGCCTCGTGTAGGGCACGGACATGAGTGAGGCCGGCCCTCCGTACACGTTCCTGAGGGCCTTGAGCAACGCTCTCGTTTCCGGCTCGGGCACCCAGTCGTCGTCTCCGAGCGCGCGTTCGGCGAACGCCCGGTAGATGGATTCCGCCTCGCGGACCGACCCGTAGAGCGCGCGCGCGTGCATCGCCCTCCGGAGCGCCTCCTCCTGGTTCGGCGACAGCTTGAGCAGAGTGCGCACGGCCTCTTCCGCCACCGCCTCGTTTCGGCTCAGCTCGGCGTGCTTCCAGCTTGCGTGAGCGGCGGTCTCCAGCTTCGCCTGCTCGTCGGCCTGCCGGTCGGCGATCCACTCCGAACAGGACCCCCTGAACCTTTCGGGCAGGGCCGACAGGAATCCGGGTTCGATCAGCTTCGCCGCCGCCTTGAGATTCTCCGCGTCGATCAAACGGTCGAGTTCCTGCAGGTCCGTGGGCACCACGTCGGGGTTGGTCCGGACCAGTTCGCCATCCAGGGATACGACCGCGACCCCGCACCGATGGTTGGTCTGGTAGATGAGCTGGCTGAGCCTGTGCCGCACGGGTTTCGTGTCGGAGTGGTCCCACAGGTGCTTCTGCACGGTGGAGCGGGGGATTTCCCCAATGGGCAGCCCGTACGTGATTGCCAGCAACCCGCTCTGGAACGGCGAGAGCCTGACCGGCCCGCCATCGCGCGTCAGGACCGGACCGCCGAACAGGCGCAGAAAGAGCCCCTTCCGCGTCGCTGCGGGCTCTTTGCCCGCCGAAGGCACGCTCATCAACCGGAGCTGGCGGTCGAGCGTTTTCCCTGTTTTCCGTCGGAGGTCGAAGCATCGTCAACGGCGTCGGCGACGGAGGGCCGCGCTTCCACCACGTTCGAGGTGACGGCACCGATGGCCATCTCGCGAGCGAGCCAGCACTCGAAGATCCATTCCCAGCCGTACCGCTTCCTCGCTTCCTGGGGACGGACCCGGCAGAGGCGGTGCATCTGGTTGCTCATGGAGAAGCCGTCCGGGTAACCCAGCGAGGTAGCCACCTGGAAGAGACTCTCCGTGCTGTTCTGCAGCTTGAGCGCCGCGCGAATGAGGCGCGCGATGTGAAGCCAGTGGGACGGAACGGGAAGCCCGCCCTTGCGGAACTTGCGCCCCAGGGCCCGTCTCGACATGTACAGATTCCTCGCCAGCTCGGTGATTGTGCTGAGCCTGGCGCTGAGTTCGAACGTGCGGCGAATGGTGTTCCTGGTTGCCGGAGCCAGCGAAATGCCACGCCAGCGCATGTAGTCCGACACGCTGGAGGCAAGGGACACCGGAGGCCGGCGTATGACCTGGGCGATCTCCTCCGGCTTCGGCGCCTTGTGGTGCGGCATGACCGCCTGGGGTCTCGTCTCCTGTATCGCCCGGAGAATCCGTATCAGGCCGGCGCGGTCGTCATCCCGGGAGAGAATGATCACGAGCGCGACGCCGGCGAGCCGGTTCGCCACCAGCTCGGTGGCGTCGCTCCAGTCGTCGGCCTCGAGGTTCCACGCCATGATCCATCCGCCTTCGCGCGGCTGGACAGGATCGGCGAGGTCCAAATCCTGGAGGTGGCTGTACGGCGGACCCAAAAGGGATACCGCACCGAGACGGCGTTCGTTGTTCGGCATTTGATGATTGCTCCTGGCTTGGGCGGTTTGACATGCCCAGCCAGGCTAGTTTGCCACCATCACTGACCGATCACCGCCGCCACACCCCTCATCCCGTTACAGAGACACAGCCGAGCCCGTTTGTGCTGAAAGGACCACGCGAAGCGCGTTTGTTCGGCTGTTTTTCGCATCCACCGATCACAGATTCCCGGATAGCGGGCCGCAACTTGCGCTCGGTCCGCAGGTGAATGGATCTTGCTGCGGCCAGCGTATCATTCCGTACAGCCCGGTTTCCCCCGAACACCTTGAAGATTCCCCCGCATACCTGAAAACGAGCGACCTCAGACCTTGCCTGACATAGCGACGGTACCCGCCACCGAGCCCGACACCACTCTCCTGTCCGCGCTTCGCCGACTGCGCGGCCGCGCCACACTCGGCGATGTCGTGTCGGCGACCGGCATGCCCGAGGACTCCGCCGAGAGCGCGCTCAAGGGTCTGCTCGAGACCCACCGCGGCCACCTGGAGGTCTCCGACTCGGGCGACCTCCTGTACCAGTTCGACCCGAAGCTGATCGAACGGGCCCGGGAACCCTTCGGCGTCCGCTTCCGGAAGGCCGCCTGGTCCGCGTTCAAGACCGGCTTCAAGGTGTGGACGGCCGTCATGCTGGTCGTCTACTTCGTCGTATTCGTGGTCCTGATCATCGCCGCAATGACCGCGAACCGGGACGGCCGCGGCTTCGGGCGCCGGGGCGGCTTCGGCCTGGGCGACCTCTTCGTCCTCCACTGGCTCATGGGAGGCAGGGGGTGGAACCGGGGAAGCCTCTACTACGGCCACAGCCACGCCAGGCGGCTGCCGAAGGACGCTCGGCCGCCGTTCTACAAGAAGGTGTTCGCGTTCATTTTCGGTCCGGAGGAGCCGCGGCCGACGCGCCTGCAGAAGGATCGGAGCACGATTCAGTTGATCCGGGCGCGCAACGGGGTGCTGACTTCGGCCGAACTCGTGGAGCACACGGGACTGGCGCTGCCGGAGGCGCACGAGGAGATGGGGCGCCTGACGGGTGCCTACGGCGGCGACCCCCGGGTCTCGGAGCGGGGCGAGGTGGTCTACGCGTTCCCCGGGCTGATGAAGACCGCCCACGGGAAGGTCAGGGCGCGCGAGCCCAAGCCGGCGTGGCTTCGCCTGGAGTACCCGAAGAAGCTGACCGGCAACAACGCGGGGGCGAACCTGGGGATCGGGGCCATGAACGGCTTCAACCTGGTGGCGGCGACCGTGATCGGACTGGGGCCGGCGGTGCAGACGACCGCTACCGCGGCGGTCCCTGTCGATCCCCTGTGGTTCTGGGGACTCGGAGTCGTGCCCCTGGCCTTCAGCAGCATGTTCTTCGGCATCCCGCTGGTGCGCTCGCTGGGGCTCGGGCGTCAGAACGCCGCCCGCCTTCGCCGCAACGTTCGCCGCCTTCTGGTCGGACTGGTCTACGGCCGCAGCGTCGGCACGGTGCGCTGGGTGAGCGTCGGCGATGCGATCGGGCACGTGACGCCAAGGCTCAAGGACTGGAAGGTCAGTCCGAAGGTCGTGCTCAAGGAGCTGGAGGTCCTCGCCGCCGAGTTCGATGCCGAAGTGGAAGCGGGGGACGACGGTTTCCGGTACCGCTTCCCGGCCATTCGCGAGACCTTCGTCGAAGCCGAGTTGACGCGCCGCGCGCTGGGGCTCCGGGACAGGAAGCTCGGACGGATCGTCTACGCGACCTCCGACACGAGCGAGGAAGCCTCAAAGCGGGACCTGGAGGCGTTCGACCGCGAACTGATGCGGGCCGAGGTGGACGTGTCGCGCTACCTGCCGTCGCCGGGCGAGGTGGGCTACGAGGAGGACTTCGAGGTGGTGATGGAGCGACGGGCTCCCGCGCGGGCTAGCTCCCGTCGCCGTTCGCGGCCCCGGACTCGGCCTCGGCGGCCTCCATCTCGGCCGCAATGGCGGTGAAGGCGTCGCGCCACCACTCGATGGGCTGGGCGCCGACCAGCGGAACACCGTTGACGAGGAACGACGGGGTGCCCCGCACGCCCAGGCGGGCGCCGGAGAGAATCCCGCTGCGCAGCCGGGGCCTGTGGCGCTCCTCCGCCACGCACGCCTGAAAGTCGCTGGCGTCCACACCGACTTCGCGGGCGAGCTCCTCGAAGACGGGCATGGGGTCGCCAAGGCTCTTCCAGTCGGCCTGGCGCTCGTAGAGCAGTTTGCTCATGGGCGGGAACAGGTCGTGCTCGCCCGCACACTCGGCGGCGTAGGCCGCGGCCATTCCGTTGGCGAACATGCCGCTGACGTAGGTCACGTACTTCCAGCGCACCTTCCCGGTCTCGATGTACTCTTCGCTGATCGTGGGGAAGATCCCGGTGTGGAAACGGCGGCAGTAGCCGCACCCGTAGTCGCTGAACTCGACCACGGCGATGGGGGCGTCGTCGGACCCGAAGTCGAAGCCGATCTCGTTAAGCGAGAACTCCTGGGCGGGCGGCGTGAGCGTCGTGCCGCCCTCGGACAGCATCGAGGTGGGGATCGACTGGGACGCGCTTCCCGATGGGGCGCCGGCCTCACCGCCTTCATCCCCTCCGTCTCCGCCGCCGGAGCCACCTCCGCACCCCAGGGTGACGAGCAGTGCGGCGGCCGGTGCCATCGCCTTGTGCAGGTGCATTCTCACGATTGCCGTCCTCCTGTGTCTTGCGGCTCCGTCCCGGCGATGTCCTGTTCGTCCATGGAACTGCCCGCGGGGCCTGAATCCTCGCGCCCCGTGACCGGTTGCGCCACCCCCGCGCCGCCAGCGCGACCGGTGTGCAGCCGGTTCGGCATGCGTTCCCGGATTACCACGGTCTCGGTGATCTTGTCGTGGATGGCCTGCCGGTTCGGATCCCACCATATCTGGGCGAAGCCGAGCAGGCCGGTCGCGAAGCCGGCCATGTATCCGCCGGCCCGCTCCAGGGACATGTAGAGCCCCAGCGGCTTGCCGTTGAGCCGCACCACGCGCAGCCCCATCGCCTTCTTGCCGGGGGTTCGGCCCTGCCACAACGCCAGGAAGAGGGTGAGGTAGACGGTGCCCCATCCGAAGATCAGGCCGGCTTCGTCGGCGGCGTCCCGGATCCAGGTGAAGAGGGTGGACCGGGACTGGGCCTCGTCCAGCTGTGCGCGCAGTTCCTCCTGTTCCTCACGGCTGTCGGCGAGGTTGCCCTCAAGGTCGTCCACCCGCGCGATCAGCGCGGCGATGCTGTCGTCGGCGCCCGGCGTCCGCGACACGGCGTCCGCGATATCGACCGTCGCTTCGGTCCTGGGTGCGTCGGCAACTCCCTCGGGCGTGCCAGCAGTCGGCGCCTCCACAGCGGGCACGGCGGCCTCGTTGTCGGGCGGCGACATCATGCGAATCATCGCCGGGACGACGGCGGTGACACCGATGGCCACCACGAAGACCGTCGTGCCGGCGCATCCCAGCGCCCACTTCTGCGCACGCGTGGTGGCGGCGCCCTCGGGGCGCTTCGTCGCCATGCGGAGGAGCATCAGGCCCGCGATCCCCCCCAGGATTCGCCACCCGAGCAGCTGCAGGAACGCGATGAGCACGAGGTCGAGGAGGAGTGCCACGAGGCGGCGCCAGGGTTCGGCGAGCGGTGTGCCCAGAAGGTCCGGCGCGACCGAAAACGCGTCGGGCGTGACGATCGACCTCGGGTCCGCGTTCATCGGTTTCTCACCGGCGGCGCAGGAAGCCGCCCAGGATCAGGCCGACGCCAACCCCGGCCAGCGCGGTCAGCGCCAGAAGGGTGCCCAGGCCCCGGGAGGGGGCGGGAGTCGAGGCCGAATCGGACGAAGGTTCGGCTGGCAGTGTAGTGTCCGCGAGCGCAGTGGTGTCGGCAAGCGCAGTAGCGTCCGCGAGCGCATCGAGCACGCGCTCCTTTTCGACCTCGAACCCGCAGGCCGCGCACGACAGGAAACCGCGTTCGCGCGCGGTCCGGTTCGCAAAGCCCAGTTCTCCGTCGCAGTGCGGACAGGGTATCCCCGCGGGCAGCGGAGCGAGGATCTCGTACAGGGTCCCCTTCGACAGGTCCAGTTCGCGCGCCAGCTGGTTCACGCCGGCGTCCGAGTCCCAGTACTGGTCGTTGGCCCGCCTGACGACCTCGTCCGGGATCGGGCTCGAGGCACCCTGGTATTCGTCGAAAGTCACCATCCTGAAAACCCCGGAGGCGCGGATTCGGGGGACACGCTACCCATAAAGGTACAGCGGGCGATACGATGTATACACATCGGCGCGACCGCGCCGCCCGTTCCGTTCCCGGCCATGCCAGCAGACATGGGGTCGTATGCGCTCAAGAGCGAGAATCATTGGGAGCCTCGAAGGGGTCTACCGGGAGGCGTTCGAAAACGCGGCCGAGGCCGAGGACAGGGCCCGCATGGACCAGCTCGATTTCGGCTTTCAGCGGGACCAGGTCTTCCTCGAGGTGCTGCTGGACGTACGCGACAGCCTCGCAGGACTGCGCCGCGACGAGGCGGCCGCCGACGAGCCGAGCCTGCTGGACAAGGCGCGGGCCATCCGCAAGTTCACCAAGCTGGGGTCGCGGTGAGGATCTATACGAGGCGGGGCGACGACGGCAGCACCGCGCTGTTCGGCGGCGGGAGAAAGAGCAAGGATGACGTGCGGGTCGAAGCCTACGGGACGGTCGACGAGCTCAACGCGGTCATCGGCAGCGCCCTGAGCCATGTGACGGAGCAGGCGATCGTTCGGAGGCTCGGGCGGATACAGTCCGATCTCTTCGCCATCGGTGCGCATCTGGCCACTCCTCCGCCCACAGGGACCCGGCGGACTCCTGCGCTGCCGGACCTGCCGGCACAGCGGATTGGGGTCATGGAATCGTGGATCGACGAGGCGATGTCGGGCGCTCCCCCCCTCCGGAATTTCATCCTGCCGGCCGGCAGCCCCGGCGCCAGCCGCCTGCACGTGGCGCGGGCCGTCTGCCGGAGAGCGGAAAGGCGCGTGGTGGCGCTGTCCGCTTCCTCGCCGGTCGACGCGGACATCATCCGGTACCTGAACCGGCTGTCCGACTACCTGTTCGCAGCGGCCCGCCGGGAGAACGCCGCGGCGGGAGGCGGCGAGGTGGAGTGGCGGACGTGACCGCGCGCCTGATTCACGAACGCGGCGAGACGACGCCCCCGCACGGCGACGTCATCCGCGTCGACGTTCGGCGCCCGGCGCACACCGACCCCCGCTCGGCGGTCCTGGTGGCCCATGGCTTCAAGGGGTTCAAGGACTGGGGCTTCTTCCCATGCCTGTGCGAGCACCTCGTGCGGGACGGGCACCTGGTGGTCTCGTTCAACTTCTCGCTCAACGGCACGGGGCCCGACCTCCTGGAGTTCACGGACCTGGACGCCTTCGGACGGAACACGCTGTCGCGCGAGCTGGAAGATCTGCGCTGGATGGTCGACCGCATGCACGCCGGCGAATGGAGCGGCGGGACGGCGCCCGATTCCGTGGGGCTCCTGGGGCACAGCCGCGGAGGTGGCACCAGCGTGATCACGGCGGCCGAACACGAAGGGGTGTCCGCGCTCGTGACGTGGGCCGCGGTCGCCACCTTCCACCGCTGGGGCGAGCAGCACCTGGCGGATTGGGCGGCCCGTGGAGTGACCTACGTGCCGAACGCCCGCACCGGGCAGGACATGCCGCTGTACAGAACCGTGCTCGACGATCTGACCCAGAACCGTGCTCGGCTGGATGTTCTTGCAGCGGCGGCGCGGGTTGGCGTGCCGTGGCTGATCGTCCACGGTTCCGACGACCCGACGGTCGAGGTCGCGGAAGCCCGGCGGCTGCACGCGGCCGGCGCCGCTTCGTCGCTTTGCGTGGTTGAGGGTTCGGGCCACACCTTCGAATCCGTGCATCCGCTGCAGGGCACCACGCCCGGACTGGAACTGGCCATGAAGGCATCGCTGCGACACTTTCGGCCGTTCCTCTGACCCGGTCGAGCGGCCCAGGCGGGCGCGCCAGGGTTGCGGCACGGTTGCCGTTCGACAATCATTTCTCGACGGTTACCCGAGTTCGATTCCGACATTGCGACCAACCAGAGGTCTCTGGTGACATACATCATTACCGAGCCGTGCATCGGCACCAAGGACGCCAGTTGCGTCGAGGTCTGCCCGGTCGATTGCATCTACGAGGCCGACGACCAGTACCTCATTCACCCCGACGAGTGCATCGACTGTGGTGCCTGCGAACCGGAGTGTCCCGTCCAGGCCATCTTTCCGGACACCGATGTTCCTCCCGAATGGAACGACTACATCGAGAAGAACATCTCCTACTTCGAGTGACTCGGGACCGCGCG
Organism: Longimicrobiales bacterium; assembly: GCA_965205005.1. Classification (GTDB taxonomy): domain Bacteria; phylum Gemmatimonadota; class Gemmatimonadetes; order Longimicrobiales; family Gaopeijiaceae; genus Bin94. Next base: position 1,507,647 of record OZ242028.1, on the reverse strand, counting down.
GTCTGCGCGGGTTCTTCCAGATACACAAGGGGGGCGACCGGCGAGCGGCCACCCCCCTTGTTCCTTCGTTTTGGGTTCGCTCGGGGACGGGTATCTCCATCCCTGGCAGAACGCCCCGGCCTGCGTTGGTGCGACGCGACGCGGGCTTTCCGTTGCCAGAGATCCTAGATCCCCAACTCCCTCAACTTCTCCAGCCGGATCTTCCCGGGAATCGTCTCTCCGGGCGGAACCCTGTCGACCTTGGTATCGACGGGCTCCGGCTTGTGAGTACCCTGCCGGAGCAGAGCGAAGCCCGCGGCCATCAGAGCGGCCGCGCCAAGCAGGTTGACGGTGAACTTTCGAATCGCTCCCTCCTGTGGTCTTGAGTGTGAATGCCCCGGACGCCCACTGCATCCCGACGGGAACATATAGTCAGCAATATCCGTGCCACTCGGTGCAGCCAGGATCGGCGTGCGGCCGTACAGGCGCTCAAGGTTCGTTTTTCCATGGATTTATCTGCATTTTGGGCGACTTGAGATCTGCCGGTCCCCGGGCCGTGCGCGACTGGCCCGTGTCCCACTTTTCCTGACGGGTATCCGAAAATGGACTCGCGAATCCCCGAGCACGCCGACCGGATCCCCGAGCACGCCAGCGGGATCCCCGAGCACGCCGACCGAATCCCCGAGCACGCCGATCCGGTGGAGATCACCCGCGCGCTGGTGCGCACGCCGTCGGTCAATCCGGTGCTGGAAGAGGGAGGAGCCGGCGAGAAAGCCGTTGCCGAGCTCGCGGCGGGGTGGCTCGCGGACTGGGGGTATGACACGGTCGTCACCGAAGTGGCCGCCGGACGCTGCAACGTGGTGTCCAGGCGGGGGGAGCGGTCGGGCCCGTCGCTGCTCCTGAACGGCCATCTGGACACGGTCGGCGTGTCCGGAATGACCGAACCCTTCTCCGGCGCCGTTCGCGATGGCCGACTGTACGGTCGCGGGTCCGCCGACATGAAATCGGGCGTGGCCTGCATACTGGCCGTGGCCGCCGAACTGGCGTCCGAACGGATCCCGGGGGAATTGATCGTGGGGCTGACCGCCGACGAGGAACACGCGTCCATCGGAATGGAGGCCCTCGTCGGGTCCGGGGTGGCGGCCGATGCGGCCGTCGTTTGTGAGCCCACCAGCCTGTCGGTGATGCCGGCTCACAAGGGCTTCCTCTGGATCGACGCCCAGGTGCGGGGCCGCGCGGCCCACGGGTCGAGACCCGACGTCGGGGTCGACGCAATCGCCCACATGGGTCACCTGCTGGTTGCCTTCGATGAAGAGGCGGAGAGGCTGCGCCGCGACACCGGACACGAACTGCTCGGACCGGCCTCCCTGCACGCGGGCACGATCAGGGGTGGCAGCGCGCCGTCCGTCTACCCGGACCGCTGCCACCTCGTGGTCGAACGGCGGACGCTGCCGGGGGAGACCGCGGCGACGGTCATGGAGGAGGTGAAGCGCGTGGTTGCAGCGGCGCGGCGGCGTTGCCCCGAACTGGATGCGAGCGTCGCGGCGGGCCTCTTCCGCGCGGCTACGGAGGTGCCGGTCTCCTCACCGCTGGTCGCCGGTCTGCGCGGCGCGTGCGATCGCGCGGGAATCCCCGGCGACGTCAGGGGAATGACGGCGTGGGTGGACGCGTGCTTCCTCAACGAGAGCGGCACCCCGGCCGTCTGCTTCGGTCCGGGGTCGATCGCTCAGGCCCACACGGCCGATGAATGGGTAAGCGTGTCCGAAGTCCGGATGTGCGCCCGCGTGCTTGGCGACTTCGCGCGGCGGTTCCTGACGGGCTGACGGTCCCTCACGGGCTGGCCGCCCCTGACGGGCTGACGGTCTCCGACTGACAGCCCCGCGCGAGGGGGCCCTGCTACCGCCTTCGACTCGTCACCACGATCGCGCCGCCGGGATAGTTGGTTCCGTAGCGCATCGTGGCGTCGGAGGCGCTCAGGTAGCGCAACTCCTCGAGGTCGGAGACGGCGAGCGAGCGCAGCGCGTTTTCGGGGTCCCCGAGCCGTGCGCCGTCCTGGATCACCTGCGGGCGGTTCATCCCGCCGGTACCCTGGCCGCGACCGGTCAGCCAGCGCGGCCGCAGCCGGCGGACGACGTCGAGGGCCGTAAGCGTGGCGTACTCGCTCAGTTCCTCGGCCGTGATGAGGTTCGGATCCCGCCGGGGGCCGCCGGAGCCACCGCCCGTGCTGGAACAGGCGGCGAGGGCCGTTGCCAGACCGAACGCGAACATGAAGCACAGGACCATTTTCGAACGATTCAGGCGCATTCCTTACTCCTTTGTCGGCGGGGAGCGAACCTGCCGGCGGAACCACATCCGGGTCTCCTCCGGGGCGGGAATTGTAAGCCCGCCGGACCGGCGGCTGTCAAGTCGTCAACGCTGCGAGAGGTATCCGCACGACGAACGGGACGTCCAGTTCGTCCAGATACCATGTGTAGATGTTCCCGTGGCGAATTCGCAGCGGTCCGCGGGGAACCCCGTCCAGCATCAGGCGCAATGAGCCCAGGTAGTCTCCGTCGGACGTGAACAGGTCGTAGAAGGTCGGTGCGTCATTTTCGGTCACCCGCTGGACCCACAGGCGTCCGTCGGGGTCGACGAATACACCGCGAAGAATCGGCTTCACGTCCGGCATGAGGGCGGCGATGGCCTCGGCGGCGCGACGGCTCTCCGGATCTCTCTCGACCATGTCCTGCACGAACGTGGCACGGTCCTCGTCCGTCACCGGCTGCGCGGGCAGATCGGCGTCGATGACCACCACCGTGTCGCCGGCCTCACCGGTGCGCACCAGCCGGTAGGAGGTGGTGTTGGCGTGCCAGAATCCGCCCGCGGGGATCACGTGCGCGAGTTCGCCGGCTGAAAACGGGATACCCCGGTACGCCCAGCCCCCGCCCTCTTCGGAGATGTACGACCGGCCCGTCCGTTCGCCCATGTACACGGAATCGGTGTCGGTCGTGACCGGGTCGTACCACTTGCGGTATGTCCGGGCGGCAGACTCGACGAGCCCCGTCTCGGGGGGCCAGCGCCGCTCGTCGTCGGAGTGGCTCGTTGCTCGCCACAGGCGTCCGCGGTTGTCCCACACGGGATCCCAGATGTAGCCGTAACTTCGGACCGGGAAGGGGAAGCGGGTCACCTCCTCGCCGGTGAGGCTCACGCCGATGATGTCCATCTGTCCGTGGTCGTTGATCCAGAGCAGAGTGTCGCCCTGGAGGAAGATGCCGTTGGCCTCCCTGATCTCTCCCGGGCCCTCGCCGGAGGCCGCAAACACCTCAACGAACGCGCCGTCGGAAGCAAACGCCCGGACTTCGGACGCCTGGTAGTCCAGCACGTAGATGGTGCCGTCGCTGGCCGCTTCTACCCCTCGGATGTCACCGAAGATGTAGTTGGGGTCGCCCTCGAGGACACCCAGCTTGAGGTCGGCGTACGCGTCGGTGACGAGCGGGGGCCCGGCGTCGACGGCCGGCAGCGCCCCGTACCGGACCAGCGACCCGCCGTTGGGAAGCGTCTCACGGACGACGTCGGATGAGTCGGAGCCGTCCGTGGTGCACGACCAGTAGGCCGCAAGAGCAATGAGGACCGGAAGCGTGCGCGACATTGGCTGACTCCGTCGTGAGCACGGGGGTTGCTCCGTGCGCGTAAGTCGGTGAATGCTGTCCTGTCACTTGGACCGAACAGACGACCACAAAGGTTGTACCCGCAGAGGTGACCACGATGTTCCGAAGCGCAATGCCATGAACTACCTGACGCCGGAGACGGCACACGAAGCGGTGGGGCGGACGTTCCTGTCCGACTGGATCAGGATCGACCAGGAGCGGATCAGCACCTTCGGAGCCGTCACCGAAGATCCGGATCCACACCATGTGGACCCCGAGTATGCCGCAAGGCACAGTCCGTGGGGCGGTACCATCTCCCACGGGTTCCTGACGCTGTCGCTGATGACGCCCATGCTGTACCAGGTCTACCGCTACCGGATGGACGGCGGGCTCGGGGACGGATACCCGGCCAGCTACGGCTTCGACAAGGTGCGATTCGTGTCTCCGGTCCCCTGTGGATCGCGGATCCGGGGCCACTTCACGGTCAAGGACGTCACCGAGCGCAAGCCGGGGCAGCTGCAGATCACCTTCGGCTGCCGGGTGGAGATCGAGGGGGAGGAGAGGCCCGCCGTTGTGGGGGACTGGTACTCGTTGTGGCTGACGCCGCCTGCAGGGGCGTGACGGTCGCGACCCTTCTGGCCGACAGGGCGCGCAGTCACGCGGACCGGTTCTTCGTTCGCTTCCGCGAAGCGGATTTGACCTACGCCGATGTCGATCGCCGCGTCCGGTCGCTGGCGTCGGGGATCAGGGCGCACGGCCTGGGACCGGTGGTGCCGACGCTGCTGCCCAACTGTGCCGACGCGGTCGCGCTCTGGCTTGCCGCCAACCGTGCGGGGGCCGTGTGGGCGCCGCTCAACACCGGTTTCCGCGGGATCGGGCTGGCGCACGCGATCAGCCTGACGGGATCGAGCGATCTTGTCGTCGACCGGTCCCTGATCGATGCGCTCGTCGGCGCGGCCGAGCGCCTGAAGCACCTGGAGAGGCTCTTCGTCCGCGGTTTCGACGACGAAGTGCCCCGGGTCCTGTCACGGTCCGGCTCCCGGTTCGCGGTGCTTCCCCTCGAGGCGCTGGCGCACCCGGACGACGGAGCGCCGCCCCACAACCCGGCGTCGCCGGCGGATCCGTCGCTCCTCATCTATACCTCGGGCACGACCGGCCCGTCGAAGGCCTGCGAACTGTCCCACCGCTACGTGCTTGGCCACGCCACGATACTCGCGAAGGCGACGGAAATGCACGCGGACGATGTGGTCTTCTGCCCTTACCCCGTGTATCACTGGGACGCCACGGTCGGGACTGTGGCCCCGGCGCTGCACCTTGGAGCGACCGCCGTCATCACCGAACGCTTCAGCGTCTCGCGCTTCTGGGAGGATGTGCGTCGCTACGGCGTCACCGTGTTCGACTTCATGGGCGCGACCCTGACGTTCATCCACAACCGGGATCCCCGTGAGGACGACGCGGACAATCCCGCGCGGCTCGGGTGGGGGGTTCCGATGCCGGCGTTCCGGGCCGACTTCGAACGGCGCTTCGACCTCAGGCTTGTCGAAGGCTACGGTTCGACCGAACTGGGCGTGATCGTTTTCGAGGATCTGCACGCGACCGGCCCGGCCCCGCGCCGGTCGTGCGGACGCTGCCTCCCGGAGTTCCGGCTGCGCATTGTGGACGACGCCGACCGCACGCTGCCCGCCGGAGAGGTGGGCGAAATCGTGGCCAGACCCGTGGCGGACGAGGACCGGCATCTGATGATGACAGGCTACTACGGCATGCCCGAGGAGAACCGCGAGGCGTTTCGCGGCGGCTGGTTCCACACGGGCGACCTGGGCCGTCTGGACGAAGCGGGCAACCTGTACTTCGAGGGCCGGAAGAAGGACGCGATCCGTCGCAGGGGCGAGAACATCTCCGCGTTCGAGATCGAGCAGGTGATCGAGAGCCACCCGGCCGTGGTGGAAGCGGCGGCGTACGGGGTGCCCAGCGAACACACGGAAGAGGATGTCGCTCTGGCGGTCGTGGTCAGGGACGGCCATGAACTCGGTGCGGACGAGGTCATTTCGTATTGCCGCGGGCGGATGGCGCGCTACATGGTTCCCGACCATGTGCGCTTTGTGGACGCGCTGCCCAAGACGCCGACGGAGAAGGTCTCCAAGCGGGTTTTGCGGGAATGGCATGTTCCCCCGGCCGGATTGAATCGCTAGCATTCCATTGGCCGCGCGCGGGGGCACGGCGTTGTCATCGACATGGCGGTGGCCGCCCCTGGGCTCACAGGTCCCGTCCGGAGACGAGATGCCGAGACAGCTCGCAACCCTGATTGCGGTGGGAATCATCCTGATGCCCGTGGAGGCCGCTCAGGCGCAGCCCGGGTTCGGCGTGATCACGGGAGTCACGCGGACCGCGTTCACCGGAGCCGGTTCCACCGACGTCTCCTGGAGGACCGCGGCGATGGCCGGAGCGCTGATCGAGCTTCCGGCCGACCGGCTGCTGTCACTGCGCGCGGAACTCTACTTCGCGACCAAGGGCTCTCCGCAGGTGCGCACCGGGCTGGGGGACGGCCTGCGCCAGGACGCGCTGAAGCTCTCCTACCTGCAGCTTCCGGTCCTCGTCCAGCTGCAGACTCCCCAGGGAGTGCCGCTGCGCGCACGGACCTTCCTGGGCCTGTCGTCGTCGCTGGCCCTGAGTTGCAAGGTGGGCGTCGAGAACTGCGGGGATGTCCCGCATTTCGACCTCCTCGCCTACGATTTCGGCCTGTTGTTCGGGGCCGAAGTCGATTTCCATGGACTGGGGATCGGGGCCCGTTACGAAGCCGGCCTGACTTCCGTGCTGCCCTCGGCCGGCGGAGGTGATGTGAGAAACGCGATGCTCGCGTTCACGGCGACCTACCGGTGGGCGCGCTGAAGAACTCGGCGAGGAAATCGGTCGCCGGGTGCGCCGCCATTTCCTCGGGAGTGCCGCGCTGCACCACGCTGCCCGCTTCCAGCGCGTAGACGGTGGGCCGTCCAATGGCACGAATGTCGCGGACATCGTGCGTGACCACGATCGCGGGCGTGTCCCGTTCGGCGAGATGCCGGGCCAGGTAGCCGCGAAACCTGCGCCGGGCGGCGGTGTCCATCGCGGCAAGGGGCTCGTCGAGCAGTAGCAGGTCCGGTTCGGGCAGAAGCGCCCGGGCCAGGGCGACACGCTGCTTTTCGCCGCCCGAGAGTGTGGGGGGAAGGCGCCGCGACAGGTGGCCGCACCCGATCTGTGCCAGTGTCTTCTCGGCAGTGGCCAGCCGCTCCGCCCGCGCCGGCTTCGGCCGGATGGCGGCGAGCCCGAACGCGACGTTCTCGACGACGCTCAGGTGGGGGAAGAGGCCGTAGCCCTGGGGCACGTAGCCTACACGGCGCTTCTCGGGCGCGAGGCAGACGCCCTGGTCGGAATCGTAGAGCACCCGGTCGCCCACGCGGATGCGGCCGCTTGTCGGCTGGTAGGCGCCCGCGATGACGCGCAGCAGCGTGGTCTTCCCGGACGCGTTCGGACCGATCAGCAGGACCGGGGCGCCGTCGCCCTCGATGGTCGCGTTCAGGTCGAACGAACCTGCCCGCACCGTGACCGCCAACGACCAGTGCACGGAGGTCAGCGCGGGACCAGCGCCCCGCCGAAGCGGCGCGCGAGCATGGACGGCACGGCTCGCAGAGGAACCAGCAGGAGCGCGCTCGCCGCGGCCAGTACCAGCGCGAGCGCGACGGCCACCCGCACCTCGGATTCGAGTGCGGTGTAGATCGCCAGCGGCATCGTCTGGGTCGATCCCGTGAAGTTGCCGGCGAAGAACAGGGTGGCGCCGAACTCGCCCAGCGCGCGGGCCCAGGACAGCGCCGCGCCCGCAACGAGGCCGGGGAGCGCCAGAGGGACGACGACCCGGAAGAACGCGCCTGTCGGAGACTGCCCCAGCGTCCGGGCGACAATGAGCAGGTCCTCGTCCACGCGCCGGAACCCGGCCGCCGCGGCCTGGACGTAGAAGGGCGCGGCGACGACGGTCTGCGCCACGATCACCGCACCCATGGTGAAGGGGACGTGCACGCCCAGCGCGGACAGCGCGGGCCCGAGAAGTCCCTGCTGCCCGAACGTCTGCAGGAGCGCGATACCCATGACCGCGGGCGGAATGACAATGGGGAGGTCGACGACGAGTTCGACGATCCGGGCGCGCCGGGAGGTGCGGTTGGCCAGCCACCACGCGAGGGGGGTGCCCGTGATCACGACGATGACGAGGCTGGCGACGGTGGTTCGGGCACTGAGCCACAGCGCGGGACGGAACAGCGGATGCCGCGCGCCCTCGGCGATGTCGGCCGGCGAGGAGGCGCCCGCCAGCGCGATCAGGGGGATCGCGAGGAGCGCCAGCATGGGCAGCGCGGCGAGGAATCCCCACCGCCCCGCCGCCACCCCCACGCGCGGCTGCGTCACCACGCGGGCGCGGAGCCGGCGAGGAAGCCCCGGCGCGTCAGGATGTCCTGGCCCGCCTGCGACGCCGCGAAGTCGAGCCACAGCTCCGCGCCCGCCGCGTTGGCGGTCCCGGTGACGGTGCCCATCAGGTAGTCGGCGCGCACGTTGACCCCGTGCGGCAGCGGGATCACGCGCACGCGGCCCGGGACGGCGTCGGTGCGGTACACGATGGCCGCGTCCGCCACGCCCAGCTCGACCTTGGCGCGGGCAAGGCGCACGTTGCTCTCCTCCGACGCGATGCTGCCCAGGACCGCGGCCTCGAAGTCCGCGCCGTGCCGCGTGGCCGCCCGTTTCAGCGCGGCACGGGCGTAGGCGCCCGCCGGGACGTGCTCCGTGCCGATCACCAGGCGCCTCGCGCGCGGAAGGTCCGCGAAGGCGGCGATCTCGGCCGGATTGTCGCGCGGCACGATCACCACCAGCTCGTTGCCCGCGAACACGCGGCTCTCCGCAACCAGGCCCGCCCGCGCCAGCGCGTCCAGGTGGCGCTGGTCGGCCGACGCGAACACGTCGGCGCGGGCTCCCTGCTCGATCTGGAGACGCAGCACCTGGCTGCCCGCGAAGACCGGCACGACGTCGATCCGCGGGTAGGCGGCCTCGAATGCCTCCGCCATCTCCTGGAACGCTTCGGTCAGCGACGAGGCGGCGAAAACGCGAAGGGGGCTGCGCCCGGCCTGATCCTCTCCACACCCGGCCAGCACGGCCGCCGCGACGGCGACCGCGAACGCCCGCCGCCCGCGGCCCGCCCCGGCGCGGCGGCGGGCGCGGTCCGGCGCCGCTTGCCGCGCCACGGCGTGCTTCACGCGGCTTCCACCGTGGTGACCTGCCCGGTGAGGGACCCGTCGTACCCCGGGAGGTGCGCCAGCTCGGCCCGGAAATCCGGGTCGTCGAGCGTCTCGATCAGCCGCGCGGGCGACTCCTTATCGGCGATGTCGGCGGGCACGACCAGGTCGAAGCGCTCTTCCACCATGGGCACGAACTCCAGGCCCTCGGCCAGCGCGGCGCTCTCGATGGCGATTCCCGCATCTGCCGATCCGCTGCCCACCAGGCGTGCCACTTCGCGGTGGTCGGTGGCGAGGGGCCCGCTGTCGTCCGGCCCGCATGCTCCCGCCAGGTCGGCCACGCGCGCGGCGAGTTCCTGCGCCCCGGATCCCGCCTCGCGGCGAACGACGCGCAGCCCTTCGCGGAACAGGTCGGCTCCGCCGCCGATTCCGAGCGGGTTGCCCGCGCGCACCACGATGCCCAGGCGCCAGCGCGTCAGGTTGGCCACCAGCACCTTCCGGTCGGGCAGTGCGCGTCTGGCTTCCGCCACCGTGTGGCCGTCACCGTTGTCGCTTGACAGGTGGAGGCCGGCAACGTGCACCAGGCCGTCGCGCAGCAGCTCCATGGCGCGGCGGTTGCCGGCCGGCAGCCACGTGACGCGCGCGTCGCTGAAACGGCGGTCCACCCGGTGAGCCAGCGCACCCAGGAGCGGCGCACACCCCGCGACGAGAACGTTCTGGCCCAGCTGGGCCGTGGTGCCGAGGGGGCGCACGACGACTTCGGCGCCGCTTCCCTCGGAGGTGATGATCCCGTCGGCGGCGCTGGTGCCGAGCGCAGGCATCCGGTGCGCGACCCAGCGATCCCTGATCCGTCCCAGCGTGACCCGCGATCCATCCGAATCACCAGCCCCGGAAGGCGCGAGGCGGGCGTTGATGCCGCTGTCCGCCGCCAGCCGGAAGATGTCTTCGATCCCGCACCCCAGCGCGTAGGCGATCCGCAGCGCCAGGCGGGTCGAGGGGATGTTGCGGCCCGCCTCGATGGCCAGAATGGCCTGCCGGGAGACCCCGACCTTGTCGGCCAACGCGTTCTGCGACAGCCTGGCCTGCTTGCGCCTGCGCTTCAACTGGTTCTCGAATCGGGGCTCGCTCATGCATCTCTCCAGTGCAACGGGGGCGGAACGGGTCGCACAATTGTAATCTCTACATTACATGATGTAAAGCAGAGTTGACTATTGGGGCCCGCCAGCGGGGCCTTGGGCCGTGCGCGGGTCGGGCCGCCTGCGCCGCCGGGGGCCAGGAGGGGCCCGGCCGCCCTACGCCATATGCGGGCGGATCGCCTGGGCCAGCGAGACCTCGATGTCCCAGACCGCATCCGTCACCGCGCGGCCGATCAGGTCCATCCTGCGGATCGCGTCGATGCGCGGTCGCACATGCCTCGCTTCGCGCTTGGACAGGAGTTCGCCGAAGATGCCGCAGGCGTCGGCCAGGCAGATGATGACGACGTCACGCGGCATCGGGATCATGTCGCTGAAGAGCAGCTCCATGATGCGCAGCTTGACTTCCTGCTCGGCGGTGCCGTCGACCACCGGATAGCGGCGAGACCGGAACACCCACAGGAAGCGGTCCTCGCGGCGCTCCAGGATGCCGCGTTCGACAAGGCGGTCGATCGCTTCTTCGCGAATGTCGTCGGCCATGCCGGACGCGCGCTCCACCCAGAACCGCGCGTCGTGCTGGTGCTCGTGCCCGGCGATGTCGGCCAGCACCGGATCGAGGATGTCGTCGTCCATGGGCGTGGGATCGACGAGGATCAGCTTCTCGAGGTCGGTGTCGATCCGGTCCGCGAGCGCCAGGTCCATCAGCACCGCGCCGCCCAGGGAGTACCGCAGCGACCAGTCGGGCACGCGAATGAACCTCTCCTCCTCGTCGTCGAGCAGGAGCAGCATGATCTCTTCCGCGAATCTCAGCGTCATCGTGGGTTGGTCTCCGTCAGAAGATGTTGGCTTCCACCGCCGCCCCGGCCTCCCCGAACCTTCCGTGACGGAAGGCGGTCACGTCAAGGGTGTGCGCACGCCCGTCCGCGATCAGTTCGGATACAGCCAGCCCGGTCGCGGGCGCATGCATGATCCCGTGTCCGGAAAAACCGCAGGCGTCGACCCACCGGGCAGCGCCGGGGTTGAAGCCGATCACCGGGTTGTTGTCGGGCGTCACGCCGTAGTAGCCCCACCAGCTGCCCTGCCGGTCCACGCCGAGGTCCACCCACCATGGATAGCGGTCGACCCCGGCGAGCAGCACGTGCTCCAGCCAGCCCCAGTCGACCCCCTCGGTGAAGCCGTCGTCGGCGTGCGTGTCCATGCCGAAAAGGATGCGGTCGCCCTCGCTGCGCAGGTACACGCCGGTCCCCAGGTCGATCGTGAGCGGGTAGACGCGCTCGTCGGCGACCGGGGCGCTCAGGAAGATCTGGATGCGCTTGGGCCTGACGGGGACTTCGAGCCCGGCGAGGCGGCAGACCAGCCCGGACCAGGTTCCCGCGGCGTTGACGATGTGTTTGGAGGAGAAGGCTTGCGTTCGCGTCTCGGCGAGCCACCCATCGCCCTCGGGGCGGACTGCGGTCACGGCCTCGCGGAAATGGTACTGCACCCCCGCCCGGCGGCCCATCGACACCCAGGCGTGCGTGGCCATGTGCGGGTCGATCACCCCGTCCCACGGGCCGTAGGTCACGCCTGCGAGGCCGTCGCTGTCCATGGGGACGTACCGCCGCGCGTCGTCCGGGCCGAGCACCTCGACGGGGGCGCCCATGCTGCGCTGCAGCGCGACCGAGGCGAGGTGATCGTCCCAGCGCTCGGGCGGCACCAGCAGCAGGTAGCCGATGTCGCGGTAGCCGACCTCGTGGCCGTGCCGTTCGCGGAAGGTGCGGTAGACGGGCAGCGAATACATCGACAGCGCGATGTTGGGAGCGGTGGTGAACTGGACGCGCACCCCCGCCGCGCTCCTCCCGGTGGAGCCCAGCGCGGGCGCGGCCTCGCGCTCCAGAACCGCCACGGACAGGCCGCGCCGGGCGAGCTGGTACGCACAGGACGCCCCCACGATCCCCGCGCCGATGACGACGACGTCGGCGGTGTGGGCGCCCCCTCCGGTTTGGGCGCCCCCGCCGGTTTGGGCGCCCCCGCCGGTGTGGCCGCCTGCACCATCACCGGAGCCGTTGCGCCCGCCGCCCTGGGCGCGGCGCGGGGCCGGGTTCACGACACGGGGGCCCTTACGACAAACGGAGTATCCAGCTCGTCGACCACCCAGGTGTAGATGTTGCCGTGCTGGACCGAGACCTTACTGCTGCCCCGGGGCTCGAACGCGAGACGTACGGAGCCCAGGTAGTCGCCGTCCTGGGAGAACAGGTCGTAGAAGGGGGGCACGTCGCTCGGGGTGGCCCGCTCGACCCACAGCCGCCCCTCGTCGTCCAGGAACATGCTCTCCAGAATTGGCTTGAAATCCGGCATGAGTGCGGCGGCGGCTTCGGCCCCGCGCCGCGCCTCGGGATCGAGGTCGACCCATTGCTGGACGTAGTTCGAGCGGTCTTCGGACGTCACGGGGATAACGGGCAGCGCGGCCTCGATCACGACGAGCGTATCTCCGCCCTCCCCGGTGCGCGTCAGCCGGTACGACGCGGTGTTCGCATGCCACAGGTCCCCGGACGGGCTCACCACGGTGACCTCCGACGGGTCGAAGGGGATACTGTAGAACGTCCGACCGCCCCCCCTGGCCTCCATGTAGCTTCGGTAGCTGCCCTCGCCGAGATATACGGAGTCGATGGCCTCCGTGGACAGGTCGTAGGACTTTTGGTACCTGTGGTAGGAGCCCGTCAGCTGCCCCGGTTCCGGCTCCCGGTATGCTTCGTCTTCGTCCGAATGTTGGGTTTCTCTCCAGTAGCGCCCCTCGTTGTCGAACGCTCCGTCCCAGATGTAGCCGTACGACCTGACCGGCTTGTCGAAACGGCGAAGCTCCTCGCCCGCAGGATCCACCCCGATGATCGTCCACTGCCCGTGGTCGTGGATCCACAGCAGCGTGTCGCCCGAGAGGAGGATCCCGTTGGCTTCCCTGATCTCGCCCGGGCCTTCGCCCTGCCGGACGATCGTGCCCAGGAATTCGCCGTCGGGAGAGAACGTCCGGACCTCGACGGCCTGGTAGTCCAGGACGTAGATGGTTCCGTCGCTGGCGCCCTGAACGCCCCGGATGTCCCCGAAGATGTAGCCGGGATCGTCCCCGTCCAGCGTGCCGATCCTGAGGTCGACGTGCGCCTCGGTGACCTCGGGACCGACCGAGTCGATGGCGGGAAGGCTGGGGTACCGCACGAGCGCGGCCCCGTTGGGCAGCGTTTCGCGTATCGGACCGCCTGCGGGCGTTTCCGCGACGCAGGAAGCGGTGATAGCGGTGACAACGAGAGCAGGCAGATAGCGGTCCATCGGTACAACTCCTCCATGAAGGGCGGCAAAAGACTCGTGGCAGGCTGTACGCACACGAGGAGCGGGAGCTTAACCTTCCCGCCGCGCGAACGCGATGCTGCCCTCGATCTCCGCGTGCAGCACGGCCGCCTTGCCGTCGGTGCCGATTTCGAAGCGCAGGAACTCCTGCGACCCGGCGCCTCCGCCCCAGTCGGCCCGGAAGGTGTCGTAGTGCCAGTGCTCCAGGGCGCCCTCGAAGCCGGCGCCGAATGTGGCGCTGAGCGTGCCGCCGGCCTCGGTCACGGTGATCTCGCCGTACATGTCGTTCGCGTAGGTGCCGGCGTACTCGGCCATGGGCAACGTGGGGGAGGTGCCCGCCACCCGGCTCTCCTCGACCTCCGCGGCCGCGGTGCGCTGCTGCTCCAGAAGCCCGTTCCACGTCTCGAGCATCATCTCGTTCCAGGGCAGGCCCTCGCCGCCCTCCAGGCGGTCGATGATGCGGTGGGCGAGCGCGGAACTGAAGCCGTTGGCGGCGCTCAGGTTGGACAGGATCACGATCCCGTAGCCGCGCCTGGGGACGAAGCCGACGTAGGCGGTCATGCCGTCGATGTTGCCCCCGTGCGAGATCATGGTGACGTCGCGGTAGCTGCTCAGGAACCACCCGAGGCCGTACGTCAGGAAGTCCGATTCGGGCCAGACCACCGCCCAGGTGCCCTGTTTGCGGATGAGCATCTGGCCGGTGTGCGTCTCGCGAATGGCTTCCTCCGAGATGAGCCGCTCTCCCTCGAATTCACCCATGCCGAGCTGCAGGCGGATCCACTGGGCCATCTGGAGGGCGCTGGAGTTGATCGATCCGGCCGGGCCCGCGTTGTCGATGTCGCGGTAGGGGACGGCCGTGACCTCGCCGTCCAGGGACGGGTTGTGCGGGGTGGCGACGTTGTCGAGCCTGTCGAGATCCGCCACCGATGTCGTGCTGCGCGTCATGCCCAGCGGGGCGAAGATGCGCGAGGCCACGAAGTCGTCCCAGCTCATCCCGCTGGCGTTCTCGATCACTTCGCCCGCCGCGATCCAGGTCGTGTTGTTGTACTGGAAGGTGGAGCGCAGCGGGAAGGTCACCGGCTGGTGCCTGACCTGCTTCAGGACCTCTTCGCGGCTGCGGCCGCTCGCGTACCAGAGGCGGTCGCCCCGCAGCAGCCCCGAGTTGTGGCTCATCAGGTCGCGCACGCGCAGGTCGCCGGTGATGTACGGGTCGCTGAGCCGGAAGATGGGGACGTGATCGACCATGGCGTCGTCCCAGGCGACCTTGCCCTCGTCCACGAGCATGGCGACCGCCGCCGCGGTGAACGCCTTGGAGGTGGAACCGACGGCGAAGATCGTGTTCTCGTCGACCGGATCCGTGCCGCCGAGTTCCCTCACGCCGAACCCTTCGGCGAAGGTGATCTCGTCGTCCTGAACCACGACGACAGCCGCGCCCGGGATGCCCCAGTCGCGGACCATCTGGGCGATTTCCGCGTCGAGCCCCGCAAGTCCCTCCTGGGCGGCGGCGCCCGGAGTGAGGAACAGGAAAAGAGCGGCCGCGGCGGCCGTCCGCCTGCAAGTCCTCGGAATGTCCATTTACCAGCTCCCCAGTTCGCCTGCGCGTTCGATGACCCCGGACAGCCGGCCGGCGGCGTTGCGCCAGTTGGTCCGCACGGACGTCTGGGCCAGGTCGGCCTCGCCGGCCTCGATCGCGTCGATGATGGCCTGATGCTCCTGGACGGACACGACGATCTGGTCCAGCAGCGCGTCAACGTACAGCCGCGTATACCGCTCGGCCTGTGGCTTGATCGCGTCGTGCAGGGCCACCAGCCTGGGTCCGGCGCCCCCTTCCACGTACATGCGATGAAAGCTGTTGTCGAGCTGAAAAACCCATTCCCGCGACGGCGGGGAGCGCTCCGCTTCGGCCAGAAGTTCGGCGTTCGTCCTGTTCAGTTCCTCGACCAGCTCCGCGCGGTCGTCGCGGCGCGCGGCGCCCCAGGCCGCGAGCCCTTCCATCTCGCCGACGATGTGGAGAAGCTCGAATGCGTCGTCCCTTGTGAGCGGCGCCACGTAGGGCCGGCTCTGGCGCCCGGTGCCGGGGTCGCTGATGTAGCCTTCCTGCATGAGACGCTGAAGCGCGCTCCGCACCGGGGTGCGGCTGAGTCCCAGCCGTTCGGCGACCTCCGTCTCGATCAGCCGGGACCCCGGCGCCAGTCTGCCGTGGACGATCAGTTCCCGAAGGTGTCGGTAGGCCTGGGTGCCACGGTCTTTCGTGCCGGTTTTCACGGGCGATATACTCCCTTGTTTTGGCGGAATTGCGGACATGTCCGGATATGCGGGAACAACCTCGAAAACTAACATAATGAACTGTACAGCACTTTTGTCGCCACTTTTGGATACCTTGCCGTATCCGATGTGATGTGATACGATGGCGTCCTGCGGGACCAGCCGATTCTTCGGACCCCCGATCCTTCAGACCCGCCAATCCTTCGGACCCGCCAATCCTTCGGACCCGCCAATCCTTCGGACCCGCCAATCCTCCAGACCCGCCGGAGCGCCATGCCCGACGCCGTCCCACACGCCTCGGAGAGGATCCTGACCACCGTGGAGGGGTCTCCGGACAACAGCCCGTCGATCGACAGCGCACAGATCGAGATTCGTCCGGCTGAGACGCGCGCGGACTTCGAGGCGTGCGTCGAACTGCAGCGCGATACGTGGGGCCGGACCTTCTCGGAGGTCGTGCCCGTCAGCATGATGCAGGTCACCGGCAAGATGGGGGGGATCTGCCTGGGGGCTTTCGGCCCTGGCGGAACGATGCTCGGCGTGGTATACGGGGTGACGGGGATTCGGGGAGGGAGCCGGGCGCATTGGTCGCACATGCTCGCCGTGCGTCAGCGGGCGCGGAACATGGGGATCGGCAGGCGCCTCAAGATTGCCCAGAAGGAAGCGCTGGTGGAGCAGGGCGTGACCACGATGTACTGGACCTTCGATCCGCTGGTGGCTCGCAACGCGCACCTCAACATCAACCTCCTGGGTGCGTCGGTCGATGAATTCGTGCCCGACATGTATGGTGCCTCGGACAGCGATCTGCACCGGCTGGGGACCGACAGGTTCGTCGTCAAGTGGGACCTGGGCGCCGGGCGCGGCGCCGGTGACGGTGCGCGGCGCGAGGAGGAAGCCGGAGCCGGTCGCGCGCGTCCCGTCGTGGGCATGCCCGGCCGCGACACCGATCAGGTCTCCCTCGATCTGGACGCCGTCGAAGTGGTGATTCCGAGCGACATCGAAGCGGTCGAGGCAAGATCGTTCGACGAGGCGCTCGGCTGGCGGCACGCGTCACGGCGCATATTCCAGCGACTTCTGGACGGCCCCTATGAGGTCAGCGGCTTCATCAAGGGACGTCAGCACGCAAGATACGTGGTTTCTCGAGTGACCGGAGGCTAGCAGCCCCACGGACTGCTGCCAGCGCTGCCAAATGAGGAGACTTTCATGAACCGACCCGCAATCCGCACGGCCCGGTGGAACCTGGCCGCCGCCATCATTTTCCTGTGCCCGTTGCCCGCACAGGGCCAGCAGGGCCTCGACGTGCTGACAGCGCGCGACGTCTTCGACCTCGAGTTCGTGAACGACCCCCAGGTCTCTCCCGACGGCTCGCAGGTCGTGTTCGTGCGGCAGTGGTCCGACCCGCAGACCGACCGCAACCATTCGAACCTGTGGATCATGAACCGCAACGGTTCGGGGCTCCGTCCGCTGACGCCGGGCAAACATTCCGACAGCTGGCCCCGCTGGTCTCCGGACGGCGGCCGGCTCCTCTACCTGTCGGACGCGGGAGTTTCCGGGAGCGGCGGTTCCGGGGGGCCGGCGCAGTTGCACGTCCGCTGGATGGACACCGGCCAGACGCAGCGGATCACCGATCACGTGGAGGGACCGAGGGTTCCGGCGTGGTCCCCGGACGGAGAGATGATCGCGTTTTCGTCCTTCGTGCCGGATGCGGGCATGCAGCTGATCTCGATGCCCGATGCGCCGGACGGGGCGGAGTGGGCGGAGCCCGCCCGGGTGATCCACGAACTGGTGCACCGGTTCGACGGGGCCGGCGACCTGGAGCACGGCTTCACCCACCTCTTCGTGATGCCTTCGATGGGCGGGACGGCGCGGCAGATCACCAGCGGCGACTTCCATCACGGCGGCTACGTCGGGCGTTCGGGGCGCGGACAGCCGGTGTGGTCTGCGGACGGCGGGTCCGTGCTGATCACGGCCAACCGTCACGCGGACTGGGAGCTGGAGAACCGGAACACCGAGGTCTACGAGGTCTCGCTCGACGGCGAGATCCGGGCGCTTACCGACCGCAAGGGCCCCGACGGGGGCGTCGCGGTCTCTCCCGACGGGCGCTGGATCGCGTACACGGGCTTCGACGACCGCTACCAGGGCTATCAGGTGACGGGCCTGTACATGGCCAGGCGGGACGGGTCGGATGCGCGCCACGTGGCCGCGCATCTGGACCGGACGGTGGGCGGGCTCGCCTGGGCGCCGGATTCGGGCCGCCTCTACTTCTCCTACGCGGACATGGGCAACACGAAGATCGCGTACGTGGAGCCCGGCAGCGACGAGGTGCACGTCGTGGCCGGGAACATGGGCGGGAGCGGGTCGGCCTACGGCGGCGGGAGCTTCTCGGTGGGGCCGGGCGGGACGTTTGCCTACACGGTCTCGACGCCGACGGTGCTCAGCGAGGTGGCGGTCGGGGCCGACCGCGGCACGCGCGTGGTGACCGGCGTGAACGACGACGTGCTCGCCCACAAGACGCTCGGCGAGGTCGAGGAGCTCTGGTGGCCGTCGTCCCACGACGGGCTGGACATCCATGGCTGGATCATCAAGCCGCCGGGCTTCGATCCGGGCCGCAAGTATCCACTGATCCTGGAGATCCACGGAGGGCCGTTCGCGAACTACGGCGACCGTTTCGACATCGAGAAGCAATCGATGGCTTCCGCAGGCTACGTCGTGCTCTACACCAACCCGAGGGGGAGTACGTCGTACGGCGAGGAGTTCGGCAATCTCATCCACCACTCATACCCCGGCAATGACTTCTTCGACCTGGACTCGGGCGTGGACGCGGCGATCGATCTGGGGTATGTGGACCCCGACCAGCTGTACATCACGGGCGGAAGCGGCGGGGGCGTCCTGTCTTCGTGGTCGATCGGGAAGACCGACCGCTACAGGGCGGCTGCGGTCCTGTACCCCGTGATCAACTGGTACAGCTTCGCCGTGACGTCGGACATTCCGATCACGGTGGCCAAGTACTGGTTCCCGGCCATGCCGTGGGAGGACCCCGAGCACTACATGGAGCGCTCGTCGATCTCGCTGGTCGGCAACGTGACCACGCCCACCATGGTGTTGACCGGTGTGGAGGACTACCGCACGCCCATGTCCGAGTCGGACCAGTACTTCCAGGCTCTGAAGCTGAAGGGTGTGGAAGCGGTGCTGGTGAAGGTGCCCGGCGAGCCGCACGGGATCCGGGTTCGGCCGAGCCATTTCATGCAGAAGATCATGTACATTATCGGCTGGTTCGACCGGTATCGGGGGATGGCGAGTTAGCGGGCCGGCTACTGCGAGTCCACGGGAAGAGGCCACATGACCAGAGAGGCCGGAGCGGTGCGGCAGGCAGGTTGCCCGTCCCGCCGGGCCATTCTCAAGGCCGCAGCCGGAGCCGCCGGCCTGACGCTGGCCGCCCCGTTCATCAACCGGGGGCGCGCTGTCGTGCAGGCACACGGTCGCGGGCGGACGGCGGTCCCCCAGGAATACTCCACCCGGTGTATCGACCTGGTGACGGGATCGCTCGTGATCGACATGCTGTCGCCGCTGGTCATCTCGCGCTCCATTCAGCAGCGCTGGGGCCCGGACCTGAGCGGCATGACGGCCGAGGAGGAGCAGGACTTCCGGGACTCCGAGATCGACGTCTTCCACATCGCGGTCGGGGTGGGCGGGCGCGACTTCGCGGACCAGTACCGGAACACGCTGCTCTTCGTGTCGGGCTACAATGCGATCATCGCGTCGCGGCCCGATCTCTTCGTGCGGATCGATTCGGCGGAGGATCTGGCGAACGTGCACGGGTCGGGACGCCAGGGGATCCTGATCGGGTTGCAGACCTCGTCCCACTTCCACACGCTCGACGACGTGAACCAGTTTTACTGGCTCGGACAGAGGGTGTCGCAGCTCACGTACAACTCGCGCAACATGATCGGCAACGGGGCCACGGAGCGGGTCGACGGGGGCATGTCGGACTTCGGCGTCGCGGTCGTCGAGCGCATGAACGAGATCGGGATGGCGGTCGACGTCTCGCACTCGGGCGACCGCACGACGCTCGACGCCTGCGAGGTCTCGTCGCGGCCCGTCCTGTTTACGCATTCGAACAGCCGGGTGCTGTCGGGCGGGCATCCCCGCACCAAGACCGACGAGGCCATCCTGGCCATGGCGGCGACCGGTGGCGTGATGGGGATGACGGGCGTGCGCATGTTCGTGAAGGACAGGGAGCCGACGACGATCGAGGACTACATCGACCACTTCGACCATGTGCGCGACCTGATCGGCGTCGAGCATCTGGGTGTGGGAAGCGACGTCGACCTGCACGGCTACGACGACATGCCGGCCGACGAGTACGAGGCGTTGAAGAGCGCCTACAAGGACTCGTATGCGTTCCGCGACAAGATCGACATCGAGGGCGTCGACCACCCGAAGCGGATGTTCGATCTGACCGAGGCGCTGATCCGGCGGGGCTACACGGACGATCACATACGCGGGATTCTGGGCGGGAACTTCCAGCGCGTGCTGGGTGAAATCTGGGAGGTGTAAAGTGCGGTTTACGTTATGTAAGGTAAAGTTGACACATGGGGCGCGCGCGGTGGCACATGGGGCGCTCGCCGTGCTGATGGGCGGGCTTGCGCCGGCCGCCGCGCCGGTCGAAGCGAGGGCGCAGGACGCACCCGTCGCGCTGGTCGGCGCGCGCATCCACACGGCCGCCGGGCCCGCAATCGAGAACGGCACGATCGTCTTCGCGGGCGGCGTGATCACGGCGGTGGGCGCGGGCGTCTCGCCGCCGGGCGACGCCGAAGTGGTCGACGTGAGCGGCATGGTCATCATGCCCGGCATGCTGGACAACCACTCCCACATCGGCGCCGACCCCCGCGACCTCAACGAGTTCCCCGTCCGGTTCGGGCCGCAGCACCGAATCCGCGACGTGCTCTCGCCCGACGACGCCTTCTGGTACGGCGCGGTCAAGGGCGGCGTGACCACGGTCATCACCGGGCCCGGGAGCGGCGAGGTGTCAAGCGGGCAGGCGATCGTGGTCAAGACGTGGGGCGAGTCAATAGACGAGCGTATCGTGAAGGAGCGCGGCGGGCTCAAGATCGCGATGGGGCGGAAGCGCCCGAACCAGTCGCCGACGACCAGCATGGCGGTCACCGCGATGCTGCGCGCCAAGTTCATCGAGGCGCAGGAGTACCAGGCGAAATGGGATGCGTGGGAGGAGGGCGGCCAGGAGGGCCCGGCCCCGCCGCGCGACCTCGGAATGGAAGCCGTGGTCCGGGTGCTGACCGGCGAGGACCGCATCCGCGCCCACGTCCACCAGGCGCACGACATCCTCGCGATCATCCGCCTGTCGCAGGAATTCGACTTCTCCCTCGCGATCCACCACTCGACCGAGGCCTACAAGGTTGCCGACGACGTCGCCGAGGCCGGGATCGATGTGGTGGGGATGCCGCTCTTCACCCGCATCGCGCTGTCCGACGAGGTCATGGCCACGGGCAAGCTGATGAACGAGAAGGGCGTCCGATTCACCTTCCACACCGACGATCCGGTGGTGGGCTCCAAGTGGCAGCGAGGCAACGCCGGGCTCGGGATCCGCTACGGGATGACCGAGCAGGACGCGCTGGAGGCCGTGACGATCAACCCGGCCGCGATTGCGGGGGTGGAGGACCGGTTGGGGAGCCTGGAGGTGGGCAAGGACGCGGACATCGTCGTGCTGAACGGGACGTGGTACGAGGTCAGCACCCTGGTGACGCGGGTGTACGTGGACGGAAGGGTCGCGTACGACAGGGAAGGAGAGGGGCCATGATCAGGGCTGCGAAGCGGGCGGCATGCAAGGCGGCGGGCGAAGCCATGGCCGGATGGGCCGGCGGGCGGATGGTCAGGGCGGTGGGCGAGACAATGGTCGGATGGGCCGGCGGACGCGCCAGGATAGGGGCGATCGGGGTGGCCGTATTGGCCATGGCCGCGCTCGATGGCGGGCGGGCCGATGTCCGGGCACAGGCCGTTGCCCTCACCGGGGGGCTGGTTTATCCCATCTCATCGGAACCCGTCGAAGGGGCCACGGTGCTGTTCGTGGATGGCCGGATCGCCGCTGTCGGCGTGGACGTGGACATTCCCGCGGGCGCGGAGGTCGTGGACGTGAGCGGGAGCGTGGTGATGCCGGGGATCATCGACGCGATGAGCTACTATGGGATCGCGGGCGAGGACATGAACGAGGTGCCGACCCCGCTGACGCCCGAGCTGCGGATCATCGAGGCGTTTGCGCCGTTCGGGACGTTCGGGTCGGGTGAGGCCGGCGAGCTCCGGGTGCGCGAGCTGCTGTCGGGGGGCGTGACGACGACATACATCGGGCCCGGCGACGCGACCGTGGTCGGGGGTCAGGGCGCGGTGGTGAAGACGGCCGGCGCGCGCTTCGACGACCTGATCGTGCGCGAGCCTGCGGCGATCGACATTACGCTCGGCGGGCGGCCGGCGTCGACCTATCGAGACATGTCACGGTCCCCTTCGACGCGGATGGCGGTGGTGGCCCAGCTACGGGACCTGCTGGTGAGGACGCAGGAGTGGATGGCGGCTTCGGACGAAGCGGACGCGGGCGGTTCGGGCGAGGCCGACGGGGCAGCGGCCCCCCGCAACCTCGGCATGGAAGCGGTGGCGCGGATGCTCCGGGGCGAGATCCCGGCGCGGGTGCAGGCCAACGCGACGCGCGACATCCGGGTGGCGATCGAGCTGGCCGAGGAGTTCGGCTTCGAGTTGGTGATCGATGCCGGCGCGGGCGCGCACCAGATGCGCGACGAGCTGGCGGACCGGGGGATTCCGGTCGTCCTGGGCCCGATCTCGCATCCGTACATCTCGGGCGAGGAGATTCCGGACCCCGGCGACTACGGTGACGTCGACGAGCGCAACGCGGTGTGGCTCAACGAGGCCGGCGTGCACGTCTCGCTGGCCAGCTTCTCGCGCGGCTTCGGACGGTTCGGCCCCGGCGTGGCTGGTCAATGGCTGCTGATCGACGCATCGATCGCGCGCGGCCACGGCATGAGCGAGGCCGACGTGCTGCGGGCGGTGACGCTGAACCCGGCCGAGGTGCTGGGGGTGTCGGACCGCCTGGGCAGCCTGGAGGTCGGCAAGGACGCGGACGTGGCCGTCTTCGACGGCGATCCGCTGAGCATCCGGACGTGGGCCACGCGGGTGTACGTGGGAGGCCGGCTGGTCTACGAGCGGGAGAATTGACAGGAGCGATGAATTTGTTGTTGAGAGCGAAGTTTCGGGCGCCGGCATGCTTCGTTGCGCCTTTTGTGATGGCCGCGCTGAGCGCCTGCGTGGAGGGTGGAGCCCCGGGTTCGGCGGGTGGCGGCGCGATGGACGTCGTCATCGAGGGTGGCCGCGTCGTGGACGGCACGGGGGCGGCCTGGTTCCATGGCGACGTCGGTATTCGCGGCGACCGGATCGCGGCGGTGACGCACGCCGGCGGGTTGGCGGAGGTCGATTCCGGGATGCGGATCGACGCTTCCGGGAAGGTGGTTGCGCCCGGCTTCATCGACATCCAGTCGCACGCGCGCGGACCGCTGCTGAACGGCGACGGGCGCCTCCTGGGCAAGATCACGCAGGGCATCACGACCGAGATCATGGGCGAGGGCTGGACGAACGCGCCGGCCAACGCGAATACGGACGCGGGCGCCGGCCTGGTCGATCCCGAGGCGCAGGGCGCCAGGCACGACTTTTCGGGTCCGCGGGGCTTCGACGCCTGGCTGAACGCGATGCTGGCCAATGGGGCGTCACCCAACTTCGGCTCCTTCGTGGGCGCTACGACCGTGCGGGTCTACGCAATGGGCGAAGCGGCCGGGGCGGCGACCGAAGCCCAGCTCGACACGATGCGCGCCGTGACGCGGTGGGCCATGGAGGACGGGGCGTTCGGTGTGGCCACCGCGCTGATCTACCCGCCGGGCAACTTTGCGGGGACGGACGAACTCGTGGAGGTTGTCGCGGCGAGCGCACCCTATGGCGGCGTGTACATCACGCACCTGCGCTCCGAAGCGGACCGGTTTCTGGAGGCGATCGACGAGGCGATCGAAATCGGAGAGCGAGCCGGGGTCCCGGTCGAGATCTACCACCTGAAGGCGGCGGGCGTGCGCAACCATCCCAAGGCGGCGCTAGCCGTCGCCAGGATTGACGCGGCGCGCGCGGCGGGGCTGGATGTGCAGGCCAACATGTACCCGTACATCGCCGGCGGGACCGGCATCTCGGCGCTGTTCCCGCCTTGGGCGTCGGAGGACGGGAGGTTGCTCGACAACCTGTCCGACCCCGAGATGCGGCAGCGCATCCACGCCGAGGTGCTGGCGGACGGGCCCGAATGGGAGAACTTCGGCACGCTGTCCACGCCCGAAGGGGTTCTGGTTACTTCGGTCGGCGACGCGGGGCCGGACGGCGGGTCCACGGGTGCGGAAGGCTATGTGGGCATGCGCCTCTCGGAGGTCGCGGCCGAGATGGGCGTGGACTGGGTGGAGGCTGCCATGGAGATCACGCTGATGACCTCGGGTCACGCGAGCATGGTGATCTTCATGATGTCCGAGGAGAACGTCGCGATGCAGATGCGGCAGCCCTGGATCAAGTTCGGCACCGACGCCTCCGGCTTCGACCCCGCCGACGTCACGGGAATGGTCCACCCCCGTTCCTACGGCACGTATCCGCGCATCCTGGGCAAGTACGTGCGGGACGAGGGCGTCATCACCCTGGAGGACGCGGTGCGGAAGATGACCTCGGCCGTCGCGACGCGGCTGTCGATCGACGACCGGGGCGTGCTGAGGCCGGGGATGTACGCGGACGTCGTGGTCTTCGACCCGGAGACCGTGGCCGACCGGGCCACCTTCGAGGATCCGCACCAGCTGTCGGCCGGCGTTGAGGAGGTGTTCGTGAACGGCGTGCAGGTGCTGGGCGGCGGGGAGCACACGGGCGCGAAGCCCGGCAGGATCGTGCGCGGGCCCGGGCACAGGGCGTCCTGATGCGCGTCGGCGTCGTAGGCGGCGGGGTGATCGGCCTTTCCACGGCCTGGTACCTGCGCAAGCTCGGGGCGGACGTGGTTGTCGTCGAGTCGTCGACGGTGGGCGGAGGCTGCTCGTTCGGCAACGCGGGCTGGGTCTGCCCGTCGATCTCGAGTCCCCTGCCCGCCCCGGGCCTCACGCTCAAATCGCTGAGCTGGATGCTGCGGCCGGACAGCCCGCTGTACATCAAGCCCACCGCCCTGCCCGGCCTGGCACCGTGGCTGCTGCGCTTCCGTTCGTTCTGCAACCACGCGGATCAGAAGCGCGGCATCGCGGCGATTGCCGGGCTCAACCGGTTTACGATGGAGCGCTACGACGAACTGGCGGCGGACGGCGTGGAGTTCGAGTGCCGCGAGTCGGGCGTGCTGATGGTGTTCCAGGACTCCGACAAGGCCGCTGCGGCGGAGAAGGAGGTCAAGCTGGTCACCGCGGCCGGCGCGACGAGCTGCACCGATTTGACCGAGACGGAGGTGTACGAGCGCGAGCCCATGCTGCGCCCCGGTTTCCGCTTCGGGCTCTTCGTGGGCGCGGACCGGCACGTGCGGCCCGATTCGCTGACGGCGGGGCTGGGGGCGGCGCTGCGCAGGGGCGGCACCGAGATCCACGAGGGAACCCGGGTGACCGGATTCCGGGACGAGGGGCGGCGCGTGCGGGGGCTCCTCACCACGAAGGGCGAGCTGGAGGTCGATGCCGTGGTGCTGGCCGCGGGCGCCCACACAGGGTCGCTCACGCGCATGGCGGGGTGGCCCATCCCGATGACCGCCGGGAAGGGCTACTCGGTCACGATCGACGAGCCTGCGAACCAGCTGCGCCAGCCGCTCTACCTGGGCGGCGCCAAGATCGGGCTGACGCCGTTCCGGGGCACGCTGCGGTTTTCGGGGACGATGGAGCTGTCCGGGATCAACGACCGGATGGATCTGGCGCGTATCCGGTCGCTCCGCCGCATTGTGAGTCGCGAGGTGGACATCCCCGAGGCGCGGTACGGAGGCCGTGAATGGGTGGGGATGCGCCCGATCGTGCCGGACTCGCTCCCGGTGATGGGAAAGCTGCCGTCGCGCGACAACGTGTATGTGAATAGCGGTCACCAGATGCTGGGTGTGACGCTGGCGGCCAGCAGCGGGTGGGCGCTCGCCGGGCTGATGCTGGAGGGGAGGTCGGGGGTGGGGCTGGAGGCGTTTGCGGCGGAGCGGTTCTGAGGGGGTCGGGTGACCCGGTCGCGCCAGGTTGCGACCCGGGCCCGCCTGGGCGTAGAGTGCTGAAGGCCGGTATCCGACTCAGACCACCGTGACTGGAGTTGCCCGGATGAAGAATGCAGGGAAGGACCTAGGAATCATTGCGCTGATCGCCGGCGCGGGCGCCGTGGGGGTCCTGGCAACCGTGTTCATACTGGTGGCCATCACGGAGCCGTCCGTCGCACCCGTGCAGGTCGAGGTGAGGCAACAGGTGGTCGATGGGGTGTCGAAACGCGGGACTACGATCAGGCTCCGCGGCTCCGCGTCCCTTGGGATGCGCGCCCAACCGATCATCTATATCGATGGGGTCCGCGTCGGCCGTAACAGGGACGAAGCACTGCAACGGCTCGATCCCCATCAGATCGACCGTATCGAAGTGATCAAGGGCGATGCCGCGAAGGAGCTTTACGGCAACGAGGCCCGGGACGGCGTGATCCAGATCCTCACGAAGTCCGGGAAGGGTTCCTAGGGACCGTCCGCCAGCGGCAGCACCTCGTTCACCAGGGCCATCAGCAGTCGGCCCGGCTCTTCGAACATGATCATGTGTGAGCTGCGTTCGAAGGTCACGAAGCGCTTGTGCGGGGCCTCGATACTGTTGAAGTAGTCGAGGGCGCTCGCATACGGCGTGTGAAGGTCGAACCGCCCGTGGAGCATGACGACGGGGACCTCGAAGCGTTCGACCATCCCGCTTCGGCGCGGCTCCGGTGCACCGTCGATCAGGTGGCGCTCCGCCCACGCCATCGCCGGAAGCAGGTTCGCAACATTCTCCGCGGTGTATTCCGGCCCCCACTCGGGCAGGGCGAAGTACAGGTCGAAGGTGGGCTTCCCGTACCACCCGCCGTCGTACTCGCGGGCCCACTTGCGGGCGGCGAGCAGCTTGGCCACGGTGCCGGGTCCTGGCGGGGGAGGATAGGGCTGAAGCGCCTCGAGTTCCCGGATCGCGGTCGTGTCGCTGGCCTCGCGGACGCGCTCCATGAGCGTGGCATATAGCTGCGCCTCGCTCCCCGGGCCGCCCGACTGGCCGAGCCCCACATACGCGTGAAAGAGCTCCGGGTGCTGCGCGACGAGGCGGGGGCCGATCGAGCTGCCGTAGGAGTATCCGAGCACCACCAGCTTCTCCTGGCCGAACCGGGTCAGCAGGTGCTCGACGACCACCGCGGCGTCATCCACGTGCTGCTGGAGGGTCAGCGTCCGCGCGAGGCGGGCGGAGTCAGCCGCGGCGAAGCTCTTGCCCACGCCGCGCCGGTCCCAGTTGACCACCGTGAAAAAGTCTTCCCACGGCTTCTGGTACGCCCAGGCCATGCCCATGACCGGGCTGCCGGGTCCGCCGTGGAGCACGAGAAGGATCGGGTTGGCGCGGTTGAGGCCACGGATCGACAGCCACTGGGTCGAGCCGTTGACCTCGATCGCCTCCAGGACCTCGACCCCTTCAGGCGTGTGGATCGCTCGCAGGTCGGCCAGGCGGGCGATGATGGAATCCCGGGGAATGGCGGCGTTCCGGGCCGGTGCGTCGCAGGCGGCACCCAGGAGCACGAGTGCAAGGACGACGGAAGTCACCGGTGTGGATCTGACGGCTCCTGGCTGGCTCATGGCAGGCTTCCTTTTCGTCGTAGGGCATTCCGTTGCTCGGGCGGTCACCGGCGCGACCGACTGGCGCGCCCGTCGGCGCCATTGCCTAATGGATGTGAGTACCGGACACTACACGCGGCACGGGAGGCTACACCATGATCCGCACCACTGCCCTCCTCGTTTGCAACCTCGCGGGCCTGGGCCTTCTCGCTGCCATTGCCTGCGGCCCGGCGCCGGAATCGAATGCGGACGCCGGGTCTCAGTCCTCCCTCTCCCCGGAAGCGGCCGAGACCCTTGTCGAGCGCTTTCAGGGCGAACTCGACGCGGCGTGGGCGCAGGCCCAGGACACCGACGAGAACTTCCCCGGGGGCACTGCGGCGTTCATTCTGCCGGATGGGCAGGTGTTCGGCTTCGCCACCGGCGAGTCGGACGTGGACGACGACATTCCGATGACCACCGACCTGCTCATGGGCTCGGGGAGCATCGGGAAGACGTACGTTGCGGCGGTCGCGCTGCAGCTGGCGATGAACAGGCAGCTGGACCTCGATGCGCCGGTCTCGACGTGGCTGGGCGACGAGGAGTGGTTCTCCCGGGTGCCCAACCACGCGGATCTGACCGTTCGCAACCTGCTGAATCACACCGCAGGCATGATCCAGCCGTACTTCGAGGACCCCGATTTCGCGTCGCGGCTGGGCGAGGTGTTCAGCGACCCGGACGCCTACATGACGCCGGAGGAGTTCATCGCGGCGTCGGTGCTGGACGCGGAGCCGCTGTTCCCCGCCGGCGAGGGGTATCACTACAGCGATGTCCACTACACGCTGGCGGGCCTGGCAATCGAGGAGGCGTCGGGTCGCGAGTACTACGACCTGCTCGACGAGTTCTTCCTGGACCCGTTCGGGTTCGACCTGACGCTCCCCGCGGATCGGCGCGACCTGCCCGGGCTGGCACAGGGCTATGCGCACATGAGCTCGCGGCTCTTCGACACGCCACTCGAGATCGTGGCCGACGGCCAGATGGTGGTCCACCCTCTGCAGGAGTGGACGGGAGGCGGGCTCGTGAACAACCCGCAGGCGTTGGTGCGTTGGGCGAAGCTCCTGTACGAGGGTGACGCGATCGAGGGGGACGATGAACTGCCGGAGCTGTTCGAGATCGGCTTCCCCGTCGACAACACGCAGCCGCATCTGGGGTATGGCCTCGGTGTGGCCGTCGCCGACAGCGAGCACGGCTTGACCTACGGTCACGGCGGTTTCTTTCCCGGCTACAACTCGCTGGTCGCGTACTACGCCGACCACGGCGTCGCCGTCGCGATCCAGATCAACTCGGACGATTCGCGGATGGGCGACCACCTGCCGAAGCTGGCGGATCTGGTGATTGGGGCTCTGGCGGTAGCCGGGCGCTAGCCAGCGGCGGCATGGACCACTGACGGCACCCGACCGTACCTTGACGTCAGATCCACGCGGAACCGGGAGGTGGCGATGAAACGCCTGTTCGCCCTGACGCTCTCGTCGGCGCTCGCTGTGGCTCCTGCAGCGGCGCAGTCTGGCACGGTGCGGATCGTCCAGACGAATTCGGCCGGCGACAACGTGCACATCATCGACCCGGCCACGAACCAGGTCGTGCAGGTGATCGAGGGGATCCCGAAGGCGCACGGGGTCGCGGCCGCGCCCGACGGGAGCACCCTCTACTTCAGCAACGAGATCCACCGCACGCTCGAAATCGTGCCGACGGACGTCATGACAGTCACGGACCGGATCCCGCTGTCGGGACGGCCGCACAACGTCGCGATCAGCAACGACGGCCGGAAGGTGTATGTCGCGATCATCCAGGGATGCAGTTGCGTCGACGTCGTGGATCTGGAGAAGGGCGAGGTCGTCAAGTCGATCCGGACCCTGGGTACCGTGCACAACGTGTTCATGTCGCCCGATGGCCGGCACGTCGCGGCGGGGATGATCGGCGCGCGCACCCTGACGATCGTCGACACCTCGATCGACGAGGCGATCTGGTCGCTCCACTTCAGCGGTCGGACGACGGGCGGCTACGCCGACGGGGGCGTGCGCCCGATGGCGTTCGAGACGCATCCGGACGGGTCGACGAAGCGCCTGTTCATCCAGATCTCCAACTATCACGGCGTCTATGTGGTGGACTTCGCGCATCGGAAGGTCGTGGAGAAGCTGGACATGCCGAGCCTGCCCATCTCACGGGTGACGAACGACGCCTTGCAGGGATCGCCGGGCCACGGTCTCGCGGTGTCACCGGACGGACGCCAGCTGTGGTCGACGAGCAAGCCCAACGGGTACGTCTACGCGTGGTCGCTGCCGAATCTCGAGTATTTGGGCGGCGTCGAGGTAGGCCACATCCCGGACTGGCTTACGATGACGCCGGACAGCCGCTACCTGTACGTCGCGAACGCCGGATCGAACGATGTGTCGGTCGTCGATACGCAAGAGATGAAGGAGATCGCGCGCATCCCGGTCGGTCAGGTGCCGAAGCGAAACAGGACGGTGGTGTTCCGATGAACCGCGTGCTGGCCATCGCGCTGCTGGCTTCGGTTTCCGGGGCCGGTGAGGTCGCGGGTCAGGTGCCGCTCAGCTTCGAGCGCTACCGCGACACGATCGAGCCGATCTTTCTGGTCGACCGGGGTGGGTGGGGTCCCGGACGCGCCGCCTGCGTTACCTGCCACGCCGAGCAGGGCACACCGCTGCGTCTTCAACGGCTCCGCGAGACCGCCGAGGGAGAGGTTTACTGGTCGGAGGAGGATTCCCGCCGGAATTTCGAAGTCGTCTCGCGCCTGGTCAGGCCCGGGGATCCGGACCGCAGCCGGCTCCTGAGGAAGGCACTGGTGGCGTCGGCCGGCGGCGCGGCGATCCATGTGGGAGGGAAGTTCTTCGAATCGAAGGCGGACTCCGAATGGCGCGCGATGGCCGATTGGGTCGCTGCGGCCGACCCGGTCGAGCCACCCTCCCTGCCGAGTCTGGACTACGACTTCTTCCGCGAATGCGTGCAGCGGGTCTACCTCGACAAGCGTCCCGGCGATGTGGAGTGCGTCCACTGTCACGAGTCGGGCACGCGCGGCTTCGCCCGGCCCATCCCCGAGGGCCGTGGTTTCTGGAACGAGGAGGAGACCGAGCGCAACTTCGCGGTCACACGCCGCTACGTGGAGCCCGGCGAGCCGATGATGAGCCGGCTTCTGACGCATCCGCTCGCGCCCTCGGCCGGCGGCGACTACTTCCACGGCGGCCCGCGGCGCTGGGCGTCGACGGACGATCCCGAGTGGCAGATGCTGGCCGCGTGGGTGCGCGGCGAGACGCCGGAATGCGCGGTTGGCGAGGCGTATCGCTGACGGATCTGTAGCCGCGAAGGACCTCCATGACCGCCGTGAAGTACTCCGGCGGCGTCGTCGTATTTCTGCATACCCGACCTTATCTCTGCAAACCGGAGCGTTCCCGTGTCACCGCCAGCCATGAGCCGCGCCCTCGCCGCTCTCGCCCTCGCCGCGATTGCGTTGCCGGTCCCCACCGGACCACTCCCTGCCCAGGAAGTCATCGACCTCTCCGGCCGCGACCAGCGCCTGGACGCCGACTTCGAGGAAATCTTCCGCATCGGTGTGCTGGAAGGCGAAGACTGGGAGATGTTCGGCACCGTCATGCACGTCGAGTTCGATGAGAACGGGAATCTCTACATCGTGGACGGCAGCGGCGGAATGTCCCTTGCAGATGGGACACGCATAATGGGGCTGGGCTCGGGAGAAACGCGCGTGCTCGTATTCGACGCATCCGGCAGCTTCCTGCGCGAATTCGGCGCCTCCGGTGAAGGGCCCGGCGAGTTCAGCATGCCGGCGGGGTTCGCGGTCACGCGGGACGGCACCACGATTGTGAGCGACTTCGGACACCGCGCATATCAGCTCTTCGATGCAAACGGCAGATTCCTGCGCATGGTGCATGGGAGCGAGGGTGGCGGTCCGGGTGGGTTGGCGCGCAACCTGCTTGCCGATCCGCGCGGAAACGGCGTGTTCACCGGTAGCTTCGGACGAGGCATTGCCATGATCGGCAACGCAGGTCCGCCGACATCTCGCCCGATCACCCGGCTCGGACTTGCCGGCGAGCGGGTCCAAACCGACACCGTCATCCATGCCTGGCTTCCTCCCCGCGAGGAGGCTGATCTCAAGCTGCCGGGGAACATCAGCATCCCCGGGGGCGACAGGGCGACGCTGGCCAAGGCCCTGGGCGGCCTTTCGCAACCGTCCGTCTTCGAGCCGCCGCTACTGGCGGGCGCGTTGCCAAACGGAGGCATGGTCTACTCCGACTCGTCGGCCTACGCCCTGAAGATCACCGATCCGGACGGCGGTGAGGTGACGAGGATCATTCGGCGCCCCATCCAGCCCGAGCCGGTCACGCCTCGAATCGAGAAGGAGCATCGCGAGAAGCAGGAGCGCGAGAAGCAGGAGGCCGCACGGAGCGGGGGTTCAGGCGGATCCATGCAGATACGGCTTTTCACCCCGGGTGGCCGCAATCCTGGCGAGTTGAACCCGACGATGCCCCTCGATATGCCCGAACTGACCTACTACCCTGAGCTTTCCGTGTTGCGCGACCTCTCCACCACGTGGGACGGCGGCATCTGGGTGCGCCGCAGCGGCGAGGAACCGGAGAGCGACGGGCCCATTGACGTGGTTACCTCCGACGGGCGCTACGTCGGCACATTCCCGAAGGACGCGACGGAAATACCCGATGCTTTCGGGCCGAGCGGTGTGGTCGCGTTCATCGAACTCAACGAATTCGAGGTCGCCACGGTGGTGGTGCGGAGGCTGCCTGCGGCTGTGCGCTGAGCGGAACCGTCTGGCAGTTGGGGCAACGCGATTGATCGGGAGGAGACCCGTCAGAACACCCCCGCGGCCCGCTCCTGCCTGACCTGCTCCAACAGCGCGTCCAGTTCCTCGCGGCTGAAGAACCGCCCGTTGGCGACAACCAGGGCGATCCCCCGGGTGTTCCCGATCTCTTCGAGCGGATTGCCCTCGAGAAGCACCAGGTCGGCCAGTTTCCCCTCCGCAACCGCACCCAGCGAGTCGGTCGCGCCCAGGAACTCTGCCGGCGCGGTGGTCGCCGCCGCGAGCGCCTGGCGGGCGGACAACCCCGCTTCGACCAGCCACTCCAGTTCGTCGTGGAGGCTGAACCCGGGGTAGACGAACGGGTTGGGCGTGTCGGTTCCCGCGAGAATGCCGATGCCTGCCGCAGCGGCCATCCCGGTGACCGCGAACTGGCGCGCCAGGAAGTCCTCCCGCACCTTGATGTCGGCCGGCGTGTCCGCTTCGGTTCCCGGGAAGGGCACCTTCCAGCCCTGGACGATCGCCGACGGCATGTACTGAAGGCGCGGATCGTCTTCTTCACGGAGGCGGTGCAGGGACCCCAGGCTGTGCAATACGGCGAGCGTCGGCGTCAGCCACGTGCCGTTGGTGGCCAAATGCGCCAGGAGTTCGCCGCACAGGCCGTCGTCGGCCGCGTCGAGGATCGTACGGTACAGTCCGGCGTCGAAGAACGGGTTCGTGAACTCGTCCCCCGCAGCGCGCATGGCCATCCACTCCGCCCGCGCCGCCCGGACCTCGGCGTCGTTGGACGAACAGCCCTCGATGACGCCGAACATGTGTGTCATGCTGCGCATCCCCGCATCCGACGCGTCGCGGGCCGGGACGGTGAAGGGAACGTGCCCGGCGACATCCACGCCGCGCGCCGCGGCCTGCTCCGCAATGGCGGCAAAGGCGTCCGCCTCGAGCGCCGAATAGACCTTGACGAAACCGGCACCCGCGTCGACAAGCGAATCGACCACGGAGCGGGCGCGCTCCGGGCTGTCGGCGATCACCGATCCGGGGAACCACGCGTTTGCCCCGTCCGTGATGTTGCCGGAGATCACTGCGCGCGGCCCCACGCGGTCGCCGGCCGCGATGGCACCCCAGGCCTCGCGGGCCACAGGCAGTTCGCCCCACATGTCGCGAACGCCGGTCACCCCGTTGGCGATGTAGACCGGCAGAGCGGTGGCGAAGAAGGAGGAGAACTCGTGGACGTGCATGTCCCACAGCCCCGGGATGAGAAACCTGCCGCCGCCGTCCACACGCTCGACGCCTTCGCCGAGGAGCAAGTCGTCAGGTGCCGCGACGGCGGCAATGCGCGTGCCCTGTACAACAACGGTTTGCCCGTCGGTCACCGAACCGGCCGCCACATCCACCACGGACACGTTCTCGATCGCGGTGCCAGATTCGAACTCGCGTGGAGGCGGGCCGCATGCGACGGTGAGTGCCGCCAAAGCGACGGTAGGTGCTGCCATTGCGATGGTGAGTGCCGGCACCACGGCGGCGAAGCGGGTGCGTGACCGCATGAGAGACCTCCTGACCGTGGGAATCGGCGGCGAGCACGTAGGGTGGCTCGCGGGGCAGCCCCTCCGCCCTGAAACGGCGCCTCCGCCCAACTTGCGCCCAGACCGGCGTCGGGGAAAGCTTGCCGCTGGTCACAACCCGGGGCCGGAAGAAGACGGAGACTCTCGAGAAGAGGAGCGAAGCAGACATGTTCGGAGCGAAGAACGCGGGTGCGGGCCGCAGGACGACGGTAACGCGGTCGGCCGTGCCCAGAGTGCTCCTAGCCGCCAGCGCCGTAGCGTGCGTGGTCGTGCTGGGCGCGTGCGGCGACCGGAGCGCCGAGACGAT
This sequence comes from Longimicrobiales bacterium, assembly GCA_965205005.1. Taxonomy (GTDB): domain Bacteria; phylum Gemmatimonadota; class Gemmatimonadetes; order Longimicrobiales; family Gaopeijiaceae; genus Bin94. The sequence goes on along the minus strand of OZ242028.1, from coordinate 1,473,547 downwards.
CGACGTCCAGACCAGCCCCCTGTCGCTCGAAGGCACCAGCCCGGTGGAGTGGACCGACCACGAGCGCTCGTCCTACTTCGTCACCGCATCCGACGGCGTGCGCCTGGCCGTCGACGTGGTCCTGCCGGCAGGCTACACCGGCGAGGGCGACGCGCCGATGGCATTCCCCGTGATCTTCCGCTACACGCCGTATCACCGCACCTCGATCAACCCCGAAACCGGCGAGGTCCCGGTCGCACCGTACGAGTTCTTCCTGTCGCGCGGGTACGCCTACGTCGCGGCCGACATGCGGGGCAGCGGTGCGTCGTTCGGCTGGAACGACGTGATGACGCCGATGATGGTCGAGGACGCCGGCACGATCGTCGACTGGATCGCAGCCCAGCCCTGGAGCGACGGCAACGTCGGGATGTTCGGCGGCTCCTACGAGGGCTGGTCGCAGTTCGCCACGGCGGCGGCGGGACCTGAGGCGCTCAAGGCGATCGTGCCCGTACACACCGGCTGGGACGGGATGCTCGTGCAGCCCGGCGGCATCTTCAGCTATGCGTTCACCGAGATGTGGACGGCGATGACCGACTTCATCAACCACAACAACACGTTTCCGACCTTCCCGATTCCCCCTGTAACCCCGGTGCTCGACGAGGACGGCGACGGCGAACTCCTCGACGAGATCCCCGTGGACGAGGACGGCGACACCTGGTTCACCGACGACTATCCCTGGCCGGTCGATCCCGCGAATCCGCCGCAGTATCCCGACGGTGTCGAGCGCACCGAGCACGCGTACTTCAACGCGACAATGGAACACATCGCGCATCCGGACGGCGCGCCCGGCAACCACGACGCAGTGAAGAGCATCCGGTCGGTCCGTTTCTTCGACAGCCAGCGCGAGTCCGACGGCCTCACCGCGCCGGATCTGAACTGGTCGCTGGTGCCCGACATCATCGATTCGGGTGTGGCGGTCTACAACTTCGCCGGCTGGTGGGACGCGTTTGCGCGCAGTTCCTTCGAAGTGTTCGCGACCCTCGAGGGGTCGAACGCGTCGCGGGTCATCGCCTGGCCGATGTATCACCAGGGAATTTCGCCCGCGGCATCGACGGGGATCGGTGCGGATCCCGAACGGGAAAACGTCTACACGCCAGCCTACCTGGGCGAGGCGCTGCGGTGGTATGACCGTTGGTTGAAAGGGATCAGGAATGGCATCGACCACGAGCCCCCGGTGCACATCTTCGTCCAGAACGAGGGGTGGCGGGCGGAAGAGTCGTGGCCGCTGGAACGAGAGGTCCCCACGCGCCTCTATCTGGCCGGCGCGGGCGCGCTCGCGCGGGAGCCCGGCGGGCCCGGAAGCGACGACTACACCGCCGACTTCACCCACGACGCCTCGTTCGGTCCGCCGCTCGACGCCTCGCAGATCTCGGTCGCCAACGCGATGAAGGGGAAGCCGCCGTTCAACGCGCCGTCGTTCGGCCATTCCCGCCAGCAGATGTTCGGCGTGCCCGACGACCTTCCCTACCGCACGGACAAGGTCGGCCAGGTTCTCACCTACACCAGCGCGGCGCTTGAAGCGGACACCGAGGTGACGGGTCATCCCGTTGTCAGCGTCTCGGTCTCGTCCACCGCCGACTACGGCGACCTCTACTTCTACCTCGAAGACGTCGATCCGGCGGGCAACGCGATCCTCGTGACGGAGTACCAGCACCGCGCAGGTTTCGACCGCCTCGTCGACAACGACCTCCTGATTGCCGGCAACACCGGGATCGACGTGAAGCCCGACCTGCCCTGGCACGGCTTCCGCGAGGCCGACTACACCGACCGTGTCTTCGCCGACGGCGCGGTGGTGCGCGTCACGACCGGGCTGTACCCCACGTCGTGGCTCTTCAGGGCCGGGCACAGCATCCGCCTGTCCGTCGCGGCGGCCGACTGGCCCGTCTTCGACCTGCACCCGAAGCTGTCACCGCAAAACCGGCCGGACGCGGAGGACAACATCGTGCCGACGATCACGGTTCACCACGGCGGCGAGGATGGGTCGCACGTGGTGTTGCCGGTGATACCGCGGTAGGAGGGCGCCGCCCGGCCCGCGCCACGCCCTCAGTCCGCGTAGTCCTGCCCCTCGTGGTCCAGCACGGCCTTCATGCCGTCCAGGTAGCCCAGTTCGCCAAACCCGTCCGGGGCGGTGGCGGCCACGGCCTCGGCAACGTCGTGGGGGACCCGGCGGATGCGGCCACCGGCGGAGCGCACCATCCATTCGGTCATGCAGGCGCGCTCCAGGGACAGCAGGTGCAGCATGGCCATCTCGATGGAAGCGGCGGCCACCAGCGCGCCGTGGTTGGCCATGATCAGGGTGCTCCCGTCCCCGAGCGCCTCCGCCATGCGCTCGCCCTCCTCGTCCTCGGTCACGATGCCCTCGTAGTCGAAGTAGGCGATGTTGTCGTGAAACACGCCGGCGAGCTGGCCGCCGCGCGTGTCGAGCCGCCAGCCCTCGGTCGATGCAAGGGCCGTCAGGTACGGCGAGTGGACGTGAAGGGCGCAGCTGAGATCCGGGCGGGCGCGGTAGATCGGCGCGTGGATGGCCCAGGCGCTGATGTTGGGGCTGCCGGTCCCTTCGACGACGTTGCCGTCCGGGTCGGTCATGAGCAGGCTGGAGGCCGTGACCCTCGAGAAATGGGTGTGGCCGGGCGACAGCAGCAGGTAGCCCGGACGGCCCGGAACGGTTGCGCTGAAGTGGTTCCAGGTGCCTTCGTGCAGCCCTTCGAGTACCGTAATACGGTGTACCGCGGCCAGATCAATGCGCGTTTGTCGTAGCAAAGAGGGGGGATTCATGATAGGACAATGTCGATTGCGGGTTTGGTGGCGCAAGCGGGTGTCGCTCGCGCTGGTGCTTCCGGCCGTCGCGGCCGTTTCCGCCGCCGCCGTTCCCGCCGCGGCCGTTTCCGCCGCCGCCTTTCCCGCCGCGGCCCAGGATCTGGTCCTCACCAACGCCCGGGTCGTGGATGTTGCCACCGGATCGGCGTCGGAACCGGCCACCGTGATCGTCGAGGACGGCAGAATCGCCCGGATCATCGGCGACGGCTCGGCGCAGGGCCCGGCCAGCGATCCGGAAGGGCCCGCCGGTGGTGCGGCGGGGGCCGCCGGTGCGGTCACGGTCGATCTGATGGGACGGTATCTCGCGCCCGGGCTGATGGATGCCCACGTCCACGTTTCCTCGGCGGCGGACGCGCGGCGAGCGTTGCTCACCGGGGTCACGACGATGCGCAGCATGGGCACGTCCCACTACGCCGACGTGGGACTGCGGGACCTTCAGGCGGGCGGACACCTTGAAGCGCCCGCGTACCTGGCGGCGGGCTACCATGTCCGCCCGCCCGCGGCGGAGGCGTTCTTCCAGGATCACCCCGAACTGGGGTACATGTACGGCGAAGGGGTGCTGGGCGAGGACGCCGTGCGCGCGATGACGGCGGCGGTCCTGTCGCGAGGCGTCGACTTCGTGAAGACGAACGCGACCGAGCGGGCGGGGCTGCCGGAAACGGATCCGCGCAGGCAGTTCTACACGGAGGCCGAACTGAGGGCCATCGTGAGCGAGGCGGAGAGCGCCGGCGTACCGGTCGCGGCGCACGCGCACGGGGACGCTGGCGCGAGGGCGGCGGTGGAAGCCGGGGTGCGCAGCATCGAGCACGGCACGTACATGAGCCCGGAGACGCTCGCGCGCATGTTGGAAATGGGGACATTTCTCGTACCCACGATCGCGATCGTGAGCGACCTCACCATTCCCGGAGGCGACTACGACAACGCGTTCCTGAACATACGGGGCCGCCACATGCTGCCCCGCGTCCGGGAAATGGCGCGTCGCGCCCACGAAATGGGCGTCAAGATCGTCGCGGCGACGGACACGGGATACGGTCCGGAAAGCACCACCACGCTCGCCCACGAGCTCCTGGAGCTGGTTGGGGTCGGCATGACCCCGGTCGAGGCGCTGCGCGCGGCCACCACCACCGCGGCCGAACTCTTCGGGCTCACGGGGCAGGTCGGCGCGATCGTGCCCGGCCAGGAGGCCGACCTGATCGTGCTGGAACGCAACCCGCTCGAAGACATCGGGGTCGTGCAGGACGTGCTCATGGTGGTGAGCGACGGGAAGGTCGTCGTTCAGCGCGGCGACTGGCCGGGGCAGCGCCCCGTGTCCCAGGAATAGCGACCCCGTGTCCCAGGAGTACGACCGTTCGGCACTCTTCATCAGGTCCCTGATCCGCACGGTGCCGGACTTCCCGATCCCCGGGATCCGCTTCCGCGATGTGATGGGGCTGGTGGAAGACGCCGATGGGTTCCGGGAGGCGACCGCCGCGCTGGCCGACCGGTTCCGGCACGTGGCGCCCGAGGTCGTGGTGGGCATCGAGGCGCGCGGATTCATCTTCGGCGTGCCCGTGGCGCAGGAGTTGGGCGTGGGGTTCGTTGCGGTAAGGAAGGCCGGGAAGCTGCCGGGCGAGGTCAGGGCCGTGGACTACGCGCTCGAATACGGGACCGCAACGCTGGAGATGCAGACCGTGGCCCCGATCTCCGCCGGTACGCGCGTGCTCCTCATCGACGACCTTCTCGCGACCGGGGGCAGCGCCGCGGCGGCGATCGAGCTGATTCGCGGCCAGGGCGGAGAGGTCGTGGGGGCGGGGTTCGTGGTGGACCTTCCCGAGCTGCCGGGGGCCGGGCGGCTGCGCGACCTGGGCGTCGAGGTGTTCAGCCTGTGCGAGTTTCTGGAGGACGAGGAGTGAGCGGGACGGCCTGAATCCCCCGTCCTCCAATCGGGTGAAGATCTACAGACTGATCATTGCGGAGGAAGAGGGCTCGGGAATCGGAAGTCCGTCCTTCTTGAGCTCTTCGACGTAGAGCTGAATGGCCTCGCGGATCAGGGTGGAAACTTCCTCTCGGGTTTCCGCTGCTGCGACACAACCGGGGAGTTCGAGGACATGAGCTCCGTAGCTGGTGGGCCCCTTCTCAATCACGATGGTGTAGTCCATCAGGTGCTCCTTGATTCCAGATCCGCTTGCCGCAAGATGGCTTTCCATGTCCCGGGAGGCAGATCGGCTCCGGGTTTCCCAGCGACTACTACGATCCCCTTCTTGCCCGTATGCTTGAAGACACGATGGCTCCCGCGAGTCCGGACCAGCCGCCATCCGTCCTTCTCCAGTAGCTGAATAGCCTTCCTGACTGTCGGCAATCCTGCCTCCAATCCAGATCTTGGTTACCGTGCGCACAACTGTCAATGCTGATGGAAATGGTATCAGGACCCCCTCGGGCAACATCGACCGAAGTATCGTGGAGACAACCAGAGGGCGCTTCCATGTCCCGATGGGACAGATTTCCGGACGAGTCACGTCAGTGGAAAAACCGCCCCCGGCCCACGAACGCCTCGGCCGAATCGCCGACCCGCGCGCTGCTGCCCCCGCCGCCCGCCGCCACCCTTCCCGGCGTCCCCAGCTCGGCCAGCCACCCGTTCAGCGAGGTCACCCGCTCGGCGATCACATGGATCACCCCGTCGACCTTCTGGACCTTGCCGCGGCACATCATCAGGCGCGCAGTGAGAGTGTCGCGGCGCTGGTTCTCGTACACGGACGGGAACACGACCAGGTTGGCCGTTCCCGTCTCGTCCTCGAGGGTGACGAACATCACGATCCCCTTCCCGGGACGCTGGCGGGTCAGCACGATTCCCGCGACGGTGGCCCGGTCCCCGTCGTTCAGCCCCTCCAGACCCTTCGCGGCCAGCACACCGCGCTCGTCCAGGCGGCGGCGCAGCAGCGCAACCGGGTGGCGTTTGAGCGACAGGCCCGTGGTCCGGTAGTCTGCGGCCACCTGTTCCCCGGCGGACATGGCGGGGAGCGCCGGCTCGGGACGGCCGCGGTCATCGTCGTGGGCCGGGCTGCCGTTTGCCGCGCGTTCGTTTGCCGCCCGATCGCTCCTGGCCGATTCGAACAGCGGCAGCGGTCCCGCTTCGCTCAGCGCCCGCACCGCCCAGGCGGCCTGGCGCCGATCCAGCCCCATCGAGGTGAAGGCGTCGGCGGCGGCCAGACGGGTCAGGACGGCTGACGGAAGGCCCGTTCGCCGCCACAGGTCGAGGGGCGTGCGGTAGCCGGGCGAGCGGGCAGCGGTCGAGCGGACACCGGTCGGGTGGATGGCGGGCAGCCGGCCGGCCGTCACCCGCTCGGCGTCCTTCTCCTTCAGGCCGCGGATCTGGCGGAGGCCGAGGCGGAGGGCGAAGGGGCCGTCGGCGGTCGGCTCCAGCGTGCAGTCCCACTCCGAGTGGTTCACGTCGGTCGGGCGCACCTCGACCCCGTGGTCGCGCGCGTCGCGCACGAGCTGCGCCGGCGCGTAGAAGCCCATCGGCTGACTGTTCAGGAGCGCGCACGCGAAGACCGCCGGATAGTGGCACTTCAGCCACGACGAGACGTAGGCCAGTTGCGCGAAGCTGGCGGCGTGGCTCTCCGGAAAGCCGTACTCGCCGAATCCCTCGATCTGGCGGAAGCAGCGCTCGGCGAAGTCGCGGGTGTAGCCGCGGCCGATCATGCCGTCGATGAACTTGTCGCGGAAGCGGTGGATCGTGCCCGGATTGCGGAAGCTGGCCATGGCCCGCCGCAGCTGGTCGGCTTCGGCTGGCGTGAACCCCGCCGCGACGATGGCGATCCGCATGACCTGTTCCTGGAACAGTGGCACGCCCAGCGTCTTCCGCAGCACATGGCGCAGCTCTTCGGACGGGTACTCGACGGGCTCGCGTCCCTGCCGCCGACGCAGGTAGGGGTGGACCATGTCGCCCTGGATCGGTCCCGGGCGCACGATCGCCACCTCGATGACCAGGTCGTAGAAGGTGGCCGGCCTCAGCCTCGGCAGCATCGCCATCTGGGCGCGGCTTTCGATCTGGAAAACCCCGACGGTGTCGCCACGCTGGATCATCCCGTACGTGGCCGGGTCCTCCTGCGGCACGCTCTCCAACGTGTAGCGAAGGCCGTACTTCTCCTCGAGCAGGGCGAAGGCCTTGCGGATGCACGAGAGCATCCCGAGTCCGAGCACGTCGACCTTGATCAAACCCAAAGCCTCAAGGTCGTCCTTGTTCCACTCGATCACCGTCCGGTCCTCCATGGCGGCGTTCTCGATGGGGACGATCTCGCACAGCGGCCCGCGCGATATGACGAAGCCGCCTGTGTGTTGGGACAAGTGTCGAGGGAACCCGCACAGCTCGCGCGCGAGTTCCATGGTGAGCGCCAGACGCCGGTCGGAGGGGTTGAAGCCCTCTTCGCGGGCCCGTTCCTCGTCCACCGGCCGCGACCGCCACGAGACCATGGAGAGCAGCCGCCCGATCACGTCCTCGCTCAGGCCCATCGCCTTGCCCACATCGCGCAGCGCGCTCCTTGCGCGGTAGGTGATGACCGTTGCGGTCAGCCCGGCCCGGCCGCGCCCGTACTTGCCGTAGATGTACTGGATGATCTCTTCGCGGCGCTCGTGCTCGAAGTCGACATCGATGTCGGGCACCTCGTCGCGCTCGGCGGAGATGAAGCGCTCGAAGAGCAGATCGACCTGCGCGGGGTCGACCGAGGTGACGCCGAGACAGTAGCACACCGCGGAGTTGGCGGCGGAACCGCGTCCCTGGCAGAGGATGCCCAGCTCGCGGGCCTTGCGCACGATGTCCTCGACGGTCAGGAAGTAGGGCTCGTATTCGAGCTCGGCGATCAGCGCCAGTTCGTTTTCGATCGTCGCGCGGACCTTGGGCAGTATGCCGTCCGGGTAGCGCCTGGCGGCGCCCGCCCAGGTGAGGGCCGCCAGCGTTTCGCGCGGCGTGCGGCCGTCGCCGGCGACCTCGTCGGGGTATTCGTAGCGGAGTTCGGCGAGTGAGAAGCGGCAGCGGTCGGCGATCTCGACGGTGTTGGCGAGGGCTTCGGGGTGGTCGCGGAAGAGGCGGGCGAGTTCGGCGGGGGACTTGAGGTGCCGTTCGGCGTTGGCGGCCAGGCGCCAGCCCGCGTTGTCGATGGTGCAGTGCTCGCGGATGCAGGCGAGCACGTCGTGGAGGCGGCGGCGCGCGGGATCGTGCTGGTGGATGTCGCCGGTGGCGACGAGGGGGACGCCGTGCGAGTCGGCGAGGGTGGCGAGACGGGCCAGGCGGCGGTCGTCGTCGCCGCGGTGGCAGTGGGTGGCGGCGAGGTGGAGCGGGGCGGCGAGGTGGTCGCGGTACCAGGCGAGGTCGTCGGCGAAGTCGTCGCCGGGTGTGGCGGGGGGGACGGCGATGAAGAGGTGGCCGGCCGGGTCGGCGGCCGTGGCGACATCTTCCCGTGTGAGCATGCATTCGCCCTTGGGCGCGCGTCTGCGGCCCGTGGTGATGAGGCGGGAGAGCGCGCCGTAGCCGTGCCGGGTGGTGGGGAGGCAGAGCAGGCTGGGGCCGTCCTGCAGGTCGAGCCGGGCGCCCGGGATGAAGTGGAGGCCGGTGCGCCGGGCGGCTTCGTGGGCGCGCACGACTCCGGCCAGCGTGTTGCGGTCGGTCAGGGCGAGGGCGCGGTAGCCCAGTTCGGCCGCGCGTTCGACCATCTCCTCGGGGTGCGAGGCGCCCCTCAGGAAGGAAAAGTTGCTGGTGACCTGGAGTTCGGCGTAGGCGGGGGCGGGCCTGGGGCCGGTGGCCGGGCTGGCCGGGGGTGTCGAGCTTCGTTCAGAGGACATGGCCCCTGAATAATAACCGAATATTTACCGAATATCAATACAACCCTGACGTAACGTTGGGGTTGCCAGAGCGATTGCCCCCCTGCCGGGCGAGGTCAATCGTGGGCCGAAGCCGTGCGTGCCCCGAACCCCGTTCACGTCGTACTTTCCCTTGAGTTGTTCGGGGTCATGTGGGCAGAACTCAAGGGAGCAAACCAATGACGGAGGAAAAGACCGGGAAGTTGACGACCGTGGTATCGATCGTGCTGGCATTGCTCTTCCTGGCGACCGGCGTCATGAAGCTCGCCGGGATGATGGTCGAACAGTTTGGCGCGTGGGGTTATCCCGCCTGGTTCCAGTACCTGATCGGCGTTGCCGAGACGGCCGCAGGCGTCGGCTTCCTGATGAAGAGGACGCGCTTCTACGCCGCCGCGGCCATGATCGTGGTCATGCTCGGCGCGATCTTCACGGTGTTGCGGGCGGGCCAGACGGGAGATGTCGCGGTGCCGATCATCGCCCTCCTTCTGACGGCGTTCGTAGCACGCAAGTCGCGGTAAGGTCTGCCGCATGACCGTGCGCGGGAGCGCGGACACGACCTGGCTGGCACTGCTGCGCGGGATCAATGTCGGCGGCAGGAACGTGATTCGCATGGCCGAATTGCGGAAGTGCTTCGAGGCCAATGGCTTTCGAGACGTCGTCACATACATCCAGAGCGGGAACGTGATCTTCCGGTCGGCTTCCTCCGGGCCCGGTGCGTTGACGGCCCGGATCGAGGGGATGCTGGGTGCGGCGTTCGACTACAGGGCGAAGGTCACGGTGCGATCCCGAGAGCAGATGCGGGCCGTGGTCGAAGGAGCGCCGGCGGGATTCGGCTCGCAACCGGACGTCTACCGCTGCGACGTCCTCTTCCTGATGCCTCCCCTTACGGTGGCCGACGCCATGGAGCATGTTTGCACCAGGTCCGGCGTGGACGAAGCCTGGGTGGGCGAAGGTGTCCTCTACTTTTCGCGACTCATCGCCAGGGCATCGCGGAGCCATCTCGGCCGCCTCGCTTCGATGCCCGTGTACCAGAGCATGACGATCCGCAACTGGAGGACGACGACCAGGCTGCTTCAGCTCATGAGCGGGCCGGACGACTGAGGGCGCACACCGACCGGCGGGCAACCTGACGGACCCTCACCCGAAAAACCCGTGCAGAAACCAGCGGGGTGCGGTCACCGGCTGCCCTTGGCCGGGATCCCCGGTGCCTGCCGAATCGCAGGCACCTTCCCGGAACAGCCAGTACCGGCACCCCATCTCGTCCTCGACGAGGTAGTAGTCGCGGCTTGGCGCCTCTTCGCGCCACCATTCGCACTCCAGCCGTTCCGGGCCTTCGACCGCGCGCAACCGGTGGAGTCGTCCCTGACGGCGGAATCCCGGGAGCGGCCCGCCGGATTCCAGGGTGACGACCTCGATCGGCTCCGGAGGAGACAGCAGCCGCAGCGGTCTTCGGCGGTCCTCCGGCCAGTCCGTGGCGACAGCGGGCCGGGCGGCGGCTGGCGAGACGCCGTGACGGACCTCGGGGCCCGACAGCGGCGGCCGGTGTGGGGCCGCCCGTTCCGGCAACCAGCTCTGCTGTGGAACCGGCCGCCCGATCCTGGTGAACCCGAACCGATTTCCCAGCCGGTCGAGCAGGTCCGCCAGCTCCTCGTCATCTGCGGCGTGGCGCCCCCCCACGGCCTCGCCGGACCAGTCGGTCTGGAGTTCGTCGATGGTCTCGACCACATCGGTGGCCAGCACGATCTCGTCGATTCCGAAGCCGGGCTCGACCCGGTCGAGCTTCTCGGCGAAGAGGCCCATGAGCGGCTTCTTGCGGCGCAACGGCCGGCTGGTGCCGATGGTGAGGGTCCGACGGTCGCCGTCCGTCCGGTGGCAGACCAGTTGCAGCCGCCGCGCGCCCTCGCCGGATCGGCTGAGCGACAGGCAGAGGTCGTCCAGAAGTCCGTCGAGCGCTGCGCGGATGTCCGCCGGTCTGGAGATCGGTTCGGCGAAGGCGCGCTGGGCTTCGCGCGGGAGCGGGGGGCGCAGCGGAATGATCGGTTCGTCCACCTGTCCCAGGGCCTGCTGCAGCCGTCTGACCGGCTCCATGCCGAAGCGGCGGATGAGTTCGACGGGCTCCAGGACAGATAGTGCCGAGATTCTGTCCAATCCGAAGGACACAAGTGCGTCCACCACGTCGGCGCTCAGCCGCAGGGCGGCCACGGGCAGCCGGGCGAGCGCATCGCTGAGGCCGGACGGCCCGGTGCCGGTCGCCACCACGGCGGGGTCCTCGTCGCCGTAGTGCGCCAGCGCCCACGCCGCGCCGGGGGTGTCGGCGAGAGCCAGCCGCACGGTCAGGCCGAAGTTCTCGAGGGCGGCACGCAGCGACAGGGTCAGCGCCTCTTCGCCGCCGAAGAGACGGGTGCAGCCGGCGATGTCGAGGAAGATCGTGTCGCGCGCGTCGGGCATGACGCGCGGAGTGAAGCGGTCCGCCCAGCGCGTGAGGCTTTCCAGCGCCAGGGCGTCGCCGGTGGGGTCGGCGGGTTGAACGGCCACGTCGGGTACGACCGCGCGCGCGTCGGCCAGCGGCATGCCGGAGGTGAGGCCGGCCCGGGTGGCGAGGGGGTTGGCGGCGTCGATGATCAGCCGGTTGCGGCTCTCGGCGACGGTGACGAAGGGGAGGGTGCGTGCCTCGGGACGCCGCCGGGCCAGCCGCTCGGTGGGCCACCAGGGGAGCCATGCGGCGAGGATGCGCCGGGCGAGGCGCGGACCCGTCAGGGCAGGCGCGCCGGGTGGGGCCGGGGCATTTCGTTCACAAGACATCCCTGCTCCCGAGGCAAATGCGATCCCACTCCGCCGGGCGGCCGCCGCGGCAATGCAGCAACTCGACGCGCCACCTGGCGCCGCCCGCTTCCGGTGGCTGCCGCCGGTCGGCCATTGGTGGGTCACCCGGGGCGGCCGTCACCCGCCAGCGGCTGACGGCCGCCCGCACCTCCGCCCCACCCCGCACCTCCTTCCCACCCCGCCGCCCCCCGTCACGGCGCGACAGCACCAATCCCAGCACCCCGGTCCCCTCAGCGGCCAGCATCAGGCGCCGCCCCGCCGCCAGACCGACCTCCCCGGCCTCGGCCACCACCCCCCTCACGGCCCGGCAGCGGAGCGCTTCCTCCATGGCCCACAGCATGTCGTCCCGGCGGCGCAGTCGTGACACGACCAGCAGCTGCCCGGCCTCGATGCCGAAGCGGACCAGCCCGGGCGCATACAGGTCGTCGCCCTGGGCGAGCCAGAGGAGCGCACCCTGCCGGTCGCCGCTGCGGAGGCCGCCCCGGCCCGCCAGCGCCCCGGTGCCTGCCACCAGCGCCCCGGTGCGTCCCGCCCGCGCCCCGGTGCCTGCCGCGCGACCCCCGCCGCGCCTCCGCCCGTTTGCCGCGGCACGCGCCAGCAAGGCCGCGCAGAACCCGGTGGCGGCTTCATCTCCCGCCACTTCGTGGATGCAGCCCAGGCGCAGCCCGCCGCCCGGGAGGGCCCGGTCGATCCTTGAAACACCCAACGGCAAACGCGCCTTGTCGTCCGGCGCCCCGGCTTCCTCGATTCCGCGGATCGTGCGGCGGAGCGTTGCCGCGATATTCTGCTTCGTCTTCGGTACATGGGTCATGGGCCCGACAAGATACCGAACAAAACCCGTATATGCAAGTGCCACCGCCGCCTTGCGCGTGAGCATGCCAACAACTTTCTTGCCGCTTTTCGCATGCGTGCGCTAGGTTTTCCCCGCCGCTCCACACCTGTGAAAGGTCATTCTCATGTTCGCAAGACATCTGCGGGCCGGCTCTCTGCTTCTCCTGGCCGGTTCCCTGCTTTTCCTGTCCGGTTGCTCGCTGGCCTTTGTCAAGGGTCCGCCGGACTTCATCCCTGCCGATGAGCCTGCACCCCCGGGATCGTGCAGCATCGAGAGGATTCTGCCCGTTCTGGACGCCGTCGGGGCCGGGGGCTTCCTGATCACGGCCATCACCAGTTCCGACGGGGATGCCGTAAGGTTCGGCGCGGTTCTGAGCGCCGGGCTCGGCTTCTCGTCCTACACGGGGTTCCGCAGGGTGGAGAGTTGCAGGGACAGGATGTTCATTGGGCAGGATCCCGCGCTTCCGGACACGACGGGCGTCGGACTTTTCCACGTGACCACTCCGCTCCTGGCCGAGCCGCTTCTTCTGGACCCGGTGTTCACCACGGTTTTCCCGGACCGCGGCCCGACGGGACGTGGCATATGGCCAACGCGGAACTGACCGCGGTCGCCCCGGCCGCCGGCCTTGCCAGCGCCGCCAGCTCTGCCCCGGCCGACACCGCCGCCAGCGTCGCCACCGCCCTTCACGACGAACTCCGCAGCCGCTTCGGCGACCGCTACTCGACCGCAGCTGCCGTGCGCGAGCATCACGGCAAGGACGATTCGCACCACCCCGTGATTCCGCCCGACGGGGTGGTCTTCGCGGAATCCACCGACGAGGTCGCGTTCGCGGTGCGGGCCTGCGCGCGGCGCGGGATGCCGGTGATCCCGTTCGGGGCCGGCACCTCGATCGAGGGGCACGTGCAGGCGGTGTGCGGCGGGATCTCGATCGACATGAGCGGGATGAACCGGGTGCTGGCCGTCCGGCCCGACGACCTGGACGCGACGGTCGAGGCCGGAGTCACGCGGATGCAGCTGGACCGGGAGCTTCGCGGCACGGGGCTGTTCTTTCCGGTCGATCCGGGAGCCGACGCGACGCTGGGCGGGATGGCGGCCACGGGCGCGTCGGGGACGACCACCGTGCGGTACGGCACCATGCGCGACAACGTGGTCTCGCTCACCGCCGTGCTGGCGAGCGGCGAGGTGGTGCGGACCGGGGGCCGGGCGAGGAAGTCGTCGGCCGGGTACGATCTCACCAATCTGCTGGTCGGGTCGGAGGGGACGCTGGCGGTGATCACCGAACTCACGCTGCGCCTGCACCCGGTGCCCGAGGCGATGGCCGCCGCCGTGTGCGCCTTCCCGGGCATGGAGGAGGCCGTGCGCTCGGTGGTGGAAGCCGTGCAGCTGGGGATTCCGGTCGCGCGCGCGGAACTGCTCGACGCCACGGCCATGCGGGCCGTCAACGGCTACTCGGGATACGCCTATGCCGAGGCGCCCACCGTGTTCTTCGAGTTCCACGGTTCGGAGGACGAGGTGCGGGCGCAGGGTGCCCTGATCGAGGAAATCAGCCGCGGCCTCGGCGGGACCGCGTTCGAATACGCCCGCCATCAGAACGAGCGGGCACGGCTGTGGAAGGCGCGCCACGACGCCTACCCGGCGCTGCTGGGGCTGCGCCCCGGCTGTCACGGCCTGACGACCGATGTCTGCGTGCCCGTTTCGCAGCTGGCCCGCTGCATTGTGGAGAGCGAGGAGGACCTGAAGACGGCCTCGATGCCCTGGGGCGTCGTGGGGCACGTCGGCGACGGGAACTTCCACGCGGTCTTCATCATCGACCCCGATTCCGAGACGGAACTGGCCGAGGCCGAAGCGATCAACGAGCGCATCGTGCGGCGCGCGATCGCCATGGAGGGCACGTGCACCGGCGAGCACGGGATCGGTCTGGGGAAGATCGGCTACCTGGAGTCCGAGTTCGGGGCGGCGGGTGTGGCGGCGATGCGGGCGGTGAAGGCGGCGCTCGATCCGCAGGGGATCATGAATCCCGGGAAGGTCGTGGCCTGAGCCTGAGCCTGAGCCGGGGCAACAGCGCGCAGACGGAGATCAGGATCAGAGCGGCTGCGGCCGGCAGTCCGGCTTGCGACGCCGCGCCCACGGGAGCAGCCGGTTCGAAGGCAGGCACCTGCTCCCAGTCCACCTGAGCGATCGGCGTGGCCGCGAACAGAAGCGGCTGGAAGTGGGCCTTGAGACGTTCGTGGTACCGCCGGACCGCTTCCTGATAGGCGAGTTGGGTGCCCAGGTCGGCGGAAGAGAGCCGGTCGAGCGCGATCTGGGTTGCGAGCGGCGGCACCAGCAGCGACCAGCGACGGGCCCACTCGTCCCGCCGCGCGAGGATGTCGCGGTAGGCGCGTGAGGCGTCCCGGGCGGCCCGGTCGCCGCGGTGGTTCATCGCGTAGTACCAGGCCCACGTGAATTCATCTTCCGGGACGGTTTGGTCGCTCCACCGGGGGTAGTCCTCGAAGAAGCCTTCCATCGTCGCCGCCTTGGGAAGGTCCCACGCTTCGTGATACCCCTGGCGCTGGCGCACGGTCAGCTCCAGGGCCTCGGGTACAGGGTGCAGGATCGCGTTCGCAAGGCTCAGGACCGCCGGAGCCAGGAACGTGAGCGCCACCCACACACCCACCAGGATCATCGCGTTGGTCGTCGAGGAGCGGCGCCCGCCAGCGACACCCAGGCAGAGCGCGAACCAGAAAAGCGTGTGCAGGGCAATCAGCGCAACCGCCCAGCCCGCACGGCCATCGGCCCCGATTCCTGCCAGGAGTATCCCGATCAGCGCCAGCGACATGACCAGGCCCGCTACGAGAATCATGCGTGCGCCGACCTTTGCGGCAACCAGCCGCCGCGGTCGGGCGAAGAGCCGGGCCATCTGCCAGATGCCACGCTCGCGCTCGCCCGAAACGATGTCGTAGGTGATGGCGATGACGAAGAGCGGAAGGAGGGCGATGAGCACAAAGCCCAGATCGAGATGCCCCGCGGCCGCAAGGCGCGGATTCAGGGTCTCGTGTTCGTAGAGTTGTCCCTCGAGCGCCAGCAGGCGTATCCGCAGGCTTGCCGTCTCGACTTCCGTCCTGCCGCTCGCGAGCGCCGACAGCGGGGACGTTGGCTGTGGTGCCGGAAAGGCCAGGTAGTACAGCAACTCGCCCGCTTCCGTCGCCGGGGGATAGATGGAGGCGAGGTAGGCGAGCTGATCCCGGTAGGCGGTGTCGGCTGCTGCAGTGGCGGCGTCCGCGGCCTGAATTCTCTGATTCCCCTGCCAGCCCGCATACACTCCGAGCCCCAACAGCAGAAGCACCGCGACCCTGACGCCGCCAGCGCGGATGACCCGGGCGATTTCGAGCCGGATCAGCCGCATCCACGCGATCGCGCCTGCGAACCTCATCGTGTCGGCGCTCAGGATCCGGATCCGTCCACACCCACGCGCGGCAGCCGCTTTCGCCCCAGCCCGAGGCCCGCGAGAGGAACGACGATCCACAGTCCAAGTGCAGCCAGCGACTGGGGCCGGCTGGCCAGAGTCAGGCGGAGCGAAGGGAGACCCGGTTCGAAGACCGGGAACCGGGTCCATTCCTGGCGCGCAATGCGCTGAGCGCGGTCGTTCTCGTACTTGATCTCGTGGATGTGCAGGTCGTTGAGACGCTGGATGATGTCATAGCGGTGGGCCTCCGCCTGCGCGCGGAACGCCTCGACCGCCTCCGGGCCCGTGCCCGCTGCCGCCATTGACAGGTCCCGCGCCGCCAGGTAGGGAGAGAGCAGCCCGAGCCACGCCATGACCCGGTCCTGCCGGCGATGAGCAGCGCCCAGTTCCTGCTGATGCTCCTCGTGGATCCGGCTGGTGATCTCCTCTCCCTCGCGGCTCACCACTCCGCCCCAGTTGATCGGAAGCTCTTCGACCGACGCCACCTGGTAGCGCGCCAGGTACTCGTCGCGCAGGGCACGAAAGAAGGGATCGTCCGGGTTGTGGCTGTCTCCCACCTGTCTTTGCGCCTCCTCCACCTGGGCGGTGAACTGCGCGCGCGACGGGATGGGATGGAGTGCGGCCGCGAGGGAAGCACCGAGGCGCGGGGCGGCGACACAAAGCGCGACCCATATTGCCACGAGCTGGGCGAGAGCGGCCCGCGAAGAGGTCCTGCGCGACGAGACCCACACGGTCAGCAGCACCCATCCCGCAAGATACGCCGCGTAGGTTGCCGCGAGCGCCAGCATCCGTGTCACCGCGGGTTGGCCTTCCCCACCGACGGCCACGAATGCGGCCGTGATCAGCCCGATCGGAAGGGTCGCCGCGACGGCTACCGCCCCGACGCCCAGCGCCTTCCCCGCCATGATCTGCGCCGGAGTCGCGCCCTGGGCCAGGAGCAGCCGAAGCGTGCCCCGTTCCCTCTCGCCGCTAACCGACGCGAATCCCGCCGCCACCACGAACAGCGGCAGGAGCAGCCCGAGCACGGCGGCCGGCGTGAGACGCCCGAAACGCAACATCGCCGTCGCATGCCGGGCGTCTCCGAAGCTGGCCGTGTTCTGTCGGTGTCCCTCCAGGAAGAGCGATGTCCCCGCGTACGCACCGACCCCCGGGTCGAAGAACGCCAGGGGCGCCTCCTCGCGGAAGACGAGGAAGCCGTAGTGGATCACCCGGTGCGGATGGCGGTCCGGCTGCTCCGCCCACTGGCGATCGACCATCGCCTGGTAGCGGGCACGCTGTTCCGTCTCACGTGCGGTGTGATGCCGGGCTCCGAGCACGGAGACGGCCCCGAGAGCGACGACGAGCCCCAGCAGGAACAGGATGTACCGATCCTCGCGCATCGTACCCAGCTGTCGCCGCGCCACGAGCAGCGTGTTGCGGAATCCCACGCTAGTCCGCCCCTCGCACCCTCCCGAGCCCGACCCCGGCGCCCGTGCCCACCAGCAGCACGAGTCCGCCCAGCACCGCGAGCGGAACGATCGCACGGCGTCCGACAGCGGCGGATTCCTCGTCCATGTGGCGAAACATCGGCAGGTTGGGGAGGACGCTGGCGCTCATCTGCTCGTCGGCGAGGATCGCGGGCACGAAGAACTCCTGCCACTGCTCCGCGAATGCCCGCACCTGCGCCTGGAAGTGGGCGAACCGCGCGTCGCCGGTCCCTGCGGCGTCGATGAGGACTTCCTGGGCCAGGAGCGCCGGCGACAGGAAGCGGTAGCGGCGTACCAGGACGATCTGTTCGGCACGCTGCGCATCGTGCTCGGACGTCACTTCCTCCAGGCGGCGATTCACGGCGTCCGTGGCGGCCCACGCGAGCGCGCCCAGCCCGGGCTCGTCGGCCACCACGCCCTCGGCCATCTCGGGATGGTCCTCCAGGTACCGCGCGAGGAGTTCGCTGCGCTGGTTCACGGCTTCGTTGGACGCCTCGCGCTGGGCGGTGATCATCTCGACGCGCGACGGCAACGGGTGCAGCAGGCCCGCCGCGATGTTGATCGCTGCCGGTGCCACCACCACGAGCACCAGCCACGCACCGACCAGAACCGTGGCGTTCCAGGCCGAAGACCGCCGCAGGGTGTTCACCCAGGCCGCGAGCACGAACCAGAGGAGCGAGTAGGCAACGACCGTGGCACACCAGAGAAGCACCCGGCCGGGCGAGCCGAAGCCCCCCGTGGCCAGAATGCCGAGCAACGAGACCGCCAGCACCATTCCGACAACCAGAAGCGCCCGGAATGCGAGCTTCGCCGTCACGACGTTGCGGGCCGACACGGGCTGCGAAAGCGTCAGCGCCAGCGTCCCCTGCTCGCGCTCCTCCGAAAGCACGTTGAAGCTCAGAGCCAGAACGAGCAGCGGCAACAGATAGACCACCACGAAAGCCAGGTCAAAGCGTCCCACCATCAGGTTGAGGGGGTTCTCGACCTCGCCGTTTTGTTGAAACGACGACTCGTTGGTGTAGATGTTGACATCGTAGTAGTAGGGCAGGAGATCGCTTTGCCCGACCGCCAGAGCCGTCAGAGGACCCGGTTCCAGCGCTGCGGTGTGGCTGCCGCTCGGCCCACCCAGCACGAGCGGTGAGCGCGGATCGGCAAAGGGCGAAGACGGTTCGCCACCGTTCGCAATGGCGGTCAGTTCCTGTTCGAAGGCGCTGGTGCGCTCGGCGTTGCCGCTCTCCACGGCCTCTATCGTGCGCTCCTGAAACCGCAGCCAGACCATGCCGTTTGCCAGCGCGTAGACGAGGAGGACGGCGAAGAGCCCCAGCGCGATCCTGAGCGCCCGGTCGGCCACGAGCAGCCGCCACTCGTTTCGCAAGACGGTTCGCGCGGCCATCTACGCCACCTCCGCGCGCCGTACCCGCACTGTGGCGGCAATGATCGCTCCGACGAGCCACGCTCCAAGGACAAGGAGTGAAAGGATCCGGTTGCCCAGCACCCAACCCAGCGTGGGGGCCGCGTACTGCAACGGAGGAACCGCTTCCCACACCTCGGCCCCGACCGTGTAGGTGAAGTCCCCGGTCAGGGAGTTTTCGGTCATGTCGCCGTTCATCTGCCGCATCAGGTCGCGGCGGTACGTTTCGGCGGCGGTGGCGAAGTGCCGGTGCTGCTCGACATCCGTACCGGCCAGCCCCATCGAGAGCGTGCGAACCGCGAGTAGCGGCGCCGCCAGCGCAACCGTCTCGTGCACGACGCCCTGGCGCTCGAAGGTGTCCCACAGTGCGCCGTAGTTGCGATCAAAGATCCGGTTGCCGAACTCCTCGCTCTCCTGCAGGTAGACGCCCACGGCGTTGATGGGCAGGTCCTCGACCCGCTCCACTCCGTATTCGGCAAGCAGACGCTCGGTCGACGCGTCCCGGTCGGGAGGGGAGATATCTCCCGCGCCGGTCGCCATCTCCCGCTCCACGGTACGGGCAAACTCCAGCGCGGAAGGCGTCGGGTGGAGCCATTTCGACAGATCGACCGCGACGCGCGGCGCCACGAGGCCGTTCACCACCCACACGGCCAGCAGGACGACCAGGGCGGTGCGGGCCGAGCGCGCCCATGCGGATACGGCGAGGGACAGCGCCAGGAAGGCGGTGAAGTAGGCCAGATAGATGCCGGCGAGGACGGCGCCCCGAGCCAGCGGGGATGCCGCCGGACCGGGACTTGCCACGACCAGCGCTGCCGCTCCCACCACGGCAGCCGGCACCAGCAGCAACCCCAGTGCGCCCGCAACGCCCAGTGCCGTGCCGGCGGCCAGATCGCGCCGTCCGATTCCGGTTGCCAACACCTGGCGGAGCGTGCCCCGTTCCCGCTCGCCGGCAAGCGCGCCGAAGGTGAGCAGGATGATGAGCAGGGGCACAAGGTGCTGCAGCACCTGCGCGGCGGTAAGGGCCCCGATGCGCTGCGCCGCCGTCGCGTCCTGGGCCGGTCGCAGAAGGAAGTCGTTCTGCCGGTGGGCCTCGAGCCACACCGACGTACCGGTGTACGGGTCCACGCCCTCGTCGACAAAGGACAGCGCCAGGCGGGGCTTGAACGCGTAGATCCCGTAGTGCGCCGCCGAATGGGGGTTCTTCTCTCCCTGCGTCTCCCAGTGCTCGCGGGCGGTGGCCTGCGCGGCCGCGCGCTCCTCGTGCGCACTGCGCGCCTGGACCCACCCGTGCCCCAGCGAGACCAGCAGCAGCGCTCCCACCAGGATCGAGCACCAGCGGAAGCGGCCGTCCCGCAGCACGTCGGTGAACTCCTTGCGGACGATATGCCTGATCATGACTGCCCCCTAGTCGTGCATGTGTTCGAGATAGATGCGCTCTAGGTCGGCGTGACCGATCTCATCCGTGCTCAACTCCGTGACCAGGCGACCGTATCGCATGATGCCCACACGCGTGCCGGTCTCCTTCGCCCGAAACAGGTCGTGGGTCGCCATGAGAACCGCGACGCCGCGATTCCTGAGCCGCTCGACCAGCGCGGAGAACTCGTTCGCGGCCTTGGGGTCGAGCCCGGATGTCGGCTCGTCGAGCAGGAGGACATCGGCTTCCTTGGCGATGGCAATCGCGATGCCGACCTTCTGCCGCATGCCCTTGGAGTACTCGGATACGCGGCGGTCGACCGCATCGCGCTCCAGGCCCGCTTCGACCAGGATGTCGGTGAGCCGTTCCCGACCCAGCGCTCCCTTCCCGCCCAATGCGGCGAAGTACTCCAGGTTCTCGAGGCCGCTGAGATTGCGGTACAGCATCACCTGCTCGGGTATGTAGGCGAGCCGCTGCTTCGTCTCGCGGTCGTGGGTGGACACGTCCAGGCCGGAAACGAGAGCCTTGCCACCCGAGGGCGACACGAAGCCGAGGAACAGGTTGATGGTGGTGGTCTTCCCCGCGCCGTTGGGGCCGAGGAGGCAGTAGACCTCTCCTGGCGCGATGGCCAGGTCGAGGGAGTCAAGGGCTCGGGTAGCACCGTAGTCCTTGCTGAGTCCGCGGGCCTCGAGAAGGGGCGCGTGCCCCGCCCGCGCTTCGGCGGTCTGCATGTGTTTTCCATCTCTCGCGTGGGTTACGTCGTCATCGACGCAACCATGGACGGTCTCCTGCCGACGCTCGGGTCGGCAGAGGGGCTCATCGCTACAGAGAGACGGGACGCGGCGGTGCGCGGCTGCGATGAGGGGAGAGGTGGACGATCCCGGCAATCAGCTGGTGTCCGGGAAGTGGGGGAGCTTGCAGCACTCCCGCCCCGATGATGACCGGTGGGCCTGCGGCGGATGCAGGCACCCCCTGGTGACCGATCTCGCAGAAGAAGCACATGGCCGACAGATCGGCTTCCGTGTGTGAGTGTGTGCCTTCGACGGTGGTGGCGACCAGCAACGACACTGCGATGGCGATTCCCACCGACGCATGCATGCCCCCCTGCGATCCTCCTGGACCGATCAGGTGGGCCATGGTTCGTTCCGCCTTTCCCCGCAGACTCACACACCGGCCTCGCGAGGCCGGCACCGACAGCAACTCTACGCAGGGTCAGCCGACCGATCAAGCCAGCCGACGCGAGGTGGCCAACCAGGCCTCGGGAAGGGTGGCGGGAATACTTGACGTGATTGCATTGCAATCATACTATCTTCCGTACGCTCGGAGGTTTCAGGGTAGCACACAGGGCACCGAAAGGAGGCCGGCGATGGCCAGCATCACAATCCGTAACCTCGACGACGCAGTGAAGACGCGGCTGCGCGTGCGTGCGGCCACGAACGGTCGCTCGATGGAGGAAGAGGCTCGGATCATCCTGCGCGAGGCAGTGGAGCGCCGCACCGGCCCCCAAAACCTGGCGCACGCCATTCGGACCCGATTCGCGCCCCTTGGTGGGGTGGAGTTGGAGCTCCCGGCTCGGGAGCCGATGCGCGATCCGCCCGGATTCGATTGAGCCTCGCCCCTATGTTCGTTCTCGATACCAACGTGGTTTCCGAGCTGATGCGCCCATTCCCGAGTCCCGTTGTCGAAGAGTGGGTGGCGGACCGCCCTGCGGGTCACCTTTTCTTCACGTCGGTTGGTGAAGCAGAGTTGCGCTTTGGCGTTGAAATCCTGCCCGTGGGCGCACGCCGTGACGCGCTCACCACAGCGATTGAAGGGGTGCTGCGCGAGGACTTCGCCAACCGCGTCCTGCAGTTTGACAGTCCGGCCGCACGAAAATACGCCGAGATTGCGGCTGCTCGACGAGCCGCGGGACGGCCAATCTCGCATACCGACTGTCAGATCGCCGCGATCGCCCGGTCACGTGGTGGGACGGTCGTGACAAGGAATACCCGCGACTTCGAGGGAATCGCCATCGCGGTCCTCAACCCGTGGGAGAGCCGGTGATGAACAAGTCTGGAACAGCAGCCATCTTGCTGACGTGTTGCGCGATCTTCGCGTGCGCTCCGGATCAAGGCACCCGGCCGGGCAGATCCACCCAGTCCCTCGATCTCACCCTCGAGAACATCTTCGGTCCCCGCGGCCGCGCCGGCGGCAGCGAAATCAGCCCGGACGGGAGGCACGTCGCGGTGTCGGCCACGGGGCCTCAAGGGTCGGGGATCTACCTGGTTCCGACAGGTCGCGGTGCCGCCACAGCCGGCGAAGCGGTCGCGCCCGGCGAGCCCACCACCGGCACACTCTGGGTCGAGGGCAACTCCCCGTCCTGGTTCCCGTCCAGCAACGACATCGTGTTCCGGCGCGGCGGCGACCTCTGGACCGTCGCGGTCGGCAGCAGCGAACCGGCCCGCCTCACCAACGACGACGACAACGAGCGCGCGCCGCGCGTCTCGCCAGACGGCAGCCTGGTCGCCTTCTACTCGGGCCGTTCGGGCTACCAGGACATCTGGGTGGTGCCCGCCGACGGTTCCGGCGATCCCCGCCAGGTCACCTTCGACGCCTTCGCGCCCGACGACTTCCGCTGGTCGCCCGCGTGGGCGCCGGACAGCCGCCGGATCGCCTACGTGTCGAACGCTGCCGACTACTGGCACGACGATATCTGGGTGGTGGACATCGAGAGCATGGACACCCGCCAGGTCTCGCGCACACTGATGGCCTCGACCGAGCCCGTGTGGTCGCCCGACGGGACGAAGATCGCGCTGCTCGGCACCCACAAGGACGGGTACTGGTACGAGGACCTCGCCGACATCTTCATCCTTGATCCGGCGGCCGGCACCGAGCGCACCGTGGACATGCAGATCCATGCCACGGACTGGCTGCATCGCATGCGCATCTTCTGGTCCGGCGACGGTCAACGGATCCACTTCCCGTACCACGAGCGCGGCGACTTCGACCTGTGGGCGGTGCCGGTGGTGGGCGGGGTGGCCACGCGCGTGACCAACATGGGCGGGTCGCTCGGCTCCATTTCATCCTCCGCCGGGGCCGGGACCTTCGCCTTCACGCGCGCGACGCCGACCCGCGGGTCCGACGTCGACCTCATCCCCTCTGCCGGAGGCCCACTCCAACGCCTTACCGATTTCGCGGCACCGTGGAACACCGTGGTCGACCCGGTCGAGATCTCCTTCCGCAGCCACGACGGCCTCTACATCCAGGGCTTCCTGTACATGCCGCCAGGCCACGCCCCGGGCGACCGCCACCCCGCCCTGGTGCAGGTGCACGGCGGCGGGACCAACTCGTACCTGCACGGCGAGAACCTCTTCGAGCAATACCTCGCCTCGAAGGGTTACGTGGTGCTGGCCGTGAACTACCGCGGCGGTTCCGGCTTCGGCCGCGAGTTCCAGGATCTCGGCATCAACGACTGGGCCAACGGACAGGCGCGCGACGCGGCGGCGGCCGGCGTCTTCCTGCGCACGCAGGACTACACGAACGGCAAGGTGGGGATCTACGGCTACAGCTACGGCGGCATCACGAGCATGGCGGCGATCGCGCGCGTGCCCGGCGTCTTCGACGCGGCGGTGCCGATGGCCGGGATCTACGACTTCGGCGATGCGTACACCAACGCGGATCGCATCGGCCGGATCTTCATCAGGACCGGCCATTCGGGGTCGCCCGAGGAGCAGCCCGACATCTACGCCGTCAGCAACACGCTCGCGCGCATCGGCAATATCGACACGCCGCTGCTGATCATGCACGGGGAGCTGGACGTGCGCGCGCCGTACCGGCAGTTCGAGATCGCGGTCGCGGAACTGGAGCGCCACGGCAAGGTATTCGAGAGCCGCAGCTACCCCGGCGAGACCCATGGCCTGCGTCCGGCGGCCCGGATCGACATGTACACGCGCGCCGAAGCGTTTTTCGACCGGATGTTGAGGGAGCGCTGAATGTCAACTCCACCTTACGTTATGTAAAGCATAGTTGACATTCAGGGTGCCTAACGCGCCCTTCCCGGGCAGGTCTGCTGCTCGCGGAATCTTGCTGCGTTTGTAACCGGTTGCGGCAGGGCCCGTAGGTACTCGACACGGAGAGGGGTCTGGGCAACGGCGCGGGTGCGAGGGTAGAGCGTGGGGGAATGGGTTGGTGGAAGACGCAGGCGTAGAGCCGATGGAACGGCGACACGGCCCGTGCGTCGATCTCGCGAAGCGTTCGGCGATCCTCTCCCGCCGAGCGCGCCCTTTTCTCAGGGCTGTTGGCTTTTCTCAGGCGTTGTCGGCGTCTGCGACGCATCCGTCCTCCTGCGCCCGGTCGGTCACCGGTTCCACGATGGCAGACCCTGGCCGTGCATGACCATTCGACGCGTCCATCCAGGAAGAACGCGTCCATCCAAGAAGGAGGAATCATGAGACTTCATTCGTTTCCCCAACAATCAGAAACAGTTCCCGGAAGCCGCACGACAACCATAGGTGGACGACCACGGGCGGTGGCGCTGGCCATCGCCCTTCTTGCCGGCTCCCTGCCCGCGTCCCTGGCGGCCCAGACGGGTACGGTCAGCGGTACGCTCACGAACGGCGAGACCGGAGAACCCCTCGCCAACGTCCAGATTTCCGTCGAAGGCACCGGCCTCGGTGTGCTTTCCAACAACCAGGGACGGTTCCTCGTCCTGAACGTGCCGGCGGGCGAGCGCGAGGTTGTGGCGCAGCTCATCGGCTTCCGGGAGGAGCGGAGGACGGTGTCGCTGACTGCCGGAGGGTCGGCGCTCGTGGACATTTCCATGTACCCCCTGGCGGTGGAACTGGAGGGCGTGGTGGTGACGGGGACCGCCATCGCCGCCCAGAAGCGGGAGGTCGGCAACAGCATCTCGCTGGTCACCGCCGACGAACTCCTCTATTCCGGCGCGATCAACCTGGAAGACGCGCTCCGCGGCCGCGCCCTGGGCGTGAGCATCACGGGAGCTTCCGGCACGGCCGGCGCCGGATCCGACATCCTGCTCAGGGGCACGAACTCGGTGAACGGGCGAAACCGCCCGCTCATCTACGTCGACGGCGTGCGCATGCCCACCGGAGCGTTCGAGGATGCCACCGGCGAGGCGCAGGAGCACGCGACCTTCCTCGGCAGCATCCGCGAAGAGGACATCGAGAGGATCGAGGTCATCAAGGGGCCGGCCGCGTCGAGCCTCTACGGGACCGACGCCAGCGCCGGGGTCATCCAGATCTTCACCAAGAAGGGCTCGCCAGGCGCGCCGCGGTGGACCCTGAACATGCAACAGGGCATCCAGCGCATCGGCCATGTGGGGCCGAGCGTCGACCCGACCGGCCTCCGGGTGAACGACTGCACCCGCCAGTTCACTCACACCCTCGACGAAGGCTATCACTTCAACCGCGACGAGCAGGGGTCACTGATCGGGGACCCCGGCTGTCCGGTAAGCGGCAGCTGGCTCCGCGATGCGCGCGTTCAGGACTATTCCCTCTCGGTCCGCGGTGGGAGCGAGGACGTCACCTATTTCGCTTCGGCCGGCTACGGCGCCACCGAGGGCGTGATCGACCCGAACGAGTCGGAGGACGTGAACGTCCGCGCCAACTTCACCTTCAACGGATTCGAGAACTTCCAGATCAACCTCAACAACTTCTACACGCGCCGGGACATCGTCTGGATCCCCAACGGAGACCAGGACGAAGGGCTGCTGTACAACGTGGCCCGCGGTGACCAGGGGGAGACGCCGGACAACAACGACGCCGCGGTGCTGGACCTCACGCAGGACCAGGTGGTCAACCACTTCAACTCCAGCGCCAACATCAACTGGACGCCCGTGGCCAACATGCAGCATCGGCTGACGTTCGGCCTGGACTATTCGAACTCCCACTTCGTCACCCAGCGGCCGTGGCTCTTCTGGAACAACCCCGAGGGCACGCGGACCGTTGACATCGAGAACCGCCGGGTGATCACGCTGGACTACGCGGGCACGTACCTCTTCGAGCTCCCGGGCGATTTCACGTCCACCACCTCCGCAGGCGCCCAGTACAACCAGTTCGAACACCTGGGCAACCGGACCGACGTACAGGGCTTCATCGGGCCCGGAGCGAAGGTCCTCGAGAACGCCGAGGAGGTCACCAACTACAACGAGGACCGGGATGCCACCGAGGGCGGCGGCTTCTTCATCCAGGAGCAGATCGGGTGGAGAAACCGCCTGTTCTTCAACGCTGGCCTCCGCGCCGACACCCACAGCTCCTTCGGGCGCGAATACACCCGTGACGTCCGGTTCACGATCTACCCGAAGGCTCAGGCCACCTATACCATCTCCGACCACGAGTTCTGGCCGTCCTGGTGGGAGACCTTCCGTCTGCGTACGGCGTATGGGGAGTCGGGCGAGGCGCCGCCGGCCGATGCTTCGGTGACGATCTTCGAGGCGTCGTCCCTGGCCGACGAGAACAACCTGGGCTTCATCATCGACAACCTGGCCAACCGCAGGGTGGGTCCCGAGCGGGCCAGGGAGTTCGAGGGCGGCTTCGACGCCTCGCTCTTCGGCGGGATCCTGGCCCTCAACGGTACCGCGTACTATCGCAAGACCTTCGACGGCCTCATCAACGTCGCCCCAGCCCCCTCGAGCGGCATCAACGAAGCCATTCCGCAGAACGTCGGCATCTGGGACAGCAGGGGCATCGAGGTCGGGCTTGACTTCCTGGTCTTTGAGGGCTTCAGCAGCCGCGTGAGCGTCAACGCGAACTACCAGTACAACCAGACCAGGATGGTCGATCTGGGCGATCCGCAGTTCGATGAGTTCTCGTTCAACTACCTGAACCAGTACCGGAAGGAACGGCCGATTCCGGCGCTGTACGGAAAGAAGGTGTGCAATCCCGGCGAGATGGGTGCGCTGCCAACCTACACGGACGACGATGATTGCGTCCTGAACGGCATCGAGATCCAGAACCACCCCGACACGTTCTTCTACGCGCCCAGCCGTCCGCCGCACGAGGCGTCAGTGGGCGTAAGGGCCACCCTCTTCGACGACTTCATTCTGGATGCGTTCGGCGTCGCCCAGGTGGGACACTGGCTCTACGACGATATGGCCCAGGAACTGGCAGCCGACGGGTTGTGGCCGGAGTGCTGGCCCATCAACGACGCAGTCAACGCCGGCGTTCAGGCCGAGGATCCGAGCCTCTACTCCATGTACACGGCCAGGGAGATCGGGCGCTGTTGGGAGAACGAGTCGGACAACGAAGACTGGATGGAGCCGGCCGATTACTTCCGGCTCCAGGCCGTGAGCCTGTCCTACCGGTTGCCGCGCGAGTGGCTGCCGGGCGGCTTCACGGGCGCCACCCTCCAGCTCCGCGCGACCAATCTGCTCACGTTGACGAGATTCTCGGGCCTCTATCCCGACGCATTGCTCAGACCCGCACAGCAGACGGCGCGGGGAGCGGGGTACATCCTGCCCCCGGCCCGCCAGTTCTCGATCAATGTGCGCGCCAACTTCTGACCTGACCGAGGAGAACTTCCATGAAAACGACAGAAACCAGAGAGGGTTCGATCCTCGGATTGCTGGCCATCACAGGCATTGCCGGAGCATTCGCGACGTCCGGGTGCGTCGATACCGAGCTGCAGGGCGTGATTATCGAGGACGATATCGAGGATCCCAACCTGATGGTTGCGTTCATCCGGGGCATCAACTCGGAACTCCACGACGCCATGCGCGACTTCAGCGGCGTCTGGTGGTACGTCGGCTCCGCCACCGACGACTTCAACAACGACGGAACCAGCTCGAGCGGCGAAGAGATCCTGGAATACCGCAACTACGCCGACCGTCCGGGGGACTTCCCGTGGACGCAGCTCCACGAGGCGGCTTGGGCGGGCTACTACGGCGTGGACGTCACCACCCGGGTCTTAGCCGAGGAGGGAATCGCCAACCATCCCCTCACCGCACGTTCCTGGATCATTTCGGGGTGGGCGGAGCGCATGATGGGCGAGCTGTTCTGCGAGTCCGTCTTCAACTACGGACCGGGCGCGGGCGCTCTCATGGGGCCCAACGACCAGTACGACCCGTCCCGGACCGTCGACACGGACTCGATCATGAGGCGGTCGGTCAACGCAATGCAGAACGCACTGGCCATAGCCGAGGCGTCCGTGGCAGCCGGCGCCCCGACGCCCGACGGGGACGAACGCATCTTCGACCCCGTCAAGCTCATGTTCGCTGCCCACGGCGGCATAGCCCAGGCGGCGGTGTTGATGGGCGACTGGGACCTGGCACTGCAGCATGCCGCACAGGTGCCCGACGACTTCATCCTTTACAGCCATTCCGATCCGGAGGTGGAGGACAACGGCTGGTTCGACGTCTCCTTCCAGAACGACGACTTCACGCTTTGGAATACGCCGGTACACCGGGTCTTCCACGACGATCCCCGCGTCCCGTGGATCAAGTGCGGCGAGTGGCGCTCCGATACGCTGCGGACCAGGCACGGTGCGCCCGGGGATATCCGCGACACCGGTCTGTGCGACCGCGTCGCGGGGTACGGCGGCGAATTCCGGGCGGAGAGCAACCGGATGCCGCTCTACTCCTCGCTCAAGTCCGAATCCGAGGGACTGCTGGTGCGGCCGGGCGGCGAGACCGGCGAGGACGCCGACTTCCCCATGGTGCGGGGCACCGAAATGCTTCTTATCCGCGCGGAGAAGGCGCTGATGGACGGCAACCTGGGCCAGTTCACGACTCTGGTGAACCGGGCGCGGGCCGTGTATGGCATGGATCCCGTTGAGACGCCCGCCACGGCGGGGGCGCTGGAGTATCCAAACGCCCAGGACGACGCCTGGTCGATCCTGGACCGCGAGCGCTACGTGATCATGCACATGGAGGGCCGCCGCCTCGCGGACATGCGGCGCTGGCAGCATCCGTACATCGCCGAGAGCCACGCGATCAACACGCGTGTGGAGGCCGAAAACGGACCCTCCAGGGTGACGTATTGCATGCCCGTTGCCGACATCGAATGCGATGCGAATTCCGACTTCAACTGCCCCGGCGTGGGATAGGCCGCTTGCCCGGTCCCGGACGCCCACCCCGCCGTCGGCCCACCCCGCGGTCGGTCGGGTGGGGTGGGCGTCCGCGGCCTGCGGGCCTCGAAAAGGAGGACACGATGCGACTTCACCGGCTTGGCATGACCTTGCTCTGCTTCGTCCTGCTGCTCGGCGCGTGCTATCCCGGCCGGGCGAGTTCCGGCTCTGGCCAGAGTCCCGACCTGATCGGCAACTGGGAGCTCCAGGAGTTGCCCGACTACAACGCACTCGACGCGATTCGGCGCCTTCGGCCAGCCTGGCTCCGGGGGGGGGACCCGGCCCGGTGTCGCAACAGGGTCGAGCGCGGGCTTCCCCAGGGTCCACCTGAACGGCGTGCCTCTGTCGAACTTCGATCAGCTGGAAGAGATCAGTGCAACCGACATCCGCGAGATGCGATTCCTCAACGGTCCCGATGCATCCACGCGTTTCGGCACGGGCTATGTGAACGGCGCGATTCTGATCACGCTGGAGCGCTGAGCGACCGGTTCAGGTACCCGCCCCGCACACCGCCGGCGCCTCGTCCTCCAGCGCCAGCATGCGGAAGTAGTTCTCGCCCAGCGCGATGTTGCGGAACGCCTCGTCGTCCACGAACCGCAGGATCCGGCTCGTGACCTCCAGCTCCTCCCTGTACACGTCGAGGGTCTTGTTCGACGACGCCAGAAAGTCGGTCCCCGGCAGAATCCGCTCCGAATACTCGTTCAGGAACGCGACGTACAGCGGCTGGTAGTCCGCCCGCGAGAAGTAGTTGTCGTCGATGATCCGCCAGGTGATGTCGAGCATCAGGTTCGGGTAGCGGTCCAGCATCGAT
Source organism: Longimicrobiales bacterium (assembly GCA_965205005.1). Lineage (GTDB taxonomy): Bacteria > Gemmatimonadota > Gemmatimonadetes > Longimicrobiales > Gaopeijiaceae > Bin94. The sequence goes on along the minus strand of OZ242028.1, from coordinate 1,443,594 downwards.
TCCATGAGCGCGATGTGCTCGGCCGCGGGCAGCGTGGTCAACTCCAGCGACAGCCCCATGTGCATCCACACCACGCGGTTGTCGGGGTAGCGGTCGAGGACTTCCCTCATGAGGTGGAGGTGGAGCGTGGGGTCCTCGTTGTTGCCGAGATCCGAGTGTATGGCGATCGGGATGCCGCGTTCGCGAAGGAGGCTCATGAACGGTGCCCATTCCCGGATCGTCTCGATTGGCACCGCAAAGTGAGCGTTCCCGAAGAGCGCCTGCTTGACCAGGTTGACCTCGCCCATCCAGCGGAACATCCCCGGGAACTCCGTGTCGAGCAGCTCGATCCCGGCGACGACCGACTCCGGCCGCGACAGATCCGGGAAGGTCATGGCCAGCGTCGCGTGGATGCCTTCGGGCGGGCTTACAAGCAGGTCGGTCGCGTTGGCGAAGTCGTTCTTCAGCGTCGGGATGACCGGCGTGCCCACGCAGTCCAGGTAGTAGGTGCAATCGGAGTCCACCGGGAGCATCTGACCGATACCGTAGATGTTGACGTAGCGCACACCGGTCTCGCGCAGGTACCCCATGACCTCGTCGAAGGGAACGGGCGGACCGCCGAACGGACGAAAGTGGAGGTGGCTGTCGACAATCGCCGTCTGCGGCTCGGTGGCGCGGTCGTAGCAGGCCGGGACCGGGGCCTGGGGTGGTGGTGGGGCGGGGGTGGCCTGGGAGCAGGCGGAGAGGGCTGTCGTCGTTACCACAACGAGGGTCGGCCACCGGGTCATCATGGATTCACGCTCGGCCGAGAAGGACCGACAACTTGTCCAGGACCTCGCCAACCACGGTTGGTGGGGCGCTGCATGCGAATTGCGCATTTCTGGCCCGCCAGTCCAGGCTTTTGATCTGGTCCGCAAGGATCACTCCGGTGACCTCGGCGCTGGCCGGTAGACCCACTTCGAATGGATACCCTTTCCTGTTCGAGGTTATCGGACAGAACAGCGCCAAGCCGCTCTTCCGGTTGTAGATGCGCGAACTCAAGACCAGCGCGGGGCGGCGCCCGGCCTGCTCGTGTCCTGCCTGCGGCGTGAAGGCAAGCCACACGATCTCGCCGGCATCCGGCACGTGCGGACCTGCTACCACTCCTCTCTCCCTTGAGGAGAACCCGTGTCTACCTCGGCGTGGAGTGTGTCAGGCGTCATCCGGGCCACCATCTCCTCAAGGTCATAGGCCCTCCTGCGCATCACGAGTTGCTCTCCGCGGGAGACCATTTCGATTCTCGACCCCTCACGGACACCCCATTGTTCTGCAATCGGCTTCGGGATTCGGACAGCCAGACTGCTGCCCCACTTGGCTACATGTGATCGTGCGCCCATGCTACCTGCCTTTGCTCGTACCCGACATTCGAAATATACAATAGATATCCCGACCACGCGTTGGATTGTCAAGCCGGTTGCTGTCAATGTGAGTTTTCAGGGAAGTTCCAGACGAAACGCCAACCTACACCTTCGCCAGCTTCCACCGCCCCCTCCGGAACAGAATCGCGCTCACGACCGCCAGCGTCGAGAACGACACGGTCATGGCAATGTACACGCCGGTGGTCTGCAGCCCGCCCGGCAGCGACAGCACCACCGCCAGCGGGATCTCCCACAGCCAGAAGCAGAAGAAGTTGAGGATCGTGGGCGTCCACACCGCGCCGGCGCCGTTGAAGGCGGCCGTGAGCACCATGCCGTACGCGTAGAAGACGAAGCCGATCGAGACGATGCGCAGCCCGGTCACGGCGACCGCCGAGGCACCGCTCGTTCCCCCGAAGAGGCCGACGATCGCCGGCGCGAAGGCGATGAACACGATGCTGACCGCCCCCAGGAACGCGAGGTTCATCTTGCAGGTGATCCACGCGGCGCGTTCCGCGCGGGCGGGGTCGCCGGCGCCCAGGCCCTGGCCCACCATGGTCGCGGCGGCGTTGGAGAGCCCCCAGGCGGGCAGGATCGCAAACAGGACGATCCGGATCGCGATCACGTACCCGGCCAGCGCTTCGGTGCCGAAGATCGCGGTCACGCGGGTCAGCCCGATCCAGCTCGCCGTCGCGATGAGCGTCTGCAGCGTCCCGGTTGCCGAGAGGCGTACCAGCCGCGCCATGACCCGTGGCTGGATGCGCAGGTGCGGGCGCCGGAGGCGGAGCTTCCCGCCCAGCCGGAACAGCGTGTAGACCTGCACCAGGACCGCCGTCCCGCGCCCGATGGTGGTCGCGATCGCGGCTCCCTGCACACCCAGCTCGGGGAACGGCCCGATCCCGAAGATCAGCAGGGGATCGAGCACGATGTTCAGCCCGTTGGCGATCCACAGGACGCGCATCGCGATCGCGGCGTCGCCCGCCCCGCGGAAGGCCGCGTTCTGCAGGAACAGGAGGATGATGACGACGTTGCCGCCGAGCATGATGCGGGTGTAGGGGAGGCCCGTGGCCACGACGGTATCGTCGGCACCCATCAGCCGCAGGATGTCCCCGGCATATACCACCCCCACGACACCGAAGACAATGGCCAGCAGCAACCCGAGGAAGATCGCCTGCGCCGCCCCCCGGGCCGCCCCCTCGCGGTCGCCCTCCCCTGTTCGGCGCGCCACCATGGCGGTCACGCCGATGCTCAGTCCGATCGCCGCCGTGTAGATCAGCGACAGGACCGACTCGGTGAGGGCAACGCTCGCCATCGCCGCGTCTCCGAGCCGGGACACGAAGTAGATGTCGACCACGGCGAAGAGCGACTCCATGACCATTTCCAGGACCATGGGAATCGCGAGAAGGATGACCGCACGCTTGAGCGGGCCGGCGGTGGGATCGCCGCCCGTACCCCGGATGGCGTGCAGGAAGATCTCCCAGCGGGACTCGGTGTGCGCACCGCTGGCCGACTCGGCCGGAGCCGCCTCCCCGGCCCGCGCCCCCGCCACTGCCCGGCCGTTCCCGGTCGTCGCGGTCGGCGGCCTGGCGCTCGGCGCGTGCGGTGGAGAGGGCGAAGCCGACCGAGGCGGATCCCCCACCCCGCTCAGGATCCTCATCCTCGGCGGCACCAACTTCATCGGTCCCCACCAGGTGCGGGCCGCCGTCGCGCGCGGGCACGAGGTCACCCTCTTCAACCGGGGCATCACGAACCCGGACCTCTTCCCCGACCTGGAAACGCTGATCGGCGACCGCAACGACGACCTCAATGCGCTCTCGGGCCGCGAATGGGACGTCGTGATCGACAACCCGGCCAACATCCCGCGCTGGGTTCGCCTTGCGGCGGAGGCGCTCAGCGGCTCGGCGGGGAAGTACGTGTACGTTTCGTCGACCGGCGTCTACGTCCCCTACCTGACGACGGACATCCGCGAGAACGCGCCCGTGGACACCATCGAGGATCCCGAGACCGAAGTCGTCGACGGCCGCACGTTCGGCGCACTGAAGGCGCTCGCCGAGGACGAAGCCCGGTCCGCCTTCCCCGACAGCCACCTGGTCGTGCGCCCCACCTACATTGTCGGGCCCGGCGACCCGACCGACCGCTACACGTACTGGCCGGTACGCCTCTCGCGGGGCGGCGAAGTGCTGGCTCCGGGCGATCCCTCCGACCCCATGCAGCATGTCGACGTGCGTGACCTGGGTGCCTTCATGATCAAGGCGGTTGAGGACGACCTCAGCGGCACCATGAACGTGGTCGGCCCGCGGGAGCCCCTCACCATGGGGAGCCTGCTGGAGCGCACCCGCACTGCGATCGGCTCGGATGCCGAACTGATCTGGGTGAACGCCGCATTCCTGCGGGACCACGATCTCCCCGCGCTCACCTACTGGACCGAACCGGCGGGCGACTACCTCGGCATGATGCAGGTCAACGGCGACCGGGCGTTCGCGGCCGGCTTCGAGCCCCGACCGCTGGAACAGACCGCGCGCGAGACGCTGGAATGGTTCAACGCGCAGGACGCCGAGCGGCAGGAACTGCGCGCCGGGCTGGCACCCGAGCGCGAGGCGGAGCTGATCGCGGCGTTTCGGGCAGGATAGCCGGTTCCGACGCTCGTTCGCGCCCCGGCAGTGGCGCGTCTCGCCCTGCGGAATCCCAATCGGCCGATTCCGCCATGTAAATGTCCCGTTCCTCGGGTGACGTTAGTGGTTCGCGTTCCCCGCAACAGGGATTCTCTTGTTCGACGCCGGCTTCAAGAGCTTCTTCTCGAGCCCACGCCTCGTGGAGTTGCTGATTCGTGCGCACGCGCCGGAATGGTCTGACAGCCTGGACTTCCGGATGCTGCGGAAGCTACCGACCGAGTTCATCGCCAGGCCGCTTCTGCGCCGGTTGGCCGACATGACCTGGTGGGCACGAACGACGGACGGGAAGACCCATGTGGCCTTCCTGTTGGAGATTCAGGGTCATCCAGAGCAGCACATGGCTCTCCGCACCACCGAGTACGCTACCCTTCTGCTGACGGAACTTCGGGAGCATATGGATTTCGGTCCCGAAGGCGGGCTCCCGGAGCTGGTGGTCATGGTGCTCCACCACGGAGGCCGACCGTGGAATGCACCGACCCGCTTGTCGGACCTGTTCAGGCATTCCAGTCCCTCCGAGTACCGCGTGGTCTCCAGGAGGCCCTGGAACGATCCTGCCACGCCAACGCCCAGGGACCTTCCGGGGATGGTGCTGGAGTTGGGCCGTGACTGGGCGCCGGCTGAACTGCGGTCGCACCTCGCGGCCCTGATAACGGTGATTCAGCAAGCCGGGGACGTGGGGTTCCACGGGTACATGGCCGAATGCGTGGGGGCACTGTTAGTATCGAGAGGGTATTCTGACAAGGAACTGCTGGCGGAGGTGAGGAGCATGGAAGGGATGTCGGCGCGGTGGAATCAGGGTCTTGACGAGATGGTCCGGCAACGGTACGGCGATGGGATTCCGCGGAGCCGCGCACAAGCGATCGAGCGGGGGATCGAACGTGGGCAGGCGATGCTCCTGCGCCGGCAGACGACGCGGAAATTCGGTTTGGCCACGGCAGACGAGCTTGACCGGTTGCTCGATGGACGCTCCGACCCCGATCACCTGGCCCGGATCGCGGATGTGATCCTTGAATGCGACTCGGGCGAGGACTTCATTGCCCGGGTGCGGAGGGTCTGACAGGGTCGCGGCGTTTCGGGCGGAGGCCTCAGGTGCCGCCTCACCCCGCTACATTTCCGCGCGGCGGAAGATCGAGTGGCCCATCAGGTTCTCAAGGAGCGCGCTGCGTGACCGTCCGAGCAGCACGACCGGGCCGCTCCAGCGAGGCGCGTCGGCCGCGGGGGGGCCGTCCTCGCGGCTGACCACGATCACGATCTTGTTCCAGTGCACGGGGGCCGCGAAGGGCTCGCCGGGTGCGACCGTGCCGAGCGCCTCGATGCGGTCCAGCGCGGGGGTGGCGACCCACGCGACGTAGCGCGGCCCGTCTTCCGAGAGCTCCGCTCCGCCTTCCAGCACCGGAAGGTCGAGGACGAGGCGCAGCTCCTGGTCGAGGTGGCCGGAGCGCATCACGGCGAGGCCGAAGGGTGACCACGCGCCGACCAGTTCGGCCAGCCCGCAGCCTTCGCGTCCCGGAGCAGGGCCGAGGTTGAAGCGACCGAGATCGGAGACTTCCGCTGTAGCGTGGCTCATGACGGGCTCACACGGGGGCACCACGGGCTGAGCCATGGCTGGAAGGGACAAGGCGGTACCGCCCAGCGCCATGCCCAGAAGCATCGCCAGGGGTGCTCGCGGAAGCCGCAATCGCGCGCTCAACACTCGTACCTATGAGTATATGAGTATATGAGTAGGATTCCGCCTCCTACGGGATCACGCGCCGGGGGGCGTTGTCCCAGTCCTGAACGCTGGACACGTTGGGCATGCCCCAGTCGGCGCCGTTCCATCCGTCGAATCCGTCGAGCTTCATGAAGTGGACGCCGGTGGTGAAGTCGCTTACCACGATGAGGCCGTCGGCGTTGCGGATGTCGATGCCCCACGCGCCGTTGAAGCCGGTGTTGCCCTCGCCCATGGTGCGGGGGTCGAGTCCGCGGCGCTCGGGGCCGTGGTAGGTGTCGAAGTAGCCCACCGTCGATGGATTCTTCGGGTCGCGCATGTTGAAGACGTAGAGGCCGTCCTCGAACGACGAGACGAAGACGTAGGGCCAGCGCATCTCGTGGTTGTGGGTGAACCCGCGCCAGTTGGGCGTCCACACCGCCATCTCCTCGTTGATGGTTTCGACCTCGTCCGAGAGCCCGGGCTGCAGGTCGTAGAGGCGGACCGGCGAGTAGAGGTACTCGGTCTGGCCGACGGCGTACCTGTGGTCGGGGGTGGCGCTCATGGTGTGGGCGAGCTGCACGCCGAGCACGCCGACGATCGAGGTCTCGAGGACGGGGTTGGCGGGGTCGGTGACATCGTAGACGTAGTAGCCGTCGAGGCCGGCCCCATAAGCCATGTCCTTGCCCGTCGCATGGTCGAAGGCGACGTAGAAGTCGTGGTAGCCCTGCAGCATCCCGTAGGGCGACGGGGTGGCGGTCGAGGGCCACGGCATCTGGCCGACCAGGCCCTGCGCGCTGTCGCCCTGGACGAAGAGCGACATGTCGTAGACGTTGGCGTGCCGGCCGCTCGTGGTGGCGAAGAGCAGCGGCGCGCCCGACGAGTGCTTGTACATGAAGATGTTGTGGAAGCCGCCCGGGGTGTCGGGGGCGCGCATGCGGCCGACCTCGCGGATGCCCTCGGTGTCCGGTAGCGAGGTCACGTCGAAGACGACCGCGCCGAGGTCCACATTCGGCCCGCCGGGTGCGAACTGCATCGACTGCACCAGGTAGTAGCGCCCGTCGTGCTTGAAGTACTTGGGATCCATCCCGCCGAGCCCGACGTGGAGTTCCGCGTCTTCGATCCGCCACTCGTAGATTACCTCGGCGTTGTTGGGATCGGCGATCGAGATGATGTCGAAGCCGAAGGTCGGGTTCATGATCCGGCTGGCGTAGACGAACGGGCGGCTCAGCTCCTGCTCGATCTCGACGTCTGAGCGGCTGAACTGCGGTCCCACCTCGAGCGGCACATGCTTCAGGCGCTGCAGGTTCGAGGTGTTCTCGCGGTCAGGGCCCTCCTGGGCGGTTGCCGGTGGGGCGGCGACTGCTGTTGCGGCCAGGACGGCGGCGAGCGTCGTGAGAGTCGCGAGCGTTGCGGGAAGAGCGGCGCGGGTGAGCGGGCGGCGCGTGGTCATGTTTCCGGCTCCTTCGGGGTTGTTGCGCACAGTGTCTTGAGGGCACGGGGCCAGGGACTGTGCCGTTCCAACCAAGAATAGGGTTCGCGGACTTCGCGCGACAGGATGCTCGCTAGCGTCCGGCGAGCAATTCATGCACCACGACGTTCTCCACGTCCATCTCGTCCCTGAGTATCCCGAGGACGAGGCCTCCGGTCACATCGAGGATTCGGAACCTTGGCGGAGTCTCAACCTGTCCCAGCCACTCTCCGGTCGGGGAAATGACCGTGTACGGCGACCCCTCTTCCGGGTAGGCCGGGCGGTAGGAGGGCAGCCACACGTTTCCGGCGGCGTCGGCGAACGGGGAACCGAAGAGTGGAATCGGCTGGCCGATCATGGCGCGATACCGGGCCATGTCCTCCTGAATTATCTCCTCGAGGCGGGCATCAGATACTCCGTAATTCATCCGGCCGATCATTCGGTTATAGGCCTCGCCGTCCTCCAGGAGTTCCTCAGTCAGCAGGTTGGGCCTGGGCCGCCAGCGGACGATCTGCTCCAACGTGCCGTCCTGCAGACGCCAGGTGATCTCGGGCCTATCGGACCTCGTTTGGACGAACCGCCCCGCAGCGACCCGTGACCTCGCCAATGGGCCGGACGATCGGCCTCGGCTGCCCCGACCGTTGTCGCGGCCAATGGTCGTACGACGCGACCGTGTCCAGGGCGCCGGTTTCAGTATCGAACTGGGTCATGTGTCCGGCGAGCCACTCCTCCTCTATATCGACCCAGGAACGGTAGGGGAATCGGTTCCAGAGCAGCAGTTCACCGGATGAACCGATCCCCGTCATACCGAAATGGGCTGCCCGAGGCAGGCTCGCGATGCGCGCGACCGAATCGCCGACGAAGAGAGTGAGGCGAGACTGACGACTGTCGGGCACAAGGACGCTGTCCTGGCCCAGGACGAACAGCGAGTAGGGCTCGATGACTTCTCCCGGTCCCTCTCCAACTCTGGCGAGCACCCTGTGCATCGAGCCGTCCGGACTCAGGACGACCACTTCGCTGTTCCAATCGGCAACGACCGCGCTTCCGTCCGGGAAGAGCCGGCCGGCGTCCACGAACTGGAAGATGTAGTCGCCCGGGTTGGCTCCGTGGCGGTAGCGGGGTTCCGCGGCGAGGAGGAAGGGTGCGACGGTGGCTGGAGTGCCCTCGTACGTGACGATCCGCACGCCCGCGCTGTCCGCGACCTGCATCTGGACATCGCCGGTGCGGCTGGTGTCTCCGCCGCAGGCCACGAGGACAGCCGGCAGAATCAGCGTGGCGCGGTTCGGGCTTCGCATTTTGTTTTCGACTCTTTGCTCGAAGCGATCTATCGACGGATATGACGGAATACAGCTATCATGTCCTTATGAAAGCGACAATCGACATTTCGGATGACCTGTACAGGCAAGTCAAGACGGAAGCTGCCCTGCGCGGGCTCACCGTCCGTGAAGTCACGACACGGCTCTATCGGCGATGGTTGCGCGAGGGCGGGAGCGAGGATTCCCGGGAGACCCCGACGGCGTGGCTCCGTTCCTGGCTGGACGCGGCCGACGAAGTGATGGGTCGCGCTCCGGCAGGCCGCTCGGCGAGGGAGGAGTTGGAGGCGGACCGCAACCGCCTCAGTTGTTACGACCCGCCTTCCGGCTGATAGAGCGCGCCCGCCTTGTCGGCGGACCTGATGATGCCCCGGACCATTGCCGAGCTGAAGCCGCGGTTCTCCATCTCGTTCAGCCCCGAAATGGTGCACCCCTGAGGGGTGGTAACCTTGTCGATCTCCATTTCCGGGTGATTCCGGTTCGATAGCAGCAGCGCGGCGGCGCCCTTCGCCGTCTGCGACGCGAGCTGAAGCGCTTCCTCGGCGTGGAAGCCGATCTCGATCCCGCCCTGGGACGCTGCGCGTATCGCTCGCAGGAAGAAGGCGATCCCGCACGCGCAGAGCGCCGTGGCCGATGTCATCTGGTCCTCCCGGATGAGGAGCGTCGAGCCCATGACGTCGAAGACCGCGCGGGCGACGGGCACGGCATCGAGCGAGGCCGCGTCAGCGGCGAGGCAGGTCATGGACTCGCCGATTGCGATGCCGAGGTTGGGCATGGCGCGCACCACCGGGATTTCGGCCCCGACCCAGCGGCGGATGTCCGCGATCGACACCGCAGTGGCCGTCGAGATCACGACCTGCCTGCGCGAGTCGAGCGTGGGCGCGACCGCGTCCAGGAGCTCCTCCATCTGCTGCGGTTGCACGCAGAGGATGACGACATCCGCACCACTCACCGCCTCGCGGTTGTCGGAGAGAGTGTGGAAACCTTCGGCCGAGAGGTTGCCGAGGAGCCTCAGCCGTCGTCTCGTAATCGCCACGTTGCCGGGCTCGACAAACCCCGAGGTCGCGAAGCCCCTGGCGATTGCGGTGCCGAGATTCCCGCCGCCCAGGATCGCCACCTTGTTGATTTCGGTCATTCCCGTAGTCCTTGTCCGCGTTCGAGTCCCAACAATCTACCAAGCGGCAGGCAACCCGGTTCCGTACAATGGGAAGACCATGCGCGCCTTCCTCCTCCTGCTGGCCTGCACGACGCTGCTCGCGTCCCATTCCCGCCAGGACCATTCCGACCAGGTCGCCCATCCGCCCATTGACACGTTCCTCCTCCTCGCGGCATGGGATCCGGACCAGGCGGACCAGGCCGAAGAGATCATCCTGGAGAGCTGGGACGACGCCTACGCGTCGATGCTCGTCGAGTTGCACCGGTACGTGCAGGGCGTCTGGATTCAGCGGCGCATCGTCGACATCCTCGAGCGCGGGACGGGCGAGCGACTCGGACACGATCCCGACAGGTGGTGGGACTGGATCTGGCGGACCGACCCCGGCACGCATCCGGACTACACCGACTTCAAGGCGACTCTGTACGCGTACCTGGACCCAAGCTTCGAGGAGTACTTCGACTACGATCCGCCCGCGAACATCCGGCTCGACGAGATCCGGTGGGGTGGCGTCCCCCGCGACGGAATCCCGCCCCTCAACCACCCGGCGATGGTCTCCGCCGACGAGGCCGGCTACCTGGACGACGACAACGTCGTCTTCGGAATCGCGCTCGACGGCGACGCGCGGGCCTATCCCAAGCGGATCCTCGCCTGGCACGAGATGTTCAAGGACTCGATCGCGGGCGAGCACTACACCGGCGTGTACTGCACGCTGTGTGGCACCATGATCCTCTATCGCTCGGCACATCAGGGCGCGCACCACGAGCTCGGCACCAGCGGGTTTCTCTACCGCTCGAACAAGCTCATGTACGATCACGCAACGAGGTCGCTCTGGTCGACGTTCGCGGGTGAGCCGGCGGTCGGCCCGCTCGTCGGCCGGGGAATCGAGCTCGAGCGGCGCTACGTGGTGACCACGACCTGGGGCGAATGGCGCAGGCGCCACCCCGGGACGCAGGTGCTGTCGCTCGACACGGGACATGAGCGCGACTACCGGGAGGGAATGGCCTATCGGGACTACTTCGCCAGCGACAGGCTCATGTTCACCGTGCCCGAGCTGGACGACCGTCTCGACAACAAGGACGAGGTGCTGGCGCTCCGCTTCCCCGAAGTCCCCGGCGAGCAGCTCGCGATCGAGGTGGACTTCCTCTCGCGGAACCGCGTGTATCACGACGCCCTCGGCGAGGTGGAGTTCGTGGTTCTCACGGATCCGAGCGGAGCGAGCCGCGTCTACGAGAGCACGGGCCGCCAATTCACGCACTGGGATGGCGACCGAGCGGTCCGGGAGAAGAGCGGCGCCGAGTGGACCGTAGAAGAGGACGCGCTGACCGGTCCGGCCGGCGCGCGCCTGGAGCGGCTCCCTGCTCATCGCGCGTTCTGGTTCGGCTGGTACGCGCAATACCCGGAGACACGGCTTGTCCGCAGGTAGCAGCCCACCATGAAACCCACCCACGCCCTCGGCCTCATCCTCTGGCGGGCCGGCATTCTCATCGTGGGCGCCTATTCCGCCTTCCTCGCCCTCCGCTTTGTTCTGCGTATCGCCGACCCCGTCCTCGAAGTCGGAATCGCCCTGGTTCTTGCCGGCGCCCTCTTCGTCCTGGTTTCCGTCGTCCGGGAACAGATCGAAGACGCCCGCACGGAAAGAGGTTATGAAGAATGATCCGCCTGCTGCGCGTCACCGGTTTCCTGCTCATCGGCACCGGAGCCCTGGTCCTGCTTGTCTGGGCGATCCGACCGCTTCGTTTCATATGGCCGGCGCTGCTTGCATTGCCCCCGGCGATCCAGATCGGAATCGGGGTTGCCGGACTGGGCCTGGTCGTTCTCATGGGGTCGCTCATCGCGGAGCGAATCGGGGAGCGCGAGGCGGACCGAGAACTCCTGGAGGATCGTCCCGAATCCTCTTCCCGTTCCGGGTAGTCGCCGTCCCGGAACCAGTCACCGACCGCACAAAGGAGCAGAGATGATCGTCGTCAACACCGAAACCGTCCCGGGCCACCAGGTCGTGGAAGCACTCGGCGTCGTGCGCGGGAGCACCATCCGCGCCAAGCACATCGGCAGGGACATCATGGCCAGCCTGCGCAACATCGTCGGTGGCGAGGTCAAGGAGTACACCGAGATGCTGATCGAGACGAGGAACGAGAGTGTTCACCGGATGAAGCAGGAGGCGCGGGCGCTCGGTGCGGACGCTGTGGTGAACCTGCGCTTCACCACGTCTCAGGTCATGTCCGGGGCCGCCGAATTGCTGGCGTACGGGACTGCGGTGCGAATCAAATAGGCGACATCTCCGTACGGAGCGGGCCCTCTGTTCCCAAGCTGCCTCTGATCCCCAAGCTGCCTCTGATCCCCAAGCTCGACCAGGCACTGGGTGGCCGATCCTCCGGGTGCCCCCGAAATCGGTCTCATCCAGCTATGGAAGCGCCCGAAAAACGGCCCACCTTACTGGCTACCCGCACCCGACCCCCCGCGACCCCGGAGATCCCGCGTGCACGACGCCAAGTCCAAGGTGCTCTACTCCCTGCCGCAGACCATTGAGGCGCTCGCGCGCGCCGTGGCGCCGGCCATGGCAGGCGAGATGGACTTCACCCGGCTCGCCAGGCTCTCTGCGGAGTACGCGTCCACCGCCCAGAGATCCCGATACGGGGACATGCTGTGGGAGTTCCATCTGCGAGACGGCGCCGCGGTCCTGATCGTCGTCGAGTTCCAGTCCGACATCGACCACACCATGCCCCTGCGCCTCCTCCAGTACACCGGCAGCGCCTGGCTGGAATGGGCCCGGGTCAGGAGCCCCAAGGTGGGCGACCGCATTCCTCTGGTCATGCCGGTGCTGGTCTACGGCGGCAGGGCCCGCTGGACGCCCCCGACCCGGTTGGAGCGCCTCCTCCCGGTGGCCGGTGCGCGGTGGCTTGCGGGTCAGCCGCGCTTCGAATACCTGTTGTTGGAGGAACGGCGCGGGGGAACGGAGAGTCTGCCGGATGACAACCTGGTCGCCCAGCTCGTGGCGGTGGCCCGGGCGCGCGGGCGCCGGGAGATGGTCCGCGCGGTCTCCCGTCTTCGGGACCGGATGGACGGGCGGGAGGAGGGCGGCGCGCTCGACCGGGCGGTCGCCGAATGGCTCAAGTCCGTGATCGCGGACCTGAACGCCGAACTGGGACCCGAAGTGAAGGCGGCCACCACGACGAGGGAGGTGATGGAAGTGATCAAGCCGAAGGGGAAATGGGCGATCCGCTGGTACGAGGACGGGCTGGACGAGGGCAGGGCGGAGGGCATCGAGAAGGGGATCGAGAAGGGGATCGAGAAGGGCGTCGAGCAGGGGATCGAGCAGGGGATCCGGCAACAGAAGCGTCTGGTGCGCCGCCTGGTCGTGCGAAGGTTCGGCGCCGACATCGCGGACAGGATGGTCCCGACGCTGGATCAGCTTTCCGACCCGGAGCGCATCTCGGCCATCGCCGACGCGATTTTCGACTGCGAGACTGCGGAGGAGTTTGTAGCGCGCACGGCGAGTCACTAGCCGGGCCGCCCGACGGTGCCTCGTGTCAGGGCACCACCGTAAACGACCCCATCATCCCCGCGTCCAGGTGTTCGGCGATATGGCAGTGGATCATCCACTCGCCGGGGTTCGACGCCTCCATGAGCAGGTCCACCGTGGACCCGACCGGCACCAGCACTGTGTCCTTCCAGGCCAGGTTGCGGTTCTCCACCCCGTCGCGCGACAGCACGAGAAAGCGCTGGCCGTGCAGGTGGATCGGGTGGTGCATCGGGTGGAAGGCGTCGGCGTCGTTCCTGAGCCGGATCTTGACCACGTCGCCGAGCCGGAATCGCCAATCGATGTCGGCGTTTTCGGGGGCGCCGGCCGGGGCCTCGCCGGTGTCGGCCGCATCGGTGCCGTGGCCGGTGACGTCGCGCAGGATCCATCGCACCTCGTTCGACGTCGACAGCCAGTTCATGTTGGGCATGCCGTCGGTCCACTCGACCGGGGGCCGGTAGATGGTGTCGATGGAAATAAACTGCTGGACCAGGATGGGCAGCCCCTCGATGTCGACGGTCAGGAGGAGTTCGTGGTCGACCGGCCGGTCGAAGTGCGGGCGGAATTCCGCAAGCTCGGCTTCGAGGACCGCATCGGTTCGCATGATGGAGTGGGAGGAGAGGAGGGCGTCGGCCTCTTCAACCGCAGGTCCTTCGACAACGACGGCGCCCAGAGTGTCGACGGCTGCGTAGAAAGTGCCCCGCATGTGGTCGACGACCTGGACCTGGTTGAGTAGCGCGTAGGTGCCCGCGACGGGGAATCGCACTTCGACGATGTAGCGCTCGGCCGGCGAGATGACCAGCGATTCCACCATCATTTCGCGCTCGAAGCGCGACAGGTCCGTGCCCACGAGCTTCATGTCGTGCCCGGCGAAGCTGAGGTTGTAGCTGCGCGTGTTCGACACGTTCGTGACGTAGAAGCGGACGACCTCGCCCGGGCGGACGGTCGCGGCGTAGCGCTCTTCGCCGTTGACCAGCATGACGTTCCCGAAGCGCCCCATGATCGTGAAGTTGGCGGCGTCCCGGCCATAGGGGAGAAGCTCGTCGCCGTCGACAAGGAGGTCGTCCACCATGATGAACTCTTCACGGGTCGCGGGGCCGAAGTAGTCGTGGCGCACGGGGTCGACCATCATGTTGCCGTAGAGGCCGCCGTCCTGCTGGATGTCCTCGCGCACGTGCGGGTGGTACCAGTAGAGGCCCGCGTCGGGGAAGACGACCTCGTAGATGAACTCGCCGCCGGGCGGGACGGGTGGCTGGGTGACGTCGGGGACGCCGTCGAAGCGGTTCTCGAGGCGGAGGCCGTGCCAGTGGATGGTCGACGGCAGGTCGATCGAGTTTGTGAAACGAATCACAATCTTCGTGTTCTGGGCGACGCGCAGCAGTGGGCCGGGGTACTGGCCGTTGAAGCCGTACATGACGAAGGTGCGGCCGCCGATCCTGCGCTTCACGATGCGGGCCTCGAGGGCGACGGTGTCGCCGTCGGCGAGGTGGAGGATTTCGCGCGGGGTGGCCCATGCGAGGGAGGCGGTGTCGACGCCCTCGCCCGGCAGGAAGGGGTCGACCGAGGGGCTGACCTCCCGCAGGCCGGGCAGCATGGGGTTGCGCAGCATGGGCATGATCATGTCGCCCGAGCCGCGGATGGAGTCCATCGGCATGGCCATGTCCATTTGCATGCCCATGGCACTGGCGCGGGTGGTGTCCTGGGGCGCGGCGCCCGTGGGGGCGGCCGTGAGAGCGGCAACCGCGATGGCCGCCGGGACGAGGAGAGCGCTCGTGCGGTGCCGTCCTGCTGGTCCTACCTCGACCAAGGAGGCACGACCCTGTTCATGCGGGCGTAGGCGATCGCCTGGCCGAGGTGCTCGTTCATGTGGGTGATCAGCTGGAGGAGCACCGCCCAGCTTGCCACCTGACGGCCGTACAGCTCGGCGGGCGCGGCCAGGTCGGCGTCGGACATTCCGGCGACGACGGTGCGCACGTGGTCCATCGATTCGACCAGGATCCTCGCCACCTCTTCCTTGTCGGCACCACCCTCTTCGATCGTCTCGTAATCCACACCCGTCGGTGGCTCGACGCCCAGATAGAGGTGCGGGTACATGTAGTTGTAGCGGGTGACGTGGCGGTAGACGCTGGCCACGGTCATGACCCCTTCCATGGGCGACCAGGCGTACGATTCGGCCGGCATCGCCTCGGACAGCGCCACCAGCTTTCGGGCCGTCGCCTCGAACTGGCCCTGGAACTCGGCGCGGAAGTCGGGGGTGTCCTGGGCCTGGGCGGGTACTGCGGTCAGGACGGTGAAAGCGGCGACGAGCAGTGCCGCGGCGCTTGCGAGTACGGCTGCGTGAAAACGGGCGGGGGTGTGGACGGGCATCGGCGGCAACTCCTGGCGGGTGAATCTGTCTGTGGGATGCGGCATTCGGTTGGCACCGCCAAATGTGCGCCTGGATGCCCGGGGGTCGCAAGACGAATCGACCAAATCTGCTGTGTCACTGAAAATTATCATGATATATTCAATCTTATGTTCAAAAGAAGCCTCATTCTGCCCCCGTCCGGCACCGAGACGTTCTTCCTCTGGGGACCCCGGCAAGCGGGCAAGAGTACCCTTCTGAAGCAGCACTTTCCCGATGCCAGATGGGTCGACCTGCTGAAGAGCGAGGAATTCCGGCGGTATGTGAGCCGGCCGGAGCTCTTGCGGCAGGAGGTCGAGGCCGAGCGCCTGGATCCGACCGGGCAGATCGTGATCGACGAGATCCAGAAAGTGCCTGCCCTGCTGAACGAAGTACACTGGTTGATGGAGAACCGCAGACTCCACTTTGCCCTCTGTGGCTCGAGCGCCCGCAAGGTGAGACGCGGTGCCGCGAATCTGCTCGGTGGGCGGGCCGTGCGATACGAACTGCGGGGGGTCACGGCCAGGGAACTCGGAAGCGCTTTCGACCTTGATCGGATGCTCAATCGTGGCTATCTGCCGCGCATCTACCGGTCGTCAATGCCGCGCCGCCTCCTGGACTCCTATGTCGCCGACTACCTCAAGGAAGAGGTGGCAGCCGAGGGACTGGTCCGCAACCTGCCGGCCTTCTCCGGTTTCCTGGATGCCGCCGCGCTCAGCGACACGGAGCCGGTCAACTTCTCGAACATTGCCCGGGACTGCGCGGTCTCCAGCCAGACCGCCAAGGCCTATTTCGGGATTCTCGAAGACACGCTGCTCGGGCGCTGGCTGCCGGCCTGGCGGAAGCGTCGCAAGCGGCGCCTGAGTGTGGCAGCCAAGTTCTATTTTTCCGATGTCGGCGTCGTCAACCGGCTGGCCCGCCGGGGAGAGATCGTTCGCGGCTCGCAGCTGTACGGCAAGGCGTTTGAAAACTGGGTCCACCACGAATTGGCCGCATACGTGGCCTACACGGCCTTCGACGGCGAACTTACGCATTGGCGGCTGCCCAGCGGAGTCGAAGTCGACTTCGTGCTCGGGGAAATGCGTCTGGCTGTGGAGGCCAAGGCAACCGCGGCTGTCGCCAGGCAACACCTGAAGGGGCTTCGCAGCCTGGCGAGGGAACACGATGTCCGCCGCCGAGTGATCGTGTGTCTTGAGCCGAGGCCCCGGCGCACAGGGGACGGGATCGACGTGCTGCCCACCGAGACCTTTGTCCGGAGGCTCTGGGACGGGGACCTCGTGCCGAGCGAGTAGCCGCCGGGCGGGGCGGCGCGCACGGCGCTGTTCGGCCTCTCACGGGATCCGGTTGCGAACGTGCGGATCGCCCGTAACTTGCTACCCTGCTCGTCCGGTCCGCGCGTGGCCTGCCAGTTCCCGTAGTCGCCAAAAGAGGTTGCCGTGTCCGTTTCCGCGTTCCGTGCTCCGGTGTCCGGTGCCACGGTCGCCGTGCTCCTGGCAGCCACCGCCTGCACCACCTTCCAGCCGGTGGGCGCCGATCCGGGCATCGGCGATCAGGTGCGCACCCGGCTGACTCCAGAAGGACAGGTTCGGCAGGCGTCCGTGACCGGAGTGGCCAGGATGAGCCTCGAGGGCAGCGTTCTTGCCGTCGAGCCGGAAGAACTGGTGCTTGTCGTGCCCATTCCCGGCATCGTCCCGGCGCTGCAGCGCAGCCCCAAGGTGGCGGACACGCTGCGCGTCCCGCGCGCCGACGTCACCGGGATCGACGTGCAGCGGTTTTCGGCGGTGCGGAGTGGACTGCTCGCCGGGGGCATCGCCGCGGCGGGAGTGCTGGGAATCGCGCTGGCCGGACATGTCGGATCCTCGGACGGCGGAAGCGAAGATCCCACCAACCGCAACGCGCTCCGCCCCGGGATTACCATCGTGAGGTTGCCGATCGGCCGATAGGGGTGGCGGATGCCGCGGCGTGGCGGGCGCCCGGTACGGCTGATGCTGCGGCGTGGCGGGCGGCACGGCGAGGCGATGACGCGTTGTGTACCGGCTTGCGTACACCGAATCCGCAACCTAAATCCAACCGTAGCCAAACGTCCCCCCGTGCTGCAGGCGATGCCCTGCGAAGGAGGTTTCCATGAGAGTATCAACCAGGGCCGCCCAGGCGTTTCGGGCAGGGCGGACAGTCCCACTGCTCGCGGTGGCCGCCGGACTTGGCCTGGTCCTGTCATCGGCTGCGGTCGCGCAGACAGGCAGGATCACGGGCAGCGTTCTCAACGCGACGAACAACTCCCCTATCAGCGTCGCCCAGATCCGCATCGGCGACACGGGGCTGGGAGGTGTCACGGGCGACAACGGTCGCTTCCTCGTCATCAGCGTCCCCGCGGGGACCCACGAGGTGTTCGTGGAGAGAATCGGGTACAGGACCCAGAGCCAGACCGTGCAGGTGACCGCCGACCAGGCCGTGTCGCTCGAATTCCGTCTGAGCGAGACGGCGCTGGAGCTGGACGAACTGGTGGTCACGGGGACGCCCGGCGCTTCATCGCGCCGCGAGCTCGGAAACAGTGTCGGAAGCGTGCGCGCGGCGACCCTGCAATTCACGCCCGCTCAATCCCTGACCGAGATCCTGAACGGTCAGACGACAGGGCTCCAGCAGTGGCGCAACGAGGGGCAGGTCGGTGGTGGCTCCAAGATCATCCTGCGCGGGGTCAACAGCATCAGCCAGGACGTGCAACCCCTGATCTACGTCGACGGCGTGCGGATGAACAACAACCAGGGCATCTACAACAACCGCTCGAGCATCAACCCCGGCCCTGGCGGTGCCCAGACCTCGCCCAACCCGCTGGACCTGATCGACTCCAACAACATCGAGCGCGTCGAGGTGGTGCGCGGATCCGCGGCGACCACGCTGTATGGCACGGAGGCGGCCGGCGGCGTCATCCAGATCTTCACCAAACAGGGGCGCGCCGGCCAGGCGGCGACCTGGACCGCGGAGATGACGGGTGGAACGCGCTTCATGACGGGGAACTCGATGGGCCCCATCCTCGGCCAGACCGACGACTGGGGATTCACGAAACCCTGGTACAAGTACGGCGGCCTGGGCGAGGCCCAGCTCTCTGTCTCGGGCGGCACGAACATCGTCCGCTATTACGTTTCCGGCGCCCTGAGCTACGATGACGGCGTCATCGACAACAACGACGACCGTTCCTACAGCATTCGCGGGAACTTCTCCGTGCAACCCGCCACGTCCGTCGATATCAACCTGAACACCTCGTACGTCCACCGCACCACGAACTACATGGAGATGGGCGACAACGGTTCGGGCTTCATGCTGAACGTGCTGCGCGGCTCCCAGGACTACACGAACGCGGCGGTGGACCGCGACAACTTCCAGGGCGATCCCGACCTGATCCTCTTCGACATCACCAACAGCGGTCGCGTGGAGCACTTCGTGGGCGGGCTCACGACCACGCACAGAGCCGACGGGATGGGCCTGACGACCCGGCTGACCCTCGGGCTCGACTACACGACGGCCTTCAACCAGCAGAACTTTCCCTTCGACCACGTATTGCAGCCCCGGGGCCTGCGGAATCTGAACGAGTGGGAGCACCGCACCCTGACCTTCGACCTGGGCACGACCTGGGAATACGACATCAGCGAGACCCTGTCGTCCTCCTTTTCGGCGGGCGGCCAGCTTTTCAGCGACTGGGATCACACGACGTACGGAAGGTCCGAGGACTTCGGGGGGCCGGGGGAGAAGACGCTGACCTCGGGCGCAACGACCACGTCGAGCGAGGATCTCCTCAAGGTCGTCAATGCCGGGTTCTTCGCCCAGGAGGTGCTGGGGATCCAGGACAACCTCTTCTTCACCGCGGGCGTGCGCGTGGACGGCAACAGTGCCTTCGGGCAGGATCTGGGACTCCAGGTCTATCCGAAGGTGAGCGCATCCTACGTCCTGTCGGATGCGGCATTCTGGGCCATGGACTGGTGGCCGGTCATGAAGGTCCGGGCAGCCTGGGGGCAGTCGGGCAAGGCGCCCGGCGCCTTCGACGCGGTTCGGACATGGAACCCGATCTCGGGCTACGAGGGCCAGGCTGGCGTCACGCCCGCCAACCTGGGGAACCCCGAACTCGGTCCCGAGCGGTCGACCGAGCTGGAGCTGGGCTTCGAGGGTTCGATGATCGACGACCGCATCGGCTTCGA
Source organism: Longimicrobiales bacterium (assembly GCA_965205005.1). GTDB lineage: Bacteria > Gemmatimonadota > Gemmatimonadetes > Longimicrobiales > Gaopeijiaceae > Bin94. The sequence goes on along the minus strand of OZ242028.1, from coordinate 1,423,832 downwards.
CGTCAGCTGGTACAACAGCGTGACCAGCGACGCGCTGATGCCGGTGACCGCGGCGCCGTCCGAAGGGTTCCTGAACTCGCAGCTGCGCAACGTCGGCGAGTTCAAGAACACCGGCATCGAGGTGTCGTTGACGGGTGTCCCGGTGGCGCTCGACAACCTCCGCTGGGAGGTCACCGGACAGGTCTCGACAGTGAATAGCGAGGTCATTTCGCTGGGCGAGGCGCCCGAGTTCTTCCTCGGCTGGGGATCAATCCTGGGACAGTGGGTGCGCGTGGGATACCCCATCGTGTCGCTGTGGGGCGAAAACGTTGCCAACCCGGACGCGATCGCGGACCCGGTGATCGAGGAAAACCACTACTACGGACCCATCTACCCGACGCACATCCTGAGCGCCAACACGTCGATCAACCTCTTCAACCGGCTGACGATCTACGCGCTCGGCGAGTTCCATGGCGGACAGTACCAGTTCAACATCATGCCGTGGCAGCAGGTGCGGCGCGGCCTGTGGCCCGAATGCAACGACCTGGGCCTCGACGACGCGAACGACACCGCGGCGTGGTCGTCGGCTCCGGCCATCTGGCGCGCGCGCTGCCAGCTGCCGACGCCGAACTTCGACTTCTGGATGAGGCCCTCGGACTTCTTCAAGATCCGCACGGTCTCCGCCTCCTTGCTGATCCCGGACGGCGTGATTCCCGGCGCGACCGGCAGCACGCTGACCGCCACGGTGCAGAACCCGTACAAGTGGTCGGAGGGGGCCGGTATCGATCCGGAACTGACGGTGGGCTACTACGGCGGCGTCGGTACCTTCCCGGCACGCTACGAGTACTACCAGCTCCCGGCTCCGGTGATGTTCTCCGTAAGCCTCCGGGCAAACTTCTAGGGGAGGAGGACAACGTGAACATCTTCAGAAAAGCATGTCGGCTCGCGGGGACTGCGGGGCTGTTGGCCCTCCTCTCCGCGTGCGATCTGTTCGATGTCGTCAATCCGGGCCCGATCGTGGACGATGCGCTCAACGAGGAGGCTGCGGGCAAGACGGTGCTGATCGGCGTTGCCGCGGATGTGGAGGTGGCGGTTGACAACCTGGCGTGGCTCGGGGGACCGGCGTCCACCGATCTCGATGCAGATGCCACGCAGCCGTGGCTGCAGGACGCCGGCGAGGGCCGCCTCACGGTTGTCAACGCCGAGACGAGCTGGAACCCGATGCAGCTGGCGCGCTGGGGCGCGGCGGCGGGGATCGCGCGTCTCACCGAAACGCAGTCGGACGCCGGCGCGAACCAGTATGTGACTGCGGCGTACATGTGGGCCGGCTGGGCCAACCGGGTCGCGGGCGACAACGTGTGCATCGCCGTGTTCGGGGGCGAGGACCGCGATGGAGACGGCACTCCCGAACCCGGCGAGGTCATGGACGTGAGCGCGCATCACACGCGTGCGATCGAACGCTTCGAGACCGCGATGAGCCGCGCGGGCAGCGGGGGCCACGACTCCATTGCCGTGGCGTCCGCAGCAGGCATGGCCCAGGCGCACCTCCTGCTGGGCAACTACAGCCAGGCCCAGTCGCTGGCGTCGCAGATCCCGGACGACTTCGTGTGGAGGGCCCGCCGTTCCAACAACACGGGACGCGAGATCAACTCGGTCTACCAGTTCACCCACGAGGGGACCAAGCAGATCACGGTCTGGGGCATGTACAACGACAGCATCGGGGCCGACACGGATCCCCGGGTGCCGTGGCGGGACATGAACCAGACGTCCGGCGGCGGCGTGAAACCCTTCTACCGCCAACTCAAATACATCGACCGCGGCGACGACTACGCGTTGGCCAAGGGGCACGAGATGCGTCTGATCGAGGCCGAGGCGATGCTGCGCGCGGGCGACCGCCAGGGCGCGGTCGACAAGATCAACTACGTGCGCGAGCGCGTGGGCGTGCCTCCGGTCATGGCGTCGACGGACGCGGAAGCGTGGCTGGCGCTGGACCGCGAGCGCAACTTCGAGTTGTGGCTGGAGGGCCGGCGGCTGAAGGACAACGCCAGGTTCTCGGCCGAGGGACTCAGTTCCTGGGCGGTCGCGTTCATGCAGGGCCGGCACAGTTGCTTCCCGCCGAGTCTGGCGGAGTGCAGCGCCAATCCGAACGTGACGGGGAACGCCTACTGCAGCCAGAGCTGAGGCGGGTCAGAGCCGAGGCGGCGAGACGGAACCGGCCGCCGGGCCGCGAGCCCAATGCTTGCGGTGCCGGGGGCCGGTTTGCGTCGCGGTCCCTGGTCGCGCCCGCGCCCCGTTGCCCCGTCGTGCTTCAGCGCCCCGTCGTGCTTCAGCGCCCCTCGTGCTTCAGCGCCCCTCGTGCACGTCCAGGAAGCGGGCCGCGTGTTCGGGGGCCGGCCGGGGGCAGTGGTCGCGACGCCCGAACCAGCTATAGCGGTTGCGCGCGACGAGCCGGTAGAGAGGTTCGCGGATGAAGGCCGGCACGGCGGTGCCCAGCGCGCCGAGGAGCGAATGCGGGAACCTGAGCCGGCGGGCGATGCGCACCGCGGCCGTCGATCCGGTGTGGACGCCATCCCTGTCGATCAGCACGATGGCGTCCGGGAGCGCGTCGGTTCCACCGTCCACGCCGGCAGCTTCGAGGAGCCGGCGCGCGGCGGCGGACTGGAGCGACGCGAAGTCGAACAGGGTCCGTGAATCGCGTTCGAGCACCCAGCGAACCGAGGCGTTGCAGAGGTTGCAGACGCCGTCGAAGAGGATGATGGGGCGCGGCTGGTTCATGCGTCCAACTTGACGCTGATGTGGTGCCCGGTCCAAGTATAGCCTGCCGCCCGGGCGTTCGGGCAGCGGCGAATCCAGGGGTTCACGGAGGTGGCGAATGGCGGTAACGGTGATGGTGGGGACGGTGAAGGGCGGTTTCTGGGTGACCAGCCCGGATCGGCGGAACTGGACGGTGACGGGTCCGTTCTTCAAGGGGTGGAAGGTGACGGCGGGACTGCGGCTGTCCGATGGGCGCTTCATGGCTGCCGTCGCCAGCGACATCTTTGGCCCGGCGGTGCATGTGACCGGAGGCAACGTAGATGCCGCCCCCAACGGGCGGTGGGAACAGCTGCCGGCCGGCCCGCAGTACGAGGCAGACGGAAAGAGCCGCTTTGTGCAGATCTGGACATTGAAGGAGAACCGCGGAACGGTCTATGCGGGGGTGCAGGATGCGGGACTTTTCGCGAGCGCGGACTTCGGGGCGTCATGGGAGCCGGTCACCGCACTCAACGAACATGCCAGCCGGGAAGCGTGGGTGCCCGGTGCGGGCGGTCTGTGCTGCCACGCGCTCCTCTTCGACCGGGACAACCCGGACCGGATGTGGTGCGGCATCTCCGCGGTCGGCGTGTTCCGGACGGACGATGGCGGTGCGACCTGGACGCCGAAGAACCGCGGTGTACCGGCGGCGCTGGAGGACAAGCGCCACAAGGGCATCGGCACATGCGTGCACGGGCTCGCGCAGGATCCCGACGACCCGAACCGCATCTTCCGGCAGGACCACCTGGGGATGTTCCGCAGCGGTGACGGCGCGGAGACCTGGGAGCGCAACGAGCAGGGACTGGACTGCGCGTTCGGCTTCCCGATCGTCCTGGACGCGGCGAGCCGGTACCTGTTCGCCGTGCCCCTCGAGAGCGATCAGCACCGCGTGCCGGCGGGCGGGGCCCTGCGCGTCATGCGGAGCACCGACGGAGGCGACAGCTGGCACTCCGCGTCGGCGGGGCTGCCGGCGGCCGACGCATACGGCACGGTGCTCCGGGGCGCCATGGCGGTCGACAACCTCGAGCCCGGCGGCGTGTACATGGGAACGACGTCCGGAACGCTGCACGTGACCGACGACCTGGGCGAGAGCTGGACGAACCTCCCGGCGGTCCTGCCGCGCATTCTGCACGTCTCGGCGTGGGTGGACTGATGGCCGCGGTCACCGTCACCCTGCCCTCGCTCCTCGATCCGGCCACCGGCGGGGTGCGCGAGATGGCGGCGTCAGGCGAGACCCTGCGCGACGTCTTCTCCGACCTGCTCGAGCGCGAGCCGCGGCTCAGGACCCATCTCTTCAACGAAGCCGGAGAGCTGCGCCGCCACGTCCTCTGCTTCCACAACGGCACCAATACGCGCTGGCTGGACGGCTGGGACGGGCCGGTCGCGGACGGCGATGTGGTCCTGTTCATGCAGGCCGTGTCGGGGGGATAGGGAGCCTGCCCATGCCGTCCTGGTTCCGACGCTACCTGCTGCCTGGCCTGGTCTTCCAGTCGATCATTATCGCGGGCGGCTACGGCACGGGGCGCGAACTGGTCGAGTTCTTCCTGGAATACGGACCGGTCGGGGGGCTGCTCGGCATGATTCCGTCCACACTGCTGGTCAGCGCCACCTGCATGGTCGGCTTCGATTTCGCCCGTGCCTACGGCAGCTACGACTACCGCTCGTACTTCAAGCACCTGCTCGGCCGGGGCTGGTTCCTCTACGAGATCGGCTACCTGACCGCGGTGTTGCTGATCCTCGCCGTCATCGGGTCGGCCGGTGGCACGTTCCTGGCCGAGACGTTCGGCATACCGGGCTGGGTCGGAGCGGTCGGGCTGCTGCTCGCCATCGGCGTGCTGGTGTTCCGGGGCACGGCGACCATCGAGCGCTTCTTCGCGGGGTGGTCGTTCCTGCTGTACGGCGCGTACATCGTGCTGTTCGCATGGAGCATCGCGCGTTTCGGCGACCAGTTCGCGACGGAGCTGGCGGTGGGGATGGGGGCGGGCGAGGTGCGGCCCGGCTGGTTCTCGTCCGGTGCGCGCTATGGAGCGCTGCAGGTCTCGCTCGTGCCGGCCATGCTCTTCGCGACGCGCCACATCCGCCGCCGCAGGGAGGCGCTCTGGGCCGGGGCTCTCGCGGGGCCGCTGGCGATCATCCCGGGCCTGCTCTTCTACATCGCGCTCGTGGCCCAGTACCCGGCCGTGCTGGAACGTCCCGTGCCGACGAACCATCTCCTTGAAGTGCTGGGCTCGAGGGCGTTCCAGATCACCTTCCAGGTCGTGCTTTTCGGCACGCTCATCGAGACCGGAGCCGGGCTGATCCACGCCTTCAACGAGCGCTTGAACGGAGTGTACAGGGCGCGAGGCAGCGCAATGCCCGCGCGGCTGCGTCCGTTGACGGGCGCCGGGCTCCTGCTGGCGGGCTACCTGCTGTCCCGCGTCGGGCTCGTGGGACTGATCGGCACGGGCTACAATGCCATGAGCATCGTGTTCATGGCGATCGTCGTCGTGCCGTTGCTCACCGTGGGCATTTACAAGCTGCGTGGCCGCGCAATGGCTGAGCGCGACCGCGGGACTGCCGCCGGGGCACCATGACTGCTGCCGGCGCACCCTCTTCACAGCCGGAATGAGTATATGAGTATATGAGTAGCTCACCCCCCGAACCCGGGCAGGCCGGTTCCCGCTCCCCGGTGCGCGGCAATGCGGGCGCGCCTGCGGAAGGCGCCGAAACGGGCGCCATCGAGCGTCGCCGTTTCCTGGCCACCGCCGCCGCTGCTGCCGCGGCCGGCGGCCTCGGCCCGGCCGTGCTGACGGGTGCTGAGTCCCGCGGCCCCCGCGCCACGGTGCTTCCGGCCGCCGTGCCCGCGACGGTCCCCCAGACCCCGCCCCAGGAGGCCCCGCCGCCCGTCCCCCTCGGCAACGGCGAGCCCCCCGCGCTTCACTTCCAGGCCTACCCGGGCGGAACCGGGTCGCTCATGGAGAAGATGTGGCACGAGACCGGCGGCAATCCCTTCGCACGCACCGAAATCGGGATCGAGCGCTGGAGCGGTCCGGTCCCGGCCAGCGAGGAGGACCTCGCCTTCCTGCCGGTGCACCGCCTCGCGGCCCTGATCCGGGCGCGGGACATCACGCCCTCGGAGCTCACCGAGGTCTACCTCGACCGCCTCAAGCGGCTCGATCCCGTTCTCCTCTGCGCCGTGACCATCCTGGAGGGGCGCGCGCAGGAAGAGGCGCGCCAGGCCGACCTGGAGATCGCGGCCGGGGATTGGCGCGGACCCCTGCACGGTATTCCGTACGGTCTCAAGGATCTGTTTGCGGTCGCGGGGACGCGCACGACGTGGGGCGCCGCCGACTTCAGCCACCAGTTCACCCGGTACGACTCCGAGGTCGCGGTGCGGCTGCGGGAAGCCGGCGCCGTACTGGCCGCCAAGCTCGCGACCGGCGAGTTCGCGCGGGGCGACCGCTGGTACCGCGGCAGGACCCTGAATCCGTGGAACCTCGACGAGGGGTCGAGCGGGTCGTCGGCGGGTCCCGGATCGGCCACCGCCGCCGGGTGCGTGGCCTTCGCCATCGGCACCGAGACCCAGGGGTCCATTGTTTCGCCCTCGCGGCGCTGCGGGCTGACCGCGCTCCGCCCCACCTTCGGCCGCGTCAGCCGCTACGGCGGCATGGTGCTTTCCTGGAGCATGGACAAGACCGGGCCGATGTGCCGCAGCGCCCTGGACTGCGCCCTCGTCTTCAACGCAATCCACGGCGCCGACGAGAAGGACCCGGGGTCGCTCACCACGCCCTTCCGCTTCGATCCCGACCCGGACCTGGGCGCAATGCGCATCGGGTTCGACGAGGACGCGCCCGAGTCCTTCGTCGAGGCGTTGCGGGCTCTGGGCGCCGACCCGCAACCCATGCCCGAGATCCCCGACCGCCGCTCCAACGCGCTCGGCGTCGAATCGTCGGCCGCCTTCGACTTCCACGTCGCGCCGGACGGCGAACCCGAGCCGATCCCCGAGGATCTCGATCAGGACGAACGCCGCCGCCGCGGCAGGTTCAGGGGAGGCCGTGACGTGCCCGCGCTCGCATTCATGCAGTCGCAGCGGCGCCGTCACATCCTCATGAAGGAGATGGCCGAAGTCATGAGGGACTTCGACATGTTCGTGAGCGGCTCGGGGCTGGTGGGACTGACCAACCAGACGGGCCACCCGGCGGCGGTGGTCCCGTACGACTACGGGGTCCGCAACCCGGACTCCGAAAGTCCGACCGAGATGCCGCTCACCACGACGCTGATCGGGGACCTCTTTGCGGACGACATGATTCTCAGTGTCGCCCATGCCTTCCAGAAGGGGACCGACTGGCACTCGAGGAGGCCGGAGATCGAATAGGCAGGGGTACGGCAGGCAGGCGCGGCGGCAGCCGGGCGCTGCGGTCGCCAGGCGCTGCGGTCGCCTGACTGTTCCCCCTGCCGCGGGCTGGACAACCACGCCGGGCGTTCATTAGAATGAATAATAACGCATTCATTATAATGCGCCGTTATCTATGCTCACGCCCGGTCAACTCAGGAAGCTGCTCGACCGCCTCGACGGCGAGCCCGCCGACTCGCTGGAGTCCGAGACGCTGGAATTCAAGTCCTGGCAGCGGACCGGCTCCTCCCGCAAGGCCCGGGTGCGTGAGATCCGGGAAACCGTGGTGGCGTTCGCAAACGCCCGGGGAGGGCTGCTCGTACTTGGAGTCGCCGACCGGAAACGGACACGGGCCGAAGCGATTCACGGCGCCGGCTCGCTCGACGCGAACGGCCTGCGCCGGGAAATCTACGACGGGACCGAGCCGCACATCCTCGCCGAGATCTACGAACTGCGGGAGCCCGAGGGCAGAGTACTGGTGATTCGCGTGCCGCCGGGCATGCCCCCGCACACCACGTCGGACGGCGTGGCGAAAATCCGGGTGGGCAAGGAAAGCAAGCCGCTGACCGGATCGAATCTTGCCAATCTCGTCGTCTCTCGCGGCCGCAGGGATCTCACCGCCGAGATCCTGCCGGGCGTTTGCCTCTCGGATCTGGATCTGGATCAGTTCCGCCGCTTGCGAAGCCTCATCCGGGCCGACGCCGAGAGGAGCGATCTGGCAGACCTGGACGACAGGAGCCTGACCGAAGCACTCGGTCTGACGTCGGAGAGGGGCGTTACGCTGGCTGCGGTTCTTCTGCTCGGATCCCGACCGACGCTATCCCGCTGTGTTCCTCGCCACGAACTGGTCTTCTCCAGGTCGCGGGGCCGGACAGACTACGACGTTCGGCGGGATCTGCGTACCCCACTGCTGGCGACGCTCGAGGGAGTTCGCAGCCTGCTCGACGCCAATCTCCGTGTGATGCCGATTGGTCCCGTAGGGTTCCACCAGCTGGAAATCCCCGACATCACCTGGTGGATTGCGCGGGAAGCGGTGTTGAACGCGCTGGTACACAGGGACTACTTCCTGCACCAGTCCATCCACCTGAGTCTCTCTGACAACCGCATCGAGATCACCAGCCCGGGGGGATTCATCGGTGGGGTGACGGCGCAGAACATCCTCCGGCATCCTCCGGTCCGCCGCAACCCGCTGCTTGCGGATGTCCTGCAGACGATTGGCCTGGTGAATCGGCTCGGTCTCGGTGTTGACCGGATCTTTGAGGAATCCCTTTCGCTGGGGAAGGACCTGCCGCGCTACGAGGCCGACGAGTCGCACGTCAAACTTGTGCTGCCGACACGGACGCACGCCGACTTCGCGCGCTTTGTCCAGGACATGCGGAGTGAAGGCCGGGGGCTCGGCGTCGACGATCTGATTGTCCTGCGCGGGTTGATTCGGCGTCCGGTCCTCGACCGATGGTCGGCGGCCAGGCTCCTCCAGTTGTCCGACGAGGAGGCGGCGGACACGCTGGTGTCCCTGAGGGAGCGCGGTTTCCTGGTTCCGCGAGGCAGGGGCAGAGGTACGAAGTACGGTCTGGCGCGCCGTTACTCGGGGCTGGTCGAGCGAACCGGTGTCGACGGAGACATCTGGCTCGACGAGGAATCCGTGAGGCTTCGATTACTGGCCGTGCTGCCGGCGCGCGGCCGAATGACCAACGCCGAGATCCGGCGATTGTCGGGCTACTCCAGAACTCAGGTGCTGAAGCTGATGCGCTCTCTTCGCAACGAGGGCCTGGTCGAGATCAGGGGACGCGGCCGCGGTGCCCACTACGTGCCTGCGGCGGGGCACGGCCGGCCCATGGAATAGACGACCGTTCAGCCTGCGACCGGCAGGCTGACATTGACCGGCGCGGCCGGTGGTGCCTCCGAACTCAAGGCAAGCTGGAAAGCCGCCAGACTCTCGGCGATTCCATCCCCGGTAAAGCGGAATTCCTCGGGAATGGTTCTCTGCCGCGCCCTCGCGCGCTGCAGCGCCGCCTTTCGGAGCTGGTCCTCCCTTTCCGGTTCCGCATCAGGCCCCCGCCTGGCTTCATTGAACGACGCCAGCTCCGATTGCACGTATTCCTTGAAGCCGCGAATCATGGTCTGTTGACGCGTGAACTTCTCGCAGTGATAGCCCATGGCCGCCAGACGGACGGCCAGCGGCAGAAGTCGGGGATGTTTCCTGGATACCTTGGCGATGTAGCGCGAGAACACCGGCAGTTGCTCCGGGGTCAGGCGCTGCCGGATTGCCATGATGCCCGCATAGAGGATGTGCTTGCCAACGGGCTTGTATAGATGTGGTACCGGGTTGAGGTTTTCCAACATGGTCAGACACCGGTCGAAATAGTTCTCCAGCGTCGAATCGTAGATCGTCCCGATGACCCGGAGATAGCCTTCCACCAGCGTCACGGGGTCCATCTGCGGCTTGAAGTTCAGGGCGGTGTCGTCGATCTCGACCGGCTTGTCCAGCAACCGATTCTCGCGCTCCAGCCGCGTCCACAGGTTGGTCCCCTTGAGTGCGGTCAGCAAGCCGATCAGTGAGATCGGAATCCCGGCTTCCTGGATGAAGTCGATCTGGGCATCGAACGCGTTGTCGTCGTCGTCGTCAAGGCCGAGGATGAAGCCGCCCAGAACCATCATGCCCTTCTGCTGAATCTTGCGCACGGATGTGAACAGGTAGTTGTCGTCGCGCATGTCGAGATTCTGAGGCTTCTTCATCTTCTTGAGAGCCTTCGGGTTGGGCGTCTCGATGCCCAGGAAGACGGCGTCGAAGCCGGCCTCGATCATGACATCCATCAGGTCGTTCATCCGAACGAGATTGACACTCGCCTCGGTGAACAGCGCGTAGGGATGGCCACGCTCCTTCTGCCATTCGGCGATCACAGGGAGAAGCCTCGAGACTTCGCGTTTGTTGCCGATGAAGTTGTCATCCACCAGAAAGAGTGGTCCCCGCCAGCCCAGCTCGTACAGGTAGTCGAACTCGGCCATCAACTGTGCCGGCGACTTCGTTCTCGACACCCGGCCGTACAGCTTCGTTATGTCGCAGAACTCGCAATCGAAGGGGCATCCCCGCGAGAACTGCAGACACATCGAGTGATACTCGCTCATGTCGATGAGGTCGAAGCGGGGAATCGGAGCCAGGGTCATGTCCGGCTTTCTCGGGGCGCGATAGATCGGCTTGGCCGTGCCGTTCTCCAGGTCGCTCAGGAAGGTCGCGAAGGTCTCCTCGACCTCATCGAGGACGAAGTGATCGACCCCCTCGATCTCTTCGTGAAAGGTGGTGGGATGCGGCCCGCCGGCGATGACGGGAACCTGCGCGCGGTTGCAGCGTTCAATGACCTTCTCGAGCGAGGGGCGCTGCGGAATCATGGTGGACGTGAAGGCCAGGTCCGCCCACTCCAGGTCGTCGTCCTCGAGCGGGGTCACGTTGAGGTCGACCACGCGCAGGTTGTAGCGGGACGGGAACATCGCGGCGACGGTGAGCAGGCCGAGAGGAGGGAACACCGCCTTGATGCCCTGGAGTTCCAGGGCGTAGTTGTTGCCCCAGTAGGTGGGAGGCTGCTTCGGGTAGACGAGGAGGGCGTTCGACATGGTTACAGTCAGTCCACGGGCTACAACAGCGACGCTCTGCGGTCACTTCCCGACAGGAATTCGCGATAACGCGCGAACGCGGCGTCGATCATTTCGCGTGTCAGTCCGTAGTCCGCAATATCGTACTTGTGCCGCTTCTCGGTGCGGCGGCGCTCACGCTGTTCATCCAGCCACATCTCCATGGCTTCCAATGCGTCGGGCCGCAGCTCCCACCCACGGCGTTCGTAGATTCGAGCCACCACCGACATCGGGTCCTGCACCAGGTTGTAGTAGCTGACATCGATCCAGCGAGCCTCAAGTTCGGGGTGCGACTCGCGGAAGTCCACCGCCCGATCGAGCAGGCGGCTCATCGCCCGCAGCTGCTCGGCACCCAGCACATCCGGCGGGCGGGGCTCGCCGACGTCCGCGCGAATCCGTTCCACCAGACTGCACCAGGATCCCATGAACTGGACCGGGTCCCGGTGTGTCTGGATGAACAGGGCATCCGGGTACGCGTCGATCAGCGCCTCGAGCTCCATGAGGTGCGTCGGCATCTTGAACAGCCACTGGCCTTCGGCGCCGGGATGGCGCTGTCTGCGCTGGTAGGTGTAGTGCTGCATGACCCGGTGGTGGTGGTGGTAGGCCTCGCGAGACCCGCTCTCTTCCAGCCAGCGTTCGTACTCGGGAACGTAGTAACGGGTGGCGAACATCCAGGCCTTGAACGAAAGGCGGAGGATCGGCATGTCCTCTTCCGGCCCGTCGACGTCTATGTGGTGGATCCCCGAAAAGGAGTCGATGATGCCCGAGGCTTCGAACACGTCGGCTGCCAACGCACGGCGGGGGTCGTCAGGGGTGCCGGCGAGGCCCGCATAGTCGCCGCCGGGCAGCACAGGTTCCACATACTCGTACGCCCGAAGCGCCCAGAAGCGGTCGTCCCGGGCCATGAGCCGGTGAAGGTACGTCGTGCCGGTGCGATTGATGCCGACGATGAAGACCGGCCGGGTGACCTCCAGTCGGTCGATTTCCGGAAGCCGCAGCCGTTCGGCGGCCAGTTCCGCATTGTTGCGGAGCATCCGGCACATGTCGAACGCCACATGACCGATCCGCGTGTCCAACAGGCCGGCTTCCGGCGACTCGAGCGCTCCTGCAAGCTGCCTCAGTGCATCGAGCATCCACTCCGGGTAGGTGGAATCGAAGGGCAGGCCTCGGTCGTCCGCGTAGCGCCTCGCCTGTTTGAGGATGTGTTCAAGCCTCAGGCGGCGGTGGGGAACCGGATACGGCCATTCGTCGAGGTGCTCCCGGATCCAACGGTTGCAGCGAACGTAGCGCGTGAGGGGACCGGGCCACTCGATGGTGCCTGGAAAGTCCTCGACGATCGCGCGGTCGCTGATCGGCAGCGAGAGCGCCGTGTCGCGGCCCCGCAGCCAATACCGGGCGAAGTGATCGAACAGGGCCCAATACCTGGCCAGCGGCGAGGCATCGCCCCGGGCCTGACAGGCGCTCTTGAAGGCCTTGTAGGAGACCTCCGGGTAGCCCAGGCCGAGTTCTTCGATCCGGATATTGCGGTATGACGGAGTCGGATTGCAGCAGTTGTAGATTGTAAACCGACGTTTCGGATTCAGCGAAATTCCGGTGCAGATGTTGCTCAGCGTGTCGACCGGATCGTTGTCGGATTGCAAGGTGAAGCCGCGGGGAATCATCCTGGCGTCGACCACCGCCGAGAAAAGGCGCTGGGTGATGTTGTCCGGCTGCGTGTACCCGGTCGACGCCGTGCTGGTCTGCGCCAGGCGGAAGATCGCCACGGGCAGACCGGCGGCATTCGCAAAGAGAATCGCCTGTTCGGCCACGAGCTTGCTCCACGGATACCCGAGGAGTCCGAGCGGGAACGTCCGCTTCATGCTGGCCAGATCCGGCTGCATCTGGTCGTCGATGCGGCGGTCCCCGTACTCGTGCGCAAAGGAGCAGAAGTACTCGGGGAAAACCCCCATCGTCGAAGCATGGAAGAGGTGCTTGAAGCGGGTGTGCAGGCACAGCTCGAGAACGTTGCGGATGCTGAAGGAGTTGACCCGGCGAATGCCAAGGTACGAGGCGGAAAGACTCAGAGTGGCTGCGAAGTGATAAACGGCGTCGATGTCTTCGCAAAGAGAACGAAAGCGCGAGTCGGATAGGCCGAAGCGCGGTTCCGCGATGTCCCCGGCATGCACTTCGATCCGGGACGCGAAGTCGTCGTCCCAGGTCTCCGCGTGTTGCATGTTCGCCCGCACGCGCTCGAAGCCCTGCTCCGGTGTGTCGCCCCGCACGATGCAGTGGACAGTCAGGCGAGGGTCGCGTGTGAGGAGGTCGCGCAACAGGAAACGGCCGAGGAAGCCGGTCGCTCCGGTGACGAGAACGTGGCGGAAGTCGGCCGGGGAGACGGGGTCGCGGGGCGTCGCACGGGTGAGGGCGTCGCGAACGAAACGGCGCAGTGTGGCAAGGTCGCGCTGGCAGTGGGGCGGCAGAGTGCCGGTCAGCGGCGGGACTCGCTGGCCCGGGACGGGCGGGCGGAGGGTGACCTGGCTCAACGGCTTGCCGCGGCAGTGGACCTGGCCCCGTCCGCCTGCGTTGTGGCCCTTGCACCATCGGCGGCCGCCACGCGTCCACCGTTCGGAAAGTGGTCCTCGGGCGCGTTGGCAAAGCGCGAACGACGCCTGCGAACCCGCTGCCGCGCTTCCTTCGCACCGCTCGCAGTTCCATCGGTCTCGCCCGGGGCCTCGTCCTCGCTGTCGGAGTCGGCCCCGTGTACGATTGCCTGGGCCAGCGAGAGCGCCGAAGCGGTGGTCATCAGCTCGAGCGCGCTCACCTGGTGGTTGAACTGGGTCTGAACGAAGGCTCCCAGCTCGGCAACCGAGATCGAAGTGAGCCCGAAGCTGGACAGCGGCTCGGTCACGTCGCCCTCGTCGTGTCCGCACAGCTCCGCGACCTTGGCGGAGATCTGGGCCACCACACCTTCGAGCGTCAGATCACCGCCCGCGTCCACCTCGAATGCGGCCTGATTGTTCACCAGGCGGCCGTTGCGCATGTAGTCGGGCGAATCGACGGTCCAGGGCGGCGTCGAAAACAGCGCCGTGACGAGGTGGTCCTGGTCCGTCATGGTGCGCATGGCGAAGTCGAGATTGGCGATCGCGAAGTTGGCGCTGACCGTCGTCATCCCGGCTGCCCTCATCATGCGCATGACGTGCAGACTGCGGGCCGCCATCCCGACTTCGGTGACGGGGCCGAGGTTGTACGAGAAGCCCGGCAGGCCACGCTTGCGCCGGTACGCGGCCAGGCCGTCCAGGAAGGCGCTGGCGCCGCTGTAGTTGATCTGTCCCAGGTTGCCGAAGGTCGATGCTATCGACGAGAACAGCACAAAGTAATCGAGGTCGTGTTCGGCTGTGGCGTGATGCAGGTTCAGCGCGCCCTGGGCCTTGGGCGCGAACACGCGTGCCAGCGAATCGGGTGATGTGTCGAGGAAGGAGCGGTCCTCGAGCGTGCCGGCGAGATGGAAGACGCCCTTCAGGGGTCGCGACAGTCCCGCGATGCAACGGCGAACGTCCTCCTCGTTCCTCACGTCTCCCGGCACGATTTCGATTTCGTATTCCTGCGTCATCTTGGACAGCGTGGTGATCTGGCGGATCCAGTCGACGTCGCGGCTCCGCGCGGGATCGCGGTCCATCAGGGTCAGGTGCCGCGCCCCGGCAGCGATCAGGTAGGGCACGAAGCGAAGACCGAAACCGCCCAGGCCGCCGGTCACCAGATACGTCGCATCGGGATCCAGGAAAGGGCGCGTGTCCGCGATGCCGAATCCCCGGTCCATGGCGTTCTCCGGAGCCTGCAGGACCAGCTTGCCCTGGTGCTGGCCCGTGGTCATCAGGCGGAGTGCGCGCGCGTAGTCGCGGTAAGGGAAGACCGTCAGCGACGGCGGCGGGACCGCCCCCTCGTCCAGCAGGTCCACGCAGGCCTGGGAGAGCATGTGTGACAGCACCGGGTCGTCGAGCATCAGCCGGTCCACGTCGATCGCGGCGAAGCGCAGGTTCTTGCGGAAGACCCGCATGCTCAGCGAGTTGTCGGTGTAGATGTCGACCTTGCCGATTTCGCAGTGCCAGCCGGAGGGGCGCAGCGCCTTCAGGCAGAGCGCAATGTGGTGGCCAGCCAGCGAGTTCAGAACCACGTCGACGCCTTCGCCGTCCGTGGCCTCCATCAGATCGTCGTACCAGCTGTGGCTGTGCGAATCGAAGGCGCCGCGCACGCCCATCGCCAGCAGCTGCTCGCGCTTGCTCTCGTTGCCCGCGGTCGCGTAGATCTCCGCGCCGACGTGCCTTGCCAGCGCGATCGCGGCCTGTCCGACACCGCCCATCGCCGAATGGATCAGAACCCGCTGGCCCTCCCTGAGGCGGGCGAGGTGGATCAGCGAGTAGTAGGCGGTCACGCAGACGGACAACGCGGATGCGGCCTCCTCCATGCTCAGCCGGGACGGTTTGAGGAAGGCGAGGTGCTCGTTTACCACCACGCGGTTGGCGATGCAGCCGCCCACCGTGAGCGCCACCTCGTCCCCGACCTTCAAGCGCTTCACCTCGGGGCCGGCGCGCCGCACCACCCCGCTGGCCTCGATGCCGACCTCGCGGCCGAGCGCCGAGCGCTCGTAGGCCATGGCGGGCAGGAGCCCAAGCGTGACCATGACGTCGCGGAAGTTCAGGGCGGCCGCCGCGACTTCGACCTCCACATCCGGCGGACCCAACGGGGGCGGTTCAGAGGTCGTCATCTGAAGACCGCTCACCTGCCCGGGGTTGTCCAGGCGAAGGCGGTACGGGGGATCGTCCCCGTCCGGAACGAGCGGCGCGCGTTGCCGCACGCTCACGATTCGCGGCACCCACAGCCGCCCGTCCCTGATTGCCAGTTCGCGCTCCCGCAAGTTGCCCCGGGGGATCCCGGCCAGAGTCTCCAGATCTTCTTCCGCACCGATGTCCACGAGGCGGAAATCGACGCGGGTATCCTCGGCGAGGAGTTCCAGGGCGATGCTTCGCACCGCCCCCCAGAGAGCGCTCCCACGCGGATCGTCCACGCCGCAGACGGCGCCGCGCGTCACTACCGTCAAACGGCACTCGCGAGTCGCGCTCTCAAGCCGCAAGGGTGCCAGGGCCTGCAAAAAGGCCACGAACCGCCACACGATCCGCTCTCCGGTGGGATCCTCCGGGTCGGTGCCGAGAAAGAGGTCGATCGCCTCGAGGTCGGCGGTGTCCGGCCATTCCTCCAGCCGCGCAAAGTCGCCAGCCTCGAAGGTCGTCCAGGGAACTTGATGTACCACCGGCGAATCGAGGAGCTGGGTCCAGGCCTCGGCCGGCGTATCCGGTTCGCCGATCACCCAGCGGGGGGCTTCGGCAGCGTCCGCCACTTCAGTCGCGTCCGACTCCGGTGCCTGCATAAGCGTCGTGCGCGAGCCCGCGTGCAATGTTGCCCAGCCGCCGCCGGCCTCGATCACATCACCCTCGTCGTGACAGACGAGCGCAAGACCGCCGCCGACCAGCAGACGATGGACGAGCTTCCACTGCTCGGGCCCGTAACCGGCGGCTTCCCGACCAAGCAGCGCGAGTTCGGCCGCCGCCGACCGCAACAGCCCCGTAGCCATGGGAGGCTCGGGGGCCTCGGCGGCCATCGGATCGAGCGAATCGAATCGAATCGCGGCGTCTTGATGCTGGAAGGCGTCGTAGAGTGCGCGGGTGCACTCCTCGTCCTCACCGAGGAGCCAGTATTCGGTCTGTGCGTCCGGGCTCGACAGGCGCTCCAGGCACTGGTTCAGGATGGCCTTGCCGGGCTCACGCCGACCCGCAATCTCGACCACATGGCACGCGTACCGATGGCCGAAAGCGCCCCCCTCGAGCGCCGCGATCAGCGCTGCGGGATCGACTTCGCCATCCCGGACCGCGTCACCGAAGGGCGGCGCCGCCGGCACGAACTTGGGCTGCCAGCGGATGAGGTGCTTGCTGTCCGGCACATCGCTCCAGCGGGGGTTGCTGTTGAAGGAGTGATACTCACCGATGTGCGCGATCAGCTTGCCCGTCGCGCGGTCATAGAAGCTGAGGCGGCCGATATAGAGCTCGCCGAGCGGCTTGTTGTACTGGCCCCGCTCATCCACGTCGAACCAGTCCCCGGTGTCGACCAGGAAGCAGGTGATGCGCGGCCCCGTCGGCGGGCGAAGGAAGGTGATGTCACACGCCCGCTGCGGCATGGAGAAGAAATCCGGCAGGCGCATCAGGTAGCGCAGAAAGATCTGGAGTCCGCCATCGGTCAACGGGGGGTACAGGAGATAGCCTTCCTCGCGGCCGGACGCCCACAGCTCCTCGTCCACCTCGATCTCCAGCAGCAGGTCCGTCGAACCCGAGTCGATTTCGATCTGCCGGATGCTGCGGAACTCGGGTCCGAATTCGAAGGCATCCCCCACGACCGCCTCGACATGGTCGTAGAACTCCTCTCCCGTCGCGAGGGGCGAGGGATCGAAGTCGGAGGCCAGGACATCGTCGAGCGTCGGTAGGGTGTTGATGGCGTGGTCTTCGTCCACCCGGCGCACCCTGCCGCGGCAGTGCAGGGTGCCTTCGTCGTCGTCCTCGAAGGAACGCGTGGAGATGGTGAAGGTGAACTGATCGGGAGCATTCGGAACCGGGAAAAGCGCCGTCTGCAGCCGCACCGGCGTCTTGCCCACGGGCGTATGCTGCAGGAACTCGATCTCGTCGATGTGGACGGGATCCCCCGCGAACGCCTGCAGGAGCAACTCGATATAGCCGGCGGCGGGGATGATCGGAGCCCGGTGGACCCTGTGGTCGGTCAGCCAGGGAAAGTCCCGCTCGGAGAGCCGCGACTCGAAGAGAATGTGGTCGCAGGCGACCCTGTGTCCGACCAGCGGGCCGTGCGAGTACTCGCCACGCTTGACGAACATCTCGTCGTCGACCAGATCATCGTGGGTCGTGGTCTGGTCCTGCGGGTGGCCGGGGAGAAGATGGGCGATCGGTTCCGGGCGCGGGTACTGGGCCGCGAAGTCGAGTTCGACGCCGGCGCGGTACAGCGCTCCCAGCGCCTCCTGGAAGCCGAGGCGGACATCCTCGTCCTTCATGAGGGTCGGGACGCACGCCGGCACGGAGGCGCCGCCTTCCAGGCACTGCCGGATCAGAGGCTGCAGGGCGCCGTGCGGTGCGATCTCGAGGACCACGTCGGGGCGGTGGTCGCGGCGGATCGTCTCCATCGCGGCGGCGAAGCGAACCGGCTCCCGGATGTTCGACCACCAGTATGCGGCGTCCAGGCGCTGCGTCGCACTGCCGGTAACCGAGGACACTATCGGGACATCGGCGTCGAAGTCGCAGTCATCCAGGAAGGACAGCGAAGCCATGACATCGTCGTGCAGCGGATCCATCGCCGTGGAGTGGAACGCGATGTTGCCGGGGATCAGTCGATTCTGCAGGTCGCGGCGGTCCAGCTCCGCCATCACGGGCCCGAGCGCGGACTCCTTTCCGCAGATGACGGTATTGGCCGGCGAATTCTCGCAGGCGATCTCGACCCGCACGGGTCTGTGGTTCCCGGACTGGAACGAAACACTCAGTTCGCCCAGCAGGTCCTCGACACCGGGTCTGTCCAATCCGATCGCCAGCATCCGCCCGGAGCCAGCCACCCGCTGTTGCAGCGTGGCACGGTGGTAGACCAGATGCGTGGCCTCCGCGAGCGACAGCGCCCCGCAGGCGTAGGCGGCGGCCACCTCGCCCGAGCTGTGTCCGACGACGCAATCCGGCTGCACGCCCCAGGTCGAGAGCAGTTCCACCAGGGCGCACTGAATCATGAAGATCGCGGGCTGTGCCAGCCGGACTTCGTTCAATTCCTCCTGGCTCGCCTTGAAACAGGCCTCGCGCAGAGATACTTCGGAGTGTCTCCGCCACTCCTCCTCAACGGCGTCGATCACGCGGCGGAAGACGGGGTCGGCGTCGTAGAGCGCGCGCCCGCACCCCTCCCACTGCGTGCCCTGCCCCGAGAACACCATGGCCACGCGGCGCTCACCCTCATCGACGGTGGACACCGGAGACGGATCCTCCGCGAACGCGTCCAGCGCCTCGGCGAGCCGTTCGCGGTCTCGCACGGCGAAGGCCGTACGCGCGGCAAACTGGCTGCGCCGCCGACCGAGGTTCCCCGCCAGCGTGTAGAGGTCGATTTTCCGCTCGTCGAGAACCGCCCGCAAGCTCCGCGCGCTCTCCGCCAGGGCGCCGGTCGTCCGCGCGGACAGCGGGACCATGTATCCGGCGTCCGGAGCCGGCGGCACGGACCACACCCCTGCTTGCTCGGGCCGGTATTCCCTCACCACGCAGTGCCCATTGGCGCCACCGAACCCGAAGGAATTGATGCCGACCACCACCGGTCGGTCCGGGAAGGCCTCGCAGTGCGTTTGCACCTGCATGGGGCAGCTGTCGAAATCGATCTCCAGATTCGGGGCCAGGAAATTCCTGGAAATCGGTGCGAAGGTTCGTCGCTGCATCATGAGGACGACCTTCAGCAGAGCCGCGCTGAACGCCGCCGCTTCCAGGTGCCCCACGTTGCTCTTCACGCTTGCGACGCGCAGCGGAACCTCGCGCTCCACGCCCCCGAACGCCTCGGCGATCGCATTCCCCTCGATTCGGTCGCCGACGACGGTGCCGGTCGCGTGGGCCTCGATGTAGTCGAAGTCCTCCGGACCCAGTCCTGCCCGCTCACAAGCCGTCCGCATCAGCTCGACCTGCGAGTGCCGGGTCGGCGCGGTGATGTAGCGCCCCTGGGCCATGCCCGCGGAGTCGTCGGCGGTCCCGGCCGTATTGACTGCTGTGGCCTCGATCACCGCGAAGACATGGTCGCCGTCCCGCTCAGCCGATTCCAACGGCTTGATCGCGAAGACGAACGACCCTTCGGCGCGCATGTAGCCGTTGGCGTCGGCATCGAAGGAGTGGCACCGCCCGTCCGGACTGATCACGCCGAGAGCGTTGAACGAGGCGCTGCAACGTGCCGACCCCAGATAGGTTGCGGCCCCCACCAGGGCCCGGTCACAGTCGCCCTGCCGAAGCGAGTTCATGGCCGTGTGGAGCGCGGTCAAGGACGCCGAGCACGCCGTGGAGCACGCGATCGACGGTCCCATGAGATTGAGGTGGTAGGAGATGCGGTTCGCCAGCATCGAGGCGTCGATACTCAGAATCGAGAACTCGTTGGTGCCGTAAAGCGCCCGCCAGTTGGCGGTCGACGCGACTTGCGCCCCGATGAAGACGCCCGTCGGGCTGTTGCGCAGCGCCTTCAGATCCCACCCGGCGTGCTCGCAGCTTTCCCATGAGCAGCCCAGGAGCATGCGGATCTGCGGATCCATGTACGCCATCTCGTTGCGCGACACCCCGAAGAGGCCGTGGTCCATGCGCTGCTCGCCCTGGTCGCGGATCAGCCCCTCGTACGCGCTGCCGAATCGCCCGGGGCCGGAGAAATCGCCGATCGGCTGGTAACCCCGGCCGTACCGGTTGGTTACCGGTTCCCGGACGATCTCGCGTTCGCTGAGGAGGCGCCAGAAGTCGTCGTCCGTGCGGATGCCCCCGGGCATGCGGTAGGCGTATCCGACGATGGCTACGGGATCAGGGACACTCATGGTACGGATCCAGCCTCTCCTCGCGTCCTGGGACGCATGCGTGGCCGATCAGGCACGGCGGGGACTGCAATGCGTCGGGCGTCTGATCGCGACGGGTGGCAAGCCGGGCGTGATTCCTTCAGGTGGCCTGCCGCCGAAGGGGCACTACTAGCCGTCGACCACACCTCGCACAGCCTTGTCGGCGGTGTCGAACATCAGTTGGAGCCACTTCTTTCGCCGGGCACGGAATTCCTTGACCAGGTCCCACAGATCGACCCGGATCTGTTCGATTGCCTCTTCGCGGACGTCGTCCGAGAGTGTGATGTCCTTCTCGAACTCGTACTTTTCGATCGCGAAGTCGGCAACATCGAGGATGTTCTCGCCAACGACCTGCAGATCGACGGCGGTCTTCAGGGTGATCGATCGGTCGTAACTGCGGTTGGCCATGATGTGAATCCGTGAAGAAAGGGTTGATGCCAAGGTCGAAGCCAAGAGACACGATGATAGAATAATGATATTTACCCGCGCGGTGCGCCAGAAGCCACAGGAAGGCACTTCGTCGCCCGGTCATGCATTCCCTGTGACGCCGCCGAGCCCCACCCGGCACTTTCCCGGCCCCGTCCTGGTCACGGGCGGCAACGGCTACGTTGCGTCATGGCTGGTCAAGCGCCTTCTCGATCTCGGCTTCGATGTCCGCGCGACCGTACGCGACCCGCAGGACCCCCGCAAAACCGCACACCTCAACGCGGTCGCTCACGACTGTCCCGGGACGCTCTCGTTCCTCCGGGCGGACCTCCTCGATCCCGACGCGTTCGACCCTGCCATGGCGGACTGTCGCCTGGTCTTCCACACTGCCTCGCCCCTCATCGTGCGCCGCGTCAAGGACCCGCTGCGCGATCTGATCGAGCCGGCCACCGCCGGGACCCGCAACGTCCTGGAAGCTGCCAACCGTACGCCGTCTGTGCGGCGCGTTGTTCTCACGTCCAGCATTGTGGCCACCTACGGAGATGCCGCCGACCTGGAGCACATTGATGGCGACCGCTTCGACGAGAGCCACTGGAACACGACCAGCGGCGAGAACCACCAGCCCTATTCCTACTCCAAGACGCTTTCGGAGCGGCTGGCCTGGCAGATGGTGGAGGAGCAATCCCGCTGGGACCTCGTCGTGGTCAACCCCGGGCTCGTCCTGGGGCCGGGGCTGAGTCCGCATACAAGGGCGGAGGGAGTACTGATGATGCTGGACCTCGGGAACGGATACTACAGGTTCGGCGCCCCCGAGTTGGAATTCGCAGTTGTCGACGTGCGGGACGTAGCCGAGGGCCACCTCGTCGCAGCGCTCACCCCGGAGGCGTCGGGACGGCACATCCTGGTCAACGAGTCATTGGGCCTGATCGAGATCGCGGAGATTCTCCGAGAGCGCTTCGGCGACGGCTTTCCGTTTCCCAGACGTACCGTACCAAGCCCGGTGGCCCTGATGCTCGCTCCCCGCAGGGGCATTCCGCAGGCCGTGGCACGCCGCAACCTCGGCTATCCCCTCCGGTTCGACAACACGCGCTCGCGGACCACCCTCGGGATGAGCTACCGGCCCGCAAGGGAGTCGGTCGTGGACCACTTCCAGCAGCTGCTGGATGACGGACTGGTGACGCGACATCCCTGAAGTCAGCGCCCGGGTGCCCGGGATTGCCAGCCACCGCAGCGCGCCGCACGTTCAGAACACCTCCAACCGCCTTGCTCATGGCCCCACCGATCGCCCGGACAACGCTCCTTGCAGGGGCATTCCTGTTCCTCTCGACCGGTTGCGCGCTCGAAGAAGCCGCCGACAGCCCCGGCGCGGCAACCGTGCAAGCCGCGAGTTCCGTGGATGTCGCGCACGCCAATGACCGGGATGGAGTCGAGGACAGCCCACCCGCGCTCGACCTCGAAACCGCGCTCTCCCTGGTGGCCATGCCGCTCTCGTGCGTCGACCGGCCGCATGCGCTGCGGCCCGACCGCGCCGGGTATCTGGACGACGTGACCTACACGCGCCGCCGGGACTTCGAGCGTCAGCGGGCATTCTACGGCTGCTGGGACTGGCACTCGGCCGTGAACTCCACCTGGGCGATGGTGCGGCTCGTGAAGGAGATCCCGGAGCTTGCCGTTGCCCCCCTGATCCGCGAGAAGCTGCGCGACCACCTCTCCGAGGCGGCCATGGAGGGCGAGTTGCAGTACCTGACCGACAACCCCGCGTTCGAGAGGCCGTATGGATGGGCGTGGCTTCTGCTGCTGCACGCCGAGTTCGCGTCGTGGGACGATCCCGACGCGGCGACGTGGGCGGAGCGGCTGGTCCCTGTCACGGACCTGGTGGCGGAGCGGCTGGCCGCCTATCTGGCAGAGCTGGAAGCACCGGTGCGGACGGGCGTGCACCCGAACACGGCCTTCGCGATCGCCATGAGCCTGCAGGCCACGGCAATGGCCCCGCGCCCCGAGCTGGAGCAGACGCTGCGGGACGCCACGGCCCGCTTCTTCGCGGGCGACCGGGCCTGTCCGACGGCTTACGAGCCCGGCCGGTCGGACTTCGTGTCGCCATGTCTCGAGGAAGCGGCGCTGATGGCTGCGGTGATGGAACGGGGGGACTTCCTGGAATGGCTGGATGACTTCCTCCCGCCGATCGACTCGGACGAGTTCGCCAGTCTGCGGAACCCGGCTCCGGCCGGACCCGGTGACGCGGCCCCATCGGAGGGCGGGGCGGTCATCACGAACGATTCGCTGCGGGCGGCGCTGGGCGCGCGCTCGCACCTGATAGGCCTCGCCTTCACGCGGGCGGATGCGATGTTGCGAATCGCGAATGCCCTGCCCGACGGCGATCCCCGTGCCCGGCCGATCCGGGACCTCGCGTCGGAGCACGCGCAGGCGGGCTTCGACACCATGTTCGACGCCGACTATGCGGGATCCCACTGGATCGGTTCGTTCGCGGTCAAGTACCTGGTTCAGGCAACGAAAGGGAGTATTTCATGAGGAGATTCAAGGACTGCATGCACATTGTGCTAGCACTTTTCTGGCTCGTTGCCGGGCTCGGCACGGCGGTTGCGGCCGGGGACGCGGCGGCACAGGGACCGGTCGTCACACGCGCGACGCCCGCCGAAGCGGGGATGTCCGCAGGCATTCTCGGCGGTGCCGTCGCGCTCTACGAGGAGGCCGTCGCGGAGGGCGAGGTGGTCGGCGCGGTGCTGATGGTCGCGCGCAACGGGAAGGTCGTGCTGCACGAGGCGCTGGGATGGCGGGACAAGGCGCGGGGCCTTCCCATGGAACCCAACACCATGTTCAGGATGGCGTCCAACACCAAACCGGTGGTGGCCACGGGCATTGCAATGCTCGTGGAGGACGGCAAGCTGGCCTACGGGGACCTGGTCCGCGAGCATTTTCCGGAGTGGAACAACTACCGGGCCGGGTTCATCAACATCGGCCACCTGCTCTCGCACTCCAGCGGTCTGCGGATCCCGACGCTCTTCCTGCAGCCCTACATGCGGCCCAGCGCCGCGCATCCGGACGCGCCGACCCTGCAGCTCGAAGTCGCGCGCTTCGGCGAGGTGGGCGCCGAGGTGACGCCCGGAACCAGCTACAGCTACAACAACCCCGGGTACAACACCCTGGGGGCGTTGACCGAGATGGCGTCCGGGATGCCGCTGGACGAGTACCTGGACCAGGAGCTCTACACCCCGCTGGG
This sequence comes from Longimicrobiales bacterium, assembly GCA_965205005.1. Taxonomy (GTDB): domain Bacteria; phylum Gemmatimonadota; class Gemmatimonadetes; order Longimicrobiales; family Gaopeijiaceae; genus Bin94. The sequence goes on along the minus strand of OZ242028.1, from coordinate 1,399,772 downwards.
CATGCACGACAGCTATCATCACGAAATCGACGACAAGATGGACGGGAAGCTCGACCGGATGTCGGTCGTGTACTACGAGCGGGACGGTGAGGGCGGCTGGGTACCCGGATGGACGCCGGGCGATCCGCCCCAGGTGCCGTTCGTGCGCGCCTCCGGCGGCATGATCTCGACGGCGGAGGATTACGTGAAGTTCTGCCAGATGTTCCTCAACGGCGGTGTGTACGACGGCCGCCGCTACCTCACGGAGGAATCGGTGGCGCTGATGACCTCGCCGAAGATCAGGACCAACCCGGGTTCGGACGGGCCTCCCTCCTACTACGGGTACGGCTGGTCGGTGTCCGGCGACGGCGTCTTCGCGCACGGCGGATCGGACGGCACCAACGCATTCGTCGACCCGGCGAACGGCCTGATCGTGCTGGCCTTCACGCAGACCCCGCGTGGCGCAAGGCCGGTCGGGCGCTTCTTCGACGTGGTGAGGGAGTCGATCGGGAGGTAGGACGGGCGGGGGCGGGGCGGGGGCCGGTCGGGCGCCGGGCGCGGCGCTCGTCCGCGGAGGCCCTCCGCCGGCCACTGGACGGCCGCTATCGGGACAGGTGAAGCTGGATGAGGCGCCAGGCGGCTTCGTCGGTCGCCTCGAATGCGGTCTCGCCGCCCTGGTTCGTCGCCACCATGACCGCAAAGTCCCTCTCGGGCGCCATCCAGACCACGGCGTACCAGCGCAGGTTGCTGCCGGAGTGGACCAGGGCGCGTCCCCCTGCCCATTCCCGGCTCGTGACCACCCACCCCGACGCATAGCTGAACCCTTCGGCCGGGGTGTGCAGCCGCTGGATCGTCTCGGGCTGAAGCAGGTCGGCCCGGCCCTGTTCGCCCGCCAGGTGCATCGCGATGTAGCGTCCCAGATCCTGCATCGTGGCGTGCACCGTCCCGGCGGGGCCGAGACCCCTCGGGTTGTCGGCGCGTGGATCGTCCGGTTCCAGTGCCACCCGGGCGGCGCCCTGTCCCAAGTGCCCGCGCGGCTGATCCATGGCGCTCCGCACGCCGGGAGCGCCGAATCCCGTGTCGCCCATGCCCAGGGGCGCGAAGAGGTGCGTGCGGATGAGGGTCTCCCATTGCTGCCCGGTGACGGCCTCGAGCGCCGCGCCCGCGATCATGTAGCCCACGTTGGAGTAGTGGTAGGTCCGGAGCGGTGGAAACTCGGGGGCGGTGCCGAGGACTTCCATCGCGAAGGCGCGCCTCTGCGCGGGCAGCGGGTCCGTGCCCGTGAGCATCTGCGTCCAGGTCGAGAACCGGCCGATTTCGTTGGTGAAGCCGCCGCGATGGGCCAGGATCGGCTCGATGGGGACCGGACGCAGGTCGAGGTGAATGCCGGGGAAGTCGGGGAACGCGTTCTCCAGGGTGGTGGTCCATTCCAGAGTGCCCTGCTCGACGAGTACCGCGGCCAGGGTGGCGGTCATGGACTTCGTGATCGACCCCAGGTGCCATTTGTCATGGATGGTGACGGGGACGAGCGACGCGTGCGCCCGGGTCCCGGCTGCGCCGACGTCGACGACACGGTCACTGGCGACGATCGCGCCGGTGAGGCCGATGAGGCCATGGCGCTGGCGCACGCCGAGGAGCAGCGCGCTGATGGGCGACGCAGTGACGGTCAGGGTGGCGGTGCCCGTCGCCCCCTGGCTGGTGGCGGTCACGGTGGGCGTCCCGGGGCCCGCCCCCGTAACCAGGCCGTCCTCGCGGGCCCAGGCCTGGCCGGCCTGAGAGGTCGACCAGGTGATGGCGGGGTTGGCGACAGGCTGCCCGCCGGCGGCGGTTACCGTCGCCGTGAAGCGGACGGTGTCGCCCACCTCGACGGACGCCGCGGCGGGTGTCACCCGGACGGTGACCGCAGGCGCGGGTGGAGCAACCGGGGTCGCGGAGTCGTCGGCACTCCCGCATGCGACCGCAAGGACCGCAAGGAGCGCGGCGGCCACGCCAGCCGTTGTGAGCGGTGGGGGGACGGTCCGCAAGGCGCCTCCTCCGCCCGGTCAGGCGCCTCCCCGTTTTCGCCAGTACCGGGCCAGCCCCCACCAGGAATCGAAGAACCCCGAGGCGGCGCCGTAGAGGCCCGTGTGCTCCGCCGACACCTTCCCGCCGATCCGGTCCGCGACCCACCCGGCGAACGCCGTGGCACGGTCCCGGTCGGTCGCGAAGCCGTCGTCGTCCAGCGAGTCGCGCACGCGGCGCGCCCACGCGTCCAGCTCGCCGGCGAGTTCGGCAAAGTGCGCCCCGGTATCGCTGTACGGACCGAAATGGGTCGCCACGATTCGTTCGGGATTCCACGCCATCACCCGGTCCATGCCGGCCTTCCACAGCGTCACGTCGATGTCGGGCGGCGGCGTCACGGGGATCGCCGGCCCGCCCCGGATCCGGATGCCGCCGACGTCCCCGACCCACGCCGTCCCCGTCGCGGCCTCGAAGTAGGCGACATGGTGCCTGGCGTGCCCGGGAACGTAGGCCACATCGAAGCGGCGGCCGCCCGGCGCGACGGCGTCCCCCTCGTCGACGACGCGAAGCGACGCGCGCGGCACGGGGAGGAAGTCGCCCCACAGGGTGGCCATGGCGTCGCCGTAGATCCGTCCCGCCGAGGCGAGGAGGCGGGCCGGGTCCGCCATGTGGGGTGCGCCCACCGCGTGGACGTGCACCACCGCGTCCGGCGCGTCCCGCACGATGGCGCCCGCCGCGGTGGCGTGGTCGAGGTGGATGTGGGTCAGCAGGATCGCGCGGACATCGCCCGGAGCGTGCCCGAGCGAGGCCAGCCCGGCGCGCAGGGCGTCGAGGCGCACCTCGGGACCGGGATCGACCAGCGCGACGCCGCCCTCGGGAAGCTCCAGCACCCCGACGCCGATGATCGAGGGGCTGCCCTGGTGATAGAGGTCGACGATCGCCGCGCCGCCACCGATGTCGTGCGCGGCTGCGGTCGCCGGTCCGGGAGCGCCGTCCTCCCGCAGGCTCCCCGGGACCGTCACCTGCCGCCCTGTTCCGTCGTCATCGGCTCCTTGTGGGTCCCCCACTTCTCAAACCACTTCCTCAGATAAAGCTGGGTGCGCAGGAAGTTCGACGGGCGCCGGCTGGTGCCGTGCCACTCGCCCTGGAAACGCACCATCACCGTCGGCACGCCGAGGTACTGCAGCGCCTGGTACATCTCTTCCGTCTGGGGCATCGGCGTGCGGATGTCCATCTCGCCGGTCAGGAACATGGTTGGAGTGGTCACGTTGCCGGCGTAGAAGATGGACGACCGGTCGATCCACTCGGCGGGGTCCTCCCAGAACGGCTTCTCGAAGGTGCGCATGTAGCTGATCGCGTCCGAGGTGCCCATCGCCGAGATCCAGTTGACGATGGGGCAGTTGGCGGACGCCGCGCGGAAGCGGTCGGTGTTGCCCACGATGTAGCTGGTGAGGATGCCGCCGCCCGAGCAGCCGAAGACGAAGAGGTTGTCCTCGTCGACGTAGCCCCGCTCGAGCATCTCGTCGACGCCGTTCATGAGGTCGGGGAAGTCGGCGCCCGGGTAGTCGTGGTTGATTGCGTTGGCGAACTCTGTGCCATAGCCGGTTGAGCCGCGCGGATTCGTGTACAGGACGACGTAGCCGTTCGCGGCGTGCTCCTGGAACGCGAAGTTGAAGCCGCCGTTGTACATGGCGTGCGGTCCGCCGTGGATGATCAGCATCAGCGGGTACTTGCGCGACGGGTCGAAGTCGGGTGGCTTGACGATCCAGCCCTGGATCCGGAAGTCGTCGGTGGAGTCGTACCAGACTTCCTCGACCTCGCCGAGGGTGACGTGGCCCAGGACATCGGAGTGAACGTCGGTGAGGCGGCTGGCGGCCTCGGGGTGCGTGAGGTTGAAGCTGTAGATGTCGCCGGGCTCGTGGGCGCTGGAGATGGTGCCCACGGCCACGCCGTCGTCGTTGAAGGATGACATCGTGAACAGGTGCTCGCCCGATGTGAGCATGCTGACGCCCCCTTCGAGCGACACGAAGTGCAGCTGGCGATACCCGTCCCGGCTGACGTTGAAGTAGAGGCCGCTGCCGTCGGGAACCCAGGTCATGGGGCCGACCTGGCGGTCGTGGTCGCCCGAGATGACCCGCGAGCCGGAGCCGTCACGGTTCATGACGTGGATCTGCTCATTGCGATACGTGTCGTCGTGCGCATCAATGCCCGTATAGGCGATGAGCGAGCCGTCGGGAGAGGGGACCGGGCTGCCGTCGGGGCCGCGGCGGTCGGTCAGCTGGCGGATCTCGCCGCCGGTGACCGAGACGGCGTAGATCTCCGACTCCTGCCAGTGCTCGGGACGGTCGAAGTCCTCGTGGCGGAACGACGTGAAGTAGATCTCGCTTCCGTCCGGACTCCACCGGATGGAAGAGTGGTTCCAGTCGCCGTCGGTGAGCTGCCGGGGGGTGCCGCCGCCGGCCGGCACCACGAAGACGTGCGTCCAGCCGGTGTCGATGTAGCCGATGCCGTCGCGCTTGTACGCCGGGCGTTCGACCACCTTGGGTTCGCGTTCCCACTGGGCTCCGTCGGGCCTGGCGGGCAGATCCACCCCGGCGAAGTCGGCCCGGTCGGAGACGCGGCTGGTGAACGCGATCCAGTTCCCGTCCGGCGACCAGCGCGGGTTGGAGGGCCCGTTTTCGAGGCGCGTGATCTGTGTGGACAGTCCCTCCGCGTCCATCCAGCGCACGTGCAGCTGGGAACCCTGCGGGTCGCCCGGCGCGGTGTAGAGGATGCGGGTGCCGTCGGGCGACCACGCGGCGCCGCTGCCGTCGACGAGGTGCCGGTCCCTCGATCCGTCGACATCCATGATCCGCAGCGATGACTTGCGGCTGTCGTTGACCTTGTCGATCCAGCCGCGGGTGTACACGATCCGCGCGCCGTCGGGCGAGATCTGCGGGTTGGACACGCTCTCCATGTCCATGTAGTGGTCGAGGGCGAGGCGCTGCTGGGCGGTGGCGGGAACCGCCGCCAGGAGCGCAAGGGCGAAGGTGACGGTCGCGGAAAGGTGTCTCACCGGGTCCTCCTTGGAAGTGTTGATTCTGTCGGTTTCGCCGCGCGGGCCGGCGCACACGGCGGTCCTGTTCGTCGCCGGCGCACACGGCGGCCCCATGCGTGGCCGGCGCACACGGCGGTCCTATTCGTCGCCGTCGCCCCTCCTGATCGCCTGCCCGGGGAAAACGCCATCGACCACGTCGCCGTCGCGTACCACGGGCGTGCCCCCCACGAGCACGAACCTGAACCCGCTCGAGGGGGCGGCCGGGGAGTCGTAGTCGGCCATGTCGGTCACGGTTTCCGGGTCGAAGAGCGCGAGATCGGCGTCTGCGCCTTCCTGCACGCGTCCCTTGCGGGCCATCACCGGCGCCGCCCCCTCGACCCGGCGCGCCGGAAGGATGGTCATCTTGGCCAGCGCATCCATGAGACTGATCACGCCGCGGTCGCGCGAGTAATAGCCCAGAATGCGCGCGAACGTCCCGGCCCCGCGCGGGTGCACGGACAGGAAGCTGAAGGGGATGCCGTCGCTCGCGGCGATCACGTCCGGCTGCGCGACGATCCACTCGTTGGTCGCCTCGTTGCGCCCGTGGATGACCACCCATCCCCCCTGCTCGCGGTACCGGGTGAAGGTCTCGGTGTTCAGCCGCTCCTCCTGTCCGGGCCACTGCAGCCGCTGGTAGGCTTCGTCGTCGAGTCCCACCCAGGGATCGAAGAGCGCGGACTCGATGAAGGTCGAGGAAGCCGTGTACGGATACGCTTCGGTGGTGACGTCCAGTCCTTGCGCCGCGGCTCCGCGCACCAGCCCCACCGCTTCCATGGCATCCTCGTCCGCCGAGGAGTTGAGGTGTACGATGTGCAACGATGCCCCGGTCGCCGCCGCATTGGCGATGACCTCCTGGAAGGGCCCGAGATTGCCGGTGTCGTCCGCCGCCCGAAGATGGACGTACGCCGGCACGCCGTTCGACTCGGCCGAGACGAAGAGGTCGAAGATCTCGTTTCGGGACGCGCCGGGGGTATATGTGATGCCGAAGCCGTATCCGAGGCCGCCCTCGTCGAGCCCCGCCTCCATCAATGCGGCGAGCTGGGCCACCTGGGCGTCGTCGAGAACCTCGTAGATGATGTCCGATCCCATCGACTCGTTCTCGCCCGGGGGCAGTGTCGGCTGGTGGCCGACATCGATTCCCGCAAGGAGCTTCGTGCGTGCATTCGGGTGGCTCACCGTGGCGCCGAAGTGGGTCAGGGCACGGCCCTCGCGGGTTGCGTACCAGGACGCCACGGGGTAGACGCCGATCTCCATCTCAAGGGCGGTGGTCACCCCGTCCATCGCCTGCAGGCGAGCGCTTATGGGATCCTGGCCGTGCGCGTGCAGGTCGATGAATCCCGGCGCGACCACGAGGCCGGTGGCGTCGATGGTGTCGCGGCCGGTGAGGTCGCTGTCGGTGATCGCCGCGATCGTGCCGTCCCGGATTCCGACGTTGCGGTCAGCGTCCAGTCCGGTCTCCGGATCCATGACGCGCCCGTGCAGGATGACGATGTCGTGGGGCGCGGAGCAGCCTGCCGTGAGGAGGAGTGCGGGGAGGAGGAGGCGGGGGCGGGGGGGTGGGCGGGACATCGTGCGGGCTCCTTCCACGGCGTACAGGACTAACGGTCTTCCATCACCCGGGACCACTCGTCCGGGATGGCCAGCCACTTCGCTGCCCACTCCGCCTTGACCCGGGGCGACGGGTGATAGGACTCGAAGATGCGCCACCCTTCGTCCGCGAACAGCGGCCCGGCCGCCGACGCGCTCTCGCCCACCAGAACCACCGAGTCGAGCAAGGGCAGGAGATTCACCAGCTGCCTGCACCGCTCGGCGCCGTCCTTCAGTTCCTCGGGCGTGGTGATTCGGCGTCGGTCCCACCACGGTACGATGTTCCAGAGGACGGTCAGCTGTCGGGGGACCCCGGCGAACCTCATCAATCGGAAGGTCCACTCGGCGGTGCGGCCATCGTTGTCGCGTGACATGAAGCCCGATCCGCGCGGAGTACCCGCGTCCGTCTTGGGTCCCGGCTTGTTGAAGAGGAACAGCACGCGTGCCGCGGTGCCACCGTCGAGCGGGTCGAAGTGCGGGACGGTCGTTTCAGGCCGTTCCGCCTGCAAAGCACGGGCGAAGTCGGTCAGCGGCGCGACGTGGGGGAGGTCCAGCATGCGCAGTCGTCGCCGGCGGACCTTCGGATGACGGAGGGTACGGGGAACAAGGGGATCGTAGGGGAGTGACATGGGCCTCGAGTCACACATAGGTTTCCTTGTCGGATCTTACTGCCGCAGAGACGCGTTGCGCCACCCCGGCGGATGAACGCTCAAACCCGTTACCCGCAACACCCGGCCGCTTTGTCCACGTTGCGCCGTTTTTGTCGCTTTTCCCCTGGGCGCTGGCCCGGCTTCGCCGCACTCGCGCTCGGCCTGTCGGCGCATGCCGCCATGGGTCAGTCCCAGGCATCGACCGGGGTCATTCGCGGGCAGGTCGTCGACCCGGCCGGGATACCCGTCGCCGACGCGGCCGTCCGGATGACGCACCGCGAAACGGGACTCGTAACGAACGTGCGCACCACGTCTTCCGGTGCCTTCGTGCGCCCGCTCCTCCCGCTTGGCACCTATGATGTCGTTGCCCGGGCCGACAACCAGCTCGGGGCGGCGAGCGCACCCGGCCTGGTGCTGAGGGTCGGCGAGGAAGTCAACCTGACGCTGCGGTTCAGCCCGGCCGAACTCGAGGGGATCACGGTCGAAGGGCGCCGCGAGCGCCTGGTTCAGCCGGAAGACGTGACCAGCTCGACCCGGCTGTCCGAAGAAGTCGTGGACGGACTGCCCAACAACGGGCGCAACTACCTGGATTTCGCGCTGCTCACGCCGGGTGTCGCCATCTCGCAGGGGCCCGACGGCGACGAACTCAACATCAACGGCCAGCGGGGGATCTTCAACAACTTCATCGTCGACGGCGCCGACTTCAACAACCCCTTCTTCGGCGAGCAGCGAGGCGGCCAGCGTCCCGCCTTCACCTTCAGCCAGGACGCGATCGAGGAGGTGGTCGTGGTCAACCAGGGCGCCACGGCCGAATTCGGGCGGTCGGCGGGCGGGTTTGTGAATGTGATCACAAAGTCGGGCACCAACGAGCTTGCGGGCTCCGCCCACTACTTCGGGCAGTGGGACGGCGTCTCGGCGTCCTATCCGGTCGCCGCGCAGGCGGGCAAGCCGGACTTCCTGCGCAACCAGTTCGGCTTCACGCTCGGCGGCCCCATCGCGCGCGACCGGGCCTTCTTCTTCGTCGCGTACGACCAGCAGGATGCAACCGAAACGAAGCAGTCCCACCGGCTGGTGACCAACCCGGCGAATCTGGCCAGACTGCAGGACTTCCTGACCTCGCAATGGCCGGGGCTGTTCGAGGACGAATTCGGGCCCATCTCCCGCACGGACGACGCCCGCGCGCTGCTGGTCAAGACGGACATCCACCTCGACGGGCGCAACCAGGTCTCGCTCAAGTACAACTACAACCGGTCCGAACAACTCAACGGGACCTTCGACGTGGACTCATGGGGGCTGTCGGCCAACGGGGTCGAAACGGATGAGGCGCACGCCTTCAACGCGAGTTGGCGGTCGCTGCTGAGCAGTACGCTGTCCCACGAACTGAGGGTGCAGTTGGCGCGGGAGGACCGGGTGCGCTGGTACGACGGCCCGTTGATGCCGGGAGCGACGCCGCCGGGCACGCCGCAGTTCGCAGCCCTCGGCGGCCGTCCGTTCCCGGATATCGGGATGGACTTCGCCGACGGCTTCCGGATCGGCCTGCCCTACTTTCTCCCCATCGATCCGGCCTACGACACGCGCTTGCAGGTCGTGGACAACTGGTCCTGGCTCCGGGACAGACACCTCCTCAAGGCCGGCGTGGAGTACAACAGGACTGCGGTGACCCAGCAGTTCATCGGGTTCGCCAACGGGCGCTACGTGTTCGACTCCGTTGACGGGTTCATCAACTTCGTGACGCGGGGCAGTCGCTACGTCACGTGTTCGGACGGATCGGACAGCGCCACGGGAAGCTGTCCTGAGGGTGCCGCCATCACGGGGCCGGTGCTCCTGTACCTCCAGTCCGGCACGGTCCCGGGTGTGGCGCCGGACCGTCTGGGCAGGGGCGCCTTCGGCGTGAACGAACTGGCGTTCTACGTGCAGGACACCTGGCGGCCGAGCGACCGGCTCACGCTCAACCTCGGGCTGCGCTGGGAGGGCACCTGGCATCCGAGTGTCTTCGTGCAGCCGGACGCGACCTTCTTCGCAGGCTACCTGGGCGACCCCCGTTTCCCGTCGGATGGCACGATCCCCGACGACCTCGACAACGTCCAGCCGCGCCTGGGCCTGGCGTGGGATGTTGCGGGAGATGGCCGGACGGTGGTGCGCCTCAACGCCGGCGCGTACCACGCGCGCATCCCGACCCTCGTGTTCGCGCAGAGCGTGACCACCAACGGCGCCTTCCAGCAGATCTTCCTTCGCAACAGCTTCGGCCTGCCGCAGCAGGGACCGCCCGCCATGGGAGAACTCATCGACGGCACTGCGACAACGCCGTTTCTTCCCGACATCCACGTGACGGCCAAGGACCTGGAGCTGCCGCGCACGTGGTCGTTCGCAGCCGAGATCGACCGCGCACTGCCGGGCGACGTGGCGGTCAGCGTTTCGTACCAGCACGCCCGGGGCGACAATCTCTTCCGCTTCGTCAACCGCAACGACGCGGCGTTCGGGTCGCCCTTCGGGCTCGGCACGCACCCGACCGGGGGCGGGCTCGGCACGCTGACGGTCGTCGAGAGCACCGCGTTCTCGCGCTACCACGCCGTAACCGCCGGGTTGCGGGGTCACGACGCCTGGGGAGGGCGCCTCACCTTCGACCTCAGCTACACCCTCTCGTTCGACCGGTCCGACGACGACAACGAACGTGACCCCTTCACGTTCCGCTACGCGGACGCGTCGAACCTGGCGCCCGACTACGGCTGGTCCGACCGGGACCGGCGGCACAAGGCCACGGGCTACCTGGCGTTCGACCTCCCCGGCGAAGTCGCCTTCAGCAACATCGTGCGGTATCTGTCGGCGTCACCCGTTTCGGAGCACTGCGCCAGGCGCGGAGAGCGGGCCAGTCAGCCCTCGGACCGGCTCTGCCCGGACGGGACGATTCTCCAGCGCAACACGTTGCGCCGCAACAACGGGTTCTTCACCTGGGACGTGAAACTGTCGCGGCCGTTCGAAATCGGGGACGGCCGCACGGTGGAGCCGGTCTTCGAGGTGTTCAACCTCACCAACGCGGACAACTCGCTGGACACCGCGCGAGGGTCGCTCCTCTTCAACTTCGACGGCACCATCCGCAGCGGTCTGGGGGACACGCGGCGGGCACAACTGGGGGCGCGGATCCGTTTCTAGGCCCTGTCCACGCGCACGGTAACAACGTCGACGTTGTGATACTCCTGGTGCTTCACGGACGCAGCGTAGTGGCGCAGCAGTGTCAGCGAGAGGTCCCGCCGGCTCGTCGGATCGGGCCGGTCGCCGAGCAGCATCATCCGGTTCTCGAGGTTGCCGGTACGGGTGGCCGCGGTGAACTCCAGCACGGCGCCGTCGCGGGTGTTCATGGCGACCACGCGCAGGCGGCGCTGCCCGGAGGCGTCGACGCGGTCCCCCTCCTCCTGCCGCAGGAGGCTCAGCAGCGCCTCCTCCGATGCGGCGCGAAGACGCTCGCTCGCGCTGCCGCCCCAGCCGTACTTCGAGGCGAAGTCCACCAGGAACCGGTCGAGTTCGGGGAGGCTCTCCTGCCTCAGGGGCACGTCGATTCGGCGGCGGCGAGGGCCGGTGAACTCGACGAACAGGCTCAGGAGGATCACGGAAAGCCCGCCGGCGGTGAGTCCGTTGGCAAGCAGGCGGCCGGTCGGCGTGCCGAGCAGGTCGGGGAATATGGCCCGGAACTGGATGCCCGCGCCGATCCAGAACGAAAGGCCCGCGATGAGCAGGCTTCGCTGCCCCGTGCCTTCCTGCAGCACCACCCGCATTCCCTGCGTGAGGGTCATTCCGAAGATGACGATCACGTAGGCTCCCAGCACCGGGGCGGGAATCGACACGAGCAGCGCGTGGATCTTCGGCACGAAAGCCAGCGCGATGAGAAAGGCGCCGATGTAGACGCCGACCTGCCGGCTGGCCACGCCGGGTCCCTTTGCGAGCGTGTTGCCGGCTGCGTACGACCAGGGGGGCAGTACTCCCGCGAGCCCGGACAGGAGCGTACCCACGCCGCAGGCGGTCACGGCTCCCTCGACCCGCCGGAAGTCGATGGCCTTCGGTTCCCGCCGGGACAGGCGCTGAATCCGCACGGCATCGCCGACCTGCCTGATCGTGATCACGAAGGTGACGAAGAGGAAGCCGGGAAGCAGCACCCAGAAACGGGAATCGAAGGCCAGGTCCAGCCCCGGCGGAGGCATCGCCGGGAGGCCGAACCAGCGCGCGGCGGCCACCGGGCCGAAGTCGAGAACCCGGAAGAGGGCGGCCGTCGCGCAACCCGTGGCGACGCCGATCACCGGTGTCCAGGCGCGCACCTTCCGCGGGGCCCGCAGCATCAGCGCGACGACCGCCACGATGGTGACCGCGGCGATCATGGGAGCCGCGGCCGCCGATGCGCCGTCGGGCACGCGCGTCAGCATGGCAAAGCCCAGTGGCATGACCGTCACCGAGACGAGCGCCAGCAGGGTTCCCGACACGAGCGGCGTAATGATCCGCCGGAGGAGGACGAGGCGCGCACCGAGGACGAACTGGCACAGCGCCGAAGCCACGACCAGTGTCGCGAGCAGGGGCGGTCCACCCATGGTCAGCGCGAGCGCCGCGACCCCGATCGAGACGCCGGACGTGCCCATCACGATCAGGTTGCCGGCGCCGATGCCGCCCAGCCGCTTCGCCTGGATCACGGTGACGGCTCCCCCGATCACCATGCTCGCGAAGATCGCCCAGGACAGGTAGGCGTCGCTCTGGCCCGCCACGCGCGCCAGGATGGTGGTGACGATGACGACGGGAATGCACACGAGGACCGCAACCTGCAGTCCGATAATCAGCGATACCGGTCGTGGCGGGTTCTCGTTGGCCGCGTAACGAAGCCTGTTGCGAGCCTGCCCGGGCTGAGGCGCCATCGGTCGTCGTGTCCTCTCTGCTGCTACGACCTCGGAATGTCCTTGTCCGGGTCGACGAAGGGCCGGCGCACGACCCTGGCCTCCCGCTCCCCGTCCGGCGTGGCAACCCGCAGCCGCGTCCTCATCTCCGCGAATGCCGTCGGCACCATCGCGTAGCCGATATTGCGCTCCAGCCGGGGCGACCACACTGCCGAAGTCACGGAACCGATCGCCTCGCCGCCCGCGCCAGCCTCGCCGCCCGTGCCGGCCTCGCCGCCCGCCCCGGCCTCGCCGCTGGCGTCCCCCGATCCCGCCGCCGACACCGGCCACCGCGTCATGTTCAGGTCGAGCGGCGCGCCGGCGATCTCGACGCCCGCCAGCCGCCGCTGCGGTCCCTCTTCAGCGATCCGGGCCAGCGCCTCGCGCCCGATGAAGTCGCATTCCTGGTCGACGTCGACCTGCCACCCCAGTCCCACTTCGTACGGATTGGTGTCCAGCGTCATGTCGATCCCGTAGTTCAGGATGCCGGCCTCGATCCGCCGGATGTCGGACGGACCGGTCGGCGCAATGCCCAGATCGGCGCCCGCTTCCATCACGCGGTCCCACAGCTCGACACCCCGGCTGCCGTCACGCAGGTAGATCTCAAAGCCGACCTCGCCGCTCCACCCGGTGCGCGTCACCACCACCGGGATACCGTCCAGGTCGGTCTCCAGGAACCAGTAGTAGCGCAGCCCAAGCACCCCGTCCCCGAACAGCCGGCGCACGACCTCCTTCGACTTCGGCCCCTGCACCTGCATCGGCGACACATCCGGCTCGCACAGCCGCACGTCCAGCCCCGAATTCAGCGCCACGCCCTTCGCCCACAGCAGCACGTCGCTGTCCGCCAGCGCCAGCCAGAAGTGGTTCTCGCCCAGCCGCAGCAGGACCGGATCGTTCACGATGCCCCCGTCATCGGCCGTGATCAGCACGTACTTGCCCTGCCCGACGGCACACTTCGACAGGTCGCGCGGCGTCAGCATGTTCGTGAACGCGAACGCGTCCGGCCCGGTGATCTCCACCTGCCGTTCCACGCTCACGTCCCACACCGTGACCCCGGTCAGCAGCTTCTCGTACTCGGCGTGCAGATCGTCGTACCGCGTGGGCAGAAACATGTGGTTATAGACCGTGTAGCTCTGGCAGCCGGCCCGCAGGGTGGCGTCGAAGTACGGCGAGCGGCGAAGCCGGGCTCCGCGCTGGATCCGAGCCATGTCGAAGGTGGGCGTCATGGGTGTCTCCTTGGGGGTTGAGGACATTGTGAACATTTTCACGAGCGTCCGCTCAATCGCGCCACCGGCCTCCGTTCGCGCAAGATCTCGCCTGCGGCATGGCGGCCCGGTCCTCCTGTCACGCCCCCGCCCGGATGGCACCCCGAGCCGCACAGGAAGAGCCCCTCGACCGGCGTCCGGTACCGCGCCCATCCCGCGATCGGACGCATGAAGAGGAGCTGATCGAGTCCCATCCGGCCATGGTATTCGTCGCCGCATGTGAGTCCGATGTCGCGCTCCAGGTCGAGCGGGGTGACCAGGCGGTGATCGACGATGCGGTCGCGCGTGCCGGGAAGGAACTCGTCGAGGACGTTCAGAACGCTGGCGAGCAGGGCGTCGCGGGTCGCATGGTCCCGCCAGCTGGCCTCGCGCAGGTGGTACGGCGCGCAGCGCACTTGGATCGAGGCCAGGTGGCGGCCGGCGGGCGCGAGAGTGGAGTCGTGCAGGGTGGGCATCACAATGTCCAGATGGGGACGGGCGGAAGGCCGGCCGTACTTGGCGGCGTCGCTCGCGCGCTCGAGGTAGTCGAGGTCGGGCGCGACCACGGTGTGGCCGGCGAGACGCCGCTCCGCGTCCTGGAGCGGCGGAAGCCCGTCGAGCAGCAGGTGCAGGACCGCAGTGGTCCCGCGCATCCGGATGTTGCCCACCTTGCGGTTGAACTCGGGGCCGAGCCGCGGCGCGCCCACCAGGCCGAAGAAGGTGCGGCGGGGGTCGGCGCCCGAAACCACGCAGCCGGCCGGGATCTCTTCGCCGTCGGCCAGCGCCACCCCGGTGGCGGTGCCGTCCTCGACAAGAATGCGCCCGACCTCGGCTTGTGTGCGAATCTCCGCCCCGTGCGTGCGCGCCGCCGCGGCCAGCGCGGCGGAAAGCGCGCCGATGCCGCCCTTCACGAACGCCGACGAGCGGAAGCCGTGGGCATCGCCGCCGGCGGCGTGGTAGATCATGCGGAAGGCGCCGCCCATCGCGCTGGGACCCTGACCGGCGCCGGGCAGGGCGGTGGTGCCGAGCATTCCCTTGAGCGCGTCGCTCTGGAACCAGTCGTCAAGGAGGTCGCGGGCCGGGAGCGGCGCCACGCGCAGCAACTCCACAACGGTGCGCCTTCCGAGCCGTGCGGCCCGGGCCAGCGGGCGCAGCAGGCGGACACGCTCCCTGCGCGTGAGGTCGTGCAGGGCGGGGGCCGGGTGGTCGAGGGCGACGCGCAGGACGCGCGCCATGGTGCGCAGATGGTCGGCCCAGTCGGCGAAGCGCGACGCGTCCCACCGGCTGTGGCGGGCGATCTCGTCGCGCGTCCTGGTCGGGTTCCGCCACAGCGTGAGCGCGTCCCCTCCGCCGAGCAGCGAGGTCGCGACTGCGGGCGGTCGCACCCACTCCAGCCCGTGGGCGCCGAGACCGAGGTCGGCGCCGAGCCCTGCCGGGAAGAGTCCGGCGTCCTGCGCGGCCACGTTGACGGCGCAGCCGGGGAGGACTTCCGCCGTCGCGGCCGCGCCCCCAAGGACCTTGCGGCGTTCCAGCACGAGGACCTTCCACCTCTCGCAGGCGAGCAGTGCGGCCGTCACCAGTGCGTTGTGACCGCCGCCCACAATGACCGCGTCGTACTGCTTCACCTCCCCCTCCTTCCGCCGGACCGCCTGCCCAGGTCCGCCATCACCCGGCCCGCTGCCAGCTTGCCCGGGGCGCCCATGATCCCGCCGCCCGGGTGCGTTCCCGATCCGCACTGGTAGTAGCCGCGAATCGGCGTCCGGTACTTCGCGTACCCGGCGACCGGACGCAGGAAGAAGAGCTGCGACGGCGTCAGTTCGCCCTGGAAGATGTTGCCCTGGGTGAGGCCGGTGGTGCGCTCGATGTCGAGCGGCGTGACGACCTGACGGTGCAGGATGATGTCCTTCAGGTTGGGGATGTAGCGGGCCAGCGTGTCGACGACCGTGTCGCCGAAGGCCTCGCGCCTGTCGTCCCAGGTGCCGTCGCGCAGCTCGTAGGGAGCGTACTGCACGAAGCACGACATGACGTGCTTGCCGGGCGGCGCCATGGCTGGATCGATCGCCGAGGGGATCACGATGTCGATGTAGGGTTCGCGCGAGAAGTCGCCGTATTTGGCGTCGTCGTAGGCGCGTTCGAGGTAGTCGATGGACGGGCTGATCGAAACGGCGCCGCGCAGGTGGGGACCGTGGCCGGGCATGCAGCTGAAGTCGGGATCGGCGTCGAGCGCCAGGTTCACCTTTCCCGACGAGCCGCGGAAACGGTAGCTGCGCACGCCGCTGACGAGGTCGTCCGGGAGTTCGCCCTCGTCGACCAGATCAAGGAAGGTGCGGTGCGGGTCGAGGCTGGACGAGACGGCTTTGGCGTGCAACTCGTCGCCGTTGGCGAGCGCCACGCCATGGACACGCCCGTTCTTCACCAGCAGCCGTGCGACCGGTGCGTCCGTGCGGATCTCGGCGCCCGCCGCGCGCGCGGCCGAAGCGATCGCGTTGGCCACGGCTCCTGTGCCCCCTTTTGCGAATCCCCAGGCGCGGAAGTGTCCGTCGATTTCGCCCATGTAGTGGTGCAGCAGGACGTACGCGGTGCCGGGCGAGCGCGGTCCCAGGAAGGTGCCGATGATCCCGCTCGCGGACAGCGTGGCCTTGAGCACGTCGGTCTCGAACCACTCTTCGAGGAAGTCGGCCGCGCTCATCGTCATCAGCTTGGCGAGGAGGTGCAGCTGGTCGGGCTCGAGGGCCAGAAAGTGGCGGGCGAGGCGGAGCATGCCCGAGATGTCGCGGGGGGCGAGCCGGACCGGATCGGGCGGCACGATGTCCAGCAGGTACTTGACTGCGCGCGCCATGAAGAAGAGCGACCGGCCGTAGTCGTCGTAGGCCTCGGCGTCGCGGATGGAGAAGCGGGCGATTTCGCGCCAGGTGCGGTGGTGGTCTGCGTCGCGGTAGAGGCGGTCGCCGTCCGGCAGCGGGGTGAGTGTGCTTTCGAGCGGCAGGATGGCGAGCCCGTGCCGGGGGAGGTCCAGCTCGCGGATGATGTCGGGGCGCATCAGGCTGACGACGTACGAGAAGACGCTGTAGCGGAAGCCCGGGAAGATCTCCTCGGTCACGGTGGCGCCGCCGACCAGCGGGCGGGCCTCGAGGACGCAGACGTCGAGTCCGGCGCGCGCGAGGTAGGCGGCATGGACGAGCCCGTTGTGCCCGCCGCCGATGACGATCACGTCGTACTTGCGGGCCACCGGGGACGCGGCGCTCACGAGGTCAGCTCCGCTTTCGGGCCGGGTCGAAGAACGGGGTCTTCACGACCCGGGCAGGCACGGTGTGGCGCACGAACTCCACCGTCAGCTCGAAGGTGACGCGGCGGCCGGGATGTGCGAATTCGCGGCGGATCGTGGCGAGCGCGATGTACTTCTTGAGGATCGGCGAGAAGGTGGAACTCGTGACGTAGCCAATCTGCCCGCCCGCGGCCCGGCGCCCGCCCACGGCCCGGCGCCCCCGCGCGTAGATCGGCACGGCGTCGCGGGACGCCCGTCCGGCCACCAGCGGCGGCAGCCCGACCGCCGCGAAGCGCTTCTCGATGTGCGGCCAGTCGACCTCGAGGCCTGCGAAGGCCCAGTCCGAGGGCGCTGCCGCCTCCCGCGCGAGCGCCCTGCTCCCCAGGAATTCGCGACCTGGGCGCGGCTGCACCGCCCACCCCAGCCCCGCCTCGTACGGCGACGACTTGCGCGACTCGATCAGGGCGGTCCACGCGGAGACGTAGTCCACGTCCTTGAGCAGCAGCCCCGCCTCGATGCGCGCCACGTCGAGCGCGTCGAGGCCGGCCGGGGCCAGACCATGGCCGCGGCCCACCTCGGCCAGCGCGTCCCAGACCGGCATTGCATCGCCCGGGCGCATCCAGATCTCGTAGCCCAGGTCGCCGGTGTACCCGGTGCGGGTGATCGTGACCGGGGCCGCGCCGATGTGGCCCTCGGTCAGCCCGAAAAACGGGAGCGCGGCGATGTCCGTGCCCGTCACCACCCGCGCCAGGATGTCCCGCGAGGTGGGACCCTGCAGCGCCAGCGCGGCAATGTCGAGCGTGATGTCGCGTACATCCGCGTCCATCCCCAGCGCGCAGTCCTGGAGCCAGCGCAGGCACGGGTCGGCCGACGTGATGCGGAACGTGTCGGCGCTCACGCGTTGCACGGTCCCGTCGTCGATCATCTTCCCGGCCTCGTCGCACCAGGGCGTGTAGAGCACCCGCCCGTCCGCGCAACAAAAAACGTTGCGCGTCACCACGCGGTCCAGCAGCGCCGCCGCGTCGGCGCCGGTGACCTCGTACTTGCGCAGCGGCGAGACGTCGAACAGCGCCGCCCCGCTGCGCACCGCGTAGTACTCGTATTCGTGGCCCGGCTCGTAGCTCAGCGCGGCGGCATACCCGGACCAGTTGCGCCAGCGGCGGCTGCGGCAAAGGGGGGCGGTGCGCGAGTGGAAGGGGGTCTCGAGGAGCATGCGGGGCGCGCCGATCAGTCGGGCACTGGTGCGCTACACCATCCCCGCCAGCACCCCGAGCAGACGGTCCACGTCGCTCTCGTTGTTGAACATTCCCACCGCCGCGCGGAGCAGCCTTCCGTCCTCCTGGAAGGTTATTGCCACTCCGTCGTCGGCGAGAGCCGCTGACAGCCGCTCGGGGTCCAGCCCGTGGTAGAAGCTGACGATGGCGGACGGATTGCGCGGCGGAGTGAACATCTTCATCCCCAGCGCTTCGGCGCCCTGGCGCAGCCTGCCGGCCAATGCGTGTGTGTGCCCGGCGATGCGGTCCATCCCCACACCTTCCAGGAATTCCAGCGCCGTGTCCATGGCGGCCACCGGTCCGTAGGCGGGGTTCGCGTACTCGAGCTTTTCGGCGCTGGTCTTGAGCCGAAACCGGTGGCCCGGCAGCGTCTCGGCAACCTGGCGATGGCCGAAGCGGTCGGCCGTCATCCACTCCAGGTGCTCGGCGCGCACATAGAACGGCGCGCAGCCGAAGTCGGCGTGCAGCCACTTGTAGCCGTTGCCGCAGGCGAAGTCGACCTTTTCGTCGTGCAGGTTGGTGGGGAAGGTGCCCCACGCCTGGATCGCGTCGGCGTAGAGGTAGGCGCCGTGCGCATGGGCGAGGTCGGCCAGCGGAGGAAGGTCGTAGCGGAAGCCGTTCCGGTTCGATACCCAGGCCACGCTGATCAGGCGGGTGCGCCGGTCGGTGTGCTCGGCAAAGTCGTCGACCGAAACCACGCCCTCGCGCGAAGGGATGATCCGCAGTTCGATCGCGTGGCGGCGCTCGAGTTCCCGGTACAGGACAAAGGTCGTCACGAAATGCAGTTCGTCCACCACCACGTTGTCGCCCGCCCGCCAGTCCAGAGCGCTCGCGATGATGTTCTCGGCCCCGCTGGTCGCATACAGGAACGCGATCTCGTCCTCCTCCGTCCCGAAGAGACGGGCGAAGCGCGACCGGGCGCTCGCGATCGCTTCCCGCCCGGACGACGTGTCGCGGCGATACATCTTCCCGTCGGCGTAATCCCGCAGGGCGTTCCGGACGGGAGTGGACAGCGGGCCCACCGAGGCCGTGTTGAGGTAGGCCTGTTCCTCGGTGACGGGGAAGCTGCCGCGGATGCCGAGCGGGTCGTCATTGGAACGGCCCGTGGCCTGCGGCGAATCGCCGGGCGCGGACTTCGACTCGCCGGCACCCGAGTAGCCGGCGAGGCCACGGGTGGCGGGCAGCGCGGCGAGCCCGGCGGCGGCCGTCGTGCTCAGGAAGCGTCGGCGGTTCAATGACTTCATGGTTTCCTCCGGATGTCGGTCCAGGCGCCAGGTGGCGGGGTCAGGTGATCGTAGTCTCGCGGTCCTGCAGCGGCCAGACCATCCTACCGGGTATAGATTAGCAACACTCCGGCGGCACCGCGGGCTCCGTAGAGGACGCCGGCCTCGATCGGCGTTATGAACTGAATCCTGCGCACGTCCTGCGGATTCATGTACTGGAGGAACACCTGGGGGTTCGCGACCACCGCATCGTTGACCAGGACATGGACCATGTTGCAGCTATTGGGACTACTGCTGCCCAAAGCCCGACTCATCTCGATACACAGCATCTCCGTGCCGTCCCTGGAAATGGTCTCGAAAACCGATACCCCCGGCGCGCGGGCCGTTCGCGCAATTCCGGCGAAGTCCATCACCCGGTGCGCGATCGAATCCACCTGCGCTTCCGTCAGCCCCGAAAAACGGGTTCCCGGCGTCGTAAAGACCGGCTCCTTCCTCCGGCCGACGACCACCAGCGGCTCCAGGGCGATGGCTTCGGTGGCAAGCTCGATCTCAAGTCCGAGAGCCTCGTTGCTGAAAACGGTCAGCGAATCGACGCGCGGGGCGTAGCCCAGCAGACTGGTTTCGATGATCTGTTTGCCTGGCGGTACATCGGTGAAACCGAACATTCCGCGTGAATCCGTGAGTTCGGAGTGGCCGGATCCGACCAGTTGAACATGGGCTCCCGGGACAGGCGCCCTCGTAGCGTAGTCGAACACGGAACCGGTAATGGTCACGGGGTCCGAGATGTCGATTGCAAAGTCCAGAATATGTGAACCCGGGCCGGCGATCCGTACAGGCGTCGCGTCGTTGTTGCCGAACGCAACCGTGACCGTGAGCGGCTCCGACGCGTCCAGATTGCAGAGCCGGAACTCGCCCGAAGCCTCCGTCCTGACTTCACGAACCAAGCGCCGCCGTTGCAGGATGCCCGTGCGGCTGCCGAGAGCCCGGACTCTTGCCTGCGGCAGCGGCACACCTGTCAAGGCGTCGGTCACGATGCCCCCGACGGAGGTCGGGCCTTCTTCGGGCTCCGCTGAACACCAGCCAGACAGAATGGTGGACCGAGAGGGAACGGCAAGGGTCACACGCGAGGCGGATTCACTCTCCACGAGCACCCGGACCGGTGTCGCTCCGAGGCCCAGCATTGCCAGGCGCTGGTGAAAGTACACCACACTGCGTTCTCCCACCGGTACGCCATCGAGCCTGAACTGCCCCTGCTCGTTCGACTCGGTGACCAGGCCCGTCCCGAAGATGGCCACCCGGGCGTTCGCCAGCGGAGCGGAGGTCGTACTATCGAAGACCGAGCCGAGGATGCTGCCGGTCGTGGGACCTGTATCCTGGCCTGCCAACGCACTCCCGTGCGCACCTGCAGAAGCGACCGCAAGAAGGATGCTCACGGCAAGACATCGTGTGTCGTCGCTGAGCGAAGTCAGACTCGACGCGAGCATTGGACGCCTTGGTTCGATTGCCTGGTCAGCACGACACCACAGTATGACCTACGGAGTTTTCCAACAATGATTGCACGCGCTTCAGGTGACAGGACCGCGACGTCGACGGCGAATTGCTGGGGCGCCTGGCTTGACTGAGCCGTCCAGGGTTAGAATGGCGACCCTGACAACGCGGGTCGTATTCCAGCCTATCGCGACGAGGCGGGCGCAATGCCGGAGACACGCAGGTCCTTCCTGAAGCAGTCGGTGGCGACGGTGGCCGCGGTCTCAGCAACGGGTTGCGCGCCCGACGGAGACAGCACCAGGGGCGCGGACGACCCGGGCGCCGCGCAGACGGTGGGACCGGGCGGCGAACCCGCACCTCGCCTGGCCCACACCCTCCGCGCCGTCGCCGAAGCCGTCCTCCCCGCCGAGCTCGGCGCCGATGGCCGCGAGCGTGCCGTGACCGCCTTCGAACGGTGGTCGGACGGGCTGGAACCGGTTGCCGAACTGGCCCACCCCTACCTCGTGCCCGAAACCCGCTACTCGGGCCCGGATCCGCGGCCGGGATGGACGGCGCAGCTTCAGGGCCTCGAGAAGGAATGCCACGCCCGCCACCGGACGCCCCTCGCCGACCTCGACGTCGCCGGCCGCAGGAAACTGCTGGCGCGCGGCGTCGGACAGGCCGGACCCGGCCTCGGCGCGCCGGCGAACGCGAATCACATCGCCGTGGCCCTCATGGCGCACTTCTTCGCCTCGCCGGCAGCCACCGACCTGTGCTACCGCCGGACCATCGCAAGGCAGCAGTGCCGCGGACTCGACGGGGCGGCCGCCGAACCCGCCGCGCTCGGAGCCGCGCTCGGAGCCGCCCCATGAGCCGCCCCGCGAGCCGCCCCATGAGCCGCCCCGTGAGCCGCGTCATCGAGAGCGACGTCTGCATCATCGGTGCCGGGATCACCGCGGCCATGGTCGCGGAACGCCTCGCCGAGCGCACCAACGCCTCCATCACCATCGTCGAGGCCGGCCAGCGCACCGCCTCCCTCGCCGAGCGCACCAACACCCGCGCGCGCATGCTGGCCTACGGCGAGAACCCCTACCCGAACGACCACATCCCCGACCAGACGGGCTCGGGCGAGATGTACCGCCAGATGGTCGTGGGCGGTTCGGCCATGCACTGGGGCGGGGCGATCCCGCGCTACTCCCCGGAAGACTTCCGCGTCCGGTCCCTCTATGGCGTCGGCTTCGACTGGCCCATCAGCTTCGACGACCTGGAGTCGTACTACCAGGAGGCCGAGGAGCGCATCGGCGCGGCGGGCGAACAGGGACCTCCCGACTGCGACCCGCGGTCGAAGCCGTACCCCATGCCCCCGCTCCCGCTGTCGTACAACCTCGCACGCATGCGCGACTGGACGGACGCCGCCGAAGTCCCCTTCTGGACCCAGCCCTGGGCGCGCAACACTGTGCCGTACAAGGGGCGCAACGTCTGCCAGCGCTGCGACACCTGCGCCGTCTGCCCCACCGGCGCCAAGTACACCCCCGACTTCGCCTTCGACCAACTCCTCACCGCAGGCCGGATCGACCTCGTCACCCGCACGCTCGTCCGCCGCCTGACCCTCGAGCCCGGCACCGACCGCATCGCCGCCGCCGAGGCGGTGAACCGCGACGCCCCGGACACCCCCGTCGAGTTCCGCGCCGGCACGTTCGTGCTGGCCGGGGGACACGCCTGGAGCCCGCACCTGCTCCTGCTGTCGGCCAACAGCCGCTTCCCCGACGGACTCGCCAACCGCACGGGCAACGTCGGCCGCTACATGACCGGGCACTGGTACGTGAGCGGCTTCATCGACCTCCCGATGCGCCTCTACCCCGGCATCTTCGCCAACAACAGCCTGCTTTCCCACCGCTTCGCGAGTCCGGGGCCGCTCGACCGCTATGTGCGACACGACATTCGGCTGTGGGAGTCGGATGCCGGACGAGCCCCGCGTATCCGCAGCGGCGACGGCCGCCTCCTGTGGGGAGACGAGATCATGGCAGACTGGCGTGAGCGCGCCGATTCCGGCGCAACCGCCCGCATCCGCTCCTACTACGACGTTCTGCCCGACCGCGAGAGCCGCCTCACCCTCGACAACGCCAACCACAACGCGCTCGGCGACCCGATGCCGCGCATCGACTACCGCGCCGCGCAGACCACACTCGACCTGGAAGGCCACACGCACGACACCATCTTCGGCCGCTTCGACCACCTCGCCCGCGCGGCCGGCGGCTCGATGATGACCACGCGCAGCTCCCGCCTGTTCGAGCACCCGGGTGGCGGATGCCGCATGGGGGACGATCCCGCGACCAGCGTGGTCGACCGGTGGGGCCGCACCCACGACCACGACAATCTCTTCGTGGTGGGCGCCCCGACCATCGTGTCGAGCGGCTGCGCCAACGGCACGCTCACCTTCTGCGCGCTCTCGCTCATGTCCGCGGAGGAGATCGGGCGGGGGCTGGCGAGGTCCTGAACCCGGCGGGGGATGGCCCACCGCAGCACCCGCCGCGAGCGCCTGTCAGCCGCGATGTCCGGTCACCCGCCCGCGCCGTCAGCCGCCCGTCCCCAGCGGAAGCACCGTTCCCGGATGAAACGCGGCCCACGCGCCCCAGAACGCGACGTAGGCTTCCGCGACCGGCCTGAGTCTCCGCCCGGTTCCGGCCAGCGCGCCCGCGACGGGAGTGCCGTCGACCGCCCACACGGTACCGGTCAGGTGGTCGAGCACGCCGCCCGACGTCGCCTCGAAGGTCGCTTCGCGTCCGTCGATCTCCATCCGATAGGCCATCGCCGCCTGTCTCGGACCGTCCCACAGGACCATTGCCCGGGCGCCCCCGTACGTGGTCTCGAACACGGCGTGCTCGCCGGCAAGCTGCATCGCCGCGAACGGGAACGCGACCGGGGCGGCCCCCGGTCCATCTGCGGGCAGCCCGAGCACGCGCGCCTTCGGGGGCAGCCGGTCGTCGTCAAGCGGGATCGGATAGTCCTGAAAGTCCGCGTTGTGGGGGTCGTCGTAGTCGTCGCCGTAGGGATTCCGAACGTAGAGCCGCCAGTCGGTGAGGCCGCTGCCGAGTCCCACCATCCTCGATTCAGGGTGGAGTTCCTTCCATCCGGCCATGGTCATCTCCACCACCGGCAGCCTCTTCAGCCGCGCTCCCTTCCGGGGTCCGCAGCGCGCTTCGCCCCACATCTGCGGCCAGAAGGACTCGTTCGGCTCGTTCCTGTCGTACATCACCAGGTTGGCCTGGAACAGGAAACCGGACACCGCGAGTTCGGCGCCTCCGGTCGCGGTCCGCGTGAACGCCAGCGCCGTGCCGGTCAGGGGGCAGTACGTAACCGACATCTCGTCCAGCCCGGAGGTGAAGTTCACGATCTCGTGCCGCCACATGATGTTGTGCGGGATTGCGATCCACTCCGCGCCGACGCGGACGCCGATCACCCGGTCGAAATCGCGGACGTAGGCGTTTTCGGGCACGGGCGGCGAGATCGGGACCAGGAGCGGATCGGACAGCGCGGGGATCCCGTCGCGCCCGACGCCGCCGTCGGCCAGGTAGTCGGGATCGAGGTCGCAGACGAGTTCGTCCTCGGCGATGGGGCCCACGCCGATGCCGTCTTCGGACGCGCAGCCCTGGGCGGTCAGAGCGACGATGATCAGGAGCGTTGAAGAGCGTCTCATTGTCAGACCGGGCCATCGTAACGAGGATTGAAACGTAATGAGACCATGCCATGCCGCGTTGAGACGCTCGCGAATCGCCGGAGGAAGCGTGGCCGCTCGCGGCGCCCGGTCGGGGGTGTTGCTGTGCGTGCTCATGCTGATGCTCGCCGACTCTCTCGCGGGGCAGTGGGGCGGGCGCAGGCGGCGAGCTCCGATCCGCAAGCCGGTCGAGGCGGCGGAGCGCGGCGAATTCACCTTCTGCCGCCTTCAGTACCAGCCGGTCCGCAGGGAATGGCTGGGCACGGGGTGGGACACGGACTATCCCGACGGCGACCGCAATCTTCCGCTCCGGCTCTCCCAGCTCACGACCGCGAACATCGCCCGCAACGAATGGGGCGACCCGTTCCACGCGGTCGTCAGGGCCACCGATTCCGACCTCTACGACTGTCCGTTCCTCTTCGCGTCGGATGTCGGGACGATCGAGTTTTCCGAGATCGAGGCGGTTCGCCTGCGCGACTATCTGCTCAAGGGCGGGTTCCTGTGGGCGGACGATTTCTGGGGAGACTATGCCTGGGGGAACTGGGCGCGGGAGATGAGTCGCATCCTGCCCGGCTATCCCATTGTCCCGCTGCCCCGTGACCACGTCCTCTTCCACACGCTCTACTCCGTCGACAGCATCCCGCAGGTGCCGTCGATCCAGTACTGGCGGCGGAGCGGCCGCATGGGAACATCGGAACGCGGGGCCGAGAGCGCGACGCCGACCATGCACGGGATCATGGACGAGTCTGGGCGGCTCATGGTCATCATGACACACAACACGGACATCGCCGACGGGTGGGAGCGCGAGGGAGAGGACGACGAGTTCTTCTACCTGTTCTCGCCCAACGCGTACGCGGTAGGGATCAACGTGGTGCTCTACATGCTCACCCACTGAGTCATGCACGCTCACCCTGATTCCGCCGCTCCCCCAAGCGAGGCGCGGATGAGAGACTGGTGGGCCGAGGGCCTGCTGTTCGAGAACTGCAACTGCACGGCCATCTGCCCCGGCCACATCCACTTCAGTCAGAAGTGCACCCACAATGTCTGCAAGGGCTTCTGGGCGATCCGCTTCGAGGCGGGACGGATTGCACGGTCAAATGGCGCCGACCCTGACGACTCGGCCGCCGCCGCCGGCCAGCCCGTTCCGGTCGACCTGGCCGGCGTCGATGCCGTGGTGGTCTACGAAACGCCCCAGATCATGGTCGACGGAGGATGGAAGCAGTTGATCATCGTCTCCGACCAGGCCACGGAGGACCAGCGCAGGGCCGTCGAGGAGATCATCACCGGTGCGCGCGGGGGCCCGTGGGAGGTGCTCGCCCGCTTCGTGGCCGAGCCGCTGCCGGCGCGTGCCGCGCCTGTGCGCATCGAGGACGATCCCGGGCGCAAATCGGTAACCGTGGCCGGGTTGCTGACCGGAGCCGTCGAGGCGATTCGGGGCTGGAACCGGGACAGGCCGGTCACGTTCGAGAACATCTACAACAAGATCCACGACTCCACGCAGGTGATCGCGCAGGGTTCGACGCGGTATGACGACGGCGAGATCGTGATCGCCAACGCCGGCACGCACGGCCTCTGGTCGCGCTTCCGCTGGACGGGTGGAGATTGACCGGGGTGGACTACCCGCCGGACTATCCGCGCGTCCTGCTCATGTGGCTGGCCATGACCGGCGTCATGATGGCGCCGGTGGTGTTCCCCTGGCTCCGCGCGCTGAGTCGCATTGCCGACGCCAGCCCTCTCTCCTCCGCCGGTCCCTTCGCGGGCGGATACGCGGCAGCGTGGGCCGGGTTCAGCGCGTCCGCTGCGGGGCTCCACCTGGCCCTCCTGCAGCTGAACATTCCGGTCCCGACCGGACTCGACGCGCCCGTCGCTTCGGCCGCGGCGCTGTGCTTCGCCGGCGGATTCCAGTTCACGCGGCTCAAGGAAGCCTGCCTCGCCCACTGCCGCTCGCCCGCCGGCTACCTCCTTGCGCACTGGCGGAAGGGTCCGGTCGGTCACGTGCGGCTGGGTTTCGGGCACGGACTGCACTGCGTGGGGTGCTGCTGGGCGCTCATGGCGCTCGCGCTCGTCGTGGGCATGATCGACCTGGTCTGGATGGGCCTGCTCATGGCGGTGATGGTCGCGGAGACGGCCCTGCCCATCGGCGCGAGCCTCCGCAAGCCCGTCGGGATCGCGCTCCTCGCCGCCGCCGCGGTCGTGCTGGTCGCCGCGTGGTGAGTGGCGCTCTCAGTGCTCGGGCGGCTTTATCCACGGACTGCTAGCTTCCCCCGATGAACGTCGCTCTCTTCGTTACCTGCCTGGCCGACCACTACTTCGCGGAAGCGGCGGCCGACACCGTGCGGCTGCTACGCCATCTCGGGTGCGAGGTATCGTTCCCGGCGGCCCAGACCTGTTGCGGCCAGCCCGCCTACAACGCGGGACGGCACGATGAGGCCCGCCGCATGGCGGAACATGCGCTCGGAGTATTCGCGGGCGACGCGGGCACGGGCGACGACGCGGGCGCCGCGGATGCCGTCGTCCTCCCCAGCGGCTCCTGTGCGACGATGGTCAAGAAGTTCTACCCGCGGCTCTTCCGGGATGGCGCGCGCACGGCCGACGGAGCCGGGGCGGACACCGTTGCGGCGACGGCGCTCGCCGACCGTACCTGGGACCTCGCCGAGCTCATCGTGCACCGGCTGGGCGTCACCAGGCTGGGCGACGGCCTCGCGGGCCGCAGGGTGGCTGTCCACCAGGGGTGCCACGCGCTGCGCGAACTGCGCCTGGAAACGGAACCGGCGACGCTCCTCGAAGGGGCCGGCGCGGAGGTCGTGTCCTGGGAGGCGCAGGACGAGTGCTGCGGCTTCGGCGGCCTGTTCTCGGTGAAGATGACCGCGGTGTCCGCGGCGATGGCGGACCGCAAGCTCGACACCCTGCCCGAGGTGGACTGGGTGGTGTCGGGCGACGGCGGGTGCATGCTCCACCTTGACGGCCGCAACCGGGCGCGCGGTGCCGGAATCGAATTCGTGCATCTGGCGACCGCGCTCTGGCGCGGTGTGACCGGGGATGCCCGCGTGCCCGCCGCAGCGGCCCGGCCGCACGGAGCGCGCTGACCGTGGACACCGGGATCAAGGACTACCCGTCGCGTTCCCGCGAGATCATTCGCGACGATCCGGGCGTGCGCGACGCGGTCACGGGCGCGACCATCGCATTCGACCAAAAGCGGATCCAGGGCTATGCGGAGGTGGACGCCGACGCCTGGCGGCGCTGGGCGGAGGGCGTGAAGAGCCACACGCTGACGCACCTGGATCGCTACCTCGAAGAGGCGGAAGCGCGGCTCCAGGCCAACGGCGCCGAGGTGCACTGGGCGGCGGACGCCGCGGAAGCCCGCCGGATCGTGGAGGATCTTGCGAACCGGTACTTCGTGACGAGCGTGGTCAAGGGCAAGAGCATGGTCACCGAGGAGATCGACCTGAACCCGGCGCTGGAAGAGGCGGCGATCGACGTCTACGAGACGGACCTCGGCGAGTACATCCTGCAGCTCCTGGAAGAGGAG
Source organism: Longimicrobiales bacterium (assembly GCA_965205005.1). Lineage (GTDB taxonomy): Bacteria > Gemmatimonadota > Gemmatimonadetes > Longimicrobiales > Gaopeijiaceae > Bin94. The sequence goes on along the minus strand of OZ242028.1, from coordinate 1,371,852 downwards.
CCCAGTCACATCCTGGGACCCGCCATCCACAAGAGCCTCGAGCAGGTGCAGAAGCTGTTCGCGGAGAGGCTCGACACCGAGCCCGACGGCGATCCCGACACCCTGGCGCGAGCCGCCCGCCGAGTGCTCCGCGACGCCTTCATCCGAGCGGACATGGGCATCACCGGCGGCAACTTCCTCGTCGCGGAGACGGGGACCGTCGCCCTCATCGAAAACGAGGGGAACATCCGCCTGACGACTTCGCTGCCGCGCGTGCACGTCGCCGTGATCGGAATCGAAAAGCTGCTCCCCCGCATGACCGACCTCGCCGGCTTCCTGCAGCTCACCGCCCGCGCGGCGACCGGCCAGCCGATCGGGTGCTTCGTGTCGCTCATCCAGGGGCCGGCCACGCACCCCGACGACGACGGGCCGGAGGCGGTGCACGTCGTCCTCGTGGACAACGGCCGCACCGATGTGCTCGCCCACGAACACGCCTGGGAGGCCCTGCGGTGCGTACGCTGCGGAGCGTGCCTGAACGCCTGTCCGGTGTACCGTCAGACCGGTGGCCACGCCTACGGATACGTCTATTCGGGACCGATCGGTTCGGTGCTCGACCCGGGCCTGCTCGGCCTGCACGAGTCCATGCCGCTGCCCTTCGCGTCGTCGCTCTGCGGTGCCTGCGAAGACGCGTGTCCGGTGCGCATTCCGATCCCGGAACTGCTGCTCGAATGGCGCCGCGAGGCGCAGGAGGAAGGGCTCACGCCGTGGAAGGAACGCGCGGCGCTGAAGGGGCTGGCGGGTGTGGCGACGCGTCCGGGGCTGTACCGGATGGCGGGCAGGATCGGGTCGAAGCTGGGCGGAACGGCTGCGGCGCGGGCGCTGCCGATGCTGCGCGAGTGGGCGGACGAACGCGCGCTGCCCAAGGCGAGCAGCCGCACGTTCCGGGAACTCTGGCGCGAGGGAATCGAGTGAGTTCCCGCGAGCGGATACTCGGACGTGTCGCGCAGGCGACCGCGAGCCGGAAACGGCTGCCCCATCCCGGCGCGCTGGGCGGTCCGGGAGCGGGCGATCCTCCGGACCCGGGGCCAGCGGGCGATCCGCCAGACGCCCCGCGAGCCGCTGCCCCGCCGCCGGGCGGCCCGCTGGCCGCATTTGTGAAACGTTTCACAAGCAGTGGTGGGGAAGTCGTGGAGGCCGATCCGAAGCACCCGCCGGGCAAGTGGCTGACTGAATTCCTGCGTCGGCTGGAGCCCGCGGTGGCGGGAGTCGCTGTTGGGCCGGAGGTGCCTGCGGACAGGCGGCCACAGTTGCCGGAGGTCGCGGCAGCGCAGGCGGGCGCCGGCGTCTCCGTGGCTTGGGGCGTGGCGGCGGACTCCGGGAGCCTGATCCTGCCCTCCACCGGCGCACGAGCGGTGCAGCTACTGCCGCCGGTTCACGTCGTGTGGATACCCGAGACCCGCGTTTTCGCCCGGCTGGAGGATGCGCTGGCGGAGCTGCAAAAGGACCTGCCGGCTGCAGTGGGCCTGCACTCCGGCCCCAGCAAGTCGGCGGACATCGGCCGCACCGTCGTGACTGGCGTTCACGGGCCGGGGCGCTGCATTGCGATGATCAGCTGAACGCCGCTTCCTCCACCCGCCGCCAGGGGATCAGCCGGCCGGCGCTCCGCGCCTGAAACGCGTCTCCGCCGTACACCACGACGACCTCGGGAATCGGCGTCTTCGCCCTGAAATGCCCCTGCACGCGCAGGGCTCCGCGGAACAGGGTGGATGTCGGGGTCTGGGCCGCCTTCGCCTCCACGAGGGTCAGGCCCCCCGGGTGCTCGATCACCAGATCGACCTCGGCGCCGTTGCGGTCGCGGTAGAACGACAGGCCCCGCGTCTCCCCCCGGTTCGTCCGGTGCTTCACGATTTCCGAAATCACCCAACTCTCGAAGATGGCGCCGCGTAGCGGATGCGAACGCAACTGCTCCGGTTCGCGGATACCCAGGAGCCAGCACACCAGACCGGAATCGTAGAAATGGAGCTTCGGCATCTTGACGAGCCGCTTCCGCAGGTTGCTGTGGAACGCCGGAAGCCGGAATGCAACGAAGCTGGCTTCCAGAACGCTCAGCCACGCTTTGGCCGTGGGCTGCGAGATGCCGCAGTCGTCGGCCAGCGACGAGTAGTTCACCAACTGGCCCGCCCTGCCGGCGCAAAGTCCGAGGAAGCGTTGGAACGCCGTGAGATCGCCGACGTTGCTGATTGACCGCACATCCCGCTCGAGATAGGTGGCAGCATAGGACCGGAGCCAGCGCGAAGGATCGAGGTCGCGATCGAAGATGCGCGGGTACCCGCCGCTGAGCAGGGCTTCATCAAGATCGGCCGGACAGCGGTCAAACCGCGTGATCTCCTCCCAGGTCAGGGGCAGCAGGTGTAACACCTCCGTGCGACCGGCCAGCGACTGGCTGACCGAGTCGAGCAGAGCGAGGTTCTGCGAGCCGGTGAGGATCCAGCGCCCGGGGGCCGGATCGGCGTCGATGATCCCCTGCAGGTACGAAAGCAACGCCGGTACGCGTTGTATCTCGTCTATGACGGCCCCATCGGGAAACTGGGCCAGGAAAGCCCGCGGATCGTCTGTCGCGAATGCGCGGTCGTCAGGTGCTTCGAGCGTCCGGTACGCGTGCTCGCGAAAGAGAGCCCGGCAGAGCGTCGTCTTTCCGCTCTGGCGCGGCCCGGTCAGGGTCACGGCGGGCATCTCGGCTGCCGCCCGGATGACTTCGGGCGCGAGGTCTCGTTGGATCATGATGCGGAGGGGTACCGGCAAGACAGGCTAATCCAAGATCTAATTTTAAATTAGCCCGTTTGTTGGTTCGCCGGGATGGGCTAAACGGCAGTTTTACCGCTTCGCCGCACCGTCCAGGCTGCTCAGCACCTCGAGAATCTCCACCCGGTCCACCTTCCCCACCCCTGTCAGCGGCATCTGGGCCGCGACCACGATGCGTCTGGGGTGCGCATACGCCGGCCCCTTCTCCAGCGTGTACCTCTTCAGCGCTTCCGCGGTCACCGCCGACCCCGCCGCCACCTTGACCATCGCCGCCGGCACCGCGCCCTTCACCGCGTGCGGCACCGGCACGACCGCCGCGTCCAGCACGTCCGGATGCGACAGGAGCAGATCCTCCACCTCCTTGGGATAGATGTTCTCGCCGCCCGAATTGAACATGTCGTCGGTGCGGCCCCGGAAGTGGTAGAACCCCTCGGCGTCGCGGTGGAACAGGTCGCCGGTCGCGAGCCAGCCGTCGCGGATGCGATCCGCGTTGACCTCGGGCAGGTTGTGGTAGCCGGTCGTCACCCCGGGGTTGCGCACCCACAACTCGCCATGGGACGGGTCCTCGACACCGTCCCGTACGAGCATGATCTCGCCCTCCGGCCAGGCCGCACCGCAGCTTCCCCTCGGCACCGGGCGCCCGTCGAGCGGAGGACCGAGCATGACCGGGCCGCCTTCGGTCAGTCCATAGCTCTCCCCGACGGAGACGCCGAACGCGCGCTCCACCGCATCCATCAGTTCGGGCTGCACCGGGGCGGATCCGAGCGTAACCTTCGTGAGCGCCGTGAAGTCGAGTTGCCTTATGAGGTCCATGTGGTCGAGGAGGATCGTGAAGACCGCCGGGACCGCGCCGACCTGCGTGCATCGGTATTCGCTCAGCGCCTGCAGAAAGGCCACCGGCTCGAACCCGGGAAGGATCACCACCGATCCGCCCGCCTGCAGCAGCGGCTTGACCGCCCCGGCCATCGCATTCTTGTGATAGAGCGGTACCGCCGCGAGCGCCCGGTCGCCGGGACGCGACGGCCAGTACTTCCGCAGGCAACGCACCCACCAGAGCTGGCCTTCGTGGGACAGCACGACCCCCTTGGGCTTGCCCGTCGACCCTGACGTGTAGGGCTGGAAGGCGGGGTGGTCCGCGCCGAGGACCGGGGCCGTGAAGTCGGGCGAGGCTCGGCCAAGCGCACCCGCATAGTCCCGCCAGCCGGTGCGCAACCGCCGCCGTGCCGCGCCGTGGGCGCCGACCTCCCACCTCTTCTCGATCCCCAGCCGCTCGACGACCGCGGCCGATCGTTCCGTGACCGCGGTCTCGACGAAGGCGGCCCTGCATCCGGCGTCGGCCACCACATGCGCGAGCGAATCGGCGGACAGCTTGTAGTTCAGCGGCACCGGCACCGCGCCGCAGCGCATGGCGCCGAACATGATCTCGATGAACTCGAAGCGGTTTCCGACGCTGAGCGCGACCCGGTCGCCCATTGCAACGCCCGCGTCCACGAGCAGGTTCGCGACGCGGCCCATGCGTTCGTCGAGTTCGGCGTAGGTGACCTCGCGGGGCGTCGCGCGCGACAGGTCGATCACGCCGATTCGGTCGGAGAACTCGGTGCGGGCATCGCTGAGCCAGTAGCCGAGGTTGCTCGTGCGGTTCGCGACGCGGTTCCTGTTGCGCTTCTCGATGCGGCTCCTTTTGCGGTTCGTCACGTGCCGGGGTCTCCGGACCCGGCGGGCAGCGCCAGCGCCGCGATGCAGACTGCCGTGGCCATGCCGCCGATGACGATCCAGATCCAGCCCTCGCCCGTTCGCATGACCGACGCGACGCCCCAGAGAGCCATTGCGTTGGCCGCGAGGTTGACGATCAAGCCCCAGACGCGCCCGGACCATGGCCCGATGGGTCGTTCGAGGAACCGTTGCAGCGCGCCTCGGCCAGCGGTCGGTCTGCTGCCACGGCCAGCGGCCGGTCTGCCGCCTCGGCCAGCGGCCCGTCTGCCCCCACCGCCACCTGCCGTCCCCATCACCACCACCCCAGCCGGTTGAAGACGTAGGTGATCGCGATCGCGTTGAGCAGCGTCACCTGCAACAGGATCCCGAGGTTCCACAGATACGACTTGCTGCGATCGGCACCCAGAACCTTGCGGTCGTTGAGCAGCAGGTACATCGACCAGCCGACGACGTTGTTCGCGAGCGACAGGAACGCCGCGATCGCGATCACGAGCCACACCGGGCGCGCGTTCCACGCGGCGAGAAACGCGATCTGCGGGAGGAGCGCGCTGATCTTCCAGCGCCACGACGCGGTGTCCGGCTCCCAGCCGAAGGCCTCGTGGATGGCCATCGCGCCCGCCAGGCTCATGCCGACCGTTGTCGTGATCGGGACCGCGAGGAAACCGACGTAGAAGAGGATTTGCGACCACGTGGGACCGAGCAATGGCATCAGCGCCGCGGCCAGTTCGGGTGCCGACTCGGGTGTGATGCCCTGGGGGAAGAGGGTGGCCGCGAAGACGCCGATCACCAGGAAGTTGACCACCACGAATGGGATGAAGAGTCCCGCGAAAAGGTCGAAGCGCGCCAGCGACTCGTGGTTCCGGCCCCAGCCCCGCCCCAGGCCCGCGTAGTGGAAGAAGACCCAGTCCATCACGCCCACGGCCGCGGCGGATGATGCGATGAAGAGGTCCAGCCCCTCACCTCCCCCCGGCAGCCACGGCACGAAGGCGCCGCGGGCCGCCGCGCCCCAGTCGACGCCCACGACCACCAGGACCGCGCCGAAGGCGACGATCATGAGCGCGATCGCCCCCTTCATCACCGTCTCCACCAGGCGCGTGCCCATCCCGCCGCGACGGCCGTAGCTCAGGATCAGCCAGCTGGTGACTCCCACGTAGAGGACCCAGTTGACCTCGGCGGGGAAGGAGAAGCCGGCGAACGGGGCGAGCGACTCGATCAGGTGGGTGCCCAGCGCGACCTGGCCGAAGTTGAAGATCACCGCGACGGCCGCAGTGCCGACGAGCGCGGTCATCAGGGAGCCGATCAGCCAGGAATGGCGGCGGTTCTGCACCTGGATGACCCGGAAGCCCCCCTTGCAGGTGAAGCGGGCCATCGCCGCCATCATGAAGAGGCCGAGGCCGCACGCGATCCAGATCAGCCACAGGGTGCGGTAGCCGAACGTGGCGCCGGAGAGCATGGAGGAGGTGAGGGTGCCGGCTCCAAGCGTGAGCGCGGCCCCCATGAACCCGGGCCCGGCGAGGCGGGCGTAGCCGGTGATCCGCCTGTGCGGGGGAGCGCTCGCCAGCGAGGCCAGCTTGCCGGCTTCGGCATCCAGCACTTCGGCCGGAATGCGCTGGGCGATGGGATAGCTGGACGGGCGGCCGCCGCTGGCCGGCCCGCCGCCGCTGGCCGGCCCGTTCACACGGTCAGTATCGATTTGCCGAACACCTTGCGCTTCATCAGTTCGCCCATTGCGTCGCGGATCTCGTCGATCGGCCGCACGGCGTGAATCGCCGGCTCGAGCCTGCCTTCGGCGACCAGCTTCAGCAGGCGCTGCAGCCCCTCGCGGCTCCACCCGTCCGACCCGATGATGGTCTGTTCGAAGCTCCAGATGTAGCGGATGTCGGTTGACGGGTCGTAGCCGGCCGTGGCGCCGCACGTGACCATGCGGCCCTGGAAGCGCAGCACCTTGAGGCTCGCCGCCCAGGTGGCGCCGCCGATGTAGTTGATGACGACGTCCACGCCGCCGGACTTCGGCTCGTGGTACCGGGGTCGCCCGGCGATCTCACGGACCAGCCGCACGAGTTCGTCGGAGCGCGAGGGCAGGACGTGGTCGGCGCCGAGGGCCCGCAGCCGCCCGAGTTTCCGTGGGGAGCCGCCGGTCGCGATGACCGTTGCGCCGAGGCGTTTGCAGAGCTGGACGCAGCACGTCCCGACACCGCCGGTGGCGCCCAGGATAAGCACGGTCTCGTCCGGCTGGATGCGCGCGCGTTCCTCCACCATGCGCAGCGCGGTCCCGTAGGCCACCGGGAGGGCGGCGGCATGCTCGAACGAGACGCCCACGGGGATCCGCACGAGGCTTTCCAGCGGAACCGCCAGGTACTCGGCCGCCGCCCCGGGAGCCTTCTCGCCGAGCATCCCGCGGTCCGGGATGTAGGGGTCGATGATCGCCCCGTCGCCGACGCGCCACCCCGCCGGATCCGTCCCGGGACCGAACCCCGCCACCTCGCCGGCCGCGTCGCCGCACGGCGTCATGGGGAACGGGATGCGCAGCCCCGTGGTCCCGGCGAGCATCATGGGGTCGAAGCCGTTCAGCGCGCAGGCGCGAATGCGGACGAGCGCCTCGCCGGGCGCGGGCTCGGGGGTGGGGACGTCGGCCAGATAGAGCTGGTTGACGTTGCCGTGCCGGTCGTAGAGGACAGCCTTCACGGTCCACTAACCCACGATCGAGGAGTAGGTCCCGCGCCCCACCGCGCAGAGACGGCCCTGGTCGTCGTGCACGTCCACGTCCGATACCGAGATCGTGCGTCCGCAGCGCCGCAGCCGGGCCGTCGCCAGCAGGTAGGGACCGGTGCAGGGGCGCAGGTAGTCGACCCGCAGCGAGATGGTGGGCACGCCTCCCCCCGCGCGCACCGCCACGACCATGTCGCCCGCGATGTCGATCAGCGACGCGACCGGGCCGCCGTGATAGATCGTGCCGTCTCCCCGCGTGAGTTCGTCCCGCTTGGTCATCCGCAGCACGGCCGTCTCGCCGTCCTCGCTCAGGTCTTCCAGCGTGATTCCGAGGGCGATAATGGCTTCCGAACCGGCAAGCACGGACTCGATGAGCTCCCAGGAGGGTGATTGTCTCGGTGTCATGGCTGCGGGGCCGCCGTAAGTCGCTCGACGTGGATGCCGTCGGCCTTTTTCCGTGCCAAGGACAGATCATAGGCGGCCTGCAGGCGATACCACGTGCCGGCTCCGCCCCCGAATGCCTTGTCCAGGCGGATCGCCATCACCGGAGAGATGCCCGACCGGCAATTCACGATATCGGATAGTTGCTTGCGGCTGACACCGAGCTTACGCGCCGCTTCCGTTACGCTCAGCCCCAGCGGTTCCAGACAGTCGTGTCGGACGGACAGTCCGGGATGCGGTGGGCTCTTCATAGCCTGTAATCTGTTACCACTCAGGTTACAACGGTGCAAGACGCGTCCAACTTGACCTGCCCCGCCCGCCGCCCCCACTTCAAGGGACGATCACACCGATGAGCTGGAAGGAGCCACCGCCATGAGAATCACGCTCGCCCCCGCCGGATTGCGATTTGCCGCCGGCGTCCTCGCCATCGCCACCGCCACCGCAGGCGTCGCACCGGGCGCCCTCGCAGCCCAGGACGCCCCCCGCCTCACCGTCGACCGCTACCTCGACTGGGAGCGCGTCGGCGACCCGCGGATCTCGCCTGACGGTGCCCGCATCGTGTACACGAAAAGCTGGGTGAACAAGCTCGAAGACCGGTGGGACTCCGGCCTTTACATGATGAACGCCGACGGCTCGCGCAAGCGCTTTCTGCTCGACGGCTCCGGAGCCCGCTGGTCGCCTGACGGCACCCGCATTCTCTTCACGGCCGCCGATGGCGAGGGCGGCACCCAGATCTTCGTCCGCTGGATGGACGAGGAGGGCGCGGTCACGCAGGTGACCCGGGTCCAGGGAACGCCCATGAACGCCATGTGGTCGCCGGACGGCAACATGATCTCCTTCACCATGGACACGCCCGGCGAACTGCCGAGCGACTGGTCGATCGCCCTTCCGGCCGCGCCGGAGGGCGCCACCTGGACCGAGACCCCCCGCATTGTGGAGAACATGCACTTCCGCAGGGACTTTGTGGGCTTCACCGATCCGGCCTACCACCACCTCTTCGTGGTACCGGCCGAGGGCGGCACGTCCCGCCAGCTGACCCACGGCAAGTGGCACGTGGGCGCGCGCTTCATCGCCGTCTACTGGGGCGCCGGATACGACTGGACGCCCGACGGCTCCACCATCGTATTCGACGGTCTCATGAGGGAGGACTGGGACAAGCGCTACTTCGAATCGGCGATCAACGCGGTGGACGTGGCCACGGGCGAGATGCGCGAGATCACTCCGACGCAGGGGCTCTGGACCAGCCCGTCCGTTTCGCCCGACGGCCGCACGATCGCGTTCACCGGCTACGAATGGTCCCCCCAGACCTACCACGTCGGCGAGATCCACACGATCGGGATCGACGGCAGCGGCATGCGCATGCTCACGCCCGACCTGGACCGGGACATCGGGGGCATCATATGGGACGATGACGGCACCCGTTTCTACTTCGCCGTCCAGGACCGCGGCTCCTCCAACGTCTACTCCGCCACGACCGGCGGCGACCTCCGGCAGCTCACCGACGGCGTGCAGATGCTCTCGCTCACCTCGGCGGCGCACGGGACCGGCGTCGGAGTCCGCTCGGCTCCGCAAACCCCTGGCGACGTGGTCCGTTTCGACCTCGGCGGGGGCGCGGAACCGACGCAGCTGACCCATGTGAACGAGGATGTATTGGAGGGCGTCGTCCTCGGAGACCTCGAAGAAATCTGGTACGAATCCACCGAAGGGGCGCAGGTACAGGGATGGGTCATCAAGCCACCCGGCTTCGACCCTTCCCGTCGCTACCCCCTGATCATGGAAATCCACGGCGGGCCACACGGCATGTACAACGTGGGCTTCAACTGGATGTTCCAGAACTTCGCCGCCAACGACTTCGTGGTCCTCTACACGAATCCGCGCGGCTCAACCGGCTATGGAACCGACTTCGGCAACGCCATCGACGACGCCTACCCCGGCCCGCGCGACCTCGCGGACCTGCTCTACGGCGTCGACGAGGTCGTTGGCCGGGGATACATCGACACGGACAGGATGTACGTGGGCGGCTGCTCGGGCGGCGGCGCGCTGTCCAGCTGGGTGATCGGCCACGACGACCGTTTCGCGGGCGCGGCCGTGCGCTGCCCGGTCATCAACTGGATGTCGTTCGCCGGCACGGCCGACGTGGCCATGTGGGGCTACCGCCGCTTCCGCGAGCTGCCCTGGGAGAACCCGGACAAGTGGCTGCGCCACTCGTCGCTCATGTACGCGGGCAACGTCACCACCCCCACCCTGCTGCTGACCGGCGAACTCGACCTCCGCACGCCGATGTCGCAGACCGAGGAGTACTACCAGGCGCTCAAGATGGTCGGCGTCCCCACCGCCATCATCCGCTTCAACAACGAGTACCACGGCACGGGCACCCGCCCCTCCAACTTCATGCGGACCCAGCTGTACATGCGGAAGTGGTATGACCGGTGGGTCGGAAAGGTGCCGGTGAGCTGATGGGCCGCGGCAACAGATCGGGCGCGCCACCGCGCGGAGCCGGAGGTCCCCAGTGAGCTCTGCACCGGAGGCACGCTCCGGACTCAGCCCCTTCAAAAAGGCCGACCTCCCCGCGCCGCCGAAGCCGAAAGGGCTGTCGTGGCTCGGCGTGGTGGGCCCGGGCGTCATCGTGCTGGGCGCGTCGATCGGCAGCGGCGAATTCCTGCTCGGACCCGCCGCGTTCGTCCAGTACGGCCTGGTGCTGCTGTGGGTGACTCTGGTCGCGGCGTTCTTCCAGACCGTCTTCAACACCGAGCTGATGCGCTGGACCATCGCCACCGGCGAGCCGGTCGTCACGGGATTCATGCGCACTAAGCCGTGGTCCCAGTTCTGGGCGTGGGTGTACGCGCTGCTCTACTTCCTGCAGGTGGGCTGGCCCGGGTGGGCGGGCGCGGCCGCGGGCGCGATCTTCTTCCTGATCTTCCGAGACCTCGCGGGACCCGGCCAGGAGCAGATCGTCTACTGGATCGGCGTGGGCACGTTCGGGCTGTGCGTGGGGATCCTCCTCTTCGGCAGGCGGATCGAACGGACGCTCGAGATCCTGAACTGGGTGCTGGTGAGCGCGATCATCGGCGGCTTCCTGATCCTGGCGCTGATCTTCGTGGCGCCCGGCACCTGGGTCTCGGCCGCGGCGGGACTCGTCGGCTACGACACCGGCACCGGGGGCTTCCGCTTCATCCCGGCGGGCGTGGACTGGTTCCTGATCGGCGCGTTCGCGGCGTACTCGGGCGCGGGCGGCGTCGTCAACCTGACGCTGTCCAACTGGGCCCGGGACAAGGGGTACGGCATGGGCAAGCGCGCCGGGTACATTCCGGCGGCGGTCGGCGGCGAGCGCACCGAGCTTGCGCCCACCGGCTACACCTTCGACACGACCCCGGACGCCATGGCCCGGTGGCGCGGCTGGTGGCGCATCGTGCGCGCCGACCAGTGGATCGTCTACTTCGTCGGTGCGATGCTCGGGATGGTCCTCCCGGCGGTGATCTACGTCACCTTCATCGAGGCCGGCACCGACATCCGCGGCCTTTCCGTCGCGGCCACGCTGGCCAACGCGATCGCGAGCGAGAAGGGCGCCATCTTCGGCGGAATCATCGCGATGATGGCCGTCTGGGTGCTCTTCAAGACCCAGCTCGACATCCTCGAAGGCATGACCCGCGCGATCACCGACATCCTGTGGACCGGCTCGAGCACGGTGCGCGGGTGGCGCGGCGGCGACGTCCGGGTCGTGTACTACACGGTTCTGGGCGCGCTGTGCGTGTGGGGGATCATCGCGCTGGCCCTGGCGCAACCGATCTTCCTGCTCCAGCTGGGCGCCAACATGGCCGGCGTCGTATTCGTGATCTCGTCCCTGCACCTGCTCTACATCAACACGCGCTTCCTGCCCGAGGAGGTGCGGCCGCCGATGTGGCGCAGGGTCGCCCTGGTGCTGATGTCGGTCTTTTACGGAGCGTTCGTGACGCTGTGGCTGCGTGGCGTGATCGGGGGGTGGCTGGAAAGCATGGGGTAGCCCCCTATATGTCCGGCGATTCTCACGCCAGCTGTCGCACTTCGGCCGGCGCTCTCTCGCGGTCGCGCATCCACAATGCCGACGCGATGCAGACGAAGGACCCCGCCCATGCCAAAAAGCCAACCGCCAAACCGCCCACGGGGAGCCAGTAGAGAAGATTCAGCGTAGCCGCTCCGGTCACGCACCAAGTCAGCCATCGAGTCGTCGGGGGACGGGCCTGACGGATCCGGCAAATCGCGACGACCAACAGGATGTTGGTGAGCGCGCTGAGCACGTCAACCGGACCTCCCCATTCCAAAGTGGCGAGGAAGGCCTCCCAACCCCACAAGCGCCCGGTCGCGTCGCTGAGAGTCGGCAGGAACCACGATGCCGCGAACATCCCGCAACCCGCGAGCAGCAGGCGCCGCCACCTCGGCTTGCCGGCCCTGGCGAACTCCCTTGACAGTGTTGTCGGCTCGCCGATGTCGTACCGCGCAAGCGAAAATGCGCGGGCTGGGGTCAGCGTTCCGTTCAGCTCCAGCTCCAGAGTGATGAGCGCCCGCAAGTGGTCCTCCAGCTCGTCCACCTCGCGCGGCGACAGGGCCGTTCCGCGCTCCATGTGCGTCCGCCATTCCCGAAGCGCAGTGTCCAGGTCGAACATGTTTGCCTCCATGATGTCTTCCGAGTGCTCGCAGTGCGACGGCGGGGCGGCGCCTGGAAAGCAGGCGCCGCCCCAAGCTCGTCCGGTGGTGCAATCATTCAGCTCGGGAAGGGCGGTAGCTGCAACAGTGTCGAGGTGTCGATCTTCACCTCGTGGCCGCACACCGAACCGGCGAAATAGCCCGAGCCGTGCGAGTCGGGATCCGGCACCACGCTTGCCCACGCGGCGAGCGTGCCCTGGATCGAACAGCTGCCCGAACGGTTGTGCAACTGCCAGCCGAGGTCGCCGTTGATCGTACCCGTGACGTAGACCACCTCCCGGTCCATCAGACTTCCGGTCTCGAGGTGCATTTCGGTACGCAGGCTCGGCTTGCCGTCCACGACGAACAGGTTGCCCTGGCTCGTGATCCGGCAACTGGCCGGCGTGATCGTAAAGGCCACGTCCATTTCCGGACTGTTGCCGTCCGCCTGGAACCCCTCGATGGTCTCGATCACCTCCACCTGCCCCCCTCTCGGGCACTCGATCATGACGCTGCCCGGATGGAGGACGCTGGCGTCAGCGAGCGACAGCCTGGTGATCCCCCGGAACAGCGCCACGGACTCATCTTCCGAGAGCGCTTCGTTGGGGTCGGGTGGCGGGTGCGCCGGTGCCACGGGGTTGTCGTCGCAGGCGACCGCGAGTGCGAGCGCCAGCGCGAGAGGGGCGAGAGAGATTGTGGGCATCGTGCGTGCTGACATGGTTTGCCTCCTCCTGGCTGGACCGATTCCGTCGGGCGGTCGGCCCGTTTTTGGTTGGCCGGATCGGAGCATCCGATGCCGACATCTCCAGTATCGGCAACGCATTTCGGACTCAATAGCGGGAAAATCCTGCAATCCGCGAGGAAAATCACCCCGCCCTGAGGGGGTTTTTCCTGAGGCAGGAGTGGCCGCGCGGCGAGGAGCGCCCCGTTACCGGGAAATCCCCTACAGGAATGGGGTGTTTGCACCCTATGCGGGCGCTCTCGCAATGCCGAACGTTGTTGTGTCACCCGGCCGCATCTGCTTTGCGGCCACCTGAACACCCCCTGGGAGCAAGGAGGATTCCAGTGTCGAGGGCCATTCCTGCCCGCGGTCGCCGGCCTCGTCGTGACGGGCCGGAATGCGAATCCGTGGTGAGGGTGGTGCTGGTCGATGATCACGAGGGGGTGCGCTCCGGCCTGAAGGCATTGCTTGAAACGATCGCGTGGATCGATGTCGTGGGCGAGGCGTCGTCGGGGGAGGAAGCTGTGGAAAAGGCCCGGACCCTGGAACCGGACATCATCACCATGGACCTGGCGATGCCCGGGATGGACGGTGTCCGGGCGACCCGGCAGATTACCGAACTTGGACTGGAAACCAAGGTCCTGGTGCTCACGATCCACGACGAGGACGAGTTCCTCGTTCCCGTCCTCGACGCCGGGGCGGCGGGATTCCTGAACAAATCCGTTGCCGACACCGATCTCCCGGGAGCCCTGGAGGCGCTCGTCCGCGGCCACTCCTATCTGCCGCACCGGGCGACCGCCCGGGTCGACCTCCGGACCAATGTCGGCGGCGACCGCTGAGACGGCGGGATGTGGCAGAGACGCCGCAACACCCCTATCATGGCCTCGGAGCCGGAGTACACGTGAACCCGGATACCCGAACGGGGAACAATTGTGAGGGTGTTGCTGGTCGACGACCACAAGGTGGTGCGCGCGGGTCTGAAGGCATTGCTTGAGTCCACCGGGCGGGTTGATGTCGTGGGCGAGGCGTCGTCCGGGGAGGAAGCTGTGGACAAGGCGCGAACGCTGGAGCCGGACATCGTCATCATGGACCTGTCGATGCCCGGCATGGGCGGAGTCCAGGCGACCCGCCACATCACCGACCTCGGGCTTGAAGCGAAGGTCCTTGTGCTCACGGTTCACGACGAGGACGAGTTCCTCGTTCCCGCCCTCAACGCCGGCGCCGAGGGTTTCCTGAACAAGTCCGTCGCCGACACCGATCTCATGGGCGCCATCGAAGCAGTCGTGCGCGGTCACTCCTACCTGCCGCGCCGTGCGGCGGCCCTTCTTGCGCGCCGGAAGGCGGAGGGCAAGTCGAGGAGCAGACCGGGGGCGGAGGTGCTTGCCGCGCGCGAGCGCACTGCTGTCGCGTTGTACGCGAACGGCTTTTCGGCCAGGGAGATGGCCGAGGAGATGTCTCTCAGCCCCAAGACCGTCGAGGGCTACATCGCGCGCGCAAAGGTGAAACTGGGTCTGCGCGCCCGGCGCGACATCGTGCGCTTCGCCCTCGACACGGGGCTGCTGCGGGCCGACGACCGCGACGATACGTGATCCGCAAGATCCTCAACCTCTCGGACCGGAAGCGGAAGCGGCGGCTGTCCCGAATGAAGGTGATGGCGGCCGAGAACGAGCGGAAGCACATTGCCCGCGAGCTGCACGACGAGTTCCTCCAGTCCCTCGTTGCGTTGAAGATCAGGGGGAAGCTCCTGGTGGACCAGGCGGACCGGGAGGACAGGGAACGTGCGTGGGAGGCGATCGCCGACGAGATCCTCAACGCAATCCGGGGGGTGAAGCGGATGATCCGGGGACTGAGGTCCCCGAGACTTGAAGAGCAGGGGCTGGTTTCGGCTCTCGAGAGCCTGTTTCGCGGTGCCCGGAAGGTGCACGGAGTCACGATCAACGCCAGCGTCAACCTCGAACAGGTGGCCGACGAACTGGATCCGGTGACCGCCCTGGCCCTGTACCGGATCGTGCAGGAAGCCGTGGCCAACGCGGCGACGCATGCAAGGGTGAGCGAGGTCGCCGTGAAGCTCAGCATGGCGGGTGGAATGATCATCGCGGAGATCCGGGACGAAGGACGCGGGTTCACGCTGTCCGATCCGGCAGCGGCGCCGAAGGAAGGTCATGTCGGCGTCGGTCTCGCCGGGATGCGCGAGAGGGCGGAGCTGGTCGGCGGCAGCCTCACCCTTAAGAGCTCACCGGGCAAGGGGACCACGGTTCGGGCAGCCGTGCCGCAACCCGAAATATCGACGAGCCTGGCCAGGAACCTGTTCGAGCGCCGGGTTCCGCAGGTGCTCCTGGTCTACACGGGTGCGGCGTGGGCGCTCGTCGCACTCACCGCGTTCATTGTGGACGAGTTCCTCCTTTCCCAGAACTGGACGACGGTCGCCATGGCTGCCCTCGGACTCCAGTTGCCGAGCGTGGCGATCACCGCGTGGTTCCGCGGCCGCCCGGTCCACGACGAGGCTCCCGCGGCCAGGAATGTGGCGATTCCCGTCAACCTCGGGTTCACGGCGTTCGTCCTGTTCCTGCTGTTCGGCGGCGCGAATCTGGCTGCGCGGACGACCACCGCCACCATCGAGATCGGTGGGGAAACGGTCGAACGCACCGTGGCCAAACCCGAGTTCCGGAAACGGACGGCCCTGTCCCGGTTCAACGCCGCGCCGGGACTGGGTGCCGAGGAACTCTGGCTCACCTACATGGCGCCGTTCGCGCTCGAGCTGGATCTCTCCGCAAACGACTTCTTCGAGCCGATCCCGGCCACGGTGTTCAATCAACGCATAGCCGATTTCGGTATCCAGCATGCCGGCGACGTGCCGCTACCCCTGAGGTGGGCGGTGGCGGAACTTCTCCACGCGACGTTCATCGTCAGCGGCACCGTCGACCGGACGGGAGACGGATACCGGGTGGTGATGAACATCGACAACACGGACAGTGGCCGGCGGGTCGGTGAGACGGTGCACGAGGGACCCGACTTCCTGGCGCTTGTCGATGAGATGTCGGAGACTCTCGCGGAGGCTCTGGACCTCCCCGGCCGGAACCGTATCGAGGATCTCCCGGTCCGCGATCGTCTGACCGGGGATGAAGCGGCCCTGGCTGCCTTTGGCCGGGCCTACGCGAAGCTGATCACCGATCCGGCGGAACCGGAGGCCGCCATCGAGGGGCTGGTTGCCGCGACGGCGCTCGATCCGACGTTCGCCGTGGCGCAACACAGGCTGTCGGTGGCGTATCTGGACCACAACCGCACCGAGGAGTCCGTCGCCGCCATGCAGGCGGCCATCGAGCACCTGTACCGGCTCCCGGAACGGTTCCAGCTGGAGATGGAGGCCGACCACTACTTTCTGACCGAGCAGCCGGAGCAGGGGTGGGCCGTCATCGAGAAGTGGGTCGCACTCCATCCGGAGGATCCGCTTGCCCTCGACTACTACAGCCTGATGCAAACGATACAGGGAGACTGGGAGGGGCTGATCCGGACACTCGATACGCGCTACCGGCTGAACCCTTCCAACCATTCGCTGCTCAAGTCCCTGGCCGAAGCGCACGAGCACCTCGGCGACCGCGAACGGGCGCTCGCCACGCTCGAGCAGTACGCGCGGCGGATGCCGGCGGACTACACGGGCCATGTGGATCTCGGCCGAACGCACCGGCGGATGGGGGAACTCGACATCGCACTCGAGCATCTGGAGCGGGCGGTCGCCGTCGATCCCCTCAACGCGAACGCGGTGGGCGAACTTGCATCCCTCGCTCTCGACCTCGGCCGCTTCGACGCGGCGCTGGCCGGATATGAACGGGCAGTCGAACTGGCGCGCACACCCCGGCAGAAGGCCGGCGCACTCGCCGGGCTGAAGGACTACTACCGGTTCCGAGGACAGATGGAGGACGCGATCCGGACGGCGGAGGCGTGGCGGGCCGAAGCCTCCGGGTCGCACACCCCGCTCCAGATCGTCCAGCAGCGCTTTGCCGACATCGGCATCTATCTTGACATGGGCCGGCACGACGAAGCCCTGGCCCTGTTCGACGAGCTGCGGTCCGAGCTTGAACTGCTCGGGAGCGACCCCTTCTTCGTCACGCACTCGAAGCTCCGAATCGCTCTGGCAGCGGGCGAGACCGATGTGGCAAGGAGCGCCTACCGGGCCGCGTCGGACTGGATCGAGACGTGGGGCGCCGACATGATGCGCCCGATCCTGACCGGCGACCTCGGACGGATCGAGGAGGAGGATGGCGAGTACACGCTGGCGATCCGGCACTACAGGGATGCGATGTCCCGGGAGCCCACTCTCGACCTCCATCGCCACATGGGACGCGTGCTCAGGAAGATGGGCCGCCTGGACGAGGCCGAGGCGGAACTGCGTGAAGCGCTCGGGCGCGTGCCCTCCGATCCGCACGCCCACCTCGAACTGGTCCGGGTGTTGGAGGAGCGCGGCGACACCGCTGGCGCCTTCGCGCACCTTCGGAGTGCGCTCGCGGCCTGGGAGGAAGCGGACGAATCGTTCGAGCCCGCGCGCGAGGCCCGCGCGATGCTGGCCGAACTCGAAGGCTGATCCCGCGCGCTTCGGCGCGGGAGGTCAACCCCGGCCGATCCTCAACATCTCGATCTCGAAGATCAGCGTCTCGTTGGGGCCGACCAGTCCGTCGATGCCGGCCCTGCCGTAGCCCAGCCTGCCGGGCACGATAACCTCGAAGCGACTCCCGACCGGCATCAGCAACAGGGCTTCCCGAAACCCGCGGATGAGATCCCGGGGCCTGAGAACGTCCGGTGCGCCGCGCTCGTAGGACGAGTCGATCACCGTGCCGTCTTCGAGCTTGCAGCTGTAGTGGATCAGAACCCGGTCCCTCGCGCGGGGCGGCGGACCCGTGCCTTCGCGCACGACCTTGTACCTGAGCCCGCTGCGGGTGGTGATGAAGCCGTCCGCGTCGGGGGTCGGGTCGGCGGCGTCCGGGATCGGCGCGCCGCCGCCACCTGAAGCGCACGCGGCGACCGCCGTGCTGGCTGCGAGCGCCAGGAGCAGGATTGCACGGCCTGCCCCGGCGGTCGCGCCCGTTCGGGTCGCCCTCATCCCCCTTCGATCACCTCCATCAGCTCGATCTCGAAGATCAGCGTCTCGTTGGGGCCGATCACGGTGCCCGCGCCGGCCTCGCCGTAGGCCAGCTCGGAGGGGATGGTGACGCGCATGTGGCCGCCGGGCGACATCAGCTGCAACGCTTCGCCGAAGCCGGCGATCACGCCGTCCACCGGGAAGGTTGCGGGCTCGCCGCGGTCATAGGACGAATCGAACTGCGAGCCGTCCGTGAGCGTGCCCCGGTAGTGGACGACGACCTGATCGTTCATCGTGGGGCCGGGACCGTCGCCCTCGCGGAGCATCTGGTATTCGAGACCGCTCTCGGTGGTGATCACTTCGGGTTCCCCTTCCGCGCATGCCGCGCCGAAGTGTGACGGCCACAATGGCGCACGCTGTCTGAATTGCCTTTCGCATCCTGTCTCCCTGGTCAAAGCTCTGTCTTGCCCGGCGCCTGCGCGCCGCGGTCACTCACCCTGCGCCGACCGACGACTCGAAGATGCTTGCCAGCGAAGGTGTCCCCGCCAGCCGCATGGTTATTCGCAGTTCGTCGCTCAGGATCTCCAGCACCCGCTCGACGCCGGCCTGGCCGAAGGCACCCAGCCCCCAAAGGTAGGGCCGGCCCACCGCCACCGCGTCGGCGCCGCGGGCGATCCCCTTGAAGATATCGCTGCCGCGGCGAAAACCGCCGTCCACGATGACGGGAACCTGTCCGGCCGCGGCCGACGCGATCTCGGGCAGGGCGTCGATCGTGGCCTGTCCGCTGCCCTCCGCGCGGCCGCCGTGGTTGGACACCCAGATCCCATCGACGCCGTGTTCCAGCGCCAGCGTGGCGTCTTCGCGCGTCATGAGACCCTTCACCACGATCCTCTGGTCGGTGATCCCGCGCAGCCGCCCGATGAAATCCCAGGTCATTCCGGGTGAGCGGAAGTCGCCGGGGCGGTAGCTGGTGCCCTGGAACATCGGCTTGACGGAGGGTGCCCGGCCGCGGGGGCGGTGGCAGCTGTTGCAGGTGCGGTCGTCGGTGCGCGACCAGCGCGCCAGCGTGAGGCGGTTGCTGCCGCCGGGAAGATCGACCGTCAGGACGATGACCGGACATCCCGCCGTGCGCACGCGCTCCACCACCGCCTGGGTGACGTCCCAGTTCGACGTGGCGTAGAGCTGGTACCACACCGGCTCGCCACGCGCTTCGTTCACGTCCTCCACGCCCGTCGAACTCACCGTCGACAGGGCTTGCAGGTGTTCGCGGGCCTGCGCGGCGCGCGCCGTCGCCAGTTCGCCATCGGCGTGGAACCCGCGCTGGCTCCCGCACGGCGCAATCACGATCGGAGTCGGCCACTCGCGGCCGAACAGCGTGACGCGGGTGTCGATCCGGCTTACGTCGATGAGCCTGCGGGCGCGGATGAACATGCGTTCGAGCCCCGCCCGGTTGTTCAGCTGCGTCTCTTCGCCGTCCACTCCGGTCTGGATGTAGCCGAAGTGCGCCGGCGGGACGGTGGTCTCGGCGACCTTCTCCATGTCGAATACGTCGAGGGCGTCGGCGGCGCTGGTGACGAGGTCGTCCAGGCCGGGACGAGGAGCGGGCGGAGCCGGGGCGGGCGAGGGCGCTGCCGCTGCCGCGCCGGTGGGGGCGGAGCCGGGGCCGGCCGGTGCGCAGCCCGCCATGGCCGAGAGCAGCGGGCTGGCCGCGAGCAGCGGGCTGGCCGCGAGCCAGCGCAGGAAGTCCCGGCGGCTCGAACGACTGGCGGGGGTGAAGTCATGTCCCATGGGTCAATCTGGGGGCGGGGAGGCGGTGGGGCCAACTTGAGGGGCTGGCCGTGCCGTGGCTGGACACTGACCTTGAGGGTGACTCGGGCGTCCCATCCGAACTGGAGGTGCACAATGGTACGGGCATCCTGGGTACGGGCATCGTGGGTACGGGCATTCCGGGTACGGGCTTCCTGGTGTGCGGTGATCCTTACCCTGGCGGTCGTCGGCTGCCGCGAATCCGGTGAGCCTGCGGCGGGCTCCGGCGAGGCGGCAGAAGACGCGACGGTGTCCTTGTCCGACTCCGCCGGAGTGCAGTTTGTCCACATCTCCGACGTGCGCGCGCTTTCCCTGCCCCGGCTGGACACGCGGCTGGTCTACTCCACCGCGGCGGATCTGCTGCTCGTGCGCGTCGGGGGCGCGGTTTTCCTGCCGGACTCGTCGCTGGTTCTCGCCGACGGGTCGACCGAGATCATCTTCCTCGATCCGGACGGACAGGTCAATGGGCGTACGGGCCGGGAGGGGGAGGGGCCGGGAGAGTACCTCGACATCGCGCGAGTCGGGGTCGGCGCGGACGGAACGCTGTACGCATACGACCGGCGGCAACGGCGGTTCACCTTCATGGATGCACAGGGAACGGTGACCGGTGTCAGCAGCATCGAACGCCTCGGCGAGATCGTGCCCCTGACCCACCTTGCGGGCGGCGAGGTGACCGCCGTGTTCGAGCCGCGGGTGCCCCTACCGCCGGGGCTGCAACGGGGGCCGCTGTTCCTCCTTCGCGGCAGCCAGTCGTGGGAAGACGTCGATACCCTGGGCTGGTGGCCCGGCAAGGAACGCATCGTCACGCCTGCCCGGGACCGATGGCACCCGGTCGCCTTTGGCGCCACCGCCCTGTATGCCGGGCGAGGCCCGTACACGGCGCTGGCCACCACCGATTCCCTGGACGTGTCTCTCTACGAGGGGCCGCTGCGGGTTGCCCACATTCGCGGCGGAGCGTCTCCGAGGGAAATCACGGCCATGGACATGGCGGCCTGGACCGATCTATTCCTGGGAATGTTCCCGGTAGAAAGACGCTCGATCGAGCGCGGGCGCCTGGAGGATTCGACGGAGCGGGAAACCTACCCCGCCTTCGCGGCGCTCACCGTCGACGCAGGCGGCAGGATCTGGCTCGGGGACTACGCCAGGCTCAATGAGCAGGAGCGCCGCTGGACGGTGTTCGGCTCCGATGGGCAGCCGACCGGCACCCTGAACCTCCCCGTTTTTCGTCCCGAGTGGGTCCGTATCAGCGCGGGCGCCATGACCGGCTACGGCTGGGTCGAATTCGAGACGGCGATCCCGAGCGCCGAACACGAACTGCTGGACGTGATGGGCGACCGGGTCGCCATTCTGCGCCGGGATGACCTGGCGGGCGAGTTCATCGAGGTCTACGAGGTGATCCGCTGAGCATATGAGTATATGAGTATATGAGTATGTAAACACCCACAGCGCAGCTCTCCGTCCGGCCGACGGTACGAGCTCCCTCAGGACATAGGAACCGGGCTACCCGCTCCAGCGGCCCAGAAGGACAGCCTTGTTGGGAGTCTTGCTGTGGTGGCCGTGCACGGCCGGTGGCCCCACAGCTCACCGCTACTCCACCGATCCCCCCTCCCCTGCCGAGTCGACCAGGCTCAATTCTCCCAGCGGCACGTAATACCGCACGTACCGGCGCCCATCGGACCAGCGCTCGCCCTCCGGATCTTCAACCAGCACCGTCGCCCGCTTTGTCACCCGGTTGACGAGCCCTCGCAATAGCCGTCCCTGATAGAGGAAAGTCACACGGGTGCCGACGGTGATCCCGATGTTTGCGGCTCGCTCGGCGCGCGTAATCAGCTGATGCGTGTGGGCTTGATGAAGAAATAGCCGATGGGCGATGCCCTGGAAGCGGCTGCGGCCGCAGTTGCTTTCGTCCCAGCAAAGCCACTCCGCGAGGTGAACGAGTTCGTGTTCGAACAGCCGTTGCAGCGCGTCGAGCCGGTGGCGGCACGAAAGCCCACACACCGTCACGTCCGGGTCACTCGCCACGAAGCCGTCGAAGAGGATCGAGGTGGCCACCGCGATCTCGTAGCGGATGGTGCCGTCCGGGTGCCGGAAGCGCGTCGTCATACCGCCCGCGCGCGTCATTCGGCTGGAAAGACGGAAAGTGACCCCGTCAGGCCCGAGTAGCCTACCGCACATCCCACCCAGGAATTGGGCATCGTAGGCAGCGAACAGGAACGACAGGTCGCCGGGGTGAATCGCCGTGAAGTTGGGCTTGTGGATGTAAGGCGAAGTCCTCAATAGACGCCGTCCGATACTCCGGGTTCGCTCGCGAATCTTGCCCGCTCCCGGATCGCGTGTCAGGAGAGTCCGCGTTAGCGCTTTCCGAGCCCTTACCGCACCAGCGGTCAGGGGCCTGTCAGCTGCGCTCCCTTGCGTTGTTCGTCGCCGCAACGGTGTACTCCATCTCCGGATGCTGCCGCGGGCAGCCCCCCACGGTTGCGCCGTAATCTCACAAGGGTCACTCCGATGGTCGACCCCCGACCGTTGCCGGTCTCCCGATCACCGAATCCGCTGACTCCCTTGCCACGAGCGGGGACTTTCCAAACGATTCTGAAACCATGTCCACCAATCCAACCCCCCTATGGCCCTGAACCCCGTCGCCTACATCGAGAACCGGACTGTCCTCGAGATCAGGTTGGAGCCAGTCAACCGGGAGTTCGAACCGATCGTACTCACGACCGATGACGAAACGGCAATCGATGTCGTGGCGGAGTTGCTTCAGGTCATCGGGACCGGTTGACCGTGCCGGACCGCCCCCGCAAGCTCCACCGCAACGTCTGGGCCACAAGCGGCACGAGCTTCCTCACCGACGTGTCGAGCGAGATGCTCCTCAACGTCCTGCCGCTCTTCCTGTCGAACGTGCTTGGCGTGCGGGTGTGGGCCGTGGGCGCGGTCGAGGGCCTGGCCGAGGCGACGTCGAGCGTGCTGAAGCTGTATTCGGGGTGGCTGTCGGACCGCCTCGGGACACGCAAATGGCCTGCGGTGGCCGGGTACGCGATCTCGGCGCTGTCGAAGCCGTTCTACTACATCGCCTCCAGTTGGGGCGCGGTGGCCGCGATCCGGTGGGGGGACCGGGTGGGGAAGGGGGTGCGCACGGCGCCGCGCGACGCCCTGCTCGCCGATTCGACGCCGCCTGAGCGACGGGGACTCGCGTTCGGGCTGCACCGGGCCGCCGACACGGCGGGGGCGGTGATCGGGATCGCGGTGTCGATCTGGGTCGTGCAGCAGGTGCAGGGCGGTGGGACGCTCCTGGAGGCCGAGACCTTTCGCAGCCTGGTTCTGTGGAGCCTCCTGCCCGCGTTTCTGGGCGTGGCGGTTCTGGCGGTCGGCGCCCGCGATGTGAAGACGCAGGCCCCCGCCGACCCGTCCGCAGCCAGCCGTCCCTCCGCCGACCCTTCAGCAGCCAGCCGCCCCCCTGCCGACCCGTCCGCGGCCAGCCCTCCCTCCGCCGAGCAACCTCCCGCCAGCCGTCCCCGTCTTCGTCTGCGCGGTCTCGGCCGGGGGTTCGCGGCTTTCGTCGCCTGCTCCGTGATCTTCGAGCTCGGCAACTCGGCGGACGCGTTCCTCGTGCTCCGGGCACAGGAGCGGGGCCTCTCGGTCGCCGGCATCCTGTGGCTGCTGCTCGCCTTCAACGTGGTGTACACGCTGGTGTCGACGCCGGCGGGATCACTGGCCGACCGGATCTCCCGGAAGCGCATGGTCGCGGGCGCGTGGGGACTGTACGCGCTCATCTACCTGGGCTTTGCAATGGCGGATTCGGTCACGCACGTCACCGTGCTCTACCTGATGTACGGATGCTATCACGGACTCGTGGCCGGCGCGGCGAAGGCCCTGGTCGCGGATCTGGTCCCGGCCGCGCAACGGGGCACCGCCTACGGAGGCTACGCGGCGGCGACCGGCCTTGCGACCCTGCCCGCCTCGCTGCTCGCAGGCGTGCTCTGGGAAGGGCTCTTCGCCTGGGAAGGCTTCGGTCCGGCGGCCCCCTTCCTCTTCGGCGCGGCCATGGCGGCGGTTGCGGCCGTCCTGCTGCTGGTCACGGTGCCCCGCCAGCCTCGCCCGCCTGCCACCCCGCCAGCCTCCCCCGCCGGCTACCCCGCAGGCCGGAATCGCACCAGCACCGGAAGGTGATCGCTGGTCGTCTCCTCGTAATCCGGAATGAGTTCGTCCACCCGATACACCAGCGCGGACCCCGCCTCGTACCATCCCATCATCTCGTCGGAGGCGAGGATGTGGTCGATCACATCGCCGAATCCGAGGATCGATGTCGCCCCCGCAGCGCTCAGTTCGGCGGTGGGAAACTCCCACTCCGGTGCATCGACCAGCAGACGGTAGGGCGTGTCGCGCCCGCTGGTAATCGACTCATCCACATCGTCGTTCCAGTCACCGGGGATCAGCACGAGGTCGTCGGGCCAGTTGGAATCGATATGGTTCTTGAGGCCGGCGCCGGCCGCGCCGCGACGCTCCCACGAGGAAACCTGCCGGTCGGCCTTCGCGTGGAGGATGATCACCACCGCATCCTGGCGGGCACCGCCATGGCTCAAACGGACGCGGACCTCCAGGGGCGGTCGGCCGGCGAATTCGTGGTTCAGTTCTCCCAGGACGACGCGCGCGGCGGTGACTTCGACTGCCGCGGTCTTGTAGATCAGCCCGACCTTCTGCTCGCCGCCCGTGTAGTAGTCGGTGCCTTCGGTTACGGTGGAGTCGTTCACGAGCAGTCCTGCATAGCCCGGGAGATGGGTGAGCAGCGTGTTGAACGCACCGATGCTGGTGACTTCCTGAACGCCCCACAGGTCGGCGTCGGTGCCCAGGATCACGTCGCGCACGCGCGCAAGCTGGAGCGTTTCGTCCCGGGGACCCTGATTTGCGGCACCGAAGTACAGCAGATTCCAGGTCGCGACATCGATTGTGGCCGCCGACCCCCGGGCGGGGATCGAAATGGGCGCGGGCAGGGGGTCGGGCGCTGGCGGCTCGGGGTTCGGCGCCACGGGCGCACCGGATCCGCAACCGGTGGCGGCGACAAGGGCGCAGACGACCCGGCGGATGCCCGGCGGGCGCCGAATCGCTGGTGCCAGGCGGTTCGGCGGCCGGTCCGGGGGCGTTGATTGCCGATGGTGGCGTGTAGCTCCCGCTGGAACGGCGCATTCGGTCATATTGACTTATCTTCGCAAAGGTCCCTGCACTGTTCGCAATCTGACGTTCCATCGGACCCGCGAGCAAACATCCGCCAAGGAGACTCCATGAGGAAGCCATCCACAGCCCAGCGGATTCCGATGCCGGTGCGCGTCGCGGCCCGGTTGATTCCAGCCGTCGCGGCCCGGTTGAATCCAGCCGTCGCGGCCCGGCTGACTCCAGTCGTCGCGATCGTCATGGCAGGATCCGCGCTTCCCCTCGTGGCGCAGGACTTCAACGCCCGCGCGGGGTCCAGCGTCACGCTGGGAGGGCGCGTCCAGGCGCAGTTCGAGGCCTCCGGCTCGGACGAATCGAAGTCATCCTTCTTCATCCGGCGCGCGTGGATCACGGTCGACGGCCGGCTGAACGAACTCGTGTCCGGCCGCCTTCAGTTCGACGCCAACGGCAACAAGGTGCTCGAGGCGTACCTGGCGTTCACGCCTTCGGACCGTTTCCGGCTCGAGCTGGGTCAGTTCAAGCGCGCGATTTCGACCTTCTGGCTGGCGGCCAACTTCGACCTGCCCCTGATCGAACGGGACGGCCGCGTTCCCGGGGCGGATCCATGTCCGGGTGTCGGCAACGTCTGCTCCTTCGGCAGCTTGACGGGGGGACTCGGTCTGGATAACTACGAGCCCGGTTTTCTCATGAGCGGCCGGCTCTCGGACAAGGTCGGATTCCGCGTTACCATGACGAACGGCGAGGGGCTCAACGGCAGGGACAGGAACAGCGCGAAGTCGACCTCGGGGCGGCTGACCTTCGACGTCGGCTCGAACAGCCATCTGCACACCTACGCCGTGTTCGACGAGACGGTTGATTTGCATGGCCACACACGGTGGGCGCCGGCCTATGCGCTCGAGTACGAACTCGGCACCTGGCGGCAGGGACCCCTCCTGGTTGCGAACGTGGCCACTGGCCGCAACTGGAAGGCCGAGGACGCCAGCGTCGACGACCACGAGAGAGTGGGCTTCGTCGCCTTCCAGGCAATGGGCCTGTGGTATCTGCCGATCGAGGGCGACGGCGCCTTCGAGGCTTTCGAGCCGCTGTTCCGCGTGAGCTGGGCGAGCACGCAGACGGGCCCCAGCCTCGTCGACGGCGACATGATCGTGAACAACGACGTCACCGGACTGGTGATCACGCCCGGGTTCATGCTCTACGCCACGGGGCGCACGGGCATTTCGACCAACCTCGACATCTACAGCTCGTCGCGCACGAGCGTGGGCGCGGGCGGCAGTCCGACGTCCATGAGCTTCGATCCGCAGTGGTCGCTCAAGGTGCAGGCGTTCGTGGCGTTCTAGCCCGCGCGGGCCGCCAGCTGCAGCGAGGGGCCAGCCCTGACGCGCCGCCGCCGGAGCTCTCTACCGAGCCCCCGCCAGAGCCAGCTAACGCGCCTCCGCCAGAGCCAGCTACCGAGCCTCCGCCAGAGCCTCCAGCCGGGCCATCGCCTCGTCGAACCGTGCCTCCAGGCGCGGGATGCTGGCACCGGAAT
The DNA here is from genome assembly GCA_965205005.1 of Longimicrobiales bacterium. GTDB lineage: Bacteria > Gemmatimonadota > Gemmatimonadetes > Longimicrobiales > Gaopeijiaceae > Bin94. Next base: position 1,345,254 of record OZ242028.1, on the reverse strand, counting down.
ACCCGACACGAAGGCGGGCGCGCGACGCGATAAGCACATCCAGAAGCTCCTGGGCCGCGGCGCGACGGACCACCGGATCGGTGCTGCCGCGTTCGCCGACCCAGACGGGAGCCGTGTGCGCGTAAGGTGAGATGTCCATCGACGGCCAGCGCGTCGTTCCGCCCCGCGCGCGGGCCGCGACCCAGCCGCCGCCGGGCAGCGCGAGGTCGCCCGAATAGGTGCGCTGGCCGGGCGCCGCAATGCCTGAACGGGACTCGACGACGCGCCCGTTGACGAGGATGTCGACCGTGTCCACCGCGGTCGCCGTGGCGAGATCGAGCGTCCACGAAGCCGTATCGCCCGCCTCGACCACCCCGCCCGGTCCGGCGCCGTCCACGCGGAATTCCAGGAATGGCCCGTTGGTGACAAACGACCTGCCTTCGCGCAGCGCCTCCACATAGGCGGGCCAGTTGAGACGGTCGCCGGTGTGCGCGTACACCCGCGTGGCCCCCACCGCCATGGTCCGGTGGAGGTTGAGCATCACATCGGTGCCGGCCGATGGCGCGACCGTCACCCCCAGGTTGAGGAAGCGGTGCCACAGCGCCGCCGTCCCCTCGGAGCTGCTCCAAAGACACATCACCTCGAGGGCGTCCACATCGCCCATGACCGCGTCGGCCACGAGTTCGACCGGCACGCCGGCCCTGGCCTCGGCCGTGAACGGGTCGGGCGCCGAGACGGGGTGCACGTAGTAGCCCAATCCGCCATGGTCATGCGCGAAGTCCAGCACTTCCGCGTTGGTCCTGTCGTCGGACCCGTACACCTCGTAGCCGGGGCCCCAGACCCAGGGCCAGTGCAGTTCGGGGATCTCGATCAATCCCATGTGGCCCAGAAAGTGCGACCGGATCTCCTGCCCGAAGCGTATGAGGGGCGAATCGTCCGCCTTCTCCCATCCCCACAGGTCCTGGTCCTCGTAGCGGTTGTGCAGGTTGGCAAGCAGGGGAGACGCAACATCCAGCTCCTCCCCCTTCATCAGCGGCACCATGTCGGTAGGATCGAGGTCGTACTGGCCACCGTAGTTGAGGTGGAAGTGATGGTCTCCGGACGCCCATCCCGCGGCGCGCGCGTCCCATACGGGGGCGAGCTCCAGCTCGACCTCGGTGACGACACCGGCCGGAGCCGCCACCGTGACGCGCTGCTCCGGAGTCGCCAGACCGCGAACCGCCGACACCGTGACGTCGCCGGCGGGCACGGTGACCTCGATCAGTCCCTGGCTGTAGAAGAAGATCCGGCCGCTCGCACCCTCGGAGTAGACGATCCCCTCGTCGGGAATGGCGGGGTGACCGGACGCGTCCGTTACCGTGAGACGCGCGGGAGTGGCGGTGCGCATGCGAATGCGGGCCGTCCCGGCTCCCCATTGCCAGGTCCCGACCTCCACGTCTTCGACCGGCCCGCCGGCCTTGCGGACCCGCTTGAGTCCCATGATTTCCCGCGCGTCGGCTTCGGCGAAGTACACCCACTCTCCGTCCGTGCTCCAGGCGGGGGTCAGCGGCAGGCCGCCGCTGGTCAGCAGCACGGACGGGCCGGGCTGCGCGACGCTGTGCACCCTCAGCTCCCAGCCGTCCTGGGTGGGCCAGTTCAAGGCGAAATCCGCACCGTTCGGTGCCACCGCGGGACGCGCCATCGACGCAATGCTGCCCGAGACGAGCACCGTGGGCGCGCGCCCGTCCGCATGCCGCAACTCCACCCGGTCGCCGCCTCGCTTGGCCAGGATCATGACCGCGTCGGTGCCGGGTACCGGCTGTGGCCGGAGTTCGATCCCCGGTTCCGTGGTTACGGGGTTTGCGTCATCGGTGGCGAGGTCCAGGGCCCAGACGTCCAGGGTGCCGGCCCGGCCCGACGTGTAGTAGAGCGTGCCGCCGTCGGCGGACCACGCCGGATCGAGGTCGATCGCCGGCGAGTCGACGGTGCGCAGCTCGGCGCCCGTGCGGGCGTTCACGACGACGATGCCGGTGTCGTGATCGTTGTCGCGCACAAGCGCGATGCGGTTGCCGGACGGATGCCACGCAGGGCGGGAGTCCACGTCGCGGCCGTTGGTCAGCCGCCGTGCGGTGCGCGATTCGAGGTCCATCACCCAGATCCAGCCGCGCGCGGCAAAGGCGATCTGGCGACCGTCGGGCGAGGGAGCGGGATCGATGGGTCCGTTCGTCAGGATCGGGAGCTCGTACCCTTCCAGGTAGACGTGATGCCCGTATCCGTCGACGGGTGGGTACCGATTGCTCCATTGACCTGCCCCGGATTCCGGGAGCAGCATGGCGGCGGTCAGGGCGAGAATGCAGGTCGCCCGGCAGTATGATCTGGACACGGGAATGGCTCCGGTGGCGGATGAGTGTCACCGGTAACCATTGCGGGAGTGCGTCGGCACGGGCAAGGGACCATATTCCGAAACCATATTCCGAACCAGCGGCTTCGGCCTTCCAGACCAAAAGGAATTCCCATGAATCGTCGTCCCTTCGCACGCATCGTCGGCCGGGTCGCCGACGCGTGTCGCGGCGCGTTTGCCGGCTCGCTCGCCGGCGTGCTCGCCGGTGCCACTGTCGGCGCCACCCTGATCCTGGCCCTCACCGCGTCGCCAGCCCGGGCACAGGACGCGGACGGCAACGTCTTCCACGACGGCGAGTCCCTTCCGTGGGGCGAGCCGAGCAACGGCACGCGATTTCTTCCGCTGTACGGTAATTATTCCGTTGGCGGCGAGGTCTTCGCGTTCCGCCTCGAGGTCCAGCCCGGCTTCGAGATCCGGCCACACACCCATCCCGTCACCGAACACATGACGGTGCTCTCGGGCAGGTTCTTCGTCGGGATGGGCGAAACAATGGACAAGAGCGCCGGGACCGCCTACGGACCGGGGAGCTACATTGCCATCGCGGCCGGCCTGCCCGCGTACATGTGGGCGGAAGAAGTCACGGTTATCCAGGTCCACGGCGTGGGGCCGTTCTCGACGCAGTTCGTGGAACCGCCTTCGGAGGGGTGATGCGAGACGTTCCGCCCCTGATCCTCGCCCTCGGTCTCACAGCCTGCATCCCCTCGGAGTCCATCACCCTGCGCAGCGGCGACCCCGCCCCCTCGTTCACCGCCACCTCGCTCGAGACCGGGGCGCCCGTGTCGCTCACCGACTACCGCGGCCAGACCCTGCTGGTGAACCTGTGGGCCACTTGGTGCCATCCCTGCAGGACCGAAACGCCGTACCTCCAGTCCGTGTACGACCGCTACCGGGGCCGGGGCCTTCGCCTGCTGGGCGTCTCGGTCGATCTGCCTGCCGACCACGACGCCGTGATCGAGTTCGTTGAGGAATTCGGCGTCGAGTACGACATCGCGCTCGATCCCGACGCCCTCTCGCGGGACGCCTTCCACGCGCGCGGCCTCCCCACGTCGGTGCTCATCGACCGGGAGGGGCTCGTCGCGTTCAGTTGGATCGGCCCGATTCCGGAGGGCGACCCGACCTTCATCGGAGGACTGGAGGCGGCGCTCGCCCGGTAGAGTGCCGGGAGGGCGGGGCAACCGCCCGGAGCAACCACGCGGAGCAACCGCCCGGGGCAACCGCCCGGAGCAACCGTCCGGGGCCACCGGACTGTCTCAATCGAGCATGCGCCCGTCGCATCGATGGGCAGGGGATGTCCCAACAGGGGGTGGACGGTGACGATGGAGACGAAGAAGACCCTTCAGGCGGTGGTGTGGTTTCTGGTGGCGGCGGCGATCGGCTTCATCGTCTACACGGTGGTCCAGTTCTACCTGAATGCCGGACCCGGTTCGGGACACCACGCGATCCGCGACTACGTGACCGGTCACATCGTCCAGCTCGGAGCCACCGTGGCGCTGGCTGCGACCCTTGTGCTGGGCGGCGCTGGCTACCTCGCCTGGAGGGGCCGGCACATCCTTCAGCTGGCGTGGGACGATCTCAGGAAGATCGTGTCGGGGGAGTAGGCTCCGACTCGACCCCCTCGCCGACCTCCCGCGCCCGCTTCCGAATCCACCAGCCCGTCCCTGCCACCAGCCCCAGCGGGAGCAGCGTCAACAGGCCGGTCGTCGCGAGGAACGCCAGGCGGGCCTCGTCGTCACGGTCGAAACACACGGGGCAGGCGTGCGCCACGTCGGGAAATGCCGCCACCAGCAACACGGCGGCCGCGCCGCCAAGCGCCAGACCCCGCAACCGATTCCGTTCGCGCGCCGTTCTCATGCCTAGAGATACACCTGGAAGTACAGGAAGGGCCATACCAGCACCACAAAGTACCAGAACAGAGCCACCGTGGACAGATTTTCGCGGCTCAGGCTACCCGCCTGCAGGCGCAGCCAGGCCCAGACCAGCAGCCCGATCGCGACCACCGCGTGCACGGCGTGCGCCCCGATGATCGTGTAGAACAGGCTGCCGTACAGCGACGAGGTCAGCGTCAGGCCCTCCCGCAGGAGCGCCACCCACTCCACGCCCTGCATCGCCACGAACGCGCCCCCCAGCAGCGTCGCCGTCAGCAACAGGGTGCCGATCGCCTTGTTGCCGCGCTGATAGGCGCGGTGGGCGATCAGCAGCACGATACCGCTGAGGATGAGGAACGACGTGTTGACCGCAGTGCGTTCGAAGGGCAGCCGCGGCTGGTTCGGCGGCGGCCACACCGAGCCCACGGCCCGCGCCTTCACGATCAGGAAGCCGGAGATGAACCCGGCGAACAGCATCACCTCGACGAAGACGACGAGCAGCATGCCCAGCACGCCGTTCGACATCATCTTCTCCGGGCGGCGCGGTCTGGGCCGGAACGGAATGATGCGCGCGTCGGCGGTCATCGGGCCTCCAGCGTACGGGCGGTCATCGGGCCTCCAGCGTCCGGGCGGTCATCAGGCTTCCAGCGCTCCCGCCACGCGGGCCCGGATCCGCCCCACGCCCGGCAGCCTCATCACGACCGCGACCAGCGGCCCCAGCATGCGCCGCACCAGCGGTATGTGGCTGAGCGTCTCGAACGCTAGGATCAGCAGCCCGATCGACAGGATGATCGCCACGGCGTTGGTTCCGACCGCGACCAGCACAAGCACCGTCCAGAACGCGCCGTGCGCGAAGTTGTAGCCTCCCGGCAGGAGGTTGTCGTTCGACTTCTCGGTCGGCACCACGCTGGCGTGCACCTCTTCGGCGTGCCCGTCATCGGCCGCGTGCACTTCCGGCTCCGGAATCCCGCGATCCACCGCCGCCTTCGCGTCGATGTTCTCCCACATCCGCCCCTCGTGCAGCTGTACGTCGGGCGCGACACCGCCCCAGAAGAGCGCGAGCAGCAGCACCGACGCCGCCAGGAAGATCTTCGCGATCGGCCGCTCGATCGACAGGTGCATGAAGTGCTTCACGACCAGCGACGCCTTCCAGACCGCGATCCCGAACGCCGTGATCAGCGTCAGGGTCAGCCCGAGGCCGATCTGCCGCCCGAAGATCTCTACCTGTGTATCGATCCGCTCGCCCACCAGCGGACCGACGATGCTCACCGCCAGCAGCACCAGCAGCAGCAGGTAGATCCTGATGTAGTGGTTGCCGAAGAGGCCCGAACCTTCCGAGTGACCGGCCATGAGCTATTTCGCGATGTAGAGCAGGGGGAACAGGAAGATCCAGACAATATCCACGAAGTGCCAATAGATCCCGATCAACTCGACGCGGTGAAGCTCCAGGTTTTTCGCCGCGTCGCGCGCGACGATGAACATGATCACGGCTCCCGCGATCACGTGGAAGGCGTGCAGCCCAGCCGCCGAGTAGTAGAATGCCCAGAAACCGTTGGAGGTGATCGTGTACCCGTGGGAGATCTCGTACCACCACTCGTAGGTCTTGATCCCGATGAAGGTGGCGGCTCCCACGATGGTCAAGTAGAGGTAGTGCGCCGCCTTCCGTCCGTCGCCCCGCTCGGCCGCCTGGTGGGCCAGCACCGCGGTCAGGCTGGAGCTGAGCAGGACAAAGGTGTTGACGGCTCCGATGGTGGTGTTGGTGACCGCCGCAGCGTCCGCCCACTCCGGATGCCCCAGGCGAAACATGACGTACGACGCCAGCAGCCCGCCGAAGATGACCACCTCCGAGGCGAGGACCCACCAGACGGCGAGCTTGCCGGTGGCGATCCCGGTGGCGGCGCGGGTGGTTGCGATCGGCCTCATGCCGAACCTCGTCGGGAGGGTTCGTTCTGCGGCCAGTAGTCGTCCTCACGATCCGGCACGCTGTATTCGTAGGGGCCGCGGTAGACGACCGGCATCTCGTCGGGGCGCCAGTTGCCGTGCGGCGGCGGCGATTCGGTGGTCCACTCGAGCGAGTTGGCCTTCCAGGGGTTCTTCGGGGCCTTCGGTCCCCGGCGCATGGTCTTGTACCAGTTGTAGAAGAAGACGAACTGGAATGCGATCATGATCAGCAGCGACACCGTCGCCACCATGCGCATGTCCTGGAACCAGTCGAGCGCCAGCTCGGGGAAGTGCTGGTAGTTGTAGATCCGGCGGTGCTGGCCTCCCATCCCGAGCACGAAGAGCGGGATGAAAATCAGGTTGAAGGGGATGATGGTCCCCCAGAAGTGGATCTTGCCGAGCCGGTCGTCCATCATCTTCCCGAACATCTTCGGGAACCAGTAGGTGATGGCCGCAAAGGCCCCGATGATCGCGATCGGGAAGAACGTGTAGTGGAAGTGCGCGAGCACGAAGTAGGTGTCGTGGAAGTAGATGTCGGCCCCCGCCGCGCCCAGGAAGATTCCCGTCACACCCCCGATCAGGAACTCGGCCACGAAGGCGAGCGCCCAGAGCATGGGCGTGGTGAGCCTGATCGAACCCCCGTAAAGCGTGGCAATGTAAACGAAGCACAGCTCCGCAATGGGGACCGAGATCAATAGCGTGGTGATGGTGAAGATGTTCGCCATGCGGGGGTCGATTCCCGCGATGAACTGGTGGTGCGCCCACACGAAGAAACTCAGGACGCCCGTGGCGACGACCGTGAAGATCACGATCCGGTAGCCGAAGACCTTCTTGCGCGCGAACGTCGTGATGATCTCCATCACGACGCCCATCGCGGGGAGCAGCACGACGTAGACCTCGGGGTGGCCGAAGAACCAGAAGAGGTGCTGCCACAGGATCGGGTCCCCCCCGGTGGCCGGGTTGAAGAATCCGGTCCCGATCGTCTGGTCGAAGATCAGCATGATCGCACCCGCCAGCAGCGGACCGACCGACAGCATGAAGAGGATGCTGGCCACGACGATCATCCACACCACGATCGGCACGTCGAAGGCGCGCATTCCGGGCGCGCGGGAGTTCATCAGCGTCGTGATGAAGTTGATCCCGCCCAGCAGGAACGCCACGAATTCGAGTCCCACCCCGATCACCCACAGGGTACTCCCAAGGGGTGTCAGGTTGTAGGTCTCGTTGGCCGACAGCGGCGGGTAGGCCGTCCAGGCGCCCGCGAAGCCCCCTCCTTCCACCACGAGCGACGCGAGAATGACGATCGTGCTGACGAAGAACACCTGGAACGACAGGCGGTTGACCTTGGGGAAGACCATGTCGTCCGCCCCGACCATGAGCGGGATCAGGTAGTTCCCGAAGGCGGCCAGGAGCACGGGCATGGCCACCCAGAAGATCATGATCGTGCCGTGGTTGGTGACGAGCGCGTTGTATTCGCCCGGCGACACCATCCCGAAACCGGGCACGTCGATCCCCGGGAAGGCCAGCTGCATGCGGAACACGTACGCCATGAACCCGCCCACCAGCGCCATGAAGATGCCGGTGAACATGTACTGCATGGCGATGACCTTGTGGTCCGTGGACCAGAGGTACTTCAGCCATCCCTGCGGACCGTGGTCCGCGTGATCGTCGTGATGATGGCCGTGTGTCAGATCGACCGCTGGCTCAACCATTCTCGGTACTCCGTTCTAGCTGCCGGGCGAGGAGGCCGGCGCGTCTGCCGCCGCCACCGCGTCCGCCGCTGGACCAGCCGTGGCATCCGCCGCCGCGGCCGTCACCGCCGGCGCGTTGGCCGCCACCCAGGCTGCGTGTTCTTCCGCCGTCTCGACCATCACTCTGGCCGCCATCACCCCGTGGCCGAAGCCGCAGATCTCCGCGCACTGCACATCGAACTCCCCGGCCAACGTCGGCTGGAACCACCCCATGATGCTGCGGCCCGGGATCGCGTCCTGCTTGATCCGCCACACCGGCACGGAGAAGCTGTGGAGCACGTCCGTGGCCTCCAGTCTGAAGTGGTACAGCTTCTCGTTCTCGACGTGGAGCTCGTCCACCGTGAAGATGTCGTCCGCCGTGTCCAGCTCCCCGTCCACGCCGGGGTGCTGGAAGGTCCAGGCCCACTGCTGGCCGATGACCCGGATCACCGCGTCCGGGTTGTCCGGCAGCGTCATCTTGACGTTGTTCCAGACCTTGAACGAAACCACGATGATCAGGACGTCGAAGACCAGCACCGCGAGGTGGGGATAGGTGATCCACCGCTTGTGCCGCTTGTTCTTGCCGTCGATGTAGTCGGCCCTGCGCCCGTCCCCCTTCGCCCTGAACTTCCCGATGAAGTAGAAGAAGACGATCTCTGCCGCCAGGAACCAGACCCCGACGACCACCAGCACGAGAAGGATCAGGAAGTCGATGTCCCCCGCATAGGTGGACCCGATCCGGATCAGGCCGATGTCGTCGAAGACGTGCCCGAGGCGCTCCCAGAAGCTCATGTCGTTCATGGCATGCCGTCGTTCATTGCATGATGAAGTTGTAGATCACCGCCGCGCCGATGAAACCGACGGCCAGCCAGAACGTCACGCGCAGCGTCTTGCGCGCGAAGATGATCGCCTCGTTGGTCTCGTCAGGCGGCGGCGCGGGTATCTTGGCCGCGAGTTCGGCGTGGGTCGGTCTGTCCGAAGGCGGGTTTGCTGCCATGGGTGTTCAGCGGCTCAGGGTGAATACGTAGGCGGCCAGCGAGCGCACCTGCTCGTCGGTGAGCGGCATGCCCGCGCGGGGCTGCATGAGGCCGGGGTGCTCCACGGGCTGGGGAACCCCGGTCGTGATGACCTCGACGATCGACTCGTACGCGCCGTCGATGTTGAGCCAGACGTCGTCGGTGAGGTCCGGGGCGAGCGGACCGCCGGTTCCCTCGCGCAGGTGGCAGGTGTAGCAGATTCCGGCGCTCCCGTTGAAGAGCTCCTGGCCCTCTTCGGCCATCGCGACCGTCACGCCTTCCGGCAGAACGGCGGGGTCGACATCGAGCGGCGCCAGCGGTGGCGGGGGCGGCGCGGGCGCCCTGCGGGGCAGCCGCTGCAGGGTCATGATGTACGAGGTCACGTTGTCGATGCGCTCGTCGGTGAATCCGGTCATGGCCGCGCGCATGTTCGCCCCGAAGCCGTCTCCGCCGGCGCCGCGGACCCCGTCGCGGTACTTCCGCAGCGACGACGTGATGTACCAGTCGCCCAGGTGCAGCATGGAGGGAGCGGCGAGCGTCTCCAGGCCCCTGCCGTCCGTGCCGTGGCAGTTCGCGCAGAGGAGCAGATACTCCTCCTCGCCGGCCTCCACGTCTGACGCCTCGACGGTGGCGGGCGGGTCGGGGATCGGGAGGCTGTAGACGTACTCGATGACCGCCTCGATGTCGTTGTCCTCGGCGAACAGCGCCCGCGACATCGGACGCATGCGCAACCCCTCCGCGTCCATGTAGTGATAGCCCCGCTGGCCGCTCTGGAACTTGTCGATCTGGGTGGCCAGATACCACCGGGACGCGCCCGCGATGGCCGGCGCCCCCAGCACCTCGTCGCCCTCGCCCGCATCGCCGTGGCATGGAGCGCAGGTGTCGAAGAGCTGTTCGCCGCGGTCCATGAGCGCGTCCGCGCCGCCGCAGGCCGTAGTCGCGGCCAACAGGATCATCGCTGCCGCGGGTGGGCGGCGTGAATGCCCCGTCGGAAAGAGCGTCATCAGTCCTCGTCCGACCGGTCGTTTGTCCGTTGGAATGTGCACCTCCTAAGGTCGCTAATCCGGCGCGCGGATTCTAGCGACCTGCGTTGCGCCGGGCAATCCTCGGCGGCGTCCCGGAAGCGCCGGGCGCGGGCGGATCAGCGCCGGGCGCGGGCGGATCGGCGCCGGGACGCGGCGGATCAGCGCCGGGCGCGGGCGGATCAGGGCATCGCGGGCGGGTTGCCGCGCAATCGGCCTCGCGTGGTCAGGACGATCGCGCCTCCGCCGTACCCGGTACCGAACCTGATCGTGGCGTCTGCCGCGTTCAGGAACTGGAGGCGTGCCACGTCCGAGATGGAGATCTGGGCCAGGTCCTCGCGGGTGCTGTTCACGCGGCCATCGATCACGACGCCCACGACGGGGTTCGGGTCGGCGGGAGTTCGCGCCGGGCGGGCGCGCAACCACTGGGGACGCAGGAGCGCGATCGCTTCCATGACGTCGTCGACCGAGGTTGCCTCCAATTCCTCGAGCGTAATCTCATTCCGCCGGGACGAAGATGTCGAACCTTCTCCCGTGGTGGCGCAGCCTGCGCCGCCAACGAGTGTGAACAGTGTCAGGGCGATGGCGCCGGCCTTCATTCTCGATCCCATGCTACCTCAACGTCACTACGATGGCCCCGTCGAAAAACCCGGTCCCGAAGCGCGTCGTTGCGTCGGCGGCCGACAGGAAGGAAATGCGTACGATCGAACGCAGGGGAATCGTGGCCAGACGTTCCCGGGTGCTGCGCTGACCGTTGACGACGATGGTCGCGCCCTCCGAGCGACCCCTCATCCATTGCGGGCGGAGCAGGCTGATCGCGTCCATCGTGTCGTCTGCGGAGATGCTCTCGAGGTCGGCGGCGGTGATGTCGCCTCGGCCGCGAGGGCTTGTCGATTCTCCCCCGGTGGACGCGCAGGCGAGTCCGCCGGCCAGCGTGAGCATTGTGGCCACGCCGAGAACGCCGGTCTTCACTCTCAATTCCCTAAGTCCCACGGCACTACTCCTCCTGTGCGGGTACGATGGGCAGCAGCACGTGCGAGACACGGCCGGGCGAGTGATGCACCGTGTTGCGCGCGACGACCCACTCCGTCTCGTCGTAGTTGTTACCGCCCGTGTTCAGGTTCCGTTCCCAGCGGGGGAAGCTCGAGGAGGTGACTTCGAGGCGGATCCGGTGCCCGGGCAGGAACAGATTCGCCGTCGCCTGCAGGTCGATCCGGATCTCGTACACCGCTCCCTCCTCCATCCAGACCTTCCGCCCGTAGCCCTCGCGGTAGCGGGCCCGCTGGATACCCTCTTGGACATTGACAGGGGTGCCATCGGGTTGCACGTCGACGAGCTTGGCGGCGAAGTCGGTGTCGCGCGCGTCGGAGGAAACGTGGAGCACGAGTTCGATCGGCCCGGTCACCTCCAGCGCCTCCGTGAGCGGCTCGGAGGTGTAGACGAGAACGTCCTCGCGGTCTTCGACGGCGGACTGGTCGAAGCCGCCAGCCGGGGCGTCGGCGGTGCCGGTGCAGCAGACGGGACCCCCGATGGTGGGGACGGGGTTGTCAGGGTCGTAGAGGAAGACGTCGGCGGGCTGGTCGGCGGTGGGGGGATCCCAGGACAGGCGGCCGTCGCCGCTGCGGGTGTTGGCGCTGCCGCCGCTGTGCAGGTACATGGGGCGGAACTCGGTGCCCTCGACCGGCCAGGAGTCGGCGGTCCGCCACTCGTTGGCGCCCATCAGGTAGTACTGAAGGCGCGGCATGCCCTGGAAGTCGGCGCCCTCCGGGCCGGTGCCGGCGCCGTCCGCGGCCACGCCGACGCCGTCCGCGCCTGCGGCGCGCAGCCAGTGGTCGAACCAGCGCAGGTAGATGTTCCAGTAGTCGAGGCGGGCGTCGCCGAGGTCCCGTTCGCCGACCACCGTGCGTGCGGTGGCGATCTCCGACGTGCAGTGGTCGGTGGGGGAGATGATCGCGAACTGGTTGTTGCGGCCGCGGTCGGACTCGGCGTTGTCGCTGAGCAGGTTGAAGAGCTTCAGCGTCTCGCCGACGCCCAGATCGTACCAGGAATTGACGTGGAGCGCGGGGACGTCGAAGCGGTCCTCGTCGTGGACGTAGCCGATGTGGTCCCACCAGGGATCGCCCGGCTCGTGCGAGACGAACGCCTCGAAGTCGGTGGGCGGCGCACCGGAGGCCTGGAGCATGTCAATGTACGGAAGGGTCCGCCACGCGGTCTGGAAGTCGAGTTCGCCGGGGTCCGGGGCCGGGTTGATCATCTCCTCCACCTGGAGCATCACGTCGCGCGGCGTCTCCGGCGGGATGCGGTAGAAGACCTTGGTGCCGGCGCCCCGGAACCAGCCCAGGCTCGCGGCCAGCTCGGTCACGCCGCCGAAGACGACCCCGAAGTAGCGCAGGCTGCCGCCGGCGGCCTGGGGAAGCGCGGCCGCGTGGGCCGGGTTGCGGGTGGCGGCGAGCTGCATCTGGTTTTCGCCCAGGTAGGAGCAGCCGTAGGTCCCGATCCGCCCGTTCGACCAGGGCTGTTCGGCGAGCCACGACACCATGTCGTAGCCGTCGCGGCGGTCGTCGCGCGAGACGAAGTACTCGCCCTCGGACTGGAATCTGCCGCGCATGTCCTGGACGGCGACCGCAAAGCCGTGGCTGGCGAACCAGCTCGCCGCCGAGTTCTCGCGCCGATGCGGCATCTTGCTGTAGGGGGTGCGGATCTGGATGACCGGCAGCGGCTCCCCGGCACCGACGGGGAAGTAGAAGTCGGTGGCCAGACGGACGCCGTCGCGCATGGGGACCATGTGCGTGGGGTCGAGCCTCACCTCGTAGGTGCCCGCGGGACGGGGGAATGGGCCTTCGGGCGCGGTGCCGCCGGTGCCGCCCGCAGCGCCGTCGCCGTCGCCACCGCCGTCGGCGGGGCCGCAGGCGGCCGCGAGGAGCAGGCAAATCGCAAGGATGGGGCGTCGGTGTGTCGGCATGGCGCGTCGGTCAGTCATAAGCGGTCGGGGTTGGGGACAGGTTCAGCATCTCGCGTGCCTGCGCGGGAGTGGCGACCTCCCGGTTCAGTTCGTGGATGATCCGCACCGCTCGCTCCACCAGCTGCCGGTTGCTGCTTGCCTTCTCGCCGCGGCGGTAATAGACGTTGTCCTCAAGCCCCACGCGGACGTGCCCGCCGAGCATGGTCGCCAGCGTCGTCATGGGGAGCTGGTGGGGTCCGATGCCCGAGGTCAGCCACACCGTGTCCTCCGGAAACTCGCGGATCATCTGGAGCACGTTGTCGACCGTCGGCAGGCTCGATGTCTGGTACCCCATGACCGTCTGGATCCAGTAGGGCTTCTCGACCAGCCCCTCGGCGATCAGAAAACGAATCACCCACCCGCCGCCCGGATGATAGGTCTCGAGCTCCGGCTTGATCCCGCGCGCCTTCATCTCGGTCGCGAAGTGCTTGATCTGGTGGTACGAGAACGGCAGGCACTCGTCGTAGATCGTCTCGGGCCGCGGATCGGGCAGCGGCTCGGGCCGGGCCGGGATCCGGAAGCGGCTCATGTCGGGGGTGAGGTTCAGCGACGCCACCTCCGGGCGGGCGTCCAGGCACTGCAGCCGCTCCTCGTTGGTCATGTCGGGCCCGCCGCCGGTCGTGTCGTTGATGATGATCTCCGGGCACGCCTCGCGGATCCTTGCATTGACCTCCAGCCAGCGCTCGGTCGTGACCGCGGGCCGCGTGGGAAACTCGGCCTGCCGCGCGTGCACATGAACCATTGACGCGCCCGCCTCATACGCGCCCCGTACCGACTCGGCGATCTCCCCGGGCGTCTCGGGCAGGTTCGGATTCGACTCCTTCCCCTGAATGCCGCCGTTGCAGGCGACGCAGATGATCGTGGGCGGCATCCGCCCCACGCGCGCGAGGTACTGATGGGCGTCGCCATGGTTCCATCGGTCGTGAAGGTTGGTCATTGGGCCTGTTGGTGTGACGGTCGGGGCGCGGACCGGTGGCGGTGACCGGATTTGTGTGACAAGCTCGACGGTGGCTGTGCAGTGTCTGCTTGTCGTTACCAGTATTCACGTCCGCGGGCGCACACGCGAGGGGAGCACCACCACTCCGCGCGACCCCGGCCCAGGGAAGAAGCCACCATGAACGTCGCATCCAACCCCCGCCCCGACTCACCCGGCACGCGCGCCGATAAGCCCGGCACGGTTGCCGGTACGCCCCGCACGCGCGCCGATACGCCCCGCACGGTTGCGGTCGTCGGGACGGGCGTGATCGGCAGGAGCTGGATCCGGGTCTTCACGAGAGCCGGGTTCGACACCCGCATCTTCGACCCCGATCCGGAGCAGTTGGCGCGCGCAGTGGATTGGCACATCGAATCGGCGCTGGACGATCTTCGCGAAGGCCTTGCTACGGTCCGCGAGGCCAACGCCGCATGTCGCCGCGTAGCGCGCTGCAAGAGCGTTGAGGAAGCGCTCGACGGCGCGGCGTACGTGCAGGAGAGCGGCCCCGAGCCGATCACGGCGAAACAGGCCATCTACCGGAAACTGGACGCCGCGGCGGCCCCGGACGTGGTGCTGGGCAGCTCGACCTCGGCGCACGACATGACGGTGATCGCGGGCGGGCTCCCCGGCGCGGCGCGGTGCATCGTGGCGCACCCCGTGAATCCGCCGCACGTGATCCCGCTGGTCGAGGTCCTCGCCGGCGCGGAGACCCGCCCCGACGTCACGGCCTCCACCGTCGCGCTTCTCCGCCAGGCCGGCATGGCTCCGGTCGTGCTCGACCGCTTCGCGCCCGGCTTCGTCCTCAACCGGCTGCAGGCAGCGGTGTTGCGGGAAGCGGTATCCCTCGTCGGCACGGGCGTGGCCTCCCCCGAGGTGGTCGACATGGTCATGCGGGATGGCCTCGGCCTCCGCTGGGCGTTGATGGGCCCGTTCGGGACCGGCCACGCCAACGCGGACGGCGGCGTGGGCAGCTACTACCGCCTGTACGGCGACGCCTACCGCTCGATCTGGAAGGACCTCGATCCGGCGCCGGACTTCGGCGACGACGTCATCGACCACATCGCCGAAGGCGCCACCGCGATGTACGGCGAGGGGGCGGTGGCGGCGCTCTCCGCCTGGAGGGACCGCATGGTGCAGCGCATCATCCAGCTGAAAGCGGACAATCCGGCCCCGGAGCCAGCGAATACTGAACACCAGGGTCAGCTAATACTAAACAGTAATGTTTAGAATCGGCCGCCTTTAGCCGGCTGTCACCGGTCGTTCCTCTCGGTTCGTCACCGTCCTTCCTCGCGGTCGTCACCGTCCTTCCACGCGAACCAGTCCAGCGCCCAGTTCAGGTCCGGGGTCTCGCCCTGCCACAGCGTAGTCCCGGTCCACGGGCCGATCCCGTCCTCGCCGTGCCAGCGGGCCAGCCCGAAGTCGGGCGGCGGGAGGGGTGGGGCGTCGGCAGCGGCTGCCGGGGCCCCGACCGCGCCCGCCAGAACTTCGCCGGGGGGCAGCAAGCCACCGATCTCCGGGGCCTCCGGCGCCACGGGCATTTGTACGCCCAAGGGATTGAAGAAGCGCGGCACGCCCCTTTCATCCATCTCCACCCGCCAGCCCCCTTCGTGGACCGTGCGGTGGTGGAAGCGACACAGCAGCACCAGGTTGTCCAGGGCCGTCTCGCCGCCCCGGGCCCAGTGCCTGATGTGATGGGCGTGCGTGCGCAGACGTGAGTCGCAGCCGGGGAACCGGCACCCGCCGTCGCGGGCCTCCAGCGCCTTGCGCAACCGCCAGTCCACCGTCCGCCGCCGGCGTCCGACGTCGAGCACCGAACCGTCCGCTCCGCGCGTGACGGGCACGACCTCCGCGTCGCAGCATAGGCGTTCCGACGTTCCAGCTGGAACGCCGGCGCCATCTTCCGTGACCACGGAGGTGGGCAGGTCAATCGAGCCGGGCGTGTCAACGGAGCCGGACGTGTCAACTGGGCCGGACGTGTCAACCGAGTGCAGGACCAGCTGGACCTTCGGCTGCACGCGCTCTTCGAGCCAGAGCCCGAAGGCGTCGGCCCGCCGCCCGGCCGCGGTGGTCTCGTGCTCGGTGCCCGCAGCCCGCTGTTCCTTGTAGAGCTTGTCTTCCGTCACCTCGATCGCCTTCAGCAGCAGGGCGCCCACCTCGGGGGCGAGCCGGCCCCGGATCTCGTAGTCGCCGTCGTCGGTGACGTACACGGAAAGGCCCCGGCGCGCGGCCCGCTCGGCGGCAGCGGAGTCGTCGCCCGCCAGCATGCGCCGCCGCTCCCGCACCAGCCGCTCGACGTGGGCGGTGGTGCCGTGGGTGGCGAAGATCAGGAGCTGTTCCTCGTTCTCGGCGGTGGCCATCCGAGTCATGGCCCGCACCTTCGAATAGGAGAGCTGCCCCTTGGCCAGCGCGGTGGAGATCTGCGGAAGCGAGGGGAGGCAGCGGGCCACCCGGATCCGCTCCCGGGCGGGGCCGAGCGACAGGCCGGTGCGCCAGGAGAGCCAGTGGGCGCAGGTGCGGAACCCCTGCTGGTGCCAGCGTCCCTCTTCGTCGTAGCGCCGGATCAGGGTGAGGAGCCGGTAGATGGCGGCGTCGATGTGGGCGGAGAGCTCGGCGATCTCGTCGCCCAGGGGGTCGTCGTCGAAGACGGGCAAAGCGGGGGCGGGGACGACCGGCGAGACGGGCGAAGCGGGGGTGGGGGCGGCTGGCGAGACGGGGGCGGGAAGCGCCGCGTCGGGCGAAGTCGGGGGGAGTGCCCGGGGGTCGGACGGGCCGGAGGCGGTAGGGTCGGACGGAAGGGCGGCGGTAAAGTCGACGTGCATTGTTCTGATCCCGGAGTCATGGGGTGATCGGTTGTCGTGTCACCTCCTTATACCCCACAGTTCGGGAAATGTTCGGCCACACATGGACGTTCGCACTCGGCCACAGGCATCTCCACGGCCACAGGCATCGGCACTCGGCCACAGGCATCCGCATAATACTTAACAAAGTTGTTTAGTGTTTGCGGAGGCTCAGTAGACCTCCAGGTCGGCCGCCGACACCACGCGGCCGGTGTAGCCGGCCTCGCGGATCTCGCGCACCAGGTCCTCGTCGGTGGCTCCCCAGTAGAGCTGATGGTACATGACGAGGAGTTCCGGTCGCGCGCGGGTGGCGATGTCGGCCAGTTCGACCGTCGAGGTGTGGGAGTGGGCGTGATAGGCCTGCCACACCGGCGGGCGCTGCTTGAACATCTCGGCCGAGTAGACCTCGTGTACGAGGATGTCGCAGCCGTTGCACGCCTCGACGAGGGCGTCGGTGGGGCGGGTATCGCCCGAAATGACGATGGTGCGCGCGGGCGCGCCCGGCGCCGCGAAGGCGTCGAAGCGGTAGGCGAGCGAGTGGGTCCATGAACCGTGGGGCACGAGGATCGCCGTGACGCGTACGTTGTCGTCCTCGTACACCGGGCCGCCCGTGGTTTCCGTAACGGGCGACTGGTAGGCGTCGGGGTTGTAGTCGTGCGGCTCGAGCCCGACGAGGCGTATGTGGACGTCCTCCTTCCACGCTTCCTGGATGTGACCGATCATGGCGGCGGTTCCCGGCGGGCCGAAGATCCGGATCGGATCGAGGCGCTCCAGCACCCAGGGCGAGAAGATCACGTCGGGGAGGCCCACCGTGTGGTCCGAGTGCAGGTGGGTGAGGAAGAGGCGGTCGAGTTGCGAGGCCGCGAGCGCGTCGATGCCGTGTTCGCGGACCGCTGCCGCCGCGCGGCGCACGATGCCGGGGCCGGCGTCCACCAGGTACGCGCGACCTCCCGCCACGACGGCCAGCGCCGGGCCGGAACGGTCGGGGTCGGCGTTGGGTGTTCCCGTGCCGAGGATGACGACGCGGGCGGCGGTGGCTGCGGGGGGATCGGGGTCGGTTTCCTGCGCCACGACCGGGGCCGGCACCGCGCCGGCCAGGCCCACCGCAACGAAAACCGCAAGGGAAGTCGCGCCGACTTGATTCTTCATGATTAAGGGGTCCTCCCTGCGTGCCACATTGTGAAACGCTTCACAAGACCCAAGCTGCCCCGTCGACCGCCCGGGCGCAAAGGGTGGCTTGCCGGGCACGCGGACGGCCATGGCAATAGCGGGATGCCCCAAGTCCGTGTCCGCCCGGGCCGCCGCAAGACCGCGGCCTCACCCGCCCGGTCCGCCACGCGCTTGCCCGCCCGGACTGCGCCTCCGACTATGTCCCTCCACCGCAACCGCAGCCGGAGACACCCCATGCGTCCGCCAATCGCCGCGCCCGAGCGGCCGTCCTCCCTCCTCCTCCTCCTCCTCATTCTCGCCTGTGCAATGACGCTGCCGGCGTGCGCGCCCACCGGCGACGCGGCCGATGACGCCGGTGCCGCCGGTGCCGCCGAGGCCGCCGACACCCCCACCGCCGACGACCTCGCCGCGCGCGTCGAAGCCCGCCTGGCCACGCTGGACGCGACCAGTTCGCTGTGGGCGAAGCACATCCCCACGGGGCGCGAGATCGCGATCCGGCCGGACCTGCCGATGAACACGCTCAGCGTGATCAAGATCCCGATCATGGTGAAGGCGTTCCAGGATCACGCCGAGGGGCGCCTCGACCTGGACGCGCGGCATACGGTCGAGGCGGACGACATGAGGCGCGGCAGCGGGCTGATCCAGACGTTTGCGCCCGGGCTCAGTCCAACGCTGCGCGGTCTGGTGACGCAGATGATCATCACGTCGGACAACACCGCGACCGACATGGTGATCGACCTGGTCGGCATGGACCGCGTCAACGAGATGCTCGCGGCGGGCGGCTACGAACAGACGCGTCTCAAGCACACCACGCACCGCCTCTTCCTCGAGACCTGGATCCGCACCGATCCGGCCTATGCGGCGCTTGGCGAGCGCGAAGTCTTCGAGCGCGGTTTTCCGTCGGACGAGGGCGCCGCGGAGCGTTTCTTCGGGATTGAGGGCGACTCCACGATCTGGCTGGGGCGAACGACCGCGGCGGAGATGGGGCGGTTGCTGGAGCAGATCATGCACGGGGAACTGGCCGACCAGGCCGCCAGCGACGAGATGGTTAACATAATGGTTAACCAATTCTACACGACGCGGCTTCCGCGCATGGTCCGCTTCGAGGGCGTGACCGTGGCGCACAAGACGGGCGACTGGCCCCCGTACGCGGGCAACGACGTGGGCATCCTCCTGTACGAAGGCGGTCCCACAATCATCTCGGTCTTCACCAACCAGAGCCGGGGCAGCTTCTTCGAACTGGAGGAGACGCTGGGAATGATCGCGCAGGACATCGTGGAGGCGTGGAAATGAGCGCGCGCACAGGGAGCCGGGACATGTCAATGGCCAAGCGAGCCGCGGCCCCGCGAGGACGCACCCGGCCGGCCGCCGCAACCCTCGGCACCGCCGCCGTCCTCCTCGCCACAGCCGTCCTCGCCGCCTGCGCGCCCGACCGCCCCACCTCCCCCGCCCTCGCCCGCGGGATCGACGCCGTCTTCGCCGATCTCGACCGTCCCGGCTCGCCCGGTGCATCGGTCGCCGTGATCCAGGGCGGCGACATCATCTACTCACGTGGCTATGGCTTCGCTCAGATCGAGCACGCGGTCCCCGTCACTCCCGCCACCGTCTTCCACGTGGCCTCGGTGTCGAAGCAGTTCACCGCAATGGCCGTCACCCTGCTCGCCGCCGACGGCGCCCTCGGGCTCGACGACCCCGTCCAGCAGCACCTCGACTTCGTCCCCACCTTCGATCACCCCACCACCGTCCGCCAGCTGATCCACCACACGAGCGGCATCCGCGACCAGTGGCAGCTGCTCGGGATCTCCGGCTGGCGGCTCGACGACGTCATCACCACCGAGCAGATCGTCGGCCTCATGGCCCGCCAGCGCGAGCTCAACTTCGTGCCCGGCTCGGAGTACCTCTACTCCAACATGGGCTACACCCTGATGGCGCAGACCGTCGAGGCCGTCAGCGGCATGTCGTTCCCCGACTTCACAGCGTCGCGCATCTTCCGGCCGGCCGGCATGGACCGCACCCACTTCCACGACGACCACGAGCACATGGTCCCGAACCGCGCGTATTCCTACCGACCGGAACCCGAAGCCGACGCCGCCGATGCCGCCGGGACAAGCGCCGAATCCGGCCCCCGCTACCGTAAGTCGGTCCTCAGCTACGCCAACGCGGGCGCCACCAGCCTGTTCACGACCGCCGAGGACCTGGCCCGCTGGCTCGACAACTTCCGCCACCAGACGGTCGGCGGCGCGCAAGTGATGGCGACGATGCAGACGCGCGGGATCCTCAACAACGGCGACACGATCCCCTACGCGCACGGGCTGTCGACGGGCGAGTACCGCGGCCTGCGCACGATCGGACACGGCGGCGCCGACGCGGGCTTCCGAACCCAGGTCTACTGGTTCCCGGAGGTCGAGACGGGCGTGGTCGTGCTCACGAACGTGGCCAACGGCAATCCGGCCGGCCGGGCCCGCGACGTCGCCGACGTCGTGCTCGCCGGTTCCTTCCCCGAGGAGGAGGGGGAGGAGGAAGAGGCCGGCGCCCCCCCGGCGGCCGCCGACGCCGAGCCACCGGCAACACCCGGCCCGGCCGTGCTTGCCCGATACGCAGGCAGCTGGTACAGCCCCGAACTCGACGCACTCTACCACCTGGACGTGGCGGACGGCCGCCTCGTCGCGAACCACATCCGCCACGGCGAGATCGTCCTCGAGTACCGCGCCCCCGACGAATTCGTCACGGACAGCTGGTGGATGCGCGAGATCCGCTTCGAGCGCGGCCCGGGCGGCGCGGTGACCGACATGCGCGTCGGCGGCGGCCGCGTGCGCAATCTGCTCTTCGTCAGGCTGGCCGCCCCGCTGCCGACCGTA
The DNA here is from genome assembly GCA_965205005.1 of Longimicrobiales bacterium. Classification (GTDB taxonomy): domain Bacteria; phylum Gemmatimonadota; class Gemmatimonadetes; order Longimicrobiales; family Gaopeijiaceae; genus Bin94. The sequence goes on along the minus strand of OZ242028.1, from coordinate 1,324,482 downwards.
CCATGACCCGTGGCTGCAGCACCGGGAGGCCCCCGATGAAACGGCTGCTGTCCGTTCTGGCCATTGTCGCGGTCGCCTGGTCCTGCGAAGCGCCACCCGAAATCCCCGAGAGGCCCTTCGCGCCGCCCACCGGCCCCCACGCCATCGGCATGACCGAGTACCGGTGGGTCGACGAGAGCCGCCCCGAGCGCTTCACGCGGGACCCGGACGACCTCCGCTCCGTCGCGGTGCGCGTCTGGTACCCCACCGACCAAGGTGAGGGCGAGGGTGAGGGTGAGAGCGACACCGGCGCGGGCGGCGCAATGTACGTACAGGACATGGCCGAGTTCGGCGACGGCGTGGACTTCGTGCCGGTCACCCACGTCCGCACGAACGCGATCCAGGACGCGGCGCCCGCCCCCGGCCCCTTCCCGGTCCTGGTCTACAACCACGGCGGCGGCTGGACGCGCTTCACCAGCACCTTCACCACCGAGGAACTGGCCAGTCACGGCTACGTCGTGGCCTCGGTCGGCCACAACGGCTTCAACAGGACGCAGTTCCTGCCGGACGGCTCGTCCGTCGTGGCGGACACGCTGAACTTCCCGGAGCCCACGGGCGACCTTTACAACGACGCGATCACCAGCTGGGACTTCCTCGACGAGCACGCGTTCCCCGAATGGGTTGCCGACGCCGGCTTCGTGATCGACCAGCTGGAGGCGCTGAACGCGGGCGACGGCCCCTTCGCGGGGCGGCTGGACCTGGACCGCATCGGGATGTACGGGTGGTCCTTCGGCGGCGCGACCTCGATCGAGATGAGCGCGGTCGACGAGCGTGTCAAGGCGGCGATCGACCACGACGGGCAGCTCTTCGGCTCGGCGCCGTCCGCCGGAACCGCGCGGCCCTTCATGCTCATGCACGGCGACGTGGCCACGGACGCTCCGCCCTTCGAGGATCCGGACTCGATCGCGGCCTACAACGACGCGATCGAGCGCCTCATGGCCGAGGTCAGGGACACCGACGACCGCCTCAAGTCGGCGTCGACCGGCGACTGGTACGACGTCACGATCGCCGGGACCAACCACGGGAGCTTCTCGGACCTGGTGCTGTTCATCCCCGGGGCGTCGCCGAACATCGAGCCCGCGCGCGGCCACGAAATCATCAACGCGCTCACGGTGGCCTTCTTCGACCGGCATCTGAACGGCGCGGACGCGCCGCTGCTGGACGATCCGGGGGCCGTGTACCCGGAAGTGGAGTGGACGGCGCGCCAATGATGACGAATCGGCGCAAACGCCATATACTTCAAGGCTTGCGGATCTTCAAGGCTTGCGGATTACCTGAAACGACACTACGCGAGATGGCAACTCAATTTCTCACCCCGCGCCGCAGAACGCTGGGACCGCGCCGCAGAACGCTGGGACCTTGCCGCAGAATCCTGGGAACGGCCGTACTTCTGGCGGTTCTTCTCGGTGGAGGTTGCGCGACCTACCAGCAGGTCGCGGTCACGGACCTGCCCCCCCAGCAGCGGGTCCGGATGCGCCTGGCGACCGAGGAGCTGGCGAGGAACATCAGTTTTGCCAGCGGGAACCAGGGCTTCGTCAGCGGCCGTTTCGTGGAGATGCGGGGCGACTCCGCCACGTTCGTGCTCACGAGCGGCACCGGATACAGCCAGGTCGTGTTGCCGCTGCAATCGATCCTTGGGCTGGAGCGCAGGGACCCGGCGCATGGTCGCAGCGCCCTCCTTTCGGTGGCGTTCGTCGGCGGCGTGGCGACGCTGGCCTATCTTGGCTTCGAGGGCGACCAGGGCTCCGACACGGGCGGCGACGAAGATTCGACCGACGCCCTGGTTCCCCTGGTCCGATTCGTGATTCCGGTGGGCTGGTGAGAGGGCGGTCGTGGTCGCGCTACTTGCAAGATCGAAGTACTCCGACGTATCTACCTTCGGGCGCGAAGTGCGCGTCCGTTTCTGTTTCACCCCGAACGGGAGGCAATATGTCCCCAACAAGCATCGGTAAGGCGGCCGGCCGGGCCGCCACCACACCCCTTCTCGCCGCAGCCTTGATGGTCGCGACGGTCGCCGCGCCCCTGGCGGCGCAGACCGGCACGATCACCGGCGTGGTGCGAAGCGCGACCAACGGGCAGCCCATCGCGGGCGCCCAGGTCGCCATCCCGGAACTCAACACCGGGATCCTGGCCAACAACGTGGGCCGGTACCTGCTCCAGAACGTGCCCGCGGGCACGCACACGATGCAGGTGCAATACATCGGCTACTCGGCGTCCAGCGTGGACGTGACCGTCGCCGAGGGCGGCGCCGTGATCCAGGATTTCGAACTGCGCTCGGAGGCAATCAGCCTTGAAGGCGTGGTGGTCACGGGTACGGCGGGCGCCGCGAGGAGGCGCGAGATCGGCAACTCGGTCAGCCAGATTAACGAAGAGGCCTTCCGGTCCGCGCCGATCCAGGACGTGGCCGACATCCTGCAGGGCCGTGCGCTGGGCGTGACCGTCCTGACCAACGGCGGTCAGGTGGGTGCCGGGTCGACGATCAAGCTGCGCGGAAACAACTCAGTGGCGTTCAGCAATTCGCCGCTCGTCTACGTGGACGGCGTGCGGATTCGCGAACGCGGACTGATCCACTCCGACGAGGCCAACCAGCAGACCAACCCCTTCGACGACATCAATCCGGCCGACATCGAGCGGATCGAGACGATCAAGGGCGCCGCCGCGACGACGCTGTACGGCACCGAGGCGGCAGGTGGCGTGATCCAGATCTTCACCAAGCGTGGAGTCGCCGGAGCCCCGGCATGGTCGCTTACCATCGACCAGGGCCTGAACACTCTGGGTCACATCGGGCCCGATCCCGACGTCAATCCCACCGGGCTGGGATTGAACAACTGCAACTTCACCGGCGACGCGAACTTCCCCGGCGGGGACTCGATGTTCCCCGCGGATCCGAGTTGCCCCGCGAGCGGCTCGTGGCTGAAGAACGGAACCCTGCAGAGCTACAACCTGTCGGTTCGCGGCGGCGCCGAGCGCATGAACTACTTCGTGTCCGCCAAGTGGGGCGCCGAGTCGGGCGTTTTCGACACCGGCGTCAACTCCAACGGCGTGGCACGTCCCGAGCAGGGCCAGGAGACCTGGAACATCCGGGGCAACTTCTCGTTCGCTCCCGCCGAGGACCTGGACGTCCGCTTCAACAGCTTCTATGCGCACCGCAACGTGACCTGGGTTCCGGACGGCAACAACGCGGAGGGGCTGCTCCTCAACGTCTTCCGCGGCGGCGCCGACTACACCAATGACGAGGACGGCAAGCTCCTCGACATGGACATCACCAACATCAACGACCACTTCACCAGCGGCGTGAACCTCCTGTGGAACCCCATGGAAGGGATGAACCACCGCTTGAACGCCGGGATCGACTGGGTCCGCAACGAGTACTTCGAGGAACGGCCGTGGGGTTACTTCTACGTGCAGGGCGGCAACCGGGAGACCGATGAGCGGACCTTCCGCAAGCTCACCCTGGACTACGCCGGCACCATGGACCGGAACATCTTCGGTCTCTCGTCGTCGACCTCGCTCGGAGGCCAGCTTTACAATGACTTCGTGACCGGCACCAACGGTTTCGGCGACGACTTTGCCGGACCCGGCGCAAAGATCCTGCAATCCGGAGCGATCACCGAGGCCTTCGAGGTCAACAGCACCGTGACCAGCGGAGGGTTCTTCCTGCAGGAGGTCATCGGAATCGGCGACCGGCTGTTCCTGACGGGTGGCGTGCGGGTCGACGGCCACTCGGCGTTCGGGCAGGACTTCGGCCTGGAGATCTACCCGAAAGGACAGTTCTCCTACGTCCTCTCCGATGAGAGCTTCTTCCCCGCAGGCTTCGGCACGTTGAAGCTGCGAGGCGCCTTCGGCGACTCCGGAAAGGCGCCGGGCATCTTCGCCGCGGCCCGGACTTGGGCATCGGTAGCGGGAGACAACGGCAAACCCGGTGTCACACCCGACAACCTTGGCAACCCCGTACTCGGTCCCGAACGCACCCGGGAATGGGAACTGGGCTTCGAGGGATCCACTTTCGGTGGCAGGGTCGGTTTCGAATACCAGTACTTCAAACAGCGCACCTTCGATGCGCTGATCAACGTCACGCAGCTCCCCTCCGGCGGTTTCGTCGGCAGCCAGCTCGAGAACGTCGGCGAGGTGACCAACGCGGGCCACGAGGCCTTTGTGAATCTGAACGTGCTCTCGTCCAGCGCACTCGGATGGGATATCGGCTTACGGCTGTCCACCAGCGAGTCCCGGGTGATTGACCTGGGCGATCTGGAGAGCATCCCCGTCGGCTGGCGCAACTACGTGCGGACACCCGTGGAGTGCACGTCCGAGCTGTCCAACGCCGTGTCCTTCGACGGCAACGGCTTCATCGGCCAGGGCTGCACGGTTGGAGATCTCGTGTACTTCCCGCTCCCGGCCTTCTGTGAGGATCGTGTCCAGAACCCCGACGAAGTGGGCGCGGCACCCCGGTACGTGGATCAATGCGTGGGGACGACCACGCCCAAGTACACGTATGGAATCAGCACCACCATGACGCTTTCCCAGCGCCTGACCCTCGACGTTGTGGGCGAGGGGATGGGTGGACACTGGCTGTCCTCTGGAACCGCCTACCAGAACACCCGGCGGCGCGTGTGGCCCCTGTGCCGCGACACCGTGGCAGCCATCGCGGATGGGCGGACGGACCAGTTGACAGCTGGCGAGCGCGCCCTCTGCGACCGCTCGGTCGTGCGCTACGGCATGTGGACCCAGCCGGCCGACTTCTTCAAGATCCGCTCGGCGTCGCTCAGCTTCCGCGTCCCGGAGGACTTCCTGCCCGGCCAGTTGCGAGCGGCCACGATTCGTCTGCAAGGACGGAACCTGTTCACCCGGACCGATTTCGAGGGAGTCGACCCCGAGGCCTTCGAGGACGGTTCCGCCGAAGTTCTCTTCCGGCAGGAGTACTACAACCTGCCGCCGATCCGCAGCTTCGTGCTGTCGGTTCAGGTCGACTTCTAAGCGGAGAGGATGCAGATCATGAAAACGATGAATTCACGCCGGGTGTTCCTGGGCGCGCTGTTCGCGGCGCTCGCGACAACCGGCTGCGACGAGAGCATCTTCGACGTCAAGAACCCCGGACGGATCCTGGACGACGACCTGAACACGGCACGGGGCGTTACGTCGCTGGTTACGGGGATGTCGGCCGACTTCTCGGAGGGTTTCGACGAACTCGCCTTCACGACAGCGATCCTTTCCGACGAGATCGTCGGGTCGGGGAGCTACTTTTCCACGGGGCGGTATCGCAGGGGGCTCTTCGATTCCGAGGACGCGAACGGGCGCTGGAACGACGTCCAGCGGGCCCGCTGGGTGGCCGAGGCCGGGCTTCTGCGCATGCAGGACATCGAAGGCTACCAGTACGACGGCAACGAGAACACCGCCCGCGCCCACCTTTTCGGAGGGCTCGCCAACCGCGTGTTCGGCGAGAACTTCTGTCAGACGGTGTTCAGCGCGCCCTACGACGAGGAAAACCCGGGTCCCGGCGGCGAGGTGGACACCGGCGACGCCATGGACCGAAACGCGGCGTTCCAGCGCGCGATCCCGTTGCTGGAGCGGGCGATTCAGCACGCTGGGTCGGCGTCCGATATCATAAACGCCGCGGAGGGTGGTCTGGCCCAGGTGTACATGGGATTGGGCGACTTCTCAAGCGCGGCGGCGCGTGCCGCCAAAGTGCCTACCGACTTCGTGTTCGCCGCGGCGTACTCTTCCAATTCGAGCCGTGAAGAGAGCGAGATCTGGCAGGAAACGCACGGACGCCACGAGGTCTCTGCCTGGGGGACGCTTGCGGGCATCGTGGGTGCCGGCGATCCGCGCACGCCGTGGACCGACTGTTCGGCTCCCGGCAGCGGCTGCCCCAGCGGCAACGGCGCCGATGGAGAGACGATCCACTACAGGCAGGAGAAGTATCCGACCCGCGACGATGACATTCCGCTCGTCAAGGGAACGGAGATGCGCCTGATCGAGGCCGAGGCGGCGTTGATGGCCGGCGATCTGGCGACGGCCATGGCCAAGATCAACGAAATGCGCGCGCACTTCGGGCTGGATGCGCTGGAATCCGACGGCACGATCGGCCAGATCACCGGCGGCGACGGCGGGGGGGCCAACTTTACCTCCATGTCGGGTTGGGACATTCTCGACCGCGAGCGGCACCTGACGCTCTGGCTCGAGGGCCGGCGTCTGTGGGACCTGCACCGCTGGGATCATCCGCACCTGGATGGCGGCGGCGTGGTCTACAAGGCGACGGTCGCGCGGAGGGCTTCGTGCATGCCGATTGCGCTCGACGAGTGCCAGGTGAACGAGAAGGTCTCCAACCTGTGCATCAGCGTGTAGACGTGTAGGGGAAGGGATCTTCGGATGGACGGAACCGCCTCTCGGAGCAGGTTGACCGGGGGGCGGTTCCGCGCTTCAGCGGCGTTTTGCCGCTGGGTTGCTGCGGGGGTGCTAGCGGGTGGCGTCGCCGGCGCCCCCGTATACGCTTCGGCGCAGATCAGGGTCGAAGGCGAGGTCATTGACGCGAGGTCCGGTCTGCCGGTGGCGGGGGCTATCGTGCACCTGCCGGATCTGGGCGTCGGCAGCATTTCGGACGAATTCGGGTATTTTGCGTTGGATTCCGTACCGCGCGGCGTGCAGATCGTGGCGGTGCACCGAACCGGCTACGAGACTGTCGAGCAACCAGTGCACGTCGTGCTGGGCGAGGTCTGGGAAGTGCGACTCACGCCTGCGGCGATCGAGGTCCGCGGGATTGAGGTTGCAGCGGCGACGAGCCAGGAACTCGAAGTCGCGCGTACCGGTCGCCGCTCGGACTTCATTTCGCCGTCCCAGGTGGCCGAGGCCGCCGAACGGACGAACAAGGTGCTGGAAGTCTTGAGATCCAAGGCGCCGCCGCGGCTGCGTATCCGTCAGGAGGGGGGGATCGCGGGCGTAACCTTCTGCATCGAGTCCTCGCGGCGCCGTCCGTCGGTGCAGGAACTCATGAGTCAGGGCGATGGCTGCCGGCCGACCCTTCTGGCGCTTGACGGCGTGATCGTCTACGCGCCGCCGTCGATGAACATGGCCGGCATGCAGCCACCAAGTCTGCCTGCGGATGTGGCCGCGATTCTCCTCAATCAGAATCCGCAGGAGATCCGCAGTATCCGGGTGCTGTCGCCGGCGGACGCGTTCTTCCGTTATGGAGAGGCGGGCCGCTCGGGCGCGGTGGAGATCGTCACCGTGCATCCGGGCAGGCCGAAGGGCGACTGATGCGTCCCGTCGTCGGGATGCGGCCCCTTTTTCTCCCGTGCGCCATGGCGGCGGGGCTTGCGGCGTTCCTGCTGCACCCGGGGGTGCGCGTCGAGCCGGCGGCCTTCTGGACGATTGCCGTGGCGGCGGCCGGGATCCTGGCGTGGACCGGTTGGCTGTTCGCGTCGCGGCGCGAGCGCGGGGAGGACCTGACCCTCGAGCTGGTCATCCGCACGCCCCACTGGATGCAGACGCTGGCGCAGGGGGCGCTGCTGGTGTGGTGGGGCACGTTCGTGGACATGGTGCAGTCGTGGGCGCCGATGATCGTCGCGCAACTGCTTCTGGCGGTCGCGGTGGAGGGGCTCTTCGCGTTGACGCGGCGGGGGCGCTACGCCGCGGGCCTGGGCGTTGTTCCGGTGATCTTCAGCGTGAACCTCTTCCTGTGGTTCACCGGGGCGTGGTTCTTCTTCCAGTTCGCGATGGTGGTGCTGGTCTACGCGGGCAAGGAGTTCGTCCGCTGGCAGCTGGACGGGCGCTCGCGGCACATCTTCAACCCGTCGGCGCTGGCGCTGTCGGTGGCGGCCGTGCTGTTGATCGTGACCGGGTCGACCGAGATCACGCTGGGCGTCGAAATCGCCCAGAGCCAGTTCATTCCGCCGCAGATGTTCCTGGTGATCTTCCTGGCGGCGGTTCCCGCGCAGCTGCTCTTCGGAGTGGCGATGATGACGATGCCGGCGGTCCTCACCATTCTCGGCTTCGGCCTTCTCTATCAGTCGCTGACCGGGATCTACTTCTTCTACGACGCCTATATCCCGGTTTCCGTCTTCCTCGGGCTGCACCTCCTCTTCACCGATCCGGCGACATCGCCCCGCTCGGATGGCGGCAGGATCCTGTTCGGCCTGATCTACGGCACGGGCGTGGTGACGAGCGCCGCAATGCTGGACGCCATCGGCGCGCCCAACTTCTACGACAAGCTGTTGCCCGTGCCGATCCTCAACATGCTTGCCCCGCGTCTGGACCGGGCGGCGAATCTGCTCGGCGAGAAACTGTCGGCGTTGGGCCGGCTACAGGCCCCGGGGGGCGCGCGGCGGCGCTTTGCGACCGTGGCGCTGTGGGGCACGGCCTTCGCGACGATGAGCGCTGCTGGCGGCGTCGGAGACAACCATCCCGGGCAGTACTATCCGTTCTGGCGTGAGGCCTGCGAGGCGGGCAGCGACCGGGCGTGCAACTACTCCGGGGTCATGCTGCAGAACTTCTGCGACCAGGGCTCGGGGTGGGGGTGCAACGAGTTCGGCGTGCTCCTGGTGGCGCTGGACCAGGACTTCCTCGGTGCCGCGGGCGAATTCGAGCGCTCGTGCCGGCTGGAGCACGGGCCGGGATGCGGCAACCTGCAGATGCTGGCGGACGGCGACCAACGTCTGGCGCAGGGTACGGGCGCGTTCCAGCGTGGAAGGCCGCCGCCGCCCGAGTGGCCGGTCGTGCTGATGGGCAGCAAGGGACCCGTCACCGAGCAAGACCCGGAGGCGCTGCGGGCGCTCGGGTGCGAGCGGGGCTGGCGGGAGCTGGGGTGTACGTGACATGCGCCCCCTCCTGGTGCCTGGCGCCGCTGCCGGAGTACTGGCCGCCTATCTGCTGATTCCGGGGGTGCGGGCCACGCCGGGTCTGCTGTGGGCGTTTGCGGGATCGGCGGCGGGTGTGCTCGCGTGGACGCTCTGGCTCGCGGTGTCGCGCCGGCGCGCCGGGGAAGCTCTGGTGGTGGAATTCCGGGCCATCAGACCGCACTGGGTGCAGCTGCTGGCGCAGGGGACGGTGCTGGTCTGGTGGGGATGGTTCGTACCCGCGGTGTACGAATTCGCGCCGTTCATTCTCGCCCAACTGGTGCTCGCCGTGGCCGTGGAGGCGCTGTTCAGCTGGACGCGGCGCGGGAGCCATACGCTCGGGTTCGGTCCGGTCCCGGTGGTCTTCAGTCTCAACCTCTTCCTGTGGTTCGACCTGCCGTGGTTTTTCCTCCAGCTGGCGATGGTGGTGCTGGTCTACGTCGGCAAGGAGTTCATCCGCTGGCGCGTGGGGGGACGGTCGCGGCACATCTTCAACCCGTCGGCGTTCGCGCTGGCGGTGGCTTCGCTGGCGCTGATCGCCACGGGGACGACAGGGATCACGCAGGGCGTCGAGATCGCGCAGTCGCAGTACGTGCCGCCGTTCATCTTCGTGGTGATCTTCCTGGCCGCGCTGCCGGGACAACTGCTCTTCGGCGTCGCCACGATGACGATGCCCGCTGTGCTCACCATCTGGGGGTTCAGCGCCGCGTATCTCGCGGTGACCGGCGAGTACTTCTTCTACGACGCCTACATCCCGATCGCGGTCTTCCTCGGGCTGCACCTGCTCTTCACCGACCCGGCGACCTCGCCCAGGTCCGAACTCGGCCGTGTCCTCTTCGCCGTGCTCTACGGGACCGGAGTCGTCGCCAGCGTCTTCGCGCTGAACGCGGTGGGCGCGCCGCCCTTCTACGACAAGCTGTTGCCGGTGCCGATCCTCAACCTGCTGGCGCCGACGCTCGACCGGGCCGCCACGGCGCTCGCGGCCCGGCTGCGGATCGCGTGGGCGGCGGCCAAGGAAGCCCAGCCGGCGCGGCGGCGGGTCGCGACCGTCGGGCTGTGGGCCGCGGTCTTCGCCACCCTCAGCGTCACCGGCGCGCTCGGCGACAACCATCCCGGCCAGTACTACCCGTTCTGGCGGGACGCGTGCGAGGCGGGCAGCGTGCGCGCGTGCGACTACACGGGCGTCATGCAGCAGAGCTTCTGCGACCGCGGCTCCGGCTGGGCCTGCAACGAATTCGGCATCCTCATGGCCGAGACGGACCGCGACTTCCGCGGCGCCGCGGGCGAGTTCGACCGCGCGTGCAGACTGGGATTCGGGCCCGGGTGCGCGAATCTGCAGGCGCTCATGGCAGGGAACCCGGACGTGGCCCAGCCCGGCGCGCTTCAGCGCGACCGCCCGCCGCCCGGCGACCTGCCCATCGTGCTGCGCGGCAGCAAGGGCCCCGTCACCGAGCGCGACCCGGAGGCGCTCCAAGCGCTGGCGTGTGAGCGGGGCTGGCGGGAGCTGGGGTGTCCGTGACCCATGTCTGGGCGTGGCCTCCGGTGCATCGCCCAGGTGACGGTCGCGGCCACCCTTCCGTTGCTGATCGCCTGCGACAACCGGAATCCCCCCTTGCCTTGCCCGACACCGTCACAAACCGTCGATATCGGCCAATCCGTCACCTTCGTCCCGTGCTTTTCCGACCCGGACGGTGACCCGCTGACCCTCGGCGCAGCCGTTACGGCGCCATCTCTCGCGACGGTGTCGGTCGAGGGTCCGGAAGTGACCGTCCACGGACTGCAGGCGGGCGATCTTTTCGTTGTGGCAACCGCAACCGATCCCGACGGCCTGTCGGCGGTCCAGGAAGTCCGGGTGACGGTCGAGGGCCCACTGGCCGACGTGGTGATCCCCGAGGCATCCCCTGATTCGCAGACCGTGGCCCAGGGCGGTGTGGCCTCTTTCACCTTCAGGGCCCGCAATCAGGGCGACGCCGATGCAGGCGCAACCTTTTTCGTCCTGCGCGTCTCTGGCGATTCGGTCATCACACCCAGCGACCGTGTCCGTCAGATGCACTCCTTCCGGCTGCCCGCGTTTCCCCCACAGGACAGTGCCGTGCTGCATTTGGAGGTCCGGGACTGGCCAGAGCCCTTGGGCGCCGCGTACTTCGGCCTGTGCGCCGACCCGGCTCTCCCGGAGTCCAACGCGCTCAACAACTGCTCCCGGGGGTTGCGGGTGACGACGACGCCCGCGGCCGCGCAGGGCCGACTCCAACCCGTGGATCCGGAGAGGCCGCTTCAGAAAAGCGATTCCAACGCCTCGAGCGGTGTAATCGCGGGGATCGGGGACCGCCTGAAGTCCCGCGCGTTCCTGGTGACGACGAAACGTGCACCGCAGGCCCGTGCCGCAGCGACCTGCATCGCGTCCTCGAAGTCCTCCATCCCCAAGCCGGCGGCAAAACCGATCGCGTCCGTACCACAGTCCGCGACCTCCACGAACCGAATCAGCTCGGTGATGAAGTCACGCGCATCCGAACCGCCTCGCGCCGGCGTGACCAGATAGTAGAAGTTCGACAGGCTGTGCCATGCGACGAACGCGCGCTTCGGGCCCGTCTGCAGGCGGTCAAGCAGTTCGGAAGCCGCGTCGGAGAATGGTTGGCGGTCGAGCGCCACGTCGATCAGTACGTCGGTGTCGATCAGGATCAAAGGTACTTCCGCGCGAGTGCGTCGTAGAGCGGATCGTCATGGCTTGCCGCCCGGAACCGTCCCTTCCACCGCGAGGCGAAGGACGGCTCGCCGACAGCCGCTTCTTGCCGCAGAGCGCGCTCGATCAGCGCCGACAGCGACACCCCGCGCGATCGCGCATGTCGCTTTGCGGCAACGAGCACCTCGGGGTCCACTGTGACCGTGAGCTTCTGTTTCACGCTGACTCGCTGGCAAGTGACACGAATACGTATACGCTATTGCAGTATACGTGTACTGTCAATGTGCCCTTCGGCGCCCTACCCCTTCGGCTGATCCCCCTGCAGCTCCAGAATGTCCACGTTCCACTGGCTGTCGCCCAGCAGGTGCTTCACGAAGTACTCCGCGCGCAGCCAGAACCAGTAGTTGCTCATGTTCCCGAAGCCGTGGCGCTGGCCGGGGAAGATGAAGAAGTCGAAGCGCTTGTTCGCGCGGATCAGCGCCTCGGCCATGCGGAAGGTGCCGGCGTGGTGGACGTTGTTGTCCACGTCACCCGTGGTCAGCAGCAGGTGTCCCTTCAGGTTCGCGGCGATGTCCGAGTTCCGGTCGATGTCGTACTCGAACCCCGTGACGGCGCCGGTCGAGTCCTTCACCTCCTTGACCCCGTCGTGCTTCTCCGACCAGTTGGCGTTGTAGACGTCGTTGTTGTGATTCCCGGCCGACGACACCGCCACCTTGAAGAAGTCGGGGTAGACGAGCATCGCCGCGGTCGACATGAAGCCGCCGCCGGAGTGCCCGTAGATCCCCACCCGGTCGATGTCGATGAAGCCGTGGCGGTCGGCGAGCTGCTCGATTCCCGCCTTCTTGTCGGCCAGGCCGTAGTCGCGGAGGTTCCCGTACCCGTAGTTGTGGTACCACTTGGAGCGGTCGGGGTGGCCGCCGCGGTTCCCGATCGTGATCACGATGAAGCCGAACTGCGCCAGCGCCTGCTCGGTCGAATTCAGCGAGAACGACTTCGACACCGACTCGGTCTGCGGCCCGGGATATACGTAGGCGACGATCGGGTACTTCTTCGCGGGGTCGAAATCGTATGGCTTGTACATGACCCCGTAGATATCCGTCACACCGTCGTCGGCCTTGACCTGGTAGGTCTCGGGGAACTGGTACCCGGCCGCTTCCAGCGCCGACAGGTCAGCCGTCTCCAGGTCCATGATCCGCCGTCCGGAGGCGTCGAACAGCGCCGAGGCGGGGTTGGTGTCCACGCGCGAATAGTTGTCCACGAAGTAGCGCGCCGACTCGGACACGACGGCCTGGTGGTCCTGGTTGCCGGGGTTGAGCAGCGTCACGGCGCCGCCGTTCAGGCCGACCCGGTACATGTGCATGTAGTACGGGTCCTCGCCCTCTTCGCGGGCATTCCCCCGCAGGATCGCGTATCCGTCGTCCTCGTTCACGCCCATCAAGGCATCGACATGCCAGGGGCCTTCTGTTAGACGAGTGCGGACCGTTCCGTCCGGCGCGTAGCGGTAGAGGTGCGCCCACCCGTCCCGTTCCGACCACCAGATGAGGTCCCCGTTCTCCAGGCGGCGAGGCGTCTGGTGCTCCACATAGGTGTTCAGGCGCTCCTCGATCACGGCGGCGACCTCCCCGGTCGCAGGGTCGGCCCTCATCACGTCCACCCGGTGCTGGTCGCGGCTGCGGCGCCAGAAGTAGAGCTCGCTGCTGCTGTCCGACAGCCACTTCGTGATGCTGGGCTCGTCACGGCCCGCGCCGCCGCCCCCGCCGAAGAAGAAGAAACCACCGCCGCCCTGTCCCGGCGCATTGAAGATCCCCATGCGCTGGTCCTTCCAGGGATCGTCGTCGATCTGCGTCATCTCGCGGGACTCCATGTCGAAGACGTGGAGGCTGGTCTGCGTGACGTCCTCCTCGCCCGGCATGTCGTACCGGTAGCTCTCCAGCTTCGGCCGCGTGTTGCCGACCGCGTGGACGACCCAGAGGAAGTCCACTTCGCGGCGGTCCTGGCGCGTCAGCGCGAAGTAGCGCGAATCGTGCGACCACGTCGTGCCGGAGCGCTGGCGCTTCTTGAACTCCTCTTCCGTCTCCTCGTCGTTTTGTCCGCGGCCCTGGAAGCCCCAGCTGAAGTCCTTCTCGCCGTCGGTGGTCAGCTGGATCTCCTCGACCTCGACGTCCTCTTCCGCCTCTTCGGCTTCGTCGCCCGACTTGCCGCGCCGCGCTTCGACGATCTTCATGTACTCCTCGTAGCTCATCATCCACAGGTTGAATTCGCGGGAGAAGACGACCCACGCCGTGTCCGGCGAGACGCTCGCCCACGCGGGATGGCTTTCGGGCTCCTCGTAGTCCTCGAGTTCGCGCAACGTGCGCGTGGTGACGTCGTACTCGAAGTGGTGGACGATGTTGCGCGTCCTGGGGCGACGCGGGCCGCGCTGCTGCTCGTCCTCCTGGTCTTCCTCTTCGACGTCGTCCTCGTCCTCGTCCTCTTCCACCTCCTCTTCCTGCGACGACTCCACGTCGAACTGGATGGTGTTCGGTCCGGTGAAGCGGATGGTGCGGATCGGCAGGTGCTGCGCGTCCCACGGATCCCGCGTGATGCGGGTCAGCTCGGCGGCGATCCTGTCGTTGTCGAAGATCTCGGTGCGCGTGCCCTGGGCCGGGTCCACGAGGTAGAAGTGCCGGCCGTCGGAAGTCTCCCACTCGTACCAGAAGCGGTCCGTGTCCTCGATCCAGCGCGGCGCGACGCGCAGCGAGTGGACCAGGTCGCTGACCTTGTAGGGCGCGAAGCGCGCCGCCAGCTCGAAGTTGGCGGAGCCGGGGCCGCCGACCATGACCGAGCCCTCTTCCTGGGCGGCGACCGGGCCGGGGGCGGCGCCAGAGGCCAGGAAGCCGATGGCGAGGGTGAGTCCCGTCGCGAGGGCGGGCGCGAAGCGGGAGCGGAAAAGGGCGGCGGCGCGGCGGATCATGATGACCTCCGGTGAGGGGTGCGAAGCGGTGTCGAGGGCGCCAGGTGGCGCACTGTACCGTGGACACGCATCTTCGCCGAATTGCTTTGGGCCGGGCTGCGAGGGGTCGCGGCCGACCCGCGAGGGTACGCCAACAGAAATGGGAGACTCTGCGCGATGGTGCAAGCGAGCGTTGATCGTGGTGATGGCGGCGCCGTGCGGGGGTGGCAGCGGTGGCGGGCCGTGCGGGGGTGCCGGGCCGCGGCGTTGGCGCTGGTGGCCCTGGGGCCGGGGGCGGGCCTCGGCGTGACGGCCTCCGCCGTGCACGGCCAGACTGCGACGGCCGACCCCGTCGTCACGGCCGACCCCGTGGTCACGGCCGATCCCGTCGTCACCGCCGCCGACTATGCGCGCGCGGAGCAGTTCCTGCCGGGCAACGCGGTCCGCCACCTGACCGGCGTTCCGATCGGCCCGGTGACCTGGGTCGGCGAGTCGGACCGGTTCTGGTACCGCGTGCGGACGGCGGACGGCGAGCGCTTCATCCTGGTCGATCCCGATGCGCGGACCCGGCGCGACGCCTTCGACCACGGCCGCCTCGCGGCCGCACTCTCCGCCGCTGCGGACACCGCCTACGATCCGGCCCGGATGCCGTTCACCACCTTCGAATTCACCGACGGTGGCGGCGCGCTGAAGCTGGACATCGGCGCGGCGAAGTGGCGGTGCGACCTGGCCGGCTACACCTGCGCCGAACGCGACGCCTCGGCCGAATTCGGCCCGGCGGAGCTCTCGTCCCCCGACGGGACGCGTGCCCTCTTCACCCGCGACCACGACCTCTGGGTACGGGCGGCCGGCGACGAGGACGGCACGCAGCTGACCGACGACGGCGCGCCGTACTGGGACTACGGGTCGTCGCCGGAGGGCAACACGTCGGCGGTGACGATCCGCCGCTTCGGCGTGCCGGTGCCGCCCGCCGCGCTCTGGTCGCCGGACGGCCGTTACGTGGCCACGCACCAGCTCGACCAGCGCGGCGTGCTGGAGATGCACCTCGTGCAGGGCGCGCCCGAGGACGGGTCCAAGCGGCCGCGCCACCACGCCTACCGGTACGCGCTTCCCGGCGATTCGATCATTCCGGTGGCCCACATGGTCATTGTAGACACGGAGATGGGCGCGGTCACCCGGCTGAACGCGGATCCGCTCAATTCCATCTTCCAGTCGCCCTTCACCTTCCAGAACGTGTGGTGGGCGAAGGACGGATCGGCCCTCTACGCCCTTCGCTTCACAAGAGGACAGAAGGCCGTGGGCCTGGAGGCTGCAGATCGGGCGACAGGCGAGGTGCGCACGATCATCCAGGAGAGCTGCGCGACGTATTGCGAGGCCACACCGTCGCTGGCGTCGCGGCCCAACGTGCGGGTGCTGGGCGGCGGGGATGAAGTCGTGTGGTGGTCCGAGCGCGACGGCTGGGGTCACCTCTACCTCTACGACGGGCGGACCGGCGAACTGAAGCGACAGCTGACCAGTGGCTCGTGGCTGGTGCGGCAGATTCTGCACGTCGACGAAGCGGCGCGGACGGTCTGGTTCACCGGGAGCGGGCGCGTGGGCGGCGACCCGTACTATACGCAGCTGTACAGCGTGGGGCTGGACGGGGGAGCGGTGCGCCGCCTCACGACCGAGAACTCCCACCATCTGGTCGCGGCCAGCCCCGGCGGCGCCTGGTTCGTGGACACCCACGGCCGGATCGACACGGCGCCGGTCACCGTCCTGCGCGACGCGGACGGCTCGGTGGCGATGACGCTGGAGACCGGGTCGCTGGAAGGCCTCGAGGCGCTGGGATGGAGTCCTCCCGAGATGGTGGTGACGAAGGCGCGGGACGGCCTGACCGACCTCTACGGCCTGATCGTCACGCCCACCGGCTTCGACCCCGATGCCGTCTACCCGGTGATCGACTACGTCTACCCGGGTCCCCAGACGGCGTGGGTGCCCAAGAGCGTCGCGGACCCCCTGTCGCGGGTGCTGTGGGACGCGCAGGCGACGGCCGAACTGGGTGCGGTCGTCGTCGTACTCGACGGGCTGGGGAAGCCGATGCGCTCGAAGGCGTTCCACAACGTTTCGTACGGCAACCTGCAGGACGCCGGCGGGCTGGCGGACCATGTGTCGTCGATGAAGCAGCTGGCGGCGTCCCGGCCCTGGATGGACCTCGACCGGGTCGGAGTCTACGGCTTCTCCGGGGGCGGGTACATGTCCACACACGCCATCCTGACCCGGCCGGACTTCTACAAGGTGGCCGTCTCGGGCGCCGGCAACCACGACCAGCGGGGCTACATCGCGCTCTGGGGCGAACTATACCACGGGCTGATGGACCCGGACGGCGCCAACTACATCCAGCAGGCCAACACGACCCACGCCGCCAACCTGCAGGGCAAGCTCCTGCTGATCCACGGCGAAATGGACGACAACGTGAGCCCGGCGCTCACCATGCAGGTGGTCGACGCGCTCATCAAGGCGAACCGCACCTTCGACATGCTCATCCTCCCGAACCTGAATCACGGGGCGGGCGGCGACCCCTACTACATCCGCCGCCGCTGGGACTACTTCGTGGAGCACCTGATCGGGGCGGAGCCGCCGGAGGACTACCGGGTGGTGCCGTCGTGAGAGTCGGGAGGTGACTTGGTGGCGGCGTGCGAAGGGAACGCCCCGCGGTTGTATACAATAATGCGTACGCCTGTTGCGGGTTCGCCCGACTGGGCCTATCTTGGCAACCCCGTGTGAGGGTCCTGTTTCGGCAGGCCCCCGCGAGGACGAGTCACACACCCACACCAGAAGGAGGAATCCCATGAGACAAAGCTTCCGTTCGAATCGAGCCACCCCACGATTGTGGCGACTTGCCGCCGTGGGTGTGGCGGGCTTGATGGCCTTGGCGCTGGCCGTTGCGCCGCTGGCCGCTCAGAACACCATCACCGGCACGGTCGTAGACGGCGGCTCCCAGCGGCCGCTCGGCGGCGCCCAGGTGCTGGTGGAAGGGACCAACCTCGGTGTCCTCACGGACAACCGGGGCCGGTTCCTGATCCTCAACGTGCCCTCGGCCACCGCCACCGTGCGGGTGGTCATGATCGGCTACCGCGAAGCCACCGCCACCGCAACCACCGGCCAGGCGGTCACCATCGAGTTGCAGGAGACCGCGATCTCCCTCGACGAGATCGTGGTCACCGGGGTTGTCGGCGAGCAGTCTGCCCGGGCCGTCGGAAACTCGATCGGCCAGGTCAACGCGGCCGAGCTCGAGGAGCTGGCGCCGGCCGCGGATGTGCAGCGCATGATCAGCGCGACCGTACCCGGTGTGCGCGTCTCCATGGCCGGCGGCGAGATCGGTGCCGGCGGCTCCACGCGGATCCGGGGCGTCGCCAGTCTCTCGCTGGGTGCCCAGCCACTCGTGTATGTGGACGGTGTGCGCGTCAATGGCCAGGAAAGCAACGCCGCCTTCGGCTGGTACGCCTTCAACGGCAACTCGCAGCCCTCACGCTTGGCCGACTTCAACCCGGATGAGATCGAGAGCATCGAGATCATCAAGGGACCCGCGGCGGCGACGCTCTACGGAACGGAAGCCTCCAATGGGGTGATCCAGATCATCACCAAGAGGGGCCGGACGGGTGCGCCGCGGATCAACTTCACCATGAAGCAGGGCGCCAACTTCTATCCGAACGTCTACAACATGTTCCCCGAATCGTGGTACATGTGCGAAGGCATTTCCCAGACGCTCGACGTGGATGAACGGCTGAAGTGCCAACCGGGCAGCGTGTCGTCCTTCAACGTCCTCCAGATCGACCGGGACGTCTACGGCAACGAGTGGTTCCAGACGGGTCACGCGCAGTCGTACGGGGCGGACGTTACAGGTGGCACCCAGCAGATCACCTACTACGTTTCGGCGGACTGGGACCGTGACGAGGGCGTCGTCTGGTACAACTGGAAAAACCGCATGAGCGGGCGTGCCAATCTGACCTACACCCCGTCCGAGAAACTGGAGCTGAACTTCGGTCTGGGCGCGATCCGGTCCAAGGCGCAGTCGGCGTCGGCCCAGCAGGCACTGCCAACGGCCATCATCTGGGCCTGTCCCTCGCCGGGCTGTGAAGCGGGTTCAGGGAAGCCCGCCGACATCGCCGGTGGGTTCCGGGGCTACATCGCCTACCTGCCCGAGGCCTACGAGGAAGACATTGAAGGCTTCCAGCATGTGGATCGCACGACGTTCTCGCTCGAAGCGCGTCACGAACCGTACGAGTGGCTGACGCACCGGGCCATCGTGGGCGGCGACTTCAGCGGCGTCCGGAACTCCGAGCTCTATCGTGCGACCGGCCGTCAGCCCGCCGGGCAGTTCACGCCCTGGGGACGCAAGACGATCATCAACCTCAACACCAGCTACTTCTCGATCGACTACCAGGCGAACAGCATCTTCGACTTCGCAGGCTTGACCTTCACCACCTCGGGCGGCCTGCAGTACTACCAGCGGCAGGAGTCGTCGACGTTCGCGCACGGCGAGACCTTCCCGGTTGACGCACTCGAGACGGTTTCGTCGGGCGCGGAGAAGCGGGCCGAAGAGGATTTCCTCGAGAACAAGACCTTCGGCGTGTTCGTGCAGGAACAGGTTGCCATGGGCGACCGTCTCTTCCTGACCGGCGCCGTGCGTGGAGACGACAACAGCGCATTCGGTACGAACTTCGACTTCGTCGTGTATCCGAAGCTGTCGGGGTCGTACGTGATCAGCGACGAGCCCTTCTTCCAGGACATGCTGCCCGGGGTCAACACGCTGAAGCTGAGGGCGGCCTGGGGGAAAGCCGGTAAGCAGCCGGATGTCTTCGACGCGATCCAGACCTATACGCCCACGGTGGGTCCCGGGGGTGCTTCGGTCCTCACTCCCGAGAACATCGGCAACCCGGACCTCAAGCCCGAGGTCGGAACCGAGATCGAGTTGGGCTTCGATGCCGGCCTGATGGACGACCTGATCGGTGTTGAATTCACGGTCTACAGCCAGACGACGGACGACGCCCTGGTCCGTGTGCCCGTCATTCCCTCGAAGGGATTCCCGGGAGTCCAGTTCCGGAACATCGGGCAGATCAGCAACCGGGGCATCGAGGTGGGGATCAACGGGCAGGTGTACAACTCCTCCGCCTTCAGCGTGGATATGGGGGCCACATTCTCCACCTTCGACAACGAGGTCACCAACCTTGGGGGCCAGCCTCCAATCGTCCAGAGTTCATCGAGCCTGAACCGGCAGTTCCACGTCGAGGGCTTCCCGCTGGGGAGCATGTTCTACAAGCGCGTGGTCAGCGCGCAGATCGACGGCTCCAGCGGACGCAACGTCGGGACGAACATGATGTGCGAGGGTGGCGAGAAGGCCGGCGACTCCGACTTCTCGTGGGGAGGCGGTTCGCCCGTTCCCTGCGCCGACGCGCCAGAGGTGTACTGGGGTCAGCCGATTCCCAACATCGAAGGCGGCATCTACACGAACCTGCGCATCGGGCAGAACCTGTCGTTCTATGCGCTGGTCGACTATGTGGGGGGGCACCACCTGAGCCTGGGAGACGTCAGCGCGCAGCATCGGTTCTTCATCAACTCGCGCGCGATCCTCGAACGCACCGACCCCATTCTGCTGGGGTATGAGGCACTCGGTGCGGAGGGCCTCGCGCAGTCGGGCGTCGTGGCGGGCGACTTCATGAAGCTGCGAACGCTTTCGGCTTCCTATACGCTCCCGGAAACGGTCGCGGAGATGATGTGGGCCAGCCGGGTCGCGATCACGGCTTCGGTCGACAACCTCTGGACGATCTGGCAGAAGTCGAAGGACTCCTTCGGACACCCGATCATGGACATCGAACGCGCGCGCCAGAGTCCCGGACAGTTCGGGCTCAACGGCTACGTGCAGGAGGGTTGGCCTCAGCTGACCCGGTTCGTGTCCACCGTCCGGTTCACATTCTAGATCACAGGAGAGATGAAAATGAAAGCAAGAAACAGACTGGCGGGTGCGGTCCTGTTCGCGGCTTCATCCCTCGTGTTCTCGGGGTGTAGCCTGGATGACATTCTCGCGGTGCATGTGCCCGGGAAGGTGCTGGAAGAGGCCTTGAACAGTTCGTCGCTGGCGGACGTGCTGACCACGGGTGTGATCGCGGAGGTCGAGTGCAGCTGGAACCAGTACGTTGCCGGCGCGGCACACCACTCCGACGAATACGTGCCGACCTCGGGTAACCTCACAATGAGGAACTGGGGCCAGCGCAAGATCTACGCGTCCGATGCGGGGTATGCGCAGGGTACCTGCGGCGGCTGGGGCTATCCGATGTTCACGCCGCTGCATACGGCGCGCTTCCAGGCGGAGGACGTGTCGTCGAGATTGGCGGGTTTCCCCGCCGACGAAGTGTCGAACCTTGCGTCCCTGCAAGCGACGGCGGCGGTCTGGGGTGCGTTCCCGCTGGTCGCGATGGGCGAGGGGTTCTGCCGCATGGCCATCGACGGGGGTGCCGTGATGCAGCCGGCGGAGGTGCAGGCCGAAGCCGAGCAGCGGCTCACTTCAGCGATCTCGCTGGCCCAGGCGGCCGGTGACGAGACGCTGACCATGCAGGGCACGCTGGGGCGTGCACGGGTCCGTGTCGCGAAGGGTGACTATGCCGGCGCGATCGCCGACGCAGCCCAGATCCCGGACGGGTTCATCGTCAACGTGAGCCGTGACGCCGCCGAGTCACGACGCTACAACTACTACTTCGAGCGCCTGAACGCACCGACCGGGTTCCGTGCGCACGGTTCGGTGGCCGACAACTACCAGAATCTGACCATCGGCGCGGACGGGATGCCGATGGACGGCGGTGACGGGGTGAAGGACACCCGCGTCAACGTCAAGACCGACGGCACGGAGGCCGCGGACTTTGCGACGATCCTGTACTATCACGACAAGTACAATTCGCGCAGCGACCCGCTCCCGCTCGTGCACTGGCACGAAGCCCGCATGTTCGAGGCCGAGGCGCTGGCCATGCAGGGCGATGTCGCGGGCGCACTGGGCAAGATCAACGGCCTCCGCATGGCAGCGGGGCTGCCCGAGGTCACCGCGGATGTCGGTGCGGGGCAGATCATGGATCTGGTCAAGGAGGAGCGCCGGCGGCAGCTCTTCGTGCTCGGTGGGCACCGTCTGCACGACATGCTGCGCTTCGATATTCCGTTCCTTGGCGATCCCGGCTCGATTCATCCCGACGGTCTTGACCAGACCGGGGCGGAGTACGGCAACCTGACGTGCTTCCAGCTGCCCGAGGTGGAGGTCAAGGGCAACGAGAACATCAGCAGCTGAACTCGCCTGAAGGGAGACATTGCGGGGCTGCCGCTTGCACTCCGAGCGGCAGCCCCGTTCTCATATGGTGGGGCGGAGGAAGAGCAATCCACACAAAGGGAAGGAGAAATCCCATGAGACCAAGCTTCCGTTCGAACCGAGCCACACCACGATTGTGGCGACTTGCCGCCGTGGGTGTGGCGGGCTTCATGGCGCTGGCGCTCGCCGTCGCGCCCGTGGCCGCGCAGACCTCCAACATCACCGGGACGGTGGTGGACGGCGGCACGCAGCGGGCGCTTGCCGGGGCCCAGGTCGTGATCGACGGGACCGAACTCGGCGGACTCACCGACAACCGGGGACGATTCCTGATTCTGAACGCACCATCGGGGACGGTCACGCTGCGCGTCCTCATGATCGGGTACCGGGAAGCCACCGCGCAGGCCAGTTCGGGCCAGCCGGTCACCATCGAACTGCAGGAGACCGCGATCTCCCTCGACGAGATCGTCGTCACCGGGACGGTAGGAGAGCAGCAGGCCAGGTCCGTCGGGAACGCCATCGGGCGAGTCGACGCGGCGGTGCTTCAGGAGAGGGCTCCGGTGGCGGAGGTGCAGCAGCTCCTTTCGGCTACCGTACCGGGCGTGCGGATCATGAACACGGGCGGCGCCATCGGCGAAGGGGGGATCACGCGCATTCGAGGAGTGGCCTCCCTGACACTTGCGGCGACACCCATCGTCGTGGTGGACGGCGTTCGCGTGAACGGCGACGACGGCGATTCGGGACTGCTTTGCGGTGTGGGAGCCGATTGCGGCGACTCGCCGTCCCGGATCAACGACTTCGACCCGGACGAGATCGAGAGCATCGAGGTGATCAAGGGACCGGCGGCCGCCACCCTTTACGGGACGGAAGCGTCGAACGGCGTGATCCAGATCATCACCAAGCGGGGAGCCCGGGGTGCGCCCCAGGTGACGGCCCGCATGCGCCAGGGCGCGTCCTGGATGCCCAACCCGATCAATCTGGTGCCGCCCACCTACTACAAGAGTGCTTCGGGCGAGATCGTCGAGGTCAACGTTCTCCGACACGACAAGGAAAACACCTTCGGCCTGCTGAATTGCGACTCCAGCGTCCATACCGGGTGTCAGGCGAACGGTGGCCGGGACTGGTTCCGTACCGGCCACAACCAGTCGTACGGAGCGGACGTGAGCGGCGGCACCGAGACGGTCACCTACTACGTGAGCGGCGAGTTCGACCGCCAGGAAGGGCCGGTGCCCTACAACTGGCAAAACTCCCTGCGCGGCAGGGCGAACCTGACCTACGCTCCGAACGAGGCACTGAGATTCGACTTCAGCCTCGGGGCAAACCGCTCCAAGCTGGAGTCCGCCTCGGCCCAGCAGCCGCTGCTGACGGCGGTGATCTGGTCCTGTCCGGCACCCGGCTGTGAGCCCGGGAGCGGTACGCCTCAGGCGCTCGACGGCCCGTCCAGGGCCTACATCGCCTACCTGCCCGAAGCCTACGAGGACGAGATCGAGGGGATCACCGATGTCGACCGGACGACATACAGCCTTCAGGCCCAGTGGCGGCCTAGCGAATGGATGAACCACCGACTGGTGTTCGGCGGCGACTTCGGCAATCGCACGAACTCCGAGCTGTATCTGGCCACCGGAAACCTCGGCAACTTCTTCAATACGGGCCAGAAGACGATCGTCAACGAGCGAACCTCGTACGTCTCGGCCGACTATCAGGTCAGCAGCCAGTGGTCGCCGATGGACAACGTGACACTGAACACGGGCGGGGGCATTCAGTACTATCAGAAGAAGTCTGAAATACTCTGGGGCCGGGGCACGACGTTCCCGGTGAAATCCCTGGAGACGATCCCGTCAGGCTCGACGCGGAGTGCGAACGAGGACTACCGCGAGAACAAGACGTTCGGGGTCTTCCTCCAGGAGCAGATCGGTCTGGGAGACAAGCTGT
The DNA here is from genome assembly GCA_965205005.1 of Longimicrobiales bacterium. Taxonomy (GTDB): domain Bacteria; phylum Gemmatimonadota; class Gemmatimonadetes; order Longimicrobiales; family Gaopeijiaceae; genus Bin94. Next base: position 1,300,744 of record OZ242028.1, on the reverse strand, counting down.
TCGTTACCGGGGCCGTGCGGGGTGACGACAACTCCGCCTTCGGTGAGAACTTCGACTTCGTGGTGTACCCCAAGCTGTCCGGTTCGTATGTGATCAGCGACGAGGACTTTTTTGCCCAGAGCGTCGGCTTCGTGCAGCAGCTCAAGCTGCGGGCCGCGTGGGGGAAAGCGGGCCGCCAGCCCGATGTCTTCGACGCGCTGAGAACGTATGAGCCTTCGGTGGGCCCCGGTGGAGCCTCCACGGTCACGCCGGAGAACATCGGCAACGCGGATCTGAAGCCGGAGGTTGGTACGGAAGTGGAGATCGGCTTCGACGCGAGCGTCCTCGACGACCGCGTGGGGCTGGAGTTCACCTGGTACGACCAGACGACCAGCGACGCGATCGTCTCCGTGCCGGCGCTGCCCTCGAACGGTTTCCCCGGAGTGCAGTTCCAGAACATCGGGGAGGTCAGGAACACGGGCATCGAAGCCGGCATCAACGCCAACGTCTTCAACTCGGAGAGCATCAGCGTCGACATCGGCGGCACCTTCTCGACGACGAAGAACGAGATCTCGGACCTTGGCGGGCAGCCCGCGATCATCCAGTGGACTTCGGGCGGCCAGTACCATGTCCAGGGCCAGCCGCTCGCCGGCATCTACCACAAGCGTGTGGTCAGCGCGACGATCTCGGACGGCAACGCCACCGACGTGATGTGCGAGGGCGGGGAAGTGCTTCCCAGCGCCGAGACGCAGAATCTCTCGCTGGGCGGCGGTGCTCCGATGCCGTGTGCGAGCGCTCCGAGCGTCTATTGGGGACAACCTGTTCCCGACAAGGAAGGAAGTGCCTACGCCAGCGTCTCGATCGGCCGCAACCTCCAGCTGTATGGATTGGTCGACTATGTTGGCGGACGTACGCTCATCAGCGGTGACATCGCCGCGCAGCACCGCTTCTTCATCAACTCAAGAGCAATCCTGGAGCGTACCGATCCGATCCTCCTCGGCTACGAGTCGCTTGGTGGGATCGGGCTCTGGCAGCCGGGAATCATCAGCGGGGACTTCGCGAAGCTGCGCACGGTTTCCGCCAGCTACACGCTGCCAGGCGAATGGGCGGCCCGTCTCAACGCGTCGCGGGTCAACCTCAACGTTGCCGTGAACAATCTCTTGACGCTCTGGGTGGGCGACCCCGAGAAATTCGGAGTGAAACAGATGGACCCCGAGGTGTCGAACCAGCTCGGCGGTTCCACAGCCGGGCTGAGCGCCTACAATCAGGAAGGCTGGCCTCAGCTCAAGACCCTCACGACGACCCTCAGGATCACATTCTGATGTGGGCCCTGAACGAAGTAAACGAACAGATCGGGAGCGGTTCCATGACTACAGAAATCAGAAACGCCGCGCGGCGGGCCGCGATCGGCCTTCTGATGCCGGCCATTTTGTTGACGACGGGATGCGACCTGGACGCGATCCTGGAAGTGGATATCCCAGGCAAGGTGGACGCGAATTCGCTGAGTGACCCTGCGCTCGCCACCGTCCTGGTGAACTCGGTGATCGGAGACGCCGAGTGCGCCTGGAGCAATTTCGCGGCTGCGGCATCGCACCACTCGGACGAGTGGATTCCGACGTCGGGGAATCTCAACATGCGGGAGTGGGGACAGCGCAAGATGAGCTTGCAGTCGTCGTCCGGAAGCCAGCTGGCACAAGGCTCCTGCGCGAGCAACTACGGCATCTACACGCCGCTTCAGACCGCCAGGTTCCAGAACGAGGACGTTTTCGCCAAGCTGGCCGAATTCGATGCCGGTGATGTGCCGGACAAGGCGCAGATGCAGGGGACCGTACGCTTGTACGGAGGCTGGTCCCTCGTCGCGCTGGGTGAGGGCTTCTGCTCGATGGCGCTCGACGGCGGCGCCGAGATGCAGCCCGATCAGGTGCAGGCCGAGGCGGTGCAGAAGTTCACCGAGGCGATCAGCGGCGCCGGAGACCCGACACGGGTCGCTGCCGCGTACGCCGGCCGGGCCCGTGCCAAGCTGGACATGGGAGATTGGTCCGGTGCGGTTTCCGACGCGCAGCAGGTTCCGGAGGGCTTCAAGTTCGCCGCCGACCGTGCGGCGGACAACGACAGGCGCATGAACCAGTTGCACCGTCGGCTCAACGACACCAACGACGGGGTCAGCAAGCACGGATCCGTCGCGAACCACTTCAGGGATCTGACGGTGAGCGACGCCGGCGAGCTGACGCAGAACGACGGGATGCCGGATCCGAGGGTTCCGGTAAAGACGATCGGCAACCAGGCCTTCGACTTTTCCACGATCCACTACTACACGGACAAGTACAAGTCGCGCGCCGATCCGGCGCCGATGGCATCTTGGGAAGCGGCTCAGTTGATCATCGCCGAGGCGTCGGCCCAGATGGGCGATCTGGAGACGGCGGTCGGCACGATCAACACGCTGCGCGCCAAGTCTGAGCTGCCGGCCTGGGCGGGCGGGGCGTCGGCGTCACAGGCCGAGGTCATTGCCGCGGTGCTCGCGGAGCGTTCACGCGAACTCTTCGTGGAACAGGGGTGGCGGTTCAACGACATGCTGCAGTACCGCGGGTCCGCGCAGCAGATCCCGTTCCTGGGCGAGCCGGGCTCGATTCACCCCGATGGACTGGATCAGACCGGGGCCGAATACGGCACCGTGACGTGTTGGGAACTGCCCCTGGTGGAGACCAACGGAAACGAGAACATCGGGTGACCAAAGGCGGGGGCGGGTCCGGCTGCCGGGCCCGCCCCCGTTCTATTGCTACGGGCCCCGGCCGCCCCGCCGCGTCGTGATCAGCACGACGCCGTCGGCCGCGTCGGGTCCGTATTCGGCTCCCGCAGCCGGGCCCTTGAGGACCTCGATGCGCGCGATCGTTCCTGAATCGATCAGTTCCAGCGCCCCCAGGCCGCCGTCGTAGCCCGTGGCCTTCACGCGGATTCCGTCGATGAACACGACGGGGTGCCGGTTGAAGCTGAAGCTCTTGGCGCCGCGCACCCGCAGATAGTACCCCGTTCCGACCGCGCCGCTGGTGCGAACCAGCGTGACGCCCGTGACGCCGTCCAGGACGTCGCGGACGCCCCGGCCGCGTTCGAGTTCTTCGCGCCCGATCGTCGCGTCGGGGATTTCCACGGACCGCATCGCGCGGGCGACGATTTCGCGCAGAACGAAGGCCGGAGCCATCATCTCGAAGTCGCGAAGCAGCAGGGCGGACGTCTCCACGGTCAGGCGCTCCGCGAGTCCGACGTGGTCAGGATGCGTCACGCGCACCACGGACACGCCCACGGGGACCGAGAGCAGCGCGTAGCTGCCGTCTTCGCCGGTCCGGTTGACGACGCCCGTGCCCACGATCCGCACGACCGCGCCTTCGACCGGTTCGCCCGTCACGGCGGAGCGCACGACTCCACGGAGAGTCGCCGCGACCTGTCCTGACAGCGGCGGAGCGGCCGCCAGGAGCAGCAAGGTGCCCAGCGACAGGATGGCCGCCATCCGCAGGCGCGCCCGCCTGGGACGGTCGACGGCCCTTGCCGGCAGGCGCACCGCGCCCGGCAACACCGGGCTGTTCCACAAGATCAAGTCCTTCATGTCAAATCCTACGCCTGCCTCGAGAGGCAAGTTACATCAGTCCTGCATGCTCAGTCCCCCCTGCTGCTACGACCCCGCGCGCTCGAAGACGATGTCGTTACCGTTCGGCTCGAAGGGGATTGCCACGGAGCCCACCACGCCGTCGGCGTCCGTCGCAAAGGTCACCAGGCCCGTCACCGGAACGATGTTGGGCGGCGACGTGATCCTGAAGATGTCGTAGTGGAAGTGCTCGAGGTCGAGACGGAAGTCCTCGTAGACGATCGCCAGCGCACCGTCCTGCGCCTCCACCGACATACTCCCGTACCCCGGGTGGGCGTAGGTGCCCGCGTATTCGGCCAGGGCATGGCTGGTCCGGGTGCCGGAGATGCGCTTCGCGTCCTGCTCCCGCTGCGTCTTTTCGGCGAGCGCGCGCTGCTCCTCGCGCAGTTCCAGGTTGCGCCCGTTCCAGTCCACCGGGTCGAGCCCGAGGAGGCGGTCGTACACGTTGTAGGCGATCGTCACGGGCACCGGGTTCATCTCGCCGGACCGGTTGGTCAGCACCATGACGCCGATCCGCTCGCGGGGCAGCCACGACATCGACGAGATGAAGCCGTCGATGCCGCCGCCGTGGGCGACCATCTTGTGCCCGCGGTAGCTGCTGACGCGCAGCCCCAGGCCGTAGCTGGCCTGGCCGAGTTCGTGGAACTCGGATTCGCCGGGCATGGCGAACTGTGGCTGCTGCATGGTCGTCGAGGTCTCTTCCGAGAGCAGCCGGTGTTCCTCGAAGACGCCGCCCTCGATGTGGGCCTGGATGTAGGCGAGCATCTCGGTCACGTTCGAATTGATGGACCCCGCCGGCCCGACCGCGTCGATGTTTCGGAAGGGGACGCGCGCAAGCGTTCCGTCCCGGAGCAGGTAGGGGACCGCGTAGTCGCCCGACGCCGGGCTGTCGCGCACCGATGTGTTGGAGCGCTCCATGCCCAGCGGGGTGAAGATCCACTGGTCGATCAGGTCGTCCCAGTGGGCGCCGGCGATCCTTTCAGTGAGGTAGCCGGCGGTCATGAACATGAGATTCTGGTACTGGTAGCGGCTGCGGAACGAGGCGCTGGGCTCGAGGTAGCGGAGCTTCGCGAAGATGTCCGCGCGCGTGCCGGCGCGGCCGTACCAGACATTGTCGTGGCGCGGGAGGCCGGACTGGTGCGTGACCAGGTCCCGGGGGGTCATCTCGGCGGTGGCGAAGTCGTCGTAGAGCCGGAAGTCGGGAAGGTAGTCGCGCACGGGCGTGTCCCACTCCAGCTTCCCCTGATCGACCAGCATGCCCATGAGGGTCACGGTGAACGACTTGCTGTTCGACCCGATCGCCATGGTCGTGTGTTCGGTGACCGGAAGCTCCGCCTCGATGTCCCGGTACCCGAAGCCGCGCGCCAGGATGACCTCGCCGTCGCGGATGACCCCCACGGCCACGCCGGGGATCTGCCAGTCCTCCATCACGCCCGTTACGAACGCCTCGAATCCGGCGAAGGGATCCTGGGCCGGGACCGGCAGCGCGGTGGCGGCCTCGGGCGGCGGGGTGGAGGCGGCCTCGGGCGGTAAGGATGGAGCTTTCTGGGCCGCGAGCGTGCGCGGGGTGAGGGCGCCGGTCGTCACCAGCGCGAGGGCCGCAATGGCAATCGCCACGCGCAGGGCGGCGGCGAGCCGCAACCGCACATTTCGCGGGCTGAGCGTCCACGTGCTGTCGATGGGCATGTCTTCCTCCGCGTGCGGTTGGTCCTGTCCCGGTGAATCTACCGTGCCGTGCCCGCTCCCGTCAGCCCTCGTTCAGGATATCCACCGGGTCTACCCGGCTTGCACGCCTGGCGGGCACGTAGACCGCCAACACCGTCACCCCGGCCAATAGCAGGAGGACGCCGACGGCGGTGGACGGATCGAAGACCTCCAGGCCGGAAACGGAGTTGCGCACGATGCGCGTGAACACGACCGCCAGAGCGATGCCGATTGCGAGACCGGCACCCGCGAGCGTCAAGCCTGCCTTCAGCATCATGCCCACCAGCCGGCCCGGTTCGGCGCCCACCGTCGCGCGGATCCCCAGCTCGCGCCTGCGGGCCGCCACGCTGTAGGAGACGATGCCGAACAGCCCGACGGCGGCCACGAGGAGCGCGAGGACTCCCATGAGGCTGATCGTCAGCGCGGTGACGCGCACCGGGATCAGGTTGAACGCAAGGTGCTGCTCCATCGTCTTGGCGTCGATGATGGTTACGCCGGGATCGATCTCGGTCGCGAGTTCCAGCACGGCGGGAAGAACGGTCTCGGGGTCGACCGCCGTGCGCGCCACCACGCGCCCATGGACACGCGTCATCTGGCTCGCGGGCCCGTACACGAGCGGGCGGGGATCCTCGTTCAGACTGCGTACCCTGGTGTCTCCGACCACTCCGACGATTCGCACTTCGGTGCCGTCGCGCATGGTGTACGTGCCGCCCACGGCGCTGCGCCCGGTCCACCAGGTTGCCGCCATCGTCTCGCTGACGATCGCGACCGGCGGGGACTCCATCCGGTCCCTGTCGTCGAAGAGGCGTCCGGCGATCAGGGGGATGCCCGCCGCGTGGAAATACGCCCCGCCCACGCCGGCCCAGTCGATTTCGTGCCCTGCCCGTCCCGGTGGCGGGGCGATTCCCGGGAGATTCAGGGTCACGGTGGACGTCGCGGTGCGGTCGAGCGGCACGAGGGTGATGAACCCCGCAGAGACGACTTCGGGCAGCGCGGCCACGCGCGCCAGGTATTCGTCGTAGAATGCGCGGCGCTCGTCAGCGGGGCGGCCGGGCCCCGGTTCCGTCCATGCGATGACCGCCGGATGCGTGCCGAAACCCGGGTCGACCCGGTGTGCGTTGGCCAGGGTGCTGGTGAAGAGCGCCGCCGCCACGAGCAGGATCGCCGCGCCGGCAACCTGGCTGACCACGAGCGCCGCACGCATCCTGGCCGCGCGCCTGAACCCGCCCGCGTTCTCGTCCTTGAGCGTGCTCGACACATCGGCGCGGGTCGACTGCAGCGCCGGGGCCAGTCCCAGCACCAGGGCCGCGGCCGTGGTCACGCCGAGCGCGAAGATGAGAACGGGGGCGTTGAGTCGCGTGTCCAGCTCGATGGTTACGGGAAGCGGCAGCCTGAAGCCCAGGATCAGGTCGACCAGAAAAATCGAGAGAACCACCCCGATCGTCCCGCCGATCACCGCGAGCATCGCCGTCTCGGTCATGAGGTTGCGGATCAGACGGCCGCGCCTCGCGCCGAGTGCCAGCCGCACCGCGAATTCACGCCGCCGGCGCTCCGCTCGCGCCAACTGGAATCCGGCCAGATTGACGCACGCAATGAGAAGCACGAGGACAGCCACACCCATCATCAAGCCGGCTATCGGAGCTGCGGTACGGTTGACCGCAGGGTGGATGGGCGAGGACAGGATGGGCGTGGTTACGAGGGTGCGGCCCGTGTAGCGATCGCCATGCGAGGCGATCAGCTCCCTGGCAAACGCGCCGAGCACCGCGTCGGCCTCGGCCAGCGTCACGTCGTCTGCCAGGCGGGCCTTGACCATGAACGACTCGACGCCGCGCCGTTCCAGGCTTCCCGGGCCGTTCAGGGAGAGCTGGTCGGCCATGGAGGCTGGTGCCCAGAGGTCCGGCTTCAATCCCGTGAAGATCCCGGCGAAATCGCTCTGCGCGACCCCCACGATCGTGTACGGATGCCCGTTGAGGAGGACGCTGCGGCCGACCACACCGGGATCTGCGGCGAACCGCTGCCGCCAGTACGAATCGCTGAGCACCAGCACGGGATCCGCTCCCACCTCCACACCCTCGGTGCGTGTGAACACCCTGCCGGCCTGCGCGCCCATGCCCAGCACCTGAAAGTACGGACCTGCAACGAGCTCGATGAACACGTCGTCCCGGCGGCCGCGGTCGTCGCGGAAACCGGCCTTGCTGAACGTCACGCCGGTCATTCCGGCGAAGACGGCGCGGGTGGCCGCTTCCATTTCGCGGAACGTGACGTACGAGAAGGTACCGAGGGCGTCCCCGGGCTCGACGAGCCGGATGTCGACCAGTTCCTCCGGATCCTCGTACGGTGGCGGACGGAGCAGCACGGTCTCGAAAACGGTGAACAATGCGGTGTTGCCGCCCACGCCCAGCACGATGGTGACGAGCGCCGCGGCGGTAAGCCCCGGAGCGCGCATCATGCGCCGCCAGCCGATCCTGATGTCCTGCAGAAGTCCGGTGACTATCGCGGCTCGAACTCCTCTTCCGAGAGGCGGAAAGTCTCGATCAGTTCGGCGTCCGTCTCCGTTCCGAGGACCCGGCCGGCCAGGTATTCGCCGATCACGGGGCCGAACTTGAAGCCTTCGGCCGATCCGCCTCCCGCCAGCCAGACGTTGTCGTAGTCGGGGTGGTGGTCGAAAAAGAAGTTGGACGTGCGCGAGATCTCGTAGTGGCACGACCGGGTCTCGCTGACGGGCGCGTCGGCAAGCCCGGGGAACCGCTCGCGCACGAAGGCCCTCGGACTCACGTATTCCTCCTCGCGGAGCCAGCGCCGGCTCGTGTCGGGGTCGTCCGGGGCGCGGCCGCCTCGGCGAACCCGGAATCCGCGGTTGTCCGGGCCAAGGGCGGGCCAACCGGTCACGCCGGGGAAGTTGTAGCTGGGCAGATTCGGGTACGAGTAGCGGTTGTCGCCAGGAGGAGTGCGAAAGTACAGGACATTCCCCATGGGGATCCGCAGCCGATTGCCCATGAGTTCCGGAAAGGCCTTGGGGAACCAGGGGCCCAGTGCAAGGACGTAGGTTCCCGCCGACACGGATTCGCCCGGTTGCAGCGTGAGTGCGTCGAGCCGGCCTCCGGCGCCGGGTCCCATGGCCGCCCGGGCGATCGTGATTTCACCGCCGGCCTGCTCGAAGACCTGTGCCACCGACTCGATTGCGCGGCGCGCGCGCACAACCCCCGCGTCCTCCTCCCACAGCGCGACCGTGATGTCCGCAAGGTCGATCACGGGCCACCGATGTCGGACTTCGTCCGCGTCCAGGACCTCGTAGCTGATCCCGGCCTCGTCCCAGTTGTTCCTCGTGTCCTCCATGAACTCGGTCCACTCGTCCCTGAGAATCAGGTCCGACGTGGTGAAGAAGACGCGGGGCAGCAGCAGTTCCTTCCCCTGTTCGTCCCATTCCTTCCACATCTCGATCGCGCGCTTCGCCCATCGGGTCCACAGCAGGCCGTGACCCCGGTCCCCGTATCCGGTGCGCACGCCGCGGGTCTCGCCCCCCGACGTGGCCCGGGAGTTGGCGGGACCGTACTGGTCGATGAGCGTCACGCGTGCCCCGGCGCGCTGCAGATTGAGGGCGGTCCAGGCCCCGAAGGCCCCGGCACCGACCACGGCGATGTCCGGAGTCTGACGTGTGTGAACCGCCGGCGCGCCCTGGCCCGCGGACGGCGGCTCCGTGCCGGACGTCTTCCTGGCCCCCAGCGTGCCGATTCCTGCGAGCGCGGCGCCCGTCCCTGCGGTCGCGGCCCTCACGAAGCCGCGGCGGTCGATCCCTTCAGGCATCCGGGGGGGCGATCCGCACCTCCCGCATCGGCGAGTCGGCGGCCAGTTCGGAGGTTCCCGTATCGTGTCCGTTCATGCTGAGGATATACGCAACCACATCCAGGTAGACCTGTTCCTCCAGCCCTCCGGGATTGTCGTCCGGCATCGTCGAACGGACGGTCCTGAACAGGGAATAGACCGTGCGTCTGCCCCAGTTGGACTGGAAGGTGCGGCCGCGGAATTCGCTCGTCGTGTGACACTCGGAACACACCTCGTCGAAGGTGATCCCGCCGCGGTCGGCCTGGGCCTCGGTGAAGATGCCCACCGGGGGTGTTTCGGGGGTCTCAGCGGCCGCCTCCGGCTGAGCCGCGGCCTCCGGTTGAGCCTCCGCCCGCGGTGGGGCGGGTGTCGCCGGGGTGCTGACGGGCTCAGCCGCGGCGGGCGGCGAATCGGTCGGGCCGCTGGTGGCGCAACCCGCGCAAAGCAGAACGAAAGCGAACCGGAGCGCGCCTGCGCCCCGATGATGATTCCACGGCATGGACCGGACCGCCTCCTCGGATGTAGTGTATCACTTCCGGTGCCTCGCGTACCGGACTCACGCAATCAATATAGGGGACAGAAACATGTGCAGCCGAATCCCTGGACGACACCCTCGGCGCCTTGCGGCCATGACCGCATTGGCGGGCGCGGCTCTGTTCGCGGTCGCGTGCAACGCCCGCGACGGCCTGCCGCTGGCCGTTGGAGACGTCAACAGCATCATCGTCACGGCTTCGCCCGAATTGTGGGCGGAGATCGAGCCCGACCTGCTTCCCGCGCTGGAGCGGAGGGTGTTCACGGTTCGCGACGAAAGGACGTTCAAGGTCACCTACCAGAGCGCCGACGAGGATGTGTGGTACCGTCTGCGCCTGCTGAAGCAGCAGCTCGTGATCGGGACGCCGTCCGACCCGTGGATCGCGGCGGGACTCGCCAGGGTGGACGAGCCGGTCGCCGCGCCCGCAGTGCTCCAGGTGCCGGACGTCTGGGCGCGGGAACAGCTGGTCACGATGCTGGTGCTGGAGAGCGGGACGGACGCCGCCGAAACCGTGCTGGAATTCCTGCCGGAGCTGGCGGAGCAGTTCGACGGTCAGTACCGGGACTGGGTGCTGGCCAGAATGTTCATTACCGGACCCGACACGGCGCTTGCCCGGACGCTGAGCGAGGACTACAGCTTCAGACTGGTCGTCCCCGACGTGTACGAGTACCGGATGCTCGACGCGGTGCACATGTTCCGCAACGACAACCCGCATCCATCGGAGCTGATCCGCCAGTTTGCGGTCACGTGGCAGAGCCCTGCGGTGGAACTCGACGCCGACGCGCTGCTCGAGTGGCGCGCGCGGATCGTGGACGGATACTACGATTATCCACAGTTCGTGAACCTGAACCGACAGCTGGAGACCAGGGGACTCTACAGGGGCAACCCGGCGTTCAGCGTGCAGGCCGTGTGGGAGAACCCTCCTGACGAGTACCCGGCCGCGGGACCCTTCATCACGCGCTCGGTGACCTGCCCGGACCAGGACCGGACCTATCTGATCGACGCGTGGCTGTACGCGCCCGACCGCGAGAAGTACGAATACATGATCCAGCTGGAACAGGTCCTCGGATCGTTTCAGTGCACCTGAAGCCGCAAACGCCAGGGAGACACTCGATGCACCCCCCGAAATCACGCCCGACCACGCTTCCTGCGCGCCTGCGCACCGCCTTCGCCGCCGGTGCCTCGCTGGCCCTCGCGGCCTGCGGCACGCTATCCGACGGCACACCATCGGCCGTCGGCGAATTCGGAGCCGAGGGTGTCGGCTACGGCAATCCCGACCACGCAGGCCACGTGGCCGCCATCGACTCGATCCTCATGACCCCGATCCGGAACGGGCTGATCGCCGGCGCCTCCGTGGCGGTCGTGCACGGGGGCGAGCCCGTGGCGTTCCGGGGGTACGGCTGGGCAAATCTGCAACTGGACGTCCCCACGCCCACCGACGCGATCTACGAGATCGGCTCGGTCACGAAGCAGTTCACCTCGGCAGGGCTGCTGCAGGCGCAGGAGGAAGGGCTCGTCGACCTGGACGCGGACATGAGCACCTACCTGCCGGACTTCCCCACCCAGGGCAACAGCATCACCGTGCGGGAACTCCTCGATCACACGTCGGGGATCCGGGGCTACACCGAAATGGCGGCCGCCCGGCCCTACTTCGTCCGGCGCGTACCGCGCGACAGCCTTCTGGCGCTTGTCGGCGAGCACCCGTTCGACTTCCCCACCGGTGAGCACGAGATCTACAACAACTCGGCCTACTATCTCGCCGGCATGATCCTCGAGGACGTGACCGGCATGACCTACGAGGATTACGTCGAGGAGCGGATCTTCGCCGAGCTGGGCATGGAGCGCTCGCACTACTGCAGCGAGACGGAGATCCAGGAGGGGAAGGTCGACGGATACGACGTCGGCGAGGAGGGCTTGGGCAACAAGGGCTTCATCGTCCACAACATCCCCTTCGCGGCGGGATCGCTCTGCTCCAGCGCCCGTGACATCGCGACCTGGCTGGGCGCTCTTCACGGCGGAGACGTGCTCAGCGCGGAGGCGTACGCCCAACTGATCGAGCCCGGGGACCTCAACGACGGCACGAAGACCCGCTACGCGCTCGGTCTGGCGACCAGCGACATCCTGGGCCACCGCGCCCTGCACCACGGCGGCGGCATCAACGGCTTCCTTGCCGAGTCCCTGCACCTGGTTGACGAGGACCTCACGGTCGTGGTCCTGGTAAACACCGCGGGCCCGCCGGGCCCCACCGCGCTGGCCGAACAGATCGTCGAGCTGATGGTCGGGGACGCCACGCCGGAAGCGATGGCCTTCGACGGCGACCTCGCCTGGTACGAGGGCACGTACTCGGGCCCGGCGCGCGGTGGCCAGGCCGCGATCCGCATCGCCGCGGACGGCGACGTGCTCACCGCGACCGCCATGATGATGGGCGATCAGGACATCCCCGAGGACGGGCAGGAGGCCGATACGCTCGACTACCGCGGTGGCACGACATTCGGCAACGGAGGCGCCCGCCTCACCTTCGAGGGTGGCGAAGCGATGGCGACCACGCTGCGGTGGGACGTCGTGTCGGGCTACACCGTGATGGCGAGGCGATAGCCTTGTCCTTCGTCCACCTTCACACACATTCGGAGTACTCGCTTCTCGACGGCGCGAACCGGATCAGGGACCTTGTCCGCCGGACGCGGGAATTCGAGATGCCGGCCCTTGCGCTTACCGACCACGGCTGCCTCTACGGTGCGTGGACCTTCCAGAAGGTGGCCCGCGAGGAGGGCATCAAGCCGATCATCGGCATGGAAGCCTACGTCGCTCCGGGGAATCGACGGGAGCGGGCCCGCTCGGGACAGGGCGGAAGAGCAAACTACCATCTGGTGCTGCTGGCGCGGGACGCGGAGGGCTACCGCAACCTGATCAAGCTGTCGTCGATCGGGTACACCGAAGGCTTCTACTACCGTCCCCGCGTGGACCGGGAAGTCCTGGCCCGCCACTCGGGCGGGCTGATCGTCAGTTCGGCATGCATGGCGAGCGAGCTGGCGCGGCATCTGAGCGCCGGCAACGACGACGACGCCCGCGAAGTGGCGGACTGGTATGCGAACGCGTTTCCCGACCGCTATTACCTCGAAGTGCAGGCCCATGACACCCCGGGGCAGGCCCGGCTGAACCGAAAGGTCCTGGCGCTCGCCGACGACATGGGCCTGCCGGTCGTTGCCACGAACGACGCGCACTTTCTGCAGCCGGATCACCACCCGGCCCACGACGTCCACGTCTGCATCGGGACCGGCAGGAACCGCGACGACCAGGACCGCCTCAAATACGACCAGGGCCTCTATCTCAAGAACCCCGAGGAAATGGCTGCGGCCTTCCCCGGCCGCCCCGACGTGATCGAAAACACCCTCAAGATCGCGGACGAGGTCTCGCTGACCCTGGAGAAGAAGTACCATCTGCCGAGTTTCCCGCTCCCGGATCGCTTCACGGACGACAACGACTACCTGGTGCATCTGGCCGAGGCCGGGGCGAGGAAGCGCTACGCTCCGGGGTCGGCTGCGGACCCGGAGGCCGGGGCGGCCGACGATCCACTCCCGAAAGCAGTCCGTGAACGCCTCGACTACGAACTGGCGGTCATCCTGAAGACCGGTTACGCGGGCTATTTCCTCATCACGTGGGACTTCATTCGCTGGGCACGCGAACAGGGAATCCCCGTCGGCCCCGGCAGAGGGTCCGCGGCCGGGTCGCTGGTGTCCTACGCGCTCCAGATCACGGACCTGGACCCGATCGGGTACGGCCTCCTCTTCGAACGCTTCCTCAATCCCGAGCGGATCTCGATGCCCGACATCGACATCGACTTCTGCTACGAGCGCCGGGGTGAAGTGATCGAGTACGTTCGGCACAAGTACGGGCGTGACGCGGTCGGCCAGATCATCACCTTCGGGACGATGAAGAGCCGCGCGGTCATCCGGGACGTGGGCCGGGTCCTGGGCTTCGACGTGGGCGAGACGGACCGCATTGCGAAGATGATCCCGAACCAGCCGGGACAGAGCTATACGGTGGCCGAAGCCGTGCAGCAGATCCGGGACGTCAAGGTGCTGTACGAGTCCGATGACCGTCACAAGAACCTCTTCGACTACTCGATCACCCTGGAGGGACTGGCGCGCCACGCGTCCGTACACGCGGCCGGCGTGGTGATCGCGCCGGGGCCGCTGAGCGACTACGTGCCCATCTGTACGCAGAGCAAGGGGAGCCGCAACGGGAGCAAGCGCAGCCGGGCGGCGGCGGCCGATTCCGGGGCCGGGCCCGACATTGTCACGCAGTACGACATGAACTGCCTTGAGGACGCCGGGATGCTGAAGATGGACTTCCTGGGCCTCAAGACGCTGACGGTGATCCACGATGCCGTCGGCGCGGTGAAGGAGCGGCGGGGCGAATTCCGCCACCCCGAAACGGGTGCCGTGTACGAGTCCGACGCGATGGACGACGTGCCGCTCGACGACGCGGAAGTCTATCGCATGCTTGCCAGCGGCGGCACATCAGGGGTGTTCCAGTTCGAGTCGAACCTGGCCCTGGACAAGCTGCGCGCCATGAAGTGCGACCGCTTCGACGACCTGGTCGCCACCAACGCGCTCATCCGCCCCGGGCCCCTCGACTCGGGCATGACCGACGAGTACATCAAGCGCAAGCTCGGCCACGCACCGGTGTCGTATCCCGCGCCCGGCCTGGAACACATCCTCGAGTCCACCTACGGCATCATCGTGTACCAGGAGCAGGTGATGCTGATCGCGAGCGACCTCGCCGGCTACTCCCTCGCCGAAGCGGACGTGCTGCGCAAGGCAATGGGCAAGAAGGACGCAGAGCTGATCCGCGAGGAACTGGACCGCTTCAAAAGGCGCGTTTTCGACCGCGGGCTGTCGCGCGCCGCCGCCGCCGGGCTCGCCAGGCAGATCGAGACCTTCGGCCGGTACGGCTTCAACAAGTCGCACTCAGCCGCGTACTCTCTGCTGTCCTACAAGACCGCGTGGCTCAAGCGCTACTATCCGGCCGAGTTCATGGCCGCGCTGCTGTCGTCCGTTCTGGACAAGACCGACGACGTCGTGAAGTACATCGGCGAATGCCGCGATCTGGGCCGGTATCATCCGGCGCTCGATGACGGGCTCGTGGTTCTGGCTCCCGACGTCAACGAGAGCGGCTGGAAGTTCACGGTGGTGGGGCAGGGCACCATCCGGTTCGGTCTGGGCGCGGTGCGCGGTGTCGGTGCCGCGGCCGTCCAGTCGATCCTGGCCGCTCGTAAACAGGGCGGACCATTCGGGAGTCTTTTCGACTTCCTGAAGCGGATCGACCCGCGTGCCCTGAACAAGCGGGCGTGCGAGGCGCTGATCACCGCGGGTGCGCTCGACTCGTTCGGACATCGTGCCCAGCTGCTCGCTGGTCTCGACGCCGCCCATGGCGAAGTCATGACCCGTCTCCAGGAGGCCGAAGTGGGGCAGACGTCGCTCTTCGGCGGCGTTGGTCTGGAGCGCCCCGCTCCGTCGCTGCCGACGGTCCCGGCGTGGGATGACCGAGACCGCCTCGCGCGCGAGAAGGAAGCGCTCGGATTCTTCATATCGGGGCATCCCCTCGATCGATACAGGGAGATCGCGGATGCTTTCGACGAGCTGGGCGCGGACACGCTCAAGGCCCGCATGGGCGACGCGGTGGAGCTGGCCTGCGTGGTGACGGCCGTGGCTCGCCAGGTGTCCCGGCGCGACGGGTCGGAGTGGGCGAAGATCACGATTGAGGGCTTCCACGGCACCGCGACCGTCCTCGCCTTCAAGGATGTCTGGCAAAGCTACAAGGGCACCGTGGAGACGGACGCGGTGGTTCTGTTGCGCGGAAAGGTGAGCGACCGGGACCGCGACGAAGAGGATCCTCCCGTTTTCCTGGATTCGGCCGAACCCCTCAAGCAGGTCGTCGGCAGCGGCCGTCTGGCGGTGCGAATCGACATCGGGCGGCACGAGTCGCTGGCGGATGACGCGTTCGCCAGCGCCCGAAAGGTGGTGGACGCCCACCCCGGGGCTTCTCCCATCGAGGTGGTGGTCAGCGGCTTCAACGGAGCGGGCACGCCTCGCCTGCGCTCGCGGTCGCTGCGGGTGTCCCCGGACCGCGAAACCATCCGTGCGTTCGAGGCCGTTTTCGGAAAGGGGCGTGTGGGCCTTGCGCGGGCATGAAGCCCATCCGCGGATCGCCCGTAGACAGAACCGAGGCGCCCGCCAGTCCCGCCCCAGAAAGAGCTACGAACCAATGAGGAACCTGCTGATCTGCATGACCATGGCGCTCGCGCCTCTGGGCGGTCCGTCCGCGGCCACGGCCCAGGAGAACGAACAGCGAACCGCCGACCCGTCGGACTTCGCGGGCAGCTGGATGGGATCCCTGAACGTCGGAGCGATGCAGCTGCGCATGCGCTTCGAGTTCAGCGTAAGCGAAGGAACGCTGGAGGCCAGGGTGTTCTCGGTGGACCAGGGCAATGCGGAGGTGCCCGTCGAGTCCGTAACCCTGGCCGGCGCCACGGTCGCCATTGCGATGCCGATGGCCGGCGCCACGTACCAGGGCACGCTGTCGGACGGCGTCAGGATCGAGGGATCGTTCGCGCAGATGGGCAGCAGCCTGTCCCTGAACCTGGAACGAACCACGGAGGGGACCGACACGCGCCGTCCCCAGGATCCGGTGCCGCCACTGCCCTACATGTCGGAAGACGTCAGCTACCCGAATCCGGACGGAGGCCACACGCTGGCGGGCACCTTTACCCGGCCCGAATCCGGCGGCCCCTTCCCGGCGGTGATTCTGATCTCGGGCTCCGGCCCGCAGGACCGGGACGAGGCGCTGCTGGGACACCGGCCCTTCCTGGTGCTCTCGGACCACCTGACCCGCAGCGGCATCGCGGTCCTGCGTTTCGACGATCGCGGTGTCGGCGAGTCTACGGGCGACTTCGCGTCCTCCACGTCACGTGACTTCGCCTCGGATGTCCTGGCCGGCGTCGCCTATCTCAAGACCCGTGACGATGTGGACGCGACCGGGATCGGGCTCGCCGGCCACTCGGAAGGCGGCCTGATCGCACCCATGGTGGCGGTCGAATCCGACGATGTCGCGTTTGTCGTGCTGATGGCGGGCACCGGCGTGAACGGCGAGCGGATCCTCTACACGCAGGGGGCATTGATCGCGCGGGCGAGCGGAGCATCCGAGGAAGCGATCCGGGCGAACCAGGGGTTGCAGCGTGCCATCTTCGCCGTCCTCAAGGCGGAATCCGACCTGGAACGCGCCGGCGAAATACTCACCGAACTGGTGCGCACGGCCCTGGAGGAGGCGAGCGAGGAGACGCGCGCGCAGTCCGGGATTACCGACCAGGCTTCGCTCGACGGAGCGGTGGCCGCGCAGGTCCAGTCCGTGAACACTCCCTGGTTCCGTTTCTTCCTGACCTACGAGCCCGCGGAGACGATCGAGCGGCTGACGGTTCCGGTTCTGGCCATAAACGGCGAGAACGACCTGCAGGTCCCCTACGAGGAGAACCTGCGCGAGATCGAGGCCGCGCTCCGGCGCGGCGGGAACACCGAGTACGAGATTTACTCCCTGCCGGGCCTCAACCACCTGTTCCAGTACTCCGAAACCGGATCGCCGAGCGAATACCAGGCCATCGAAGAGACCTGGTCGGTCGAGGTCATGGAGCTGATCGCGGAGTGGATCCTGGAGACGGCGGGGGGCTCATAGGGGAGTCCCGCCCGAACCGGGAGTCCCGCCCGAACCGGGAGTCCCGCAGGCGCTCCGCGCGCCTCCACAGTCCGGTCGCGCCCAGCGCTTCCGCCAGCGGCTGAAAGCCGGCCGCTGCACCCCGCCACTCCAGTTCGTCCACATCGTCGAAGAGCGCCGCGCTGTCGCGAAGCGTTGCAAGGTCGCGAAACAGAAACGCGCCCTGGCGGTTGACCCGCAGCGACTCCGCCAGCCGCTTGGCGCCCCGCACCGTGACGTCCCAGCGCAGGGGGTGGCCGGGGATCTGTTCCAGATGGCCGTAGCGCGCCAGCACCGTTGCCGTGGACTTGGCCCCCCAGCCGGGCACCCCGGGGAACCCGTCGGCGCTGTCCCCGACCAGCGCGAGGTAGTCGGGGATGCTGGCCGGAGCCACGCCGAACTTCGCGACCACGCCGCGCTCGTCGCGCACCTCGTTCCGCCTCCGGTCCCACTGCACCACGCGATCGCCCACCACGCACTGCGCCAGATCCTTGTCAGGCGTGCAGATGAACACCCGTTCAACACGCGGGTCGCGCCGGGCCCGGGCCGCACCCGACGCCAGCCCGTCGTCGGCCTCCAGTTCCTTCATCGCCCACACGGGCACGCCCATCGCCGCCAGCGCCTCCTCCAGCGGGTGGAACTGGGCCCGCAGCGCGGGGTCGATACCGTCGCCCGTCTTGTAGCCGGGCCAGAGGTCGTTGCGGAAGGACTCGATAACGTGATCCGTCGCGACCGCCATGTGCGTGGCGCCCCGTTCCAGCATTCCGAGTAAAGATGCGAGCACGCCACGCATCCCCCCAACCTCCCGGCCCGCCGAATCCGTCGCGGAAGGCGCACCGAAATGGTGCCGGAAGAGTTCGTAGGTGCCGTCTACAAGGTGGATGTTCAAGGGCGGGACACGTACTATGCTGGGGCTGACCGCTGGACGATGCCACAGTCGCCCACCGCCGCACCGAGCGCAACCAGGAGGCATACCGATGACTGCCATGCTCAACCGCCGCCACTTCTGCGTGATCGCTCTGGCGATTTTCGCTTTCCCGCTCACCACGACCGCCCAGGAGAGCCACGCCGACGATCTGCTCACGGTCGGGCACTACCTGGACATGGAGCGCGTGGGGGATCCGCAGATTTCACCCGACGGCAACCAGATCGTCTTCACCAAGTCATGGGTGAACGAGATGGAGGACCGATTCGAGTCGGAAGTCCGGATCATGGACGCCGATGGCGGCCGCCAGCGTTTCCTGCTCGAAGGTTCGAGCCCCCGCTGGTCTCCGGACGGAACGCGGATCGCATACCTTGCGCCGGGAGAGCCATCCGGACAGCAGATCTGGGTGCGCTGGATGGACGCGGAGGGCCTCGCCAGCCAGGTGACGCGCGAGATCGAGGCTCCGACGAACTTCCAATGGTCCCCCGATGGGGAGTACATCTACTTCCAGCGCCTCGTGCCCCACTCGAATCCGTGGCCGATCGATCTGCCGGCGCCTCCCGAAGGCGCACAGTGGACGGCCCCGCCGCGGATCATCGACCGCATCCACTACCGGTACGACCGTATCGGATTCCTGGAGGATGGATTCACGCACCTGTTCCGGGTTCCGAGCGGGGGCGGTACGGCCAGCCAGCTGACGAGCGGTGAATGGAATGCGGGCGCCACATTCGCGCCGGGGGTGGGCAACGTCGGGTACGACCTGAGCCCCGACGGCGGCACCCTTCTTTTCGACGGCCTCATGGAGGACGCCGACAACCGCTATCGCGAGTCGCACATCTACGCGCTCGATCATGCAACGGGCGACATCCGCCAGCTCACGTCCGAGCGCGGACCCTGGGCGCGTCCGGTGGTGTCGCCCGACGGGCGGCACATCGCATACACGGGCTTCCCCTGGACATCGCAGACATACAAGACGACCGAGCTGTACGTGATGGACGCGGACGGCGGCAATGCGCGCCTCATTTCGGGCGACCTCGACCGCGACGTGGGCAGCATGCACTGGTCCGCGGACTCGCGCGGGGTGTATTTCACAGCCGGCGACCGCGGCACGATGAACGTCCACTACGCGACCACGGACGGCGAGGTCGGCCAGGTCACCGAAGGCAACCACATGCTGTCCCTCACCTCGGCCACGCCAGGAGGCCAGGCGGCCGGCACGCTCACTTCGCCGTACGCGCCCGGCGACGTCGTCGCCTACGACCTCGCCCGTCCCGGCGACATCCAACAGCTCACCGAGGTCAACGCCGATGTTCTCGCAGGCAAGCGCCTCGGCGACGTGGAGGAGATCTGGTACGAGTCGACGGGCGGCACCCAGGTGCAGGGCTGGATCGTCAAGCCGCCCGGGTTCGACCCCGGCGGGAGCTACCCCCTCATCCTGCACATTCACGGCGGCCCGCACGCGATGTACAACGTCAGCTTCAGCTACCCCTACCAGAACTTCGCGGCCAACGGCTACGTCACGCTGTACACGAACCCCCGCGGCAGCACCGGATACGGAACCGACTTCGGCAACGCCATCGACAACGGCTACCCCTCGGTCGACTACGACGACCTGATGGCCGGCGTCGACGCGCTGCTGGAGCGCGGCTACATCAACGAAGACCAGATGTACGTCACGGGCTGCAGCGGCGGCGGCGTGCTTTCAAGCTGGGTGATCGGCCACACCACGCGCTTCGCCGCCGCGGGCGTCCGCTGCCCGGTGACCAACTGGATCAGCTTCGCCGGGACGGCCGACATCACGGTGTGGGGCTACTACCGCTACCACGGCTTCCCGTGGGACAATCCGGACAAGTACCTGGAGCACTCGCCGCTCATGTACGTCGAGAACGTGACGACGCCGACGATCGTCATTACCGGCGAACTGGACCTGCGTACTCCGATGGCACAGTCGGAAGAGTACTACCAGGCGCTGAAACAGCTCGGCGTGCCGACCAAGCTGCTCCGCTTCCAGGAGGAATACCACGGCACCGGTTCGAAGCCGTCGAACTTCATGCGGACCCAGCTGTACCTCATGAAGTGGTTCGAGGAATACGGTGGCCAGCCTAGGATGACGACGGACGGGTAAGCGCGCTCGGCAGGGCGCGGTGGGCCTGGGGCCGCCCGCCGGGTTTGGACACGCCCCGGTGGGCGAGGGCCGCCGGCTGTGGCGGACTCAGCCGCGGGGCGGTCGCCGGAGCACCTGCCGCAGCGTCTGGGTCTGGTCCTCGTTCAGCAACTGCGTGAAATCCCAATGCAGAGTCTCGAACGCGGGGCCCAGCTGCTCGATCAGGCTGCGCACCTCCTGCATTGCCTGCCTCGCCTGGGGGTCGCCACCGCCTCGCCTGGCGCCGCCCGCACCGCCGCGCCGGGCACCGCCCATGCGGTTGCGCATCTGATCCCGCACCCGGTCCCAGCGTGCCAGGTAGCTCTTGTTGGCCTCCCGGAAGTCCGCGACCAGCGTCGCGGTGCGGCTGACCTGTTCATCACTGAGCGCCAGACGCTCGCTGAAGTCCTCCAAGCCCTGGTCGAGCGCGGTCCACAGCGCCATTCCGGGGTTGTCCGCGAAGCCGCCGAAGGCGCCCCCGCGCCGCTGCTGTGCAGTTGCCGAGCCGGGCCAGGCGGCGCCGATCGTCGCCGCGAGGATGCCCAGTGCGACAAGTGACCTGAGGTTCGTTGCGTTGGTCAAGGCATGACTCCTGTTGTGGTCGGTTGATGGTGCCCACCGCGGGCCCCCGTGCTGGCGCCCACCGCAGACCGCGTGGTCATGCCCGCCGCGGGCCGCGCGCCTGCCCTTCCATGACACTCCCGCGACGCAAAGCGTTAGCGCTCGCAAACGTGCCGCAACGATTCTCCGGGACCCCTCACAGCGCCAGCAGCTTCGTCACCTTCAGCGTGACCGCGCGGTCGATCAGGTTCGGCTGGCCTGGTCCGGGACTGCGGTCGCGGAGCTCCGAATACACGAGGAACACATCGCTCAGCGGAGCATGGATCAGATTGAAACGGATGTTCGTCTGGACGTGGTCCGTTGTCTCGTTGTACTGCACGAAGGCGCTCAGGAAGGAACGGGTGTTGTGGGCGTACCTGAAGCGCCCGCCGAAAAGGTTGGCGTCGAAGGTCCGGCCGGCCAGCGTCAGCCGGTTTCGCTGCGCGGTGCCCTCGAGGAATACGTGCGCGTTGGGGCGTAGCGTAACGCCGCCCGTAACCGAGGTTCGCTCGCCGTCAAAGAAGCCTCCCTGCGTGACGGCCAGGGTGCCCCCCAGCTTGCGACCCAGGTTTGACCTGTAGCTGGCGGTGAGCGCCCCGAAGTCGTACTCGCCCGCGGGGACGGCGACCCCCGCGATGGGTGTGGCTTCCGCAAAGCGCTCGTACGACGCCGAATACTCGAGGGTGAGCACGCTGCTGTCCAGGAAGGAGACCCCCAGCCCCGGCTTGATCTCGCGGCTCTCAAGGGTCCATCCGGGGTCGGAGAAGACATTGACGTCGATATAGGGGTTGAGTTCGCGCACATGCGGGATCGCCGGTTGTGGATGGGCGCCCAACGTAACAAAACCCTGGCGAATGCCACGGCGGGCAACGAACCCGACCCCCGGGTTGAAGTCGTCACCGACCGTCTTGACCAGTACGGATGCCGCCCAGAGCGGATCCCGCCAGGCGACTTCAAGCGCTCCCGTCATTCGGTCGCCGGCAGGGCCGGGCTCGTCGGTCGCTGCCAGGTACGAGTTGAGCAGCATCCGTCCCCCGGCCAGGCGCAGGTTGGCGTCCGCGCCCAGCGTCCGGTTGTAGGCACCGGAGACGGCCGCGCCCGTGCCCTCGCGATTTACGAACATGAACCCGATGTCGCTGCTGCCCAGGATGTTCTTCCTCAGACGCACCACCGAAAAGTTCTCGCCTGGGTGCGCCGGACCGTCCCGGGTCTGCATGTTCAGCAAGCCGATCGCGTAGCCGTCCACGCGTCCGGTCATGCGTGCTCCCGCCGCGATCGGGACGGGCGTACGGTCTGCCGACAAACCGACTCTGCGGCTGTGAAACAGCTTGAAGTTCCGGGGACCGGATCCGGTGCGGAAGTTGCGGACACGGGCGTCCTGGAAGCTGAAGATTCCGTCGTTCTCCAGAAAGAAATCCCGCTTCTCGGGGAAGAAGAGCGAGAACCGCGTGAGGTTGATCTGCTGCTCGTCGACCTCGACCTGCGAAAAATCGGTCAGCGCCGTGATGTCCAGGGTAAGCTGGGGCGTGACTCCCCACTTCAGATCGAATCCTCCTTCCAGCTGCTCGCCCGGGGACTCCGCGCGCGACCCGTCGCTCCGCACACCGTTGACGAACGGCTTGATCCACAGGTTGCGGCCCTGCTCCAACCCTTCAATCGATGTCAGCGTCCCGGCCCGCGACATCTTGTAGACTCGAAACTGGCGCGTGAGCGGCGCCCAGTTGGAGTCCTCGGAGATGCGCCTGATGCGCCGCGAGAAGTTGATTCCCCAGCTCTGCGGTCCGTCGGTCTCGCGGAACCGAAGGGTCGTCATCGGCACCGCGACCTCGGCGACCCAGCCGAAATCCGTGATTCTCGTCGAGACCTCGACTTCGCCCTCCCAGGCCCGGTTCACCGACTGCTGGTCGTTGAACGCCTGCGCGTCGAACAGCGCCCCGGCCGGGTTCACAGCGAAGAGGAACGCGTTCTGCCGATCCAGGTAGGTGTCGAGCGCGAAGCCGAAGATGTCTGAGTCCTGGGTCGCGAAATCCTGCTCCAGACCCGCCGAGACCAGGGCGTCGGGCTGGCTGTCGTACATGGTCGCGCCGACGTAGAACCGTTCCTCGTCATAGAGCACCCGAACCACGGTGCGCTCGGCCGACGGTACGCCCTGGGTGGGGATGGACTGGTAGAACACGCCTCGGGTCGAGTCCGCCAGGGCCCAGGCAGGTTCATCCAGGGCGCCGTCCAGCGTGATCGCAGCGTTGGCTCGCCGGGCTTCGAGCGACGGCCGGGGCGACGTCTCCGGGTCGATTTGACCTGCCGAACCCGCCTGGGCCGCGAGCGGAAGCGGCGCCGCCACGACGACGGCGCAAAGAACAAGCGCGCGGGATGCCAACGGCTGCTACAACAGACGGTCGAGGCTGACGATGAGACCGACGATGACCACGGTCTGCGCCAGCATGAGCTGGTACATTCGCGTCTTTAGCCCCGCCACGGTCAGTTGGATGTCGGCGATCTTCTCCATAACCTCGACGCGGAGCCCCTCGATCTCGGCCTTCATCTCGACGCGGAGCCCCTCGATCTCGGACTTCATCTCGGAGCGCAACGTCTCGACCGCGTGCTTCAATTCCGAGCGGCGTTCCACGGTCTCGCCCTTGAGTTCGGAGCGGAGCCCCTCGATCTCCGTCTTGAGCTCGGTGCGGAGCCCTTCGATCTCGGTTTTCGTTTCAGAGCGCGCCGCCTCGATCCCCGCGTGCAGACCGGCCATCTCCGTCTTCATCCCCTGCTCGAAGTCCCGCAGCTGGCTTCTGGTCGCCGCGTCGCCCACTGCGAAGCTGCGGAACACCGTAACCAGCGTCTCGGCCTGGCGCGTCTCGAACCCCGCTTCTTCGAGCGCGCGGGCCGCTTTCAGCGTGTCGACTCCGAACTCGTTCATGGCTTCGAACATCCCGATTCGCCTCCCTCGATGTCAAGTGGAAATTGTGGATTCCGGTTGTGGTCCTCCAGCATCGCGGTGGGATTGGGCCTGAGGAATGGTTGAATGGGACTTGTTGCAAAAGCCGACGTTCCGGACCGCACCTGGACCGGAACTTCAGGTCGAGTTGGCGGGTATCATGCCTCCAACCCAGCCATGTGCGGAGCCAGGGGTCCCATGAAAACGTCCTCGTCGGTGTTGCGAACCGGGCCCCGGTTCAGGACAGCCATGAAGCGGGCCCTTCTTCTCGTCGTTGCGAGCTCTGCGACCGAAATTTCGCGCGAGTGCCCAGGAAGCCGGGGAGCGCTCGGCGGTCACTGTGACCGGCACCGTCGTGAGCGAGGCGACCGGCGAACCCATTGCCGGAGTCATCGTCGTCGCGGAGGGGTTGGGCCTCACGTTCGTGACCGATGTCCAGGGGCGGTTTGTCTTCGCTGAAGTGCCCCGGGGAGTGTACGAAATCAGGCTTGTTCACAGGGACCATGAGCGACTGGAAGGCAGCCTGACGATCGACCAGCCGGGTACATTCCGTCTTGCCATGACCCCGAGGGACGGTCCGGGCGCAGGATTGATGACCGGGATCGTGGGCGTCGTCACGGATCAGGTGAGTGGGGATCCTGTTTCCGAGGTTGTGGTGAACGTGCCCGGTGCCGGCCGCACCGCCAGAACAGGTGCCGAGGGACGCTTCAGCATCGGGGATCTCGGTCCGGGGCGGCATGACATCCGGTTTTCCCATCTCGGATACGCCGAGCGCAGCGAATCGATCGAGGTGCAGATGGGGCGCGTCACCAGGGTCCGGGTGGTCCTCGACGTCAACGCCATCGCGTTGAATCCCATCGAGGTCACCGTGGACAGACGAGACGCAACGCTGGAGGAACACGGGTTCTATCAGCGCGAAGAGGACGGTTGGGGCCACTTCGTGGACCGGGAAGACCTGGAGGCCAGGAACCCGATCGAGCTGACGGATGCCCTGACCCGGTTTGTGGGGGTGCGGATCGTTTCCAACCCCAGCAGCCCCGGTCAAAGACACCTCAGACTCCGGAACATGGGAAACGATTGTTCCCCGGCGATTTTCATCGACGGCGTCAGGATGATCGGCCGTGGGGGCTACTCCATCAACGACATGGTCGATCCGGCGGTGGTCGCCGGGATTGAACTGTATCGCGGTTCGGCCGGAATCCCTCCGCAGTACTGGGGAACGGGTTCCTCCTGTGGAGTGGTTCTCATCTGGCTCCGGCGCGGAGACAGCAGGCGGGAGGAGTAGCAGCCCGCCATCGGCGCCTGACAGTCTGGCGCGGACAGGCTCGTATCCCCACCTTGTGAAGTTCAGCGCGTCCCGTGGTTCCGGGAGAATCGCGCCAGCCAACCACGAGCTTTCGGATGACGAGGAGCAAGCTACAATGCGTGTCACGGTCGGATTGGGAATCGCGGTAATGGTGTCGGGTTGCGGTGGGGGCACGGGAGACAGCCAGGAAGCCGACGCCGGGATGGCCGATGAAGCCGCCGTGCCTGCCCGGGTGATGATCACCGAGCCCGCCGACGGCGCGGAGGTCGACGCGGGCCCGGTCGTCTTCGTCATGGAGACCGAGGGCATCGAGATCGTGGCTGCCGGGGTGATGGACGCCGGCACGGGCCACCATCACCTGATTGTCGACGGCGACGTGGACTGGACGCTGCCGATCCCCAACGATCCCGGTGTGCACTACCACATGGGCCTGGCCCAGACGGAATTCACGATCGAGGACATGACGCCGGGCGAACACCGGGTCATCGCCGTGGTCGCGGATGGCGTGCACATCCCGGTCGATCCTCCCGTGGCCGACACCATCACGATCGTCGTACGGTAGGAGCTGGTGGAAGGGATCCCCGCCGAGTCGGAGAGGGGGCGCGGGGCTTCGCGACGGACCCGCCGATTTTCGCGCGCAGCACTCGCGGGGCGATGCGCGTGTCTGCTCACCGGTGTCGCCCTCGCCTGGACCTCCGCGTGCAGCGACCTGTCCGACCGGGGTCTCGCGGCGCGCGTCGATGACTGGACGCTGACCGAGGAGCGGTTGGCGGAGCTGATCGTGCTGGCCCAGCCGTTCCCGCTCGATTCGGTGGCGGTGCGCGAGCTTGCCCGTCACTGGACGAGTGTTGCCGCCCTGTCGCTTCGCGCCGCAGCCGGCGACTCCCTGTCGGGCTCCGAAGCGCTCGCGCAGTCGACGTGGCTGGAGCAGCGGGAGGCCATGCTCGCTCTGGACAGGGAGGAACGCCTCGGCGCCGACGTGGCGCTGGATTCCGCGTCGGTGGAGCGCACCTTCCGCGAAGGGTCGCTGCGGCTGATCGCGCACGTGCTGAGGCGAGTGGGGCCGGAGACTTCGTCCAGCGAACGGCTGCTGCAGCAACGCACGGCGGAGCGCCTGCTTTCGATCCTCATCGAGGGCGGGTCGTGGGACCAGCTCGTTGCCGAGAGCGAGGACGCCGCGTCCAGCCAGGCGGGCGGGCTCCTGGGGCTGTTCGGCCCGGGCGAGTTGCCCGGCACGCTCGACAGGACCGCGTTCCGCCTTGAGCCGGGCCAGGTTTCCGGCGTTACGCAGAGCAGCGACGGCTACCACATCCTCTACCGGCCGCGCTTCGAGGAGGTGGGGTCCCTGTACGCGAGCCGCCTCTACCAACGGCGCCTGATCGAGGCGGACATGACGGCCGGAGAGCGCGACCGCACTGCCCGCGGCTTCGTTGTGTCGCCCGGCGCCTCAACCGTCGTCGGAGTCATCGTGGCCGACCCGGCCCAGTGGCTGGAGTCGCTGCAGCCTCTGGCCACTTGGGAGGAAGGGGGAGAGAGGGCGGCGGATGCAGGTGCGGCGGACCCGGCGGACGCGGCGGGCGCGGGCGTGGGCGCGGCGGGGACGGAGGTGGCCGGATCCCTCACCGCGGGGACGGTCGCGCGCTACGTGTTCTTCCTCCCGCCGGAGTCCGTGGCCGAGTTGGCCGGGGCCGGCGCGGAGACACGCAACCGGTTCGTGCGCGATCTGGGGACACGCGAACTCCGCCTTGCGGATGCCGCCGCGCGCGGGACGACCCTTGACCAGGTCCTCGTGCAGGACTTCGTGCGCCTCCACGAGGACGACATCGAATACTGGACGCGCGCCCTGGCGCTGGACGACGCGGAAGGCCCGTCAAGGTCCGCGCTGGCCAGCCACATGGAGCTGCTGGTCTCGCGCCGCGAGGACGCCAGATCGCTCCCGCCCCTGCTGGAGGCGTGGCTGCTGTCGCGGACCGAGGCCCGCGTGCGGGAACGCGGTGTCCTCGCGGCGATCGTGCTGGCCAGGGGAATGCTCTCGGAAGCGGGCGGTGGCGCCGGCAACGATCCGTGAACGCCTGGGGCCCGTGCTTCCTGGCGGCGACGTGCGGCGTCGCGCTGTGGAGTTGCGGGAACGAGTCCGCGGCACCGCCGCCGGGACCCGGTGAGCCCGTCGCCGGGTTGAGCACCGGCGAGCGCGGGCGGTTCCTCCTTGGCCGCGCCCTCTTCGAGCGCCTTGCCACCGTGGACGAGGGGCTCGGCCCGCTGTACAACGCCGAGCGGTGCAGCGACTGCCACGACCAGCCCGTCGTGGGCGGCGGCGGCACGCAGAGGCTGCGCGTCCTCAAGGCGACGCGGTTCATCGACGGACGCTGCGACCTTCTCGAAGCCGACGGCGGCGACAACATCCAGCGCCGCGCGACCGACCTCCTCGTCGCGCACGGCATGGGCCCCGAGACCGTCCCGGAGTCGGCTACCGACACGGCGCTCATGACCGCGCCGCCGCTGCTCGGCCTCGGCCTGATCGAAGCCGTGTCCGACGCGGTCCTCGCGGAGCGCGCCGACCCCGACGACCGCGATGGCGACGGCATCTCGGGACGCCTGCCACGGCTTCCCGACGGCCGCACGGCACGATTCGGACGCAAGGGCGACGCCTCCACCCTGGAAGACTTCGTCGACACCGCGCTGCGCTTCGAGCTGGGCTTCACGACCTCCCGCCACCCCGTCGAGGAGGCGCGCAACGGCGTCCCCGTCCCCGCGGCGGCCGACCCCATGCCCGACCCCGAAATCGACGCCCCCACCATGAGCCAGCTGACCGATTACATCCGGTTCCTGGCGCCGCCGGCCCCCGAGCGCGACCTCCCGGCCGCCGCTCTGGACACGGTCTCGCGCGGGTCCGCGCTGTTCGAGCAGATCGGCTGCGCGTCGTGCCACCGCGCGGAACTCCGCACCGGCGCGTCTGCCGCGCCCGCGCTCGCGGACCGGACCATCCGGCCCTACTCGGACCTGCTCCTGCACGATCTGGGCCCCGGACTCGCGGATGTCTGCGGCCGGGACGCGTCCCCTTCCGAATTGCGCACGGCCCCGCTCTGGGGACTGCGTCACCGCACCCGCTACCTGCACGACGGCAGGGCCCCGGACCTCGCCACGGCCGTCACGGCCCACGCGGGCGAGGCGGTCGCGGCCCGGAACGCCTTCCTGTCGCTGCCGGACGAAGCGCGGCAGGCGGTCATCCGATTCCTGAACTCGCTGTAAGGCCCCGAGAAACTCCATGAAAAATGTCAAGCGTACTTTACATTATGTCATCTATAGTTTACTTCTCATGGGCCCACAGCCCGCCGCGGCCGTCCAGTCAGCCTTCCAGTTGACCACGGAAGCGCGCCAGGCCATCGACGGCGTTTTCGCCGAGTACGACCGCACAAGCGGCCCCGGCTGTGCCGTGGGCGTGGCCGAAGCGGGACGCCTCGTCTTCGCCCGCGGATACGGCATCGGGCAGCTGGACCACCGGATTCCGCTCAGCGAGCACTCGGTGTTCTACCTGGCGTCGGTCTCGAAGCAGTTCGCCGCGGCCGCCGTCCTGATCGCGGAGCACGAGGGTCATCTGTCGCTGGACGATCCGGTGAGCGCCCACGTTCCCGAGTTCCCCGACTACGCACAAGGCACGGTCACGGTCCGCCACCTGGTCCATCATACCGGCGGTGTGCGGGACTACCTCACCCTGATGAGCCTGGCGGGCACGCCGTACGAGAACATCCTGAGCGACGAGGACATGCTGGGGCTGATCACCCGTCAGCAGCAGCTCAACTTCGCGCCGGGAACCGAGCACCTGTACAGCAATTCCGGTTACGTGCTCATGGCCGAGATCGTGAAGCGCGCCACCGGGCGGTCGCTCCGCCGGTACGCGGACGAGAAGATCTTCGGCCCGCTCGGCATGTCGAGCACCCACTTCCACGACGAACGCACCGATGTCGTGCCCGGCCGCGTCTTCAGCTACCACCCGCCCGCGGACGGAGACGGGCGCACCTCCACGGACGACACCCGGCGCACCTCCGCGGACGGGGCCTGGCGCACCTCCACGGACGGAGGCTGGCGCACCAGCTACCTGATCGACTTCGACAAGGTCGGAGACGGCGGACTCTACTCGTCGGTGGCGGATCTGGCGAAGTGGGACGGCGCCTTCTACGAGGACCTGCTGGGCGTGCCCGGATTCGCCGAGCGCATGTACCAGCGCGGCGTCCTGGCCGGAGGCGACATGATCGCATACGCGCGCGGGCTCAGCGTCGGCGAACGGCGAGGCCTTGCGCGCGTCTCGCACGGCGGCGGCTTCATGGCGTTCCGCACGATGATCGCCCGGTATCCGGAGCAGCGGACGACCGTGATCACGCTCTGCAACGTCGGGACGGCGCAGCCGGGGGCCCTCAGCACCGCCGTCGAAGACATCGTCCTGGCCAACGAGTTCACCGTGGCCGCCGCGGAGCCTGCCGCCACGCCCTCTCCCGCCGCCGCGCCGGGCGCCGCCGAGGAGCCGGCCTTCACCGTGTCCGAAGCGGCGGTCCGCGGCTTCGCCGGCGCGTACCACTCCCCGGAACTGGATGCCACATGGCACCTCGAGGCCGACGGCGCCACGCTGCTGCTCCATCACCCGAGCGGCGAGACCCAAACGCTCACCGCGCGCCGGGACGGCGTGTTCGGTTCGGGCGGGATCGAATTCGCCTTCGAACGCGAGGGTGACCGGGCGACGGCCTTCGTACTGGCGGCGGGAAGGGTCCGCAACCTTCGCTTCGAGCGATTGCGCCAGCAGTAGCCGCGGGCGCATTGGCGGGGCCGTCAAGCGCGGCCGCACCGGCGGGCCAGCGCCGGGCGCATCGCCCCCCAGGACTTGACCGCATCGGACGGGATTCTAGTTTTTGTGCGGCGACACAGCCGCGCCAAATGTTTCCGGCCTGCCCGACGGAGCCCGATGGTCCACCTGACCGACGTCACCAAGTACTACGGCAGCAAACGGGCGCTGGGCCCCGTTTCGTTCGAGATCGAGCGGGGCGACACGGTGGGGTTCCTCGGCCTCAACGGCGTCGGCAAGACCACGCTGCTCAAGATCCTCGCCTGCGGGCTGCGACCGTCTTCAGGGACGGTCAGCATCGACGGCCTCGATGTCCTCGACAACCCCCACGAGGTGCGCAAGCGGGTGGGCTATCTCCCGGAGCTTCCGCCCGTGTACGGCGACATGACCGTGGGCGACTACCTGCACTTCGCGGGCCGGATCCGCGGCCTCGCGCCCGAGGCGGTCGCCCGGCGCGTCCCCGAGGTCGAGGAGTACGCGCGCATCACCGAGGTGCACGACGTACCCACCCGCAATCTGTCCCAGGGTTACCGGCAGCGCGTCGGCGTGGCGCAGGCGATCATCCACGACCCCGACCTCCTGATCCTGGACGAACCGACGCACGATCTCGACCCGGTGCAGATCATGGAGATGCGGGGCATGATCCGGGCGCTCAAGGATTCCCACACGATCCTGATTTCCAGCCACATCCTCCCCGAAATCAGCCAGACCTGCGACCGCCTCCTCATTCTCAACGACGGCGAGATCGTGGCGTCGGGCACCGAGGCCGAACTGGGCGACACGCTGCTCAGGTCGCGGGGCATGGTCGTGACGGTGCGGCCGCGGGGCAGCGGCGACCTTGACGCGGACGCGGCCGGCGGGCCCGCGGCCGATGGCGACGCGCCCGACGGCAAAACGCACGTGCATGCCGCGCTCGCAGCCGCCGAACAGGTGATCCGCGGCGTGCCGGGCGTCGCGGACGTGAAGCTCCCGGACCGGCCCGCGCGGGCCATGGCCGCGGCCGGCGCCGTGGCCATCCGTGTCGACGGCGAGGCCGATGTGCGCGCACCCGTGTGCCGGGCCCTGGTCGAGGCGGGTCACGACGTGGTCGGGCTCACGCGGGCCGAACGCGAACTGGAGCGGGTCTTCGTGGAACTCGTGGGCGGAGCGGAGGCGTGAACATGGGCGCAACCGGCATCATCTTCCGGCGCGAGTTCCGCGCCTACACGCGCTCGCCCATGGGGTACATCGTGGCGGCGGTCGTGCTGCTCCTCGACGGCATCCTCTTCTACACCCGCGCGCTCGGCCCCAGGGCGGGCGAATTTCTCTCCGGCGAAGTTCTCATGCGGTTCTTCTACAACGCCAGCGGCCTGACCGCGGTCGCGGCCGTGGCGCTGTCCATCCGCCTCGTCGCGGAAGAGCGCGCGGCAGGCACGCAGCTCCTGCTGAACACATCGCCGGTGCGGGACTGGGAGATCGTGCTGGGCAAGTTCCTCTCCGCGCTGGCGTTCCTGTCGGCGATCACGGTGGCGACGCTGTACATGCCGCTCCTGATCCTCGTGAACGGCAAGATCGCCTTCGGCCACATCCTCATCGGGTACGTGGGACTCACCCTGCTCGGCGCGGCGGTCCTCGCGATCGGTCTCTTCGCCACGGCCCTGACGCGCCACCAGCTGGTCGCCGCGGCCTCCGCCTCGGTCATCACCGGCACGATGTTCCTGCTGTGGCCGCTGTCGCAGATGGTCGGCCCACCCCTGTCCCGGGTCTTCGCGGCGCTGGCGATCCACGGCCGCCACTGGGCGGGCTTCCAGTCGGGCCTCTTCCACCTGCGCGACGTGGTCTACTACGTGGCCCTGACCTACTTCTTCCTGTACGCGGCCACCAAGGTCATGGAGGCGAAGCGATGGGAGTGACAGGACTGGCGAGGCCGGGATGAACCGCGCATCCCTCACCTGGCTCAAGCTCGCGGGTCTGGCCGCCGTTTTCGCCGGGGCGCGGGTCTTCGATGCGGTCGCCTGGCTGCGCCTGCCGCTGATCATCGCCGGCGCCCTGGCCGTGGCGGTCGTCGCCGTACTCCGCTTAAACGCGTGGCGCGGCGCTGAGGGCGACCGGCGCACCATCGATGTCGTCTTCGCGTTCGGCGCGGCCGGGTGCGTGGTCGCGCTGCTGGGCTTCGTGCCGGGCTCCGACGACGGCCTGGAGTTTCTGGGACTTGACTTCGAGGGCATCCGCGAGCAGGTGCGCTTCAAGCGGTTCTTCCAGATCGCGTCGCCGATCCTGCTCGCCTGCTCGCTGCTGCCCGTGCTCGCCGCGGAGTGGGCGCTGGCAAAAGGCGGTTCCGCGGGCGCGCTCCGGGTGGATGCCAGGCGCGTCAGGGAAACCGCCGGCAATGCGCTGAGCCTCGCACTCGGGGGCGCGGCACTCGTGCTGATCGGGTACGTCACGTCGGCCCTCAACCGGACCGCCGACTTCTCCTACTTCAAAACCGCAAGCCCGGGAGAGTCCGTGCAGGAGATCGTCCGCAACCTGGACGGGACGCTGGAAGCCGCGGTGTTCTTCCCCGAGGTGAACCTGGTCAAGGACGAGGTCCTCAACTACCTGCGCGCGCTGGCCGGCGCCGCCGACAACGTCGTGATCGAGGAATACGACCGCTATGCCGACCCCGAAGCGGCGGCCGCGTACGAGGTGCGGAGCGACGGCATCCTGGTGCTGCGGGTGGGCGGCAGGTCCGAGCGGATCGCGTTCCAGCTCCTGCTGAACGAGGCCCGCGGGCGGCTCAGGATTCTGGACAGCCATGTCCAGCAGGCTCTCCTCCTGCTGACGCGGGAGCGGCGTTTTGCGTACCTCACGACCGGTCACGGCGAGCTGAACGATCCCCTGGCGAGCGACGAGGAGCCGGAGCAGCCCGACCTTACAGAACCGTGGCGTCCGGGGGAGGACTCCCGGTTCGACCAAGGTCCGCCGCTGGGCGCGCTCCGCGAGATGCTCGAGTTTCTCAACTACGAGGTGCGCGACATCGGCGTGCGGAGGGGATTGGGCGACCGGATACCCGACGATGCGGCGATGGTCATGGTCATCGGCCCCCAGCGGGCGTTCCTCGAGGCGGAGCTGAATGCGGTTCGCGAGTACATGGACCGGGGCGGATCCGTGCTGTTCGCGCTGGAGCCGGGCTCGGACTTCCGGCTGGACGGGTTTCGCGACCGTCTGGGCGTCGACCACGACCCCGCCCCCACGCTCAACGACGACCGCCACATGAGCATGACCGGCGCCCTCAGCGAGCGGCGCAACGTCATCACCAACCGCTTCTCGGCGCACGCGTCGGTCACCACGGCCAGCCGCCGGGGCGTGACCCAGGGGATCGTGCTGTTCGGGCCGGGCCGCATCAGCGTGGCCGAGGACGTGGATGGGCTGCGCACCAACCTGATCATCAGTACGGATCCGTCCAGCTACCAGGACAGGAACGGCAACTTCCGCTTCGACGGAGAGACCGAGGTGAAGGAGAGCTTCGGCGTGGCCGCCGCGATCGAAAGCGACTCCGTCGACATGCGCGCTCTGGTCTACGCCGACGCGGAGATCTTCTCGGACGAGGTCCTGGTCGGATCGCAGCTGAACGCCTTCCTGGTCGCGGACGGCATCCGCTGGCTGGGAAGGGAAGAGGCGTTTTCGGGCGAAGTCGTGTCTGAAGAGGACGTGCCCATCCTCCATACCCGCTCCGAGAACGTCGTCTGGTTCTACGCGATCATCTTCGCCGCGCCGGCGCTGGTTCTCGCGCTGGGCATGACCGCGCTGTACGGGCGCCGCGGTCGCAGCGGTCGGCGTGCCGGGGGGGGGACTCCGGCATGAAGGACCTGAAGCTCCACGCCGGTCTGTTTGCCGTGGCCGTCGTCGCGGCGCTCCTGACCTGGAACCGGGATACGACAAGCGAGGCCGACCGGGGCCTGGTGCTCGCGTGGGAGCGGGACACCACCGATGTCGTGTCGGTGCGCTACCGGTCGCCGACGATGGATGTCGAGATTCAGCGGCAAACGGATGCGGACGGCGCCTTCCTCTGGGCGACAGAGTCCCGGGGGCCGCAGGATCCGGACACGTTGCAGTACCCGGGCGGTGCTCCCGCGCATACCCTCGTGGGAAGGCTCGCCGCCCTCAGGGTCATCCGCGACCTGGGCGAACTCAGTCCCGCGGACCTGGCGCGCTACGGCCTCGACGCGAGCGACGAACGGATCACCGTGCAGTTCCGCGACAGCCGGCGCGAGCTGGTGCTGGGCGACTCGGTTTTCGGCGGCGCCGACCGCTACGTCGTCGAGCCCGCGACCGGCGCCGGCTACGTGCTCGCCAACGACATCGTAAACCCGCTCCGAATCGGCGAGGGCGCCCTGCGCGAGCGCTGGCTGCACCACTACCAGGATGCGGACGTCGCGACGGTGCGGGTCGCTGCGGGCGCGGACGCAAGCCAGCGGACGATGGCCCGCGGCGAGTCCGGCGAATGGACGGCGGCGGGAAGCACGGAACCCGACGCGGGCTTTGCCAACTTCATGGAACGGGTGGGGCAGCTTGCGATCGCCGGATACGGAGCGGAGCCGTCTGCGCCCGGCAACCTGGTTCCCCTGCTCAGGGTCGACTACCTGGACGCGGGGGGCTCGGCTTTGGGGTTCGTGGAGCTGCTGCGCGACGCGGCGGCACAGCGGGATCCCTATTACATTCGCAGTGAGCGGACCCGGATTCTGGCGCGTGCCGTGACGACGCTCGCGGAGCGCGTCGAGCAGGGTCTGGGAGAGGCTTTTTGAGACGTGCGCCGCCGGAGGCGGAACACTTCGCTTGCGGTTTCGCGAGCGAGCGCCTTACAATGGCAGGTGCATTTGGATGCTGCCGTGGGTGACCCCCGCGGTAACAGAGGCGGCGAGCGGCACGGGGTCGCTTGGCCGTCGATAGACCCCCACCTCCAGAAAAGGAGAGGGAACATGAGCTTTCGCTACAACCCAACGCCAGGAGTGAGACCCCTCTCCCTCCTGGCCGTGGTGGCCGCGATGGCGTTCCTCGTGCCGACCAATGCGGTCGCGCAGGACGGAACGGTCACCGGTCAGGTCACCGCGGCAACCACCGGGCAGCCGATCAACGGCGCCCAGATCACGATCCTGGACACGCAGCTCGGTGTGTTGGCCAACGCCGCCGGTCGTTTCCTGATCAACAACGTGCCGGCCGGAACGCACACGGTGCAGGTCGTCTACGTGGGCTACGGTACCGCCACGGAGGAGGTCACCGTAACACCGGGCGGAGCCGCGACCGTGGACTTCGCGCTCGAAGTCTCGGCGGTTGCCATGGACGAGCTGATCGTCACCGGCACCGCGGGCGCCGTGGAGCGGCGCAAGCTGGGAACCTCGGCGGCTTCGCTGAACGTGTCGGACGTTGCCGAGGTGGTGCCGCTGAGCGACTTCAGCCAGACGCTCGAAGGCCGGATCCCCGGTGTGCGCTCCATCGGCACGGTCGGCGGCGTGGGCGCGGGCCGCGAGTTGCGGATTCGCGGCACTGACTCGTTCAGCCTCAGCCAGCGGCCCGTCATCTACATTGACGGTATCCGCGTCGACTCCCAGCAGCGCGAGTGGGGCAGCGGAATACCCGGCACCTCGTTCAGGACGACCTGCTGCGCCTTCAGCGGCGGCGCGGGCGAGGACCGTCTTTCCGACCTGAACCCCGATGAGATCGATCGCGTCGAGGTCCTCAAGGGACCGGCTGCCGCGACACTCTACGGTTCCGAAGCATCGGGCGGCGTGATTCAGATCTTCACCAAGCGGGGTCGGAGCAACAGTTCCGCGAACTTCGCGCTGACGGTCAACACCGGGTTCAACCGGCACCGGGAGAACTTCCCGACCTCGCTGCGGAGCAATTTCCGGGGACCGGACGGCACCGTCGCCTGGGACCCCAACGAGACCCTTATCGAGAACGGGCTGATCAACTCGTACGACCTGTCGGTCGATGGCGGTGGCGAGGCGGTCACCTACTTCGTCTCCGGCGGCTTCTCCTTCGAAGAGGGCTCCATCAAGCCCAACGACCAGAAGCGGGCGAACCTCCGGGTCAATCTGAACTGGACGGCCGGCGAGAACCTCACGATTGCCGTGAATTCCGGGTACGTCAGGAACCGTATCTACTCGCTCCAGTCCGGCAACAACTGGCTCGGGATCTACACGAACGCCCTTCTCACCAACCCCCTGAACGCCACCGCCGAAGAGCCCTACGGCGGCGGCCTCGACGTGAATGTGGCCGACGCCCAGGCCATCGACACCTATTCGGACGCGGACCGGTGGACGGGTGGGGTCACGCTGAACTACAACCCGAGTCCGGATTTCACCCACAGGGCCACTATCGGCTTGGACGCGGTGAACGACCAGAAAACACGCTACATGCCCTTCGGCCGCAACTACACCTACATCGGTAAGCAGGGCGAGCGGAACATCGGATACCGCAACGCTCGACAGTTCACGGCCGAGTACGTGGGGAACCTGAATTACACCCTGCCTGACTGGGCGGGTGGCCTGGTCGGTAACCTCGCCTTCGGTAGCCAGGGATACTGGGACATCACCTCCTGGTCCATGTCGACCGGACGGGGATTCGCCGGCGAGGGCGTGACGACCGTGAGCGGTGCGGCCCTGACTCTGGGTGCCGAGGCGTTCGAAGAGGACGTCAACCTTGGGGTGTTCGTTCAGAATCGCTTCGACTTCGACAACCTGTTCGTCACTGCGGCCGTGCGCGCGGACGGAAACAGCGCTTTCGGCGAGAACTATGGCTTCCAGGTATATCCGAAGGCCGACGTGGCCTACAACCTGAGTGAAGGCATGCTTCCCGGCCTGATCAGCAGCGCAAAGGTGCGCGCCGCGGTTGGAATGGCCGGCAAGGCGCCAGGGGCGTTCGACCAGTTCCAGACCTATTTGCCCAACACGGTGCTGAACGATCTGGCTGGTGTCTCACCCAACAACCCCGGAAACGACATCATCGAGCCCGAGGTCAAGATCGAGTACGAGGGTGGCTTGGAGCTGGGGCTGTGGAACGACCGGATCGGCGTGGACGCGACATACTGGCACGCGCTCACGCAGAACGCCCTCCTGGGCATTCCGCTGCCACCGAGCGAAGGCTTCTCTTCCAGCAAGCGTCAGAATGCCGGAGAGATCCTGAACAGGGGCATCGAGGTGGCGATGAATACCACCATCATGGACCGGAGCAGCTTCCGCTGGTCCACCGGCGTCAACTTCGAATGGATCCACAACGAGATCCTGGACCTCGGCGACGCGGCGTTCCCGGATTCTCTGCCGGTGTACGGGGCCGACGGCTCCCTGGTTCGCTGGGACCAATACATGCGGCTGGGCACCTATTGGGTCGGCCAGCCCATTTTCGACCAGCTAAGCCGAGTCATCACGGGGTGGGACCCTGCGACACGCAGTCATTCGCGGTCGGCCTACAACACGTATGTCGGCAACTTGCAGCCGAGCACGCTGGCGTCATTCAGCAACGATTTCGCTATCGGCCAGTCCGTGCGCGTCGCTGTCCAGCTCCGGGGTGAGTGGGGCGCGGTCATGCGCAACTCCGACCGTGGGTACGGCGTCCGCCAGTTGGCCTACGACGAGTATCTCGAGCTGCTGGCCTCCGACGGCTCCGCGACGCCTGCCAGCGATTCTCTCCTGGATCGCATGAGGCTCGTGTACCCGATCGACAAGCGCGACAACATCCGGCTGCAGGAAGTGTCGGTCAACTATGCTCTGCCCGCGGATCTGATGAGTGCGATCGGCTTGGGTCGTTCATCCATCACCCTGTCGGGCTACAATCTCCACTGGTGGGATGACTGCCACTGCCCCGACCCGAACCAGCAGTATCGGGGTGGAGACGACTTCAGCACATCGCCCTTCCTCGCGGTGCCACAACCGAGGAGGTTCCTGGTCTCCTTCAGGACCCGATTCTAGAAAAGAGGCCGAACGTGAACATTTCGAGAATGAAGAATGCGATGGGGGTTGCTGTTGCCGTCCTGGCTCTTGGGGCGTGTGACGAACTCCTGACGGTTCAGGACCCTGGACGCTACACCGCTGAAGACTTGGACCAGGCGTTGCCCGCAGTTGCGAACGGCGTGGAGGGGGCAATCCATGAGATTGTCGACAGCTGGGTCAATGACCAGGCTCTTCTGGGCGATGTCTACCAGCACACGGGGACCTGGGCTGGCTATGACGATCCGGACCATGGCCGGACCAACTACAACAACAATGGAACGGCCGGCGAACAGAACGCGTGGCTGAGGGCGCAGTGGTTCGCGGTGGACGCCGAGGAACGCTTCAAGCGGGTCATGGGTGACGGCGAGGCGGCGAGCAGCCCGTTGACCGCGCAAGTGAGACTGGCAGGCGGCCTCGCGGACATGCTCCTCGGCATGACGGCTTGCGAGTCGGTGGGCTCGCCGTCCGGCGCCCTCATGACCGACATGCAGATGTTGGCGCAGGCCGAACAGAAGCTCAGCGACGCGATGGCCACGTCCCAGTCGGCGGGTCGCCCGGAATACGCAATGGCAGCGCAGGCTGCCAGGGCTCAGACCCGCATGCTGCAGGGTGACTGGTCCGGAGCGGTCGCGGACGCCTCGGCGATTCCGGCGGGGTTTGTGTACCACGCCGTCTTCAACGTACAGAGCACCAACTCGGTCGTGCAGCTTACCACCAAGAACAACAACGAGGCCGCCGGTCTCATGCACAAGTGGTGGCCGCTGATCGAGAAGAGTGACGAGCCGGGGTTCATGAAGGATCCCCTGAGCGGGATGCCTGACAAGCGTCTCCCGGTGTACTTCGACGGTGAAATCGCGACCGACAACGAGACTCCGCACTACAGCCAGTGGAAGTATGTCCAGGACACGGACGATATCCCCATGCTGCACTCTGACGGCATGCGGCTGATTGTCGCCGAAGCGATGGCCCGGAACGGTGACTTTCCCGGCGCCACCGGGATCCTGAACGAATTGCGGGCGGCGGTGGGTCTCCCTGGGCACGAGGTGCCCACGACTCCCGAAATGATGGCCGAAATCGTCCTTTGGGAGCGTTTCGCCGAGCACTTCATGGAAGGCCAGCGTCTGATCGACCTGCGCCGGGCAGGTATCGTTCGCGAGGTCTTCGAAGCGCTCAACGACCCCGAGCGCAAAGGGGTCGGGCGGCCCACGCAGTGGCCGATGACTTCCACCGAAGCGCTCTACAACCCGGGCATCGACGACGATCTGACAAAGAGGTGTCTGCCCACGGCGTGATTGGCCGGATGTAGTCTGTTCTGGGGAAACCCCCCGGAGTGGATGGGCGCGGCTCCCGTAAGCGGGGGTCGCGCCCATCCGGCATGGGGGGTTGGAAGGGAGGTTGATGGTGAACACACCGAGATTGAAAGGTGCAATCGGGGCGATGGCCGCCGTCCTGTCGCTTGTGGCCTGCGATGGTCTACTGGAGGTTTCGGACCCGAATCGGTATACCACCGATGAACTGGACACCAACCTTCCCCTGGTAGCCAACGGCGTTGAGGGCGCAGTCCACGAGGTGATAGACGGTTGGGTGCTCAATCAGGCGTTGCTGGCGGACGTGTACCAGAGCACTGGAACGTACGAGGGGGTCGCGGACATTGATCACGGTCACAAGGAGTCGGCCCTCAACGGCATGGCCGGTCCCGGGAACGCGTGGATCAGAGCACTGTGGTTCGCGAACGATGCGGAGCAGCGCTTCAGGCGGGTTCTCGGCGAGACTGCAGCGGCGAGCAGCCCGCTCACCGCGCAGGTACGTCTGTCGAACGGTCTCGCCCACCTGTATATCGGCATGACGTTTTGCGAGTTGACACTCGAATCTGCCGGCGGGCCGGCGACGGACGCCGAGGTGTTGGCGCGCGCGGATGCCATCCTTACCGAGGCACTTGCGACGGCCAGCGCGGCGGGCAGTCCGGATTATGTGACGGCTGCGCGGGCGGGCAGGGCCGTGGCACGGTTGCTTCTTGACGACTGGCCGGGCGCGGAGGCCGATGCCGCGGCGATCCCGGCGGGCTTTTCCTACGCTGCCGGGTTCAGCGTCGAGAGTGAAAACCAGCTCGTCCGGTTGTCCAGTGAGAACTACGAGAAGGCGGCGGGTCTGATGTACAACTGGTGGCCTCTGGTCGAGATGAGCGACCAGCCGGGATTCATGAGAGATCCCTGGAGCGGTGAGCCCGATCCCAGGCTTCCGGTCCATTTTGACGGTGCCCTGGCGGACGACAACATGACGCCGTACCGTGGCCAGAGGAAGTACGCATCCCTCGGCGACGACATCCCGATCGTCCATTCGGATCACATGCAGTTGATCATCGCCGAATCGCGCGCACGCAACGGTGACCATGCCGGTGCCACGGCAATCCTGAACCAGTTGCGGGGCGCCGTCGGTCCGCCCGGGCACGCCGTGCCCGCCAGCGCCGCTATCATGGAAGAGCTGATTCTATGGGAGCGCCAGGCAGAACTCTTCCTGGAGGGCTATCGCCTCGTGGATCTTCACCGGAAGGGCATCATGCGAGAAGTGTTCGAAGCGCTCGAAGACCCCGCGCGTCCAGGTGCGGGGCGTCCTTCGAAGTGGGGCAACTGCCAGGCGGCTTGAAGGGCCCTTTACAGCGACCGCAGGAAAGCCAGGACCTGACGGCGGGCCTCTTCGGTCAGTCGCCGGAAGACATCGCGCGCGGCGGCCGCTTCCCCGCCGTGGAGCAGGATCGCGTCCGACAAGCGTTGTGCGCGTCCGTTGTGAAGGAACTCCGAGCGGTGACCGAGTCCGACGAGACGCGCGGTCTTCCATTCGGACGGGAGTATGCCCGGCGAGCAGATGTCGGCCAGTTCGGGCCCCATGTCGTGGAGCAGCAGGTCGGAGTAGAGGCGGAACCGCTTGCGGTCGAGTGCGGGAATGTCACTGGCCGAAGTCGTGAACGAGGGCGTGTGACACGCGTCGCAACCCATGAACTCGAAGATCTTCCCGCCTTCCTCGATGTCGGCCCGGGCTCCCGGGTCTTCGGGCCGGATCGCTTGCGGCGGGGCCAGAAAACGCATGTAGTCGGTGAGGAGGTCCAACTCCTCTGGGCCCACTTCGGGATCAGGGACCGCGTCGAGGCCCTCCGGCAGGGGGACTCCGTTGTGGGCTTCCTCCACCGGGTGCGCCGGGGTCGTAATCCCCATCTCGAGGCGGATCGCCTCCTCGATGAAGCCATCCAGGGCGGTGTGTTGGGCCCGGCGGCCAAAGCGACCTGCCCGTCCGGCTGCGTCCAGGTTCGGTCGGCCCGAGATGCCGTCACCGTCCACGTCGTCCGGGTCGGCGTTGCGGATGATGTCGGCCTCCGGGATTAGTCCGACGAGGCCCAGACCATACACGGCCGGAGCCCGAATCTCGGTGTGGGCCGTAGCGTTCGGCGGTATCCTCTCCGCTCCGAAGCCCATCGCCCTGGCCGACTCGATGACGACTGTCTGCAGCAGGTCACCCCCGTGTTCCGACAGGGTGCTGCAGCCCTCGACGGGGTCGAACCTGCTGACCTTGAAGACCGGCTCCGCCCCGTGTCCGCCGCTGGTGGGCAGGTCGTGGCAGGAGCTGCAGCGGTCCTGGTTGAAGAGCGGTCCCAGACCGTCTTCGGGAGCGAACGGCCGGTTGAAGAGCGCTTCACCGGCAGCGAACGCTTCGAGTTCCGCCTGGCTCAGGCCCGGAAGCGGGAGGCCGGGTTCCGTCTCAGTGTACGGTGACTGAACCAGCGCCCCACAGCCCGGCAAAAGGACCGCGAGGCCCAGCGTACCTTTTCCGGCGACCTGCGGCAGGAACTTCCGCGCTTTGGTCGTCAACCTCCACCCACGCTGACGTCGTTGTACTTGTACACGAACCTGAGCGTCTCCCGTTCCCCGTCCGCGTTCTCGAGGACAAGCAGGCGCGAGTCGCTGTACCACTCCTCGTCGTCCAGATGCACCTTCATGGATAGGGTGGCGGGCCGCAGTTCGGTCGGGTACGTCTCGGCGAAGAATTGAAGCCGCGAAGTGAACGGATAGGATTGGGAGAACGGCAGCGTAACGTCGATCGTGTCCGCGGCCACGAGGTGAATCAGGGCGGCGCATTGTGGGCACTCGGGATCCTCCACCTCGACGAACCACTGCGACGTAATGAGCGTTACCTCGCTTACCTCCGAACTGGTGATTTCAAGGTGCGCGACTTCGGGCTCGCGATCGAGGATCAGAGCATCGCACGCCCCGAGCAGAATGACCGACGCGGCGAGGGCCGGCCAGAAGCGAGTCAGGCGCCTGAATGCCCTGGGTTCCCGTGGTTTTCTGATTCTGTCCTTCATTCCATCCATCCTCTGATTCTTCCGTGGATCCTCCACGATTCTGGAACCCTGCTTGCTTCATGATGTTCCCGCCGGTCTGGATAGTGCAAGTGGACGGGCGCGGGAGTCCGCGTCGGCTGTGGCCAATCGAGGAACGTCCCATTCCGCCATGTAGGCGCCCCAGCCTCGGCCCCACACCTGAAGAGCGCCAGGCATTTGGCCTCCACACCGAAGCGCACTATCATCCAATCGAGTTGCGAGCTCGTGCCGGTGCTCGACTGCCTCTTCGAAAGGCAACGCATCGCGACGGTGGCCGAGGCGATTGTCGAGTGTACGGGGGCCGGCGAGTTCATCCGCCGGGCCCGGGAGGCGTAACGCCCGCTAACGGAAGTTCCCGAAGTCGACCCTGGCCTCCGTGGCTCCGTCGCTCCAGTCCACGACCACCGATCCCGACATTTCCGCCGGCACGTGGCCGATGACATAGTCGACCAGTGCCGACACGCGCGCGAATGCGGTGGGCTGATAGCAGATGTTCGTGCCGAAGCTCACGACGCCCACCTGGATCCATCGGTTGCGGAACGGCACCATCAGCGGCCCGCCCGAGTCCCCGTTGCAGGTGGATTCGTTCGACCCCTGCTTTCCGGCGCAGATCGTGACCTCCATCACGTTGGTGTCGAGGTGTGTCGTGCACTCGTCGTTGGAAATGATCTCGGCCTCCAGCTTCTTGAGCACGGCTGACGAAAGTCCGTCGTCCGAAGTCAGTCCCCAGCCGATCACGGTGCCCACGGTGCCGGGCGCCGACATCTCGATCCGGTCGGGAGTGAGCAGTTCGATGCGCGAATACATGTACCCGTCGGTGAGCTTGAGCAGGGCGATGTCGCTGGAAAGAGCATTCGGGACGTACGCCGGATGCACGAGAATGCGCGAAACGTCGAGCACTTCGCCTTCGGTGGTCTTGTCGTGGGCGCCGGCGAGTACCTTGACGCTTGCCGGATCCGTGCCGCCGTCTACGCAGTGGGCGGCCGTCAGGACCCAGTTCCGCGAAATGAAGGTGCCGCCGCA
The DNA here is from genome assembly GCA_965205005.1 of Longimicrobiales bacterium. Lineage (GTDB taxonomy): Bacteria > Gemmatimonadota > Gemmatimonadetes > Longimicrobiales > Gaopeijiaceae > Bin94. Next base: position 1,257,240 of record OZ242028.1, on the reverse strand, counting down.
GAACTGAAAGCCACCGGGCGTGACCAGCGCCACCTGGAACGGGAATTCTCCGGGTTCCGCCTCCGTGCCGCCGATGATCGCGGCGGTCTCGGGGTCAAGGGGTGCGGCTGCCAGTCCCGGGGCCGTGTTGGTCCATCCCATGGTCAGTTCCTGGGTTACCGTGTAGAACAGCCGGTGATCGAGCCCCTCGAAGATGTACTCGCCGTTGTCGTTGGTGAGGGCGGTGACTTCGGTGGAGTCGCGCAGGCCGTCGCCGTTCTCGTCAAGAAACACGACGAAGGACGGAATGGTCTGTTCGTCCTCGTCGCGGACGCCGTCGGCGTTGGCGTCGTGCCACACGACGCCCGAGATCGCGTTCTCGCCGGTGCCCGGCGGGCTGTTGACCGTGATCGGAGTGCCGGATTGCGTGGCGGTCGCGCCCCGGTCGTCGGTCACCGTGAGCTGGGGCGTGTAGGATCCCGCATCCGGGTACGTGTGCGTGGTGGTCCGGCCCTCGCCGGTCGTACCGTCGCCGAATGCCCAGGACCAGGTGACGATCGTGCCGTCGGGGTCGCTGGAGCTGCCGCCGTCGAAGCGGACCTCGAGGGGGGCGGAGCCTTCCGTGACGTCGGTGGTGAACGCGGCGGTCGGGCGCTGGTTCGGCGTGCCGGTGGGTTGTGTCGGTGCCGTTTCGCCGCAGCCGGTGCCAAGCAAGGCGAGAAGAGCCGCCGCAGCCGGAAGAGCGGTTCTGGTGGGATCCATCGTTGGGATTCCTGGAAGGACTGTTTGTCAGCAGGTCAAAGCTATGCAACCCGGATTTCGGCCGGAAGGTGCCGGATGGGGCGAATTGGGACGGCTGGACAAGTTGGGGGCGGCTGGAAGCGCTGGGGTCGTTGGACGAGCCCGGGCGGTTGCCGTATTTTCCGCGGCATCCACTCACGCACCCTGGACCGGACGGACCTGCCCATGAGATCGAACCCCCAATCCCAGCGCACGTTTCGATTGGCCGCCCTCCTGCCGGCGGCGCTGTTTCCGCTTGCGGGTTGCGCGGGGGACGGCGGAAGCTCGGACGCCGAGACTGCGGCGGCTGCCAATCCTCTGTTGAGTCCGGCCGACCTGACCGAGGCCGCACCCGAGACCTTCCAGGCGCGCTTCGAGACCACCAAGGGCGAGTTCGTCGTCGAGGTCACGCGGGCCTGGGCTCCGAACGGCGCCGACCGTTTCTACAACCTGGTCAGCAACGGGTTTTTCGACGATGTCCGCTTCTTCCGGGTGATGGAGAACTTCATGGCGCAGTTCGGCATGCACGGGGACCCGCAGGTGCAGGCGCGCTGGACGCAGGCGACGATTCCGGATGACCCGGTCGCCGCGTCGAACACCCGGGGCACGCTGACCTTCGCGATGCGCGGCGAGAACACGCGCACCACCCAGCTCTTCATCAACTTCATCGACAACTCGAGGCTCGACCCCATGGGTTTCGCGCCCATCGGCACGGTGATCGAGGGGATGGATGTGGTCGACCAGATCTACGCGGGCTACGGCGAGAGCGCCTCGCGCGGCGGCAATGGTCCGCTCGCGCAGAACATTGCGGCCCGCGGCAACGAGTATCTGGAAGAGAGCTTCCCGGAACTCGACCACATCGTGTCGGCGACGCTGGTGGGCGCGGACGAGGGGTAGGCGGTCGGGGCGGCGGTTGGTGGGTTCCCGCCTCCTAGAACGGCACCCCGATCGCCCGGCACAGCCACCGCTGGAAAGGCGCCGCGTCGCGGCACAGGGCGGCGAACGCGTCGAGGAAGTCGCTGGACGTCAGCACATCCGCGCTCAAGTGCGCCACCCCGATGAAGTCCTTGCGCCGCAGGTCCACGATCATGGGGTGGTCGATCCTGTAACCCTGCGGGGCCCGCACCAGCGAATCCCCGGATAGTTCGAAGCTGCGGGCGAAGCCAGGGTCGGTCGAGGCCCGGATCCACGCGTCGGGGTCTTCGTCGATGGACCGGCGGATGGCGCGAACGGTGGGTCCTCCAGGTCGCCAGATCCCGCAACCCACGAAGCAGTCGGCCGGCTCGATGTGCAGGTAGAAGCCGGGCGCATGCGCATCCTTCGCCGCTTCATGGCGGAAGTGGATGCCGGTGTGCGTCTTGTAGGGCGTCTTGTCCTTCGAGAAGCGGGTGTCGCGGTAGATCCGGAACAGCGAGCCGCCGTTTGCCCGGGGGTCGGCACGGAATCGCGTGCTGATGTCGGCCAGGTGGGGCGCGAAGTCGGCGATGAAGCGAAGTGCCGGGTCCCGCACGTCCTCTTCGTAGCGGGGCTTGTGGGCGTGGAACCATTCGCGGTTGTTGTTGCCTGCGAGTTCGCGCAGGAACGAGAAGGTGCGAGGCGTGAAATGGGCGTTTGCCATGAAGTGGCCTGTCGTGTAGCGGTGAAGTAAGATCAACGGCGCTGTTATCTACGGCTGTGGCCGCGTCCGGCGCAATAGCCTGCCGGGCAGGGGGCCGCGGCGCGTGGCACCATTTGACCGGAACCGGGGAGGAAGCGCACAGATGACTCGAACCCGCATGAGCCGAACGATCAATGCACCCGTTGACGCGGTCTTCGAGACCGTCTCCGACATCTCCAACTACACGAAGGCGGTGCCGGAGATCGTGCGGGTCGAGTTCGTGACGGAGCAGAAGACGGGCGTTGGGACCCGCTTCCGCGAGACGCGCCGGATGGGGAAGAGGGAGGCCACGACGGAGCTCGAAGTCACCGAGTATGTGACGAACGAGCGGGTGCGCATGGTCTCGGATGCCGGCGGCACGATATGGGACACGGTGTTCACCGTGACGCCCGAGGAAGACGGCCCGGGCACGAGGCTCGACCTGGTCATGGAGGCGAGGCCGTACCGGCTCATGTCGCGGTTGTTCGTGCCGCTGATGAAGGGCGCCGTTGCCAAGGCGGTGGCCGGTGACATGGACGCCCTCAAGGCCTGGCTCGAGGGCGCCGGATAGGCAGCCGTGGCGAGGGAGGTCCAGCTTCGGGGCCTGCGCGAAGAGTTGGTGCGGTGCCGGCGGTGTCCGCGCCTCGTCGCCTGGCGCGAAAAGATCTCGGAAGAGAAGAGGGCGGCCTACCGCGAGGACGACTACTGGGGGCGGCCGGTTCCCGGGTTCGGCGATCCGGAAGCGTCGGTGATGGTGGTCGGGCTCGCGCCGGCGGCGCACGGGGCCAATCGCACCGGGCGGATGTTCACCGGTGACCGGGCGGGCGACTGGCTGTATCGCGCGATGCACAGGGCCGGATTCGCCAACCAGGCGCTGAGCCGGGACCGGGAGGACGGGCTGGCTCTGACCGGTGCGTATGTGACTGCGGGCGTGCGGTGCGCGCCGCCGGGCAACCGGCCCACGACCCGGGAACGCGACCGCTGCGTGCCGTTTCTGCACCGGGAAGTCGAGATCCTGTGGGACCGGCTTCACACCTTCGTTGCGCTGGGCGGATTCGCCTACGCCGTCGTCCTCAGGTTGCTGGCCGCGAGAGGCATGGAGATCCCGCGTCCACGTCCGCGTTTCGCGCATGGGGTGGAAGTGGATCTGGGGAGGGTGGCGGTGCTGGCATCGTACCATCCCAGTCAGCAGAATACATTCACCGGAACGCTGACGGAGCCCATGTTCGACATGGTATGGGCACGGGCGGCGGAGCGCATGGCCGCTGGCCACAGGGAGGCACCATGAAGCGACGTGACTTCGTGAAGGGACTGGCCATGGCGGGCGCGGCATCTGGCGTGGCAAAGGGAACGGTTTTCGGCGAGGCGGGCGCGGCTGCGGCTTCTGACGAGGCGGCCAGCGTGGACGCTACCGCGGTCGACCGGAGAGGGCGGGATCCCCTGGCCGGGCTGGCACCGCCCCAGGACGACATCGTGGTCGAAGGCCTCTTCGCCGGCGCGATGCGACTGTCCCACCTACGTGGCATGCAGGAAGGCGGCGTCCACTGCGGGGTGGCAAGCGGCCCGTCCGACATGGCCAGCTTCGCGGCGCTGCTCCGCTTCTTCGACGAGTACGCGGACGAAGTTGTCTTGGCGAAATCGGTCGCCGAGATCCGTGCGGCGCACGCGCGGGGGCTCATCTCCAACGTCTTCTGCTGGCAGTCGGCGACTGTGCTGGGCGACTCCTTCAATTCACCGCTCGGCAGTTCGGCCACCGCGCTGCGGGCCTTCTACGAGGTGGGCCTTCGCCAGATCGGAATCTGCTACAACGTCACGAACGCGTTCGGTTCCGGCTGTCTCGAGCCCGAAGGACCCCTGACGCGTGCCGGCCAGCGCCTGGTCGAGGAAATGCACTCGCTGGGGATCGTCCTGGACGTGGGCGGCCACACCGGGGAACGGACGACGCTCGACGCGATCGCGATCTCGGACGGCGTTCCGGTGATCTGCAGCCACACCAACATTGCCGCGATCGCGGACAACTACCGCTGCATCAGCGACCGGGTCATCGACGCTATCGCGGGCACCGGCGGTTTGATCGGTATCACGGCGGTCAACGACTTCCATGTGCGCGAGCGTGGGAACACGGGGCCCACGCCGCATGTGGGCATAGAAGAGCACGTGGACCAGTACGACTACATCAAGAACCGTGTGGGCGTTGACCATGTCGGCCTGGGCACCGACTTCGTGGACGGGATGGCGATCCCGTACGGCGGCGGGATCAACGCCGATATCATAACCGAGGACATGGTGAGCGAGCCGTGGCGCTTCGTCCGCGGCTTCGAGAGCATCGCCGAGCTGCCCAACCTGATCGACGGGCTGCGACGGCGGGGATGGACCGACGAGGAAGTCCGCAAGGCAATGGGGGCCAACTGGCTCCGTGTGTACCAGCAGGTCTGGGGAGGTTGAACATGTGTATCCGAACGATTCCTCGCGTGCTCGCGGCATTCCTGGTCGGGGTGACAGCCGTCGTGGGACTCGCCGCCTGCGACTCGGAATCGGAGTCGCCGGGCGATGCGGGAGCCGCAGGGACGGGCGAAGCGGCCGAGGGGGCGGTTCCCGCCGACGCGGGCGAAGCAATGGCCGAAATCGTCTCGGCCGAGGTGCTCGAGGGCGAGGGCCTGGAAGGGATCCATCGGGAGATCGGCTACGCGCCAATGCCCGACGGGGTCCGCCTCGCGTACATCGCCTACCGCCCGGCCGAGGAGGGACAGTACCCTGTCATCCTCGACTACGACGCGTACGAGAGCAGCGGAGCCGACATCGCTACGAATGTCTGGTTCCAGAAGGCGGTCCGGGCGGGCTACGCGGTCGTGGGCGCGAATGTCCGCGGGAGCGGATGCTCCGAGGGCGACACGTTCAGCCTGTTCCATCCGCAGCAGGGCCCCGATGGCGCCGCGCTCGTCGAGTGGCTCGGCACACGCCCGTGGAGCGACGGCAACGTGGGGATGTACGGCGTCTCGTACCCGGGGCATACGCAGTTCTTCGTCGCGGCCCAGCGGCCGTCGCACCTGAAGGCGCTGGCGGCGGGCGGGCTGACCGCCTCGATCTACCGTGAGGGGTTCCGGCCAGGCGGCATCTTCAACGTCGGGTTTTCGGCATGGTGGGGTGAAATGGCGCAGCCCTGGATCGAGGATGTCGGGGTGGCGTTGCGGACCGGCGCGGGCGACGCGCACTGCCAGGCGGTTCAGGCGGCCCAGCCACGGAACGATGCCTTCCCCGAAGCCATGGAGCACGAGTACCACGGCCAGTACTGGAACGAACGTTCGCCGGAGAGCTACGCGGACCAGGTCGAGGTGCCGATGATGATCATTGCGGGCTACCAGGACCAGCAGACCGCGATGGGCGGCCCGCGGCTCTACGAGAAGTTGCAGGGTCCGCGAAAGCTGATCCTGCAGAACGGCGGGCACGGTGTCGGCGGCAATGCGCTGGCTCACGAGCAGGTGCTGCGGTGGATGGACCGCTGGCTGAGGGGCGAGGAGAACGGGGTTGACGAGGAACCGAAGGTCACGGTGCTGTTCGAGACGGGGGTTGTTGACGGCGAGTTGAGACCAAACTGGGTGGAGACTTTTTCCGACTGGCCGGTTCCCGGAACCGAGCGCCGCGCCTTCAATCTCGGGTCGGACGGCTCGCTTGACCCGGGAGCGCTCGACGAAGGCCGGACCGGACCGCTCACCTACGTCTATCCCATGGGAACGGAACTGGTCGGGAACAACGACATGTTCGCGATACCTCCCGCGCCGCTCGGCTCGCTGATCTACCGTTCGGCGCCATTCGAGGAAGATCTGCCGATCCTGGGCTCGGCGCGCCTGGTTCTGCACGCCAGCGCGCAGGCGGAGGACACCGACTTCATGGTGGTACTCCACGATGTCGGGCCCGACGGCGAGACCCTGTACCTGCAGCGCGCGTTCCTGCGTGCGTCCCATCGCGCCATTGACGCGGCCATGTCGTCGGAACACTGGACGCACCACCCGCACGACCGTTCCGAGCCCCTGGTGCCGGGAGAAGTGTACGAGTTCGTGATCTCGTTCCCGGAGGTCGGCCACGTTTTCCGCGCCGGGCACTCCGTCGAACTCGCCGTCCTGGCGCCGAGCGTCACGCCCTCGACCGACTGGGGCCCGATGCCGATCAACCTGCCGGGGATCAACACCGTCCATCACGCGGCGGAACATCCCTCGCGCCTTGAGTTGCCGGTGGTGGCTGGCATCTCGGCCGCCGGACCGCCGCCGGAGTGCGGGTCGCTCGAATACCAGCCGTGCCGCCCCCGGGTCGCACCGAGCTTCACCGCGGCCGGAATGTCGCGAGATCTTCTGCGCCGGTGAGACCTGATCCCGCGTCGCTGCCGCTGCTTCGGCGGCTCCACCGGCGGGTGTTCGTCGATCCGGAGGTGCGCGCCGTGCTGGAAGCGGGCTTTGTGCAGCTGGCCGCCGAGTTGGAGACCCGGCCCGAACCCCCGCACGCAACCTGCACGATCCCGATCAAGTTGTTCACAGGGGATAGGAATGACCGGACCACGCGGGAGCGGCACGACCAGGTCCGGCTATGCCGCCTCTTTCTGCTTCGTCGCGGCGCCAGGATGGCGCTCCCCGAGCGGCACACGAACAGCGTCCAGCGTCTTGTTTCCTACCGCGGACGGGGCTGGATCCATCAGGGGGTTTCGGGTGGACCGGCGGTCGACCTTCGCGCCCGGGCGGTCACGAGTCCGCAGGAAGGCGGTGAGGAGCGGCGCGTGGAAAGGGTGGATGCGGGCCTCGCGGGTCCGGCGCATGCTGCCGACGTAGCGCGTCTTGCACCGTTCTGGGACATCGTTGCCGCGGGCGTCTGGCACTATCCGGAAGCGGATGGCGGGGAAGACTGGGCCACCGTGACTTTCCACAGCGCCACGGAAGACGAGATCGTGGATGAAACTCCGACACAGGGAGACTCGGGACCAACCCTGACGTTACGTCAGGGTTAGCGGAAACGGATGCATGGTGCGGCCATAAGTCGATGAGCGAAATCGTGGAGTCCAGGACAGAGATCGAGGCGCTCCGGGAACGCGTGTCCAGACTGAGCGCGGCTGTGTTGCGGGCCAGCAGCAGCCTCGACCTCGACACCGTGCTGCAGGAGGTCGTCGATAGCGCGCGCGCCCTGACCGGGGCCCGCTACGGAGTGATCGCCACCGTAGACGGGGCTGAACGAGTCGAGGAGTTCGTAACGTCCGGCTTCACGCTCGCGGAACAGGGCGAGCTGGTGGACTGGCCGGAGGGCCCGCGACTCTTCGAGCACTTCAGGGGTCTGGCCGCGCCGATTCGCGTGGGAGACCTTCCCTCCTATGTCCGCGCGCTCGGCTTCTCCTCGGATCTGATGCGATCCAGGACGATGCAGAGCACGCCGCTGCGACACCGCGACACGAACGTCGGCAACTTCTTTCTCGCCGGGAAGGAGGGTGATCGGGAGTTCACCGACGCCGACGAGGAAGTCCTGACGCTGTTCGCCGCTCAGGCGGCGACCGCGATCGCCAACGCTCGGGCGCACTGCGAAGAGCGCAGGGCACGGGCGGACCTGGAGACCCTCATCGAGACCTCGCCGGTAGGAGTGGTCGTATTCGACGGGCGAGCCGGCGAGCTGGTTTCGTTCAATCGGGAAGCGCGCCGGATCGTCGACGCGCTAAGCATACCCGGGTACACTCCGGCGCAACTGCTGGAGACGATCACCTGTCGTCGCGCGGACGGGCGAGAGGTCGCCCTGGCCGAGTTTCCGCTGGCTCAGCTCCTGGGCGCGGGCGAAAGAGTGCGCGCGGAGGAGATCACGCTTTCGCTCCCCGATGGCCGAAGCGTAACCACCCTGGTCAACGCGACGCCGATCCAGGCGGACGATGGCACGGTCCTGAGGGTCGTCGTCACGCTGCAGGACCTGGGGCCGCTGGAGGAAATGGAGCGCATGCGCGCCGAGTTCCTTGGCATCGTGAGCCACGAGTTGCGAACGCCGCTGATCTCGATCAAGGGCTCCACGGCCACCGTTCTGGGCGCCTCGCCGCGGCCGGACCCGGACGAGATGCTGCAGTTCTTCCGCGTCATCGACGACCAGGCCGACCGCATGCGCGGCATGATCGGCGAACTGCTCGACCACGGGCGCATCGTGACCGGCACACTGTCGGTGTCGCCCGAGCCGGTGGAGGTCACCTCCCTGATCGACCAGGCGCGCAGCACGTTTGTGACCGGTGCGGGAACGCACGACCTCGACATTGACCTGCCGGAAGACCTGCCGCGGGTGATGGCCGACCGGACGCGCATCGTCCAGGTCCTGAACAACCTGCTGTCCAACGCGGCAAGACACTCTCCCGAATCTTCGGCCATTCGGATCTCTGCAAAGCGGGAAGGCGTACATGTGGCGATCTCGGTGAGCGACAAGGGGCACGGTCTGCCCCCGGATCGACTGTCGCACCTGTTCCGCAGGTACGCGGCGCCGACCGGCGGAGCCCGGGAACGCGGCGAGGCGGGGGCCGGGCTCGGCCTGACCATCTGCAAGGGCCTGGTGGAGGCGCACGGGGGCCGAATCCGGGCCGAAAGCGACGGTGTGGGGCGCGGTTCGCGATTCACCTTCACGGTGCCCGTGGCCGAGGAGCGCGAAGCCGCCTCCGCAGGTCTCGCATCGGCTCGCCCGCGGGCAGTTCGGCCAGAGCGCGAGAAGACGCGCATCCTGGTGGTCGACGACGACACCCAGATGCTTCGGTACCTGCGGGACGAGCTGCGCGGGGCCGGCTACGCCCCGGTCGTGACCGGGGACGCGGAGGAGGTGGCCAGCCTCCTCGCAATGCACAAGCCGGGACTGGTCCTGCTGGACCTGCTCCTCCCCGGGACGGATGGCATCGCGTTGATGGAGGAGATTCCGGAGCTGACCGACCTGCCCGTCATCTTCATCTCCGCCTACGGCCGGGACGAAACGATCGTCAGGGCGCTCGATGCGGGCGCGGCCGACTATATTGTCAAGCCCTTCTCTCCGTCGGAGCTGATGGCAAGGGTGCGGGCGGCCATGCGACGCGTGGCAGGGCCCCAGCCTTTTGTCCACGGAGAACTGACCATCCGCTACGACCAGCGCCAAGTTGCGGTTGCGGGCCGGCCGGTGCAATTGACTCCCACGGAGTATGAGTTGCTGCGCGTGCTGTCGGTCAACGTGGGACGCGTGCTGACACACGAGTCGCTGCTGCGACAGGCGTGGCGCCGTGGAGATCACCGCTCGCCAGACCCCAAGCTCGTTCGGGCCGTCGTGAAGCGGCTGCGGCGCAAGCTGGGAGACGACGCGGCCAACCCGGCGTACATTCGGAACGAACGCGGAGTTGGCTACCTGATGCCCGGAGGTGCTCCATGAAGATCGTTCGAGGTTGGGCAGTCGGCCCGGCCGTGCTTGCGCTCTGTTGCCTGACGGCCCCGGCCTCGCCGCAGTCGGCCCCGGCCTCGCCGCAGTCGGCCCCGGCCTCGCCGCAGTCGGCTCCGCGTCCCGCCCTCGACGCCTCCGACCCAGCCCAATGGCGCGTCCCTCCGGCCGAACTCCAGGCACTGAGCTTCCGCGAGCTGGGCCCCTTCCGGGGCGGCCGCGTAACGACGGTCGCCGGCGTGACGGGCAAGCCGCACACCTTCTACTTCGGCGCCACCGGCGGAGGCGTCTGGAAGACGGAAAGCGCCGGGCAGGCGTGGGAGAACATCTCGGACCACGGCATCCCGTTCGGCTCGATCGGCGCGGTCGCGGTCGCGCCGTCGAACCCGGCCGTGCTCTACGTCGGCACCGGCTCCGACGCGATCCGCGGCAACGTCTCGACCGGGCGCGGCGTGTACCGCTCCGACGACGACGGCACCACCTGGCGGTACCTGGGCCTGCGCGAGGCGGGCCAGATCGGGCGCATTCGCATCCACCCCGACGACCCCGACATCGCCTGGCTCGCCGCGACCGGGCACCCGTTCGGCCCGAACCCGGAGCGGGGCGTCTACCGCACCCGGGACGGCGGCGCATCCTGGGAGAACGTCCTGTTCGTCTCGGACTCGACCGGCGCGATCGAGCTGCTCATGAACGAGCACGACCCGGACGAGCTCTTCGCCGCGATGTGGCGCGCCGAGCGCAAGCCCTGGACGATGATCTCGGGCGCCCGCGAGGGCGGCATCTACCGCAGCCGCGACGGGGGGGACAGCTGGGAGAAGCTCGCCGGGGGCCTCCCGTCGGAACTGTTCGGCAAGATCGGGATCGGCCAGGCCCGCTCCGACCCGGCCCGCCTGTACGCGATCATCGAGGCCGCGCCGGGGTCGGGGATCTATCGCACGCTCGACGGGGGCGACAGCTGGACGCTGGTCAATGACGAGCCGCGTCTGCTGGGCCGCCCCTGGTACTTCCACAACATCTTCGCCGATCCGACCGACCCGGACGTCGTGTACGTGGCCGGCGGCGGGTTCCATCGGTCCACCGATGGCGGGGCGACCTTTTCCACCATTCCCATGCCCCACTCGGACCATCATGACCTGTGGATCTCGCCCGACAACCCGGCGGTCATGGTGCAGGGCAACGACGGCGGCGCCGTGGTGACCGTGGACGGCGGGCGGACCTGGTCGACGCAGCTCAACCAGCCGACGGCCGAGATGTACTCCGTGACCGTGGATGACCAGTTCCCCTACCGCGTGTACGGATCGCAGCAGGACAACTCGACGCTGTCGCTGCCGAGTGCGGCGACCGGCACGGGTATCAGCCTGCAGCACTGGGAGTCGCATGGCGGGTGTGAGACGGGCCCCGTCACGGTCCATCCGACCGATCCAGCCATTGTCGTGTCCGGTTGCTTCGGCGGCCGGCTTGCGCGCTACAACCGCCGCACCGAGCAGTTCCGCCAGATCCGGCCGTACCCCGAGCGGCAGGACGGGGCGCCGGAGCGCGAACTTCGCTACCGGATCCAGTGGAACGCGCCCGTGCTCTTCTCGCGCCACGACGCGGACGTGCTGTACCACGGCTCGCAGTACGTGGCGGTGAGCCGCGACCAGGGCGGGAGCTGGGCGGTCGTTTCGCCCGACCTGACCGGCAACGACACCACGAAGTTCGGGCAGGCGGGCGGTCCGATCACCGCCGACGTCACCGGCGTCGAGATCTATTCGTCGCTGCTGCAGATCGCCGAGTCGCCGCACGACGCACGCGTGCTCTGGACCGGCTCGAACGACGGGCGCGTGCACATCACGCGCGATGGGGGCACGACCTGGACCGACATCACGCCGCCGGAGATGCCCCAGCCGAGCACCGTCAACCGAATCGACGTATCGCCGCACCGCCCGGGCACCGCCTTCCTCGCCGCCTACCGCTACCGCCTGGACGACTTCCGGCCGTTCATCTACGCCACGCGGGACTTCGGCGCGACCTGGACCCTCCTGACCGACGGCGCCAACGGACTGCCGCCCGACCACCCGACTCGCGTCGTCCGCGAGGACCCCGAGCGCGCCGGACTCCTCTACGCCGGCACCGAGTTCGGCCTCTACGTCTCGTTCGACGCGGGCGCGCACTGGCAGCCGCTCCAGCTCGATCTGCCGCCCTCGCCCGTGACCGACCTTGTGGTGCACAGGGGTGATCTGGTGGTGGGCACCCAGGGCCGCGGTTTCTGGATCCTCGACGACATCACGCCACTCCGCCATGTGGCCGCCGGTGAGCCTGCGGGAGACCTCGTCCTCTACCCGGTGCGCTCCGCGTACCGCACCGCCGCCCAGGAGCGGGAAGGGCACTACGTGCGCGACCACGTCTACGGCGCGATGATCCCGCGCTACATGAAGGCGATGAACCCGCCCGAGGGCGCGACGATCTGGTTCAGCCGGCCCCCCGGCACCGCGGGCACGGTCACGGTGCGCATCCTCGAGCGGAACGGCGACCTGGTGCGCGCCTTCGTCGACGTTGCGGCCGGCCCCGGCCTGAACCGCTTCAACTGGAACCTGGACTACCCGGCGGGCACGGCGGCGGTGGCCGCGCGCGCGGTGCCGGGGATCTACGCGGTCGTGATCGAGGCGCCGGAAGGGCATGCCGGGACGGACTTCGAAGTCCTCATGGACCCGCGCCTCGAAGAGGAGATCACGGTCGCGGACCTGCAGGCGCAGTTCGACTACCTGATCCGGGCGCGGGACCGGTTGGACGCGCTCGAGGGGGCGCTCGCGGGACTGCGGCAGGTCCGGGGCGATGCCGAGAGCGCCGGCAGCGGAGCCGACGCCAACGAGGCGATCCGGGGCGCTGCGGAGCGGGCGTCGTCGGCGCTGACCGCGGTGGAGGAGGTGCTCGTGCAGCCGCGCGGGGCGGGATTTGCGAACCCGTCGCGGATTCGCAGCCACCTGAGGTTCGTGATGACGGCGGCGAGCTCCCAGCGCGGCGAGGATCTGGACGCGCGCCCCACCGCGCAGCTGATCGAGCGGCTGGTGGATCTGGAGGCGGATCTGGAGGGCGCGCTGACGCGGTTGCGCGGCGTATATGTGGAAGAAGTCGGCGAACTGAACGCCGAACTGGAGTCCGCGGGGCTGACCCCGATCCGGATCCCGGCCGTGCCGGGGCGGCGGGCGGTCAGTTGAGCGGCGACCGCGGCGCCCGGGCCACCCGCGGCATCCGCAGCGCCAGCGCCACCCGCAGCGCCCGCGCCACCCGCGTCGCGCGCGCCACCGACGCTCCCGGTGGTGCGCGCCCTCCCGCCGCCGCCAGCAGGTGCTTCGTCTGCGGCCCCGACAACCCGATCGGCCTGCACCTTTCCTTCCGGCTGGAAGACGGCGCGTGCGTCTCCGAATTCACCCCGGGCGAGAACCACCAGGGCTATCCCGGAGTGATCCACGGCGGGATGATCTACGCCGTCCTGGACGACGTCATGGCCAACTGGCTGTACCTGCGGGGTGCACGCGCCTACACCGCCCGCTGCGAGATCCGCTACCGTGCGCCGGCGCGCGAGGGCGAGAAGCTGCTGCTGCTGGGCCGCCAGACGGCGCGCAAGCGCAAGCTCGTCGAGATGGAGGGCACGGCGACGCGGGCGTCCGACGGCGCGGTTGTGGCGACCGCGACGGCCACGTTCGTGGTGATCGACGAGGAGGAGTTTGCGGGGGTGGGGTCGAAGTAGCGTCCGGAGGGGCGGCTCGTCACCGCACCGGAGGGGCGGCTCGATGCGGCGCCGGATCCGCGGCTCGATGCGGCGCCGGATCCGCCGGTCCGCAGAGCGGTGGCATCCCGGAGCCGTCCGGACCCGCGGTCACGTTCAGCCTGCGCTGGGTCGCGGTGCCGAAGAAGCCGGTCCCGTCCCCGAAAACGGACGGGATGCGTATCAGTCCCGACGGGTTGAAGTTGCCCCCACGGGCCCAGTTCACCCAGTTACGGTCGGTCGCGGCGAAAGCGATCTCCGCCCGGGCGCCGACGGGCAGACCGTCGTCGAGAATGCGGAGCAGATCGGCGTCGGCCTGCTCACCAAGGTCGAACAACCCGTATTCCCCGGGAAAGAGGATGTCGGTGTCCTTCTCTCCGATCGCGAACCCGGTGAGGTACAGTGAGTCGGGCACTTCGATGTCGCGCCCGGCCAGGGCTTCCGGCAACCCCTCGATCCAGGTGTCGGAGAGATACGACCAGGCACCCGTCGCCTCGGTCCAGCGGAAGCGGTAATTGGTGTCGGGCTCGATGCGGCAGTATCCATCCTCGTGCGCGAGCCCGATGAACTCGAAGGCGTCGGGCACCTGGCTGACCCCGGTCAGCGTGCCGCCTTCCGGAAGGACCACCTCGAGTTCGAGGACCTCCCCCGGAGAAAAGGGAGACGGGGCAGCGCTGGTGCGGTAGCACGAGCCGACATCCAGTTCGAGAACCTCTTCGTCTTCCTCGTCCTCCCAGGGATCCAGGCAAACACCCCCGCTGTCCGCCGCCTCCAGATGCACGACCGCCGCCGCGCCCGAAACGCGGACCACGGCTCCCTCCACTTCGTCGGGGCGCTGCCCGCTCAGCGTACGGTGCAGATAGGTGTATACGCTGAGGGACGTGCCGCCGTCGCCGTGCTGGTTGATGGTCAGCTGCGCCTCTGCGATCACCACGTCCTCCGACTCGGTGACCGTAACCTCGGTCAGCGCGCATCCACCGGGAACCGGGGCCACCGCCAGGACGACCAACATCGCGACGCCGGTGTTCAGCCGGCACGCCTGCGGCCGTCCGGACGGCACTGTCGGTGAATCCATCATCAGAACGAGACCTCGACGCCGAAGGTGGGCAGGAACGGGATCATCGACACGCCCTCTCGCCTGGGGGGAGAGGACTGGTAGTCGAAGAAGTAGAACAGCACGTTTTTCTGGTTGTAGACGTTGATGATGCTCACGTAGGGCGTGATTGTGCCCCAGCTCTTCGTGGCGGTCTTCCGCAACGAGAGATCGAGCCGGTGCCGCGCGGGATAGCGCGCGCCGTTGCGAGGCCCGAGCACCACCGCGTTTCCGTCGTCGACCCCTAGAACCCCCGATACGAACTGCGTCCGGTAGACCTGATAGGTGCCGAGCGGTTTCGTGTACGGCAGGCCGCTCCCGAAGTTTGCCCTGATCCCCGTGTCCAATCCCCACCAACCGAGGGCCCGGCGCAGCGAAACGTCGACCTCGAAGCGGCGGTCGAAGACCGGCGGATAGGTGATCCACGGCTGGGGCTGGACCCCGACACGCGTGTCCGGGAAGGATCTGACGGTTTTCAGGAACGAGATTGAGATCCAGCCGGTGGTGTTGCCCCGGTCCCGCTTCAGGAAGAGGTCCACGCCGTACGCGTTGCCGTTGCCGGCGACCAGCGCGTCGGTGTCGTCGTTGGGATCCTCGGCCGAATTGAGGGCGGCCACACCGTCGAAGTTGCGGTAGTAGCCCTCCAGCGAGGCGAACCACTGGTCATCGTCGCCAAAGAAGCTCTCGGCCCCCAGCTGCACCTGGTCCGAGACGACGCGGGGGGCCTCGGCTCCCGCCAGGATCCATGTGTCGAGCCCGAAGGGAAACTCTTCGTCCCGCGTGGAGTGGATGAACTGGCTG
This sequence comes from Longimicrobiales bacterium, assembly GCA_965205005.1. Taxonomy (GTDB): domain Bacteria; phylum Gemmatimonadota; class Gemmatimonadetes; order Longimicrobiales; family Gaopeijiaceae; genus Bin94. The sequence continues at coordinate 1,241,811 of OZ242028.1, read as the reverse complement.
TACCGGCCCGCCGCCAGGCGCACCGCCGAATCCCTGTCCCGAAGAAAGCGTCTCACGGCAAAGCGGGGCGACAGCGTCGTTTCCGTCGTCCCGGCGTTCGGCTGCCAGTAGTCGACGCGCACGCCGCCCTCCACCAGCCAGTTCGGGTTGGGGTTCCAGTGAGCCTGGCTGTAGCCGGCAATCTCCAGGCCGCTGCCCTGTTGGTCCAGGAAGGTCGCTCCTCCTCCAAGCAGCCCGTTATTGTAGGCAACGCGCTTCACCGACACGCCCGACTTCCAGCTCGTCGCCCACGCAGGTCGGTGCTCCGTGTCGGCCCTGAACGTCGCCTCCTCGACCCCGGTCTGGAACTCTGTGTCGACCTCCGGGAACGTCAGGTCGGATCCGAAACGCGAGAATGAGGCGCGTACGGCCATTGACGCGCCCCCGCCGAGGGAATGCGTCCACGAACCCCCGATCGCGTCGTTCCCCCACCACCAGCGGATGGGGATGGGCGAGTCGGAGATACCCGAGAGGTCGACGATGTCCCGGCCGCTGTACCCGACGAACCGGAGCCGGCTCCCGCCCACCGTCCAGGCCTCGAAGACGCCCTGCAGGTCCGTGAGGTGGTACGGGAAGTCGGCCCACGGCTTGATGAGCACGTCGATGTAGGATCGGCGGGCCGAGGCGCGCCAGCGGGTTGCGGTGAACCCGAGCTTCTCGGCAGCGCTTTCCGGAAGCCTCCCCTTTACCGCGACACGGGTCGCCAGAAGGCTGATGCCCGCGTCGACCCCGAACAGCCCGTCGCCCGGGTCGCTGGCGATCGTCAACACCGAAGATACGCGGCCGCCGTATTCCGCCGGATAGCCCCCGGACTGCAGTTCGACGCGATCCACCATGTCGGCGTTGAAGACCGAGAAGATGTTGCCCAGGTGAAACGGATTGAAGATCGGGACTTCGTCGAGGAGAATGAGATTCTGGTCGGCGGAACCGCCCCGGACATTGTAGGATCCGGAGAAGTCCGACACGGTTGTCACACCCGGGAGCACCTCGACGGCGCGCAGCGGGTCTGACTCGATCAATACCGGGATCGACTTAAGGTCGCCCGCGTCGATCTCCTGGACCGTGATCCCTGCCGACTCTTCGAAACGCGTCTTGGCGCGGCTGCGCTCGGCCTCGACCGTCACGCCCTCGAGCACGACCGCTTCGCCCGCCATGGTGACTTCGACGTCGGTCGTGCCCGCCATGACACTCACGTCTTCCCGGTGTTCCTCGAAGCCGATCCGCGTCAACGTCAGAGCATAGGTGCCCGGCTCCAGGTCACGGAACGAGAAAAAGCCCAGCTCGTTCGTCAGCGTGTACACCGCCAAGGTGGAGTCAGCCACCGGATGCAGCTCCGCCACGGCGCCTTCGATGGGCCGGCCGTCGTCGGACCAGACCCGGCCGCTCAGCTGGGTGGCCTGGGCCTGGGCTGCAGCGATCGATGGAGTGCATAGGAGGACGAGCGCCCCACACACAGCTGCGAGACGCCCTGTTGGCGACGGTTTCTGGTTCATGGCCATGGCCCCCGGCCCCCGGTCCCTGGTATGCCATCGATACGGCTGCGTCGTAAGATAAGAGACTTGAACGGAACCCATCCGACCAAAGGGGTTGAGCCATGCGCATCCGTGCCCTCACCACGCCCATTCTTCCGCTCGCCGTGCTGTTCTCATTGCCGTCCTTCCTGGCCGCGCAGGACGCCTACCGCACCCCGCCACCGGATGTCGTCGGCATCCTTGACGCGGCCCCATTCCCGCAGGCGGTGGTCAGCCCGTCCGGCGACTGGATGATTCTCGCGCACAGCGAGAGCATGCCCGGGATCGAGGACCTGGCCGCGCCCATGCTGCGGCTGGCGGGGCGCAGGATCAGCCCGGTCACCAACGGGATGCATGCCGCGCCGCCCTTCGTGCGCTTTTCGGTCGTGGACCTGGATGGCGGTGACGCGCAAGCGGTGACCGGCGCCGAGGACGGTCTGGGTGCCCCCATGTGGTCGCCGTCCGGCGACAGCTTCGCGTTCACGCGAACCGACTCCGATGGCGTCGCGCTCTGGCTCGCCGACCCGGCGACCGGCACGGCCCGCGCCCTGACCGGCCCCTCGCTGAACGGCGCCCGGGGCGAACCCTGCTCCTGGATGCCCGACGGCGGTGCGCTGCTCTGCCACTTCGTGCTCGAGGACCGGGGCGCACCGCCCGAGCCCGCCGCGATCCCCGTCGGCCCGGTCATCCAGGAATCGGGGGGCGACGCAACGCCGTCCTGGACCTTTCAGGACCTGCTGGAGGACGCCCACGACGAAGCGCTCTTCGACTACTACCTGACGTCGCAGCCCGCGGTCGTCGATGTCGCCACCGGCGACGCGCGGCCCGTCGGCGCCCCGGCGGTGTACGAGTCCCTGGAACCCTCGCCCAGCGGCGAGTACTTCCTCGCGGTCCGCACGGTGCGCCCCTACTCGTACCTGGTGCCGGATTCGCGCTTCGCCAAGGAGGTGGAGATCCTCGGCGGCGACGGCCGGCCCGTCCGCGCTCTGGCTACGCTGCCCGTCGACGAGGGCGGCCCCGAGCACCTGGGCTTCCGCCGCGCCGGTCTCCGCCAGTTCTCGTGGCGGGCAGGGGCTCCCGCGGTGCTGGCCTTCGTCGAAGCCCTCGACGGCGGCGACCCCGGGCGTGACGTGCCTCACCGCGATCGTGTACTGACCCTCGCGGCGCCCTTCGAGGGGGAGGGCGCGGAGCTGATCCGCACCGAGCACCGGCTGGGCTCGGGAGCCTTCGGCTTCGGCTACCCGGTGTTGTGGGGCGAGGACGGCGAGACGGCGCTGGTCTACGAATTCGACTGGCCGACACGGCGGACCCGCGCATGGATCGTGCAGGCTTCGTCCGCCGGCGCAGAGCCCGCGCTCCTTTGGGACCGCAGCACCGACGACTGGTACGGTAATCCCGGCGACCCGGTCATGACGCAGGACGCTGCAGGCAAGCCCGTTGTCCGCATGGACGGGACGAGCATCTTCCTGGCGGGCCCCGGCGGATCTCCCGAGGGAGACCGGCCCTTCCTGGACCGGCTGAACCTGGCGACCGCCGAGTTGCGGCGGCTCTTCCACTCGGGCCCGGAAAGCTACGAGACCGTGGTGGGCCTGGCGGACGCGGCCGCCGACCGGATCGTCATTCGGCGCGAGACAAGCGAGGATCCGCCCAACTATCACCTTGTGGCAACGGATGACGGCGAGCGCACCGCGCTCACGTCCTTCCCCAACCCCCAGCCCCAGCTCGCCGGAATCACCAAGAGCAAGGTCTACTACGAGCGCGACGACGGGATCCCCCTGTCGGGTGAGCTGTACCTACCCGCCGACTACGAGCCGGGCCAGCGCCTTCCGGTGCTGGTGTGGGCGTACCCGCGCGAGTTCGCGGACGAGGACGGAGCGGGGCAGGTCCGCGGATCCGCCCACCGCTTCACGACCATTTCCGGCGCCTCGCACCTCCTGCTTCTGACGCAGGGGTATGCCGTGCTCAACGACGCCGCGATGCCGATCGTCGGCGGCTTCACCGCGAACAACACCTACGTGGAGCAGCTGGTGGCCAACGGCAGGGCCGCGGTGGACAAGCTCGTCGAGATGGGCGTAGCCGACCGCGACCGGGTCGGGATCGCCGGGCACAGCTACGGGGCCTTCATGACGGCCAACATGCTGGCGCACTCCGACGACTTTGCCGCCGGGATCGCGCGCAGCGGCGCCTTCAACCGGAGCCTGACGCCCTTCGGCTTCCAGTACGAGCGCCGCACCTTCTGGGAGGCACCCGAAGTCTACTTCCGCATGTCGGCCTTTATGCACGCCGAGAAGATCAACGAGCCCCTGCTCCTCACCCACGGCGTAATCGACAACAACTCCGGGACCTTCCCCGTGCAGTCGGAGCGGATGTACCACGCCGTCAAGGGACTGGGCGGCACCGTCCGCCTCGTGATGCTGCCCCACGAGAGTCACGGCTACAGGGCGCGCGAGTCGGTGCTGCACACCGTGTGGGAGATGTTCGACTGGATGCGCCGTCACGTGCAGGAGCGTGAGCGTCAGCTGATTCCGGACGGCGGGTAGGAAGCAGGAGGCGGACGGCGGCCGACTGCGAACCGCGGCCCAGTCGCCGGGGCCGGGGCTACCAGCGGGGGAAGAGCCAGGAGAGCGCATCTCCCAACTCCGGGCGGCGTATGACGCCCCCGAGGTGCGCCGTCCAGGCCAGAACGTAGCTGAGAAGCAGGGTGCCGACCACCACGATGCCGTGCAGCCAGCCGGGCACCGGCTCCTCCTGCATCTCCCTCAGCGTCGTCTGGAGGGCGGTGAGTGCCAGCAGCACGAGGCCGAAGAAGACCGTCCTGCCCAGAACCGCGTGCAGCTCCACCAGGTCGCGCATCGGGGCCAGTTCGCTCTCCATCGACTCGAAGGCGGGCGGGCCGGAGAAATACGCGGGCACGCCCACGACCGCGGAAGCCACAAGGAGCCAGCGGGCGATGCGGGCGGCGGGCGTGTCGTAGCGCAGCCGGGCAAAGAGGAAGAGCACCAGCGCGAGAGGACAGAGGACGACCGGCAGGTGCACGGTCAGCAGATGGAGGTGCGCCGCGCTCACGATGGAACCGACCGTCAGTTGCGGCTGGTCCCGACGGCCTCCTCGGCGGGCACGCCCGCGTCTACCGCCGCGAAATCCAGCTCGCTGCCGCGCATGCTGTGCGGGATGAGGTACACCACCGTCATGACGAGCGCGGCGACGCCCACGGTCACGCGACCCGGTCCGGCCTTCCGCTTCGGTTTCATGCCCAGCGCAAACGCCGCGAACACCCACACCACCCACATGATGAGCAGCTTGTTGTCCGTCAGGTCGTAGCCCCAGGGGAAGCCGGTCCAGTACTCGCCGAAGGCGTAGTTCTGGACGAAGGGGCCGAGCACCAGGCCGCCCACCGTCATCCCGATCAGGGTCACCCACACCAGCGCGCGCAGGTTCCCCGGCGCGAACAGCGCCCCCAGGCCGGTCCGCATCCCGATCAGCACGGTGAAGAACATGGCGATGACATGCGAGATGAGGAGCCGGGCCGGAACCGGATCCTTATAGCGCAGGATGATGTTGGTGTCCGCGCCCTGCTCGGCGGGGATGCGCACAGCGCCGTCCGACGTCTCCAGCTCCACGTAGTACTCCATCTTCCCGGCCGCGGGCTGGATGGGGAGGTACGCCGCCAGCTCCGGGCCGTCCTCCCCCTCCTCCATCGCCATCTCCACCGTGGTGAAGTCGTCGCTGGTGGGATAGCGCCGGTAGGTCATCGTGCCGGTGGCGCCCGCGCCCGGTCGAGGCAGCGCAACGCGCGCCTGCTCGGTGGTCTCCTGGCTGCGCACCAGCTCGTAGCGGTACGCATCGGCGCCCACGGCGACCTCGCCGCGCAGCGGATAGGTAGGACCGGTGCGGCGCTGGTAGATCGCGGCCCCTGCCATGATCAGGAACGCGCCCACCCAGAGCAGCGCCCCGCGCCAGCGTGAATGTCGGACGTTGTCCATCACCACCTCACTCCAGGGGGAACGGCAACAAAGCTAACCTTTCCGCTCCAGAGCCGGCTACACCACCCGCCGCGGAAGCCGCGGGTTCATGCTCTGGATGATGCGCAGGAAGCCGAGTTCCGTCCGCTCGGCCACCGTGTGCGGCAGCACCGCCGGGTGATCGGGCCCGATCAGCGTGGCGACATCGCCCACCTCGACCGTCTTCTCCTCACCGATGTCGAGGATCGTGTGCGCCGAGTTGACGCCGCCGGCGACCGGGTACAGACGGCCGTTGATCAGCACCTCGCAGGTCCCGTTCGCCGCGGACGGGTAGCCGTCCGTACGGCCGACCGGCAGCAGCGCCACCCAGGTCGCCCGGTCGGGCATGAAGGTGCGGTTGAAGCCCGCGCTGTCGCCCGGCTCGAGGTGTTCGACGCGCACGACCCGCGTCTTCATGCTGAAAACGGGCCTGAGGTCGGCCATCTCCCTGGCCTTGTCGTCGCCGGGAGGGTTGCCGAACAGGGCGTTGCCGGGCCGCACCATGTCGTAGTGGGCCTCGGGCAGGTGGAACAGCTCGTAGGTGGGTGAGGCGTGGAGCGTGCCGAGCGGCAGATTCTTGCGGCGCGCCCAGCCCAGCAACTCCTCGAAGCGCGCGTACTGTTCGCGGTCGAAGTCGAGGTCGTGGGTGAACATGGTGTAGGTGCCGTTCACGTTGACGTCCGCGCTCTGCACCAGCTCCTCGATCCACCCGCGGGCGCGCGTGTAGGGCATCCCCTCGCGGTTCATCCCCGTATCGATGAAGAGCTGGACGGGGACGGGCCGGCCCATCCGCCGGGACACGCGCTGCAGCCGCCGCGGTGCGTCGTCCAGCCAGACAGAAGGGAGCACGTCGTGCCGCACCATCTCCTCGATCTCGTCCTCGGAGCCTTCGGCCATGACCACGATCGGCTTGGTGACCCTCTCCTCGCGCATGGCCAAGGCCTCCTCGACGCGCACAGCGGCGAGGCCACCCACCTGCGGCATGTCAGCCAGCAACGGCCCGACCGCGCGGTCGCCCAGCCCGTACGCGTTGTTCTTCACGACCGCGAGGATGGGACGTCCGCCTGCGAGCCGCGCGGCCTCGCGGACGTTGTGGGCCCAGGCGGCCCGGTCAAGCTCGATCCAAGGATCGAAGCGGGTGGGCGTGTAGGTGCGGTCGGAGGTGCCGGTGGGGCCTGGGCGGACGCCTGAGCTGTCGGACCGCGGCGCAGACGCGCAGGCGGACGCGGCGGTAACGCCCATGGCGGCGCCCGCCAGGTGCAGGAAGCGGCGGCGGGGGAGAAGCAGTGACGAGCGATCCATTGGCCCTCCGGGCTTGACGGGCATTGTTGCGGAATGAAGCAAACGTACCGGCCGGGAGGGGGGTGGGCCAGAGACAAGGACCGCACGTTCGTCAACTCATGACTGGCCAAGGTGACATCGATAAACGAACGAATTAGTTTGTGGGTCCGCGTCCAACGGAAAGGACCTATGGATGAGAACCCGGATCCGGATACTGATCACAAGTGCGCTGGCCGGCACGCTGGCCTGCGGCGACTCGGCGGACGCACCGGGGGCCGTCGGGGCTCCGGGCACCCTGCAGGGCCCGGACGTCATGCTGACCGCCGTAACCGAGGATGTCTACACGGTTGGGGCGTACATGGGCGAGGACTGGGAGAGCTTCAGCCTGCTCACGGATGTGGGCTTCGACAGAGCGGGCAACGCACACATTGTCGACATGCGCGAAGATCGAATCGTAATGGTCGCCCCGGAAGGGACCTTCGTACGCATGGTGGGAGGCTCGGGCGAAGGACCCGGTGAGTTGCGGGGCCCATCGGCGCTTCATGTCTATCCCGACGGTGGATTAGCCGTCAAAAGCACGAGCGCGATCGACATTTTCGCTCCCGGAGGGGAACACCTACGTAGGGTTTCGATGACCCCTTTGGCCGGCATGCCCCGCTGGGATGCCAAGTCTTTTCCGGACGGGAGCGTCGTGTCGACCGTCTTCCGGTTCGATTTCGAGAGGGCCGAGCAAGGGTTGGAACAGCTCGATCCCCCTGGTCGGCCCATCGAGGTGTTTTCCATCGAAGACGGGCAACCCGAAGTCCTATACACCGCTTGGGAACTGCCCGATGAGGGGGCAGAGAGAAGGAGTGCTAGGCGCTCCTCTTCGGACGGAACCTCCCGGCTTCCCGCGGGCCGGGCCTTCGCACCAGACCTTCACTACGAAGTGACTTCCGACGGTCGACTGGCGGTAGTCGACTCGATCGGCTACCGGATCAAGCTGGTCTCGCGCGAAGGTGAAGTGCTCGGTGCGGTGGAGCGCCCGATCGCGCCGGCCGCGGTGACCGAAGGCATGAGGGAAGCGGCGCGGGAGGAGTATCGCGCCCGGGAAGTCCCGAGCAACGTGGGTATTTTCCGCATTGAGCGGGAGAGCGTGGACGACTTGACCTTCGCGGACGAGCTGCCGGTCATCGCCGACATCGCGGTGGACTGGGATGATCGGATCTGGGTCGCGCGGACCGGAGAAGACGGGGTCGAGGCGGGACCCACCGACATCGTGACGCCCGACGGCGGCTACGTCGGGACGCTGCCCGCCGACGGAGTCAGGATCCCCACTGCATTCGGACCCGATGGGCTCATGGCCTACATCGAGACCGACGAGTTCGGCGTACCGATCGTGCGCGTGATCCGGGTGGTGTCCATGCAACCGCCCCTACCGGCCCGGAGGATCAATTAGGGCCCGGCCGTTTCCTATGTCGACGGGCGTTTCATACGCGTTCGACAGCTCCTGAAACCGACCGAGGATCGAATCGCCATAGCACCGGTAGCCACCTCCGACAAACCCACGCCTGCGAAGGAATTCCAAGCGGTCACCCGCTTCGAACACCTCGACGCCCTCGTTCAGCAATAGGGGCACGAACTCCATCCCTGTAACGTGGTCACCCGCCACTGTCAGGAAACCCACGAGGCCCCAGAAGGCGTACTCTCCGGGGTAGCCCCCCGGGTCCCGTGTCGCGTGATACGCTAGCCCTCCGAATTGACGTATGATCGGGCGCCCACGATGCCAGTCCACTCCGTCGAATCCAGGGTGGCCACCGCCCAGATAGAGTGAAGCACCGGCGTCGATGTGGCCCAGCCAGACTCCGTTCACGTTGTGGAGTAGCAGATACTGCATCACGACCGGAGACACGGCGTGGGGCCCGCTGGTATTGCCTGGTCGAAGCGAGCGGGGGATGTCAGGATCGCCGGTGATGGTTACATAGTCAGCCGGAACGCCGCAGGGATTGGCCTCCCCATTGACCGCCCATCTCGAAACTGGTGAAGGCGATGTCGGCGGATGCGACGATCGGCTGGACGGTCGCGAACGGGGCCTCCGCGATCGTGCGTGGGTCCAGCTTGATCAGGGCCTGTCCGGTGATCGCAAGCGTCACCTCCTTAGGGCTTGGCTCCGCTCCACAGGAGACACAGACAGCCACGGCACTGTTCTAGATTGCGAATCGGTATACGACACACCTATACTGTACCCTAGCAGGTGAGGTAGGCTTTTCCGAGGAGGTGAGATGTCCCCCTCCTCACTGAATCCCTCTGCCCGATTCCACCGGGCACTGGCAGGCACCTCGACCGTCGGCACACAGCATGCGACTCGTGGTGCTTGGGCCTCTGCGGCCCATATCTCGCTACGCCTTCCCGTTCCGGTTCTTCGACCGCTTCGGCGCGGTTCCCGTTTGGGGCGTTCCCGGACGCCAGCCATCCAAGGGCATCTCGCTGCCGACGACTGTTCCGGATGCAGCAACACCAGCAGGAGGCAGGTCATGTGGTACCCTCGTTCCAGACACGCTCAAACTCGCAAGTCCACATCACGAATACGCGCCCCGGCATCGGGGATCGGAGCACTGGTAACCCGGTGCCTCGCCCACGGGTCGGCAATCCAACTCGTCCTCGCCGTGCTTGTCCTTCTGGCTGCACCCGTGTCTGCCCGTGGTCAGGTGGTTGTAGGCACGGTCGTGTCGGCCAACACGCTACAGCCCCTAGTCGGAGCGGAAGTCGTGATCGCAGGGACCCAAAGCGGCACGCTTACCGATGGCGGAGGCCGATTCCGTCTGGAGGGTCTCCAGGGTACCCAGGTTTCCCTTCGAGTTGAAATGCTCGGGTTTCGCACTCTGACACAGTCGGTGCAGGTCGGAGATACCGACATTCGTCTGGAACTCGCCCCGCAGGCGATCAGTCTGGACGAGATCGTGGTCACGGGGCAGGCACGTGAGGTCGAGAAGCGTGCAGTCGGGACCGTTGTCGCGTCGCTGTCAGTGCCGGAACAATTGAACCGGCAGGCACCGGTGAACATCAACCAGTTCATGGCCACCGCCGTTCCAGGTGTGAGGATCAGAAACTCGGGCGGGGAGATCGGCGCGGGTCAGAGATTGAAGATCCGGGGTGCCGGGAGCCTGTCACTGGGTTCGGAGCCCATCTTCTTTGTGGACGGCGTCCGGATCGACTCTCGGGAAAACGCGCCGGCGGCCAACCGGCAACAGCGTACGCCGCCGTCTCGCCTTAATGATCTCCCGATCGATGACATCGAGAGGATCGAAATAATCAAGGGTCCCGCGGCCGCGACCCTCTACGGTACCGAAGCGGGCAACGGGGTTGTCAACATCATCACCAAGCGTGGGAGCACCGGTGCGCCGCGTTTCAACGTTCAGGTGAGGACAGGAGGCAACTTCCTCCGAAACCCGGAGAATGTGTTCCCTGTCGTGTGGGCGCGGGACCCGGACACGGATCAGCTCATATCCCTGAACATCGTCAAGAGCGAACAGGAAAGGGGAACGCCCATCTTTCGAACCGGCCGGCCCATGTCGCTCTATGCGAGCGCAAGTGGATCGACCCGCGACGGTATTCGCTACTACCTCTCCGGCTCGGCCGACAGAGACGAGGGGATCGTCTCCTACCATTGGCTGAACCGGCTCACCGGAAGGTCCAACCTCTCCTACACCGCAGGTCCCTTCGAGGTGGGCCTTCGGCTGGGCATCATACATCAGACGACGCACAACGAAGGCGTACAGCAACCGATAACCGGCGACATCATCTACGGGGATCCCCGGAAGCTGAACACGCGCTCGCGGGGGTTGTACCGCGAGGCGCCCGAGGACATGGAATCGATCGCTGGCGAGGAGACAATTGATCGGATCAATCTCAGCTTCAATCTTACGCACTCGCCCGTCACCTGGTTCAGCCACAGGCTCACCGCCGGATTCGATTCCAACAACGGCCGGTCGTTCAGCTTCTGGCCGCGCACGGCTCAGCAGCCCGGCCCCTTCAGAAGCTCGAGTCTGGGCCGGAAAGAGGTCCTCGAAGACCACTTCCGCACTTTGACGGTCGACTATGCGGGAAGCGTCTCAAGCGACTTCACCGACGACCTGTCGGGCGAGACATCTGTGGGAGCTCAATACTACCTGAGAGAGAACACGATCACCACGGCCTCTGGAAGGGAGTTTCCCGTGCCGGGGTTGGAAACCATCAGTTCTGCCGCTGTTCGGTTCGCCGGTGAAGATTTCATCGAGAACAAGACCCTGGGTGTCTATGTGCAGCAACGGGTCGGATGGAAAAACCGCGTATTCCTCACGGGGGCCGTACGCGCGGACGACAACAGCGCCTTCGGGGAGAACTTCGACTTCGTCGTCTACCCCAAGGCAAGCGCTACCTGGATCGTCAACGAGGAGCCATTCTGGAACCTCGATTTCGTCAATACGCTGAAGCTACGCGGCGCCTGGGGCAAGGCGGGACAGCAGCCTGACGTCTTCGCCGCAACCCGGCTCTACGCTCCCATTACCGGACCGGACGGCTCAGCTGCCCTGACACGATCGAACATCGGGAATCCCGATCTCGAACCCGAGGTGGGCGAGGAGATCGAACTGGGCTTCGACGCAAGCGTGTGGGATGAGCGGGTGGCGATGGAGTTCACGTACTACAACCAGACCCGGAGCAAGGCGATCGTGGCCCAGGCGGCGCTTCCTTCGCTCGGCTTCCCCGGGGTGGAATTCGTGAACGTCGGCACAATCAAGAACCAGGGATTCGAAATCGGAGTGGGAGCGGATCCAATCCGCCGTCCGGACTGGAACTGGAATGTCGGAGCCACCTTCTCGACCACCGACAACAAGGTCATGGATCTTGGTGGTATCACGCCTCCACAGTTCGGGGCTCCCTGGGCGGGCCAACGACACGTCGAGGGTTTCCCGGTCGGCAGTCTGTTCATGAAACATGTGCTCTCCGCCGAGTGGGATGCCAACGGCAACCTCATCAACCTGATGTGTGAGGGAGGGGACCCGATTTCCGGTGGGGGAGGACCCGTCCCGTGCGACCAGGCCGGCACCGCATACCGGGGACAGCCATTCCCGGGTTGGGAGGCAGGAATGAACACCTCGCTTCGGTACAGGAAGCTGACCCTCAGTGCCACCGCCGACGCAGTCGGTGGATACGTGAAGTGCGACACGCGGGTGGGATGGACGCACATGTTCTTCCGGAATACACGGCAAATGAATGTCCCGCCTCCGGAGCGGGATCCGATCCTCGCCGCCTACGACCAGTTCGGCGGGGGAACCTGTCAGATCGGTCTGGTGGACGCCGGTTTCGCGAAACTCCGCGATCTTTCCATGCGCTTCGATGTGCCTGTCGAGTGGTCCGAGAAGTTCGGGGCCTCGACGGCGTCGGTCACCTTGTCGGGCCAGAACCTTATCACGCTGTGGATCGCCGAGGACGAAAGGTTCGGGCACCCGGTCATCGATCCCGAGGTGCACGCGACCCAGGGACGGCCCACCTACGCGAACGTGAACGCGGCGACACACGGCATGGTGGCCTACATCCAGGATCAGTGGCCGACCTACCAGCGGATCGTCCTTGCGGTCCGGACATCTTTCTGAGGACGAGATCAATGAAAAACGGGAATCGAAAGAGACAGGGAAAGCGCCACGCTCAACCATTGACCGCGGCTGCCAGCCTGATCCTGATGGTGGGAGGGCTGACCGGATGCGACGATCTCCTGGAAGTAGAGCTGCCTGGGGTGGTGGACGAGAGTGCTCTCGAGGATCCGGCCATCTCCGGCCTTCTGGTCAACAGTGCGATCGCAGATTTCGAGTGCGCCTACAACAACTACACGTTCGGCAGCTCGGCGTTCAGCGACGAGATGTGGCACTCGAGCGGTGCCCAGATCGACCGGGAGTGGGGTGGGCGAATCATCGACGCGAACCATCAGAACATGGCCCAGGCACCTTGCCAGGGCACGGGCTTCGGCCAGTACACACCAATTCAGACGGCCAGAACCGAGGCCGAGGATGCCGTCCGGCGAATCACGGAGTTTCCTGACGCAGATGTCCCGGACAAGGCCTCGCTCATTGCCACGGCACATGCATATGCAGGTTACAACTACGTTATGCTCGGCGAGGCCTTCTGCGAGATGGCCATCGACGGCGGCTCCCTGCTCACGCCGGATCAGGTACTGCGAATGGCCGAGGAGCACTTCACGCAAGCGTTGTCGGGCGGGACAGCCGAGATTGTCAACATGGCCCGGGTTGGACGGGCGAGGGTCCGTCTGGATCTCGGGGATGGCCCGGGCGCGCTGTCGGATGCACAGGCTGTGCCCGAGGGGTTCATGAAGATGGCCTCTCGCGGAGACGACCACCCGCGCCGGTACAACAAGGGCTACGACCGGTATACGCGTGCCACGGCGTTCACTGTGTCACCGCGGTTCAGAGATCTGGAATGGAAGGGCGTTGCGGATCCCAGGGTGGCGGTGGAGTTCACCGCGGTGCTCCCAACTGCCCCGCCGCTCGATCACTTCAAGCAGACGAAATACACCTCCCTCGGCTCGCCTCTACCGTTGGCGACGTGGGAGGAAGCCCAGCTCATCATCGCAGAGGTGAGCGGTGGAGAGACGGCGGTCGGCATCATCAATGCGCTGCATGAGCGAGCCGGATTACCTCCATTCGATCCGGCAACGGACGGCGATATCCTTGCCCAGGTCCTTCAGGAACGGAGCCGCGAGCTCTTTCTGGAAGGCGGGCACCGCCTGAACGACCATCTTCGCTACATGGGAACGCCGCACGAAATCCCCTTCTTTACTGGTGTCGACCATCTGGGACGACAGTACGGCAACGCGACCTGCTGGCCGCTGCCGAACGTTGAGCGGCACGGCAACCCGAACATCCCCTGATCGAGAGGCATGACCGTGAAGCACTTCCGCAGTTGCACCAGGGCCACTCGACTTCTTTTGCCGTGCGTCGGTCTTTGTCTCGGGTCGGCAGATGCCGCCACCGCCTTCCAGCCGCCGGGCGGCACGATGGCGATCGTGGGAGCCACGGTGATCGACGGGAATGGAGGGATGCCGCTCGCTGACGCGACCATCGTGATCCGGGGTGAACGGATCGCGGAGATCGGACCCCGGGCCTCGGTTGTCGTGCCGGCGGGAGCCCACGTGATCGACGGTGCCGGGAAGTACGTCACGCCAGGCATCGTCGACACCAACGTACACATGGGCCCGATAACGGGTGGAGCGACGGGCGAGTACACCTTCGCCCGTTATTGGGACCGCTTGGAGGATCTGATCCTGCAAGGGGTGCAGGGTCAGCTCAAATATGGGGTCACGACCGTCCGAGACAGCTACGGGCCACCCGAGGCTCTGATGGCCGTTCGTGACTCGATTGCCGCCGGGGCGTGGGTCGGGCCGCGAATGTACGTGGCGGGGAATATTCTCGGTTGGGAAGGACCGTCCACCCGGCGGGCCCCGCCCAGGTCCGAACTCACGTTCTTCCAGGAGCAACTCGACGACCTGTTCACCCTCGGGACCGCTGAGGAATTCCTCAACATGACGCCGGACGAGATGCGGGTCGCGATGAACATCTATCTGGACAGGGGGCCGGATTTCATCAAGTACAACGGCACCTCACATACCTCACCCGCCCTGATCTCGTTTTCGCCGCGTGTGCAGAGGGTGATCGTCGAGGAGACGCACAAACGCGGTCTGGTTGCCGAAACCCATTCCACGTCCCTGGAAGGCCTGCGACTGTCGCTTCTCGCTGGGATCGATGTCGTTCAGCATCCCGAAAACGTGGGCCTCAGAGAGATTACCGACGAACTCGTGGACCTTATCGTCGAGCGGGGCGTCATCTGCTCGCTTCTGCCCAACAAGTACACCGGAAGGATATGGCAACAACGCCTCGAACAGCGTGAGGCTGCGCGCCAGGCTCTGGAGGAAGCAAAGGAAGCCCCGAAGCGGCGTATACCCCAAACGTCCTTTGAGATCAGGCGTGAAGTGGAGGCTACGGGACTGAGGAACCCAGCCACAGTCTACTGGAGCAACCTCGAGGCACGTTGGGCCAATGGCCAAAAGCTCATTCGCGGCGGATGCATTGTTTCCGTCGGGGCCGACAACCTCCTGTTCGGGCGTCCGGGTGTGGCACCCGAGTTCCTTCGCGAGGATCATCCGGTGCCCGAGCACCTGGAGCCGGGCATCGGGACGATCGTCGCGATCGAGGGACTGGTGGAACTCGGCATGACACCGTCCGACGCGATCGTGGCGGCCACGAAGCACGGCGCGATGGCCTGCAAGGCCCTCGACGACTTCGGGACGCTGGAGGTGGGGAAGCTCGCCGACATCCTCGTCCTAGGGGCCGACCCCCTGACCGATATCTCCAACATCCGCAACCTCGAGGTCGTGATGAAGGCGGGTGAGATCATCGACATCGAAAATCTTCCGACCAATCCGATCACCGGCGAATGGTAGTCCGTCGCCCGACACCGTTGCCCGGCGTCGGTACCGGCACCCGCCCATGCTGTTTGCCGACGTTCAAGCTGGAAGGAGTGCCATCACCGTGAAACAGTTCTACAGACGCGCCAAGCCATTTCGAATCGAGTTTCTTTCTGCCGCGGTTCTCTTGGTAGCTGCCGCGTTTCCGGCCAGTGCTTTTCAGGCTTCCCAGGACACAATCGCGATCGTGGGAGCTACAGTGATTGACGGAAACGGCGGGCCGCCGCTCGTTGACGCCACCATCGTGGTCGAAGGCACGCGGATCGCTGCAATCGGCCCTCGGGCCGAGGTCCAGGTGGCTCCGGGGACACGGGTCATTGACGGCGCCGGAAAGTACGTGACGCCAGGCTTCGTCGATACCAACGTGCACATGTCCCTCTCTTTTGGCAGGCGCTGGAGCGAGACCAACGCCCGCTACTGGGATCGGAACGCAGACCTGAATCTCCAGGGAGCCCAGCTTCATCTGAAGCATGGGGTCACAACCATTCGCGACAGCTATGGAGCCCTCCTGCCCGGGATGCAGGTGCGCGACGCGGTCGCCCGGGGCGACGTGGTGGGTCCACGAATGTACGTGGCCGGCAACATCGTCGGGTGGGGTGGTCCCTTCTCCGAGACCTTCTCCGGCGACCGCGAGGACGGGCTGACGCTCTTCGAGGAGCAGATCAACGACTCCATCACGCTAGGTAGCGGTGAAGAACTCATGCACATGACACCGGAGGAACTCCGGGTCGCCATCAACGCCTACCTGGATCTTGGACCCGACTTCATCAAGTATGGCGGCACACACCACTTCAACTATCCCACCACCATTGGATTCTCTCCGCGGGCCCAGCGCGTCATCGTCGAGGAGACGCAGAAACGCGGCTTGGTGGCAGAGACGCACTCGACCACCCTGGAGGGGCTTCGCCTCTCCATCCTCGCTGGCATCGACCTGATTCAGCACCCCGAAGTGACGGCTAGGCGGGAGATTACCGACGAACTTGTGGAAATGATCGTCGAGAGGGACATCATCTGCTCCCTGCTTCCGAACAAGTACACCGGCGAGGTATGGAAGCTGCATCTGGAAGAGCGAGAGAGGGCGGCGGAGCGGTGGGCGAAGCTGGAGAAGGAACGCCGTACCCCGCTGACGACGGCCGAGGTGAGGCGCAAAGTCCAGGAGACCGGCATTCCAGACCCCCGATCGGTGACCATCGGGAATCTGGAGATGCGTCAGATGAATGGGCGCAAGCTGATTGAGGCAGGGTGCATCGTCTCGGTCGGACCCGACAACCTCCTCTTTGGCTCAGGGGGAGTCGCGCCGGAGTTCACGCGTGAAGAGCGACCGGCTGCCGAACACCTGAAGCCCGGAATCGGGACGATCATCGCCATCGAGGGACTTGTGGAACTCGGCATGACGCCCTCGGAAGCGATCGTGGCGGCTACGAAGCACGGCGCGATGGCGTGTAAGGCCCTGGACGAGTTCGGGACGTTGGAAGTAGGGAAGCTCGCCGACATCCTCGTGCTTGGAGCCGACCCCCTGGCGGACATCTCCAACATCCGTGAACTCGAGCTCGTGATGAAGGACGGAGCCATCATCGATATCGAGAGTTTGCCGACGAATCCGGTAACCGGCGAGTGGTAGGGTCGTTCTCCATGCAGGCGAAGGCTATCTGAGTGGACGAATGGACGCTCTGAGCCCCGATCGACTGATCGATCGCCTCAAGCCGGCGGCCCGTCCGGATGCAGCTCGCACGTCGGCGGCTGGAGCCGTGTCCACGACAGCGCGATGATCTTCCACGACTCGTCGTCGTTCCGGGTCAGCAGGAGCGCGTCGGCGCCGCAGTGGCTCAGTTCGTCGCCCACATAGAAGTCGTACGGCGTCCAGACCATGGCCAGATCGCCGCTGACGCGCACTTCGGCGTCCCACATGCGCTCGGTGAGGACTTGCTCGCTGCCTTCCAGCCGCGCGATCAACTCATCACGCGTGGAGGTGGAACTGGATCGTGTACCATCGGCTGCACGCTCCACCGAGTGCATCAGCACATCCGGGTGCATGATCTCGCGGAGGATCTCGCCGTCGCCCGCGGCCAACGCATCGAAAATGCCCTGCACGGGAGCCAGGATGGCCTCGCGCTCGGCGTCGGTGGGCATGTGGTCGGTCTGTGGGCCACCCGGGCTCATGGCCTCGGCGGTACCAGCGCCGGCCTGTTCCGGCGACGCAGTGCCCACGGAGGTGTCGCCCGCCGGGGTGCAGGAGAAGACAACGAGCGTGAGGAGTATGGACGGAAGGGCGGTGCGCTTCATGATTTGCGTCCTTGCGGCAACTGGATCGGTCTATGGGATCGCAGGTGAATCATGTGGACGCGAGGGGGACACTCGCAACGCCACGGACCCACGCAACGCCTTGCCCGGACATGTTTGACAGATTACTGTGTCATTATGTCCGGTGACAGTTGGATGAAGGAGGTACAGGAGCCATGACGAGGAAGCGCAATCAGCACGTTGTCCCAGCAAGGGGCGGATGGGCAGTCAAGCGCGCAGGCAGCCCGAGAGCTACGAAGGTGTTCGACACCCAGGAGCAAGCGATCGAGAGGGGGCGCGAGATCGCAAGGAATCAACGCTCGGAGTTGTTGATCCATGGACGTGATGGGAGGATTCGGGAGAAGAACACATATGGCCGAGACCCCTACCCACCAGAGGGGTAAAGGTCCTTGGTCGCGGCGCCTGGAGGTAGCCCTTGGGAATGCTCCAGGCGTTTCAGCTACCAGGGTGTCGCCTTTGGTTTCACACCGGCGATCACGGACCGGCACATTTCCATGCAGGAGTCGCGGATGCCTGGGAGATACGCGTTTACTTCTTACGAGACCCACCACAGCACGACGTGAAGTTTGAAGTGAACACGTTTCGACGAGCCTGCTAAAGGAGATCGTGAAGCTGTCTGCCGCGCACCGCGCGGAACTGCTGGAAGAATGGGAGCGGAGTCAGAGCGGATGAGTGACGCAACGCCATTCAGCAACATCGCCTTTTGCGGGACTGTGCAGGGCTGCTTGCCGAACACCGAGTTCCGCTGCCTTGCGACGGAACTGTCTGAAACCACCCACGCTGGACCCGCAAATAGCCTGGTAGTGGCGCGAGCAAGTGAGCTGATCGGCCCAAGGCGCGTGAGGCTACCGAGGTGGGTGGACACGGACACACGCTATCTGGTTGTTGTGGATGTGCCAGAGCAGGCAGTATTGCGCCTTCCATCGATCCTTCGGCTTCACAAGCCCGATCAGCGGCTCCAGCTGTGTCGGGATCCCACGGTTGTGATGCGTCTGGTTATCGCGCTCAAGAGGCCGGCTCCATGGGAGGGGATTCTTGACGCATATGTGCTTGAGGAATCTCTCGTGGTGGTCCTCGGGGATATGAGTGTCAGGGAGTTCCCCATAGAGAGGCTTCCGCAGATCAAGCGGTTTGAGCCAGAGATGTTCGAGCACTTTGAGATCGATTCCGCTGGTTCCTATCTGTATTGGCCCGACCGGGATGTGCACATGGGTCCGTCCCAGATGCTGCAGGCCGTAGATCCCATGCATCTGGCCGACGTGGAAATCCGGCGGTACGAGATGGAGAGAGTATCGCTCGCCCTGCTCGACATGAGAAAGAACCGGCAACTGAGGCAGGCGGAGATACCGGGGTTGTCAGAGCGGCACGTCCGAAGACTGGAAAAAGAGGAAGTGCGTTTGACCGTCGATGCCGCGACCAGGTTTGCGAGTGCATTCGGGCTGACGCTGCCCGAGTTCCTCGACGAATTGAGTCAACGACTAACCGCTCTGGCCTCCTACCAGAACACCACATAAAGCACCGCCGCGCCGGCTATCACCCCTCCCGCCCACCACTTCGCGCCCGGCGCCGGCTTCAGGTCCACGTGCGCCGCCGACCTCGGCAGGACACGCGGCTCCGCCAAACCATGACGTAACGTCAGGGTTGCCATGAACCCGGCAATCACCAAGGAACGTGATCGCCAACTGCCTGCGTGCAAGACTCGAGCACGTCACGGTCCGCAGGGAAGGCTCGGGACGCCCGCAAAGCAGAGCCTCGCTAACGGTGCCGGGTCACACCGACCACTCGTCCCGACTCATCGAAGATCACCGCCGTGCGTTGCTCGAAGTCCCCCGACCGGCGAACACCGAGACGCGATGCTGTGGGTTCTGTCGCAGCACCAGGCGCTGGCAGCGTGTACGGATCGGCCTGGTCCACGGCGACTTCGTAGCCTATGGCGGCCATCGCCTGGACGGTGATCGCACTCAGCGACAATTGGCGGAATGACTTGAGTTGGAGGTTGTCGTTGACTTCCGGACTCATGATTTCGTTGGGCATCACCGACTCCCTCCAATGGACATCGACGAGCCACTTCGGACCATGATTCTGGATCGGAACCTTGGAGCCGGTCCAACTTGCTCCACCGGCCGCGTCAAAGGCGGGCACCGTGGCTGGATCCGGGAAATGGGTGTCGGCGCCAAGGCCCTCGAACCGGGCCGGGTTCCGGCGGCGGTCGCCCCAGGACCATCCGAAACCGAGCAGGTGACCGATCAGGTGCGTCGTCCAGCCCTCGAGGTCGGCACCCATCGTGTCAAGGATGCCGGCATTGACGGTCCAATGTACCAGCAGCGTCGAAGGCTCCGTCTCCCGGCGGAGGCAGTGCGCCATCCGATAGGCGATGTGCGGGTCTCGCTCAATCCTCACGCCCAGTCGCACGTCGTCGACCGTGCCGCCTGGAGGGATTGCGAGTTCTTCGACGCCCTGGCAATGATATGCCGGGAGGAATCCCCGCTCGAATACCCGGTCAGGCAGGTCGCCCACAATGACGGCCGTCCAGCGCTCGGCCGCATTCCTGATCGCGGCTCTGTGCTCTGTCGCCACCGCAGTATCGAAGACGACCTGGATATCGAAGTCGCCCGGACGGGCCGTGGCCGTGAACTCGGCGTGGGCACCACGACGGACCGGTACGGAGGCCGTCAGAGTGTGCGTTCCGGCCACGTGACCCAGAGTCCAGGAGGCTGCCGCGTGCCCGAGCGAATCGGTCGTCACCGATCGGGGTTCAACAACCGTCCCCGGATCCAGCGAGGAAAACCACAGTCGCAGCCCGGCGATGGGGGCACCGGCCTCGTCCAGGGCCCGCACGACAACCGGCTCGTGAAGCACTCGTCCGCGACTCTGGATCTGGTCGTCGCCCGAAACGATTTCGATCACCGCCGCTTCGGGCAGGTCGGGAGAGGTCACACAACCCGCCAGGACGAGCAGTACGCTGACGGCCGGCGGAGCGAAGAGACTGCGAGGACGTCCTGTGGGCTGGGGACCACTTCCGGGCATGACCGGGACCCGTCGGAATGGCAAAAGAAAACGCTCAAGGCCTTGTATGCCGATGGTGGTACATTGTTCCGACCTCAGCCGATTTCGACCAGAACACCACCCTACCAGAACACCACATAAAGCACCGCCGCGCCCGCGGTCACCCCTCCCGCCCACCACTTCGCGCCCGGCGCCGGCTTCAGGTCCACGTGGGCCGCCGACCTCGGCAGGACACGCGGCTCCGCCAAACCCTGACGTAACGTCAGGGTTGCCATCCCCGGCGAGATGAAGCCCCAGAACATCTGGATGTACTCGAATACGCTGCCCGCCCTGGCCACCACCGGCGCCCACAGGCAGCCGACCAGCACCAGAACCGCGGTCGTCCAGCGCCCTACCACCATCAGCCGCCGCGAAGACGCCTCCGGCCGCAGATGCCGCTTGTACAGGTCCACGCTGAAGATCGTCGCCGCCGAATTCAGCATCGAATCCAGCGAACTCATCACCGCGCCGAAGAGCGCAGCGAACATCGCACCGGTCAGCCCCGCGGGGAGCAGTTCGCGCATCATGACCGGATACGCCTGGTCGGGGTTGGTCACCTGGTCGGCGAACAGCTCGGCCGCCATGATCCCCGGAAAGATGATGATGAACGGGATCCCCAGCTTGATGAACCCTGCCAGGAACAGCCCCCGCTGCCCGTCCGCCAGACTACGCGCCGCGAGCGTCCGTTGCGTGATGAACTGGTTCAGTCCCCAGTAGAAGAGGTTGGGGATCCAGAGCCCGCCGACGAAGACCGCGAGCCACGGCATCTCCGGGTGATTCCACGGGAGGACAGTGTGCAGCTTGCCGTCGGCGGCTTCCAGAAAGGGCGCCATGCCGCCCATTGCGCGAAAGCCGAGCACCGTGACGACCACGCCGCCGAGGAGCAGGGCCGATGAATGCGGCCATCAGGGTGCGGGTGCGCACGTCGTAGCGGAACTCGAGGTACTCGGGAATCGTGTAGATGCCTGCGGCCAGGAACCTGGGCAGGAAGAAGAGGCCGACCAGGACGAGCGTCGGGGAACTCGGGACGGAGCCTGGATTTCGGGGTTGCGGAACGGATGCGCGCGGCCCGACGATAGGCGAGTATCCGCGCGGGTGGCAAGCGGTCGCGCTCGCCGGGGCGGGCGCGGGGCGTGCGCGCAACCATCACAGCGCTCGCTCTGTCAACATGTCATGAGGGAATGGGACGACCGATGCTTCAACGCTTCGACGAGCGCAACCGGGACCTTCTCGTGAACATCAACGGCGACCTTTTCCACCGCGATGAGGCTGGAATCAGCCCCTTCGACTCGGTGGTGCAGGGGGGCGACGCGGTCTGGGAAGGACTCCGGCTGTACGACGGACGCATCTTCAAGCTGCGCGAACACCTGGCCCGTCTGCGCTCGTCGGCCCTCGCCCTCGCCTTCGACGAGATCCCTACGGACGACGAACTCGTCGTCGAGATCCGCCGGACCCTGGCCGCGAACCGCATGCGCGACGGGGTCCACATTCGTCTCACGCTGACCCGCGGGGTGAAGGTTACGAGCGGGATGGACCCGCGCCTCAACCGGTCGGGACCGACCCTGATCGTGCTCGCCGAGCACAAGTCTCCCGTCTACGACCGGACCGGCCTGCGGCTGATCACCAGTTCGGTGCGGCGATTCGATCCGGATACCCTCGATCCGAAGATCCACCACGCCAACCTCCTCCAGTCGATTCTGGCGAAGATCGAGGCCAACGCGGCGGGTGCGGACGACGCCGTCATGCTGGACCGGCGGGGGTTCATCGCCGAGACGAATGCGACCCACCTCTTCTTCGTGTCGGGCGGCGTCGTGATGACCAGCCACACCGTGGCGTGTCCGGAAGGGATCACGCGCGCGACCATCCTCGACCTTTGCGGGGAGCACGGCATCCCGACGCGCGTCGCCGACCTCTCGCTGACCGAAGCCTACCGCGCCGACGAGGCCTTCTGCTCGGGCACGATGGGCGAGCTGGCGAGCGTGACCGAGATCGATGGCCGCGCGATCGGCGAGGGCGTGCCGGGGCCCATGACCGCGCGCCTGAGTACGCTGTACGGCGAAATGACGGCGGCATCCGGGACCGTCGTGGTGGATTAGGATGCCGATGAACTCGCCCGTCCCGCTGTCACGGCACGCAACCGATCGGCCGGGCGCCGCTGTCGACAGACGGGGAGCGGGGGAATCGGGGACGGGCACACCGGCGCGCGACCGGAGACTCGGCTCGGTGACCGAAGCGGAACTCATACAGCGATTCAAGGACGGGGATGACAGGGTCGCGCGGTCGCTGTACGACCTGCACGTCGACCGCGTCTTCCGGATCTGCTACCGGTTCGCCGGCGAGTACGACCTCGCTCAGGACTTCACGCAGGAGACGTTCGTGCGGGCGTTCAACAAGATCGGCACCTTCCGCGGCGAGGCGGCGTTCGGAACCTGGATCTCCACCGTCGCGACCAGCGTGTCGCTGAACGGTCTGCGCAAGGTGAAGCGTCTGCGTACGCGCGAGACCACACTGGATGATCAGCTCCAGGGGGAGGTGCCGCGCACGCGCATGGAGCCAGATCTTCGCGCCGACCTGCACCGGGCGATCGACGGCCTGCCGGACGGCTACCGCGCCGTCTTCATACTGCACGATGTGGAGGGCTATACGCACGCCGAGATCGGGCAGATGCTCGGCATCCAGCCCGGCACCTCCAAGTCGCAGCTTTTCCGGGCGCGGGCGCGCTTGCGCGAGAAGCTGGCGGTGCACGCCGGGGAGTGGACGTCATGAACGACCGTGACCGCTTCGCCGAGTTCCTGTGCCGCGAGGG
Organism: Longimicrobiales bacterium; assembly: GCA_965205005.1. GTDB lineage: Bacteria > Gemmatimonadota > Gemmatimonadetes > Longimicrobiales > Gaopeijiaceae > Bin94. The sequence goes on along the minus strand of OZ242028.1, from coordinate 1,218,333 downwards.
CGCGTCGTACCACGCGCCGCCCAAGACGCCTTCCGATGCGATGTGGCGCCGAGTCGGGGCGCGCCTGGACGCACAGGCGTACAACGCGCCGCCGCCGGCCCCCCGCGAGGTGATGTGGGAGCGGATCGAGGCGGAGCGGGCTGCCGGGCGGACAACCGCGCGGACAGCCGGCCCGGTGACGGTGGGGCCAGTCGCGGAGCCGGCGCGCTTGCCGGGGCGGTGGAAGAGGAAGGGGAGCGCGACGGCCTGGACGGCGGGACTGGCGGCGGCGGCGTCCCTGGTGCTGGGGCTGGTGCTGGGCAGAAACTCGCAAGGCCCCGAGACCGATCCAGCCGCCGGGCCGCAAGCTGCTCCGGTGTCGGCTCCCACGCCCGAGGGGATCGTGCCCGCGACACTTGTCGAGCGGCCAGCTCCGGAGTCGGAAGGGCGGGACGAGCCTGCACCGGAGGTCGTTGCCACCAACGTGGCCGCGCCCGAGACTGAGGTCACTCCCCAACGCGCGGCCCCCCAACGCGCCGTCGCGCAGCCTGCCGTCCTGCAACGCGCCGCGGAAGAGCAGCCGGTTGCCGCCGCGAGCGCCCGGACGGAAGCGGTTGTCGCGCAGCCCCGGCTCCTCGAGCCCGAGGCCGACTTCGTCACCACGCGGCACCTTGGCCGGGCCGAGACGCTGCTCACCGCGTTCCGGATCGATCAGGGCACGCCCATGTCCGAGCAGGATCTGGCCAGATGGGCCCGGGAACTGCTCGGCGACACGCGCATGCTGCTCGACATGCCCGTGTCCCAATCGCCCGTCGAACGAGCGCTGCTGGAGGAGTTGGAGCTGGTGCTGCTGCAGATCTCGCGGCTGGGTCCGGAAGCCCCCGCGTTCGAACGGCAGCTGGCGCTCGAGAGCATGGAATGGAAGGGGACGCTGACGAGGTTGCGTGCGGCGAGCGCCACCGGAGAGACGTGATTCATGTGGTGGCGACATCAGAGCGCAAGCGTTTACGGAGGAATACAAATGAAAGCCCGCACGACAAACCTGCTATTCGTCGGCTTCGCGCTGGCGCTTCTTGTGACTGTGGACACCGCGTTGACGATGGCCGGAGAGGCACGCGGCGCACTGACCGGCCGGTTGTCCGCTCAGACCGTTCGCCAGGAAGAGGAAGACCTGTTCCTCCAGGCGCGCCGAGCGATCAATCGTGAGGAATTCGAAGAGGCCGCCAACCTGTTCGCCGCGCTGCGGACCAGATTCGTGCCCGGACGATACCTTGCCGATTCGTACTACTGGGAGGCGTTCGCGCGCTATCGGCTGGGCGACCCCGCCAACGCACGGATTCTCCTGGAGACGTTGGCGGTGTATCCCGAGGCAACGGCTCGCCATTTCGATCCAAGGCTGCGGCGCTATATCGCGCCGGGTCGCCTGTACGACGAGGTTCGCGATCTCCGTATCCGGGTCCTCCGCCAACTCGGGGAACGGGGCGATCCGCGTGCGGCCGAAGAGGTGCTGCGCCAGTCGGAAGCGGTGCTGCAGGCCGACACGGTGCGCAGGATGACGCTGGCGTCGCTGCGGGCGCGGCAGGACTCCGCGCAACGGGCGTATCGGAGGGCGCTGAACGCGCAACGGGCGCAGCAGGATTCGGCACAACGGACGTTTCAAAGGGCGTTGTCTTCGCAACGGTCTCGGGCGGACACGGCACAGCGTGAGTATCAGAGAGCCCTGAGGAGATACCGGCTACAGGCGGATACGGCGCAGCGCGAATATCAGAGATCCTTGACGAGGCAGCGGTCGCGTTCGGACTCGGCGCAGCGGGCGTATCAGAGAGCCTTGAGAAGATACGAGTCGTCTGCGGATACGGCGCGACGGTCATATCAGAGAGAGTTGGCCCGGGAGCGGTCGCGGGTGGACTCGGCCCAACGGAACTATCAGAGAGCCTTGTCTGCGCAGCGGTCACGCGCCGATACGGCGCAGCGCGAGTACCAGAGAGCGCTGAGCAGGGAGCGGTCGCGGGCGGATACGGCGCGACGGAACTATCAGAGAGCCTTGTCGGCGGGCGAGGTACACCCGGACTCGGCACGACGCGAATACGAGGCGGCCCTGGAGGCGCAAAGGTTGGCGCAGGATGCGGCGGCAGCGCAGTACGAGGCGGCGCTGGAGGCTCAGAAGGCCGCGCAGGACTCGGCGGCCACCAGGTATCGGGCGGCTCAGGCAGCGCAGCGGGAGGCGCAGGACCGGGCGGCGGCGGAGTACCGGGCCGCCCTCGCTCTGAAGGAGGCGCGGCACGATTCGGCGACAGCGGTCTACAGGACCGCGCTGACGGCCCATGAGGCGGCGAAGGACTCGGCACTGCGGGTCTACCGGGCTGCGCTGGCCACCAGGGAGGCACGGGGGGATTCGGCGGCGGCGGTGTACGAGGCCGCACTCGCCGCCCAGGCGGCGGCCCAGGAGGCGGCGGAGCGGGCGTATCGCGCTGTGATTGTCGGAGGCCCGGTGCGTGCGGACCAGGCGCCCCCGAGGGTGCGTCCGCCACCCCCGAACCCGCCGGACACCGTGCAGCCGGGACGCCGGTTGGCGCTGACACAGGTTCAGCAGGTCGCGGCGACCGTGCGACGGACCCAGGAGGCGGCGCAGCGGACGGCCGAGGTGGTGCAAACGACGACCGAAGAGGTTGAGGCGGCCACCCAGGCCATCGAGGCGGTCGAGGTCGCTTCAGTCGATCTGGCGGCCGATCTGGAAGCGGCGGTTCTTGGTGCGGACTCGGGGGAAGCGGCGGTTCTTGCCGCTGACTCGCTCACGGGAGACGTGATCTACAGCGTCGGGGGAGTTCTCTACACCCGGACTGAGGATTTCCTCATGGCGCATCAGGTTCCCACGGACTGCGAGGACGCGTCGGTGCAACAGGCGGCGCTGACCGCACTGCTGCGCCTGGAAACCGATCGTATGCGGCTCATACTCAGTGTGCTGGAACGCGAAGACGAATGCTCGCAGAGCCTGCGCCTGCAGGCGGTCAACTGGCTGGCTGAACAAGGCACGGACGAAGCAGAACGGGTGCTGATCGCCGTCGCCAGACGCAATCCTGCACCGGATACACGGCAGGCGGCCGTGATGGCGCTGGCGAGCTTCGGGACGCCTGGCGCCGTCCAGGCGCTGTCGGGCCTGCTTACGCAATCGGACGACGAAGCTGTGCGCCACGGGGCTGTCCTGGCCCTGCAGCGCGCCAATCACGACGGCGCGCGCGCAGCGCTCATGAACTTCGTTCGCGACAGTTCGCAGCCGGAGAATCTCCGCATGGAGGTCCTCTTGTCGCTTGGCCGGAGAACCGATGTCTCGTCCGAGAGCCTGATGGCGCTCCACGGTGCCAACGGCTTTCAGGACCTCGAGACCATGCTTCTGATGGTATTGGGCCGCCGTGCCCAGGCCGGAGACGAAGCCGTCACGAACTGGTTGTTCGAGCAGGCCATGGACATTACACGGGATTCCGATTTCCGTCAGGCGGCACTCGAGGCCTGGTCGCGGGGAACGTCGATCGACCTGGAGCGCGTCGGTCGGACCTACGCAGAGCTGGAAGAGAGCGAAATGAAGGAGCGCATCCTCTACGCCCTCTATCGAAGGACGCAGTCCGATACCGACAACGCCCCGGCGGTCGTCGACAAGATGATCGAACTGGCCCGAGCGGAGGAGGACCCGGAGACTCGATCGCGGGCCATCTACTGGATCGGTCGGACCGGATCCGAAAGGGCCATCCAGTTCCTCCTCGAAGTCATGCGCGAGCCCCCGAAACCGAGTCGGGACAGGGCTGTCGCGTGAGGGCGAAGCCCGGCGGCAAACGACGCGCCGTCGGTATTCCCTGCTGCCTCACCCTCGCCCTCGCAGCCTGCGACGCGCCCACCCGGCCCGCCGGCACGATCCACTCCGATTCGGCCGGCATTCGGATCGCAACAGCGGTCGAACCGCTTTGGGGCCCGGGCGAAGGCTGGCGGGTCGGCGAGGAACCCCTGGTCGAGATCGGCTCCGCCACGGGGGCCGGCGAATACCTGCTCGACGGGGTCGTGGGCGCCGTCCGCCTTGGCAGCGGCGACATCGTCGTTGCGGAATCGACCAGCGGAGAACTGCGCCGCTACGACCGCAACGGCGTCTTCGTCTGGCGCACGTCGGGGGAAGGCGAAGGCCCGGGCGATCACGCCTTTCTGGAGTTTCTGGGCGCGCTCGCCGGCGATTCCGTGGTGACCTACGACACGGGCCTGTATCGAGCGCAGGTATTCGGCCCGGACGGTCGGATCGCCCGCACCGTGCGTGCCGAGGCCCCCTGGCCCGGGTTCCTGACCGGCGCCCCCGTCGGGCTGCTGGGACGACATCTGGTCATCGAGATCGAAGACCGTCGCGGGGATCTTCCGGACGGCGTCGTTCGGTGGCCGGCAGTCCGGATTGCGACGTTGTCCCTGGACGATGGGACGTTCGAGGCGGTCACGGACGTGCCGGGCGCGGAGCAGGTGATCTCCGCCAGCGGGCGCGGGGTATCGTTCATGTCGTACACCTTCGGCAAGCGACCGCTGTTTGCCGCCAATGCCGGACGCCTGGCCCACGCCGATACCGAAGCCTTCTCCATCCGGTCCATCTCCCTGGACGACGGCTCCACCACCGCGATCGTCAGGCGCGAGGAACCGATCCATGAGGTGACGGAAGAGCATATCGAGGCCTACCTTGACTGGATGGCAAGGCGAAACATGTACGGCGGACGCACCGAGGAGGACATGGAGGCCATGAAGCCGGGCTGGCGTGCACGCCCGATGGCCTCGACCCTCCCGGCTCTCCAGTCGATCCACCTCGATGCCGTCGGCAACCTCTGGGTGGAGCCCCATGCCCCGCACGGAGCTGCGGTGCCCCCATTCGAGGTCTACACACCGGCCGGCGACTGGCTGGGCACGGTCGCCGTACCGCCGGGCCTCGCGCTGGGGACCGGCGGAATCAGGACGGGCTTCGAGATCGGCGAAGACTATATCCTCGGCGAGTGGGTGGGCGAGCTGGGCGTCTCCCACGTGCGGCTCTACGCGCTGGAGAAGTAGTGATGCGACGCGATATCCGCTCTCGATGCTCGCTCGTGCTCACCTGCGGACTGCTGGCGACGACCGCCTGCGGCGACGTCGAGAGTCCCGCCGCTCTCCCGGAGGTGCCCACCTTCCAAGGCACGATCGATCTCGAAATTGGTGAGATGGACGGGGACGATCCCTATCTGTTCACATATATCGGGTCCATCGTGGAGGACCCAAGGGGGCGGCTGGTCGTCGCCGACAGGAGGACGAACGAGATCCGTGTGTTCGAGCCCGACGGCCGCTTCGCCTTCCGCTTCGGGGGCCACGGCGAGGGTCCGGGGGAGCTGAACGATCCCTGTTGCCTGGAGTTCGATCCGGATGGGTTCCTGTGGGTGCGGGAAAGCACGCGGTACAGCGTCTTCAGGCTGGATTCGGCGGGGGCCGAGTACGAGCGAGGCCGTCCCACCCTCCACCCCGGCCAGGCCGGCATCCAGGACCCGTTCACCTTCGACGCCGACGGCAGGCTGGTCAACGTCGGGCCCGTGCGCGCCGAGGAGGGTACCAGCATCACCGCGCAGCTTCGCAGCATCACCGCGCGCCTCCATGTGAACCCCGACGGTGGCGTGGACACCGTCATTCTCGCGGACGCCCAGCGCCAGTCCACTGGCTTTACGACGACCGAGTTCGAGCGCGGGGGCTTCCGTGGCATCTCGTACCTCCACCAGCCACACGGTCCGAGCTGGATTCACGCACACGGTCCCGGAGGCACCTGGGCCGAGGCGGTGACTTCGCCATACGTGGTCAATTACCACTACGCCGACGGAAGCGTGTCGCAGATTGTGGGTCCGGAGTCTCCGGGCCCTCCGCTGAGCCCGGAGGAACAGGCGTGGGCACAGGAACGGATCGATCGTGACCTCGACCGATTCGATATCGACAGCCACCCCTTCGGGATCCCCGACCGCAAGCCCCCGCTGGCGGACATGTTCTTCGACCGCGCGGGCCGCCTGTGGATCGAGAAATCGCAGGCGGATGGCGAAGACATGCGCGTCGCCGACGTCTACGACGAAACGGCGCTCGTCGCGCGCTATCGCTGGCCGTTGCGTGTTCGCACCACCTTGATCCCGTGGGCCACCGAATCCGTCCTCTACGGCGTCACCACCGATTCGCTCGGCGTCCAGCGGGCGGCAAGAGTGCGCTTCCGCCCCGCTACGCCTCCGTGACGTCCGCCGACCAGCTGACCTCGACCGCCCCCTTCAGACTGCAGGCCGTCGGACACTTCGCGACGTGCGTGGCCAGCGCCCGGTCCACCTTGTCCCGCGGCGCACCGGCCGGCAGCCGGATCGTGTAGTGCGCGTGGATCGTCGTGAGCACCACCATCCGGTCCACCACTTCATTTATGCCTTCGGCCCGCACGCTGATCGCGTCGTTGGCCATCGGGATCCCGCGCACCTCCAGTGCACCGTTGAGTGTCCCGAGCAGTCAGCCGGCGGCCGCCGCGACCAGATAATCGACCGGTAGCGGCCGGTCCGGTTCCGCGTCCAGCCGGTAGTGCGCCTTGATCGGCCCGTGGACCCCGAAGTCGATCTCGGTGCCGTCTTCGAGCGTCGCGCGGCGGTGGATCCCATCCACTTTGGCGACGCTGGCGCGGGCGGTATAGAAGGGTTGTTGTGTCATGCTGGAGACCTGTCGGCGGCGATGGGCGTCGCGCCCTCTGGGGGGTGCGTGGCGAACGGTCGGAAAGGTATCTGCGGTTCGCAGCCGAGGAAACCCGTGCGCGCCGGCAACCCCCCCACGCCCGTCGCGCCCCGCCACTTGGCAGTCCGTGGACAAAATCCCCCCGGCATTCGAGCGGCGATGCATCCGGGCTGGACCGCTCGGCTTCACCTCTTTACGCTGTAAAGAAAAGTATACATAATGTCATGTTAACATTACATCCTGCTACTGTGGAGCCTCGCTCTGCGTTGCTCCTTGGGCCCGTAGCGCTGCTACTGGCCCTTCGTCGCGCCTTGCCAGCCCGGCACCTCACCGCTCTCGGTGCTCAGGCGGCTTCATCCACGGACTGCTCGGCCCGGCACACCGTCAATCCACGATCCGCGCGTACAGCTCCGGGTCGGTCGCGCCCTCGGTGTTGAACACGAGCACGCGCGAGCGCTCGTCCAGCTCGATCGCACGGCGCCGCTCCCCGTCCCGCGCGACCTCGATCAGGCCCAGCAGCCCCGCCACCCCCGACTCCCCGCCCTCGAACGGCTCCCCGAGCCCGCCCCGTGCGGCAGCACGCATGAGCGGCGCGACCCCCTCTTCCGGCACGGTCATGAACGCGTGCGCGCCCCTGCCCACGATCTCCCAAGCGAGCGGCGAGATCTCGCGGCAGCTCAGCCCGGCCATGATCGTGTGCAGGTCGCCGCGGCTGGCGCTGGGCTGCCTCGCGAGCGCGCTCTGAAGGAGGCCGTCGGCGGCGGCCGGCTCGACGATCACCGCCACGGGACGGTCCTCGCCCAGGCGCTCCCACAGGTGCCCGATCACCGCCGCCGCCAGGCCCCCGACCCCACCCTGGATGAACACATGGGTAGGCGCCTCCCCCGCGCCCGCGACGGACGCCTCCGTGGGACCCGCGACAGGCGCCTCCCCCGCGCCCGCGACGGACGCCTCCCCGGCGCCCGCGACGGACGGCTCCCCCGCGCCCAGCGCCTCACCGACCATGACCGTGTATCCCACCATGACATGACGCGGAATGTCCATGTACCCGGGGTACGAGGTGTCCGAAATCACGGTCCAGCCGTTCCGGCGCGCGTCCCGGGCCGCCTGGGCGACCGCGTCGTCGTATTCTCCGTCCACGCGGACCACACGGGCGCCGAACGACCGGATCGCGTCGGCGCGCACCTCGGTGACGTGCGCGGGCAGGTACACGACGGCGTCGCAATCGAACATGCGGGCGCCCCACGCGACGGACCTCCCGTGGTTCCCGTCCGAGGCGCACGTAACGGTCAACCCTGACGCGCCGGCGTCTCGACCCTTCATCACCCGACGCATTCCGTACGCGCCGCCCAGCGCCTTGAAGCTGCCCAGTCCGAAGCGGCCGCTCTCATCCTTCACAAAAACCGACTCCAGCCCCAGCTCCGCAGCCAGATGCGGCGCGGAGCGCAGAGGCGTCGGCGCGTAGCCCGGCCACGCGGTGATTTCCGCGAGCGCCTGGCGGTGGGCGGCGAGGTCGATGATCCGCCTGCATTCGGCCGGGTAGGGCACGGCCGGCGCGGCGTCGGGATTGGGAGTCCAGTTCACAACCTATTACCTTCCTTGGGCCAAGGATTGACGTCAAGTGTTTATTGGTCCTCGAAAACTCCGCATGCCGGATCCGGACGACGCTCTGGAGGGTCGCGCCGAACCGTTGCCCGTACCCGAGTTGCATCATGTGAACGGCAACCGGATCAAGCCCCCGTTTCCGGCGGGCTTCCAGCGGGCGTACTTCGCGATGGGGTGCTTCTGGGGCGCCGAGCGCCAGTTCTGGCAGCTGCGGGGCGTGTATTCCACCGCGGTCGGCTACCAGGGCGGCATGACGCCGAACCCGACCTACCGGGAGGTCTGCACCGGCGGGACCGGGCACGCCGAGGCGGTGCTCGTCGTCTTCGATCCGGACGTGATCGACTACCGTACGCTGCTGGCGGGCTTCTGGGAGGGCCACGATCCGACCCAGGGGATGAGGCAGGGGGCCGATGTGGGCACGCAGTACCGGTCGGCGGTCTATGCGGACGGGGACCGTCAGCGGCGTCTGGCCGAAGCGTCGCGGGATGTCTTCCAGGCCGAGCTGTCCGCCGCGGGGTACGGCCGGATCACCACGGAGATCGTGGAAGCCCCCGAGTTCTACTACGCCGAGGACTACCACCAGCAGTACCTGGCCAAGAACCCGGGGGGGTACTGCGGCCTCGGGGGCACCGGCATCTCCTGTCCCAGCGGCGTTCCCGAACCGGACGCGGACGGCGCATGAGTCGGTCGAACCGCGCCAGGAACGGTCCGCCGTGGCGCGGGCGGCTCTACGACATCCTCTTCGAATCCGACGACCGCGTCGCAACGGGTTTCGACGTGGTTCTCATCGTTGTGATTCTGGCCAGTGTCCTGGTCGTCATGCTCGATTCGGTGGAGTCGATCTACGAAGAGCACGCAACGCTGCTGTACGCGCTCGAGTGGGTGTTCACGGGGCTCTTCACCATCGAATATGCGGCGAGGATGGCGTCGGTACAGTCGAAGCGGAGGTACGCGTTCAGCTTCTTCGGCATCATCGACTTCCTCGCAATCCTGCCGACGTACCTGAGCGTTCTGCTCCCGGGCACGCGCTTCCTGGCGATCATCCGCGTGTTGCGGGTGCTGCGCGTGTTCCGGGTCCTCAAGCTGGTGCGGTACCTCGGCGAAGCCAGGACCCTGGGACGGGCGCTGGCGGCCAGCCGCTACCGGATCGTCGTGTTCCTGATCTCGGTGCTCACGCTGGTCGTGATCCTGGGCTCGTTCATGTACCTGATCGAGGGACCCGATGCGGGGTTCACCTCGATCCCGGTTTCGGTGTACTGGGCCGTGGTCACTCTCACCACCGTGGGATTCGGCGACATTACGCCGATGACGCCCGAGGGACAGATGCTGGCGGCGCTGATCATGCTGATGGGATACGGGTTGATCGCCATCCCGACGGGGATCGTGGGTGTTGAGCTGGCGCAGGCGGCTCACCGCGCACGGAATGCGGCCGGCCAGACCATGACGAAGGACCGGGTCTGTTCGGATTGCCACAGCGGCGGGCACGATGACGATGCACAGTTCTGCAAGGCATGTGGAGGCACGGTGGTGGAGGTGACAGGGGAATGAAGAAACGCAAGTCGCCGGGTGGAATCGAATCCCGCACGGAAGGGCCCATTGCGCTGGACGAAGCCCGGGAGAAGGCCATCGACCTGCTGAGCGAGTGCTTCGCGCAGGATCGCGTCACCATGGAGGACTTCGAGCGGCGCGTGACGCTGGCGCAGAAGGCCGGCACGCTGCCCGAGCTGGGAAAGGCGCTCGAGGGGCTGCGCGGGGGCGCGGGAGCGGCGGTTGCGACGGGGACGGCCCAGGCCGATGACCTGGCGGCGGTTGCGCGGATGGGGGCGGATCTGCCCGCCGGACGGATCCGTCCCACCGACCGCGCGGTGGCCGTGTTCAGCGAGACAAAGCGGAGCGGCCCCTGGATACCCGCCCGGCGCAACACCGTCGCTGCTGTCATGGGATCGATGGTGCTCGACCTGAGGGAAGCCCTCCTGGGTCCCGGCGAAACGCTGTTCACGGTGACGGCGGTCATGAGTTCGGTGGAGGTGGTCGTCCCGCCCGGGCTGCATATCGAGTGCTCGGGTTCGGCGATTCTCGGCAGCTTCGAGCAGCGGGGAACCCGGTCGGTGCTGGCGTCGGGGGACATGCCGCTGGTCCGGATCGACGGGTTCGCGGTGCTGAGTTCGGTGGAGATCGAGTACCGCCATGCGGGCGAGAGCAAGCGCGAGGCCCGCCGCAGACGCCGCAGGGAAAAACGGGAGCGTCGGCGTCTCCGCCGCGCGGAGCGCAGGGGGCTGGGGCCGGGGCGGTAGGTCTTTCTCGGTGCGCGCGGGGCGGTTACGCTGTCCGGGTTCGCAGTCCGCAAGGACGATGCATCGCCACAGCAGGGGGATCGGGAATGTTCAAGACGGAGCACGCAGGACTCAGGGAATTCGCCCACAACGCGCTTCGCGTCGTTGCCGGCTTCCTCTTCGCGCAGCACGGAGCCCAGAAGCTGTTCGGGGTGCTGGAGTCGGAGGCGGTGGAGAGTCTGATGAGCCTGCGGGGAGCTGCCGGGATCATCGAATTTTTCGGCGGCCTCCTGCTGATGGCCGGGCTGTTCACCAGGCCGGTGGCCTTCATCGCCTCGGGTCAGATGGCGGTCGCGTACTTCATGGTGCACGCACCCCAGGGATTCTGGCCGATCCTGAACCGGGGCGAACTGGCCGCGTTCTACTGCTTCACCTGGCTCTTCTTCTTCACCGTCGGTGGCGGCAAGTATTCCCTGGACGGATGGCTCGCCAGCCGCAAGGAGGGCTGACGCGGCGATTCGGCCCGGGGAGCCGGGTTCTCAGCAGTGCGCCTCGAAGGCCGCCCGCAGGTCGGCGGCGATCGCGGGGGCTGACCGCCCCTCGATCTGGAAACGCTCCAGCATGAAGACCACGTCGCCGTCCTTCAGCAGCGCGATCGAAGGCGACGACGGCGGGTAGCCGATGAGCTGCTTGCGGGCTTCCGCGGTGGCATCCAGATCCTGGCCGGCGAAGACCGTGACCTTGTGGTCGGGCTGCTTGTCGCCCTGGAGCGCCAGCATCACGGCAGGGCGGAAGATCCCGGCGGCACAGCCGCAAACGGAATTGACCGCCATGAGCACGGTCCCGTCCATGGCGTCCATCGCCTGGTTGACCTGCTCGGAGTTGCGGAGTTCCTGGAAGCCGATCTGCACCAGTTCGTGCCGCATCGGGGCGACCATCATTTCGGGGTATGGCATGCTAAGCGGTCCTTCGGCAAGGGTCGATCTGTCGGTTCATCCGTCCAAGTCTACCCTGTAACCGGGCCGCGTTCCAGATGGCGGACGACGGTTGAGTTACGTGGAGCAGGTCTCACGGTGTAGTTGCTTCTGCCAGGACGCTGCGGAAAACACCGAAGCTTCGGGACCGATTGCGGCTGGGGTCGATGTGTGTGGCGATCGCCTCAGCCGCTTCGACCTTTCGAAGTCCTGTGGTGAAGTATCCGTGCTTCTTCATCACTCTCTCGAACGCCTCCCACGTTCCTCCCCTGATTGCATCGGGATTCCGATAGTTGGCTCGACGAGGAATGCTTGCGGGTGCTCGTGGGTACGCTCGACGAACCGCTTCCCAGTCGCCGAAGTACCAGGCTTCCAACTCTTCGATGACAATCCGATTGGCGACCTGCCAGGGAGTGTCCCCGGCCTGTGATCGGGTGATGAGGCGGGACGTGCTCGCTGCCGCCTCCAAATCGGCTTTCAGGGCATGACAATCCTGATCATCACGGTCGACCAACACCACAATCCGCCAACTCGACGGGATCCAGTTTTGGTATCCGCGCAGACGCCTGCTGAGCTTTCTCAGGAGATCCGGCTTGCCCTGGAAGACATGGATCCTGAAGGAGCTGCCGCCTGGAATGATGCGCGGAAGCGCAACTCGAAGAAAAGCCTCCATGGAAGGCTCTTCGACCAGGAATTCGAGGTGTTTCTGGCCCGCTTCCACTTCAGTTGGAGCTCAGAGTAGGGCCGCCATGCTCCGTCAGGGGATCTCCGACACCGAAAAAGCCCTCCATCCAGAGATTTCCCAGCCGGGCGCCCTCGGCCATGAATTGCGGAATGCCCGGAATATCGGCGGCCCGCTGCGTTCGGGTGTGACCCTGTGTGTCACGCCAAAGAACGCGAACTTCGTTCGGCTGCAGCGAGTCGATGAAGAACGGAGAATGAGTAGTGACCAGCAACTGCGTATGTGCCGATGCCGCCTTGCATTCCTCGACCAACCCTGTCAGCAACCTGGGATGCAGGAAGTTCTCGGGTTCCTCGATTCCGATGAACGGTGGCGGTGCCAAGTCGTACAACAAGACCAGATAGGCCAGCATCTTGAGCGTACCGTCCGAGGCGAAGCGCGCCAGGACAGGGCGGTCGAATGGAGCGTCCTTGATCTGCAGCAGGAGTCTGCCATCGAGCATCGTATCGGCCAGGACCTTTTCAACTCTTGGGATCCGCTTTCGCAGGGCTGCAAATACTCGTCGCAACCGATCTGGCTGCTGTTCCTCCAGGTATTGGACGACGTTTGCGAGATTGTCTCCGCTCCTGGTCAGTCGCTCCTGAGGCCCGGCTTCTGGCTGGCCTCGGGCGTTATCGGCGGACAGGTAGGAAACGTGCCAGCCCGTAATGAAATTGCGAAGTGCGCCGACGCGCGGGTGTTCCCGAAACTGCCCCAGCGCATTGACGGCAAGGAGATCGGGTGAACTGAGCGCGATGTCCACCCGCTGGTCTTCCTCGTCCGGCATCTCTCCACTCACTGCCTGTCCCTGGCCTCGGCGGTTCTCCAGAAAACGAAATGGAGCTCCGTAGGGCTTCCGCTTCCAACGCAGCCATTCGTACGCGACTACGGGTCTTCCCATGTCTTCACTGACTGACAGATGGTAGGTAATCAGTGGCGTCCTGGGTCGCTCGCGATACTTGATCTCAATGGTCAACGGACCGTTCGCACCGCGTGTCATGATCTCCCGGGCTCGCCCGCGGCGATCCCATGCGCGCCGGAGTCCGGATTCGAAGCACTCTGCCAGGAACGCGAACACATCGAACACAGTAGACTTGCCGCTGCCGTTGGGCCCGAGCAGAACCGTCATCGGTTGAAGGTCCTTGAAGTCCACATCCTGCAGGGCCCGGAAATTACGCACAGTGAGACGCTCGATTCGTGCAGGTGGAGCGGTCCGGGAGTCAGGCTGAATCATGATGGGCATGGATGGGCGGGGGACTGTGTCCACAGGGGCAGTGTAAGATACGTAGAGCGCGCGTTGAGGTGCCAATCTGGCCTCGTGTCTGACCATCCACGATTGGCAGCAAGGCGCGCTGATGCCGATATTGGGACGGAGAGGAGGTCCCCGATGGAAGTTGTCCGCCTGCGGGTGAATGGAGACGAGCGCGTTTGCGGCGTGCCCGCGCACTACACGCTGCTCGAGACGCTGCGCTATGGACTGGGCCTGACCGGGTCGAAGCAGGGGTGCGACAAGGGGGACTGCGGCGCCTGCACCGTGATCGTGGACGGGCGCGCCATCCTGTCGTGCATCACGCCGGTGTGGGAGGCCGAGGGGCGCGAGGTGCGCACCGTCGAGGGGCTCGCGGATGGGACGGAGCCGCACCCGGTGCAGGACGAGTTCGACCTCAACGGGGCCGCGCAGTGCGGGTTCTGCACGCCGGGCATCCTGTGCAGCTCGGTGGCGCTGCTGGACCGCAACCCGTCGCCGACACGCGACGAGATCCGGGCCGCGCTGGCGGGCAACCTGTGCCGGTGCACGGGCTACGCGAAGATCTACGACGCCGTCGAGGCCGCTGCGGAGCGGGTGGGCGGGACGGCCCCGGAACCCGAGGAGGGCAGCGCGGGCCCGCGTAGGGTGCCGGTCGAGAGGATGGGCGTGTGAGCCGGCGCGACGGACGGGAGCGTGCCAGCGGCCGGGACGCTCGCGCGGTGGGCCAACCCGGCGCCGCCCTCTCCACCATCGGCCGCCCCATGCGCAAGGTCGACGGCCTGGCCAAGGCCACCGGCCGGGCGCGCTACACCGACGACATCCGTCTCCCCGGCATGCTGCACGGCAAGATCCTCAGGAGTCCGCACCCGCATGCGCGCATCCTCGCGATCGACACCTCGCGTGCCGAAGCGATGGAGGGGGTCCACGCCGTGATGACCGGCCGTGACATGCCGACGCCGTACGGCATCATTCCGTGGACGCCGGACGAGTATCCCCTGTGCCTGGACCGGGTGCGCTACATCGGCGACGGCGTGGCCGCGGTGGCCGCGGTGGACGAGGACACCGCGATCGCGGCGCTGGACCTGATCGACGTTGGGTACGAGGAACTCCCCGCGTACTTCGACCCGCACGAGGCGATCGCCGCCGATGTGGGCCCGTTCATCCACACGCCGCGCAAGCCGGGACGCAACGGCAACGTCACCAAGGTCGTGCGGCTGGAGTTCGGGGATGTGGAAGCCGGGCTTGGTGACTCGGATGTGGTGGTGGAGGGCGACTACTTCTTCGAGGGTACGACCCACACGCCCATTGAACCGCACTGCGCGATCGGGCTCGCCGAGGGGGGTGGCAAACTCACCGTGTGGTCGGCGACGCAGGTTCCCCACTACCTCCATCGGGAACTGGCCCGGGTCCTGGAGCTGGATCCGGCACAGGTGCGGGTCATTCAGCCCCCGGTCGGCGGGGCGTTCGGCGGCAAGTCGGAGCCCTTCGACCTGGAATTCTGCGTGGCGAAGCTGTCGATGATGACGGGGCGGCCGGTCAAGATCCTGTACACGCGCGAAGAGGTGTTCTACGCCCACCGCGGGCGTCACCCGTTCCACATGCGGTACCGCACCGGGGCGACCAGCGATGGCATGCTCACGGCGGTCGATTCGAGGATCGTCATGGACGGCGGCGCGTACGCGTCGTTCGGGCTGGTGACGACCTATTACTCCGGGCAGCTCCTCACGGCGCCGTACCGGATGCCTGCCTACCGGTTCCACTCCACGCGCGCCTACACGAACAAGCCCGCGTGCGGACCGAAGCGCGGTCACGGCTCGGTGCAGCCGCGCTTTGCGTTCGAGGTCCAGCTCGACAGGATCGCCGAGACGCTCGGGATTGACCCGATCGAGCTGCGCAGGCGCAACTTCATCGGCGCGAACACACGCACGGTGAACGACCTGCGCGTGACGTCGAACGGCTTCCTGGAGTGCCTGGACGAGGTGGAGAGGGCGAGCGGCTGGAAGCGGAAGCACCGCCGGCTGCCGTTCGGACGCGGCGTGGGCGTGGCGGGATCCACCTACATCACCGGCACCAACTACCCGATCTACCCGAACGACATGCCGCAGTCGGGGATCCAGCTCCAGGTGGACCGGTCGGGGCGCGTGGCGGTCTTTTCGGGCGCCTCCGAGATTGGGCAGGGCGTGGACTCGATGGTGGCGTACATCGTGGCCGAGGAGCTGGGCGTCCCGCTCGAACATGTCCGGGTCCTGGCGGGCGACACCGATTTCACGCCGGTCGACCTGGGCGCCTATTCGTCGCGGGTCACCTTCATGCTCGGCAACGCCTGCATCGACGCGGCGCGCAAGCTCAAGGCGCAGGTGCAGGATGCGGTTGCCGCCGAGTGGGGAGTGAAGCCGCGCGAGGTGCTGCTGGCGGGGGGCCTGGCGGTGCGGGCGGGCGACACGGGCACGAGCATGCCGTTACGGGACGCCTTCAACCTGGCGGAAGCCGTGTTCGGCACCCTCGGCGCCACCGGTTCGTACAACACGCCCAAGGATGTGCACGGGGACTACCGGGGCGCGACGATCGGCGCTTCGCCCGCGTATTCGTTCACCGCACATGTGGCCGAGGTGGAGGTGGATGTGGAGACCGGGTTCGTCACGGTCGACAGGATCTGGATCGCGCACGACTGTGGACGGGCGCTGAACCCGGTCCTGGTGGCTGGCCAGATGGAGGGCTCGGCGTACATGGGCTTCGCCGAAGCGCTCATGGAGGAGCAGATCTTCAAGTCCGGCGACCAGGGACGGGCGGGGCTGCACAACGCACCCTCGCTGCTGGACTACCGCATTCCGACGAGCCTGGATACGCCTGCGCTGGAATCGCTGATCGTCGAGTCGCTCGACCCGGAGGGGCCGTACGGGGCCAAGGAGGCCGGCGAAGGGCCGCTGCACCCGTCCATTCCGGCCATTGCCAATGCCATCTACGATGCGGTAGGCGTGCGCATGGACTCGCTGCCGTTTTCGCCGCCGCGCGTGTGGAGGGCGCTGCGCGCCGCGGGTGTCGCCGGCGAGCACCGGGAGCTGGTGCGTTGAGGGTGCGACTGCGGTCTCACGGTCCGGCGCCACGGCTGCTGCGTGTGGTGCAAGGTGTCCTGGCGCTCGCCGTCTTTGGTGCGGTTGCCGCCGATGCGCAGCAGCGCCCCGCTGCCGGCACTGCCCGCGACTGGGAGCTCGCGCGCGGGCACGTCGCGTGGGCGCTCCACCAGCGGCCCGATACATTCCCGCGCTTTGGAGACCTCCTTGCGCGCATCGGAGAGCGTTTCGTGGGCACGCCCTATCGGCCGCACACACTGGAAGTCGCGGGGCCCGAGCGCCTCGTCGTCAACCTGGAAGCGCTCGACTGCGTGACCTTTGTGGAGAACGCCCTGGTGATCGCGCGACTGGCGTGGAAGGCGCCGGCCGGCGACGCCTTCAAGACCGTCTTCCGGGACGAACTCACCCTGGTCCGCTACCGCGAGGGCGTGCTGGACGGATACCCCAGCCGTCTCCACTACTTCAGCGAGTGGATCGCCGACAACGAGGCCGCGGGGCTGGTGACGTCGCTGTCGCGCGAGCTGGGCGGCGTGGCGGACGGCTCGGCGATCGAGTTCATGTCCACCCACCCGGACGCGTACCGCCAGCTAGCCGACGCGGATGTCCTGGCCGAGGTCGCGCGGACCGAGACGAGGATCAGCGCGGTGGACCGGTTCTACATTCCCCAGGAAGAGATCGCTGCGAAGGCTCACATGATCCGCGACGGCGACATCATCGCCGCGACGAGCACGGTTCCGGGGCTCGACGTCGCGCACACCGGGATCGCGCTGTGGCGGGACGGTGAGTTGAGGCTTCTCCACGCGCCCCTGGTGGGCTCACACGTGCAGATCAGCGACGAGACCCTGGCCGAGCGGATCCGGCGGATGGACGGCCAGGACGGGATCATGGTTGCGCGTCCCCTCGCGCCGGGGAGATAGAGTCGGACCATGCTCCGTTTGCCGCCCTTCCGCTATCACCGCCCCGGCACGGTGGACGAGGCCCTGGCCCTGCTGGCCGAGTTCGGCTCGGACGCGATGCCCATCGCCGGGGGCACCGACCTGATGCCCAACATGAAGCACCGGCTCTTCACGCCGGCGCACCTGGTGTCGCTGAACGGCATCGGCGCCATGCGCGGAATCGAGGTCGTGGAACAGGCGGGCGGGGCCGGCAACGGGGCGGGCAGCAACGGAGCGGGCAGCGGTGCGTTCGGGCCGCCGGATGTGGCGCTGCGAATCGGCGCGCTTGAAACGCTCGCGGACGTCGCCGCCAACCCGCTGGTGCGACGGCACTTTCCCGGCCTGGCGGAAGCGGCGGGGCTCGTTGCCGGCCCGCAGCTGCGAAACATGGGGACGATCGGCGGCAACGTCTGCCTCGACACGCGTTGCACCTACTACAACCAGACGCGGTTCTGGCGCGGTGCACTCGGATACTGTCTCAAGAAGGACGGGACCGTCTGCCACGTGACCAAAGTCGGCAGAAAGTGCGTGGCCGCGCACTCGGCCGACACGCCGCCCAACCTGATCGCGCTCGGCGCGAGCTTCAGCCTGGCAGGCCCGAACGGGACCAGGGTCGTCCGCGCTTCGGAGTTTTTCGTGACCGACGGCATCTGGAACACGCGCCGTACCGCCGACGAAATCCTCACCTGCATCACCATTCCGATCGTGCCCGGCCGGCGCAGCGCATACAGAAAGCTGCGCCAGCGCAACTCGATCGACTTCCCGCTCCTCTCGGTGGCTGTGGCGGCAGACTTCGAGGAGTCGGGGACCGTGAAGGGGCTCACCGGCGTCGTCTCCGCGCTCGGCGCGCGTCCACGGGTGCTGGCTGGATGGCCGGAAGTCGCCGTCGGCCGGCCGCTCGACGACGTGATGATCGAAGCACTGGCGGAGCGGGCCCGGGCGCAGTGCCGCCCCCTGGAAAACCTGATCGTGGATGCCGAATGGCGGCGGGCGATGGTGCCCGTGTACGTCAGAAGCGCCCTGGAGGAGCTGACCTGGCAATGAAGCATGAACGTGGCGCGTACCGCGAGCGAACCTGGGCACCGGCGTGGGTGTGGATCCTGGTCTGGGGCGCGTGCCTGGGGGCCGCCGCCGCGACCATCAACGGCGCGGGCCGCGAAACCCTGAGCACGACGGCGACGGCTCTCACTCTGGGGGCCGTGCTGCTGTTTCCGCTGCTGATGACGCTGTGTTTCCTGCGCTTCGACGTGGAAGTCCGCGCCGCCCACCTCTTCATAGCGTTCGGACCGCTCCACCTGGTCCGGAAGCGGGTCCGATACGGGGACATGGAGTCCGTGGAAGCGGTCACCTACCGCCCGATCCGCGAATTCGGCGGATGGGGGATTCGCCCGACGGGCCGAAAGACCGCGTGGGCGATCCGGGGCAACCAGGCGGTGCGCGTGGTCCTGCGGAGCGGGAAGCAGGTGTACGTCGGATCGCGCTTCCCGCGCAGGCTGGTCGGTCGTATCGAGCCCCGCTTGCGCGCCCGCGGATAGGCGCGGCGACCTGCCGCTCCCGGCGCTCGGGCGGCCCTGGTCGCGGGCTGCTACTACGCCCGCTCCAGGACCATCGCGAAGCCCATCCCGCCGGCCGCGCACACGGTGACCATGCCGAACTGGCCGTCTCGCCGCCTCAGTTCGTTCAGCAACGTGACGGTCAGGCGTCCGCCGGTCGCGCCGAAGGGGTGACCGATCGCGATCGAGCCGCCCATGACGTTGATCGCGTCCCGGTCGGGGTGGCCCAGCCGGCCCGACCGACCGAGTTCGTCACGACCGAAGGCATCGGAATCCCAGGCCTGCAGGTTGGAAAGCACCTGGGCGGCGAACGCCTCGTGCATCTCCAGAAGGTCGATGTCGGCCATGGTGAGTCCGGCCCGGTCGAGGGCGATGGGGGCCGCGTAGGCGGGTCCCTGGAGCAGTTGCGCGCCCGGATCGAGGGCCGAGAACGCGTAGCTGCGCACGTATCCGAGCGGCTCCAGCTGCAGCTCTCGCGCTCGCGCGGACGACATGAGCAGGACGGCCGAGGCCCCGTCGGTCAGGGGTGACGAGGTGCCCGCGGTAACCGAACCGAACCTGCGATCGAACACGGGACGGAGTGCGGCCAGCGCCTCCATGGAGGTGTCCGGCCGGATGCCGGTGTCCCGTTCCACGACGTTGTCGTAGCGCGGCGGCACGTACACCGGGGCGATCTCCGCGACAAGCCGCCCGTCGTCGGCCCCGGCGTGCGCCTTGCGGTGCGACTCGAGCGCCCATTGGTCCTGGTCCTCGCGGGCGATCCCGTTCTCCTTGGCCATGCGCTCGGCCGCAGCGCCCATGGTCTCGCCGGTCGAGTACTCGGCGATCGCGGGTGCCACCGGGACCAGGTCGCGCGGGCGCAGCGCGGTGAACGCGCGGAGCCGGGCCGGCAGGCTTTTCGCCCTGCTGGCCGACACCAATATTCGGGCAAGGCGATCGGACGCGAGAATGGGGATTCGGGACAGGCATTCGGCACCGCCCGCGACGACGACATCGGCGACGCCGGCTTCGATAAGGTTCACGCCGTCGGAGATGGCCTGGTTGGCCGACGCACACGCCCGCGACACGGTCGTGGCGGGAACGTCCTTCGGCAGCGTGGCCAACCCGACTTCACGGGCGATATTCGGGGCCTGGGGGTCGTGGATGACCGTACCATAGATGAGCTGGTCTACCAGGCCGGGTTCAATCCGGGTGCGCGCCAGCAACTCGGTCACCGCGTGGCGGCCGAGTTCGATTGCGGTCAGACGCGCGAAATGCGTGCCCGCCCTGGTGAACGGGGTGCGGCAACCGGCAACGACGGCAGTCTTCATTGGTGACCTCGACCCACGTCTGTTTACTTTATCAATCCTGCGCCCCACGAACGGACATCCCTGTGCAAGCAGTCGAATTCAAGGTAACGATCCCCGGGTTCATCCTCACCCGCAGTCTCGGCCGTCTCAGCGATCTCTTCGTGTACGGCGGCCCTTCCGGCGTCCGGCTGGCCGACCGGCCCGCACCGGCCCTCCCCGGCGACGACTGGGTCCGGATCGATGTCGAGTTGTGCGGCATCTGCGGGAGCGATCTGGGGAACATCTCCTACAAGTCCAGCCCGGCCATGGAGCCCTTCGGGTCGTTCCCGGCGGTGTTGGGGCACGAGGTCCTGGGACGCGTCGCGGAGACGGGATCCGCGGTCTCGCGCCTGGAGCCGGGCCAGCGGGTTGTCGTGGACCCCATGCTCCACTGCGAGTCTCGTGGCTGGAAGGAGGAGTCGTGGTGCCTGCCGTGCACTGAAGGACAACACTCCACCTGCGAGCAGTCGGGAGACGAGGGCCCCTTGCCACTGACTCCGAACGGTCTGGCGCCGGGGCTTACCATCGGATACCATCGCGATCTGCCCGGCGGCTGGGGCGAGCAGATGGTCGCGCACCAGCGACAGGTCTTCCCGGTCCCGGACGGTGTGCCCGACCGGGTCGCCGTGCTCGCCGAACCCTTTTCAATCGGCGTGCATGGGGTGCTGAGAAGCGGTGCGGTGCACTCGCGCGGTCCCGTACTGGTGATCGGAAGCGGTACGATCGCCTTTGCGACGATCTGGGCACTGCGCACGCTCGGCTACACCGGCTACCTCGTGGCGCAGGCGAAGCGGCCGCATGAGGTCGCGCTGGCGAGGGGGCTGGGCGCCGATGAGGTGGTAACGCCGGGTGACGAGGCGCGCCAGGCCCTGATCGACACCGGTGCGAGCGCCTACATGCCGGTCGTCGGCGACGAGGTCTACGCCGGCGGGGGCTTTCGCATGATCTTCGACTGTGTGGGATCCCGTTCCAGCATGGCACAGTCGCTCCGGTTTGCGTCGGCGTGCGGCCGGATCGTGCTGCTGGGGTGCGCGGGCCAACTGCGCAAGCTGGACCTGACGTTCCTGTGGGCGAAGGAGCTCCGGGTGCAGGGCTACGTGGGGTACGGCGTCGAGGAGTGGCGGGGACGCCGCCGGCACACTTTCGAGGTGACGCTCGAGAGGATGACGGAGGATCTCCTGGCGGGCAACGGGGTGTTGCAGGACCTGGTGACGCACGTCTTCCCCCTGGCCCAGTACCGTGACGCGCTGCGCGCCGCGTTCGACCATCGCCGCAGCAAGGCGGTTAAAGTGGTGCTGCAGCCGTAGGATCCACCAGCACGACCCGCGCGTCGACCGGGATCACATGGTCTTCGTAGACGAACAGCGGGTTGACCTCGAGTTCGGCGATGTCCCGCCACTTGAGCAGGCTGTGCGCAACGGCCACTGCGGCGGCGACGATCGGCTCGGTGTGCACACGGGGCCGCCCACGCGTGCCGGCGAGCAGGGCGCTCGCCTTGAGCTCCGCGATCATCGACGCGATCTCGGCGTCGCTCACGGGCAGCATCCTGTGCGCGACGTCGCGAAAGACCTCCACCCAGACGCCGCCGGCGCCAAGGGTGAGCACGGGTCCCAGCTGGCTGTCCCGGCAGGCGCCGACCAGGAATTCGGCGACCGGCTGGGGATACATGGGTGACGCCAGCGCCGCGTACTCTTCATCGGGAAGACCGTGCGCACGGGCATGACTGCGTGCGCCCGAGACGATTCTCTGGAACGCGATGCGGGCTTCGTCCGGGGTGGCGATGTCGAGGACGACGCCCTGGGCTTCGGTCTTGTGTGTGATGTGTTTCGAGAGGAGCTTCAGCGCGATGCGGTGCGGGGCCCGAACCGCTTCCTGCAACGCCTCGTCGCCGGACCTGACGATCTCGGCAGTGCCGAAACGGAGGCCGGAGTCGCCGAGAATCGCGCGCGCCTCGGGTTCGGTGAGCGTGACGCGCCCTTCGGAACGGGCGGCGATGATCGCGTAATGATCGTCCGGTGCGATTAATAGGGATTTGGCTGTCGGCGGCGGAGAGGCGGGGGAGGAATCCGGGCGTGCCAGTCTCGAGCCCCGGCGCTGCAACTCCGTGGCCGCGCGGCATGCGACTTCGAGGGATTCGATCACCGGCACGCTGCCCTGGCGGAACGCGTCCAACGGCACGCTGTCCCGTGCCGCATAGAGGGACTGCACCACAAGCCCCTTGCCCGCGGCCCGCATCCTGGCCGCCATGGCGGCCGCTGTTTCGGCCTCGACCCCGACAAGCTCTTCCGAGAAGCGGATGCCGTAGCCGCCAAAGAGGCCGACAACCAGCACGATGCCCACCGCCGGATCGTCGGTGAGGGCCTCCAAAGCGTGCAGGAAGGCGCCCGGGTCGGCGTCCGCGGCACCGGCCACGTCCACCGGGTTCCGCACGGCGGCCGCGGGGCCGAGTCGGGTTCGCAGCGCGGACGTGGTGGCTTCGCCCAGGTGCGCCAGGGTCGCCCCCAGTTCGTGAAGAAAGTCGATGGCAAGCGTGTTCTGTCCGCCGCCGTCCGAAAGGATGGCAATCCCGCCGTCCGCCGGACCGGATACCTGGGTAACCAGGGTCTCGGCGATATGGGACAGTTCATCGGTCCGTACGACTTCGACCACGCCGGCCTGCGCGAGCCCCGCGCGGAGGCGGTCGTAGGGTCCGGCGACGGCCCCGGTGTGGGAGACCGCCGCCTCTGCGCCCGCGGCGGTGCGCCCCGACTTTACGACGACCACCGGCTTGCGCCGCGTCACCGTCGCGGCCGCGTCCAGCAGTGCGCGCGCGTCCTTGCAGCCCTCGATGTGGGCGATCACCCCGGTCGTCCCGTCGTGTCCCCCCAGATACTCGAGGACTTCTCCGAAGCCGACGTCGACCTCGTTCCCGAGGCCGCAGCAGATCGAGATGCCCAGCGCCGAGCGTCCGGTGATCTCGTTCATGAGGCCCAGCGCGATGTTCCCCGACTGCACGAGGAGGGCAACTCCCCCGGGCCGCACGCGCCGTGCTCCGATCAGGTTGATCCCGCTGGGCAGGTTGAGCAGTCCGGAGGTGTTGGGCCCGATCACGCGGACATGCGCGGCGCGTCCGGCCTCGGCCAGCTCGGCCTCGAGCTGCGCGCCTTCCGGGCCAGCTTCCCCGAAGCCGACGGCCAGCACCACGGCGCCGCCGACCCCCCTCTCGCCGCAGGCGCGAACCAGTCCGGGCGTGGTCCTGGCCGGTGTGCAGAGAACGGCGAGATCGACCCCTTCGGGGAGCTCGTCGAGCGAGCGCAGGAGCGTGTGCCCGAGCAGACTGCCTCCGGCCGGGTTGACCGCGTGCACGCGACCCCCGTAACCGGATTCACCCAGCGCGCGGAGGATCTGGTACCCGCGTTTGGCGGGATGGGTGCTAGCACCCACCACCACGATCGAGCGCGGCTCGAAGATGCGTTCGAGCGTCATCTCCCTTGGAAGTCGGGTTTCCGGCCACCGTGGAACGCGGCCAGCCCCTCGGCCCAGTCCTCGGTGTCGAAGACGGCCTCCAGAACTTCGCGTTCGCGTTCCAGCGCCTCTTCGCGGGACATTTCCGGCGCGGAACCCATCAGCCGCTTCGCCGCGGCAAGGGGGATCGGCGCGCGGCGCGCCAGCCGAGCGGCCCAGCGCATCGCGACGGGCACCACGTCCGCTGCGGGCGCGGCACGGTTCACCACACCCATCGCCGCGGCGTCGGCGCCCGAGAAGAAGTCACCCATGTAGATGAGCTCGCGGGCCCTGAGCACACCCGCCCTCTGGGCAAGGGTGTACACTGCGCCGCCGCCCACGAACGTGCCGAGCGCGACTTCGGGGAGCCGCAGCCTGGCGTCGTTGGCCACGACGGCAAGGTCCGCGGACAGCACGATCTCGAGCCCGGCTCCGATCGCGTGCCCGTTCACGGCCGCGACGACCGGGGTGCCGATCGTCTGGATCAGGTGGTTGACCCTCTGTCCGGCGCGGATGTAGCGGGCACGCTCTTCCGGCGGCGGTGGCGCGTCGCGGTGCTCCTTGAGGTCGGCGCCCGCCGAGAAGGCACGGCCGGTCCCGGTGAGGACCACGCACCGCACCTCCGGGTTGGTCGCGGCGGCCTCAAGCTGCGCGATCAGCTGCTCGTACAGGGGCAGGTTCACCGCATTGAGGCGGTGAGGGCGGTTCAGCGTGAGGACAAGAACGCGCCCGTCGCGCGAAGCGAGGACCTCGCGCTGCCGTCGCCCGTCGCCGCTACCCGGCATCGAACGCGCCGCCGCCCCGCACGAGCGCACGCCCCGGAAGCGCCATGGTGGCCTCGCCGTCCCGGATGGTGAACACTCCGTTCACGAGCACATGGACGGTGCCGCGAGAGTACTGATGGGGGTTCTCGTAGGTCGCCAGATCCTCGACCGCATCCAGGTCGAGCACGGTGATGTCGGCCGCGTAGCCCTCGCGCAGGTAGCCGCGGTCGGGCCAGCCGAGAAAGTCCGCCGCGAGACCGGTCATGGAGCGGATCGCGTGCGGCAGCGTGATCAGCTGCTCGTCGAGCACCAGGTCGCGGATCTTCTTCGTGAACGACCCGAACGCGCGGGGATGGGTGACGGGGCGGGCCGGGCCGGGGTCGCGCCCGTCCGTGCACGTCATCATCCAGTCGAGCTGGGCCAGATAGCGCACGTTCTCGACATCGTAGAGTCCGAGATTCATGACGGCCGCGTTCCCTTCCCGCAGAATGCGCCTGGCGGCGGCGGGCGCGGGCATCCCCCATTTGTCCGCAACGTCCTGCAGCGTCCGCCCGTTCAGACCGGGGCGCCGGTCGGCGAAGAGAAGCCGCTCCGCACCACCGCGGATCGCCAGCATTTCTCGCGTCTGGCGGTCGATGACGGCAACCGTGTCGGGATCGTCGAATCGCCGCACCATGGCCGTATCCCCGCCGACAACGGCCCAGCCGGGAACCGTATAGGAGCGCAGATTGGATTGTGTCGCGGTGTATGAGTGGTGGGCGCCCGCCACCTCGACGCCCCGGGCCCGTGCGGCCTCGATCAGCGCGGCCCCCTCCGGGGCCCGACCGTAGTTTTGCGCGCCCTGGGCGTTGAAATGGCTGAAAATGACCTTCGTGCCGGCTTCCTCCCCGATGCGAATCCCTTCCGCGATCGATTCGAGGTAGCCGAACGGGGGGTAGGCCGCGCCGAGATCCCGGTCATGGGTGTCGTAAATGGCGCCGTCGTACTCGGCGGCCACGCGATTCAGCTCGATCAACTCTTCCGTTTCCGCATAGTTCCCCGGCAGATAGAAGAGTCCCGAGGAGAGACCATGGGCGCCCTCGTCCATGCCCTGGCGGACAAGGGCGCGCATCTCGTCCAGTTCCTGCGGTGAGGGTTTCCCGTCCTGCATCCCCATCACCCGGGGGCGCACCGCGTTGTGCCCGACGAAGAGAAACGCATTCACGCCGATTCCGTCGAATGTCCAGGCGGCCAGGCGGTCCGCCACCTCGGGCTGGCCGGCACCGTCCAGACCAAGCGCGACCGTGGTGATTCCCTGGTAGAGGAACGCCCGGGCGTCGCGCCCGTGGTCGGAGTCCAGCTCGGCGTGGGAGTGCATGTCGATGAACCCCGGGGTCACGACCATGCCGGCGACGTTGACCGTGTCCGTCGCGGTCAGGCCTTCCGCGCGGGCGTCACCCACGAACCCGATGCGGTCACCAATGACCGCAACATCCGCCAACACAGCCTCGCCGCCGGACCCGTCGAGCACCGAGCCGCCGACCAGAAGCAGATCCGCCTGCGGGCGGTCAGGCGTACACGCGGCGAGCAGCCCGAGGAGCAGTGCCGCTCCAGGCGCAGGCA
The DNA here is from genome assembly GCA_965205005.1 of Longimicrobiales bacterium. Classification (GTDB taxonomy): domain Bacteria; phylum Gemmatimonadota; class Gemmatimonadetes; order Longimicrobiales; family Gaopeijiaceae; genus Bin94. The sequence continues at coordinate 1,192,070 of OZ242028.1, read as the reverse complement.
CCCGGTCAACTCGACCGGGTATCCACCGGAAGACCATCAACTTCCCCCGGTCCGCCGAACGAACAGGACGCCATGGTCCATCGATGTGACGGCGATCAGTCCGCTGCCGAAGAAGGGGTAGTTCGACCACGATCCTATCGTCCCCGCGACGTCCTCGCCGGTGGGCTCGGTGTCGAAGAAGGCGATCTCTCTCGGATTCTCGCGGTCCGAGATATCCAGGATCCGCAAGCCGACCCTGTAGTTGGACTGGTACATCAGATTGCCGACGATGTACAGGTTGTGATCGGTGGCCTGGGTTTCGCTCATGAACTCCTTCACGATGATGGGATCGTCGAGGTCTCTTACATCCCAGACGAGCGTCCGCGTGGCACCCTGCGATGCGAACTCGTCGAACTCGTCGTTCATGTAGAAATACTCGTGAGCCTCATCGATCCAGCCCTGATGGGCATAGGCTACGGCCGGGTAGGATACGGACGCCAGTGCGAGTGGCTCCTCCTTGTCGGTCACGTCGGCAATGCTGAGCCGCGTCTCGTTCGACCCGAAGCAGACTTCACGACCGCGGTGCTCCGCGTCGGGGCCGCGGTAGACGATGCACATCGCGTCGTGGGTATAGCCGGTGCCCTGGTGCCCGGTGGTGACGTCCGCGAAGCACCCGGCGAACTGCGGATCGGCGGGTGCGCGGATGTTGATCATGTGCAGGCCGCCTCCACAGGTGTCGCCGCCGCCGTTGCCCCCGACCGAATAGGCGAAGCCGGTCTCCTCGTTGATCACGATGTTGTGGGCGCTGTGGATTCTGGAGTAGGTCGTCGTCGCCGTAAAGGTCACCGGTGGATTGGTCAACGAGCGCAGCTGGGTCAGATCGAAGACCTGCATCCCGTGTTCGCCCGCTCCGTCGGCCACGATGAACGCATGGTCCCGGTACACCTTGATGTCCCGCCAGGTACTGATTGTAGCCCCGGCCGTCAGCGGCAGAATGCCCGCGAAGAACGGGAACTCCGGATCCTTCAGGCTGACGAAGGAAGTCCCGCCGGAATGGCCGACAACTGCCCACTCGGTCCGGGTGACGGGGTCGGTCCAGCCCCAGATGTCGGTGACGAAACCTTCCACCGCCTTGATCTCGGGCTTTGCCAACTGCGAAACGAGGTCGATGTGACTGCAGGGGAAGTCCCGGGCCCTGCCGTCAACGCACCTTGCCCCGTTACCCGTTGGCCTGACCGGCGTTGTGTCGACGGGCTCCGGCGTCACCCCGTCGCTGTCGGCGTCGCCGCAGGCCGCAAGCCACACGCCAGTCACCAGCGTCGGTAAGGTACGGGCATGTCTCATGGTCACTGCATGTTACGGGTGTCGCAGGTCGACGACCAGACGCGGCTCTCCCAGGGTTTCCATGATTCGGTAGTCCACCTCGCCGGTCGTGCCCAGCAGCCACCGTACCGTTTCGGTTTCGTCGCAGGTCTGCGCCGCCGTCGCCAGCGTGGGGAAGTCCAGGGTCCGGCTTGCATCCGCAACGGTGGCGCTACCGTCCCGGTTGGCGCGCGCGCCGCGCAGTTCCACTGCCAGGTGCGCGGGCGTGTCGGCTGCATCGCCCGTGCCGTCGCACCCGCCGCCGCCCTCGGTCCCCATCGCCACGCGGAAGCCGGGAATATGCGAGTCGAAGGTGAAGACGACCCGGTCGTAGCCCTCCGCGTCATGGGTTGTAACCGCCGTGAGCGTCGCAGGTTGCCGGTCCGGGTCGGCGTCTTTCGATACGATGTTCCGCCCCCAGGGCGTGTTGAGGCCGATCTGGGACGGGTCCAGATCGCCGTAGTCGATTTCGGTCAGTTGCTCACGCGGGTTTTCGGTCGAGATGTAGGGGTCGGGCTCTGGAGCCTCTTCCGCCCGGTCGCCGCCGCAGGCAGCTGCGAGGACCATGGCCGCGGGTGCAAGCAAAACCGTGATTCCGAGTCGATTTAACAAGGGGTCCGTCCTTTCTGTCCGTAGCTGTTCGTGCCGGGCGGTGCCGCGATCGCGAATCTGCCCGGCAACTCCTCTCAAAGGTAGCGAATCAGCCGAGCAGGACAGCCCGGGCCGTGTGGACGCCCTCGACGAATCGCTCGACCTCTTCGACGGTGTTGTACAGGTAGAACGATGCCCGGGTCGTGGCCGAGACGCCGAAGCGGTCGACCACCAGTTGCGCGCAATGGTGACCGGCCCGCACCGCGATTCCCTGTGCGTCCAGCATGGTGGCTACGTCCTGGGCCGACGTGCCCTCGATCACGAACGGCACCACGCCGGCGCGCTCCGCCGGGTTCGGGGGTCCGAAGATCCGAATCCCCTCAACCCCGGCCAACCGGTCCATGGCCCGGCGGGTGAGGGACATCTCGTGCGCGTGAATGGCGGCACGGCCCACGCCGTCGAGGTACCGGACCGCGGCGGCCATCCCCACCGCGCCCGCGATGTTGGGCGTGCCGGCCTCGAACTTGTGCGGTACCTCGGCCCAGGTGCTGTGATCCCGGTAGACGTGCTCGATCATCTCGCCGCCGCCCTGATAGGGTGGCATCTCCTCGAGCAGCGCCTTCCTGCCCCACAGCGCCCCCATGCCGGTCGGACCGCACATCTTGTGTCCCGAAAAGGCGTAGAAGTCGCAGCCCAGCGACAGCACGTCGACGTCGAGGTGGGCGGCACCCTGCGCACCGTCCAGAACGTAGACGGCGTTGCTGCGGCTACGTACGACTTCGGCGATTTCCCGCACCGGGTTGATCGTGCCCAGCGCGTTGGACACGTGGGGGAGCGCGACGACCCTGGTGCGGACGCCGAGCAGTTCGCGCAGCTGGTCCAGATCGAGGTGACCGTCGTCGGTCAGTTCGACGAAGCGCAGCTTCGCGCCGTTGCGCTCGGCCAGCAGCTGCCATGGCACCAGGTTGGAGTGGTGCTCCATCGCCGAGATGACGATTTCGTCCCCGTGCCCGACCCTTGCCTGCCCGATCGAGAACGCCACCAGGTTGAGCGCCTCGCTCGTTCCCCGAGTCCACACGATCTCGTGGGCGTCGGCGGCGTTGAGCCAGCGGGCGACGCGGGCGCGGCTGTCTTCGTACGCCTCCGTCGCCCTGCGGGCGAGTTCGTGGACGCCCCGGTGGACGTTGGCGTGATCCCGCAGGTAGTACGTGCTGATCGCGTCGATGACCTGACGCGGCTTCTGGGACGAGGCGGCGTTGTCCAGGTAGACGAGGGGCTTGCCGTCGACTACCTGGTCGAGAATCGGAAAGTCCTCGCGGATGGCGGCGACATCCAGAGCGGGACGGTCAGTCGAGCCGTATGAACACCTCGCCATCGCGCACTTCCACTGGAAAGGTCCGCACCGGGACGACCGCCGGGAGCTGCGTCGCGCGGCCGGTGCAGACGTCGAATCGAGCGCCGTGAAACGTGCACTCGAGCTCTCCGTCGTCCAGCTCCCCGGCGGACAGCGGGTAGTCCTGGTGGGAGCACCGGTCCTCGAGCGCGTAGATGTCGTCTTCCAATCTTGCCAGGACGACCGGACCCCGGTCGGTCGAGACAGCCCACAAACTGTCGGGTGGCACTTCGGCAGCCGTCGCGACGCGCACCCACGCGGGCTGCGAACCGGTGGCGTGCCGCCTAGCCATGCCGGAGCTTTGCCACAATGGCGTTCGTCACCTTCTCCGCGACTCCGCCCAGCGGCAACCGCGACAGCACTTCGCCCAGGAATCCCAGCACAACCAGCCGCTCGGCCTGACCCCTCCGCAGTCCCCGGCTCATGAGATAGAAGAGCGCCTCGGCGTCGAGCTGGCCGACCGTCGCACCGTGGGAACAGCGAACGTCGTCGGCCTCGATCTCCAGATTCGGCAACGATGTAGCGATCGCTTCGTCGGAGAGGATCAGGTTCCGGTTGGTCTGGTATGCGTCGGTGCCCTGGGCGCCCTCGTGGACCCGGATGACGCCCCGGAAGATGCCGCGGGCCGAGCCGTCCAGGGCTCCCTTGTAGAGCAGGTCGCTGTGCGCATTGGGCGACAGGTGATCCTGACTGGTGTTGAAGTCGAAGTGCTGGTCGGCGTCTCCGAAGTAGAGTCCGAGCATGTCGCTGTTGGCACCTGGGCCGAGGAGACGGGCGTTGAGGTCGACCCTGCCGACCGAACCGCCCAGAGCGACGTTGAGCGTATCGAGCCTGGAGTCCCGCTCGGCGAGCGTGCGCTGGTTGGCCAGGTAGAAGCCGCCGCGCCCCATGCGCTGAAGCGAGACGTACTGTACCTGCGCGCCACCCCGCGAAAAGAGCTCGACCGCCGTGTTGACGAGTGTCGTCTCCTCGAAGTCGGGCGAGAGGATTTCGTCGACGAACGAGAGCTGGCTCATCTCCTCGGCCACGATGAGAATGCGGGTGAATGTGGCGTGTCCCGGACGCGACACCCAGCGGCTGAGCCGGATGGGGCGCTCGACACGGACTCCCCTGGGGATCCGCAGGAACACCCCGTCGCTCCACAGCGCGGCGTTGAGCGCCGGAAACTTGCCGTCGGAAGCCGGGACGGCCTCGGTGGCCAGGAGCCTTTGCACCGTATCGTCACCGTCGCGGGCGGCTTCGCTCAGGGACGCCAGCACGACGCCCTGCCGGGCCAGCGTGTCCTGCAGTTCCACGGAAACCACCCTGCCGTCCACATCCACGATGCGGCCTGCGCTGTCCCGGTCCTGAGCCATCGCGCGGCGCAAGACGTCCGGGAGAACGGTCCCCGGCGCGTCCGGCAGAGCGGGGCCCGCCCCGGCGCCGGTTGGACGGTCGCCGTTCGCCAACGCGAGCTGATCGAGATGCAGCGTTCGCCCGAGGTCCGTGTAGCGCCATTCCTCAGAGCGCGTCGAAGGCATCGGGGTGGCGCTGAAATGGGCCCACGCCTCGTCCCGCCGGGCCCTGAGCCACGCGGGATCCGCGGCACCCGTCTCGGCGACGGCTGCCCGGCCGATACCGGGGCGCGACCGTTTGCGCACAACAGCGGTGTGGCTCACCCCACGCTCCCTTCCATCTCGAGTTCGATCAGCCGATTAAGCTCGACCGCGTACTCGAGCGGCAACTCCTTCGCGATGGGCTCGATGAAGCCGCGCACGATCAGCGCCATGGCTTCGGCCTCGTCCATGCCCCGGCTCATCAGGTAGAAGAGCTGCTCGTCGCCGACCTTCGACACGGTCGCCTCGTGGCCCACCGTTGCCGACTTCTCGTCGATCTCGATATAGGGGAAGGTGTCGGTACGCGACGTCTCGTTGATCAGAAGCGCGTCGCACTCCACGTTCGACCTGGCGTTGGTGGCCCCGTCGTACACCTTGCACAGCCCGCGGTACGAGGAGCGTCCCGTTCCCTTCGAGATCGACTTCGACACGATGCTCGACGACGTGTTGGGCGCCACGTGAATGACCTTGCCACCCGTGTCCTGGTGCTGCTCGTCGCCGGCGTACGCAATCGAGAGAATGTCACCGTGCGCGCCCTCGCCCACCAGATAGCACGACGGGTACTTCATGGTCAGTTTCGACCCCAGGTTCCCATCGAGCCATTCCATGTGCGCACCCCGATGAACCAGCGCCCGCTGGGTCACCAGGTTGTACATGTTGTTCGACCAGTTCTGGATGGTCGTGTAGCGGAAGTAGGCGTCGCGGTTGACGACGATCTCGATCACGCCCGAGTGGAAGGAGTCGGTCGAGTAGACCGGTGCGGTGCATCCCTCGATGTAGTGCGCGCGCGATCCCTCGCCGGCGATGATGAGCGTGCGCTCGAACTGTCCGAGCCGCTCCTGGTTGACCCGGAAGTACGCCTGCAGCGGTGTCTCCAGCTCCACACCGGGCGGGATGTACACGAAGGATCCGCCGGACCAAACCGCGGAGTTGAGAGCCGCGAACTTGTTGTCGGCCGCCGGGATCACAGTGCCGAAGTGCTGCCTGAACAGCTCAGGGTGGTTCTTCAGGCCGTCTTCGATCGAGTCGAAGATAACGCCCTTCGATTCCCACTCCTCCTTCAGCGAGTGATAGACCATCTCGGAGTCGTACTGGGCGCCGACGCCGGCCAGAAGCTTCCGCTCCGCCTCGGGGATGCCCAGCCGCTCGAACGTCTGCTTGATGTTCTCCGGCACGTCGTCCCAGGACCGCTCCATCTGCTCCTGGGGCTTTACGTAGAAGTAGGTCTGCCTCAGGGTCTCTTCGAGCTCGGACAGGTCGCCGCCCCACTGCGGCATGGGCTTCGATTCGTAGATCCGGAGCGCCTTCAGGCGGCGCTTGAGCATCCACTCGGGTTCGTCCTTGCGCGCCGAAATCTGCTCGACGATCCCTGCGTCGAGCCCGGGACGCGTACGGAAGACCGGCTCCGAGTCCGTCACGAAGCCAAACTTGTAATCGTCCAGTCCGAGGCCCTGGATCACTTCATTGCTAGGCATCTGGTTTCCTCCGCGAGTCCGCGGTCGCGATCAGGCCGCGTGGGCCTTCCGGTATTCCTCATAGCCACGCGCCTCAAGCTCCAGCGCGACTTCCGGCCCGCCCGATTCCACGATCCTGCCGTCGACCATGACGTGCACCACGTCGGGGGTGATGTGGTTCAGGATCCTCTGGTAGTGCGTGATCAGCAGCACGGACATGCCGGGGTTCTCGCCCTTCAGGACGTTCACGCCGTTGGCAACGATCTTGAGCGCGTCGATGTCCAGCCCCGAGTCCGTCTCGTCCATTACCGCGAGAGCCGGCTTCAGGACCGCCATCTGCAGAATCTCGTTGCGCTTCTTCTCGCCCCCGCTGAAGCCTTCGTTCACGGGACGCTGCGCGAACGAGGGGTTCATTTCCAGCAGCTCCATCCGCTCCATGAGCAGCTCCTGGAAGTCGAAGAGATCCAGCTCCTCGTCGTCTTCGAGCCGCGCCTGCAGAGCGGTGCGCAGGAAGTTGGCGATGGACACACCGGGAATCTCCACCGGGTACTGAAACGCCATGAACACGCCCGCCAGGGCACGCTCGTCCGGTTCCATCTCGAGCAGATCCTCTCCGGCGAAGGTCACCGATCCACCGGTGGCCTCATACGCCGGATGACCCGCGACCACCTTGGCCAGAGTACTCTTGCCGGATCCGTTCGGACCCATGATCGCGTGGATCTCACCCGGCCTGATCGTGAGGTCGACGCCCTTCAGAATACCGAGATCCCCGTCCGCGACCCCGGCCCTGAGGGCGGCCACGTCAAGGATTGGCGAATCGTCCATCCGAAGACTCCAGTTTTATCCATAATAAGAATGATTATTGATTAGGGACTGAAAAGCTATCGGAGGGCGTCGCGCGAGTCAAGTAGATCACGCGCGCGGCAAGACCGCGTCGATGTCTGCCTAAAGCATGTTGTAACAGGACGTTACGCGACTCCCGACAAGGAGATCGACCCGGCTACTGGAAGATCGGCCCCGTGATCCAGGTGTCCGATCTGGCCCAGGCACCTTGGAACAGCGCGTTCACCTCCCCGGCCCTGGCATCCTGCCCCTGCGCCCGCAGCGCCGCCTCCAGCCCGAACAGGGACCAGCCATTCATCGGGTGGTCCTCCAGCGCCGCCCGGAAAACGGCTTCCGCTTCCCTGTAGCGCTCCGATTCCAGGAGCAGATCGCCGAGCCAGTGGCGCGCCGAGAAGTTCAGCGGCTCGGGTTCGTCGTAGCGCAGTCCGTCTTCGCGCTCGATGGCAGCTTCCAGCACTTCGATGGCCTTGTCGGAGTTCCCTTCGTGGCGGAGGATCTCGGCTTCCAGGATACCGGCGACCACGCCTAGCAGGTCCACCGCCGAATGACCCCGGAAACGCTCGTTGTCGGGGATCTTCTCGGCTGCGCGCTGAACCTTTTCCAGGTAGACCGACGCGCGGCCGGGTTCATCGTGACGCAGGTACGCATAGCCCCGGGCGAAGTCCCAGAAGCCGCGCTGGATCCCTTCGGCCGGCGGGTCGTCGAGTTCGAGGATCTCGTCGAAGCGACCGAAGCGAAGCAGGGTCATGGCCTCGTAGAAGGCGCCGCCGGGCACGATCTTGCCGTAGTCCCTCGCGGCCTGGACGGCGATCGCGCCCTGTCCGTCCATCGACGCGGCGAAGAGCAGCATGTGCAGATTGTGCGACGGGTAGATTGCCCACGCGACGTCTTCCTGGGCGCGCTGGTCGGAGTGCCAGGCCGCGAGATTGGAACGCACGGCGTCGCCCCAGCGCCCGACCCGGTTATAGGTGTGGGACGGCATGTGCTGGATGTGGCTCGCTCCCGGGATCGAGGCGCCGAGATGGTCCGCGCACGCTTCCGCCTTTTCCGGCTTGACCGTGGGCTCGGTGGCGTGCACGTAGAGATGGCACGCACCGGGGTGCGCAATGTCCATGGCCAGAACGGCCTCGAGGATCCCGTGGATCTTCCCGACCGCCGGCTTCTCGATGTCCCAGCGGCCGCGCCTGGGCTCCAGCAGCATCAGGGATTCGCCGTACAGCGTTCCGACATCGAGGTCGTCCGGAAAGCGCGCGTGGACATCGGCCATCGCTCTCGAGTACGCCGAGTCGAGCATCTTCCGGGTGTCGCCATCGTGCTCGCGCGTATAACGGACCGCCATCGCCTCGATCAGCGCCTTCTCGACATCGCTGGCGTGATCGTCGGCCAGGTCCGCCGCCTTCCGGATGTTCTCGTATGCGCGCGGCGCGTCGTCGGGGCCCATCGGTCCGTTCAGGTAGGGTCCCCACGCCCATGCCTCGCCCCAGAAGCACATCGCGCAGTCCGGGTCCTCCCGCTGCGCCTGACGGAAGGACCGGGCGGCCCGCAGCGGCGTAAAGGCGTACATCATCTGCACGCCCTGGTCGAAGAACTGCTGCGCACGCGCCGACGCGGTCGTGATCGGGCGGGTCAGCGGTCCCAGGGCCTCCGCATAGTAGGTGGCTTCCTCTTCAAAGCCGGCCGGGTACTCCACTTCCTGTGCCGTGGCGCGGGTCACCGCAATGGCCGAAAGCGACGAGACGAGTGCGACGATGACGATGGCGCGCCGGCGCCGGGTACATTCAGGGTCCATTCGAGATTGCCCGTGTGCGTGGAGATTGCCCGTGTGTGTGCGAGAAGGTTGAAGGCCACGGCCAAACTGAGCCCTGACGCCAGCGCCCGCCAGTCCCCCGGTGCACGCCGGCCGTGCGTCTCCATTAGAATGTTACGATCATGGCGGGCGTATTCGCTTGCGTGCATTCGAATCCTACATGGAGGAAGCTTGCTCCCTGACCTGGAACGGGAACTTCTTCGGAAGTGCCAGGCGGGCAACGCTCGCTTCTTCGAACCGATCGTACGCGCCTACGAAAGGCCGGGCATGCGCGTTGCCCTCGGCATGATGGGGAACCCGGACGATGCCAGAGACGCATTGCAGGACGCATTCGTAAAGACATGGAAGTCCCTCTCCCGTTTCGACCTCAAGAGACCGTTCGGGCCCTGGTTCTTCCAGATTCTGCGCAATCAGTGCAGGGATGCGCTACGAAGCCGCAAGGTACGCTTCCAGCTCGAGGCGCTCGACGAACGCCTCGAAATGAAGCCTGCCGACCCGGAGTTGGGGCCCGAGCGCCTGCGCCAGAAGAAGGCCGCGAAGGAGCTGCTCTGGTCGGGACTCGAGAAGCTGAGTGAAGATCACCGCGAGATACTCGTATTGAAGGAAATCGAGGGATTTCGCTACGGCGAGATCGCCGGGATACTGAACATCCCGGAAGGAACTGTGGCCAGCCGGCTTTTTCACGCGCGGCGGGCGCTGGCGGACGTGTTGCGGGAGTCACGGGGGGAGTATCCGTGAACATAACCATGGAGCACCAGGGCACCGGGTCGCTCTGGAGGCGGAAGAGCCTATGAACGCAAATCTGTCCAACCAGGTAAGCCACGAGGAACTCATGCGTTTCCTCGATGGCGAGGTCACCCCCGAGGAGAGGGCGGACATCGAGGGGCGCCTGGAAGCCTCGAGCGAACTGCGCCGCGAATTCGCGATCTTCCGTTCCATGAAGCAGGACCTTCGCGGTCTGTCCCTCGCCGCGAACGCCGGGGACTCCGTATGGGACCGGATCAGGAACCGGATCACGCAGCCGGTGGGGTGGATGCTGGCTCTGGCCGGATTCGTCGCCTGGCTCGCCTACGGAGTCTGGACGTTCGTCAGGTCGCCGTCCGCGATCGTGGTCAAGCTCTCGACCGGCGCGATCGTGATCGGCATCCTGGTGCTGCTGGCCAACGTGATCTGGGAGCGCTACAAGGAGTACGGCACGGACCCCTACCGGCACGTGCACCGATGATCCTGGCAACGACGGAAGCCGTGTCCGGGTATCGGGTCGCGCGAACGCTGGGAATGGTCAGGGGAAGCTCGGTGCGGGTGCGCCACATCGGTCGCGACATCATCGCCAGCCTGCGGAACCTGGCCGGTGGCGAGGTGCACGAATACACCAAGCTGCTCGCGGAGGTGCGTGAACAGGCGGTGGATCGCATGGTTGCCGAAGCGGAGGCGCTGGGCGCAAACGGGATTCTGGCCATCCGCTTCCAGTCCGCCGAGGTCAGCAGGGGCGCCGCCGAAATGATGTGCTACGGGACGGCCGTGGAGTTGCGCGCGGCGGACTGACCGCCCGCCCGGACCTGACGGCCCGCCTGGACCTGACCGCCCGCCCGGGCCCGGCCCCGAGACGGCCACTCCGGGATCAGCCCGCCGCCGACTGCCTCCGGTAGTGTCGCATCTGCATCCGGTGCACCCTGCCGATGATCGTGATGAGGATCAGCGCCAGGGGGATGTCGATCAGGCCGGCGACGACACCGAGTGCGGCGTCGAAGACCTCGGGGTCCGCCACCATTTCGAAGTACCCGGCCACCCACGCTACAATGTCGAAAACGAAGAAGGGCAGGATCCACAGCGCCCACCACCAGCCGAGCAGGGGCGAACCGGGCTGCCGCCGCCAATCCTCCGGGGCGCTGCTCGCCCGCCAGATCTCCCGCATCGCCTGAAACGGCCTCCAGAGGTTGACAACCGGCACGAAGTACCAGCCGATCGCCCACCCCGGAGTGAACGCCATATCGGACGCGCCGAGCGCCCGCGCGTTGTGATTTGCCCGGTGGATCCAGGTGAGGACAAGTACCGCAATGGCCAAGGCAAGTGGCAGAGAGTAGAGCAGCCACAGCGACTCGTCCGGGACAGGGTCGCCGCGAACGATCGCCCGATACGCCGTCCAATCCACCCATGTCCAGAACAAGCCAACGGCGACCGAGGCGAACAGGACGCCCCGCGTCCACTTCGTCAGTGCGGTCGGATCCCTGAAGCTGTAGGTCTCAGCGACTGCCGCCGATTGGTCTTCCATGGTTTCCGTGTCACCCTTGGGTCGGTTTCAATTGCCCGGCCCCAATGTCGCCGGGCGCATCCTCCTTCGCCACCGCGCCACGCCCGAACCCCACGCACGCAACCCCGAACCGCGCCAGCCTCTTCGCCATCACCCGTGCCGCCTCTGGGTTCGAATCGACCAGTACGAAATCCCTGCCGTGACGCGCCGCCGCCTCCCCGGTCGTCCCGCTGCCCGCAAAAAAGTCAAGCACCGTGTCCCCCGGGTTCGAGTGCACCTTCACAATGCGCTCCAGCACCCCCAGCGGCTTCTGCGTGGGGTACCCCGTCTTCTCGCCGCCGGTCGGACTCACGATCGTGTGCCACCACACATCGGTGGGCGTCTTGCCGCGCGCGGCCTTCTTCTTCCCGACCAGCCCCGGCGCCATGTACGGAATCCGGTCCATCTCGTCGAAGTTGAACGTGTACGCGCCCGGATCCCTCGCGTACCAGAAGATCGTATCGTGCTTGGCCGGCCACTTCCGCTTCGAACGCGCCCCGTAGTCGTACGCCCAGATGATCTCGTTCATGAACGACGCGCGCCCGAAGATCTCGTCGAGCAGGATCTTGCAGTAGTGCGCTTCGCGGTAGTCTATGTGGAAGAAGAGCGACCCCGTGGGCGCAAGCACCCTGTGCGCCTCCCGCAGCCGGGGTTCGAGAAAGGCGAGGTAGTCAGGGTGGCGGTCGTCGTAGCTGCTGCGGCCCAGCACCGTGGTGCGGTAGCGGGCGCCCTGGAAGCCGCTGCGGTCACCATCCTCGTCGCGCTCGACCCGGATGCGTGTGCGGCTCTGAGCCCTGCCCGTGTTGAAGGGAGGATCCACGCAGACGAGCTGGACGCTTCCCCCCTCCATCGCCCGCAGCACCGGGAGGTTGTCGCCCAGGATGATCCGGCCCGACGGACCATCCCGCCCGCCCTTCATCACGAAAGCCTGTTAGCCGGCAGGGGCCCGGAGCTTCAGTGGTCCCCGTCCGAAACCGCCCGTGCCTCCTTGGCCCTGCGCACCATTTCGCGCACGTCCGCCAGCAGCTGCTGTGCGTCGTAGACGATGCCGTCCTTGATCGTGTACTTGATGCCGCCGATGCGCTCCACCGCACCGGTCTCGTCGTTGAGCTTCATGGTGCCGTTGCCGTACAGGACCTTGAGGTTCTGAAGCGGATTCTCGTCGACCACGACCATGTCGGCCTTGAGGCCGGGCCGCAGGATGCCGAAGTCGATGGATGTCCCCTTGGGGTCGTGGAGTTCCTCGGCGCCGAACAGCGTTGCCGAGCGGATCACCTCGACGGGGTGGAAACCGGCCTCTCGGAGCAGCTCCAGCTCACGGATGTAGTCGAAGCCGTACAGCTTGTAGATGAAGCCCGAGTCGGATCCAGTCGTGACGCGCCCGCCCGCGTTCTTGTAGTCGTTGAGGAAGTGCATCCACTTGTTGAAGAAGCGCTTCCAGTGGTACTCGTCCTCGCTGGTCCAGTAGAACCAGTACGAGCCGTGGGCGATCCTCGATGGCTGGTAGAAATCCCACTGGCTGGGCAGCGTGTACTCCTCGTGGAAATCGGCCTCGCGGGAGCGCATCACGTCGCGGCTGGCCTCGTAGATGGTCATGGTGGGGTCGAGGCCGAAGTCGAGCTCCAGGAAGCGGTCGATCAAGTCGTTCCACTTCTCCGAGCCGGGCTCGGCGGCCTGGTTCCAGAGGCGCCCGACGTTGCCGAAGCGGTGCTGCTCGTCCTGGTAGTTGTAGTCCAGCGGCCAGTCCTGGACGCTGAAGTCGGTCAGCATGGACTCCATGAGGCCGTAGTAGTGGGTCATCATGTCGAGGCCGACCTCGGCGGCGTCGAGCGCGGTCATGCGCACCACGCCCATCTGGCCGAGGTGGGCGACGGTGCCAAGACCGTACTTGTGCCCCTCGTCGATCACCGCGGCCATGATGTCGGGGTCCATCGCGCCGAGCTTGAGGCCGTCGATCCTTGCGCCATCCACATCGACCTCGGCAGCCCAGCGCACCCACTCCCGCGCCTTCTCGGGCGAATCGACGGGGCCGTTGCCCCAGGCCTCGCCCGGGCGGGCGTAGGTGAACATGCGCGGGGCGACGATCTCGTTGCGCTCGGCCAGCGCCTTCTCCTGCAGCCCCCACATCATCGGGCCGTGGCCGACGCCGCGCGACGTGGTGATGCCGTGGCCCATCCAGAGCTTGTAGACGTATTCCGGCTGGGGCGCCTTGCCGGCCCCACCGGTGTGTGCGTGCATGTCCACGAAGCCGGGCATGATGAACATGCCGGACATGTCCAGCTCCCGGGTGGCGCCGGACGGGCGGCGCTCCTCGTTGATCGGCACACCGGGGTATCCCACGGTCTGGATCTCGACGATCCGGTCGCCCTCGATCACGATGTCGACCGGTCCCATGGGGGGCGCCCCGGTGCCGTCGATGATCGTGGCGCCGCGCAGGATCAACCGCTCGTGAGGGCCGTCTCCCTCGTCGGCGCCGCGGGGGGTGGTCGTCTCCATCTGCGCGGACAGCAGGGTGGGGGCCGCCACCACGGCGGCGAGCGCGAGGGCGAAGCAACGAATCGGGCCGCGTGAGGACTGCATCCGGGACCTCCTGGTTGGTGTATCGGTGGGCAGGCCACCAATCTAAGCGGGAACACGCGCGCATGGACAGAAGCTAGGGACGCGTAGACAGAAGCCAGCGCCCGGATTAGCGTGTCCCATGACCCAGCACGACGCTGAACCAGCTGGTCCCGGGGCACCCGGCGAAGCCGACCCGCCGGACCTCGGCCCCGAGGAGGCCGCGGCCGAGATCGAGCGGCTGCGCGCCGAGGTCGAGCGCCACGACCGCCTCTACTACGTCGAGGCCAGTCCCGAGATCTCCGACTCGGCGTACGACGCGCTCTTCCGCCGCCTGCAGGCCTTTGAGGCGGCCCATCCCGCACTGCTGGCCCCGGACTCGCCCACGCAGAGGGTGGGCGCCGACCCCCTCGACACGCTGCCCAACATCGAGCACGCCGTCCCGATGCTGTCGCTCGACTCGGCCCACGACGCCGACGCGGTCCGCCGGTTCGACGAGCGCCTGCGCAAGGCCATCGGCGACGAGGACATCCGGTACGTTCTGGAGCCGAAACTGGACGGCGCGTCCGTCGAACTGGTGTACGTGGACGGGTTCCTCGACCGTGCCGTGACAAGAGGAAACGGCCGCGTCGGAGAGGGCGTGACCGAGAACGCGCGCACCATACCCACCGTTCCCCTGCGTCTGCACGACGACCGGCATCCGGTACCCGCGTTCCTGTCCGTGCGCGGCGAAGCACTCATGTACCTCCCCGAGTTCGAGTCCCTCAACCAGCGGCGCATCGAAGCCGGGGACCCTCCGTACCAGAATCCGCGCAACGCGACCTCGGGAGCCCTGCGGCAGCTCGACTCGAAGATCACCGCGCAGCGTCCGCTCACCGTGCTCGCCTTCGACGTTCTGTCCGTGCGCGGCGTCTCCTTCGACACCGACTCCGAAGGGCTGGCGGCGCTGGACGCGTGGGGTTTCCGCACGCCGGACCGGATCGAGGTGACCGATTCGGTGGACGAAATCGTGGCGTACCATCGCCGCTTCGAGGCCGACCGCGACGCCCTGCACTACGAAATCGACGGGATCGTCGTGAAGCTGGACGCGCTCGCCGCACGCGCCACCCTGGGCAGCACGTCCCATCATCCCCGATGGGCGATCGCGTTCAAGTTCGAACCGCGCAAGGAAGTCACGCGGATCGACCGCATCTTCGTGTCGGTGGGCCGCACCGGCGTCCTGACTCCGGTGGCTCTGCTGCGTCCCGTGGAGGTGGGCGGGGTCACGGTGTCGCGGGCTTCGCTACACAACCGCGAGGAGCTTGAGCGCAAGGATGTTCGTGAGGGGGATCAGGTCCGCGTTCAGCGCGCGGGCGACGTGATTCCGCAGGTCGTCGAGCGGATCGACGAGCCGGGCAGGGAAAGAGGACCACCGTTCACGATGCCGGACGCGTGTCCGTCCTGTGGCACGCGGCCTGTCGCGAGGGGGCCGTTCACGGTGTGTCCCGATCACTTCGCCTGCAAGGCGCAGCTGAAGGGGAGAATCGCCCATTTCGGCGCCCGGGGCGCGCTCGATATCGAGGGCCTGGGTGGCGAGACCGCCGCGCTCCTGGTCGACGAGGGACTGGTGAAGGAGTTGGCCGACCTCTTCGATCTGACGGAAGAGGACCTTCTCCCGCTGGAGGGGTTCGCGGAGGTGTCGGCGCGCAACCTGGTGAACGCGATTGCGCGCCGCCGCCGGGTCGAGCTGGCGCGCTTCCTGGTGGGCCTGGGGATTCCGGAGGTGGGTGGCGCGGTGGCCAGGGACCTGGCGCTTCACTTTCGCGGGATCGGCGAGCTTCGCGCAGGCTCGCCGGAAGACCTGGAGGCCGTGCACGGCGTGGGACCCAAGATGTCGGCCGCAATCCTCGGCTTTCTTCACGAACCACGGGTATCGGAAGCCCTCGATCGACTGCTCGCCAGGGGATTCGAGCTCACCGTGCCGGAGGAGCCTGCGGCGAAGGAGCCCGCGGCGGACGAGCTGGCGGCGGACGAGCCGGCGGCCGGCTGGGCCGGCAGGACGGTGGTGCTGACGGGCGCGCTGGAAGGGTACACGAGGAGCGGGCTGAAGAAGGTCCTGCAGGGGCTCGGTGCGCGCGTCACCTGGTCGGTCAGTGCGCGGACGGACTACCTGGTTGCGGGCGCGAATCCCGGGTCCAAGCTGGCCAGGGCGCGTGAGCTGGGCGTCGAGGTTCTGGACGAGGAGCGGCTGCGGGAGCTCCTGCCCGCACCGTGACCAACGCCCTGCTCGCTGCCCGCGTCGCCGAGCTTGCGGACCTGATCGCGCTGGATGGCGGTGACCGGCACCGGGTCGCGCACTATCGGCGGGCGGCCACGGTCATCCGCCGCTTCCACCATTCGCTCTCCGACATCATCCGCGCGGGCACGGACCTGACCCAGGTGCCCGGAATCGGCAAGGGGCTGGCCGGTTTCCTCGGCGAGTTGGTGCGTACCGGCTCGGCGCGCCGGCTGGAGGAGCACCGGGCCCGGATCCCGCGGGGGGTTCTCGAACTGATGCGGGTGGACGGGGTCGGCGCTACGCGGGCCCGCACGTTGCGTGACGCCGGGGTGGATTCGGTGGAGAAGCTGGAGACCGCGCTCGACGGCCGGCGGATCCATGGGCTGAGGGGCTTTGGACCCTCGGTTGCGAGCCACATCCGGCGCAGTCTCGAGGCGAGGGGCGCGCTCAGTGGGAAGTGGCTCCTGTCACAGGCGGACAGGGCCGTGGAGCGGTTGACGGAGTTGCTGCGCGGCGCTGGCGTCCGGTTCCAAATCGCCGGCGATGTTCGGCGGCGCACCGGGATCGTGGCGACCGTCGACATCGTGTGCGCGGCATCACCGGAGAGCCTGTGGGACCTGGCCGACGGATCGCCCGGCGTGCAGGCGGGCGGCATCAGGGGCGACAACCCGGTCGTGACCGAAGCGGAGGGCGTGCGCATCCGGCTGGTCGGCACCACGCCCGACTTGCTGGGTCCGGTCGCGCACCACCTGACCGGCCCGCCCGCCTACCTCGACGCACTCGCCGAGCGGGCGCGCCGGCACGGCCTGGACCTCACGCCCACCGGGGTCACCGGCGGCGGCCGCGGCGGCGGCGAGGCGGCGATCTACCGGCGGCTGCGGCTGCCCTGGATCGCCCCGGAGCTGCGCGAGAGCGCGGTGACGATCGAGCGTGCCGAGGGCGGCCTCCCGACCCTGGTCACACGCGGCGACATCGCTGGCGATCTGCACATGCATACCACCTGGAGCGACGGCGCCGCGACGCTGCGCACTATGGTCGAGGCGGCTGCCGCGCTCGGTTACAGTTACATGGCGGTGACCGATCATTCCCCTTCGACCGGGGTCGTTCCGGGGCTCGACGCCGCCGCGCTTCGGGCCCAGGCCGCGGAAATCGCCCGGGTGCAGTCGGACTTTCCCGGCATCACGATCCTGCGCGGCTGCGAGGTGGACATCCTTCCCGACGGCTCGCTCGACCTGGACGACGAGATCCTGTCGACCCTGGACATCGTGCTCGTCTCGGTGCATTCAGCGTTTGCCATGTCCCGCATCCGCATGACCGACCGCATCATCAAGGCGATGCAAAACCCGCTGGTCGATGTGCTCTGTCACCCGACGGGCAGGAAGCTTGGACGCCGCAATCCCTACCCCCTGGATACGAAGGCCGTGCTGGAGGCCGCCCGCGACCTCGATGTCGCGATCGAAGTCAACGGGAGCCCGCGGCGCCTCGATCTCGACCATCGCGGGCTTTGGCTGTGCGGCGAGTTGGGCGTTAGAGTCGTTGTAAGTTCCGACGCTCACTCGGTGGCGCGTCTGGATAACGTGCGGTATGGAGTGGACCAGGCCCGGAGGGGATGGTTGCGACCGGATCAGATCGCGAACACGGGAACGGTTACCGCGTTGAAACAGTGGCTTGGCCGGAGGTGTGATTGAGCGAGCTGATCGCGAACATCCTGTTCCTCGTCGGCGGTTTCGGCGCTCTCTACTTCGGCGCCGAGTGGCTCGTGCGCGGTTCCGTGCGCATTGCATCGGAAATGGGCATCAGCCCCGTGGTGGTCGGCCTGACGCTTGTGTCGCTGGGAACGTCCGCGCCCGAATTGGTGGTGTGCATCGTGGCCGCCATCGATGGCGAGGGGAATCTGCTCGCGGGCAACATCATGGGCTCGAATCTCGCCAACATCGGCCTGATCCTGGGCGCGACGGCGCTGTTGCGTCCCCTTTCCGTCGCGGATCGCGTGATCGGCCGCGAAGTGCCGATCATGATCCTTGTGACGGTCATGGCTTTCCCGTTCGTGATGGACGGGGGCGTCAGCCGCGGGGACGGCGTCGTCCTGCTCGCGCTCCTGGTCGTGTACGTGGCGATCACGTTCGTATCGACCGACGAGGACGCCGCGGAGATCCTGGACGAAGTCGGCCTCGCCCGCGACGGCGACCATCACGAGCCCACGACCCACCGCTTCGCCGACGTGGGACTGGTGGCCGCCGGGGCGATCGGGCTGGGCCTGGGAGGCCGGGCGATCATCAACGGCGCGACCTACCTGGTCGACTCCTTCGGTGCCAGCGAGATGGTCATCGGAGCCACGGTGCTCGCGATCGGCACGTCGTTGCCGGAACTGGTGACGTCGTTGGTGGCCGCCGCCCGGAAACACGCGGACATCGCCGTGGGCAACATCATCGGGTCGAACATCTTCAATCTGACGGCGGTCATGGGAGGATCCGCGCTCGTCCGGGGGTACGATATCGAAGACACCGTCCTCTCCACGGAGCTTCCCGCCGTACTCCTCCTGTCGCTGCTGGTGTGGCCCGTGGCCGCCAGCGCCCACAAGGTCAGACGTTCCGAAGGACTGCTGCTGCTCCTGGCCTACGGCGGGTGCATGACCTGGATCGGTCTGGCCCATTGACTCCATGAACCGGGATCTGGCGGAGCGCCTGAGCCGGGTCGAGTCCCGAAACGTCACCTCCCTGCGCCCGGTGCCGCCCTTCTGGACGGAGGCTGCGGGTGCGACCGTCGTGGATGCGGACGGCAACAGGTACCTGGACTTCACGGGTGCATTCGGAGTCGCGCTCGCCGGTCACCGCCACCCCCGCGTCATCGAGCGAATCCGCGCTCAGGCGGACCGTCTGGTGCACGGGATGGGCGACGTGCACCCGCCGGCGATCAAGGTGGAGTTCCTGGAGGCGCTGGCGGAGATGATGCCGTGGTCCCGGTCGCGGACAGTCCTGGGAATCACGGGGTCGGACGCAGTCGAGGCAGCGCTCAAGACCGCCCAGCTCGCGACCGGCCGGACGGGGATCGTCGCCTTCGAAGGGAGCTACCACGGCACGACGCTCGGAGCGCTCGCCGCGACGCACCGCGAGCACTTCCGGCACCCGTTTGCGGAGCGTCTGGCCGACCATGTGCGCTTTGCGCCGTTTCCGACGTCGGACGCGGCGGCGGGCGATGTCCTCGAAGCGGTCGAGGGGCTGCTGGCGGGGTGGGGCCGGGTCAAGGTGGCCGCCGTCGTCGTGGAGCCCATTCAAGGCCGCGCGGGCGTGCGTGCGCCCCCGCCGGGCTTTCTGGCCGATCTCGCAGAACGCACCCGCGCTGCCGGGGCGTTGTTCATCGCCGACGAGGTGTTCACCGGCATGGGGCGCACGGGGGACCCGCTCGCGTGCGATCACGAGGGCATCCGCCCGGACCTGATCTGCCTGGGCAAGGCGCTCGGCGGCGGGATGCCGCTCTCGGCGTGTTGCGGGCCCCGTGAGGTCATGGATGCCTGGCCCCCATCGTCGGGCGAGGCCATCCATACCAGCACGTTCCTGGGCCATCCCCTGAGCTGTGCCGGGGGCCTGGCGTTTCTGGAGTTGCTGAGATCGGAGGATCTGCCCGCGCGGGCGAAGCACCTCGGGAACCTCGCGCTCGACCAGCTCGCCGCAAACCTCGGGCCCGGCGACGGCGTTGCCGGCGTGCGGGGCCGGGGCCTCATGCTGGGCGTCGAACTCGAGCGCGTGCGTGGTGCGTCTCCGGCTGCCGCCGTGGCGGAGCGCGCGCGCCGGCGGGGGCTGATCGTGCTGCCGGCGGGAGAGTGGGGCGAAGTGGTGGAACTGACGCCGCCCGCAACACTTGAGCAAGCCGAACTGGAGGACGGACTCGGTATTCTGGTTGCCGCGATCCGGTCGCTCGCGAGCCGTTAGCCGTTGGCGACTACCGCGCCGAGGTTGCGAAGTCGATCCGTTCGGCTAGACGGAAGTCCCGTTCGGTAACGCCGCCCGCATCGTGCGACATGAGCGTGAGCGCGACCTGGTTGTAGTTGACCCTGATCTCGGGGTGATGGTCCAGCTCGTCCGCGATGGTCGCAACCCGATTCACAAAGACGATGGCGCTTCGGAACGAGCGGAACGCGTACAGCTTGCGGATCGTGCCATCCCGATACTTCCACCTCGAATTGGCGGCGATCCACGTCTCGACTTCTACAGGCGGAAGACTCTCTGCCATCATGTCCCCATTCTGCAGTCAATGCCCATGCTCCACGAGCATCCCTGCTAATCTAACCGCGCCCGACGCGCAGGCGAAGAACCGGGCGTCCGGGCCGCGAGATACCTGTCGGACAAGCGCCGCCGTTGACGGAACGCGGGTCCGCTTGCAAAGATGCACCATGGCCTCGCTCGCCCAGCTCCTGCGCGTCTCCAGCCGCACGTTCGGCGTCGGGATCGCCGCGCTTCCGCCCCGCCTGCGCAAGGAAGTCACGGTGGCCTATCTGTTGCTGCGCGTGTCCGACTACCTGGAGGACAGCCGGGAACTCGCGGACGTTGAGAAGATCCTGTTGCTCGGTGAATGGGGACAGGTGCTGGCCGGGAAGGCAGAGCCGCACGGACTTGTGGAGAGGCTGAAGCAGGCCCGCGACGACATTCCCGATGCCGTCGTCGCACGTCACGCCGGGACCGTGCTGGAGGAACTCGACCAATTGGAACCGGCGCCGCGCGAAATCATCGTCCGGCGGGTCCGCGAAACGACCGCGGGCATGGCGCGCTGGACCCGGCGCGGGTCCGTCTTCCACACGGAGGCGGACCTGGACGACTACATGCACGAAGTCGCCGGCAGGGTGGGGTATCTCCTCACCGAACTGTTCGTGCTCGCTCTTCCCGGCATTGAGGACAGGCGGGAGCGGATGATGCGGAGAGGCCGCGAATACGGCCTCGCTCTGCAGACGGTGAACGTCATCCGGGGACTGCACGAGGATCCGAAGCGAGGGTGGGTCTACCTCCCGTCGTCCTTCCTCCCCAACGACGGTATCGACGCTGCGGAGCTCTTCGAACCGGCCCACCGCGACGTGGCGATGGCGGTCCTGAGCCGCCTAGTGGACAAGGCCGGCCGCCACCTCGAAGCCGCCCGTCCGTACATCGGCTGCATCCCTCGCCGGCACTACGGGGTCCGCGTCTTCTGCATGCTCCCCCTTTTCTTCGCGATACGCACGCTGGCCCTCAGCCGGGCCAATCCCGCCGTCCTCGAGCGCGAAACCAAGATGACACGGCGCGAAGTCGTGGCCGTCACGCGTAACGCGAGAGTGTTAAGCTTTTCTAACCGGTGGATCGACTGGTACTGCCGGCGTCTGGCGGCGGTCTGACAGGGGGGTTGCGGTTGAGTCTGGTCAAGGGAGAGCCGATCACGATTCCTTCCGCGTACGCGGAGGGGTACGAGGCGGCGTGGAAGCGAGACCCGGAATTCACCGAAGCCTATATTCGCCACACGAACATCGGTGACCCCCTCGCAGATCCGGTCGCTGCCGAGCTCGCAGAACGGCCGCCCGGAGAGATCCACTCGCTTTTGGCCCGCGTCCTGCAGAGGCCCTACGACCTGCCCGACGAGACGCCCGAGTCGCTGCGGCACTTCATGGCCGAGGTCACCAGGGTTCCGGACTGGTTCGACGAAGGTATCGCCAGGGTGGCGTCGCAGGCCTTTCTGCGGAATTCGGATCTGGTGCTCGCCGCGCTGGTGGGCGGGAGCATCGTCGAGGGATTCGCCACGCTGATCAGCAAGTCGTTTCGAATCCGGGGCCGGGTCACGGCCTCAGGGGTGCGCCGGCTCAAGCAGAACGGTCTGCAACTGATCGAACAATACCTTCCCGGGGGCATGCATCCTCTGGGCGACGGGTGGAAGCTGACGCTGCGGGTCCGGCTTGTACACGCCCAGTCGAGGCGCTTGATCGCCAAGGCGGATGAGTGGAACCGGGAGCGGTACGGGCTGCCGATCAGCGCTGCAACCATGGTGCTTGCGGGCTCGGCCTTTTCGGGCCGTCTCATGCAGCATGTCGCGGCGCTCGGGGGCGACTTCAGCAGGGAGGAGCGCGAGGCCTACGTTCACGTATGGCGCTTCACCGGACTGCTCATGGGCATACCGGAGGAGCTGCTTTTCCACGACGAGGCCTCGGCGGTCGCGGCGTTCGAGGTCGGCCGGCTGTGTGAGCCGACCCCCGACGAGGATGCGATCATCATGGCCAACAGCATCGTGAACAGCTCGCCCCTGGTCATCGGCATCACCGAGCCGGAGGAGCGGCGAAAGCTGGCGACCTTCGTGTATCGGGTCTGCAGGGAGCTCATCGGCGACGACCTTGCGGACAGCTTCCTGTTTCCCAGGAGCAGGCGCAAAGTGCTTCCGTTCTTCCGGGCGCGGAATCGTACGAAGCGCATGGTTCGCAAGGTGCTTCCCACCTGGCGCTCGAAAACCGATCTGGCGCGGTTCAAGGCCCTGGTCGACTTCGTGAATCTGGGCAAGCTGGAACACTCGTACAGCCTCCCCACGTCCGTTTACGACGAGGATTCGGCGGAGTGGTAGCGCCGCTCACGCCGGCACCACTTGTCGTTGACGACAATCGCGGACAGCGGTAACTTTCGGATCTCGCTGCGGGGTGGAGCAGTCTGGTAGCTCGTCGGGCTCATAACCCGAAGGTCGCGGGTTCGAATCCCGCCCCCGCTATTTGGATTGCGACGGAGTGCTTCCGGGAACGCCGCCTCTGTGCGGCGTTTCTGGCGTAGCGGCGCGGGGTGCCGCGCCGGACATCGGCCAGGCCGACCGGTCGGGGTTCCCAACGGACCCCTGCCGGCACGACCCGGTCGGTTTTTGTCGGGGCGATGTCGGGCTTCGGCCAGGTAGCTCAGTTGGTAGAGCACGCGACTGAAAATCGCGGTGTCGGCGGTTCAATTCCGCCCCTGGCCATTAGGTGAACATAGGTCCGTAGCTCAATTTGGTAGAGCACCGGTCTCCAAAACCGGCGGTTGGGGGTTCGAGTCCCTCCGGGCCTGTAGCGACGGAGGTCTCGCCCTCATCGTCTAACGGTTAGGACACCACTCTTTCAAGGTGGAGATCGGGGTTCGATTCCCCGTGAGGGTATATGGCCGGTGCGGTTGCCGGCCGCGCAGTAATTGGGGCTGTAGCTCAGTTTGGTTAGAGTGCCGGTCTGTCACACCGGAGGCCGCGGGTTCGAGTCCCGTCAGCCCCGCTGGTGGTTTTTGAAAATCAGGGTCGTGAAGCGAGTTTGGCAGTCCCTGGACGGACTGTTGGGGGCCGTAGCTCAGTTGGGAGAGCGCCTGAATGGCATTCAGGAGGTCAGGGGTTCGACTCCCCTCGGCTCCACTCAAGCGGATCGGTACGCCGGGAGCTCGGGTGGCGGAATTGGTAGACGCGCAGGATTCAGGATCCTGTGGGGGTTAACCCCGTGAGGGTTCGAGTCCCTCCCCGAGCATACAGCTGGACCTTTGGGATGCCCACGTGCTGGAATTGGTAGACAGGCTGGTTTGAGGGACCAGTGTTCGAAAGGACGTACAGGTTCGAGTCCTGTCGTGGGCACTGGCAGTATTGGCGAGCGTCGACTCGCGGAGCGCCCGTAGCTCAATTGGATAGAGTACCTGACTACGGATCAGGGGGTTGGGGGTTCGAGTCCTCCCGGGCGTATGGAAAAAAAGGGCGCGTAGCTCAGCTGGCTAGAGTGCCACGTTGACATCGTGGAGGTCACAGGTTCAAGTCCTGTCGCGCCCACTGGGAGCAGTTCGGGGCCGTAGCTCAGTTGGGAGAGCGCAGCGTTCGCAACGCTGAGGTCAGGGGTTCGACTCCCCTCGGCTCCATTGGCGAGGCGGCGGGGTGCTTTCCGCTTGCCGCCAGCCCGGAACATCGCCACCGTAGCTCAGCTGGTAGAGCACGTCACTCGTAATGACGGGGTCGTCGGTTCGAGTCCGACCGGTGGCTCTACCCTGACGTTACGTCAGGGTTGGCGGCGTACAACAGGTGACACCTAGCCCCGTGGTGTAATTGGCAACACGTCTGACTCTGGATCAGAAGAGTCCTGGTTCGAGCCCAGGCGGGGCTACTTGGAGGGATGGCTGAGCGGCTAAAAGCGGCGCCCTGCTAAGGCGTTGGTCCCAGCGACCACGTGGGTTCGAATCCCACTCCCTCCGTGAACGGCAGCGAACGGCGGGAATGGGGTTCGAACTTGTTCGAGCCGGAGGCGGTTGCGGCGGCAGCCGCGAGCGCCGGAGACTGCCGAGGGTGGCGCGAGCCGCCCGCAGGCCCATCCCACTCCCTCCTGGCCGTGCGACACACTCGCTTCGTCGACCCGAGGAGGCGTAGTCCTAACTGGTAAGGCACCGCACTCGAAATGCGGCGTGCGTTGAGCACTTGGGGGTTCGAGTCCCTCCGCCTCCGCTCGAAGCTCCCGGTGGTCGTCCCGGTCGGCCGGCGGGAGCAGAAAAACCCATCTTCACGGGGCGTGGCTCAGTCCGGTAGAGCGCTGCGTTCGGGTCGCAGAGGTCCCCGGTTCGAATCCGGGCGCCCCGATTTTGCCGGAATCAATCAGGACGGATGGCCGAGTGGCTTAAGGCGCACGACTGGAAATCGTGTGGGCATCTGCCCGCGTGGGTTCGAATCCCACTCCGTCCGTGAACGTCAGTGAACGGAGGGAATGGGGTTCGAACTTGTTCGAGCCGAAGGCGGTCGCGGCGCCAGCCGCGAACGCCGGAGACTGCCGAGGAGCGGCGGCAGCCGTCCGCAGGCTCATCCCACTCCGTCCGTTCAGGGGTGCTCGCGAAGCAGGACAGGGGGAGTGCGCACCGTCGGTCACTCCCCACCTTGGGACCGCCGCAGCGGCCACGCCTGCACCATCTCAACATCCAGAGCGCTCCGGGCCCCACCCAGGATGTAGTTCTCGCCGACCTCGTCGATCGACAGACCCTTGGGTGTCTCGACAAGTCCCAGCACGCGCCCGTCGGGATCGAAGACGGTCCAGACCCTGGTGGGGCGCGGGTCGGCAGGCGACTGGTACTCCTCGACCCAGAGGTAGCCGAGTGCGTCGGTCATGATCGATGCAAAGGCGGGGAGGTGGTCCGCTACCGAAACCGCCTCGAACCTCCGGCGCAATGCCATGGCCTCTGACCCTGTGGCCCAGCTGTTCCGATCCATTTCGTTATCGATGTATGCGTTGACCTCCGCCTCCGTCGGGACGCGGAGCCCGTGGTCACGTCTGACGATCCGGGCAAGGGCCCCGTCCTCCGCGAACGCCTTCAACTCGTAGCGGCCCGTGTGACCGATCACGACCAGGTCACCCCAGAGCGCCGCAACGGGCTCCCGCCCCAAGGTCTTCCGATACAGGATTGATCGATCGCCTTCGGTGAGGAGGTGCCACTCAAAGCTTGGATGTGTCCCGAACGAGCCGACCACCTCGCCGTCACCGTCTCTGAGCTGAATCACCATCGTGTCGGCGGCCTCCGGCGTGTGCCCTGCCAGGATCAAGCCGTCCCGGGTAGCGGCGGCGGGCCAGAACCGTTGCATCGGGGAGACGCGCTCCTGGTCGGCAAACACGAAGTTGCGCCCGTGCTTGCCGTCAGGGCCGAAAACCGAGAAGCCCAACTGCGGTCCAGTCCAGGCGATGATCGAGTCGCCCGGCCAGGGTTCGATCTGCGAGAGGTCGGTGAATTCACCGGGTCCTTCACCGGCGCCCGCCCAGGTCGCCAAGTGCGTTCCCGACCGGTCGAACACACGCAGCTCCTGGGTGCCGGTGTTCGCGACCACGATGCGCCCGTCAGCCAGCATCGCGGCGTCGTAGGCCCGGTAGAGCATGTAGGGTTCCTCACCGTCGAGGATGCCGATTGAGACGGTGGGCTCCGGCCCGACCGTCCATCCCAGCCTCGACCCTTCAGGCGGTTCGGAGTTCTCGACGATCCAGATGCCGGCGCTGTCGCGGACTTCGCTGTGGAGTCCGGCAGGATTCTGCCGGTTTTGTTGGCAGGCCAAGCCATAGAACGCGAGCACCATGCCGACGACGCGCAGCTTCATCCGTTTCCTACCCCGATGCGTCCGGGCCTTACCGCCCACTCCAATCCGGAAAGTGCTGCGGAATCTGGCAAATGGAAGGCTGCTTCACCAGTCCGGATCAATGGTTTGGGGGTCGTTGTGGTGAGGAGCCCGGTAGCCCTTCGGGACGCGTACGCCCCTATCGCCGGCGTCACCCTGTTCCAGATAGATCCTGGAGCGATGCGGGCTCGCAAGAGCCTGCAGCACGACCCTCTCGGTCCACCACGTAGTACGCAGTTGAATGGACCCCGTGCTTCCCGACCCTCGACCTGTCAGCGCTTGGACGCGGCTGCTCCCGAAACACGAAGTGGGCGGCGGCAACGTCCCTGATTCTCTTCCTGGCGTCAAGGCACATGTAGCGCACCGTGCTCCGGTAGTCGCCCCCGCCCGCCTTGCGGGCGCACAGTCGCCAACCGATAGTAGGCGGATGAGGATGGCGATCGCCGTTGCGATTCTTGGGCTTGGTCTCGCCGTTTCCGGAGGTCAGGCCGGACCCCGGGCCGAGTTGCGTCCGGGTGCGGGGGAACCGGTTCCCAGGGCGACTTCGAAGGCCGCATACGCCACTTCGCCGCCCGCCGGACCCGACATCAGCGACCCGGTCCTCAACGATGTCGTCCAGCGGTATTGCACGCGCTGCCACAACGACCGGCTGCTGCGCGGCAATCTCACCCTGGAGACCTTCGACGTGGCCGCGGCGAACAAACGCGCGCCTACCGCCGAGAAGATGATCCGCAAGCTGCGCGCCGGAATGATGCCACCCCCCGGCCAGCGCAGGCCGGGCGCCGACACGCTGCTGGCACTCGTCGAGACGATCGAGGGGGTGGTCGACGCGTCCGCAGCACGCGACCCCGATCCGGGCACGCGCAGGTTCCAGCGTCTCAATCGCCCGGAGTACGAACGCGTGATCCGCGACCTGCTCGCTCTCGACATCGACGCCGGCCGCTGGCTGCCGGCCGACACCTATCTGGGCGCCTTCGACAACATGTCGGACGCCCAGGGGCTCTCTACCACGCTTCTCGAGGCCTACCTGCGGGCGGCGACCGAGGTGAGCCGTCTGGCCGTCGGCAACCCCGCTGCGCCGTCCCGGTCGGTCAAATACACCAACCCCATCGAGGTTTCCCAACACGCCTGGGACCACATCGAGGGCACGCCCTACGGGACCCGCGGCGGGATGGTCGTCACGCACGATTTCCCGGCGGACGGAGAGTACGTGTTCACGGTCGGGACGCTCTTCGGCAGGGGCACCAGAGACCAGGACGTCGATCTCTCCATCGACGGCGAAGGCGTCGCGCTGCTTGGTCTGGAGCACAACGGGCGCTCCACCGTGCCGATCCGCACCGCGCCCATCTTCGTCCGTGCCGGCCAGCGACAGGTGGCGGCGGCCTTTGTCCGCACGATCGAGGGGCCCTACGACGACCGGCTGCAGACGCCGGGCTGGTCGTTCGTGGGCGGTGAGGATTCGCAGACCTGGGCGAACTACGGGATCACGGCCCTTCCCCATCTGAGCGAACTGACCGTCACGGGCCCGCGCGAAGCACTGGGCGTGTCCGAGACCCCGAGTCGTCGAGCTCTCTTCCACTGCCACCCGGAGGGTGCGGAAGGTGCGGAAGGTGCGGAGGCCGCCGCGGCGCCGTCGGGAGCCAGAGCGACCGGACCCCACGAAGCGCGCGAGTGCGCCCGGGACATCGTGACCCGGCTGGCGGCCAGGGCATACCGCCGCCCCGTGACCGACGAGGATCTGGCCGGCCCGATGGCGTTCTACGATGAGGCCGTCGAGGAAAGCGGCTTCGAGGTCGGCGTGCGCATGGCGCTGCAGGCGATCCTCTCGAGCCCTTCGTTCATCTTCCGGCTGGAGCGGGTGCCGGAGGCGGTCGAACCCGGCGAGAGCTACCGCCTGTCCGACATCGACCTCGCCTCGCGGCTCTCCTTCTTCCTGTGGGCGACCGTCCCGGACACCGAGCTGCTTGACGCCGCCCGGGCGGGACGGCTCTCGGAACCCGCGGAACTGCACGCGCAGGTCCGGCGCATGCTCGCGGATCCGCGCGCCGAGGCGCTGTCCACGCGATTCGCCTCCCAGTGGCTCAGGCTGCAGGACACCGAGGACAACCAGCCGGAGCCGTACCTGTACCCGGACTTCACCGGTCAGCTGCGCGACGACATGGTCCGCGAGACCCGGCTGCTCTTCGATCACCTGGTACGGGAGGACCGCAGCCTGCTCGAGCTGTTCACGACGGACCACACCTTCGTGAACGACAGGCTGGCCCGGCACTACGGCATTCCGGGCGTCTCCGGCGGTCACTTCCGCCAGGTGCGGTATCCGGACGAAAGCCGCCGCGGCGTGCTGGGCCACGGAAGCGTGCTGATGCTCACGTCCATGTCGGCGCGCACGTCACCGGTGCTGCGCGGCAAGTGGGTGATGGAAGTCCTCATGGGCACCCCTCCACCGCCTCCGCCACCGAACATACCCGAGCTTGAAGCTACCGAAGCGGCCGCGGGCGGTCGGTTGCTGACCACTCGCGAGCGGCTTGCGCTGCACAGCAGCAACCCGACCTGCAACGCCTGCCACCGATTCATGGACCCGATCGGGCTCGCGCTGGACGGATACGACGTGACCGGACGCGTGCGCATGCGCGAAAACGGGGCGCCGCTGGACACGCGCGGCACCTTTTACGACGGTACCGAGATCAGCACCCCTGCCCACCTGGTGGATGCGCTCATGAAGCGGCCGCTGCCCCTGGTGCGCAACTTTGCGTCGCACCTCCTGGCGTATGCGGTCGGGCGCCGGGCGGAATACTTCGACGGGCCGGCGATACGCGAAATCGCCCGGAGGGCCGAGGCCGACGAGTATCGGATGTCGGCATTCGTCCTGGGCGTGGTGGAGAGTGACGCCTTCCGCATGGCCCGCCCGCGGCCGGCGCCGGCACAGCAGACAGGAGCGAACGAATGAACTTCATCACCGGAACCCACTTGTCGCGCCGCACCTTCCTGCGGGGTGCGGGCACGTCGCTGGCGCTGCCTCTTCTCGACGCGATGGTGCCAGCGGGCAGGAGCTGGACCGACCCGATGCGGCGGTCGGAGTTCACCCGTCTCGTCTGCGTCGAGGAGTCGATGGGGGTCGCGGGATCGAGCGACTGGGGTGCGGCCCGGCATCTGTTCGCCCCGGCAATGGCCGGAAGGGACTTTGAGCTGGTCGCGGACAGTCAGCTCAAGCCGCTGGAACGCTTCCGCGAGTTCATGACGATCGTCAGCAACACCGATTGCCGGGCGGCAGAACCCAAGCGGGCGGAGGAGATCGGGGGCGATCACGACCGCTCCACCGCAGTGTTCCTCACCCAGGCGCATCCCAAACAGACACAGGGGTCCGACATCTTCCTGGGGACTTCGCTGGACCAGCTGCACGCCCAGCGCTTCGGGCGCGACACCGCGCTGCCGTCGCTGGAGCTGTGCATCGAAGGGATCGACCGGGGCGGCGGGTGTGCCTACAACTACCACTGCGCCTACACGACCTCGCTGGCGTGGGCGTCCCCGAACCAGCCGCTGCCCGCCATTCGCGAGCCGCGCGTGGTCTTCGAGCGACTGTTCGGCGCGGGGGACTCGCCGGAGGACCGCGCCGCCCGTCGCAGAGCCGACCGCAGCATGATCGACTGGATCGTCACCGAGGTGGCGCGTCTGCGCCGCGAGCTGGGGGCTGTGGACCGCGTCGCGCTGGACGAATACGTGGATCACATCCGCGAGATCGAGCGCCGGATCCAGCTGGTGGAAGCCCGCCACGCGACCGGTGAGGAGCGGGCCATGCCCGAGGCGCCGTCCGGTGTTCCCGATTCGTTCGAGGAACACATGCGGCTCATGTTCGACTTGCAGCTGATCGCGCTGCAGGCCGATCTGACCCGCGTCATCACCTTCAAGACGGGGTTTGACCAGTCGAATCGGACCTTCCCCGGCAGCGGCACGACCAGGTCCATCCACGGGGCGTCGCACCACGGCAACGTGGCCGACCACCTCATGGACTACAACAGGATCAACACCTACCGGCTGTCGCAGCTCGGCTACTTCCTCGACAAGCTGAGGGACACCGTGGAGGGTGACCGTTCGCTGCTGGACAAGACTGCGGTCATCTGGGGATCGCCGATGGCGGACGGCAACCTGCACAACCACCGCCGGGCCCCGCTCCTCATGTTCGGACGCGGCAACGGAGCGCTTGAGGGAGGCATTCACGTGAAGGCGCCGGATGGCACGCCGATGGCCAACGCCTTCGTGACCCTGATGCGGAACATGGGGCATCCGGACATGGGCACTTTCGGCGACAGCGACGGCGCGCTGCCTCTGGACTTCCCCGAACAGGCGTCGCCGGCCCGGGGTGCGCCGTGAGCCGCCGCGGGGTAGTTGCTGACCGGGTGCTTGTTTGGGCCGCGCTGGCGAGCGTGGTCGCTGCGGTGATCGGATTCGCGGAGGGGGCGGCGGCCCAGACGGTGCTGCGCCCGGGGGCGGACGTGAACGAGGCCCGGGGCGACGGGATCACCGCTCTCCACCTGGCGGCCGAGCAAGGCGATGTCGAGGCGGTTCAGGCGCTCCTCGGCGCCGGGGCCGACGTCGGGGCCGGAACACGGATCGGGCGCTATACGCCCCTGCACCTCGCCGCGCGCGGCGGCCACGGCGCCGTCGTGACCTTGCTGCTGGACGCCGGAGCCGACCCGCTCGCCGCGACGACCAACAGCGGTGCGACCGCGCTCCACCTGGCTGCCGGGGCGGTGTGGGGCCATGGGGCCGTGGCCGCTCTGCTGCAGCACGGTGCCGACCCGAACGCCCGGGAGGCGTCCGCCGGCCAGACGCCCCTCATGTTCGCGGCGGCGGCCAACCGTGCGGAAGCGATTGCGGCTCTTTTGGACGGGGGAGCCGACCCCGGCCTTGCAACGGCCGAAGTCGATGTTCTGCGCAGTCTGGCCCTCGACCGCGAATCGAGCCGGCGGTTCCGCGAACGGCTGAGACAGCCTCCGGAGACGGTCGGCCCATACGGCCCACAACCTGCGACCCATACGACCCATACCGATGAACCCAGCCCTGCCATGGTCCAGGCGGCGATCCGCGCCGAGCGCGAGTTCCTGCGGTCCGGCCACGATGTCGGCCCCGTGGACGCCCGCTCGCTGGCCCGTGTCGGCTCGGACTACCCCGGCGGCCCCGATGTCGTCCGGCCGCCCTATCGCGAATCGCTTGTCGGACGTACCGGCGGCATGACCGCGCTCCTCTACGCGGCCCGCGAGGGTCACCTGGACGCCGCGGCCGCGCTCCTGGAGGGCGGGACCGACATCGACCAGCGGAGCGCGGACGGCACGAGCCCCCTCCTGATGGCTGCGCTCAACGGCCACTTCGATCTCGCCCTCGAGCTCGTCGAACGCGGCGCCGACCCCAATCCGGCCGCCTTCACCGACGGCGCGACGCCCCTGTTCGCCACCCTGCAGACGCAGTGGGCGCCGAAGTCGAACTATCCCCAGCCGCGCGCCCAGGATCGCCAGCGGGCCGGGCACGTCGAGGTATTGCGCGCCCTGCTCGAAGCGGGCGCCGACCCCAACCCACGGCTCCACACGCATCTGTGGTACTGGGAATTCGGCCTGACCAAGATGGGGATCGACCTGACCGGGGCCACGCCCTTCTGGCGCGCCGCCTTCGCCCAGGATGTCGAAGCCATGAGGCTCCTGGTCGCCCACGGCGCCGATCCGGAAATCCCCACCCGCTGGCCGGACGTCGGCATGCGTGAGCGCCGCCAGCAGGACGGTCGCCAGCAGGAGGACTCGGGCCTGCCCCACATACCGCCGGGAGTGCCGAACGCGTGGCCCATTCACGCGGCCACCGGCGGAGGCTACCTGGGCCTGGGGGCGTTCAGCGTCCGCAACCGGCCCCGCCAGTTCATGGCCGCCGTGCGCTATCTGGTGGAGGAACTCGGCGCCGACGTCAATCACCGTGACTCGTGGCTGTACACGCCGCTGCACTACGCCGCCTCGCGGGGCGACAACGAGCTCATCGAGTACCTGGTATCGCGCGGCGCCGACGTGATGGCGATCACCCGGCTCGGGCAATCCACCGCCGACATGGCGCGCGGTGGGCGGGCGGGGTTCTTCACGCGCGTGCCGTATCCGGAGACGCTTGAGCTGCTGACCAGCCTGGGGGCGACGCTCGAATGCCTGCACACGCACTTTCTCGACACCGGTGACTTCTGTCCCGGGGCGGGAGCCGGCGATCCGTGGGCGCCCCGGTCGGAGGGCAGGCGATGAGGGCGCGCGGCCGGAGGGCTGCCGGGGGTCCCGCGCCTCGCCGCCCGCGCGGACTCGGCCGTGGGCTGCTTGCCGCGGTCGTGCTGGCAACGGTCGGCGCGTGGGGGTGCGGCAGTGGCGCTGCGGACGGCTCCGGCGCCGGGGCCACGGCCTCCGTCAAGGGCGGCGACGACCGCACCGGACCATACGATCCCGTGCCCGGCTGGTGGAAGGCCGCGCCCAACCACGACGACGAATGGGGCTGGGGGCAGGTGGCGGGGGTGGCCGTGGATCACGCCGACCGGATCATCGTGGTGACGCGGGGCGACTGGCCCGCCGACCGCTCGCAGCCGCGCGAGGGCAGGCTGCGCCGCACCAACTTCATCGTCGTGGCGAACGGCGACGGCGAGATCGTGGAGCAGTGGGCGCAGTGGGACTCGATCCTGACGCTGCCCCACCAGGTCTACATCAACCCCTACGATTCCGAGCGCCACGTGTGGGTCGTGGACAGCGGTGGCGGGGCCGGGCACATGCAGGTGATCAAGTTCACCAACGACGGCAGCCGGATCGTCATGCGGCTGGGCGAGCGCGATCACCCCAGGACCCGTGCCGCCGCGCGCGCCCGCTTCGACTGGGGACCCCACACCTACGGTTGGCCGTCGAAGCTGGCGTTCCTTCCGGACGGGACCTTCCTGCTGGCCGACGGCTACTGGAACTCCCGCATCGTCAAGTACACCGAAGACGGTGAGTTCATCATGCAGTGGGGCGCGCTCGGCGACGGCCCCGGGGAATTCGATCTCCTGCACGGACTGGCCGTCGACGAGGACCGGGTCTACGTCGGAGACCGGCAGAACGAGCGCCTGCAGCTCTTCACGCACGACGGTGAATTCATCGAGGAATGGCCCGGCATCTTCGACCCCGTAAACATCTGGATCGACCGGAGCCGGGCAGTATGGGTGCTCGATGCAAGCCTGAACCGCGTCCTCAAGTACGACCTCGAGGGCCGACTGCAGGACTACTGGGGCGCGTACGGAAGCGCGGGCGCACTCGGCCGCGGGACGTGGCCGGGCGGCCTGTCTCTACCCCACCAGATGGATCTGGACGACGAAGGCAATCTCTACATCGCGTCCTACAGCGGGGGCTGGATCAACAAGTTCACGCCGAAGCCGGACGCGCCGCCGGAGCGGTTGATCGGGCCGCGGCTCCTGCTTTCGGGCGACACGGCGCGGTAGGTTCCTCCGGTCGGTCCACGGACTGCTATCCCCCGCGGCGAAGCCAGATCAGAACCACGCCGCAGGTAGAGCCTGTGCCCCAGTACTGCGGTGGCATGCCAGCCGTGTTGCGGTAGACCTCGACGCCGGCGACGACCGCGGGGTCCACGATGTCGTCGATGCCGGCCGGCAGCCTTTCATCGCCAATCCTCACTCCTTCAAGGTAGACGGTAGGGATACACAGGGTCCCCATTCTTCGGAACGCAAGAAATCCCCGGCTTGGCATTCGCGGATCGGGCACCGTCGTTACGCCGGGAAACCGGGTCAGGGCACGCGTAAGCTCAATCGGATTCCAGTTCTCGATATACTCGCGATCCAGGAAGTCACCCCAACCGTCCTCCTCCCGCTGGTAGAACCCCACGCTTTGCAGGTTCTTGTCCTGTCTGTCCACGGTCACCTCGATCGGGTCCAGCGCGATCGCGTCCACCGCGAGCACAATCTGCAGCTTGGCCACGCGGTCCTGCTCCACCGTGATCGGCTCCGAACGTTCCCGGTATCCCAGGTGGGAAAACACGATA
Source organism: Longimicrobiales bacterium (assembly GCA_965205005.1). Taxonomy (GTDB): domain Bacteria; phylum Gemmatimonadota; class Gemmatimonadetes; order Longimicrobiales; family Gaopeijiaceae; genus Bin94. The sequence goes on along the minus strand of OZ242028.1, from coordinate 1,157,835 downwards.
TCGTGCCGCCCGGGGATCAGCTCGGGGAGGCTGAAGCGGCCATTGCCGTCGGTGGTGGCGACACGACCGAGTCCCGCGACGTTGACGACGACCTCCGGAATCGGATTTCCGCTTGCCTGGTCGGTGACAACTCCCACGACTCCGGTCATCATTCCGTTGCCCGGATCTGCGATGGGGGTCACGCCGAGCACGAACTCGCCAGGGCGGTCGATCGTCAGGTCGCCTTCCAGGCTCTGGTAGTCCTGGTGAATCAGCCGGATCTCGTACACGCCCCGTGGAACACCTTCGAGGACGAACCGCCCCTCTGCATCGCTTACCCGGGTCAGGCCCAGCGCTTCCAGCACGACGACCACACCGTCGACCGGACGTCCGCTCGCGTCGCTGACCACGGTCCCGGTTACCGTAACCGCGGTGGCTTCGCGCGTCTCCTGCGCGACCGCGTGTTGCGCGGACACGAGGCTGGCCAGGGCCAGAACCGTGATCAGACGGCGGCGGGACATGTCCATGCCCGCAATGTACGCGTCGGTTGAGGCGCGGACAACGCGACTGGCGCTCGTCGGAGTCGCGGGCGACCTTGGACCGAAGACACCAATCGGCACGCAGCGACGACTCTCACCCGATGCCCCTGAACGATGACAAACCGCACCAGCCTTCGTGTGCCTCGAGCGATGGGGCTCCCGCTTTTCTGCGCCCTGATGTTCGCGGGCTGCGATACGAGCATCATCCCCGCCGATGCCATCATGCATCCGACGCCGGAGAATCTGCCTCCGCCGGGAGGCCCGCTCATCCGTGCGGATACCGTCATCGCCGGGCTGGCGAGCGAGGAACGCGCATCTGAATGGGCCGAGATGCGCCGCGCGCTACTCGATGCGCGAACGGTCGTGGAGATCGGCGAGCAATCGGCGACGGGACCGGAACTCTTCGGCGTGATCGCGGATGTCGCGCGGGATGAAGACGGCAGCATCCATGTGCTGGACCGGACGGTGGGCGAAATAAGGGTCTTCGACACCTCGGGCGACTTTGTGACCAGCTTTGGCGGCGAGGGAGAGGGGCCGGACGAACTCCGGTCGGCCAGGCGGCTGGCCGTCCTGCCCGACCGCCGCGTGGTGGTCGGGGACCGCGGCGGTCCGGCCAAGATCTTCGGGCCATCGTCCAGCGGCTACGAGTTGGTCGGACCGCTACTTGGCGACAGGCCCAGTCTCGCGCTGCAGGTCGATGACATGTGCTCGGCAGGCGACCGGGTTTTCATTCATTCCAGAAACCTCGTCAACCCGAATGGAGACAGCCTGGTCATCCACGAGGTGTCTCCGGACGGGGGTGGGGTGCTCGGGTCCTTTGCCGAGGCGTACAGGTCGGAGTTCGCGAGAGACCGGACGATGAGGTCGCTGGGCGCGGTGGCCTGCTCGTACGAGCCCGCGAGCATCGTCTACGGCCTGTACTACTTCCCCATCGTCAAGGCGTTCGTGCCCGATGGAACCCACCTGTGGACCGCGTTGATCGAGGATCATGTGCAGCCGCCGGTGTACCAGAACAACCCCTCGGAGCCGACCGTTCATCCCCTAGGATTCCCGAGCGAATACACACACAGCGTTCACGCCATGCCGTCAGGGTTCCTGGTCCTTCAGACCGTGCTCTACGAGTCCGTTGAAGAGGAGGAGGAATGGGAGTGGCAGGTCGTTCGCCGCAGAACATACCTGGTCGACCAGCATACGGGTGAGGGTGGACTGGTCAGTGACGATTTCCCGAGCATCGCCTGGGTCGGGGATTCCACCTTCGTGGCGGAGTGGTCCTTCCCGTACCCGAAGGTCGAGGTCAGGGTGTTGGCGGGCCGCCCCTGACCAACCCGTCCAGCACGGGCAACAGTTCCGTCGGCTCGGGCCGCCGCGTGTAGTCCGGGTCGGCCGCCGCGTACGCGACGATCCCGTCCGGGCGCACCACATAGGTGGCGGGGATGGCGAGCTCCCAGGAGGGGTCGCCGTTGAAGCGGCTCAGGTCGATCCGCAGGTGGTCTCGGTAGACATCCTGCAGGCGGTCGGGAAAACGGAAGGTCAGTCCGTAGGTTCTGGCCACTCCGTTGCCGAGATCGGTGAGCACGTCGAACCCGATCCCGTCCTTTCGCGCCCAGGCCGACGCGAAGTCGTGCAGCTGCGGCGACAGTGTGACCAGGTTGGCGCCGCGGGCGCGGATCTCGGGGTACAGCGACTGAAGAGCAGCCTGCTCAGCACGGCAATACGGTCACCAGCGTCCGCGAAAGAACGACAGGACAACCGGTCCGTCCTGGAGCAGCCGGGCCAGACGGACCGTCCTGTGCTCCAGGTTCGGCCGCGCGAAGAGGGGCGCACGGTCTCCGGCCTTCACGATGTCGTCCGTGATCCCCGACGCAGCGAGGTCGGCGGTGCAATCCCTGAGCACGGCCGTAACGGCGGGATCCCGTTTGGCTGCGCCCGTGTTGCGGATCCGGTCCAGGGTTTCGGCGAGGGTGGACATAGGAGACTGCTCCGTGTGCTGGTGGGTGGTCACTTGCGCGTTTCCGCAAAACCTCCGGGTCGGCAATCTCGTCCTGCCAGAGTAGGGCGACGCGCGACGGAAGGTCGGCAAGCATCCACCAATTGACAAGGTGACAGGAGGACAAGGCATGACGGGACGGACGAAGCGAACGGGAATGGCGATGATGGCGGCGGCGGTGGTGCCGGCGGCAGCGATGGTGCCGGTGGGACTGGCGGCCCAGAATCGCTGCGAATTCCGCGACGACGTTGAACTGACCGGGCCGGCCTCGGGCACGCTCGATGTGGACGCCGGGGCGGGAAGGCTCATCATCACGGGCGGCGAAGTGGCCGGGGAGGTCAGGGTCGAGGCGCTCCTCTGCGCATCGGACCGCGACCGGCTCGAGGCCCTGCGTGTGTCTCTGGACGGTACCGAACTCCGGACCGAATACCCGCGCCGCATGGGTGGATGGGGCAACAACTATGCCCGCATCGACCTGAGGGTGCAGGTTCCCTCCGGCTTGCGCATTCGGGTCGTGGACGGCTCAGGAAGCACCGAAATCGCGGGCGTGGGAGATGTCGAGATTCGGGACGGCTCGGGGAGCATGTCCCTGCGCGAGGTCGGGTCCGTGGTCATCGAGGACGGCTCGGGCAGTCTGAGGATCAGCGACGTGACCGGGGACATCGACATCGAGGACGGTTCGGGCAGCCTTGAGATCCGGAGCGTGACCGGCGACGTGGTCATATCCGACGGTTCGGGCAGCGTCCGGGTGGAGGGCGTGGGCGGCACCGTACGCATCGACGAAGTCGGCTCGGGAGGGGTGACTGTGCGGGATGTGGGCGGCGACCTGATCGTGACGGATGGCCGCAGGGAGCGGATTCGCTATTCGGACATACGCGGCACGCTCGATCTGCCGCCTGCGCGCCGGAGGGGGCGCGGCAACTGAGGGGAAACCGCTACGTTTGATCGCGAAAGCCGATCGGTTTTGCGACACCAGGCGGGAGCGAGGCGGTGCCACGACACATGAAGTCCGCGCGAATCCGGCGAGCCGTCACCGCAATCTCGCTGGCGACGTGCTCGCTGGTCGCAGCGCTGGCGGCACCCACGCCTGCGAATGGCCAGATCCTCCAGCTGTTGCAGGCGGTGAACAACGGCGGCAGCTGGATCCGGCTGCCCGTCGAGGCCGGTCAGGCGACGTACAGGAGCCCGGTCTTCCCTCTCGCCGGACTTGCGGTTGACGGTTGCCTGAAGGTGTGGGAGCGCCACTCGGGGTCGTGGACGATTCGTGCACACGACAGGATGGGTGACGACCGGCTCGACGTCACGGCGACGCCCGGCGAACCGGTGAAGTTCGCCTACAAGGCGGGGATTCAGGCTCAACTTGATGTCGCGATCGAATGGAGCGAGCCCGCGGATACGACCCTGTTCATCTGGGTGGGGATATCGGCATCCGGCGCTCGCGACAACGGCCGGGACATCTGTCAACCGCCGCCCACATGACGCGGCGTCGTCCGCGCAGGTCGGCCCCGCAGGGCCCAACGCTGCGTCTGACGGCGGTCGCTGCCGGTTTGCTCTTGCTCGGCGCCGTCACCCTGTGTCCGCTGCCCGCCGCTGCCCAGGAACTGGCCCTCGTGGACGCCGTCGTCCTCAACCCGGCGGACGAATCCGTGGCGCGCGGGGTGCTCCTCATCGAAGAGGGCAGGGTCGCCGGCATCGTCGACCGTGTTCTGGACGGTTTTGCCGGCCAGGCGATCGACCTGGAGGGGCGCTTCGTCATCCCGGCCCTGGCCGATGTGCACACGCATTCCTTCGGCAACATGTCGCCGCGGGGAATGCCGCAGATGCTCGGACCGCAGGGCACCGCCAACGCCGCCCTCTACACCGGGGTCGCCTTTGTGCTCGACCTCTTCAGTCCCGAGCAGATGATCTTCGAGTACCGCAACCGGCGCCGGGAGGAGGGTGGACAGGGCGCGGTGCTGTTGGCAGCGGGACCGTGCCTGACCGCGACCGACGGTCACTGTTCCGAGTACGGTGTTCCGACCCGCATTGTCGACACCCCCGAGGAGGCCCGCAGCGAGGTCGCCGATCTGGCCGGGGCCGCCCCGGATGTCGTGAAGATCGTCTATGACAACCAGACCTATGGCGGCCGCAGCATGCCCACGGTCGACCTGCCGACCCTGACGGCAACGCTGGAGACCGCTCGCGAACACGGGCTGAAGACGGTGGTGCACATCGGCACCTGGCAGGACGTGCGCGAAGCTGCATTGGCCGGGGCGGACGCGGTGACGCACACGCCCGGGCCCGACCCGATTCCCGCGGACCTTCCCGATCTCCTGGTCCGGACGGGGACCTATCACATCCCGACGCTCGCCGTGCAGAGCGAATTCGCGCGCATGGCGGACAACCCGGGACTGCTGGACGAGCCGCTGCTTGTGGAAACCGTTCCGCCGGCGTTGCGCGACGCGTACAGGGTCGGGGACGGGTGGGATCCGCGGATCGAGGGATTGCTGGGATGGCAACGGACGCTCATCGAGCCGATCCAGGAAGCGGTCGCCGCACTGGCGGCCGCGGGGGTGCAGGTGCTTGCCGGGACCGATGGCGGCAACATGGGCATCTTCCAGGGCTATTCGGTGCACCGCGAGCTCGAACTGCTGGTGAATGCCGGAGTGTCCGAATGGTCGGCGCTGAGGAGCGCGACCACCAATGCGGCCCGGTTTCTCGACCGAAGCTGGGGGGTCGAGGTGGGCGACGAAGCGACGCTCCTGATCCTCGACGCCTCGCCCCTCGAGTCGATCGGCAACACGAAACGGGTGCACAGTGTGATCCAGGCCGGTATTGTGGTGGACAGGGAGTCACTTCGGAACTGAACAGGACCATAGTCAAATGACACACACCCGAAGGCAGTTTCTCGGCCAGGCCGCAGTCGCAACGGGCGCTCTCGCGCTCTGGCGGTGTGCGCCGCCCGCACCACAGGCGCTGCGCATCCTCATACTCGGCGGCACCGGGTTCATCGGGCCCCACATGGTGCGCTACGCCCTGGAGAGGGGCCACTCCGTCACGCTCTTCAACCGGGGGCGCACCAATACGCACCTGTTCCCGGAGGTGGAGAAGCTCGTCGGTGACCGCGACGGCCAGCTGGGCGCGCTCGAGGGCAGGAACTGGGATGTCGTGCTGGACAACTCCGGGTACGTGCCCCGCCATGTCCGGGACTCGGCGCAGCTGCTCAGCGGCGCTTCCGACCACTACCTGTTCACCTCCACGGCTGGGGTGTACGCGAGCTGGTACGGTCCCGACGGCGGCATGAAGTCCGCCCCGGGCGAGCCCGCGTGGCCCGAAGGCGGAACGACCGAGGACGATCCGACCGTCGTGCTCCCGGAGCCTGATTCGGAGGACGTGGGCAGGTTCTACGGCCACCTCAAGGTGCTGTGCGAGGACGCCGTCATGGAGGCGTACGGCGACGACCGCTGTGTGATCACGCGCCCGGGCCTGATCGTGGGGCCGGGTGACACCACCGATCGGTTCACCTACTACCCCGTGCGCATCGACCGGGGTGGCGAGGTCGTGGCGTTCGGCGCCCCGGACGACCCGGTCCAGTACATCGACGCGCGCGACCTGGCGGGCTGGTCGATCCGGCTGTGCGAGGAGCGCGTCAGCGGTGTCTACAACGCGGTCGCCCCGCTCGGCGGCATGCGCATGGGCGACTTCCTGGAGGGTGTCCATTCGGTCACCGACGCTCAGGCGGATTTCACGTGGGTGCCGGGTTCGTTCCTCGCCGAGCAGGGCGTGCCCGAGTTCTCACTGCCGCCGTGGACGAGCCAGGACGGCCCCTTCGCCGGCGCGACCAGCTTCCGGGCCGACCGGGCATTCGCCGCCGGACTGACCGCCCGCCCGCTGACCGAGACCACCCTGGACACGCTCGAGTGGTGGAAGTCGCTGCCGGACGACCGTCGGCAGCAGATGAGAGCGGGCCTGCGCGGGGGCGATCTCGAATTCGGCCCGGCGTCCATGGACGCCCAGATGGAGTTCGAAGCGCGGATCCTGGAGGCGTGGCGGGCCGCGCAGGGGTGACCTGGCACGACCCGCCAGTCGGGCCTCGCCCGGAGCGCCTCGCTACCGGCTGATCAGCTCGTAGACCACCACGCTCTGAACATCCATCTCGTCCGTGACCACGCCGAGTACGCGGCCGTGCGCGACGTCGAGGATGCGCAGGCCGGGCGGCGCGTCGACCTGCCCCAGCCACTCCCCGTCGGGAGAGAAAACGGTGTAGGGCGGTGATCCCTCGCGCGGCCCCGCGATGTCAAAGGAGGGAAGCCAGACACGGCCCTCCGCGTCGCCGAACGGCGATCTGAACAGCGCGAGGGGCTTGCCGAGGTCGGCCTCGCGACGGGCCACGTTCTCCCGGACCATCTCCTCGACCGTTGCGATCGGGGCATCGGGATTGGCGAAGCGTAATCGTGGCAGGAGGCTCTCTCCAAGACGCCGCAGATGTTCATCGGTCAGGTGCTCCGGCTCGGCCTGCCAGCGCACGATCTGCCTGACCGTGCCGTCGGGCAGCCGCCAGATGACCTCCGCTTTGTCCGACCGCGTTTGGACGAATTCGCCATCGGCAACGGTCACGGAGCCGAAACCGGGCGAGGGATTCCCGTCACCGGGCACATAGTCGTAGGACGCGACAGTGTCGACGGCACCGGTTGCCACATCGAAACGAGCCATGTGGCCCTGAAGCCACTCCTCTTCGAACCCGGAGCGGTAGGCGTTGGTGGCTGCCAGGAATCCATCGGCAGCGTCGATGCCCTCCGGCCAGAGCGTGGTGTTGCGCAGCAGGTCCAGGAGCGACTCTGTGCCCGTCAGTGTTCCGCTCACAAAAAGGCTCAAACGGGAATTGCGTCGATCGAGGACCAGAAGACTGTCCTGTCCCTGCGTAAACAAGCCCCAAACGTAGCCGACTTCACCCGGTCCTTCGCCCGCCCCTGCCGCGACCGAGTGCTCCGCCCCGTCCGGGGTCACGAGCACGATTTCGGAGCTTGCGTCGTCCGACAGGGCGGCGCTCCCGTCGGAGAAGAGCCGGCCCCGACCAATCAGGCCGAACGCATACTCGCCTGCGCCGCCGCCGTGCCGGTACAACGGCTCCGGCGCCAGAGCCAACGCGCGCTCGCTATCCGCCAACCCCGCATACTCCACGATCCGCACACCGGCACTGTCACGGACCATGGGGCCCGTCGCCCGCCCCGCCTCGCCGCCACAGGCCGACATGGCCGCGACGACGAGAGCGGCGACCGGCAAATTTGAACTCCGCATCGAAATCCCTCCCGAAAGGGTCATCTGCAGCAACACGACGGGACCGCGCCTGCTCGGCGCCCCGGTGGCCCGCCCTGGCGCGCCCGGGTCCGGCAACCGTTCCGCGCCGCCGCCGATCCATTAATATTGTCTCGGAAAAACGGGGTGAGCAAAGTAAGGGTGCGCCCCCCGCCCTGAACCTGAAACCTCAAGGTGGCATGAACCGCGACATCGAAGTCATACAAGCGAAGATTCAGGAGGCGAGCGGCTTTGTAGACCGCCTGCTCGATGAAGTCGGCCGTGTGATCGTGGGACAGAAGGCAATGGTCGAACGGTTGCTCGTCGGTCTGCTGGCCGACGGGCACGTCCTCATGGAGGGGGTGCCCGGCCTTGCCAAGACCCTCACCGTCCGCACGCTCGCCGACGCGATCCGAACCTCGTTCCAGCGCATCCAGTTCACGCCGGATCTGTTGCCTGCGGACCTGATCGGCACGCTGATCTACGACCCGCAGAAGACCGAGTTCAAGACCAAGAAGGGCCCGGTCTTCGCGAACGTGATCCTCGCCGACGAGATCAACCGCTCGCCCGCCAAGGTCCAGTCGGCGCTGCTCGAGGCCATGCAGGAACACACGGTGACGATCGGCGAGACGACCTTCCCGCTGCCGTCGCCGTTCCTGGTGCTCGCCACGCAGAACCCGATCGACCAGGAGGGGACGTACCCGCTCCCCGAAGCGCAGGTGGACCGCTTCATGCTCAAGCTGTCGGTGGGGTACCCGAACCGCGACGAGGAGCTCGAAATCATGCGCCGCATGGGCACGGGGCCGATGCCCGAGGCCGAGCCCGTCGTGACTCCCGAGGAGATTCTGCAGGCGCGCCGTGCGGCCGAAACGATTTATATGGACAGTCAGGTCGAGCGCTATATCGTCGAGCTTGTTTTCGCAACGCGAGAACCCACGCAGTGCAGCCTGCAGGAGCTGGACCCGCTCATCGCGTTCGGGGCATCGCCCAGGGCCACGATCTGCCTCGCGAAGACCGCTCGCGCGCACGCGTTCCTGCGACACCGCGGCTACGTGACGCCCGAGGATGTGCGTTCGGTGGCGATGGATGTGCTGCGGCACCGGATCATCCTGACGTACGAGGCGGAGGCGGAGGAGGTGAGCTCGGAGGACGTGGTGACGCGGGTGCTGGACACGGTCGAGGTGCCTTAACAGCCCGTGGACAAAATCCCCCCGGCATTCGAGCGGCGATGCATCCGGTCTGACCGCCCGGCTTCACCTGCTTGCAATGTAAAGAAAAGTTTACTCTATGTCATGTTTACCATACAGTCCATTACTGTGGAGCCGCGCTCTGCGTTGCTCCTCGGGCCCGTAGCGCTGCTACTGGCCCTTCGGCGCGCCTTGTCAGCCCGGCGCCTCACCGCTCTCCGTGCTCGGGCGGCTTTATCCACGGACTGTTGGGGCGGGCCGGATGTATACTAAAGATTACAGTGCGCCGTGGAAAGGCGCGCTTTCCTGGTGGGTGCGAATCCCACCCAGCAACTGTCGCTCCGGCTGGTAGCAGCCAGGGCGGCTCATGGAGGTAACGACATGGGCTGAAGCACTCTGGCAGAAGGGCCGCCATGGGCGGCTCAGCGACCATGCAGGCCGGAACGCGAGTGAACGCAGAGCAGGCCTCGAAACAGTTACTGCGGAAGCCGACCCTCCTGTAATCAGGGGAAGGCCGCCGACCGGCCGGGAAGTGAGCGACACGCGCACCGGCCGGTTTCCGACGGGGTATTGGCGCCGGCATGCATGGAAGATGGAAGGCGCAGCAACACGGGAAGCCCTGCCGGTGCCGTGCACGCGGCAACCGGGACCCCGCGAGGGGCAGGCCGGGCCGGCAGGGTGGCGGATGGGTCCGTAGTACCGGGGACGCGGGGTAATGCCCGCCGAGGAAAGGGGCCCTGAGTTGGGAACGGTACGGAACGGAGGCAGGGACATGACCACTGGCGGGAGCCTAAGAGGGTCGGCGAGCGTTCGGAAACTCCAGACCGTGCTACATGCGAAAGCGAAGGAAGAACCCGGACGGCGGTTCCACGCCCTTGTCGACAAGGTCTGGCGGGAGGACTTCCTGCTGGAGGCGTGGGGGATGGTCCGGCGCAACGGCGGAGCGGCAGGCGTGGATGGTGTCACGGCCGCGGAGGTCGAAGCGCACGGAGTGGAGCGCTGGCTCGGGGAACTGTCGCGGGAACTGAGGGAGGGCACCTACAAGCCGAGTCCGGTGCGACAGGTGTTGATCCCGAAGAAGCAGCCGGGGAAGTTCCGTCCCCTGGGCATCCCATGCCTGAGGGACCGGGTTGCGCAGACGTCGGCGATGCTGGTGCTGATGCCGATCTTCGAGGCGGACCTGGAGCCGGAGCAGTACGGATACCGGCCGGGACGAAGCGCCAAGGACGCGGTCAGGCGGGTTCACCGTCTGCTGCACAGGGGCCGCAACGAAGTGGTCGATGCGGACCTCTCGAACTACTTCGGCGAGATACCGCACGCCGAGTTGATGAAGAGCATCGCACGGCGCGTGAGCGACGGGCGGATGCTCGGGCTCATCAAGGCATGGCTGGAAATGCCGGTGGTCGAGGAGGACGGGGAGGGCGGCAGCCGCCGCACGAACCGGGCGCGGAAGGAACGAAAGGGGACTCCGCAAGGGGCTCCGATCTCGCCGCTGTTGAGCAACATCTACATGCGGCGGTTCATCCTTGGCTGGAAGACGCAGGGCCATGCCCTGCGCTTCGGTGCGGAGATCGTGAACTATGCGGACGACTTCTGTGTGCTCGGCAAGGCCCCGGCGGCGGAGATGCTGGCGGTCGTCAACCGGCTCATGGAGAGACTGAAGCTACCGGTCAACGCCCGGAAGACCCGATGCCTCCGATGCCCCAAAGAACCCCTTGAGTTCCTTGGATACCGCATCGGTTGGAACTATCGCCCGACGGACGGGAGCCGTTACATCGGCACACGGCCAAGCAAGGCGAGCGTTCAGAGCATCTGCCGCAGGATCAGCGAGCAAACGGTCCGACGGTACGGGTACTGGTCCGCAGAGGAAGTCGTAGCGCGTCTCAACCGGATGATGTCCGGGTGGGCGAACTACTTCGACCTCGGACAGGTCAGCCCGGCCCGCAAGGCCGTGGACCGGCACGCGACCCGGCGGCTGCGACAGTGGTTCACGCGGAAGCACAAGGTGCGCTCGGGAGGATACGTGCGCTTTTCCGACGAACGGTTGTGGACAAACCACGGCCTCGTGCACCTTGTGCTGAAACCCCGATACCTTCCGAGGGCGAAGGCATGATCCCGACTGAGAGCCGGATGCGGGAAATCCGCACGTCCGGTTCGACGAGCGGGGGAGTGGAAACGGACCGCATGGGAGCCGGACTGAGCACCGAAGCGAAAGCGACGGACAACGCACCGGACCCTAACCGGCACCGCGCCACCCCCCGACTCTACGTGCGCCGTGGAAAGGCGCGCTTTCCTGGTGGGTGCGAACCCCACCCAGCAACTGTCGTTCCGGCTGGTAGCGGCCAGGGCGGTTCATGGAGGTAACGATATGGACTGAAGCACCTTGGTAGAAGGGCCGCCATGGGCGGCTCAGCGACCATGCAGGCCGGAACGCGAGTGAACGCCGAGCAGGCCTCGAAACAGTTACTGCGGAAGCCGACCCTCCTGTAATCAGGGGAAGGCCGCTGACCGGCCGGGAAGTGAGCGACACGCGCACCGGCCCGGTTTCCGACGGGGTATTGGCGCCGGCATGCATGGAAGATGGAAGGCGCAGCAACACGGGAAGCCCTGCCGGTGCCGTGCACGCGGCAACCGGGACCCCGCGAGGGGCAGGCCGGGCCGGCAGGGTGGCGGATGGGTCCGTAGTACCGGGGACGCGGGGTAATGCCCGCCGAGGAAAGGGGCCCTGAGTTGGGAACGGTACGGAACGGAGGCAGGGACATGACCACTGGCGGGAGCCTAAGAGGGTCGGCGAGCGTTCGGAAACTCCAGACCGTGCTACATGCGAAAGCGAAGGAAGAACCCGGACGGCGGTTCCACGCCCTTGTCGACAAGGTCTGGCGGGAGGACTTCCTGCTGGAGGCGTGGGGGATGGTCCGGCGCAACGGCGGAGCGGCAGGCGTGGATGGTGTCACGGCCGCGGAGGTCGAAGCGCACGGAGTGGAGCGCTGGCTCGGGGAACTGTCGCGGGAACTGAGGGAGGGCACCTACAAGCCGAGTCCGGTGCGACAGGTGTTGATCCCGAAGAAGCAGCCGGGGAAGTTCCGTCCCCTGGGCATCCCATGCCTGAGGGACCGGGTTGCGCAGACGTCGGCGATGCTGGTGCTGATGCCGATCTTCGAGGCGGACCTGGAGCCGGAGCAGTACGGATACCGGCCGGGACGAAGCGCCAAGGACGCGGTCAGGCGGGTTCACCGTCTGCTGCACAGGGGCCGCAACGAAGTGGTCGATGCGGACCTCTCGAACTACTTCGGCGAGATACCGCACGCCGAGTTGATGAAGAGCATCGCACGGCGCGTGAGCGACGGGCGGATGCTCGGGCTCATCAAGGCATGGCTGGAAATGCCGGTGGTCGAGGAGGACGGGGAGGGCGGCAGCCGCCGCACGAACCGGGCGCGGAAGGAACGAAAGGGGACTCCGCAAGGGGCTCCGATCTCGCCGCTGTTGAGCAACATCTACATGCGGCGGTTCATCCTTGGCTGGAAGACGCAGGGCCATGCCCTGCGCTTCGGTGCGGAGATCGTGAACTATGCGGACGACTTCTGTGTGCTCGGCAAGGCCCCGGCGGCGGAGATGCTGGCGGTCGTCAACCGGCTCATGGAGAGACTGAAGCTACCGGTCAACGCCCGGAAGACCCGATGCCTCCGATGCCCCAAAGAACCCCTTGAGTTCCTTGGATACCGCATCGGTTGGAACTATCGCCCGACGGACGGGAGCCGTTACATCGGCACACGGCCAAGCAAGGCGAGCGTTCAGAGCATCTGCCGCAGGATCAGCGAGCAAACGGTCCGACGGTACGGGTACTGGTCCGCAGAGGAAGTCGTAGCGCGTCTCAACCGGATGATGTCCGGGTGGGCGAACTACTTCGACCTCGGACAGGTCAGCCCGGCCCGCAAGGCCGTGGACCGGCACGCGACCCGGCGGCTGCGACAGTGGTTCAGGCGGAAGCACAAGGTGCGATCGGGAGGCTACGTGCGGTTCTCCGACGAACGGTTGTGGACAAACCACGGCCTCGTGCACCTTGTGCTGAAACCCCGATACCTTCCGAGGGCGAAGGCATGATCCCGACTGAGAGCCGGATGCGGGAAATCCGCACGTCCGGTTCGACGAGCGGGGGAGTGGAAACGGACCGCATGGGAGCCGGACTGAGCACCGAAGCGAAAGCGACGGACAACGCACCGGACCCTAACCGGCACCGCGCCACCCCCCGACTCTACATATGTAAACCGTACTTGACATTGTGCTCGCCCGAACACGCCCCCTTGGGGTGCCCGCGGCCATGATCCCCCGCGAGATCCTGAAGCAGGTCCGGCTGCTGGAGATCACCACGCGCGGCCTGGTGAACGACGTGTTTTCGGGCGAGTACCACTCCGTCTTCAAGGGGCGGGGGATGAGCTTTGCGGAGGTGCGCGAGTACCGCTACGGCGACGACATCCGCGGGATCGACTGGAACGTGACGGCGCGGACGGGTTCGCCGCACGTGAAGGTGTTCGAGGAGGAGCGCGAGCTGACGCTGATGCTGGTGGTCGACGTGAGCGCGTCGGCGCACTTCGGCACCCGGGAGCGGATGAAGTCGGAGCTGGCGGCCGAGCTGTGCGGCGTGCTGGCCTTCAGCGCGATCAAGAACAACGACAAGGTGGGGCTGATCCTCTTTTCCGACCGGATCGAGCGGTTTGTGCCGCCGCGCAAGGGGCGCCGGCATGCGCTGCGGGTGCTGCGCGAGCTGCTCTTCCATCCGGCCGAGGGCAAGGGGACCGATATTGCGGGCGCGCTGGAGTACCTGGCGCGGGTGACGCGGCGGCGCGCGGTGGTGTTTCTCGTGTCGGACTTTCTGGCCGACGGCTACGAGCGGGCGCTGTCGGTGGCGGCGCGGCGGCACGATCTGGTTGCGGTGCGGGTGGGGGACGCGCGGGAGGTGGCGGTGCCGCCGATGGGATTCGTCGAGTTCGAGGATCCGGAGTCGGGGCGGCGGGTCGTGGTGAATACGTCGGCGGGGGCGTTCCAGCGGCGCTTCGGCGAGGGGCGGGCGGCCGCGCGGGAGCGGGTGGACGAGATGTTCCGGCGGAGCAAGGTGGACTCGATCGACGCGACGACCGGCGTGCCGTACGAGCGCGCGCTCCGGCGCTTCTTCGAGGAGCGGGGGAAGCGGGTCCGGTGAGGGTGTTGCGGAGGTGTGGTGCGGTGGGCGTCGCGGCTGCGGTGGGCGCGGTGGTGGCGGGCGCGGGCGGCTTGGCGGTGGCGGGCGCGCAGGCGGGCGCGGGCGCGCAGGCGGGTGCGGGCGCGCAGGTCGGCGCGGAGGCCGGTGCTGGGCAAGCCCCGCGCGTGATCATGGAGGTCGACACGACGGTCATCCACGTCGGCGATCCGGTGTCGGTGGTGCTCGCGGTGGATCACTCTGCCGACTGGTCGGTTCGGTGGGCCGACTCGCTCGATATCGCGCCGTTCGAGGTGCTGGAGTATGCGGTGATGCCGCCGAGCGCCGCGCCCGGGGGTGACGGCGCGATGTCTGCCGCCGCCCTGACCGTCACCAGCTTCGAACTGGGCGAACTGGAGATCCCGCCGATCGAGATCGTGGTGGCCGGTCCGGACGGCACGGTACAGGTGCTGTTCACCGATCCCTTCCGGATCGGGGTGGTGAGCGTCGGGCTGGACGAGTCCGGCGAAATCCGCGACATCAAGGGACCGCTCGGGATCGCGCGGAACTGGTGGGCGCTGGTGCCGTGGCTGCTCCTTGCGGCGGCGGCGGGCGCGGGTGCCGTCTACGTGTATCGGCGGCGGCGGGCGCGTCCCGTCACCGAGGTGGCGAAGCCGAAGGCCCCGCCGCGCCCGTTCCACCTGGTGGCGCTCGAGGCGCTGGACGAGCTGGAGCGGTCGTCGCTGCTGGAACGCGGTCAGGTGAAGCGCTGGCACGTCCGCGTCTCGGAGATCATCCGCACATACGTGGAGGGGCAGCTCGAGGTGCCCGCGCTCGAAATGACGACGGGGGAGGTGGTGGCGGGGTTGCGGGGCGCGGCGCTCGGTGGGCACGTCACGGGGGCGTTCCATGCCTTCCTGGCCCGCTGCGACCTGGTGAAGTTCGCGAAGCTGCGTCCCGGGACGGACGAGTCGCGGGAGTTGCTGGGCGCGGCGCGTTCGCTCGTGCGGATGACGAGCGGGCCGGGGACGGGAGAGTCCGCGCGCGAGCCCGCGGGGGACGCGCTGGTGTCCGCGGGGGGCGCTGCGGAGTCCGCGGGGGCCCCGGGGGAGCCCGCGCGCGAGCCCGACGGGAGCGCCCCATGATCTTCCGTTTCGAGGACCCGTGGATGCTGCTCCTCCTTGGGGTCGTCCCGCTGCTGGGCTGGTGGTACGTGTCGCGCGGGAGGCGGCGGCGAGGGTCGCTGACCTATTCCGACGTGGAGGGGCTCGTGCGTGCGGACGGTGGAGAGGGGCGGTGGCTGCAGCACCTGCCGGCTGTGCTGCGCGGACTCGCGCTGGCCTGTCTCATCGTGGCGTTCGCGCGTCCGCAGACGGGGGTCACGGGCGAGAATGTCGTCTCGGAGGGGATCGACATCGTGCTGGCGCTGGATGTGTCCAGCTCGATGCTCGCCGAGGACCTGGCGCCGAATCGGCTGGAGGCGGCCAAGGCCGTGGCGGCGGACTTCGCGGCCGGGCGGGTCAACGACCGCATCGGGCTGGTGATCTTTGCCGGGAAGGCGTTCACCCAGGCGCCGCTCACGCTGGATCATTCCGTCGTGACGTCGCTGATGGCGGAACTCGAGGTCGGGATGGTCGAGGACGGCACTGCGGTGGGCATGGGGCTCGCGACGGCGGTCAAGCGGCTGCAGGCCAGCGAGGCCGCGTCCAAGGTGGTGGTTCTGCTGACCGACGGGCGCAACAACCGTGGTGAAATCGATCCGGTCACCGCGGCGCAGGCAGCCCAGGCGCTGGGTGTGCGCGTCTATACCATAGGCGCCGGTGCGCGGGGAATGGCCCGGGTGCCGGTGCCCGACCGGTTCGGAGGCACGCGCTACGTCACGACCCGCGTGGACGTGGACGAGCCCGCGCTGAGGGCAACCGCGGAGACGACCGGGGGGCGGTACTACCGCGCGACCGACCGCGAGAGCCTCGAGGCCATCTACGAGGAGATCGATCAGCTGGAGACGACGGAGATGCTCGTCGAGAACTTCACAAGCTACGGTGAACGCTTCACCTGGCCGCTGACCGCGGGGTTGATCCTGCTGCTGGCCGAGATGGTGCTCGGACGCACCTGGTTGAGGACGCTTCCCTGATGTTCCGCTTCGGCGCGGGTCCCGCTCTGTGGACGCTGGTCCTGGTGCCCCTCCTGGCCGTGCTGTACTGGTACGCGGCCCGGCGAGGCCGCGCACTGATGGAGCGGTTCGGCCAGCACGACCTTGTGCGCCGGCTGCAGGCATCGGTGCACGTCACCGGCACGCGCTGGAAGCAGGTGCTTTTGCTCGCGGGAGTCGCCCTCCTGACGCTCGCTCTGGCGCGTCCGCAGTTCGGCACGCGCGTGGAGACGCTGCGGCGGCAGGGGCAGGATCTGATCGTGGCCCTCGACGTCTCGCGCTCGATGTACGCGGAGGATGTGGCGCCCAACCGGCTGGAGCGCGCGAAGATCGAGATCGGCAGGATCATCCGGCGGCTCGACGGCGACCGGATCGGACTGGTGGCGTTCGCGGGGGACGCGTTCGTGCAGAGCCCGCTCACGGCCGACTACGGCGCGGCCATGATGTTCCTCGGCGCGATGGACCCGACGCTGATGTCCACGCAGGGCACCGATCTCGCCAGGGCGATCACGGTGGCCATCGAGGCCCTCGAGGAGACGCCGGCCGAGAACCGGATCATTCTGATCGTGACCGACGGGGAGGACCATGAAGGCGGGCTGGCGGAGGCCATCGCGGCGGCGGCCGAAGCCCGGGCCACGGTCCACACCGTGGGCGTGGGGTCGCCGGATGGCGTGCCGCTCCCCGACGTGGACGGCGTGGAGGCGCGCGGGAGATTCCGCCGCGACGATCAGGGCAACGTGATCACCACGCGGCTGAACGAGACCGCGCTCCAGGACATCGCGCTCCAGACGGGTGGCGACTACCACCGCGTGGGCCAGGGCACGGGCGGTCTGGACCGGCTCATGGAGAGGATCGAAGACGGCGGCCGGGAGGTAGAAGCAAGGGAGGTCACGCAATTCGAGGAACAGTTCCAGATCTTTCTCGGGGCGGCGTTGCTTCTGCTCGTCGTGGAGGTCATCGTGCCGGGAAGGCGAAGGCGTCGGACCGCAGGACCGGAGGGAGCATCATGAGATTCGGCGCGCGTGCCGGCGTGTGTCTGGCGGCGGCGATGGCGGCCGCGATGGTCGCCGGGCCGGCTGCGGGACAGGAGGGCCGCCGCGAGGTGGAGGCCGGAAACCGGCTCTATGAGGAAGGACGCTTCCAGGAGGCGCACGCCCGCTACCTGGAGGCGCTGCAGAAGGCGCCTGGTCTGCCGGTCGCGCGCTTCAACGAAGGCAGCGCGCTCTACCAGAGCCAGGAGTTCCAGCGCGCGATGGAGGCCTTTCTCGAAGCGGCCGAGGGAGCGGACCCGGAGTGGCAGGCGGACGCCCTGTACAACCTCGGCAACGCGCTGGTCCGGCAGCAGCAGCCCGGGCCGGCGGTCGAGGCCTACAAGCAGGCGCTCCGTCTCGATCCCGAGGACCGGGACGCCAAGCACAACCTCGAGCTGGCGCTGCAGCAGCTGGAGCAACAGCAGCAACAGCAGCAGGGCGGCGATGGCCAGCAGGGCGACGACCAGAACCAGGATCAGCAGCAGGGACAGAACCAGCCGCAGCCCCAGGGCGACGAGGAGGGCGAACAGGAGAACGACCCCTCGCAGGGCGAAGACGGGCAGCAGCAGCCCCAGCCGCAGGACGGCGCGCCCGACGGCGAATCTCCGCCCGAGGACCGGCAGGACGGAGAGGGGCAAGCCGACATGCCTCCGCCGCAGATGACGCCGGAGCAGGCTGAACGTCTGTTGCAGGCGATCACCGAGGACCCGGGCGAGGTGAATCGAAGGAACGCTCAGGCGCGCGGACGCCGGCCCCGGAAGGACTGGTAGGATGAAGACCCGCCGCACGAGTCCGGAACGCT
Source organism: Longimicrobiales bacterium (assembly GCA_965205005.1). Lineage (GTDB taxonomy): Bacteria > Gemmatimonadota > Gemmatimonadetes > Longimicrobiales > Gaopeijiaceae > Bin94. The sequence continues at coordinate 1,139,711 of OZ242028.1, read as the reverse complement.
GCTGGCCGCTGACCGTGTTCCTGGCGGCAACGGGCGTTGCCCTTGCAAGTTCGGAGCGCCTGTCCGGCCAGAACCCGACCGTCCGGGCCTACCTGGAGCAGTCGGAGATCGGGCGGGGACAACCGGTCGAGTTGATCATCGAACTCTCGGGCGTGCAGGATCGGTCGAGCGTGAGCGTGCCGGCGGATCTGGGGCTGCCCAGTACAGACATCATCAGCATCTGGCCAGTGCGGCCGGGTCCGGAGGAGGGTGTGTTCACGGTCCGGTACACTGTGTTCCGTGCACCACCCCCCGGAAGTCATCGCATCGGTCCGCTGCGTGTTGCGGCTGACGGTGTCGTCCTCGAGACCGAATCCCTGACGCTGGTGGTTGCCGGTGGCAGCGAGACATCGGTGAGAGCCCGCGTGGATCCTGCCAGCGTCAAGGTCGGGGACACCTTCGAACTGATCGTCGAGGTGCTGGGTGACGGAAGCCTGACGCATTTCCCGGAAGTTCCCGATGTCTATGACTTCGCCGAGGCGGAAGGCCGCAGCGGGGGGTCGGATGACAGGTACAGCCACACGCTCCGGGCCATCGCCGCCGGTGTGTTCGAGGTGCCGCCGATCGAAGTGCGCCTCGATCAGGGAGTGCGCCAGACCGACGCGGTCCGGCTGGTTGTAACCGACGAACCCCCGAGTGTGGATGCGCGTGCGGTACTGGATTCCGAACTGGTTTGGGTCGGGAGCGAGTTCGTCGTGACCCTGGACGTGGACGGCGTGCGCGAACTCGACGCGGAACCGGTGCTGCCGGACACGGACACGTTCGCGATACTTGTCGCGTCGGAACCGCCATCTGGTCCGCGATTCCGCACGCTGGGAGAGCGTCAATCCACACACTGGGACTTCCGCTACCGGGCGGTGTCCGCGGGCCGATTCGAATTCGGCCCTGTGCAGATCGCGGCCAATGGCCGGACGTACATGACGGAGTCGATCGATATCGTTGTGGACGCCTTGCCGAGCATGGAACTGCAGCCGCCTGGCGACCTCCGCCTCGAGGTCACGTCGGACGCGCTTCCCGTCAGGCGCAGCGTCTATGTCAATCAGCCCCTGATCCTGTCGTACAGGGTCCTCCACAGGCAGCAGCGCATGGGGGGATTGCAGACCGGAACGGTATCATGGCCTGCTTTCGAAGGCTTTCTTGCGGTGGACTTGAGTCGGCCGCGGACCGGCGGGGAGGCAGTTACCGTTGACGGGCGCCGTTACCGCGCGATCCCCTTGCGCCGGGTTGCGCTGATTCCCGCGGTCGAGGGCGACGTTGAGATCGGGTCGGCCGCCGTGGAGGTGCGGTTGCCGGAGCGGCGTCTTGGTCCTCGTGGCCGGCTTGCGCCGAATCGAGGATCCAGGTCCGTGGTTCTGACATCGGACCCTGTGACGCTGGAGGTCCGTCCACTCCCGGAAGAAGACCGGCCGGCAGACTTTACGGGTCATGTGGGAACTTTGGAGGTCACGTCGTGGGTCGACCGAACGAGCGTGCCGGTGGGGGACACGGTAACCGTGGCGGTCGACGTGTCGGTCGAGGGATACGTGCCGGGTTTGCCGGATCCGGAGGTCCGTTTCCCTGCGGGGTTCGAGGTGGCGCCGCCCCGGATGCAATACGGTATGTCCCGAGGTCGCGACGGGCTTTCGGGGACGCGCTCGTACACCTATCGCCTGGTCGCGGTCGCGCCAGGAACGTACGAGATCCCCGCCGTGGCGATGTCGTTCTTCGACCCCGAAACGGGGACGTACGGTGTGTCGCGCGGCCAGCCGTTCACGATCACGGTCGTTTCCGCAGGCGACGAGGAGTGGTAGCGTGACGGTCGGATCGCGATTCGCGACGGGCGCGAGGTGGTCGGGCTTCCTTACCCTGTGGATTGCCACCTTTTGCCTGCCCGGTGCCGCTCTTGCGCAGGAGATCGGCGCGCGCGCATTCCTGAGCCTGTCGCACGTGGGCGTCGGGCGCCAGTTCGTGCTGAATGTGGAGGTTTCGGGCACGCAGCAGCTGGACACCGACCCCGCGCTGCCGGACATGGAGGGTTTCGCCAGCTTTCTGAGCGCGGGGACGTCCACGTCGATTCAGATGGTGAACGGGCGCACCACCGTGGCGATCACCTACCAGTACCGCTTCCAGGCGCTGACGGAGGGCACGTTTGAGATCGGTGCCGTCACGGTCACCGCCGGGGGTCGGACGGTGGCCACCGAGCCTGTGTCGCTGACGGTGTCGGATGCTCCGGCTCCCCCCGGTGCGGGGGCGGATGCGGGAGATCCAGGCGCGGCCATCTCGCCCGAGGACCTGTTCGTCGAAACCCGGGTCTCCAAAAACCGCGCCTTCGAGAACGAACCGATCACGGTCGAGTACCGGATCTTCACCCGGGTCCCCGTTCAGTCGTATTCGATCACGGCCCTGCCCCAGGCGACGGGCTTCTGGTCGGAGGAGCTGGAGCAGCCCGCGTCCCCGCAGGCCGAACGCGTGGTCCGGGACGGCAGCGAGTATCTGACGGCGACGGTTCGGCGCATGGTCCTCTTCCCGACGGGGCCGGGCTCGAGGACGCTGGATCCGTTGAGTGTCGAGGCCCAGGTGCGGGTGCGTGACCGTGGCCTGTCCGACCCGTTCAGCGACATGTTTCTCCGTTCGAGTCTCTTCGACCAGCGCGTTCCGGTGGCGGTGGCGTCAAGACCGGTCACGATCGAGGTCCTGCCCCTCCCGGCAACCGGACGCCCGGGCTCGTTCGCCGGGCACGTGGGGACGCTCGGCGTGTCGGCGTCGGTGGACCGCGCCCGGGTCGAGACCAACGAAGCCGTGACGCTGACGGTCGAGTACACCGGCACCGGCAACCTGCGGACCCTGTCGCCGCCCGACATCGGGTTTCCGGCCGAGTTCGAGGCGTTTCCGCCCGAGACGAGCGACCGGATCTCCGAGGGCGGCGGAAGCCTGCAGGGCACGCGGAGTTTCGCGTACGTCCTGATCCCGAGGGTGCCGGGCGAGCTGACGATCCCCGAGGTGGAAGTCGCCTACTTCGATCCCGTGTCGCAGCGGTACGGGAGCGCGCGGTCGCAGCCGCTGGGGATCACCGTGGCGGGCGAGGCGGCGGAAGGAGAGGTTGCCGGCGCCGTGCCCACGGCCGTCGAGACGATCCGCGAGGAGATCCGCTTCATCCACATCGGGGCGCCTCGGTTCAGGAGAGCGGGTCTGCCGCTGTACGCAACTGGCGTCTTCTGGGTCGTGCTGCTGGTGCCGCTCGCCGCGGTCGGGGGAGCCATGGTGCTCCGCCGTCACCGGGACCGGCTCGAAGGCGACGTGGCGTACGCCAGGGTGAGGAGGGCGGACCGCATGGCGCGCAAGCGGCTGGCGCGGGCGCGTTCGCTGGCGGACGGGGATCCGCGGGAGTTCTACGCCGAGGTCGCCGGGGCGCTGCAGGGGCTGTTGGCCGACAAGCTGAACATCGCCGAGGCGGGACTGGTGAGGGAGGAGGCGGGGCGTATCGCGGCTCGCCGGGGGGTTTCAGCTGAAACGCTCGCGCGCCTCTTCGCCTGTCTGGACGACTGTGACCGGCAGCGGTTCGCGCCCGCCGGCGCGGATCGGGAGCCGCCCGAGCGCGTGCTGGACCGTGCGGCGGCGATCATGGGCGACCTGGCGCGGGAGTTGTCGGCGTGACGCGGGTCTGGCGCGCATCGGGGGTCATCGGCGCGGGCGTGGTGGCGATCCTGGCGTTGGCGACGGCGCCGCCCGCCCACGCGCAGGAAGCGCTCTTCGACGAGGGCAACCGCCACTACCACGACGGCGATTTCAGCGCGGCCGCGGCCAGCTACCGGGCGCTGCTCGACGGCGGCTTCGAATCGGCCGAGGTCTACTACAACCTCGGCAACGCGCACTTCCGCCTGGGCGACGTCGGGCTCGCCGTCCTCAACTACGAGCGCGCGGCACGGCTGGACCCCGCAAACGACGACATCCGCGCCAACCTTGCGCTCGTCAACGGGATGCTGCAGGACCGGATCGAGCCTCTGCCCCGCTTCTGGGTGCTGTCGGTGTTCGACTGGTGGATGGCCCTGGTCCCGCGGGGGCGGCTCGAGGCGGCGGTCGCGGTCTGCTACGTCCTGCTTGGCGTGGCCGTCGTGCTGCTGTTGCTGGGCCGGTCCGGCAGGTGGCCCACCGTGGCGCTGCGCAGGATTGCGTACGGCGGCGCGGTGGCGACCGTGGTGCTCGGAGGCACGCTGCTGGTCCGTGAAGCCGGGTGGGGGGTGCCGGAGCACGCGGTGGTCATGGCGGCCGAGGCTCGGGTCCTGAGCGCTCCGTCCGAGGAGGGAGGACTCACCGTCTTCACGCTGCACGAGGGCACCCGCGTGCGGATCGATCGGCGGTCGGGAGAATGGGCCGAGATCGTGCTCGCGGACGGGAAGGTGGGCTGGCTGCGGCTGGACGTTCTGGAGGTTGTGTAGGACTGACTCCGGCTCCGGAACCGGCGACCCCTACCGCACGCTGAACTGAATCCGGAACATGCGGCCGGCCTGCGGCAGCCCACACTGATCGAGCACCATGGAGTCGGTCAGGTTGGCGACCCCTACGGCGCCGTCCAGGGTGCGGCGCGATCCGCCGCGCGCTGCCACGAACACCTTCCGGGCCTCCAGATCGAACGTGGCGCTGGCGTTCATTCGCTCCAGCCCGGTGATCTCCACGTTCTGGCAGTACTGCACCCCGCGGAAGCGGAGGAATCCGCTCACGATGACGTCGTTCGGGGCGACGGCACCCAGGTTCAGCGTCCCGGAAACAGCCGGTGCATACTCCGCCCTGTGGTCCTCTCCCGGCAATCGAGGATCCCGGATGCGAATCCTTTGCAGCGTCAGGCCGCCGCCAAAGTTGAAGGCGCCGCGGGCTCCCGCCGTCAGCACCTCGAGTCCGGTGGACCGTACCTCGTCGCGGTTGACGCGCTTGAAGCGCGGGCCTTCCGTGGTCACCGTGCTGGTGCGCACGATTCCGTCCCTGAGCCGGTGGTGGAAACCGACCATCTGCAGTCGTGTCTCCCCCGCGCTGATCGTAACCCCGGCTTCCCCGGCGACCAGGCTCTCGGGTCGCAGTTCGGGATTCGGCTCGAACCTCCCGAGGGCGCCGGAGTACAGCTCGCGCAGCGAGGGGAACCGCGTGCGCCGGCTGAGTCCCGCGTGGTAGAGAGCGTTGCCGCCTGATCCCGAGCGCGTGACCCCGGCCCGTGCTCCCCAGTCCCAAAGCGTGCCCAGCGGTGGCTTGTCCCCCGATTGGGGCGTGTTGGAGCCGTCCACCGAGGCGCCGAACGTCCAGCGTGTGGCGCCGCCTTCACCCTCCACGCCGCCGCTGCCGATCTCCATCTCGCCCCCGAGACTCCACAGGCGCTGCTGGTATTCGAAGGATCCGCCGGAAGCGAAGGTCTCCGTGTGGCTGACGTCCGAAATGGTCAGGGCGCTCCACACTTCGGGTCCGGAGTCGAACAGGAGGTCTCCAAGGATGCGTCCGGTCAGGGTCGAGGTTTCGCCGGTCTCGCCGTCCACGATGCTCCGGTATGCCGAGGTCTCGAACTCGTCGATCTCCGTGGTTGACTGGTTCATGCCGAAGCTCGCCTCGATATCGCCTTCGCCCAGGCCCGTTCGGCGCAGGCCGGAGCCCCCCGACAGCGTCAGGAACAGCCGCGACTGGTGTGGATAGCGCCACAATCTCGGATCCTCGACGTGGGCTTCCGGGGGCACGCCGCGCTCGATGTCGGCCGCGCTGACCAGCGTCGAGAACCAGACGCCGTCGTCGTGGCGGTAGCGGGTGGAGACGAACCCGTCGATCAGCTTCCGGTCGGAATTGAGGCGCCGCCCATCGGCGTCGGCAAGCAGCTGCGGGCGCAACGCGGGGTCCCGCCTGGCGCTGCCCGGCAGCGTGACACCGGGACTGTCCCGGTACCCGGCCCCGCTGCGCACGGTCCATGCGGAAAGGTCCCGCTCAAGCCTGGCGCCCACCGTCGCGCTGGTGTTGGTCCCTCCTTCCTGGTCGACCGAAAAGGCGCCGACAAAGGGTGGGACGGGCGCCTCCAGCGACGTGCCCCGTCCGATGTCGAACTCGATCGCTCCGCCGAGGACGTTGGGTCCGTGGAGCATCGACGAGAGTCCGCGGAGCAGTGTCACGTTGCGGAACGCCGTGAGGGGAATGACGGACATGTCGGTACGGTGGTCCCATCCCACGGTCAGAGGGATCCCGTCGAGGAGGATCGCGATCTGCCGGTCTTCCGCGCCCCGCATGTCGGGTTGCGCCTCCCCACGTGAGTTCGCCCGGATCTGAATCATCGGCATCCGGCGCAGGAAGTCCTCCATCGTCGGCGCCGCCAGAACCCCGGCCGAATCGAGCGAGACCTCGACGGCGCTGGTGCCCCCTGTCGTGGTGGACGGCCTCGGCACTTCCACCCGCAGTCCCCGTACCTGCATGACAAGGGTATCGCGCGCGACCGACGTGGTGTCCTGTGCCGTGGCGTCCACGGCCGACCCGGCCAGAATCAGTGCCAGAAAGGCGGCAATCCGCGGTACTTCAAAGCGGTGGGTCCTGCCACGAGACGCCGGGCCATCGGTCATGTCCGTCGGGTTCGTCCCCTCTTGAGATGCAGATTGCGAACGGTGTCGCAAACGGCTTCCGCGGTGATTCCGTAGTGGCGGTAGATCTCCTGAAACGGGGCTGAAGCTCCGAAACGGTCGATGCCGATGGCAGCGCCCCCGCTTCCGATCCATCGCTCCCATCCCATCGTACTGCCGGCCTCGACCGATACCTTCATTACGTGGCGCGGGAGGATCTGTTCCCGGTAGCTGGCGGGCTGTGCCGCGAACAGCCGCCAGCTCGGCATGCTCACAACGCGAACGCCGATGCCTTCGGCGGCCAGCAGACGACGAGCCTCCAGAGCGATGCCCACCTCGGATCCCGATGCGATGACCAGGGCGTCGAGCCCGGTACCGGGCGGCGCGTCTCGCAGCACGTAGGCGCCGCGGTGAAGCCCGTCCGCGGCCGGGCTGCCCGGACCCCGGTCGATGACGGGAACGGTCTGCCGTGTCAGCGCGAGGAACGAGGGGCCGTCCCTGTAGGTGATTGCCGCGCGCCATGCCTCGGCCGTCTCGGGACCATCGGCCGGACGCAGGTCCAGCAGGGCGGGGATGGCGCGGAGCGCGGCGAGCTGCTCGATGGGCTGGTGCGTGGGCCCGTCCTCGCCCAGGCCGATGCTGTCGTGCGTGAACACGTACGTGACGGGAAGCCCCATCAGGGCCGCGAGCCGAATCGAGGGCCGCATGTAGTCGGAGAAGATGAGGAAGGTGCCGCCGAAGGGGTGCATGCCGCCGTGCAGCGCCATGCCGTTCATGATCGCGCCCATCGCGTGCTCGCGTACGCCGAAGTGCACGATCCTCCCGCCGGGGTTGTCACGCAGCAGATCCCCGCTTCCGGTGATGTCCGTCTTGTTCGAGCCACCCAGGTCCGCAGAGCCGCCGACCATGGTGGGCAGGGCGCTTGCGACGGCTTGGAGCACCTTGCCGGAGTGGTTGCGTGTGGCGGTCGCCGGGGCGGTGACCAGGTCCGGCAGGGAGTCGTCCCACCCGGCGGGCAGCCCGCGCGCCGTGACGGCTTCGAACTCGGCGGCCAGTTCTGGGAACGCGGCGCGGTACGCCTCGAGTCGCCGCGTCCATTCCTCCTGGTGTGCGATCCCGCCTGCCGCCGCCGTGCGCCAGTGTTCCAGGGCGGCGGGCTCCACGTGGAAGCGCTCCAGCGACGGATAGCCGAGGTTGCGCTTGGTCGCGTCGATCTCCTCCGCCCCGAGCGGCGCCCCGTGGGTGGCCGCGGTGCCGGCCATGTTGGGGCTTCCTTCCGCGATCGTCGTCCGCAGCACGATCAGGGTGGGGCGTGTCGTCTCGGCCTTCGCGGCTTCCAGCGCCGCGTCGATGGCCTGCAGGTCGGTGCCGTCGTCGACCGTCAGGGTATGCCAGCCGTAACCGCGAAAGCGCTGGCACTGGTCGGTCGCCGTCGCCAGGTCGGTCGCGCCCTCGATCGTGATCCGGTTGTCGTCGAAGATCCAGGTGAGCCTGGCGAGTCCCTGGTGCCCAGCGATCTCGGCGGCTTCGTGCGAAATGCCCTCCATGAGGTCGCCGTCGGAGCACAGCGCGTAGGTGCGGTGATCCACGATCCGGTGGCCGGGGCGGTTGTAGCGGTCCGCGAGCCAGCGCTCCGCCAGCGCCATGCCGACCGTATTGGCGACGCCCTGGCCAAGGGGCCCGGTCGTGGTCTCCACGCCGGGCGTGTGACCGTACTCGGGGTGGCCCGGCGTCTTGCTGCCCCACTGCCGGAACCGCCTGATGTCGTCCAGCGTCACGTCGTACCCGCTGAGGTACAGGAGACTGTAGATGAGCATCGACGCGTGCCCGGCGGAGAGAACGAAGCGGTCGCGGTCCGTCCAGTCCGGGTCGCGGGGGTTGTGCCGCAGGTGACGCGTCCAGAGGGCATACCCCACGGGGGCCAGCGCCATGGGCGTGCCGGGGTGTCCCGAGTTGGCCTCCTGGACAGCGTCCATGGCCAGGGTCCTGACGGTGTCGATTGCAAGTTGTTCGATGGTCGTGGACGTGCCCGCGGCCAGGGGCATGGCTCAGCCTCGCTCTTGGTTGATCACTGGACGTTTGCGGCTTGTCTTGCGGCGACGAAGTTCAGAAGACGGTCCGGCACGTGTATGGTGCGCCTGATGTCCATCCCCTCCAGATGGCGCGCGACATTCTCCTCGGCGCGCGCGAGCGCCACCACGGCCTCGCGGTCGGCGCCCACGGGGACGGAAACCGCGCCGCGCACCTTGCCGTTGACCTGGACGGCGATGCGGACCTGGTGCTCGACGGCCTTCGCGGGATCGAACGCGGGCCAGTTGGCACCGTCGAAGATGCTCCCGGAGTGTCCCAGCCGTCGCCACAGCTCTTCGGCCATGTGGGGCGCGAAGGGCGCGATCAGCGGCACCATGGGCTCGACCTCCGCACGGCAGGGGGTCCTCCCGCCGGCACGCGCCGCGTTCAGGTATTCCATCATGGCGGCGATCGCGGTGTTGTAGCGCAGATCGCCGATCTGCGTGGTCACCTGCTCGATCGTCTGGTGCAGCTTGCGCTCCAGCGCGGGGTCCGGGGCACCCTCGCGAAGCTCGCCCTCACGCGGCACGACCGACTCCCAGAGCCGGTGGAGAAAGCTGTGCGGGCCCGAGATGCCCCGGTCCTGGTAGTCGCCCCCCGCCATGAACGGCCCCAGAAACATGAGGTAGAGGCGGAAGGTATCGGCACCGTACCGCTCGATGATCGGGTCGGGCACGATCACGTTGCCCTTGCTCTTGGACATCTTGGCGCCCTCCCGAATGATCAGCCCGTGCGCGCGGAACTGGTCGTACGGCTCTTCGAAGTCGAGCCATCCCATGTCGTGGAGCGCCATGATGACGAAGCGGGAGTAGAGCAGGTGAAGCACGGCGTGTTCGTTCCCGCCGATGTACGTGTCGACGGGGAGCCAGCGGCGCGTAATCCCGGGATCGAACGGCCGGTCGTCGAAGTCGGTGGACGGGTACCGGAGAAAATACCAGGCGCTGTCCAGGAAGGTGTCCGACACGTCGGTTTCGCGCCTGGCGTCCTTTCCGCAGCGGGGGCAGGGCACCTCGTACCATTCGCGCACCCTCGCCAGCGGGCTGATCCCCGACTCGTCGGGCCGGAAGTCCTCGACCCTCGGGAGCAGGACGGGCAGATCCTCTTCGGGGACCGGCACCGCCCCGCACTCATCGCAGTGAATGATCGGTATCGGCGGGCCCCAGTACCTCTGACGCGAAATGCACCAGTCGTGCAGCCGGTAGTTGACCTGTGTCTCGGCGAGCCCCTCGGCTGCAAGATCGTCTGTGATGGCCGCCTTCGCCTCGGGGGGCCGCATGCCGTCGTAGCGGCCCGAATTCACCAGCGTGCCGACGGGGAACTCGTACGCGATTTCGAGCGGGGTGTCCGCGTCCTCTCCGTCGTCCGCGACCACGCGCACGATCGGAAGGCCGTAGGTGGTCGCGAAGTCGAAATCACGTTCGTCATGGCCCGGCACCGCCATGATGGCCCCGGTGCCGTAGCCCATCAGTACGTAGTCGGCGATCCAGACCGGGATCGGTCTCCGGGTGGCCGAATTGAGGCAGTACCCGCCGGTGAACACGCCCGTCTTGTGCTTTTCGATCTTCTGCCGAGCCACCAGATCCATGGCCCTGGTGCGTGACCGGTATTCGTTCACGCGGTCCCGGTGATCGTCCGACGTGACCAGGTCCACCAGCGGGTGCTCGGGGGCCAGCACCATGTACGTGGCGCCGAACACGGTGTCCGGCCGCGTGGTGAACACCGGGATCACCGGCCGCCCGCCGTCATCGGCGTCGCCGCCCGTGTCGTCGCCCGTGCCGCCGCCCGTGTCGTCGCCCGTGTCGTCGCCCGTGCCGCCGCCCGTGTCGCTGCCCGTGTCGCCACTGTTGTGGCCGAGTACCGGGAACCGGATCTCGGCGCCCTGCGACCGGCGGATCCATGCCCGCTGGGCCTTGCGCGTCGTATCGGACCAGTCGAGCCCGTCGAGGTTGTCCAGCAGGCGGTCCGCGTACTCGGTGATCTTCAGGAACCATTGGCGGATGAAGCGCTGCTCGACCGGGGCGCCGCATCGTTCGCACGCTCCGACGACGACCTGTTCGTTCGCCAGGACGGTCATGCACCTGGGGCACCAGTTGACCGGCGCTTCCTTCTGCTCGGCGAGGCCGTGCCTGAAGAACTGCAGGAAGAGCCACTGGGTCCACCTGTAGTACTCCGGCGCGGTCGTATCGACGGTGTGATTCCAGTCGAACATGCCCCCCATGCGACGCAACTGCCGGGTGAAGTTCGCCACGTTGGCCGGAATGAGGTCCATGGGGTGGACCTCCGTCTTCAGCGCGAAGTTCTCCGAGTGGATTCCGAACGCGTCAAAGCCGATCGGCTCGAACACGTCATGGCCCTGCAGGCGCCTGAAACGCCCGTGCACGTCCGCGCCGGTGAAGGCGTAGATATTCCCGACATGCAACCCCTCGGCCGAGGGGTAGGGGAACATCATCAGGTTGAAAAACGGCCGCTCTGCGGTACGCAGTTCTTCCAGCGTAAGGGAATTGGTGCCGTCACGGTCCCATCTGGCCTGCCACTCGCTCTCCAGGCTGGCGGGATCGTATGTTCTGTCGGCTTGCGTGGGCATCCGTTGCGGCTGCTGGGGTTGCGGCGCTGGCAATGCGGCCTAATCCAGAAAGCTAACGAAAGCACACGGGGCTGGCGCTACCCGGGTGGTCGGCGGCCCGTCGCGCCGGTCACAGGCAACAGCTCGAAGGGATCGGAGACCGTGGAAGTCCCTTCCCGGAGCTCCTCGATCGCCGCTCCGAGTTCTCCGCCGTTCTGCTCCAGGTGGGCTTCGAAGTCCCCGAGGCGGTGGTAGTAGCGCATGCGGCTGAGAAGCGTGGCGTTGTTGAGCGGGGTCGACTCGAACCCCGAGAAGGTGAGGGCCCGGAAGCCAGGGCGGACCTCGTCCCGGAAGCGCCGCCTGTACCGGTCGAAAACCGCATCGCGCCGGTCGAGCGTTTCCCGGGCGGTGGCGGTCGTGTCGCCGTAGACGGCGTCGAGTTCCTCCACGAGCGCGTCGATGAACACTGAAAACCGCTTCGTGTCGTGCCACCGGTCGCGGGCCCGGTTGCACCAGACGGTGTCGGGACCCCCGCCCGGACGCGTGCAGAAGAACTCGGCCGCACCCGTCCTGCCCACCCAGGTGGCGTAGCTCTCGTTGAAGCGCACCTGGCCGGGCACGAACAGGTGATTGTGGGAGAGTTCGTGGACGATGGTCGTCACCAGCTCCACCTCGTCGTACCGCACGATCGTCGAGAGCAGCGGATCGGAGAACCATCCCAGGGTGCTGAAGGCGGCGGTGGGCCGCAGGTAGGTGTCGAACCCTTCCTCCTCGAGCTTGCGCTGTTCCTCGAGGGCGTCGTCGAGGCTGAAGAAGCCCCGGTAGGGAACGTGCCCCACCACGGGGAACCACCAGGTCCGTGACTGGAGCCTGTCCCGGTAGGCCGCGGACAGGACCATGGCGAGGGTGTCGCTCTCGAGTTCGGTGTAGGTCGTGTAGCTGTCGCCCACGTCCAGGCCCAGGCCGTCCCTGGCGAACGCGCGCGCCTCGCGTGCCAGGGTGAGCTTGCCCCGGGTGCGTTCATCGGTTTCCGGTGCGAGGATGACCTCGGGAATGGGCCGGCGGGCGTGCAGAATCTTCGCTTCCGCCCAACCGGCCTTGATCACGTACATCGGCGAACAGGCCGTCGCCTGCGATAGAGCGACGACCGCGACAACTGCGCAACCTGCGACCGCGAGCCGGCGTGCCCGCGACCGCCCCGGCACCTTCCGTCTCATCCCGCGCACCTTCCGGCGCATCCGGCCCACCATGGCCCGGACGCTACCTGCCGCCGCCCAGGTTCCTGATCAGCGGAATCCCGCCCTCGGTGGGCACGTAGACGAGCGATCCCTCCGGCATCTGGGCCAGCTGCTGGATGTAGTAGAAGGTCAGGTACTCCTGCGACAGCCCCTCGGTGATGATCCGCTGGGCCTCCGCGATCCCCTTGGCTTCCTCGGCCTGCTGGCGCGCCTGTTCCTGGATGATCTGCGTCTGGAACTCCTCGGCGGCGACCTGCTGCTCGCGCTCCAGCTTCTGCTCGATCGCCTCGCGCACCCTGGCCGGTGCCTGGATGTCACGCACGAAGACTTCGCTGACCTGGATTCGGTCGCCCGCCTTGGCCTGGATCTCCTCCTTCATGCTGATCGCGACCTCGCGCCGGTCCGGCGAGAAGATCTCGTTGATCGACTTGGTGGCCACGGCGTCGCGCACGCCGTTGCGGACCGCGTTGAGCACGATGGCGCGCTTGATTTGAGTTTCCGAACCGAGACTCTGGTAGAGTTCGGGCGCGTTTGCGCCGTTGATTTCGAAGAGGATCGACACCTCCAGCGCGACGTTGAGCTGCTCCGACGTCTGGGCCTCGATCTGCTCGACTCCGCCCTGCGCCGGAAAGGACTGTTCCCGCACCGACATCCTTTCGATCGAGGCAAAGGGATTGACGAGCCGTACCCCCTGTTCGAGAGGCACGGGGTCGACGCTGCCCAGGAAGTGCTTGACCCCGACTTCGCCGACGCGGATCACCACGACGGCGTTCAGGAACATGAGCCCGACACCGGCGAACATGATGAGGTATCCGGCGAGCTTGGTCGGGACCTTGCCGCTCTCGCTGGGCAGGGATCGGACGACGGCCCCGATGGCGATGAGAACGATGGCGATGGCTGCGAAACCCATTCTGTTGTTCCTTTCGTGGAATGGTTTGACGGGTATTCCGGTTTGTTGCCCTGAACATGAATATGTGTGATTCGTTTACGCGCCGCGCCGGGGGAACCGTCACCCGCAACGAGGAGGCCATGAAGTGACAACCGCAGCGTCGAAGCATCGTCTGGAAGGTAAGGTGGCGATCGTCACCGGAGCATCGTCGGGAATCGGCAGGGCGACGGCCCTGGCGCTGGCGAGGGAAGGTGCCGCGGTGGTTCTGTCGGCGCGCCGCCGGGAGCGCATGGAAGCGGATGTGCGGCGGCTGAGCGAGGCCGGGAAGCGGGCCCTTGCCGTCCCTGCCGATGTCACGCGGTTCGACGACATGCGTGCCGTCGCGGACGCGGCCCGGGCGGTGTTCGGGCAGATCGACATCCTGGTGAACAGCGCGGGGATCATGCCGTTGTCTCCGCTCTCGGAGGGCCGCGTGGGGGACTGGACCCGAATGGTGGACGTCAACGTCAACGGCGTGCTGCACGGGATCGGAGCGGTGCTCCCGGTGATGCTGGAGCAGGGGGCGGGCCACATCGTCAACGTGGGGTCCATCGCCGGTCGCCGGCCGTTTGCGGGCGGGACCGTGTACTGTGCCAGCAAGTTCGCTGTCCGCTGCATCTCGTGGGGTCTCCATCTCGAGCTGGGCACGGAGCACCGGATTCGCTCGACGGACATCCAGCCGGGCTATGCGGAGACCGAACTGATCGACACGCTTCCGGACGCCGCCGCGCGCGATGCCTGGAATGAGCGCTGGTCCGGCAAGAAGCCCCTGGAGGCGGAGGACGTGGCGCAGGCCGTGCTCTATGCCGTGACAGCGCCTCCCCACGTCTCGGTCAGCGAGGTGCTCGTACGCCCCCTGGACCAGCCGACATAGCAGATCGGGCCGCCGCGCCCGCGGATCAGGCCGCCGCGCCCGCGAACTGAAGTTCGTGCAGCTGGCGGTACAGTCCGTCGCCGGCAAGGAGCTCCTCGTGGCTGCCTTCCTCCACGAGCCGGCCGTGGTGCATGACCAGGATCCGGTCCGCACCGGTCACGGTCGAGAGGCGATGCGCGATCACCAGGCTGGTCCGGCCCCGCATCAGCCGGTCGGTGGCCTCTTCGATGCGTTCCTCGATCGCGGAATCGACCGAACTGGTCGCCTCGTCGAGCACGAGGATGCCGGGATCGAACGCCAAGGCCCGGGCGAACGAGAGCAGTTGCCGCTCCCCTACCGAAAGGCTGGTGCCGCGCTCGCCCAGCTCCTGCGCGGACCCTTCGGGAAGACGCTCCACGAACGGCGTTGCACCGACCGCTTCGAGCGCGTCGGCCACGCTGCCGTCGCCGATGTCCTCCGACCCGAGCCGCACGTTGTAGTCGACCGACTTGCTGAACAGGAAGATGTCCTGCAGGACCAGCCCGATTCGCGCGCGCAGGTCCCGCATGCGCAGTTGCTCGATCGGGATGCCGTCGACCAGGATGCGGCCGCGCTGGGCCTCGTAGAACCGCATGAGAAGGTTGATGATGGTCGTCTTCCCGGCCCCGGTGTGGCCCACGATCGCGAGCTTCTCGCCAGGGGCGACCGTAAAGGAGAGGTCGCGTATCACCCAGTCGGGCTGGCTCTCCTCGGCGTCCCGGCTCTCCTCGGCGTCCCTGCGGCTCCCATAGGCGAACCACACGTTCTCGAAGCGGATCTCTCCGGGCGCGCCCTCCGGAAAACTCCGGCCGCCGGGCGCGTCCTGGATCGCGGGCTCGCGGTCCAGGAGCCGGAAGATCCGTTCGGACGAAGCCATGGCTCCCTGCAACAGGTTGTACTTCTCGGAAAGGTCCTGGATGGGACGGAAGAAACGGCGCGCGTAGTCCAGGAAGGCCGCGAGCACGCCGATGGTCACCGCCCCCTGGATCATTGCGCTGCCCCCGTACCAGATGATCAGGGCGAGCGCCACGGAAGTCAGCTGCTGAATGACCGGGAAAAAGAGGGCGTAGTAGGTGATCGACCGCAGGTGCGCGTCCAGGTAGTCGCTGTTGAGCTCCTTGAAGCGTCCGAGGTCGGCCTCTTCACGGTTGAACAGCTGGACCACGCGGATGCCGGTGAAACGCTCATGCAGGAACGCGTTCATCCGTGCCAGACGGTGGCGGATGTCCCGGTACGCGGACCGGATGCGCGAGCGGAAGACGAAGGCGGCCCACGCGACGAACGGGAGCACGCTGAAGGTGACCAGGGCGAGGTCGGCGTCCATGCGGAGCATCGCGGCCACGATGAAGAACAGCATGAACAGGTCCCCGAAGACCGTGACCAGCCCCGAACTGAACAGCTCGTTGAGGGTTTCGACGTCCGAGGTGATGCGGGTCATGAGCCGGCCCACCGGATTCCGGTCGTAGAACCTCAGGTCCAGCTCCTGGAGCTTCCGGAAGATCTGCGTGCGCAGATCGTACATCACCCGCTGGCCGAGCCACGTCGTCACGAGCGCCTGCACGTACTGGAAGACGAAGACCATGACGGTGACGGTCAGGTAGACGATCGCGAGAAGCGCCAGCTGGCGGCCGTCGTTGGACGGGATGGCCTCGTCCAGGGCGATCATCGTGAGGTAGGGGCCGATCACCGCCGCCAGCGACGCCAACATGAGGAGGATGACGGCGCCGGCGACCTGCAGGCCGTACGGGCGCAGATAGCGCACCAGGCGCGCCATCAGGCGCGAATCATACGCCTTGCCGAGGACCTCCTCTTCGTAGCCGTCGTGCGCTTGCGACATGCTCCGGTCGTGTCAGGCCGTGCGGGACGGGCGCGGGACCATTGCCGGGCGTGTCACGGCCGCGACCTCAGATCCGGCTCGCCGCGAGCAGGTCGAGCCCGTCCAGCAAACGCTGCATCCCGTCCCAGGGAGCAACGGTCGCTCTGAGCCCGGACCCCCTCGCGGTCGTGCCGCGGAACGGACGGACGCGCACCCCGCACATCTCCAGCTTCCGCGTTTCGGGTTCCAGGCGGTCGTCGGGCCGCAGGATGAACACGAAGTTGGTGGCCGAAGCGGGGACGTCGCAGCCCCGGTGGCTCAGGCAGTCCATCAGCCTCTCGCGGTTCGCCTTCGTTTCGGCGACGGTATCGTCCAGCCAGGGCGAGTCGCTCGATATCGCGGCCGCTGCGGCTGCGCTCGTGACGCCGGAGACCACGAACGGCCCCCGCGCCTTGTCGACCTCGAGCACGAGCGACTCGCTGCCCACCCCGTATCCGGCCCGCATGCCGGCGAGCCCGTACGCCTTCGACAGGGTCTTCACGCAGAGGGTGCGCTCGCTGTCGAGCGCCATCCGGAAGGGCGTCAGGTCGTCCGCGTCCCGGTGGTACTCGCCGTACGCCTCGTCGATGATCAGGACGCTTCCCATGGCTTCCGTACGCTCATACACGGCCCGGATCCAGTCGTCGGGCACCGCTTCCCCCGTCGGATTGCCCGGGTTGGCGATGTACACGATGCCCGGCCGCGATCCCGCGAAACGTACCGGGTCGTCCAGTGCCTCGTCCCACTCGACCGGCACCGGCTCGTGCCCGTTCATGCGCGCCAGCATGCCCGCCGCCGGCCATCCCGGGTCCATGAAGCGCATACGCGTGGGCGCCACCGCGCGCATGACCGCGTCGAGCACGCCCGTCCCCCCCGCGCCCGTGGCGACGTTGCCCGGCGAGGTGCCGAACTTCCCAGCGACGGCCTCCGCAAATTCGTCCGCATAGCTTCCGGGATACTGGGACGCAACCGGCGTCCCGGCCGCGGCCATCACCGCCAAGGCCGCCGGATGGGCCCCCCAGAGATTGCGGTTGTCACCCAGGTCGGCCGCAATGGGCGACCGGTCCGGGAGGTAGCGACCGAGGTCTTCGTAGTCGTCGCGGGGATAGATCGACGCTTTCATCGTGGCTCCGCTGGTAGATTGGGAATGCGGCCGTCTGCTTCGTCGCGGCGCGAGCCCGTTCCACGGTCGGGAAAATCGTGCCCGAAGGCAACGGGGCGGCCAGTTCCGTCAATGGGTGCCTGGGGGCTCAAACGCGTTCATGGATCGATCGATTCGGATCAGGGGTGCGCGACAGCACAATCTGAAGAACCTGGACCTGGACCTTCCCCGGAACGCGCTCACGGTGATCACCGGACCATCGGGATCGGGGAAGTCGTCCCTGGCGCTCGATACGCTCTTTGCGGCGGGCCAGCGCCGTTACGTCGAAGCCCTGTCCAGCTACGCCAGGCAGTTCCTCGACCGTCTGGAGAAGCCTGACGTCGACCTGATCGAGGGGCTGTCGCCCGCGGTCGCGATCGAGCAGCGCAACCCGACCACGAGCAGCCGTTCGACGGTGGGCACCGCGACCGAGGTGTACGACTTCCTCCGTCTCCTGTTCGCCCGCGTGGGACGCACGCACTGCCCCGCGTGCGGCGACGAAGTGCGCCCGGACAGCGTGACCGACGCCGTCGAGCGCGTTGCCGCATTGCCCCCGGAGACCCGGCTCCTGGTTTCCTTCCCGTTGAACCGGAGTGGCCGCGTGTCCCATGCGACCATTGCGGGCAACCTCCGGGCTCTCGGATTCTCGCGGGTCCTGGCCGACGGCGAAGCGGCCGAGCTGTCCGACCTGCTCGCAGCGGCCCCCGAGGAGGGCACCGGGGCCCCCGAGGAGGACACCGAGCCCCCCGGCCCCGACCTCGCGGCAGCCCGCGAAGTCATGGTGGTCGTCGACCGGCTGAAGGTCCCGCGCTCCCTGGGGCCGAGCTGGAAGGACCGGCTCGCGGATTCGATCGCCACCTGCTTCCGCGAGGGCGAGGGCGAAGCCGTCGTGATCCCCGTCAGGCCGTCCGCCGAGGCGATCCGCTTTTCGGAGCAGTTCCGCTGCCCCCGGCACCCGGAAAAGACGTTCCTGACGCCAACACCGCGCCTCTTCTCCTTCAACAACCCCTACGGCAGCTGCCCCACCTGCACCGGATTCGGCGCGACCCTGGAATACGACCCGGCGCTGATCGTGCCCGACGACGGCCGGTCGCTCGACGACGGGGCGGTCGACCCCTGGGCCAAGCCCCGCTACGGGGGCGAACGCGCCGAGCTGCGCCGCTTCGCCGCCGACCAGGGCGTCTCGATCCATATCCCCTGGAGGCGCCTGCCGGAACGCTTCCGCGAAGCCGTGCTCTACGGGCGCGGCACGTTTCGCGGGGTCCTGGACTTCCTCGTCTCGAAGGAGCGCAAGCGGTACAAGCAGTACATCCGCATCTTCCTGCGCCAGTACCAGCGCCCCCGACCGTGCCGCTCCTGCGGCGGATCGCGGCTGAGACCCGAAGCGGGGTACGTCACCGTGGGCGGACTGGACATCGGGGCGGTCGCCGCCATGCCCATCGAGGAGATCCCGCAATGGATGGAGGGCCTGGCCCTGCGGCCCATGGAGGCGCGGATCGCGACGACCATCCTGCGGGAGCTTTCGGCGCGCGTGGGGTTCCTTGTCGATGTCGGACTGGGATACCTGACGCTCGGCAGGCAGATGCGCACCGTGTCCGGGGGCGAGGCGCAGCGCATCTCTCTCGCCAACTCCCTCGGCTCCCGCCTCGTCGACACCCTGTACGTGCTCGACGAGCCGTCGATCGGACTGCATCCGCAGGACATGGACGCCCTCATGGTGCTCCTGCGCCGGCTCCGCGACGGCGGCAACACGGTGGTGGTGGTCGAACACAACGCGACCGCGATCCGCGCCGCCGACCACGTCGTCGAGCTGGGCCCGGGCTCGGGTGATCTGGGTGGCGAGGTGGTTTTTGAGGGCACGCCGGCCGAATTGGTCCAAACGCGGACAAATACTGGCAGGTATCTGTCACGGGAGCGCGCGCGCAGCCGAGGCCAGGCGGAGCGCCGCCGCGGCCAGGCGGAGCGGAGACGTGGTGCGCGTCGCGGTTGGACGCCCGGTGGCCGCCGGCCCGTGGACGGAGCGCGCATCCGGTTGGCGGGAGCGAGGCTCCACAACCTGCGAGACGCGGAAGCGGAGTTCCCCATCGGCGCGATGACCGCCGTGACCGGCGTGTCGGGGTCCGGCAAGTCCACGCTCGTGCACGACATCCTCTACCGGGCACTGGAGCGCGAGCTCCGCGGGGGCCGCACGTCGGCGAAGGAGCACCTCGGCGAGGTCGTGGGCGCCTACGCCGAGCTCACCGGGACCGAGCACGTGGACGACGTGGTCCTGATCGACCAGAGCCCCATCGGACGCACCCCCCGCTCGAACCCGGTCACCTACATCCGGGCATGGGGCGAGATCCGCCGCATCTTCGCACGCCAGCGCGCGGCCAGGAAGGCGGGCCTGGATGCCCGCAGCTTCAGTTTCAACGTAAAGGGCGGCCGCTGCGAGGAGTGCGGCGGTGCCGGGTACGTGCGCGTCGAGATGGTCTTCATGGCCGACATCCATGTCCCGTGCGACGTGTGCGGGGGCAAACGCTACCGGGAGGAGGTGCTCGACGTGAAGGTGCGGGGGCTGAACGTGACCGACGTGCTCGACCTGACCGTCGACCGTGCCCTGCGCTTCTTCCTGCGCGAGCCTCGGCTGGGACAGGGCCTGTGGCACCTGCAGCAGGTCGGACTTGGCTACCTCCGCCTGGGGCAGTCGGCCACGACGCTGTCCGGCGGCGAAGCGCAGCGCCTGAAGATCGCGCGCGAACTGATCGGGGCCGCGGCCCGCAAGGGCGGGTGCAAGGCGTACATCCTCGACGAGCCGACGACGGGCCTGTCGGGCGAGGACGTGGCCGTGTTGAACGAGGTGCTGCGCAAGCTGGTGCGCGCAGGCCACACCCTGGTGATCGTGGAGCATGATCTGGATGTGATCAGGGCGGCCGACTGGGTGGTCGACATGGGGCCGGGTGCCGGGGGCCGCGGCGGCGAGGTGGTCGCGATGGGGCGCCCCGAGGACGTGGCCACCGTGCCCGAGAGCGTGACGGGACGGTTCCTGGCGGCAGCCCGGTGACACGGTCGCGGCCGCGCGGGAAGCCCCCTGTCTCGGTCGTCCTCCCGGTCCGCGACGGGGCGGCCACGCTGGGAGCCGCGCTGCAATCGCTCAGCGCCCAGACGTTCCCGCGCTTCGAGGTCATCGTCGTCGACGACGGATCCCGCGACGACACCGCACATGTCGCGCGGCAATGGAAGCGGCGCGACGGCCGCATCCGCCTGGTCCGCACCCCGCGCGCCGGCATCGTTCCCGCACTTCGCCGCGGCCTCGCCGAGGCGCGCGCCACGCTGATCGCACGCATGGACGCCGACGATGTCTGCCACCCGGCCCGGCTCGCCGCCCAGGTCGACCTCCTCGCGCGCCGCCCCGATCTCGCCGGCTGCGGCACCGGCGTGCGGTACGTCCCGGCGTCGGGCGTCACCGCGCGGGCGGCCCAGTACGCGGCCTGGCTCAACGCCATGACGGCCTGGAAGACGGTCGCGGCGAACATCTTCGTCGAGTGTCCCCTCGCGCACCCCACCTTCATGTTCAGGGCCGCGGCGCTCGGCGCGGTGGGCGGCTACCGCGACCGGGGCTGGCCCGAGGACTACGACCTCCTCCTGCGCCTCTGGCGGCACGGCCACCGCTTCGTGTCGGTCCCCCGCGTGCTCCTCGACTGGAACAACCGCGACGGCCGCCTCAGCCGCACCCACCCCGCGTATTCGCTGGACGCCTTTCGCGCGTGCCGGGTGCACCACCTGCGCCGCAGCCTGCTGGCCGGCCGCGCGGGCGTCGTCGTCTGGGGAGCCGGTCCCACGGGCAAGAGCCTCGCGCTGGAGTGCCTTCGCCAGGGGGTCCCGGTGAGGGCGTTCATCGAGGTCGATCCGCGCAAGGTCGGGCAGGTCATTCACGGCGCGCCGGTGCACGATGCGACCGCCGCGAGCACGCTCCGCGACGCGCTCCATCTGGGCGCCGTCGCACGGTCTGCGGGCCGCTCTGCGGTGCGGTCGGCGGCGGCAGAAAACGGGCTGTCCGAGGGGGTGGACTTCGTGGCCGTGGCGTGAGACATTTAAGGGCTGTCCGGGGCCCGTGAAAGCGCCTTCGGCCCAGCGTCTCCGCCCCTCCAGCGCCCGCAGGAAACATGGCCGAAGACGAGCACACCAGCGCAGGCGAACGGGTCCTCGAACGAATCCTCGAACAGGAGATGCGCGAGTCGTTCATCGACTACTCGATGAGCGTCAACGTGCAGCGCGCCCTGCCCGACGTGCGGGACGGGTTGAAGCCGGTCCACCGGCGGATCCTCTACGCCATGTCGGGGCTGGGCCTGTCGCCGGGGCGGGCGTACAAGAAGTGCGCCACGGTGGTCGGCGAGGTGCTCGGCAAGTACCATCCGCACGGCGACTCCGCGGTCTACGACGCGCTCGTGCGCATGGTCCAGGACTTCTCGCTGCGGTATCCGCTCGTCGACGGCCAGGGGAACTTCGGATCCATCGACGGCGACTCGGCCGCGGCCTACCGGTACACCGAAGCCCGTCTCCAGCGGCTGTCCATGGAACTGCTGGCCGACATCGACAAGGACACCGTCCGCTTCGACGAGAACTTCGACGGCCGCCTGAAGGAGCCTTCGGTGCTGCCGTCGAAGGCGCCGAACCTGCTCATCAACGGGTCTTC
Source organism: Longimicrobiales bacterium (assembly GCA_965205005.1). Classification (GTDB taxonomy): domain Bacteria; phylum Gemmatimonadota; class Gemmatimonadetes; order Longimicrobiales; family Gaopeijiaceae; genus Bin94. The sequence goes on along the minus strand of OZ242028.1, from coordinate 1,117,756 downwards.
CGGGATCGCCGTGGGAATGGCGACGAACATTCCCCCGCACAACCTGCGCGAAGTGGTCGCCGGGCTGCTGGCGCTGATCGACGACCCGGCCCTGCCGCAGCAACAGCTCGAAGAGATCATCCGGGGACCCGACTTCCCGACCGGTGGGCTCATCTGCGGCACCGAGGGCATCGAGGACGCGTATCGCACCGGCCGCGGCCGCGTGGTCATCCGTGCCAGGGCGGACATCGAGGAGAAGGACGACGGGCCTTCCCGGATCATCGTCACCGAGATCCCGTTCATGGTGAACAAGGCGCGGCTGATCGAGCAGATCGCAGCGCTGGTGCGTGAGAAGAAGCTCACCTCCATACGGGACCTCCGGGACGAGTCCGACCGCGACGGCCTCCGCGTCGTCATCGAACTGAAGCGCGACTCGGTGCCCCAGGTGGTCCTCAACCGCCTCTACAAGCACACGCAGATGCAGTCCACCTTCGGCGTGATCTTCCTCGCACTGGTGGACGGTGTCCCGAAGGTCATGGCGCTGCGGGAGATGCTCGGGCATTTCATCGATCACCGGCACACCGTCGTGGTGAGGCGCAGCCGCTTCGACCTGGCCGCCGCGAAGGAGCGCGAGCACATCCTCGAGGGCCTGCGGCTCGCGGTCGACAACATCGACGAGGTGGTCCGGATCATCCGCGCCTCCCGCGACGCGCCGGAGGCCGCCGTGGCGCTGCGCCAGGCGTCGGCGTCGTGGCGGAGCGTGGCACTGCCCGGCGAGAGTGACCAGCCAGTCCAGGCCGACGACGGGCACCAGTCCGAGGACAAGCGCCAGTCCGAGGACGAGGGCCAGTCCGACGACGAGGGCTACGGGCTCTCCGAGCGGCAGGCACGGGCCATCCTCGACATGAGGCTCGCCCGCCTGACCGGGCTCGAGATGAAGAAGCTCGACGACGAGTTGCTGGGCGTCCGGACACGGATCGCGGAGCTGGAGCGCATCCTGGGCGACCGCGGGGTCCGTATGGGAATCATCAAGGACGAGCTCAGGGACGTCGCCACCCGCTACGGCGACGACCGGCGCTCGGCCATCCGGGGCAGCGTGTCGTCGTTCGACGTGGAAGACCTGATCGCCGACGAGGAGGTCGTGATCACGATGTCCCGCCAAGGGTACGTGAAGCGCATTCCGATCGACACGTACCGCGCGCAGCGCCGGGGCGGACGGGGTCTGCGCGGCATGAACACCAAGGCGGAGGACTGGGTCGAGCACCTCTTCGTCGCCTCCACCCACGACTACCTGATGGCGTTCACCGACCAGGGCCGCTGCCACTGGGTGAAGGTGTGGGGCATACCCCACGGCGGCCGCTACGCGAAGGGAAAGCCGATCGTCAACTTCCTGCACCTGGCGCCGGGCGAGAAGGTGGCGTCCGTGCTCCCGGTGCGCGGGTTCAGCGGCGACCGCTTCCTGCTCTTCTGCACCAGAAACGGCGTCGTGAAGAAGACCCCGCTGTCGGCCTACGGCAACGTGCGCGCGGTGGGCCTCTACGCGATCAAGTTCCGCGAGGGCGACGAACTCATCGACGTCCGCATCACCGACGGCTCCAACGAAGTGGTCCTGGCGACGCGGCTGGGCAAGGCCATCCGCTTCCACGAGTCCGATGTGCGGTCGATGGGGCGCAACACGGAAGGCGTGATGGGGATCCGGCTGGCCAAGGGCGACGAGGTCGTTGGGATGGTCGTGGTGCGCAGGCCGGACGAGACGCTGCTCACCGCGACCGAGCACGGGATGGGCAAGCGGAGCGAGATCGGCGACTACCGCTACCAGCAACGGGGCGGGCTGGGGGTCATCAACCTCAAGCTCTCCGAGAGGACGGGGCGCGTGGTCACGGTCCGGGCGGTGACCGACGACGACCAGCTCATGGTGGTCACCCGCAACGGGGTCGTGAACCGGCAGCGGGTCTCGGACATGCGCGTGATCGGGCGGCTGACCCAGGGCGTGCGGCTGGTCAACCTCGACGAGGGCGACTCGCTGGTCGACGTGGCGCGGGTCGTCGGCGATGACGAAGACTGAGACGCGCATGACCCGGACCGGGCACGATGGCGCCGCCGCCGGGCTCGTTTCGCTCGCCGAGATCGAGGCCGCCGCCAATCGCATCCGCGGCACAGTGGTCCGCACCCCGCTGGTTCCGGACGCCGATCTGTCCGACGCGGTGGGCGGCGAGGTCCGGCTCAAGTGCGAGTCGCTACAGAAGGCCGGCGCGTTCAAGGCCCGCGGAGCCTGCAACTTCCTCGCGCAGCTGCCCGAAGCGGAACTCGCCCGGGGCGTCATCACCTACTCCTCGGGAAACCACGCGCAGGCGGTGGCGTTCGCCGCCGGCCTCAAGGGCGTGCGCGCGGTGGTGGTCATGCCCACGACGGCGCCCGCGGTCAAGAGCGACGGAGCCCGCAGCCTGGGCGCGCGCGTCGAGTTTGCCGGCACGACCTCCGAGCACCGGCGGGTGCGAGCCGAGGAGATCGCGGCCGCCGAGGGCCTGGTCATGGTTCCGCCCTTCGATCACCCGTGGATCATTGCGGGGCAGGGAACCGTGGCGCTGGAAGTGTTCAACGACTGGCCGGACGTCGATGTGCTGCTTGTTCCCATAGGGGGTGGGGGACAGATGGCGGGCTGCGCGGCCGCGCTCCGGCGCCTGAACCCCGACGCTTCCGTGATCGGCGTCGAGCCCGCAGGAGCGCCCACCATGCGGCGGGCGCTCGACGCGGGGGCCCCGTCCACGCTGGAACGCATCGACACGATCGCCGACGGCCTCGCACCCACCCGCGCCGGCGACCTCACCTTCGCCCACGCGGCCGCGTTCCTGGACGACGTGGTGCTCGTCGAGGACGAAGACATCCGGCGCGCCGCCGCCCACCTCATCACGCGGCGCAAGCTCGTGGTGGAGTACTCGGGCGCGGCCACCGTCGCCGCGCTCCTGTCCGGCCGCGTCGATGCGACCGGCCGCAAGGTCTGCGCGGTCCTCTCGGGCGGCAACCTGGACACGTCCCTGCTGGGCGAAATCCTCGCAGTGGATCCCGCGGCGTAGGCAGCCCGGGAACGGTTCGCGTCCGATCGGACCCCCGGACCCCCGGGGAACCCGGACCCCCTCACTCCGGCGGAGCCGTCGGCCTCTCCAGGTGGTACATCGCGACCCGCTGGATGCCCAGTTCGTCCGTGTGGACACCCAGCGCGTAGTCGGCGCCGAACTCCCAGACCGAAAAGTCCGTCTTCCGGTTTTGAAGATGACAGACGAAATCCCCATCGGGGCCGAAGCCCATCGCCCGACGCTGACCGGGCGCGCGAGGCCTCCGGGGAGGCCATACCCACACGGAACCGTCCTGACCTACCTGTACGCTGGAGACCGCGGGGAAGACGTCCGCAGCGGGGCGTTCGGGGTTCAGATTCGCTGCCTCGTATGGCGAAATCTCGCCGTTTTCCATGGCCCGCTGCCGCTCGGCGTCCCTGCGAGCCCTGATGTCCGCCGGCGTGACTTCCTGACCGGGATCGTCCCAACGGATGATCAGACGCAGACGCATCTCGTCGTCATGAATCCTGACTTCCGGATCGCGGCCGTTGGCGATCGCAACGGTGCGACCGGCCGCGTCGACGGATGCCGAGGCGTCGAACCACGGGCTGAGAAAGTACCCGAAGCCGCGTATCTCGCCAAAGCTGCCGAACGTGCGCCCGGGGAGACTCGCGAGCGTTCCCATGAGCTTTCCGTCGGGAGCGTGCGCCTCGACATGTCGCGTGTCGGGGGTGCTGAAGTCCCGTCGGCTCGACCGTTCGTCCCTCACGTTTATCGAGACCCCGTTCGCGAGCAGACCGCCGGCGCGGGTCGGATTCAGGTAGGGAGGGTCCAGGGTTGCGGTTCGGATCCACTCGCCGGTCGCGCTGTACAGATGATAGCGCTGTGGCCGGTAGTCACCGACCCACAGAGTGTCACCTGGATGGCGCCACAAGAGCCAGAGATTCGAGAATTCGCCCGGACCCTCGCCCAGGCGCCCCATGGAACGCACATGTGCTCCGCTGGCGTCGAAGATTCGCACCTCGGCGAGCTGCTCATCCGCAACAGCCACGGACCCGTCGGAGAGTCGGGCAACGCCCCGTACCCGGGAGAACCACTGGGATTCTTCGTCCTCATTGTCGCCCACGAGGAACGTCGGTTCATCGCTCAACGAGCACAGGGCATCGGAACCAAGCGGATCACTGGTGACGATCCGGACATCGGCACTGTCGATCTGAAGTCGGGGCGAGGCCTGTGCGGTTGCCTCGGCGGCGATGGCGGTGACGGCGGCGCTGGCAAGCACGCCGGCCGCGAGACGGTGCAGCAATGGGATTTGCAGCTGACTAGCCTCCAGGAACATTCGAATCTCTGCATCACATGATGAACCCCTGCATCGCAGGATGAACATCTGCATCCCATGATAGTGTATTATTGACGCTCACGGCGCTCGCAACGCCCTGCCACTGGCACCCAGGCCTGCCCATCCCGTGCTCATCCTCTTCGACATCGATGGCACCCTCACCATCGGCGGCCCGGCGCGGGCGGCGTTCCAGCTTGCCCTGGAAGAGGTCTACGGCACGGCGGGACCGATCACCAACCACGATTTTTCCGGCAAGACGGACCCCCTCATCACGCGCGAGCTTCTGACCGCGGCCGGCCACGACGCGCACGACATCGAAGCCGGGCTGCCGCGCTTCTGGGCGCGCTACCTGGCCGAACTGGAGGCGCGGATCGACGGCGACCCCGTAACCGTTCTCCCCGGAGTCCCCGAACTGATCGCGGCGCTCACCGCACGGGAGGACGTCTTTCTCGCCCTCGTAACCGGCAACGTCGAGGGCGGCGCGCGGCTGAAGCTGCGCTCGGCGGGCCTTTCGGACCATTTCCCGGTGGGGGCATTCGGCTCGGACCACGAGCTGCGCAACGAACTGCCGCCGGTTGCGCTCCAGCGGGCATCGGCGCACTGGGGCCGTGCGTTCCGGGGAAGCGATGCCGTGGTCCTGGGCGACACGCCCCGCGACGTGGAGTGCGGCAAGGCGGTCGGCGCGGCCACCGTGGCGGTCGCGACGGGCCATGTGTCCGCCGCCCGGCTGAGGGGCACCGACGCCGACCGCGTCCTGGACGATCTCTCGGACACCGCCGCCGTCCTCGAAGCCCTGCTCGGCGCGGACCACTGAGCCGGAATACTAAATAAAATTGTTAAGTATTGTTCTGGCACCGGAGACTGCCCATCTTGCTATGGTTCCGCCCGCACATCGGCAGCAGGTGGGCGGCCCTCTTGCCACCATGATTCGGAGCACAGTGACATGAAGAACTTCTACATCATCATCGGGGTTGTGGCGGTCGCGGGGATCGCGGTCGTGGCGCTGGCGCTGAGGGGCGGCGGATCGGGGGTTACCGAGCCCGTCGACCTGGGTGAAATCGCGGACGCCGAGCTGCTGGAACTGGCACAGGGGATGATCCAGGGCGACCCGAACGCCCCGGTCACGATCATGGAGTTCGGCAACTACCAGTGCCCGGCCTGCCGGCAGTTCGCGCTGTTGGTCAAGCCGCAGGTGGACATGGCCTACGTCGAAACCGGCCAGGCCAAGTTCGTTTACTACGACTATCCGAATCCCCAATTCCCGCACTCGTTCCTGGCCGCGCGGGCCGCCCGTTGCGCCGGCGACCAGGACCGCTACTTTGACTATCACGACGCGGTGTACGGCACGTTCGATGACTGGTCCATGCTTGGGAACGCCGCCGGTCACTTCGGTGACCTGGCGGATGACATCGGTCTCGACACCGGCGCCTTCGACGATTGCCTGGACAGCGACCGTTTCGCGGACGTCGTGACCGCCAACCTCACGCTGGCCCAGAGGCTGGGCGCACCCGGCACGCCGGCGATCTACATTCACCACGGCAGCGGCTCCGCGCAGCGGCTCGCCGGCTTCCAGTTCATCGACATCCAGCAGGCGATGGAAGCCGGCCCCGGGAACTGACTTGACGGCATCGCCCCCGCGAAACCGCATGCTCATCGCCGTCCTCACCCTGGGCGGCTCGTTCCTGGCCTTCTACCTGGTGGCCTATTCCATGGGCTGGACGCCGCCCATTCCGTGCGGCACCGGCGAGTGCGCCACCGTGCAGTCCTCCAGGTACGCGTGGGTGGGTCCCGTGCCCGTCTCGGCGATCGGCCTGGGGGGCTACCTCGCGCTCTTCGCGCTCTCGCTCGCCGGGCTGCAGGGGCCGCTCGCGTCCTCGCGCGTCACGGCCTTCCTGCTCTTCGGCGGCGCCCTGATCGGCGTCCTCTTCAGCGCCTACCTGACCTACATCGAAGCGGCGGTCCTCCGGGCGTGGTGCCGCTATTGCGTTGCGTCGGCCATTCTCATCTCAATCGTGTTCCTGGCGACCCTGCCGGAGCTGAAGCGCCTGCGGGGCGCGGGCGGCCAGCCGACCGCCGACGCGCGTGACCCGGCCCGCGGCGCACCTGGCCCGGCCCCCGGCGCACCCGGCCCGGCCCCTGGCGACAACGCATGAGCGGCGACCGCATCCGGGTACGCGTGCTCTACGCCGAAGGCGGCGGATACCACTCCGAGGTCATCTCCGTCCCCGGCGGCGGGCTGCGCGACCATGAGCGCCTGATCGACTTCCTGCGAGAGGACGAGGACGTCGCCGCCGAGTGCTACATCAACGCTGCGCGGCTATGCTCGGCCCAGGTGGTGCAGGGAGACGACGAGGGCTGAGCGCTTGGGGCTTCGCGATCATCGGGTATTCCTCCTCCGCTCCGGATCGACGAGAGGACCCCCATCGATAAAGTCCGGATTCACTCCCCACCGCATCAACTTCGCGTAAGCCTTTGGATGGTCTTCCCTCAACTCTCGAAACTTCTTCCGGCCTTTTTCCAATTCTTCGGGAGAAAGATGCGGGAGTTCCCTTCGCACCGGTGGTCTGTCTATCAAACCGACTCGTTCGTCGAGGACCGTACCGTCTACGTCACGGACGATGAGCTTGGCGGGCTGATCGTGTGCGAAGGCATGCGGGAAATCCACCGGGGGTTCCAAGGTCAGCTTTCGTTCCCCCGACTCATCCAGGAAATACTTGTACTTGAAGACCTGGGTATCAGGAATGGCGTCGTCCGCATCGCGCATCGGTGTCTCCTCGCAGGCCAAGGGCATCGGACCCCGGAAGGGTTGCCAAGCTACTGTCACCTATACGTGTCACCAGCGCGCCGCAATCATCGCCGCCTGACAGAAAAAAGAAAAACAGACGGTCAACCATGGATGGAAGGGGTTGCTAGCTGCGGGGGCTTAGCCTACAACCCTGGTCGGCCTCTGAAGCTCTGCAATCGAGGTGACCGATATCGTACCAGTCGACACCCCGCGCCGCGACGCCGTCGGGTCCCGGTTGCCGTTCGACCAATACCGCCAGAGTGTTCTGGAAGAGGTCGAAGCCCATCGCGCGGTCACGCACCCTGACGGAGCCGGCGTACTCGGTGCCGATCCAGATTTCGAAGTAGGAGAAGTTGTCGCGGTCGAGCGTGGTCGCCACCCACAACCGATCCCTTGAATCGAATACCAGCGCGCGCGGAACGTTGAACCACCGCTTGGGCTCTTCACGGAATGTCTCGACGTAGGGGGCAGCCGCCGACCTCGGCATGGCCATCCTGCCTCCAAGTCTCCTCAGCCCCTCCGCAAAGTCCTCAACATCGCGCTCGCTCGGGAGTTGGTCCCGATAGGCTGGAGACGTGACCACGGTCGCGGCGTCAGCGTCATTGGCGTCAAGAAAGACCAACTCTCTGCGACATGCCCGGAACACGTATCCTTCCGCCGGTCGAGGCACGCCATTGTCCAACCCGCCGCACTCGGTATCGGCGATCCCGTTCATGTCGCCGCGTGTCCATGTGACCTCCCCCGAATTGATGTCCAACTCCCAGTAGATCAGCGTCAAGATCGAATCTCCCGGGGAAAACGCAGCGACATCGACCTCGGACCCGAACAGGGTCGCCTGTCGAATCCCGTCGGCAAGGTACATCGGAGGAAAGCCAACCTCCGATACGCGGTCGCCCGTGGCGTCGAAGATCGTCAACCGGTTCAGCGTGCCGTCCACGACACCCAAGCGGCCAGGCGAAACACGGGCCACCAAACTGAGACGACGAAACTCCCCTGGGCCGTCGCCCTCCTGCCCGAATGCGACGACCTCTTCGCCTTCACGCCTGGTGCAGACCACGCGAAACTCAAACGAGTCGACTGCGCAGGCCGTCTCTTCGTCAGCGAGGGCGATGCTCCTGCTGACGCTCAGGGGTGCCGGGGACGACGCCGCAGGGAACAACGCGAGCGGCTCGGGTATCGCGATGTGGGCGGGTTCGTTCCGGCAGGCGGTCGCGGCGAGTGCTGCGAGCGCCGCGACCGCCCAGCAACTGCGAAACACCGGGTCAGGACGGCCAGTTACATCCCGCCGCAAAAGGTATCCATGCAGTCTTCGAAGAGTTCCGATGCTCGTTCCTCGTTACCGCGCAGATACTCGAGCATGGCCACACTGTGACAGGAAGCGAAGCACGGGTCCAGGTCGATATGGTCTTGCGCGGCCAGAGGGAGAGCGACCGCAGCGGCGACCCAGAACGAACCGACCAAGCCACGGAAAGAACGGGTGAGAAATGACATCTGTCTTGGGCTCCTTACGAGGACGTTTGAAAGACCGAGCCGGCACCACCAGTTGGGAGGCGTGACTCGTGAACGCCCGCATGCAAACGCATGCGTGGTTGCCCGTCAAGTCTCGCCGCTAGGAGCAAAAGAAGTGTCCGGTGAGTTGAGCGAATGAAGTGGCCGCTTGTCGGCCTTGAGATCCGCGGCTTCGGCACCCTCAGAGTGGGCACCGCAAGCCCCCGCACGGCCCGCAATCCCAAAACTGGGGAGCCGGTCGAGATGGCACTGCGTGTTGCGCTGGTGTTCAAACCGTCGCGGCACCTCCACAGCCGGGTGGACCGAGGCGCTGGCTCTTGACACCATTGGGTGCTAAGCCGTTGGGTCATGCGCGAGCCCGGGCCGGCGGATTTGTGCGGCGGTGCTCGCTCCGCCTCAGCGCCGGTCCCCCCCGCTCCTGCCTACAACGACTGCAGCACCTGCAGCCCCCGGGCCAGCGACCATTCACCGATCTCCGGGGGTGGCCAGGCGTTTGCCCGGTGGGCATGCACCAGCGAGCGCGCCTCGGACCGCGCCCGCTCGGCCAGCGCCCCGTCGATCCTGCCCGCTTCCTCCGCCTCTTCAAGCTCGTCTTCGTCCAGGGTCCGGACCGGGCCCCACCGGGGAACCCACACGTCGAGACAGAGATCCGTGGTCGCCCATGTACGGGCGTCGATGAAGTCGACCGGGGTCAGCACGTTGGCGTACGTCCCCGTGAAGGCTCCGTTCGTGCGGAAGAACAGGCCGATGTCGTGCCACTTGCCCGGAAACGTGAACCAGATGACCGGAGAACGCGGCTCCAGGATGGTCAGGTCATCGACCACGATGGGCGCGGCAATGGGTGTGCGGGGCTGAAAGGTGATGACAACATCCGGGCGGCTGTCCAGCACGATAAGGCGATAGTCCTCCTGCGGCTTGCCGATCCGCCGGTAGTAGATGTCCAGGGTGCCGCCGGCCGGCGGCAGGCGGTCGGGGTGAACCGGCGGGGCGTCCGGCTGGGGACCCGGCGCGGACGAACTCACGAGTTGCCGAACCGGTCGGGGTTTGCCTGCTCGATGAAGACGTCCATGATCCCGCCGCACACGGCCGGACTCCAGGTCGTGAAGTCGTCGGTAAGGTCGACGCGAACGGTCCTCGGCGCCCCGCCGGCGAACAGCTCCTGCGCGGCCGCGATCACCTCGCCCTCGCCGCAGCCTCCGCCCACCGTACCCGAAAGCACGCCGCTCCGTCCCACGAGCATGCGTGCGCCGGTCTTGCGCGGCGTGGATCCGCGAGCGGAAACGATCGTCGCCAGGACCGCGGGTTCGCGCAGCTCCGCCAACTGGGCCAGCAACTCCTTTTCGTCCAAGTTCAGTCCTCCCGTGTCCCGCCGCCGAAGAAGCGTTCGACAACCCGTTCCTTCGCCACAAGCGGCATTCCGGTGCCTCCCGAATGAAGCAGAATGATCTCGGCAACGACCGAGACCGCGATCTCAACCGGCGTCTGCCCACCCAGATCCAGGCCCACAGGGGCTCTCACGCGGCGCATCTCATCGGTCGTGAAACCCTCTCGGGCCAGCTGTTCGTGAGTCGCGCGCACGCGCCGGCGGCTTCCGATCATACCGATGTAGCCGGGTGGCGCGGGCATCCGCAATAGCCGGACCAGACACTCGTAGTCGAAGCTGTGTCCTCGCGTGACCAGCACCACGTGGTCGGACGGACCGAGACCCATGCCCGCGAAGGGGTCCCGGAAGTCGATCACGCGCACCTCGCCTGCCTCGGGAAAGCGCTCCGCCGCGGCGAACTCCGGGCGGTCGTCCAGGACCACGACGCCCATTCCCAGCATTTCGGCCATGCGGGACAGGGGAATGGCGATATGCCCGGCGCCGACGATCAGCATGCGCGCCGGGGGGCCATGCAGCTCGATATAGACGGTTGCGGATGCCGTCCGCCCTCGATCCTCGTATTCGAAGTCCCGGCTCAATGCACCGCGGGACTGGCTGGGGGGGAAGAGCGCCGTAACCGTGGCGGCGACCGTCTCGTCCAGCGACCGGCTTCCGAGCGTGCCCCCGTGTCGCCTGCCCGAGAGCCACCACCGCCGCCCGATCAGCGCACTCTCCGACGCGCCGGTCACGACGGCCGTGTAGATGCGATCACCCTCGTCCAGCGCCTCCAGGACCCGGGCGGCTACCTGCGCGGCGGACGGATTCATGAGGAGGCCCGGGGGTTCACGAGGCGGCCCGCGGGAACCGCTCCCGGTATCGCTCGGGCGTGTCGATGTCGTCCACCGTGCCCGGATCCGCGACCGCGACCTCGATCACCCTGCCGGGGTCGCGGCGCACCACCGTGCGGGCGCCTTCGGCGAGTCCGCGCTGGTGGAACTCCTGCGCGATCGCCATATCGGCCAGCACGGGATGGCCGCGCCGCTCCCCGCAACGGGGCAGGACAATGGCCGTATGGGCGGCAGGGGCCGCAGGGGCCACAGGGGCCACAGGGACCGCAGGGGCCGCAGAGGCCGCACGGGTCGCAGAGGCCACAGGGGCTGCGCGGGCCGTACGCCAAGCGGCGATCAGCGCTTCGACGGTTGCGGGCGCGACGGCGGGGTTGTCGACCGGCGTGAACGCGACTGCCGCCGGCGGATCCGCGCGCCCCGCGAGGTACGCGAGCCCCGCCCGCAGCGACCCGATCTGGCCGCCCTCGCCACCGGGGTTCACCACCAGGCGCGCGCCTGCACGCACCACCTCGTCGGCCACGTCCCCGGTGGCGGCGGACGCGACGACGACGACCGGGTCGCACCCGCCGCGCGCGAGCGTCTCCACCAGCCGCGCCACGAAGGTCATGCCGCCCGCGTCCAGGAGCGCCTTCGCCGTCCCCATCCTTGACGATCCACCGGCAGCCAGCACGATGCCCGCGACGCCCGCCCTGCCCGCGGCGCCCACCCTGCCCGCGGCTTGCGCGCCGCTCCGGGATGCGCCCCCGTCCGCTGCCATCTCGCGCTCACTCGTGGTCCGCGCGCGCGTCCGCGCCGCCATCCGCGTCCGCGCCGCCATCGTCGGGGGGAAACGCGCCGTGGAAGGTCTCGCCCGCCTCCGCCAGCCGCATCAGGAGCGCGGTCGGCTCGAAGCGGTCGCCGTGCGCGTCGCACAACGACGTCAGGGTCGCGGCGATCTCGTGCAGACCGCGGTCGTCGGCGTACGTCAGGAGGCCGCCGCGGAAGGGCGGGAATCCGGCACCCATGATCATGCCCAGGTCCACATCCGCGGCGCTGCGCACCACTCCGTCCGCGAGCACCGCGGCGGCCTCGTTGACCATGGCAAGGATCGTGCGGTCGCGGGCCTCGACGGGGTCCTGACCCGAACGCGGCGGCGACAGGCCCATGTCGGCATAGACCGAGGGGTCGATCCCCTTCGGCTTTCCGCCCTCGTACAGGTAGAATCCTCTGCCGCCCTTCTGTCCCGGTCGACCCGAGCGCGCCAGCGCCTCCAGGGTGGGAGCGGGCGCCAGGCGGTCGCCGAACGCGGCGGCCAGGGCCTGTCCCGCGTGGAAGGCGACCTCCATGCCGATCGTGTCGATGAGGCGGCAGGGGCCCATCGGCATGCCGAACCGGGTCCAGACACGGTCCAGCGCGGCCGCGTCCCAGCCCTCCTGCAGCAGATGCCCGGCCTCGTTCAGGCCGGGGCCGATGATGCGGTTCACCAGGAAGCCCGGCGCATCACGGGTGATGACGGGGACCTTGCCCAGGCGCGCCGCGAGCGCCGCCACCGTCTCGACCGTGTCGGCGTCGGTCTTCTCGCCCGCGACCACCTCGACGAGCGGCATGCGGTGAACCGGGTGAAAGAAGTGCATACCCGCGAACCTCCCGGGCCGGTCCAGCGCCGACGCCATCTCGTCGACCGACAGCGACGACGTGTTGGTCACGATCAACGCGTCGGGAGCCACCACGCCCTCGACCTCCCGGAGGACGGCCTGCTTGACGTCCATGCGCTCGACGACGGCCTCCACGATCACGCTGGCGAGCGCCACGCCCGAGTAGTCGACGCCTCCGGATACCAGGCCCATCTTCCGAGCGGCGTCGCGGCGCCGCATCCTCCGGCGCTTCACCGCGCCGTCGAAGACCGAGCGCGCGTACGCGAGCCCTCCGGCCACGGCCTCGTGACGCACGTCCTTCATCCGCACGGGGAGATCATTGTACGCCGCCAGCTGTGCGATCCCGGCTCCCAGCTGCCCGGCTCCGATGACCGCCATGCGCTTCACCCCCGCATCGTGCCCGCCGTCCGACCACGGCCCCTTGCGCGCCGCCTCCCGGCGCCCGAAGAGGAAGAGCAGGTTCCGGCACGCCGGCGAGGCGATCAGGTCCCCGATCGCCTCGGCCTCCGCGTCGAGCCCCGCCGAGAGGCCACCGCGCAGGCCGCGGCGCACCACGTCCAGGATCCTGAGCGCCGCCGGGTAATTGCCCCCGGTGAGCTTCCGGACGCGTGCGGCCGCCAAGCGCAGCACGAGCCACCGTCCCGGCGCGGTGCGATCCAGCAGCCAGCCCGCCACCCCGCGCCGCACGCGCCGCCGCCCCGCCCGCGCGGTCCGGGCGTCACGCCGCCGCCCCTGCGCCGCCCGCGCGCCCGCCCCGCGCCCCGCCGCCGCCCGCGCGAAATCCAGGCAGCGCTCCCGGAACTGGTGCCGGGGGAACACCTGGTCCACCAGCCCGATCCGCCTCGCCTTGGAGACGCGCGCCGGCTTCCCCGTGAGCAGCAGGTCGAGGGCCGCGCGCAGCCCCACGAGGCGCGGCAGGCGCGTCGTCCCGCCCCAGCCCGGCAGAATGCCCAGCTGCACCTCCGGCAGACCGATGCGGGTGCGGTCGTCGTCGTCACTCACCCGATGGGCGCACGCGAGCGCGATCTCGGTGCCGCCGCCCAGGCAGACGCCCTGGATGGCGGCGATCGTCGGAATCGGCATGTCGGCAATGCGCCCGAACAGCGCCTGGACCTGGCGCGAGATCGCGGCACCCCTGTCGCGGTCCCCCGCGGCCGAGACGGCGGTGATCGCGCCCACGTCCGCACCGGCGATGAACGAACCCGGTATCGCGGAAGTCACCAGCAACGCACGCAAGCGCGCGTCCGCGACCGCCTCGTACGCCTGGTCGATCGCCAACTCGAGGTCGCCAAGCACGTCCTCCGTGAGGACGTTCTGGGCCCGCACGGGGTCGCGGAACGTGATCCGCCCGAAGCCGTCCGCGTCGAGATCGAAGCGCGGATTCATCGGTCGGGAGTGCCGTGCGGGGCGCCCCCCTCAGATGGAGCGCCCGGGCCCGGCGGCCGTCAGAAGATGGGCCTGATGACCGCGTTGCCGCGGTTCAGCCGCAGGACGGCGGGTGCCTCGCGCGTGATCTCCAGCGGGATGTTCCAGTAGAGTTCGTCGTACGGCAACTCGTGGCGTGCGTACACCCAATACTGCCCGGGGGCGGCCTCGAACCGGGCCAGGCCGCCGGCCTCGGTCGTGTCCGCGTGTTCCTCCAGCCCGGAGAGTTCGGTCCGCGCCGCGATGAGCAGGCCCACGTCCTCGAACGCCTGGTCCGCCCAGTCCGCCTGGACGATCCTCATGCTGTCCATGCGGCCGATGGCCGCCTCCTGCAGCGCCGTGAAGTTGTCGAACAGCCTGCCGACCTGCCGCTCCGCGCGCTCATAGTCGGCCAGGACATCCTCGTACTGGTTGTAGAGGGTCAGGTACGTGCGCTCCGCCCGGTTCAGGCCCTCCATCGCGTCGTTAAGCGTCTGGAGCGAGTCGCGCTGGATGTTCCACTGCGTTTCCGTCTCGCGCCAGACCCGCTGGGCCTCCGCGATCTCGTCCCGCGTCGCCAGCAGATCCGCGGGAATCTCGGGCTCGGGCATCCCGGCTTCCGCCGCAGCCGCGGTGAGGGAATCGAAGAGATGGTCGCGATCGTACGGCAGCAGCCGCACCTCGACGCCATCCAGGGCGTTCGCGTCTTCGCTGGTCTCGTCTCCGAGCGCGACGACGACGGTGGCCTCGCCAGGCCCGCAAGCCGCGAGAACCATGGTGATCAGGATCGCAACCAACCCTGTGCCGATGCTGCTTCGCTTCATGACTTCGCTCCCTGGATTCCTACGGTGTGGTACGCGTGAGAACGTAGTTGAGCGGGTCCACGGGCTCACCGTTCCGGCGCACCTCGTAGTGGACGTGTGGGGCCGTGCAGCTTCCCGTGCAGCCCACCTCCGCGACGACATCGTCCCGCTGCACCCTCTGCCCCACGTAGGCGCGCAGCCTGGAGGCGTGGGCATAGCGGGTGACATAACCGTAACCGTGGTCGATCTCGATCATGTTGCCGTATCCCTCCATGCGCCCCGAGAAGGTGACGACGCCGGCTCCGGTGGCCACGATCGGGGTTGCGTAGAGGGCGTGAACGTCGATGCCCTGATGGGGCAGGTCGATCATGTGGATGGGGTGTCGTCGACTCCGGCTGAAAAACGACGAGACGACACCGCCGACCGGGGAGATCGAGGGGATCGCCGCGAGGAGTTCGGCGTTCGACTCGAGCGCGGCGTTGGTCTCGTCGTAGCTCTCGTCAAGCAGATCGACCTTGCGCTCCAGCACCGCCAGATCGTAGCGGAATGCGTATGCGGCTTCCGAAGCCTCCGGGTCGAGTCGCCAGAGTTCGTCCTCGCCGGGCGATTCCAGTCCGGGACCACCGACGCCGACCTCGAACACCTCTTCGTCAAAACCGATCCGACCGGTCAGCAACCTCGAATAGCGGTCCTTCTCCGCCAGATCCGCGATGGCGTTTTCGAGTCCGACCACGTCATCGCGGATGCGCGCCAGTTCCGCTTCCATGAGGCGGTTTTCCCTGGCCAGATTGGCAGCGCGCAGACGTGCGCCGGTATCGTACGCCAGGAAGGCGGCGGCACCGAGGAAACAGACCCCGAGCACGCCCATAACCAGCCCGGCACGGCGTACGGTCTCCAGGGGCAGCGAGTACTGCCATCCCTCGTCTCTGTCGCCCTTGAACAGGAGGACGGTCCATCGTTGTCGCATCATGTGGCAGATAGGATACAGACCTGCAAACATATGGTCAAGTGACGGAGTCCCCGTTCTGCCCGAGACCCTCCGGATCCACGCGCGGAAAGAGGGGCTTCCCGACGGTTACCGTCCGTCCGGAGAGGTCGGCCCGGTCGAGGTCGCCGAGGAGCGGAGCCCCCTCGAGACCCAGCCGCAACGCCAGTTCCCGGGCCTGCGCGGGTATCGCGGGTTCGAACATGGCGGCGAGCACGGAGAGGGTCCTGACGAGGGTTGCCAGGGTGTCGTCGAGTTCGTCCGCCCGAGCGGGGTCGCGGGCAAGCGTCCAGGGTTCGCGCGCCTCCACGAACCCGTTTGCTGCGCGGGCCAGATCCATTGCGGCGGCGAAGCCCTCGTGGAAGCGGTATCCCTCGAGCCCCCGCCGGTACGCCGCCAGCGCGTGGCCGGTCTCCTGGGCCAGTCCATCTGCGGGGGCGTCGGGGATCGTGCCCCCCCGGTACCGCTTCACCATGGAAAGGCTGCGGTGGGCGAGGTTGCCGAGGATGTTGCGCAACTCGTCGTAGCGGGCGAGGAAGCGGTCCGGCGTGTACGATGCGTCGTGGCCGGTGGGCATCTCCCGCATCAGGTACCAGCGGACGGCGTCGGTCCCGTACAGCTCCCTCAGGTCGAGCGGATCCACCACGTTGCCCAGCGACTTGGACATCTTGGTGTCGCCCACCACCCACCAGCCGTGTGCGAGGATCTTGCGGGGCAGGGCCAGGCCGGCCCCCATCAGAAGCGTCGGCCAGTACACCGCGTGCGTGGTGAGGATGTCCTTGCCCATGAGGTGCACGTCGCAGGGCCACCACGACGGTCGGCGCGAGTCGCCGAAGCCGCGGCGGTCGCCGGGCGCGCCGGGTTCGATGGCCCCGGAGGCCGTGACGTAGTTGGTCAGCGCGTCCACCCACACGTAGGTCACCTGGTCGGAGTCCCAGGGCAGAGGGATGCCCCAGTGGATGCGCGAGCGCGGGCGGGAGATCGACAGGTCGGCGAGCCCCTGTGCGAGGAAGCCGAGGACCTCGTTGCGGCGCGTCGCCGGCACGATCCACTCGGGGTTGTCCTCGATGTGCCGGATCAGCCGGTCGCGGAATTCGCTCATGCGGAAGAAGTAGTTCTTTTCGCGGATACGCTCGACCGGTCCCCCCGCAATCGGGTCCACGCGGTCGGGCCCGATCTCCTTTTCGGTGAAGTAGCGTTCCTGGCCGACCGAATACCACCCCGCGTACTCGGCCTCGTAGACGTGTCCCTCGTCGTACAGGCGTTCCAGGAGGGCCGTCACCACGGCGATGTGCTCCGGCTCGGTGGTGCGGATGAAGCGGTCGTGGGAGATGCCCATTTCCTGCCACGCGGCCTCGAAGCGTCCCGCCATGACGTCGCACAGCTCGAGCGGCGTGACGCCCTGCGCGGCCGCCGCTTCCTGGATCTTCTGCCCGTGTTCGTCGGTTCCGGTCAGGAAGAGGACGTCGTCGCCGGTGCTGCGCCGATACCGCGCCAACACGTCGGCCAGGATGGTCGTGTACGCGTGGCCGAGGTGCGGCTCGCCGGAGGCGTAGTAGATCGGGGTGCTCAGAAAGAAGTTCGCCATGGGGTCAGTTCCGCCCCCCGGCCGCGCCGATCACACGGGCGTACCAGTCGAGGGTCTCGATGAAGCCCGCAAACAACTTGTCGTAGCGCGGTTCCGCGGGCTCGCCGCCGTCGCCGAAGCTGCCGGACACGTTGGAGACGTGCATTCCCGCGACGGGCAGGGCCTTGAGGCGGAGGAACAGCAGCTGCAGGTGATTGTGCACCTGCACGCCGCCGAATCCCCCGGCGGACACGGTCACGATGCCGACCGGCTTGCGGAACCACTCGCCGTAGATGTAGTCGAGCGCGTTCTTGAGCACGCCGGGCATGGAGCCGTTGTACTCGGGGCTGACGACGACCACCGCGTCGGCGGCCTTCACAGCGTCCGAGAAGCGCACCAGTCCGGGCGGGGGATCGTCGCGCATGTGCAGGCGCTCCTCCATGACCGGGAGGTTCAGGTCGCGCAGGTCCAGCAGGGACGCGTCGGCGCCCGCCTTCGCGAGCCGGTCGACGGCGAAGCGCGCGACCCGGATGGACTGGCGCCTGCGGCGGACGGAGCCGACCAGGACGGGGATGCGGAGCGGGTCGGTCATGCGTGGGGCCCGTGGCGAGCGGGCGGGCGTGTCCGGGCATCCGGGCGTGTCTGGGCATCCGGGCGTGCCGGGGCGCCCCGCTTCAGTGCGCCGCGGTCGACCTTGCCCAGGTGCGTGCGCGGCAGGTCGGGCAAGACGTGGATTGCCCGGGGATGCTTGTAGGACTCCAGCCGGGCGCCGACGTGTGTGCGCAGCGCGGCCTGTGCGGCGGACGGATCCGCGGCCTGTGCCGTGCCAGCGGCCTGTGCGATCGCCGGATCCACGACCGCGGGATCCGCGGCGGCCGGCGAGAGGACCACGAACGCCTCCGGAACCGTCAGGCCGTCTTCGGTCTCGATCCCCACGACCGCCGCCTCCTTCACATACCGGTGTTGCAACAGGCACTCCTCGGCTTCGCGGGGCGAAAACCACTTCCCCGAGACCTTGAGCAGATCGTCGGCGCGACCCTGGTAGCTGAAGTAGCCATCCCGGTCGCACGTCATCATGTCGCCCGAAATGTACCACTCCCCGGCGAACGCGTGTCGCGTCTCTTCGGGGTGCTGCCAGTAGCCGTGGGCCCGGGAGCCGCCCCGCACCCGCATCCGGCCGACCTCGCCGGGCGCCACGTCGCGGCCGTCGTCGTCGCAGAGCCGCACCTCGAAACCGGGGACCGTGGTGCCGAGCGTGCCGGGCCGGACGCGGCCGGGCCGGTTCGAGATGAAGATGTGCCACATCTCGGCCGTGCCGAGGCCGTCGAGCAGTTCGACGCCGAAGGTGTCGTTCCAGCGGCGGTGCAGTGTGGCGGGCAGGGGTTCGCCTGCCGAGGTGGACAGCCGCAGACAGCTCAGGTCGTGGGCGCCCGCGTCCGGGTGCGCCACCATCCGGTTCACCATGGTGGGCACGTTGACGAGGATGGTGGGTCGGTGGCGGGCGATCTGCGCGAAGAGTTCGTCGGCGGTGCAGCGCTGCGGAAACAGCACGGCCGAGGCCCCTGCGGCGAGGGGGAAGAAGAGGTTCGAACCGGTGGCGTAGCCGAAGTACAGCTTGGGCACCGAGAGGGTGATGTCGTCGGCCGTGTAGCGCAGGACGTGCTTCGCGTAGCACTCGTTGGTGTTGGCGAACGACGCGTGGCTCTGGATCACCCCCTTGGGGCGGCCGGTCGTCCCGCCGGAGAAAAGCCAGATCGCGGGGTCGTCGGGATGTGAAGTAAAGTTGACATAATGTAAACTGGAGTTGTCAATTCGGGCGTCGCCGTCCGGGGTCCCGAGCACCAGCAGGCGCGGGACGTGGCTTGCGCCCTTGGCCGCGCGCAGGAAGGCGTCGGCGTGATCGGCGTGGACGACCGCCGCGGTCGCGCGCGTGTAGTCGTACATGTCGCGGATCCGGCGCTCGTCCAGATAGCAGTTCATCATGACGCCGACGGCGCCCATCTTGATCGTGCCGAAGAGCGCGGCGGCGAAGTCCGGCACGTCGGGCAGACCGACCAGGACGCGCTCCTCCGGGCGCATGCCCGCCGCCTCCAGAGCGTTGGCGAACTGGTTGGCGCGGGCCTGGAGCGCCGCGTAGGTGACCGTCCCATCGGGCGTGCGCAGCGCGATGCGTTCGCCGCGTCCCTCCCGCACGCGGTCGTCCAGGAAGTAGTCGGCGATATTGAACGGGTTGGGCGGCGCGAATGGCATCGGACTTATCTTTGTGTGGCGAAGGAGGCATGGTCAATGGATCGGTGGGACTCGTGAGCACGGTGTCCGGCAGCGGTGGCTCGCGGCACGCGCGTCATGGCGTCCCCGGCGACGGGTGCGACTGGGGCCGCGCGACGTGGACGGATCTCGCGGGCGCGGGCCTGGCCGTCCGCGAGGGGCCGGCGGAGCGGTCGCGGCGGGAGCGGTCCCAGCGTGAGCGGTCGCGAGGTGAGCGGTCGCGGCGGGCGGAACGCGTCGTGGCGCTGTTGCCGACGGGCGCCGTCGAGGCCCACGGTCCGCACCTGCCGCTCATCACGGACGTGGTGATCGCGCAGGCGGGCGCCGAGGCCGCGCTGGACGGTCTCCGCCGCCTCGGCCTGCGTCCCATGGTGCTCCCGCCCCTCCCCTACACGCCCGCCCCGTTTGCCGCGGGCTTCCCGGGCACGATCTCGGTGCGCCCGGCCACCTTCGCCGCCGTGCTCGAGGACGTGGCCGCGTCCCTGGAGCGGCAGGGGGTCGCCGCGCTGGTCGTCGTGAACGCGCACCTCGATCCGGCTCACCTGGCCGCGATCCGCGGGGTGGCGCGTGCGCGGGCGGGCGCCCAGGACGCTGGGCGGCCGCCGGCCCGTGCCCCGGTGGACGACGCGGCCCCCGCCCCGGCGCGCGACGCGGCCCGGCCGCACCACATGCCCGTCATCCACCCCGACCTCACCGAGCGGCGGTGGGCGTCGCGCCTGACGGCCGAGTTCCACAGCGGCGCGTGTCACGCGGGACGGTACGAGACCTCCGTGGTGATGGCCGCCGCGCCCGAACTGGTGCGGGACGAGACGCGGCGGGGCCTACCCGCGAACCCGGCGTCGCTCTCGGTCGCGATCCGCGATGGCGCGGCCACCTTCGAGGAGGCCGGGGTGAGCGAGGCGTATTGCGGGGAGCCTGCCGCTGCGACGCCCGAGGAGGGCGAGGAGACCGTGGCCGTGCTGGGCGGGATCGTGGTGGACGCGGTGGCGGAGGTGCTGGGCGAGGTGCTGGGCGAGGTGTCCCCGTGACCGGCAGGGGCGCCGTCGTGACGGGCGGGGGGCGCGGGATCGGCGCGGCCGTGGCGCGGGCCCTGGCGGGGGAAGGGGCGGGGGTGGTGGTTGCCGCGCGGAGCGGTGACGAGATCGGGGTGGTGGCCCGGCGGTTGCGGAGGGCGGGCCACACGGCGCACGCGGTGGTCTGCGACGTCGGCGACCCGGATTCGGTCGCCGCGATGGCGGCGCGCGCCCGGAAGCTGCTGGGCGCGGTCGACATCCTGGTGAACAACGCGGGCGTAGCGGCTTCGGCGCCCTTCGGGAAGGTCACCCTGGAGCAGTGGGAGTCGGTGCACCGTGTGAACGCCACGGGGCCGCTCCTCGTGACGCAGGCGTTCCTGCCGGCAATGGTGGAGCGCGGGTGGGGCCGCATCGTGAACGTGGCGTCGGTCGCGAGCCTCGAGGGCGCGCGCTACATCACCGCGTACGCGGCCTCGAAGCACGCGCTGCTGGGGATGACGCGCTGTCTCGCCGCCGAACTGGCGGGGACGGGCGTCACGGTCAACTCCGTGTGTCCGAGCTACGTCGACACCTCCATGACGGACGAGAACATCGAGCGGATCGCGGCGAAGACGGGCCGTGAGGTGGCGTCGATCCGCGCCGGGCTGGAGCAGATGCAGCCCGGTGGGCGCCTGATCCGCGCCGACGAGGTGGCGCACGCCGTGATGACCTTCATGCCGGACGCGGCGGCGTCGCTGCAGGGAAGCGAACTGGCGGTGCGGGGTGGGGGGGCAGGGTGACGTTCCGGATCGTAAACCCGCCGGCGCTGGGCAGCCCGCGCGGCTGGAACAACGGCATGCTCGCGCCAAAGGGGGGCAGGGTGCTCTTCGTGGCGGGGCAGATCGGGGTGGGCGATGGAATGGCCGAGGAGGCGGGCGACAGCGTGGGCGAAGAGGTGGGCGACAGCGTGGGCGAAGAGGCTGGGGCCAGGGCCGGGGGAGAGCGGGTGGGGGCCGGGCCGGGGCTGGCGGGGCAGTTCGGAGCCGCGCTCGCCAACGTGGTGCGGGTGGTGGAGGCGGCGGGGGGGCGGGTCGCCGACGTCGGGCGGCTCACCATCTTTGTGACCGATATGGACGCCTATCGCGGATCGCTGCCCGAGATCGGGGCCGCGTACAGGGCGGTGTTCGGGAAGCACTTCCCGGCCATGGCGCTGGTGGCCGTGACCGAGCTGGTGGATCGGCGCGCGGTGGTGGAGGTCGAGGCCACCGCGGTGATTCCGCAGGCGCGGTCGGGTGCCCAACGAGCCATGGACAAGCCCACGCCGAAGGAGAGGCCATGACCGACCTGAAATCCCCCGGACTCGAACGCCCCTGCTCGTTCCTGCTCGACGTGGACGAGGAGACGAGCGTCGCGCGGATCACTCTCAACCGGCCGGAGCGGCTGAATGCGCTCACGTTCGAGGTCTACGACGAGCTGCGGAACACGTTTCGGGCGCTGGACGGCGAGCCGGAGGTGCGCGCGGTCGTGATCACGGGTGCGGGCAAGGGGTTCTGTAGCGGCGGGGACGTCGAGGACATCATCGGGGCGCTTTTCGAACGTGACTTCGAGGGGCTGCTGGAGTTCACGCGGATGACATGCGACCTGATCGCGGCGATGCGGCAGTGCCGACAGCCGGTGATCGGTGCGCTCAACGGGACGGTTGCGGGCGCGGGTGCGGTCATTGCGACGGCGTGCGACGTGCGGATTGCGGCGGAGTCGGCGCGGATCGCGTATCTGTTTACGCGCGTGGGGCTTTCGGGCGCGGACATGGGTGCGGCGTGGCTGCTGCCGCGGATCGTGGGTGCGGGGCGCGCGGCGGAGCTGCTGATGACGGGTGCGTTCATCGATGCGGAAGAGGCGCACCGGATCGGGCTCTACAACCGCGTGGTGCCGGACGGGGAGGTGGTCGGTGCGGCGACGGCGCTGGCGGAGGAGTTGGCACGCGGGCCTTCGTTTGCGCTGCATGTGACCAGGGATGCGCTCAACCGCGAGGCGCACATGGAGCTGGAGGAAGCGCTGGAGGCGGAGGCGCGGGCGCAGGCGGCGTGCATGCTCAATCCGAACTTCCGCGAGGCCTACGATGCGTTCGTGGAGAAGCGGAGGCCGCGTTTTGTTTGACGGTGGCGTGTTGTCGCTCGATCCGGTGGCGGCGTTTCTGGAGCCTTCGCACCGGGAGTACCGCGAGCTGGTCCTGGCGTTCTGCGAGGAGGAGATCGGCGACGGGCACGACCCGGATACCGATGTGGCGGCGCGGGTGCGGGCGCGCGAACTGGTGGGGCGCATGGGAGCGGCGGGCCTGTTCCGTCCGATTGCGGAGGGAGATGTGCGCGGCTGCCTGGTGGCGCGCGAGGTGTTGGGGTGGTGGTCGCCGCTGGCGGACGCGGTCTTCGCGCTGCAGGCGTTGAGCGCCACGCCGGGGCTGATTCGGGACGAGGATTTGGGCGGGTGGGTGGAGCGCGCCGTGGCGGGCGATGCAATGGGCGCATTTGCCA
The DNA here is from genome assembly GCA_965205005.1 of Longimicrobiales bacterium. GTDB lineage: Bacteria > Gemmatimonadota > Gemmatimonadetes > Longimicrobiales > Gaopeijiaceae > Bin94. The sequence goes on along the minus strand of OZ242028.1, from coordinate 1,094,696 downwards.
TGACCGAGTGGGAGGCGGGCTCCGACGTGGGTTCGATGACCACGGTGGCGGTGCCTGACGGCGACGGGTTCCGGCTGAATGGGGGGAAGGCCTTCATCTCGAATGCGGGCATCGCGGATTTCTATGTCGTGTTTGCCTCGACCGACCCGGATGCGGGTACGTGGGGGATTTCCTGCTTCGTGGTGCCTGCCGACGCGGACGGCTTCGAGTTCACCGGATCGCTGGTGATGAGCGCTCCTCATCCGCTCGGCGAAGTGAGATTCAACGACTGTTGGGTGCCCGGCGGGGCGCTGCTGGGCGAGCTGGGGGGCGGGTTCAAGATCGGCATGGGGACGCTGGACCGGCTGCGGCCGACGGTTGCGGCGGCGGCGTGCGGGATGGCGGGGCGCGCGCTCTGGGAGGCGGTGGAGCACGCGCGGGGGCGGGAGCAGTTCGGGAAACGCCTCGCCTCGTTCCAGCTGATCCAGGAGAAGTTGTCCTCTTCGGCCATTGACCTGACCGCCGGGCGCCTGCTGGCGTACCGGGCGGGGTGGGAGAAGGACCGGGGGGCGGAGCGGATCACGATGGAGGCGGCGATGGCCAAGGCGTTCTCGACCGAGGCGGCGCAGCGGATCGTGGACCGCGCGGTGCAGGTGCTGGGGGGGCGGGGGGTGCTTGCGGGCCATCCGGTCGACCATCTGTACCGGAGCGTGCGGGCGCTCAGGATCTACGAGGGGACGACCGAGATCCAGCACCTGATCGTCGGTGGTGGGCTCGTGCGGGGGGACGCACGGTGACGGTCGGTTCGAGCCGCGCGGCGACGTGCGGTGGCCGGGGCGCCCGCCCTTGAAGGTCAACGTAATCGGTGGCGGTCCGGGAGGCCTGTTTGCCGCCCTCCTGCTCAAGAAGTCCGACCCGGCACGGCAGATCGACGTCTTCGAGCGCAACCTGCCCGACGACACCTTCGGCTTCGGCGTCGTCTTCTCCGATGCGACGCTGGAGGAGGTGGCGGAGGCAGACCCCGCGACCTTCCGCGCGATCGAGCGGCGCTTCTACCACTGGGACGACATCCACATCCACTACCAGGGCGAGCTCCTGGAGTCGACCGGGCACGGGTTCGCCGGGCTTTCGCGCCGGGAACTGCTCCTGCTGCTGCATGAACGCTGCCTGGACGTCGGCGTGGGGCTGCACTTCGAGACCGATGTCGGGGACCTGGCGCCGCATCTGGATGCAGACCTCGTGGTCGGCGCGGACGGGCTCAACAGCGCGGTACGGCGGCGGTTTGCGGACGCGTTCGAACCGACGATCGACCTGCGCCCCAACCGTTTCGTTTGGCTGGGCACGACACGGCCGTTTCCGGCGTTCACCTTCTACTTCCGCGAGGACGAGCACGGTCTGTGGCGGGTGCACGCCTACCAGTACGACGCTTCGGGGAAGTCGACGTTCATCGTGGAAGCCACGGAGGAGACCTGGCGCCGCGCGGGCATGGACTCGGCCGGCGAAGAGGAGACCGTTCGCTTTCTGACGCGGCTGTTCGCCGACGAGCTCGACGGTCACCCGCTTATTCGCAACCGCTCGGTGTGGCGGCGGTTTCCGACGGTGGCGAACGCGCGGTGGTCGGCGGGGAACGTCGTGCTGATCGGCGATGCGGCCCATACGGCGCACTTCTCGGTGGGATCGGGGACTCGCCTGGCCATGCTCGATGCGATTGCGCTGGCGCGGGCGATGCAATGGCCGGATGGGCCGGACGGGACGGGTGGACGCGGTGGCACGGGCGGACGCGGTGGCATGGGCGGGCGCGTTGGCACGGGCGGGCCAGCCGGACGCGCCAGCCGGGCCGACCTCTCCGCCGCGCTGGCGTCCTACGAGGAGGAGCGCCGCCGTCCCGTCGAGTCGCTGCAGCGCGCGGCGCAGGCCAGCCTGCAGTGGTTTGAGGACACCGAGCGCTACTTCCGGCTGGAACCGGTGCAGTTTGCCTTCTCGCTGCTGACGCGCAGCCTGCGGATCTCGCACGAGAACCTGCGGGAGCGGGACCCGAAATTCGTCGACACGGTGGACCGCTGGGCGGCGCGCCAGGCGGAGGCGCAGTCCGGTGTCACGATCGCCGAGAACGAGCAGTCGCTCGGGGTCGTCCGGGCCGCAGCCGACCGCACGCCTCCACCCCCTCTCTTCACACCCTTCCGCCTGCGGGACATGGTGCTCGCCAACCGCGTGGGCGTCTCCGCCATGTGTCAGTACTCCGCCGAGGACGGGCAGGTCGACGACTGGCACCTGGTCAACCTGGGATCGCGCGCGATCGGCGGTGCGGGACTCGTCATGGCGGAGATGACCGCAATCACACGCGACGGCCGGATTTCGCCCGGGTGCGCGGGGCTGTACCGCGACGAACACGTCGGCGCGTGGCGGCGGCTCACCGAGTTTGTGAAACGCTTCACAAGCGCGTGCATCGGCATCCAGCTCGGCCACGCGGGGCGCAAGGGCTCGACGCGGCTGGACTGGGAGGGCCCCAACGAGCCCCTGGAGGAGGGCAGCTGGCCCATCGTGTCGGCGTCGCCGATCGGGTACTTCGACCACAGCCCCGTCCCCGCGGAGCTGGACGAGGCGGACATGGCAGCCATGACCCGAGACTTCGAACGGGCCACGGCAATGGCTGAAGCGGCCGGCTTCGACATTATCGAGGTCCACATGGCACACGGCTACCTGCTGGCCAGCTTCCTGTCACCGCTGACGAACCAGCGGACGGACCGCTACGGTGGCTCGCTCGAAGACCGCCTGCGGTTTCCGCTGCGGGTCGTCGACGCGGTGCGCTCGGCGTGGCCGGACCACAAGCCGCTTTCGGTGCGCCTTTCGGCGGTGGACTGGTGGCCGGGCGGCAACGAGCCGGAGGACGCCGTGGAGATCGCGCGGGCCCTGAAGGCGCACGGCTGCGATGTCGTGGACGTCTCGACGGGGCAGACCGTGCCCTACCAGCAGCCGAAGTACGGACGACAGTTCCAGACGCCGTTCGCGGATCGGATCCGGCACGAGGTGGGGATCGCCACGATGGCCGTCGGCAACATCTCGTCCTTCGAGGATGTCAACGGGATCATAGCCGCCGGCAGGGCCGACCTGTGCCTGATGGCGCGCGCGCACCTGTGGGATCCATACTGGACGAGGCACGCGGCGTATGCTCTGGGGTATCCGCTGCCGTGGCCGTCCCAGTACGAGACACTGGACAACTACACGCCGCGCTTCGGAGCGGCCTCGGGAGCATTCGGGCCGGAGACCGACGATGAGTGAACGCCAGGAACCGATGAACTATCAGCGCTTCGCGATGCTGCCGGAGCTGCTGTCCCTGCAGCGCCCCCTCTCCGACCCGGCCGAGCACGACGAGATGCTCTTCATCATCGTCCACCAGGTCCACGAGCTGTGGTTCAAGGCGGCGCTGCACGAACTGGACCACGCACGGGGGCTCCTCGTCGCCGGGGACGAGGCGCGCGTTGCGGCGACACTCAAGCGGGTGCGCTCGATCATGAAGGTGCTGGTGGGCCAGCTCGACATTCTCGAGACCATGACGCCCGTCGAGTTCGAGTCCTTCCGCGACCGTCTCGACACCGCGAGCGGCTTTCAGTCGGCCCAGTTCCGGGAGCTGGAGTTCGCGCTGGGGATGAAGAAGGCATCGGTCATCCGGACGTTCACCGAGCCCGACGAGCTTGAGCGGCTGCAGCGGAGGCTGCAGGAGCCGTCCCTCTGGGATGCCTTTCTGCGGTTCATGGTCCACAGGGGGTACGAGGTTCCCGACCGGGCGCTGGGCCGCAACCTGTCCGAGCCGATCACGCCCGATCCCGTGCTCCAGAAGGTGCTGGTCGACGCATACCAGTCGGACCCCGGGCTCGTCAACCTGTGCGAACGGCTCGTGGACCTCGACGAGGGGTTCCAGGAGTGGCGCTACCGGCACGTCAAGATGGTGGAGCGCACGATCGGCAATAAGCCCGGGACGGGTGACAGCGCCGGGGTAGCCTACCTCGTGACGACGCTCACTCCGGCCTTTCCCGATCTGTGGGAGATGAGGTCGGCGCTGTGAGTGCGGATTGCGATTCGGTCCGGGTGGCCTTGTGAAGGCCCTATCGCCGCGTCCAGATCACGATGACCCCGCACGATGACCCCGTTCCGCCATACTTGATCGGTATCCCCGCTGTTGTCGTGTACACCTCGACACCCGCAATGGCGCTGCGCATGAGCAGAACGTCGAGCTGAGCGGGTTGGAGCGGGCCTCCACCCACGATCATGTCGTCGAGCACCACGCGGGGGAAACAGGGCTCGCGCCTGTAGCGGCCCGCGTTGAGTATGACTTGCCGCTGGCCGGTGGGACCCGCAATCAAAGACACGCCCGCAAGGCCGGCAAACAGATCGCTCACTCTCCCGGGAGGTCGTTTCTCGAGATCGTCGCGGTCGAGAAACTTCCCGAAGCCAATCGCCTCGCGGTCGTAGAATCCCGCTTGCTCAAGCACGATGTCGCGCCGTTCGACGCTGACCTCGATCGGATCCAGCCGCACGGGGTCTGCCGAGAGAGAGACGCGGATGTTGCTCATCCTCCCGTACTCAACGCCAATCGAGTCCGCTCTGGACTCGTATGCCAGGTGGGAGAACTCGACGAGGTGTTGGCCGGGATACAGCCTGGTGAAGGTGAAACGGCCGCGTCCGTCCGTCTGCGCTGCCTGAGGAGCGGCGGCCGTCCACACGGTGGCTCCGACGACCGGTCTGCCGTTGGCGGCGTCTCTCACCACGCCGGTGATGCCCGTCATCAGCCCGTCCGCCAGGTAGGCGATCGGATCCATGGCCGTGGCGAATTCTCCGCTGCCCAGGACCGTGAAGTCGTCCAGAAAGGCATGATAGCCCGGGTGCGATAGCTCCAGCTTGTAGAAACCGACGGGAATCCGGGTGATCGTGAACTGCCCGTTGTCATCGGACTCGAGTCGCACATCCGCCCCGACGACCACAACGACAGCACCGGCCACCGGCTCTCCCGTAACGGCATCGACGACGGTTCCCCTGACCGTGACCCGGGCCCGGTCGCGCACCTCCTGGGCAGCGCCTCCCGTTGCCTGGGCCAGCCCCGCCAGGCAAACGACAAGAGCAATGGTTCGCATGGCCGCCCAGCGTCGCCGGAAGCGGCGGTCCGCCTGCGCTGGGGGTGTTGTGTCCGCAAACATGACAATAGCCTTCCTCATGGAAACTACCTCGGCCGCCCTTGCCCGGCACTACTCGCGCTTCCGCGTCACGGAGCGGGTGCTGCTCACCGGGCACTCCCATCAGGCGTGGCCCGACGTCGCGTTCGACGCCCAGAAGCAGGCCTGGCTGGACGCCGCGGAGCAGGTGGACGACAAGTGGGGCCGGGCGTTCGAGATGGCCGAGGAGGTGCGCGCGGGTTTTCGGTGTTTGCTGGACGACCCGGACGGACATATCGCGCTGGGCCAGAACACGCACGAGCTGGTGATCCGGTTTCTGTCGGCGTTGCCGCTGCGGGAGCGGCCGCGGCTGGTAACGACGGACGGGGAGTTCCACACGATTCGGCGACAGCTCGACCGGCTTGAGGCGGAGGGGGTTGAGGTGGTGAGGGTGCCGACCGCTACGGGTGCGGCGACGGGCTCGGGCCGGTCGCCGGACGTGGGTCAGGCGCTGGGCGCGGGCGATGCAATAGCCGAACGCGTCATCCGCGAGGTGGACGACCGGACCGCCGCCGTGCTCGTCTCGTCCGTGCTCTTCCGCGACGCGCGGATCGTCGACGGTCTGGACGAGGTGGCCCGCGCCTGTGCGCGCGTGGGGTCGGAGCTGCTGGTGGACGCCTACCATTCGCTCAACGCGGTGCCGTTTTCGGTCGTGGAGATGGGGCTCGAGGACGCGTTCGTTGTGGGCGGCGGGTACAAGTACTGCCAGCTCGGGGAAGGGAACTGCTTTCTGAGGTTCCCCCGGGATTGCACCCTCAGACCGGTGCTCACGGGGTGGTTCGCCGAGTTCGGGACGCTTGCCGCGACCCACGACGGGACCGGCTTGGAATACGGAGAGGGACACCTTCGCTTTGCCGGTTCGACCTACGATCCGGTCAGTCATTACCGCGCCGCGGCGGTTTTCGCGTTCTTCCGGGAGCAGGGCCTGGATGCGGAGCGGCTGCGGGAGCTCAGCCTGGCGCAGATCCGGCGCCTGGCGGCCGGTGTGGACGCGCTGGACCTGGACCCGGCCCTGTTGAAGCGGGACCGTGCCGTGCAGCTGTCACGCCGGGGCGGCTTTCTGGCCATGGACACGCCCCGTGCCGGCGAGATCTGCTGCAAGCTGCGCGGCCGTGGCGTCTACGCCGACTTCCGGGGCCGCGTGCTCCGCCTGGGACCGGCGCCGTACGTCACACCGGACCAACTGGATGAGGCAATGGGCGTACTGGGGGAGGTTGTGGCGGGGCTGGGTTGAAGGGACGCCGCAGCCATGCGGGCGCGGGTTTTCCCGGTTTCTCCCCATGCTACGACAGCGGCAAATCCGCCACCACAACGCGCACAACAGCCCCGGTCTCGTCCGTCACACCGGCGAGAATACGGGTGCCCGCGGCGTCAAACACGGCCCACTTGGCTGGAAGCTGCACCGACCAACCCTCGCCCCCATCGATCGGGAGCACGTTCCAGGTGGCAACACTCTGCCCGGGTCGCAGAAACCGTCGCATCCACACCCGGTCGTTGCGGTCGGCGATGAGGCCGGAGATCCGCGGCGGAAGGGAGTTGGCGGGCGCATTGCGAATGGCTTCGATGCGGGCAGCGGCGAGTACTTCAATCGCTTCCCGCACCCGGTCTTCCGGCAGAATTTCGCTCAGTATGCTCTCCATCCGCGTGTCCAATCGTCTCTCTCTCCCACTTGGGCCGGAGTTCGCGATCAGGCGGGCACGCTCAGCTTCCACCTCGTCTTCGGTGACGGCTTCGCCCTGCGTCGGCATCGGCAGTACGGCCATCGGCGCACCGTCCGGGGCGATCACGACGGCCTCTTCCCCCTCGGTCTGCGCGACCACGAAGCCGCGTCCCCCGGCGAGCCCGGCACCCAGCGCACCATAGCCGAAGAGGACTGGCGCGCTGGGCATGCCGTTGGCGGTTCGGTGCATTGCCCTCTCGCGTCCCTGGCCGACCCACAGCTCCCTCCGCGATCCGTCGGCGTCCACCGCCATGTAGCGAACCGGGAAACGCGGGGAACCTCCGGCCAGCAACATAAAGGGATTGCCGATGTCGACCTCCTCGAAGAGCCCGGTCTCGCCCGGCAACCATGCCAGGAAGTCCACCTCGCCACCGCCCGGCCCCGGCTTGGGAAAGCGCAGGACGCCGCGCTCCCCCCCATCTTCGGCGAAGGCGAAGGCCGCCCACAGCGAATCGTCCCAGACCGTCAGACCTACATCCGGCCCGGGCAGGAGTCGGGTCACGCGCGCGAAGGGCCCGTTGATCGCGGCGGCCGACTCCCCCGACGGCGGATAGAGCAGGACCCGTTCCTCCTCGGCGACCGCAATCGCGCCGCCAGCCAGCAGCAACGCCCCCTGAACCTCGCCTACGTGAACCGTCTGTTGCGCATCGCCGGGAGAGGACGGCACCCACGCCACAATCGCCGCGGCCATCGCGACCCACGAGAACTGCGTCATCGCCCGTCGCGTCATCAACGCCACCCGCCGCGTGATCCCGCCACCCGCACCGTCATGACAACCGCGCTGTGCACCCCCAACGCGTCCGTCGTGCGCAGCAGCACCCGGTCGCCCAGTGCATCCATCAGGTGATGGTTCGGGAGAAGTTCGAGAGTCGCGTCGATCCGCTCCTCGCCCGGATTCCACCGCTGCCAGATGGGTGACGTCGCCCCGGGAAGGGCGAATCGCTCGGCCCACACCCGTCCATCGCCGTCGAACAGGATCCGCGAGAGCGCCGGCGCGCGCGCGTTACCCTCGGCGCTTAGGTAGTACTCGCGTGCGGCTTCGCTTCCCATGCCGCGCAGCCCGCCCACCAACGCCGTAACCTCGGGAGGTGCGTCGGCCCCCGGTTGCGCCAGAGCGCGGTCCCGCTCGCTCGTTCCCTCGATCTTTTCCTCGCGCCAGAGCCGGTCCGCTTCGCGGGTCACCTCTTCGCCCGGCCCGAAATCGAAGGTCGTCGTCACCTTGCCGGAGCGGTCGTAGGCCGACAGGATACCCGTTTCGGTGTCCGCCACCAAGACCAGGTCGCCTGCCACCGCCTCGACCGCCGAATACGAAAAGGGCTTGTCGAAGGCCGAGAAGCCACCGCCTTGGTTTCGCCGTTCCTTTTCCATTCCGTCCGCCCGAGCGATCGTGGCGCTCGCACCGTCCGCCGTCATCGCCACATAGCCGATCTCTTCGCGGTAGGGACCGTCGGGACGTTCGGAGAAGAGCGGTTCGCCATCGCGAAAGACGACCGCGCCGTCGGAATGGACGCCGATCGCGCGCAGCACGAATGGACCGCTGCGAAAGGCGGTGGGATTGTAGCCGATGGTGGTGAGGAGCGACCCGTCCGAAGCGAAGACGGTCACCCGTGCGGTCATGAAATCATCGACGAAGAAACCGCCCCCCGATGTGCGCCTGGGACCCCGGACGCGCTGGAACTCGCCCGGCCCGTCGCCCCTCCGGCCCACCGGTTGCACCTCGCCGGACTCGATGTCGATCAGAATGAGCTGCGCGGCCCCGGAATCGCCGAGTACGATGCGCCTGGAATCCAGGAGGAGGCCGCCGGAGATACGCCAGATCGTGGAGACACCCTCGTGGGGGGAGTTCACGGACTTGAAAAGGGTTTCGGCGGGTTGGAGGGTGACACCGTCGGTCTGCGCGAGGGCGGGGGAAGCCTGGGCCGCGAGGAGAAGAAGGCCGATCGTGCGGAGGAGGGGGACGAGCGGGACTGGCATTGGGGCGATCTCCTCCGCGTTTCTCGGGTCGGCCTCCACAGTGGGCCAAAGCCCATGCTGGCACTGCCTTGGTGCCGGTCATGCCGACGTGATCGTGAACGACGAAAATTATCGTATCATTTCCTCCAACGCCACCGGCGACCGGGGCAGCGCGGCCGTCAGCACTTGGGCGCCGTCCTCCGTCACCAGAACCACTTCCTCCACGAACACCGACACCCCGATCTCGTGGTTGTAGTACCACGGCTCGACCGTGAACACCATGCCGGGCGCGAGCGGCTCGTCGAGGAGCGCCGGATCGCTCGCCGACAGCCCGATGTGATGGCCGAAGAACGACGGGGTCTGCATGTGCGGTTCCTCGTGGTCCGGAATCGCGTCGTAGGCGACCGCCGTGAGTTCCCGTAGCGTAACGCCGGGCCGCACCGCCGCGATGATCGCCTCGGCCGCCTGCGTGCTCACCAGCAGCTTCTCCCGCTGGACATCGGTGAACGTCCCGTTAACCGGGAAGGTGCGCCCGATGTCGCTCACGTAGCCATTGACTTCGCACCCCACGTCGAAAATGACGAGGTCGCCGTCCCGCATGCCCCGGTTCCGGCGGTCATAGTGGGCCGCGAGGACGCGCCACGGCCATAGACTGTTGGGCCCCGACTTCACGATCGGCGTGAACGGGATCGACTGGGATCCGAACGTCCGGCAGGTGCGCTCGAACTCTCCCTGCAGCGTCCGCTCGTCCACGCCCGCGCGAATCCGCCCGGCGGCAGCGCGGATCCCGGCCATCGTGGCGTCCGCGGCGGCTCTCATGCGCATGATCTCGGCCGGCGTCTTGATCATGCGGAGCCGGGCAACGACCTCGAACGCACTGCGAATTTCGGCCCCGGGATGGTCGGACCGAAGGCGGTGGATGAGGGCGGTGGTGGCATCGAGTGCACCGATCAGCGGAACCACCGGCTCGGGGACGGTCCCGGCCGCGCCTGCGTTGACACGCAGGACGGTCCCCGCGGCAACCCGTTCCCGCACGAAGGCTTCCAGTTCCGCAACGTCCCGGTACTGGCCGATCCCCGCGATGCCGCGGAGCTGATAGTCGTCCAGCAGCGGCCGGCCTGGAAAGTCGTTCGGCCGCCCCGGATTCTCGAACCGCGGGTCGCGGCGCGGCATGAAGAGGATCGACAGGCCCGCATCTGAGTCGAGCACCAGCATCGACCCCGGGACCTCGAGTCCCGTCAGGTACCAGAAGTCATCGAGCTGACGGAAGGTGCCCCCGTGCGTGGTCCCGTCCGAAGACGGGGTGAGCAGCAGCCCGCCCCCGGTGGTGCGGAGCCCGTCCATGATGCGGCCCCGGCGGTATTCGTACTCTTGGGGGCGGAAGTCGGGCCGCGCCCATTCGGTGTAGCGCTGCTCGGGCGTCTGCGCGGAGAGGTCGGCCGGCGAGGCCGCAACCGGCCCCAGTCCCGCCGCCGCGGCGGCCCCGCATGCGATGAGCAGTCGTGCGACGACGCACGGGCAGCAACGCCCGCGACTCCGCAATGTCTGACGGGGGCACCGTGGTCCGGTCATGATCCGCTTCTCCGTGTGGGTTCGTGCGTGCGGACGGCTTCCTGCGTGCGGGCCGCTACGGTAACTTCGCGACCATGAGGATTGCCATCTTTGGAGCGGGCGGAGTCGGCGGGTACTACGGCGGCGTACTGGCGCGTACGGGGTGCCACGTCGCGCTGGTGGCGCGCGGCGACCACCTCGACGCCATCCGCGACCGTGGTCTCCGGGTGCGTTCGCCGGACGGCGACTTCCTGGTGCGGCCTGCACTTGCCACCGACGACCCGGACGAAATCGGCCCGGTGGACGCCGTGATCGTCGCGGTCAAATCACTGCACCTGCCGTCGGTGTGCGATCGAATCGGCCCGCTGCTGGGACCCGACACGCTCGTCGTGCCCCTGCTCAACGGCGTGGACGCGCACGAGGGGCTCGTCGCGGCGGTTGGGCGCGAGCGCATGGGGAAGGGGCTCACCCGCATTGTGAGCGAGGTGCTGCGGCCCGGCGAGATCCGGCATATTGGCCTGGAGCCGTACGTGGCCATGGCCGAATGGGACGGGGCCGCTTCGCGGCGCGTCCGCGCACTGGTCTCGGCGTTCCGTGACGCCGGCGTGGACGCCGAGGCCCCTGACGACATCGACGCGGCCCTGTGGTTCAAGTTCCTGATGGTCTGTTCGGTGGGCGGGGTCGGTGCCGCCTGCCGAATGCCTGCCGGTCCGGTGCGCGCGCACCCGCTGACCCGCGATCTGCTCCGCCGTGCAATGCAGGAGATCGCGGACGTGGCGGCGGCGCATGGCATCTCGCTGCCCGAAGACGCCGTCGCCCTGGGCATGACCATCGGCGATGCCGTACCGCCCGACGGCACCTCGTCCCTGCACCGGGACATCGCGGCCGGAGTCCCGTCCGAGCTGGACGCCTGGAGTGGCGCGGCCGTGCGGCTGGGGGCCGAGGCTGGCGTGCCGACTCCCGTCCATTCCGTCATCTACTCGGTCCTGCTGCCCGGGGAACTGAAAGCGCGGGGCGCAGCCGAATCCGGTACATTGCTGGAACAGCATCCGTAATCAGGTGCGGATGCTATTGTAACCATTAGACTTACGGGATTCGGCGGGTGAGTTTCCGCTTTTTTGATTCCCGCCGACTGGGTTCAGGCCCGAGTCCGCGGCTTGCGGCGGCTCTAGCGGCAGGATGAAGCGCGCACCGGGCGGCTGTCCACGGTTGCCCCGATTTCTTCCGACCCAATGCAAAGAACCTGGTGGCGCGCGGCTACGGTGAAATTCCCCCCAAGAATGCGGGTAGTCCCCCATCGACATCGGGTGTTTTCCCGTGTTTTGGCGGCTGTCGAATGGGCTACGGTATGGGTGTCCGTCGAGGTGGTCACTTAGTGGAGAAAAGGAATTGCACCATGAAGACGACACCGGCCCGGCCGCGGGCGCCGCCCTGACGATTCACTCCAGTAGCAAGCGTGACCGGATTAGGAACATCATCCTCTCAGTCCGAATGGTTGCGGTTGGGGCAACTTTGATGTTCGGAACGGCCACCCCCTCCGCTGCGCTGTCGGCGGACGATGCCGAACTGGCCACGGGGTCTCGAGGCGCAAATCGAAGATGATATGGAGTTCGTACAGGATGCCCTCGCTGAATTGGATGCGGACCTAGAATGAGCGCGAGTACCGGTATCGTCATTGCCGTCGTAGTACGGACTGCCATCATCGTTGGCATGGGTCTGGGCATCGCGAAGCTGATTAGCCTCGTGAAGCGCGACGGGGCGCGCAGTTGTGCCGACTCGGGCATAGAGCCGTAGAAGAAGTGCTGCCGCCGTTCGGCAGGCAGCCCGCTCTTCCGCTGGAATCCTGGTTCGAGGACGCCCGGCCCTCTAAGGGATCGCAGAGGTGGAGCCCCTCGCCAGCCCCGTCGGGAACCCGCGAAGCGTGGCTTGGGAACTCCCCCTTTTTTTCAACGCCTTCAGGGCGGGGCTGTAACCCAGCGTCGGGTATGCGGACAGGCCGCGCACTTGCGAGCGATTGGGCTCCGGTCCCGTGGCCACGCGGCGTCTCGGCCTTGCCCGGGGCCGGGCGGTCGGCGACCGGATGCTCCAGCGCCTCGAAGCGGCGGTGAACGGGCCGTCCCGCCAGGGATTGCTGGTCCGGGAGCGACCCGAAGGGAGCGGGGGCGGGGTGCGCAAGCATCGTCTCCGTGTCCCACGACACTTCGTTCGCCGCCGACGCGTCCAAGAAGTGCTCCCACGCCGCCAGAAACTCCTGCTGCCCGGGGAACTGAAAGCGCGGGGCGCAGCCGAATCCGGTACATTGCTGGAACAGCATGGCGGGTCACGCACGTAGAGATTCAGGCATGTATTCGACCGAAGGACGAGCCCCGCGCACAATGGACTACCCATGTTGATGACACCCTGGGTACAGCGGCTGCTCCTGACCAACATCGTCATGTATTTCGTGACGCGCCTGATTCCCGACCTTGTCCAGTTGCTGGGGCTGGTGCCTATTGCGGTCCTCTTCCGGCCGTGGACGCTCGTCACCTACATGTTCCTCCACGGCGGATTCACCCACATCCTGTTCAACATGCTGATGCTCTTCTTCTTCGGCCCGCGTCTGGAGGAGCGGCTGGGGAGCAGGACATTCATCTGGTTCTATCTCGCGTGCGGAGTCGGGGGAGCCCTGCTCTCGGTCATGACTCCCTTTTCGCTGATCGTCGGGGCCTCCGGAGCGATCTTCGGGGTGGTCGTGGGGTTCGCGCGCTACTGGCCTCGCGAGGACATCTACATCTGGGGCATCCTGCCCATCCAGGCCCGCCTGCTGGCGATCTTCATGGTCGCTTCGAGCCTCTTCGCGGGGTTCGCGGGCGCGCAGGACGGGATCGCGCACTTCGCCCACCTCGGCGGTCTGGTGGCCGGCTGGGTGTTCCTGAAGAGCTGGGAGCGGCGCCGTCGCCAGCGCGTGGTCCGGCGTCCGGCAGCCCGGCCGAGGATGTCCGGCGTCCGCGAGGCCGATGTGGTCCAGAGCTGGGAAGCGATCCCCCGGGAGGGGCTCCACGAGATCAACCGGGAAGAGGTGGACTATCTCCTGGCCAAGGTGAGGAAGATGGGCGTCGGGTCCCTTACGTCCGAACAGCGCGCATTTCTCGACAGGATGGCGAGGACGAGGTAGGGCGGGGTCTCGCGCGCGGCCGGCCGCTGGGCTGACCCGCCGGGTGGCTTAAGTCGCCGGGTGGTAGCGGTGATTGAGCGTGGCGACTGGCCGCGCCGGAACACTCCCGCACCGTGGAACAGATGCTGTCGGGGGCAGGGGCGCTGCGCCATGGAGGGCGCTGGAACAGTCCGGGACGACGGGCCGTGCACCTCGGAGGCAGTCTGACGCTCGCTAGCGTCGAACTGCTCGTCCACCTGCGGGCGCCCGATGTCCTGCGGCAATACCGGAAACTGCCGGTAGGCATCCCGGAGGAACTGATACAGCGCCTGGCCGTGCGGGACCTGCCGCGTGATTGGGCAACGCCCGCGCTGTACCCCCATACCCGACTTCGACAGAATCGAACCCGGCACCATCACGGGTTTTTCACGTTGACCCGCGCGTCGTCAAGGGCGTTCCACCTGTCCCTGACCGACTTGTCTACCCCGAGCGACTCGCGTCCCGTTTCGGAATGACCTTCCCGGTCTCGCGGTCGTAGTCGACGATGTTCTCCCATTCGGAGGCGTCGGAACGCGCGACGACGGCCACGACGTCCTCCGTGTCGCTCTCGTTGAAGACCTCGTGGGGGACGCCCGGCTCGATGTAGATGAAGTCGCCCGCGTGGTTCACGATCGAGTGGCGCAGGTTCGGGCCGAACTCGTGGCGGACGGTGCCCGCGAGGATGTAGAGCATGACCTCGAAGTCGACGTGAATGTGCGCGAAGGCGACGCCGCCAGGCGGGATCCGCGCGACGTTCATCGACAGCTCCCGGGCGGGCGTGTTCCTGCCGGAGAGGCCTGTCTTGTAGTAGATCCCGTTCCAGCCGCGATGAATCCCGCTCGCCCGGATGGTGTGGATGCCGTCGTGCCCGTCGGGGATGCCGGGCCGGTCGCCGCCGCTCATGCGACCCCCAAAAGCCGCGCGACGCCCGCCATGTCAGTCACCGTGGCGTCGGGGCGGGCGCCCTGGGCGGGTGGTGTCGCGCCGCTGCCGCCTCCGCGGCTGGGTCGATTCACATGCACGGTGGCGTAGCCGAGCGCCGCCGCCGGGCCGATGTCGTGGAAGAGGCTCTGCGCGACGTGCAGCGTGCGGTCGCGGGGGATCCGGGAACGCATGACCATCTCCTCGAAGTGCGCGGGGGCGGGCTTGTAGCTCCCGACCTGCTGGGCGGTGACGACCCAGTCGAAGTCGATGGCGAGCTTCTTTCGCGTCTCGTCAAACAGGTCGTCGTCCACGTTGGAGACGATGCCGAGCCGGTAGCGCGCGCCGAGCCGCTGCAGGGCCTCGACGGTGTCCGGGAAGGCGGGCCAGTCGCCCACCGAGGCGGCGAACGACTCGCACTCCTGCGTGGTTGGACGGAAGCCGAGGGCGTGACCCATGCGGCCGAAGGTCAGCGCGAGAACCTCGCGGTAGGTGCGGTACCGTTCCTCCTGGACGACGTGCTCGGCGTCGCCGAACGCGGCCAGGACCGCGGCGTCGGAGGGGGACTTGCCGTGGGCGCGACACGCCGACGCCGTGGCGTTGACGATGCCCGTCTCCCAGTCGACCAGAGTGCCGTAGCAGTCGAAGGTGAGCAGATCGAAGCGATCGGGGTCGAGGCGACCGGAGTCGATGCGACCGGAGTCCTGGCGACCGGGGCCGGGGCCACCGGGGCCGCCACCGGAAGAGTTCATGTGCGGGACCTGCGGCTACATGTCCTGGAAATCGGCGGTCGGGCCGAACAGCTGCGGGACCGGCACGTCGAGCAGTCTCAGGTACACGCCGAGCTGCGCGCGGTGGTGGATCAGGTGGTCCATGATGAAGGTCCGCAGGACGACCGCTTTCGGGAGCGTGAAGCGTGGTTCCCCGGCGACCAGCATCGTCCAGGGGCCTCCCATGTCTTCTTCGGTGGACTCTTCGATCGCCGCGCGGGCGGCCGCGGCGCTGCCGTCGAGCGCTTCGACCAGTTCGGCGCTCGAGCCCAGTGCGGTCATGGGCGGCGGGCCGCCTTCGGCCGGGCTGATGTCGAACTCGGAAACGGACAGGGTGGCCATCGTCCAGTTGGGCAGGTTGGCGATGTGGGTCGCCAGTTCACCCAGCGTCCAGGACCTGTCGTGGGGCCGCCAGTCCAGACGGTCGTCGGGGATGGCTTCCAGCAGCGTCCTGGCACCGGCGACAATCTGGTCGAACGCGGCGAGTTGGCCTCGTATGGACATTGCGTTTTCCTTTTGGTTGCAGGTGGTTGAGCCGAAAAACCTACCCGGACTTCACCCGGCGGAACAGCCGGTCGGCGAGGACCGCGGCGGCTGGGGCGGCGACCGAC
The DNA here is from genome assembly GCA_965205005.1 of Longimicrobiales bacterium. Classification (GTDB taxonomy): domain Bacteria; phylum Gemmatimonadota; class Gemmatimonadetes; order Longimicrobiales; family Gaopeijiaceae; genus Bin94. The sequence continues at coordinate 1,078,812 of OZ242028.1, read as the reverse complement.
GCCATGATGATCCCGAGTCCCCTCGATCCGCTGAACCCGTCTTCGTCGCTGGTCAGGGCGAGCACCACGCCCGGAGCGGACAGGATCGCGCTGGCGACAGCGTTCCTCCACATGCTGCCGTGTGACAGATCCGTGCCTCCCACGCGCGCGACGACGAAGCCGACGCCGACCTGGGGTGCGCCGTAGAAGGCAAGACGGGAGCCGGCGTTGGCGAGGAAGCCGCACTCCGCCTCGTAGAAGTGCCGGGCGAGCGTTTCGAAGTCCAGGCAGCGTTTGGAGATCGCGTACCCGGCCAGGAGACCTGCCGCGTTGGCTGCCGTGGCCGCGGCCAGGGCCTTGCCCCACGGATACGATCCTGATTCCAGCGCCCAGTTGTAGAGACCGCCCGGCGGGCTGTCCGGACGGAGGGCGACTGCGGCGCCCGAAATGGTCTCGATGACGATGACCCCGGCGTTCGAGTCGGCTCCGAAGCGCACACCGGCTTCGCCCGGGGGCACCGCCTCGACGCTCTGGATGTCGGTCAGGGGAAGCGTGTTGAGCGTGACCAGTCCATTGGCCTGCCGCACGTTGTCGACGATGACGATCGGAGTCATGCACCCTGGCTGCGCGAAGCTGACGGTGCCCCTGAACTCGAGACAGACGAGCTCGCCCGGCTGGCTGCGGCCGCTGCGCACGCGAATCCCCGGCAACAGCTGTGCGAGCGCGTTGACCAGGTGGTTGCCGGTCCTGGCGACCGGGGCCAGCTGTTCCGCGGTGACCCTGCGGCGGGCCGTGCCGAGTGCCCGCGCGTTGCGGCGGTCGCGCGGCTCGACCTCGACGATGACGGGATCCAGCTCGATGGCGGCGGGGGACAGCGTGACCCGCACTGCGAGCCGGTCCCCCGGCGACAGCGTCAACCGCTCCCGGAACGTGCCGTAGGCGATGTGGGTCACGGCGAGCTCGTAGTCGCCGGGACCGGCTCGCTCGAACCGGAACAGTCCCACGCCGTCGGTGACCGCCTCGGCCCGGAGCGAATCCGCGGCCTCGCTGCCGAGAGACATCAGCACGATCGCCGCGCCCGCCACGCCGGCGCCGGTGTCGAGGTCCACCACCCGGCCCGAAATGCGGGGCGGTTCCTCCTGCGCGGCCAGCGGCGCCGCCACCGCATGAGGCAGCACGGCGGTCCCGCACAGCCATACCACCGTCCCATACAGCCACATCATCTTCCCGCGCGGCGACACGATGCCGCCACCGGACCGCCCCGCGGCCCTCGCTACCACTCGATTCGCCAGATCCTCCCCCCTTCTCCGGCGGCCCAGCCGACCCGGCCGCCCGGCGCGAACTCGACCGCCCACGCGCTCACGCCGGGCAGGGTCTGCCAGGTCGCGCCCATGTCGGCGGTGAACGCCGCGCCGGGCGGCGCCACCGCCACGATGTTCCGGTAGGGGCCCCAGCGCCCGACCGCGCTCCCGTACACGGCGCCGTCGATCGGCGCGGCGCTGGCGGCCGTCCAGGTGCGCCCCCCGTCCCTGGTGACGGCCGCGTTCGCGGCGACCACCTCTTCGCGCGCGCCCAGATCCCCGCCCAGCGCCATGATCGGCGACCCGTCCGCCATGGCCAGGGTGAAGTTCCCTGCGGCATCGCCCCTCGCCATGGGCACCTCGGCCGCCGTCCACGTCTCACCATAGTCCATCGTGGTGAACGCGCGCGCGGAGCCGCCCGCCCCCGTGACGATCCACCCCCGGCCCGAGTCGCCCGCGCGGGCGCAGGTGCCGCTGGCCGCGAAGCCGCCCTCGCCCTCGTTGGCCGCCGGCGCGGCATCGGCGGGAACCCGTGCCCAGCTCCGCCCGCCGTCCTCGGTGAGCAGGATGTACGGGACGCCGTCGAAGGAATCGCCGTAAGCGAAGCCCCGCTCGCCGTCCCAGAAGTCGAGGCAGTCGAGGAAGCCTTCGGGCGCATCCATCAGGAAGCTAAGCGTCCAGGTCTCGCCGCCGTCGGCGGTGCGGTAGATGCGCGACGCCGGTCCCGTGCCCGCGGTCAGCGCAATGGCTGTACGGGACGAGAACCCGTGAATGTCGCGGAACTGCAGCGAATCAGCCGCCGGAGCCGCAACCCGCCGCCACGCTTCGCCGCCGTCGACCGTCCGCAGGATCACTCCGCCGTGCCCGCTCGCCCAAACGGTCTCGGCCGACACCGGGCTGATCGCCTGCAGGACCTCGGTCGTGCCTCCGGACTGTTCGGTGATGGCGGGAAGGGGTATGCCGGTGGCGCTCGCCGCGCCGGTGCGCCGTGCCGCGCCCGGATCGCCGCCCGCTGCACCCGCGTCGTCCGCCGCCTCCGCCCCGCGCCGCCGGTACACCTCCCGCGCCTCGTCAAACTGAGCGGACACATGCTCCTTCTCCCACTCCGACCGCCACCCCGGCCACACCTGCGCCATTGCCTCCAGCTTGTCGATCCAGCGCAGCGCGTAGTCCGCGGCGGCTGCGCTCCGGATCGGGCGGCTCGCGACCGTCACCCAGACCGGGTTGGTGAACGCCTGCGGATACGACGTGTCGAGCGGCCACCGGTCCTCGGGGGCGCCCTCGACGCGCAGGTGGATCCAGCCGCTCGCTCCTATGGGCAGGGTGTCGTCGATGTCGAGGGTTTTGCGGTCGCCGGTGAGTTCCCAGGTGCGGACCACGTCGCCGTCGACGACCAGCTCCACCCTTTCCATCGGCACCACGCTCCACACCCGGCCACGCAAACGCACCTCGGACGGGCCGTCGAGGTCGAGCTCTTCCCCCGGCCCTCTGCCATCGACCGTGAAATCGATCAGCGGGCCGGAGGTGACGAACGAGTTGCCGTCGCGAATCCCCTGGAACCACCCGTCCATGGTGAGTTCGCCGTCCGGCGTGCGCACGTACGTCCGCATCGACCCCACCAGGGGCGTCGCGTGGAGGCTGGAGATCGAGTCTTCGCCCCCGACCACGGTTGCGCGGATTCCGTTGCTCCACACGGCGTAGACCGGAGGCCAGCCGTCCTGGGGCGTGGACCACTCGACCGCGTCCGCGGCCGCGAGCGCGGCGTCGACGACGAAGCCCTTGGCGCCACCGAGGTTCCCCTCCAGCGGGTCGCCGTTGTAGAACGAGTGGACGTAGGCGGTCGTCGCTCCCTGGGCCTTGGCCTTCAGCATCATGTCCGTGTTGCTCGGGTAGAGGCTCTCGATCCCGGTGCCTTCGTACCCCATCGCGTACGGCGCGATCAGGTGTTCCCGTTGGCCGAACATGAAGACATGTCCATAGAAGGGCGGGCGGTACTCCTGCCCGACGACCAGCAGGAGGTCGGGCTCCGACAGCGGATGCGGGCCGCCGCCCGGGATCCAGTACTGGTGGTCGAGGATGCGGTTGTCCTTGTTGGCGACCTGCTCGGCGACCACGTCCTGGTCCTCCGCGGCGGACATCATCATCAGGTTGGCGAGGCTGTTGCGCAGGTTGCCGGCGTAGTTCATGTGGACGTGGGTGGAACCCGAGAACCAGCCCTCGTCGGAGAGGTCGGATATCTCCGTGAGCGTGACCGTCACCCTGGTGGTTTCGCCGGGGCGGATGACGGTGGTGGTGGTCACGGGGGCGGTTTCGAAGCCGCGCACGACGGTCATCTCGGCTTCGCCCGCCGGGAGCTCCACGGTGAAGGAGCCCGGGTGATGAAAGATCCGGTCGCCTTCGCGGGCCACGCGGGCATAGGCGTCGGCGGGTGCGTGGAACTTGCCGTCCGCAGCGGTCAGGTGGACCCGGCTGGCCATTGACACGCCCGCGGCGTCGGTGGTGGTGACGGACAGGGTGCCCGTCGGCCGCGCCCAGTGCCGTTCGGTGATGTCGACGCGCCGCAGTCTGCCGCCGTTGGCCTCCAGCAGGTGCAGCTGCGGCAAGCCGTTCGGGTTGTGCGGCCCGCCGCCGTTCGCCACGAAGGCGATCCACTCCGCGTCCGGCGACCATCGCGGGTGGAAGGCGTCGTGGTCGAAGAAGGTCATCTTGTACGGCTCGCCGCCCGTCGTGGGCTGGACGTACAGGTTCTGGAACTGGTCCGCGGCGCCCGCGGTCGAGGAGTAGACGAAGCGCTGGCCGTCGTACGAGACGTGTGGCTGGGTGCGGTAGAGGGTCTGCTCGGCGAGGACGATCTGGCGGTCCTCGATGCCGCCGGCCCGGGCCGGAACCCGGTAGACGTTGCCGCTGCCGAGCGCGACGTCGCGGTTCGAGACGATCAGCAGTTCCTCGCCGTTCGGCAGCCACGCGGGGGAGATGTGCATGTCCCAGGCGCCGAAGTAGAGCCGGTCGCGGCCGAAGGAGTTGTCGGACGTGATCGAGACCTCGGGCCCGGTCCAGGCGCCGTCGGCGAAGGGGCGGATGTAGACGTTGAAGTAGCCGCCGGGGGCGGTCGAGACGTAGGCGATGCGGCCGCCGTCCGGCGAGAAGCGGGGGTCGGTGTGGATGTGGGCGCCTTCGGTGAGGCGGTGGCGCTCTCCGGTGGCCGTGTTCATGACCTCGAGGTCGATCGTGCCGCCGCCGTCGTCGGCGGTGTAGAGGAGCCACGCGCCGTCGGGCGAGTAGTTGGGAGACGAGTAGTAGTCGGGGCCGTGGACGATCTCGTGGGCGTCGCCGGTCGCGATGTCCACCTCCCAGAGCGACCCGCTCATGGCCACCGTGACGCGCTCGCCGCCGGGGTGCCACTCGGGGTACCACGGCGATGAGGAGGGTGCCGGGGGAAAGTAGAAGTTGTGCATGTAGTTGCCGCCGTGCGAGGCGGCGGGGTAGGCGCGCTGGGCGGAGAGGGGGGTGGGGGGCGGGGCGAGGGTGGCGGCGACGGTGGCGGCGAGGGAGACCGTGGCGACGGCGAGGAGCCGGGTCGTGAGGGTGGGGGTGGCCGCCGTGAGGGTGGGTCGGGTCATGCTCGCGTCCGGGACGGGGTGGGTCGCCGCAGCGGGGCGGGGTGGGCGTGCGTGCAGGGATCGTACCGTGAAGGGGGGGCGGGGGGCCAGTGTCCCGAGCGGATCGGGTTGCCGCGGGGGAGGGGGCGCGGCAACATGTCGTGGTGGATCATCACGCAGGTTCGTTGTCGAATGTCAACTAAAGGTTACTTAATGTAATGTCCACTTTACGTTTTTGGGTCGCGCTTGTCCCTCTGACACTCATCCCCGGGACCGCACACCTCGCGGCCCAGGACTTCCAGGTCGAGGAGGCGACGATCGCCGATGTGCACGCCGGCTTCCTGTCCGGGGAGCTGACGTGCGTCGGCCTGGTGCAGGCGTATCTCGACCGGATCGAGGCGTACGACAGGCAGGGGCCGCGGCTGAACACGGTCGCCACGCTGAATCCGCGGGCGCTCGACGAGGCGGTGCGGCTGGATGAGGCGCTGGCGGCCGGCGGGCCGGCTGGCGGGTCGGCTGGCAGGTCGGCGGGCGGGCCGGCTGGCAGGTCGGCGAGCGGGCCGGCTGGCGGGCTCACGGGGCCTCTCCACTGCATTCCGGTGCTGCTGAAGGACCAGGTCGAGACCAGCGACATGCCGACGACCTATGGCTCCGCGCTCTTTGCGGACTTCGTGCCGGAGCGGGATGCGACCATTGTGACGCGCATGAGGGATGCGGGCGCGATCATTCTCGCCAAGACCAACATGGGCGAGTTCGCGTCGCGCTACGTGGGGTCCGGGTTCGGTGTGATCAGGAACGCGTACGACCCTCGGCGCAATCCCAGCGGCTCGTCGGGCGGCACCAGCGTGGGCATCGCGGCCAACTTCGGCATGGTCGGCATCGGCGAGGACACGGGCGGGTCAATACGTGGACCGGCCGCGGTGGCGTCTCTGGTGGGGCTGCGTCCGACGCTCGAGCTGGTGAGCCGGTTCGGCCTGATGCCCGCCAACCCCACGACCGACACGCAGGGCCCGATCACCCGCACCGTCATGGACGCGGCGATTCTGCTGGGGGTGATCGCGGGGTACGATCCGAACGATCCGGTGACCGCGCGCGCGGTGGGGCGTGTGCCGGAGTCGTATGAGAGCGGCCTTGGCGGCGACGGGTTGGCAGGGGCGCGCATCGGAGTCATCCGCGATCCGATGGACGGGTCGGTGGATACGGACTCCGAGGGGTTCCGGCACGTGCGCGCCCGCATCGACGCGGCGGTGGCCGATCTGCGGCGGCTCGGGGCCGAGGTGGTGGATCCCGTCGCGGTCGCGGGGATCGATCGCATCAACGCGGTGTTCGGGGGCAACGTCTTCGAGACCGAAGAGGCGACCGATGCCTACCTGTCCGAGCATGCGAACGCCCCGTACACGACGCTGCGGTCGATCCTGCTGAGCGGGCGCGTGACGCCGTGGCGGGCGGCGGGTCTGGCGAACTCGCTCGGCAGGTCGACCAGCGATCCCGGCTACCTGGAGTACCTGGTCGGGCGCGACCGGATCCGGCGGGATGTGCTCGTCGCCATGGCCGACCACGACCTCGACGCGCTCGTCTACGCCACCTTCGACCACCCCGTGACGCTGATCGCCGAGGACGCCGAAACCAACGCAGCGCCGGCCGACCGCTACGGCCTGGGCGACAACCGCCTGCTCAGCCCGGTCACGGGGTTTCCGGCGCTGACCGTGCCCGCGGGATTCACGCCGGACGGCCTGCCCGTGGGGATCGAATTCCTCGGCCGGCCGTTCACCGAGCCGATGCTGTTGCGGTTCGGCCATGCGTTCGAGCAGGGGACGGGGTATCGGCGGCCGCCGGAGAGTGCGCCGCCGCTGGGCGGAGGGCGGTAGGCCTCGTCCCGGCGGCACAGGCTGCCACGGGCTGACGGGCGTCGCCATGGTTTGACGGGCGCGCCGCCGTTCACGATGATCCCTTTCCGCCGCCGCACCGCACACCCGCAGACCGGAACCGTACCATGATTCGCAAGCCGACCGTCGCAGCGTTCGCCTCGCGGGCCGCCCGCATCGCGCTCCCCGCCATCCTCGCCACACTCCTCTCGGGCGCCCCGCCGCTCGCCGGCCAGTCCGGATCCTTCGGCAAGTCGGTGGTCATCGACGGCGACGACCTGCTCATCGCCGAGCCAACGACCAACTTCCGGCCCGGATCGGTCTACAGCTACCGCAAGGCCGGCGGCGAGTGGCGCGCGTCCACCGTGCTCCGTGCCCCCGATTCCGAGCGCGCGGACGGCTTCGGCACCATGCTCGCCATGACCGGCAACACCCTCTTCGTCGGCCAGCGGGGCGGTCCGATCCACGTCTTCACGCGCGACGGCGGCGGCGCATGGCAGGCCGCGCACGCGATCGAGGGGGACGAGATCGCCGGAGAGTCCCCGCCCTGCCGGTTCGACGGCTTCTGCGGCAACGACTTCGGCCTGACCATGGCGGCCCACGACGACTGGCTGTTCGTCGGCGCGCCCGGTCCCGCTCCGGCCCCCAGCGGGCGCGGCGGCGAGGAAGCGGCCGAGACGCAAGGCGTGGTCTACGCTTACCAGCGCGGGGCGGACGGCCAGTGGATCCGGCGCGGCCAGCTCCAGCCCGCGGACGGCGCGCCGGGCGACCGCTTCGGCGCGGCGATCCTGTTCACCCCCCACGGGGCCCTGATCGGCGCTCCCCAGTGGGACGGGGGCGGCGACGACGGCGAGCGCGCCGGCCGCGTCCATCATTTCCGCATGGTTGACGGGGATTGGGAGGAGGGCGGCGTCCTCGACTCGGCCGCCGAATCGAACGCCAACTTCGGGTCCGCCCTCGCGGCCTCGGGTGACATGATCCTGATCGGGGCGCCGGGAACGGACGACAGCCGCGGCGCCGTCCACACGCATTCATGGAACGCCGACCTCGCCCGGTGGGTCCCCGGCGACGCACGGCTCACATTCGCGGGCGGCGAGAGCGGCGACCGCTTCGGCGCGGCCGTGGCCTTCGCCGGAGACGACGTGTGGGTGGGCGCCCCCACCACGCGCGGCTACGAACTCGGCTCGGTCTTCGTGTACGAGGCTCGCGGCGACGGATCGCTGCCGACCGCGCCGCGGCGCATTCAGCTCCCCCAGGAGCAGACGGTCGAGAGCGACCACTTCGGCGGGCTGGTCGTCGCGGACGCCGGCCTGGTGGCCGTCGGTGCGCCGGGAATGCACCACCAGGCCGGCTCGGTCCACGTCTACGAGCGCACCGGCGGCGGCTGGGGAGACGGCGAGATGCTCGTGAGCGCACCCGACATGCTCGGCGCGCTGGTGGGTGAGGAGCGCCGCTGCGACGACGGGAAGGTCGGCCCCTTCGACTGCAACGAGGTCGAGCTGCTGGCCTACGTGCCGCCCTCGCTGCTGCGGGCCGGCGACCGCGCCCGCGGCGTGCGCGCCAACGACAACTGGGGCTGGACCGACCCGATGACGGGACGCGAGTATGCTCTGGTGGGACGCAACGACGGCACCTCGTTCGTCGACATCACCGATCCCACCAACCCGATGCTGGTCGGCGACCTGCCCAAGCCGTGGGGCACGCCGCCGTCCCAGCTCTGGCGTGACATCAAGACGTACAAGGACCACGCATTCGTGGTGGCCGACGGCGCGGGCGAGCACGGCATGCAGGTCCTCGACCTCACGCGCCTGCGCGACATCTCCCCCGACGAGATGCCCGTGCTCTTCGAGCCCGACGTGCACTACACGCGCATCGGCAGCTCGCACAACATCGCGATCAACGAGGAGACCGGAATCGCCTACACGATCGGCGGCGGGGGTGCCGCCGACACCTGCGGCGGCGGCCTCCACATGATCAACGTCGACGATCCCAAGAACCCCGAGTTCGTGGGGTGCGCGCCCACGGGCGGGACCCACGACACCCAGTGCGTCATCTACCGGGGCCCCGACGAGAACTACCAGGGGCGCGAGCTGTGCTTCAACTCGAACGGCCGCGTCTTCCAGATCCAGGACGTCACCGACAAGGACAACCCGGTCGTCGTGGCGGCCCCGTCCTCGCCGAACCCGGCGTACATCCACCAGGGATGGCTCACCGAAGACCACCGCTACTTCTTCCAGGACGACGAGTCCGACGTGATCGCGGGCAACGTGGAGACCACCCGCACCCTGATCTGGGACGTGAGCGACCTTGAGGACCCCGTGCTGGTCAGGGAATTCATGGGCTCGATGCCCGCGAGCGCCCACAACCTCTACATCCGCGACGACCTGATGTACCAGGCCAACTATCTCTACGGCCTGCACATCCTCGACGTCTCCGACCCCGAGAATCCGCGCGAAGTCGGGTACTTCGACACGGCGCCGTACAAGGAGGGCCCGGGGTTCGGCGGCGCCTGGAGCAACTACCCGTACTTCGAGAGCGGCACGGTCATCGTGACCAGCATGCAGGAAGGCCTGTTCATCCTGAAAAAGCGGGACCGGCCGGTGAGCTGAGTGGGGGCGGAATGGTGTCCCCCAGGCCACACGCGCCCCGGCCCTGCAGAAGTGGATTCCGGATGACACGGTCTCGCGTGAGGGCCTTGATCCCGATCGCCATGGCGGTACTCCTCGTGTCCTGCGAAGAGCCGCAGGTCACCATCTCCGCACCGCCATTCGAGGCAGTCTTTGAACTCGCCGAGGTCATCGAGCTGGGAGAAGATCCGGCCGATTCCATTGCGGAAATCGGCGTCTTCGTGGAGCGACGCGGCGGTGGCTTCATCGTCAGTGACCGGCTTCTCCCGCGTGTACGCACCTACGCGGAGGACGGCAGCCTGGAAGCGGGATTCGGGCGTTTCGGGGACGGTCCGTGGGAGTTTCGGCAGATCGACGGCGTGGCGGAAATGCGGTCGGGGAGAATCGTGGTGGTCAACTGGCGAAACCCCGGACTGACCTACCTGACCAGTGAGCTCGCGCGCGACACGATCGTCCCGCTTGACGGGTACGTGGTGTTCGACGTTCTCTCTTTCGGACCTGACCTTGTGCTGGAAGCGGTAGGGGAGGGCTCCTTTGCCCAGGCACTGGCCGACGAGAACGGGCACTACCATGGCTATGTGGATGGCGGCGTCGTGTGGAGCAATTGGCGGAGTCCTCTGATGGACCAGCCATACTGGGGCGGCCTCACCGGGGGAACCAAGGGTGTGGTGACTGCAGGCGATTCGCTGTTCGTCATGACCGCGTTGCTGTATCCGGCGACCATCATTGACGCGTCGGGCGACTCGGTCGGGACGATCGGGACTCCTTCATCCTCGTTTCGCCGGGTTCCCGAGATCGAGCTGGGCGCCTATGCCTCCTTCTCACCTCAAGGGCAGGACTTCGGCGATCTGGTGGGTACCTTCGACCTGGTGCCGCGAATCGATGTCGTCGGGAGCGACCACATGGTGTTCACTTTGGGCACACTCGACGAGGCGATGCCCCATCCGCCCTTCCGGGTCCTCTACACCCACCTGGAAGTCTACGACCGCCACACCGGCACCAAGCTCTTCGAGGACGTGCCGTTGCCCGAAGGCGTCAAGGTTCTCGGCGGAGGCCGGTACCTCTACGTCCTCCAGAACCCGGACATCCCGCCGTGGCGGATCGCGAAGTACAGGCTGCTTCCGGTACCGGCACTGTTGCCTGAGAGGATCAGCAACTAGGATATTAGGAGCGAAACAGACGCTCCGGGTACAACTCTCAAGGATGCCGACATCAGAATGCGACACACTCAGCGATTCTGCAGGCGGTAGCGGGGAATCGGTTGATGAACCGGTCCGTATTCGGCCCCTGGGTGGCGATGATCGCCAGCGCGAGCCTGATGCTGATTCTCGCGTCTTGCGGCCGACCCCCGCGAATCGTCGCGTCCCCGCCGTTTCCCGAGGTCTTCGAACTCGCGGAGGTCATCAAGCTGGAAGAGGATCCGATCGATTCGATTGCCGAGATCGGCGTGTTCGTCGAAAGGAAGGACGGCGGCTTCATCATCGGCGACCGAATCCTGCCGCGTGTGCGAACCTACGCGGATGATGGGTCCTTGGAAGGCGCGTTCGGACGCTTCGGAGACGGCCCCTGGGAACTGCCACAAGTTGGCGGCGTAGCGGAGACAGCTTCCGGACGGATCGTTGTATCGAATCCACGCAACCGGTGGCTGACCTATCTGAACAGCGACCTGAGTCCAGATACGCTGGTGGGAATCGGCGATAACTGGGTCTTTCAGGTGTTTCCATTTGGACCGGATATCGTGTTCTACGGAATCGGAATGGCGAGGTCGATACACGACGTGGCGTTGCAGAACGGCTACTTCCACCGCTTGGTCGACGGGAGTGTAGCGTGGACGAGTTGGACTACGCCGATCTTCGGGATGCCCTATTGGCAAGGATTCGGCGATGTGGTAGGGGCAGTCGCTGGTGACTCGATCATCGCCATGGCCAAGCTGCTATACCCTGCAACGATTCTGAACGGAGCAGGTGACTCGGTGGGTGTGATTGGGACGCCGTCGCTCACTTTCCGCAGGGTTCCGGAGATCGAGTTCGGTGCGTACTCGAGCACTTCACCGGGGGGTCAGGATTTCAGCGATCTGCTGGGCACGTTCGATCTTGTTCCCCGCATCGATGTGGTCGCCGGTGACCACTTGGTCTTCACACTGGGTCAGCTTGACGAAACGAAGCCGTTCTTCCCCTTCAGGGTTCTCCACACTCGACTTGAAGTCTACGATCGCCACGCCGGCACCAAGCTCTACGAGGACGTTCCGCTGCCGGCCGGCGTCAAGGTCCTCGGCGGTGGCCGGCACCTGTATGTCCTGCAGAACCCGGACATCCCGCCGTGGCGGATCGCGAAGTACAGGCTGCGGGTGGCGGATTGAGTCGGGGCGTCCCGGCGGTGCCCTCGCGCCTGCCAGCCGGTCCAGGCTCGCGCTGCCCACCGAGTGCCGGCTTGCCGGGGTGATTGCACGTTTGCGGGCTGAGAACTGGTTAGTAGATAGAGGGCGTGCTGCTTCCGGAGGCGTGGCCCCTGACCCGGGCGGAAGACCTCGGGTCCTTGGAGGCGCAGCCCAGTGCCCCGACCCCCGCGAAAACTCCCTTGGTGCGAAATGGGGCGTGTGTCGTGAAATGACAGTATTCCCCACCTGCCTCGGCGTTCAGGGAAGCGGCACGGCGAATCGAATGCCGGCCAAGCGCCCGGACCCAGCGCAACTCGAAATGGGGAACATCAGCAGTGGGGAGATCGTGAGCGAACCAGAACCGAAGTACTCGACCGAAATCAAAGTCTTCATCGATGCGTGCCCATTGACACCCAGGCCCGCCCATGCTGCGCGCTGCCCTGCGAGTCGTAGCGCTTCAGTACGTAAAGGGCATCCCGGGTCCTTCCTCGCCGGACGGGAAGACCCACCGAGATCTCGGGGGCATTCGGGATCTCTCCGGCGGTGGGACAACGAGGAACGGTACCTACGTCCGAACCATCGCACGTGTGGCGGAGATGCTCGGATGCTGCCCCGAATACCTGTCCGAAACGGCTCTCAAGAACGGCTTTTCACTGTCCCTCGCGCTGCGTTGGATCCGGCTCAGCCATGGGATGGCCCTTCAGAACGCTGGGGTTGGAATCACCGAAGTCGCCTGGCGTCTGGGATTCAACGACCGCGCGGGATGGCATCGGTTCACGGTGGCGCTCGTGGGCAAGACACCCGCCCAGCTTCCGAGTCCGTCTCGTTTTGGGCCCGGGAGGCGGTGAGGGCTGTTTTTCTCACCACTCCGAGGCTGCGGGGCATGCCCGCCGCGACGAAAACCAGCGAGACAACAACGCTCAACCATGAAACGACATAGGAGAACGGTCAGCGAGTGAACTAGCGTTCCTTTCGCCAGACCCCGCCTTGCGATCATGGCGGCTGCTCAAAGGCGCAGAGACTGGGATACCACTCACCGAAAGGACGAGCGTCATCGGGAATCTGGGAAGTCGCAGGGTTGCGACCATCGCGACCGCATCGCTTCTCCTGGCGCCGTCGGTCTTTGTCGTACGCGCCACCGGTGTCAACCGCGAGTTGCGCGCCAGCCTGGCCGGCCGGAGTGCGATGGCTTCTCGGACTGCCGTCCACGACCGCCTGGTCGGGAGCCGAATCCCGCTGACACTCGTCGGTCTATCGGCAGTTTCAGCGTCGGAATCGCAACGGATTGCCAAAGCGCACCTCCTGTGGATCGTAGATCCCGATCTCTGTCGTCAGTGCCTGAACGAGGGTTTTGGGTCCTGGAACGCACTCGGTGCCGACCGCGGTCTTCGTCGGCGTTTGATTATTGCCGGAAGTGGAGAGGTCCCGGCCATGGCCCAGCGTGCGTTGCGCGACACAGAGATCGTATCGATGTCCAAGGAAGAACTTGTAGCGGCGGTCGGCCCGCTGCTTTCCAATACGAAGCTGCTGGTAGACGCTATCGGAAACAGAGTAATGTTGCTCGTTTCGGATGCGTTCAGTGATCAGGCTTACATTGCAATCAAGACACTCGTAGATCGCGACAACAACGCCTTGCCCGCCCGGCAAAGCAGTCAGACGACCGCAATAGCGGCTCGTGGAAGGTCCTCGATCCGAACCGACAGGACGCTATCGAAGAGCATCCTCAAGCTGTGTGGTTTGGGCGTGATCGCCACCCTCTCCCTCGCGCCCAGCGGTGCGAAAGCCTCTGCGTTTGCCGCCAGTCCATGCGAGGACATAGGGCACGGCTGCATCCTCTGCAACGCTACCGACGAGGAGGGCAACGCGTGCAAAGTCTGGTTCTGTGGATCGAGAGCCGGGTTCGAGTGCGAGGAATAAGGCGACCAGTCAGATGCGTGGGCGATAGGGAGCCGCTGCTTTAGTCGAGGGTTAGCCTCAGCCGGGCGGGCGAGGCCAGGGTGTCCTGAGTTTCTGGAACTGGTGTCAACCTCACACAACTCCTGACTTCCACGGGCACGATCCTACTTTGGATGGAAGGGGGACATGTAAAATGACCAAGACTGACAAGCGCCATGTGCTTGGTCAATAAGATCGCGTAGCCAACATCGCAATCATCGGGGCAATCGCGATCCTGTTGCTCAATCCTTTCGGCGTTGTCGGAAGCCGCCTGGTGGACGCATATGCGGGTTGGCGGAGTAGGCAGGCCGTCGAACGCGTGTGGGACGGGCTGGTTGATGTCGAGAGTCGCCTTGGTGCCGGAAAGAGTGACACGGGCCTGATCGTCGAGTTCATTGACTATCAGTGTCCTGCGTGCCGTATGGTATCAAGCACAATTGCGAGTGCTGTTGATACCGGTGAATTGACCGTGGTAGTGCGCCATGTGCCTCTGATTGGACTACACACCCACGCCCGAATGGCGGCTCTTGTCGCCATCTGTGCCGAACGGCAAAGGGCTTTTGAGCCGATGCATACGATCCTCCTGGCGGCAGAGGACTGGATGTCGGAGCCTGACTGGACAGCATTGGCAGAGGCCGCTGGCGTGTACGATATTGAGGGTTTCGAGGCGTGCTTGACGGACACAGCCACGTTGCAGCGGCTTGAGTTGGATGGTAGGCTGGCAGATCAACTCGACGTTAAAGGCACTCCAACGTTCGTGACCCAACACGGACTGTTTGAAGGCGCGCGGGGGTTCGGTCAAGCCATTGCGAGCATTCGGCACAGTGCCGACGACGGTGATTCAGTACGATGAATGAGGGGAATACGAGGACTTGACAACACAAGGAGCGCTGGACGAACCGATGAAGAATCTCTTGCTGGCGGCAGTGACGTTGTGCGCCGTGGGCACCGGGGACCGCGGCGGTACGCTAGCCCAACAGGTAGTCCGGCTTCCGGCGGACGACAGATGGTTGGCCGCCGATTTCGAACAGGTGTTTCGGGTCGGGGAGATCGACGGCGAGGAGTGGGAGGAGTTCGGTGAGGTCGCCAGCCTGGCATTCGACAGGGCAGGCAACCTGCACATCCTCGACCGCATGAGGTCCCGTGTGCTGGTGGTAAATGTGCACGGCGGCCGTGTACGCGAATACGGGCGGGCAGGGGAGGGTCCCGGCGAGTTCGAGGCTGCCCGATGGATCGGCGTGAGAGAGGATGGCCGGACGGTCATCTTCGACTTCGGCCACAACGGCTTTTTCGTCTTCGATTCTGAGGGTGGCTTCGAGCGACTCGCCCGCATGCCCGGGGACGCCAGCTTCATGCCCAACGAGCTTGATCTCACTGCGGGTGGTAACGCCGCGATCCCCAACGGCACCGTGAGTTCGATGTCGATCGTGGTGGGGCTGGCGGGCGGCTACGGCGGGAACCGGGTGAGCGGGCGGCCTGTAGTCCGCCTTTCGCTGTCCGACGACCAAGTCCGCGCCGACACCCTGGCGATGGCTTGGAGGCCGGAGTTGGAGCCGGTAAGAAGTAGGCCCAACTACCCTTCGCCCGATACGAAACTGGTCCCGCCGCTACTCGTCGGCGCGCTTCCCGGACGCGGAGTGGTCTTTTCCGATTCGTCGGCGTATCGGGTCCAGGTGTTAGACCGGAGCGGGGGTCTGGAGCGCGTCCTCGTCCGACCGCTCTTTCCCAAGCCGATGACGGATCGCATATGCGCGCCGGCACGGGAGCGCGATCTTGCGGAGACGGAAGAACGACTTAGGGCGATTGGCAACAGTATCGGCTTGAGCGACCGGATGCGGCGCGCTCTGCGCGAGCGGGAGCAGTTCTCCGAGTGCTACCAGGAGTTTTCCGTGATCCGCGACCTCCAGACGAGCGCGGAGGGGACGATCTGGATTCAGCGCCATGGCATCGATCCCATCAACGGTGGTCCCATCGACCTGCTTACGCCCGACGGCCGCTACTTGGGCAGCTTCCCGGAGGGGACGCCCATGCCGAACGCCTTCGGCCCGGACGGGTTGTTGGCCTTCATCGAGGAGGACGAGTTCGGGGTGCAATCGGTCGTTGTGCGGCGGATGCCTGCATGGTGAGCCCTTCGCGTCCCCCGTTCGCACAGCGCTTTATACCCGAGTGGTTCAAGTGTGAACGGAGCGGTTCGCGACGGCCTGTCTCAACTGAATCCTCGTCGGCCCTCTGATAGCACCGCAACACCGTCTTCGCCGTCTTCCAACCGCCGAGTTGGCAAAGCACCTTGAGGGGCTGATCCATCAGGTCGCTCGCGAACTTCCGCCTCAGCGAATGCCAGCCCCTCAGAGTGCATTTGCTTCTCGGACTACCCGACTCAATCCCGCCTACCGCCCCGGCCCCAGCAGCACCGCGTTCATGAACAGGAGCTGCGTGGCCTCGGCGTAGGCGCGGTAGTTCGGGTCCTCCGCAAACGCCACGAGCTGCCCACGGCCCACGGGCTGGTGGATGAGGAAGGCCTTGTTCGCCAGCTGCGGCCGCGACTCCTCCCAGACGATTCCGCCGAGCACGAGACTGTCGAGGTCCGCGTAACGGCCGACGTTGGTGCCGCTGTCGAGGGTGATCGGGCGAAAGACGCGGGAGCCTTCGACGAGGACGCCGATTTCGCCGTCCGTGCCCGCCGAGAGCCAGTGCTCCGTGTCGAGCAGCGTGCGCAGGATTGCGCCAGGCACGCCCTCGGGTGACTCGTCGTCGGGCGAAATCGCGTCGAGGTATTCGATGGGCTGGTCCGGGGTGCCGGGATCGGGCGGATCGTCACCTGCGGCACGCCCACCCCTGCGCTCCGTCGCGGTGGCGAGCAGCCCCGCCCGAGAGGCCCAGCGCGAAGATTCGGCCATCGTGATCATCGTGCCGCCTTCTCGCATCCAGTCACGCAACCGGTCCTGAAGCCCCTGGCCGACGGCGCTGCCGTAGTTTCCGCTCGGGAAGACGACCACGTCGTAGTCGGCCAGCCGGGCGCGGCCCAGGCTGGACGCTCGCACGACCGTTGTGCGCTGCCCGTAGCGCCGTTCGAGCACGTAGCGCGCCCAGCCCGTGGAGTAGCTCTGACCCGGCGCGTCATAGACGAGAAGCACACGCGGTTCGCGCAACCCCCGGACTCGCCCGCTGCCCAGAGACATGCCTTCGCGCACGTAGGCGTCATCGATCGGGACGACTTCGGCGTGGTGCCGCCCCGCGATGTCGGTCAGGTGCGAGCGAAGATCAGAACCGTTCTCGGCCACGCGGATGATTGCCGTGCCGGTCCCGTAGCGTCGGCCGCCCAGCGTGAACTCCGCGCCCGCCGCCCGGACACGGATGCCCTCCCGCAGCGCCTCCGCCACCGCAGCGGCCCCGTTGGTGCCCCACGGGATCAGGTAGCCGACGAGCGCCTCGGGGAGGACGGTTGCCGGTTCAACTCCGGCATCGTCACCGCGCACCTCCGGGCGGGACGCGGCATCGTCGGCGGTCACGGGTACGCCGCGCGCGCCGGTTTCCGCCGTCTCGATCGCCTCAACGTCCCACAGCAGCGACTGGCTCCAGGCGGTCAGGTCGTAGATCTCATCCGGCTGCCGGTTGGCGCGACGCTCGATCTGCCGCCGCACGAAGTCTTCCGCCATCGGGACGTGTGCGTCGAGGAGGTTGTGGATGAAGCCGTGCATCGGCTGGTCCAGCGGCACGATGAAGCTGGCGCCGGCGGACAGCGACCGATTACCAGCCGTCACCGGCCCGGACGCGCGGAAGACCTCGACCCCGTTCTCGACCAGCATCATCGCGAGCCGCTCGGCCATTCCCGGGTCGTGGGCCGAATGCAGCACGATTTCCGCCGGGCCCGTCTGCCCGGCGGCGATGCCCTCGCGCCGGAAGGCGAGATAGTCCCGCAGAATGCGTTCGCGGTTGCGGGCGGCGGTCAGGGCCGTCTCCAGTGCCGCCGTGAAGTGCTGCAACACCCCCTGGCCGTACGTGAGCAGGTCGCCGTCCGACCGTCTCAACCGCAGTGCGCGGGCGCTTGCCTGCTCGTACGTCATCCCGAGCGCACCCTGCCCCATCGGCCACATGTCGACGTACCCGGGATAGAAGAGGTCGAACACTTCCCGGTTGAAGTATGCGAATCCGCGTTCGTCGAAGCGTGCCGCGATCGCCGACCCGAACACGTCCATCAGTGCGATCTGCCGGTCCCCGTACCAGGGGTTGGAGGGTGGGGCGGTGGGCGGGAAGAAGTAGGTTGCGTCCCCTCCCATCTCGTGCAGGTCAGCCACGATCTGCGGTCGATACTCGAGGAGGATGTCCACCTTCCCCCGCGTCTCGGGCTGGCTCTGGATGAACAGGTCCCGGTTCAGGTCGAACAGGTAGTGGTTGCCTCGCCCGCCGGGCCAGGGTTCGTCGTGTTCGGCCGAGAACGCTGCCTCGTCCGGCCACCGGGCCTCCGCGATCTCGTTCTGGTAGACGAAGCGGTTCCGTCCGTCGGGGTTCTCGAGCGGGTCGATGAGAACCAGCGACTCCGACAGGATCAGGTCGACGTCGGCATCCCCGGTCGCCGCGAGCAGGTGATAGGCCTCCGCCATGGCAGCGCCGCTGGGGCTGATCTCGTTGCCGTGGATCGCATGCATGAGCGCGGTGACGACGGGCAGGTCCGCCAGTAGCGCCTCGGCCTCGTTGTCGTCGAGTCCGCGCGGGTTGCTGAGACGCTGAAGACCTGCCTTGACCTCGTCCAGCCTCGCCATTCGGTCCGCCGACCCGATGACGAGAACGACGAGCGGACGACCTTCCCAGCTCTCCGCGTAGTGGATGAGGCGCGTGCGCTCGGGAGCCGCGTCGGCCAGCGCCTCCATGTACCGGATCACATCGTCCGGAGGCGTGACCACTTCCCCGAAGTCGTGGCCCGCCACCTCCTCCAGCGTGGGAATGGACGGGTCGTAACGTGTGCCCGGCACCAGGTCGGGGAGTTGAGCGGGCACCTGGATGATGGTCGCGAGCGCGAGCGTCGATAGCACGGCAGCTTCTTCCGGTTGAAGGATGAACGGACGGTGACTCTACTATTCGGCCAGCGCCTCCACAAACTCGTCCACCTCGTCGAGCGTGTTGTAGAAGTGCGGGCTGGCGCGCACCACCCCGGGACGGTTGTCGACGATGATCCCGCGCCCGGCCAGGCGGGCCACGGCGCCTCCGGGATCGTCGTGCCGCACCAGGACGATCGCCGAGCGGGTTTCCGGCCGGTCACTGACGCGCAGCGAGAACCCCGCGCTCTCGCAACCCGCCACCAGCCGCTCGGTCAGCGCGACGTTCTGCGCGCGGATCCGGGCCATTCCGACCTCGTCGACGATCTCCTGACCGCCCAGCGCCGTGTGCACGGTCGCCAGCGCCGGGGTGCCCAGTTCGAAGCGGCGCGCGTCGGCGTGGTAGCGGAATTCGCCGGGGTTGAACTGGAACTGGTCTTCGGTGGCGAACCAGCTGGTGATCTGCGGCTCCAGCTCGGTGATCAGCCCTTCGCGCACGTAGAGATACGCGAGGCCGGGCCCGCCGCAGAGCCACTTGAGCGGGCCCGCCGTATAGAAGTCGACGCCGGTCGCTGGTAGGTCGACCGGAACCTGACCTGCGCCCTGGTAGCCGTCGATCAGGCTGTATGCGCCCGCGCGGCGCGCGATCTCGGCGATGGCGCTCAGGTCCTGGATCGCGCCGGTGGTGAAGAAGACGTGGCTGGTGGCGACCGCGAGGGTCCGGTCGTCAACCGCATCCGCGAACTGCTGCGGGTCGATGTGGACGCCGTCATGACTTTCCAGCACCACCATCTCGGCATCCGTGCGAACCTTCCACTGGTAGAGGAGGGTGGGGAAGTCCAGCTCGGTCGTGACGATCCGGTTGCGTTTCGACCAGTCGAGGCTGGAGGAGACCGCTGCCAGGCAGGCCGAGGTCGAAGGCATGAGCGCGACGGTGCCGTCCGGAGTCCCGAACTGCGCCTCCACGCGCCCGCGCAGTTCGCCGAGCGCGCCCCACCAGTGTTCGTACCACGCCGAGGCGCCATGGTCGTGCCACTTGGCGACGAAATCCGCGAGCCGGCTCTCCGCCCGCTTCGACAGCGCTCCCAGGGAGCAGGAATTCAGGTAGTTGCGGCGCTGGAGTATCGGGAACTCGCCGCGGATCCGGTCGAGGGTCATTCGCAGGAACGGTGAGGGTTGAAGGAACGAAACGGGCGGGGGACGCAACCCAAGGATAGCACGGGTGGGCCCGCGGTGCCCGAGCGAAAGTGGTCCCATCCAAGAGTGGTCCCATCCAAAAGTGGTCCCGTCCAACCATGTGCGTGACCCACCCGAGACGCGATCTTCCATCTCCCCTTGCCCGGACGGGTGCCGGGGATTACTACTGACGAGGACGAGGGAGGAAGGGGAGTACCGGACGGTGCCTACGATCGAGTGGATGGGGTTCGCGGCCGAATTGGTGGTGCTGATCGGTGGCTTGATTGCCATTGCCGTATGGATGGGCAAGCGGTTCGAAGACATGAAGGCCTCCGTCGAACAGCAGTTTGAAGACATGAAGGCCTCCGTCGAACAGCGGTTCGAAGACATGAAAACCTCCGTCGAACAGCGGTTCGAAGACACGAAGACCTCCGTCGAACAGCGCTTCGAAAACACGAAGACCTCTGTCGAACAGCGGTTCGAAACGATGGACGCACGGTTCAATGCGACCGACAAGCGATTCGACGACATGCATCGCTCCATGGACCGGCGCTTCGGTGAGGTGAGGACCGACATGGAGGCAATGCGGTCCCAGATCACCGAGCTGAGGACGGAAGTGCGGTCCGAGATCGGTGACGTGCGATCCGAGATTGCCGAGCTGCGGACCGAGATGCGGTCCGAGATCGGGTTGGTGCGCACCGAGAGCCGGGACGCCCACACGGAGATAGGCCAGAACATCCGTGACGTCGAACGACGAATCGGGGGGCGTTTCGATGACGTGAAGGACTTCATGGCGGCCAGGGTCGAGGACTTCAGAGACGTGACGGCCGACAGAATCGACGACCTCAAGGATGTGACGGCGAGCCGCATCGACGACCTGAAACACATCTTGGCGAACTAGGCGGCTGAAGGCGGGCCGGCAGTCGGTCAGTCCATTTCGGGTATTCGCAGGCGAACGACGTATCGGACTCCGCTGTCGTCCGTGGTGACGCCGGTGATCGTACCGTGACCGAAAACCGGCGACGGCGATGGGGACAGCAAGACGGGGGCAGCCACCTGGCCCAGGTGGTAGCCGTTGCGGTCGAACACCTCCCACCTCCCCGACGTCTGGTGCACGTGCGGATTCCAGGCCCAGACCCGTCCGTCACGCGCGACGTGGAATGACTCCAGGACCGCCTTGTACCGGGGGAGCGCACTGGACGGCAGTCCCCATGTGGCACCCAGGCTGTCTCTTTCACGGCCCTCCAGCCGAGGTGTGGGGCGCCGCAGCTCCACCGCCAGGGTCGTGTCGCTTCGGTCCGTCACCTTGAAGAACCGGAACCTGTTGGTGTTGCCGTGCCAGACGCTGCCGTCGGGGTCGACGGCCCACAGGGGACGCCAGTTGGTCGGGATCGAATCGAAACGGGGACCGCGCTCCGGCAGTGCGATCGTGTCCACCGTCGCCAGGGTGAAGTCGTCGAGAATCCGGTGCTTGAACACGCTCCCGGCCCACGACGGCGAATCCGGATCTCGCTCGTGGAGGAAGCCGAGCATGTCGGTCTCGATCCGCCACGGCGCCTCGAGGCTGTCGGCCTGGTCGTGGTGCCCGGCGACGGAAAGAACCGCCCCCAGCGAGTCAAACACGGTCACTTTCCGCGTACCCACATCCATGGCGAGAAGGACTCCGGAGGGGTGCCAGACCACTCCTCCCAACTCCTGGAACTCGCCCGGACCGACTCCGTGCCGACCGACTGTCCGTAACAGACTCCCTGCGGGATCGAACACCCGGATTTCATGCCTCGTCTGGTCCGCCACGTAGATCCTGCCGGGACCGTCCACGGCCAGTCCGACAATGCGACCGAAGTCTTCCGGTCCGTCGGACGTTGCCCCGTCTGGCGTCCGCCCCAGGCCCGACGCGCGCCCCAACCGCAGGTCCTCCACCAGCACGAAGTCCGGCTCCCGGCTGCTCCTGAGCAGATCCTGGTTGTACACGCGCACAAGGCCGGTCGAAAGCGTGTCGACCCAGACGTCGTAGTCGCGCGAGAGTGCATCGCAAGCGGAGCAGAGCAACAGGACGGCGACCGGTGACCACCACGACATGTCAAGGGTAGTCCGGCGTGCGGGGCGAATCCGCAAACGGCGTCTCCTTTCGGCCTCAGGTGGCGACCTGCGTGGCCGCTGAACATGGCGGTCGCGGGCCTGTCCGGCGAACAATGGTAGCATGATCCCCGACACCGAACGGATAGTCGCCGAGGCGCGCGAGGTCGGCTTCGACATGGCCGGCGTCCTCACGCGGGGCGATAGCCGTCACATGGCCCACTTTCGGGAATGGCTGCGCTGCGGGCTGCACGGCAAGATGGCCTACCTCGCCCGCCCCGACGCGGTGACGCGCCGCGCGGACCTCGACCTCACGCTGTCGGGGTTCCGGAGTGCTGTCGTCGTCGCCCATTCGTACGCGGACGACGAGCCCGACACCTCACCCGGCGACCCCTCCCGCGCCGTCATCGCGCGCTACGCACGGGGCCGCGACTACCACCATGTGGTCAGCGACCGGCTGGAGTCCCTTGCGGCCCGCCTGGAGGCCCTCGCGGGGCGCCCGTTCCGGCGCCGCGCCTACGTGGACACGGGTCCCATCCTGGAAAGGGAACTCGCTGCCCGGGCCGGCCTGGGCTGGTTCGGCAAGAACACCATGCTCATCCACCCGCGCCGGGGCTCGTACTTCTTCCTGGGCGTCCTTCTCACCGACCTGCCACTGCGTCCCACCGGCCCGTTCCGGGAGGACCACTGCGGCAGCTGCCGGCGCTGCCTGGACGCCTGCCCGACCGGCGCGCTGCTCGGCCGGGACGAAACCGGCGCGCCCGCCATGGACGCGCGCCTCTGCATCTCCTATCTCACGATCGAACTCAGGGGGCCGATACCGCGCGAACTCCGTCCCGCGATCGGCAACCGCGTCTTCGGCTGCGACATCTGCCAGGAGGTCTGCCCCTGGAACGAGAGGTTCTCGGTGCCCGCCGCCGAGCCCGCCTACTCACCCCGCACCGAGCTGGACAACCCGGCGCTGATCGACCTCGCCACGCGCCTGCTGGACATGTCTGGGAAGGCGTTCCTGCGCGAGTTCGGCGACTCTCCGGTCTCTCGCGCTCGGCGGAACGGGCTGCTGCGGAACGTCTGCGTCGCGCTGGGCAACTGGGGTGCGGAAGAGGCGCGGCCGGTGCTCGAGCGGGCGGCCCGCGACCGGTCTGAGCTGGTTCGCGAGCACGCCAACTGGGCGCTGGAGCGCACCGGAACCGGCTCGGCCTGAAGCCGCTCCGGTTTGACGAGCGTACCGCCGTCCACGACGATCATGGAACCGGACCCGTACCCCGCTGGTATTGAGTATGTGATTGTGAATGGCCGGTTCACATGGCCGGTTCATATGGCCGGTTCATGGTCGAGGAACACCGGGGGACTAACCGAAACAGCAAGAGATTGGCCCGGGGGGCAGCGATGTCGAGATCAGCTTTGGAAAAAACGAGGACCATTGTGCTGGCGGGCGCGGTTGCGATGGCCGCTGGCATGGTGCCGGCCGCCGCCGCCGGCCAGTGGCGCGACGCGCAGTTTGCGGACGGCGCGGAGGCGCTGCGGGGCGAGTTCCACCTGCACGCCGGCCTGGCGGTACCGGTGGGAGAGTTCCAGCACCATGTGAACCTCGGCGGTGGCGGGGGCATGGGCGGGCTTCTGTTTCTGGATCGGCGGGGCCTTGCGGCCTTGCGCCTGGATGGGTCGTTCGTGGTGTACGGTCACGACTCCTACAGGACGCCGCTGAGCCCCACGGTTCCGTTTGTCGATGTCGATGTGCGCACGACCAACTCGATCCTGTCGCTGGGACTCGGTCCGCAGGTCTACCTGGGCAGCGGTCCGCTCAGGCCCTACTTCTTCGGGACCGCCGGATTTGCCTACTTCGTCACCGAAACCAGCGTCAGTGGGCACGAGTATGATGAGCCGTTCGCGTCCTCGACCAACTTCGACGACTTCAGCCTGGCGCTGTCTGCGGGCGGTGGCCTGTCCGTGTCACTGCGCGACGGCGAGCATCCGATCTCGCTGGACCTCTCGGCGCACTACCAGCACAATGGCCTGACCGAGTACCTGACCGGCGGGACGGACAACCTGGACCGCCTGCCGCGTGGACGCTGGCGCGCCAATCCCATTCAGAGCGACGCGAATCTCGTGACGTACCGGGTCGGGGTCGTGATCGGGGTGCGCTGACGCACGCAGGTCGGCCGGGGGCGGCGCCACAGGGACGCCAACACACGGCCGTATCGGCGAGGGCCGCCCCCCGCGAGAGGTCCTACCCCGCTGCCGCCAGGCGCTGAACGGCGTCCACCAGCCTGGCCGCCCTGTCCGGATCCGCAGCTCCGGCTGCCTCCATCCCGAGTCTGTCCGCCAGCGCGCTCAAGGTGTCGCTGCGCCGGGTTCCGCTCGCCCCTTCCGCAGCGGCCAGCGCATCACGGGCGAAGGCGATCTGTGGCGCCGTCATCCCGTGCCACCGCTCCAGCTGGTCCAGGTAGGCGCGCGCCAGCGCGAAGGTGGCCGGCCATTCGAAGATCGGCTGGCCCTGTGAATTCAGCTGCGTCAGAACCACCGAGTTCGCGGCGTCGATCTCGTTCTGCGTGATGGACTCGTTCGGCACGAGTTCGAAGATGTCCAGACCGCGCGAGATCTCGGAATTGACGATCACGCCGTTGTACCAGTAGACCGACCAGCTGCCGCCGCTGCCCTGGCGCGTGCCGTCCGACGGGCCGCGGTCGTGGAAGCCGATCTCGATCGGGTTGGCGGGGTCGGTCCAGTCTATCAGCGAGATGCCGCCCTGGTACCAGCCCTGGATCATGATGTCGCGGCCGGGGATCGGAATGAGCGATCCGTTGTGGGCCACGCAGTTCTCGAGCGAGGTCTGGGGCGCCGGCATCTTGTAGTAGCTCTGGAAGACCATGTCGCCGTCTTCGATGGTGAAGATCGCGTTCGCGCCCCACTCCATCGGGTCGGACGCGCGGCACTTGGGCGCGCCGCCTCCGCCCCACTCGTCGGTGAACATGATCGTGGTGCCGTCGTTGTTGAACGTCGCCGAGTGCCAGTAGGAGAAGTTGGAGTCGGCGACCGCGGCGAGGCGTGTCGGGTTGCCGGGGTCGGAAATGTCGAGCAGGAGGCCGTAGCCGCCGCAGGCACCGCCCGCGAGCCCGATGGCGGGGTACACGGTGATGTCGTGACACTGGGTGGGACCGGGACGGGGCTCGTCGGACTGCTGCGCGGCGCGCTCGGCCTGCATGCGACCCTGTTCGTCGAGCGTTGCCTGGAGCGCGGCGCGGTCGGCGGCGGTGGGCTCTCCCGAACCACCGCGCGCGGCCACGACGCTGTCCAGCATGGCGTTGGCGGCACGTTCCCGTATGACTCTGGGCTGGCCGCGACGGTAACCGATGATCGCACCACGCTCGCGCGCCGCGGCGATCTCCTCGATGTCGGCCGGCGACAGCCCGTGCGTGGGCGGCGCAACCAGATCGTGGAAGATCCTGGGCGAGCTGACGATGGCGGCGGACTGCGGGTCGTCGAGGGGAACCCGGATGGCCTCGATCCGGAAGAGGGCCGAGTTGGGATCCTCGTCGGGCGAAAGCCCCGAGCATCCGGCAAGCTCCTCGGGCGGGCGCACCGACGACGATCCGGAGACGTAGATGTAGACATTCTCGTCGTCGCCGGGATGCTTCAGCACGGTGTGCGTGTGCGAGCCGCGGCAGGTCTGCACGTTCGCGACGTACTCCGGGTTCCGGATGTCCGAAATGTCGAAGATGCGGATTCCGCGCAGACGGTCGTGGCTGACCGCTTCCTCGACACCCTGGTCGCCGCAGTCGAGACGGCCGCCGAGTCCTTCGCCGGAGACGAACAGCAGGTTGTCGTAGACCGACACATCGCTCTGGGACGCCGGACAGACGTAGGTCACCACCGAGGTCGGGTTGGCCGGATCGGAGATGTCCCAGACCTGGACGCCGTCGTAGTTGCCCTGGATCGCGTAGTTGCCCGTGAAGGCGAGGTCCGAGTTGGTTCGACCCACGAACGGAGCCTCGGGGGGTGTGGTGGAGATCATCCGCAGGTTCCAGATGGCTTCCTCGGCGTCGAAGAGCCCGGGTGCCAGGCCCACCCGGGGGTCGGGCGTGGGCGTATTGACGCGGAGGCCGGCAGGGTGCTCGAAGGTGGCGGGTGCATCCCTGAGCATTGGCGTGGTTTCACGGGCGTCGGCGGCCGGCGCGGGCGCCTCTGCCATGGGCGGCGTGGCGCAGGCCGCGAGGACGGCTGCAAAAGCCGCGAAGGGGAGGAGCACCCGAAGGCGCACGGGGTTCGGCGAACGGTCGTCCGCGCGGGCGATCAGTGTCATGTCACTCGTCCTGAAATGGGGGTACTGCCCTGGAATACGCGGTTCAGCCGCCCGATCCGCCGGAGGTCATCGCCTCCAGCATCAGCTCCATGCGCTTGATCTCGGAGTTCTGGTCGGCCTGAATATCGGAAGCCAGCTTGAAGACGAAGTCGTCCAGCGCGGCGCCGTCGGTTTCGAAGAGTTCGTGGACCATGGTCACAGCGCCCTCGTGGTGCATGATCATGTACTGCAGGAAGAGCCGGTCGTAGTCGGGACCGCGCGCGTGCCGCAGCTCCTCAAGCTGCTCCGGGCTCAGCATTCCGGGCATGTGCATGGCGTGCTCGGGCCCGTGGATCATGAGCCTGCCGTCGGCGATGTGCACCTCGGGGACTTCCAGGCCGCGGTCCCGCAGCCACGCCTGCATCACGTTGATCTCGTCCTGCTGCGCGTTGATGATCCTGGCGCAGAGCACCTGGATCGTGGGGCTGGCCCCGTTGTCGGGCGCGAAGCCGGACATGACGAGCGCCTGGGCGTGGTGGCCGATCATGCCGGTCATGAAGTGGACGTCGGCAGGGTGGTATCCCTCCAGCGCGGCCTGCGCCCGTGCCTCGTAAAGCGCCTCGAGTTCGGCGATTCTGGCCGCGTCGGGGCGGGTGGGCGCGGGGAGCGGTTCGGTAGCGGTTGCCGACGGCTGCGAGCCGCCGGGCGCCGGGGTGGCGGGCGCGCCGCCGGGGCCGCCCGCACACCCGTACAGCGTTCCCGCCAGCACGAGAGCGGAGGTTGCGAACCGATACTGGCGGAACGGGCCACAAGTGCCGGAGAGCTGCCTTCTGTTCATCTTGTCCCTACTCCTGGCCGGCGTCCGCCAGACGCTCAACCGCGTCCACGAGCATCTCGACCTTGTCCGTGTCCATCGCGCCCGCCGCGTGGCCGCTCAGCGTTGCGGCGAGCGACCGGAGCGCGTCGCGCCTTGCCGACCCGGACGCGCCTTCCGCCGAAGCCAGCGCAGCGCGCGCGGCGGCGATCTGCGGCGCGGTCATTCCGTGCCAGCGTTCGAGCTGGTCCAGGTACGCCTTCGCCAGCGAGAAGGTCGCCGGCCACTCGAAAATGGGCTGGCCCTGCGAGTTGAGCTGCGTCAGCACGACCGAATTGGCGGCGTCGATCTCGTTTTGCGTGAACGCCTCGCCCGGCACGAGTTCGAAGATGTCCAGCCCGCGCGCGATCTCGGAGTTGACGATCACGCCGTTGTACCAGTAGACCGACCAGCTGCCACCGGGCCCCTGGCGGGTGCCGTCTGACGGACCGCGGTCGTGGAAGCCGATCTCCACCGGGTTGGCGGGGTCGGTCCAGTCGATCAGGGAGATCCCACCCTGGTACCAGCCCTGGATCATGATGTCGCGGCCCGGGATCGGGATGAGCGATCCGTTGTGGGCCACGCAGTTCTCGAACGAGGTCTGGGGTGCGGGCATCTTGTAGTAGCTCTGGAAGACCATGTCGCCGTCTTCGATCGTGAAGATCGCGTTGGCGCCCCACTCCATCGGGTCCGACGCGCGGCACTTGGGCAGCCCGCCCCCGCCCCACTCGTCGGTGAACATGATCGTGGTGCCGTCGTTGTTGAACGTGGCCGAGTGCCAGTACGAGAAGTTGGAGTCGGCGACGGCGGCGAGGCGCGTAGGGTTGGCGGGGTCCGAGATGTCGAGCAGGAGCCCGTAGCCGCCACAGGCGCCGCCCGCGAGACCGATGGCCGGATAGACCGTGATGTCGTGGCACTGGGTGGGGCCGGGGCGGGGGCCATCGTCACCGGCCGGAGCCTGTCCGGCCATCTGAGCGATCATCTGATTGAAATACTCACGCAGCGCGGTGCTGTCGGCTGCGGTCGGGGGACCCTCGCCTCCCCGCGCATTTACGATACTGTCCAACATCGGGTCGATGTACTGGCTGGGGACGACCTGCGCCTCTCCCCCGAACTCGATCACGAATGCACCGCTAGCGCGAGCCGCCTCGATCTCCTCCAGGTCGGCCGGCGACGGCCCGTGGGTGGGCGGCGCTACCAGATCCTGGAAAATCCTTGGTGAGCTCACGATCTCGGCGGCCTGGGGGTTGGCCAGCGGAACCCGGATGACTTCGATCCTGAAGAGGGCGGTGTTGGGATCTTCGTCGGGCATGCCGGCGGAGCAACCGGCCAGTTCTTCAGCGGGACGCACCGGTGCCGACCCGGACACATAGATATAGACGTTGTCGTCGTCCGCAGGGTGCTTGAGCACGGTGTGCGTGTGCGATCCCCGGCAGGTCTGCACGTTGGCGACGTATTCCGGGGCGGTGATGTCGGAGATATCGAAGATGCGAATGCCGCGGAGCCGGTGGTGGCTCACAGCCTCCTCGACACCCTGGTCGCCGCAGTCCAGCCTGCCGCCGAATCCCTCGCCGGACACGAACAGCAGGTTGTCGTAGACGGAGACATCGCTCTGGGAAGCCGGGCAGCGGTGCGTGACGACCGACGTCGGATTCGCCGGATCGGAGATGTCCCAGACCTGGATCCCGTCGTAGTTGCCCTGAATGGCGTAGTTGCCGGTAAACGCCAGGTCCGAGTTGGTTCTGCCCACGAACGGAGCTTCCGGAGGGGTGGTCGATACCATCCGCAGGTTCCAGATCGCCTCACCCGCGTCGAACATCCCGGGCGCGAGGCCGACTCTGGGGTCGGGCGTGGGCGGATTGACGTGCAGACCGGCGGGACTGGTGAAGGTGGCCGCCGGTGCCGCCGGGGCCATGTCGGTACCGCCGCCGGGCTGGGAGGCGCAGCCGTTCAGCGCGACCAGCAGGGCAGCGAGGGAGAGGATTGCGCCTGTGCGCGCGCTCATGCGGGAGGTGCTAGTCGGGACTGCGGTCAATGTCATTTCCCTGTCCTGGATCTGGTGGTTTGACGTACTCCCAAGGACCAATTGACGGGTCGGTACGTTGGGATTCGCTGCGGGATGTCCTGCAATCGCCACAGCCAACCATACTAGGCAGGGAGGCCGCGGGTTTCCAGTTGCCGGCGGCTGCGGGCAGCGCGTGGCCTTGACCGGATGGGCCAGCTTGCGGAAGCTGACACGGCGCCCTTGGCGACCCGCTGGCGCGCACCCTCGAAAACACCGCTTTCGTCCCTGAAGACTCCTGACGCCAACCTCGTGCCGGGCACGATGGACCCGAACGACGGCTCCGCCCGTACCTCCGCCGCCAGAATCACCGTCGTCATCGCGCTGGCGCACGGGATCAACGACGCCTACGCCTCGTTCGTGCACCCCCTGCTTCCGCGCATCATGGACGGGCTGGGGATCTCCATCGCGGCCGCCGCCTCGCTGGTGTCCGCGTTCGCCATCGCGACCGCACTGCCGCAGCCGTTCTTCGGGTACCTTGCCGACCGCTTCGGCCGCAGGGCCCTCGCGGTGGGCGGGGTGGTCGTCAGCGGGGTCTTTGTTTCCATCATGGGATTCGCGCCGTCCTATTGGATTCTGCTCTTCCTGCTGGTCATGGGGGGACTTGGAGGTGCGGCCTTCCACCCGCCGGGTGCGTCCTATGCGGTCCGGCTGACCGCCGGAGAAGGTGGGGGCGGACGGTACTCGATCTTCTCGTTCGGCGGAGCGGTCGGCTATTCGGCGGGGCCGCTCGTCGCGGTCGGACTGGTGGCCTGGGGCGGGATGGAGAGGCTGTGGGTTGCGATGATACCGGCGCTGCTCCTCGCCCCCCTCTTCTTCTTCGGCCTGCCCAGCGGACGCGGTGAGGTCCGGAGCGCCCTGCCCGCGCCGCCGCCATCGTACGTCGTCCGTCAGCTGGCCGGCCCCCTGGGGATCATTTTCGGGATCAGCTCGGCGATGGCGTTCGTGCAACGCGCGTTTCTCACCATGGAGCCGATCATTGTGGCGGAGATGGGAGGGTCGGAGACGCTGGGCGCGGCGGCGCTGTCAGTCTATCTGGGAGCGCAGGCGTTCGGCACGCTGACCGGCGGCTTCCTCACCGACCGGATGGAGCGTCCGCGCCTCCTGTTTCTTCTGTGCGCGCTGGCGCTCCCGGCGCACCTGCTCGCGGCCTGGCTGGGACCGTGGAACGCGATCGGCTTCGTCACGATCGCGGTGGCGGGGTTCCTCGGAATGGCGACGCTGCCTCCCATCGTGGTGATGGCGCAGGAGATGCTTCCGCGGGCGCCCGGCGCCAGTTCGGGCATTGTCATGGGACTCGCCTGGACCGTCGGCGCGATCGGCGTGATGGGCACGGGCGCGGTTGCGGACGTGACGAGCCCTCAGACGGCCGCCCTCCTGTCGATGCCGGTGGCGGGCATCGCGGCCCTGCTCGCGCTGCACCCCGGGCTCAAGTGGATGTCCACGGGCCGCTCTCGTTGACCCGCCGCACCGGCCCCGCGACCTTGCGGCGACCGGACCGAGACCCTTTTGCGCGAGACCCCGTTGAAGGACGGCGAGCGATGAGAGACGACCACGCCCACCCCGCCACCCCCACCCGCCTCGACCGGCGCGATTTCCTCAAGACCGGCGCACTCGGCATTGCGGCAGGCGCCGCCGCGGGCTGCGCCGACCCCGGCTCCGAACAGAGCGAGGTGGCCCGCGCGGCAACCGTGCCCGCCACCCTCGCCACCCCGCCCGACCACCCCCTCGCCGCCCCGCCCATCGACCATGTGCGGATCGGCTACGTCGGCGTCGGCGGCATGGGCACGGCGCACGTCCGCAACCTCGTGCGCATCGACGGGTGCCAGGTCACGGCCGTTTGCGACATCCGCGAGGCCCACGCGGAGCGCGCAGCCGCGCTCATCGAGGAGGCCGGCCACCCCCGCCCCGCGCTCTACACCGCCGGCGAGACCGACTTCGAGCGTCTCTGCGCCGAGGCCCACCTCGACCTCGTCTACACGGCCACCCCGTGGCGCTGGCACGTCCCCGTCTGCGTCGCCGCCATGGAAAACGGCAAGCACGCGGCCACCGAGGTCCCCGCCGCGTACACGCTGGAAGACTGCTGGCGCCTCGTCGAGACCGCCGAGCGCACCGGCCGCCACTGCGCGATGATGGAGAACGTCAACTACGGGCGCGCCGAACTCCTCTGCCTGAACCTCGTGCGGCAGGGTCTGCTCGGCGAGATCCTCCACGCCGAGTGCGGCTACCTGCACGACCTGCGCGGGATCAAGTTCGCCGACGAGGGCGAGGGCCTCTGGCGCCGCGACCACTCCTGGACCCGGAACGGCAACCTCTACCCCACGCACGGCCTCGGCCCCGTCGCCAACTGCATGGACATCAACCGCGGCGACCGCTTCGCGACGCTCGTCTCCATGAGCAGCCCCTCGCGCGGCCTGCAGGAGTGGGCCGCGGCCAACTACCCCGAAGGCCACGCCAGGCGCGCCGAGACGTTTGCGCTCGGCGACGTGAACGGCAGCCTCATCCAGACCGCGCGCGGCAAGACCATCTACGTCGCCCACGACACGAACCTCCCGCGCCCCTACGACCGCATCAACAAGGTCCAGGGCACGCGCGGGATCTTCCAGGGATATCCCGACCGCGTCTACATCGAGGGCCGCAGTGCGTCGCACCGCTGGGAGGAAGCGGAGACCTACTACGACGAGTTCGAGCACCCCCTGTGGCGCGCGCTCCGCGAGGCCTCGATCGGTGCGGGCCACGGGGGCATGGACTTCATGGAGGACTACCGGCTCATCAAGTGTCTGCGCGAAGGACTGCCGCTCGACATGAACGTCTACGACGCGGCGGCGCTGAGCGCGGTGTGCGAGCTGTCCGAGATCAGCGTGGCCAACGGGAGCGCGCCGGTGGACTTCCCGGACTTCACGCGCGGCAAGTGGCAGGAGTGGGTGCCCTGGCCGGTGGTCGGGGCGTAGCCGCGGGTACGTGCGCGCAGGCTGCCGCAGCTACCGGCCGCCACGACCGGTCGCCGGCGCATCCACCCTGACGGTCACGATATCCGCGTCGTGGAACTTCCGGTGGCGCACGGACGAGGCGATGTGCCGCAACAGCCGCAGCGACACCTCCCGCTCCATGACCAGATCGTCGGGCCGCTCCGCCAACAGACCGATCCGGTCCTGGATGTTCCCTTCGCCCACCGCGGCGACGAATTCCAGGACCGCTCCGTTCGCCTCCTTGCGCGCCGACAGAAGGAGCCGGCGGCGCTCACGATCCCCGTCTTCGTCGTCGTCCGGAGTCACCAGCGTCAACAGCGTCTCCTCGCAGGCCGCGTCGAGGCGAGCCGCCATCTTCGAGTCCCAGCCGCTCCGCTGCGCGAATTCGCGGATCAGCTCCTGGATCCGCGGCAGGGCGGAAAGATCGGCCTCAACCTCGATCCGACTCGCCCGCGGCGCGGTCACGTCCAGAAACAGGGTCATCAGGATGGCGACCAGGCCCCCGACCGTGATCCCGTTCGCCAGCAGGCCGCCCGCGACGCCGGAAATGTGCTCGGGAAACAGCATGCCGTTCTGGCAGGCGACGCCGATCCAGAACCCCAGGCCCGCGATCAGCGCCTTGCGGTGGTCGATTCCCCCCTGGATGACTTCGGACATGCCGCGTACGAAGATCAGGGCCAACAGGACCATGAGGTAGGCGGCATATACTGGCTCGGGGATCGCGATCACCGCGGCCAGAACCTTGGGGAGGAACGCAAGTGCGATCATCAGTATCCCGGCCGCGATGCCGACGCGGCGGGCGGCCACCCCGGTGATCTCGATGAGCGGAACGCTGACCGTAGTCGTCTGGGTCGGCATGATGCCGGCGACACCGCACGCCAGCTTGCCGACCCCGTCCGCAGCCACGGCACCCTGCACGACCCGGTAGTCCACCGCACGCGACCGCCGCCACGACACGCGTTGCACGGCTACGGCGGCGGTAATCGTCTGGATGGTCCCGATCAGTGCCACGAACAGGAAGGCGGGGAGAAGGCCCAGGAGCGCCGGCCCGGAATCGAGGTCGAGGCCCGGCCACGCGACCTGCGGGAGCCCCACCCAGTCGGCTCGCAGCACGCGTTCCATGTCGTACAGCCCGAAGCCCCCCGCGACCACCGAGCCGGCAACGACTCCCAGCACCGGCGCCCATACACGCAGCCTCGGCGCGGCCTTGAGGTGGATCACGCCGATGACGACAACCGTCGCCGCCACGGTCAGCGGCGCCGCCAGTGACGGCACGGTTTCCGGCACGTCGGACAGACGGCCGAAGACGACGGGCAGCACGGTCGCGGGTATCAGCATGGTGACCGTGCCGACAATGGTCGGGGTCAGGATCCGGCGAAACAGCGACAGACGCGCGGATATGACCAGGGGCAGGAGCGACGACAGGATGACCAGTACGGCAAGCGTGCCCGGGCCGCCGTCGGCCAGGGCGGTGACGCAGATCCCGATATAGGCGGTCGCCGGACCGATCGTCAGGATGTATCCCGCGCCGAGCCGGCCGATCCGAGAGGCCTGCAACAGCGTTGCGGCACCGCTGACGGCTACCGTGCAGAACACGGCCCATGACAGGTAGGCCTCGGTCTGTCCCGCAGCCCGGCTTACGACCGTGGAGAACGCGACCAGTCCGATGATGCCGAGGACAACGAGCTGTCCGCCGCTGCCAAAGGCCAACCCACCCGGAAGACGGTCGTGAGGCTGGTAACGAAGGCCTCGATCCCGGTTGCTGTGACTCATGCGCACCCTGCCCCTACAGGTCCCGCGGCCAGATTTCCGGATTGCCCTTCAGGGTGACGGCTCCGAAGTCGCACAGATCCAGCGTCGCGATTGCACGCGCCTCCAGGCGCTCGGCCACCGCCATCACGACCGCGTCCACCAGTCCCAGCGAGAGGTCGCGGTAGGTCCGATCAAGCTCCACCGCCCTCTGGAGGTCGGCGGGCTCACCCCAGGCGACTGTGTATCGACCTTCTGCCAGGTCGGCCCGAAAAGTCCGAGCTGACTTCAGGCCACCCCTTTGCAGCACCATGTAGTCCAGTTCGGCCAGTATGGCCCAGGGCAGCACCCATTCATGTCGATGGGGGAGAAAGATGTCTCGCATCTGGGAATGGCTGGGACTGCCTGAGTCCAGAAGCGCAAGAACCGCGCTCGTGTCGGCAACGATCACCGGGCTACTCGGACAGACCGCTCGGCTTCACCGTGGAATCGTCCACCGGATGCCCGGACCCCTGGGCCCCGTAGTAGTCCTCCAGGCCGTCTTCGCCGAATCCGTCGAGATAGTCCTCATCATTCTCGGCGAAGTGCGGATCGCCGCTGTTCATCATCCCAATCGACCTCGGCCATGGACGCTCCGTCCCCCGTGCCGCGTACTCCGCCACCGCTTCCCGCACCAGTTCGGCGGCCGGTCGGCCCTCGTCGGCCGCCAGCGACTTGAGCTTGCGGTAGTCCGCCGCGTTCAGGTACACCGTCGTCTTGATCGTCTTCATGGCGGATATGGTATATGGTTACCATATATCGTGCAAACGGTCGAAGGGCGGAGAATGTGGACCCCGGCTGGCCTGCCGCCCGCGCCGCCGCAACATTCCGCCTGCCGCCACGCAACATTCGGCCCACCGCCGGCGCAACATTCGGCCCGCCCCGCCTGTCATAAACGGTATGGAATCGCACTCTGCACACGGGCCCTTGACGTGCACCCGGGCCGGCGGCCCGCTCACCGCGCCTCGCCGCTCCCGGTGCTCACGCGCGGTTGTCCACGGACTGCCGGGCCTGGTCGGCGTGGCCGTCGCGCTCGCGTGCCTCGTCCCGGCCGTGCTGAACGCGCAGCAGGGGACGATCACCTACACCATTTCGCAGCAATACGCCTTCGACATCCCCGAAGGGTGGAAGGACATGATGCCGGATGCCCAGACCGGCACCATGCTCCTGCACTTCGGTCCTTCGGCCTCGCTCATGACCCCGGCGACCGGGGACGGGGACGGCGACGATTCCGCAGGTTCCGGCGGCCCGCGCCTCTCCGACCGGTGGATGGGCCGGCTGCTGAGAATGAAGATGCGGTCCCCGTCCAGGGGAGATCAGGAGGTCGTTCGCGACACCTACATCAGGTACGACGAGGGGACGGTCGTCGAGACGCGCGAATTCATGGGCCGCACGTTCCGGATTGCCGAGCCGCGGCCCCGGTTCGCCTGGAAGCTGACCAGCGAACAGGCCGAACATCTGGGCCGGATGGTGATCAAGGCCACGGCGGAGCACGACGGCACGCCGATCGAAGCGTGGTTCACCCCGAGCATCCCGCTGCCGGGCGGACCCGCATCGTACGGCGGGCTTCCCGGGATGATCCTGGTGCTGTCGCTGGACAGTGGGCGCACGCAGTACTTCGCTTCGGACATCGCGCTGGGCGAGGTGGACGCGACGCTGATTCGCGCGCCGGAAGACGGCGATGAGGTCTCGCGGGATGAGTATGAGGGAATCGTCGAGGAGAAGCTCGACGAGCTTGAACAGTTGAGTCGGCGTCGTGGGGGCGACCGGGAATAGGAGGCGGCCCGTGGGTCGAGCAGTGATTTTTGTGGTGGTGGGGGCGATCGGTCTTCCCTGGGGCACTCCCCTGGCCGCACAGGAACAGGAGACGGAGTACGAGGTGCGGGGCGTTGTCGCGGACTCGCTGGGAACGGGGCTGCAGAGCGCCATGGTCGTCGCGCTGACGCGGCCCGACTCGGTGCTGGCGAAGTACACGCTGACGTCCGGCGACGGCAGCTTCGCGATCGACGCGCTGGCGGTCGGCGAGTACATCCTCCAGGTGACGCTGATCGGTTTCGAGACCTTCCGGCGTGATTTCGATATCACGGACGCCGATGTCGACGCCGGACAGGTCGTGATGTCCGTGATGGCGGTCGAGATGGACTCGCTGGTGGTCAGTGTCGAGCACGTTCCGTTCGTGGTGAGGCGCGACACACTCAGCTACAACGTGTTGGCGTTCCCCACGCGCCCGAATGCGACCGTCGAGGACCTGCTCCGCCGGCTGCCCGGGATCGAAGTCGACGCGGACGGGTCGATCACCGCGCAGGGCGAGGAGGTCCAGAACGTCCTCGTGGACGGCAAGGAGTTCTTCGGCGAGGACCCGACGGTCGCGACGCGCAACCTGCCCGCCGACGCCGTCCAGCAGGTGGACGTATACGACAAGCAGTCGGACATGGCGGAGTTCACCGGTATCCCCGACGGCGACGACGAGCGCACGATCGACCTGAAGCTCAGGGAAGAAGCGCGGACCGGCTATTTCGGCCGGGCCAACGGGGGGCTGGGTGGCGATGTCAACAACCAGGGCCGACTGGCTGCGCCCGTGGACGACGAGGCGCGCTACGACGGGTCGCTTTCGCTGAACCGCTTTTCTCCCAATGCGCAGCTGGCGCTCACCGCCAACGCGAACAATGTGAACCAGGCACGGTTCGGCTGGGGCGACTTCGCGGACTTCGCCGGCGGCGGAGGGCGCGGCGGCGGAGCCAACGACGGGTTCACGGAAACGATGGTGCTTGGGCTCAACGCAAGCCGTGACTTCGGCGAAGAGAC
Source organism: Longimicrobiales bacterium (assembly GCA_965205005.1). Classification (GTDB taxonomy): domain Bacteria; phylum Gemmatimonadota; class Gemmatimonadetes; order Longimicrobiales; family Gaopeijiaceae; genus Bin94. The sequence goes on along the minus strand of OZ242028.1, from coordinate 1,042,085 downwards.
CTGGATCAGGGGAAGCTACTTCATCAATCGGCTCGACAATCTCCAGGACCGCACGCTGCAGCAGCAGGCGCTCTTCGGATCCGACGTGGCGTCGTTTGTCGACCAGACCAGCAACCAGGAGACCGGCAATCGCGGCCACCGCCTCAACCTGAACGCGCAGGTCGAGCTGTCGGAGGGGCATGAACTGCGGCTGCGCGTGGACGGCAACACGCGCGCGTCGTCGCTTACGTCGTTCGCCAGCCGGGAAACACACACGCTGGGCGGCGCAATGCTCAATTCGGCCACCACCGACTACCTGGTCAACGGGGACAACCTGGGCGGAAACGCGCGGCTGACCTGGCGCAAACGGCTGAACGAGGATGGTCGCAGCCTGGTTGCGGAGCTCAGGAGCGGGCTGCAGGACTCGGACCTCACGTCCGACCTGAAATCGGTCGTCACGGGGCAGTCGCGTGGAAACCGCGGCAACGACGACGGGTTCGAGGAGATCCTGCAGGAACAGTCCCGCGTGGGACGGACCTGGAACAACTCGGCGCGGCTTTCGCTGACGCAACCGCTCGCCGAGGGCCATACCATGGAGTTCTTCGGCCAGCGCAACGCAACGCAGGAAGACCGGGACAACTCGGTCTACGACCTGACGGGCGGAGTGCCGGTCTTCAACAACCGGTTGAGCTCCGGGTTCGAGCGCGCCTACACCTATCTCCTTGGCGGTGCACGCTACAGCCACGACCGGGAAGGTGCCTGGTTCACCGCCGGGCTGCGGGTGCAGCGGTCCAACCTCGACGGGGTGATCCTGGACCGGAACCAGACCGTCGAGAACGGCTATACCCATCTGCTCGCGAACGCGCAGCTGAAGAAGGAGATCAAGGACGGTCAGACCTTCGAAGTCAGATACAACGGAAGAAGCCGGGAACCCTCGCTGACCCAGCTGCAGCCGTACTCGGACAACCGCGATCCGCTCAACGTGTACTCGGGCAACCCGGATCTGCGCCCCGAATACGAGCACCGGATGAACGCCGACTACCGCTTCTTCGATCAGTTCAGCTTCGTCAACTTCTTCACCTTCGCCGGCTTCACGTACAGCGACAACAGCATTTCCACCTCGCGCATCTTCGACGAGCGGGGCTTTCAGACGCGCATGCCGGTCAACACCGAAGGAGAGTGGTCGGGCAACCTGGGCGCCAACTTCGGAACGCCGGTCCGGAGGCTGGGCATCGATCTGGACCTCGAGTACCGGATCAACTACTCGGAAGGCACCGAACTGGTCAACCTGGCGGCCAACGAGAGCCGGATCCTGCGCAACAGCGTGGAAGTGGGCGTGGAAAACCGGGTCAAGGACCGATTCGATGTCGAGGTCTCCGCCAGCTTCAACTTCAACGATGTGAAGTACTCGCTGAACCAGGAACTGAACCGCAGCTACGTGAACAGCCAGTACCGCGGCGAAGCCAGCCTGTACCTCGGGGCTTGGGAGCTGGAGTCCGACTTCCGCTACCGCACCTACGATCAGGGGCTCTTCGCGGAATCGAGGAACATCGCGCGCTGGGATGCGTCGCTGTCGCGGCGGGTGCTCGACGACCGCGCCGAGATCGAACTGCACGCCTACGATCTGCTGAACCAGAATCAGGGCGTCGACGTCAACAATTCAGCGAACTTCATAGAGGAATCCCGCACCGAATCGCTCGGGCAGTACTTCATGCTGCGGGTCAACTATCGGCTGGGGACCCGCATGGATGGGGGTGGCCGCGGTGGGATGCGGGGGAGACGGCGGTAGTGCGTCCGTACAAGGCGGTTTCGGGTGCGCCGCGCCTGAGCGGCCGTGCGGCGCTTGCTCTGCTGCCGCTTGCCGCGGTCGTGTCGACGGCGTGCGGCGAACGGCGCGAGGACACGTCGCCCCCACCCGCCTTCGAGCGCGTCCAGCCAGACCTCTTCGCCACCCCCGGCGCCCAGCCCAACGCCTGGGCCGACTTCGACCGGGACGGCGACCTCGACCTGTTCGTGGGAATGCGCTACTCCGCCAACCATCTCTACCGGAACGACGGCGGCACATTCGTGGATGTCGCGCCGGAGCTGGGCCTGGCGGACATCGAGGACACGCGCGCCGCGGCGTGGGGCGACTACGACGGCGACGGTGACCTGGACCTGTACGTCGGCCACTCCGCCACGGCCGAGGCCCCGAACCGCCTCTATCGCAACGACGATCAGATCTTCGTGGATGTCACATCCGGACTCGGCGTTGATCTGCTGGGCAATACGCGCCAGCCCAGCTGGATCGACCACGACGGCGACGGCGACCTCGACCTGTTCGTCGCCATGCGCGACCAGCCCAACCGGCTCTTCCGCAACGACGGCCCGCCGCAGGCCCGCCCGTCGCAGGCCCGCCCGGCGCCCGGCGCCCCCGGAACCGTTGCGAATCCCGCCTGGACCTTTACGGACGTTACCGCCCAGTCCGGCCTCGGCGATCCGCGCCGCACCGTGGGCGTCGTATGGTTCGACTACGACCGCGACGGCGACCTGGACGTCCAGGTCTCCAACCAGAACGGCGACGAGGACGCCTTCTACCGCAACGAGGGAGACGGCACCTTCGTGGATGTCGCGCCGGCGCTGGGCATGAATCATCCGAACAGGGGCGACGAGTACGGCAGCGTGGCGCCTGCGGTCGTCGACTACGACAACGACGGCGATCTCGACCTGTTCATCGCCACCTACGGCCCGGACATCCTGTGGAGCAACAACGGCGACGGCACCTTCACCGACGTCACCGATCCGGCCACGCTGGGCGTCGACTACCACTCCACGACTGCGGCCTGGGGGGATGCGGACCACAATGGCCTGCCCGACCTGATCGTCACCTCGTACCTGTCGGGGATCGCCGCGGTGGAGGACCATCTCTTCATGAACATGGGTGGGGGAAGCTTCGCGAATGCGCTCCCGGCGAACCTGCTGGAGCATGGCCCGAGCCACGGCGTGGCGTGGGCGGATTTCGACCGTGACGGCGACCTCGACCTGTCGATCGCCAACAACGATGAGACCGGCGGCACGCACCACCTGTACCGCAACCTGCTGTCGGCCGACGCGGCGGGGCGCTCGCTGCAAGTGGCGGCGGCGGGCGCGGACGGGCGGTCGATGATCCCCGGCGCGGAGGTGCAGCTGCTCGACCACGACACCGGCGCGATCCTGGGCACCCGCCTGATCGACACCGGCGGCGGCTACTGTTCGCAGGGCGCGACCCCGGCGCACTTCGGGATTCCGGCTGGCGTGGAGCGGGTCGACGTGCGCGTGACGTATTTGGCGGGTGGCGTGAGGTCGACGGTGGTGCGGGAGGGGGTGTTTCCGCCCGACTTTCGGGGCAGGTGGTTGATTGTGCGGCAGGGTGGGTGATACGTTATAGTCTCATTCAAGACTTTGACGTATCTCAGGGTGTACAAAATGACGGAGTCAAGGAGTGCAGGACGGCGCGAACGCGCGCTTTGCTTGATGCTGTGGGGCGCGATGGCTGCCGCGTCCGCCGCGGCCTGTAATGAGCTGGCCGGCCCCCCCGGGGTCGGCGTGCGGCCGGAGCCACTACAATGGGAGGCTGCCGAGATCATCGGCGCCCGCTTCCTGGACGTTGACGGGAACATCCGCGCCCTGGGGGACGAGAACGGGGCTGGTCCGGCCGCCCTGGTGTTCGTGGACGGCGAGTGCCCGGTGTCGGCGGATTATCTGGCCGAGATGAACGACTTCACCGCCGAGGCGGAAGCGCGGGGCATCGATTTCTACGTGGTGGTGTCCAGCCCCGACCGCACGTGGTCGGATGCGCGGGCGCTCCGCGACGAGTACGGCCTGCGAGCGCCCGTTCTGTTCGACCCGTCGGGCGACCTTGCCGCGCGTCTCGGGCCCGTCAGGGTCGGCGAGGCGTTCGTGGTGAGCGATGCGGACCGGCTGGTGTACCGGGGGCGGATCGACGACCGGCACGTGGAGATTGACCAGCTCCCTTCCGACCGGAACCACCATCTCCGGGAGGCGTTCAGCACGGTCCACGACCCGCGCGCCGAACTTCGGGAGACCGCCCCGGTCGGGTGCGACGTCGTGCCCTGGAGCAGTGCTGGCGAGCGGACGGTCACCTATGCCCGCGACATCGCGCCGGTACTGGCCGCCAACTGCGTCGAGTGCCACCAGGCGGGCGGCATCGCCCCGTTTGCGCTGTCCACCCACGAGGAGGCGTCCACGCGAGCCCGCAGGCTGGCGCGCGCGACCGCGGCAGGGCGGATGCCGCCGTGGCGCTCCGAACTCCGCTACGGTCGCTTCCGCGGCGAGCGCTACCTGTCGCGGACCCAGATCGAGCTGTTCCGGGAGTGGGCGGCGAGCGACGCGGCCGAGGGCTTGCCGGGTCACCGTGCCCCGGAGCCCCGGTTGCCCGATCCCGGGTGGCGCCACGGGCAGCCGGACCTGGTGCTGTCGATGGTCGAGCCGTTCGAGGTCCCCGCCGATGGCGACGACATCTACCGTTATTTCGTCATTCCATCCGGGCTCCGCCGGGACCGGACCGTTACGGCCATCGACTTTCAGGCGGGCGACCACACGGTGGTTCACCACGCCAACTTCTTCGCCGACTACAGCGGCCGGGCGAGACGGGAGGACGCAAAAGACGACGAGCCCGGGTTCTCGGTCTTCGGGACCGGCTCGTTCATGTCCTACGACAACACCGACGAGCTGTCCTACGGGATCGGCGGATGGGCTCCGGGAGCGGACCCGTACACGCTCCCCGAGGGAGTCGGCCTGTGGTTGCCGGCGGGCGGCGACATCGTGATCGAGGTCCACTACAAGCTGAGCGGCCGGGCGACCGTCGACCAGAGCCGGATCGGCTTCTACTTCGCCGACCGGCCGACTCCCGAGTACATCGACGGACTCTTGATCGGCACGCAGGACCTGGACATCCGGGCGGGCGATTCGGCCTACGTCCGCCACGTCCACATGGACGTCCCCGTCGGTTTCCGACTCTTCGACGCCATGCCGCACATGCACTACGTCGGCTCGAAGGCACGCATGGTGGTGACCTTCCCCGACGGTCGCGAACACTCGGTCTTCGGCATCGAGGACTGGAGGCTGCGCTGGCAGAACATCTACTTCCTGCGCACGCCGCTCCACGTCCCGGCGGGTTCGCGGATCGACGCATGGTGGGTCTGGGACAACTCCGACCGCAACGTGGACAACCCCTTCGACCCGCCCCGGGACATCGCCTGGGGCTGGCAGAGCGAGGACGAGATGGCCGAGGTCTGGCTGGGCGTGGTCCTCGATGACCCGTCGCGGCGGATGGATTTGATCGAAGCGTCCTACGAAACCTGGTACAACGCCGACTCCCGACCGTTGCCGGATGGGTAGTAGTTTCAAGTCATGGCGCTGGGGACCACGGAACGAATCCTCGAGGCGGCGGGCAGGGTGCTGTCCGCGAACCCGAGCGCTTCGGTCGAACAGATCGCGACCGAAGCACGGGTCGGGCGTGCAACGGTGTTTCGTCACTTTGACAGCCGCGCCGGGTTGGTCAGGGCGCTCGGCAGGCAAGCCGTCGCCGAGACGGACAGAGTGGCCCGGCAGGCGTCGGCGCGGGCCTGCAGCGCGACCGAAGCGCTGCGACTTGTCGTGCAGGCGGTGGTGGGCGCAGGCGAATCCTTTCGATTCCTGGAGTCGATCGGCGAGCTCCAGGATGATCCGGAGATGGCCGCGGCCTACGAGCGGCAGATGTCCGAGTTCACGAACCTGGTCAGGGGCGCTGCGAAGGAGGGATTCATCCGTCCGGACTTTCCAGCGGCGTGGGCCGCGGCTAGCATCGACGCCCTGATCTGGGCGGCATGCCGGGCGGTCGACAACGGAGAGATCGGTCTGCTGCAGGCGCAGGATCTTGTCTGGGACACCATCAGGAGCGGGCTGTCAACCGATGCCGCGAGGACGCATCATCACGTCAGGTGGAACACCGAATAGACTGGCCGGGGCCTTGACCGGAGCTGCCGTTGCCGCCGCCGGCGTGGTGGTGCTCGGCGCGTGCAATCCCGCCGATCCGACTGCTGAGTCGCGGGTCGTGTGGACCGACGGATCGTTCGACGACTGGGAGGGCGTTGCGGCCGCGGTGGTCGACGCGGTCGGCGATGTCCCGGAAGGGTCGCCCGTGGACCTTGGCGCGGTCGCCGTGCAGGACGACGCCCGCTTTCTCCACATCCTGATCGACCTGGGCGGCACCGTGAACGTGCAGGGCATGCGGGGCTCGGTGGAGCTGGTGCTGGATGCGGACGGTGACTCCGGGACCGGCGGATTGTATGGCGGCGTGGACGGCGCCGACCTGGCCGTGATCCTGACGCGCCAGAGTGATCCGGCCGCCGATCGGCACGGAGCGGGGGTGGGGGTCCGGCGGATCGGGTCGGGTGGCGCGGGCGAGGTGGAGCCGGCTTCCCGGGTGGGGCTGCTGGTGTCGCCCACGCACTCGTCCGACCGGTTCGAGGTGCGGCTCGACCGGGCGGCGGTTGCCGAGGCCGTTGGGCAGCGACAGCCGGTCGGGCCGGGGCGTGCGGTCGCTGCCAGGCTGCGCTACCTGCGGGCGGGTGCGCTGGTGGACGAGACGGCGGTGTTCAGCCATGCGCTTGCGGCCGCGCCGGGTGAAGGGCCGCCTTTGCTGGGCGCCGCTGCGGTGGCCAAGGTTCCGGGTGCGTTTCGCGTCGTTGTCTGGAACGTGTCGGACCAGAGCTTTCGCGCCAACGCGGACGCGTTCCAGCGGGTTGTTGCAGCGCTGAATCCCGATGTGCTTCTGCTCGACGAGGTCTACTACACGGTCACCCTGGAGGATCTGGCACGCTTTGGGGAGGGCATTTCGCTGCGCGGGGGCGAAGGTCCCTGGAGCTGGAGCCTGGCGCAGGGTGGCGGGCGGCAACGCACTGCTGTCGGAGCCAGGGGCCTGGCGATCCGGGGCGAACCTGGAATGGCGCGGATCGACCACGCTCCGGGCGCGCTGGAGCAATGGCTGGTAGAGGTCGGCGACGAACCGGAGGCTCCGCGGATGCCCCGGCCCTCGGCGCTGGCGCGCGCTGAGGCAGCGGGCGGCCTGTCCGCCACCGGTGCCTGGGTGACCGTCGGCGGCGTCGATGTGCTGTTCGTGCCCGTCGACCTGCAGAGCGCCGGCTACGACGGTTCGCCGCGCGACCGGCTGCGGGAACTCCAGGCCGCGACGCTGAACGGTGCGATCGCAGCGGCGCTGGTGGAGCGACCGGACTCGGGTGTGGTGGTGGCCGGCGATCTGAACCTCGTGGGTTCCTCCCGTCCCCTGGAGGCGCTGCGCCGCGGGCTCGGGGTGGGCGGGGACGACCTCGAAGTCGCCCGCCTGGAACGGCTCCGTGACCGCTCACTGGCAACCTGGCGCAGCACGTGGGGGGACGATCCGTTCTCGCCCGGTCGGCTCGACTACCTGCTGTATCGGGGCGGGGTGCTCGAGGTCGACAGGGCCTTTGTGTTCGACGCGGCCGACATGTCGCTCGCCGCGCGCGACGCGCTGGCGATCCTGGAGTCGGATACGGAGAAGTCGGACCACCTGCCGCTGGTGGTTGATCTGCGCGTCCGGTGAGTTGAGTTGTGGCCCTCTGCACGTCAGGTTTCTGCAGTCCCGGGCCGGAGAGGACAGGAGTCCCGAAAGGATAGGAGTCCCATGAAGAGCTTGCGTGCGCTGACCGGAATCATCGTGCTGCTCGCGGCGGCGTCGCCGACCACGGCTCAGGTGATCCCCGGGCCGAGAGGCCCCGTAGAGTTCATCGGCTTGCAGGACTGGGAGGCCCAGGAACTGTTCGACGCGATCCAGGAGCTGTATCCCGACCGTCCTTTCAGTGCTTGTGCGGTCGCCATGAAACAGGATCTTGGATTCGCCGACGCGGGCGCCTTCTCCTATAGGAACCTGCCATCCGGCAGCCACTACACCGTTGTCGTGGGTGTGGAAGACAGCACGCGGGTCAGGCACCGTACACCAGGAAATGAGACAGTCGCCCTGCCGGAGAACTGGCAGATGGTGAAGACGGCTATTGGCGACGACCTGCGCCTGTTGAGTGCGGTTGAGACCGCCTTGCCGTCGCGCGGCGGATTCCTTGACAGAGTGTTCAACACCTCGGGTCGCGTCGCCAGCCGCATGCGTGCCGACTCCGAGACGCTGGATCGGGTGTGGGACTTTATCGACGGCGCCGACGGCGAGGAGGATCGCCGTCTCGCCCACGAGATCCTTGCCAGGGACGAATCCTGGTCCGCGCGGGCGGTCGCGACCCTCGTGCTCGTGAACTTCGGCGGTGACGACACGTCATGGCACGCTTTGGCAGCTTCGCTGGTTGACCCCCACGCTCGAGTCAGTTCGGCGGCCCGGGGTGTACTCAAGAGGTTGGTCAAGCGAAGGAAAGACCCTGTCGAATGGTCCGACGCCAGCGCCCCTCTGTCAGCGATCCTTGCGGGCACCAGACCTTTTGTGTTCCGAGAAACCCTCGATGTTCTGGTGGCTACTGACGTCGACCCGGAATTCGGTGCACAGTTGGTCCGGGAAGAACCAGAGCTTCTGCTCGCGTATGCGGGTGCCGAGCACGAAAGGACCCGGGAGCCGGTTTTGGCATTCCTGAGGGCTGTCAGCGGCGAGGATTTCGGTGCGGATGTCGATTCCTGGAGAGCCTGGATCGACGGCGGGCAGGACTGAGGGGGGAGGATTCTACGCTCGGCACCTGCCTGGTTCTGCGAGCTCGTAGAGCACGATATAGGGCACATCCAGATCAGTGACCCCGGTCCCCCATACGCGATTCTCATGGGCGGCCCTGAAGGTAACCTCCGAAGGCGCCAGCACACGGAATACCGCTGCGCCGGCCGGGTCAATGACAACCCACTGGGCACCGTAGCCCTCCGGCCCGACTGGGTAGCCCTCTGGCCCGACTGCGTCTTGCAGCCAGATCCTGCCGCCGTGGGTGAGGAAGAAGGATCGGATGGGGGCGAAGTGCTCGGGTAGGAGCAGACCGTCCTCGACTGCATCCCGCAGGTTTTCCGGTACGTCTTCGCCCCTTCGCCGTGCCCCGTTGTACGGACCCTGTGCCCTTTGGGCGCCCTCGTCGACAAACGTCCTGCGGGCGTTGGCAGAGACCGGGTGAAGACTTGCTTCGATGACGGTTTCGCGCACTGCGCGGCCGTTGCCGTCGTAGTGGTGGAGGATCACGCGGTCGGGGCGATCCGACTCCCAGTCGGCGATCACCACACCATCGCCGTCCGGCCGCACCTGGTAGAGTGGCGGGATGATGATGGGCTGATAGGCGAACGTGCCGATGCCATCGATGAGCATGCCCGTGAAGCTGTACCTCAAGGCCACGGTGTCGCGCACTGTCTCTGTACGGCTCCCGACCAGAATCGGCAGTTCTGCTCGCGGAACGTCCGTGTCACCGAGCGGAGGGATGTAGAGCCCGCGTCCTCCGCCAAGTGGAACCGAAGTTCTCCATAGCCGGGGCGAGGCACTCGGGGGACCATCGTCGGCCTCGGTCCGGAGGAGTGCGCCGGCGGAATCGAAGAAGGACGTGTGCAGCATTGGCCAATTCTGGAGCCACAGCGTATCGCCCACGAAGCCCCAGTTGCCGATGCTGGTGAATTCGCCCGGGCCCTCGCCGCTTCCACCGATTGTCCGTACCAGGTCGCCGTTGTCGGCGAGTACGTTGACGACCGCGGGACGCCGGACGGTTGCACATGCAGCCTTCCTGCAGGATCCAGCTTGAGGCTCGGTGTCCTGGCAAAGGCCAGCCACTCCGGGACATTGATTCCCGCTCCCAGCAGGAGCACTTCACAGGCCTCGACCGTTTCGGCGTCGGTGATCAGCTGGGCATCAGCTTCGTTCAGTCCAGTGGCGATTGTGGCCAGGACGAGAATCATGGTAAATCCCGAGCGGTATACAACCTTCATGGCGGATTCCTCCCGACTGTTCTCTAGTACAGCAGGTACCGCTCCACCGACGCGGCGAACGCATCCAGTTCGCGGTCAACGTCTTCCAGGATTTCGTTGGCGGTCGCGCCGGCGTCCACGCCCTGACGCAGCTCCGCGCCACCCCACAGGATGTCGATCGGGGCCAGGGTGTCTTCGTACTCGTAGGGGGGTGGGCGCCAGGCGAAGTCGTGCGGGGCGAGTTCGCGTACCGCGATGAGGATCTCGACGGCAGCGCGGATCGGCTCGAAGGAGTCGGCGTCGGTGACGTGCAGCTGGGCGCCGCCACAGAGCGCGCTGGCGTGCTTCTGGAAGGTGGGCTCGAAGTGGCAGGGGCGGAACGCGACGCCGGGGAGGCACGCGTCGGCGAGCCGCTCGACGAGGGCCGCCGGGTCCAGCCACGGAGCGCCGAAGAGTTCGAAGGGGCGGGTGGTGCCGCGGCCTTCGGACATGTTCGTGCCTTCGAGCAGCACCATGCCGGGATAGACCACGCAGGAATCGGGCGTGGGCAGGTTGGGGCTGGGCATCACCCAGGGAAGGCCGGTGTCGGCCCAGGACATGTCGCGCCGCCAGCCCTCGCAGGGGATGACCGTGAGGTCGCAGCCGATGCCGCGTTCCGCGTTCAGCCAGCGCGCCAGCTCGCCGCAGGTCAGGCCGTGCCGGAGCGGGACAGGGTGGAGGCCGATGAATGACTCGAAGCCGGCCCGCAACACGGCGCCTTCCCGCCTGACGCCGCCGATCGGGTTGGGGCGGTCCAGTACCACGAACCGCACGCCGGCCTCCGCACAGGCCTCCATGGCCAGCGCCATCGTCCAGACGAAGGTGTAGACGCGCACGCCCACGTCCTGCAGGTCGAAGAGGACGGCGTCGAGGCCGTCGAGCATGGCGGGGGTCGGTTTGCGGACCTCGCCGTACAGGGAGTGGACCGGGAGACCGGTGACGGGGTCTGTGTAGTGGTCCGACTCGATCATGTTGTCCTGCTTCTCGCCGCGGGCGCCGTGCTGGGGGCCGAACAGGGCGCGCAGGTCGAAGCCGGCTGCGCGGAGCGCGTCGGCGGAGAAGGCGAGGCCTGACGTGACCGAGGCGGGGTGGGCGATGAGTCCCAGACGAGCATGGCGGAGCCCGGCGACTGCGGCGCGTGTGCGGTCGGACGTGCCGCGGGTGCGGTCCGACGCGCCGCCCCCGCGCAGGAGAACGTCGATGCCGGGGGTGGTGCGCGGCCTGGTCATGGGCGGCTGCCGGAACGCCGGCGTGCCGCGGCCTGGGCCCGTGCGCTCACCGCCCCGGCGGAGCTTCCCGCAGCCAGTAGAACGGCCCGGCCGTGACCTGGTCGGGCCAGACCTGGTCCAGGGTGTCGCCGTCGTAGAGGCGGCCGTTCATCATGACGCGGTCGACCGTGTTGCTGTTGCGGATGTCGTCGAGGGGGTTGCCGTCGAGGACGACCAGATCTGCCAGCTTGCCAACCTCGATGGAGCCGAGATCGCGGTCCAGGCCGAGCGAGTGCGCGCCCAGGATCGTGGCGACCTGCAGCGCCTCGTGCTCGGTCATTCCGCCGGCCTGGGTCGCCCACAGTTCCCAGTGGTACCCTAACCCCTGAAGCTGGCCGTGACTGCCGACGCCGGCCCTTCCCCCTGCACGAATCACATCGCGCACGAACGCCGACACCTGGTCCATGGTGTGCACCGCGGGGTGGAACCAGCCTGACGGCCCCGGTCCCGTTCCCGGCCGGCGCAGCGCCTTCTGCAGGATCTCCTCCATGGGCGTGAAGCGGGCGAGCTTCTCGTCGCCGAGCACGTCCTCGGTCGTGTAGAAGTAGTTCTCGGCCCAGGGACCGCCGTAGGTGACCAGGATCGTGGGCGTGTAGGCGATGTTTGAACGCGCCACGAGTTCGACCATGTCGGCGTACATCGGAAAGGCCGGCATGTTGTGCTCGACGCCCGAGTAGCCGTCGATCGCCATGGTCATGTTGGCCTTGGTGTCGAGCCCGCCCTCGGTGGTGGGCATCAGCTCGAGCTCGCGCGCCGCCTCGATGATCCACTGGCGCTGCTCGCGGTTGCCGGCGGCGTACATCTTGATCGTCTTGGTGTCGTAGTAGTCGCTGTAGCGGCGCAGGATGTGCCGGGCGTGGTCGAGGTCCTTCACGTTCTCGGACGAGAAGACGCCGGGGCCGGTCGAATAGATGCGCGGCGACAGGATCCGGCCCGCGCGCACGAGGTCCTCGTAGCTGACGACGTCGGTGGTGCCGGTCTGGGGGTCGCGGGTGGTGGTCACGCCGTAGGCGAGGTTGGCCGCGTAGGACCAGGGTTGGGTGCGGAGGATGTTGATCTGGGCTCTGAGGTGGGCGTGGGTGTCGATGAAGCCGGGCACGATGGTCTTGCCTGCGAGGTCGATGACCGCCGCATCGGGTGGGGGCGTGACCGAACCGGTGGCTCCGACCTGGGCGATGCGGTTGTCGCGCACCACGATGTCGCCGCTCTCGAGGATCTCGTCGCCGTTCATGGTCACGACCCGTGCGCCTGACAGGACGACCGCGCCCGTGGGGATGTCGCGGGGGAATTCGACGCGGATGCGGACCTCTTGCGGGGTGTAGCGGGGGTCGGCGGCGGATGCGGCGCGGGCGGTTGCGGCGTCGTCGTCGGCTGCTGCTGCGGCGTCGTCCGACTGGTCCGACTCGTCGGCCTCGCGGGCCGCGGCCACCGAGTCCTCGAAGGCGCGGGCGGCGTCGAGGTCGTAGACGACGTGCGCGTTGCCGATCGTCCAGTGGATCTTGCGGCCGTCGTGGCTCCACGCCGGGAACTCGCCGCCGATCTCGGTGAGTTGGCGGGCGGGGACGGACGCGTTTTCGGGGTTGCCGACGTTGATCGTGGGGACATCGCCGCCGACGAGGGGGACGGTGACCGTGTAGAGGTGGTTGTACACGCGGGCGAGCGCCTGGTCGCCGCGCGGGGCCATGGTGATGAGGGTCGCGGGGGGCGGGGTGGTGGATCCCGGCGGACCCGCGCCCACCACGCGCACGTGCTGCTTGCGGTCGGTGCCGTCCCAGCGGAACGAGACGAGGCCGTCGCCCGGGTTGTATGCGTAGATGCGGTCGGGGCTGGCGGTGAAGTGGTGGTTGCGGTCGCGCGCCGGGGCGATGACGGTGGCGTCGCCGCCCGTGGCCGGGATCCAGACGAGGTCGTCGGCGCCGCCGGGGACGCCGCGGGTCAGGGCCTCGTCGTAGGCGCGGCCGGGACCGCGCACCGCGATGATGCGGTCGCCGTCGGGTGACCAGACCGGGGTGTCGTACAGGGCGGGGGCGGTGGTGAGGCGGGTGGGGTCGCCGCCGTCTGCGTCGACGCGGTAGATGTGTCCGCCGGTGGCGTCGTCCCAGGTGGTGTAGGCGATGTCCTCGCCGTCGGGCGACCAGGTGGGCATGTGCTCGTTGGCTTGCGACTCGGTGAGCCGTTCGGGCGTCCCGCCGGGCCAGTCCATGACGTACACGCTGGCGAGCAGCGAGAAGGCGATGCGGTCGCCGCCTGGCGACGGCACCGCGTCCCGCACCTGCTTGGCGACGAAGGTCTCGGTGTCTTCGATGCGGTAGTCGAAATCGACCTCCGGGCCGATCGCCATGTCGATATCGACGCGGAAGGGGATGGGCGTGGGGTCCGAGCCGTCGATGGGGACGCGCCACAGGCCGCCGCCGTAGTAGGCGATTACGGCATCCGAGTTCGGCGTGAAGGACATGCCGGGGTAGGCGTCGCGCGTGGCGCGGGACTCCTGGTCGTCGCGCTGGACGGGAAAGGCGAGCCAGCGCTCGTCGCCGGTGTCGAGGTCGCGGATGCGCAGGCCCGTGTCGGCGATGTGGCGGGAGCCGTAGACCAGCCAGCGCCCGTCGGGGCTGATGGTGGGGCGGAAGGCGCCGCCGTAGCGGAACGAGCGGGTGGCCGACTCGCCGGTCTCGCGGTCGTAGACGGCCAGCTGGTACTGGCGCATGCCGGAGTTGTATTCCCAGCTGCCGGTGCGGTACGCGTACCAGATGTAGCGTCCGTCCGCGCCGAAGGCGGCACCGGTGGTGCGGCGGTTGGCGGGCTCGTCGATGAGCTGGATTCCGGTGCCGCCGTCGACGTGGTAGAGCCAGAGCTTGCCCTGTCCGGGCGTCTGTTTGGTGGCGATCACGTAGTCGCCGTCGGGGGTCCACTCGGGCGACTGGTAGGAGCTCGACTTGCCCTGCGTGACCTGGACCGTGTCGCTCCTGTCCAGCGAGATGATGTGGATCCCTTCACCGCCGCTGCGGTCGGAGGTGAAGACGACGCGGGTGCCGTCGGGGCTGAACCGCGGCTGCCCGTCGAAGGCCATGCCCCGGGTGAGCGGCGAGGCGGTGCCCCCGGTGATCGGCAGGGTGTAGAGGTCGCCGAGGAAGTCGAAGACCAGTGTCTGGCCGTCGGGACTGACGTCGACCGACATCCACGAGCCTTCGGTGAAGCTGGTGGAGATGGTGCGCCCGGGGGCGAGGGGGAGGCCCTCCTGCTGGGGGTGGGGGTCGTCTTCGTCCGCGTCCTGGGCCAGGAGGGGGTGGGCCGTGAGGGCGAAGGCGGTTGCCAGGAGCAGACGAACGCTCCGTTGCACGGTTGCGAGCCTCAATCCTCTCCGGGAAACAGCCTCGATGTCGTTTGCGCGAGAGCCGCGCCGATTTCTTTGCATCGCTCTTCTTCCAATCCATAGGCCGAAAGCCAAACCCCCATCTTCCATCGCTCGCCCGACCCTTCCATTTCCACATGCAGAACGCCGTCGTTCAGCGATTTCACCATGCCGGCGAAGGCCCACGGTCGGTCGGACAGAATGGTTGTTCCCTCCAGCACCGTACCGTCGTCGAGGCGAAGGCTGAACGCGTCGCCCGGGCGTGCAGGCGCGGTCCCGAGGCCGCCCGCCCCGAAGATCGTGTCCCAGACGTCTTCGCGCTTCCCCGTCACCCAGGGCCGCTCGCTGATCATCGTGCGGAGCGTGTCCGGGTGGCGCTCCAGGTAGTGCTTCAGGTTCCACAGGAAGAAGCGCCAGCCGTTGGTCATCATGTGGAACGTGTCGTCCCAGTCCTTGCTGTCCAACAGCCCAGAGTTGACGAGGCGCATGCGTGTTCCGTCGTCGCGCGGCTCCAGGTGGTAGTCGAGGACCATGGGAACGGCGCCTTCCGCGGGGGCTTCGTCGGGCGGATTGTCGACGAGCTGCAGGTGCTCGGAGGGACGCCACACCGAAATGAAGTTCGTCCACTCCGCCCCCTCCGCCCAGGCCACGGTGACGGTGCCGCCTTCGCCCGGGACGACCGAGGCGAGAGGAGAGAACCAGCTGGCCAGCCGGTCACCCTCCGAAAGGGCGCGCCACACGGCCTCGGGCGGCGCGGCGATGTGTGCTGACAGGTCGATGTTTCGCGTCCCGGGGGCCGCGCTCGACGTGCCCGTCACGACGGGTTGTTTCCGTTGCCGCTCCCCCGGTTGGCACCGTCGCGGGCGCGGCTGCCTTCGTCGCGCGAGAGCGCCCGATAGTACTCTTCCACCAGAGCGCGGTACTCCTCGGGCACGTCGCCGGACTGGTAGAGGAAGATCTGCTCCTCGTCGCCGGCGGCGAACTCGCGCCGCAGACGGAACTCGAGCTGCTTGATCGTCTGGACGAGTTCGCTCTGCAGCCGCAGCACCTCTTCAGGGTCGGCGTAGGTGCTCTGCCGGTCCAGGAGGCGCATCGCGTCGATCATGGCCTGAAGTTCGCGGGGGTCCGCGCCGGCACGCTCGATGAGGCCGGCCAGGGCCCGGGACTCGCCGATGCGCTCGCGGATCTCCCTGCGCATCTGCCGGATCGCGTCGGGGTCGAATGCGCGAGGTCCGCCGGCGCCCGTGCGGTCGAGATCGTAGTCCCTGGGCCCGGGGGCGCCGGTTCTTGTGCCGGGATCGCCCGCGCGCTCGCCGGTACGCTGCCCGGGATCGCCGGTACGCTCGCCGCCCTCGCCGGTACGCTGGCCCGGATTGCCCTCGCCTTCCTGCTGGCTCCCCTCCTGCGGGTTGCCCTCCTGCGGGTTGGCCTGGTCACCGCGCGCCTCGTTGAGCGCCCGGCGTTCCATCGACTCGAGGCTCCTCATCAGATCCCGCGCGGATTCGAGCGCCTCCGTGGCCCCGTCTTCGGCGGCTCTGTCACCAACC
The DNA here is from genome assembly GCA_965205005.1 of Longimicrobiales bacterium. Classification (GTDB taxonomy): domain Bacteria; phylum Gemmatimonadota; class Gemmatimonadetes; order Longimicrobiales; family Gaopeijiaceae; genus Bin94. The sequence goes on along the minus strand of OZ242028.1, from coordinate 1,025,982 downwards.
GCCTCGGCCGCTTCCTCCAGCCGGTTTGCAAGCGACTGTATGGCCTGTGCGTTCTGGTCTTCGAACGCCTCGGCGTATTCCTCCTGGCCCCGGCGTCCCACCAGGCTGCGCGACCAGAGGATCCGTTCGCGCAACTGCGTCTCGCGGATCGTCTGCGCGGCTTCCTCCAGCTGCCTGGCCCCGGCCGCCCCGTCACGCCTGGCGCTGGCTCCGAGCTGGTCCAGCCGGGTCAGGAGGTCGCCGATCTCCTCGGCCATGTCCTCCTTGGCGTCGTTGATCCGTCCGACCTGGTCCGCCGACGGCTGTCCCGCCCGCCGCATCGCGGCCATGCGGTTCTGGACGTCCTCCTGCTGGCGCGACAGTTCGTCCACGCGCTCGCGCGCGTCCGCGAGGTCGCGTTCCAGGCGATCGTCCTGCACGTTTTCGAGGCGGTCCCGCGCGTCGCGCAGACGGTCCAGAGCCGAACGCGCCTCCGTGACGCCGGTGTTGCCCCGGTTCGCCGCGGATCGGCGCATGGCGTCCGCCGCCTGCTGCAATCCCCGCGCGACCTCCTCCAGCTGGCGGTCGCCCGACTCGCGCGACAGGCGTTCCAGCTGCCGAGCCGCTTCTTCCGCTTCGTCCGCCAGGTCGCGCGCAGCCTGGCTCCCACCGCCCCCGCCACCCTGCTGGGCCGAGGCCCTGAGCCGCTGTCGCTCAAGCTCCTGCTCCTGGCGCCGGGCCAGTTCGCGGAGCTTCTCCAGCGCCTCGTCCACACCCTGGTCGGCGCTTTCCTGCTGGCTTCGCTGGACGGTCTCGTACTGGTTGCGGAGCGCATCGGTCTCCAGTTCGAACAGGTCGGCGAGGTCCTCGGCGCTGGGACCCTGCTGGCCCCCGCCACCACCACCACCCTGCTGCTGCCTGTCAAGCGAAACGAAGCGCTCGTACGTCTCCTCGGCCTTCTGCAGCTGCCGCAACGCGCGCTGCTCGGGCGCGATGGCGCCTCCGGGACTCAGAGCGCGCAGCGAATCGATGGCGTCGGACATCGCTTCGACGGAGATGGGCAGGGTCTCGGCGATCCGCTCGAAGGTCTCATCCGCCCCGGCGATGCCGCGGTTCACGATCCGTTGCCGCAGCGTTTCGACCTGCTCCCGCAGCCGCTCCTGGTTCAGGGCGACGCTGACGACGTTCTCTTCCCACACGTCCGGCGTATAGCTGTCGCGGTCCCGTACGAGGTTGAACGAGGCCGCGATGATCTGGCGCTGGATCGCCGAAAGGTCCTGATCCATGCCGCCACCCCCACCTCCCCCACCACCCCCGCCGCCACCGCCCTCGGCCTCGCGGAAGTCGCGGCGGAAGGGCCGCACCTTGAGGAAGTAGATGTCCGTCAGGGCCTCGCGGGGCGAGGGGGCGTTGTCACGCGCGATCCCGTGGTACGCCACGAGGTCGCCGGTCTCCAGCTCGTAGTCCTCCATGAAGAGCGTGTGGCCCGCCGTCACCTCGGTGATCGGCGCTCCGCCGGACGCGTGCACGCTCACGGTATCGGACGGTCCACCGTTCACGCTGTAGACCAGGAGCACCTCCGCGACCCCCAGGTCGTCGTCGGCGCGCGCTTCGATGAACACCTCCTCGATCGCGCTCACGTCGGTGTCGCGTCCCGGCTTGCTGAACGAGATCGACGGTCCCTGGTCCGAGAGCACGTCGATCCGGTAGTCCGGCGCCCCCGTGACCCACGTGCCGTCGTGGGTCTGGAAGCGGATGCCGTAGAAGCCCTCGTCGCGTACGGTGAAGGACCCGCCGAACGTGCCTTCCGGGCCGGCTGCCATGGCGATCGTGTCGCCCGCGTCCATCACCATCAGGGCGCCCGGCGAGACGATCGTGGGCGTCACCGTGATCTCGACCCTCGTCCCGGCCAGGGCCGCAACGTCGCCGCCGTACTCGAAGCGGCGCGGCGCCAGGCCCGTGTAGCGCGGGAAGTGGTACACCATCTCCAGGCGGTCGACCGCCGGAAGGTCCGCGACGCCGACGGTGAAGGTCCCCGAACGCACGCCGTTCGCCTCGACGTAGTATGTCGTCGCCTCGGCGACGTTCAGCAGGAGTCCCTCCCAGGATCCCGTGCCGTCCTCGATCATGGGCGTGGCCGCGAAGCCGTTCGTGCCCTCTTCGCGCGTGTACAGCACGACATCGTCGGCGGCGAAGCCGTGCAGCGCGGCGGCGACCATGAAATCGGAGTTGCGCGAGATGGTCGTGTCGCCGGGCGTCACCGCGACGCTGTAGGGGTTGACGGACTCCGCCGGGCGGTTCGGGAGGAAGAGCGCGGACATGCCGTGGCGAAGGAAGCCCGGGCCCAGGAGGAGGATGGCGACCGACGCCAGCGTGAGCCCGCCGAGCGCCCCGGCCGAGCGACGAATGGCCCGGCGTTCGATCCGGCCGCCATAGTCGATGCGGCGGCATTCCCGCACGGCGCGCTTGACGACTTCCTGAAGCAGCGGGGAACGCTCGAGGTCGTCGGCGTTGCCGGCCGACTCCACCGCCGTCAGGACGCGAGCCTGCAGGGAAGGCTCGTTTTCTTCCAGGTACAGGGCCACGCGCTCGTCGGAAATGCGGCGGAACAGCGGCCAGAAGACGGATCGAACCAGGAAGAAGACGACGACCAGCCACAGGACGATCCGGAAAGCGGTGACCGCTTCCGGACTGAAGCGCAGAAACTCGAGGGTGGATGCCGACACGAGGAAGGTCACGAGGGCGCCCGCCAGGGTCAGGGCCAGGCCCCGCAGCAGGAGCTTGAGCCGCCAGCGGCGGCGGACCCGCCGCACGACGCGGAGAATGCGGTCCCTGGAGCGCCAGTTCTCGGCTACGGACATCTTTCCCCCCCTTCGGTCTGTCACGGAATCGGTTACGACTCCGACTTTGCCGCCCGCGGGCGCCGGACCCGCGCGCCTCCCGCCGCCTCTTTGATTCTGTCCCGTGACAGACGGTTGGCCAACACCGTCTCGGAGACCATCAGCAGGAATGCCGCCGCAAGCAAGTAGCGCCAGAACGACTGCCGCTTCTCGAAGTCCTCTTCCCGCACCTCCAAGGTGGCCTCCGGGCCTGCCTGTGCCAACTCGGCGGCAGTCCCGCCTCCGACCGCCGCAAGGAATTCGTCCACGTCGATCTTCGCCAGATCCGATTCGCTGATGTCCACGTTCGCCGCGAGCGCCAGCGGATGATCCGGGCGCTGACCCGGTGGGCGGATCTCCCAGATACCGCGCTTGTCCAGCCTGAGCAGCGAGTTCGCGGGGTCCACGGCGACGGCCCCGCCCCCGGGCTCCATTGCCACGGCACCCGCCGGAATCTCCACCGAACCCGCCGCCTCGGCCAGCGCGGCAAGGTTTACGGTCGAGCCGGCCACGTGCCACGCCGGTGCTTCGCCGCGCCCGCCCAGGTAACGGGTGATCCTGTGCATGAACGGCAGGTACACGGGCTGCAGCGGGAGGTTGTTCCAGAAGCGGTCCACGCCCGTCGCCCACACCAGCACGCGTCCCCGGCCGGGGCGCCCCTCCACCAGGGCGGGGGTGCCGTCGGCGAAACGCGCGACCACCTGGCCGTCGGTGATCGCAAGCAAGCGCGTGCGGTAGAAGGAAGCCTGCGAGAAGTCTCCGGATCGCGGTCCCCGGAACGCCTCGAAGACCGCGTGGTCGTAGTCCACGAAGCCGAGCCTGCGTTCCCCCGCCGCATCGGACACAGCCCCGACCGTGGCCGGGAGGAAGTCGGCGTGCACGGCGGGAACCGTGCTTCGCTCGCCGAGCACCATCAGCAGCCCGCCTCCGTCTTCCACGAAGGCGCGGAGGCGGTCCCCGGCGTCACCGCCAGGAAACGGGCCGCCGTTCAGGACGACCACGTCCGCAGCTCCGAGCTGTTCGGCGCTCGGGCTGCCGCGCAGCACCGTCGTCGTGAAGCCCGCGCCTTCCGCGATGCCCAGGGCGCCGCGCAGGTAAAGGTTGGAATCGCCCGTGCCCAGGGGGTCGACGACGAGGACGGCGAGGTCACCGCCGGGCGAGGCCACGAAGCCAAGGGCGTTGTCGGCCCGCAGTCCGGTGCCCTCGGACTCGGCGATGCGCACCTCGCCCCGGGTGAACGCCTCCGTCAGCGTGAACGGCGCGAAGCGAAGCGGCGCGGCGCCGTCGCCGGGCACCGTGATGGTGGATGTGGCCACTTCCGTCTCGTCGATGGACAGCGACGCCTGTGTGGTGGTCTCCGCCGCGCCCGAATTGACGAGGCGCGCCTCGACGGTCACCCGTTCGCGCCCTCCCGCCGACTCGCGGCGAAGCGCCAGGTCGGTCAGCACGAGGTTCTCGGCGTCCGCTTCGCCGATCACGACCGGTTCGACCGTTACCGCGTCCGGAAGCGTGGCGTCCGGATCGGATTGCCACCCCGTGCGCTGGAAGTCGCTGATCAGCACCACGCGGTGACGTGACAGGGTGGAGGCCGCGAGCGTCGTCGCCGCGAGCTTCACGGCGGGCGCGAGGCGCGTGGCGAGGGAGCCGGGCCGGAGGGTGTCCAGCGTGGCCACCAGACGCGCGGGATCGCTCACGGAGCGGTGCACAAGGGTGGGCGCTTCGGCGAAGGCGATCAGCGACGCGCGGTCCTGTGGCCTGAGCGCGCCGGCGACGGATCTGGCGTGCGCGACCGCGTCGCTCCAGCTGTCGCCAAGCTCCATCGAGTAGGACCGGTCCAGCAGGATCACCACCTCTTCCGGGCCGGGGCCGCCGATGGACGCGAGTGTTCCTCCCCGCACGAACGGCCGCGCGAACGCCGCGACCAGCAGCGCGAGCGCGGCCAGCCGGATCATGAGGAGGAGCCAGTGGCGGATCCGGCGCCGCGACGTCTCCTCGAAGGGGATCCGCTCCAGGAACATCAGCGACGGGAAGCGGATCGGCTTGCCCCGCTCCTGGCGCGTCAGGTGGATCAGGACGGGGATCGCGAGTGCCGCCAGCGCGATCAGGAACAGCGGCGTGAGGAAGCCCACGTGACTATTGCACCGCCCGGGCCGTGCCAACCCTCACCGCGGGGCCCTCACGGACTTCTGCCGGAATGTGAGATACGCATAGAGGGCTTCGTCGAGGGGTTTCCCCGAATTGAGGAGGACGTAGTCCACCCCATGCCTCCCGAAGAGCTTGCCCAGCTCGTCGATATGGGTGCGCACGTGGCCCCGGTAGTCCTCGACATACTTCTCCGGCACCACCTGTAGGACCTCGTGCGTCTCCAGGTCCTGGAAGTTGGAAGCCTGCGCGAAGGGGAAGTCGATCTCGGCGGGATCCAGGATGTGAAACGCGACCACATCGTGGCCCTGCGCCCGGAAGAACCCCAGCGCCGACGAGATCTCGTCCGGGTCGGCGTAGAAGTCCGATGCCACGACCAGAATGCCGCGGCGGCGGAAGGTGTTCGCGACCCGCGCGAGGGGCTTGTCCCATCCGCCCTCCCGCTCCGCCTTCACCCGCGCCGCCGCGTACAGAACCTTGTCCAGGTGGGCGGCCGACGGCCGGACATGCTCCACGACGTCGTCGTCGAAGGCGTACAGCCCCACGCGGTCCTTCTGTCCCGCGGAGAAGTAGGCCAGGCTGGCGGTCAGAAACCGTGCGTAGTCCAGCTTGCTCGTCTCTCCGGAGCCGTAGCCCATCGAGGCCGACACGTCGAGCAGGAAGCCCACGTCGGCGTTCGTCTCCGCCTCGAACTGCTTGATGTAGAAGCGGTCGGTGCGTGCGTAGAGCCGCCAGTCGATCCTGCGGATGTCGTCCCCCGGCATGTACGGCCGGTGCTCCGCGAAATCCATGCTCACGCCGAGGTAGGGCGAACGGTGGATCCCCTGCAGGAACCCGTCCACGACGGTGCGCGCAAGCAGCTCCAGGTTGTCGATCCTTGCGAGGACCGTGGGGTCCAGGAAGGACATCCTGGCCACGGACGAGGTGCTCATGCCGACCCGGACGCCGCGAACGCCGGCAGTGGAGTGACGACGGGGCGGGTCACGCGACCGTTCCCTACATTCCGGACTGCGGAAGCGGGACCGCGTCCAACAGCATCGCGACCAGCTCCTCGGTCGTGCGTCCTTCGGATTCGGCGTGGAAGTTGGTGAGGATGCGGTGCCGCATGACCGGCAGGGCCAGCGCGCGGATGTCGTCGAAGCTGACCGTCAGGCGCCCGTGCGTGAGGGCGCGCGCCTTGCCGCCGAGGATCAGGTACTGAGCGGCCCGAACGCTTGCCCCGTACGACACCCACTTCTTCACGAAGTCGTGGCTCCCGTTCGGGTTCGGCCGGCTGGCCCGCACGAGGTTCACCGCGTAGCGCATGACCGGTTCGGCCACCGGCACCCGCCGCACCAGGTACTGGAACGCGATCATGTCCTCCTTCGACACCACCGGGCTCAGCTCCGGCTCGACCTCGTCGGTGGTCTCGCGCACGACCTCCATCTCCTCGTCCTCGTCCAGGTGGTCCATGCGGATGTGGAACATGAACCGGTCCAGCTGCGCCTCGGGCAGCGGGTACGTCCCCTCGAGCTCGATCGGGTTCTGGGTGGCGAAGACGTAGAAGGGAGGGTCGAGTTCGTAGGTGTTGGTCTGCACGGTGACCCGGTGCTCCTGCATGGCCTCCAGCAGCGCGGCCTGCGTCTTCGGCGGCGTGCGGTTGATCTCGTCGGCCAGCACCACATTCGCGAAGATCGGTCCGGGTGCGAAGTCGAGCCCACGGCTGCCGTCCTCGCGCTGCTGGATGATGTCCGTACCGGTGATGTCCGACGGCATCAGGTCCGGCGTGAACTGGATGCGGGAAAAGTCCAGATCGAGCACACGCGAGACGGTGTGGATCAGAAGCGTCTTGGCCAGGCCCGGGACTCCCACGATCAGGCTGTTGCCGCCCACGAAGAGGGTGAGCAGGACCTGATCGACCGCTTCCTCCTGGCCGATGATGATCTTGCGGACCTCGGAGAGGATCTTCTCGCGCCCGTCCTGGATGCGGCGGGCGAGCGCCACGTCGGCCATCGGCTCGGCGGCGGCCGTCGCGGTTTCGTTCACGGTTGTCGCGGTTTCGTTCACGGTTGGCGGGGGGTGCGGGTGACAGTGGATTGCGGTCAGCGGTGCGTGCCCGAGACGCGATCCGTTATGGCGCGACGCCGGGAGAAACAACCTAATCTGTAGCGTGTGGGCCGGACAGGCGCGGAGCTGCGCATCTGCCGTGATGACAGCCGGCCGTGCGGATCTGTTGGCAGCGGCGTGCCGCCCCTACCGATTCAGCGCGTAGATCACGTAGTTGACGCCGAACTTGTACGCCTCGTTCGACAGGTCGATGGGGTAGTAGCCCCTGTCCGAGAACTCCCAGTAGTCCCCGATGTCGTTGTTGAGGTTCGCAACGACCATGAGACGCCCGTCCGGGTCGTCGTCCTCGTGCAGCCCCAGAAACAGCGGCGTGTACTGCCGGAAGGTCGGCGGCGGCAGGTCCAGCGTCTCGATCTGGAAGAACGAATTGAAGATCGGCTCCTCCAGCTCCAGCTGCCGGAACCGGTGTCCGGGCAGGATCACGTTGAAGATCGCCTCCACCCGGTTCCACTCGCGCTGCCCGCGGAAGTCGTCGAGGATCAGGAACCCGCCCTTGCGCAGGTAGTCGGCCATGTTGTCGACCTCCGCCTGCGTCGGCGCCCACTCGCCGGGTTCGGAGACATACGCGATCGGGTATCGCTGCAGATCGGGGTCGTCCGCGTCGATGATGTTGGTGCCCTCGGTGTTCGGCCCCAAGAGGGTCACCTCGTCCAGGATCTTGATGAAGTTGTCGTCGGCGTACGGGTAGTCGTGCGCCCATCCCGGTCCGCCGCCGCGCCCGAATCCCCCGCCGAAGCCGCGCCGGGCGCTGTTGAAGCGCACGCGCACGAACGTATAGCTGCCGTCGTAGGGCACGTTGAGGAATGTCTGTAGGGAGTAGGAGGGCGAAGCCCCCGGCGCGGCGGCGACCGTCGCGCCCTCCGGCGACCGAATGACCCCGGCTGCGAGGGGAAGAATCAGCAGAGCGGCCCCTGCGACCATGGCTTCGCCCATCGCGCCGGCCAGGCTTCGCCGCTTCACGGCCCGGACCCGGCGCGACCGGATCGCCCAGCCCGCCCACCTCACGGCCCCGGCCTCCCACGCCGCAGTTCCAGCAGCAGGTCGAGCGCTTCCTCGTAGTTGGGCGCGATCTCCAGGGCCGCGAGGACCGCGCTGCGGGCGGCGGCGGCGTCCCCGCTTCGGTGCAGCAGTCGGGCCAGCTGGAAATGCGCCGCCGCCCGGTCCACGGGATCGAGCGCGACGACCGCCCGACGCTCGGCGATCGCGCCGTCGAGGTCCCCGACCCGCTCCATCAGCGCGGCCAGGCGTTCGTGGTCCTCGATTTCGTACGGGTGGATGTGCGGAACGTGGCGCAGGACCTCGGCCGCGGCCTCCGGGTCCGCGACCGTCGCGCCCTCGCTGCCCGTGACCCGGCCGGCCGCGGCTGCCTCATCAGCGCCGCCCGCGTCCCCGCTCAGCAGGCTCCCCAGCGCCAGCCGCGCGTCGTAGTGGCTCTCGTTCAGTGCGAGCAACGCACGGTAATGCGCGATGGCCGCCTCGGTGTCGCCTTCTTCCGCGCGGATACGCCCCAGGAACCAGTGCGCGCCGTCGGGACCGCCGTACTGCGGGAACAACTCGAGCGCGGCCTCGAAGTGCTCCGCCGCTTCGGCCCCGCGCCCTTCCCGGAACAGAGCCTGCCCGAGCGCCATGCGGGGCACGAACCGGCGCGGGTTACGCGCGACCTCGGCCTCCAGGGTCGCGATATCCGGCACCGCGAGCGGGTTTTCCGGCGCGGCCATTCCGCCCGCGTCGCCGCCCACCGCGGCGGCCGCCGCCGAGAAGCGCCCGTTCAGGAAGTCCTCGAAGTCGGCGTCGAAGTCCTCCAGGCGCACGCCCAGCGCGCGTTCGAACGCCTCCTCGTTGGAGGCGCCGTCCCGGTACGCCCGCAGCATGGCCACGATGGCCGGGAAACCGTGGCGCTCCTCGATCACTTCGAACACCAGCGACGACTGGTAGTAGCTGTCGCGCACCTCGCCCGGATGCCGCGGGCTCGAAAACCCCTTGTCCAGCTCGCTGACGGGACGCAGTTCGCCCGACGCCAGCGACCGCACGAAGCTGACGCCCGCCTGATGACCCCACCCGGCGTCGGCCAGGCGCTGCTCGTGGACGGCCAGCCCCTCGGAGAACCAGCGCGGCACCTCGCTGTCCGACACGCCGATGTGGAAGGAGTGTGCGATCTCGTGCCACAGCGTCGAGGCCCAGTTGAATTCGCCGCGTCCGCGCGCGGCGGGCGAGTCGATGGCGAGCGCGGGCCCGAAGCTCACACCGAGCGCCCCGATTCCGACCAGTCCGACCGTTCGCACGGAGAAGTCGGCGTGCCGCGGGTAGACCTCGACCCGGATCGGCTCTTCCGGCGCGTAGCCGTAGCGCTCCGACATCTCCGCGTACGCGCGTTCGGCCACGGCCTCCATGTACGGCGCAAGCAGTTCGGCCTCGGATTCGTGCAGGACCAGGCTGAAGTGCGGCGTCTCGATGACGCGGTATTCGCCGAAGGTGTCCAGCAGGTCCAGCGTGTTCTTGAACCACAGGTTGAAGGGATCGCCCGCGAACGCCCGTTCCAGGTTCGTCCGCCCGATGTCGACCCGTCCCAGACGGACCTGGTTCAGTCCCATGAGTCCCCAACCGCGCCAGCTGGCGGGATCGGCCTCGCTCGCCTGGCGGGCGAAGTCCAGCGCGTCCTCGTACTTCCGGTGGTCCGCGGCGAGTTCGGAGAGCACGATGAGCGGCGCTGTGGGCGCGTCGGTCAGCGCGCGCAGCCGGTCCATGAGTTGGCGGAACCCGGCGTCGTCTCCCGCGAGGTGCAGGATTGCGGCCTTCGTGCCGATGGCTTCCAGGTGGGCGGGGTTCACGTCGAGCACGCGGTCGACCGCTGCGAGCGCGTCCCCTCGGTTCCCGTCCATTAGGCGCATGCGTGCCAGCAGCGTACGGGCGGCCGCGAAGTCGGCGTTCGTCTCGAGCGCGGCTTCGAGCGCCGCTGCGGGGTTGCCGCCGCCTTCCAGCCGTGCGACGCGGGCCAGTCCGAGGAGCGCTTCCGGGTGGGCGGGGTTCTCGGCGAGCACCAGCTCGAAGGCGTCCGCGGCCTGCCGGGCGTCGTAGCGCTCTACGAACAGGGTGCCGACCGCGAGCTGGGCCGTGTGGTCGCGCGCACCGGCCGCGATGGCCTCGTCCAGGGCGCGCAGGGCGTCGTGCGCGTACTCGTAGTCCCAGCGGGACAGGTGAATCAGCGCCCGCCCGACCGCCGTGAGTTCGGCCGCCGTGAGTGCGGCGGCGCGGTTGTAGTAGTCGATGAAGCCGTCGAAGATCGCGCGGGCACGGCCGCGGTCGCCGTAGCGGTATTCCAGGATCCCCAGTTCAACCCTTGCCCGGGCGCCGGACTCACCGGCCTCGCCGGCCCCTTCCTCAAGCACGTCCCGGGCTTCGGCGACCCGTCCCAGGTCCAGCAGGGCAGCGCCGTGCAGCGCCCGGGCGCCCGCCACCCCGTCTGCCACCCCTCGTTCGGCGGCCCGGACCGCGCCCTCGTAGTCTCCGGTCTCGCGGAGCGCGGTCACCCACCCGGCCAGCGCGGCCGCGTTCCCGTCGCGCGCGGCGGGTCTCAGTGCGCGGACGGCCTCCGCGTAGCGGCCCGCGCGCAGGTCGGCGTAACCGTCGGCTTCCTGGGCCGTGGCGGCGGCTGCGCCGGCGGCCATCCAAAGCAGCGCGAACGCGACTGCGCCCAGCCAGCGCGGCACCAGCCAACTCCCGCCGGCACGACGCGGTGCTACGCGGACGGGCGAACGAGCGGAAGCGAGAAAGTCGGCCATCCCCAAAGGTGTAACGGTCGGCCCACGGTCGCCAATGTGGCGGTCCTTCGTGCTCGGCCAAGCCGTCCGCTTGGTGTGATCGTCTTGCGAATATCTGATCAAAGCTACAATCGTCTTGCGATATCCTGTTTGATGACCATATTGTCTTGTAGTATCCCTTTTCGCAGGAGACTTGCCATGACCGTCGTGACGATTTCGGCTCGCTACCAGGTCGTGATCCCCAAGGATGTCCGCGAACAACTTGATCTGATGCCCGGCCAGAGAATGCAGGCGCTTCCGTTCAAGGGGCGAGTGGAGCTGGTCCCGCTGGAGCCGATCGAGGCCGCGCGGGGGTTCGTGCGGGGCATCGATACCACGGTGCCTCGCGACGGAGACCGCGTATGAACGTCGTCGACTCGTCAGCCTGGCTGGAGTACTTCGGCGACGGTCCCAACGCCGGCGAGTTTGCTGACGCAATCGCCGATACGGAACGTCTCGTCGTTCCGGGTATCACCCTCTTCGACGTCTTCAAGCGCATCCGACTCCAGCGGGACCTTGGTGCTGCACTCTACGCCGTCGCGCAGATGCAGCGCGGACGGGTTGTGGACCTCGACGCGAATCTCGCTATTGCGGCCGCCGAACTCAGTGCGGAATCGGGGTTGCCGATGGCGGACAGCATCATCCTGGCGACCGCGCGCTCCGAGGATGCCACACTCTGGACCCAGGACGCCGACTTCGAAGGGCTGGAGAACGTCGAATACCGCGCGGTGGGTGAGAGCGACCCTTGCCGGTGACCCCACAGACCGATCGCTTCACCTGTCTCGTACCTCCAACCGTGGGAATGGGTGATTGTGCAGGAAAACGAATCCGTCCGCACTGACTGCAAGAACATGACCCAACTCATCCGAGATCAGAGCACCCGATCCCGTTTGCGCGTCGACAAGGTACGTACGCACCGATGACGGGTCCCGCTCGGAAGGGGCAAGACGACTTGTCTGTACGATCAGATGCGCTGGCGGCAGCGGCTGAATGTACGACACCTCGTCTCGGATATGGTCGTTCCACACGACAATGCCATCGGAACCCGGAGAGACCACCCGGGTTTGCGCGAAACCTTCCAGTCGGGCCACCCAAAGCGGCAGCCCGTCACCGGCACCGTAGGCTCGCACGAAAGGAAGTAACTCCGATGCGTAGACTACGAGCGGCCCTGTTGTCGAGCTGTCGAAGCATGCGACGACACCGGTCGCGATAACGCCGCGAACGGCCCAATCGTCAAAGAGATAGCCGGTCCCGACATGATTGACGAGTTGCCCGGTTTCGACGTCAACCCTGTGGACGGCTGAACGCTGAGCACCAGTACCGCCGGCCACGAATACATGGGTCGGGTCATTCGCACATGCGGCTTCGGGCGCGTCCACCATGACGTCCAGCTGGCGGACAACCCGAAAGCCGGTCGGTGTGCGCTCAAACAGGTTGCCGCGCCGAGGTCTGCCGAGAACGAGCAACCGACCGTCGGCGAGCCATTGAATTGCGGTGGCTTCCGCCAGTTCACCCGGTCCCTCACCAGGGCCGCCGAACGTCTGAAGATGCCTGCCATCGGGCGCGAAGACGCGGACATCGCTGGTTTGCTCATCGAGGACAAGAATGTTGCCGGCGTCGTCGATCGCGACGTCGCGCACACGGCCGAAGAGTTCAGGGCCTTCCTGATCGCTCCCAATCCAGAGGCGAGCGGACGCGGCAAGGAGGCCATCCTTGGCCTCTCGCCAGCGGTCCAGCGCAGCTGCCGACAGATCTCCTGGCAGCGTGTCATCCACGATGAGCGACGAGTTCGCCGGGACGTTCTCCGGCGTGGGATGCAGTACGTCTCCGGCGTCCGGTCTACACGACTGGCAGGCCAACCCGGCAAGTGTCAGCAGAGTGCACCGGATCAGCCATCGTCTTGATCGCATCGCTTCAGCAATCCCGTGTGGCTTCTGGCGTTTAGAGAGTGGGGTTTTCGCGATGATCGGTGAACGATAGGCGTTCCATGTGGCACCGCAATCTCCAGCCGTCGCCTTGCGATGACTTGATCAAAGCGACAATCGTCTTGCGATGCCTCATCCACAGGAAACTCGCCATGACCGCCTTGGACCTCCACACCGACCTGGCCGCGGGTGAGAGCGGACGTTGCCTGTGAAAAGGCGTTGGCTTCCGGACGCAAGGCCCGGTCTCGATGTCTACGTAGTGACAGCCGCCGCGTTCGCCCTGCCAGGAGTCGCGATCGGCGCGCTCTTTGCCAACCGCCCGTCACCCGTGCTTCTAATCCCCGTGATTGCCGCCGTGATACCGTTATTCGCGAAGCGTTGGGGCGAAGCGTTCTGCCTGCGACTCCTGTCCTGTGGGCTCTACGGGATCATCGTGGTGCTGGGGCTATTCACCATCGGGATCCTGTTCGTCCCCTCGGCGGTGCTGGCCCTGGCCGGGACGGTTGTCGCTGCCAATCGGAGAGATCGCGTTACCCGCTCCCCCCCGCCGCCCTGATCTCCCGGTTCTTGAGCGCCAGCTCGACGAGCAGCGCCTCCAGTTCGTCCTCGTAGCGCTCCAGCGACAGCTGGGCCTTCACCCGCCGCAACTCGGCGATCTGCGCCTCGATCGCGGCCTTCTCGTCGTGCAGCGCCTGGAGCGCGGGCGACACCGCCGCATCGCCGGCCGCACCTCCGACCGAACTCAGAAAGACCGTGCGGGCCAGCGCGCCGTCGCCCTCCAGACCGTCGGTCTCGCGGCTTCCCTCGCCGTCGCCGTTGTCGTCGAGCATCGCGTGTTCGGTCAGCAGCTGGTTGTCGCCCTCGTACTCGCGCTCGACCTCGCGCAGTGCGTAGCCGAAGGCCTCGAACATCGAGATGCGCGCGTCCCTGTCCACGTCGGCGCCGTCGTCGGCGAACGCGTCCACGAAGTGGAGGCCGAAACGGGTCAGGTTGCGTTCCCGGCCGCTCCGGGTGGCGGTGATGATCGTGCGGTTGGGCCCGGACAGGGCCTGGATGAACGGGCCCGAGGCGCTCGCCGTGTTGACGAACGTGACGCGGCGGTCGCCGAGACCCGCGAGCATGCCGCTCCAGTCGTCGGGGGTCAGGTCCGGTCCCGGGATGTTGAAGCGCGCGGTGCCGTCGCGAAACGTCCCGTGCCCCGCGAGCAGGACGACGATGTCGTCCGATGGAGCCATTGAAACGCCCAGCCGCACGAACGCCTCACGGATGTTGTCGCCGGTGGAACGCGCCCGGATCCGCGTCGGGTCGAGGTCCGTCTTCTCGCCCAGGTAGGTGATCCGTTCCGCGGGCACCCCGTACTTCTCCGTGGCCGCGTCGGCGAACCGGCTGAGCCAGCCGTGAAAGGCTTCCGTGTACTCGGGGTCGCCGCCGAGTCCCGAGATCATGAGGATGTGGGTGTTCTGGGCCTGAAGGGTGGGGGGGAGGAGGGCGGAGATGGCCAGCACGGCAACGAGAGCCGCGCGCGAGGCCGCCGGGTGCGTTGCGGCAAGGAGGGGACCTCCGACGCCGCCCCTCACGCCATCCCCCGCTTGCGGCGGTACCCCCACTCGGCGCCGAGCAGCCCCGCCAGCAACAGGAACAGCAGCGGCATGTCCCACAGGTCGCGTTCTTCCGTGACGGTGACGCCGCCGCCCGTGAACTGCAGGTCCTCCGGCATCCGGCTCGCGGTCTCGAGCGTGTAGTAGCGGCCGCCGGTCTCGTCCGCGATCCGCTCCATGAGGCTGCGGCGCTGGTGCGGGTCGCGGAACTCCTCGACGCCCGGGGCCACGCGGACGCTGGTCTCGGCGGTGCCGAGCACGGTCGTGTCGCGGCCCGCGTCGACCGACACCTCGAAGATGCCTTCCATGGCCGGCGTGAAGGTCGCGCTGTAGCGGCCGTCCTCGGTGACCGACCACTCCATGGGCACCTCCTGCGCCTCCCCGGCGGGGTTGGTGATGCGGGCGGTCACGGCGGCGCCGTTCACTTCGACGAAGCCCTCGTCCAATACGGTCGCCTCGACGGTCACGGGCTCGCCGGCCTCCACCGACTCCTCGGCGGGCGCGGCCTCCACCGGGTCGGGCGTCTCGGCGACGACCCAGCGCAGCAGCTGCTTCCAGAAGTTCTCGTGACTCTGGTCCTCGAGCGCGACGGTGTGGTCCATCTGCCACAGCCACGTGTCCTGCACGGCCAGCACCACTGCCCGGCCCTTCCCGTAGCGCTGAAACGCCATGACCACGCGGTCGCCGCGATCGGTCGGATTCCCTGCCGCGCCGCCCGCCTCCGGCACCTCGACCACCGTGCCGCGCAACAGCTCGGTCGCGCCCGCCTTGAGCCCGGTCAGGATGTTGGTCGTGGACACGGGGGGCAGCGAGTCCCAGCGGGCCGCCGACGCTTCCACCGACCCCTCGATCCGGGTCACGGGATGGTTCGCACCGGCGGGCGTGGGCTCGACCTTGACGAAGGCGAGCCGCTCCGTGGGCGTGGACCCGGTGGGGTCGTCGAGCACGACCGGGAGGACGTCTTCGAGCGGCGTGCCCTTGTAGCCGCCCTCCGTGAACGCGCGCCGGCCCCCCAGCATGAGGAGCGTGCCGCCCCGCGAACTCACGAAGTCGGCGATCATGTCCAGCTGGTCGTGGGTGAAGAAGCTGGCTTCGACCGACCCCAGGATGAGCGCGCGGTAGTCGTACAGGTCCTCGCGGCTGGTGGGGAAGCCCTCGACCAGCTCGAGCGGGTCGTCGAGGTTGCGGCGGAAGAACTTGTTCTCGGCGGTGCGCTGGAGCAGGACGACCTGGAGATTCTCGTCGGTGCGGACCGCCCGCAGCATGAACGCGACCTCGTGGCGCGGCTCGCCCTCGAAGTAGAGGATCTTCTCGGTGCGGTCGCGGACCTGGACGACCGTGCGCAGCTCGTTGTTCTCCAGCACCCGTTCGCCGGGCTGTCCGGGGACCCGGAAGGTCAGCTCGCGCGCGCCGGCGGTCTCCAGGGTGATTGCGATCGGCGCAACCAGCGTCTGGCCGTCGTCCGGCAGGGTGACCTCTTCGCTGGTCACGATCCGCCCCATGTCCTCGACGATGATCGGGACCTGCCGCCCCGCGTAGCCCCGTGCGTCCACGGTGACGTTTACGACCATTGACGTACCCGTCAGCGCGTGCTCGGGCACGTCCGCACGGCTCGTCTGCACGTCGGCGTCCATCTCGTCGTCGCCGAGCCCGACCGTGAACACCGGGACCGACGCCGCCCGCAGCGGCAGCAGCGCCTCGCCGATGGCCTCGTCGGTGTTGTCGCCGCCGTCCGATACCACCACGAGTCCGGAAAGCGGCACGCCCTGCAGCTCGTCACGCGCCCGGACCAGCGCATCGCCGATCCGTGTCTGGCTGCCGTCGTACGTGAGGGCGTCCACGCCGCCCACCCGCGCCGTCGCCGACGAGAAACGGAAGTAGCGGAGCGCGAAGTCCTCGTTCAGCGCGGTGACCAGGTCGCCCTCTGGGTCGAGGAGCCCGGCGGCCTTGTCCGCGCGGGAGGTTCCGTCGCGGTCGTCGATCGTCATGCTGCGGGAATCGTCGACGAGCACGGCCAGGAAGTTCCGCTGCGGCACCACCGAGGTCAGCACCAGCCCCGGCTGCATCACGATGAAGAAGAGCAGCAGGAACGCGGCCCCGCGCAGCGCGCCCAGCACCCAGCGGTCGGCCGCGCTGCTCTTCGCCCGGGCGCGCGTGTAGGTGAGAATCGCCGGAACGACGAGGACCGCGGCGAGGATTGCGACGGTCGCGACGGGCCACGGCGACAGGAAGGTGAAGTCGCCCTCCTGGTACAGCACGGACCGGTACTTGAAGAGGAATTCGAACACGCTACTCATATACTCATATACTCATATGCTCAGTGACTCATGGCGTATACGATCATGTTCACGCCCATCTGGAACGCGAAGGTGGAGTACTGGACCGGATAGTCCGGCTGCTCGGCCCACTCCCACGCGTCACCCAGATCGGTGTTCCAGTTGATGATGACCATCAGCCGCCCGTCGTCGTCCAGGATGCCCTTCACGTAGGGCACGTAGCCGTCGCGTTCGCTGGTCCCGCCGCCCCACCGCCCGCGCCCGTAGGCGGGGACCTGGAGGATCTCGTCGATGTCGTAGAAGGTGTTGAAGACCGGGTGATCGAGGTCGAGGTCGATGATCGGGTGGTTCGGGAACACGAGGCTCATCTGGTACTCGAACTGCATCCACTCCTGCGTTCCCCAGAAGTCGTCGATGACGAGGAACCCGCCCGCCTTGAGGTAGTCGCGGAGGCCTTCGATCTCGCCGGGCGAAAGGCTCATGTACCCCACCTCGAGGGCGTAGAGGAAGGGGTAGCGGCGGATGTTCTCGTCGGTCAGGAGGACGGCGTTCTCGTAGCTGAACGCATCGAGGTTGGTGAGCCGCTGCAGCACGGTCAGGAACTGCCGGTCGGACTTGGGGAAGTCGGTGGCCCACGAGCGGGAGCGGCGCCCCCAGCCGGAGTAGCTGTTGTACGCGGCCCGCGTGAAGTAGAACTCGTGCCACTCGGGGGGTGGGCGCTGGAGGGCGAAGGGTGTGGGACCGGAAGCGTTGGGCGTGGGCGCGCTCTCGGGACCGCGCACGGCAAGAGCCACCGCGAGCGCCGCAGCCGCGGCCGGTCCGACCATTCGCAAGGGGTGTCTCATCTGCCGCCTCATCTGCGTTTCCTGTAGTAGAGCCGCACCGCGAACAGCCCCGCCAGGGTCACCGCCGCCACCAGCGGCCAGAAGGTGTCCGCCTTGACCTTCCAGTAGAAGTGGAGGACACCCAGCGCCGCCGCAACGTAAGCCAGACGGTGCAGCCGCTGCCAGCGTTTCCCGAGCCGGCGGATCCACCCCCTGGTGGAGGTTACCGCCAGGGGGACCAGGAGGACCAGCGCCGTGAATCCCGCCGTGATGTAGCGCCGCTCCAGCACGTCCTCGACGATGATCGAGAGCGCGAAGAAGTGGTCGATCCCCACATACGACAGGAAGTGGACACAGGCGTGGAAGAAGGCGAACAGGCCCAGCAGGCGCCGCAGCTGCACGATCCGGTTCCAGCCCGTCAGACGGCGGATGGGGGTCACGGCCAGCGTGGCGATCAGGAACACCAGCGTCCAACGGCCCTCGACCAGGATGATCGTCTCGACCGGGTTGATCCCGAGCGTGCGGCGGAAGAGGGCCGTGGTCAGCCAGACGGGCGGAGCCAGGCCGACCACCCAGATGGCGGCCTTCGCCAGGAGGATCCGGCGCTTCGGGTTGGCGGCCCGGGGCGCGCGCGTCGGTGCCGCCTTCGCCTCCACCGTCAGAAGTTCTTCTTCAGGTCCATCCCCTCGTACAGGTGCGCCACCTCGTCGGCGTAGCCGTTCAGGAACTGCGTGTCGATGCGGCGGGATCCGAAGAACTTGCTGCTGTCGATCCTCTTCTCGGTCTTCTGGCTCCAGCGCGGGTGGTCAACATCGGGGTTCACGTTGGAATAGAACCCGTATTCACGCGGGGTCTGGGTGGCCCAGGTCGTGGGCGGCTGATCCTCGGTGAAGTTGATGCGTACGATCGACTTGATGCTCTTGAAGCCGTATTTCCATGGCACGGCCAGGCGCAGCGGCGCCCCGTTCTGGGCGGGCAGGTCCTTGCCGTAGAGGCCGGTGACCAGGAGGGCGAGGGGGTGCATGGCCTCGTCCAGGCGCAGTCCCTCGCGGTACGGCCAGCCAATACGCGGCTTCCAGTTACGCTCGGGCATCTGCTCCGGATCCCAAAGCGTCTCGAAGGCGACGTACTTCGCGGCGGCGGTCGGCTCCGCCCGGTTGATCACGTCCACCAGCGGGAACCCGCGCCATGGGACGACCATGGACCACGCCTCGACGCAGCGCAGCCGATAGGTGCGGTCCTCGATCGTGGAGGGCTTGATGAAGTCCTCCAGGTGGTAGTCGGCGGGGTTGTTGCAGAGCCCGTCCACCTTCACCGTCCACGGGTCCGTGACGAGTCTGTCGGGGGCGTGCTTCGACGGATCCCCCTTGGCGGTCCCGAACTCGTAGAAGTTGTTGTAGCTGGTGATCTCTTCCCAGGTGTTGGGCTCTTCGTCCTGCCCGGCGGCCGACAGCCCGCGCCCGATCAGGGGAGCGGCGCCCAGGCCGGGGCCGGCACCCAGCCCGGTCGCGGCACGCAGTCCGGTGGCGGCGCCCAGGCCGACGGCGCCCAGACCGGCGGTTGCCCCCAGGAACTTGCGGCGGTCGATGTAGGCCGCCTCCGGGGTGATCTCGGAGGACGGGATGTCGCTGTTCTTCTTGACCTTGATGATCATTGGGGGGCTCCTGCCTGCCGGGCGGTCGATCCTGCGCCGCGTTGGGGTACACCACAGGTGGATGTTTGGTCCGGGGTCATGGGCGTGTCAAGGATGTGGCGGGTGTGCGACTGGAATACGGATTGCCACGATCGTGGCACTGTGCCGGACCCGGTCGTCCCGGAAGCTCTCCGCCGCTGACGCTGGCAGGCATGAATAATATATTATAATATATTTATTATATGGTATTATATTGTAAAATATATCAAATGAGGTAGCATCATGCACCCTGCCATCCTCAACATCGTTGAATCCCTGAGGATCGCCCGGAAGAGTCGCGGAATGAGCCAGCGCGAGCTCGGTGAGCGGGTCGGCCTCACCCAGGCGCAGATCTCGAAGATCGAAGGCGGGCGGGTGGACCCGCGGCTGTCCAGCACCGTGGAATTGGCGCGCGGGCTGGGTGTGGAGGTCATGCTCGTCCCCCGCCGGGTCGTGCCGGCGGCTCTGACGCTGGGCGTGGTCCCGAACCCGGGCGGCACCCGGGCAGGGGCGGGCGATGGCTGACGTCGACATCCTCGATGTTCGCCTTCACGGCGAGTCGATCGGCACGCTGACGCGGCTCGGACACGATCGCATCGTTTTCGGTTTCGACCCCGCATACATCGACGATCCGCGAAGGGCGACGCTCGGCCTCGCCTTCAGGGATGCGTTCGGCGACCTGGTGACCGACATCCCCGCCACGAGGACCCGGGCCCACCCGTTCTTTTCCAACCTTCTGCCCGAGGGGCCGCTGAGGGAGTATCTGGCGCGGGCCGCCGGCATCGATCCGCGCGCGGAGTTTCAGCTGCTTGCAGCCCTGGGGGAAGATCTCCCGGGAGCGGTGACGGTTGTCCCGGTCGAGGCCGTCCGCACAGGCGGGCACGACGAGGCTCAAGCGACGCCGGATGCCGCCGCCGGTGGAATGCTCCGCTCCCCGCCGCCTCTCCGGTTTTCGCTGGCGGGCGTCCAGTTGAAGCTGTCCGCGACCATGGACGCCGGCCGACTGACGGTTCCGGTTCACGGGGTCGGAGGGTCGTGGATCGTGAAACTGCCGTCTCCGGCGTTTCCGGGCCTGTGCGAGCAGGAAATTGCGATGATGCGCCTTGCGGCGGCGGCCGGGATCGACGTGCCCGAGGTGCGCCTGGTGTCGGCGGACCTGATCGGGAACCTGCCTCGCGGGGTGCGGACGGGACCGGGGCCGGCGCTTGCCGTGCGGCGATTCGACCGATCGGACGACGGGGTCCGCGTGCACATCGAGGACTTCGCTCAGGTGCTGGGTGCCTACCCCGAACAGAAGTACCTGGCGGCGGGCTATCGGGAGATCGCCGAGGTCATCGGTCGGGAGATCGGAGACGACGCCGTGATCGAGTTCGTACAACGCCTGGTCTTCTGCGCGCTGATCGGCAACGGCGATGCGCACCTCAAGAACTGGTCGCTGATCTACCCGGACGGCCGGAACCCGCAACTGGCCCCGGCCTACGACCTGGTCTCGACGATCGCCTATGCGGATGACGATCGGATGGCGCTCCGGTGGCTGGGCGGGGCCCGCCGCTTCACGGACCTTTCCGAGGACCTGCTCGCCCGGCTGGCGTCGGGGGCCCGGCTTCCGCAGCGGCTGGTCGTGCGGGCGGGGTGCGAATTGGTCGAACGGTTTCTGGCGGTGTGGGAGCGGGACAGGGAAGATCTGGACGTGCCGCCCGAGGCGGTGGCGGCGATTGAACGGAATCTCGACCAGGTGTTGTCGGCCGGCGCGCTTCCTACCACACCTCGCTGAACGCTGCCGCCATCCGTGGCCCCGCGCCCTCGTCCTCGTGCTTGAAGAAGACGAAGACATCGGACCAGGCGGGACGCCGCAGCGCGGCCGCCCATTCGCGCAGTTCCGCTTCGCCGTAGCCTGGGCGGCGCAGGCGGGCGTAGCCGAACCCCGCCGTTTCCACCACCGGGGCCTCGCCGTCGCCGGTGTCGGCGGTGACCAGCGCGGCCCCGTGGTCGGCCAGCGCCTGGTAGACGTGGTCGTTGAACCAGCTGGCGTGCCGGAACTCGAAGGCGGCGCGGAAGCCCTCGGGAGCCCCCACGCCTTCCGAAAGGAGGGCCAGGAAGTCGCTGAGGCGGTCCACGTCGGCGCGCAGGTACGGGGGCAACTGGAAGAGGATGGGGCCGAGCCGGGCTCCCAGACTCGCCACCGAGGTGCGCACCAGATATTCCAGAGGATCGCCCGCGTCCTTGAGGCGCTTCATGTGGGTGATCCTCCTGCTCGCCTTCAGCACGAATGCGAAGTCGTCGGGCACCTGCGCGGCCCACTTGTCGAGCAGCTCGGCGCGGGGCAGGCGGTAGAAGGTGTTGTTGATCTCGACGCTGCTCAGCTGCCGCGAGTAGTACGCGAGCATCTTCGTGGCGGGCAGCTTTTCGGGGTAGAAGCTTCCCTTCCACTCCTTGTAGGAAAATCCGCTGGTGCCGGTCCGGAGTCTCATTGTGTGCGGCCCTGTCTCATTGCGCGCGCCCCTGCCTCATTTGTGAACGGCCCTGCCTCATTGCGCGCCCCTGTCTCATTTGCGCGCGGCCCTGCCTCATTGCGCGCGCCCCTTGTCGTCGGGTGCGCCACCAGCGCGGCGCGGTCGTTGCGTGCACGTCGTAGCGGTGGCGCAGGTCGATGATGTCGCGCGGCGAGCCGAGGATCGTCAGGCGATCGCCCTGCTCGATGACGGTGTCGTCGTGGGGGACGACGAGCTGTCCGCGCCGGCGTATCATCGCCGCCAGGGTACTGTCGGGCAACGCCATGGCCTGAATGGTCATCCCGGCGAGCTTGCTGCTGGCTCCCTCGGGCAGGACTTCCACGACAAGCATGCGCTCGTCGCGCAGCATGACTTCGCGCAGCTCCAGGTTGTCCTCCGCCTCGAGCCACTCTGTCAGGAAGCTCTCGTCGTCCACGCGTCCCGCGATCTGCGCCAGGGTGCGCAGATGGCGCCCGTGGTCGGCGGCGGGGCTCGCGAGGAAGAACGCGGCCTGGATGAGTTCGTCTTGCGCGGGCGGGACATCGGGCGTGCCGGTGTCGATCTCGATGCCTCCGCGGACGCGGGCGAGGACCATGGCGGGGCCGTCGATGGAGTCCAGGTGCAGGTGCGGAAGGACGACGCCCTGCGACATCGGTGTGAGACCGGTGCCGGTGCCTTCGAGCAGTCCCTGCGCGAGGCGGGCGGTGCCGACGCCCAATTGCCTGGAGAGCCTCTGTGACGCGCGGTCCAGCAGCTCCGAGAAGGGAACCGTTCCGTCGTAATCCAGAACATCCGAAGACGCGATCAGCTCCTCGAACGGATCCGCGTCGCGAACGCCCTTTTCCTTGAGAATCTGGCGCAGCTCGTGCTCCAGCCCCTGGTTGCGCTGCTGGCCCAGCCGCTCGAAGACGTGATAGATCGCGCCCTCCCGGCGGACGTGCTCGCGGGCGTAGGTGCCGTACCAGAGCAGGCCGAATGCGATGAAGACGACGCTGAGCAGGGTGGCCATCCAGCCCATTTCGACGATCAGCGGGAAGGGGACCACGATACCGACGATCTGGACCCAGGGATAGAAGGGGGCGCGGAAGCCCGGGTCGTAGGGTGCCAGACCGCTCTCGCGCATGACGATCACCGCCACGCACGCCAGACCGAACATGATGAGCTGGAAGGCGCCCGCGAGCTTTGCGATGCCGGACGGGTCAAGGAGCCACAGCCAGAGGAGGATCAGCGCGACTGTGGCGAGCACCGCGACCCAGGGAGTGCCCCAGCGGCTGACTCGGTGCAGCGCGCTCGGGAGCACGTGGTCGCGGCTCATGGCCAGCGGGTAGCGGCTCGCCGACAGGACCCCGGCGTTGCCCACGGACGTGAACGCGAGGATGGCGGCCACGGTCATGACGACTTCTCCGGTCGGCCCGGCAACGACCCTGGCCATGGCTGCCGCGGGCGCGAGGTTGCCGCCGTTCGCGGCGAGCGCCTCGACGCCGACGGCGCCCACCATGGCCCACGTGCCGAGCACGTAGACGAGCAGCACCGTTGCGAACGCCAGCAGCATGCCGAGCGCCAGGTTGCGGTCGGGGTTCTTCACCTCCTCCGACACGGACGCCACGTGGGTCAGCCCCATGTACGACACGATGACAAGCCCGACGGTGGCAAGGAACGGCGAGGCGCCGAGGTCGAAGGCGCCGTCGAAGGCTCCGGGGTTGATGGCGGTGGCGCCGACTCCGATCAGCCAGCCCAGAGCGGCCAGCAGCACAACCGTCAGGACGGTCTGAATGGCGCTGGTCGTCTTCGCGCCGAACAGGTTCACCGCGCCGAAGCCCAATGCGAAGGCAAGGGCTATGGGGCCGGCTGGGGCTTCGGGGAAGTAGACCTGCAGGTAGGCGCCCAGGCCCACCAGCGCGAAGGCGGACTTGAGCGTCAGCGTGGTCCAGGTGCCGAAGCCGCCGATCGTGCCCACGCGCTGGCCCATGCTGCGGTCCAGGAAGTAGTAGATGCCCCCGGCGCGGGGCATGGCGGTCGACAGCTCGGCCATGCTGAGGATGCCGGGAAGGAGCAGGACGCCCGCCAGGAGGTACGCCAGCGGGGTCAGGCCGCCGGCCTGCGCCGCCGCGAGCCCGGGGAGCAGGAAGAAGCCCGAGCTGAGGGTCGCGCCGGTCGCGATGGCGTACACGTCGAAGAGCCCGAGCTCCCGTCTGAGTTTCGCCATTGCCACCGTTGCCGGTTGTGGGTTCCCGGCTGTGGGTTGTCGGACGTGCCGCCCGAGCCGGACGCGTGTCGCCTGAACAATAGCCGAATCGCTTGCAACCCGGATCAATTCCCCCGAAAATCCCCCCATGAGACCTTGCATCGCCCCGTCCGTGGTGCTGGCTGCCCTGGTCGCCAGCGGCTGTGCCAGCTCGCTGGAACTCACGCCATCCGACGCCGCCACGGTCCTGGCGGGCCACCACCTCGACCACCCCAACCCCGCCCGTCCCGGCCCCCACGAGGTCCTCACGCTCTACTACGGCAGCGGCACGGACAAAAACCGCGCCGAGTACCGCGACTCGGTGGCGATCGTGACCGAGACCGTCGACGCCTCGAAGCTGGTCAGCCTCGGGTCCTCGGCGAAGTCGCGGAACAGCTACTGGGGATTCTCGCCCGACAGCTTCCCCATCAACGCCCGCGTGTGGTACCCCGACGACCCCGGCCCGCACCCGCTGGTCCTGGTCGTCCACGGCAACCACAACATGCGCGACTTCTCGGACCCCGGGTACGACTGGCTCGGCGAGCTGCTCGCGAGCCGCGGGTACATCCTGGCCTCGGTCGACATGAACTTCATCAACGGGGGCATCCGGGGTGAAAACGACGGGCGCGGCTGGCTCCTGCTGAAGCACCTGCAGGCGTGGCGGCGCTTCAACGAGGACGCGGACGGGCCATTCCATCGCCGGGTGGACATGGATAACATCGCGCTCATCGGGCACTCCCGCGGCGGCGAGGCCGTGGCGCTCGCGGCGGCGTTCAACCGCCTCACCCGCTACCCGGACGACGCCTCGCTCGAGTTCGACTTCGGGTTCGACATCCACGCGGTGATCGCGATCGCGCCAGTGGACGGCCAGTATCTGCCGGCGGAGCAGCGCGCCCCCCTCCGCGACGTCAACTACCTGGTCTTCCACGGCTCGCACGACGGCGACGTGACGAGCTTCCACGGGCTGCGCCAGTTCAACCGGGTGAGCTTCAGCGGCGGCGGCGGTGGGAGCGGTGCAGGCACGGCGGGCGCCGGCATGTTCAAATCGGCCGTGTACGTGTACCGGGCGAACCACGGGCAGTGGAACACCGTCTGGGGTGCGCACGACAACGGTCCGCGCAGCCCCCGGATCCTGGAACTCGACGGTCTGCTCCCGGCGGAGGACCAGCGCGAATTCGGCCGCGTGTTCATCTCGTCCTTCCTGGACATCACGCTCAAGGGCGACGACCGCTATCGTCCCCTCTTCCGGGATCACCGCGTCGCGGGCGGCTGGCTGCCCGGAACCATGTACATCACGCGGTTCACGGACGCGTCGTTCCGGCCGTTCGCCGACTTCGAGGAGGACATCGACGTGACGACCGGTTCGGCTCCCGGCGTCACGCTGCATGGCGCCGATTTCAGCACCTGGCGCGAGGGCCGTCTCGACCTGCGCTCCAGCAACCGGGCCAACACGTCGTCATCGCAGCTCAACCAGGCGCTCTGGCTGGCCTGGAACAACAGCTACCGGGGGTCCGACGACCCCGCGCCACCGTCCGTTTTCACCATTGCCCTGCCCGCCGAACTGTCGCGTGAGTGGTCCGTGAGTGCCGAGACGACGCTGGAACTGCACGTGGGCGCCCTCGACGACGAGCCCGGCCCCCGCAGGCACCCGGACAGCGAGGAAGGGGAGCAGGAGACGCCTGACGAAGGGGACGAGGGCGAGCGCGCCCGCGCCGGCGACGAATCAGACGAGGACAACCCCGATTCGGGCCCGGACGACGAGGAGAAGCCGCCGATCGAGCTGACCGTCCAGGCCGTCGACGCCGACTTGGACACCGCGCGGGTGAGCCTCACCGGCTACGGACCGCTCCGCCGCCCCCTGACGATCCGGGTTCTCCGGCGCCGCGACCTGGAAGACGACCGCTTCGCCAACCCGTGGGAGCTGGTTCTGCAGCATTTTTCCATCCCGCTGGGCGACTTCGCAGCCACCAATCCAGACTTCGATCCGGCGACCCTGCGCTCGGTCGGCCTCGTGTTCGACCGAACCGGAGCGGGCACCGTGGTGGTGGACGATGTGGGCCTGGCGGAACTGCACCCGGGCTTCCGCGCCGCGCGGGTGCCACGGGGATGAGTGTCAATCGCTCACTCCTGATCCTCCTGGCTGTCGGCACCGTTTCTGTCGGCGCGTGCGCCGAGGCTGCGGTCGAGCCATCTGAAGCCGTCAACCGCGCACCGACCGCAGAGGGCACGATCCCCGACCGGAGTTTGAGCGTCGGTGCCGCCGATACACTGGATGTCTCGGCGTATTTCAGCGACCCGGACGGGGACGCGCTGACCTACGCGGTGGAAACATCGGACGCGGGCGTCGCGACGGCCGCCGTGTCCGGCAACGCAGTAGTCCTTGCTGCGGTCGCGGAAGGAGTCGTGACAGTCTCGGTTACCGCACGCGATCCGGGCGGCGCGTCGGCAACGCAGAGCTTCAGTGTGTCGGTCTTTCCATTCCTGTTGTCCGTCACGGTTTCCCCTTCTGCCGACACGATCGCGCCGAGCCAAGTGCTGTGGCTTACCGCGACAGCCAGGGACGTGGACGGCGAAGTAGTGGAGGGCGTC
Organism: Longimicrobiales bacterium; assembly: GCA_965205005.1. GTDB lineage: Bacteria > Gemmatimonadota > Gemmatimonadetes > Longimicrobiales > Gaopeijiaceae > Bin94. The sequence continues at coordinate 999,479 of OZ242028.1, read as the reverse complement.
GATTTCAAGTGGATGTCGAGCAACGCGACAGCGGCGCGGATCATGCCACCTTCGGTCTTCTTCGACTCACAAACCGACTCGGTGCGAATTAAAGGAGAGTTGGAGGGTACGGCCGTGATCACCGCCACCGGTGGAGGAGCATCGGGAACGGCAACGCTTGCGGTGGTGAATCCTGATCCGGCGGCGCTGACGGCACTCTACACGGCAACCGGAGGGCCCGACTGGAAGCGGAATGCTCACTGGCTCAGCGACGAGCCCATGGCGCGTTGGGACGGGGTCGAGGTGGACATCTATCACCGGGTTGTCGGCCTCCGCCTGCAGAACAACGCGCTGAACGGCGAGATCCCGACGGAGCTGGGCCAACTGACCGCCCTGAAGGAACTGGCGCTGAGCGATAATCCGGACCTGTCCGGACCGATCCCCGGGAAGTTCGGCGAACTCCTGGCGCTGCGGGCGTTCACGGCGGCCAATACCAGGCTGTGCGTACCTCCGCACCCGGATCTGCTGGAATGGCTGGACGGCCTGGACAAGGCCTGGATCCGACGATGCGACATGGAAGCGACCCTGGTCTACCTGACGCAAGCTGTGCAGTCACGCAGCTTCCCTGTTCCGCTCGTTGCCGGCGACCCCTCCCTGTTGCGCGTGTTCCCCCTGGCGAACCGCGCCACGGACGCCGGCATTCCGCCCGTGCGTGCCACCTTCCACCTCACGGACGGCACAACTCGCGTAGTGGAGATACCGGGCAGTGACACCTCCATTCCAACGACCGTTTCCGAGGCGTTGCTGTCGAAAACGGCCAACGCCGAGATAGACGGCGCACTCGTGCAGCCGGGCCTGGAGATTGTGATCGAGATCGATCCGGAGGGAACGCTGGACCCCGAGTTGGGTGTCACGAGGCGAATCCCCGAGGACGGTCGCATTCAGGTCGACGTTCGGGCCATGCCGGTTTTCCGGCTCACGTTGATTCCGTTCCTGTTGAATGCTGCGCCTGACTCGTCGGTGCTCGCGATCACGCAGGCGATGGCGGACAACCCGCTGGGTCACCTGCTGCTGGGAAAAACACGGACGCTCCTGCCGGTGGGTGACATGGAGGTTGTGCTGCATGACCCGGTGGTGACGTCGAGCACCGCTTCCGAAAGAGTACTCGCCGAAACGGACCTGATTCGCGTCATGGAGGCGGGTATCGGTCACTATCTGGGGACGATGTCCGGACCGGTTGCGGACCACCACGGGCGCGCGTATCAGCGTGGCCGTTCAACCTTCTCGGTGGTCGACCGCGGGACACGGTCGGAGTTCGTCATCGCCCATGAACTGGGACACAACATGAGTCTGCAACATCCGCCCGGGTGCGGAGCGGGATACCCGGACAATGCGTTTCCGCACTCCGGGGGGAAGATCGGGGCCTGGGGTTACGACTTTCGTTACGGCGGAGTACTCGTTCCACCGGGCACGGGCGACCTCATGTCCTATTGCGATTATGACTGGATCAGCGACTACCATTTCACCAGTGCATTGAAGTATCGGCTGGCGGACGAGGGGCCAAGGGCGGCCTCGGCCACTGGCTCTGCCATTGGCTCTGCTGTTGGCCCGACAACCAGGTCACTCCTGCTTTGGGGAGGGGTCGGCGACTCGGGCGAACCGTACCTGGAGCCGGCGTTCCTCGTCGACCGGCCGGCGGTCCTGCCGGAATCCGGGGGAGCGTATGAGATCACCGGGCGAGGCGTGGCGGGCGAGCAACTGTTCTCGCTGAACTTCGACATGGCGGAAGTGGCCGATGGCGACGGCAGCGGGAGCTTCGCCTTCGTGGTCCCGGTGGGGCCGGGGTGGGGCGCGAATCTTGTGGGCATTCGGCTTTCGGGTCCAGGCGGGACGGCTGTTCTCGACCGGGATACCGATCATCCGGTGACCATCCTGCGCGATTCCCGGACGGGCCGGGTTCGCGGCATTCTGCGCGATCTGACGCCCGCGGAGCTTGCAGATGCGGATGTCGTGGCGCCGCTCCTGCGGACGCCGGGAGTCGAAGTGCAGATCAGCCGGGGCATGCCTGAAATCCAGGCCTGGCGGCGCGATCCTACCTGAACGCGATCCCGATGCTGTGCGCCGCCGCGCGCAAGTCCTTGTGGCTGTAGTCGCGGTACGCCCAGTCGATCCGTATGCGGTCACCCTCGAACCCCGCCCCGAACGTCAACGGCGAGCTGTCCCCCTCCACCACCCTGACCGCCCCGATCCGCACGATGAAGATCCGGCGCTGCACCGGCCACCACGCCACCTCCAGCCCTCCACCCGGCACGATCTCGCCGTCGCCCTCGCGCGCAATCTGAACCGCGCCGCCCAGGTCAAACGGCCCCACCGGAGCGCGCCCGCCCGTCCCGGCGCCGACCACCACGCGCCTCGCCAGCGGCACGTCGTAGCGGCCCAGCTGGAGCGCGCGGCCCAGGTTCTGCACGGACAGCGCCGTGGTGACGCGCCCGATAGACCTGGCCACGCCGAGGTCCACCGCCACGGTGCTGGCACGCCGCCCGCCGAGGCTCTGGCCGACCACCTTCGCCGCGACCCCGACGTCAACGCCGTAGAGCTCGTCGGCGAATCCGAGCGACGCCACGTACTCGGAGGCGGACGCGTGACCGCCCCCGATCAGGGCGGCCACCTCGCGGGGAAGTTTCAGAGGCGTGCGCGCCGAGGTCCCGTACTGCAGGAAGGAGATGCCCGCCGCAACCCCGCCTCCCAGCCAGGTTCGGCTTCCGCTCAGCGCGAGGTGCATGGCTCCGCCGATCTTCCGGCGTGAACCGCCGAACCCCTCGCCGGCGATCAGCGCCGGGTGGTGCAGGACCGCGTTTGCCCCGTCGCCGGCCCAGAACGCCCCGCCTAGCCCCATTGCCCGGGTGCTCGAGGACAGCTTGAGGACGAGCGGGCCCGGAACCGGGTCCCTGCCATCCGCGTCCTGGGCGGTCGCGGGGCGGGTCGACGCGGCACCCAGGACCAGGACCAGGGTCAGACCGGTCGCAAGGAACCCGATTCGAGTACCGTTGCCCACCATTGCGATCGTCTCCGCGTTGCGAGTCCGGGCCGTCAACTCTGGTGGTCTTCGGTCGCGCGCGTCAATCACCGGGTCCTTGCGCCGGCATCGACCGCGAGGTTCCGGAGGCACGCTGAACACCGGATCAGGACCCTGTCCCGTACGTAGGAGACGTCTGAACGGGGCCTGGCGCGGATCACGGCGCACGTGCCGCCGCACCGTGGACAGACCGGATTCTCCGCGCCTCCGGACAGCGCACGGAGCAACTCCCGCTTTTCCCGATCCCTGTATGGGTCCATCTTCAGTCAACGGTATGGGGGTCGGAGGTGTCTCCAAGGTCTGGTGGCGCGAATCTCGCGTTCGCTCCGCGCCCCGACACCGGGGACGACCGATAAGACTGCAACCGGCCAGCAAGGTCACGAGATAGATGATAGCACTTCTGGCGGCGATGACCGCCGCAACCGCGGGGGCTGGGCAGGACGCCGCACTCCGCGACGACAATACGCCGAACCGCCCGGCAGGCGACCCGCCCGAGGCAATTGTCTACGACGGCAGCGCGGGACAGCTGGACGTGCCGAATCCCTGGGTGGAGGACCCCGGGATCGACATCGACGGCGAGATCGACGAAGCCGCCTGGGAAGACGCCCCGGTCCTCACGGGCTTCACCCAGTTCGATCCGGTCGAGGGCGCGCCCGCAACCCAGCGTACGGAAGCGCGCGTGCTGGTCACGGACGACGCGATCTACTTTGCCGTCAAGGCCTACGACAACGTCGAGGGAGGCGTGCGTGCCACGCTGGGCGACCGCGATTCCTTCGCCCGCTCCGACGATTACGTGCGGTTCATCGTGGACACCTTCAACGACCGGCGGCGCGGCTATGTGATCATGGTCAACCCGTACGGCGTCCAGCAGGACGGACTCTGGGTCGTGGGGGGCGGCGGCAGCCGGGAACGCAGGTTCGGTCCCCCGATCGACTGGAATCCCGATTTCGTGTGGGATTCGGGCGGCAAGCTTCACGATTGGGGCTACGCGGTCGAGGTCAAGGTGCCGTTCAAGAGCATCCGCTTCCGCGAAGAGGCGGTGCAGAACTGGGGACTGCAGATCGAGCGCAGGATCGCGCGCAACGGCTACTCCGAGTCCTGGGCTCCCGTAACCGCCAACGTGGCCAACAAGATGGAGCAGTTCGGCAGGCTCACCGGCCTTCGCGAGCTGGATCCCGGGCTCTTCTTCGAGGTCAATCCGGTCCAGACGTTTTCCAGACAGGGGCGGTACGACAGCGACGCGGGTGGCCTGCAGCGGGGTGGGGTGGACGGAGACTTCGGCCTGAATGTGACCTACGGCATCACCTCCAACCTGACGCTCGACGGGACGTACAATCCGGATTTCTCCCAGGTCGAAGCCGACGCCGGCCAGATCGCGGTGAACGAGCGTTTCGCCCTCTATCTGAGGGAGAAGCGCCCGTTCTTCCTGGAGGGCACCGAGATCTTCCGGCTGCCGCAACAGCTGGTGTACACGCGCTCGATCATCAATCCCGTGGCGGGCGCCAAGCTGCAGGGGAAGATCGGGAGCTTCAACGCGGGCTACCTCGGCGCGGTCGACGAAGTCGGCGATCCCGACAACACAGGTGGAATCACGAATCCGGTGGTCAACATCTTCCGGCTGCGGCGTGATATCGGCACGACCTCCAACGTGGGCATGGTCTACACGGACCGCACCTACCACGGAAACCGGTTCAACCGCCTGGTCGGTCTGGACGGACGGTTCCAGATCAGGGACCGGTACACGGTCACGCTCCTGGCGGCAGGCAGCCGCACGATGCAGGGGGAGCTGGAGGCCACCCATGGCGGACTGGTCTCGGCGCAGCTGGCCCGTTCCGGGAGGAACCTCCAGTTCGACGTCGGTTTCCAGGATCTGAGCAACGATTTCGTCGCCGGCAGCGGGTTCATCCGCCGCACCGGCACCGCCCGGTACAACACCCGGGTCAGCTACAACTTCCGCGGCCGGCCGGGCGACCTGATCGAGCGGTGGGGTCCGAGCATCGAGACCGAGGGCTTCTGGGACCACGACGACTTCCGGGCGCTCTCCGGACCGGAGGAACAGCGGGTCCGGCTGGGCGGCAGCGTCTCGTTCCGCCGCAACATCACGGTTTTCGGCAACTACTCGCGGACCAGGTTTTCCGTTGCGCGGGAGGACTATGAGGGGCTTTACGTCCTGGGACCGGGTGGGCACTACGAGCCGTTCTATCCGAATCAGTCGATCTTCCAGGGATTGAGTTCGGGAACGGTCTTCCTGTGGATCAATTCGTTCGACCGGTTGCGCGGCAACATCCGCTTCACCCGGTCGGAATCGCCGCTTTTCGAGTTCAGCACGGACACGCCCGTGGACCTGGCCGATTCGTGGTCGGGTGATGTCGGCATCAACTTCTTCCCCACGACGCATATCAGCGGCGAGGTGGGCGTGCGCCACACCAGTCTGTTCCGGAAACGCGACGGCTCGCTTTATTCGCGTGCCACGATCCCGCGGGCGCGGGCCCAGTACCAGTTCAACCGCTCCCTGTTCTTCCGGGCGATCGTGGAGTACGGCAGCCAGCGCCGCGGCGTGCTGCTCAGCCCGCTCGCCGGACGTGAGCTGTCCCGGTGTTCGGACAGCGCCTGCTTCGGGGGAGCCTCCGAGTCCAACGACTTCTCCGTCGAGACGCTCGTGAGCTACGAGCCGACGCCTGGAACCGTCTTCTTCGTCGGATACACGCGCCGCATGCAGGACATGGAGGCGTTCCGGTTCCGCGATATCCGTCCGGAGGCGGAGGGGGTCTTTGTGAAACTTTCCTACCGCTTCCGGGGGTAGAGAAGACTACGGGGGTAGAGAGGACGACGGGGATGGAGTAGGGCTACGGGTGCTGAACACGCCCGGACCAAGGCAATAGAGGAGAATCAGGAAATGCAGATTGTGAGGACTGTTGGCGCAGTCGCTGTCACCGGGGCCGTAAGTGTCGTTTTGCTCAAGCTGCTGATGGCGGCCGCCATACCCCTTCTGGGGATGTTGTTCGGCTTCATGGCCATGGCCTTCAAGATCGGTCTCGTCGTGGCGGCCGGTTACTTCCTTTACCGGATGTTCCGCCGCCGCCAGGACGAAATGGCGGCCTGACCGGGCGCCGTTTACTGCCGGTGGGTCGCCGGTCGCCGGGGCGGCGGTTGCCGGGGTGCCGGTTGCCTTGACGGCGGTCGCCCCCGGTCGGGCGCCGGCCACCGCCAGCTGGACGCCGGTCCCCGCCGGTGGGTCGCCGGCCACCGCCAGTTGGACGCCGGTCCCCGCCCCCGGTCGGTCGCCCGCCCTTTGCGCGGTCGTAGTCGACGCGCAGGCTGCGGCCTGCCAGCGTCGTGCCGTTGAGAGCCGAAATCACCTTTCTCGCGTCTCCCGTGCGCACCTCGACCAGGGAATGACTCTCGCGCACATCGATCCTGCCCACCCTGTTGCCGGGGACGCCGGACTGGTTGGTCAGGGCGCCGAGCAGCTCGCGCGGCCCGATTTCGTCCCGTTTTCCCGCCGATACGAATAGCCGGATCCAGCTCTCCGGGGCCGTGGCGCGTCCGGCTCCCACGGTGCCGGTGTCCTGCTTCGGCGTCTTGCGGTCGAGCAGCAGAAGGGCGGCGGCGGCCACTTCGGCGGCTGAGAAACGGTCCAGCAGTGACTCGACGAGCAGGTAGTACGGCGCGATCCCGGGGGCCCGGGCCGCTTCGTGAAGGCTGTCGGCCAACTCGTCCAGCGCTGCCGAGACCCGTCGCGGGCGGTCCGGACGGACGCGCTTGAGGGCGAGGCCTGCTTCGGCGGCTACCTCCTTCAGGTGCGCGAGTTCGCGGATCTCCGCAAGCACGCGGGCCGGGCCGCCGGCGCCGTGACGGATCGCGGCGATGTGCGCCCCGGCGGGCACCGAGGCGGACAGGGTCGCGACGGCGTCGGGGTCGGGCGATGCGTCCAGAGCCTCGCTTGCGGCTTCGTCTTCGCCGGGTGAGATCCACACCGGCGCGGCCGCGTCCCCGGGCGGTCCCGCGAGATACCCGTGCGTTGCGAGGAAGTCGCCCAGGTCCGCTGCCTGGTCGGCCGAGGCCGCGAACACCAGGAGGTGGCGAACCGGGTCCTGCAGCAGTTCGGTGGCGAGCGTGAGGACGGCTTCCGAGCGGTCGCCTGCGGCCACCACGACCTTGAGCGTGCGGGGTGGCACATCGGTGTCTGCGTGACGGGCGCCCCGTCCGCCGCGCGACCGCTTCGCGCCAGGTCGCTGGCCGCGTGTGTCCGGGCCGTGAAGCGGTCCCGGTGGGACGCGCACGGCGCGCCGGGTGAATCGTGCCGCGAGCGAGTGGAGCCCGGGGCCGAAGGGCAGGCCGCAAACGACGCGCTGGCAGTCGCCGGACAGGCCCCCCAGGAACGCTTCCAGGTGGTCGGCCGGGACGCTGGCCACGATGCCGTCGCCGTCGTGCAGGACGACCGCCTTGACGTGGTCCAGCGCGATGGTGCCGTCGTATACGGCGCGGAAACGGTCGGCGGGCACGAAAAGGAAATCGGCCCGTTCGGGAAGGTTCCACTGGTCGGTAAGGGCGCCGACGCGGACATCGGCGGCTTCGCACAGGCCCGCCAGCGACCGCGCCAGTTCGGTCGCCTGGCGCTGACCCGTGCAGAGCACCAGGCAGACCGGCGAGCCCGCGCCGCCCTTGAGCCGATCGAGCAGGGGGGCGGCGTAGGCCACCATCGTGCCGCTGCCGGGTCCCGCGCGGCCGAGCACGTCGTTGCCGCGCGCAATGACCGGTATGGCAGCCGCCTGGAAGGGGGTCGGCGTCTCGATCCCCTCTGCGGCGAGCGCGGCCACGGTCTCGGGGCCGAGTGGAAGCTCCTCGAAGGTGACGGGGTCTGCCATGCCGTTCAGCGTCCAGGCACTTCGGGCTACGCCGGGTCGCCCGAGCCGGGTCCGCCGGCGTCGCCGTATTCGTAGGGGAGGCAGTTCAGGAAGCGCTGGATCTCGTAGTCCATGCGCGACGTGCGCAGCCGATCCGTGCGGGCGGTAACCTCCGTGAACGGACCGTGCCGGTGGGCGGTCAGGACGACCGTGCCCTCCTTGCCCGTGTACGTCGCGCCGTGGGAACTCTGCTTCGACCGTTGGAGGCCGATGTACTCCGGAAGCCACTCCTCGGCCTTCTCCAGCACCCCCGCCGGGGCCAGTGCCGTCTTGCGCTCGTATCCCGCCATTTCTCTCCTGTCACTCCTCTTTCGCTGCAACCGGTTCAACCCCGATCCACCGCGTCCACTTCGACACGTCGTCCGGGCATGTCAATCCCTCGATGCGCCCTGCGCCGTGCACGAGGGCCGGAACCTCAGCCACGTTCCGGTCTCTCGCAAGGTCGCGGTGCCGCAACACGGTCGTTACGTGACGGTCGACATCCAGCACCGCCTTGGCCTCGGAGCCGTCCAGTCCGGCGGCGCACGCGATCTCGACCAGCGAATCTACCCGTCCGATGTCTTTCCGGTCGACAAAGTGGGCCTCGAACAGTGCGCGCTTCACGGCCTGGTAACAATCCCTCTCCCGTGCCAGTTCCGTAAGTTCGTGGGCCTTGCGGGTCCAGGGAACGAGCCGCGGCGCGCGCATCGGGAGACCCCGCCGTGTCGCTTCGGCCGCGATCCGGGAGTGGTACGACCGCCACCCGGGGGCGGCCGGGTCGACGAGCGGAATGGGCGGGGGACGAAGTTCGAGGCCGCGCCACTCGCAGCTGCCGGCGGCCTCGGCCTCGTCGATGAGGTGGCTCGCCAGGTACGATCCGGGATCCGTGAAATCGAAGAAGAAGACGGGCATCCGGGTGGGCATGTGCCGGATCGGCAGTCGGCGCGGGATCAGCGCGGCGGTCGGCACGGGGTCCGGCGCGGAGGCCGGCGCCGGGATCGGCGCCCGCGGGGTTGCCAAGGCATCCGGGTGTGCCGATTGTCGGACGTGTGCGGGTGGGGCTTCATGTCGTTGTCATTCCTTCTCATTCGGGACCACAAGACTAACCCATGGCCTATTCCGGGAACATCGCGAAACTGCGGCCGTCTGCCACCGTAGCCGTGAGCACGCTGGCGAAGAAGCTGGCGGCCGAGGGGCGGGACATCATCAATCTCAGCGCGGGCGAGCCCGACTTCCGCACTCCCGAGGGGATCGCGGCGGCCGGGATCGAAGGCATCCGGGCGGGACGCACGCGGTACACCCCCGCGGCAGGCCTGCCGGAGCTGCGGGCGGCTGCGGCCGAATACATGACTGCCGGCACGGACTACCCGGCGGACCCGGCGCGTGTGGTGGTTTCGGCAGGGGCGAAACAGTCGCTCTTCAACGCGTGCTTCTGCCTGTTCGGACCCGGCGACGAGGTGCTCATCGGGTCGCCGTACTGGACCTCCTATCCGGAGATGGTCACCCTGGCCAGGGCCGACTCGGTGCCGGTCATGGGGAGCGGGGAACGGGACTTCCTGCTCACGCCCGACGACCTGGAGGCGGCCGCCACGGCGAACGCGCGGGGACTGATCCTGTCGTCGCCCTCCAACCCGACGGGGGCCGTCTATTCGAAGGGCGAGCTCGCGGCAATAGCCGAATGGGCCGGGGCGCGGGGCATCACGGTGATCTCGGACGAGATCTACCAGGAGATCTACTACGGCGAGGGAGAGAAGGCGCCGGGCGCGCTCGACCTCGACCCGGACCGCGTGGGCGACCTGGTCGTTACGAACGGGATGTCGAAGGCGTTCGCCATGACCGGGTGGCGGGTCGGCTTCTCGTACACGTCCCGCGAACTAGCGGCCAGGATGTCGGCGCTGCAGAGCCATGTGTCGCTGAACGCGGCCACCCCCTCGCAGGTCGCCGCGCTCGAGGGGCTGACGCGGGGCGAGGAGGGGGTTCGCGACCGCGACCGCATGGTGGCCGCGTTCCGTCGCCGTCGCGATCTGGTGGCGCGCCTCTTCGACGAACTCCTCCCCGGGTGTCCGTATGTGCGGCCCGGAGGCGCGTTCTACCTGTACTTCCGCGTCGACGGGCTCTTCGACGACAAGGTGACGTGCGCGGGCGAGGTCTGCACGCGCGTCCTGGAGGAGGCGGGCGTGGCCATCGTGCCGGGCGAGGCCTTCGGTGACGCGCGCTACGCACGCATGAGCACGGCGTCTTCGGACGAAGAGATCGAGGAGGGGGTGCGGCGCATGGCGCGGGTGCTGTCGCGGGGGTGAGCAAGGACGACGCAGCGGCGCCGCTCCAGCGCGTCCCGTCGGGAGCGCCGGACCCCTCGGAGCTGGATCACGACGCGCTCGACCTGTACGTGCAGCGCCTCTTTGCGGGCGAAGACGACGTGCTGCGGGACATACGCAGCCGTGCGGACGAGGCCGGGATGCCACGGATCCAGTTGCCGCCCGCCACGGCACGCGCCGTGCAGCTGCTGGTGAAGGCGGCGGGCTCGCGCCGCGTGCTCGAGGTGGGTACCCTGGCCGGCTATTCCGCCGTGTGGATCGCCCGGGCCCTCCCGGCCGAGGGCCGCCTGATCACGCTGGAAATCGACGCCGATCACGCCGCGGTGGCGCGCAGATCGGTTGCGGCGGCGGGCGTGGCCGACGGGGTCGACATACGCGTCGGAGACGCGGTCGAGCTGATGTCGGAGCTGGGACCGGACGGATCGTTCGACATCGTCTTCCTGGATGCCGACAAGGAGCGCTATACCACGTACCTCGGTATGGCCGCACGACTGCTGCGGCCGGGCGGCATGCTCCTCGCGGACAACGCGTTCTGGTCGGGCAGGGTCCTCGACCCCGAATCCGGCGAACTGGCCGCGCAACTCGACCGCTTCAACCGCGCCGTGTCCGCGGACGACCGGTTCGACGCCTCCATCCTGCCCGTCGGGGACGGTCTGCTGGTCGCGGTGCGGCGGTAGCAGCCCGTGGACAAAATCCCCGGTCCTGCTAGACAGACGAATCGAGCACCGCCCGGGCAGCTCTCAACGCCGACGCCACGTATCCGCCGCCAAAGAGGCGGGCGTGGACCAGAAGCGGGTAGAGCTGGTATGCGGGCCTGCGGCGTTCGTGTCCGTGTCGCAGCGGGCGAGCGGCCTCGTACGCGTCGTAGAAGGGTGCCGGGAACCCCCCGAAAAGACGGCACATGGCCAGGTCCACCTCGCGGTGGCCGACATGGACGGCCGGGTCTATAAGGAAGGGGCGGTGGCCAAACAGAACGTTGCCGGACCACAGGTCGCCGTGCAGGAGGGACGGGCCGTCCGCCTCCGCGGCCGGGCCAACCAGGCCGCTCATCTGCGCCGCGGCCCGCTCCAAGAGGGCCAGCCCCTCAGCCGGCAGGGCTCCGCCGGTGCCCAACTCCAGCGCAAGCGGCAGGATGCGCATTTCCGCCCAGAAGTCCCCCCAGTCGTCCATCCACCGGTTTGGCTGCGGGAGCGACCCGATGACGTTGTCGCGGTGCCAGCCGTAGCGGCCCGCGCGCCACGCGGACGCGGGAACCCCGGCCGCCGGATCCCCGTGCGACTTCCCCGGCGCGCTCGGTCGCCATCCGTGCAATTCGGCGAGGCCACGTCCCAGTCGCTGCCAGGCATCGCGGGTCGGGCGCACTTCCTCGATCCAATCGAGCAGCAGCCAGGGGACATCGTCCTCCTCACCGCTCAGCGCGACGACACGCGGGACATTCACGGTCCCCGTAGCGGCCAGCGCCGACAACCCTTCCGCCTCCATGTGAAAGAAGTCCGGGCCGACACCCGCGTTCCACTTCAGACAGAAGTCACCGGCGGTCGTTTGCACCTTGAGCGCGTTGTTGATGCATCCTCCGCCGACGGACCGAGTGGACACGATGTCCGACCGCTCCAGACCAGCGGCGCGGCAGACGCTGTCGAGCAGGGCCCCGGTCACCCGCGCCACACGGTCAGCGATCCGCGCCCGCCAGTTCGTCGAGCAGTCCCTCGCAGGCCCGCTCCAGAATGCGGTAGACCCGTTCGAAGCCGTCGCGCCCTCCGTAGTACGGGTCGGGTACGTCCGGATCGCCGGCTTCCGCGTCGTAGTCGCGCATCATGACGATCCGGGCCCTGCCCTTCGGCAGCCGCCGCAGCGAGCGCCGGTTGCTTCCGTCCATGGCCACGATCACGTCGAACCGTCGGAAGTCGTCCACGGTAACCTGGCGCGCAGTCCCGGTGAGGCGAATGCCGTGCGCCGCGGCCACCGCGATGGAGCGGGAGTCGGCAGGTTCACCGGTGTGGTAGGCGCCCGTGCCCGCCGAATCGACCACGAAACGGTCGCCCAGCCCGCTGATTTCCGCCTGATGCCGGAAGATGCCTTCGGCCAGCGGGGAGCGGCAGATGTTGCCGAGACAGACGAACAGGACGGAGGTCGGGGCGTCGGACATGCCTGAAGATATTACATTGCTCGGTGAGCGAACCTTTCCGGCTACGACAGCATTTGACCGAATCAACAGGATTTGGAGGCTTCGGCCTCGCCCGGCCGCGCCTCGCCGCAGTGGAGGCGCTGGGATGGACCGAGCCGACTTCCATTCAGCGCCAGGCGATCCCGTTCGTCATGGGTGGACGGGATGTCGTGGGGATTGCCCGCACCGGCACGGGGAAGACCGGAGCGTTCATGTTGCCGGCGCTCGAAGCGCTGACGGAGGGAGCGGGGCTCCAGGTGCTGGTCCTGTGTCCCACGAGGGAACTGGCGCAACAGGTCCGTGACGACACCGAGGCGCTGGCACGGGATACGAAGGTACGGGCCACCGTGGTGTGCGGTGGAGTCTCCTACGGGCCGCAGGTGGACGCCTTCAAGCGCGGACACGAAGTCATCGTCGCCACCCCCGGCCGTCTGATCGACCTGCAGAATCGGGGGACGGCAAAGCTGAAGAGCGTGCGGTTCCTGATTCTGGACGAGGCCGACCGGATGCTCGACATGGGGTTCCGTCCCCAGATCGAAGAGGTGGTGCGGGGTCTGGGCAGGCGCCCGCAGACACTGATGTTCTCGGCGACGATGCCGAACGCCGTTCACGACCTCGCGCTGCGCATGACGCGGGATCCCGCCTGGGTGGAGGTGACGCCTTCGGGCACGCTGGCGCAGGGCATTTCGGAGATTGCGTACTCGGTTCGGCCCGACAGAAAGCCCGGCCTGCTGGTCCACCTCCTCGGCCAGCCCGGCTGGGAGCAGGTTCTGGTCTTCACCCGCACCAAGATCGGCGCGGATACGCTCAAGTCACGCCTGGACAAGGCGGACATCTCGTCCGACGTGATCCACTCCGACCGGCACATGCGCCACCGCACCCGCGCGATCGAGCGTTTCACGGCGGGCAAGGTCCGCGTCCTCGTCGCCACCGACATCGCGCAGCGCGGGCTCGATATCGAGGGCATATCGCACGTGGTCAACTACGACGTTCCCCTCGATCCGGGCGACTATGTGCACCGGACCGGGCGCACCGGCAGGGCGGGCGCGACGGGAGAGGCCGTCACGTTCGTCACGGCCGCGGATCTCGGCGCGTTCCGTACCCTGGAGCACCAGTTGGAGCGCCGGCTGGACAAGGTGCACCACCCCGATTTCGACTTTGCCGGCGGCGCGGTGATGCGGCGAAAGGAACCCGCACGCAAGCGCTCGCGGTCGGGACGCGGCATGGGAAGCCGGGCCGGGAAGCGCCTCGATCCACAGGAGCTGGCCGCCCTTCTCAGCCACGAAAACCCGGAACCAAAGCAATGATTCTCAGGAGATACGGCAGCGCCTACCACAGCGTGGAGACCAACTTCAACCCGATGTCGATCACCGAGATCGGCTTCATGCGCGACCGGGCCTTTTCGGTCCCGGCGGCCGATTTCGCCGAACGCTACGAGATGCTGGATGCGGGCGAACTGGTGGCGGACGCCAGCGCCCCGGTGCAGCGGCACGCGGAACGGGATCTGCTGCGCAACCTGGAGCGCGCGCTTGCCGAATGGGTCGCACGGCTGGAGCCGGGACAGGTTCTCGTGGTCCGGAACGGACGCGACGACTGGCCGAAGACGCGCGAGCGGCGCGAGGCGGTGATCGTGGAGGGCGAAAACCGCTTCCACTTTCACTGGTGGGTGGACCCGCCCCTGAAGGTGGCAATCCACGCGCCCCGGTAGCTTCGGCCCTGGCGCGCCGCGCCGGCCCGGAGCCCTTTCCGCGACGGGCTTCGCGGTGCCGACCCGTCGCCCGTGCGCAGTCCCCGCCCTATTCGTCGGTAACCTGTCCCCCCCTCCGGTGCTTCTCGAACCACTCGCGCAGGTAGATGTGGGTGCGCAGGAAGTTCGAAGGCATCGAGCTGGTGCCGTGCCACTCGTTCCTGAACCGGATCATCGCGGTCGGGACCTTCAGGACCCGCAGCGCCTGGTAATACTCCTCCGTCTGGGGCATCGGGGTGCGCAGATCGCCTTCGCCGGTCATGAGCATGGTGGGCGTGGTGACGTTGCCCACGTACATGAGGGGCGAGCGGCGCAGGTGCTCCGAGGGGTCCTCCCACGGGAACTTCTCGAAGTTGCGGTACCAGCTTGCGCCATCGGTCGTGCCGACGAAGGACAGCCAGTTGGTCACCGGACAGTTCGCGGAAGCCGCGGCGAAGCGGTCCGTATGGCCCACGACCCACGAGGTCAGCACGCCACCGCCCGAACAGCCGTACACGAACATGTTCTGGTCATCGATGTAGCCGCGGTCGACGACCAGGTCCACACCCGCCATCAGGTCGTCGAAGTCCTTGCCGGGGTACGCGTTCTTGATCGAATTGCCGAAGGCGCTGCCATAGCCCGATGAGCCGCGGGGATTGGTGTAGAGCACGACGTACCCGTTGGCGGCGTGGTTCTGCCAACCGAAGTTGAAGCCCACGTTGTACATGCCGTGCGGACCGCCGTGGATCGCGAGGATCAGCGGATACCGCTTCGACGAATCGAAGTCGGGGGGCTTGATGATCCAGCCCTGGATGTCATAGTCCTCGACCGACTTGTACCACACCTCCTCGACGTCGCCCAGCGTCACTCCGGCCAGCACGTCCGCGTTCACGTCGGTCAGTTCGGTGATGTTGTCCGGGTCGTTCACGGGGAAGGCGATCACGTCGCCGGGGCGGTGATAGTCGGACAGGGTCCCGACCGCCATCCCCGATGCGATGGACGCCACGCTCAGCATGTGGTTGCCCTCTGTGACCGGCGTGACCCCTCCGTCGACCGACGCGAAGTGAAGGTTGCTGGTTCCCTCGCTCCTCACGGTCATGTACACGCCGCTGTTGTCCGGGGCCCAGATCATGCCCGACGCCTGCCGGTCGAATCCGTCGCTGATCATCCGCGAGTTCGAACCGTCGCGGTTCATGACGTAGATCCTGCGCGTGATGTAGGTGTCGGTGGTGAGGTCGTTGCCGGTGTAGACGATGAGGCTGCCGTCGGGCGAGGGCACGGGCGAGCCGTCCGGCCCGGAGCGGTCCGTCAGGCGGGTGATCTCGCCGGTGGCGATCGCAACCGAGTAGATGTCCGACTGGCGCCACTCGTGATCGGCGTCCTCGACGCGGAGCGAGGTGAAGAGGATTTCGGCGCCGTCGGGTGTCCAGGCGACCCCGTTGTGGTTCCAGTCGCCGTCGGTCAGCTGGCGGGCGGTGCCGCCGTCGGCCGGAACGACGAACAGGTGCGTGTAGCCTTCGTCGATATAGCCGCGGCGATCGCGCCGGTACACCAGGCGGTCGACGACCTTGGGTGCCTGGGTCCAATCCGCGCCGTCCGGCCGTCCCGGCAGGCTGATGGGCCAGGGGTTGTCCGAATCCACCGACATCGTGAAGGCGATCTGCGTTCCATCGGGGGACCACTCGACGTTGCCCGGTGCGTTTTCGACGTGCGTGACCTGGGTCGCGAGCCCCTCGTCGTCCATCCAGCGAACGAAGACCTGTGTTCCCTCGGGCTCGCCTTCTGCCGTGTACAGGATCCTGTCACCTGTGGGTGACCACTGTGGAGACGATCCGTCCTCCACGAGCACGCGTCTCCTGCTCCCGTCCGCGTCCATGATGTAGATCGACGAGCTGCGGCGGTCGTTCTGCTTGTCCACCCAGCTCTGGGTGTAGATGATCTGACTCCCGTCCGGGGAGATCCGGGGGTCGGCCACCCACTCCCAATCGAGATAGGTCTCCAGCTTGAGCGTCCCGTCGGGCTCGTTCTGGGCGGTGAGGGCCGCAGGCGCCATGAGCGGAACGAGGGCGAGCAACAGCAGTTTCGGTGACGTGGATCTGACCATGGGTTCCTCCGGCTTATCGGTGCCCGCCTGGTCGGGTCGGGCGTGTGTGGGGGAATGAAAGTACGGAACGGTTCCGGTTGCCGAAAGTCGGCGCCGGGCAAACGTTGATGTACGCGACCGAGTCAAACGTGCGAGTACCTGATCGCCATCGAACCTGGAGTCCTCCATGCAACGTGCCGGCATTGTGTTCGTGCTGACCCTGGCCCTTCTCGCGGCGTGTGACGATTCCGCAGGTCGGGCCGGCGATCCCGCGGTTGACCTTCCGCTTGTGGCGTCGACCGAGGAGGTGTACACGGTCGGCGCGTTCGCCGGGGAGGACTGGGAGAACTTCGGCACCGTCGCGGGCGTTGTCTTCGACGACGGCGGGAACCTTCACATCCTGGACGGAGGCGGGCACCGTGTCGTCGTGGTCGGGCCGGACGGGGATTACCTGCGAACGATCGGCGCGCAGGGCGATGGACCGGGGGAATTCAGCAACCCCACGGCCGCGGCCATCCTGGACGACGGGCACCTGGTGGTCTTCGACTTCAGCCTGCCCGGTGCGTTCGAGATCTTCGACGCCGAAGGGCGGTTCGTGAGGAGTGTCCCCGTCGACCTGGCGGAAGGGGCGCCCGGATCCGTGCTGCTGCCGCTGTCGGACGGGAGGCTGGTGTCGCACAGCGGGCCGCGTTTCCGCATTAGCCGGTCGGCCGAGGAGGAGGCCGACCCCGAGGAGGAAGACCATCGGCGGCCCGTCGACGTCTTTTCGCTCGAAGGCGCGGAGACGGAGAGCCTGTACCGGGCGTGGAATCTCCCTCCTGTCGAATCGGACGACGAACTGACGGGACGCGACGAAGAGGGCCGGACGGCGTTGGAGTTCCGGTTCAACCGGATGCGCGCCTTCGAGCCCGGGCTGCACATCGGCGTGCTTTCCGATGGACGGGTGGCGGTGGCGGACTCGACGGCATACCAGGTGAAGCTCGTCGCCATTGACGGCGCCGTGAGCGGCACCGTCGGCCGCCCGATCGCGCCGGAGCCGGTGACCGGAGCGGTCCAGGAAGCCGAAAGGGACCGCCGCAGGGAAGCGTTCAGCGAGTCCGGAGAGGCGCCCCGCATCCGCCTCATGGGTCCCGCGACATCTCTTGCCGCCGACGGAGGGTTCGCCGAGCAGATGCGCGAAATGATGCTGGAGCAGGTCGAGTCGATGGTCTTCACCGACGAAATCCCGGTGATCGCCGATTTGGCCGTGGACCGGGAAGACCGGATCTGGGTTGCGCGCGCCGGCGCGGGCGGTGACGGTGACGGGCCGACGGACCTGTTGACCGCCGACGGCGGCTACGTCGGGACGCTGGCGGCCGACGGATTGCGCATTCCGGATGCCTACGGTCCGGACGGGCTCATGGCGTACATCGAGTCCGACGAGATGGATGTTCAGACCGTCCGGGTGATCCGGCTGGTGTCGCTGGAGCGCTGACGAGAGGCTGTCAGCGAAACAGAGCCGGATGTCCGCCGGTGTGCACGAATACGACCTGGTCGGTGGGGGGAATCCGGCCCCGGGCGATCCAGGCGATCATTGCGGCGGCCGCCTTGGCCGTGTAGACGGGGTCGAGGATCACGCCGGCGTGTGCTCCGAAGATCTGCGTGGCCTCGTCACCCTCCGGCGTCGCCGCTCCGTAGCCCGCGCCAACGAATTCGTCCGTGGTCACTACGCTGTCGGACAGGGACCGGACCCGGTCCGCAAGCCCGGGCCGGTTGGGCAGGCGCGCCGCGTCCAGCGCCAGGCCGACCGCGTCCAGCGCCAGACCGACCGCGTCCAGCGCCAGACCGACCGCCTTGTCCCTGACCACGGCTGCGGGTTCGTCGGGACTCACCCCGACCAGCCGCGCGGGCCAGTCCAGCATGGCGCAGCCGAGAATCAGCCCGGCAAGCGTGCCTCCCGAAGAGGTGCACACGAAGATCCACGCCGGAGCCGGCGAGTGGAGCTGCCGTTGCATTTCGGCCGCCGCGCGCACATAGCCCAGCGCGCCGCGGGGGGTTGACGCGCCCACGGGGACCACCAGGACCTTCCCGCCCGTTTCTGCGGTGCGGCGGGCTTCCTCCTCCATCGCCGGATCGCGGTCCTCCCGGTCCGGGACGGTCACGATGCGCGCGCCCAGCAGCCGGTGGAGATGGGCGTTCCCACGTCCGGCATCCTCGGGTTCTCCGTTGATGACCAGCGTGCATTGCAACCCGAGCTGGGCCGCCGCGGCCGCCACGACGCGGCAGTGGTTGGAATGGGGCCCGCCCGCGGTGACGAGGTGCGTTGCGCCGCGCAGTCGCTCGGGAGCCAGCTCGTACTCCAGCTTGCGGACCTTGTTTCCGCCGAGCCCCAGGCCGGTGCGGTCATCGGCCTTGACGAAGATGGGCATCTCCGCGCCGAGGCGGGCGGCAAGAGACGGCGCGGCCAACAGCGGTGTGGGGAGGCTCGCCAGCCTGGTACGGGAGATGCCGTCCAGCCAGGTCACTCCGAAACCGTTACCCGCTGCGCGACGGCCCGCCTGATCAACACGCGCTCGGTCGTCGCGCCGATGGTCACGGCCACCGAATCGCCTTGCGCCTCGTCTCCGGTGACCAGCACGTCCGCACCGGGGACAAGCCCGACGGCCTCGCAGTAGCGCAAGCGCTCGCGGTTTTCGTCCGCGACGGACCGGACCCGGACGCGTGTGCCCGGCGGGACCTCGTCCAGGGGGCGGCCGGGCGTGGGATCGATTTCACCGCCGCGCGTCGGGATGGGGGCGCCGTGCGGATCGGTTGCCGGGTTGCCGAGGGCGTCGGCCATGCGGTCGATCAGGGTGTCCGAGGCGGCGTGCTCGAGCCGCTCCGCCTCTTCGTGGACATCGTCCCAGGGATAGCCGAGACGCTGCACCAGGAATGTCTCGATGATCCGATGGCGTCTGAGGACCCGGAGCGCGGCGCGATGGCCTTCCGGGGTCAGACGGACGCCTCGGTAGGGTTCATGCCGGAGGAACCCGTCTTCGGCCAGTCGCCGGATCATCCCGCTTACGGACGCGGGCTGGATCTCCAGC
The DNA here is from genome assembly GCA_965205005.1 of Longimicrobiales bacterium. Taxonomy (GTDB): domain Bacteria; phylum Gemmatimonadota; class Gemmatimonadetes; order Longimicrobiales; family Gaopeijiaceae; genus Bin94. The sequence goes on along the minus strand of OZ242028.1, from coordinate 980,182 downwards.
GAACGGGCGAGTTCGTTGGTGCCGGCCGGCCTGCCCCGCGCATTGAGGGAGTAGACCGCCTTGAGATAGTCCTCGACGGAGCGTGACAGAACGGGAGATGTCATGCGGAGAAGATAATGCCCCATGGCCGCATGCGGACAACGGGCTGCGGCCGTGCCCGCCAAGTCTTGGCACCGCTCTCCCGAAATGGCGATATTGATACCGGAAGTTCGCTCTTTTCGCCCCCGAAGGAGGGTTTGGGTGGAAGACTCGGTAGCGATCGATGCCAAGCGCATTCTTCTGCGCTACGGCACGCCGATCTCAGTGCTGGACAAAGTGAAGAAGGAAGAGCGAATAAGGCTGGCCCGTGCGATTGCGCGCACGGCGCTCCCCGACCGCGAGGCGCGGCTTCGCGAATTGCTCGTCGAGGCCGGCCACCTCGAGTAGCGGTGCGGCGGCCGGCCCCGGCGGTCGTGCCGCCCCGGCATCAAGCGGTCAGGGGCATCAAGCGGTCAGGGGATCACCCTCGCCACATTGGCAAAGTCGCCCGCCTTCACGAACGTCATCTTCTCCAGGTCGATCCAGCGGCGTGCGGCGGCGTTGATCCGTTCGGCGGTCAGCGACCGAATCGCCTCCTCCTGATCCGCCTGCCATGCCATGGTGCGGTCGAAGTACAGGTTGTTGCCGAGAGCCCCGACCAGGACCGGATCCTGGGCTCGCATGAGGTTCGCGTTCTCGAGGTAGCCGTTGATTCCTGCCGCCACCTCGTCCGCGGTGAAGCCCTCTTCGAGCACCTTGCGGACTTCGTCCCGGAACGCGGCCTCGACCTTGTCCCTGTTTTCGGGCGCGTAGATGGCGAAGGCCAGGAACTGGCCAAAGGGGTCGATGGGGTGGAAGATCAGCTGTGAACCGACGCCGTAGCTGAGTCCTTCCTCCTGGCGGATCCTCGTCGCGAGCCGCGAATTCAGGAATCCGCCGCCGAGTAGGTAGTTGGCCATGGTGAGCGCGGCCACGTCTTCGTGGCTGTCGGTCATGGGCAGGACCTGTCCGGCCACGAAGAACGCGTTGGCCTTGTCGGGCGTCTCGATCTGAAGGTCCTCGGGGGCGATTTCCTCGAAGGGCCGGTCAATACGGGTGAAGGTCACCGGGGAAGTCCAGTCCCCCAGCCCCTCCTCGATGATGCGCAGGGCTTCGTCGTCGTCGAAGTCGCCGACGATGGACATGGTCGCGGCCCCGGTGCCGTAGAACGTGTCGTAGAAGTCCGTGACGTCCGCCAGGGTCAGCGCCTCCATCTCTGCGATCGACTCTTCGACTGTGGCCGTGTACTGGGGGTGGCCGGGCTCACGGGGATTCATGTGCCGCTGCAGCGCCAGTATCGCCTGGATCTGTGGCTCGGACTTCTGGCTCTCCAGCGCCGCGAGTCGCTGCTCCTTCAGCGTCTCGAACTCGTCTTCGGGGAACGAGGGTTCGCGCAGGATCTCGGTGAGGAGCCGCAGGGCGTCCGGGAAGTTCTCGCGCGTCGCCTGCACGCGTCCCGACGCCGTCGCGCCGCCGCCACCGACCCCTACCTGCGCCTGAAGGCGGTTCATCTCGTCCTGGATCTCCTGGCGCGTGCGGTTCACGGTGCCGCGCATGAGCATCGAGGCAGCCAGCGAACCGGCGGATCCACGGCCCGCAAGGGCTTCTTCGTTCCCGAACCGGAGCGTCACCGAAGCCACGACCGTCTCACCGCGGGTGTCCTTGGGGAGCAGCGCGATTTCCATGCCGCTCGCGAACGCGCTGGACATGGTGCGACGGTCGATGTTGGCGGGTGAAGGATCGAAGGCCTCGCCCTCCGCCACCGCCTCGTCACCCGTATAGCCTTCCACGAGGGACGCCACGTCGGGCGCCACGGGGATCTCCGCGCGGTCGGGGTTGTCGTCCGGGATGAAGAAGCCGACGGTGCGGTTCGACGGCTTCAGATAGCTGGCCGCCACGCGCTGGACGTCCTCTGCGGAGACTTCGCGCAGACGGTCGCGATGGACGAAGAAGAGCCGCCAGTCGCCCATGGCCCCCCACTCGCTCATCTGCAGCGCGATGGCGCGGGAATCGTTGAAGAGGCGGTCGATGGAGGAGAGCCGGGCGGCTCTGGCCCGCTCCACCTCTTCGCCCGTGATGGGGCGCGTGAGCACCTCCCGGATCGCGTCGGCCATCGCCGCGGCCACGTCCTGCTCGGAGCCGTCGTCGCGCACCACTGCGAGGGTCGTCAGTGCGCCCGGCTCACGCCGCTGACCGGCGCCGGCGCGAACGGAGGCTGCCAGTCCGGATTCGACGAGCGCCTGGTAGAGTCGGCCCGATGGCTGGTTGCCGAGCACCCACGCCAGCAGATCGATGGCCGCGAAGTCCTCGTGAAAGCCGGCGGGGATGTGGTACAGGTGCGAAACCAGCTTCGTGTCGCCGGTGCGGCGCAGCGTCACCATCCGCTCGCCGTCCTGTACGGGCTCGGCGGTATACGTGGGGTAGATGCGCATGTCGCCGGTCCTGTCGGGACGCGGGATGGCGCCGAATTTCTCGGCCACCAGCGCGAGCGCCTCGTCGGTGTCGAACTGGCCGGCGATGACGAGCTGCGCGTTGTCGGGCTGGTAGTACTTGCGGTAGAAGGCCTGCAGCCGCTCGATCGGCACGTTCTCCACGTCGGCGCGCGCGCCGATGGTCGAGTTCCCGTAGTTGTGCCACAGGTAGGCGATCGAATTCATGCGCTTGGAGAGCACTCCGAACGGACTGTTCTCGCCGGACTCCCATTCGTTGCGCACCACAGTCATCTCCGACTCGAGATCCTCGGCGGCGATGAACGAATTCACCATCCGGTCCGACTCCAGGTCCAGCGCCCACTCGAGGTTGTCGGACGTTGCCGGAAAGGTCTCGAAGTAGTTGGTGCGGTCGAGCCAGGTCGTGCCGTTTGGCAGCGCACCCCGCTCGCTCAGCTCCTGGGGGATGTCCGGATGGTTGGGCGTGCCCTTGAACACAAGGTGCTCCAGGAGGTGGGCCATCCCCGTCTCGCCGTATCCCTCGTGCCGGGAACCGACGAAGTACGTGATGTTGACGGTCGCCTGGGGCGCGCTCTGGTCGGGGAAGAGGAGGACTCTGAGCCCGTTGTCGAGGCGGTACTCGGTGATGCCCTCGACGCTGGCGACCAGTTCGGGGGCTTGCGCCGTGGCGGGGGCCGGAGGGAGGGCCGCCAGCGCCAGGAGGAGCGTGGCGCCGGCCGGCAGGACTGCGTGGACGCGCATGCGCCCGGGCCCTGAGGCGCCGCGGGGACTTGGTGCGAAGGCCCGAATGGGCCGGAAGCGATGTTGGTGTTTCGAGTACTTCACTTGCGTTCTCCGATGAGTGTGAGGGTTCGCAGACGGCCCAGCGCGGCCGCGATGTCCTGTATGCGAGGGGCTGCCAGGTCTCCGCGCCGGCCCGGGTCCAGGACATCGAGGCCGTGACGGTCCAGCGATTCGTGGAGCGACCTGAGAATGTCCTCCATGGCTATCCCTTCGCCCATGAATTTTCGCGCATGATCGACCGCCAGGGCAATCGCCCGGGTCTGGGAGCGGGAGACGATCTGACGGACTCCGGCGAGCTCGATGCGGTCGTTGCCGAACTCTACGGCGCCCCGGTCGCGAACCTTTATGGACCGGGCCCTGCGCCCGCGGCGGGGGCTGACCGAGTTCGGGTCGGGACAGCGGTGCCGGTGGGGCCAGGCGACCGTGGTGCTCGCAGCGACGCGGCCGGTGGGGTGCGCGGCTGCAACGTCCCATGCAGCCATGGACAAGTCGTGCGGACGGTACCGGATCATGGCGAGGACACGGTCGGCGACGTCCAGGTAGTCCCCCGAACCGCCGATGACCAGGACCGTACTGGTCCCGGTGTTGTCGTACAGGCTTCGGACACGGTCGATGAACGGCGTGATCGGCTCGTCGGCGCTCTTCACCAGCGCCTGCATGCGCCGGTCGCGGATCATGAAGTTGGTGGCTGCCGTGTCCTCGTCGATGAGCAGCAGCCGGGACCCGGCCTCCAGCGCTTCGATGATGGCCGCGGCCTGGCTGGTCGAGCCCGAGGCGTTTGGGGTGGAAAAGGCGCGGGTGTCCTGCCCTCCCGGCAGCGTTCCGATGAACGGGGAGATGTCGACGCCCGCGACCGAACGGCCGTCTTCGGCCTGGACCTTCACGGCGGTGGGATCGGTGACGACGTGTTCGCGCCCGTCGCCGGGCCGGTGGTTGTAGACCCCCCGGGCGATCGCGTGCAGGACCGTGGACTTGCCGTGGTAGCCCCCGCCGACGAGCAGGGTCACGCCGCGTGGGACCCCCATTCCCGTGACGGGCGGTCCGTTGGCGCGCTCCAGCGTGACGCGCAGGCCGGGCGGGGACTCGAAGCGCGTGGCTTGGTCGCCGGGCAGGGGGCGGTCGTCGATGCCGCTCCGCCGCGGGAGCAGGGAGCCGTCGGCGAGGAACGCCACCAGGCCGCGCGCCCGCAGCTGGCCGCGCATGAAGTCAGCGTCCTCATTCGCCTCCACGTGGCGCGCGATCCGGGCGGGCGGGTGGGCCGTGGCGCGGAGGGAGGCGTCGACCAGGGCGGTGACGGTGTCGAGGAGCAGACGCTCCGCCTGGCGGCCCAGCACGCGACGCCCGGCCGCCGGCAACCCGACCGTGAAGCGCGCCTCGACCGAGCCGTCGTCGCCGACGATGACGGCCGTGTTGTCGAGGACCACCTGCCCCGGGTCAGGCATCGCGATTTCGCCGCTCCTGCCGCTCCCTGTTCGCTTGCCGCGGGTGCGCCGGGCGGCCGCCGCGAAGGTGCGCGCGAGGAGGCAGGACAGTCCCGTGCGCCGGGATGGCGTGGAAAACGCAGCCGCGTCGAAGCCCGCCGCGACCGGATCCAGGACGGCTGCGAGGTTGCTGGGAGCCGCAAAGGGGTCGCCTTGGACCCGCCGAACCGCGAGAGTGTATGCAGGAAGACGCCAATTGCCCTTCAGGCTCCTGTACGCGGGGTAGCCGCGGCCGTCGATGCGGCCGAGGGTCCGTCGGAGGTCGTCTTCCGTCCTTGTCGTCATGGGCTCCGGTCCAGGGAGGGTTCGATGTCGCGCTTTCAATATGGTCGCTGGGCGGTCGTGGCGGTTGCCCTGGTGATCCAGCTGGCGGCGTGCCAGGGCGACGCGCAGTTCGGCTACGTCCCCGAGGACCTGGAGTGCGGCGACCTCAACCCACTGTTCCTCGCGGACGGAGGTGTCGGGCGCGACGGCATCCCGGCGCTCACGAATCCCGCGTTCGTGCCGGTTGAGAACGAGGAAGCGACCACCTATCTGAGCGGCGACTCGCGGGTGATCGGCGTCCTTGTGGATGGCGAGTGGCTGGCCGTCCCGCACAACGTCATGTACCACCACGAAATCGTGAACCTGGACCGGGGCTCCGACCAGGTCGCCGTCACGTACTGCCCTCTGACCGGGTCGGCGCTGGCCTTCGACCGATCGTCGGTGAACGGTGCGGAATTCGGCGTCTCGGGACTGCTGTTCCAGGCCAACCTCATCATGTACGACCGCAATGCGGACGACTCGCTGTGGCCGCAGATGCGGGGTGCGGCCGCGTGCGGATCGCGGGCGGGGCAGGCGCTGGTGCGGCTCCCGGTCGTGGAGATGACCTGGGACGGCTGGAAGAATCTGTTCACCGGCGCCACGGTCGTGGGCGTCGACGCGTTCGATGTCGATCGGTACAGTCGAAACCCCTACGGGAACGCGTACGAACTTCCCGACAATCCGGACTACCTCGGGTTCCCGATTCCGCGAGACGACGTTCGGCGGCCGCCCAAGGAGCGCGTGCTGGGGCTGCCCGCCAGCGTCGGTGCCGATCCGATCGCGTTTCCCTTCCACGCAATGGAAGCCCGCGGCACGGCCTGGGTTCACGAATTCGACTATGCCGGAGAGCCCGCGACCGTGTTCTGGGACGCGAACAGCTTTGCGGCGGTGGCGCTGCGGCCGGTGGTGGGGGACCAGAAGCTGACCTTCCGCGTCGAGGACGATGTGATCGTGGACAACGAGACGGGTTCGCGCTGGTCGGTTGCCGGCGAGGCGGTTTCGGGATCCCTCGAGGGCGGACGTCTCCCGGGGATTGCGGAGGCGTATGTGGCGTTCTGGCTCGCGTGGGCCGCTTTCCATCCGGGCACGGAACTGATGGTTGAGTGACCGGTTGGAGAGTGGCGCCCGCACTTCTGGCGGCTGTGGCTCTCGCGACCGGCGCCCGGGGATCGGGGGCGCAGTGGGTTGAGCCCCCGGGCAAGGGATGGCTTGCGTTGGCCGTCTACCACCAGGATACGCGCGAACACTTCCGTATGGGCGGCGACCGTCGCCCGTTCTTCGCGGAGGGCCATGCGGTCACGACCTCGTCGTTTCTGACCACCGCGCTCGGACTGAGGACCGGTGTGGACGTTTGGGCCCAGTTCTCCTTCAACCGCCTGCGGTACGACGACATCGGGGGTCGGCGGGGGTCCACGGGCGTGGGCGACACCCGCGTGTGGCTGCGGGTCGCACCGCTCTCGTGGCTGAACTCCTCGCTGCCGTTCGCCATTCGCGGGGGAGCCAAGGTGCCGCTGGGCGATTTTGACGTGGATGCGGAGATCATTCCGCTCGGCGATGGGCAGCGGGACTGGGAACTCATGGCCGAGCTGGGTCATTCGTTCTGGCCGCGCTCGCTGTACCTGTCGGGTTGGGCGGGCTATCGGTGGCGCGAAGAGAACACCGAGTCGAGGAAGGACTTCGGCAACGAACTCTTTTACTTCGTCCAGTTCGGAGGCCGGGCGGGCCGGGTCGGATACAGGCTGGCGGTCGACGGATGGGACGGGACTGCGGGCGTCACCGAAGGGATTCGGATTCCCGGTTTCCAGCGGGAACTCGTGCAGTTTCAGCCCTCCCTGCTCTATGATATCGGTCCCGGGCAGTTCGAGGTGGGCGCGCGGTTCGCGCTTCGGGGGCGAAACCTGCCGGCGGGAACCTCGTTGATGGCACAGTACTTCAGCAGATGGGAGCCGTTTTGATGCTTGACCGGAAACACTGGCGCGCCGCCTGCGCGGTTGCGTTGCTCGGAGTGTGGAGCTGCGGTGCAGAGGACAGCATGCCGCGTGGGGAGGCGCTCGCGGCGCCGCAGGTGGCGTCGTCGATGGACGGCGTGGTGGTTGCGGCGCAACCGCTGGCGGCCGAAGCAGGGGCGAAGATGCTCCGGGAGGGAGGAAATGCCGCCGATGCCGCAGTGGCGGCGGCGTTTGCCGTGTCGGTCGTCGAGCCGTCGATGAACAGCATCGGAGGCCGCACCCAGATCCTGCTGCGGCTGCCGGACGGGAGCTTCGCGGGGATCGACGCGACGACCCAGGCCCCGGACACGTACGATCCGGAGACCGCGCCGCAGGCGTCCTACGGATACCCCACGGTGGGCGTGCCGGGCAGCGTTGCCGGACTGACCAGACTCCTGCGCGAACACGGCACGCTTTCGCTGGACGAGGTGATGGCGCCGGCGATCGAGCTGGCCGAGGACGGCTACCGGATCCTCCCGGGCGAAGCGGCGCGTCACCGCGCCGGCGCCGATCAGCTCGCCGAATTCGAGGGTTCGCGGGCCCACTTCCTCACGGCGGACGGCGAGACCCGCGCGGCCGGCGACATGTTCGTCCAGCCCGAACTCGCCGCGACCCTGCGGACCATTGCATCCGGTGGTGCGGATCCGTTCTACCGTGGTTCCATCGCGGAGCGGATTGCGGCCGACATGGAGGCGCACGGCGGAGCCGTTACGCTGCAGTCCCTGGCGGACTACGAAGCGCTGGACGCGCCCGTCGTGCACGGAAGCTACCGCGGCTACGACCTCGTGGGCACGGACATCCCGGCGTCGGGCGCGGTCACGATCGGCATCCTGCACATCCTGGAGCACTTCGACATGGGTGCGCTGGACCACGACACGTGGGCCGGCCTCGTGGGCACGGCGGTGGCACGGGCCTTCACGGAGCGGGCTGCCGTCCGGGGAAGCGGGGCCGGCGATCTCGCGTTCATGACGGACAGGGATTGGGCGGCCGGAGTCGCTGCCGACCTCGAGGTGCCCGGTGCGGTGCGCCGCGCGGCCGTGGCGGACCCGGCGAACGCGCCCGCCCGCGTGGCCGTGGCCGTTCCACCGGACATTCCTGCGGGCGTGGCCATGGCGGTTCCGCTGGACATTCCTGCGGGCGTGACCATGGCGGATTGGGACACTGCGGGCTGGGGGCCGTCTCACGGCCACACCACCCACCTGTCGGCAGCCGACGGCAACGGCATGTATGTGGCGCTGACGCAGACCATCGGCCCCAACCTCGGTTCCAGGGTGGCGACGCCCGGACTCGGCTTCCTGTACGCGGCCACGCTGGGCGGCTATCTGGGCTACATGGAACCGGGAGAGCGGGCGCGGTCCAGCATTTCGCCGCTGATGGTCGTGCGCGACGGCGAACCCGTGCTGGTGCTCGGGGCGGCCGGTGGCGCCAGGATCATCTCGGCAGTGGTGCAGGCCGTCCTGCGCGTGGTCGACCAGGGCATGAGCCTCCCCGACGCGCTCGCGGCGGCCCGGGTCCATCCCATCGACGGGGGCATCGCCATGGAGACCTCGCCCGGGATCGGGTGGGGTCCGGAGGTGGTCGCCGAGGTGGAGTCGTGGGGGTTGGAGGTGCAGGAGGTCGAGCGCGAAGGGGCCTTCGGGCGGATTCACGGCATCTGGGTGAACGGCGAGACGGGCGAGGTGGTCGGCGTGGCCGACCCCGACTGGGAAGGCGCCGCGATCGTGCCGGATGGCGAAGGGGGGTCGGGCGGCTGAACCAGAACGAACCAAGCCTACTGGACCGGGCTAACTGATCGGGAAGTCCAGTCCCGCCTGGAGTGTGAACGCCCGGTTCTCGGCGGTTTGCGCCAGTTCGGTGTCCAGTATCGACCGCAGTCCGTGCGAATAGAGCAGGTCCAGCGTCAGGCTGATCCGGCCCGCCGGTGAGAAGCGAACACCTGCCCCACCAACCAGTCCGAAGTCATAGGTTGTGGTCTTGGGGTTGCTCTCCGGATCGTCGCACTCGAGCAGCACGACGATCGGCTGCAACAGAAACCGGGTTTCCTGCTTGCACGAGGTTTCCCTGCCAAGCGCGGGCCCGGCGAGAAGGCGCACCGCGAGGGTCTCGCCGAACACGGGCGCGCTTGCGGTGCCCAGCATGGAGGCCTGCAGGTAGTTCGGCCAGAAGTCCACGTTGACGCTGGCCAGGGTGGAGTTGGAGCCGCGCTGCACGTAGGAGACGCCGAACTCGACACCGAACCGTGTATGCAGCGGCACCGCCGCCGTAAGTCCCAGCATGATTCCCCGCCGCCGCTCCTCCGCTTCGATCACCACACCGGTTACCGCGAATTCCGACAGACTAGCGCCCGCCCGGACGCCCAGCGCGACCTGGGCCGTGAGCGATGGAGCGGCAAGTCCGATAAGCGCGGCCACCGGCAGGGCGTGCAACAGGCTCTTCATGCGGATGTACTCCTGGGCGGGAACGGGGACCTGGTGCATCCAGAAGTCTAACCGCAGCGCACGCGGCTGGGCGCGGAAGCAGCGGCGGTAACCACGAACCGTTGGCGCCGCAGCCCCGGGGATCGCTAAAATCCGGGGGCTCGAACCGCCGTGCACGCACCGCCTGAACCGGCACCGACAACCCTTGACCTTTCCGGAGCAATGCCTTGAAGCGTCAAGCCCCGATGACCGCGTTCGCCGCGACGCCTTTCCTCCTCCCCGCAACCGTCGCCCTGACGGCGTGTTCGCCCGTCCCCTACGATACGGTCCTGCAGGGCGGGCGCGTCCTGGACGGTACGGGTGCGCCGCCGGTCGTGGCCGACGTGGGCATTCGCGATGGCGTCGTCGCGGCCGTGGGCGACCTCAGCGGTGCGGCAACGGGAACCCTACTCGACGTCACCGGCCTCTACGTCACCCCCGGGTTCATCGACGTGCACTCCCACGCGGGCCCCGGCCTGGCTCTCGCCGAACTCAGCCACGCCGAACCGCTCCTCGCCCAGGGACTGACCACCGTCGTGGTGAACCCGGACGGCGGCGGCCCCGTCGATCTCGTCGAACAGCGTGCCGCGCTGGAGGCGGAGGGGCTGGGGGTCAACGTGCTCCAGCTCATCGGGCACGGATCCGTGCGCGGGCGCGTGATGTCCAGCGAAGACCGGGCCCCCACCATGGACGAACTGAACGAGATGCGGGACCTCGTCCGGGCGGGAATGGAGGCCGGCGCCTGGGGCCTCTCGTCCGGAACGTTCTACACGCCCGGGAGCTATTCGGAAAACGCGGAGCTGATCGAGCTCGCCCGTGTGGCCGCGGAGTTCGACGGCGTCTACACGAGCCACATCCGGGACGAGTCGAACTACACGATCGGCGTGCTGGCGGCGGTCGAGGAGGTCATCGACGTGAGCCGCGAGGCGGGGATCACGGGCATCGTGACCCACGTCAAGGCGCTCGGTCCACCCGTGTGGGGCTCCGGCAGGGTCATCGCGGAACGGATCGAAGCCGCGCGCGCCGAGGGGCTGCCCGTGTACGCCGACCAGTACCCCTACCTGGCCTCCGCGACCGGACTCTCGGCCGCTCTCCTGCCGCGCTGGTCGCAGGCGGGCGGCAGCGAAGCCTTCGCCGGGCGCGTCGCGGATCCCGACACGAGCGCTCGAATCCGCGAAGCCATGGTCGAAAACCTCGCTCGCAGGGGCGGTGCCGACAGGATTCAGTTCCGCCGCTTCATGGAGGACCCGTCAATCGAGGGGCGGCTGCTCTCCGATCTCGCGGCCGAGCGCGGCGCGGATCCCATCGACGTGGCGCTCGAACTCATCCTCCGGGGCGGCCCGTCGATCGTCTCCTTCAACATGAGCGAGGACGATCTGCTGGCCCTGATGACCCGGGAATGGACGATGACGTCGTCGGACGGCGGCCTGCCCCTGTTCGGCGTGGGCGTGCCGCACCCGCGGACGTATGGGGCGTTCGCGCGCAAGATCGGCAAGTTCGTCTTCCAGGACGGGGTCATGCCGATCGAGGCCGCCGTGCGCAGCATGACGGCTCTCCCTGCCGAGGTGATGGGGATGGATGACCGCGGCCGGATCGCGGAGGGCGCCGTTGCCGACCTGGTGGTCTTCTCGGACTACTTCCAGGACAATGCGACCTTCACCGAGCCGCACAAATTGTCTTCCGGGGTGGTCCACCTCCTTGTGGCGGGCGAAGCCGCAATCCACAACTCGGCGTTCACCGGTGCGAAGGCGGGGCAGGTGCTCGGGAAGTGAGGTGACCGCGGGTTCACGCCGTGCCGGTCAAGTCACTCCGGGACCACGCCGTAGCGCCGCAGCACCTCCAGCGTCGCGTCGATCGGCAGGGCTTCCCGCGTCCCGAAACGGCTGCTGACCGTCTCCGCCCTGAACATGGAGTTGTAGATCGCCTCTTCGGTGGACTCGACGGTGGCCTGAAAGAGCGCCGACACATGGTCGTTGGCCAGATCCTCGATCGTCCGCACCTCGTCGCCCGGCCGCCGGCGCGTGCCCGGTGCGGTGGAGAAGCTGATCACGTAGTCGCCCGATCCGTTGCTCGCATAGGAGCCGGTACGCGAAAGGCCCATCATGGCGCGCCGCGCGAGCCGCTCCAGGTTGCGTTCCGAGAGCGGTGCATCGGTCGCCACGACCATCATGATCGAGCCCTGTGACTCGCCGGTACGCTCTTCACGCGGGGCCTCGCCCTGCCGTGCCTCCTCACGCCTGTCGTCGCCCTGCCGTGCGTCGTTCCCCTCGCCTTCAACTTGGGCGCGGAAGGAGTAGCGGCCCAGCTCCCGGCCGACCGGAGCCCCGGCGATCTGCAGAATCCCCCCGAAGTTGGACTGGACCAGCACGCCCACCGTGTAGCCCCCCAGCGATGCGGGCAGCACCCTCGAACTCGTACCGATCCCTCCCTTCCAGCCGAAGGCCGAGGTGCCGGTGCCCGCTCCCACCGCGCCCTCCTCGACCGCTCCCGCCGAAGCGCCGTTGAGCGCCGCCCGCACGTGCCCGGGATCGATCGGGCGATTGCGTATGTCGTTCAGCCCCCCGTCGTTCGTCTCGCCCACGACCGGATTGATCGAACGCACGCGCTCCATCCCTTCCATCTCCAGGGCCCATTCGACCATTGCGTCGGCCGCCTTCCACACGCAAAGCGTGCAGGTGAGCAGAATCGGCGTTTCCAGTTCTCCCAGCTCCCGCACCTGCGTGACCCCCAGCAGCTTGCCGAAGCCATTGCCGACATGGATAGCCGCGGGGACGCGGTCCGAGTACAGGTTGCCGCCGTGCGGCCGGATCGCGGTCACTCCGGTGCGGATGTCGTCGCCTTCGATCAGGGTCGTGTGCCCGACCAGGACACCCGCTACGTCCGTGATGGCGTTGTGCTCGCCGGGTGCGAAGATCCCGACGGTGATTCCGAGATCGCGGGCACGGGGCCTCGCGGTTTGCTGGGGCATGGCGGAGTTGAGGAAAAGGGTTGACAGGAGCAGGGTGAGCATGTCCGCCTCCGAAAAGCCAAGGGGATCGTCAGAGGGCCCGCGCGACCATCGTGACCAGCAGCAAGGGGTGATAGAGCAGGGAACCCAGGAATACGCGATTGCAGTTCCGCCTTGTGGGGTTGTGGAGAAACGCAGCCGTTACCGCGATCATCCCTGCGCCGAGGACGACCGCCGCGCCGAGATACACGCCGTCTGCCATTCCGAGGAACGTGGGCAGCGCGCTCACCAGCGCCAGAAGCGCCGCGTACCCCACCATCAATCCCGCGACGAGCGTCGGCGGCCCGGTTGGTATGAGCTGAAAACCCGCCCGCTCGTAGTCGGTCCGCAGGTTCCATCCCAGAGCCAGCACATGGACGAGCTGCCACAGGAAGAGGATCCCCACGAGGGTAATGCCGCGGGCATCGACGCCGCCCGTGTGGGCGGTCCAGCCGATGAGCGCGGGCAGCGCGCCGGGCACAGCGCCAACCGGCGTCGCCAGCGGAGACCGGAGCTTGAGCGGGGTGTAGACCAGGTCGTAGAGCGCGGCGGCGGACGCCGTAACCAGCGCCGGCAGCCATCCCAGCCAGAACCAGATGTGTCCCACTCCGGCGAGCAGCAGGGCCCATCCGAAGACCTTGGCATGCGTCGCCGGCACGCGGCCGGAGGGAACCGGACGCCCTCGCGTGCGCACCATTGCGCTGTCGGGCGCACGCTCCAGGTACTGGTTCAGGGCGAGCGATCCGGCGGTGGCCAGCGCCGTTCCCAGCACGAGGTGCAGCAGGTCGGCGTAGAGGACCTGCGGCAATGCGGCCATCAGGTATCCGGCCAGCGCGGTGATCGCGACGAACGCCGTGATCCCGGGCTTGGTCAGCTCCAGGTAGGCTCCCGCCCGCCCGCCCCCACCCGTCCGGATTCGATCCTCGAGGCTCATGACCGGGGGCGTCCGCGGCCCCCACCGCACTCCGACGTCATAGCAATCCCTGCACGAGTCCGCCGTCGATCTGCATTGTGTGCCCGGTAATGTAGGATGCGGCCTCCGAAGCGAGGAACACGACCCCGTTCGCGAATTCCTCAGGTCTGCCGATGCGCCCGGCGGGAATGTCGGCCGCGATCGCCTCCAGCACGGCCTCGCGACTCGTGCCGCGCGCCTCGGCCTGCGTGGCCAGCAGCGACTCGACCCGCGCCGTGTGGATGAACCCCGGCGCCGCCACATTGCACAGGATCCCCTCGGCGGCGAGATCCCGGGAGATCGACTTGATGAAGCCGACGACGCCAGGCCGCGCCGTGTTGGAGAGGAGGAGATCCCTGACCGGCTGCTTCACCGCCACGGAGGTGATTGCCACGATTCGTCCCCAGCCGTTCCTTCGCATCCCGGGCAGGGCGGCCAGGGTAAGCTGGACCGTAGACATGAGGTTGAGGTCCAGCGCTTTTCTGTACGCTTCCGGGGTGAAATCGTCCACTCCGCCGGGTGGCGGGCCCCCTGCGTTGGCGACCAGGATGTCGAGACGGCCGAGCCCGGACGCCGCGCGCTCCACAAGGTGCGCGCAGAATGCTTCGTCGGCCACGTCGCCGGCCACGGGCAGGACCCTGCGGCCCGAAGCGCGTGCGATCTCGGTGGCGGTGGCCTCCAGAGCGTCGGCGGACCTGGAGTTGACGACCACGTCCGCGCCCTCCATCGCGAGCCGTTGTGCCACCGCCCGGCCCAGGCCTTTCGATGCGCCGGTAACGAGGGCCGCCCTATCTTTCAGTCCGAGGTCCACGAAACAGTGCTCCTTCGAGAAAGGATGCTCCCTTGAGCGAGGTTTGGGGGTCGTTGAAGATGCGTGGTCGCCGCCGGGTGCGAAACTCCGCGCCTGTCGCGGTGGTAGGAAACGTATCGGCGGTGGGGCCGACAGCGTCCTCGCGCCCGCCACCCGTGGAGGGACCCGCCTGCCCAGGGCTGAAATGAACGATTCCAGCGTAAGGAGCCGACGCCAGAAGGAGCGGGCGATGTGGAGGCGCGGTCTGCTCGGATCGATCCTCGTGCACCTTTTCGTGCTGGTCTTCGGCGGCAGTCCGGTGATTCCCCCTTCGCCCTTCGCGGCCGCGGGGCCCAGGGCGGGCGACAACCGGGCCGCGGCAGGCGGCATGCAGTCTCTCAACGTCGTCGCGCCCCCGAGCCGACCGATCCGGCCGCCGGAGATTCCGTTGCCGGTGGAGATCGAGGTGGACGTTGTCGACCTGGAAACGGAGCCGGCCGTCGAGATGGCTGCGCTGCTGGGCGAGCGCCCCGGCCCCGTCGGGCCTCCCGGGCTGGAGACCGGAGACGGACAGGGCGACGGGGGCACCGCGGAAGAGGGACTTCGCCGGCTCATGCCCCCGACGCCGCGCGGCATGATCATTCCGCCCGCGAACAGGAGCCTCCGCGGGACGACGATCGACGTCTGGGTCTTTGTGGACGACGGCGGCCGCGTCATCGCCGACTCGACCCGCCTGGACCCGGCCACGCGCGACAGGGGGTTCAACCGCCAGCTGATCCGGGAAGCGGCGCAGTGGGTCTTCCGCCCCGGTACGCGCAACGGCGTGCCCGTGCCGGCGTGGTTCCGCTATACGATCAGCATGTAGCGGGCCGCAGGCACCGTTGCGGCGGCACCGCGCGCGCCGTGCTAACTTCCTGACATGCGACGCTCGGGCAAGCGAATCCTGTGGGTGGACGACGAGATCGACCTTCTCCGTCCCCACCTCCTCTTCCTTCAGCAGCGGGGCTATCACGTCGACGCGATCACCAACGGCGACGACGCCCTTGCGCTGCTGCGCGGCCACGCCTACGACCTCATCCTGCTGGACGAACAGATGCCGGGCCGCCGCGGCCTGGAGGTTCTGAGGCTCATCCGGCGCGACGATCCGTACGCCCGCGTGGTCATGGTGACGAAGTCCGAAGAGGACCGCACGATGACCGAGGCGATCGGACGCAACGTGGCGGCCTACCTGGTCAAGCCCACCAGTCCCCGCCAGGTGCTCTCGGTGGTGACCCGCATTCTGGAAGGCTCCTCCATCCAGCAGCAGCGCGCCGCCCAGGACTTCGCGGCCCGCTGGCCTGCACTGTCCCGCCTCCGCGAACGGGCGTCCAACGCGTCGGCGTTCGCGCGTGTGCACCAGGAGCTGGTCGACTGGCACCTGTGGCTGGAACGGTCGGGCGAGACCGGTCTGCTCGGGACGGTGGAGTCGCTGCAGGAGGATCTCCGCCACGACTTCGGCCGCTGGATCACCCGCGAGTATCCACGGTGGATGAAGGGCCACGGCGAGCCCCCGGAGCTGTCGGTCGACGTCGTCGAGCGGCGCCTGCTCCCGCTGCTGGGCAGGGACCCGGTCTACTTCGTGGTGCTGGACTGCATGCGCCTGGACCAGTGGCGCGCCATCTCGCCGCTGATCGGCGAGTTTTTCGACGTGGACGAGGCATATCACTATTCGATCCTTCCCACCGCCACGCCCTATGCCCGCAACGCCATTTTTTCGGGATTGTTCCCCGACGAGATCGCCCGCGCACGCCCCGAATGGTGGGATGCGTCCGACGACGAGGGATCGCTGAACGCCTTCGAGGACGAACTGCTCCGGGAACAGCTGAAGCGGCTCACCGGGCGTGCCGTCCCCGTCCACTACGAGAAGGTCTTCACCGACCGCAAGGAGGCGCAGGTGCGGGGCCGGTTGAGGTCCGCGGCGCGGGTCAAGGGGTGTGTGATCGCGGTCGTGTTCAACTTTGTGGACCTGATGACGCACGGCCGCTCCGAGTCTCCCATACTGATGGAGGTTGCCAGGGACGAGGCAGCGCTCAGACAGCTGACGCGCTCCTGGTTCCAGCGGTCGACGGCCTTCGCCGTGCTGAAGGAGGCGGCGGCCCAGGGGCACCGGGTGGTTCTTACCACCGACCATGGATCGATCCATTGCCGGCGCCCCGCGACCGTCTACGCGCGCCGGGGTGCGAGCACGAGCCTGCGGTACAAGATGGGGAGCGATCTGCGCGCACAGCATCCGGGCTCCGCGTTCACGACCAGACGCGCGTCGGACCTGCGGCTTCCGCCCGGGAGCATGCGGATGACCTACATGGTCGCGCTGGACGACTGTTTCTTCGTCTACCCCACCAAGCTTCGCGAGCACCAGCGACGCTACCGTAACTCGTTCCTGCACGGGGGCATATCGCCGGAAGAGATGATCGTGCCGATCGCGGTGCTGCGGCCCCGGCCGCGGTAACCGCTGCCTGCGGCGGCGACGAGTGACCACCTGGCGCAGGGTGCTGTCCCAACTCGGTCCCCACCGGGGCACGCTGCTCCTGTCGGTGACGGCGAGCGCCGCGTATGCCGCTCTGGACGCATTCTCGTTCGTCATGCTGATCCCGTTCCTGGCCACCGTGTTCGGCGAGGGTGTCACGACCGGCGCCAACGCCGGGTCGGCGGGACAGGTGGACAGGGCCCTCGAACTCACCGTGGGACGCGTCGTACCCCTCGACGGCGACCCCCAGACGGTCGTGGGCGGAATCATCGCCTTCATCCTGGTGCTGGTGGTGCTCAGGAACGGCGTGGACTTCGCGCGCGCCCAACTCACCGCGCGCGTTGAACAGGGGGTCACCCGCGACCTGCGCAACCGCGTGTACGGCCACCTGCTCGACCTCGACCTCGCCTTCTTCGCGCGGGTGCGCACCGGCCAGATCATCTCGCGTCTGACCCACGACGTGGAGCAGCTGCGAACCCTGGTCACGCGCGAACTCACCCAGGCGCTGTCGTCGGTGTTGCTGTTCGCGGCCGTCCTGTACTGGATGATCGAGATTTCGCCCCGCCTGACCGTTGCGGCTTTCGTCGTCGTGCCGCTGACCATGGTGATCTGGGGCCCGCTGGTGCGCCGCCTCAGGCGCGGTGACGAGCAGGTGCTCGACCTGGCGGGCCAGGTCACTTCGCACATCCAGGAGACCGTTTCTGGGATCCGCATGGTGAAGTCCGCGTCGGCCGAGATCCTTGAGCGGCGGCGCTTCCGCGATCTCACCCGCGCCTACGTCGACACCTTCCTCCGGGCGGCGCGGCTCCGGTCGCTGGCGGGCCCGATCACGGAGACCCTGGTGGTCGCGGGCACCGCGATCCTCCTCTGGTACGGAGCCAGGATGGTCGTCGTGGACGGTGCCCTGTCCGGTGCGGCCTTCCTTGGCTTCATCGTGCTCAGCACGCGGCTGTACTCGCCGGTCAAGTACATCAGCAAGCTGCCCGCTCTGGTCCAGCCGGGGCTGGTGGGCGCGGAGCGCGTCTTCGAGTTCCTCGATGCGCCTGCCGAGACCCGGGACCCGCAGACGGCCCGGGAGTTTGCGGGCGTGCGCACCGAAGTGCGCTACCGGGCGGTGTGCATGGAATATCGGAAGGGCGACCGTGTGCTGCGGGACGTGGACTTCCGCGTGCCGGCCGGTTCGGTCGTGGCGCTGGTGGGTCCGAGCGGGGCGGGGAAGACGACGATCGTGGACCTGCTTTCCCGCTTCTACGAGCCGGTGAGCGGCGCGGTCGAGATCGACGGGACCGATGTGAGGGACTTCCGGCTGGCGTCTCTGCGGGCCGGTCTCGGCGTGGTGTCGCAGGACACGGTGCTGTTTCACGACACGGTGGGCGCGAACATCGCGTACGGAATGCCCCGCGCCTCGTCGGCCCAGGTGGAGGCGGCGGCGCGCACGGCCCACGCCCACGACTTCATCGTGCAGCTGCCGCACGGCTACGAAACGGTCGTGGGGGAGCGTGGCACCACGCTTTCGGGCGGAGAGCGCCAGCGGATCGCAATCGCGCGGGCCGTGCTGCGCGACCCGCCGATCCTGGTCCTTGACGAAGCCACCAGCGCGCTTGACCCGGAGTCGGAGCGCCTGGTGCAGGAGGCGATGGAACGGCTTCTGCAGGGGCGCACGGTCTTTGTCATCGCACACCGCCTCTCGACCATCCGGCGCGCCGACCTGATCGTCGTGGTCGACCGCGGCCGGATCGCCGAGCAGGGCACGCACGCCGCGCTGATGGAGGAGGGCGGCCTGTACCGGCGGCTGCGGGAATTGCAGTTCCGGTGAGCGGCTCTGCCAACGCGCCGCGCCGGAGACGACTCAGGCACCGCGCCGAATACGCCGTGTTGCGCGTGGTGGCGGCCGTTTGCGGCGCCCTGCCGGCCGTGGTGGCGGACCGGGCCGCTACCCTGCTCGGCTGGGTGGCCGCGTGCGTGGGGCGTCCCCGCTGGGAGGTCGTGACGAGGCAGCTGCGCATGGCGTTTCCGGATGCGACGGAGCGGTGGCGGCGAGGTGTGGCCCGGCGCAGCTACGCACACTTCGCGCGCGAGGCGGTGGCCATGTTCCGCCTGGCGGGGGCCAGCCGTGCGGAGATCCTGAAGCGGACCCGGCTGGTCGGAGGGGAGCTGCTGGAAGAAGCCGCGCGCGAGGGGCGGGGGGTCATGGTCGTGAGCGGCCACCTGGGCAACTGGGAGGTGGGAGCGGCCGGGGTGGTGGCGCGCGGCTTCCCGATGGACATCGTGGTCGCGCGGCAGCGCAACCGCCGCTTTGATCGCTACCTGACCCGGGCGCGCGAGCGGCTGGGCGTGAACGTGATACCGCGCGGGGACGCGCCGCGCGGGGTGCTGGAGTCGCTCGGGGAGGGCCGGGTGGTGGGGCTGATGGGGGACCAGGACGCGAGGCGGGCGGGGGTGTTCGTGGACTTCTTCGGCAGGCCCGCCTCGACGGCGCGCGGTCCCGCCGTGCTGTCCATGCGTGGCGGCGTCGTGCTGGCGACCTTCTGCGCGATTCGGCTGCCGGGCTGGAGACCGCGCTACGAAGTGCGGATCGAACCGGTACCGGAGGTGGAGCCGGGCACCGGTCGCGCGGCCGCGGTCACAGCGCTGACCCGGGCGTTCACGCGCAGGCTGGAAGAGCAGGTCCGCGAGCAACCTTGCCAGTACTTCTGGCATCACAGGCGTTGGAAGACGCCGCCCTCGTGACGCACGAGGCGCTGCCCCCGTGACGCACGAGGCGCCGCCGCCGTGACGCACGAGGCGCCGCCGCCGCGAGGCGTTTGGTGTAGATTCATTCTCCGCCACCCGACCGGACCCCCGGGACACCGACCAGGCTGCTGGCACCATGATCCACATCTGTATTCCCTGCCGCGACGAGGAACGCACCATCGGCGTGCTGCTGTGGAAGATCCGGGACGTGATGGGCACACTCGGGCGCGACTTCCGCGTCTTCGTCCTCGACGACGCTTCCCGGGACGACACCCCGGCCCTGCTGGAGAAGTACAGGCGCGTGCTGCCGCTGACCGTGCTCACCGAGCGGCGGCCCATCGGGTACGGCCGCGCCGTCGAGAAGCTGCTGCGGTCCGCCGCGGGCTCGACGCGCTACCCGAAACGGGACGCGATCGTCACCATGCAGGGCGATTTCACCGAGCACCCGCAGCACCTCCCCGCGCTGATCAAGACCTTCGAAGGGGGCGCGGACATCGTGGCCGGCGAGTCCGGGAGGGGAGTGGAAGAGGAGCTGCCGCGCAGTGTTCGTTTCACCCGCTGGCTCGGTGGTCTGGCGCTTGGCCGAATGGTACGCGATACATCCGGCGGCGACTGGCTGCAAGGGTTTCGGGTCTACCGGGTCGTGGTCGTGAAGAAGGCGGCCCGGGCGGCCGGCGCCCGGCGTCTCGTCACAACCGACGGCTGGGCCGCCAACGCCGAACTGATGAATGTACTGACTCCGTTCGCCCGCCGGGTCGCTCATGTGCCGCTCACCTGGCGATACGACATGCGGCCCCGGGGTACGCGGCTGCGCATCGTGCCGACGCTGCGACAGATCCTGCGGCTCAGGAAGGTCCCTCCGCTGGAGCCCGGGAGCCATGGCGCGGCGTAGGAGCCCGCGCCCGTCCGCGCGCCGCAGCCCGCGCCCGCCCGCCCGCCTGCCGCTGATCGCTCTGGCAGCCACCGCCCTCGCAGCCACCGCTCCGACCGCCCTGGCGGCGCAGACCAGTCCCCGGACCACACCCGAGCCGGGTTCGCCGGACGGGAAGCCGCCTGCCGTGGCCGGCGTCCCGTTCGCACCGGGCGAGCACCTCAGGTACAAGCTCAAGTACGGCATCTTCTCGGTGGGCGAGGCCCACATGACGATCGCCCGGATCGACACGATCCACGGAACTCCCACGTACGCCGCCGAGTGGCGCATCAAGGGCAGCGTGCTGGGGTTCGGCATCGACGAGACCTTCACCTCCTGGATCGACACCGAAAAGCTGTTCGCGAGGCGGTTCGTGAAGGATCAGGGAGAACGCTACCGGGAATACGAGTTCTTCCCCGAGGACCTCCTGGTTCAGCGGATCGACCACGACACGACCTGGGCCCTGCCCCATCCCGAGCCCCAGGACGACATATCGTTCGTCTTTTTCACCCGCACCCTCCCCCTCGACGCCGGCCAGAGCTACACCTTCAACCGCTTCTACAAGGACGAGGGGAACCCGATCGTCCTGCACGTGCTGCGCACGGATCGGCGCGAGGTCGGAGCGGGCGAATTCAACACCATCGTGGTACAGCCCATCATCCAGACCGACGGCCTCTTCTCGGAGGGTGGGAATGCGGAGATCCACTTCTCGGACGATGAGCGCAGGGTCGTGGTGTACATGAAGGTGGACGGACCGTTCCTGCCCGTGAACCTCACGATGCACCTCGAGGAAATCCTGTACGTGGAGCCGGGGACGGAGGCCCGCGAGCCCGGCGACCGGCCGGAGTCGCGCTGAAGCGGCCCCCGCTGAAGCGGCCCCCCGCTGACGGAGCCCCCCGCTGATACCGGCCCCGCGCAAGGCCCGGCTGTGGCTGGCGTGGATCCTGGGCGCCGTCTTCTTCTGGCTGGCCCGTCCGTTCGCCGCGTCGCTGTGGGCTGGCGGCGCCATCGTGCTCGCCGGTCTGCTGATTCGCGGGTGGGCGGCGGGCGTCCTGGAGAAGGATCGCGCGCTGGCCGTCTCGGGGCCGTACGCGTTCACACGCAACCCGCTTTACCTGGGCAGCTTCCTCCTGGGCACGGGCGCCGCCGTGGCGGGTGGCCGCCCCGTGGTCGGCGTGGCCTTCCTCGGGTTTTTCGCGATGGTCTACGGACCGACCATGGCCCGGGAGTCCACCCTGCTGGAGGCCCGGTTTCCGGACGGCTACCGACACTACCGGGACTCGGTCCCCGGCTTCCTCCCGGCTCTGGCGCGCTACCGTCCGCCACCCGGCCTCGGCCTCGAGGCGATCCCGTTTTCGCTGACGCGCTATCTGCGGAACCGGGAGTACGAAGCCCTGCTCGGCGCGGTCGGGGGAATGGGGCTGCTCGTTCTGAAGGCCGCCGGCGTTCTGTCGTTCCCACTGCCGTAGGCCACGGCCGCCTCGCCGCTTACGCGGGTTCGTCCACGGACTGCTCGGGCGGCACTTCCACCAGGTGCAGGACCGGGCCCGGCATCACGCGCCCCTTGACCCGAATGTCGAAGTCGTAGCGCCCGGGCACAGGGAAGACGACGTGCTCCAGCGGCATGACCAGACGCGTGCGCGGCGGCGGCCGGTCCGCGGGGCGGGGAGTCACCTCCGATTCCCCCTCCACGGTCAGCGTGGGACGTCCGTCCGGATCGCGTATGTCCACGCGAAATTGATGTCGCCCGGCGTCGTCGCGATCCCATTCGATGGACACCACGAGCGTCATCCGGTCCTGGCGCGCCGGGAAGGCGGGCGCGTAGAGGTCGTGAAAAACCCCGTGAAGATCGAGCTTTCCGTCGGGCGTGGCCGCCGCGTGGTCGCAGACGGCGAAGGTAAGCAGTCTCACTTCCCGAGGCCGGTGGAACGACCCGGCGACGCACCCCGGAACGATGGGCTGTTTCTTGCCATAATCCGCATGTCACCTACTTTAGTGGCTTTGCTGGCCGGACTTTCGCCCGGTCGGTCGGTCGCGGGACTCGCGGCGAGCAACCAATTATGAGGAGGAGTAGTGGCGAAGCAAGAACCAATGGAACGGGCTCGAGATGAACTGTTCAGTCATATCCACCGCTGCGGCGTGCTGCAGGCACATGTGGATGACCAGGACTCCTGGATGACCGAGACGATCGAATACCTGGCAGAACGGTATCCGGATCTGGGCGTGAGCGAGCTCTCTCAGCTCAAGGCCGTGGGGATGCAGTTCTGCAAGCCCGTCATCTCCCGGCTCAAGCGTGACGAACCCGCCGACCCTCCCGCTGCGGACGAGGGCCCCGGCGAGGCAATCCTGGGTGAACCCAGGGACGCCTGACCACTATTTCTCGCGGCAGTGCCCTTTCCCGACAGGAGTGCGTTCGATGACCAGTCGCCGTGATTTTCTCAAGACTTCCGCCGGGGTCGGCGTCGGCGCCGCCGTCGGCCTGGGATCCACACAGCCCATACGCGGCGCGCCGGCGGTGCACAGAAGCGCTGTCACGCCCGTGTCGGTCGCCAGCGGCAACGGACTCGAGGCGGTGACGACGGCCGTCCGCGTGGTCGGCCAGGGCGGTGACACGCTCGACGCTGTGGTCGAGGGCGTGAACATCGTGGAGCGGGACCCCAACGATTCCTCGGTGGGATTCGGGGGGCTGCCGAACATGGAAGGCGTCGTGCAGCTCGATTCGTCGGTCATGCACGGACCCAGCCGGGGCGCGGGCGCGGTCGCGTGCCTCGAGGGGATCAAGACCCCTTCCAGCGTGGCCGTCGACGTCATGCGGTACACCGATCACGTGCTGCTGGTGGGCGAGGGGGCGCAGCGGTTCGCCCTGTCCATGGGGTACGAAATCGAGGACCTGCTGACCGAGCGCTCGCGCCGACGCTGGATCGAATGGCGGGCCCGGATGAGCGACCGTGACGACTACCTCACGCCGGAGGAATCCGGGATGAAGGTGCCGCCGTTCGAGGACGAGGAGGACTACGGCCTGGCACTGCTCGACTCCCACGACGGC
The DNA here is from genome assembly GCA_965205005.1 of Longimicrobiales bacterium. GTDB lineage: Bacteria > Gemmatimonadota > Gemmatimonadetes > Longimicrobiales > Gaopeijiaceae > Bin94. Next base: position 956,741 of record OZ242028.1, on the reverse strand, counting down.
GTACGCCCGCTCGGAACCATCAACTGCAACGTGATCGACGCCAACGGCGACCTGTCCGGGGTGACCACGACGTCGGGGCTGTCCAACAAGATTCCCGGCCGTGTGGGCGATTCGCCGATCGTGGGCGCGGGACTCTATGTGGACAACGATGTCGGTGCCTGCGGTTCGACGGGGCGTGGCGAGGCGGTGATCAAGACGTGTGGCTCGCACTCGGTGGTCGAGCTGATGCGCGGAGGGATGTCGCCGACCGACGCGTGCCTGGAAGCGCTGCGGCGCATCGTGACCTTCACCACGGAGGAGCGGCTGCGCAACGCGGAGGGGCGCCCGGCCTTCGGCGTGAACTACTACGCGATCAACAAGAACGGCGACCACGGTGGTGCGTCCATCCACTCGGGCGGCCGGTATGCCGTTTGCAAGGATGGGGACACCCGCCACGAGGATCTGGCCTACCTGTTCGAGCGGAGGGGTTGATTGGACGCGGACGACAAGAAGCCCGGACCCGTCGGGTTCGGCGTGGAGGAACTGGCGGAAGTCAAGAAGATGGAGCGCCTGCACTGCAGTGGGCGTCAGGTGCCCTCTCCAATGGGAGGGTTCCTGATGGACCTGGGGGTGCGCGCGGAGCCCGACGGCACCAGCACCGTCCTGTTCGAATGCAAGACCTCCGCCCTGCGGTTCCAGCTGCCGCTGCGAATCAGCACCTGGCGGGAACGTCGCAAGGTGAGGATCCAGGCGGACGAGGGGCTGGACCCGATGTGTCCGCGCGGCGAACTGGGGCCATCGCTGGTGCGGCGCGGGAAGGACTTCTTCTGTCCGCGCTGCAACATCATGTTCGGGAGGGTGCCGTAGGGTCCGCCGGCAGGAGCCGGGCGCAGTCCTGGTGCCCGGACGGCCGGCGGCAGCGGACCCACATGCGGGCGTGGCACGAATCGCACTGATTCCCGGCGACGGCATCGGCCCGGAAGTCGTGGGCGCCGCCGAGATGGTCATGCGCGCCGCCGCCCGGAAGCACGGCATCGACCTCGTCCTCGACGAGTGGGATCTGAGCGCGGACCGGTACCTGCGCGACGGCGTCACCCTGTCCCCGGAGGACCGCGACCGTCTCACAGGCGACTACGATGCGGCGCTCCTGGGCGCGCTCGGCGACCCGCGCGTCCCCGACAACATCCACGCACGCGACATCCTGCTGGGGCTGCGTTTCTTCGCGGATCTCTACATCAACTACCGCCCCTGCAAGCTCCTGGTGCCGGCCCTCTCACCGCTCCGGCACCCGGATCCCGCCACCGACATCGTCTTCTTCAGGGAAAACACCGAAGGGCTCTACGCGGGCCTGGGAGGCAGCTTCAAGACCGGCACGACCGACGAAGTCGCAACCGAGGTCAGTCTCAACACGTACAAGGGCGTGGAACGCATCGTCAGGGCGGCCTTCGAGCACGCGCGGGGCACCGGGCGCGGGCGCGTCACGCTGGTGGACAAGGCCAACGTGCTGGTCCACGAAGGCGGACTTTGGCGGCGCGTCTTCGCCGAGGTCGGCAGCGGGTTCCCGGAAATCGAGCGCCACGCCATGTACGTCGACGCCATGGCCATGGACCTGGTCCGCCGGCCGCAGCGCTACGAGGTGGTGGTGACGTCCAACCTCTTCGGCGACATTCTGAGCGATCTGGCCGCGCAGGTCACCGGAGGTCTGGGTCTTGCGCCCTCGGGCAACATCAATCCGGAGTCCTGGGCGCTCTTCGAGCCCGTGCATGGATCTGCCCCGGACATCGCGGGCAGAGGCGTCGCGAATCCGGTCGCGGCGGTGGGGTGCGTGAGCCTCGTCTACGCGCACCTCGGGATGGAAGAGGCGGCGGTGGATGTGGAGGACGGCATCGTCGCGTCGTTCGAAAACGGCGTCACGACGCCCGATGTGGGGGGTACGGCCAGTACGCGGGAGGTCGGAGACTGGATGGTGGCGCGGCTCCTGGGTGCGTAATCGGATTAACTTGCAACGGGTTTGCAGTTCCTCTCGGCAATCAGTCATGGAGTGTGTGCATGGGGACTCAGGGATTTGAGAAGGAGATCGTCTTCCTCTCGGGAAAACGGACTCCCTTCGGAACCTTCGGCGGCTCGCTGAAGGAATTCACCGCCACGGACCTCGCGGCGCGCTCGGCAGATGCGGCGCTGGAGGCGGCGGGCATCGAGCCGGCTCAGGTCGGCCACGTCTTCTACGGCAACGCGCTGCAGACTTCCGCCGACGCCATCTACCTGGCGCGGCACGTCGGTCTGCGCGTGGGCGTGCCGCTGGACGTCGGCGCCCTCACGGTGAACCGGCTGTGCGGATCGGGCTTCCAGGCGGTCGTTTCGGGCGCGCAGGAGATCCTGCTCGGCGGCGCGGACGTAACGCTGTGCGGCGGCGCCGAATCGATGAGCCAGGCCCCGCACGTCGTGCGCGGCGCCCGCTGGGGCGGGTTGCGGCTCGGTCCGGCCGCCAACGGCTTCCACGACGTGCTGTGGGAGGCCCTGACGGACTCGCACTGCGGCCTGAGCATGGCGCAGACCGCCGAGGAGCTTGCCGACCGGTACGAGGTGACCCGCGAAGAGGCCGATCAGGTTGCCGTCAGCAGCCAGCAGCGCGCGAAGGCGGCCTGGGACGCCGGCCGCTACGACGCCGAGGTCGAGCCGGTCACGATCAGGACGCGCAAGGGCGAATCCCGGTTCGCGGTCGACGAGCACATGCGGCCCGACACGACGATGGCGACGCTGGGGCGCCTGCGTCCCTACTTCCGCAAGGACGGGCTGGTCACGGCGGGCAACGCGAGCGGTATCGGCGACGGGGCGGCGTCGGTGGTGCTTGCCGAACGCGGATGGGCCCGGGCGAACGGGGTGTCCCCGATCGGGCGCCTGGTGTCGTGGGGCTTCGCCGGGGTGGACCCGAGGATCATGGGGATCGGACCCGCACCGGCGGCACGCGCCGCGCTGTCCGCGGCGGGGCTGGAGCTCGGCGACATGGACCTGGTCGAAGTCAACGAAGCCTTCGCGCCCCAGTACAAGGCGGTCGAAAAGGAACTGGGACTCGATCCGGAGCGCACCAACGTGGACGGCGGCGCGATCGCAATCACGCACCCGCTCGCGGCATCGGGGACCAGAATCACGCTGCACCTGCTTCACGAGCTGCGCCGCAGGGGCGCGCGCTACGGACTCGGATCGGCCTGTATCGGAGGCGGCCAGGGCGGAGCGGTCGTGGTGGAGGCGTACTGACGGGGTCGGTGCATGCCGGATGGGCGAATGAGCGGTAAGGGAACGCTGTCGAGGCGAGACTTCGACGAAGTGATGCGGCGGGCCTCGGAACTCGCCGCGGCCGAGCCCGGGGGGTCGGAAGAGGAGTTCACGGAGGCCGAGCTTGTCCGCATCGGGCGTGAAGTCGGGCTGGCGGATCGTCATGTGCGCAGCGCGCTGGCCGAGTTCCGCTCGGACCGCGGCCGGATGCGATCGCTCCTGGCGACCGGCGAAATCCGTTCGGGCCGGACGGTGGAGCGGCCGCGTGCACGGGTCCGCAGTGAACTGGACGACTTCATGGTGGGCGGCCAGCTCTTGCAGCGCGTGCGCCGGAGGGAGGACCTGCTCCAGTACCGTCCCGCGGTCGACTGGGCGTCACGGGTGGCGCGCGCGGCGAGCTCGACATCCCGTCAGCACTACGTGGCGGCGTCGCGGATGGTGGAGGTGCGCCTTGACGATCTGGGCCCGGATTCCACTCAGGTGGACATCGTCGTCGATCCGGGCATGGCCGGAAAATACAGGACGGGTGCCGTTCTGGGCGGCGGGATGGCCGGTGTGGCCGCAGGGATCGGAGTCGGTGTCGGCCTTGCTCTGCTGGCTACGCTGCCCGTGGCGGCCGCGGGCGGCATAGCGGTCGGGGTCGTCGTCGCGGTGGCGGTGGCGGGCCTGGTGGCCCAGGGGTTCCAGCGGAGGCTCGGCGAAGTACACTTGGAGGTGGAGGGCATCCTCGACGGACTTGAGAGCGACGGAGGATTGGAACCCCCGCCGCCCGCGTGGCGGCGATGGGTGCGGCGCCACTTCCACGGCGTGGCCCGCGAGATGATGGGCGAAGACGAATACTGACCTTGCAAATGGGAGGATATCCGAATTGGAGATCAGCAGAATAGGCGTGGCCGGCTGCGGCCTGATGGGCAGCGGCATCGTGGAGGTATCGGCCCGGGCCGGGTGTGAGGTCGTTGTCCGCGAGATCAGCGCGGACGCGGTCGCGGCGGGACGTGCCCGCGTGGTCAAGTCGCTCGGCCGAGCGTTGTCGAAGGGCAAGCTGGACGCTGCGGCGCGCGACGGGATCCTCGCGCGGATCAGCTTCACCACGTCCCTGGACGACTTTGCCGACTGCGACATGGTGATCGAAGCCATCGTCGAGTCGCTCGAGGCGAAGAACCAGATGTTCGGCTACCTCGACGGCGTGTGTGCCGAAAGGACGATCTTCGCGACCAACACCAGCTCGCTGACGGTGACGGACATGGCGGCGGCCACCTCACGTCCCGACCGCTTCGTCGGCATCCACTTCTTCAACCCGGTGCCGGTCATGAAGCTGGTCGAAGTGGTCAGGACCATCGTCACCAGCGACGAGACCTTCGAGACGGCCCGCGCATTCGCCAGGCGTGTGGGCAAGGTTCCCATCGCGGCGAAGGACAACTCCGGCTTCGTCGTCAACCTCCTCCTGGTTCCGTTCATGCTCGACTGCATTCGGCAGCTCGAACGCGGGGTGGCGTCGGTGGAGGACATCGACACCGGAATGACGCTGGGCTGCGGGCACCCGATGGGCCCGTTCGTGCTGTGCGACTTCGTGGGGCTCGATACGCTCTGTCAGGTCGCGGAGATCATGTACGGCGAGTACCGCGAAGAACGCTACGCGCCGCCACCCCTGCTCAAGCGTCTCGTGACCATGGGACGGTACGGGCGCAAGAGTGGCGCGGGATTCTACGAATGGACACCTGAAGGGCCGGTCGCCCTCAGGGTCTGAGGGACCGGCCTATCGCCGGGCTCGGCGCTGGCGCCGCCGCTCGCGACGAATGGCCGCTTCGCGCCGGCGCTTCCGCTGAGCGCTCGGCTTCTCATAGAAGCGGCGCTTGCGAAGCTCCGAGTAGAGCCCGGATCGCTGTACCTTCCGCTTGAACCTGCGAAGTGCCCGCTCCAGGCTCTCGTTGTCTCTGACGAAGACTTCCAACTGGTTTCACCCCGTGTTGAGTGGCAAGATTTTAACCATAGCCGCAGACGGGATCCGAAATCAAGGTCGGGAGCCTGAATCAGGGTCGCGTTCTGTCGCGTCCGCGTCGAGCCTTGCCCGTCGGGTAAACATATGGCTATTATCCCGGTCCCCCTACCCGGATGGCGAGCGGAGAGGCCCAGTCCATGCACCGGATGATCACGACGGAAAGTCGCCCCGAGGCGATGGCCGATGTGCCCGGCATTTGCGAACTGGCGCTGACGCGAGCCGTCGTGCAGTACCGGGACACCCACGAACTGTACCGTCCGGGTGGCCGGATTCAGGACATCGGGATGGCTGTGGTCCTGGAAGGACGGTTTGCCTCCTCCGTTCGCGCGATCGACCTGGGGTCGGCGAGGGTCAAGTACCTGAACCTGGCATCCGAGCTTGTGATCCTGGACTGGGTCTACGATACGACGCTCGCTCACCTGCGTACCCTTGCCGCAGCCGACGAAGCCACGTCGGCCGCCGGGGAACGGGCGTTAGCGAGCGAGCCGGGTGCCGACGCGAACGGAAACCGGCGTCGACTCCGTCGCTACTGCTTCGACCTGGCTCTCAGGGTCCTCAACCGCCGGGGCTTTTCTCCCTTGACGAGGCCGACTCTGCTCCGGATCGGCTTCCGCGACGTATGCAAGGACCTGGACCTCCACGAGAATACGGTGGTACGCATCGTGACCGGCCGCGGGGCCGTTACGCGGGTGCACCTGGACTACGAGGCCAACACCCTCGTCTTCGGCGCGACGACGCCCGAGGCCGCCCGGATGCTGGAGGGCGTACTCCGCGAGGTCTTCCCGGGTCTGGACGTGAGGCGCCCGCCCACCGGCGAGCCGCACAGGAGCGAATCGAGCCACGTGCGCTTCGGCATCCCCGTGGACTTCGACGAGGTTCGCAGCAGCCTCCTTCGGATGCGCGGCGGACTGGGACACCTGATCGCGCGCTTCGAGCCGGAGCGATACCGGGCCGTCGGCGGCATCGTTTCGACCTTCGGGGAACGGGCGACGCTGGACCGGCTCTCGCTCGCGGTCGGCGACGCGGTGGGCAGCGGACTCACCGTGCACTGAAACGCCGTCCAGGCACCGCTGCGGGGGAGCATGGAGGCGGAGGGGGGCGCGGCCAGGACCAGAGGGGGGTGTTTTCGGGCGCCGGAACCCGGCCGATTCACGGTTTCGAGGACCATTCCGCCCGCCCGCACGGATGTCAGGTTTTTGGTAAAAATATGTTCCCACACCCCTTCTGATCCAACTTCGGAAGAGACATCCAACTGCTTATCAATCTATCACTTAGCCGGTATCGAAACGGTAACCGGCGGACGCCTCCACGCGGTCGGAAACAACTGGATTCCGAAAGGTGTGAAATTTCGTAACTCGTTGCCTCACAATGAGTTAGGGTATTTGGATACAATAACCGACGTCGTCTTGCGAGTCCCGTTCGAGCCTTGTATCGTTCATTCCCGTCCTTCGGAAGGAAGGGTTGCCCGCTCGCCGCCGGCACCACCGCTCCTCCCGGGCTTGTCGGCTGAAATCGGCGAGAATTACATTCCCAAACTTAAGGGTGTCGTGCGCATGTGGAACACGCGGTCCGTGAAACTGAATGTTCGTCTGCCGAACGATCTGGCTACGGAGGCAGAAGAGGTGCAACACGTGGATCCGGACTTTCTGAGCCGGGTTGTCCAGTACGGTCTCACGCGCCGTTCCATCTACCGCCGGCTCAGGGAAGCCGAGGGGCGCCATGGCAATCCCGTGAGCCATGCCGCAGACTCCAGCAGCGGCTTCGCGCACCCCTGACGGCCCTTCTCCCGGGGCGTCGCTCCCGCGTCGGTGCCCCGCATCGTCTCCCCGCGTCGCTACCTTGACGAACCGCGCTCGATAGGGAAAGTTCCTGTTGACTGGTTGAGGTGTGCGGGATCGGGCAAATTGGATCAGGCGTGCCGGCGTTTCCGATGTTCTTTTGGGAGCCCCGGGCACGTGCGAGGGCAAAAATGGCCGACCGAGACGGGGACGACGTCCTTCGGGCGAAGTACACCGACTACTGCTCTGCTCGTGTGGCCGACGCCGTCCTGTCTCTCGATCCGGAAGAGATCTATGCGCTGGCCGAAGCCGAGGCCCGGCTTGCGAAACAGTTGGCGCCGGCATCCTATAACGACGCCATCCGCTACGCGACCGCCAGAATCCGCGAGCAGCTCGACCTGCCGGAGTTCGAAGAGTGGTCGATGCAGTACCGCGAGCACCCGGAACGCTTCGACCCCTACCTGCTGGGCCTCTGGATGAGCGAGAAGGAAGAGGAGTGACCGCTGCTACTTGTAGCGGTAGGTGACCCTGCCCCGCGTCAGGTCGTACGGCGACATCTCCACCTTGACGCGGTCACCGGCCAGGACCCGGATGTAGAACTTCCGCATCTTGCCGGACAGGTACGCCAGGATCTCGTGTCCGTTCTCCAGCTTGACGCGGAAGTTCGCGTTGGGCAGGACCTCGGTTACGGTGCCTTCCATTTCGATTGCGTCGTTGGCCAAGATCCAGTTCCCTGGCAGATGTGCCGTCTGCGCCCCGCTCGAATGCCGGCGAGCTTGCCCCTGCGGGCTCCTAGAAGGGCAGGTCGTCCTCGGGTTCGGTGATGGGTGTTGTGGGAGGAGGGCTGTACCCGCTGCCGCCCGCGTGGGGTTGCGGATCCGTGCGGCCGCCACCACTCGATCCCAGCATGATCATCTCGTTGACGATGATGTCGGTCCAGTAGCGCGTGCCACCCCGCTCGTCCTGCGTCTGGGAGTATTCGAGCCGTCCCTCGACGTAGAGCCTGTCGCCCTTCTTGACCCACTGCTCCACCACGTCGACCAGTCGGCCGAAAAACGTGAGGCGGTGCCATTGGGTGCGCTCCTGCTGCTGGCCGGAACGGTCCTGAAAGGATCGGCTGGTGGCCAGCGAGAGCTTGCCGACACGGGTGCCCGAGGCGGTCGTACGCACATCGGGGTCACTCCCGGTGTTGCCAATCAACGTCACCTTGTTCAGAGAGCGCGCCATTGTTCCTCTTGGGAGAAGCGGTATCGAGACGAGAAGCGGTATCGAGGCGAGAAGCGGTATCGACACGAGAAGCGGTATCGATACGACAGGACAATGAAGGTAATCGGCGATCGCCGGTACCGCCACGCCCGGCGGCGCAATCCGTCCCATTCCGACTTGGCGATGTCCCGACGAGACACATAGCTTCCCAGCGCGACGGTCGCAGCCTCCTGCCGCAGCCCCCGCCCACCCCACCCGAGAGCCCCCGATGAACGAAAGCCAGTACGTACGAACCGAGGTGTCCGGATCGACCGCGACCGTGACCATCGACCGGCAGGCGAAGCTGAACGCCCTCAACCCGCAGGTCGTGGGCGAACTCGACGCGGCCTTCGGTGCGTTGCGGGACGACCGGAGCGTGCGGGCCGTGATTCTGACGGGCGCGGGGGACAAGGCCTTCGTGGCCGGGGCGGACATCGGCGTGCTCGCCCGGATGGGGCCCTTGACCGGGGCCGAGGTGAGCCGGGCCGGCCAGGAGGTGCTTCGCCGGATCGAGAGCTTCCCGAGGCCGGTGATCGCCGCCGTCGGCGGCTACGCGTTGGGTGGCGGGTGCGAACTGGCCTTGGCGTGCCACCTCCGCGTCGCCAGCGAACAGGCGCGCTTCGGGCTGCCGGAAGTGGGGCTTGGGATCATTCCTGGGTACGGGGGGACGATACGCCTCACGCGCCTGGTGGGCCTTGGCCGCGCGGTCGAGATGATCGTGACGGGTGACATGATCGACGCGCGGAGAGCCGCGGAGATCGGACTGGCCAACGTGGTGGTTCCCCACGCCGAGTTGATGGACCGTGCGCGCGCCCTGGCGGAGCGAATCGCGGCGAACGCTCCGGTCGCGGTGGAGATGGCGCTGGCGTCGGCGTACAGCGCCGTCGAGAGCACCATGGACAACGCCCTCGAATTCGAGGCGTCGCTCTTCGGACTGCTGGCTTCCACCAACGACATGAAGGAAGGGATGGCGGCGTTTCTGGAGAGGCGGAAGGCCGACTTCGAAGGGTCGTAGGGCACGCCGGAAACCGGGCGCCGATCCTGTTATATTCAGGTATGTCCGGAGTCTCTCGCTACCGGTTCCAGCCGCATTCGTGGTATTGAGCGAACTGGAGTTGCGCCACTTCCGCAACCTCGGTATCCAGGAGCTGCGCTTCCCTCCGGAGGGTGTAGCGGTCATCGGCGAGAACGCGCAGGGGAAGACCAATCTGTTGGAGGCGATCTACTACCTGGAGAGCTTTCGCTCCTTTCGCGGAGCGGGGGACGGTGAACTGGCGGAATTCGCGGAGGACGTATTTCACCTGAAGGGATCCGTGGAGGGAAACGGACGGACCACGGTAGCCGTGGGATTCGATAGGAAACGCAGGAAGAAGCGGGTCTCTGTGGACGGGAACGAGGCGATTCGAATCACCCGGGCGCTCGGCCGCCTCGGGGCCGTCGTCTTCTCGCCGGCGGATGTGGGGCTGGTCAACGGAGGACCGCGGCTCAGGCGGCGTTTTCTGGACATCGTGCTCTCGCTGAACCAGGCCGGATACGTCGAAGCCCTGTCCGGCTACCGGAAGGCGCTCGCGCAACGGAACGCGGCCCTCAAGGCGGACGCCGGGCCGATGGCCGCGCGGGCGTGGGACGGGCTTCTCGTCGACAACGGCGCGCGCGTGACCCGCATGCGCGGCGAATGGGTCGCGCGGTGGGCCGAAACGTTCGCCCGCTACAGCACGACCATTTCGGGCGACGACCCGCTGGCCATGTCCTATAGGCCGGATCTGTCCTGGCGCGGCAGCGGCGGCGGTGCGCCGGGCGGGGACGCCCCGGTCGCCGGCGAGGACGCGATCCGCGAGCGCTTCCACGCCCGGCTGGAAGAGAACCGCGAGGCGGATCTGCGGCGCGGGGTGACCGGCTGCGGACCCCACCGCGACGATCTCGAATTCACCATCGCGTCGCACCGGAGGTCCCTGCCCGCACGAACCTTCGGATCGGGGGGACAGCGGCGCACGGCTGCGCTGGCCCTGCGCCTCACAGAGGCGGCGACCATCCGGCGGCGGCGCGGCACCGACCCGATCCTCCTCCTCGACGATGCCTTCGCGGAGCTGGACGTGCGCCGGTCGGAGCGCGTGATGACCCTGCTGCGCGAGGAGGGCACCGGCCAGGTGATCCTGACCGTGCCCAGGGAGTCGGACGTACAGCTGAGGGGGCCTTCGCTGGCGCGCTGGCGTATCCGCAGCGGGGTGATCGAGGCGTGAGCGGGACGCCGAAGGCCGGCACGCGGGCAGCGCGGTTCACGCCGGTCAGCGAAGTGCTGGAGGAGTTCCTGGCCGAGTCGGGTCTCGGAGAGTCGCTGGCGCGGCTCGGCGCGATCGACGACTGGCCCGACACGGTCGGGAGCCGGGTGAGCGGGGTCACCAGGCCCGTGGAGGTGCGGGGCGACACGCTGGTCGTCGAGGTGGTGTCGAGCGCGTGGCTCACCGAGCTGTCGATGATGAAGGGGCTGATTCTCGAACGACTGAATTCGCGCCGCGGCGATGCGCCCATCGGTCGCATCCGCTTCCGGCTTGCGGAGGCGTCGAACTGAACGACGAAACAACAATGGACAAGGACCTTCGGGGCTACGATATGGCGGCGGACAGCAAGAGCGGCGACTACACTTCTCGGCGGATTCAGGTTCTCAAGGGACTGGAGGCCGTGCGGAAGCGGCCCGGCATGTACATCGGGTCCACATCGGCCCGCGGGCTGCACCACCTGGTCTACGAAGTCGTCGACAACAGCATCGACGAGGCGATGGCGGGGCACTGCAGCTCGGTGCGCGTGGTCATCCGTCCCGGCGACATCGTCAGCGTAGACGACGACGGCCGCGGCATCCCGGTCGACATTCACCCCACCGAAGGCGTGCCCGGGGTCGAGCTTGCGATGACCACCCTGCACGCGGGCGGGAAGTTCGACAAGAGCTCCTACAAGGTCTCCGGAGGACTGCACGGCGTGGGCGTGAGCGTCGTCAACGCGCTCTCCGAGTGGCTGGAGGTGGAGGTGCGGCGCGGCGGGAGGCGCTATCACCAGCGCTATGAACGCGGGATCAAGGTGACCGACCTGGCCATGCGCGGTCCCGCCGACGGCACCGGCACGCTGGTGACCTTCAAGCCCGACCCGGAGATCTTCACCGTGCTGAGCTACGGGCTGGACACGCTGGCCGCGCGTCTGCGCGAGCTCGCGTTCCTGAACAAGGGCCTGGAAATCGTCCTGCGGGACGAGCGGACCGACGAGGAAAGCGAACAGGTCTTCCGCTACGACGGCGGATTGGCCGAGTTCGTGGAGTACCTGCGCGGCTCGCGGCTGCCCATCCACCCGAGGGTGATCTACTTCGAGACCAGCAGGCCCGAGGCCGAGATCGAGCTGGCCATGCAGTACGACGAGGGCTTCTCGGAAAACACCCACACCTTCGTCAACAACATCAACACGCACGAGGGCGGCACGCACCTGACGGGGCTGAAGGCCGCGCTGACCCGCACGATCAACGACTACGCGCGCAAGAACAACATCTTCAAGAAGGACGAGAGCCTGTCGGGCGACGACGTGCGCGAAGGGCTGACCTGCGTTCTGAGCGTCAAGGTCATGGAGCCCCAGTTCGAGGGCCAGACCAAGACGAAGCTGGGCAACTCGGAGGTGCGCGGCGCGGTCGAGGTGGCGGTGAACGAGCACCTCTCGGCCTTCCTGGAAGAGAACCCGCGGTCGGCCAAACAGCTGATCGAGAAGTCGCTGCAGGCGGCCCGGGCGCGCGAGGCGGCCCGCAAGGCGCGGGACCTGGCGCGAAAGAAGAGCGGCCTCGAGGGCGGTGTCCTGCCGGGCAAGCTGGCGGACTGCTCGATCGCCGACCCCGCGCTCTCGGAGATCTACCTCGTCGAGGGCGACAGCGCCGGCGGCTCGGCCAAGCAGGGCCGCGACCGTTCCTTCCAGGCGATCCTGCCGCTCAAGGGCAAGATCCTCAACGTCGAGAAGGCGCGGATCGACAAGATCCTCTCCAACGACGAGATCCGGGCCATGGTAACCGCCATCGGCGCCGGAATCCGGGACGACTTCGACCTGAGCAAGGCGCGGTACCACAAGATCATCATCATGACCGACGCCGACGTGGACGGCGCCCACATCCGCACCCTGCTCCTCACCTTCTTCTACCGCCAGATGAAGGAGCTGATCGAAGCCGGCTACGTGTACATCGCCCAGCCGCCCCTGTACCGTGTCCAGAAGGGCCGGATCGAGCGGTATGCCTACACCGACGAGGAGCGCGACCTGGAAATCCGGAAGCTCTCCAACGGCAAGGACGGGAAAGGGGTGTCCGTCCAGCGCTACAAGGGGCTGGGCGAGATGAACCCTGATCAACTGTGGAAGACGACCATGGACCCGGACGCGCGGACCATCCTGAGGGTGACGGTGGAGAGTGCGGTCGAGGCCAACCGGATCTTCAACGACCTCATGGGCGACGACGTTGAACCGCGCCGCCAGTTCATCGAGAAGAATGCCAAGTATGTGCGAAACCTCGATGTCTAGTAAGTTGTTGCCCCAGGTCCGGTAAGTTGTTCCCCCGGCCTTGACGCCGCCGACGGAGACCGACAACGAAAGGAGACGCCTCACGAACCCGAATTCGACCGTACCCGGAGCCCGAGGCTCCACCACACATGGAGACGCCGGCGACCAGGCCGGCGACTCCGCCGGAAACGGAATCACCACACAAGGATGGAAGACATGCAACTCAGCCGACTTGCAAGCAGTGCGGCGCTCGGCCTGCTGGCGCTCCTGGCGCTTACGGCCGCCGCCGCGACACCTGCACTGGCCCAGACGGGCGTCGTGCAGGGGCAGGTGGTGGACGCCGCTTCGATGCGTCCACTTTCGAACGTCCAGGTCCTCGTCGAAGGAACGGGGATCGGACTCCTCACCAACTCTTCCGGGCGCTACGTGCTTCTGAACGTGCCCGCCGGAGAGCACACGGTTCAGGCCACCCTGATCGGGTATGACCCGGCGAGCCAGACCGTCACGGTCGCGCCGGGGCAGACGGCCACCGCCGACATCCAGATGTCCTCGACCGCAATCTCGCTCAACGAGATCGTCGTCACGGGAGTGGGCGCGGAAACCGAGCGGCGCGCTTTGGGGACCTCGGTCGAGGTGCTCTCCGCGGAGGACTTCGCACTGGCGCCGGTGCAATCGGTCGACCAGCTCCTGCAGGGGCGGGTCGCGGGCGCCACGGTGAACGCCACATCGGCGCAGCCGGGAACCGGATCCCTGATCAACTTCCGCGGGGTGTCGTCGGTGTTCGGCGCCCAGACGCCGGTCATCTACGTCGATGGCGTGCGCGTGGACAACGACCAGTCGACGGCGGCGGGTACCGGCGGCGAGCAGTCGTCGGCGCTCTCGGACCTGCTGACCAGCGACATCGAGCGCATCGAGGTCACGAAGGGCGGGGCGGCATCGACGCTCTTCGGATCCGACGCCGCGACCGGCGTCATCCAGATCTTCACGAGGAAGGGAACTCCCGGGGCGCCGAGGATCACGGCGCGCGTCGAGCAGGGCATCGAGATGCCCGAACTCAAGTACATCTTCGACATGGGCCTGATCTTCCCCGAACGCGTCGAGTCCGGCGAGATCACCGACCGGTTCATGCGCGACCTCTACTTCAAGAACGGCCGGGCCCAGAACTACTATGTCGGGGTTTCCGGCGGGACGGCCGACGTCACCTACAGCGTCAGCGGCCGCCTGGAGGACCTCGGGGGCACCCAGCCCAGGGACGCCAGCACCAACTACAGCGTTCGCGGCGGCCTGCAGGCGTCGCTCACCGAGAACTTTACGCTCCAGTTCTCGGGCAGCTACGTCCGCCACAACTTCGAGCGGCTCTACAACGGCTCGGCGATCTCGGACCCGCTGACCACCTTCGAGGTCGGGGACGCGCTGTTCTTCTCCGGGGCGTCCACGCTGCACGAGGCGCTGGACATCTTTCTGATGCCGCAGATCGACGAAGGCGTCAACCGCTTCATCTTCTCCGCGGGCACCCGCTGGAACATCCGCGACGACCTGACCTTCAGGATGACGGTGGGTACCGACAACCGGAACAACCAGCAGCGCACCTACCAGCCGATCGGGTTCACCCCGGGAGAGCCCACCGGCAATCTCCGCAGGTGGGACAGGAACTTCACCTCGGTGTCCCTGGACGGGGGCGCGACGTACGCCTGGGAGAGCACTGACGGGGTGATCGGGTCGTCGACGACCGTCGGTGTGCAGGGGTTCCGCGAGGACGAGAGCGTGATCTTCGGCAACGGACGCACCTTCGCGCTTCCCGGAACGTTCGACTTCGACGCCGCCGCGGTCATCACGGCCGGGGAGGGCAACGTCGAGGTGTTCAACGGCGGAGCCTACGTCGACGAGCAGGTGAGCCTGTGGGACAAGCTGTACGTGGGCGCAGGCTTCCGCGTCGACGCGGGTTCCAGCTTCGGCGACAACATCGAGTACGAGTTCTACCCCAAGGCCACGGGCGCGTACATTCTCTCGGACGATGTCGACCTGCCGTTCGTGGACGAGCTGAAGATCCGGACCGCCTACGGTCAGACCGGCAAGTTCCCGGGCGCCTTCCTGAAGGACCGGACCTTCTCGGCGACGTCGTTCCGCGGCGAATCGGCACCGCGGTTTTCCAACCCCGGCAACGCGGATCTGCGCCCGGAGAAGACCTCCACCATCGAGGGCGGGATCGACGCGGCGCTGTGGAACAACCGCATCGGCCTGGATCTCACCGCGTACGAGGCCCGCACGACGGACGCGCTCTTCGACGTTCCGCGCCAGCCGGTTACCGGGCAGGGCATCCAGCAGGAAAACGTGGGCGAGATCCTGAACCGGGGGGTCGAGTTGGCGCTCAACCTGCAGGTGCTCAACACCCAGTCGCTGGCCTGGAGCGTCGGCGCGACCTTCAACTACAACCACAATGAAGTCACGGACATGGGCGGGGTTCCGGACTTTTCCGCCGAGGGCAGCCAGAAGCGGGTGACGGGCTGCTGGTACGAAGAGGTGGAAGGCGATGAGGATACCTGCCGCGGCGGTCCGGTGGGTGCCTGGTGGCTGACCATGCCTGTCGACACCAACGGCGACGGCCTGCCCGACGGTTCCGAGCGCAACTTCACCGGATCGTTCCCGGTGCCCGACAAGAGCGGCAGCGCCAACACCACGATCTCGATCGGCAACGACCTGACGGTCAGCGCGCTCGCGGACTGGGCCGGCGGCCACTACGTCTTCGACTACGGTTCCGTGTGGGCGACCTTCAACGGCATCTATCGCCGCGAGCTGGTGCGCTGCGGCATGGAAGAAGGGGCCGCCGAGGGGTGCGCGTACGCGTTCCCGGTACAGTACAATGCGGACGGGACCGAGCGCGGCAAGTACAGTCAGAACCGCGCCCGCTCGGGTTTCCTCTACGACGGGGACTACTTCAAGCTGCGCGAAGTCTCGCTGCGCTACGTTCTGCCCGAGGACTGGGCGGGGCGCTTGGGAGCCGCACGCGCGACAGCGTACCTCAACGGCCGCAACCTGTGGATCTGGTCAAAAAACCAGATGATCGACGGAGAGCTCAACGGCCTGAGCGGCGGCGGATTGCGGTTGGGCGGCGAGAGCAGCATCACCCTGTCCCCGAACCGGACCTACAGGTTCGGTGTCGAGGTCGTTTTCTAGACCGCTTCATAAGGAGACCGGACAATGAAAAGCAAGAGCAAGTCGATCTTCGGAAGGAGCGGGCGGTTCACTGCTGCAGCGCTCCTCGCCGCTGCGGCGGTCGCGGGGTGCGACGCCATCAATCCGACCCAGGTCAACAACCCGACGACCACCGACGCCGACCTGGCGGAAGCCACGAACCCCACGGAGGCACTCCTGCCGGGGCTCAGGGCGCAGTTCGCGCGCATGATCAACGCCTACGTCGTCGCGACCGAGGTCATCAGCGACAACTACTCGGTGCATGGAACGGGACTCAACCAGACCATGGACGAACCGGGCACGGTCACCCCGGATATCTTCAACGGCACCGGGACCAGCGCCAGCGGGGTCTACTGGAACGTCCAGGAGCTGCGCGCGCTGGCCGACTTCGTCATCGACGAGATCGCGCCCAACGACGCCGAGGCGCCGCCCGCGCTCGTCGCGGAGGCACACTACTACCGGGGAATGGCCTATCTGACCATGGGCGAGGTCTTCTCCCACGTCCCCCACGAGGAAGACGGCGCGCCACAGCCCGCGGACGTCGCGCTGACCAAGGCGGTCAGCGATCTGCAGGCCGGGACCGGGTTCGGGCCGCAGGCCAACGGGGCGCTGGCACGCGCGCACAGGCTGCTGGGCGATGCGGGAGCCGCCGCTTCCGCCGCGAACGCTGTGCTGGGCGCGACCCCGAACTTCATCTTCGCCCCTCCGTACGACGAACAGTTCCTCACCAACACTTCCGTAGCTTTCCTGGTGCTTCGCGCCCTGCAGGAAATGCAGCCCCTTCCAAGGCTGGACTTCCTGGACCCCAAGTACACCGAGCGCGATTCGCCGATCCCGATCGCGAAGGCCGAGGAGATGCACCTGATTCTGGCCGAGGCCGCTTTGGCGTCGGGCAACATGACGGAAGCGCAGAGCCAGCTGGCGAGCGCGATCACCCTCGCCGGGAGCCGCGGCGTGGTGTCGTTCGACGACATCGACGAGCGACGCAACGCGGATCTGAGCCTCCGGCCAAGGAGCAAGGAGATCATGATCCGGGCCGACGCGGACAGCCCGTACCGGGCCGGCCTGGTGCTGGATCGCCCGAGCGACGACCTGCAGATCCCGAACATCTCGGGCACGTCCCTGAGCGCGGACAGCGTCTCGAGCCTGGGCAGCGCGGACGAGCTTTGGCACGCGCTGTGGCTGGCCCGCCAGGAGATCCTCTTCCTTGAGGGCCGCCGCATGGCCGACCTGGGGATCAAGCTCCCGATCATGCTTCGCGAGATCGACCAGAACGACAACATCAACGAGGGTGATCCGGGAACCGTGCCGATCATTCCCGGGTACATTCCGGCGTCGCCCCAGTATGCGATGGACATCTACTCACCCCTCGACCTTTACGACGGGGTGGATCCGGGCTCACCGTTGGTCAAGTCGGAGGTGACCGTTCACGTTGACATGAACAGGGTCCTGGCGGCGAACAACGCGTCGCCGTTCTGACCAGGACCGGCTTTGCGGCTGCCATGACGCCGGCCGGCGGGGTCTTCGGACTCTGCCGGCCGGCTTTACCTTGAAGGAATAGATCCATGCGCTCAAAACCAATCGACGCAGCCTTCGCCGGAATCCTGGCGTTCACCTGGCTGGCGGCCGGCGCCGCGCCCGCGCAGGCGCAGTCGGGCGTGATCCAGGGACAGGTCCTGGACGGCGCGTCGCGGCGGCCGCTGGCCAACGCGCAGGTCCTGGTCGAAGGGACCGGAATCGGCCAGATCACCAATGCGTCCGGGCAGTATGTCCTGCTGAACGTGCCTGCGGGCGAGCGCACCGTGCGTGTGACCCTGATCGGCTACGAGGACGCGCAGCGGACGCTGGGCGTAAACGGGGGCGGGACCGTGACCGCCGACATCGAGCTCTCGTCCACCGCAATCGCGCTCAACGAGATCGTGGTCACCGGCGTGGGCGCCGAGACCACCCGGCGCGCGCTGGGAACCTCGGTCGAGGTGCTCAGCGCCGAAGACTTCGAGCTGGCGCCCGTCCAGTCCATCGACCAGGTCCTCCAGGGCCGCGTCGCAGGAGCCACCATCAGCGCCACCTCCGCGCAGCCGGGCACCGGATCGCTGATCAACTTCCGGGGGGTATCGTCGGTATTCAACGCGCAGACGCCGGTCATCTACGTGGACGGCGTGCGCGTCGACAATGACCATGCGACCACCTTCGGGACCGGCGGGGAGCAGTCGTCGGCGCTGTCCGATCTGCTCGTCAGCGACATCGAACGGATCGAAGTCACAAAGGGCGGCGCGGCATCGACCCTCTACGGCTCGGACGCCGCCACCGGCGTCATCCAGATCTTCACGAAGAAAGGCACACCGGGCGCGCCGCGGTTCACGGCCCGTCTCGAGCAGGGCATCGAGCAGCCCGAGCTGTGGAACATCCTGGACACGCGGCTGATCTTCCCGGAACGCGTGGAGTCCGGCGAGGTCGCCGGGACCTTCATGGAGGACTCGTACTTCCAGCAGGGCAGGGTCCAGAGCTACTACCTCGGCGTATCCGGCGGCACCGCCGACGTGACCTACAGCGTCGGCGCCCGTCTCGAAGACCGCACGGGGACCCAGCCCAAGGACGGAAGCACCTACTACAACCTTCGCGGCGGCATGCAGGCCTCGCTGGCCGACGAATTCACCATCGAGTTCTCGGGGAGCTACGTCCGTCACAACTTCCAGCGTCTCTACAACGGCGCGGCCATCAACGACCCGCTGACCACCTTCGAGGTCGGCGACGCGCTCTTCTTCTCCGGGACTTCCGAGCTGCAGGAGGCACTCCGGATCTTCCTCATGCCGGACATCGACGAGGCCGTCAGCCGCGCCATCTTCTCGGCCGGGCTCCGCTGGAACGTCAGCGAGAGCCTCTCCGCCAGGCTCAACGTGGGCATGGACCACCGGACCAACGGGATGCGCGTGCTGCAGCCGATCGGCTTCACCGTGGACGACCCCACCGGCGAAATCACCCGCCGCGACCGGTACTTCATCTCGGCGTCGATGGACGGAGGCGCCACCTACGCGTGGGAGAGCGCCGGCGGCACGGTCGGCTCCACGCTGACCGTGGGCGTGCAGGGCTTCCGCGAGGACATGAGCCTCATCAACGGCTACGGGCGGACGTTCGCGCTCCCCGGGACCAACGACTTCGACGCCGCGGCGCTCATCAGCGCATATGAAGGCAACGTCGAGGTGTTCAACGGGGGCGCGTACCTCGATGAACAGGTCAGCCTCTGGGACAGACTGTACCTGGGCGGCGGCGTCCGGCTCGACGCGGGATCGAGCTTCGGGGACAACATCGAGACCGAGCTGTATCCCAAGGCCACGGGCTCGTACATGCTGTCCGACGACATCGGGATCCCCCTCGTCGACGAGCTCAAGATCCGCGTCGCCTACGGGCAGACGGGCAAATTCCCCGGTGCCTTCCTCAAGGACCGGACGTATTCCGCGCAACCGTTCAGGGGAGAGTCTGCGCCGCGTTTCGCCAACCCCGGCGACCCCGACCTGCGCCCCGAGAAGACCTCGACCATCGAGGCCGGAATCGATGCCGCGCTGTGGTCCGACCGCATCGGACTCAACGCCACCTACTACGAGGCGCGCACCACGGACGCGCTCTTCCGCGTACCCCGGCAGCCTGTCACCGGCCTGGGAACGCAGCAGCAGAACGTGGGCAAGATCCTGAACCGGGGCGTCGAAGCGACGCTCAACGTCCAGGCCCTCAACCGGCCGTCGCTGGCGTGGTCGGTCGGCGCCACCTTCGCGTACAACCACAACCGGATCGCCGACATGGGCGGCGTCCCCGACTTCTCCGTCGACGGGTCCCAGAAGCGGGTCACCGGCTGCTGGGTGATGACCGAGGAGGGGAACGAAGACACCTGCATCGGCGGCCCGGTCGGCGCCTGGTGGGTGACCATGCCCGTCGACACCAACGACGACGGCCTGTACGACGGCACCCAGCGCCAGTTCACCGGCGGCTTCCCCACGCCCGACAAGAGCGGCGGCATCAACACGACGCTGTCGGTGGGCAGCCACCTGACCATCTCCGCGCTGGCCGACTGGGCCGGCGGCCATGAAGTGTTCGACTGGGGTTCGGTGTGGGCGACCTTCAACGGGATCTACCGCCGCGAACTGGTTCGTTGCGGCGCAGAGGACGGGGCGGCCGAGGGATGCCCGTATGCGTTCCCCGTGCAGTACAACAAGGACGGCACCGAGCGCGGCAGGTACAGCCAGAGCAACGCCCGCAACGCGTTCGTCTATGACGGCGACTACGTCAAGCTCCGCGAAGTGTCGATTCGCTATGTGCTGCCCGATGGCATCGCCGGACGGATCAACGCCAACCGCGCGACCGTGTACGCCGCCGGCCGCAACCTCTGGATCTGGTCGCGCAATGCGCTGGTCGACGGCGAACTTAACGGACTGACCTTCGGCGGTGGCCTGGAGCTCGGCAGCGAGAGCAGCATCACGCTGTCGCCGAACCGGACATACAGGCTGGGGGTCGAGGTCGTTTTCTAGCAGGAGGCCGTCAGGAGGCCGCGTTTGGACGAAATGCGGAAGAGCCGGCTGCTGGCCAGGCCGGTCGAGCACATCGACGTGACCTTATTCGACGGGCGCGCGGTGGTGGACACCTACCGGACCGCGGCCTTCCAGGCCCGCAACCTCGCCGAGGGGGCCGACATCTTCGCCGAGATGCTGGAAGAGGAGCGCGGCGTGGTCATCCTTACCCTGGCGGGCTCGCTGGTGTCGGCGGGGCTCAGGGATGCGCTGCTGACCCTGGTGGAGTGCGACATGGTCGACGTGATCGTGGCGACGGGGGCGATCGTCGTCGACCAGGACTTCTTCGAGGCGCTCGGATTCCGGCACTACATGGCGCCGGGTTCGGTCGACGCGCCGGTGGCGAGCGACGAGCAGCTTCGTGACCTGGGCATCGACCGGATCTACGACACGTACATCGACGAGGCCGAGCTGCAGACCTGCGACGAGACGGTGGCGGGGATCCTGAACGATCTCGAGCCGCGCGCGTATTCCAGCCGCGAAGTGGTGAGCGCGCTCGGCGCGTTCCTTGACCGCAACCATGGCGACGCCCGCTCGATCGTGCTATCCGCGTACCGCAGGGACGTGCCGGTCTTCGTCCCGGCCCTGAGCGATTCGTCGGCGGGGTTCGGCGCGGTGGCGCACCGGGCGAGAGCCGCGCGCATGGGCCTGCCGCACATCGCCTTCGACTCCGCGCAGGACTTCCACGAACTCGCGCAGATCAAGCTGGCGGCCGCCGAGACGGGGCTGCTGATGGTGGGTGGGGGCGTGCCGAAGAACTTCGCGCAGGATGCGGTGGTGGCCGCGCGGGTGCTGTTGGAGGGGGAGGAGGGCGCCGGTCCCGGCCCGGCCGAGATCCCCATGCACAAATACGCCGTCCAGCTCACGGTGGCCGATGTACGCGACGGCGGACTCTCGGGCTCCACCCTGCGCGAGGCCACGACCTGGGGCAAGGTCGAGACCGCGCGGGAGCGCATGGTCTACGGAGAAGCCACGATCACGCTGTCGCTGCTCGCCAGCGACGCGTACCATCGCGGCATCTGGCGGCGGCGCGAGGGGCGGCGGCTCGGCAGGCTGTTCGCGCGGGCCCCCGCGGGCCGCTCCGCGCCATGAGCCAGCTCTACCTCGACTTCGAGGAGGGCCGCGGCCGCCCGGTCCCGCCCCCGGCCGGCGACCACGCCACGGCCTGCGTCCTCGTGCAGGAACTGGACCGCATCGCGCGCAGCGGAGGGCGTGCCCGCAAGGTCCTGATCGCCCGCACACTGGGCGAGGGAAGGGAGCTTCTCCGGCAGCTCGCGTTGCGCGGCCGGTCCTGGTTGGGCTTTGAGGTCAACACCTTACGACCCCTCGCAACAAAAAACGTTGCGCGGGAGCTGTCCGCCGCGGGCCGCACGGTGATCGACCCCTTCGACGAGCATGCCCTCGTTGAGCGCGCCATCGACGAGGCGCTCGAGGCGGGGCGCGGCTTCCGTTTTCCGACGCTCCGCGAGAAGGTGGGCTTCCGCGACGCGGTCCGTCACTCGGTGGCGGCACTGCGCCTGGGTGGCATCGGTTCCCGTTCGATCGGCGGATCCGCGGAAGCGACAGGCCGGCAGGCACTGATCACGGCCGTGCTCCGCCGGTACGAGCAACTCCTCGACGCCGGCAAGCTTGCGGACACGGCGACCGTGCTGGCGACCGCCCTGAACGCCGCCGGGCCCCTGAGCGACCCCACCTTCCTGTTACCCGGCCTCCCCGACCGCGGTCTCGCGGGACGGTTCGCACGCGCGTTGCAGCACCGTGGCGCGACCCTCCTCAGGACCGACCCGGTCGAGGGAATGCGCGTGCCGAAGGGCATCCTCTGGGACGTCACGCCACCCGCGTCCGCCGGAAGCTACCTGCACGCCGTCGAGCGCTGCGACCGGCCGCGTCCACGCATCGAACTCTTCGCCGCGGGCTCGGTCCAGGACGAAGTCCGCGGTGTTCTGCGGCGCGCGATCGATCTGGGGGCGCGCTGGGACGAAGTCGAGGTGATCGCCGCGGACCCATCGCTTTACGGCTCGGCGCTGCACGCGCTGGCGGAGTCGCTGGAGATCCCGGTCACCTTCGCGGTGGGCCTTCCCGTGGAGCGCACGCGTCCCGGCCGCGTGGTCACGACGTACTTCCAGTGGATCGAGGACGACTTCCATGAATCGCGCCTTCGGGCCCTGCTCGAGGCGGGAGACATCCAGCCGCCCCCGCCCGGCGACCGGCTGCCGGGTCCCGGCCTGGCCCGCGAGCTCAGACGGCAGCGGATCGGGTGGGGCAGGGAGCGCCACCTCGCCCGGGTCGAGCGGGCCATCGAGGGTCTGGATGGCCTGAAACGGGGCCGCTTCCAGACGGAAGAGAACTTCGAGCGCCGCAGGCAGCGAAAGCGCGAGAGCCTGCTCGCCCTGCAGGCGCTCATCCGCCCCCTTCTCGACGCGACCCCTCCACTCGACGGCGTCGTGTCCCCCGCCCGCGTCGCG
The DNA here is from genome assembly GCA_965205005.1 of Longimicrobiales bacterium. Taxonomy (GTDB): domain Bacteria; phylum Gemmatimonadota; class Gemmatimonadetes; order Longimicrobiales; family Gaopeijiaceae; genus Bin94. Next base: position 933,736 of record OZ242028.1, on the reverse strand, counting down.
ACCGGCGTCAAGAGCATCCTCGCACGCGTCGCCCCGGGTACCGACACCGACGACACCGCCCGCGAACGGCTCCTGCGCCAGCTCGACCGCATCGAGGCGACGCTGACCCGCACGACCGACTACGCGTCCGCCGCCGCGATCGTCAAGACCTTCCTCCAGATCCGCATCCCCGCGCCAAGAGCCGAGGGCACGGCGCCCTGGAGCTCAGCCGCCGGCCACCTCTACCTGACCGACTTCGCCCACGGCGGCGCCACGGGCCGGCCGCACACCTTCGTCGTGGGCATGGATTCGGGACGCTTCCCCGGGGCCACGCTGGAAGACCCGCTGCTGCTGGACCGCGAACGGTGGCGTCTCGGGCGCGGCGAACTTCCCCTCGCGCGCGACCGGACTGCCGAGGCGCGCTTCAACTTCGCCCAGCTCATCGCACGGCTGCGCGGCACGCTCACCCTGAGCTACGCCCGCTGGGATCCGGCCGAAGCCCGCGAACTTGCCCCGGCCCCGGAACTGCTCCAGGCCCTGCGCCTGCGCGAGGGCGACCGCACCCTCAACTTCGAGCAACTCGAGTCCCATCTGGGCACCAGCGAGTCCCGCCTCCCACGAGCCGAACTGGCGACCGATCTGGACGAGGGAGACGTCTGGCTGCGCGCCCTCGCCGCCCCCGACGGCAGGCTGCTCGACGGGCTCGAGGCCGTCGGGCGCGCCTATCCCCGCCTGGGCCTCGGGATGGCGGCCGCAGACGGGCTGCGAAGGGCCCAGGCTTCCGTGCACACGGGCTTCCTGGGCACGCACACGCCACCACTCTCGTACCAGGAGCTGTCGGATCAGGCCTTTTCGGCAAGCGGCCTGGGAAGCCTGGGCGCGTGTCCGCGCCGCTTCCTGTTCCACTACATCCTGAAGGCCCGTCCACCCGACGACCCGGAGTTCGACGCCCACCGCTGGCTCAACCCGCTGGAGCGGGGCAGCCTCCTGCACGCGGTCTACCAGAGCGCCCTGGAGCTCGCCCGTGAGCGGGGACTCGACGCCCCGGACGAGGATTTTCTCGCGCTGGCCCTGTCGGTTGTCGACGAGGAGGGGGCGCGGAGGCTATGGCATGTTCCCACGCCCAGCCAGGCCGTCCACGAGTGGGAGATGGCCGCGCTGCGCGACGACGCCCGGTCCTTCGTCGAGATGACCCGAAGCGACCCGCCGCCGTGGATCGCTCTGGAGATGCCCTTCGGGATGGGCGATGATCCCGTCGAAATCGACGCGGGCGGGCGACCCGTGCAGGTGCGCGGCTACATCGACCGGCTCGACGACCACGGGGCCGCGCTGCGGGTCGTCGACTACAAGACCGGCACCGACTACGGGTTCGGCGGGAAGTCGGCGGTCTACCACGGCGGCCGCCGATTCCAGCACGTGATCTACACCCTGGCGGCCGCCGCCGTCCTGAACCGGACCGTCAGCGGAATGGAGTACCACTTCCCCACACGGCGCGGCGAAAACCGCGTGCGGGCGTTCGAGATGGAAGAACTGTCCACCGGCGGGCTCCTTGTCGCGACCCTGCTCGAAGGCGTCGCCGCGGGGTACTTTCCGGCAACCGAGAACGCGAAGGACGACTGCCGCTACTGCGACTACGGCGAAATCTGCGGGGTCCGGAGCGGCGGTTGGGGACAGGTGTCGTGCCGCGTCGCCGACTGGACGGCGCGCAACCTGAAGGATCTGCCGGAACTCTGGCCCCTTCGGCAGGTGCGCGACTGGGAGGATGAATGAACATGACTCTCCCTCCCGACCAGGGCGCGCGGGACAGCATCGTCAGGGACTTGGAACGCAACCTGCTCGTCGAAGCGGGTGCCGGGTCGGGAAAGACCACGTCGCTGGTGGACCGGATGGTCGCGCTGGTGCGCAGCCGGGCGTGCACGGTCGAACAGATCGCAGCGGTCACCTTCACCCGCAAGGCGGCGGCCGAACTGCGCCAGAAGTTCCAGGTGGTGCTGGAACGGGAAGCGGCGAAGCTCGCGCCCGGCGACCCGGATCTCGATACGCTCGAAGCCGCGATCCGCGACATCGATCACGCCTTCCTGGGTACCATTCATGCCTTCTGCGCCAGGCTGCTCCGCGAGCGGCCTCTCGAAGCGGGGCTCGATCCGGGCTTTCGCGAAGTGCTGGAGTCGGAGGCGGAGCGCATGCAGCGCAGCGCCTGGGTCGAGTACCTGGAACGCCTGGCCACGGACGGGGATCCCCGCCTGGAGGAGCTGGCCAGGCTCGGCATTGCGCCCGACCTGCTTCAGGACACGTTCCGCGAACTGGTCGAGAATCCGGATGTCGACTACGGATTCGAGCGTGCCGAGTCACCCGGCGCCGAGGCGATCCGCGCGGTTCGGGCGGACTTCGAGGAGCTCCTCGACCGGGCCGAATGGATGATGCGGGGCCGCGAGCCGCCGGACGGGTGGGACGCCTTCGGCAGGCGGATCCGCACGCTCCTCTACTGGCGCCGCACGCTGGACTGGAACGACCCGAGGGCCTTCTTCGACGCGCTGGCCCGCGTACACCTAAAAAAGAGCGGACTGGTCCAGAAGCGCTGGGCGGACGACGGGGTGGGCAAGGCAGGGGCCAAGCGCCTTTTCGAGCGATTCTGCGAATTCGCGGGGCCCGGGGGGGCGGCGGACAGACTGCTGCGCATGTGGTGGGCCTACCGCTATCCCGTCGCCATCGGCATCGCCAGGAGCGCGGCCGATACCTTCGCCGGCCAGAGAAAGAACCGGGGCCAGATCAACTTCCAGGATCTGCTGGTCCTCTCGGCGGCGCTGCTCCGCGACAATCCCGGGGCGCGCCGCGACCTGGGCAGACGATACCCGCGCATTCTCGTCGACGAGTTCCAGGACACCGACCCCCTGCAGGCCGAAATTCTGCTCCTGCTCGCCAGCGACCCGGAGACCGGCAACGACTGGCGCGCGGTCGTGCCTCGTCCCGGCGCGCTCTTTGTCGTGGGAGACCCGAAGCAGAGCATCTACCGCTTTCGGCGCGCCGACATCGCGCTGTACCAGCTCGTCAAGAAGCGCTTCGATGATTTCGGCGACGTGCTGCTCCTCGAGGCCAACTTCCGCTCCCTCGGCGCCATCGAGGCGCTGGTGAAGGCGGTGTTCGACCGTGAGGACCGGTTCGGGGAGGGCGACACCGACCGCCAGGCGGCCTTCGCGCCGTTGCTGACCCAGCGCGAGGGAACGGGTGTCCTGGCGACCTACATGGTCGCGGGCAGCAGGCAGGACGAGGTCGCCCGGGACGACGCCGATCGGATCGCCACCGAGATCGCGCGTCGGGTGGGGGCGGGCGAACGCGAACCGGACGATTTCCTGATCCTCACCCGGAACCGCAAGTACCTCTCGGTCTATGCCCGAGCCCTCGAGGACCGAAACCTGCCCGTCGACGTGTCGGGCGCCGGGGTGGGCTTTGAGGATGAACTGGAGGCCCTTCTCCTCCTCTTCCGCTGCCTGGAGGATCCGGCGCATCAACCGCGGGTCGTCGCGGTGCTGACGGGCCCGCTCTTCGGGATCACGCTCGACCGGCTGGTGGCGTACCGCGACGGCGGCGGACGCTTCAGAGTCAACCGCCCCGCCAAGAGCGACGACGAGGTGGCTGACGCGATCAACGTGCTGCACGGGTGGTGGAAGCGCGCGCTGCGCGAGCCCGCGGACGTGACCGCCGAGCGCCTGATCGGCGAGACCGGCCTGCTCCCCCTGGCTGCCGCGGGCAAACTGGGAGGACTGCGCGCCGGAGCGCTCGCGTACCTGCTCAACGCGGTGCGCGCCCGCGCGCTGGAGGGCGATACGTCGATCGCGGGCGCCGTGGACGCCCTGGCGACCGCGCTGGACTGGGAAGATGCGGAGGCGCCGCTGGTGCCGGGGCGGGGGAACTGCGTCCGCGTGATGAACCTGCACCGGGCCAAGGGCCTGGAAGCGAACGTGGTCTTCCTCGCGGCGCCGTTCGGTGAATTCCCGCGGAAACCCCGCATGCGCGTCGCCCGGGACGATACCGGTGCCGCGCGCGGCACGATCCCGATCGTGGTCAAGCGCGGATACGCGACCGAAATCATCACGCAACCGGCGACCTGGGAGGAGGACCAGAAGGTCGAGGCCACGTTCGAAGAGGCGGAGAAGACGCGCCTCCTGTACGTGGCCGCGACCCGTGCGAAGGACGAACTGTGGATCGCGCGGGGAGAGGGGCTGCGCGGGCGCAATTCGTCGCCGTGGAAGGCGCTGGAGGAGTGGGTTGGCGGCGCCGCCAGCAAAGCCGCTGCGGCAACGGATTCGGGCATGGCCCGGATGGTCCGGCTGCCGCGCGGAATCGCCCCCGAACCGGACCGGCTGGACCCGCAGATCGATCTGACGGCGCCGATGGCGGCGGTGGCGTCGGCTGCGGCGCGCACCCGTGAACCCACCTACCGCCTTGAGACCGTGACAGCGCGGGCAAAGGCGGCGGTCCCTGACCCTGCGCCACGCGCGCCCGCCGTTCGCACCGACCAATTCGACCAGCCCGCCCTCGGCCCGACCAGCGGTGGCTTCGAATGGGGCAGCGTGGTTCACGACGTGCTGGCGGCTGCCGGCGAGGGCACCCGCCGCGAGGCCCTCAGACAGCTGGCCCGCGACCTGCTCATCGAGTACGAGCGCCCGGTTGACGCCACCGGCGCGCCAACCGAACTGGCCGCGCTGATGGCGCTGGTCGAGGCGGTGCGCGCCTCCGACATCTGGGCGCGCGCCATGGCGAGCAACGAGCGGTACAGCGAGATCCCGTTCGCGGTGAACCGGGGCGGGGGCGATGCCCCCGGCGGCGACGGCGATGCCCCAGGCGGCACCCCGCAAGTCCTCGAAGGCGTGATCGATCTCGTCTTCAGGGACGGGCAGCGTTGGGTGGTAGCCGACTACAAGACCGACAGCGGCGACGATCCCGACTTTGCCGAGCGGGTGCGCCGGTACCGTGCGCAGGTGGATCTCTACGCCGAGTGCTGGGAGGAACTGACAGGCGAAGAGGTTGGCGAGCGCGTGCTGGTCTACACCGCACAGGGGCGGACGGAGTCATGGTGAAAAGTGTGACCGCAGCCATGCTGCTGTTCGTGTGCCTGGCCTGTGGCGGCACGGATGGCCCGGACACGCAAGCGCACGAGGAGTGGCTGACCGAACTCGATTACAGGTTCACGGGCACAGCCGAGCAGGGCGTGCTCTTCAACTGGGCGTATCTGCGGGTCGATCCCTTGCGGGACCGGATCTTCGTCGTCGATCCGATGGAGACCCAGGTCAGCGTGTGGAGGCCGGATGGCTCCCTGATCTTTGTCGTCGGCAGGAAGGGCGAGGGGCCGGGCGAGTTCATTCAGCCGTCGCGCATCCATTTCGCGGAGAACGGCGGGTTCACGGTGCGGGAGGGCTGGGGTTCACGGTTCGCACACTACACGGCGGACGGCGCGCTGGTGGACACCGAAATCGGCACAACGACCACGTTGGCGTACGAGAACGCCCGAGTGGGTCTCGAAGCACCCGTGGGTGATGGCAGCTACCTGGCCCGGCCGCTGTTCCCTGCGTCCAGGATGGCAGGTCTTCTTGGCGGTCCCCCTATGGAGCGCGAGCCCCTGTTGCTTGTGCGCCGTCTGGAGTCCGGACAGTGGCTGCCTCCCCGAGAGATCTTCTGGGAGGGCACCCGCAACAGGCTGCTCACCGTCGTGATGGATGACAGCCGCACCTTCACCGCCCAGTACTTCGGAGACGATGACCGCACGGCGTTCGCGCATGGGAAGATCCTGGTCATGCGGCGAGCTGGCGGGCCGCCCGGTTCTCTCGATCTGATTGAACTGAATGCCGAGGGCGATACGCTCTGGGAACGGCGGCTGCAGTTCGAGCCGCACGCGCTCACCCCCGAGTGGGTCCAGGAAATGGTAGACATCCAGAAAGGGGCGGAGTTCCAGGGCGGCCCCAGGATGTCGCCCGCCGAGCAACTCAGGTATCTGGAAGCTTTCGAGGAGGCCCTCTACAAGCCCGAGTACCTGCCGGCGGCAGACAGGATTTTCCTTTCGGCCTCTGACGAGATCTGGCTCAGGACCTTCGAAAGGTCGGATACCCTGCGGGTCTACTACACGATTCCGCGGGGCGACACGTCCGGCGAACCCCGGCGCGTTCTTCTGCCCGAAGCCTTGTACGCGGCGGATGCGACAGCCACACACGTCTGGGGAACCCGCGACGATCCGCTGGGCGTGCCCTATGTGGTAGGGCGGAGGCTGAAGCGCCCGTGATGACCGTGCGCTGGCCGGGAGGGCTTGTCACAAGCGGATCAGGCCACCAGACTGGACTGACCGACGGCCATCTCCCCTGAAGCCCGGAAACCGATGCTCAAGCCCGCCGCGCCGATCGCGTTTGCCCTTGCCGCAGCAGCCTCAGCGCTCGCGGCTTTCCCCGCCGTCGCTCAGGACGACGACGCGCCCGCGCTCGCGTTCCCCGAGGGCTGGGAGGTCCGCTTCGATCACGAAGGCGCCAACCGGGACGACCTGTACATGGTCGCGATGCCGCCGGGCATCCACGTCACCACCGGCCCGGCGACGATCGCGTGGCACCCCGATTCCGTGGCCACGGGCGACTTCCATATCGAGTCGGAGACCTTCCTCTTCGACCCGCAGGGACGCCTTGAGGCCTTCGGTTTCTTCATCGGGGGCCGCGACCTGCAGGGCCCGAATCAGCGCTACACCTATTTCCTGCTGCGCGAGGGCGGGCAGTTCCTGGTCAAGACCCGCTCCGGCTCCGAGACGGCGGTCGTCCAGGACTGGACCGCCCACCCTGCGATCGTTTCTTTTGCGACGAAGCCGGAGGGGGCGGGCACCGCGAAGAACGTGCTCGGGCTTGGGGTCTACGGCGACGAACTACACTTCTCGGTGAACGGCGAGGTGGTTTGGAGCGGCTCGCGCGACGGGCTCGCGACCGAGGGCGTCTTCGGCCTGCGGGTCAACCACGGGCTGAACCTGCACGTGACCACGATCATGGCGCATCCGGGAATGCCTCAAATCTTCATCGACGACATCGTGGTCTGCGGCGGCTCATCGTGCGAGCAGTCGCAAAGCTTGGGCGACCGGTGGCGCGACTTTCTGGACAGGCTGAAGATCGAACAGGAGCGCAAGATCGTGGTCAAGCCTGGCGAAAAGGGACATCCTCCCCACCACTGAACCTGGAGCTGTCATGAGAATGATCGGGTTGGCCGGGGTCGGCGCGTTGGCCTTGATGGCTGTCTTCTCCGGGGCTGAATCGAAAACGGAGGACTTCGTTGAGGCCCAACTGCCCGCCGCGGCGGTCGTGCCCCTCGCGTCCGCACAGGACACTCCGGTCGTCCAGCAGGCCCAGCAGGTTCCGCCCCAGCAACGTCGGCGGTGGCGCTACCGCAACCGCTACCCTGGGCCCATCCCCACGCCCGAGGAGTGGCAGCCTCCCGATGGTCCGGTGCGCATCGGCCTGCAGGTGGGTCACTGGCGGGCGGAGGAAGCGCCGCGTGAGCTGTCGCGGCTTCGCGGTAACGGCGCCAATTGGAATGGGATCGCCGAGTGGGAGGTGAACCTCGAGATCGTCCGCCACACAAGTGCGATGCTGGAAGACCTGGGTTACTTGGTCGACATCCTGCCCGCCGTGGTGCCCCCGGGGTACCGCGCCCACCTCTTCATAGCAATCCACGCGGACGGGAGCAACGATCCAGGCGCCAAGGGCTACCGGGTGGCGGCACCGAGCCGCGACGCCACCGGACGCGCCAGTGCCTTCGCCGACCTGCTCAGGCGCACCTACGGTCCGGTGACCGGCATCCGGCGGCTTCCCGACACGACCCGCCGCATGCGCAACTACTACGCCTTCAACTTCCGCCGCTACGAGCACGCGCTGCATCCCATGACCATCGCGGCCATCATTGAGACCGGCTTCCTCACCAGCGCCGATGACCGCGAGCTGATCATCGGTCAGCCGGAGCGCGTCGCGCGCGGAATCGTGGATGCGATCACCCAGTTCCCGATCACGCCTCCGCCGGGGGGCGGTTCGCGGTAGAGGCAGAGTAGTCGAACGACTCGGGTACCGGAGCCACCGACCGTGTCCCCATTGGAGCAAGTGCCCGGTCCCGTTCGAACATGCCGATGTCCCGGGTTTTGCCGCGGGAACGTGGGGAGGGTGCGTCGAGCAAGAAGAGGTCAGAGTACGTGAGGGTCGGGCTGAGACCGTCGCAGTGACCACGACCGTGCGCCCCGGTGACCACGGGCCAACCCTGACGTAACGTCAGGGTTGGCGGTGGAGAAGTGTTGGGCAGCGGGTGGGCCTCCGTCTGAGCGGGTGGACCTCCGTCTGAGCGGGTGCACAATGGCCCGCGGTCCCGTTCGAGCATACTGGTGTCCCTGGATTTGCCGCGGGAACGTGGGAGGCGGGCTGAGCGGGTGAATCGGTGCCGGTGCGGCGCGTGTGGAGTCGCCCGGAGCGCTGGCGGAGCGCGCGCGGGCCCGCTTCGAGCGTGTGCGCGTCCCGCAGGAGCATGCCGCTGTCCCGCGTGTCCCATTCGAGCATGCCGCTGTCCCGCTTGTCCCAAACGGGCGAGTGATAGTCCCATCCAGCTATGGACGGGTTCTGAAAGGGCGGTCTCGGCGACGTCCGGGACCGTTGCCAGAATGGCCGCCAAACGCCGCAGGAGGCCCCAGGACGGCCGAGCGGCGGTGTGGGACCCATTTGACGTGGCATGAGCCGACTTTTCGCGTCCTGAGGCCTTACAGAGGGCCGAAAAACTGGCGTTATCTTTATGGTGCGCGGACCACCCGCCACAGCTAACTCTTTGCCGGACTTCTACTTCGGAGGATTGACATGACCATTACCCAACTTGGCGACCGCATCGCGGAACTCGCCGCACGGATCAACATCGCCACCTACGAGATGCTCACCCTCATCGCCGAATTCGACCGCCGTGAGGGCTGGGCCGACGCGTTCACCTCGTGCGCCGAGTGGCTCGCCTGGAGGACCGGCCGCATGATCGGCACCTGCCGGGAGAACGTGCGCGTCGCCCATGCGCTTGAGCACTTGCCGAAGACCTCCGCCGAGATGAAGGTCGGACAGCTGTCGTACGCCAAGGTGCGGGCGATCACGCGGGCGGCGACGAAGGAGACCGAGGCGAGACTGCTCAAGTACGCCGACAAGTGCTCCGCCATGGAACTCGAGCGGATCGTGCGGGGATGGAAGCACCTGTCGCGGGACGGCGAACTGACGGCCGAAGAGGTGCGGCACCAGCGCCGGACGCTGTCGGTCGTGATCGACGCCGACGGGACGTACGTGGTGCGGGGCCGGCTCGAGCCCGAGGCCGGGGCCGTGCTGATGCGGGCGATCGAGGCCGCGACGGACGCGCTGTACCGGGGCGAGGACCCCGACGCGCGGCCGACGCGCCGCCAGCGCAGGGCCGATGCGGCGGGACTGGTGGCCGAGCGGGCGCTGGCGGCGGGGCTCGCGGCGGACGCGGACGATGCGGTGCAGAGCGGCACGCGGGCCGAGCGGTACCAGGTGACGGTGCACACCGAGATGAGCACGCTCGAAGAGCACGGCGAGGGTGGCCGGTCGGAACTCGACGGGGTGCGGGTGAGCGCGGAGACGTCGCGGCGCATGTCGTGCGATGCGTCGGTGGTGCACATGCTGCACCGCGACGGTCAGGTGGTCAGCGTGGGGCGGAAGACGCGGACCATCCCGCCCCACCTGCGGCGCGCGCTCGAGGAGCGGGACCGGGGCTGCCGGTACCCGGGCTGCGGGAGCCGGTTCACGGAGGCTCACCATGTCAAGCACTGGGCCGACGGCGGCGAAACGAGCCTGGCGAACACCGTGCTCCTGTGCCGGCGGCACCACCGGCTGGTGCACGAGGGCGGGGTGCGGATGGCGCTCGACGCGAAGGGTCAGGCCGTGTTCTTCACGCGCGATGGCAAGATGCTCGCGAGCGTGCCGCCGTCGTTGAAGGAACCGAAGCTGACGCCCAACCTGCCCCCCGCCCCACCACTCCGGCCCGGCCAGATGTACAACGGCGCGGCCCGGCTGGCGAACGGCGCGGTCCCGTGGGAGATCGAGGCCGCGGCGCGCGAGGCCGTCGAGGAGGCGCTGGAGAAACCGGCGCTTGAGGATGAGCGACCGGCCCAGGCGGATGACGACGCGACCACGCCCGGCTCACCGCCCACGTTTCCGCGGCAAAATCAGGGACCCGAGCATGTTGCTATGGGACAGGCCACAGGAATCGAGCAGGCCAGAGAAATCGGGCAGACCACGGAAATGGAGCAAGCCACAGGCACGGAACAGACTCAACCGGAGGAGGTGAAGAACGGAATGCGGACCAAAGCCGCCTGACGGGGGCGCGAGTCGGCGGAGCGCGAGCCGACGGGGACGAGAGCCCGACGGGGACGAGAGCCTGACGGGGGCGCGAGCCGCGGGGACGAGAGCCGGCGGGCCGCCTGGGTCACGACGCCGCGGCGATTCCCCCGGGCACGAGTCGGGGCTCACCCACTGCGCACCCGTGGGCCACTCGCCCGTCCGCGTCGTTTACATGCCGCCGATCTCCGTCACCAGGAACTCCTCGAAGAAGTCCAGCATGTCGTGGAGCTTCTGGATCGTGTTGTCCCGTCCGTACACGTAATAGCCCTCGCCCGGGTACGCCTTGTAGCGCACGATCTTGTAGTGCTGGTCGAGCTTGCGGGCGAAGTCGAGTGCGGCCTGCGGCTGGTCCTCGCGCAGCCTCCAGTCCGCCGCGACCCCCTCGCCCTGAATGACGAACGTCGGCGTGGTCACCTGGTGCGCCTTCAGGATGGCCGAGCTGTTCAGGTACACGTCCCGGTTCTCGGGATACGGCCCGAGTTCGTATTCGAGCAGCTTGATGTGCTGAAGCTCGTGCACCTTGGTGTGGAAGTCGGTCATGTCGCCGTAGCCCGACAGCGCGATCGCGGCCTGGAACACGCCGGGCGCGAACGCCACCGCGTCCATCGTCATGATCCCGCCGTAGCTGGTCCCGGTGACCGCGATCCGGTCGGGGTCGACATCGGGCAGGGTCTTGAGGTAGTCCACACCCGCGAGCACGTCTTCCAGGTCGCAGTGGCCCCAGCAGTTGTTGTTGAGGTCCTCGAAGGCCAGGCCGTACCCCGAACTCCCACGGATGTTGGGCATGAGGACGACGTACCCGCGCTGCGCGAAAAAGTGCACCTGCTGGTGCCGACGGAACTGGTCGTCGAATTGCGACGTGGGTCCGCCATGGATCCACATCACGCCGGGCAGCCGCTCACCCGGCTGCGCACCCCCCTCTGCGCCCGGCGGCCGGTGCAGGTACGCCTCGATCGTGAGGCCGTCGCTGCTTGGGTAGCTCACCTTCTCGGGCATGTGGAGCTTCTCGGCCGAACCCGCCGCGACCCGGCTGTACAGCAGGCGGCTCTCGCCCGACTCCACGTCCATCACGAACAGCTCGGCCGGCCGCGTCGGCGTCTCCATCGTGTAGCTGATCCGGCTGCCGTCGAGCGACCATTCGGGGCGCAGCGCCGCGCCGACCTCCGGATCCACCAGCGCCTTGCTCTTCGTGCCGTCCGCCGAGACCACCCGCAGCGAGTGCACGCCGTCGCGGTTCTCGGTGTAGCTGATCCAGCTGCCGTCAGGCGACCACCGCGCGTCGCTCTGGTCGTAGTCCGACGCGGCGATCTGACGGGGCGCGGCGTCTCCACCACGCGGCACCACCCAGTAGTTCAGCCAGCCGCTCCGCTGCGAACGGAAGAGCACGGTCTCGCCGTCGGGCGACACCTGCGCCGACGCGAACGCGCGCCCGGCCCGGTAGTCGAAGAAGCCCGTGTCGCGCACGACCATGCGGGGGTTGCCCCCATCGGGGTCGACCTCGATGACGTCGTGGTCAACCCAGCGGTCGTCCATGCGCACGTACAGGAGCCGGCTCCCGTCGGGCGTCCAGCTGGGGTAGCCCTCGTAGAGCGGGTCGTCGGTAATGCGGTTCAGCTTGCCGTCCGGCACCGACACCGTCCAGATGTCCATGTTGCCGAACCGGTCGCCCGAAAACGCGATCGACCGCCCGTCCGGCGACCACGCCAGCCCGTTGGCCCGTGCCGCCAGCCGCGTGAGCTGCACGTCGACCGCGCCCCGCGCGCCCGCGCCCTCCTCGGCCGACCACAGCCAGATCTCCGGCGCGCCGCTCTTGTCCGAGGTGTAGGCGACCCAGCGCCCGTCCGGGGACCACACCGGCTGCGGCGCCCCGAGCGACCCGACGCCGCTCAGCGACAGGTCTTCGGTGAGGATCTCGAAGGCGCCGTCCGCCGTGCCGACCGCGCCCAGGTCGCCGCCCGACACGAAGGTGATCCGCGACCCGTCCGGCGACCACTTGGGCGAATAGGTGCCGCCCACGGCCGCGCTCAGGTCGACGAGTTCGGCAGCGGAGATGGGTCCGCCCGCCGAATCACCGTCGGAGGGAGCACTGGGCTGACACGCGAGTGCCGCCGCGACAAACGGGATCGCGAGCACGGAGGCCGCGCGCGGGTGCGCAAAGTGTCTCATTGGTTCATCCTTTCGCCCGCGTCCACCATGTCGTCGTTCAGGAAACGGCGGAAGAAGTCGAGCATGTCGAGCAGCATCTGGCGGCGGTTGGCCTTGCCGTACACGTAGTAGTTCTCGTTCGGGTAGGTCGTGTATTCGAACGGCTTGTAGAAGTTCTCCAGCGCCTGCGCGAAGATCTCGGACTGGTCGGATCCCGGATATCGTCCCTCGCCGTGCACCATGAAGATCGGCGTGGACACCTTGTCGATCTCGTAGATCGCCGAGCTGTTGCGCCACACGTCCTGGCTCGTCTCGAACGGCCCGAGTTCGTGTTCGAGCAGCTTGATGTGCCGCAACTCGTTCTCGCCGTGATAGAAGTGGATCCAGTCGCCGTACCCCGAGCCGGGAATGATCGCGCGGAACACATCGGGCGCGAACGACGCCGCGTACATGCTCATCACGCCGCCGTAGCTGGTCCCGGTCAGGCCGATCCGGTCGGGGTCGACCTCGGGCAGGGTCTTGAGGAAGTCCACCCCCGCGACGACATCCTCCAGGTCGCAGTGGCCCCAGCAGTCGTTGTTGCCGTCGGCGAAGTCCTTCCCGTATCCCGAGCTGCCCCGGATGTTCGGCAGCAGCACAGCGTACCCCCGCTGCGCAAAAAACTGCACGTGCTGCTGGAAGGTGTCGTGAAATTGCGACGTCGGGCCGCCGTGAATCCATAGCACACCGGGCGCCCGCCCGCCCGCCGGGACTCCTGCCGGGCGGTACAGGTACGCGGGGATCGTGTATCCGTCCGTGCTGGGGTAGTGAACCTTCTCCGGCAGGATCAACCGCGCCCCAAAGTTCCCGGCGGGCATGGAAAAGGTGAGTTGGCGACTCTCGCCGTCCTCCAAGGACACCACATACAGATCCTGAGGGGTCAGAAGATCGGCCATCAGGTACGAGATCGACCGTCCGTCGGGCGACCAGGAGGGACTGGACGCGACGCCGCCTGCGGAATTGCCGCCCATCCCGCCCGGCGACGCCAGCACGCGTGGCTTCCCGCCGTCCGCGGCGACAACGCGCAGGTCGTGATGACCGTTGTGGTTCTCGGTGTACGCGATCATGCTGCCGTCCGGCGACCACGCCGCACTGCTCTGGTCGGCCTCGGCGGCGGCCATGGGACGGGGCTCGCCACCATTCATCGGGGCGATCCAATAGTTGATCCAGCCGCTGCGGTGCGAGCGGAAGAGGACCTGGCCGCCGTCGGGCGAGACGCGCGGGTAGGCGAAGGTGGTGCCGGCGCCGTAGTCGAAGAAGTCGGTGTCCTGGAGCACGGTGCGCGCGCCCGTGCCGTCCGGAGCGACCTCGATCACGTCATGGTCCTCCCAGGTGTCGTCGAGGCGCACGTAGAGGATGCTCTCGGAGTCGGGGGTCCAGGTCGGGAAGACCTCGTAGAGCTTGTCGCTGGTGATGCGCCGGACGCGCTTCGTGGCCACCTCGACCGTCCAGATGTCGTAGTTGCCGTAGCGGTCGCCCGCGAAGACGATCGAGCGCTCGTCGGGCGACCACGTCATCGAGTTGATGCGTCCGCCGAGGTTGGTCAGCTGCGCCTCGGAGCCGTCCTCTGTCGACCAGATCCAGATCTCGGGCGTGCCGCCCTTGTCCGACACGTACGAGATCCACCTGCCGGACGGCGACCAGCCGGGCATCTGGGATGCCAGGAAGTGGCCGGAGGTGCCCATCTCGGTCGGCAGGCGCGTGGGGAAGCCGCCTTCGGGCGAGATCGTCATCAGCCCGCCGGACAGCGAGGACTGGAAGAGGATCCCCGAGCCGTCGGGCGACCACGCGGGAGAGCCCGAGACGACGGACTCGATCGACAGCAGCTGGTCGATGGTCAGGATGTCCGCCTTCTGGGCCTGGAGGCCGGGCGTCAGGATCGCGGCGGCGGCGAGGGGGAGGGCGGCTCCGGGCACGCGGCGGACGCCCGCCGGTTTCCGATGGCTGGTCATGGTTGCTCCTTGTGTTGTTGTCAATGGATCCACAGGCTGGACTGGCCCAGCACGTTTTCGAGCCTCCACCAGACGGTCTGCCCGGGACGCAGATAGATGGTGCTGCTGCGGTATGGCCGGTCGCCGACGGGATCGGCCTGAAGCCGGAATCCCGAGCCCATGAGCAGGCTCCTGGGCAGGGGCACCGAGTCGCGCCTCATGCTCGTGACCGAAAGCAGGGCCATTCGGTCCGCCCCGCGAAGCGCGTAGATGCGCATGTCGAGCCAGTTGCGGTTGTCGATGTGCAGTTTGCTCTCGGGCGCACCCTCCCAGGCAGCCTCGTCGCCCACGCCGGGCGGCTCGCCGGAGCGCTCCGAACTCGAAGCGCATCCGGCGGCCGCCACGGCGAAGAGCGCGGCGACAAGCCGGGCGACTCCCCCTAAGGAATGACGCCCTGCTGTGTCATGCAGCCCGCCGGCACCTCCGGCTCCCGCGGGAGGCATTCGCTCAGCGGGTAGGGCATCGCGCTGTGAAGCCGCTGGTCGGCGCTGGGCGGACCCAGCACCGGGATGTCCAGCAGCTTGTCGTAGCGGTTCATGTCGATCCATGTGTGCCCCCACTCGAAGACCAGCGAGAACCGCTTGTTGTAGAGCAGCTCGTCGAGCAGGTCGTCGTCAGATCCGGGATAGGGATCCGGCAGCGGCTCCAGGCCGCCGGATTTCATGCGGATGAGGTTGATGTCCTCGATCGCCGCCGCCCGGTTACCCATCGCAAGGTTCGCCTCGGCACGGATCAGGATCAACTCCTCGTTCTTGACCCAGACGAACGGCGCGCTCGGACTCTCGTACAGGGTGTACTGCAGATCCGAGGCCACTTCCAGCAGCTGATACGCGCCGACCTGCTTGAACTTGGTCTGGAATCGCAGGTCCGGTGAACCGTCCGCCCGGGCCTGGGCCTCGGTGCGGAAACGCGTGTTGGCGTAGAGCAGGTCGGGCCGGTTGGCCGGGTTGACGAGGTCGCCCGAGTTGACCGACCAGCTGTGCTGCGCGCCGTAGGCGAGCGGCATGTCGGTGCCCGCGAAGGACTCCGCCACCGCCTGAAGGGCGCCGGACCAGTTGTTGCGGTGCACCTCGGCACGCGCCTTGATCGCGCGGTTGAGGCGGATGAAGTTGGCCGGCGAGGAGAAGTTGGAGAGTCCGGCCGTCACCCCGAAGGGGAAGGAGGCGGCGGCTTGCAGATCGCCGCGTGCTTCGTCCAGCAGACTGATCACGTGGCCGTAGACCTCGTTCTCTCCCACGATCGGAGCCGGCGGTTCGTTGGGGTCGGAACCCACCGCGACCGGAGCGCCCAGGTGCCGCCGCGTGACTGCGATGTGCAGCAGGTCATACGCCTGGATGGTCTTGGTGAATCCCCGCACTGCAGCCTTGTCGGGCTCGGGGATTTCCGCTCCCGCCAGCGCGTCGAGGAGCAGGTTGGCGTTGCGCATGTTCTTGTACGCTTCGCCCCAGACCTGCGTCCCCACGAACAGTGTCTGGGTCCAGGGGTCTCGGACGCTGCCCGGCAGGGAAGAGCCGGTGGGCGCCATCGGGTAGACTTCGCGGCCGAAGGCGCCGACCCAGTGCACCATGTCGGCCGCGGTGAGACGCGTGTCGAAGAGCAGCCCCTGCGCCGCCGCCGCGACGGAAGCGGAGTTCGGGTTGTTCTGCAGGTCCTGCACGCTCGGGTTGTTGAAGTCGGGTACGGTCAGATCGCATGCCGCGAAAACGGTTGCGACGAGACCCGCCGTCAGGAGACGGCCCAGTTGTCTGATCATTGGTCTCATTCTCCCGTTCACGTTAGAAGCCCACGTCGACCGAGAACCAGAAGCTCCGGCTCGGCGGGTAGGGTGCCACGTCCTGCCCACGGCCGACCGCTTCGCTGCCGAAGTTGCTGACCTCGGGATCGAGGCCGGCGTAGTCGGTGAAGGTCAGCAGGTTGCGGCTGCTCAGGTTGAGGCGGATGTGCCGGGCCGCGCTCCAGATGTTGGCGACCATGTTCTCGGGCATGTCGTAGGAGACGGTGAGTTCGCGCAGCTTCACGAAGGAAGCGTCCTGGAAGTAGGTGCCCGTATTCTGGGGGAACTCCCGGTTGCGCTTCACGCAGACGCTCTCGCCGTTCACCATGTTGTTGCAGTCCTCGGTGTTCCGGGTGAGGTCGAAGAGGAACTGCGTGAGGTTGTTCGCCGTCCCGCCCTTCTGCCAGTCCAGGGTCGAATAGACGTTGAACCGTCCGAAGCTGATGTCGTTCGAGAAACCCATGCGGAACTCCGCGTTCGATTCTGCCAGCGGGCCCACGCCGACCTCGCCCGTTTCGGGGTCGGGGCCGTTGCCCCAGAGCAGCGTCAGTGACCTGCCCTCCTCGGCCACGGTGGTGCCGTAGAAGTAGCCGAATCCCTGGATCCGGAAGCGCGGCACCGGGAGCGAGACCACGTTGCTGCGGTCCAGCGTGAAGGTGGTGCGCGAGGTCCACTGGAGGTTGCGGGTGAAGAAGGGAACCACCGTCAGCGCGGTCTCGACACCCCAGATGTTGATCTCGCCGCCGTTGAAGATGGACTCGACGAAACCGGTCGACGGGGCGAGCGAGCGCTCCAGGATCACGTCCCTGACGGTCTTGTTGAAGTAGGTCAGTTCGAGGGTCGCGCGGTCTTCGAAGAGCGTTGCGTCGACGCCGCCCTCGATCTCCGTCTGGCGCTCGGGACGGAGGTCCAGCGCCGCCGTGGCGCCCTGTACGCGCAGGGCCGGCAGTCCGCCGATGTTCCTGCCCTCGTACTCGGTGAACTTCTGCCCGTAGACCGGCTGGTTGCCCGACTGGCCCCAGGCGCCCCGGAATTTGACCTCTTCCAGGAGATTGCCACCGATCGGGAACCGGTAGGAGGCGGCGAACTTCGGATAGAAGTGGAACGAATCGGTGTCGGAGTTGTTGGAACTCCGGTCGGCGCGCGCTCCCGCGGTCAGCAGCAGCCGCTCGTCCATCAGCAGCAACTCCTCCTGGGCGAAGATGCCGAAGTCGAGGATCCGCTCGCGGTCCTGCCTGACCTCGGTTGCCGTGCCCCGGTCGATGTTCTGCAGGCCCCCGATGAGGTTCTTCGCGATCGTGCTGCTGACGTCGAGGTCGCGGATCTCGTACTGGGTGCCGAAGGAGGTCGTCGACTGGAATGCGTCGGAGTTGAAGGTGTAGACGGCGTTCAGGTTGGCGTTCATGTACTGGCTGTAGGCCGACCCGAGCACCGACGTGCCGGGAAGTCCGTCACTGGGCTCGAACTGTGATTCGGGCGGCGAGAACAGCTCGTTCTTCTGGTTGTAGAAGTCGATGCCGCCGGTGGCGCTCAGCCGCAGCGTGTGCGTGGACGAAGTGATGGCGTCGAAGGTCAGGTTGCCCGACCCCACGAAACGCCACACTTCCTCGTCGTTCCGCACGAGCGACGCCGTCTCCAGGATGTTCGATCCGGCGAACGGATTCCTGGGATAGGTGCCCGTCCCGCTCGGACACCTGTCGATGTCGGCCTGCCGGCTTCCGTCGGCGCAGGTCGCGCGCAGATCGACGAAGCTCGGCGTCGACGGGAGCGTCATGTAGTAGCTGATGCTCCGGTTGTCGTTGTTGGTGATGCCTCGGCCGGCCAGCGTGTGGATCGCGTTGGTGTTCAGGCTGAACGAGACGCGTTCGCCCAGCGTCTGGTCGATGTTCAGCTTCAGCGACTCCTTGTTGTAGAAGGTGTTGTCGATGATGCCGCCATCGTGCTTGACCAGCCCCGAGGCGTAGTAGCGTGTATCCTCCGTACCGCCGCTCACGCTCGCCTGAGTCTCGTAGGAGAGGGGTTCGTTCCCCGCCAGCAGTTCCTCGTGGTCGAAGAACTTGCCGGCCTGCCAGTGATCCCTCGCCTGGGGCCCGAAGAACTCCACCGCCTCGTCCATCGAGGTGAATTCGCGCAGACCGAGCTTGTTGGAGAGCTGGAAGAAACCGAAGCGCTGGGTGACGTTGAACTGCGGCGCGCCGACCCGGCCCCGCTTGGTGCGGATGATGACCACTCCGTTGTTCGCCTTCGATCCGTAGATCGCGGCGGCCGAAGCGCCCTTGAGGACTTCGATGCTCTCGATGTCGTAGGGATTCAGGTCGGCGATGCGGTTGGCGGAGTTGTCCTGCGAACCTCCCCGGACGGGATTCGACGACGAGACCGTGACGGTGTGGACGCCCGAGGGTATCGTCTGGTCGCTGACGATCACGCCGTCCACCACGTAGAGCGGCCTGTGTCCGCCCAGGATCGTGGACACACCCCGGAGCTGCAGCTGCATGCCTCCGCCCGGGGCCCCCGAATTGGACTGGATGTTCGCCCCGGCGACCTTGCCCCGGAGCGCCTGCTCAACGGACCACGAGGGCACCCTCTCGAGGTCCCGCGCGCTCACCGTCGAAACCGCGTTGGCGAGGTTCCTCCTGGAAATCCCGGTCGCTTGTCCCGTCACGACGATCTCGTCGAGGTTGAGGACATCGACCCTCAGGTTGACGCTGATGTTGTTCGTGCCCTCGGGTACGGTGACCGATGCCGGCTGGTATCCCAGCATGCTGATTTCGAGAACGACCTCGCCGGCTCCCACGGAGACGGCGAAGTCGCCGTCGTCTGCCGTGAAGGTGCCGAGGGTGGTTCCCGTTACGGCGATGGCCGCCCCCGAGATGGGCTGCCCGGTGGTTTCGTCCGTGACGGAGCCCGTGAGCACACGCGTCTGAGCCAGGGTCTCTCCCGTGCCCAGAAGCATGAACAGGCCCGCCATGATTCCGTAGCGCAATCTCATAAGGCTCCTCCTTTGCTGATTGCGTACAACGTGGTGTGTGTGTCCCGTTTCGCGGCCTGCGTACCGATTTGCATACAGGGGTGAATAGAAGGGGTGGCCGATTCCGCTGCTGCCGCGTAGTGTTCGGACATGATCAGGCCCCAGTCCCGCTCGAACGCTCGGTGCAACATCTCACCGTCTAGCCTCCCGCTGCTGGCCCTGATCATGCTGGCGGGCTGGGGCGACGGGACCGCCGCCCAGGAAATTCCGGAAGACCGGTTCGCCCGCTTCCGGCAACATATGGCTTTCCCGTCGCTTGTGAAAGGGGGAATGGTCAGCGCGCGGTGGCTGGGCGACGGCCAGTCGTTCTGGTACGCGGACGGGGCGCCGGCTAACACGGAGATTTTCCGGGTCGATCCGGTGCAGGGCACGCGCGAGCCCCTCTTCAACACCGAGCGGCTGCGCGCAGCGCTTGCTTCCGTCCTGGGGCATACGCCCCCTTACGACGGGCTGCCCTTCTCGGACATGACACTGGACGAAACCGCCTCGGCGGCGGAGTTCGAGGTGGAGGGGAGGCGCTTCCGGATCGACCTGGACTCCTACGGCATCGAGGAGATTGCCGCCAGGAGTCCCGCGGAGGTGGCGAGGACCACGCCGCAGACGGTCGAAGAGGGGTGGCCCACGACATCCGGCCCGGTCATGGAGGTCCCCTCACCCAACGGGGCCTGGTTCCTGCGCCACCGGGACAACGACCTCTGGTTGCGTGCCAGCGAGGACGGCCGCGTGGTGCGCATCACCGACGACGGCGAGGACCGGTATGCGTGGTCGTCGGCGGGGGCCCGGTGGTCGCCCGACGGGTATCGCTTCACCGCGCTGAGGGCCCGGAGCGAAGGGGTTCACCGGATGCCGGTCGTGCACTGGCTCGGGCCGGAAGAGGAAGTCGAGTGGCGGGAGTATCCGTACACCGGCGGTCCCTGGCCGCAGCCCGAGTTGTACGCGGTGGACGTGAACGCCCGCGTGCCCGTTGCGGTGGACCTGCAGACCGACGAGGAGATCGGTGTTCATGTCATCGGCTTCAGCCCGGACGGGTCCAGGCTGCTGTTCCAGCGCGTCAACCGGCCTATGACGCGCCTCGACCTGATGGAGGCCGACCCGGTAACGGGCGAGAGCCGGATCATTCTCACCGAGCGGCAGGATACCTACATCGAGGGCCTGCGCCTGCTCGAGGTGCAGGGATCCTTCTACACGCCGGTCGACGACGACCGCTTTCTCTGGCTCTCCGAACGGGACGGCTTCACGCACCTCTATCTCTACAACAACAGCGGCGAACTGGTGCGCCGCCTCACCTCGGGACCGTTTCCGACCGGTCCGGTCACGACGGTCGATACGGAGGCCGGATGGGTGTACTTCATGGCCCAGCGCGATCCCGGGCGGCCCTACGACATCCACCTCTACCGCGTGAGCCTCGACGGCGGCGATCCCGAGCAGCTCACCCGGGGCAGCGGGCAGCACGCGATCCAGTTCAGCCCCTCGAAGGCGTTCTTCGTCGACACCCATTCATCGGTGGACCGGCCGCCCCGCTCCGAGCTGCGGTCGGCCGACGGCACGCTCGTCGAGACGCTGTCCGTGGCCGACGTCAGCGCCCTGGGCGAGTTGGACTGGCGTGCGCCCGAGGAGTTCATGGTCAAGGCCGACGACGGGACGACCGATCTCTACGGCGTGATCTACCATCCGCCCGAGTTCGATCCCGCAGGCCGGTATCCGGTCATCGAGGTCATGTACCCGGGGTCGCAGACCACCGCCGTGCCGCGCACCTTCACGTCCAACTTCTGGGGGGTGCAGGCACAGGCCCTGGCGCAGCTGGGCTTCGTGACGTTCATCGTCGACGCGCGGGGACAGCCCGGACGCGGCAAGGCGTTTCAGGACGTCGTCTACAAGGCGATCGGCCGCAACGAGATCCCCGACCACGTGGCCACGATCCGCCAGCTGGGCGCGGCGCGGCCGTACATGGACCTGAGCCGCGTGGGGGTGCATGGGTATTCGTGGGGCGGTTACTTCACCCTCCGGGCCATGCTGCTGGCGCCCGAGGTGTACCACGTCGGGGTCTCCGGGTCACCGGTTGTCGAACTGGAGTCGGTGGCCTGGGTGCCGGTCGAGCCGTACATGCTCAAGCCCTCGGAGAACCCGGAAGGATACGCCTACGCGTCCAACCTGACGGTCGCGGACCGGCTGGCGGGAAGGCTGCTGATCACGATCGGGACCGCAGACGTGAACACCCCGTTCGCCCAGACCATGCGCATGGCCGAAGCCCTGATCCGCGCGGACAAGCCCTTCGACCTGCTGGTGCTGCCGGATCAGAGCCACGGGCTCCAGGGGCAGAGCATGACCTACTTCCAGAACGCGGTGGCGCGGTACTTCGTGGAGCACCTGGAGCCCCTCAGAAGTCCAGCCAGTAGCTTGCCTTGATCAGGAAGACGTTGCGCATCGGATCCGAGAAGAGGCGCTGCAGGTCGCCGATCCCGTCGAAGGCCGGGTCGCGGACCCAGTCGGCGCGGTCCTGGCTCCAGACCAGGAACAGGGTCGAACCCGGCAGGTACTCCCAGCGCAGCACCACGTTGCTCCGGAACGAACGCGTGCGGAAGTCGGGGTTGCCGAAGCGGATCGGGCCTGCGGGGCCCGCACCGTCTGCGTCGGCTGTGTAGCTGTTGTAGGCTTGCGAGCGCCCGATCGTCGCGGCCCCCTCGCCATAGCGGATGAAGTCGTAGCTGCGGGGCGTGCGCAGCGCCATGAAGTTCTCGTAGTCGCCGGTTGCCACGAAGGGCTGGCCGTAGACCTGCAGGGTCATGCGCGGGGTCAGCGCGAGGTCCATGCGGATCGTCACGTCGATCGCGGACTGCTCGAGTTCGGCGAAGACGTAGCGGCGGCCGTAGGTGGACCGCGCCCATTCATCTTCCGCCTGCGTGACGTAGAAGGCCGCATTCCGGCTCTTCGTGAAGTTGGGCCGGATGCTCCAGCTGAACAGGCCCTCGCCGCGGCCGAAGAGCGTGGGGCCGGCCGAAACCGAGTAGGAGCCCGCGGCGTCGCCCGAGAAGTTCACCGACAGACCCCCGGAGACGCGCTTTCGCCCGTCGGTGTTGAACCACAGGTTGCCGCCCCAGTTCGCCGGGTTCGTCATCGCGGGACCGCCACGCGTGGTGCGCGGGTTCAGGGTTTCCAGCTCGTAGCGCAGCGAGCCGCGCAAGGAATGGAATCCAACCGTCTGACCGTTGCCGCGCAACGATATTTGACGCTGAAAGACCAGGTTGCCGAAGTTCCGCCGCTCGGAGCCGCCCAGCGTGAGGCTGGCGGACCTGAAGTAGCGGCCGGGCTCGACCCAGCGGCGCGTTCCGCCGAGCGTGAGTGAATAGATGTCGGCGATCGTCTGGAAGCCGGCGTCGTTCATCTCGAAGCCGGGCGAGATCATGCTTGCCTCGAAGCCGTACAGCCACTCGCCGGCGATCTTGCGGAAGGCCAGTTCCCCCGCGTAGCCGGCGAGCGAGGTGCGGTCGGGGTCGAAGGTCACGTAGTCCTGATCGGGCCGCTGATAGTACCGGACCGAGGAGTACTGTGCCCGCTGCATCGCCTGCGGGGTGCCGCCGATGTGCGAGCCGCCCAGCCAACCCTGCAGCGAATAGGTCCGGTTCGCGAAACGGTGCAGGAAGTCGACCCCGCCCGTTACCGCGCGGTCGCGCAGAATGAAGAAGGTGGCGTCGCTGAGATCGCGTTCCACCCCGGTCGCGATCATGCCGATGTAGCTGTCTCCTTCGCGCAAGTCCCTCCGGAGGCGCAGCGCCGTGATGTTCGACAGCGGATCGACCGGCACCTCGGTCACCGGCGCGCCCGGTCCCTCGGTGACGCGGGCGTTTTCGCGCTGCGTGGTGGCGTTCATGAAGGCGACGACCCACCCCGAGTCCGTGCGGCCGGAAACCTTGGCCGCCCCCAGAATGGTCGACTGAGTCGGCTGATCGACGAAAGACCCTCGGCTTCGGCTGCCGGCACGGAGCGCCGGACGCTGCCCGACGCGCCGGGAATAGAAGAAGCGCAGCCCTTCGAGCCCGCCGAACCCGAACAGCCCCGCGCCCTCGACGAAGAAGGGGCGACGCTCCTCGAAGAAGGTCTCGAAGGCGGTCAGGTTCACCACCGCCGGGTCCGCCTCCACCTGACCGAAGTCCGGGTTGACCGTGGCGTCCAGCGTGAGACCGCCGGTGAGCCCGTATTTGAGGTCCAGTCCCACCGCGCCCCCGTACACCGAGCCGTCGTCGAAAGGGCTCGCCGGGTCTGCGCGCTGGTCGAAGCTCGCGCGCGTCACCGCGTACGGAAGGACCTCCAGACGCTCGGGCCGGCGCACCCCCTCCAGCCCCAGGAGGTGTCCGAAGGACGATGCCAGGCCGCTCTCGGTGGACGGTCTCCATGCCCAGTCAACCGCTTCTCCCGCGTGCAGGATGTCTCGGCGGAAGTTGACCCCCCAGACCTGGCGTTCGCCCTCGCGGAAGCGGAGTTGCGAGAACGGAATGCGCATCTCGGCCACCCAGCCCGCCGAGTCGACCAGGGTCGCAGCGTCCCAGACGGGATCCCATCCCGCGTCCATCCCCTGAAACCCGTCGTTGGGCGCGACCAGGTCGTTGCGTCCCCCTGCCGGGGTCACCCCGAATACGAAGGCTGTGCGGTGATCGTGGTACGAGTCGAGCTGGATCAGAAACAGGTCGTTCGGCTGCATGAAGGAATCGCGCCGTCCCCGCAGCAGCGAGATCCGCGACGGATCGCGGTCGTACATGCGCGCGCCGACATACAGCGCGTCGTCGGTGTAGGCCACGCGCACCTCGGTCCGCTCGGCCGCGGGCAGTCCGTCGCCCGGCCGGTCACGCCGAAATCCGGTCACCGGAACGGCCGTCTGCCAGACGGGTTCGTCGAGCACGCCGTCCAGCACCGGCGCCGGATCCGCCCGCACGGCCGTGACCGTAGGAGGAACGACGCCGTCCCGGTGGGTCAGCGCCGAATCGGCGGCCATGCCGACCTGCTGAGGGGACTGCACGCCGACCGCAGCGGCGAACAGTAGTGCGGAATCAAGGATCATCGGGTCTACCCCCGCCACTCCTCCGTGTACACGCGCCCGAATCGATCCGTGGCCTCCACGACGACGACGCGCTCGTCGCCCGTCAGCGCAGCCCGGAACAGGTGATCGGTCGGCACCGGCTCCACCCAGGTGCGCCGCGGCGGCAGATCGGGCCCCGCGTGCAACTCCGCGCTCAGCGGATCGAGGCCCAGGCGCCTGGGCATCACGCCCCGCGGCTCGCCGTCCGCGAACCAGCGCACCGTCCACTCCGGATCCCAGTTCCAGACGTTGGCGACCAGCTCGCCGGTGGACGACGGATCGCGCCCGACAAGGCGGAGCCGCATCTGATGGTCGTCCGGACGCCCGGTGGCCTTGTAGCGCCAGCTGACCTCCTCGCCGCGCACGGAGTAGACGCAGTAGCCGCTGGGCGTGCCGTCGTGGCAGATCGGGCCGCTCCACCACGCCCCGCAGACCGCGCCGGTCACATGCTCGTGCGTACCCTGCTCGAAGACGTGCTCGCACTCGTGCGTGTGGCCGGTGAGGATGTGCGCGTCGAACGGCTCCAGGAGCCGGTAGAGCGCCTGGCGGTTCATGATCGCGAGCGACGTCCCCGGCCGCTCCTCGCCGCGGCGCAGGTGCTGGCTGCCGAGCACCGGAATGTGCGTCGCCACGATCACGGGCGACCCAGGCTCGACACGCGCCAGATCCTGCTCCAGCCACGTCAGCGCGTCGGCGCCCAGGTAGCCGATGTAGCCGCTCCCGTGCCAGAACACGTCGTCCAGGACCACGTAGTGCACGGCCCCGCGCGTGAACGAGTAGTAGCGCGGCCCGAAGTGCCGGCTGAACGTCTCGGTCGAGGACTGGTCCGTCAGGTTGTCCATGTCGAGGTCGTGGTTGCCGACGACCTGAAAGAAGGGGACGCCGACCTCGCCGACCCCCCGCTCGTAGTCCGGGTAGAGTTCGAGGTTGTCGAACATGATGTCGCCGCACGAGATGCCAAAGGCGTGCTCGCCGCCGAGTCCCTCCACCGTCGCCCGCAGGTCCGGAACCGACTGCGATAGGAACCACCCCATCTCCGTCGGATCCTCGGTCTGGATGTCGCCGAGGAGCAGCAGCGTGTGGTTGTCGTGGGGCACCGGATCGGGCTCCAACTCGAAGACGGCCGACTGCTCGCGCCCGTCCGACAGCGGCTGGTAGAAGCGCGCCGTGCCGGGCATGTTCTGCGGAATCCGGTAGCCGGACGGCGCCGTGAACCAGACGAAACCCCGGTCGGGCGTCGTGACGAGCTCGAAGGAGCCGTCGTCCGCGGTGTCGACGACCTGCACGCCGTCGGAGACGGGCACCCGGGGCAATCCTGTTCCCTGGGAGCGCACCACGCCTCTGACTCTGATTGGGGTTGTGAGGGCGGCCGCCTCACGCGGGGAGCCGGGCCGCACGGGATCGGCCAGACGGTCGACCGGCGCGTAGGGATCGGCCAGAATGCGTTGGGGGGCGATGATCGCGCCGGTCAGGGCGGCGGCCCCGGCCTTGATGAAACGGCGGCGGGATGTGGGGCGTCTGGTCGGTGGTTTGTACACGGCGTGTTCCTTCGGTCGGCGGAGCCGCACGGCTCAGTTCAGCGTCTTGACCAGCCCGGAGTCCACGATGCGGCGGTCGTGTGTAAGCAGCGTCGCTCCCAGGATTCGGGCGGTCGCGACAATAATGCGATCTGCTGGGTCCCGGTGAAAGGAGTCCGGCAGGGACGCCACTTCGCCCGCGATCGCCGGCGAGATGCCATGGCGCCGCACGAGGGGTGGCGCGACCGCTTTCTCCAGCCACTCCCTTGGCGGAAGCGCAAGCCCAATGCGGCCCAGGGTGTGGAGCGTGGCGATCTCCCAGAGCGATATGTCGGACACTAGTAGCGGCGCGTCGGCGTTGGCCGCATCCAGGACCCGCCGTTGCGCCGAAGACAGCGGCCCATCGCCCTGGAGCCACCAGATGAGGATGTGGGTGTCCAGCAGCGCCGTCACTCGCTGCCTCTCCACCGCTCCAGCTTGTGCCGAGAGTCGTCTTCAGCACGCTCCGACGCGGCACCGGGGTTCGCCAGGCTGTCCCAATGGTCCTCCGGCAGCACCGGCCCGACGATGTCACCGATCACCGTTACGCTCCCCTTCAACTCGGATTGAGGATACTGCGCCTCAGCGTTGCTCGGCGGCCACAACTCCGCCACCGGCCGGCCCCGCTTGAGGATCACGATGGGTTCGCCCGTCTCGCGAACACGGTCGAGAATCCCCAGACACCGGGCCTTGAAGTACGATGCGTTGATTTTTTCCATATGACTAGTATTGGTGACTGGTCATTTCCAGGTCAAGGTTGGCGGCGACGTGGCGCGCATCCTATTCTGGCAGTCCGGCACAGCCCAGGAGGATTCCATGCCCGTCCGCAACAAGGCGATCTCCGCCAGCGCCCACCCCACAGCCACCCGCAGGGATTTCCTGAAGAAGGCCGCGGTCGCGGCCACCGTGCCGGCAGTCGCCGGCGTCACGTCCTGCGCCCCGGACACCCCGGCGCGCACACGGCCCTCGGGCGCGGCGCCGCCCGGGACCGATCCGGCGCTCCAGGCCGACCTGGAGGAAGCGCTCGCGCGCCACAACGTGGTCGGCGCCAGCGCGGCCGTGTTCGCGAACGGCGAGATCCGCACCGCCGCCGCGGGGCTCACCAACGTCAGCAGCGGCGTGACGATGACGCCCGAGACCGTCATGCACATCGGTTCGATCACCAAGATCTTCAACACCACGCTGCTCATGCAGATGGTGGACGACGGGCTGGTCGACCTTTCGGCTCCCGTCTCGAACTACCTGCCCGAGCTGCGCCTGGCGGATCCGGATCACCTGGCACGCATCACGGTGGGCATGCTGGTCAACCACACCAGCGGCATCGACGGCGAGATGGTCCCCGAACAGGGCCACGACGAAGAGACCATCGAGAAGGCGATCCCGCGCTTCGCCGACATGGGCATGATCCACGAACCCGGGGCCGACACCTCGTACTGCAACACGGCCACGGTGATCGCCGGCTACCTCTGCCAGAGGATCCGGGAGCGCAGCTGGTACGACCTGGTCAAAGAGCGGATCTTCGAGCCGCTCGGCATGGAGCACGCCGCCGTGCTGCCCGAGGACGCGCTGCTGCACCGGGCCAGCGTCGGCCACTTCACCGATCCCGAGACGGGCGAGCCGGTGCGGACCTCGTTCGTCTTCCTGCCCATCAGCTTCGCACCCGCCGGCGCCACGGCGATGATGTCCGCCAGCGCCCTGGTCACGTTCGCGGCCGCGCACATGGCCGACGGCACCGGCCCGAACGGCGCCACGATCCTCTCGCCCGAGAGCGCCCGCGCCATGCGCGCCGAGACCGCCCGGGTGCGCGGCGAAGGCTCGCCGATCGCGTTCGGCCTGGGCTGGATGCTGTCGGACGGCGGCTTCGTGTCGCACGGCGGCGGGGGCCCGGGCATCCTGGCGAACCTGACCGCGCACCCGGAAAGCAACGTGGCGGTCGCGGTCATGGGGAACTCCTCGCACAGCGCCGGGCTCACCGGCGAGCTGGCCGGCAAGTGGATGGAGGAAGCCGCGGGGGTGGCGCCGCCGGAACCGGTGGTCAGGCCGATCGTCGACACCGAGGTGGACGTCGCGCGCTACGCGGGCCGGTACGAGAACGTCGCCCAGATCTACGAGATCGTGGAGATGGACGGCGGCATCGGCGTCTCGCTGTGGGCGAAGTTCGCCTTCTACGACGACACGCCGATGGAGCCCACGCCGCCGATACCGCTGAAGCCGGTCGGCGACGACGCCTTCACCTACCCGGACGCGGAAGGGAACCCGACCGCGTCGATCATGAGCTTCCTCGACCCGCGTCCCGACGGGCGCATGACCTACCTCGCCCAGGGCGCCCGCATGGTGCCGAGAGCCGACTGATACACCGCAGAGCGCACACCGCAGGACCGAAGGAGTCAAGCCAATGTCCATCCGCCGAGCCAGCCCACTTCGCCGAGCCAATCCACTTCGCCGAGCCAATCCACTTCGCCGAGCCACCCCATTCCGCCGAGCCAGTTCGGCCCTCAGCGCCGCGCTTGCCCCGCTATGCGCCGCCGCGCTCCTCACCGCCGCGCTCGCCCCCGCCGCCGCGGCCCAGACGGTCGCGATCACCGGGGGCACCGTGATCGACGGCACGGGCGCCGTGCCGATCGAGGACGGCGTGGTCGTGTTCACCGATGGACGGATCACCGCCGCCGGGCCCGCGGGCTCGACCGCCGTCCCGTCCGACGCGACCACGATCGACGCCGGGGGCAGGTACGTCATTCCCGGGCTGATGGACGGCAACCTTCATCTCTTCCTCAACCTCGACCTCGAGACGCTCATCCTGCATGAGCACCGCCTCCACGAGATCATTCTCGAGGCGGCCCAGATCGCCCTGAAGACCGGGCAGACCACCGTCTTCGACACCTGGGGACCGCGTGCGGCGCTCGCGCAGGCGCGCGACATGATCAACGCGGGCAAGGCGCCGGGGAGCCGGATCTACATTGCCGGCAACATCATAGGCTTCACCGGACCGCTGGGGCCGGATTTCCGCGGGTCGCACGCGGCGTACGTGAGCCAGGCCTTCGTCAAGCGCATCAACGACACGTGGGAGGAGAACACGGGGCGCGAGCTGCTGTGGATGACGCCCGATTCGGTGGCCGACGTGATCCGCAACTACACTACGCTCGGGATGGACTTCCTGAAGTACGGGGCCAGCGGGCACGTCGACATGAACCTGATCTCGTTCTCGGAGCGGGTGCAGCGCGTGATCGTCGAGGAGGGGCACCGCGCGGGCATGACCGTGCAGACGCACACCACCTCGGTCGAGAGCTTCGACATGGCGATCGAGGCCGGCGTGGACATCATCACGCACTGCGGGATATCCGGGCCCGAGATCCCGATCCCGGTCGAGTCGATCCGGAAGATGGTCGACAGGGGGATCGCGTGCTCGGTCCTGCCGATCACCGAACGCCGCATGGCCGCGCTCGAGAAGCACAACCCGACGGGCACCCTCACGCCGTACATGAAGATCGGCGCGATCAACCGCCGCAACCTGATCGAGGCGGGCGCGAAGCTGCTCATGTCGACCGACGCCGGGATCCAGAACCCGGTGCTGTTGGCCGAGTCCGGGACGCTCGCCTCCGACACGGTCGATTCACGTGTGAAGCTGGGCGAGGGGCACTTCAATGCCCTGGTGGGCCTGGAGGAGCTGGGCATGGACCCGATGGAGATCCTCAAGTCGACGACCAGCAACATCGCCGAGGCCTACCGTGTGGACGACGAGGTCGGGACGCTGCAGCCCGGCAGGTGGGCCGACATCGTGATCCTCGACGAGAACCCGCTGGAGAGCGCGTACAACTACCGGACGATTCACATGGTGATCAAGGAGGGTAGGGAGGTCGACCTGGACGCGCTGCCCGTGGCCCCGATCATCAGCTCGATGAAGGTCGCGCGGTGACCGGCAAATGTTCGCCGCGCCACGCGGCCGCCATCCTGGCCGGGGTCCTGCTCGCCTGTGATCCCGCCGCGGAGAGGGCGCCTCCCGGGCCCGACACCTCCTCGTTCTACATCACCGCCGAGGACGGCACGCGGCTCGCTGCCGACGTCTACCTGCCGGCTGGCGGGCGCGGCGACGTGGGTGCCGGCGGCGACGCTGCTGCGTACCCCGCGCTCCTCACCTTGACCCGTTACATCCGCGGCTTCGAAGACCCCGAGACCGGCGAGCGCATCAACACCCTGTCGCCGCTGGACGAGCACTTCCTCGCCCATGGCTACGCGCTCGTCAAGGCGGACCTGCGCGGGAGCGGGGCCTCGTTCGGCACCCGTCCCATCGAGTACGGGCCGCAGGAGGTGCGGGACATGTACGACATCGTAGACTGGGTCGTGTCCCGGCCCTGGTCGGACGGCAACGTCGGCGCCTACGGCACGTCCTACACCGGGACGACCGCCGAGCTGGTCACCGCCGTGAACCACCCGGCCGTCAAGGCCGTGATCCCCGGCTGGTCCGACTTCGACACCTACGTGAGCCCGGTTCGGCCCTACGGCCTCGCGGCCCGATCCTTCCTCGGGGTGTGGAGCGAACTGGTCGGCTACATGGACGAGAACAACACCGCCGAACTCGGCGCGAGCGTGCGGCGCGTCGACGAGGACGAGGACGGGTCGCTGCTGGCCGCCGCGGTCGCTGGGCACGGGGCCAATCCAGACGTCTTCGAGATGGTTGCGGCCAACGAGTTCCGCGACGATCTGATGGACGGCGAAGTGGGCTGGGCGCACGCCGCACCGGTCTACTGGAAGGACGAGATCCAGGCTTCGGGCGTCCCGATGCTGGTCCTGGTCAGCTGGCTCGACGCCGGGACCGCCGACGGGACCCTGCTGCGCTTCCGGCACTTCAGCAACCCACAGAAGGTCGTCGTCATGGCGTCCACGCACGGGGGCGCGAATCACGCCAGTCCCTACCTGGTCGGCGGCGAGCCCCTTCCACCCGACCCGCCGGTCGAGGAGCAGTTCGAGATGCGGCGGCTCTTCTTCGACCACCACCTCAGGGGTGCGGACAACGGCGTCGACGACTGGCCGCCGATGCGCTTCTACAACCTCGGCGAGGAGGCCTACCACACGACCGAGGTCTGGCCGCCGGCGGGGACGGCGCCGCAAACCTTCTACATGGGGGAAGGCGGATCGCTGGCCGCAGACCCCGCCGCCTCACCTCCCGGGGTCGACGAGTACGCCGTCGTTCCGGGGGTGACGTCCGGCGTGAACAACCGCTGGCTGGCCCAGATGGGGACCCCGATCCTCAACCTGGACGACCGCGGCGACATGGACGCCCGCATGCTCACCTGGACCACCGCGCCGCTCGAATCCGACCTGCAGATTGCGGGGTATCCGGTGATCACCCTCAGGATGGCGGCGGACCGCGAGGACGGCTCCTTGTTCGTGTACCTCGAGGACGTGGATCCGGACGGCCGCAGCCGTTTCGTGACCGATGGCGGCATGCGCCTGCTCCACCGCAAGGTCACGCCGAACCCGTACTTCGAGGGCGAGGCGCCGTACCAGTCCTTTGCGCGCGCGGACGCCGAACCGATGCCGGTGGGCGAGGCTGTCGAGGTCACCTTCCGGCTCTGGCCGGTTGCGGCGCTGATCCGCGAGGGCCACCGCCTGCGGGTCGCGATCGCGGGGGCGGACGCCGACACCTTCGACCTGCTGCCGGCCGATGGCGACATCACGTTCACCGTGCACCACGGCGGCGAGGACGGCTCCCGGATCGAGCTGCCGGTGGTGGAGGGCGGGCTGGGGGGAGGGTCGCTGTGACGGCTGTGGACCGGGTCGCCAGCGCCGATCGTGCCGCCGCTGCCGACCGCCAGCGCGCCGCGGAACTCCACCGACGCGCCATCGTCGTCGACGGCCACAGCGACATCCTGATCCCCGTCACCGAAGGCAAGATGTCGCTGGGCGACCGCGTCGAGGTGCCCGACCTCGACTGGGAGGCGCCGCCCGGGCTGGAGAACAACCCGCTCGTCCGCTTCGGCATGGGTGCCCACACCGTGTGGTTCGGCCCGATGGGGCAGTACGACCTGCCGCGCTGGCGGGAAGGCGGCGTCACGGCTCAGCTGTGCGCCATCTACCTCGACGACGACTGGCTGCGCGACCCGGTCCGGCGGGGCATGGAGATGGTGTGGAATCTGCATGACCAGGTCGGCCGCCACGACGATCTCGTGCTGGCCACGACGGCCGGCGACATCCGCCGCGCCAGAGACGAAGGGAAGGTCGCGCTCGTCCTCACCTTCGAGGGGTGCGAACCCCTGGGCAACGATCCGCGCTTCCTGGACCTGTACTACCACCTCGGCCTGCGCTCGGCGAGCCTCACGCACACCCGGCGCAACGTCTTCGCCGACGGCTGCTGGGCGGCCGACAGGCGCGGCGGCCTGACCGGGCTCGGCAAGGAAGTCGTCCAGCGGATGGACGCCCTCGGGATCGTCATCGATCTGGTGCATATCGGCGAGGTCGGCTTCAGCGAGATCCTGGAGCTCACGGACAATCCCGTCATCCTGTCGCACACCACGCCCACCATGTTCCCCGACACGGCCCCGGAGGCGCAGGATCTCCTGGACGGCAAGCTCCCGCGCCCGCGCCTCGAGCTGCCCCGCGACCGCTGGATGCTGGACGCCCTGGCGCAGAACGGCGGCGTTCTAGGCCTGATTCACGTGGCGCACCGCGATCTGGACAGCGTCGTGCGGGACATCGAGACCGCGCTGGACGTGATGGGCCCCGACCACATCGGCCTCGGGAGCGATCACTACGGCAAGGAGATGGCGCCCGCCGGCCTGGAGGACATCTCCAGGGTGCCCCGCCTGACCGATGCGCTCGCCACCCGCGGCCACTCTGACGAAGTGATCCTCAAGTTCCTCGGCGAGAACTACCTGCGCGTCTTCGACGAGGTCTGGGAAGATCATCGGTGACCGGTTGATCACACCCCGTACTCCCGGAATACCTCGTCGTTGTGCTCGCCCAGCGCCGGGGCCGGGCGGCGGGCGGCGGGCATCCCGAGCGGGGTGCGCACCTGCAGCGCGCCGGGCGAGCCGGAGCGGCCGATCTCGAAGAAGAGGCCGCGTTCGCGGTGGAGCGGGTGTTCCGCAACCTCGTCCAGCTCCAGCACGGGCTCGCAGCAGCAGTCGTGGTCCGCGAGGACGCGTCCCCATTCGTCGCGGGTCCTCGTCGCGATGACCCGGGTGAGCTGGCGGCGCAGATCATCGTCGGCGGCTGCCGCTGCGGAGTCCGCGGAGTCCGCCGGCCCCGCCGCGAGTTCGAGGCCCGCGCCCGCCGCCAGGCTCTTCAGGAACTGCGGCTCCAGAGCCCCGACGCTCAGGTACTTGCCGTCGCTCGTCCGGTAGACGCCGTAGCGCGCGGCGCCGCCGTTGAGCAGGCCGTTTCCGCGGGTGGGGACTGCGGGCTCCGCGCCCAGGATGCCGAACTCGCTGGCCAGAAGTGCCAGGGCCCCTTCGGTCATTGAAATGTCCAGATGGGCCCCCTGGCCCGTGCGGTCCCGTTCGATCAGGGCGGCGAGGATGCCGACTGCGCCCCACATCGCGCCTCCGGCCATGTCCGCGATCTGCACGCCCGCCATCGCCGGAGGGCCGTCGGGGGTGGCGCCGCTCATCGCCAGGACGCCGGCCAGCGCAAGGTAGTTGATGTCGTGACCGGCGCGGTCGCGGTACGGCCCCGTCTGTCCGTAACCCGAGATCGCGCAGAGGATGATGCCTTCATTGCGCTCGCGGAGCGTTTCGTACCCCACGCCGAGCCGTTCCATGACGCCCGGGCGGAAGCTCTCGACGACGACATCGGCCTTGGCGGCCATGCGCAGGAACCTGTCGCGCTCCCGGTCGTCCTTGAGGTCGACCGTCACCGAACGCTTGTTGCGGTTGACCGTCAGGTAGCGCCCCGACATCCCTTCGCCGCGGGGCGGGAAGTCGCGCATGTAGTCGCCGCCGCGGGGATCCTCGACCTTCACCACGTCGGCTCCAAGGTCGGCGAGGACCATGGTCAGGAAGGGTCCCGGGAGAAGCCGGGAGAGGTCGAGGACGCGGAGGCCGTGAAGGGAATGGGCAAGGGACATGGGATTGCTCTTGTGGTGGGGGATGCGATGTCGGCGCGTCGTGGCGCCTTGCAACGATGACGTCTCCGGTGTGGCGCGCAACACCCGATGGCGCGATGTTCCCCGTGATCATGCCGGAATCGACCCGTTTTTCGCTCGCCGCCGCGATACTGCCGGCCGCCGCCGCGATGCCGCTCGCGACCGCAACGATACTGCTGGCCGGCTGCACCGGAGCCGAACAGGCGCCCGAGCCGCCGCCGCGCATCCTCACGGTCACGGAGGCGCCGGTCGATTTCACCGAAATCGGCGACGCCATCGAGCCCGCCGCCGACATCGAGGCGCTGATCGCGCCGTACAGGGCCCGGCTCGGGGAGCAGCTCGCCGAGGTGCTCGCGCATTCGTCGGGGGAGTTCCGCAAGGGCGAACCCGAGGGCACGCTCGAGAACCTCGTCGCCGACGCACTGCTCGACGCGGTGCAGGATCTTGCCGCGGACACGGTGCACATCGCGCTCCTCAACGACGGGGGCTTGCGGGTGCCGGTCTCCGAGGGGCCAGTCCTGATGCGCCACGCCTACGAGCTGCTGCCGTTCGAGAACTACGTCACCGTGCTCTCGCTGTCCGGATCGCAGCTGGAACGGCTCGCGGACGAGATCGCGCTGAGCGGCGGGGAACCGATCGCCGGATGGACGATGGAGCTGGTCGGCGACGACGCGGTGGACGTGCGCGTCGGCGGGCAGCCGGTCGACCCGGCGCGCAGCTACCGTTTGGCCACGGTCGACTACCTGGTGGATGGCGGCGGCACGTGGTCCGTGCTCTGGGAGGCGGGCGCGCAGGCGCGCGAGGACCTGGACGCACTGATCCGGGATGTTTTCGTGGCCTACCTGCGCCAGCGCGACACGGTGTCGCCGACGCTGGACGGCCGGGTTCGCCGCGCGGGCGGCGAGACAGACGAAGGGAGCAGCCGATGAAACGTCGCGATTTCGTGCGGACGCTCGGCGTCGGGGCAGCCGCGGGTATCGGCGCGGTCGCGGGCCTCGGCGTCGGGGCAAGGGCCGGCGCGGCCGCGGGACCGCGTGGCGCTGCGGGGCCGGCGTCGCCGGGGCTGCCGGGTGGTACCTTCCGCCGCCGCACCACGCCTCACCGGCTCGGCCCCCTGATCGACGACGAGTTCCGCCTGGTCGTCCTGCATACCAACGACACACACTCCCGCATGGATCCCTTCCCGATGGACGGCGGACGCTTCGCCGGACTGGGAGGTGCGGCCCGGCGCGCGACGCTGATCCGGCGGGTGCGCGAGGCGAACGAGCACGTCCTCCTCCTCGATTCGGGGGACATTTTTCAGGGTACGCCGTACTTCAATTTTTTCGGCGGCGAGATCGAGTTTCGCACGATGACCGCCATGGGCTACGACATCGCGACCCTGGGCAACCACGACTTCGACAACGGTGTGGACGGGCTTGTGGCGATGCTGCCGGAGGCCGGGTTCGAGTTCGTGTCGGCCAACTACGACGTGAGCGGGTCGGCGCTGGCCGGTCATGTGCAGCCACACACGGTGCGCGAGTTCGACGGCGTCAGGGTGGGAATCTTCGGGCTGGGCATCGCGTTCGAGAAGCTCGTGCTCCCCAGCCTGCACGAGGGCGTGCGTTACACGGACCCGTTCGCGGCGGCGCGCGCCTCCTGCCGTGAACTGCGCGAACAGGGGTGTTCGCTGGTGATCTGCCTGTCGCACCTGGGGTATGTCTACCCCGATCCGGCGCGTCCCAGCGACCGGACGCTCGCGGAGGCCGTGCCCGAGATCGACCTCATTCTGGGCGGCCACACCCACACCTTCCTCGACGAGGCGGTGGTCTTCGGACGGGGCGGCGCGGGGTCGCAGGGCCGGACGGGGTTCACCGTGGTGAACCAGGTGGGCTGGGGCGGGATGCGGCTGGGCCGCGTCGACGTGACCTTCGACCAGGTGAGGCAGGCTTCCGGCTGGGCTGCGGCCGGCTACGACATCGACGACCGGCTGGACGCGTAGCGAACGGGACGCCTGGCGGAACTGGGCGCCTGCCGGTCCCGCGCTGCCCCTGCCCGCGCGACCCCTATACGCAGCACGACCACCCCCGACACCGGATGCGGACCTGGCTTCCGCTTCCGCCATCCCGGGGGCTCGTAGCACCCGTAGCGACGGTCCGGCTCAGGGGTGGTCTTCGGGGGCCCGCGGCAGAACCGCGAGCCCCCGCTCTCGTCCTACTGTCCTACGCGAAGGCGAAGCGGCTTAGTCGCCACCCCCCGTCGGTACCATCGTCATCACGGCGGCGCTGACCCCGTAGACGATGGCGCCGGTCAGAATGGCGCCGATCAGCCCCATGGCGTCGAACCCCATGCCACCGATCTGGCCAGCCAGGCCGAGGAGAACGCCGAAGGTCGCGCCCGCCTTACCCGCGCCGGCGGCGTCACTCGCGCCGTTCCAGCCGAGCACCGTGGCGAGCACGGCACCTGCGAACAGGTGTCCCACGATCGAAGACGCGGTGAACTCGGCTCCCATGGAGGCGGAGAGCAAGTCGACTCCGATCGCGCCCAGGATCATGTTGACGACGAACATTGCGACGCCCGCCACAACGGATCCTACTACCCAATTCTTGTCCACGGTTTTTCTCCCTTTTTGGAGTGGACGGGGAACTGGTGAACGCGGACAACGTGGGGACCGATTCGCAAGCCCGCAAGAGGTGCGCGCAATTTTGTATACGAAATCGGCGGCAAATCGGGCTTTTTTTGCGAATTCCGGCGGTCAAGCACCCCCGGAACCGTAGACGAAGCGTTCGATTTCGCCGTGGATGCGCTCGACGGACTCTGCCGGTGGCGGTCTCGTGAACCGCGACACGACGATGGTCACGGCGAAGTTCACCATCAGCGACCACACCGCCTCGTGTAGGCCCAGGGGCTGCGGGAACACCACGCGCGTCACGTAGAGCGTCGCCAGGCCTGCTGCGATGCCCGCGATCACCCCGGCCGCGGTGTTGAGGCGCCGGCCCGGGTAGCACACGCCCAGCACCGCGGGCATGAGCTGAAGCGCGCCCGCGCCCGACAGCGTCACCAGGGTCACCAGGAAGTCGAGGTTGAACACCGTCAGGAACCAGCCGACGACCAGCAGCACGACGACCACGCCCCGTCCGAAGGTCAGGTAGTGCTTCTGGCTGCGGCCCGGCGCGGCGTAGCGCTGGTATACGTCCCGCGTGAGCACGGTCATGTTGGAGTGCAGGATCGAGTCCAGCGTGGACATCGCGGCCGCGGTGGCGCCGGCGAGGATCAGGCCGGTGAGCCAGGGAGGGGCGTAGCGGAACAGGAGTTCGGGGAAGACGCGGTCGGGCGATGCAAGGTCTGGAAGGATCAGTGCGCCGCCGAGGCCGACGAACGCCGCCGGGATGAACAGGGTCATCAGGTAGATCGGCGTGGTGGCCCCCAGGATCTTCAGCGTTCGGCTCGAGGCCGCCGTGAAGTAGCGGATCATCATGTGCGGCTGGAAGATGATCCCGAACGAGAGCGCGATCGTCATGCCGACCCAGATCCCGGGCGTGAAGAAGCCCTCGGGGCCGGGGAGCGAGAGCAGATCCGGGCGTTCGGCCGCTAGGCGGCGCCAGAGTTCGACCGGCCCTCCGAACAGCCTGTAGGTGATCACCAGGCTTCCCGCCCACACCGCGACGTACATCCAGATCCCCTGGATCACGTCGGTCCAGTAGACCGCCCGGAGTCCACCGACTACGAGGTACCCCGCCGCGACGACGAGCAGGATCAGCGAGGCCAGCTCGAACGAGATGCGGTCGCCGGTCGCCACCGAGAGGATGTACCCGAGGCCCTGCGCCTGCACCTGGATGTAGATCAGGGTGAACAGCACGGACACGAGCGCGACGATGATCCGGACCGGCTCGCTCTGGTAGAAGTCGGCGATCATGTCGGCGGGGGTGATGTAGCCGAACTTCCTTCCCACCGCCCAGATGCGCGTGCCGAGGGTGTAGGTGATCGCACCGACCAGGACGGTCCATGTGCCGGCCATCCAGAAGCCGATGCCGTGGGTGTAGAAGAAACCGCCCGATCCGAGGAACGCAAAGGCGGAATGGAACGTGGCCACCACGGTCAGGTAGAGCACGATCAGTCCGGCCTGGCGCCCATAGAGGAAGAAATCCTCCATGTTCGCGCTGCCCTTCCGATTGGCCAGAATCCCGATCGCGATGGTGGCGAGCAGGTAGAGGAAGATTAGTCCCGTTGAAACGACCCACGGTTCCATGCCGCTACACCCCCTTGCGCAGCGCCCAGACGAGGACGGCGATCCCGACCAGGTAGGCGACCAGCAGGTAGGCGAAGAGGAAGGGCATCCCCAGAATCCAGGGCTCGATCCGGTTCACGAGCCCGTGGACGATCGGGGGCTGGGACAGCGCCATGGCCAGAAGGAACGCGACGGTTGCGAGCCAGCCGGACCGGGTACGCGGAAGGAAGTGCGAGCGGGGGACTTTCATGGGCGTGACCGGGGTGGGCATATGCGGGTGACGGTCATATGCGTGGGTGACGTTGTGGACGGAAGGGTAGCGCGCTCCGTTCAGCTCTTCAACTTGCCGTTCGCCACGGCGTCGTCGATCAGCTCGCGAGCGTACGACCAGAGTTCCGGCGCGCCTTCCTGCATGTGCCGGTTGAACGCCACCACCTGAGTGCTGCGGATGCCGTGCCGGCGCCACGCCGAGTCGTCGCCGTGGTAGTTGAGCAGCATCGGATGCAACCGGTCCAGCGCGGCGGCGTAGCGCGCCTCGGCGGTCTGCCGCGCCTCGAACTCCTCCCAGAGCGCGAGCAGCGCGGCCCCCTGGTCGGCCGGCAGCAGTCCGAAGATGCGTTCCGCCGCGACCCGCTCCCGTTCTTCGCGGTCCGACTGGCCGGCGTCGTCGTAGGCGAACGTGTCGCCGACATCGATTTCGACCAGGTCGTGGATCAGGTGCATGGCCAGCACCCTTGCGAGGTCGATGTCTTCGGCGGCGTACTCTCGAAGCACGACGGCCATGAGTGCCAGGTGCCAGGAGTGCTCGGCGTCGTTCTCCCGGCGGCCGTCGTCGAGCAGCCGCGTCCTGCGGTAGACCTGCTTGAGCTGGTCGACGGCCACAATGAAGTCGATCTGCTGCGCGAGTCTCGGGTTCGGCGGGGTCATGCCTGCGAATTCAGGTGGGGTCATGCCTGCGAATATAGCAGGTTGACACCACATGCCGACTTTGCCAACATCAATATCTTATGACTATTCGTACGCGCACAGCGATGCATCATCATCACGGCCACCCCGGAGAGGCGGCCGCGTGACGGTGTAACCGTACGAAAGCGAACGGAATACCCAGAACGCCGGCTTCCTCGGGGGGTCGGCGCTTTTTTGTGCGCTGATCGATTCCCGGGGAGGACCGGCCGGAAGGAGACGACAACCGGGATGAACGCTACAGTGCTGAAAGACGGAAGCACGGACTCGAACGCGTCGGGTGCGGAGCGCGCGATCCGCATCGGGCTTCCCAAGGGACGCATGCAGGACGGTGTCTTCGCACTCCTGGCCGATGCGGGGATCGATGTGCGCGTGGGGTCGCGCAGCTACCGGCCCGTGCTCTCGTGGCCGGGGTTCCGTGCGAAGCTGCTGAAGCCGCAGAATGTGGTGAAGATGCTGCACGCCGGATCGAGGGATCTGGGGTTTGCCGGGGCTGACTGGGTCGCGGAGCTGGGAGCCGATCTCGTCGAGCTTGTCGACACCGGGCTGGATCCGGTGAAGGTGGTCGCGGCGGCGCCGGCGACTCTGCTGCGGGGCGGCCGGCTGCCGGCGGACTGCCGCCTGGTCGTGGCCACCGAGTACGTGCGGATCGTGGAGCGCTGGGCGCGTGAGCAGCCCTTCGAGGCGACCGTGGTCAGGTCCTATGGGGCGACCGAGGTCTTTCCGCCCGAGGACGCGGACCTGATCGTCGACAACACGGCGACGGGAGCGACGCTGCGCGGAAACGGCCTGGTCGTCGCGGACACGCTGATGAACTCGTCCACGCGGCTCTACGCCAACCCCGCCGCCCTTGACGATCCGGCCAGAAGGGCGAGGATCGACGACCTCGTCCTCCTCCTCAACTCGGTGCTTGAGGCGCGCCAGCGGGTGATGCTGGAGCTGAACGTGTCGGAGGACGACTTCGAGCGTGTCGCTTCCATCCTGCCCTGCATGCGCGAGCCGACGGTCTCCCGGCTGCACGGAGAGCGCGCCTACTCGGTGCGCGCGGCAGTGCCGAGAACGGCGCTCCCGACGCTGCTGATCGATGTCAAGGCGCGTGGCGGCACGGATCTGGTCGTCTCGGAGCCGCAGCAGATCGTGCCATGAGAGACGTGATCGACCTGAGCATGAACGAGGGCGAGCCGCCCAGCCGGGAGTGCCTGGCGGTGCTGGACCGCATTGGACCCGGCATCCTGAGAAAGTACGCGGATCCGGCGCCGCTCGAGGCGGCCTACGCCGGGTACATCGGCACCGATCCCGGCAACGTTCTGGCCACGACCGGGGGCGACGACGCGATCGACCGCGTGTTCCGGGCGTTTCTGGCGCCCCACCAGGAGATGGTTTTCCCGACGCCCACCTTCGAGATGATTCCCGCGTGCGCGCGCATGGCGCGGGGGAATCTGGTCCCGATCGAGTACGAGTGGGGGACGCTGCCGCACGACGACATCCTCGCGCGGGTGAACGAGCGGACCGGCGTGGTCGCCGTGCTGACTCCCGACAACCCGACGGGCCGGGCCTTCACGACCGCGGAACTGCTGCGGCTCGCCGATGCGCTGCCGGCAGAGGTCGTGCTGCTGGTCGACTCGGCGTACGCGGAATTCGCGGACCAGGACCACACCGCGGCGCTCCTGCGGGTCCCCAACGCGGTGATGATCCGCACGATGTCGAAGTCGTGGGGGCTGGCGGGGTTGAGGGTCGGTTTCGCGGTGGGTTCCAGGGAGCGGATCGACGTGCTGCGCGGCTTTGGCGGGCCGTACGCGCTCACAGGACCCTCGATCGCGATCGCGCTGGACCGGCTGCAAAACGGGGTCGAGGAAATGCGCGGCTTTGTCGAGTACGTGCGTCTGCGGCGGGAACGGCTGGCCTTGGCGATCCGGGGTGTCGGCGGAGTGCCGCAGCCGTCGCAGACCAACTTCGTCTTCTCATCCTTCGCTGATGCGCGCTGGATCCAGAAGGGGATGGCCGCGCAGGGGGTGCTCGTGCGGTACTTCCCCCACCTGCCGGAATACGTGCGCATCACGGTGCCGCGCAACGACGGCGAGTTCCGCAGCGTTGAACGGGCGCTCGCATGTCTGAACCGGCCCGATGCGCTGCTCTTCGACATGGACGGGGTGCTGGCCGACGTGAGCCGCTCCTACCGCGAGGCGATCGCGCAGGCGTGTGCGTCGTTCGGCGTGCGCGTGAGTCAGGCCGACATCAGCGCGGTCAAGGCGCGGGGCCACGCGAACGACGACTGGGCCCTGACGCGCACGATGCTGGCCGAGGCGGGCGTGGATGCATCGCTCGACGAGGTGACGCGCCGCTTCGAGGAGGTGTATCAGGGCACCGATGAGGCGCCGGGGCTCCGGCGGCACGAGACGCTGATCCCGGACCGCGCGCTGCTCGAGGAGCTGGCGCGGTCTTTCAGGCTGGGCGTGGTGACGGGCCGTCCCAGGAGCGATGCGGAGCGCTTTCTCGGCGAGCAGGGCGTGCGGGGGCTGTTCGGCGCGGTCGTCTGCCGCGAGGACGGGCCGCTCAAGCCGGACCCCGCACCGGTGAGGATCGCCATGACGCACCTGGGGGCACACACGGCGTGGATGCTGGGTGACACCCCGGACGACGTGCACGCGGCTGTTGGTGCGGGCGTGGTGCCGGTGGGAGTGGTGCCGCCCGGCGTGGTGCCGCCTGGGCGCGGCGGGCGGGCGCCGGAGGACGTCCGGGCCGCGCTGACCGAGTCCGGGGCGGCGCGTGTCGTTGACGCCGATTCAAACTTCGGGGGGCTTTTCAATGGCTGAACGGGCGAGGACGGGCCGGGTTCTGCGTGAGACGGGGGAAACCCGGGTCGAGGTCGTGGTGGGGCTCGACGGGCCGCGCGGCGTGAGCGCGCGCACCGGCATCGGATTCCTGGACCACATGCTGCACGCGCTCGGCTTCCACGCGGGCTGGACCCTGGAGATCTCCTGCGACGGCGACCTCGAGGTCGACGACCACCACACCGTCGAGGACGTGGGACTGGCCCTGGGCGAGGCGATCGCCGCGGCGCTGGGCGAGGAGCGGGGCGGAATCGTCCGGTTCGGCCACGCGTATGCCCCGCTCGACGAGGCGCTCTCGCGCGCGGTCGTGGATGTCTCCGGCCGCCCCTTCTTCGCGGGCGAACTGGACCTGCGGCGCGAGCGGGTCGGGTCGCTCTCGTGCGAAATGGTCCCGCACTTCTTCCACTCCCTGGCCCAGTCGGGCGGCCTCACGCTTCATGTGGACGTCGTCCGGGGCGCCAACGACCACCACCGGATCGAGGCGGCGTTCAAGGCGCTGGCGCTCGCGCTCCGGGCCGCGCTTGCTCCCAGCGGCACAGACGGCGTGCCCTCGACGAAGGGAGTGCTGTGACCAGGCCCGGCTCGTGCTCGGTGGCCGTCGTGCGGACCAGCACGGCGAACCTGGCGTCGGTGGTGACCGCGTTCGAGCGCCTCGGCTGCTCGGTGCGTACCACCGCCGATGCGGACGTGGTGGCCCGGTCCGGCCGTGTCGTGCTGCCGGGCGTGGGGGCGTTCGCGGCGGCGCGGGCGGCGATCGACGAGGGCGGCCTGGAGGACGCGCTGCGCGATCGCATGCTGCAGGGCAAACCGACCCTGGGCATCTGTCTCGGCATGCAGCTGATGGCTCGTGGAAGCGAGGAATCGCCGGGCGTCGCGGGGCTGGGCATCCTGGACGGGATCGTCGCGGGACACGGCAAGGGCCACCCGGGCCTGCGCGTTCCGCAGATGGGCTGGAACCTGGTCAGCCCGACCCGCGGCTGCCGTGTGGTGCCGGAGGGGTTTGCCTACTTCGCGAACTCGTACTGTCTGGCGACCGAGACCGACGGGTGGCTCCCCGTCTGGTCGGACTATGGCGACCGCTTCCTGGCCGCGGTGGAGCGGGGGGCCGTGGTCGCGTGCCAGTTCCACCCCGAGCTGTCCGGCGCGTACGGCGAAGCGCTGCTCGCGCGCTGGCTGAAGGCGTAGCCGGCCATGCTGCCGGTTCGCATCGTGCCCTGCCTGGATGTGCGTGCGGGCCGTGTGGTCAAGGGCGTGAAATTCCAGGGACTGCGCGACCAGGGGGACCCGGCGGAGCTCGCCCGCGCGTACGAGGAACAGGGTGCCGACGAGGTCGTCGTGCTGGATGTCACGGCCACGCCGGAAGGGCGCGGGACCCGGCTGGACACGGTGCGCGCCGTGCGCGGCAGACTTTCGGTGCCGCTCACGGTCGGTGGCGGAATCGGCGGGGTCGGAGACGCCGCCGCGCTGCTCGAAGCCGGCGCCGACAAGGTTGCCGTGAACACGGCGGCGGTACGGCGTCCCGAACTGCTGTCCGAGCTGGCCGCGCGCTTCGGGTCGCAGTGCGTCGTGATCTCGGTGGACGCGGCCGCGGCCGGGGACGACGGCTACGAGGTCGTGGTTCGCTCCGGCACGAAACGCACCGGCGGGGACGCGGTGGAGTGGACGCGGCGGGCCGCCGCCATGGGCGCGGGCGAAGTCCTGCTGACCAGCTTCGACCGCGACGGTACGCGCAGCGGGTACGAACTCGACCTGATCCGCGCGGTTCGCTCCGCGGTGCGGATCCCGATCGTGGCGTCCGGAGGGGCGGACACGCCCGAGCACATGGCCGAAGCGGTGGAGGCCGGCGGAGACGCGGTGCTGGCCGCGTCGATCTTCCACCAGCGGAACTGGACGGTCGCCGAGGTCAAGGCGGCGCTGGGGGCGCTGGGGGTGGCGGTGAGGTCGGCGTGGGGCGAGGGGACGGCGCGGTCGCCGGGCGACGGGGCCGGAACGGGGGCACGGCAATGATCGTGCCGTCGATCGATCTCATGGACGGGCGGGCCGTCCAGCTCGTGCAGGGCCGGCGCAAGGTCCTCGACGCGGGTGATCCGCGTCCCATCGCGGAGCGCTTTGCGCGCGTGGGCGAGATCGCCGTCGTC
Organism: Longimicrobiales bacterium; assembly: GCA_965205005.1. Classification (GTDB taxonomy): domain Bacteria; phylum Gemmatimonadota; class Gemmatimonadetes; order Longimicrobiales; family Gaopeijiaceae; genus Bin94. Next base: position 889,546 of record OZ242028.1, on the reverse strand, counting down.
GATCTGGACGCCGCGCTCGGGCGGGGCTCGAATGCCGCCGTGATGGAGGAGCTGTGCCGGCTGGCTCCCTGCCGGGTGGGCGGCGGCATACGCGACCGGGACACGGCGCTCGAATGGCTCGACCGGGGCGCCGCGAAGGTCGTCCTCGGCACCGCCGCGGTCCCCGAAGTGCTCGCCGCGCTGCCGCGCGAGCGCATGGTGGCGGCGCTCGACGCCTGGGAGGGGGAAGTGGTGGTCAAGGGGTGGACCGAGCGCACGGGCCGTACCGTGTACGACGGGATGCGCGAACTGCGCGGCCTCGTCGGCGGCTTCCTGGTGACCTTCGTGGAGGGGGAGGGCAGGGAGAGCGGCTTTCCCCGTGACGAGGTGTCGAGGCTGGCCGACGCCGCGGGCGACGCGCGGCTCACGGTGGCCGGTGGCATCACGACGGCCGAGGAGGTCGGATGGCTGGACGGGGCGGGCGCCGATGCGCAGGTGGGGATGGCGCTCTACCGCGGCACCCTGGGGCTCGCAGAGGCGTTCACGGCGCCGCTGACCAGCGAGCGCGCGGACGGGTTGTGGCCCACGGTCGTCGCAGATGAGCGGGGCAGCACGCTGGGCCTGGCGTGGTCCAGCCTGGAGAGCGTGCGGGTCGCGATCGACGAAGGGCGCGGAGTCTATCACTCCCGTTCCCGCGGCCTTTGGCGCAAGGGCTCGACCTCGGGCGCGACCCAGCGCCTTGTTGACATCGAAGCAGACTGCGATCGGGACGCGCTGCGATTCACGGTGCGGCAGTCCGGAGCGGGGTTCTGTCACCTTGACGAGTGGACGTGTTTCGGCCCGGCACGGGGACTCACGGCTCTGGCGCGCACGATCGCGGACCGGCGGCGGAACCCGGTGCCGGGGTCGCTCACGGCCCGGCTGCTCTCGGACGACGCGTTTCTGCGCGGGAAGCTGATCGAGGAAGCGGGCGAGCTGGGTGAAGCGGTTGGCGAGCTGGGCGAGGGGGTGGGCAATCCGGGTGAGGCCGCCGGCGGTGCGGGCGAAGCCGCAGGGGATGCCGCCGAGGCCGCCGCCGCTCACCGCGTCGTGGAGGAGGCCGCCGACCTGATGTATTTCCTGACCGTCGCCCTGGAGCGGGCCGGGGTGGGGATGGCGGACGTGGAGCGGGAACTCGACCGGAGGAGTCGGGTCGTGAGCCGCCGGGCCGCGTCGGCACCGAAAGGTGCGGGTGTGCCCGGGGACGGCCGCGGGGCTGCGGCAGCGAAGCGGGTGGACCCGGCGGCGGGATCGCGCGTCCGGTTGCGCCGCGTGGCCGCGGCGGATGTGGGGCGGAGGCGACAGCCGGCGGTGCCGTCCGAGATCATGGGGCCGGCAATCGAGATCATCGAGGCCGTGCGGGAGCGCGGCGAGGAGGCCGTGCGCGAGTTCGCACGGCGGTGGGACGGTCTCGAAGCCGGCGGCGCGCTGGTGAGGACACCCGGGGAGATGGAGGCGGCGCTCACGTCGCTGCCGCGCGCGCACCGCGAGGTGCTGGAGCGCGCCGCCGGCCGGATCGAGCACTTCGCCCGCGCCCAGCTCGAGTCGGCGGCGCCGGTGGACGTGGCGGTGGAGGGGGGCAGGGCCGGCGACCGGCTGGTGCCGGTCCGCGTGGCCGGGTGCTACGCGCCGGGAGGGCGGTTCCCGTTGCCGTCGTCGGTCCTCATGACGGCTGTGACGGCCAGGGTCGCCGGGGTGCGCGAGGTGTGGCTGGCGTCGCCGCGGCCGTCCCGCGAGGTGATGGCGGCGGGGGCGGTGGCGGGGGTGGCGGGGTTGCTGGGGGTGGGGGGGGCGCACGCCGTCGCGGCAATGGCGTACGGGGTGCCTCCGGTGCCCCGGTGTGATGTGGTCGCCGGGCCGGGGAACCAGTGGGTGACCGCAGCCAAGCTCCTGCTGTCGGGTGTGGTGGGGATCGATCTGCTCGCGGGACCCTCGGAGCTGGCGGTCCTGGCCGATGAGAGCGGCGATCCGGCGCTGATTGCCGCCGATCTGCTCGCCCAGGCCGAGCACGACCCTGTTGCACTGCCGATCCTTGTCACCACCCACGAACCGCTCGTCGGGCGCGTGGAAGCGGAGTTGGAGAGGCAACTGGCCGATCTGCCGACCGCCGAGGTTGCCAAGGCCGCGTTGCGCAACGGCTTTGCGGTCGTCGCTCCGGAGGAGGAAGCGCTGCGGTGCACACAGGAAATCGCGGCAGAGCACCTACAGCTCCACGGGAGTCGCGCCACCGAATGGGAGGCGCGCCTGGACAGATTCGGCACACTATTTGTCGGCGAAACCGTCGCGGAGGTGTTTGGCGACTACGGAGCGGGGCCGAACCACACGCTGCCGACCGGCGGCACCGCGCGCTTCGCCGGGGGACTGTCGGTGTTTTCGTTCCTGCGCCGACCGACCTGGCTGCGGCTTGAGGGTAGCCCGGCGACGGACGGACTGGCCCGTGACACCGCGGCGCTGGCTCGCATGGAGGGGCTGGAGGCACACGCCCGCGCGGCGGAAGCACGACTGCGGAGCCGACCCGGTTCCGTCAGAGCGTCACGACGTTAGCGGGCCGGGGAAGAGACACCCGCTGCGGCCTGCTAATACCAGATCGGAAACGGTGCCAACCGTACCTTGGCGGCGCGTTCCATGAACCCGTGGGTATAGGCCCGGATGTGCGCCCCACGGCTGTACACTTCGATCATGTACAGCTGGCTGGTCGGCAGGGTCTCGAGCTGAAACCATCCGCCGATCAGCGGAAACTCGTCCAGATACACCGTCGGATTCACCTTCCGCCCCCGGCGGTAGACGCACGTGGTGCCGCCCTCGCAGATCGTGGTGAATACGCCCGCGCGAGACGAGATGAACTCGGCAGCCGTCCAGTACCCGCTCCGCGCAAGATCCTCCTGGTCGAAAGCCCTGACAGTGGTCGCCACCGCCTTCCGCCGGCGCTCGAACCGGTCCGTGACGACCTCGAGGCCCTCCAGAAGAATCGGATCGGGGCGCATGCGCACCACGTTCAGGTCGCCCTCCCGGCTGGTTTCCACATAGGCCTTGAAGGTCGCATAACCCAGCTGTTCCGCCGTGACCAGATGTGTCCCCTCTCCGACGCCACACAAAAGGAACCGGCCGTCCTCGGTGGTGAGCGAAGCCCATTCGGACGCCTCGATCGACACCAGCGTGTTCGCGAGCGGCTGCCCGGTCGCGTGGTCGACAACCACGCCGAGGATGCGCGGATCGTCATCGCTGCATGCGGGCTTGTCCTGGGCTCCCGCCGGCGACGTGGAAAGAGCCACACACGCAAAAACAGCCAGGCATCGGAGGGGCGGAAGCCCCAACGCCGACCGGTACGCCCGCACGATGTGCCTACCCTTCAAGACGCGAACGCCTGGCTCCATCCAACCACTCCCCGGATTCAGTGGGCCTGCCTGAAGGCGCAAGATACGCTTCTGGGGGTTACCCCGACACCACCGGCGGGTTCCGTCGCCCGGCCTGCGGGTTCCGTCGCGTGGCCCGGGGGTTCCGTCGTCCGGGGCGCAGGTCCGACTGCCCGTCCGTCCGCCACCATCACCGTGCACGAGACGCCGTCCGCCGCCCCGGCCCCACCAGACAAGTCCGCCGCCATCCCCCCCACATCCGCCGCACACCGGTCGCCCTTGGCAACGATCAGCCCGTCCAGCCATTCCATGAACCGTTCGGTCACGGGTGCGCACAGCCCGTCATTGATCGCCCAGTTGAGCGATTGCATCCGCCGGAGCGACACCATCGACCCGGGCATCTCGCCCGTGAGCTGGTTGACCGCGAAATTGACGTGCTGGAGCGCTCTCATTTCACCGATTTCCGGGGGCAGCGGGCCCGAAAAGCCGTTTCGGCAAAGGTACAGCTGCCGCAGGCTCTTCAGTTGGCCCAGCTCCGGGGGAAGATCCCCCTCCAGGGCATTGGCGCACAGCGACAGTCGCGTCACGCGGACCAGCCCGCCGATCTCGGGGGGCAGCGGACCGGTAAGCATGTTCGACCCGAGTTCCAGCTGTTCGAGCGCCGCCAGGTTGCCGATGGACGACGGGATCGGGCCGGTCAGTTCGTTGCCGCCAAGGTCCATCCTGGTGGCCCGCACCAGGTTGCCGATCTCCGCCGGAAGCTCCCCCGTCAACGAGTTCTCACCGCTGATCAGCCCGATGCCCAGGTTCAGCGTCTCCAGATTCACGAGCTTCCCGATCTCCGCGGGAATCGGCCCGGTCAGCCCGTTGCCGTACGCCGACAGGTACAGCAGTCCGTCGAGCTTCCCGATCTCCGGCGGAATGCCGGTAAGCATGTTGCTGTAGAGACCGAGGCTGTCGAGGCTTGCCAGGTTGCCGATTTCCGGCGGTATCGGCCCCGACAGCAGGTTGGCGCCGAGGTTGAGGTTCCTGAGCCGTGTGAGATTGCCGATTTCCGGCGGAATCGGTCCCGTCAGCCGGTTGCTCTGCTCCGGATTCGAGTCGATCCCGCAGAGCGCCAGATACTCCAGTTTCCCGAGGTTGCCGATTTCCGGCGGAATCGGCCCGGTGAGCTGGTTGTAGCAGAGGTCGATCAGCCTGAGGTTCGCGAGCCTGCCGATCTCGGGCGGGATCGATCCCTCGAGGTAGTTCCCGAACAGTCCCAGCACCACCAGGCTGTCGAGTTCTCCGATTTCGGGCGGGATGACCCCGGTCACACCGCCGTAGGTGAGCCCGAGCGATCGCAGTCGCCGGAGCGCCTTGATCTCGGCCGGAATCGGGCCGGACAGGTCGTTCAGCCCCAGATGCAGCGATATCAGGTCCACGAGGCTGCCGATCTCGGGGGGAATCGCCCCGATCAGACCGTTGCCGGCCAGGACCAGGTGAACCACGCGCCCGTCCTCGTCGAGTTCGACCCCGTGCCATTCGGAAAGCGGCGCTTCGGTCAGCCAGTTGGTGTTGTCGTGCCAGAGGTCGCCGTTGGTGGATTCGTAGAACGCCGCGAGTGCCACGGCGGGCGGGAGAGGCAGGGAGAACAGGCGGGTGCTCGTGCTGAGATCGTCCAGCGATACGGTGATCTCCGCGGTCCCGGGGATCTGGGCGAACACCCACCCATCGCCGGTCACGCGCGCGATCGACGGGTCGCTCGATGTCCACTCGAGCGAGGCGTCCGTGACGACGACTCCAGCCGCGTCGAGGGCCTCGGCGGTCATGCGGATCGAATCGCCGACCATGAGCGAATCCGGGGCGGACAGGAAGGCGAGCGACCGGGCGACCTGCTGGACGTTGACGGCGGCGGACCCCGTGGCGGCGCCCGACCTCGCGGTGACGGTTGCGCTGCCGTTGCTCGCCGAGGTGACCAGTCCGGAGGGGCTCACCGTGGCGACATCGGGGGCACTGGACTCCCAGGTAACGGTGGCGCCACCGAGCGCCACGCCCTGCTGGTCGCGGACGGTGGCGGTCAGTTGTGCCGTGTCGGTGACGGACTCGAAGTCCAGGGAGGAAGGCGTGATCGTCACGGAGGTGGGGACGGGGGGCGGGGGCGGGGCCGTGCTGTCGCCGCACGCGGATAGCAGGGTCGGTCCGAGGACGGCGAGGTGCAGCGTCCGTACGGCGGTTCGACGGAATCGGGTGTTCATGTGGAGGAACCCGGAGAGTGGGTGCCGGGGGGCTGGCCCTGCACGCGAATGGTCAGGATGTCCGTATCATGATACTGCTGGTGCCTTACCGACGAAGCGAGGTGACGCAGGAGGCGAACCGAGACCTCACGGTCGCCGGGCACTTCTCCTTCCTGTTCGGCGAGCAGCGCGATCCGGTCCTGAATGTTCTCGCCCCGGGGCGCGACGACGAGTTCGAGGATCGCGGCCTCTCCCTCGCGGTGCGCGGTCAACACCAGGCGACGGTTGTCCGGCGAGGCGTCGCCGGTGAGGGTCAGCCGCGCCTCTTCGGTTGCCGCGGTCAGTCGCTCGCCCATCGCCGCATCCCACCCGGCGCGCGTTGAGAATCTGGCGAGGAAGCGCCTGATCCGCGGCAGTTCCGCTGGATCCAGCCCGGTCTCGAGGCGACTGCGGCGGGGCTGGGTCAGGCGCAGGAAAAGGGTCAGCAGGATCGCCGTGAAGCCGCCCGCGTTCATCCCGTTCTCGAACAGACCGCCGGCGAACCGCGACACCTGTTCGGGGAAGACCGTCCCGAACTGGAAGGCCACGCCGGCCAGGAACGCGATGCCCACGACCATGCCCTCGCGATAACCGAGTCCTTCCTGGAAGACGATCTTGAGGCCGATGGCGAACAGCATGGCGAGCAGGATGACCAGATAGCCGGCAAAGACCGGGTCGGGGATTGCCAGGACCGCCGCAAACGGCTTCGGGAGGAATGCAAAGGCGATGAATGCTCCCCCGGCCACAATCCCGACTGTGCGGGCCGCGACGCCGGTAAGCTGCGTCAGCGGCACGCTGGTGGTCGTGGCGCTGCCCGGGACCGTCCCTGCCAGCCCGGCCAGCAGGTTGCCCACACCGTCCACGGCCATGGCCCCCTGGACCGCCCGGAAGTCGATCGCGCGGGTCTTCCGGCGCCACGAGACGCGCTGGACGGCCACGGCGCTGCTCATCGTGCGGATGGCGGCGATGACCGCCACGAGCAGGAACGAGGCCAGCAGGGGCCAGAACCCGGGGCCGAACCCGAGATCGAAACCGGGTGGCCGGGGGCGCGGAAGGTCGACCCAGCGAGCCGCGGCGACGCGCTCCAGGTCGTAGAGCCCGTGGAAGGACGCGATCACGGACCCCGCAACCACACCGATCACGGGAGCCCACAGTCGCAGTTGCCCCGTGGCCTTGAGGGCGAGAGCGCCGATGATCAGCACGGTTGCGAAGAAGCTGAGCGGGGCACCCGGCGCCGTACCCTGGCCGGGGCCGGCGGAGAGCAGCCCGGAGATGAACGGCATGACCGTGATCGGGATGAGCATGATGACGGTCCCCGAGACGGCGGGGGTGAGGATCCGCTGGAAGAGCGACAGGCGCCACGAAAGCAGAAGGGGGACGAGTGCCGCGATGGTGACCAGGGTGGCGAGCATTGCCGGGCCACCTGCGGCCAGCGCCAGTATGGACGCCGGAATGAAGGCTCCGGACGTGCCCATCACCATGACGTGTCCCATGCCGAAACGCCCGGCGCGACCCGCCTGGAACACCGTGGCCAGGCCGCAGATCGTCACCGAGGCAAGGACGGCCCAGGACAGATAGGCGTCGGTCACGCCGCCCGCCCGCATGACGACCATCGGAATGAGCATCACCGCGGCGATGTTCAGCACGGCGAGCTGCACGCCGACACCCAGGGCGAGACGGGGCGGGGGCTTCTCGTCCGGCTGGTAACGGGGCGCGGGCTTCTGGTCCGGCCGGTAACGGGGCGCGGGGCTGCCGCCGGGTTCGCTGGGGCTCAACAGTCTGCCTCGCTGAGGTGGCTTTCGGATCGGGAGGGCGCAGCAGGATAACGAGATACTGCACCAGCCCCCTTGCCGCCAAGACCCTTGACGCCGTCAGGCCGTGCGCACATGATCGGACCGGTCGAATACGCGATGTACACTGTGCTACCTGACTGCAATGGACAGTCACCGATGACTACGACCGAACGCCGCCTGAGAGCACTCATCGATGAGAACTTCGACCTGGGCCGCGAGCCGAACCTTGACGCGGGATTCTCGGACGCCGGGGTGTCCTCGATGGACGCGGTTGCATTCATGAGGATCGTCGAGCGGGAATTCGGCGTCTCCATTCCGCCCGAAGACAGCGCCAGGATCGACAGCTTCAGGAATCTCATCGCGCACCTCGACTCTAAGACCGGCTGACCAGACAGAGCGGCTTTCATGCTCTATCTGATCGCCGCTCTTGTGGCGCTGGTGGCCGGACCCCTGCTGGGACTGCGCGCGGGGCCTCTCCACGGTGCCGGGGCCGAGCCGCGGCGCACGCTGGCGGCCGTGCTCGATGGCCTGGCAACGGCGGCGATTCCCGGGCTGATCTTCCTGGAGTTCGTGCCGTCGGCGATAGGAGAGGGGGATTGGAGCGTCCTCCTTGTCCTCGCGGTCGGTTTCATGCTGCCGATTGCGGTCGAGAAGACCACCCGGCAAGCGGGCGGGATGGCCCACCGCTGGGCCCTGCTGGCCGGTCTCTCCGGTTTTGCGGTGCACGCCGCGCTGGACGGAGCCGCGCTGGCCACGCTCCCCGCGGATGCCGGCGCGTCACTCCCGGTCGCGGCGGTGCTGCACCGGCTGCCCGTGGGTCTGGCCGTGTGGTGGCTGGTCTGGAGGGAGATCGACCGCCGGGCCGCGATCGGCGCCCTTGGCGTGCTCATGGCGGCGACCGTGATCGGGTATGCGGTGGGTGGTGACGCGGGCTGGACCGCGGCCGGTGGCGCAGGGGTGCGGCTGTTCCAGGCCGCGGTGGGCGGGTCGCTGGTCCACGTGGTGATGCACCGGCGCGGCGGGCCGACGGCGCCGCTGGACCGCCGCGGCGAGGGCTGGGGCGCCATCATTGCGGTGGTGCTGCTGCTGGCCGTCTTCGTCGTCGGCGTGGACGACCGCTCGACCGAGGTGACAGGCTTCCTTTCCCGGCTCCATGTGCTCGCCGCGGAAAGCGCCTTCGCTCTGCTGCTGGCCTATGTGTGCGCGGGTCTGCTCAGCGCTTTCCTGCCGCAGCGATCCGTACGCTGGATGGAGCGCGGCGGGGCGATCTCGCAGGCCGGGCGGGGCATGCTCATCGGCCTTCCCTTTCCCGTCTGCTCGTGTGGCGTGGTGCCGCTCTACCGCAGCCTGATTCAGAGGGGCGCCCCGCCCACCGCCGCCATGGCGTTCCTTGTGGCCACCCCTGAACTGGGCCTGGACGCGGTCCTCCTGTCCATACCGCTGCTGGGGCCCCAGGTGACCCTGCTTCGCCTGGGCACGGCGGCCCTCGTGGCACTGCTTGTGGGATGGTGGGTCGGGGGCAGGCTCAAGGCCGCGGCATCCACGTCCGCTTCAGCGGCTGGCGAGACGGCCCGGCTCGGCACCCTCCAGCGGTTCACGGCCGCGCTGCGGACCGGGACCGGCGAGGTGGTCGACCACACGGCGCCGTGGATCCTGCTCGGTCTCGGGGTCGCCGCTCTCATGACGCCGTTCCTGGAAAGCGGCTGGCTGGCCGGTCTGCCCCCGGTTGCCGACGTCCTCCTGTTCGCCCTCCTCGGCTTCCCGACCTACGTGTGCGCGGCCTCCGCCACGCCCCTCGTCGCGGCCTTCCTGGCCACCGGCCTGTCTCCTGGCGCGGGGATCGCCTTCCTCATCACCGGACCGGCCACCAACATCTCCACGCTGGGCCTGGTCGGCAGCCTCCACGGCCGGCGCGCGGCGATCGGGTTCGCCACGGTCGTGGTGGGTCTGGCGGTGGGCATCGGCGTGGCGACGAACGTTGCGTTCGGGGCTCTGCCCGTTCCGTCACTCGCGGCGCTGACAGAGGAACTGCCGACCCCGCTTCAGCAGATCAGCCTGTTGCTGCTCGGCGGCCTCTTCCTGCGCTCGGTCGTGCGGCGCGGCCTGCGAGGCTTCGTGGGCGAGCTACGGGAAGGACTGGGTTGGACACACTGACCTGCCGGGCCGGACGAACCACCCCGTCCGGTCGTGGCGCCCGGACGACGACGGGTTGATGCAACCCCCGGCCGGGAATGCCGGTGCTTCCCAGATCGGCAGCGGCGCGAGACGGTTCCGTGCAGCGCGCTCCATGAAGGCGTGGGTATAGGCCCGGATATGCGTCCCCTTGCGGTACACCTCGACCATGTAGAGCAGGCTGGTCGGCAGGGTCTCGAAGTGGTTCCATCCACCGATCAGCGGAACTTCGTCAAGGTAGACCACTGGGCTGACCCTGGTGCCCCGATAGAAGACGCACCTGCCTGCCCCACAGGGTGCCATGAAAACCCCCCCGCGCGACATGACGAAGTCCCCGGCGGCCCAGTGTCCGCTGCGCGCGATTGCCGCCTGATCAAAGGTTCGGACGACCGTTGCGGCGGCCCGCCGCCGCTGGCTGAAGCGATCCATGACGATCTCCAGGCCCTCCAGCAGGATCGGGCGGGGCTCCAGCTGGAACCGGACGACGGCGCCCGCGGCATTGGCCGTGACCTGGATCGTCAGGGTCTCGTAGCCGAGCCTCTCCACGGTGACGCCGTGGGTGCCGGTACCGACCTCACACAGCAGGAAGCGGCCGGAGTCGGTGGTCAGCCACGCCTGGCTCGACTCCCCGACCGACACCAGGGCGCCTTCCAGCGGCGCCGCGGTACCGGCGTCGACGACCAGCCCGGCGATGCGCGGCTGATCCGGCTCACAAGCCGGTTGCGCGGTGATCGGAGCGGGGTTGGCCGCGGCAAGCGCCGCCAGGGCCAGCCAGGCGAACAGGGCGGGGCTCCCGGGCGACTTCGACATCTGGCGGACTGGGCTCATCGGCACGACCCGGTTCATCGGCACGGGGGAAGGGGACAATCAGGCTGCCTCCATCTACCCGGAATACGCCGGGTGGTTCCGTTGTTCCACGTCGCCCGACTTGCCAGGTGCAGTCGCCGCGCGGCAGCTTCTGCCTGACATACGTCCCGCCCGACCGTCCCCACCGGAGCCGTGCCATGATCCGCCGACCAGCGACCCCGTCTGCCGCACCGGCGCTTGCGTTCGCCGCCGCCGCGTTCCTCGCGCTCCCCGCCACCCTCGCGCTCTCCTTCAGCGCCGCCCCCGCCGCCGCCCAGTTCGTCGAACCGGCACCCGACCGCGCCGAGGGCGACGGCCCCTTCGACCGTCTGGTCATCCGCGGCGCGATCGTCATCGACGGCACCGGCGCCCCGCCCCGCGGCCCCGTCGACATCGTCATCGAGGGCAACCGCATCGTGCAGATCGCGGGCGTCGGCTACCCCGGCCTTCCCATCGACGAATCGCGCCGTCCCGCCCCCGGCGACCACGAGATCGACGCGCACGGCATGTACGTGCTGCCCGGCTTCGTCGACATGCATCTGCACACCGGCGGCCTGCCCAAGACCCCGAAGGCCGAGTACGTCTACAAGCTCTGGATGGCCCACGGGGTCACCGCCGGCCGCGGCATCGAGTACGGCCCGGTCGACTTCTCGCTCTCCGAACGCGAACGCGCCAACAACAACGAGATCACCGCGCCACGCATGTTCGTCTACCAGCGTCCGGGACAGGGCTGGGACCGGGGCCCCGTATTCACGCCGCAACAGGCCCGCGAGTGGGTCCGCTGGGCGCACGACCAGGGCATCGACGGGATCAAGTTCGTCGCCTATGCGCCCGAGATCATGGAGGCGCTCCTCGACGAGGCCAGCCAGCTCGGCATGGGCAGCGTGGCCCACCTCGCCCAGCTCGGCGTCGCGCAGATGAACGCGATCGACGCCGCGCGCCTCGGCCTCGGCACGGTCACGCACTTCTACGGGCTCTTCGAAGCGCTCTACGACGACCACGACGTGCAGCCCTGGCCGTCCGACATGAACTACGCCAACGAGCAGCACCGCTTCGGCCAGGTCGCCGCCCAGTGGAACATGATCCACCCGCAGGGCAGCGACGAGTGGAACGCGATGCTCGAGGAACTGCTCTCGTACGACGTGATCCTCGACCCCACCATGACCGCCTACCTTGCCAGCCGCGACGTGATGCGCGCGCGCACCGCCGAGTGGCACGAGCGTTACACGCTGCCCAGCCTGTGGGACTTCTACGAGCCCAGCCGCGCGAACCACGGCTCCTACTACTACGACTGGACCACGCACGACGAGATCGCCTGGAAGAACTTCTACCGCGTCTGGATGGCGCTGCTCGACGACTACAAGGACATGGGCGGCCGCGTCACCATCGGCTCCGACGCCGGCTTCATCTACAACCTCTTCGGCTTCTCGACCATCGAGGAGATGGAGCTCCTCCAGGAGGCCGGATTCCACCCGCTCGAAGTCATCCGCGGCGCAACCCTGCACGGTGCCCAGGCCATCTTCGACCCCAAGGGCATGATGCCCGAATTCGGGATCGTGCGCGAAGGGCTGCTCGCCGACCTGGTGATCTCGCCCGAGAACCCGATCAACAACCTCAAGGTGCTGTACGGCACGGGCCACGAGCGCCTCAACCCGGAAACGGGCGTCAAGGAGCGCATCGGCGGGATCAAGTACACGATCAAGGACGGGATCATCTACGACGCCAGACAGCTGCTCGAAGACGTGGCGCGCATGGTGGAGGAGCAGAAGAAGGAGCGCGCGGCGGTTTCGGACGGGTGAGCGCGGGAAGCCGGGCCGGCCCTGCCGGGCCGGCAGCGAGACCGCCGCTCTGGACCCCCTCGCGGGAACGCACCCGCGCGAGCAACCTCGCGGCCTTCGCGGCCTGGCTGTCGGAACAGGGCAGCGGCCCCGGCGGCTCCCGCGAGCACCCCGCGCACGCCGCGGACCCCGAGCACGCCGCGCGCCCCGCCCCCCACGCGCCCCCCGCCCCCTACCACCCCCTCTGGCGCTGGTCGATCGACGACCAGGCCGCCTTCTGGAGCGCGGCCTGGGACTGGTTCGGTATCGTGGGCGAGCGCGGCAGCCGCGTCCTCGTCGACGGCGACCGCATGCCCGGCGCCCGCTACTTCCCGGACGCGCGGCTCAACTTCGCCGAGAACCTCCTGCGCCGCCGCACCGACGACCCGGCCATCATCGCCTGGTCCGAGGACGGCCGCCGCCGGGTGGTGAGCTGGCGGGAGCTGCACGACCTCGTCTCGCGCCTCGCACAGGCCATGCGCGCCGCGGGCGTCGGCCCCGGCGACCGGGTCGCCGCGCTGCTCCCCAACGTGCCCGAGGCCGTGGTGGTCCTCCTCGCCGCCACCTCGATCGGCGCGGTCCTGTCCACCGCCTCACCCGACTTCGGCGCGCGCGGCGTGATCGACCGCTTCGGCCAGGTCGGCCCGCGCCTCCTGTTCGTCACCGACGGGTACAGCTACCGCGGCAGGCGGTATCACACGCTCGAGCGCGTGCCCGCGATCCTGGACGGGCTGCCCACGGTGGAGCGCACGATCGTCGTGCCGAACCTGGCCGCCGCGCCCGACACCGCGGCCGGGAGTGGCCCCCCGAACCCCGCCGCGCCCGCCGCCACGGCGCCGCCCCCCGGCCACGCGCCGGAGCTCCCCGCCGCGCTCGCCTTCGACAACTTCATCCGTCCCTTCGAGGCCCGCGAGATCGATTTCGTGAGGCTTCCCTTCGATCACCCGCTCTTCATCCTCTTCTCCTCAGGCACCACGGGAGTGCCGAAGTGCATCGTGCACCGCGCGGGCGGCGTGCTGCTGCAGCACATCAAGGAGCACCAGCTCCACTGCGACATCAAGACCGGCGACCGCGTCTTCTACTTCACCACGCTCGGCTGGATGATGTGGAACTGGCTGGTCTCGGCGCTGGCATCCGAGGCGACGATCCTGCTCTGGGACGGCTCGCCCGTGCACCCCGGCAACGACGCGCTCTTCGACTTCGCCGACGCCACCGGCGCGACGCTGATGGGTGTCTCCCCCGGCTATCTGGAGGCGCTCCGCAAGGCCGGCGTCAGCCCGCGTGCCAGCCACGACCTGTCGCCGATGCGGACCTTCCTGAGCACCGGCTCGCCGCTCGCCGCCGCGGGCTTCGAGTACGTCTACGAGCACGTCAAGCGCGACGTGCACCTCGTGTCGATATCGGGCGGAACCGACCTCTGCGCCTGCTTCCTGGGCGCGATTCCCGGCTGGCCGGTGCGGGCGGGCGAGATCCAGGGGCCGGCTCTGGGAATGGCCGTCGACGTGTTCTCGCCGGAGGGGTTTTCGATGGATGAGGGCAAGGGCGAACTGGTCTGCACCCGGCCCTTCCCGTCGCTGCCTTTGGGCTTCCTGAACGACGACGACGGGAGCCGCTACCTGGGCACCTACTTCGGGCGGTTCCCCGGGGTCTGGCACCACGGCGACTACGCGGAGAAGACGGCAGGCGGCGGATACGTGATCCACGGCCGCTCCGACGCGACCCTGAACGTGCACGGCGTGCGGATCGGCACGGCCGAAGTGTATCGCCCTGTCGAGGGCATGCCCGAGGTGGCGGAAGCGCTCGCGATCGAGCAGCGCCGGGGCGACGCGACGCGCATGGTGCTCTTCGTGCGGCTCGCCCCGGGGTTGGCGCTCGACGCCGCCCTGCGGGACGGGATCCGCGCGACGCTGCGGGCCCAGGCGAGTCCCCGGCACGTCCCCGCGAGGATCGTCCAGGTCGAGGACATCCCGCGTACGCGCAGCGGCAAGATCGTGGAACTGGCCGTGCGCGCGGTCGTGCACGGCGAGCCCGTCGCAAACGTGGAGGCGCTGGCCAATCCCGAGGCGCTGGAGCAGTTCAGGGGGAGGGTGGAGCTGGAGGGTTGAGGGGACTCCTGAGCTTGAACAACAGAGGCTGACCTCGCTTGAGCACGCGGAACCGGCTACCCCATGTCTTTGGAGTCCGGTGGAGCCTGTCAAATAAGTTGTCCGATTATCAGACAATAATACGGCAGAACTTGACAGAGTACATTGTTATTGACGATCTTTGTCGAGACCTGGGACTAGGCATTTAGACAGCTACGCCTGGGAATCCGCCAAGAGCCGAGGAGGTGCTCGATGCTATTTGTCCCCGAGGAGCAGGTCACTGAGGTGATCAGTGGCCATACTTTCCAGACTTCCAGTGGTCGAGGTGCCGTTCGCCTCGCCGACGTGGTGGTCCCCGAACCGGGTTGTCCCGGAGCTGAACGGGCCCGGATGGTTCTAGAGGATCTCATTCTGTGGGAATATGTACGAATCAAGTTGAGGGTCTTTGATCGCGCCGCCATCCGCACCGCCGACGTCTGGCGGTACGTCGGCGGTGAGTACGAATACGTGAACGCCGTCGTCCAACTCAATTTGAATTAGTGAGACCTGCCCATGCCGATCACCCAGCTTGAACTCGCTCAACGTCTCCGGGCCGCAAGAAAGGCCTGCCACGTTACGCAGGCGAAGGCGGCCAAGGCCCTCGGGGTTCCCCGCTCCGCCGTGTCCCAGATGGAAGCGGGGCAACGGGGCGTGTCGGGCCTGGAGCTCTACCGGCTGGCACAGCTCTATTCCCGCGATGTCGGCGATTTCCTGGAGGACCAGTTCGAGGAGAGCAATCCGGTCACGGCGATGTTCCGTGCGCATCCCGAGCTGAGGGAGAGTCCGGCTGCAACGGCGTCTCTTCGCCTCTGCGGAGAAATCAATCGTGAGGTCGCGAATCTGCACGACTTGCTGGAGCTGGACCGCGGAATCTCGACCATACCTGAGTATTCCCTGCGCGCCCTAACGTCGAAGTGGAACGCGTTTCAACAGGGCAACACCGCAGCCGAAAAGGAACGGCGGCGACTCGACTTGGGAATCGCGCCACTCCACGACGTTGCCAACCTCCTGGGAGCACAGGGTATCAGCACCGTCCTGGTCAAAATGGACGACAGGATCTCCGGGCTCACTCTGATCAGCGCCGACGGCAACGTCCTCGTGGCCGCAAACCGGAACCATCACATCCTGCGGCGCCGCTTCTCGTTCGCGCATGAGTATGCGCATGTCCTGTTGGATCGCGAACAGAAGGCGATCCTGAGCCACGCCCGAGACCGGTCGAGCCTAATGGAGGTGCGGGCCAACGCGTTCGCGGCTTCATTCCTCATGCCCGCCGAGGGCGTGCGAAGCTACGTCAACACACTGTCCAAGGGGCTGGGGAGCCGGACCAGGGCCGACACTTTCGATGAAGAGGCGGTAACGCGCGTTGAAGGCAGAAAGCGCGTCGATACACAGAACATCGAACTGCACGATGTGGTCAGGATGGCCCACCATTTCGGAGTCAGTTGCGCCGCCATGCTCTACCGGCTGAAGGGGCTTGACTTCGTCACCGAGGAGGAGCGCTCGTCTCTGGCCGCACAGGACAGCGCGGGACTCGCCAAGGCTCTCAGGGGGTTCCTCGGTCTTCCGGAACTGGACGATTCCGACGGCGAGATGCGGGTCCATGCCAGGTTTCTGGCGATGGCGATCGAGGCGTTCACGCGCGCCAGGATCACGCAGCGCAAGCTCGATGAGCTGGGGAGCCTGGTCCAGGTATCGGATCTGAGCCAGCGCTTACGGCAGGCCGGCCATTGGGCGGATTGTGGCCCTGTCCACGAAGAGGTCCAATGAGCATCCGGCGTTCCCCAGCTCACCGGCTTGCAACCGTCGCACTGGACGCGAGCGTCCTGATCAACATCCTGATCCTGAACCGAGTGGCCATCCTGGCCGGGTTGCCGGGCTACCGTTTCGTCGTACTCGACGCTGTGGAGCAAGAGGTTCGGCGGAAAGACCAGCAGGTCCTCCTGGCTGACGCATTCAATGAGAATCTGATCGACCGAGCGGGGAGTGCAGCACCACAGGAGCTCGCGATCTTCGCCGAACACAGGAAGGTGATGGGTCTGGGAGAGGCGGCGTGCCTGGCTGCGGCCGAACACCGCCGCTGGATGTTGGCGTCCGACGAACGCGGGGTGTTTCTCAGGATCGCCTGCGAACGAATCGGAGAATCTCGTATTCTGACGACCCCGTCGATCCTGTCGCGGGCAGTGAAGGCGGGGGTGATCAGCGTCGGCGAACTGCGAGACGCGAAGGCGAAGCTGGAACGCAATCGGTTCCGGATGCGCCCGGGTACCTTCGAGGACCTGTTCTCGGAGTGAGTGTTCCTGGTTTTTAGCTTGAGATTCGTGAGGGGTTTTCGGTCCTGGGGACGTATTTGGCGGTGTTCGTTGACGGCGCCTGCCGGGCCCATGGGGGCTGGGAGTCACTTCCGACTCGCTCGAGTCGGTCTCGAAAGGGGAGCCGTCGAGGTCGCCGCGCCGTTTACGTGGGCTTCAGTTTCCCGAAGAGCTTCGACCGTTCTCCGCTGATGAGCGGGACACCGGAGGACGCGACACAGGAGGCCATCATGACGAAAAACGACATCACGAAGATCGCCGATGCGGTCTGCGAGAAGCTGGAAGCGAACTCGTTCCGCGAAATGAAGGAGGACATCGCCAATTGAGCGAACGGGTGGACGCTATGGCCGAGGATCTCACCAAGGTGGTGAAACTGACCAAGGAGATTCCGGTCATCAACGAGCGGCTGGAGCGGCTGGAAGACCACGGTGAAGGCGCTCCGGGTCACAAGGTGCCTGGAGTACCGCGAACAGCTGCTGGATCCGGTCCGAGAGACAGGGTGGCTCATTGACAACGGCATGCTGTGTAACGAGCATGGAAATGCGGTTGGGAGGGCTGCCCCGGCGGTCCGTTGAGCCGGCTGGCTCGCCCGGCCGCATTTTTTGCGCCGGCTGTCCGGTGTTCGAGGCGCAGTTTCACTGGGTCACGCAGCGGCTGACCGTGCTTTTGGGGCTACATCTAATATTTTCTAATACTACTTGTCAAATCACTCTACAGGAGTGACCCACGGCGGGCCCAAGACAAGCGGAATCGGTGCCAATTGACAAGGGCCGACCCACGCGCCGGTTCGCCTCGGATCACGCCCCGGACGAGGCTGTCGGCACCCCGGCGAAACGGGCATGCGTGACGGCCGCGCTGGAGACGCCCTACCCGGCGCGCTGGATCCTGCGAGGGCCGGTGGCGGGATGGACGCGGCGAGCACTTGTGACCGTCGCCGACCTCCGGCGTGAAGGGGGGCGGCACGGCTTGCTCGGCAGCGTGAGCGCGTGGTCGCGCGCGCTAAAACGAGGGAGAAAATGACGGGGACGGGAGGGGATCGCGCGGCACCGGAAGAGAGACGGGCGCGGCGGCCCCGCGGGGATGGGGAGCCAGTCAGGGCGCCGTTGTGGCGCCGGGCCGGGGCATCCGCACCGAAAGCATCGGTCAGGAATCCGTTAAGATATGGTATGACAACACGTTACGACATTCGATGATACAACAATGATCCGGGGAACCGGGAAACTCTTACAGTTGGAGGCCCGTAAACGTACCCGTTACCGTCCCAATAATGGACGCGGTTCGAATGTAGGTGCCGCGGAAATCCACGGGGACCGTCCCGCCGGTTTCACCAATGTTGGCGGGAGCTGAGGTTGCGTCGAAGCTGGCGTCCGCGGGGAATCCGCTGATCGTGACAGTGTAGGAGCCCTGCTCCACATTGTCGAAGCGGTAGTTCCCGCCGCCAGCCGTTGCGGTGCTGGCCCCGTTGCTGAGGGAGACGGTCACACCGTCGATCCCCGTGCCCTCGATCGAGACCTGCCCCACGATGGAGCCGGTCGGCGGCGGAGGCATGACGTCCTCTCCGCACGCAGCGATGATCGGGAACACCAGCAACGTTGCCGCTGCAAGGCACTTCCTGAGTCTGTCCATTCCATTCTCCTTGGAAATGGTTGAGTTGAGCTGCCCCGCATTTCGGGGCGCTGCCATCCCATCTCGCAAGATCGGTGCCAGCCCCGGACGGGGTCTCTAAGTCGTTATGCGCGATATATATAAGGAAATATATGAGGACGCAAGGGGCATCGGGTTTCCGAGAACCGTCAGTTTTTCGTCCCTCACCTCTCGCCCGCGTAGTAGCGTGCGACGGCACCGCGTCCGGCGGTCTGATGCCGGGAATAGTGGGCCGGCATGCGCTCGGACTTCCACCGGCCGGCGTTCATGATCGCCACGAGGCCGGCTCCGTGCGCAGTGAGGTCCTGCGCCATGCCCACGCGCGGCGAATGTCCGGAAAACCCCTCGCCGAGCCCCGCGGCCCTGCACATCCCGGCGATCCTGGCGCTGATGGTCCTTCCGCGCTTGATCCCGAACACCCGGGCGGTCGGCGACGGATCCCGTGGCCGGATGCGGTTCAGCGCCGCGGTGGCGCGAACGCCCACGTAAAGGACCGCGGGCGCATTGGATGTCTTCGAGCGGCGGATCGTGATCCGGGATGTTCCGTCGCGGCACAGCCTCACGTCGGCCCAGCGCAGGTTGGCGGCCTCGCCGCGTCTGAGGAGCGCGTCTCGCATGACGGAGACGATGGCGATGTCCACCGCGCCCCGCCAGCGCGCGGCCTCGGAGGATTCGGTGCGGCCGGAGGGGTGCACGCGCGTTATGTGTGCGGTGTCGATGATGGCCGATAACCCCGCTTCCCTTAGTCCACGAGCCTGCCTGGGCTCGTTTCTCCCGTTTGCGGCGGCTCGGTTCCGCACGCCGGCCAACGTCATCCTGACGCCTTCGGAAGTGGTGGGCGTCGGCAGTCCGGCCCTGCGATGAAAGAAGCTGATCGCCTTTCGGTCCATGGCCAGCGAGGAGAAGGACAGCCCAATGGCGTCGCGGTGGACGAGGTAGGCCGCCACGGTGACCGGATCGGCCGGAAGTGGTTTGACTCCTTCGACTTGCGCCCATGCCTGGAAGCGCTTCCAGGCCGCAAGGTACACCCTCCTCGTAGTCGGGCGCTGGCTCTCCAGGAGCGCGGCCGCGACGGCGTCCAGGTAACGGCGGTCGAGATCGTCTTTCGATTGTATGACAGCGGTGGCGGAACGGATGTTCATATTCCCTCCATCTTTCCATTCTGAAGTCCCCGCCGTGATCCGAAGCTGGGACGGTAACGGTAGAGAACATGGGTCTCGGCGGAGTCACTGTCAGGATTTCCGGCATGGCCGACTCCGAGACGGCCACCGACGACAGCGGCCAGTACTCGTTCACGGGCCTGCGGGCCGGCACGTACTCGGTCGAGATCTCCGGGTTCGACTCGAACGAGGTGAGCTTCTCGAGCACGTCCGGCGCGGCGACGGTCGGCGTGGGCGAGTCGAAGGTCGTGAGCTTCGACGGCACCTACCTCCGCACGGCGGGGATCATGGGCCAGGTCAGCGTGGACGGCGAAGGTCTTGGCGGCGTGATGGTGACCCTGAAGGGCCAGGGCGAGGACGCGACGAAGGTCACCGACGCGGGCGGGCTCTACTCGTTCTCACAGCTCAAGAGTGGCACCTACCAGGTCGCGATCACGAATCCGGACCCGGACGACTACGAGTTCTCGACGACTACGAAGAGTGTGACCATCGCCACGGGCGAGACCGCGAACGTGCCGTTTGACGGCACGCTGCTGCGCACCGCGGGCATCGCGGGCCGGGTGAGCCTCGACGACGGCACGGGCCTTGACGATGTGACGGTCACCCTGGCCGGCGCGGCCGAGGCGACGACGATGACGTCGAACGGCGGGCAGTACTCGTTCGCCGGACTGGCGGCGGGCTCGTACATCGTGAGCATCAGCAACCCGGACGCGAACGCTTACAGCTTCGCCGAGGGCGAGTTGCAGAAGACGGTCGAACTGATGGACGACCAGTCGGCGATCGTGAACTTCAGCGGCACGCACACGCGGACCGCGTCGGTGTCGGGGATGCTGTTCATCGACGAGGTGGTGCAGGACAAGATGTACACCGACGGCGAACCCTCGATCACCGCGGCGATCGCGCCGCTGGTGGCGGCCGGGGCGCTGGACCAGGCGGTCGTGGCCGCCCTGCTGGCCAAGGCGAAGGTGAAGCTGCGCGGCCCGGACCTCAACACCATGCAGGACATCGACATCAACGCGGACGGCAGCTTCTCGACGGGCGCGAGCCTGATGTCGGGTTCGTACCAGGTCGAGCTGCCGGTCAACGACGACGAGGTGGCGGCGGGTCTCGCCGCGGCAGGCGTCGCGTTCGTCGGCGAGTCGATGGTCGTGGAGGTTGCCGCGGGCGGAATGGCCACGGCCAACTTCCCGTTCCGGATCACGATGCAGACAGTGGCGACCGGTGCCCGGATGGGCGGAGGCGGCCACTTCGGCCTTCCGGTCGCGGGCGTGAAACTGGCGCTGTATGCCCGGGCCGACGGCACCGGCATGCTGGGCGAGGCCACGACCGACGACATGGGCGCGGCATCGTTCAGCTTCGCGCGGGCCGACAACATCGGACCGGCCGGCAACGACAACATCGTCTTCGTAAGGGCGATGGCGACCGGGCACGACGATCTGGTGGTGTCGGGCAACGAGTACGTCGAGATCGCATACGCGCCGACATCGCGTCTGTACGTGGCGAACGACACAATGGAAGTCGCCGCGCTGGTCAACGTGCATGCGAACTTCCAGTTCTGGGTGAAGAGCGACATGGAAGCGCGCAGTGGCGACAAGCCGCTGGCGGGCTGGAAGACGCATGTGTTCATGGGCGACCCGAAAGCCGATGGTGCCAAGCCGCTGATGAAGCCGGATCCGAAGGACGCCACGAAGATGGTGAACCTCACGGACCCGACCGAGGGCAAGGACGGCGAGATGGGCAGGGGTACGGTGTCGTACAAGGTGGACCCGGCCATGCTGCCCGCGATGTTCAACGTCGTGGTGCCGTCCGGCCAGTCCGGCAGCGAGCTGTACGCCGCGAGCGGCACGCTCACGCATACCCATACGGGGCTCGAGCACCCCAGCATGAACTCGATGGAGATGAACGATCTGGGTCCGGTCTACCTGAAGTGGTCCACGCAGGCGCTCTCCGTCGGTGTGTACCGTGAGACCGACGACGAGCCGGGCTGGACGAACTACCAGAGCAAGGTCGACGGTGGAGACCAGCGGCCGAGCGCGGCGGTGAGCGCGGACATGCAGGTCGAGCTGATGGTCGAGAACTCGCGCGGCCGCCTGACCCGGTACGAGTACAAGAGGTTCGACTCGAAGGGTGCGCGTACGATCGACGTCGCGAACCCCATGTCGTTCGGCAAGACCGGGATGGCGACATTCCCGAACCTGCCCGCCGACAAGGAGTTCACGGTGCGGTTCCATGCAGGCTCGGACCGCAAGGCCGTGGTGGACGCGGAAAGCGACCGCAACGGCAGGGATGTCGACACGTACGGCGGCGACCTCGACGACGGCATGTCCGTCGGCGCGTTCGGCGACATGGCCGGCGCGGGCTCCGAAGTCAAGCTGTGCCCGATGTCACCGTCGTCCGCGGAAAAGTGCGCGACGTTCGCCTACCAGTGGACCTCCGGGTCGATGAGCGGCAAGATCAGCCGGCGCAGTGCCGGAGTGGCCAGTGCCACGGTGAACCTCCGGGCCATCACCGACGAGCACAGCCCGAGCGAGAACACGAAGACCAGCAAGGCCGCGGCGACGAAGGGCAACTACAGCTTTTCCAGTGTCCAGGACGGCGAGTACTGGGTGCAGACGCCCGCGACGGCCGACAACAAGGCCGACAGCATGAGGGTCGCGTTCTATCACGACGAGAAGATGGACGACGACGCGGACGACGGCATCAT
Organism: Longimicrobiales bacterium; assembly: GCA_965205005.1. GTDB lineage: Bacteria > Gemmatimonadota > Gemmatimonadetes > Longimicrobiales > Gaopeijiaceae > Bin94. The sequence continues at coordinate 867,352 of OZ242028.1, read as the reverse complement.
CGGGAACCCGGTGTCGCACACCTGGAATACCGACGTGACCGCGCTCAGACTGAGCATCAGGGGCTTCGTGGCCAACGACGGCCAGGAAGGCGACAACCTGAATCCCGATCTGGATCAGATTGTGCGCGGAGACGAGGCCGTCGCAGGCATCCAGCTCGAACTCCTGACGATCACGAAGGTCTCGGCGAACAAGAAGGACACCACGTTCAAGGTGCATGCGACGACCGAGACCGCGGATGACGGCTCCTATGCCTTCGAAAACGTCGTCGACGGCGACGCATACTACGTCAGAGCCACCGGCTCCGGCATCTACGTCGCCGCCGAAGAGAGCGCGAAGGACGGGTTCTCCCGAAAGGTTGCAGCCGACGAGTATCCGGCCACCGAAGAGGGCGAGTTCGCTCTGCCGTACTGGAACTACGACGGCGGCACGACGGAGAACATTGGAGTCGAGGTGCGCAACGCCAGTGGCTCGGTCAGAGCCTCCTTCGTCAACTTCGCGCTGCTGTACGCGGACGGCACCATCTCGGGCCGCGTCCGCGAAGCGTCGGGCAAGCCGGGCAACATCACGATCGAGCTGATTCGTTGCGAGACGTACGATCCCGGGCGCAACAGGTGCGGAAGATACAACCGCACCGATTTCCCGACCATGACCACAGAGACTGCGGCCAACGGCACCTGGGAGTTCGACGATCTCCTCGAGGGCTGGTACGAGATCTACGTTGGCGAGGCCGGATACCTGGCGGCGAACGTGGACGCCAACGGCAGGCCCGACGACGACGGGACGGCCTCGGCCGAGATGCACTCCGCCCTCGTGAAGGGCAAGCGGGATCTGGCGGCCGGCAACAACTTCGCCGTCTACGACAACGGCCGGGAAGCGAACGACAATCTCGGCGGCATCTCGGTCATGGGCACGACCGATCCTGAAGCGGATCCGGTCAACCTGGCCGCCAATGCGACCATCGGCGACCAAGGCAGCAATGCCGCCACGGCGATCGCCGGCGTCAGCACAGATCCGGTCACCTACGCCTCGGAGTCGGTGAAGGTCAAGCCGACCGTTGCCAAGAACGCTTCGGCCAAGGTGACCACGGGCTCAGGCAGCAGCATGAAGACCTGGCGCCTGAACGCCGACGGCGTGGCCACGGTCGACTTGGGCTACAACAAGACCGGTACCACGGACGCAGGCAAGGCCGCGAAGGCCACCGAGATCACGGTGTCCGTTACCGCCGACAATGGCTACGACGACCACGACTACACGTTCATGGCCCACCGCGCGAATCCGGTCGGGAATGACCTTGTGGTGAGTCAGTTCGATATCGAGGCGCCTGCCGATGCTTCGGTTCGAGCAACCAAGGACGGGGGAGTCGACGCGTTCACCGTCTACTTGGACGGCGATGAAACCGCACTGACCTTCACCATCGATCTCGAGGACATGCAGACTGTGGCCGCGACGCTCAACGGCGCCGCCGTGGACAAAGCGGCCCGCAAGAGTGGTGATCGCGACAACGAGGTGCGTTACGCACTGACGCTGGCCTCCGGAGCGAATACCGTGCGGATCACGGTGACCTCCGAGGACGGAGTGGACGAGGCATACGACCTGGTCGTGCGCAGAGGCGATGCGCCCACGGACAACCCGCCGCACTTCACCAGTGAAGACGAGTTCACGGTTGACGAGAACCAGACCGCGATCGGCACGGTGGAAGCAACGGATCCCGACGGTGACGCGGTCACCTATGAGATCACCGGTGGGGCGGACATGACGCTCCTGGCCATCAATTCCTCCACAGGCGCGTTGTCGTTTGCAACGGCAGCGGACTTCGAGAACGCTGCTGACGCTGGCGGGAACAACGTCTACAATGTCACGGTCACGGCCACGAGCCGGGCACCCGGCAGCTCAGCAAAGACGGCCACGCAGGATATCGCGGTCACGGTCGAAGATATCATGCCGACGGTCACGCTGAGCCCGGTTAGCAACATGAACGAGGGTGACGAGGCCACGTTGACGGCGACGGCCGACGAGGAGGCCCCTACGGGTGGACTCACGGTGACCTTGAAGGCGGCAATTGCCGGCCGCACGAGCGGCGTCACCAATCATGTCACCTTGAGTACCACCTCTCTGACCATCCCCGCTGGCGAGAAGGCGAGCAGCGGTGACGGTGTCACGATCACGGCCGTGGAGGACGACAGCGACTCGAAGAACGAGTCGGTGACCGTGACGGGGACGATAACGCCCGAGGACGCAACGGAGAATGAGGACGACGAAGCCGCCGTCACGTTCGTGATCATCGACAACGACAGGGCACCGAACCCGGTGCAGAACCTCGAGGTGTCGTCGCCCGCGAGCGGAGTGTTGGCGCTGGAATGGCAGCACCCATCGAGCGTAGGCACATCGGACATAACCGGATACGAGTTCCAGTACCGGCCCGTCACCGGTGGTTCGAATAGTCCAACGATGACCGCGTGGACAGACATCGCCCATGCAGACAACGGTCTCTTCGAGGACGACGGGACGACCCGCGTGACCGACGCGGAAGCCAGGGAAGGCAGGATCCCAGGGACCCTGACGAACGGGCTTGAGTACCAGGTCTGGGTCCGGGCGGTAAGCGAGGCCGGCAATAGTGATCCGGTTCGCGCCACCGGTACGCCGTGGCCGGGCGTGACGATTGCCATAGATGGTGGCACCATCACGGAGACCAACACGGCCGCCGCAGGCGAGGACGCGACAAACGACACGACGCTCACCGTCACTCTGGACGCTGCGGCAGTCAGTGGGTTCGACGTGATGTTGCAGGTGGTGAAGCCAATTGCCTCTGACGCCACTGACAATCCAAGTGGCGCGTCCAAAGAAGCCCTCACCGGCGTGATAACGCTGGCGATGACGAGGGTCACCTTTGGTGCGACGGAGACGAGCAAGAATGTCAAGGTCACGGCGGTCAACAACACGACCGATCAGGAGGATAACGCCACCGCCCAGATTCGCGCGACGCTGGTACCCGCTGAAGCTTCTGACCGGGACGCCGCACAGTTGGGCGGCGCCACCGGAACAGTGTTGACCGTCACCGACGATGACGCTGTGCCGGATGCGCCGACCGTAACTGTACCCGACGCTACCCTGGGCGCGGGTGAGACCACAGCCGACATAACGGTTACGTGGGCTGAGGTGGTTTCTACCACTACTGCTGGTATCCTCGATGGGGATCCCACTCCCATCACCAAGTACCAAATCCGCTACAAGAAGCGCGCCGCTGCCGGTACCGCCGCCACATTCACGGCCTCGGATGAATGGGCCGATGTCGCGGGAGGTCGCGATGCCCGAGCCAAGACACTGACGGGGCTGGCGGCCGGCACATATGACGTGCAGGTACGCGCGGTAAATGCGGTCGGAAACAGTACCGCAGGCACCGACGACGGCACCGTGAGTTAGCACGGTTTGGAGACCGAGAGCTTCGGTTTTGAAGCTCGAGCGGTTGCAACGCCCCCGCCCGGTTCGCCGGGCGGGGGCAACCCCGTCCACCAGGAAGCCCGCTATCGACATGATCAGCGTTGACCCGACCGCAATCGTCCACCCGACGGCTACCGTCCACCCGACGGCCGTTCTGGGTGCGCAGGCGATCGTCGGGTACGGTGTGACCGTCGGGGCTCACGTCAGGATCGGGGATCGCGCCATTCTCTGGCGCAACGTGACCGTCGGCGACTTCGCAACCATCGAGGAGAGCGCGGTCGTGGGCGAGGACACGGTCATCGAACCCGGCGCGAGGCTGGCCGCGCATGCGAAGACGGGCGAAAACGTGCGCATCGGCATCCGTGCCGCAGTCATGTCGAGGGTCATCGTCGGCAACGGCGTGCACGTTGACGACGGAGCGCACGTCGAGATGCGGGCCACGCTGTTCGGTGGCGTCACCGTCGGCAAGGACGCCTTTGTCGGCAACCGGACCCGCCTGAGCAAGCACACGGTCGTCGGCGCCGGTGCGAAGGTGGCCCACAGGGTCGTGGCCGGGCGCGAGTCGGTGATCGGCCGTGGCGCCACGATCGACAAGATGGTCACGCTCGGACAGCGCGCCCGGGTGGGGGCAGGCGCCTTCGTGCCCTCCCGCGCAAACGTGCCGGCCGGGGCTCACTTCAGGTAGGCGATCCGCGCTGAGTGGCAGTTGGTTCCAAATGGCTTGGTTCGCGGGAGACGGAGTCGGTGTGGTCGTCCGCGTGGGGGGCGTCGGAAACAGGATTCCGGTGTTGCTCGATCGGCACGGTAAGCAGACCGCGGGGCACGGAGAACTTCGCGAATGACGGTCGCAATCGACGCCTCGATGCTCCTACTGTCGCCTGCCTCAGTTGGCGCTTCACGCCGTGACGGTAATGGGCTCTCTGATGACCGCATCGCCGTCGGCGTCTTCGCGGGCCATTTCACGGTTGGCTTCGATCACCAATGCGACGGCTTCCCGAAGGTTCGACCGGGCTTCTTCAAGGGAGGCGCCTTGGGTGTTGGCACCGGGAAACTCCTCAATGAAGGCGATGTAGCCTTCAGGAACCCTCCGGAACACCGCCGTGCATTGCATTGGCATGCCTCAGCCAGGGTCGCTCACCGCCTCATCCCGCGCCAGCAGCAGCGCCGACCCTGCGGCCATTTCGCGGTAGTACTGCACGAAACGGCGTGTTTCGGGGGCATCGTACGCCGCAAGGTTGTGGGCCCAGCGGTAGCCGATCGGCTGGAACCAGAGTTCGACTTCCACGGTGAAGGGCGCGTCCGCCGGGTTCACCGGGACCGTGTAGTGCGTGCGGTCGGAGCCCGCCGTGAAGTCCGGGTCGCCCGCGGCGATGCCGACGACCTGCACGCGGGCGTCGGCCCGGTCCGGATCGAAGCCGTCGGGGAGGATGCGGTTGTCCTTCACCCACCGCTCGGCCGACATGAGGCCGGTGGTGACCGCGCCGGCCGCGTCGACCATGACGGCCTGGTAGATCTGCACCTGGTCGGGTGACGTGATGACCGTGTGGTGAGGCTCGTAGCTCGTGCCGTCGGCGTCGTGGTCGTCGCCGGTGACGCTGCCGTCGAAGGAAAACGCGCCCGATTCGAACACGCGCTCTCCCCATGCGTTCGTGACCGCGAACCGCAGCCACGCCCGCCGCGAAGGATAGGCGGTCGGGAACTTGTGGCCGGCCAGGTTGCGCACCGCCACCGTGGCCTCGAGCCGCCCTCCGCCGACGCCCACGCCGGCTATCTCGACGGTGGCGGTCGCCGTGCGAAGGTGGTCGGCGGTGCGTTCGGCCGCGAGTTCCATCTCCTGGGGGAGCGCGGTGACGCCGAGTTCCTCCCGGTAGCGGTTCAGCATCCGCAGCATGAAGAAGTTGCCGCCGCGGAAGACGTGCCGGGAGACCTCGGGGCGGGCGCGGCCCAGCACGCGGGTGACGGGTACGTCCTCCCCGACCTCCGGCATGTGGCAGTCCTGGCAGCTGTGCGCGCGCTCGGCGCCGTCGGCGTAGATGCTCGCCTGCCATTCCAGGTAGGGCGCCTGCTCGGGGAACGCGGGGCCGCTCCCGCCCGGGCCGGGACCGCCCGGGCCGGAACCGCCGGGCCGCACCGCGTGGGTGATCACCGTGTGGCATGACGCGCACAGCCCCGACGAGGTGACGTGCTCGCCCAGTGTGGGGCGGAACCCGGTCGCCGAGTGCATGATCCCCACGCCGCCCTCGTCGGGCTCGAAGGGGCCGAAGACCGGGCGCCCCTCGGGAAACGTTTCAGCTGAAACGTTGAAGCGGGCGGTGAAGGTCTCCTCCGTGCCCAGGCCGTCGGGCTGGATCTGGTGGCACAGCGCGCACGACACGCCGTCGGCGGCGAGGTCGGCGTAGGCGCCCTCCGCGTCGCCGATGGGCAGGTTGGCGAACACCGCGCCGGGCTGGCCCTCCTGCAGCGCCGCGATCGTCGCCATCGGCATGTGGCAGCGGGCACACTCGGCCTCGATCTCGGCGGCCGCCTCGGGATGGTCCATGATCTCGCGCCGCACCGCCGCCTGGAAGTAGGGGTCTCGCGCGGCGTTGGCCATCATGGACGCGCGCCAGTCGAATCCGATCGACACGTCGGTTCCGTCGGAGGCGGAGACGCCCATGTGGCAGGCGATGCAGCGGTCGGCGGTGCGGAACTTTTCCGCTAACCCTAACGTTACGTCAGGGTTGGGCGAGGAGGCGCCAAGTTTGGTCGGAGAGGTGCCAGGGTCGGTCGGAGAGGCATGCGGCGCGTCGGCCCGCGCGGCCTGCGGGGCGTCCCTTGCCGTGGAGGACGCGCCGGCCGTGACCAGAACGCCGCCGACGGTCAGCGCTGCCGCGCACGCGACCCGAAGTCCCGTGCCCGTGAGTCCGCGTCTCGGCTTCCGCATCGCTACCACCCCTCGAAGAACCCGCCGTCGAACCAGTCGAGCAGCACGTAGGCGACGAATTGCATGGGCCGGGACGCCCCGTCGCCTTCGGCCATCGGAACCAGCAGGCCGAAGTTGGCCAGCACGTGCTGCCGGGTGTTGAGCGACACCTGGAACTGGGGAACCACGTCCAGGCGCGTCTCGGCCCCCGACTCAAGGTCGCGTTTGGCCTGCACCTCCAGCATGGGCGACCACGCGCGTCCCCACGGTCCCTCCGTGAACGTCCGTCCCAGCACGACGCGGCCGAACGTCTCGTTGGCGCCGCTTGCGTACAGCGGGGCCTCGAGGCCGGCGTGCGCCTGGAGGAAGGCGTCGCCGGGCAGGATCTGGCCGAAGGCGGCGAACGCCTCCAGCGCGCTGCCGGGGGCCCCCAGGCCGGCGCCTGCGTCGCCCGTGGAGAGGATGACCTCGCCGCCGAGCGAGAAGATCGTGCCCGCGTCGAAGTCGTGATAGAGGGCGTGCTTCACTCCCAGCGCGACATCGCCGAGACCGTGGCGCCACACCTGGCTCGATTGCGATCCCGTGCTGCCGTGGTCGTGGGAGTGTTCCCCAGGGTGGTCGCCACCGTGACCGGATACCCACGCGTAGGGGATGACGACCTCCACCTGGCTGCGCGGTCCGAACCGCTGCTCGTAGACGAATGCTCCCGTGACGGAGCCTTCGCCCTCCAGATCCAAACCCGTCTCCACCACCCATTCATCCTCCGGATACGCCTTCTCGGTCAGGAGCGGGCGTGGCAGGTTCAGCTCGCCGCGCGGCCAGTTCGGGTCGGTGCAGAGGGTGCGGATGTAGCCCATCACGCGGCCCAGCTGTTCTTCGGTGAGCGCGCCGCGGAAGGCGGGCATCATCTCGCTGAAGCCGCGCACGGGCCCGCCTTCGTGGGCCACCGCGATCCAGTCGGCGTCGGGTTCGCGGGCGGCGAAGTCGCAGTCGGTGAAGTCGGGGACCTCCTCTTCGAAAGCGAGCAGCGACGGAGGGAGGCCGGTGCCGTCCAGGGCGTGGCAGTTGGCGCAGGATGCGGCGTAGATCGCTTCGCCGGGAGCGTCGGCGAGATCCTGGCCGTTGACCGCGCGGGGGAGTTGCGCGGAGGCGGGGATTGCGGTTGCGAGCTGGATGCCGGCGGCGAGCAGGATGCCGGCGGCGAGCAGGATGCCGGCGGCGAGCGGGGCTGCGACGCGGGCGGGCACGATCGGGGGGCTGGCCGGCGCGATCGGGCTGGTGGGCGCCACTGGGCCAGCGGGCGCGATCAGATTTTCTTCAGCAGCCAACTCAGGATGACGCGTGCGATCGTCTTGAGGATCTGGACCATGAACTTCGTCCCTTGGGTTGGTGTCCCTCCGGCCGGGTGTCGGCGACTCACGCATGGGGAGTGGATCTGAGCACTACGAGCAGTCCGGCGTCAAGGGTTCATCGCGCTGGCCTTCTCATCCATCGCCTGAAAGAACATACGGTGATTGCGCACGATGCGCTCCGTCTCGGCCGGATCGGGCTCCAGGGTGGCGACTCCGCGCTCGAACGTGCCTCCGAGCATGATCCCGTCGGTGCGGGGGAACATGTACTGGCTTCCCCGCGTCGAGAAGCGCCCGCCTCCGACGGTCAGGTAGTCGATGTCCGGCTGGGGCCTGAGCACCACGAGCTGGCCCTTGACGGGGACCATCGAGGTGTCGCCGAAGAGCTTGCCGGCTCCGAGACCGGTGCAGTTGACGACGACCGGCTCGGGGAGCGCGGCGAGCTGCCGCAGGTTCGCGATCTCGCCCACGACGACGCGGCCTCCGGCGATGCGGACGTCGCGGAGAAGCGCACGGAGGTAGCGGGGCGGCTCGATGAACATTGTGGCGACGCGGCGGGCGTAGCGGGTGGGGAAGGGGTGTTCGTCGCCCTCGAGGTCTTCCCACTCCGGGTAGAGGTCCCGGATGCGGGCCATGTAGTCGGCGACGCGCATCGGCCTGTCCGAGGGGAAGTAGTTGTCGACCCAGCGGACGCCGTAGTCGGGGCCGGCGAGGGTCTGGAAGTGGCGATGCGCCAGGCGCGCGGCGCGTTCGAAGCGGTCGCCGAAGGGGCCGTCCAGGCTGTCCGATACGGAGGTCGGCGACCACTGCGCGCCCGCGATGTTCGAGGTCGTGTTGGGGGGAAGGTCGCGGGCGTAGATGGTCACCGCGCGTCCGCGGCGCTGCAGCAGGCGGGCCGTGGCGAGGCCGACCGCGCCCGCTCCGAGGACGGCGATGTCGCCCTCCGCGCCGGCGTCGCCGACCAGGTCGGCCGCCATCTCGGCGGTTCCCCACGACAGGCTGACGCCACCGCCGCCGTGCCCGTAGTTGTGCACGAGCAGCTTGTCCTCGAACGATTCGGCGCGCACCACGAACCCGGCGGGGCGGTAGGGACGCAGCCCGGCCACGACCCGGATCACCCGGTCCGGCGACACCAGCGCCGGGGCGACGCGCGCGCGGGCCGGTTCGCTCCACGCCCACCTTGCCGCCCGCGGGGCCGCGCAGCCGGCCGCCCAACCGGAGGCCAGCGCGCCGCCGGCCAGCCTGAGCCAGCGGCGGCGGGTCAGACGAGGGCCAGCTCCGTGGTGATCTCGATGCATTGATACAGCGTCCGATAGACGGGACATCGCATGGGGTGCAGGTCGAAGGCCCGCTGAATGGCTGCCTCGTCCACGCCGTCCGCCCTGTCCGCCTGCAGCAGGTACTTGCAGTGGATCCGGCGAATGACCAGCACACCGTCCTCCTTGCCGACCTTCCCCTGTACTTCCGCCGTGAGCCTGCCGCCCGACGCATCGATCCCGCGTGCCTCCAGCACGCCTCCGAAGGTGCCGACGAGTCAGCCGCCTGTCGCGGCGATCACGTAGTCGAGGGTGGTGGAGGTCTCGGTGCGCGGGCGGACGCCGTAGTGCTCGGCGATCGCCCCGTGCACGCCGAACTCGACGGCTCCGTCGTGCGCGGGTATGTAGGCGCGCCGTTCCGGACCGCGCACGCGCTCGATCCTGATGTCGGCTTCGTAGACGATGTCGCTCATGTGGTGGGTTTCCTGGTGGGTGGGTTACGAGAGGGTTGGACTGCTTACGAGAGGGTTGGACTGCTTACGAGGGCCACAGCCAGCCGAAGATGCCGGCCGTGAGGATGGCGTACCCCAGACCGTCGATACTGTGTTTGAAGGCGACGGAGCCCGGCAGTCCGAACCAGATGCTCTCCTGGTAGCCGATGAACCCGTAGGCCATGAAGGCCGCGGTGCCCGTGACCTGGAAGACGGACAGGAAGGAGGCGCCGGTATCGAGCGCGATCGACGCCAGGTAGGCGACGAAGACGCCGACCACGAGGTAGAGCAGAATCGACTTGGCCATCGCCGGCTTCATGTCGAGGACGCTCTGCGGATCCCGGACGCGCAGGATGCCGACCGGGCCGACGCGCAGCCGTTCCCGGTAGGTCTCGCTGTTCATGTCGCGGTCCGGCGCGTGCGGGAACATGTACATGCCGGGGTCGACCGCGCCCACGCGGACCGCGTCCATCAGTCCGTCCTCGTCGTCGGCGCGGGCGAAGTCGTCCTTGTGATGAGGCATGACCATCCACACCATGGCGCTGACCACGAACACGACCAGGGCGGAGAGCAGGATGGGCGCCCAGAGGGCGGTGACTGTCACCATGAGACACTCCTGTGAATTTGGCTTCCGGGCGGCGCGCCACAATAGTATTTCGGGCGGAGTCGGGCCAGTTTGAGGGGTTACCCGGTTTGGGGAGGCAAGCATGACGAAGGCAGCGATCCCGTTCATCCTCACGGCGGTTGCGCCGGTTGCGGCTGTGGCGGTTGCGGCGGCTGCGGTTGGCGTGGCGACCGCGGTTGTCGCCCCGCCCGCGGCGGCTCAGACCGACCCGGAGGTGCTGGAGATCATCGATGAGGTCGATCGCCTCATGCGCGGCGCGTCGAGCGCCGGCAGCATGCGCATGGAGATCGACACGGAGCACTGGTCGCGTTCGCTCGAAATGGAGGTCTGGTCGCTCGGTACCGACTATTCGCTGATCCGCGTGGAAAGCCCGGCGCGCGAAGCCGGCACGGCCACGCTGAAGGTCGACAACGAGGTCTGGAACTACCTGCCCCGGGCGGATCGCACGATCAAGATCCCGCCCTCGATGATGCTGGGCTCCTGGATGGGCTCCCACGTCACGAACGACGACCTCGTCAAGGAGAGCCGGCTCATCGACGACTACGACATCGTGATCTCGTACGAGGGGGACCGGGACGGCGAGGCCGTCTGGGAGTTCACGATGACGCCCAGGCCCGAGGCGCCGGTGATCTGGGGCCGGATCGAGCAGCGGGTCCGCAAGCGCGACCGGATGCCCCTGTGGACGCACTACTACGACGAGGACGGAACGCTGGCGCGGACCATGTCCTTCGGGGAATTCCGGACGATGGGCGGAAGAATGGTTCCATCGCGCATGGTGATCGAGCCGGCGGATGACGAGGAGCGCACCGTCATCACGTACCTGGATCTCGCGTTCGACGTGGGCCTCGACGAGGAGTTCTTCAGTCTGCGCAACCTGCGGGCGCGCCAATGAGCCGCCGGATCGGGGCGCCGTGACCGTCGGCGTCCGGGACATCTGGTGGCGGATGGCGTGGCGGAACCTGTGGCGGAATCGCCGTCGCACGCTCCTGACGGCGTCGGCGCTGTCCTTCGGCTTTGTCGCCGCGGTCCTGATGATGGGGCTGATGAACGGCATGCTGGAGGAGATGGTCTCCAACGGCACCGAGGTGGTGTCCGGGCAGGTGCAGATCCACGCCGAGGGATATCGTCCCGAGCGTAGCATTCATGACACGATGGGGGGCCGGGAGGGCGTGGATGTGGGCGCTCTCGTCGCCGCGGCCGAGGGGCAGGAGGGGGTGGCGGGGGTCGCGCCCCGCGTCTACGGCGGTGGGCTGGTCAGCTCGGGGGACGAGACCGTGGGTGCCGTGCTGATGGGTGTGGACCCGGTGCGCGAGGCGCGCGTCAGCCGTTTTGCGAGCGTGTTCGTGGAGGGGGGGATGCCGGGGCCGGGCGAGGTCGCGGTAGGCACCGATCTGGCCGGGAGGGTCGGCATCGGGGTGGGTGACGAGGCGGTGCTGGTCGCGCCCGCGGCCGACGGGTCGACGGGGAACGGCCTCTTTGCCGTGTCCGGAATCTACCGCATGGACCTCGGCGGTTTCGACGACAGCTACGCGCTGCTGGAGATGGGCACGCTCCAGGACTTCCTGGCCATGGACCGGGGCCGGATCCACGAGGTCGCGATATCGGTCGATCGTGTCCGTGACGCCGACGCCGTGGCGGAAGCGGTGGCGGGGGCGGTCGCGGATGCGGTCGCGGTTCACTCGCCGGACCTGGTCACCGAGCCGTGGTCGGTCTTCCTCGGGCAGCTTTACTTCGTGGTGAACATGGCGGGAGCCATGAACTGGATCGTCGCCGTCATCATCTTCGGAATGGCGATCTTCGGGGTGGCCAACACGATGCTCCTGGCCACCTTCGAGCGCCGCCGCGAGTTCGCCGTGGCGCGTGCGCTGGGGACTTCGGGCGGGGCGCTGGGACGGATCGTCGTCTACGAGGGTCTTCTGCTCGGGGTCGTTGCGCTGTCCGCGGGCGCGGCGCTGGCGCTTCCGATCCTGGCTTATGTCCGCGCGAATCCGATCGACCTGGGCGCGTTCGTCGGCACCTACAGCTTCATGGGCTCGGCGATCCGGCCGCTGCTGACCGTTCAGTATTCCCTGGTGGAACCGTTGGTGAGCGCCGTGGCGCTTCTCGGCACGGGGATCGTCTCGGCTCTCCTGCCCGCCTGGAGAGCGGCCCGTCTGCTTCCCGCCGACGTGCTGGCCGACCGATGATCCGCTTCCCCACCCTGGTCTGGCTCGCACTGCGCAACCTGGGACGCGAGCTGCGCCGAAGCGCGCTCACGGCGGCCGCCATGACCGTCGGACTCGCGCTTCTCATTCTGTCCCGCACGCTGGCCGACGGGGCGCACGAGGACTGGATCGACTCAGGCGTACGGCTCGCGTCGGGACACATCTCCTTCAACGCCCCCGGCCACCGCGACAGCGGGAGTCTGGACGACCGGCTGACCGCCGAACAGCTTGCGGCGTCGCTGGAAGCCGCCACGGGGAACCCGCTTGCCGGACCTTGGGCGACGACGGTGCGGGTCTCCACGCGCGGCCTGGCGTCGTCCGCCGACGGGGCGCTGCCGGCGCTGATCGTGGGCGTGGACCCGGTGGCGGAACTCGCGTTCTCCGAGCTTGGCATGGACCCCGCCAATGGGCGGTATCTGCAGGACGGCGACCGCCTGCACGCCTTCATCGGTGCCGGGATGGCTGCGCGGCTTGGCGTGCGGACGGGATCGAGGATGGTGCTGACCGCGCAGCTGGCGTCGGGCGAGATCGGAGGCCAGCTGGTGCGCGTCGTGGGAATGTACCGGACCGGGCTGGACGAGCTCGACGAGTCGCTGGTGCACATACCGCTGGCGACGGCGAGGAGCTGGCTGGGGGTGGAGGGTGCGACGAGCGTCTCGGTGATTCTGCCCCACTCGAACCTCACGGAGCCGGTGCTCGCCGAAGCGCGCGCCGGCCTGGAGAGTTCGGGGATCGAGGTGGTCGGGTGGCCCCAGAGCGCCCGGGAGCTCTACTCGGCGGTGAAGATCGACGACGCCGGGGACTGGGTCTTCCACCTCATCCTCTTCGCCATCGTGACGCTGGCGATCCTCAATGCGGTGTTCATGTCGGTGCTGCACCGCAAGCGCGAACTGGGCCTGCTCCGCTCGCTCGGCCTGAGCGGTTCGGAGACCGGGGTCGTGGTCTTTGTCGAGGGGGTGCTGCTCACGGCCGCGAGCGGCGTGCTGGGCGTGGCGCTCGGATTCGGTCTGGTCTGGGTCTTCTTCCGCAACGGACTGGACCTGACGGAGCTGATGCCGGCGGACATCACGTTTGGGGGCATTGTCTTCGATCCCGTCATGCACCCCTCAATCGAGCTCAAGCACCTGGGTCAGAGCGTGGCGTTCACCGCGGTGATCGGACTGACCGCGTCGCTCTATCCGGCGTGGCAGGCGGCGCGCCTGGATCCGGCCGAATCCGTGAAGGTGGAGTGAATGAGGACGACGTTCGATTCCGGCGACGAGGTGCGTGCCAATGCCGAGCAGGCCGTGCGCACCGAGGGACTGTGGAAGATCTACCCGCAGGAGCCCCGCCCGGTCGAAGCGGTGCGGGGCGTGGACCTCAAGGTGGCGCCGGGCGAATTCGTGGCCATGGCGGGGCCGTCGGGGTCCGGGAAGACCACGATCCTCAACCTGCTGGGAGGACTGACCCGCCCGACGCGGGGCAGGGTGTGGATCGAGGGCCGTGAGATCTCGGCGCTGCCGGACAGGGAGATTGCGCAGGTGCGGCTGTCGCGGATCGGTTTCGTCTTCCAGTCCTACAACCTCCTGCCGGTGCTGAGCGCCCTGGAGAATGCGGAGTTCACGCTGTTGCTGCAGGGCGTGCCTGCACGCGAGCGCCGGGAACGGGTGCGGCGCCTCTTCGGCGACATCGGGCTGGCGGGTCTCGAGGACCGCCGCCCTCCGAAGCTCTCGGGCGGCCAGCAGCAGCGGGTTGCGGTGGCGCGCGCGGTGCTGGGGAATCCAGCCATTGTGCTGGCCGACGAGCCGACCGCGAACCTCGACTCGGCCACGGCGGAGTCGCTGCTCGACGTGATGGAGCAGCTGAACCGCGACAACGGGACCACGTTCGTGTTCTCGACGCACGATCCGGTGGTGATGGAGCGCTCAAGCCGGCTGATCCGGCTGGTGGACGGGCGCGTCGCAGAGGAGGTCTTCGCCGGTGGTGCGGGGTAGCGGCCGGGCGAGGTCGCGGGCGGCGCTGGCGTTGCGGGGCGTGGTCGTGGCAATGCGGGGTGTGGTCGTGCCGATGCGGGGCGCGGCCGTGCCGGTGCGGCGGCCGGCCCCGGCAATGCGGTGGATGGCCGCCCTGGCGGTGCTGCTGGCGGCGGCGGGGCTTCCCGGGCGCGCGGATGCCCAGCGACCGGGGCTGTCCGGGTACTATCTGAACCTCTTCACGAGCGTCGCCGAGAGCGCGCTCGCGCCCGCCGGGGTCTCGGACTTCCAGCGGCTGCGGGTCATGTGGAACGGGTCGGCCGGTGCCGTGCGCCTGGACGCGGCGTACGAGCACACGCTGACGCTCAGGCAGCGGGGTGCGCTGGGCGCCCAGCTCTTCACCGCTGCGGGCAGCGCGTCCGGCGGAGACTGGCTGTCGCTGGGCGGCGAGATTCGTTCGGGCGAGCGGGCGGTTTGGAGGCACCGCGTCGACCGGCTCAGTGCGAGAATCGACCTGGGTAGCAGCGCGGACCTGGTGATCGGACGGCAGCCCGTTTCCTGGGCGACAACGCTGATTCTCACCCCGGCCGACCCCTTTTCGCCCTTCGATCCGGCGGACCCCTTCCGCGAGTACCGCACCGGGGTGGACGCGGCCCGCCTGCGCTACTACCGCGGTTCCTTCACGCAGTTCGAGGTTGTGGCGCGGCCGGCGCGGATCGGCGACCGCGAAACGCTGACAATGATCGGGCGCGCCAGTTCGAACGTGCGTGGCTGGGATCTGGGCGCGTGGGGCGGGGCCGTGCACGACACCTTCGGCGCGGCGGTGTTCATGAGCGGTTCGGTCGGTCTGTGGGCGCTGCGCGCGGAAGCCGGGGTGCGCGATCTGGAGGACGTGCTGGTGGTGCGCGGCACCGTGGGTCTGGACCGGACGCTGCCGGTGGCCGGGCGGGACCTCTATGTGGTGATCGAGTACCAGCGCGACGGACTGGGTGCCACCTTACCGGACGGGCTGATCGACGTGGCGCGCAGCCGCGCGTTCGGCCAGGGCGAAATGCAGGTGCTGGGTCGTGACGTGGGCGCGGTGCAGCTGTCGTATCCGCTCCATCCGCTGGTCTCGGCCAGCAACCTGGTGTTGGCCAGTCTCCGTGACGGCTCGTTCATCGTGGCGCCGGGTCTGGCGTACTCGGTCAGCGAAAGCGTGTCGCTGAACGCGGGAGCGTTTGTGGGCGCGGGCGAGGAACCGCTGCTGGACGGGGTGGACCTGTCGCTGCGCTCCGAGTTCGGCGCGTTGCCGCGGGTGGTGTTCCTGTCGGCGAACGTGTTCTTCTAGGTTTGATGCATGTCCCGTGTTCCGGAGCCCATCGCAATCGTGGGCATGGCTTGCCGATTCCCCGGCGCCAACGACATCGAGTCCTTCTGGAAGCTGCTGGAGGAGGGCGGCAACGCCGTCACCGAACGCGCGCAGGGGTCCAGCGAGGGGCGTTGGGGGATGCTCTTCGGCGACGAATCGTATCACGGCGAGGGATGCCGCTTCGGGGCCTTCGTCGACGACATCGAGGACTTCGACGCGTCGTTCTTCCGGATTTCGCCGGTTGAGGCCAAGCTGCTCGACCCCCAACAGAGGATGACGCTGGAGGTATCCTGGCAGGCCCTGGAAGACGCGGGCATCGATCCCGATACGCTCAGGGAGAGCCGAACGGGCGTCTACACGGGGATCAGCAACGACGAGTACCGCATGCTGGTCGTGGAGTCGGAAAAGCCTGCCGAGGCCGCATCCTGCCTGTACGCCCTCAGCGGAACCAATCTGAACGGCACCGCCGGGCGGGTATCCTTCAACCTGGGCCTGAGAGGTCCGTGCAAGGCGGTGGACGCCGCCTGCGCATCGGCGATGGTCGCGATCAACGATGCGGTGGCGGACTTGCAGCAGGGCAAGGCCGACCTGGCGATTGCGGCCGGGGTGCAGGCCATCCTGAATGGCCGCATCTATGAGTTGCGCGCCGACGCGATGATGCTGTCGCCGGTCGGGCAATGCAAGACCTTCGATGCGTCGGCGGACGGGTACGTGCGCGCGGAGGGCTGCGGGGTCGTCGTGCTCAAGCGGCTCAGCGAGGCGGAGCGGGACGGGGACAGGATCTGGGCCCTGATCCGGAGTTCGGTGGTGAACCACGGGGGCACCGGCGTGGGCCTCACCGTCCCCAACACGCCCGCGCTCGAAGAGGTCATGGAAGACGCGCTGACCGCCGCCGGGGTCGATCCGCTGGATGTGGACTACGTCGAGGCGCACGGAACCGGCACGGAGGTGGGCGATCCAATCGAAATCGACGCCGTGTCCAGCGTCTACTGCCGCGGCCGCGCGGCGAACCGGCCGCTCCTGATTGGTTCCGTCAAGACCAACGTCGGTCATCTGGAGTCGGCGGCGGGGGTGGTCAGCCTGATCAAGGCGGCGCTGGCTGTTCGGCGCGGCGTGATTCCGAAGCACCTGCATTTTCGGGACCCCAACCCGGCCATCGAGTGGGAAAACCTGCCGCTCCAGGTGACCACGAGCACGATGAAGTGGCCGGATCGGACCGGCGCACCGCGCATTGCAGGCGTCAACTGTTTCGGTATCTCGGGCACGAACGCGCACGCCGTGGTGGAGGAGTACATGGGGCCGGAGGGGGCACGGCCGACGGTACCGGTCGTCGGATCCGCGGATGATTCCAAGCCTGCGGGAGCCCCGCAAGCTGTCGCTGTTTCGTTGCCCCGCGCGGCCGCGGAGCTGCCGTTGCCAGCCGGTGCGGCCGGACCCCGCGCTACGCGCATGTTGCCCCTGTCGGCGAGGTCCGGCTCCGCGCTCTGCGAACTGGCTGGCCGACACCTGGCCTGGCTCGACGAACTGGAGGCGGGTGCTTCCGCGACAGGGACCCCGCCGCAGTCGCTGCTCGCCGACGCGGCGTGGACGGCGAGCGTGGGCCGGTGCCACTTCGATCGCCGCGCCGGAGTCGTGTTTCACGACGCCGCGTCCCTGCGCGAAGCGTTGGAAGCCGTCGTGGGGGCGACCGTCGACCGGGAAGCGCGGGCGACGTCCAGGGTGGCCTTTGCGTACACCGGTCAGGGGAGCCAGTGGGCGGGGATGGGTCGCGCACTCCATGAGAGCGAGCCGGTGGCGAGGGTGCTCCTGGATCGTTGCGAGGAGGTGTTCCGGGAGGTGCGGGGAACCTCCCTGCTCGACGTCATGTTCGGCAGGTCCGGGGCGGTGGGGGATCTTGGAGACACGGCCTGGGAGCAGCCCGCCCTGTACGCGCTGGAGTGCGCGCTGACGGCGCTCTGGTCCAGCCTGGGCGTGCGCCCGGATGTTGTGCTGGGGCACAGCGTCGGGGAGATCGCCGCCGCGCAGGCGGCGGGGGTGTTCAGCCTCGCTGACGGAATGCGGTTCGCGTGCGCGCGCGGGTCGCTGATGTCCGGCATGGAAGCGGGTGCGATGGCCGCCGTGTTCGCGCCGCCGAAAACGGTGGCAGCCGAGGTTGAGGCCTTCAACGCTGCGTCGTCCTCCGCCCCCGTGAGCATTTCGGGGGACAACGGGACCCACCAGGTAGTGAGCGGTCCCGTGACAGGCATCGAAGCGATCTCGGAGCGCTTCGATTCGGAGAACGTCCGCGTGGTGCGCCTCAACACGGCGAAGGCGTTCCACAGCGCGCTGGCAGACCCGATCCTGGACGACCTCGAAGCGTCCCTGGACGGCGTCGCCGTCGAGCAGCCGGACGTAACATTCGTCAGCAACCTCACGGGCCGCGCGGTCGATTCCGGGAGTCGGCTGGACGGGGCCTACTGGAGGCGGCACGCGCGCGAAAAGGTCGCGTTCGCCAGCGGAATCCGAACCCTGGCCGATTCCGGAGTGGATCTGGTCGTCGAGATCGGTCCGCGAACCGTTCTGGGACCCATGGCGCTTGCCGCCTGGCCGGAATCATCCGGCACTTCGGCACCGCACGTCCTGGCAACGCTTGCCGGGCCCCCGGAAGAGGGTGCCGGAGCAGGAGGCGGCAGCGGTTTTGCGACCGCGGCCGCCGCCGCGTTCGAAGCGGGGCTCCCGATTCGCTTCGAGGCCCTCTTTGCGGGGGAATCGCGCAGGCGAATCTCGCTGCCGGGCTACCCGTTCCAGCGGACGTACCATTGGCTTGACGCGCCGAAACGCCAGCGCGGGGGCGCCGGTCACCCCCTGCTCGGTCTTCGCCACGACTCAGCGGGTGGCGAGGTCACCTTCGAGTCGGAGCTCTTCGTGGCGGACCCGCGGTGGCTCGAAGACCACCGGGTGTTCGGTCAGGTGGTTGTGCCCGGCGCCTTGTACGGAACCATGGCCGCTTCGGCGTCCGCGCTGCTGGGCGGCGGGCCGGTTGTCGTGGAGGACATGCAGCTGCACAGTGCGCTGGTGTTCCCGAAGGGCGCCGAGGATGGAGACGAGGGGCGGACGATCCAGTTCATCCTGGACGCGCCGGAACCGGTGTCGTCGCGGCGCTTCCGGATCTACAGCAAGGCAGGCGGCGACTGGGCGGTGCATGTGGAGGGCCGGCTGCCGCTGGATGGCACGGCGCGCGATCCTGTCGAGCGGATTGACCTGGAGGAGCTCAGGGCGGGGCTCTCCCCGTCTGACGTAGCGGCCTACTACCGCGCCCGTACGGAGAGCAGCGTCGGTCTGGGTCCGTTCTTCCAGACCTTGCGCGGCCTCTGGTCCGGTCCGGGCGAGGCGCTGGGGGAGGTGCGCCTGCCCGAGGGCGCCGGGGGGAGCGGGCTCGACGTCCACCCACTGGTTCTGGACGGGTGTTTCCAGGTCATGGGCGCGGCGCGCGACCTGGGCGGACCCCATGGCGGAGTCACCTTCCTGCCCTTCGGCTGGGAGCGGCTGTCGCTCACGACCGGCAAGCTGCCGCGGCGGGTCTTCAGCCACGTTCGTTTGAGCGAGGCGTCCCGGGAGGCCGAGTCGCAACCGGGCGAGCCCCCCGAGGTCCTGACCGGCGAAATGCGCATCTGCGATCCCGACGGCCAGCTGCTCGGGGTGGTCGGCGGGTACACGGTCAAGCGGGCGACCCGCGCCTCGCTGCTCTCGGCGGGCGAAGAAGTCGGCGACCTCCTCTACGAGGTCGTTTGGCGGGAATGCGCACTTGCCGATGGGATGCCGGCCGCGGACTTCTTCCCGGCTCCGGGGGCGGTGAAGGCCGGGGCACAGTCCTGGTCGGAGTACCTGGCCGAGGCGGGTGTCGACCATGACGACCGGAACTCCCTGCTCCGGGACATGGAAGAGTGGTCCTGGTCCTACGCGCTCGGAACACTGGACCGGTTGGGGTGGCAACGCACCCCGGGTACGGTTGTGGACTGCGAGGAACTGCGGGAACGACTCGGCGTCCTGGCCGAACACGGCCGCCTCTTCAGGAGAATCCTGGAGATGGCGGCCCGGGCTGGCGCGCTCCGCGAGGAAGAGGACGGCACCTTCGTCGTCGCGTTGGGTTCCGCGGATCCGTGGCCCTCGGATCTGCCCGCGGACCTGGACGGGCACGCCGCCGTCATGCTGGGGCGGTATGCCCACGGCCAGACCGAGACCGGGCTGTTCCGGCGGTCGGCAGCCGCCCTGCCCGAGGTCCTGCACGGCCGTGAAGACCCCTTGACCCTTCTCTTCAGCAGCGGTGAGCCGACCGCCGCCGACCTCTACCTCAAGGCCCCGGTCGCACGGGCCGCGAACCGCATGCTGGAAATGGCGGTCCGCGCCCTGGTCGACACGCTGCCCCGGGGGAGACGTCTTCGCGTGATCGAGGTCGGCGCCGGCACCGGATCGGCTACCGCTTCCATCCTCCCGGTGCTCCCGGACGGCGGGTTCGATTACATGTACACCGACATCTCCGCCGGCTTCTTCTCGGAGGCCGAGGCGCGCTTCGGCGACGGCGGCGGATGCATCGAGTACAGGCCGCTCGACATCGAGAAGGATCCGATCGGGCAGGGGTTCGACCTGCACGGCTACGACCTCCTCATCGCCTCGAACGTCCTGCACGCGACGCGCTCGCTGGACGAGACGCTGGACCACTGCCGCCGCCTCCTCGTGCCCTCCGGACACCTGGTCGCGCTCGAAAACCTCAGCGGTCTGGGCTGGATGGACCTGACCTTCGGACAGCTCGACGGGTGGTGGAGGTTTGCCGACGACTACCGCCCCCGCCACGCACTTGCGGGCCCGCCGGTGTGGAGGCAGGCGCTGGGCAACGCCGGTTTCGGCGAGGTGGAGGTGTTGGGCGTGGACGAGGCGGACACCGCCATGCTGCCGGACAAGGGCGTGATCGTGGCGCAGGGGCCGGCGGAGGTGACAGAGCCCCCGGGTGCATGGGTGGTGGCCGGCGGCGTGGACTCTCTCTCAGCCGGGCTGGCGGCGCGGTTGGCCGCGGATCTGCGAGCCCGTAACCAGACGGTGGTGCTGGCGTGCCCCGAGGGAGCCCAAGCCGAACTGCAGGATGCGATCGCTTCCGGCGTGGCGACGGCGGTGATCGAGATGCAGCGGCGAGAATCGTGGCGGACGCTCATCGAGGATCTGCCCGCCGATGTTCCCTTCTGCGGAGTGGTGCACCTCGTGGCTCTCGACGGCGCCGGAGAAGAAGCCACGACCGAGGGCATGTGGCGGGATGTGACACGGGCAGGTGAGTCTGCGCTGGCCATGGTTCAGGGCGTGGCCGACGCGGGCGCGACTCCCGAAAAGGGATTGTGGTTCGTGACAAGCGGTGCGCAGGTGTTGGAGCGCGAGCGCGGAGGCAGCCTGGCCGGCGCGGCCCTGTGGGGCTTCGGCAAGGGCGTGGAGCGCGAGGCGACGCACCTCAAGCCAAGAATGCTCGATCTTGACCCCGCCCCGATGGCCCCCCCGGCGGACCTCGCCAACGAGCTGATGTACCCTGACGTCGAGAATCACATCGCGTACCGTCGGGGCCGCCGCATGGTGGCGCGCCTGGTGCGAACCGAAGACGGGACGCCGCGGCTGGCCCTTCCCGACGAGGCGGGGTGGGTGCTCGCCCCCGACCAGGGTGGAGTGTTCGACAGGCCGCACGTTCAGCAACTGCGCGCGCGCGCCCTCGAGGCGCGAGAGGTTCGGGTCGAAGTCGATGCCGCCGGACTGAACTTCTGGGACGTTTTCCGGTCACTCGGGTTCATCGAAGAGGGACTGCTGGGCCGGGAGATGTGCGGGCGCATCGTCGAGATCGGCTCCGGGGTCTCCGGCGTCTCCGTAGGCGATCACGTAGTCGGAATGGGATTCGGCGCGTTCGGGCCGGACATGATCACGCACGAGGAACTGGTCGCGCCCGCACCCCGAGGGATCTCGGCAACCGGGCTCGCGACGATCCCGAGCGCGTTCGTTTCGGCGGCGCTCTCCTTCGAGTTCACGGGTCTGGAGCCCGGCGAACGCGTGCTCGTGCACGCTGCTGCGGGGGGCGTGGGTCTCGCCGCCGTCCAGCTGGTGCACGCGGCGGGCGCGGAAGTCTTCGCCACAGCGAGCGCGCCCAAGCAGGACTACCTCCGGTCACTGGGCGTCAAGCACGTCTTCGACAGCCGCACGACGGCCTTCGGCGAAGAGATCATGCAGGCGACGAACGGCGAGGGCGTCGATGTGGTGCTCAACAGCCTGACGAGCGAAGGCTACATCGACGCCAGCCTGGCCTGCCTCAAGCCCGGCGGCCGGTTCGTGGAAATGGCCAGACGGGACATTCTGAGCTACGAGGAGATGGCGGCGGTGCGTCCCGACGTGCCCTACCACATCCTGGAGCTGGACGTGGTGAAGAAGACGGACCCGGAGTGGGCCGGGCGGGTTCTTCGGGACATCATGGAGCGCATCTCCACCGGCGAACTCGAGCCGATCGTTCACAGCCGGTGGCCGCTTGCCGAGGCCGGGTCCGCGCTCAGCTTCATGCGATCCGCGCGCCACCTGGGCAAGATCGCGGTCTCGGCGCCGCCGATCACCGGCGGCCGCCTGCGGCAGGACCGAACCTATCTGGTGACGGGCGGCCTCGGCGGGATCGGGTGTGCCGTCGCCGAGTGGATGGCGGAGCGTGGAGCGGGGACGATCGTGCTCAACGGACGCCGCGGACCGGATGCGACGGCCGAAGAGACCATCGGGGCGTTGCGTGACCGCGGCTTGACCGTCCAGGTGGAGCTGGCGGACGTGACCGACACCGGCGCGCTCGACCGGATGCTGGCGCGTATCGATCGAAATCTGCCACCCCTCGGCGGCATCATTCACAGCGTGGGAGTCCTCTCGGACGGAGCACTCACCAACCAGAGCTGGGAGCGGTTTGAGCGGGTCCTGTCGCCGAAGATCCTCGGCGCATGGCACCTTCACCGCGCAACGCTGGACCGCGATCTGGACATGTTCGTCCTCTTCTCGAGCCGCGTAGGGGTGATGGGCAACCCGGGACAGACCAACCACAGCGCGGCCAACGCCTTCCTGGACCAGCTCGCCGGCCACCGCCGCGCGCTGGGACTGGCCGGCCAGGCCATCGCATGGGGTGCCTGGTCGGAGATCGGCGAGGCGGCGGAGCAGCGGGAGCGCATCGACCGGCGCCGCTCGGCACTCGGAGGCCGCTGGTTCACGCCGCAGCAGGGCATTCGGGCCTTGGACCGGCTGGTACGCCAGGACGCGACCTCGGCCGTCGTCATGGCGATGGATTGGGCCGTGTTCGAAGAGGCCGTGGAAGAGCGTCCGCCCCTGCTCGATGAGCTGCTCGCCGCGACCGCGGAAACCGAAGCCGAGGAGACGGCTTCGTCGCAGGACGTATTCACCCGGTTGCGGCAAGCGCCGTCGGGGGAGCGCGAAAACGTTCTGGTGTCGTTCCTCCAGGGCGAGGTGCGGGCAGTTCTGCGGCTGCCGTCGGCGCCGTCGCCCACCGTGGGCTTCTTCGACCTGGGAATGGACTCGCTGATGGCCGTCGAGCTGCGCAACCGGCTCAACCGGGCATTCACGGGCACCTACACCGCGCCCAACACCCTGGTCTTCGACTACCCGGACATCGCCACGCTGGCGGCCCACCTGGCCGAGGAACTCGACGAGGACGGCGCGCCGCCCGTTCCCGAGGCGCAACCCAGGCGCGTCTCCGAGCCGGATCCGCCGGAGCGGCCAGGGGAGGACGGCATCGCGATCGTCGGAATGGCCTGCCGCTTTCCCGGCGCCCCCGATCTGGACGCATACTGGCGCCTGCTCGAGTCCGGGGCCGACATGGTCACCGACCGGCGGCGAGATCCGGGTCCGTGGCAGGGTGTGAACGGGGACCCCGAGTCCACCGACGACGTTCGGCATCCGGGCGCCTACCTCGAGGACCTCGACAAGTTCGATGGCAGGTTCTTCGGCATTCATCCCATCGAAGCACGGTCGATGGACCCGAGACAGCGGCTGCTGCTCGAAACGACGTGGCAAGCTCTTGAGGACGCGGGCGTCGATCCGGAGACGCTGCGGGGCAGCCGCACGGGTGTGTACACCGGGGTTGGCGACGGGGATTACAAGGACCTGGCCCTGGCCGCAGGGATGGCGCTTGGGTATCTCGGCGGCACCGTCAGCGTGACGGCGGGCCGGGTCTCCTTCGCACTGGGGCTGGGCGGCCCGGCCGTGCCGGTGGACCTGGCGTGCGCCTCTTCGCTGGCGGCGGTTCACCAGGCCGTGTCCGCCCTCCAGCGGAGCGAGGTCGAGGTGGCGCTGGTCGGCGGCGTGCATGCGGTGATCTCACCCGACATCACCAACTTCCTCAGCGAGTCGGGAATGCTCTCCACAACAGGGCGCTGCAGCTCCTTCGATGCGGCTGCGGACGGGTTCGTGCGGGGCGAGGGCTGCGGCGTGCTTGTACTCAAGCGCCTTGACGACGCGCGAGCCGATGGCGACCGCATCTGGGGGGTTGTGAGGGGATCCGCGGTCAACCACAACGGGGCGGCCGCCGCGCTGACGGTTCCGAACGGACCGGCGCAGGAGCGGGTGATCGAGGAGGCACTTTCCGTGGCCGGGATTGCGCCGACGGAGGTCGACTATCTGGAGGCCAACAGCGTCGGGTCGGATCTGGGAGACCCGATCGAGGTTCAGGCGGCGGGGGCGGTGTACGGCCGCGAACGGGATCCGGAGCGTCCGCTGCTCATCGGCTCCGTCAAGACGAACATCGGGCATCTGGAGTCCGCGTCCGGCGTCGCCGGCCTGATCAAGACGGTCCTTGCCATGAACGAGGGCCGCATCCCGAAGCAGCTGCACTTCCGCAACCCGAACCCCCATGTCGACTGGGCCCGGCTCCCGGTTCGGGTGACTGCAGAGACCACGGCATGGCCGGCGCATCCCGATCGTCCCCCGCGTGCAGGGGTCAGCTCGTTCGGACTTTCGGGCGCCAACGCGCATGTGGTCGTGGAAGGGGCCCCGGCGATGCAGGGCACCCGGCCCGTGGGCGCGGCCCGGGCTGTCGAGGCAAGGCTGCCGGAGCGGGTGGGAGCGCTGCCCGACCCTGCGGGCACTTTCGGTTCGCGGGAGACCCGCGTGCTGCCGCTTTCCGGCAAGTCGCGGCAGGCCCTGGCCGAGCTGGCAGGGCGATATCTGGCTTGGCTGGAGCCGGTTGGCGACGGCGAAGGCAGTGCGGCTACCGAGCCCCGCCTGACCGACATGGCCTGGACTGCGGGGATTGGAAGGACCCATTTCGCCCACCGTGCCGGGATCGTGTTCCGCGACCTGGAGTCCCTGCGCGACGCCCTGGGCGCGGTCGCCGGGGCGCACGACGACGGCTCGGGCTTCTACGATCGAGGATCCGTTACTTCACCGAGGGTCGCCTGCGTCTACGCCGGCGAAGGCGGCGAACAAACCGGCATGGGGCGGGAGCTGTACGATCGGGAGCCGGTGGTACGAGCCGTTCTGGACCGTTGCGACGCCGTGATCCGGGAGGGGCGCGAAGGCGCATCCCTGCTGGACGTGATGTTCGGCCGGGAGAGCGCTGACGGCAGACTGCGAGACCCGGAGTGGGCGTTGCCGGCGCTGTATTCCGTGCAGTGCGCGCTGACGGCGCTCTGGGAAAGCGTAGGCGTTCGTCCCGCCGTGGCGGTCGGTGACGGCGCCGGAGAGCTGGCCGCGGCCTGGGCCGCAGGAGTCTTCAGCCTGGACGACGGACTGCGTATGGCAGCCGCAACGGGAACGGCGATGGCTCGGCCAAGGACGCGCATGGCGGCGGCTGTGCCCGGGAATGGTGGAGCGAACGCTGACCGCCAGGATCAGCTTGGCGAGCTGGAAGCCGCCATCGCCGGTGTCGACACCGGCGCGCCTTCGCTACCGCTGATCAAGCTCGGCGACGGCCAGGCCATCGGCTCTGGCCAGGGCCCCGATCCGGCCTATTGGCTGAAACGGATTCAGGCCCGGACGCGCCCCGGCCGGTGCAAGGGTCGGCTGGCCGAGCTGAACGTGCAACTCGTGTTGGCGATAGGCCCCGGTGCGACTGCGGCCCCGGTCGAGCTGGACAGCTGGCTGGAGTCGCCGGTCGAATGCGACGCCGCGTTCGCCGAGTCGGTGGCAAAGGCCTACGAAGCCGGCCTCCCGGTCTCGTTCACGGGCTTGTTCGCGGGCGAACAGCGCAGTCGGATTGCAATTCCCGGCTACCCGTTCGAGCGCCGACGGCACTGGATCGAATGGGGATAGCAGGGAGCCTGGAGCACCGGACTCCGCACGTCGCAGGTGCCCCGTGAGACGACCGTATCAGGCGGCCAGTCGCGAATCGATCAGGTCGCAGAATTTCTGCAGAGTGCCCATCCGGGTGCATTCCTCCGGGGTGAAGGACAACCCGAACTCGGCCTCGACGGCCCTGACAAACTCAACGCAGACCATCGAGCTGATGCCGGCATCCTCGAATGTCCGGTTCATGTCGGGTTCGCGGTCAAGATCCAGATGTTGATCGATCATGGCCACGAGACGATCGGCGGTTGCTGACATGTTGGGCAACTCCTTCGGTGTGTTGGGGGTTGGTGCCGTGCGCATGGGCCAACGACATACGGTGTCATAGGCATCGAGAGCTTAGCCCGGCCTCCTGCCCCATGTCAACGTTTACTTTCGCAGCAGCTCCAGTATCCGCCCGCCCGTTGATCGGGCCGGTCCGCGGTTCTTCGCCATGGCCCGGCGAGCGCCTTCCACGACCGGTGCGACCGATTGGGGATCGGCGTGCCACCCGCGGACGACCGCCATCGGGTCGTCGGATACCTTGATCCCACCCTCTCTTTCGAGCGCACCCACGACATCGGCGAAGTTCTCGTAGTGGGGGCCGGTCACAACCGGCTTCGCCAGGGCAGCCGGTTCCAGGGGATTGGAGCCGCCAAGGGATGCAAGGCTGCGTCCGACGAAGACCGCGTCCGCGAGCAAATAGGCTGCGGGCAATTCGCCGATGGTATCGAGGAGGAAAACCTGCGGTTTGTCGCGCGGGAACTCACGCGGGTGCTCTCCGGCGCCGGCGTTCGCGGCTTTGGACCGGCGCGCGGGGTGGCCTGCACTCGCGCCCAGCCGCTTTGAGCGGGACCGGCGCGGCATCCCGGGCACCAGCCGCGCGACCTCGTTCCAACGGTCGGGGCTTCGGGGCGCGAGGACCAGCTGCCACCCGTCGGGCAGTCCGCGCAGGAGGGCTTCCTCTTCGCCCGGCCCCGTCGACCCGGCGACGATCACGGGCCCCTCGGTGTCGATCCCGAGCGCGGCTGCGAGCGCGGCGGCCGTTGCCGGATCGGGGTTCCGCGCCGCGGCATCCCACTTCAGGCTGCCACCGACCACGGCCCGCTCGGCGGGAACTCCCAGGGCGACGAACCGGTCCCGGTACGTCTCCGTCTGCGCGCTCACCAGGGCCAGTTGCCGAAACATGGGACGCACCAGCGCGCGCCACCGCCGGTATCCCCGGAAGCTGCGCTCCGAGAGGCGGCCGTTGACCACGGCGACGGGTATGCGCCGGCGCGCGCACGCGGCCAGGAAGGACGGCCACAGCTCGAGCTCGCCCAGCACGACGAGCGCGGGGCGCACACCGTCGAGGAAGCGGTTCGCCATCCAGGTGAAGTCCAGGGGGAAGCGCACGACCTCGCGCACCGGGGCATGGATGGCGCGCGCGCGCTCATGTCCCGTCGCCGTGCTGGCGCTGACCACCACGTCCGGCGCGGCGGACGAGGCCGCCAGCGCCTCGACCAGCGGCTCCAGGGCATGCGTCTCGCCCACGCTCACGCCGTGCACGAGGATCCGCGGCCCGGGCGCCCGGCGGGTCAGGGCGCGCACCTGCCCGTTGCGCGTGCGAAGGTCGTCTCGCCAGCTGCCGGTCCGGAGGCGCTGCTTCGTGGCGTACGCGGCGAGGCCGAGCCCGAGCGCCAGGTCGCGAAGCAGTCCGGTCATGGCGTGCGCGGTCGTGGCTGTGTGTCCGGATGTGGCGGGAAGTTGTGAGTCGAACAGGCTATCATAACCTTCATTCGGTGATTCCTCGAACAGATGCGCCGCCCGCACGGGAGCGATGTCGTGAGCGTTGTCCATGTCGAGACCGGACGGCACCTCTACGGCGGCGCCCTGCAGGTGCTGTATCTCGCCCAGGGGTTGCAGGAGCGCGGCATCAAGTCGGTGGTGATGGTCCCGCGCGGCTCGGAGGTTGCGGCGGCGGCGCGGGACCGGTGGCTGGTGGTGGAGGAGTTCCCGTTCCACGGCGAGGCCGATGTCCTGTCGCTCGCCAGGATGATCGTGCGGTTCCGCCGCGCCGATGTGGAGCTGGTGCACCTGCACTCGCGCCGCGGCGCGGACACGCTGGGAGCCGTGGCGGCCACGGTGGCCCGCGTGCCGGTCGTGCTTACGCGCCGCGTGGACAACCGCGAGGCGGGCTGGATCGTGGCGGCGAAGTATGGACTGTACCGGCGCGTCGTCGCGATTTCGGAAGCCGTGCGCGAGGTGCTGGTCGACCAGGGCGTGCCACGCGACAAGATCTCGCTCGTGCATTCGGGCGTGGACGCCGGCGACTGGGTGCAGCCGGCCGGGGCCGGGGCGCGAAATCTCAAGTTCGGACTTGATCCGGACAGCCCGGCCGGCGCGATGGTGGCGCAGTTCATCCCGCGCAAGGGGCACTGGGTGCTCGTTGACGCGCTGGCCATCCTGAAGCGCAGGGGCATGACGCCCGGCGTGGTCCTGTTCGGCCGCGGACCCATGCGAGGCAATGTCGAGGCGTTGGCCGAGGCCGCCGGGGTCGGCGATCAGATCCGCTTCGCCGGCTTCCGCGATGATCTGCACACGTGGCTGGGGTCGTTCGATTTCTGTGTTCACCCGGCGTTGCGGGAGGGACTTGGCGTGGCCGCGCTGCAGGCGGGTGCGGCCGGGGTGCCGGTTGTCGGCGCGCGGGCGGGAGGGATCCCGGAGATCATCGAAGACGGACGCACCGGCCTGCTCTTTCCCCCCGGTGACGCTGGCGCGCTCGCCACGGCGCTCGCGTCGGTCCTCTCCGATCCAAAGGCCGCCCGGGCCATGGGGCGGCGGGCCCGGAACCGGATCGCGACCCGGTTCTCGGTCGACGCCATGGTGGACGGGAACCTCGACGTTTATCGGGACGCGGTGCGCAGCCGGCGCAACGGCGGACCGCGGAAGGAAAGGCGATCATGAACACGTCCGCACGGGAACTCCTGCAGGCGTATCGCGCCGAATTCCCGGTGTCGCGCACCCATGTATTCCTCAACCACGCGGGCGTTTCCCCCACATCGACACGCGTCGTGGACGCGGTTCACGGCTTCATGGACTCCATGGCGCGCGTGGGCCGTCCCAGCTTCGACGACTGGGAATCCCTGGCGCAACATTGCAGGGAACGCTTCGCCCGCCTGATCGGTTGCGGAGCGGACGAGGTCGCGTTCGTCCGAAACACCTCACACGGACTGTCCCTCCTCGCCGCCGGCCTCGATTGGCGCCCGGGCGACCGCGTAGCGGCGGCTGCCGCGGTGGAATACCCGTCCAACGTCTACCCCTGGATCGACCTGGACCGGCGCGGGATCGCTTCGCTGGACGCGATTCCCGTCGACGAGACCGCGACGGTGACGGTAGACGCTGCCGCCCGTGTCCTCAGACCTGAGACGCGCGTGCTCGCGGTCAGTTCCGCACAATACGCGACCGGGGCCGTCACCGACCTGGCCGGCCTCGGCGAACTCTGCCGCGAGCGGGGCGTGCTTCTCTGCGTGGACGGCATCCAGACGGTCGGCGCGCTGCCGCTCGACGTGAAACGGGCCGGGGTCCACTTCCTGTCGGCGGACAGCCACAAGTGGATGCTCGGCATGATGGGGATCGGCGCCGTCTTCGTCGATCGCTCGGTTGTGGGCAGCGTGCACCCACCTCTGGTCGGCTGGAGGAGCACGACCGACGCGTTCAACTTCGACCGCGTGCACTACGAATTGCTCGCCGACGCGGGGCGCTTCGAGGAGGGGAGCCTCGCGTACCCGCTGATCGCCGGGTTCCTGGCCGCTCTGGAGCTGCTCGAGGAGGCCGGGATCGACCGGATCGCGGAGCACGTGGGCGGGCTGGTCGACGACCTGGCCGACCGGCTGGAGGCGCTGGGGTGCGCGACGTCTCCCGAGCCCGGCGAGCGCCGCCATATCCTCACCTTCAGTCACCCGGATCTCGACGGGGAGCGGCTGGAGGAGGCGCTGGCGGAGGCGAGCATCGTGGTGTCGCTGCGCAGAGGCCGCATCCGCGCCTCACCCCACCTGTACAACACCGCGGGGGAAATGAAGCTGGTGGCGGAAGCGGTGCGCGCCCAGCTTGGCAGGAGTTAGCAGTTCAATCCGGGTTGGGCCCGACAGGCGGTTCTGACCTCACCCAGGGAGGGTTTGCACGATGACGAGTTTCCGCTTGGGGTGCGCATTCGCCGCGGCACTCACGCTGACGACGGCCCCGGCAACGGTGGCCGGCCAGGAGAGGACGGGCGGGGGGGACCTGCCCACGATCGAGGAGAAGACCGCGTCCATGCGGCTGATGGACGGCTTCATGCCGCTCCATTGGGAGGAGTCCACCGGCAGGATCTGGCTGGAGATCGGCGAGTGGGACACCGATGTGCTCCACGCAACCGGGATCGGTGCCGGCCTGGGGTCCAACGACATCGGCATCGACCGCGGACAGCTCGCGGGCTCGCGCGTCGTGCGATTCCACCGCGTGGGGCCGAAGGTGCTGATGATCCAGCCCAACTACCGGTTCCGCGCGTCGAGCGACAACGCCGCCGAGCGCAAGGCCGTGGAGGACGCCTTTGCGCCGTCGACGCTGTGGGGGTTCATGGCGGGGGCGGAAACGGGTGACCGCGTGCTGGTCGACTTCACGCCGTTCCTCCTGCAGGACATCGCGGGGTTCGCGGCAAGGATGCGGCCCGGCACCTACCGGCTCGATCCGAGCCGGAGCGCGGTGTACCTGCCGATGGTGATGAACTTCCCCGAGAACACCGAGATGGAGGCTTCGCTGACCTTCGTGCGGCAGGGCGGCGGGGGCGGAGGTTTCGGGGGGTTCGGCGGCGGCGGTGGCGCGTTCGAAGGAGTCGGCAACGTGGCGGCTTCCGCGGCCGCGGCCACGATCCGGATGCATCACTCCTTCATCAAGCTGCCGGAGCTGGGGGAGTACACGCCGCGCGCCCACAGTCCGCGCTCCGGCTACGGGGGACTCTCCTTCCAGGACTACTCGACCCCGCTCGGCGAGCCGATGACGAAGCGCTTCATACGCAGACACCGGCTGGAGAAGAGGGACCCCTCCGCCGCCATGAGCGAGCCCGTCGAGCCCATCGTCTACTACCTCGATCCCGGGACCCCGGAACCTGTGCGCTCGGCGTTGCTTGAAGGAGCCCGCTGGTGGAACCAGGCATTCGAGGCGGCGGGCTTCATCGACGCCTTCCGGGTCGAGCTGCGGCCCGAGGACGTGAGCAGCCACGACGTCCGCTACAACGTGATCAACTGGGTGCACCGCTCCACCCGCGGATGGAGTACGGGCGGTTCGGTCACCGACCCGCGCACGGGCGAGATCCTGAAGGGGAACGTCACGCTCGGCTCGCTGCGCGTGCGCCAGGACTACCTGATCGCCGAAGGACTGCTGGCCCCTTACGAGAACGGCGACGAGACGGCGGACGATATCGAGGAGTGGGCTCTGGCGCGGATTCGGCAGCTGTCGGCGCACGAGGTCGGGCACACGCTGGGACTGTCGCACAACTACTACGACAGCGAGGCGGGGAGGATCTCGGTGCTCGACTATCCGCACCCGCTCATCACGCTGGACGGCGACGGTTTCGACTACTCCGAGGTCTACGACGTGGACATCGGTGAGTGGGACAAGGTCACGATACGGTACGGCTACGAGGTCTTCCCGCCGGGTGCGGACGAGGCGGCCGAGCTGGAGCGGATCCTCGACGAGGCCTGGGAGGAGGACGTGCGCTTCTTCACCAACCAGGATGTTTCGGCTCACGCGCGGGCCGATCAATGGTCGAACGGGACGGACGCGGGCGCCGAGCTCGACCGCATGCTGGATGTCCGCCGTGCCGCCCTGAACCGCTTCGGCGAGCGGGCAATCCGCGCGGGCCGTCCCATGGCGCAGATGGAGGAAGTGCTCGTGCCCCTCTACCTGCACCATCGCTTCCAGGTGACTGCGGCTGCCTCGGTACTCGGCGGCATGCACTACACCTACGCGGTCCGCGGCGACGGGCTCGACCCGGTGCGCCCGGCTTCGGCCGCGGAGCAGCAACGGGCGCTGGACGCACTGTTGCGCGCGCTGCAGCCCGCCGAACTGACCATACCGAAGGGCGTGCTGGCGGAGTTGCCGCCCCGTCCGTCGGGGTACGGACGGACGCGGGAACTGTTCCCGCGCTACACGGGCGCGATGTTCGACGCGGTCTCTCCGGCGGTGGTCGCCGCGGCCCACGTGGTGGGCGAGGTCCTGAATCCGGGCCGGGCGGCGCGGTTGCTTGAGCAGCGCGTCCTCGATGCCTCGCTTCCGGGGCTCGGTGACGTGATCGCGGCGCTGCTGGCAGTCGGTGAGCCGAGCGACGGGGACGGGCCCTACGAGGCCGAGGTGCGAAGGGCGGTCGGGCGGGTGGTCGCGGACGGACTGATGCGGCTTGCCGACGGGGCGGCCATGCCTCAGGTGCGCGCGGTCGCGTCGCAGCACCTCGACCGGCTTGGGGAGACGGCGGCCCGACTGGCGCGAAGCGACGATGGCCAGGGGGCCCATTTCGCGCTGCTGGCGCGGGACATCCAGCGCTTCCAGGACCGTCCACACGGGCCGTGGTCGCCGGCGGCGACGCCCAGCGCGCCTCCGGGGGCCCCGATCGGATCGCCCGCGATGGAATGGATCGGCGGGGGTATCGAATGGATCGGCAGGTGGATGGAATGGCCGGCACCGGCCTGCGCCTTCGAGGGGTGGTGACGTTTGCGCGCCGCTATCCGAAGCGGTCGATGACCACGACCCCCAGCACGTTGTAGTCATCCATTCCCGTCAGCACATCCACGCCCTCTTCGAGGGAAACGGTCCGCGTGACCAGCCGCGCCGGGTCGACGGCACCGGACTGCACCATGCGCAGCATGCGGTCGTACTCGTGCGCCTGCAGACCGTGGCTCCCCACCATCTCTAGCTCCCAGGCAATCACCAGGTGCCAGGGGATTCCCGCGGTCCGGTGATCTCCTGTCATGAGCCCGACCTGCACATGTCGGCCCCGCCGGCGCAGACAGGCGACCGAGTTGTAGCAGGTGTCGGGGTGCCCGAGGGCGTCCAGCGACACATGCGCGCCCCCGCCGGTGATCTCGCGGATTTCCTCCACCGGGTCGTCGGACGCGGTCACATTGACAACCTCGGCCGCGCCCACGGTGCGCGCCATCTTCAACGCATCGTCACGAATGTCCACGGCGATCACGCGGGCACCGAGCGCGTGCGCGATCATCACCGCGGCCAGCCCGACCCCGCCGCACCCGTGAACGGCGACCCAGTCCCCGCCTGTCACGCGACCCTGCGCCTGGACCGCCCGGAGCGACGTTGCGAACCGGCAGCCCAGGCTGGCGGCGTTGACGAAGCCGACCTCGTCGGGCAACGCCGCCAGGGTGAGGTCCGCGTGCCGCAGCGCCACCCTCTCGGCAAAGCCGCCCCAGCCGTGAAACCCCGGTTGGAACTGGCGCTCGCAGACCTGCTGATTACCGGTCCGGCACGGACGGCAGCGCCCACAGCCAGCGATGAAGGGCACCGAAACGCGGTCGCCTGTCTTCCAGCGCCTGACGTCCCTCCCGACTTCCTCCACCACGCCCGCGATTTCATGGCCGGGCACGTGGGGCAGCACGATATCGGGGTCGTGTCCCACCCATCCGTGCCAGTCGCTCCGGCAGATGCCGTTCGATTCGACGCGCAGCACGACGCCATCGGGTCGTGGCACGGGGTCCGGCAGGTTTTCCACGGTGATCGGGCCTCTGTATTCTCGATAAATCGCCGCTTTCATCTTGCTTCCCCTTCCATTCCGGGGCGTTTTCCATCACAGTTTTACGCGGGAACTGTGCGGGGTTGGGAGGTTGACATGCGGCAGGATGATAGTGAACTGAACGGTGGCGCGCTCGTCGGCGCGTCGCATCCACCCCGATCCCACCTCACGCGCGGGAAAGGCAAACTACCCCAAAGGAGCAAGAGCAGATGAACAAATCCGAGATGGCCAGGAAGGTCGCCGCACAGTCTGGATTGACCCAGGCGAAGGCCGCGGAGGTCCTGGAAATCGTTTTCGACCCCGTCTTCGGCGTCGTTGCCGACGAACTCGATGCGGGCGGGAAGGTCTCGATCGGAGGTTTCGGGACCTTTGAGGCTCGTCATCGGGGAGCCCGCACCGGCCGCAACCCGCGCACGGGCGAGAGCATTACCATCGCTGCGAAGAAGTATCCCGCGTTCAAGGCCGCGAAGGGCCTGAAGGACAGGATTTCGTAGGATTACCGGTAGGCGCCCCGAACGGGACTTCGGCGGCGCCCTGTTGATTGCCGGACTCACCGCGCGTGAGTCCTTCCATGGGGAGAGGGGGGGCGACTTCGAGAACCGGAGTCGCCTCCTCTTCGTAGTATATTGGGCGAACGCTCCATGGATGGAGGGCCAGGATGACCGAGTTTGTCGCGCCGGCGCTGATCGGCGAATTGGTGGTATTCGTGGTGCTGTTCGGTGTGACTTGGATGATCTTCAGGGAGTTTGTCCGAATCGCTCTCCGGGTCCTTGTGCCCGCGGCGATCCTGCTGGGGGTGGCCGTCTGGCTGGGTCTGCTCGACAGCACGATGGTGGGCAATGTGCTGGTGGCGGTGGGCGAGGGCGTGATTTCGGGAATCCGCACGGTCGCCGACTGGATCGCCGTGACCGCGTTTTCGGGTTGATCCGGCCGGCCCCGATGGTCCGGCAGACTCCCTGTAGCGCGGGATGAGGTTCTGGCGCGGATCAGCCGCGGCCGCGTTCCTGGCGGCCTGTGCCACCTCTCCGGATTCCGCAATCGACGAGACGACCCGGATGGATCCGCTGGGCCAGTACGAAGTGACGCTTTCGTCCGAGAGCCTGGTTTCGGAAGGGACGATGTCGATCCGCGGGGAGCCGGGTGCCTACCGCGGTGCATTGGTGGCCGGAGGCATGACGGCGGTGATCACCGGTGTCGAGGTGGACGGGAACCTGATGCATGTCCGTGCGACCGTCGGCGTCGGCAGGCTGATCCTGAGGTTCGCGGGAGACGGGCACTTCCTTGCGGGGAATTGGGTGATGGGCACCCGGCGGGGGACGGTGACCGCCACCAGGCTCCGGTAACGGCGACCGCGCCGAGGTCAGGGTCGGCGGACGCGGTCGGGCGGGCCGGTATCGACCGGGACATCGTCACGTCCCCCCCACTCCGACCAGGACCCGTCGTAGATGGCCACGTCCGCGTGACCGGAGCGGGCCATGATCCAGGCGAAGGCGCACGCGCTTGTCCCGGAGCCACAGGTGCCGATCAGCTCGCGGGCGGGGTCGATGCCCGCTTCACGTAACGCATTCGCAAGTTCGGCCCCGCCGATGGCCAAACCCGTTTCGGGGTCCACGAGTCCTGTGTAGGGGAGGTTGTGGCTTCCCGGAATGTGGCCACCGCGCAGACCCTCCCTCGGCTCCGGTGCGGTTCCGGCGAAACGGCCGGCCGGGCGGACGTCGACGATCTGCGTGCGTGACGCCCCGATCGCTTCCACGACGTCGGCCAGCACACGGATGAGCCGTGGCCGGGCCGTCGCCGTGAAGGGCGCGGCTGCCTCCAGGGTGCGCATCGGCGGCCCCGATTCGACCGGGTGCCCGGACGCGATCCAGTGGCGGAGCCCTCCATCGAGCACCGCCACCCTGTCGAACCCGAAATAGCGGAACATCCACCAGACGCGCGCCGCGCTGAGGTTCACGCCCGAGCCGTCGTACACCACCACGCTGGACGAGTCGGAGACCCCCGCTGCCTCAGCGCAGCTCTGGAAGTGTTCGGGAGCGGGGGCCGTGTGCGGCAGCTCGGCGTCGGGGTCGCTGCAGTGGTCGATGTCGAAATGGCGTGCTCCCGGAATGCGCTTGTCCTCGAATTCGCGGAGTGGATCACGACCCGAGCCTGGCAGATACCAGGATCCGTCGAGGACCACGAGGCTCGGCGACGTCAGGTGCGCGGCCAGCCAGGCGGCGGAGACGGCGGGTCCGGGCAGTTCGAGTCCGGAGGTGCGGGTGGAATCTTGCATCCGTCGATTCTAACCCGACCCGGCGCGGATCGTTAGAGTATGTGCCATGAGCAACTTGACCCGGCTTGCGATGTGCGCCTTGCTGGGCGGCTGCGCATCGGCGCCTTCGGGTTCGAACGCGGGCTGCGAGTCCGACGACGGTGCCGCCGGCTTCCCGGGGGTGTTGTTGCGCCTCGGCTGCGATGATCGGCTGGAGCCCGGACGAGCCGAATGGCAGGTGGCGGACGGCGTCGTTACCCTGCAGTTCGATGTCGCTGCCCCTCAGTTCGATGCCGCGTTGCCGGGAGCCCGGGGCGGTGCGCTGGTCGCCGCCTGGCCGCCGCTCGACCAGCCCCCTTGGCTCGGTCACCAGGTGGACGGCATCGTGGTGTCGGGCGACCGGGTCAGCGTCGCGTTCCGGGATCCGGATCCGGATGTGGCGCGCGTGTTCGCGGACCCCAGGCTTGCGGTCCCGGTCACCGTGGTGGCGGATCATGACGTGCGCGACGCGATCGACCGCGACGAGCGCGGGATCTTCACGCGCCACGCCGCCTCGATCGAGTACGCGAGGTCCATGGGCCTCCCGGTTCGACTGGCCGACTTTGATCGCGTGTACGTGGTGGCGCTGACGGTGACATCGGAGGCGGCGGCTGTGGCCGGGCTTGCCGCGGCGCTGGGTGCGGATTGGGTGCGGCGGGGTCCGGTGGGGACGCGGCGTCCCCCGTCCCGCAGCTGGGACGGGATCTCGGCGCCGTGCCTGCCGGCAAGGCGAGGCCTGCCCCCGGACGCCGCGGCCACAGGCGCCCCGGGCCCGGCCGGCGGGTGGGACGGAGCGAACCCGTCGGTCAGCTATCCCGAAGGCGATCCGGCCGCGAGGCAGATCGCGGAGCGACTGGCCGCGATGGCGCTGCGGGAGGACGCCGGCGCGGTCCTTGCCGAACTTGCCGGCGGTCGTGGGCGACTGACGGTGCGCGCGGCGCCGGCGGCGGACTTGGCGCGAGCTCCCGGGGACGTGGCTGTGGTGGTGCCGGTGCCCGCGGGTCCCGTGCACCCGTGTTCGCTGTTTGCGGAAACCGCGCGGAAGCTGGCCGGGTGGGGGGTGGGGGACCCGGGCAGCGGGGCCGCCGTGCTCATGGTCGGCGAGGTCGGGGCCTTCGCGATCGGGCGCTCGGCGAGGGATCTGCCGTGAGTTTCCGTACGCGTCTCGTGATCGGCGCGCTCGTCGCCGCGTGGGTGCCGGTCCTGTGCATGGGGCTGCTCATGCGCTCGGTTGGTGCCGGTCGGCTGGCGGAGGCCAACGGGCAGAGGATGCAGGAACGGGCCGCCCGGCTCGCGCAGAGCTGGGAACGGGGCATCGGCGACACGCGCCAGCGACTCGATGTTCTGGAGCGGCTGCTGCTGGAGGACAACGCGGCCAGGATCGCGCTTCGGTCGGGCGACGCCGTGGCGCTCCAGGCCACGGTGGGGCGTTTCGCGGCGTCGAGCGGGGCTGCGGTCGCGTACGTGACCGATCCGGTGGGCGTGATCCTGGCGGCCAGTCATTTCCCGGGCGACGCGGGACGGCGCGATCCGGATCTCGCAGCCCTGTCGGAGGTCGATACCGGGCCGGTGGTCACCAGCGTGCCGCTTCCGACCGGCGACCTTACGGCAGTGATGCTGGCGCGCCGGCTGGATGTGGGCGGGGTCGGCGCCGTCGCGATCGTGGGTGCCGGGATGGGCGATTTCGCAGCCGTGGCCGGCGACAGCGAGGTGACGCTGCTCGCGGCTCCCGCAGGCGGGCCGGACCGCGAGCCGCGGCGGATCGGGCCTGTCGGGCCGACGGAGCGGACCAGGCCGACCGGCGGGACCGCGCCGGTCGACGGGACCGTGCCCGACATCGCGGATTTCCAGGGCCGCCGCCCGGTCGCGCGCGTTGCCTGGCAGGGCTGGAACGGCGGCACCGGGACCGTGCCGGTCGACCTGGTGGTTGCGTGGCAGGACCCGTTGCTGGCGGCGATGGTCCGTTCCTGGGACATGACCCTCCTCCTCGGTCTGGCCGCTGCGTCCGTGCTCGCACTGATTCTGGGTGTGGCGATGGCGCGGCATCTCTCGGGCCCCGTGGAGAAGCTCGCGGCAACGGCGCGGCGGGTTCACCTGGGGCGGCTGGACGTTGCCTTCACGCGCGGGGGTGCGCGCGAGATGGACCGGTTGGGGCTGTTCCTCAACGGGATGCTGGGACGCATCCGCGACGGGCTGGCGCGGGTCCGCGACGCCGAGAAGCGGGCCACGCTGGGCGAGCTGGCGCGGCAGGTCAACCACGACGTGCGCAACGGCCTGATCCCGATCCGCAACGTGATCCGGCACCTGGACGATGCGCACCGCACCGGCGCGGACGCGCTGTCGGAGACGTATGGAGCGAGGGCCTCCACCATCACCGAGAGCCTCGACTACCTGGGCGAGCTGGCGGACCGGTACCGGGCGGTCGCCGTGCACGGGGCGCGGGAGCGGTCGGACCTCCGCGCCGTGGCTCTCTCGGTGGCCGAGGCGAAGGCCGGGACGAACGGTGGCGTCAGGGTCGTGCCAGGACTCGGCCCTGGGCCCGCGTGGGTGGAGATGGATGGTGTTTCCCTGCGCAGGGTGGTCGACAACCTGGTCGTGAACGCCGTGGCGGCGGCGCGCGAGACGAACGGCGAGGTGCGCGTCGGGCTCGAAGAGGTGGCCGGTGCGGTTCCGCCCGAGTACCGCCTGGTCGTCGAGGACGACGGTCCCGGCATCCCCGAGGAGTTGCGCCCGCGTGTGTTCGAACCCTTCTTCACCACGCGCTCCGAGGGGACCGGTCTCGGCCTCGCAATTGCACGCAGGCTGGTCGCGGATGTCGGGGGCAGAATCGCCCTCGAGAGCGAGGTGGGGAGGGGGACCCGGATCGAACTGGTCCTCAGGGCCGCGGGCGAAGAGGGCCGGGGAGGCGATGGCCAAGGAAGAGAGGGTTCATGAGTCCGCTCGTATTGATCATCGACGACGTGCAGCCCCTGGCCAGGCAGTATGCGTACGACCTGGCACGCCTTGGAGGATTCAGGACGCGCGTTGCAGCCGGTGGGTCGGAGGGGCTCGACATCCTGGCGCGGGAAGTCGTGGACTGTGTGATCCTCGACCTGGAGATGCCGGGACTCGACGGGTTTGATGTCCTGAGGTCGATGGAGCACCAGGGGATCGACGTCCCGGTGATCGTCTACACCGGTACCGGCAGCTTCGACCGTTGCGTGGAGGCCGTGCGCCTCGGCGCGTTCAGC
Organism: Longimicrobiales bacterium; assembly: GCA_965205005.1. GTDB lineage: Bacteria > Gemmatimonadota > Gemmatimonadetes > Longimicrobiales > Gaopeijiaceae > Bin94. The sequence goes on along the minus strand of OZ242028.1, from coordinate 828,199 downwards.
TTTGTGGACAAGGCCGAGCCGATGGAGCGCGTCGTCCACGAAGTGCGGCTGGCACTGCGCCAGACCGACCTTCGCGAGCGCCTGCAGGAAGCGGAAGGCCGGTCCGCGCGACCGACGACCCTGATCGGCGAAAGCGGGCCGATGGCCGACCTGCGTGCCGCCATCGGCCGGTTGGCGGGTATTCCCAGTCCGGTCCTGATCCTGGGAGAGAGCGGCACAGGCAAGGAGCTGGTGGCGAGGGAGCTGCACCGGCAGAGCCGGCGCCGCGAAGAGGCGTTCGTGGCGGTCAACTGCGGCGGCATGGCGGAAGGGCTGGTTGACAGCGACCTCTTCGGTCACGACCGCGGCGCCTTCACGGGAGCCGTCAAGGCGCGCCGGGGAGCGTTCGAGCGCGCGTCGGCGGGAACCCTCTTCCTCGACGAGATCGGCGAGTTGCCCGGGGCGTTGCAGGCGCGGCTGCTGCGCGTCCTGGAGGGCGGCGAGGTCACGCGGCTGGGCGGGGAGGACCCGATCGTGGTGGAGACCCGGGTCGTCGCCGCAACCCATCGGGATCTCTACGCCGAGGTGGACTCCGGAGCGTTCCGCAGCGACCTGTTCTACCGCCTCAACGTGCACATCATCCGCGTGCCCCCGCTGCGCGAGCGCGGCCGCGATGTCGGGCTGCTCGCCGACCACTTCGCGGCGGCGCTTGCCCCGCGTCTGGGCCGGACGGCGCGTCCGCTGTCGGAGGCGGCGCGCAGGGCTCTCCAGGCGCGGGACTGGAGGCGCAACAACGTGCGCGAGCTTCGCAACACGATCGAGCGGATGATCATCGCTTCGGACGGAGCCGTTCTGGACGTGGGGGACCTGCCGCCGGATCTGCTGCCCGACGGCACGCCGACGGAGGGTGCTGCAGCCACACCCGTGGCAACGCTCGCGGGCAGAGCCGGGACGTTCCGGGAGCAGAAGCGGGCCGCGGAGCAGGCCATCGTGCTGCGAGCGCTGGAGGCCCATGACTGGAAGGTCGGCCGCACGGCGAAGGCGCTGGGGCTGGCCGATCATTCGAGCCTCCTCAAGATCATGAACAGGCTGGGCGTCCGCCGGCCGCAGGCCTGACCGGGGCTGACCGGATCAGCCGTCGTGGCCCGCCGGCCACGGGGCACGGGCGTCGGTCGTGTCCGGTCGGACACTATTGTGGGCGTCGGCCGGGAATCCGGCGCGCCGCGTTCCCCGCCAACTCGTTCCCCTGCAACACCTTGACGCTACGCCGGGCCATCCCTGCGCGATTGGCCCGCTCATTGCGCTCCTGACGGCCGAACACAACCACCCCGTGGCCGAAGACCCGGAACGACCCGGATCACGGCACGGGGACCAGGCTCGGGAGGCCGAACAATGATGTACACGACGACAGAGCACGATCGGTCGGAAGCGTTGCTGCGGTGGAGCGCGGTGGGACTCGCGCTTGCCGTCTTCGCGGCCGCCGCGGCGTGCGTGGACGAGCAGGAAGGAGTGCCGGTGGACGAGGTGGCGGTCGCGGAGGTCGGGTTGCCCGTTGCGGCCGCGGAGGTGGAGCTGCCTGCGGGGATCGCGGAGGTTGCGGTCACGGAGGTCGCGTCGCCCACAGCGGCCGCAGAGGTGGAGTCGCCTGCGGCGATCGCGGAGGTTGCGGTCACGGAGGTGGATTCGCCCGCCGCCCCCGCCCCGGCGGATCGCTACTCGCTCGGCCTGGCGGCCCTGCACGACGGCGATCCGGAGCTCGCGGAACAACACCTGCGGGCGTGGATCGCGCACGCGCCCGGGCACGGCAAGGGCCGCGTCAACCTGTCACGGGCCCTCCTCGAGATCGGGCGCCCCTACGAGGCGCGGGAACACGCGGGCATCGCGACGGACATCACCCCCGGTTCGGCCGCGGCGTGGCGCACACTGGCACGTGCCCAGGCCGAGAGCGGCGACTGTTCGAGCGCGCTCGCAAGCTACGAGGAAGCGCTGCTGGCGGATCCCGAGGACGCGTGGGCGCTGAACAACATGGGCTACCTGCTGATCGAGCACGGCCGCTACGAGGACGCCATCGGACCCCTCGCTCTGGCGGTCACGCTCGACGGCAACAACGCGTTGTTCCTGAGGAATCTGGCTGCGGCGCTCGAACGGTCCGGCGAGGACGCGGCCGAACTCGACGCCTATGTGACGGGTCAGCTGGCCGAGCGGTATGGGCGGGAGCGCGAGGGACCCCCGGGGTCCTGTTGATCCATGGCCGTGGGGTGCGCGGTGACGGCCGGCCCGCTTGGCGTCCGCTCCATGTCCCCGCTACCGTTCGTTCCGGTGCAACCGAACGACGAGGGGTCCAGGGGGCGTGACCAAGAAGAAGAAGCTGAAACCGGGGCGGGTGTGGAAGGAGGCCAAGGCGATCATATGGCGGTATCGCCGCCGGGTCGCCTTCGGTCTGGTGGTCATGGTGATCGGGCGCCTGGCGGGGCTGGTGGCGCCGGCCTCGTCCAGGTTCCTGATCGACGATGTGGTCGGCCAGGGACGCACCGACCTGCTGTTGCCGCTGGCTCTCGTGGTGGGGGTGGCAGCGCTCGTGCAGGGGGGAAGCTCGTTCGCGCTGTCCCAGATCCTGGGTGTCACGGCTCAGCGCGCCATCACGGAGATGCGCAAGACGGTGCAGGCCCACGTCGCGCGCCTGCCGGTCAACTACTTCGATTCGACGAAGTCCGGCGTCCTGATTTCGCGGATCATGACCGATGCCGAGGGGATCAGGAACCTCGTGGGAACAGGGCTGGTGCAGCTGACCGGCGGCGTGGTGATGTCGGCGACCTGCTTCGTCATCCTGCTGTACGTCAACTGGGTGCTCACTCTCTTCACCATGTCGATCCTGCTCGTCTTCGGGGGCGCGATGGCCATCGCCTTCAGGCGCCTCAGGCCGCTGTTCCGCGAGAGGGGGCGGATCAACGCGGAGGTGACCGGACGGCTCGGCGAGAGCCTGGCCGGCGTGCGCATCGTCAAGGCGTACACCTCGGAGCGGAAGGAAGACCGGGTCTTCGCCAAGGGGGTGCACCGGCTGCTGCGCAACGTCGCCAGGTCGGTGACCGGCGTCTCGGCCGTCACGTCGTTCTCCTCGGTGATCATCGGGCTCGTCAGCATGGTGATGATCCTCGTGGGAGGACGCGCGATCATCACCGGGGCAATGACCCTGGGCGACTTCGTCATGTACCTGATCCTCACGGGCATGATGGCGGGTCCGCTCGTTCAGATCGCGAGCATCGGCACGCAGATCACCGAAGCGTTCGCCGGCCTGGACCGCATCCGTGAACTCAGGTCGATGGGCACGGAAGCCGACGGGGACGAGGGCAGGCAGGCGCTGGATCGAATCGACGGAAAGATCTCGTTCGAAAACGTGTCCTTCGCATACGACAACGATGTGCCGGTGCTCCGCGGCGTGTCGCTGGAGGCGCCTCCGGGTACGACGACCGCGCTGGTGGGGTCGTCGGGGTCGGGGAAGAGCACGCTGGCCAGCCTTGTGCTGTCCTTCAACGCGCCGGACTCCGGCCGGGTGCTCGTGGATGGCCGGGACCTGGCGGAGATCCGGCTGGCGGACTACCGCAACCACGTGGGAGTCGTGCTGCAGGACAACTTCCTCTTCGACGACACCATCGAGTACAACATCCGTTACGGTCGTGCGCGCGCGACAAGGGAAGAGGTCGTGAGGGCCGCGCGGCTGGCCCACTGCCACGACTTCATCATGGGCTTTCCGGACGGCTACGACACCGTGATCGGCGAGCGCGGCGTCAAGGTCTCCGGCGGCCAGCGGCAGCGCCTCGCGATCGCCCGCGCGATCCTCGCCGATCCCCGCATCCTCGTTCTGGACGAGGCCACCTCCAGCCTCGACTCCGAGAGCGAAGCGCAGATCCGGAAGGGGCTGCAGGCGCTGCGGTCGGGACGCACCACCTTCGTCATCGCGCACCGCCTGTCCACGATCCGGAGTGCGGATCAGATCCTGGTGATCGAGGAAGGACGGGTGGTGGAGCGCGGCGACCACGACCACCTCATGGCCGCCGCCGGCCGCTACCGGGAGCTGCACGACCGGCAGCACCAGCTCGAGCTCAACAGGTTCGTCAACCCCGGCGAGGAACTGCGGCCCCTTGCAGGGCCGGACCCGAACGGGGACTGATCGCCCGCGTCGCGGCCCGTGTCGCGCGCAGCCGGTTTGCCGGCTGCCGGAAGCGTGCTCGCCGCCCACGTGGTAGATTGGCGCAATGAGCAGGCAGACCGAAGGAGCCCGGGACGAGCCCGCCGACGCGGCGTCCGACCGCGAGGCCGGCTTTGAGGTAGGCGACGACTTTCGCCGTTTTTCGCAGAAGGACGACATCTTCTGCCGCTCGTTCTGGGACGCGGAGGTGCGGACGCACCGTTCCGACATGTTCTACGAGACCTACAGGACCCCGCGCATGAAGTGGCGGTCCGTCGACGGCTTCACGCAGCGGGACTACGCGCTGCGAAACGCCTCGTGGCACGTGACCGACATCTTTGCCGAACTGAAACAGGACGCCGACCGGCGGGAGGGCTTCCTGGATCCGTACACCGTCGTGCGCGACGGGCCGGGGAGCGCGCTTGCCGTCGAGTCGCCCGACGAGATGGCCCGGGAGGTCAAGCACGCGGCGCGCATGCTGGGGGCGGACCTCGTCGGGATCACCGGCTACGACGAGCGCTGGATGTATACGAACGCGTACAGCCGCGAGGGCGAGCAGGAAAAGCCGCAGGAGATTCCGCCGGACCTCGACAACGTGGTCGTCATCGCGCAGTCCATGGACCTCGAGGTCCTTCGCACCGCCCCGTCGGCCCTGAGCGGCTCCGCGACCGGCGCGACCTATTCGCGCGACACGATCGTGCTTCTGGCCATCGCCCAGTACATCACCAACCTGGGCTACCGCGCGGTGGCGAGCATGAACGACTCCGCGCTGGTCATCCCGCTGGCGATCAAGGCGGGGCTGGGCGAGTACGGACGCCACGGTCTCCTGATCACCCGCGAGTTCGGGCCCCGGGTCCGGATCGGCAAGGTCTTCACCGACATGCCCCTCGCGCACGACAGCCCTGCGCGCTTCGGCGTCAGGGAGATGTGCGACATCTGCCGGGCGTGCACCGACGGTTGTCCGGCGCGGGCCATCGACGGGGGCGAGCCGTCCACCGTCGTGCACAACCGGTCCAACATCCAGGGCATTCGCAAGTGGACCACCGACGCCGAGAAGTGCTTCCGCTTCTGGGCGAACCAGAACACCGACTGCTCGATCTGCGTGCGCGTCTGTCCGTACAATCGCGACTTCCGACGTTGGCGAAACCGCGCGTGGCGCTGGCTGGCGGGGACCTGGCTGAGGCGCGTGGCCCTGTGGCTGGACCGGATCAGCGGCCGCGGGAAGCGCCTGAAGCCGTCCCGCTGGTGGCATGAGGCGGCATAGCACTGTCTATTGACTGAAGTGGGACGACCGCCCGCGCTTTCGGGTTGCTGGACAAGGAGTTGGACATGGAGAACGGCCCCCGCCGCAGACGACCCGGGACGGATGGTGTCCCCGCGAACGGAGTGCGCATTGCCGTCGCCGCCATTGGATTGTCCGCAGCCGCGTGCGTACAAGGTGACGCTCCGGATACGGCAGCCGTGACAGGGACCTACGAGGACCTGACCGCGCTCTTTTCCGAATGGCGCGAATTCGAGGCCCCCGACTTCGTTGACGGCGTGCCCGACTACACCGCCGACGCGATGGCCGCACAGCACGCCGAGCTGCCGGAGTGGCGGGCGCGGCTCGACGCCCTGGACCACGAATCCTGGCCCGTCGAACAACAGATCGACTGGCACCTGGTGCGCACCGAGATGAACGGCCTCGACTTCGACCACCGCGTGCGGCGCCCGTGGCAGCGCAACCCCGCCTTCTACGTCACCATCTTCGCCGCCGAGAGCGACGTGCCCGCGCACGAAGGCCCCGTCAACCACGCCTGGATCGATCTGTGGACCTACGAGTACCCGCTCTCGGCGGAGGACGCGGCGGAGCTGGCCACACGCATCGACGCGATCCCCGCGCTGCTGCAGCAGGCGCGCGGCAACCTGACGGGCAACGCCCACGACCTCTGGGTCGCGGGGTTGCGGTCGTTCCGCAACCAGGCTTCCGACCTGGACGACTTCGCCGAGCGCGTTGCCGGCACGAGCGACGCCCTGGACGCGGCGATCGCGTCGGCCCGGACCGCGACCACGGAGTTCCATGACTGGATCGACGAGCTCGCCGACTCGAAGACCGGACCGTCGGGCGTCGGCAGCGACAACTACACGTGGTACATGCGCCACGTCCACCTCGTCCCCTTCTCCTGGGAGGAGCAGATCACCCTCATGCGCCGCGAGTTGGCCAGAGCCCACTCCTCGCTGCGGCTGGAGGAGCACCGGAACCGGCGCCTCCCCGAGCTCGACCGGATCGACACGCCGGAGGCGTACGACGCGCGCATGAACGAGGCGGTGACCGAGTACATGCGCTTCCTCGAAGACGACGAGATCCATACCGTGGAGGTGTGGATGGACCCGGCGCTGCGCGCCAAGAACGGCTCGTTCACCCCGGCGGCCCCCGGCGAGATCCGCAACTTCTTCAGCGAAGTCAACTACCGCGACCCCGTGGTGATGCGGACCCACCTGCACCACTGGATCGAACTCGCCGCCATGCGCGAAGTCCCGCACCCGAGCTCCATCCGCAGCGTGCCGCTCCTCTACAACATCTGGGACGCGCGCTCCGAGGGGCTCGCGACCGGCATGGAGGAGATGATGATGCACGCGGGACTCTTCGCGGGGAAGCCGCGGTCGCGCGAACTGGTGTGGATCATGCTGGCCCAGCGGGCCGCGCGCGCCCTCGGCGGGCTGTACCTGCACGGCGGCGTGTTCGACATGGAGGAGGCGGTGGCGTTCGCGGGCCGGTGGACCCCGCGGGGATGGCTGCCCGACGCCGCACTCGTGCGTGGCGAACAGCACCTCTACCTGCAGCAGCCGGGGTACGGCACCAGCTACCTGACCGGGAAGGTCCAGATCGAGGAGCTCATGTCGGAATGGGCGATCCAGGAAGGCGACGCCTTCACCCAGAAACGGTTCTTCGACGAGTTCTTTGGGTCGGGGGTCATCCCCGTGGTGCTGACGCGCTGGGAGATGACCGGTGCCCGCGACGGAGTGCTTGATCTGCACTGAACAGGGTCCGCGAAGCGCGCAGGGGCGCCTCCTCCCGCGGGAGACGCCGCTCCGGGTGGCGCGGTCGCGAATCAGTGCCGATATTGTTATGGGGTTCGGTCCGTGGGGCGACGCGGCCATGCGGAAGGCGTCGAATATGACAATTTCGGACAAATCTGCGACAATTTCGGACAAATCGGGTCAATTTCGGCTTTGTGGGGACCGGTTCCGGCTCCCTGCGGAAAAGGCACGACCGTTTCACTTCAGTTGGGAGGGTTGCTCATGCGTAGACGCGATTTCTTCTTGAGAGCCGGTGCGGTTTCCGGGTTAGTGGCCGGCACGAACGCCTTCGGGGGATTCGGGAGCCCCCTCGCCGGCCTTGTCGGTGCCCCGGGGCGGCGGACGAGCGACGGGGCGGTACGTCTCAATTCCAACGAGAACCCGCTCGGGATTTCACCCGCGGCGAAGGATGCGCTCGTCGAAGCCATCGTGCTCGCCAACCGCTACCCATCGGACCAGCAGGGGCAACTCGTGGCGAAGCTGGCTGCCGCCCACGAGGTGGACGAGGGCCAGATCGTGATCGGCACCGGTTCTGCGGAGGTGTTGCAGATGGTGGTGCAGGCATATGCCGCACCGCGCGCCAGGCTCGTCATGGCGGACCCCACCTACGAGGCGGTTACCAACTACCAGCGCACCGAGGCGTACGAACTCGTCAAGGTGCCGCTCACGTCCGACCATGCCCACGACATCGGGCGGATGCGCGAGGCGGCCGAGAGTTCGGGACACCCGGCCCTGGTCTACCTGTGCAACCCGAACAACCCGACGGCAACGATCACGCCCAGCGCGGAGATCGACGCGTGGATCGCCGACGCGCCCGAGCACGTCTTCTTCCTCTCGGACGAGGCGTACATCGAGTACGTCGACGACGAGCGCATGTGGAGTTCGCTCCCGTGGATCGCGAAGAAGCGCAACGTGGTCGTCGTGAAGACCTTCTCGAAGATCTACGGGCTCGCCGGGCTTCGCATCGGGTACGGGATCGCCCATCCGCACACCGCCACGCGCCTGATGGATTTCGCCTCGCGCAACAACGTGAACCAGCTGGCGATCGCCGCGGCCGGGGCTTCGTTCCGGGACCAGGCGCTCATGAAGGAGAGCCGCGAGGTCAACCGCGAGTCGCGGCAGATGGTGGAATCCACGCTGGATGAACTGGGGCTCGAATACATGCCCACCCAGGCCAACTTCCTGATGCATCGGATCAACGGAGACCTGGCCACCTATCGAAACCGCATGGCGGACGAAGGGTTTCTCGTTGGACGAGACTTTCCGCCGATGCTGGACTGGAACCGCCTGTCCTTCGGCCTGCCCGGGGACATGGGCCGGTTTTGCGAGACGTTACGAACCTTCCGAGGAAAGGGATGGATTTAGCATGAAGAAGAAACTGCTCTTCATCGGGGCGCTGGCCGCCCTCGCGGCCCCCGGGGCGCTTCTTGCCCAGACAACCGGAACCCTGGAAGGCACGGTGACCATGCAGGGCACCGGTGCCGCGTTGGCAGGAGCCCAGGTGTCGCTTCCGGATCTCAATATGGGTGCGAACAGCCGCGCCGACGGCAGTTACACGGTGACGGGGATTCCCGCCGGCACCCACGACGTCGCGATCGTGCTGATCGGATACCAGACGTACCGGGCACAGGTCACGATCACGGACGGCGGGACCACGCGTCTGGACGCGGCCCTGACCACCGCGGCGCTGGAGCTGGAAGGCCTGGTCGCGGTGGGAAGCCGCGCGCGACCGCGCACGGTGACCGAGTCGCCCGTACCGGTGGACGTGATTCCCACGACGGACATCGTGCAGCAGGGCGACACCGACTTCGCCAACCTGCTGCGCAACGTTGTGCCGTCGTTCAACGTGAACATCCAGCCGATTTCCGACGCGGCCACCTTTGCGCGGCCCGCCAACCTGCGCGGCCTGGCACCGGATCACACGCTGGTGCTGATCAACGGGAAGCGGCGGCACCGCACGGCGGTCATCACCTGGTACGGCAACGGCCTGGCGGACGGCTCGCAGGGCCCCGACATCGCGCTCATACCGGGGCTGGCGCTCGAGCAGGCCGAGGTTCTGCGCGACGGCGCGTCGGCCCAGTACGGCTCCGACGCGATCGCGGGCGTCATGAACTTCGTGCTGAAGAACGACCGCTCCGGCGGCTCGCTCGAAATCAAGACCGGCGGCCATCCCCTCGGGGAGACAAGCGCACCGTTCGAAGACGGCTCGTTCCCGGGCGACGGCGAGATGTACACGCTGTCTGGAAACATCGGCTTGCCGCTTGGAGAGACCGGCTTCGTCAACCTGACCGGCGAGTACGGCAACGCCAACCCGACGGATCGCAGCACGCAGCGCAATGACGCGCTGGCGCTGATCGGTTCCGGCAACACGTCCGTTCGCAACCCCGCGCAGATCTGGGGCTCGCCCCAGGTCTCCAACGAGATCAAGCTGTGGGCGAACATGGGCTACCTCTTCAACGACAACATGCAGTTCTATGGCCACGGCAACTACGTGAGCAAGCAGGTCGAGGGCGGCTTCTACTTCCGTAATCCGGGCACGCGCAGCGGCGTCTTCGGCACCAGGAACGCCGACGGCCAGCGGATCCTACTGGTCGGCGACATGCTCGACGCGCAGGACGGCGTCCTGGACGGATCGGCAGGCTGTCCCGAAGTGCCCGTCACCGACGATGGCGTGGTAATGGATCAGGCGGCGTTGAGCCATGTCCTCTCCGATCCCAACTGCTTCAGCTTCCGGGAGCTCTTCCCCGGAGGGTTCACACCGCAGTTCGGCGCCAACGTCGTCGACGCATCCGCGGTGGCGGGTCTCAGGGGCACCAGCGGCGACCTGAACTGGGACGCGAGCGCGTCCTGGGGCAAGTCCAACATGGACTTCTACATGTACAACACGGTCAACGCTTCGCTGGGACCGAACCAGCCGTGCGCGGGCGCGGACAGGACGTTGTCCTTCGTCGTGCCGAACCAGCCCTGCACCCCATGGTTCAACCCGGGAATCTACGACCAGCAGGAAACCAACCTGAATCTGGATCTGTCGTACCCGTTGAATGAGCGGGTCAACCTCGCCGGTGGTGCCGAGTGGCGCAACGAGCGCTTCGAGATCTTCCGGGGCAGCACGGAATCGTGGACCGAGGGCTCGCTCGCGACGCAGGGATTCACGCCCGGCTCCAACGGGTTTACGGGATTCGGCCCACTGACGGAGGGCGCCTGGAACCGGAACAACTTCGCGGCCTACGGCGACTTGGAGATCCGGGAGCCCGACGGCCTGTGGACCTTCGGTTTCGCCGGGCGGGTCGAGCGGTTCTCGGACTTCGGCACCACGATCAACGGCAAGGTGGCCGGCCGCGTGAGCGCATCAGAGAATCTCGGCCTCCGGGCCAGCGCCAGCACCGGCTTCCGCGCGCCCACGCCGGGGCAGCAGAACGCGTTCAACATCTCCACGATCTATGATCCGGCGATCATGGATCTGACCAACAACGGCACGATTCCGTCCACCTCACCGCTGGCGGAGAACTTCGGCGGCCTGCCACTCACGCCCGAGAAGTCCGTCAACGTGGCGTTGGGGGCAGTGTACGACGACGGCCCCTTCAGTTTCTCGATGGACTTCTTCCAGATCCGGGTTTCGGACCGCCTGACCACGAGTGCCGACAGGAGCCTCAGCCCCGCGGAAATCGAGCAGCTCATCGCCGAGGGCATCATCCGGCCGGGCGGGGTGCTCGCGCGGTTCCGCTTCTTCATCAACGACTTCGCGACCCGCACGGACGGAATCGACCTGGTGGGCGCGTACGAGGTCGAGGGAGCGGGCGGCTCCACCACAACCTGGAGCAGCGCGTGGAACTGGACCCGGACCACGGTGACGGAGCACAACACGGTCACGCTTACCGATCACCGCATCCGGATCCTCGAGGAGGGACTCCCCAACGTGCGCGGCAACCTCGCCATGAACCACGTCTTCGCGGGCGGCACCCGTTTCCTGGTGCGCGGCAGCTACTGGGGCGGCTACTTCGACGGCGAGCAGCCCTACTACGAGACGGATTCCTCGAACACGATCGACTATCCGTCCCGCATCCTCTTCGACATGGAGGCGGCCCACACCTTCGCCGACAGCTGGACGCTCACGGTCGGTGGGACAAACGTGCTGAACACCTACCCGGAGGAGTATCCGGGTGCGGCGGCCGGCGTCGGCAACCGCTTCGGGCAGTTCACGCCGTTCGGCTTCAACGGTGGCTACTACTACACGCGGGTGGGCTACAGCTGGTAGGGGTGACCCTGCCGGTTGCCCCGGGGACCTGATCCCGGGCGCCGCCTGAATCAACGGCCCCGGCCCGGCGCGAAGCCGGGCCGGGGAGCCCGTTGACAGCAGACAAATGGAACCATCCTCATGGTTGGACGGCGAGACCGGAGGGCGCGAGAGACGCGGCCGGACGACGATACCCGCACCGCTGCCTCCTGCGGCGGAGGCCCGCCGGACTCGACGCCCCTGACGCGCCGATCGCTGCTGCGCTCGGGGCTCGCCGCGTTGGCCGCCGTTCCCCTGGCGAGGCCGCTGGTCACTTCCTCCCCGCTGGCCACTTCCTCCCCGTTGGCCGCTTCCTCGCCGTCAATCCACCGAAGCCTCCGTCCGGCCCTCACGCAGGCCGACGAAATCGTGCTCGGCGTATCGGCCGCGTTCTCTGGCCCCTCTCGCGGCTTGGGCACGGAGTTGTATCGAGGCGCGATGGCCTATTTCAGCTACGTCAATGACAATGGAGGAGTGAACGGCCGCCGGATCGTCCTCAAGCTGTACGACGACGGATACCAGCCCGATGCGTGCGTCGCGAACACCATGCGGCTCATCCGCGACGACAACGTCTTCCTGCTTTTCGGGTACGTCGGCACTCCGACCGTCACCCGGGTGTTGCCTCTTCTGAAACGGTTCCGCGACCAGCAGGTCTATCTTTTCTTCCCCTTCACCGGAGCCGAGCCGCAGCGCGAACCTCCCTACGGCGAGTTCGCCTTCAACCTGCGCGCCTCCTACCGGCAGGAGACCGCCGGGCTGGTCGACAATTTCGTTCGAATCGGACGCCGACGCGTGGCGGTCTTCTATCAGATCGACGCCTATGGGCGCAGCGGCTGGGCCGGTGTGCGAGAGGCGCTGGCACGACACGGAGAGACGATGGCCGGTGAGGCCACCTACAGGCGCGGCACGCCGTTCGGCGCGAGCATGCGCCGCCAGGTGGAGATCCTCAAGGCGCACTCGCCCGATGCCGTGATCTGTGTTGGCGCCTACGCCGCGTGCGCCGCGTTCGCCCGCGATGCCGTCGATCTGGGGCTGCACGTTCCGGTGGCCAACCTGTCGTTCGTGGGCAGCGAAAACCTGCAGCGACTCGTGCGCGAGAGACGCTCGGACCCGGATTCGTACACCCGGTTCCTGGTCAATTCACAGGTCGTGCCCGCCTACGACGACGCGACGTTGCCGGCCGTCAACGAGTACCACCGTTTGATGTTCCGGTACGATCCACAACTTCCCGAGGACCTCGAGAAACTCACCGAAAGCGAATCGTATCGGCCCCTTCCCCGCGGCTTCGTCAGCCTGGAAGGGTTTCTCAACGCGAGAACAGTGACGGAAATCCTCCGGCGCCTGGGTCGAAATCCGGACAGGTCCAGGCTGGAAGAGGCGGTCTTCAGCGTGCGCAACTTTCCCCTGGGAATCGGCGAACGCGTCTCCTTTGGACCCGACCGCCGGCAGGGGATGCAGAGAGTCTACTACACCGTGGCCGACGGTAGCCACTTCGCGCTCCTACGCGACTGGGGTTCCAGATGGTGAGAAGAGCGGCATTCATCGCCACACTCCTCGCTCTCGCACCGGCCGGTTCGGCCACCGCGCAGGGAAGCCTGCGGGGAATGGTCACCGCGGCGGGTACGGGGAGTGCCGTCGCGGGGGCACAGGTCAGCCTGTCAGACCTGAGAATGGGGGCCATAACAGGCCCTGACGGCACCTACGAAGTCGGGAACATCCCGGCTGGAACGCACGAAGTCGTGGTCGTGCTGATCGGCTATCAGACCGCGAGGCGGCAGGTGACCGTTGTCGATGGCCAACCCACCACACTGAACCTGGTCATCAGCGAGGCGACGCTCGAACTCGAAGGGCTGGTCGCTGTGGGAAGCCGTGCGCGACCCCGTATCGTGACGCAGTCGCCGGTCCCCGTCGACGTGATCCCGACTCGCGACGTCGTACAGCAGGGCGACACCGATCTGGCGAACCTGGTGCGCAACGTGGTGCCGTCGTTCAACGTGAACATCCAGCCCATCTCCGACGCGGCCACCTTCGTGCGGCCCGCCAACCTGCGTGGCCTGGCCCCCGACCACACTCTGGTGCTGATCAACGGGAAGCGGCGCCACCGCGCGGCGGTCATCGCCTGGTACGGCAACGGCCTCGCCGACGGATCCCAGGGCCCCGATATCGCGCTGATTCCCGGCAGGGCCCTCGAGCAGGTCGAAGTGCTGCGCGACGGCGCCTCGGCCCAGTACGGCTCCGACGCAATCGCGGGCGTCATGAACTTCGTGCTGAAGAACGACCGCTCCGGCGGCACGATCGAGCTCAAGACCGGCGGCTATCTCCTCGGCGAGACCAGCGAGCTGTTCGAAGCGGGCTCGTTCCCGGGCGACGGCGAGATGTACACGCTGTCCGGGAACGTCGGTTTGCCGCTCGGCGAGACCGGCTTCCTGAACCTGACCGGCGAGTACGGCAACGCCAACCCCACGGATCGCAGCACGCAGCGCAACGACGCCCTGGCGTTGCTCGGTGCCGGAAACACGAGCGTGCGGTCGCCCGCACAGATCTGGGGCTCTCCCCAGGTCTCCAACGAGGTCAAGCTGTGGGCGAACATGGGATACCTCTTCAACGACAACACGCAGGTCTACGGCCACGGCAACTACGTGAGCAAGCAGGTCGAGGGCGGCTTCTACTTCCGCAACCCGGGCACGCGCAGTGGTGTCTTCGGCGCCCACAACGCTGCCGGGGACCGGATCCTGCTGATCGGCGACTTGCTTGACGCGCAGGACGGTGTGCTCGACGGATCGGCGATGTGTCCCAGGGTCAGGGTCACCGGCGATGGCGTCGTGATCGACAACCCGCGGAACAAGGCCAACTACGGGAGAGTTCTTGCCGACCCCAACTGCTTCACCTTCCGGAAACTCTTCCCCGGAGGGTTCACTCCGCAGTTCGGCTCGCACATCCGCGACGCGTCCGCGGTGGCGGGTCTCAAGGGCACCAGCGGCGACCTGAACTGGGACGCGAGCGCGTCCTGGGGCAGGTCCAACCTGGACTTCTACATGTACAACACGGTCAACGCCTCCCTCGGACCGGACCAGCCCTGTGCCGACGAGAGCAGGAAGATCTCTTTCGTTGTGCCGAATCAGCCCTGCACCCCCTGGTTCAACCCGGGCGTCTACGACCAGCAGGAGGTCAACCTCAACGTCGATCTTTCGTACCCGTTGAACGAGCGGGTCAACCTTGCCGGGGGCGCCGAGTGGCGCAACGAGCGCTTCGAGATCATCCAGGGAAGCACGGAGTCATGGACCGAGGGCCCGTTGGCGACACAGGGATTCACCCCCGGCTCCAACGGGTTCACGGGGTTCGGGCCGCTTACCGTGGGAGACTGGAACCGCAGCAACTTCGCCGCCTATGGCGATATGGAGATCCGGGAACCCGAGGGTAGGTGGACCTTGGGCGTGGCCGGACGGGTCGAGCGGTTTTCGGACTTCGGAACGACGGTCAACGGAAAGGTCGCGGGACGCGTGAGCGCGTCGGAGAACCTGGGCCTGCGGGGCAGCGTCAGCACCGGCTTCCGTGCGCCCACCCCGGGACAGCAGAATGCCTTCAACGTCACAACGATCTATGATCCGTCGATCATGGATCTGACGAACAACGGCACAATCCCGCCCAGGTCGCTGCTGGCGGCGAATTTCGGCGGCGAGGCGCTTAAGCCGGAGACGTCCGTAAACGTGGCGGTGGGCGCCGTGTACGACGACGGTCCGCTCAGTCTCTCGATGGACTTCTTTCAGATCAGGGTCTCGGACCGTCTGACGACCAGCGCCGACAGGACGCTCACCCCGGCGGAGATCGAACAGCTCATCACCGACGGGATCATCCGGCCGGGTGGCGTGCTCACACGGTTCCGCTTCTTCATCAACGATTTTGCGACGCGGACGGACGGAATCGACCTGGTGGCCGCGTATGAGATCGAGGGGGCGGGCGGTTCCACCACGACCATCAGCAGCGCGTGGAACTGGACGCGGAACACGGTGACGGAGTTCAATTCCAACACGCTGACCGCGCATCGCATCCGGATCCTCGAGGAGGGACTCCCGGACGTGCGCGGCAACCTGGCGGTGAATCGCGTTTTCGCCGGCGGATCGCACGTCCTGGTGCGCGGCAGCTACTGGGGCGGCTACTTCGACGGCGAGCAGCCCTACTACGAGTCGGACCCGGACAACACCATCGACTACCCTGCCCGCATCCTCTTCGACATGGAGGCTGGCCACACGTTCGCCGACCGCTGGACGCTCACGGTCGGTGCCCTGAACCTGCTCAACACGTACCCTGAGGAGTATCCGGGCGCGGCGGCCGGCGTCGGCAACCGCTTCGGGCAGTTCACGCCGTTCGGCTTCAACGGCGGCTACTACTACACGCGGTTGGGCTACAGGTGGTGAGCGGACACGGAATGAGCGATGGCGCGCGCCGCCCCTTCATCGGAGTCGAACCCTTCGACGTGTCCCACGGCGCCGGGTTTCGCGCCGACGAAGAGGATGAACACGCGGTGGAATGCCGGATCGTGGAGGACGGGGGCCGTTTCCGGATTCACCAGCCCGGCGACGCGGGCCCACCGGTCCGCCTGTGTTTCGTCGACGGTGTGCGCCGAACCGAAGCGCACCTCACGCTCACGAACGTGGACGGCGAGACGATCACCGGGCTCGCGGGCGCCTGGGGCGCGGGCGCGGTACTGATCGGCCCGGACGGCCCGGCGGCGATCCGGCACGTGGAAACGGGCCGCGCGGTGATCTTTTCCGGCGGCCAGCAGGTGCGGCTGCGACCGCATCCCGGAGGGTGGCGATGGATGTCCCTTTCGGTCGATGGCGAAGAGCCCCGCGCGGCGTCGCAGCACCTGCAGCGCCTGATGCGGGACACCGAAGCCGACATCGCCGACCGCCTCTTCGCGGAAGGCTGGCTGGTCGTCTTCGACGGACCGCTGCACGGTATCCGCCGCAGCCGCACGACACACGTGGTCGGGTACGTCAAGACCCATCACCGGCGCACGCTGGCCGTCGAGCACTGGCAGGCCGTGCCGCGTCTTGCCGTCGGTGAGCGGACGAGCCTCTTTGCCATGAAGGACGAGCGGTACGCGTGCTACATCCGGGCGGGCGACCCGGGTCCCTGGGCCGGTCCGTGGGCGGGCATCGCGCGCCTGGAGGTGCCGGCGAGTTCGGGCAGCGGCCGGGCCGTCGCCACGGTGGACCGCGCCGCGCGCTGGATCCCTGCCTTTGCGTCGGCGCCGCACCGCAACGCCCGCGCGCCGGTCAACCTGACCCCGGTTGCGGCGCTTGAGGATCACCTTCATCACCTGCTCGGCGACCCGCGTCTCGCGCTGCGCGCCGTTCGAGAAGCGGTCATGCAACGCAACCGGGAAGAGGAGGCCGCGTGAGCGACCAGGACCCCCGGATCGGGCTCGTCGACGGCTCCCACGGCAGCAACTCCCGCGACTTTCAGGTCGTGCTCGACCCCGGCGCGACCGTCCAGCTCGACGAGCTGATCGCCGTGCGCACCGATCTCCCCGACGGAACCCGGGTCACCCACTACGGCATTGTTACCGAACTGCGCAGCCGTTTCGAAGGCGCCGAGCTGCCCTCGGACACGGCCCGCGTCGTCGACCGCATCATGCCCGCCGAGCACGTGCGGCTCGCCGAGGTGCGGGTGCTGCGCGTCGTGCCCGAGCTCTTCGTCGCCCCGAACGTAGGGGCCCTGGCCATGCGCGCCGTGGGCAGAGATCGCGCGATCGCGCTCTTCGAGGACGAGATGAAGCGCGGCAAGCTCCCGGTCGGCCTGGACATGGGCGGCGAGCCGGTGTTTGCCGACATGCGCTTCGTCGACGGTCGGTCCGGAGGACATTTTTCCATCTCGGGGATCTCGGGCGTTGCGACCAAGACCTCCTATGCGCTGTACATCCTCTACCAGCTCCTGGAGACCGACGGCGGAATGGCGCTGCTCGGGGGCCGTGCCGAACGCGAGAACGTGCGCGCACTCGTCTTCAACACCAAGGGCGAGGACCTGCTCCACCTCGATCGCCCGAACTCCGAGTTCCCGGGCAGACCGGACGCCCGCACGCAGTGGCGCGCCCTCGGCGTCCCCGATCCCGGTCCCTTCCGCTCGGTGCGCCTGTACGCCCCGCGGCGGCCGGGCGTCTCGGGAGCGGTGCCCGGCGTCAAGTCCCGCCACACCGCCGATGTGCACGCCTACGGGTGGACCCCGGAGCAGTTCATCCGCGAACAGCTGCTGCAGTTCTGCTTCACTTCGGAGGACGACCGCTCCACCCAGGTCGGGTTCATCGAGCAGCAGTTCCGCATTCAGCTTCTGCGGCACCTCCGCCGGCTCGAAGGCGGCGAGACGGGCGCCGTCGTAGTACTTCCCAGCGTCCCCGAGGACACGACCTTCGACCCCGACCGGTTGGCGGCGAAGGAACCGGAGTCGGTACCCGCGGGCGCCGGGCACGTGATCGAGGACTTCGGCGGCTTCGTCGACTTCACCGAGAAAATGGCCAACCGGGACGACGACGAGGCCCTCAAGGCGTGGTTCGGACGCACCCAGTCGGGCACGCGCCAGGCCTACCTGCGCCGGCTGCTGCGGCTCCGCAAGCACATCGGGCCGCTGATCGGCTGCGGCCTCAAGCCCGTGTCGGCAGAAAACGCCCGCCTGCATGTGGTCGACATCTCCACCCTTCACGACGACGCCCAGCGCTTCGTGGTCGGTTCCCTGCTGGACGGCGTATGGCGCGAGAAGCAGGGAACGGGACGCCTGCCCTTGCGTTTCGTCGTCCTGGACGAACTCAACAAGTACGCTCCGGCGAAGGGTTTCTCGCCGCTGCGGGAACTGCTCGTGGACATCGCGGAACGCGGGCGCTCCCTGGGGGTGCTGCTGGTGGGCGCGCAACAGGCGGCTTCGGCGGTGGCTCCCGCGCTCCCGCGCAACGCGTCGATCAAGGTCGCCGGACGGCTCGACGCAAACGAGGCCGACGCCTACCGCTTCCTCTCTTCCGCGCTGCGCCAGCGAGCGTCGCGCTTCATGCCCGGCACCATGGTGCTGTCGCAGCCGATCGTGCCCGAGCCGATCCCGCTGCGATTCCCCTTCCCTCCCTACGCCACCAACCCCGACGAGGCGGAGGCCGACGAGGCGCGTGACCGCGCGCGCACCGAGTCGATCCTGTCCAACCTCACCGCCATGTCGGGACCGAAGGTGGAGTTGTAAGAGCGCCGGTGGAGTTGTGAGCACGCCGGTGGAGGACCCCCTGGGGGACCCGTCTTGAAACTTCTCCACACCGCCGACTGGCACTTGGGCGCCAAGCTGGGACGCCATGACCGGATGGAGGACCACCGCGCCGCCCTGCAGGCGCTCCTGCAAGTCGCCGACTCCGAGCGCCCCGACCTCATCATCCACGCGGGCGACCTCTTCGACGCCTACCGGCCCCCATACCCGGCGCTGCGGCTCGGGGTCACGGCGCTGCAGCGGCTGGCGGAGATCGCCCCCACCGTGGTGGTCAGCGGGAACCACGACTCGCAGGCGCTGCTGGAGGTGCTGGACGACATGGCCGCACTGGCCTCGCCCCGGCGCCTCAGGTTCGTCACCAGGCCCCGCGTTCTGGAGTTCCGCGACCTCGCCGAGGTCCCCGTCGCCCTCGCCTGCGTCCCCTTCATTCCCCCCGGCGCGATCACCGACTACGCCACCGGCGACGCCTCGCGCTTCGAGGGCGACTACGCGGACGGCATCCGCACCCTAAACGACGGGTTGATCGGCGCTGCGCGCGAGGCCGCGGGCCCGGGCGGCATCGTCCTCTACACGGCGCACCTGCACGTCGACGGCGCCCGCCCGGGCAGGTCCGAGCGGCGGTTCACGGTGGGCGAGGACCACGCCACGCACACGACGGGGCTGCACCGCGCGCTCTATTGCGCCTTCGGCCACATCCACGATCCGCAGCAGCTTCCGGGCAGCGTGCGGGGCCGGTACGCCGGGTCGCTCGTCCCGCTGGACTATGGCGAAGGCCGCCAGAGGAAGCATGTGGTCGTGGTCACGATCGGCGACGACGTGCGGGTAGGCACGCGCGAGCTGCCCCCGGGCCGGCCCCTGGCGAGCTTCGCCGGCACACTGGCCGAGCTGGAGGCCCGGGCTCGCGACGGCGGGCTGGACGGGTGCTTCCTCAAGGCCGTGGTCACCTCCGACGACCCGATCCCCGATCTGGCGGACCGGGTGGCCGAGTGGTCGCCTGGGTGCGTGGTGTTCAACCTGGTGAACGAGGTGGCCAACCGGCGAGTCAGGCCGATCTCGCAGGCGGCGGCGGACGACGGCGAACCCGCGATTGACGATCTGTTCGCCGAATGGCGGACGACCGCGGCGACCGGCCGGGCCACGAAGGCGCCGCTTGCGACGGTCCAGGCGCTCTTCCGGGAGGCGGTGGCCGGATCGAGCGACGAGGATGGACCGGACTTCCGCGTGACGGCGCTCACGATACGCGCCGAAACGGTTCTGGGCGCGTTGAGCTGATCCGATGCGCCCGCTGCGAATCTCGATCGAGGGACTGCGGTCCTTCCGGGCCGAGGTGAAGATCGATTTCGGCGATCGCACGCAAATTGCCGTCATCGGCGACACCGGCGCCGGCAAGTCCTCGATCCTCGAGGCGATGACCTACGCCCTGTACGGCCAGACCTCGGTAGGCGGCCGGTCCAAGCAGGAACTCATGAACGACACGTCGGACACGATGCGGGTGGTGCTGCGCTTCCACGTGGCCGGCCAGGAGTGGGAGGTCACGCGCGTGGACCGGAGGACGGGGGCGGGGGGACTCCGGCCGGCCCGGGCCCAGCTGATTTGCTTCGGCCCCGGCGGCGAGACGCTGGAGAAGGTCGAGCAGGTGCGGCAGGTCAACGACCGCATCGAGGGGCTGATCGGGCTGGACAGCGGCGCCTTCCTCCGCACCGTGGTGCTGCCGCAGGGGCGGTTTGCACGCCTCCTGGTCGAGGACAAGCCCCGGGACCGCACCGAGATCCTGCGCCAGGTGTGGCGCACGCACGATCTGGAGGCGGCGGGCCGGGCGGTGGGGCGGAAGCTGGGCGAGGTCAGGACTCTGGCGGCGCGGCTGGAGGACGCCGTGGCACGCTACCCGGACGATCCGAAGCAGCATCTCGACGGGCTGACCGAACATTCCGATGAAGCGGCGCGGCACGCCCGGGCCCTGGCCGAACTCCGGGACCAGGCCGAACGCGCGCGCGACACCCTGCGGCACTCCGAGGCCACCGTCGCCGCGGCGCAGCACGTCGACGCGACGGTCGCGCCGGAGGCGATGGACGGACTCGCGGCCCGGCTCGCTCCGGTGGCGGCAGCCCGCCGGCGCATCGACGCCGAGCAGGCCGAGCTGGAAAGCCGGCACACCAACCTGAAGCGCGACCTGAACAGCATCCCGACCGACGACGGCCCCGACCATCGCGCGGTGGCGCAGGCCTCGGCCGCGCTGCGTGCGCTCCCGGAACAGGCCGAAAGGGCCATTGTGGCGGCCGCCAGGTTGCGCGCGCTCGTTACCGACGAGGCCAGAGCCGGCACGGACGCGGACAACTCCCTGCGAACGCTCGAAGCCGCCAACGATCGGCTGGCGCGGCATTCGGTGCAGGAGGCGCCCCTCGGAGATGCCGTCAAAGCCGCCCGCGATCGTGTGACAGGTACTGAGGTTTTGTATGACAAGTGCGACGAATTGCTGAACCGCGTGGTCTCGGCGCGTGGCGAGCGGGCCAGGCGGCGCGAGGAGATTGCCGACATGGCAGCGCGGCTCGTCACCGCAGCGACCGACGAAGGTCGCGCAAAGGACGAAGCCGGGCGGGCGGAAGCGGCGCTGGCCGCCGCGCAGCGTGGAAATGCCGCCGCCGCTGCCGCCCAGGGCCTGCGCACGGGCGACGAGTGTCCCGTTTGTCGGCGCGACCTGCCCGCGGGGTGGACCGCGCCGCCCGATCAGGGTCTTGACGCCGCGCAGCAGGCGATCGAGGCGGCGCGGTCGCGAGTTCGCGACGTGAGCAAGATCACGGCCGGGCTCAAGGCGCGGGAGGAATCCGCGCGGCAGAGGCTGGTGGACATCGAGAAAGGGCTGTTGGAGCGCGGCTCCGAGATCACCGCCGCTTTGGAGCGGCTGCGTCACACCGCCGCGTTGGAGGACCCCATCGCGCACGCGGAGGACCAGCCGCTCCCCGACCGGGAACAGATCCTTGCGCCGGTGCAGCGACGGCTCCGCGCCGCCGAGGCGAAGCTGGACGAGCACGGCACGGAGGCAGCGAGCCTCCGCGATGCGCACACGCGCGCGCGAATGGGCGAGAACTCCGCCCGACAGTCCCTGCAACAGATCCGGGACCAGATCCGCACGACCCGCGACGCCGTTCAGTCCGCTGTCGATGGTCTGAACCGGAATATCCAGTCCATTCCTTCGCCCTTCCGTCCTCGTCTGAACCTTCCTCCCGACCCTGTTGAACTCCAAACGGTGGACACCACACCCGTCGATCGCGCGATGTACGCAGTCCGGGAGCGCGAACAGGTCCTTCGGGCGCGCGAACAGGAGCGCGATCGGTTGCGCGCGGGTATCGAGGAAGCGCGGGCCGCGCTGACGCAGGTCGGCGAGATCCGCAAGACCGAGGTCGAAGCGCCGCTGCAGACAATCGTGCGCGCGGTCGCCGACCAGCGGGCCGCGCTGGTAGATGCTGTCCGCGCATTGGCGTCCGGGTCGGGGGCCGACCGGTCCGCGTCCCAGGTCTCCGACATCGCGATTCCCGCCGCCCTCTACTATCCGGTCGGAACGGACGCTCTCAAGGACGGGATCGACCGGCTCCGCGAGGCGATGGCCGAGACGTTGGCGCTGGCGGGGCGCCACCGTCGCGGTGCCATCGCCGCCGCGGATGGAGCCCGGCAGGAAGCGCGCAAGATCGCCGGCCAGTTGGACCCTCCCGCCGACGCCACCGACCTCGACGCCCTGGTCCGACGCACGGCCACGGATGCCGACGACGCCCGTTACCGCGCCCGGGACGCGCGGCGCACCCGCGACGCATTCGCCGCAGTCCTCGACGATGTCCTGAAGCTGCGCCATACCGCCGCCGAGACCGCCGCGCTGGAACTGGCGCTGGGTGACCTCGACGCCGCGCTCAAGCCGGGGGCATTCCTCAAATGGCTCACCCTTCGGCGCTCGCGCGACCTTCTGGTGTACGCGTCCCGCATGCTCGATGAGATGACCGGCGGGCGCTACGCGTTCGCCGACCCGGGCGACCACGAGGACCAGGAATGGCTCGTGGTCGACAGCGACTCCGGCGAGGCGCGCTCCCCCGCCAGCCTGTCGGGCGGAGAGCAGTTCATCGGGTCTCTGGCGCTCGCGCTTGGAATGGTCGAGATGATGGCCCGGAGCGGCGGCCGTCTCGAGTCGCTCTTCCTGGACGAGGGTTTCGGGTCGCTCGACCGAAGCAACCTCGACTCAGCCATCGAGGCGCTCTCGACGGTGTCGGGAAAGGGCAGGATGGTGGGAGTGATCTCCCATGTGGCCGCCGTCGCGGAACAGATCGAGGACGTACTCGCCGTGACGCGGACCGAATCGGGCAGCCAGGTGACGTGGCTTTCCCGCTCCGAGCGGCACGAACTTGCGCGTGGCGACGCCGGCCTGGAAGGGGCCTCGGCACTGGCCGGGTTGCTGGAATAGCGGGCGTCGTCCTCAGTTCCCCAGCCGCGCCAGCGCTTCCTGAGCCTCCGCGTTCCCACCGGCCGCCGCCCGCCCATACCAGTCACGCGCGACATCGAGGTCACGGGTCACTCCGCGGCCCGCCTCATATGACTCGCCGAGCCGGAGCTGCGTGATCGCATCGCCCTTGTCCGCGGCCAGCGTCCACCATTCCACCGCCAGCACGGGATCGATGGCCACGCCCCGGCCCTCGCTGTACTGATTGCCGATGTTGTGCGCGCCCAGGACGTGCCCGCGTTCGGCCGCCCGGCGGTGCCATTGCGCCGCCCGCTCGTGATCAACCGGCTTGCCCAGCCCCTCGTCGAACGCGGTGCCCATCAGGAACACCGCTTCCAGCACACCCGATTCGGCCGCCCGTTGCACATCACAGATCACCCCGTCGGCGATTTCGCGAGCCCGCTCCAGATCATGGGGAAACCCCATCCGGCCCGTGGAATACACGCGCGCCAGCCACATCGTGGCGAGGGGACCTCCGCCCGCGATCGCCTCTTCCAGCAATTCCCGGGCGCGGTCGTTGTCCACCGAGCCGGCGACTCCGGTGTACCAGTCGACGGCCTCGACAAGCGCGCGGTGGGGTTCGCTGGGGGCGGCGACACAGGCGGCCACGCAGGCGGCGGCAAGGACAGCGGCCACAACCGGGCGTCGCAGTGTCGGAAACGAGAGAGGCTGGATGGTTTTTGACATGGTTATTCGTTGTTCAATCCAAAATCAGAATAATGATTTGCGTTATTCTTTTTTCCGCAATCAATGTAGAATAACACGATTGGGTATTCGTTTTCCCGAAAAACAGGAAAGAGAGTGCTCGGGATGCACCGAGGCCGGACGGGGAGATACGAAGTTACCGTGACCGGCAGTGAACGAGTGCGCGCCTTCGTGCCCGTGGCGCTGCCGCCCAGCCCTTCGCTGGTGTTGGATGGTCCGATGCGGACAGCCCTGGAATCGGCGGCGATCAGCCTCGGTCGGCTGGACGGCATGTCGATGCTGCTCCCCGATCGCACCCTCTTCATGGACGTCTATATCCGCAAGGAAGCCGTGCTCTCCTCCCAGATCGAGGGTACGCAATCGTCCTTGTCGGATCTCCTCCTCCACGAAATGGCGGAATCCCCGGGAGTCCCCATCGACGACGTGGTGGAAGCCGCGAACTACGTGGCGGCGATGGAACATGGGCGCTGTCGGCTGGACGCGGGCTTCCCTCTCTCGAACCGGCTCATCCGGGAGATGCACGGCGTGCTCCTGTCGGGCGGACGCGGAGGCGGCAAGGACCCTGGCGAATTCCGTCGGTCTCAGAACTGGATCGGCGGAACCCGTCCGGGCAACGCCACTTTTGTTCCTCCGCCCCATACGGCCGTTCAGGAGTGCATGTGCGCCCTGGAGCTCTTTCTGCACGCGACGGACGACAACCTGCCGACGTTGGCCCGGATCGCACTTGCCCATGTCCAATTCGAGACGATCCATCCGTTCCTCGACGGCAACGGCAGAATCGGAAGGCTGCTGATGGCTCTTCAGCTCCTCCATGCAGGCGTGCTGAAGGAGCCTCTTCTCTACCTCAGCCTGTACCTGAAACAGCATAGGAGCACCTACTACGAGCTTCTCGGCCAGGTGCGCGAAACGGGTGACTGGGAAGCATGGCTCGGTTTCTTTCTGGAAGGGGTTCGGGTCACGGCCGAGGGGGCGGTGAATACCACCGGACGCCTTCTGGAACTCTTCGCGAGCCACAGAAGGACCATCGAACAGGTTGGCCGCCGCGCGGGCTCGGCCCTGCGCCTGTTCGCGGTTCTCAGGGAGCGACCGATCCTGTCCATTGCGGCGGCCGCCGATCGGTCCGGCCTCTCCTTCTCGGGAGCATCCTCGGCAATGGGGCTCCTCGCCGATCACGGCATCGTGAAGGAGATCACCGGCAAGCGGCGCGGTCGGCTCTTTGTCTACCACGAGTACGTCGCGATTCTGAACGAGGGCACCGAGATCGGGGATGACTGACGTTGGCGAGATGCCTCAGACGAGATCCTCCCCCGCCAGCCCCAGTTGCTCCAGCACCTCCGGCGGCGGCCCGTCGAAGCTGGGCAGCGGGATGTTCCCCACGTACCCCAGGTCGCGCATGCCTTCTTCGGTGGTCCAGAATCCGGTCGAAACCATGTCGCGGAACTGGTCGAAGAAGCGTGCCTGCGGCTTGAGGTCGGTGGGCGCGTCGGGCTCGAAGCAGATCTCGTCGCAGATCTCGTGCTGCTGCGCCAGGGTGAGGGCGGGGAAGTCCTCCGCGCCGAAGCGTTCCCGGGCGCTGCGGTTCAGCCACGCCAAGCCGCCCCGGAGCGCGATGAGGTTGTCCTCGTGGCCGGGTGCCGAGACGAACTCGTTGACGTAGTCGGGCACGCCCAGGGCGCTGGCCGCAGGGGAGCGGTCGTCGGCCGGGATGATCACGTCGGCCAGTGCCGTGACGAGCCGCATCTCCTCGTCGGTCAGCACCATCTCCCAGGGGACGACGGGCGCCAACATGTCCGGATCGGTCGGTGTGCCGGCGGCCATGGGGTTGCTGGGGGGCAGGGGATCGAAGCCCGAGAGGGTCTCGTGGGCGGACTCGGCCGATTGGGCGGCGTCTTCCGGCGCGCACGAGCCGGCCGCGCCGAGGGCGGCCCCCGCGGCGATCACCTTGAGCGCGCCGCGTCGGGAGATCGTGCCCGGATCGGCCGGGCCCGTTGTCGCGGGCGACGGCTCGGCAGGCGCGGCGCCGGATTCCGGCGAGCCGCCCGTTGGATCCTCGCTCACCCGATGCTCCTTTGCCTGAGCTGCTCGACGATGTAGTCGCTGGCCCTCCACGCGACCGCCATGATCGACAGTGTCGGGTTCTTGTCCGCGTTGGACACGAAGGGCGCTCCGTCGGTGACGAACAGGTTGGGAACGTCCCACGACTGGCAGAACTCGTTCAGCACCGAGGTGCGCCGGTCTTCACCCATCATCGCCCCGCCCACCTCGTGGATGATCTGCCCACCCTTCGAGATGGCCTGCTCGCCGTCGGTATGAATGGGCGACAGCACCTGCCCGCCCATCTCGTCCACGATCTCCGCGAAGGTCTGCTGCATGTGCACGGCCTGGCGCAGCTCGTGATCGGCCCACTTCCAGTGGAACCTGAGCACCGGGATCCCGTAGCTGTCCACGCGGTCCGGGTCGATCTCGCAGTAGCAGTCCTCGTTGGGGATCATCTCGCCGCGGCCGTCGAAGAAGAGGAAGCTGCCGTAGTAGCGGCGGCAGTCGTCCTTGAAGCGCTGGCCGTAGCTGCCGTTCGTGAGGGGCTCAACGCCGCCGAACGCGCCGAAACCGGGCATGCGCCGCCCGCCGCCGAACTCGATGTGATAGCCGCGGGGGAAGTCGAGGCGGCCGGCCAGCTGCTCGCCGTACAGCCACCACGGCATGTACATGTGCATCGCGGACGCGCCGTCCTCGTTGTGCGAAGGGAGCGACTGGAGCGCCGGGATGTGGGCCTGGACGCCCGCGCCGACGGTGTCCATGACGTACTTGCCCACGAGGCCCGACGAGTTGGCCAGCCCGTCGGGGAACATGCTGCTGGTGGAGTTGAGGAGGATGCGCGCGGACTCGCAGGCGCTCGCGGCGACCACGACCACGCGCGCCGCGGCGAATTCGTCGATCAGCGTGGCCTTGTCGACGTAGTGGACACCGGTGGCGTGTCCCTGCGAATCCACGGTCACCTCGCGCACCATGGCACCCGTGCGGATATCCAGGTTGCCGGTGGCGAGCGCGGGCGGGAACAGGACGGTCGTGGACTGGAAGTTGGCGCGGATCGAGCAGCCGCGGCCGCACGGTGTCGCCCAGTAGCACGCGGCGCGTCCCCGCATCGAGTCGGCGGTCACGCGCCGGGCCAGGTCGTTGCCGGGGAAGATCTCGCCCGGCAGCCGGTCGGGATCCTGGGTCTGCGTCATAATCGCCAAGTGCGCGGGGATCACGGGAATTCCCAGACGGCGGCAGGCCTTGCGGGTGAGCAACTCGTACGCGCGCGGCCTCGGCGGTGGCTGCAGCACCCCGGGCGACGAGTTCGGCGTGTTCTCGAGCCCCTCGTTCGATCCGTAGACCCCGATCAGCGCCTCGGTCCTGTCGTAATAGGGCGCCAGGTCCTCATACGACATCGGCCAGTCGAAGCCCAGCCCGTCGCGGGAGCGGGGCTTGAAGTCGTACTCGCCCATCCGCAGCGAGATCCGCCCCCAGTGGTTGGTGCGCCCGCCCAGCATGCGCGAGCGCCACCACATGAATTCGGAGCCCTCGGCCACCGAATACGGCTCACCCGGCACCTGCCAGCCCCCGTCCACGGTCGCATCGTAGAAGCCGAAGGGTTTTTCGGGCGTGCCCGCCGCCCGCAGGGGAGCATCCTTCGGCAACTGGAACATCGGGGTCTCGCGAATCGGGTCGTAGTCCCGTCCCGCTTCGAGCATTAGCACCCGCAACCCCGACGTGGCCAGGATGAATGCGGCCATGCCCCCACCCGCCCCCGACCCGACCACGATTGCGTCGTAGACGGGGCTTTGGCTCATGGCGTGTTCCCTGGTTGGCGCCGGCCGCGGCTCAGCCGCGTCAGCTGTCGTCCGGCGGTGCGGGAGCGATCCGGTCGGCCCGGAAGGAGGGTATCTCGAAGATATACGGGCTGGCCGGGGTGGAGACGCGGAAGTTCGCTTCCTCCTCCACGAGCGCGACCGCCGCAACCTCGTTCCCCGCCGCGTCGATGGCCTGCACCATACGATCGGGCTCGTCCGGCATCTCGGCATCCTGCGGGGCGAAGCCGCTCGCCCGCAACCCCGCCAGCTCCTGCAGGATGTTGCGGATGGTTGTGGCGTCGGCCTCTTGATCGCCCGTCGTCCACGTCGAATCCTGGCGCTCGTAGACGACCTGCCGGCCGTCCGTCGTGACGTGAATGCTTGCCACCGCGGCGGTGTCGGCCTGCAGCACGATCTTGTTGCGCCAGTCGAAAAGCGGTCTTGCCGCGGCGGACCTCAGGTCACCCTCGATCAGGCTGACCCGATCCGTGTCCGGCAGCCGTGCGTACGAGGTGCGGAAGCGATTGCCGGCATTGCCCAGAAGCACGGTTCCGGAACCGTCGGCGGTCAGTGCCCATGCGCTGTCGGCCGCGACCCCGAGCCGCGCGTGATTGGCCGGATTCGTGGCGACCACCGCGGCCACTTCCACCTCGTCGATCGCTCTCAGAAAACGGGCAACGGCGCTCGAATCGGCCTCGAAGCCGTTGACGGTCCACGCATCACCACTACGCTCCAGGCGGATCGTGTCCTGCGGACCCGCGATCTCGACGACCGAAGGGCTCTCGCCGACCATGTCCGCAAACGCTCCCGCCAGGTCGGAATCGGTCGTGTCCGCCCCTCCACCGCCGCCACCGCCTGCCAGGCGGGCCACCAGGTACAGCGCAACGACCGCGCCCAGGAACCAGATCGAGGCGCGCAGCGACTTCTCACTCATCGTCCAACCCCCCTTCGGCGGCCTCGTGCCAGCGGCGTTCGGCGCGTGCCGTCCGCCCGTTCACGCGCATGAAGCCGAACAGCATGAACAGCACCGGCACCCCTACCAGAGATCCCCATTTCAGGGCGTTCTTCCCGGCCTCGGACTCGAATGCGAGGCTGGGAGGCGTGCGGTCCTTCGAGCGGATCCCGATCAGCGCTTCGTCCTGGGCGAGCCAATCCACCGCGTTCGCCGCGAACACCAGGTTCTGCGAGTTGGACTGCACGAAGCGGTCTTCCAGGAAGTCCCCGTCGCCCACCGCGATGATGCGGCCGCCCGGCCTGGGACCGGCGGGCATGTCCTCGTCCTCGTCCGCCTCGTCCTCGCTGCCGGCGTCCGCTTCCTCGCTGTCGGCGTCCGCGTCGTCGCTGTCGGCGTCCGCTTCGTCGCCCCCGGCGTCGGCGGCTGTCGGGTCCACCGCAACGGCAAACGTGTGGACACCCAGTTCGTCCTCGGTCACCCCGAGCTCCATGCCCGGCGCGATCATTCCGCCCGGCGGCCTCCGGGCACCACCCTCCGTGGTGTTCCAGAGCGCGGTCACCGCCGGATCCCCCTCCTCCCATGTAAACGGCGCGGCCCACCCGAAGCTGACGTTCTCGAGGTCGCGGTTGGTGGCGTGATCGTCGCCCCGGAACGCCACGGGCCAGAGCGGATACGGGCGGATCACGTTGAAGATGCCCTGGCGCATCGAGACGCGCTCGGCCGACGCCAGATCCACGACCAGGTCGCCGGACGCCTCAACCCCGCGCGCCGCCAGCAGATCCTCCAGCCCCGTGGTCACCGGCATCGATGTCGGTGACTGGGGGTTCATCGCGTGCCGCTCCATCAGGAGGAGCGCCGCGCCGCCGCCCTCCAGGTACCCGTCGATCGCGGCCGCGACGTCGGGTGAGACGGGCTGCGCCGGAGCCGCAACCACCAGCACGTCGATCGAATCGGGGGTGAGCGCACCCGCCGAATCGTTCTGGATGTCGATCGACGTGACGCCGTACCGGTCGCCGATGCTCTCGCGGAAGCTCCGGTAGTAGAACGGGTCCTTGGCCTCGAAACCGGTCATGAAGGCGAGCGTGGGACGCTCGTCCATCGTCATGTTGGCAATCGCCGACACGAGCCGGAACTCGAGGTCGTCGGCCCGGTCGATCACCGGGATGGTCTCCTGCTCGTCGGCGTAGGTGACGGCCAGCCCGAAGTAGCCGCGCTTCACCTGCAGCTCGTCGTCCCTGAGGACGTTGAACTCGATCGGCGCGATGCCCACCGAGTTCGCCTCGCCGGCCGCATCCTCGCCGTCGTCGGGGTTGATGATCGAGACCGCGAGCATGTCGTTGGACGCGTTCGCCAGGTCCGCGATCAGGTCGCGCACATCGCGCTCGGTGAGCTGGATCTCCTGGGGCAGGTCGTCGCTGACGAAAAAGCTGAGGTTCACGATGTCGTCCAGACCGCCCAGGATATCGCGGCTGCCGTCGGAGAGGGTGAACAGCTCGCCCCGGGTCAGATCCAGGCGCCCCCGCACGTGCCCGCCAAGGAGGTTGAGGACGAGCACGCCGAGGACGAGCACGCCGGTCCCCAGCCGCAGCCGCCGGTAGGCCTCGCCCTCGCGGCTCAGGCGTTCGTGCCCGAGCGCCGCGACCGCCAGCAGCAGGAAGAGCCCGCACGTGGAGACGAAGTAGAGGAGATCGCGCAGGTCGATCACGCCGCGCGCCACGTTCTCGAAGTGGCTGAGCACCGACAGCTGGACCGCCCAGCCGCCGATCAGGCGCGGCAGCCCGATCTGCACGATCGGCGTCCCGATCAGCACCAGCATGAAGCATGTGAACGCCCCCGCGATGAACGCGGTGATCTGGTTACGCGTCATCGACGACGCCCACACCCCCACCGCCAGCATCTGCGCCGCCAGCAGCGACGCGCCCACGTACTGCGCGACCATGATGCCCGGATCCGCCTCCGACGCCAACAGGACGCCGAGCGCCATGGGCAGCGTACCCGCCAGCGTGATCAGGATGAAGAGCCAGCTTCCCAGGAACTTGCCGAGCACGATCTCGGTCTCGGTCAGCGGCTGCGCCAGCAGCCACTCCAGCGTCCTGCCCCTGCGCTCCTCTGCCAGGCTCTTCATCGCCACGGCCGGAACGAACACCACGAGCAGCCACGGCAGCAGGTCGAAGAACGGCCGCAGCGTCGCCGCCGACATGGCGTAGAGCGAGCGGAAGGCCATGTACAGCCCGAGGCCGAGAAATGCCACCGCGAGCACATAGGCGGTGGGCTGGTCGAAAAAGCTCCGCAACTCCTTGCGTGCCACGAACAGGATCTGCTTCATCATGCCTCGCCGTCCTCCTCTCCGGGGTTCTGCTCCTGCTCGCCCGGGTCCTGCTCCTGCTCGCCGCCGCTGTCCATGGTGAGCTCCCGGAATACCTGCTCAAGGGTGGCCCGCTCCCGGTGCAGCTCCCACAGAACCCAGCCGCGCTCGGTTGCCAGCCTGAAGATCTCGGGGCGCAATTCCTGCTCGCCCGTCGTTTCGAGATGGACCCGGATCCGCCCGTTGACGGCCTCGGCTGCGTGGTCGGCCACACCGGGCAGCCGCTGCAGCGCCTCGGCCACACCGTCACCCGCGGCTTCGACGGTGTAGCGGGAAATGCTCCGCCCGGCGTCCATCAGCTCGGCCACGGTCCCGTCGGCGGCAATCGCGCCTTTCGAGATGATCAGCAGCCGGTCGCAGGTGGCTTCGACCTCCTGCATGACGTGCGTGCTCAGGATGACCGTGCGATCGCCCCCGAGCGAGTTGACGAGCTTCCGGATCTCGACCCGCTGGTTGGGATCGAGTCCCTCGGTCGGCTCGTCCAGGACCAGGATCTCGGGCTCGTGCAGGATCGCGCCGGCCATGCCCGTGCGTTGCCGGAACCCCTTCGAGATCTCGCTGATCGGCCGAAAAAACACCTCCTCCAGCCCCGTCTCCTCCACCACTCTCTCGATCCCGGCCCGGCCCGCCGCTTCGTCCATGCCGCGCAGCCGGGCGACATACTCCAGAAACTCGCACACGAGCATGTCGTCGTAGAGCGGATTTGCTTCGGGCAGGTACCCGACACGCGTCTTGGCGGCCGTCAGGTCATCCGAAATCGGCCTGCCGTCGAAGCGGATCGTGCCTTCGTCGGGCTGCAGCGTGCCGGTCAACATGCGCATCGTGGTGGTTTTTCCCGCCCCGTTGGGACCCAGGAACCCCACGACTTCTCCGCGGGCCACCTCGAAGCTGGCCCGGTCGACCGCCACTATGGAGCCGTAGCGTTTGGTGACGCCTTCCACGGAAATCATGCATCCTCCTTTGTTGCCGGAAGGGATTCTATGCGCTTCCGCGATGCGTGTCCAGATCCTTCCAATGCCCGCGCCCTGACCGACTCCGGGAGGCCGTTTCCGGGTTGCCCGCGACCCGCCCACGGACCCCCCACGGGCTTGTCACGCGCCGCCGCGAACCGCACTTTGTGGAACAACCGGAGTTACGATTTCGTTACGGTCCCATGACCGCTTCCGTGCCGCTGCCCGCGTATCATCTCCAGGCGGCGACCCGAGGAGGCGGGGCCGTCGAAGACGACACAGCGAATAGGGGCGTTGCCGGGGCAGCGCCTGAACCAGCAAGGGGAGGAGACCCGGATGAAACAACTTCGTGCAATACCATTCCTGCTGTTCCTGGCGCTTCCGCTGAGCGCCCAGCAGACGGGTACGGTCACCGGCATGGTGACGGCCGATGGATCCGGCCTGGGCAGCGCCCAGGTGGTTCTGTCCCAGTCCGTCACCGGCGCCCAGTACGGTGGCCTGACCAACGACAGCGGACGCTACAACGTGGTGGGGATCCCGGCCGGCTCGTACAACATCACCGTCCAGTTGATCGGCTACACCACCGCGAGCCAGCAGGTCACCGTCTCCGGCGGCGGCACTGCCCAGGCGGACTTCGCGATGACGCCCACGGCTCTGGCGCTCGGCGGGATCGAGGTGCTGGCCGAGCGCGCCGAGGAGCGGCGCACGCCGGTCGCCTTCACGGACGTCTCGAAGACCGAGATCCAGGCCCAGCTCGGCTCCCGCGACCTGCCGCTGGTCCTGAACGTCACCCCTTCGGTCTACGCGACCGCACAGGGCGGCGGAGCAGGCGACGCGCGCATCAACGTCCGCGGCTTCAACCAGCGCAACACGGCCGTGATGATGAACGGCGTCCCCGTCAACGACATGGAGAACGGCTGGGTCTACTGGTCCAACTGGGACGGAGTGGGCGACGCCGCCACCAGCATCCAGCTCCAGCGGGGCCTCAGCGCGGTCAACCTGGCCACGCCGTCCATCGGTGGCACGCTGAACGTCATCACCGACCCGAGCGCGTTGAACCCGGGGTACACCCTCATGCAGGAATTCGGCTCGGGCGATTTCCTCAAGACGACCATGACCGCCTCGACCGGGCCGATCGGGAACTTCTCCATGACGGCTTCGGGGATCCGCAAGACCGGCGACGGCATCATCGACGGCGTGTGGACCGACGCGTGGGCCTTCTACCTCGCGTCGCAGTACAAGTTCGGCGACCGGAACCGGCTCGAGTTCTACGCCTTGGGGGCGCCCCAGCGGCACGGCCAGCGGCTCTACAAGCTGAACATCGCCACCATCGACCGCGAATTCGCCGCGTCGCTGGATGACTACGATCCGGCCGCCCTGGACCGTTTCGCGAACGAGGCCGGGCGGTTCTGGAACCCGAACGTCGCCGGCGTCGATCCCAGCTACAACGGACGCCAGTACAACAGCACCGGGCCCGGGGCCGGCGTATCGAGCCGCTTCGACAGCAACTTCCTGAACGAGCGCGAGAACTACTTCTACAAGCCCCAGGTCAACATGAACTGGTACTCGTACCTGGGCGACGGCCTGACGGCCAACACCGTGGCGTACTACTCCGGCGGCAACGGAGGCGGCACCGGCACCTACGGGTCGCTGCGCTGGGACTACACCTACGGCCAGCGCTACGCCGACTGGAACGCGACGATCGCGCGCAACCGAGGCAGCGACAACGGCGGGTCCTTCGGCATCCTGCGCAACTCGGTGAACAACCAGGACACCTGGGGCGTCATCAGCAGTCTGCAGAAGGAGTTCGGCAACGGCCTGAACACGGTCCTGGGCATCGACTGGCGGACCGCGACCATCGAGCACTACCGCGAGGTGCGGGACCTCCTTGGCGGCGAGTTCTACAACGACTGCTTCCGCGGATGCAGTTCGGACTTCTGGACCGACGCGCAGGCCAACCGTGGTCTGGGCGACAAGATCAACTACCACAACGAGAACGACGTCAACTGGATCGGCGCCCACGTCCAGGCCGAGAAGTCGTCGCTCGACGGATCCTACTACGGGATGCTTGGCGTTTCGCGCATCTCGTACGACTTCACCGACTTCTTCACCCGGGGATCTGGCGGCGGCTTCCACCAGCTCAGCAGCGGCGGTCTGACCGGCTATCAGCTGAAGGGTGGCGCGCAGCGGAACATCAACCCCGAATGGTCCGTTTACGGCAACGCCGGGCTGGTCTCCAAGGTGCCGATCTTCGACGGCGTCATCGACGACAACCGCGGCATTCTCAACCCGGATCCCACGAACGAGACCTTTACGTCGTTCGAGGCAGGGGCGCGCTTCCGCTCCCTGAACCGGCAGTTTTCGCTGGACGCCAACCTCTACTTCACCCAGTGGAACGACCGGACCCGCAACCTGTTCATCCGCAACCTGCTGGGCGACAACCAGGACGGTCTGGTGAACCTGCTCGGCGTCGACGCGCGTCACATGGGCTTCGAACTAGAGGGCGCCTTCCAGCCCAGCGACTGGATGCGCGTGGACGCCGCGTTCTCCTACGGCGACTGGAAGTACACCAACGATCCCACGGGCACCTACAAGCCCGACGACCGACAGGCGGAGACGCTGGAGTACAACTTCTACCTGAGCGGGTTGTATGTGGGCGACGCGCCGCAGGTTCAATTGGCGTACGCGCTGTCGTTCTTCCCGTCCGGGGGCTTCTACGGACGCCTGGTGGGAAGGACCTACGGCAAGCACTACGCGAATTTCGACCCGTTCGGCCGCACCAGCGACATCGACGCGGGCATCCAGTCGTGGAGTCCGCCGGGATACACCGTCTTCGACCTGCACACGTCCTACCGGCTCCCGTCGGAGCTGTCCGCCGCGTTCGGCGGCAACGTGCAGATCTTCCTTCACGCGTTCAACATCCTCGACAGGGTCTACATCCAGGATGCGCAGGACAACTCGCGCTTCAACGGCTTTCGTGACGCCGCCGAGCGCGAGCGCGGACAGCTGAGCCACAAGGCCGACGACGCCGAGGTTTTCCTTGGCTACCCGCGGGCGATCAACTTCGGATTCCGGATCTCCCACTAGCGGTTTTTGTGGATTGAAGGGCGGCGATGGCCGGGCGGCGCCCCGGTCCTCGCCCGCCTGCGGGGCCCCCGCGCCGATGCCGGCGCGGGGGCCTTCGCATTCAGTGGAGGGATGGCCGCCGTGCGAGCCCGGCGGGATGCCCGCCCGTCACAGTCCCTCGTGGCCAGGGTGGATCGGCAGGGTCACCCGGAAATAGCTGCGGCCCGGATCGAAGTCGAAGTCCGGCGGCGGCGAGCCGTTGCGTTTCATCGCATCGAAGATCTTCCCGACCCCGGTCAGGCGCCCCTCGGCCAGCTTCAATTCCTTGAGCAACTCTCCGATCCGGCGGTTTCGAGCCGGCACGGCCGCAGTCCGGGCGCCCGGCGCGAAATGCCCGGTTTCGACGCCCGGCACCGGTCCGGGGTAGCTGGTGATCTCCATGCGGTCGGGGTAGAGGTACACCTTCGTGGGCTCCGGAGTATCCGCCTGGTAGCCGCGGTGATAGACAGCGTTGACGAGCACTTCGCGCACCGCGACCGGCGGATAGCTCTTTGACGAACTGGCGTCGAAACGATCACCGCGTTTCCTGATGACCGTTGTCGTCAACCCGCCCACGTAACGCAGACAGTCCCGAAGCTGGCTCGCCAGACCGCCGCGGAAGACGCGCTCGACAAGAACATCACCGCCGGGTCCGTCGGGGAACTGCACGGCCTCGATTCTGGCGCCGCGAAACCATCGCTCCGGATCGTCCGAGAAGAACAGGAGACCAACGTTGCGGGGAAGCTCGTGGTCGTTGGCAGGCATCGTGAGCCGCATCCGACGGTAGACTTCCGCGTGGTCCGGGTCTTCGGCCAGCGCGCTTCCCACCTCGCGCAGGAATCCCCGCACGAGATCCGGCCGGAGGTCGGTCACGTGCGCCTCGAAGGCCCGGCGGTCGTCCCAGGGGACACGCGCAGTCTGGGCCAGGAGCGCCGGCAACAGCCCGTTCGCCTGCGCATCGACGGTTTCGGCCCCGACACGGACCCACAACTTCCGGTTTCCGCGGCGGCCGTCCGGCGCCTGGTGCGGTTTCGAGTCGCTGCCGGGTGCCCAGAGCACGAGGATGTTGCGCCCGGCCACCACTTCCGGCGCAATGACGGGTTGAAAGACCGGGTCGATACGGTTGCAGTGTCCGCGTATCCACTTGCCCGCGTCCTCGATCTCGGCCGCCGAGAGCCCCCTCGGCGGCATCACACCGATGCCCCGCTCTTCGGCGACGCCCAGCACGACGTAGCCGCCGTTGAGGTTGTGGTAGTCGTTGGCGAAGGCGCACAACGTCTTCAGCACCTGGAATCCCGTGGTTTCCGGATGCCAGACCGCCTTGAACTCAACCCGCTCCGGCTCGATGGTCCGACAGTGGACAAGGCCGGCCACGTTGATGGGCAGCAAAGCGCTCATGCCGCACGATCGCCGTCTCCGCCGGACATTGCCAGAGTCTGCGCCAGCCTCTGCGGTCAGTCCAGCCCGGCAACCAGCAGGCCGAGCAGGGCCTCCGGGTTCTTCGTGTTGACCCAGTGCCCACCCTCGACCTCGTGCAGGAACACCCGCCCCGTGGCGCGCGCCGCCGCCCGAATGCGCCGGACCGCCGCATCGTCCAGCACGCTCGACCCCAGCGCCCTGACGAAGTGCACCGCGGCCCCCTCGGGTGGGGCGGCGGCCACATCCCACGCGTCCGTACGGAAGTAGTCCCGCAGGTAGGCCTCCATCTGGTCGGGGTCGATCCGCCACCGCAGCCCGGTGTCGGTGCGCACGGCGTTGGTGGCCATCCAGTTGGCCACCAGTGGCGCGAATCCCTCCGACGCGACCGCATCGACCACCTCGGCGCGGCTGCCGAACGGGCCCGGATGCCGCCGCAGCATCCCGAGCATCCGCCACGCGCTTCCGCCGGGACGGCCGGCGCCCGGCGACGAATCGACGATCCAGAGCTGGAGGGGGGAGCCGGGCCGCTCGGTTGCGCGGAGGTCGGCCCGCTGGGGCGCGCGGAGGTCGGCCCGCTGGGGCGCGCCAATGTCCGCCCGCCGGCGCGCGCCGCCCTCCGCCCGCTCCCGCGCGTACAGCAGCGCCACCTTCCCCCCGAACGAATGCCCCAGCACGGCATCGGCCGCGCGGCCGAGGTGGTCTTCCAGATCCAGCAGGTCGGCCGCGCAGCATGCGAGCGTGTGCGGGGCCAGCGCGGGAGACTGCCCGTGCGAGCGCAGGTCCACCAGCACGACGCGCCAGTCGGGCCGTGCCCGGACCAGCCGCCGCGCCACGCTGCCCCAGTTCCGGCCCGCGCCGTAGATCCCGTGCAGCAGCAGCATCTGGTGGGATGGCGCGGCCCTGGGCGCCTCAACGATTTCGTGGTGCAGGGTGGTCATGAAGTATGTTATCAGCGACGCGCGACTTCCCCAGCGCCGACACGGCAGCCAACGGAACGACAAGCCACCACGTGAAACCGACGCGAACCTCTCTTCTGGCCGCGCCCTTCCTCGCTGTATTCATGGCGTGGCCAGCCGGCCTTCACGGCCAGCGCCGCCCTGTACAACCCTCACCCGACTCCCCCATCACGATCCCCCGCCTCTCGGGCGAGATCGTGCTGGACGGCGTCGTCGACGAAGCGGCCTGGGACGCACTCGCCCCCTTCGAGATGACCATGCAGCAGCCCAACTTCGGGGGGCAGCTGTCCGAGGCGACCGACGTGCGGGTCGCACACGACGACCAGTACCTGTACGTCGCGGGACGCATGTGGGACTCGGACCCCGACGGGATCCGCACCGGGACGTTCTACCGCGACCAGTACAGCGGCGACGACATCCTGTCCGTGGTCATCGACAGCTACAACGACTACGAGACGGCGGTCTGGTTCACCGTGAATCCGTCGGGCGTGCGGCAGGACCGGACGGTGTTCAACGACGCCGAGTTCACCAACGGCATGCCGATGAGCTGGGACTGGAACTCGTACTGGGACGTGGTCACCACGCAGACCGACGAGGGATGGTTCGCCGAGTTCAGGATTCCGTTCTCGACGCTCGGCTTCCAGGTCACCGGGAACGAGGTGACCATGGGGCTGATCCTCTACCGGGTTCTGGCCCGCAAGGACGAGCGTCAGACCTTCCCGCCGATCGAGCCCAGGTGGGGACGACTCGCGTTCGCCAAGCCTTCGCGGGCGCAGCGCGTGGTGTTGCGCGACGTGCGGCAGTCCGCGCCGGTGTACCTGACCCCGTTTACGCTGGGCGGCTTCAAGCAGAATCCGGTGCTCGCCGAGCCGCCCGACGTGCCGCAGGCCCGGTGGCGGAGCGAGCGGGACCCCACCACCGAGGCGGGGCTCGACATCAAGTATTCGCCCACCTCGAACCTGGCGCTCGACCTGACCCTCAACACCGACTTCGCGCAGGTCGAGGCCGACGACCAGCAGATCAACCTGACGCGCTTCGCCCTGTTCTTTCCCGAGAAGCGGCAGTTCTTCCAGGAGCGCGCCTCGACCTTCGACTTCAACACGGGCGGGATGTTCAACCGGCTCTTTCACAGCCGCCGGATCGGGCTGGATCAGGGCGAGATCGTGCGCATCTACGGGGGCGCGCGGGCGGTCGGACGCTGGTCGGGCACGGATTTCGGCTTCCTCAACATGCAGACCGCCCCGCACGGCGACCTGTCGTCCGAGAACGTCGGCGTGTTTCGGCTGCGCCAGCAGATCATCGACGAGTTTTCGCGGGTCGGCGCGATGCTGACCACGCGCCTGGGATCGACCGGCCGCAACAACACCGCGTACGGCCTGGACGCCGTGCTGCGCTGGTATGGCTACGAATACCTGATTCTCCAGTGGGCGCACACCTTCGACGAGGCCGCCGACCAGGCGGGCGGACTGGAGTCGGGGCTCGCGAGGGTCCGGCTGGAGCGCCGCCACGACGAAGGGTTCTCCTATTACGCCGAGGGGATCCGCGCTGGCGAGGACTACCTGCCGGGCCTCGGGTTCCAGCTGCGGAAGGACTTCACCTACGGCGGCGCCGAGCTGCGCTACCGCCAGCTGCGGGACGACGCCTCACCTCTGCTGGCGCGCGCGCTCCAGATCAGCACCGCCCAGTACTTCCGCAACGCCGACCGGACGGCCGAGTCCCGCGAGATCAAGCCCGAACTCGAGTTCCAGTTCCGGAACGGGTCGAACCTGACCGTGGGGGCCCTGTCGAGCTTCGAGAGCGTGCGCGATCCCTTCCCGATCTCGGACGTGGTGATTCCGGCGGGCGAGTACTGGTTCCACGAAGTGACCTCGATGCTCAGACTGCCGCGCAGCGACTTCTTCCGGGGCGAATTCGAGGCCTCGGTGGGGAGCTTCTACGACGGCAGCCGTGTCAGGCTGTCGCTGGGGCCGGTGTGGGTCGTGTCGAAGTACCTGGAGCTGGAGGCGGGCTACGAGGTGAACCGCCTGGACTTCGCCGACCGGGGAGTCGCCACCACCGCCCAGCTGGGAAGCCTGAGGGTCAAGACGGCGCTCAATCCCAAGGTGTCGATGAGCACCTTCGGCCAGTACAACGGCGCCACCGACCAGACGAGCCTGAACGTCCGCTTCCGCTATCACTTCCGCGAGGGCACCGACCTCTGGATCGTCTACAACGAGGGGTTCTACAACGAACGCGACTACGGGCTGGGGCCGCGCCGCCCGCTGTCGTCCGGGCGGGCGCTGCTGGTGAAGTACTCGCACACGTTTGCGAGATAGGTTTTCCCGTTCGGGACAATCCGTCTCCCCGATAGCTTGCAATTGGCTCATTTTCCCGTTCGGGAGTATGTTTTGGGGAATGAGGGTCGCGACCCCAGTTCGGCACCGAGTGTTTTTCCCGATCGGGAAGGGACTATGCGCATGACGCCTGCGGAAATCGGACACATCGTGCGTGCTGCCAGACGGGCGCAGGGCCTCCGACAGGATCAGTTGGCGGGGGCAGCCGGCGTCGGCGTCCGCTTTCTGTCCGAACTCGAGAGGGGCAAGCCGACCGTCCGCCTGGAAAAAGTGCTTGCGGTGCTCGGCGCGTTGGGATGCCGGTTGCGCGTTGAGATGCCGCCGGGTGTCCGCGGACCGGGTGAGGGGGAAGCCGTGCCGGCGGCCGCCGAGCGAGAGGTCGTGCCTGCGGGCGGCGATCCGTTGCCGGGGTGGTCCTCTGAATGACCCGGTCGCTGAACGTCTGGTGGGGCGGGACGCTGGCTGGTCGCCTCGCGCTGGATCGTCACGGCGCAATGCGCTTTACATACCATGCCGAGTGGGTCGAGGACGGGTCGGCACCGCCTGTTTCGTTCTCGCTGCCAAAGCAGCTGCGGAGCTTCAGCCTGCGGCGTTGCCTGCCGTTCTTCGAGGGGTTGTTGCCGGAAGGCACGCAGCGCGATGCCGCTGCCGCCGTCCTCGGCATTTCGCCCACCAACACCTTCCGCCTTCTGGCCGGATTGGGAGCGGAGCTGGCGGGCGCGCTCACGTTGCTCCCCGAAGACGAGGAGCCGCCCGACGCATTGCCGGCCCCGTTGCCGGAGCCACTCACGGACGACGAATTGCGTCTGCTCCTGGAGACGATCCGGACGCGGCCGTTTCTCGCGGGGGAAACGATGGACGCACGCGGCCTCATGGACCGAGGTGGTCGGGGCTTGCGCATGTCCCTGGCCGGAGCCCAATCGAAGCTGCCGGTCGTGTTGGTCGATGACCGTATCGCGCTTCCCCCTCCTGGCCAGCCGACTACGCACATTATCAAGCCCCCGATTCCCGATCTCGAAGACACCACGGAAAACGAGGCGTTTGCGATGCGCCTCGCGGCGCGGATGGGACTGGCGGTTGCGCCGGTACGCGCGGAAGTGGTGGCTGGCAGGACGTATCTGCTGGTAGAACGCTACGACAGGGTGCTTCCTCCGAGCGGATTGGTGCAGCGGCTCCACCAGGAGGACTTCTGTCAGGCGCTCGGCGCCGTGCCGCAACGCAAATATGCCGCCGACGGCGGGCCCGGGTTCCCTCAGTGCTTCGATCTGGTTCGGCGTGTGTGCACGAGACCCGCCCCGGCCGTACTCGCGTTGCTCGATGCCGCGATTGCGCAGGTGCTGCTGGGCAACGCGGACGCCCACGGCAAGAACTACAGCCTTCTTCGCCAACCGGACGGGCAGGTTGGGCTCGCGCCGCTCTACGACCTGCTCTCAACCATTGCCTATCCACGCTATTCGCCGCGATTCGCGATGAAGATTGCGGGTCGCAGCACCCTTGAAGAGCTTCGTCGGGGCGATTGGGACCGGTTTGCCAGGAGGTGCGGACTGGCACCGCCGTTCGTGCGCCGTCGCGTGGGCGAGTTGTGTGATCTTGGCATCCAGCGAGCCGGTCCGGTGGCGGAGGAACTCGCGCTTGCCGGACTTCGCGAGGAAGCACTCGTGCAGCAGGCTGAGCTGGTCGAAAAACGGGCGTCACAACTGGCGACAACCGCCCATCCCCGCTGACCCGTGACCA
The DNA here is from genome assembly GCA_965205005.1 of Longimicrobiales bacterium. Classification (GTDB taxonomy): domain Bacteria; phylum Gemmatimonadota; class Gemmatimonadetes; order Longimicrobiales; family Gaopeijiaceae; genus Bin94. Next base: position 786,627 of record OZ242028.1, on the reverse strand, counting down.
CCTTCACCGTCTACCTCCGCCTCGGCTTCGAGCACCTCCTCGACCTGCAGGGGTACGACCACATCCTGTTCCTCGCGGCGCTCTGCGCGGCCTATTCGCTCAAGCGATGGCGCGAACTGCTCGTGCTTGTGACGGCGTTCACAATCGGGCATTCGATCTCGCTCGCGCTGGCCACGCTGCGGCTGGTGCGGGTCGACACCGGGCTGGTGGAGTTTCTCATTCCGGTGACGATCGTCGCGGCGGCGGTGACGAACCTGGTGGCCGTGCGCCGCGAGGACCCCTCCGAACACCGGGTCGCGGCACGCCCCGCCCGCTATGTGCTCGCCCTGGCCTTCGGCGTCATCCACGGCCTCGGCTTCTCCAGCTTCCTGCGCCTGGTGCTGGGCGAGGAGCGCAACCTGCTTCTTCCTCTGCTGTCGTTCAACATCGGGCTCGAACTCGGCCAGATCGTGGTCGCGGGGGCGGTGCTGGTGCTGGCATTGGCGGCCACCCACAGCCTGCCACTGTCGGAAAAGGCATGGAATACCATCGTGTCGACCCTTGCCGGGGCCATGGCGGCCTGGATGGCGGTGCAGCGATTGCCCTGGTGAGGGGGTGCCGAGCAAGGACTTGGCTCCGGGAACCTGGAAAAGTATCCTCAAGCAAGCCGGATTACGGAGGGAGCAACCCCATGACATACGCTATCGTCATTGAGCCAACGGATAACGGTTACTCGGCCTACGTGCCCGACCTGCCGGGATGCGTCGCTGCCGCAGACTCCTATGAAGACACGGAGAAACTGATCGAGGAAGCGGTGGTCTTCCATCTGGAATCCCTTCGCGAACACGGCGACCCTATCCCCGAGCCGCGGACGGGTGTCGGATCGGTGGAAGTGCGGACGGCCGCACCATAGCACCAGGCCAGAAGAGGCGAGCGACGGGACCCCCCTCCGATTGCCCAATCCAAAACCCACTGACTACCTTGAATCCCTGCGGCCTTGTCGCCGCGCGGAACCGCCCCGCCAGGGGTCGTCCAGCCAACCGAGCCACCCAGGGAGTCGTCAATGTCTGTTCGGTTCAAGCACCTCTTCGCCGCCGCCACCGTCCTCCTCCTCGCCGCGGTCGCCGCCGCCCCCGCCCACGCGCAGTGGACGGCATCCAAGCCCGGCAGCGACAACATGGACATCCTCGGGCACATCCCCCTGGGCCCGCGCCTTTCGGTGGCCGACATGGACATCGAGCAGGAGCTCGACCGGCCCTACGCGTACGTCGCGCGGATGGTCTACGGCGATGTCGGTCCCAAGGGGCTCGACATCGTCACGATCGCCGACCCCGAGCACCCCGAAGTCATCTACGAATGGCGGATCGAGAACCAGGATCTCCACATGCGCACCGGCGGCATGGACGTGAAGCACTTCAAGATCGGCGACCGCTACTACGTGGTGCAGTCGCTCCAGTTCGGACAGGGCGGACCGAACACCGACATGGGCGCGGTGGTGCTCGACGTGACGGGCCTGCCCGATCCCTCCACCGTCCGCGAGGTGGCCCGGATCCGCGAGCCCGACCTGCCGGGCGGGTTCCACAACATCTTCGTCTACAAGCACTCCGACGCGCGGGTCCTGCTCTTCTCGACCGTAAGCGGACCCTTCGCCCACGTCTACGACCTCGCGCGCGTGGTGGAGGGCGACCTGGACAACGCCCTCGTCGGCCGCGTCCCCGTGCCCGAGACCGAGTTCAACCGCGGCGGCCGCGGATACCACGACTTCTACGTCGGATACCATCCCGACACCGGCGAGGACCGCTTCTACGGCGGCGGCTCCGGCGGCTACTACATCTACGACGTCACCGACGTCGCGAACCCCGAACTTCGGATCACGCTGGTGGGCGTCCGCGGCGTCAGCGGCGGGCACACCTTCACACCGAGTCCGGACGGCCGCTACGTGATCGCCGAGACGGAGTACCAGTACGCCCCGATCCGCATCTTCGACCTGCAGCCCGCGCTCGACGGCGAGGTCACCAACATCCGCACGCCCATCTCGGCGTGGACCGCCGACTGGCAGAACCTGGTCCACAACCACGAGGTCCGCTGGCCCTACGTCTTCGCCTCGGGTTACCTCGACGGCCTCCAGATCTTCTCGCTCATGGACCCCCAAAACCCGGTCACGGTCGGCTACTACGACACCTACGTCGGCCCGCCGAACCGGGACCGCCCGCCCGTCTTCAACGGCGCCTTCGGGGTCGATGTCCGCAACGCCGACGGCCTGATCGTCGTCAGCGACATGTCCACCGGCCTCTGGACCTTCCGCATGGACGGATTCAGCGGCTGGAACGGCGAGGACTGGGGCGTGCCGAACATCTCGTCGGTGCAGGACTGGGACCGCGGACCGATCCGGCGGCCGGTGAGCTGAGCGGCGAAGGGAGAGCAGGATGAGGATGACTGGATCCGGCCGACCGGGCGGATTTGCGGCGCTGGCGGTGCTGCTCGTCGTCGCGGCGCCGGTCCGGAACGCCGAGGGGGAAGCGGGTCTGGCCGGCCTGCCGGCCGAGGTGGCTGGGGACGTGGCGGTGTGCGCGGCGCTCGCCGACGCGGGCCCCGCGCCGCACGCCGCCGGTGATCGGCCCGGCCCCGAGTACTACCAGTTCCCCATGGTCTCCACGAAGCGGGTCCCGGGCACCGGCAACGCGAGCGGCGTGGGCGAGGTCGCCTTCTCGCAATCCCCGTACGGCATCGCGCTGGGAACGGACGGAAGCTACCAGTACGACTTCACGGTCCGCTTCGAGCGCCTGGGCCCCGCCCGCGGCGGCGCTTACGTGGTGTGGACCACCACCCCCGAGCTGGACCATGTCGCCCTCGCCGGCGAGCTGAGCGACCCGGCAGGCTTCAGCGGCAAGGTTGCCTGGAACAAATTCCTCGTGGTGGTCACGCTTGAACCCGCTTTCGACCCGGACGCGGCCATGTGGACGGGCCCGATCGTCATCCGCGGCATGTCCCGCAGCGGCATGATGCACACCATGGCCGGCCACGGCCCCTTCGAAGAGAAGAACTGCGCCGCCTACGGGTATGAGTAGGGGCCTCGGGCTCGCGGCCGCCGTCGTCCTCGCGGCCGCCACGGCCCCCTGCCTTTCCGGCCGCCCGATCTCCGCCCAGGAGATGGACCACGCCGCCCACATGATGCCCGGCATGGAGGGCGGCTGGCGCATGCCGCCGATGGACCCGAACATGCCGATGATCCCGGGGCTGGAGATGGCGCTGCCACCGGTCGAGCCCTTTCTCGCGGCGGCGGGGATCGATGTCATGACCCTGCCCGAGGCGCGGCCGAGCGAGGTCGTCCACCTGGCGGCGGGCGACACGTTCAACGTCGACGTCACGATCGTGCGCCGCACGCTGCACGGGCACACGGCGGCCATGTACGGCTACAACGGCCAGCACCCCGGCCCGCTCATCCGGGCGCCGCAGGGTTCGACCGTGGTGGTGCGCGTCACCAACCGGATCGAGAGCCCCACCACCGTGCACTGGCACGGCCTCCGCCTCGAGAACCGCTTCGACGGCGTCGAGACGCTCACCCAGGACCCGATCGAGGTCGGCGAATCGTTCACCTACGAGCTGTACGTCCCCGACGCGGGGATGTTCTGGTACCACCCCCACATGCGCGAGGACGTACAGCAGGACCTCGGCCTCTACGGCAACCTCCTCGTCGACTCGCCGGACCCGGACTACCATGGCCCCGCCCACCGCGAGGAACTGCTCGTCCTGGACGACATCCTGATGGACGACCAGGGCTTCATCCCGTGGGGCAGGGAAGCGCCGACCCACGCGCTCATGGGGCGTTTCGGCAACGTGATGCTCGTGAACGGGGTGACGGGGCACGGGCTGGAGGTGCGTCCGGGCGAAGTCGTGCGGTTCTTCATGACCAACGTCGCCAACACCCGCACCTTCAACGTCACCTTCGGGTCGGCGCGGGTGAAGCTGGTCGCGTCGGACGTGGGCCGCTTCGAGCGCGAGGACTGGGTGTCGAGCGTGGTGATCGCGCCGGCCGAGCGGTACGTGGTGGACGTGGTCTTCCCGGAGGAGGGGGAGGTGGCGATCGCGAACACGATCCAGGCCATCAACCACTTCCGGGGCGAGTTCTACCCGCACGTGGACACCCTGGCGCTTGTCACGGTCGCCGGGCCGCCCGTCGCCGACGAGGTCACGGCGGCGTTCGGGACGCTGCGCGGCGTTGAAGAGGTGGCGGCCGAGGTGGCGGCCATGCGCGCGCACCTGGGCCGCGCGGCGGACTACAACCTCGAGGCCACCGTGCGGGTGCGGGGACTTCCTCTCCCGATCATCCGCTCGATGGAGATGGACACCCTATACATACCCCCCATGGAGTGGAACGACGCGATGCCCATGATGAACTGGCTCTCGTCGGGGACCCAGGTCACATGGATCCTCAGGGATCTGGCCACCGGCCGCGAGAACGGCGACGTCCACTGGACCTTCCAGCGGGGCGAACTGGTCAAGATCCGCGTCTTCAATTCGCCCGAGTCGTTTCACCCGATGAACCACCCCATCCACGTGCACGGCCAGCGGTTCGTCGTGCTCGCGCGCGACGACGTCCCCAACGACAACATGGTGTGGAAGGACACCGCGATCGTGCCGGTCGGATCGACCATGGATATCCTGGTCGAAATGTCGAACCCGGGAGACTGGATGCTGCACTGTCACATCGCCGAACACCTCAGCGCGGGGATGATGTTCCACTTCACGGTGGAGGGGTAGGGGCGGGGTGACCGAGGGGCGCCGGTGTCCGATCCGGCATGTGCGCCAACGCCTTCCAATACCGGCATTCACCAACACATTTTCGGGCTTTGCACCTTTGCCGGAATCCCGGTAGTTTTCGCTGTCCCCCAGTTCAGTCGGACCCTGCCGGAAACTGCCAGGCCGGCACCCGAGCGCACCCTCCAGACGACGAGGAACGACACCCGATGGCCCACTCCGCGAAGCCCTTTGATTCCGTCAACGCCGTCCGCACCTGGACCCCCGTGTCCAGGGAACCGTACCACCTTGCCGAGGTCTTTGGAGAAGATTCATTCGGGCTCTCCCAGATGCAGGACCGCCTGGCCGAAGGCACCTACAAACAGCTGTTGGCGACGATCGAGCACGGCGACAAACCGACCGCCGAAGTCGCGGACGCCGTGGCCGCGGCGTTGAAGGACTGGGCACTCTCGCGCGGCGCCACACATTTTACGCACGTTTTCCAGCCACTGACCGGCCGCACGGCCGAGAAGCACGACACCTTTCTCAAGGTCGGCAGGGACGGCCGCGCACTCACCGAGTTCGGGGGCGACCAGTTGATCCAGGGCGAGCCCGACGCGTCGTCATTCCCCTCGGGCGGACTCCGCTTCACGCATCAGGCCCGCGGCTACACGGCCTGGGATCCGACGTCGCCGGCGTTCATCCTGTCCGGCGAGAGCGCGACCTACCTCTGCATTCCCACCGCTTTCGTGAGCTGGACCGGCGACAGCCTGGATTACAAGACCCCGCTGCTCCGGTCGATCGAATCGCTGGACCGGGTGACCCGGCGCGCGCTGGCGCTCTTCGGAGACGACACGGGCCGCGTCTCGGCCAACCTGGGGCCCGAACAGGAGTACTTCCTGATCGACCAGGAGTTCTACTACCGCCGCCCGGACCTCATCAACTCGGGCCGCACGCTCTTCGGCGCCAAGCCTCCCAAGGGCCAGGAGCTGGACGACCACTACTTCGGCGCGATCAACGACCGCATGATGGCGTACATCCAGTCCGTCGAAGCCGACCTGTTCCGGTTGGGCGTGCCCATGCAGACGCGTCACAACGAGGTCGCGCCACAGCAGTTCGAATTCGCCCCTGTCTACGAGAATGCCAACGTGGCGGCGGACCACCAGCAGCTCATGATGCGGGTCATGGAGCGGAACGCGGCACGGTACGGGCTGGTCTGCCTGCTGCACGAGAAGCCCTATGCGCGCATCAACGGCAGCGGGAAGCACCTGAACTGGTCGTTCGGCACGCCTTCGCAGAACCTGATGGAGCCCGGCAAGTCGATCCACGAGAACGAGCAGTTCCTCTTCTTCTGCACGGCGGTCATGCGGGCGGTGGAGCGCCACCAGGATCTGCTGCTCGCGTGCGTCGCCAGCGCCGGCAACGACCACCGCCTGGGCGCCAACGAGGCCCCGCCGTCGATCATTTCGATCTTCCTGGGTGACGAGATCCAGGGGATCTTCGAGGAGATCGCGGAATCGGGCTCGGCTTCGGACGGCGGCGGCGGCGGCCTCATGGACCTGGGGGTGAGCATCCTCCCGGATCTGCCCAAGGACTCGGGAGACCGCAACCGCACGTCTCCCTTCGCGTTCACCGGCAACAAGTTCGAATTCCGCGCACTGGGATCGGCGGTCAGCATCTCGTTCCCGGCCACGGTCCTCAACACCATCGTCGCCGAGTCGGTCGACGAACTCACCGGCGCGGTGGAGGCCGAGATGGCCGGCGGCGCGAGCCTGAGCGCGGCCCTGGGCCGCGTGCTGTCGCGCGAGGTCGCCGGATTCCGGCAGATCCTCTTCAACGGAGACAACTACACCCAGGATTGGGTCGAAGAAGCGGCGCGGCGCGGGTTGGTGAACAGCCCGAGCGGCGCGGACGCGCTGCCCGACATCGTCTCCGACAAGAACACGGCGCTGTTCGTCAAGTACGGCGTGCTCTCGGAGGAAGAGGTGCACTCCCGTTTCGAGGTTCTGGCCGAGCAGTACGTGACCAGGATCACCACCGAGGGCGAGACCGCGCTGAGCATGGGGCGGACGATGATTCTGCCCGCCGCGGTGCGTTACCTCGGCGACCTGGCGGTGGCCAGCGGCGGTGGTGCCGGACAGGCCGGGCTCAGCTCGACCGCGGGGACCGTCGGCGGCCTGGTGGACGAACTCGTCGAGGCCCTTGACGCGCTCGACGCGCAGCTCGCGCACGAGGACGACGGCGACGACATGAACGCGCACCTGCAGCACGTCCGCCACGGCGTGATGCCCGCGATGGACGCGGTGCGCGACGCTGCGGATCAGCTGGAGGGACAGGTACCCAGCGACCTGTGGCCGCTGCCGTCGTACCGGGACATGATCTTCGTCCGGTAGGCGGCCTGCGATTCCAAGGATGAAGACGTTTCTGGCATTTGGGGCGGGGGTGGTGGTGCTGGCGGCCGGCACGGCTCTCATCGTGAAGGGAAGTGGCTATCCGGGTGTAGCGGCGCCGGGAGGGCAGGGCCCGACGACGCTGGGCGATGCGGAGGCGGCATACGAGGAGTCGTTCTCGGTCGTGTCCACGGTGCGGGAGTTGCCCGATGGCCGGGTGCTCGTGGCGGACGCGCTGGGCCAGGTGCTGGTGCGGCTGGATCTGGACGTGGGCACGGCCGACACGCTGGGGCGCGTGGGCGAGGGGCCGGAGGAGTACCGCCAGCCGGATGCGGTATGGCCGCTTCCCGGCGGTAGGACGCTGTTGGTCGACCTCGGCAACGGCCGGCTCACGGAGCTGAGTCCCGCACTCGAGTTCGGCGACACGCGGCCGTACGCGATCGGCGAACTCGGCCCCGGCCGGGAACTGGTGCTCGCCATTCCGCAGGCCGTGGACGACCGGGGCCGCCTCTATTTCCGCAGCTTCGGACGGATGGGCGGGGGTGAACTGGCCTCCGATTCGGCGTACATCCTCAGGTTGGACCTGGATTCCGAGGTCGTGGACTCGGTTGGCCGGATCAAGTTGCCTGGGACCACGACGCGGACCACAGGCAGCGCGAACAACCAGAACACATCGGTCAGCCCGATCCCGCTTTCGGCGGCCGACGCGTGGGGCGTGGCCGGCGACGGCCGTGTGGTGATCGTCCGCTCCGGAGACTACCGCGTGGACTGGACCAGTCCCGACGGCGGGATCGTGAGCGGGCCCGCCGTCCCGTACGAGCCGGTCCGCATTGGGCGGGGCGAACAGCAGGAGTGGGCGGACTCGCGATCGGAGACCGGCGGCGGTCTCGGAATCTCGATCTCGGTGTCGAACAACGCCATGGCCATGACCGCCAGCCGCGGTGGGGCGTCGAACGACGATGATCTGGACCAGTACGAGTGGCCGGACTTCGCGCCGGCGTTCTACGGGCGTCCGGTACCGGTCGACGGTGGGGGCCGCGCGTGGGTAAGGCGTCACGTGGAGGCCGGTGATGCACCCGTGTACGATGTCTTCGACGGTGCGGGCGAGCGCGAGATGATCGTGCGGCTGCTTCCCCGCCGCCGGGTCGTGGGCTTTAGCGACGCGAAGGTCTACGTCGTCCGCATGGACGAGTACGGACTGCAGTACCTGGAGCGCTACGCGCTGCCCTGATCCACAAGGGCGGCCTCAGCCTCAGCCGGGCCGGGGCCGGGTGGACACCTTCACCACCCGGTCGTTGATCGTGGCCGGGTGCCCGTCGGAACGTGCCAACCGATGGATCTCCGCTTCGTCCACCTGCACGACAGGCACGGTCGGGTGTCCGAGTTCTTCGGCCACAAGGACTCCGAGCATGAGAATGGCGTCGGGTCGACCGAGGACGATTCCGGCGGGTGAGACCCCGTTGCGCAACAATTCCAGCATGATCGCGCTGGACGAACTGGAACCGATCGTGCGCTGCATCACCAGGATACGGCCAGCCAGTGGTTCTCCGTGCTGCGGGTGGCGGGGGTCGGCGATGGTCCCCTTGATCGGATCAACACCGCCCCAGAAGCTGACGGGCTTTTGCAGGACGAAGAGGCGACCCTTGGCGGACCCTTCGTGCAGCGCGGTGCCGGTCAGCTCCACAGGGCCTCGTCCCTGACGACGCGGCCGCTGGTCGCCGAGCGCACACAGTCCTCCAGGCTGCCGTAGACCACCCCGTACCCGGTGTTGGACGGCGTGTAGTGGGCGAACTTGCCCGAATTCGTCATCAATACACCGTCCTGCGGCGGCAGAATGGGGGTGACGACGACGCAGGTGTCGACGACGATTTCGACACCGGCGTTCTCGAAGCGTGCCAGGCGGCCCGCCTCCTCCAGCTGCCGGTACTCCGTCCGTCCGGTGCAGACGTAGAAGGGCACCGGGAACCGGGTGGAGGGCAGGAGGGCATCGAGCAGGTCGAACTCGGCGAGGGAGAAGTGCGGGCTTCCCACCGCCACCGCGTCGATACGGTCGGCCGTGCTCGTGCTGAGGGTGTCGCGCGCGCCGCGGAGTTCCCGGGGCGGCAGCTCGATGACCGTGCGCGGGGCCGTGCCGCCCAGCGCCGTATCGAGGTCGGGCGCCTCGGGCGTGACCCCCACGACGTGGAACAGCCCCACGGCTCCCGACGATGCCGCGGCCGCCCCCATCGCCTTGAGCTGGTCCTCCGTCACGTCCCCGGGCAGCCCGGTGATGGCCGCCACGCGGTCGTCCACGGCCGCGCCGAGCCAGGTGCCCAGCACGGGGTAGAAGACATCGCGCCGCTTCAGCCCGGGATCGATGGCGCGCGTGTCGACCACAACCGTCGCCCGGCGGTTGTCGTCCATGTGGAGCCCTGTGCGCGGGGCGCGTCCCGCGATGGCGCAGCAGATGTCCATGAAGTCGCCGTAGCGGTTCGTCCTGGCACCCAGCACCGAGTTGGCGAAGCACACCGCGTTGCTCTCGCCCCATGCGACGTGTTCGCCCGGCGCGGGGCGGTGTCCGGCCTGGTACGGAGCGCAGGTCCAGGTCGGGGTGCACCCGAGCGCCTGGTAGGCGCGCATCTGCCGCAGCGCCATCTCGCGCCGGTGGTCGGTCCCGCGCACGCGCGCCGGGTTGAGCAGGTCGAGCGCGCCGACGTTCAGCGTCGCGGGAACGGCCACCTTCGCGTCCAGGTCCACCAGCCGCTCCGCGAACTCGACGCCGCCATCCCCGTGATACAGGCAGCCGTCGATGTGTGACGACGTGATTTCGACCAGTTCGCGCGCCCCGAGGATCTCGCCCATGCGCACCACGATGCGCACGGCGAGGCGGGCGGCGGGGCCGAAGTCGCCCGCAAGCATGGCGGCGTTGCGTCCTGAGAGTTGTAGCGGGGTCATGTGGGTTCCGTCGAACGCACCTGTGGCGTCGGGATCATCAGGAGTGTCGGCAGGGTACAGGATGCATTCCAACGATGCGACGTTTCAAGAGCGGAGAGGAACCGACATGCCCGGACTCAATCCTGTGAGGCCGCTGGTCGCGGCGCTGCTGGTGGCCGTCGTCATTGTCGGCTGTCAGGACAATCCTGTCGAACCGGCCGAGCCGCTCACACTTGAAGAGGCCGAGGCCCTTTACGTCGCCCTGTTCGGGTTTGCGACCGACTCGACTCCCTCGACCCCGTCGGACGACGAGCTGGTCTACACTTGCCGACGCGGTGGACAGGTCAGAGCCACGGGTGATTTCAGCGAGGAGACGGCGGGCGATACGACCCGTGTGACCACCGAGATTGTGCTGGATCCGGAACGATGTGTGACCGGGCACGGGGGTCATGAATTCACGCTGGTCGACGGGAGTCCGAGTATCAGGCTGCAACTCACCATGAGCTTTGTGTCGTTTTTCGAAGCCATCGGAATGGACGGGTCGATGGCCGGCGGTGTCGACTGGGAGCTGGAAGACCGCTCGGGAACGTGCATGATCGATCTTGTCATGAGCGGAACACTGGATCTGTCAGGAACGGAGCCGACAGGGGATGTGCGCGCGACAGGACGAATGTGCGGTCTGGAGGTGGACTTCGATTCCAACGTCGATGTTCCCGGTTCGCAGCAATCGGGGCAAACGGCCCGGCCTGGGGCTCGGCCATCTGCATCACGTATTGCGAACGAAATGGAGGTTTGAAATGAATCAGGCATTCGATAGGTCAGCGACCAGAATCATGGTCATTTGTGCGGCGTTTTCGACAGTTGTTGTCGTCGGCTGTGAAGACAGCACGACCCAACCTTCCGATCCGCTCACGCTGGAGGAGACCGAAGCACTGTTCCTTGGCATCAGCGAGGTGGCCCAGGACACCGCCCCGGATTTCGTTCCCGTGTCAACGGCCGGAGGCGTGATCGCGTGCCCGCTGGGCGGGCAGGCGACGGTGGGTATCGAGCCCCCGAACGAGACGGCTGGCCCCCTCCGCCTGGTCACGACCTTCGACCCGGACGGCTGCGGGCTTTCGAGCAGGGGCCACGATTTCACACTCGATGGCAATCCGAATGTCAGGACCGATCTGACCATCGCGATCGATGAATCGACCTTTGCCTTCAGCGTGACAGGATCGATCACAGGTGGTGTCGACTGGTCTTTGGACGATCGTTCAGGGGCCTGCGTGATCGACCTGGTGCTCAGCGCGGGACTCGACGGGTCGGGGCCCGACGGGGTTCCAACGGGGACCGTTTCAGGAATGATGTGTGGCCTGGAGGTCGAATTCGACGCAGTTACCATCCAGACGCCGGGATAGGATGCGCATGAGGCCGAGGACATTCGATCCGAAGCGAGTCAGACCGAGGCCGCTGTTTGTGGCATTGCTTATCGGCGTCGGCGTCGTCGGTTGCGGTGACAGCAGTACCGAACCCGGCGATGAACTGAAACCGAGTGAGGCGGAGGCGCTTTACGACGCCCTGGTTGGGATGATCAGCTTCGCGATCTCCGACCCAAGCAACCCTGTGATTGCCGAGAGGGTGACGCGCTCGTGTTCGCGTGGGGGAGAGGTCACTGTGTCGACAGAGGTCGAATTCGGAACGGACGGCGTTGGTCGGGTGAGCTGGCGTATCGCGCCGGACGCCTGCGGTGTGTCGAGTCGGGGTTGGGAGTTCAAGCTGGATGGCAACCCGGACGTACTGATCGCCGCGGCTGTCCGGTTTTCGGAGGACTTCACCGAGTCCATGATTGACGGTTCGATGACCGGCGGGGTGCATTGGGAGTTGGACGGCCGGTCGGGGACGTGCATGATCGACCTGATGCTCAGTGGGGGTAGTGTCCAGAACTTTGCCGAACCGCAGGCCTTCGGTACCGCCACCGGAACGATGTGCGGTCTGGGCGTTGAATTCGACGGATAGCCGCGGGCCCCGGAATGCGGATCATCGCGTGCAGTGACCCCCTCCCGCCGGGTGAGGAGATCGGCCGTTCCCGCATGGGGCGACCGATCATTGCGTACCGGATCGGGAGCGGTCCGCTGTGTGTCAGCCTGATCGGCGGCTGCCACGCCGATGAGCCCGTGGGGCCACGGTTTCTGGATTGCCTCGTGCGGTACCTGGCCGCCCCGACAGGGGCCGAACTGAGGGCGGCCGCCACCTGGTCGGTGATCCCGCACGTCAATCCCGACGGGGCGGAGGCGAACCTCGCGTGGCAGACACCCGGCGCCGACAGCTACGACTTCGTCGCATACCTGCGTTACCGCGTGCGGGAATTGCCCGGCGACGACATCGAGTTCGGCTTCCCGCGCGGCGAGGACGACCATGGCACCCGCCCCGAGAACCGGGCCGCGTGGGACTTCTGGCGGGCGGGCGCGCCGTATCACCTGCACGTGAGCATGCACGGCATGAGCGTGGCCGCGGGGCCGTACTTTCTGGTCGAGCGGTCGTGGTGGCCGCGTTTCGGCGAGATGGCCGGGGCACTCACCCGCATGGTCGAGCGGGCCGGGTACGCCCTGCACGATGTCGAGCGCCACGGCGAGAAGGGATTTCACCGCCTGGGGCGCGGCTTCTGCAGCCGCCCGGACAGCCGTGCGATGAGGCGGCACTTTCTCGACCTAGGCGACCCTGACACGGCTGGGCGCTTTCGTCCCAGTTCGATGGAGGCGGTCCGTGCGCTGGGCGGGGATCCGCTGACGTTGGTGACCGAGATGCCGCTCTTCATTACGCCGGGGGTGGGCGCCGAGCTAGGTCCCCCCGATCCCGTGCTGACGAGGTGGCGGGAGCGGATCGCAGAGTGGGAGGTGCGGCTGGGAGGGGCTGGCGAACGCGACACGGGCGTGGCCGCCGGAGCCGAAGAGACGGCGGTGCGCGAGGAGATGGCTGCCGCCGGCCTGACACCCATGCCCGTGCGCGACCAGATGCGGTTTCAGTGGGCGTTCATCCGGGAGGGGCTCAGGGCCGTGGGGGCTCCGGGCGTCTAGAGGTTCATCGGAACGGGTCGCGCGTCTTCAACTCCGGGAACAACGCGAAATCACGATCCCTCGTTAGCAGTTCATCGACGCCGTGAGCCACGCAAATCGCGGCCACGCGTGCGTCGTGGACGACCGGACCGCGCACCCGGGGCCGACACACGAAGCGCTCGAGGATGGCGGGGAAGCCGCCTGTTTCACCGATCAGCCGGTTCGAAGGCGAGTCGGTCCAAGCCTGCCACTGGTTCCACGCCTCGTCCGGCGACGACTCGGCGCCGCGCCAGATCCGCCGGTTGGTCACCACGCTGAGGAACTCGTAGCAGCACGGCCAGGGGATCGCCCATCGGCGACCACCCTCCGCCAATTCTCGCAGCATGTGGTCGGCCGCTTCGTGCACGCGGGATTCGCGGCGGTGCGCGCACACCAGAACGTTCGTGTCGACCGCGATCATTCGCCGCGCGGATACCCGTAGATGACCTCGGACAGGTCCTGCCAGCTGTAGGCTTCCAGCGGGTCGTCACCGTTCGGATCCCCGACGCTGAGGTCCGGCATCCGGTAGTCCTCGGCTGGCTGGGGGGCCTGCAGCACGAGGCGGAGCCCCTCTTCAACGACGGCCCTGAGCGGCACCCCGGCACCACGGGCGTGTCGCTTGGCCCGAGCCAGCAGTTCGTCGTGAATGTCGATGGTCGTTTTCATTGACCCATACTACCCATATCAAAGGATATGGGCAATATGGGAGCCCTGTGTCTCATGGCTTGTCGGCGCCGCTCGTCCTATCTTCTTCGACAGTCGCCGGGGGCATCCCGTCCTGCACGGAGCGCGCAGCTGCCGCACACCGGGCGTGAGGCGGGATTGAGAGCGAACCCCAGAACCTGATCCGGCTGATACCGGCGTAGGGAGCGCGGCTCGCGCGGGGGATTCCCGCCGCCTGCCGAGTGCTCCGTCCGGCGACGACGCGGTGGCCGGGGAAATCGAGACCGCGATGATCAAGCCGACCGGCACATTGGCGCCCGCCACACCACCCGCCGCCGCCCCGCCCCCCGCCACCCCTCCCGTCGCGTACGGCGACGCCTTCCCCAACTCCGCCCGCGTCCACGTCGACGGCCCGGACGGCGTCCGCGTCCCCGTGCGGGAGATCTCTCTCTCGGGCGGCGAGCCGCCGCTGCGCGTCTACGACACCGGCGGCCCGCGCGGCTTCGATGTCCGTGAAGGCCTGCCCCCGCTCCGCGAAGCCTGGATCACCGCGCGGGACGTCCGCGTCACCGGCCGCGGCGCCACCCTCACACCCGGCAAGCGCGACGACCCACTCGAACTCCCGCCCGGCCTCCACCGAACCACGCGCCGCGGCAACGGCCCCGTCACCCAGATGCACTACGCGCGGCGCGGCGAGGTCACCCCCGAGATGGAGTTCATCGCGATCCGCGAAGGCCTCGACCCGCGCTTCGTGCGCGACGAGGTGGCGCGCGGCCGCGCGATCATCCCCGCCAACATCAACCACCCCGAACTCGAACCCATGATCATCGGGCGCGGCTTCAAGGTGAAGATCAACGCCAACATCGGGAACTCGGTCGTGACCTCGTCCATCGACGAGGAGGTCGAGAAGCTGCGCTGGGCGACGCTGTGGGGCGCGGACACGGTCATGGACCTTTCGACAGGGAAGAACATCCACGCCACGCGCGAATGGATCATCCGCAACTCGCCCGTGCCGATCGGCACCGTGCCGATCTACCAGGCGCTGGAGAAGGTCGGGGGCGTGCCCGAGGAGCTGACCTGGGAGGTCTACCGCGACACGATCATCGAGCAGTGCGAGCAGGGCGTGGATTATTTCACCGTGCACGCGGGCGTTCTGCTGCGCTACGTGCCCCTGACGGTCGACCGTGTCACGGGCATCGTCTCCCGCGGCGGCTCGATCCTGGCCAAGTGGTGCATGGCGCATCACCGCGAGAACTTCCTCTACACTCACTTCCGCGAACTCTGTGAGATCATGCGCGAATACGACGTCTCGTTCTCGCTCGGTGACGGGCTGCGCCCCGGCTCCATCGCGGACGCCAACGACGAGGCCCAGTTCGCGGAGCTGCGCACCCAGGGCGAGCTGAACCGGATCGCATGGGAGTACGACGTGCAGGTCATGAACGAGGGCCCCGGGCACATCCCCATGCACCTGATCAGGGAGAACATGACGAAGCAGCTCGAGTGGTGCGACGAGGCGCCGTTCTATACGCTGGGGCCCCTCACCACCGACATCGCGCCCGGCTACGACCACATCACCAGCGCGATCGGCGCCGCGATGATCGGGTGGTACGGGACGGCCATGCTCTGCTACGTGACGCCCAAGGAGCACCTCGGCCTCCCCAACCGCGACGACGTCAAGGACGGCGTGATCGCCTACAAGATCGCGGCCCACGCGGCCGATCTCGCGCGCGGGCACCCGACCGCCCAGCAGTGGGACGACGCTATCTCCAAGGCGCGCTTTGAGTTCCGCTGGCGCGACCAGTTCAACCTGTCGCTGGATCCGGTGACCGCGCGCGAGTTCCACGACGAGACGCTGCCCGCCGAGGGCGCCAAGGTGGCGCACTTCTGCTCGATGTGCGGGCCGAAGTTCTGCTCGATGAAGATCAGCGACGACGTGCGCAAGTTCGCGCGTGACCGGGGGCTGGACACGCAGAGGGCCGTCGAGGAGGGAATGACCGAAAAGGCCGAGGAATTCCGGCGCGGCGGCGGCAAGCTCTACGTGGCCACCGGGGACTGACCCCTTGCGCCTCCCGCGAGCCGCCGTCCCACCGGCCAGGGCAGCCAGGGCAGCCAGGGCGGCCTGGGCGGCCTGCGCGGTCTGGACGGCCGGCTGCGGCAGCGGCGCCACCGCGCCCTCCGACCGGCAACCGGAGACGCAGCCGGCCACTCCCACCGTCGCATTCGCCAGCAGACTGGTCGGCGCGCCGGAGGGTGGTACTGCCGTGCTGCCCCTGCGAGTCGCCCCGGCCCCCGAATCACCCGTCACGCTCGGCTACACCATCGGCGTTGACCACGACGCCACGACCGACGACGCGGACAGCGCGGACTACGCCGGCGATTCCGGCAGCACCGTGCGAATCGGCGCGGGCGACACGATCGCGGCCATCGAACTCGACATCAACGACGACGACGACATCGAGCCGGCGCGCGAGGTCCTGAGCGTCGCGCTGGACGCGCCCGCGGCCGGCGCCGGATACCTCCTCGGCTCGCCGGACACGGCACAGGTCGTGATCGAGGAAGGCGTGTGCGACCGCACACCCAGGATACAGGAAGAGATCCTCGGCGTCGCGGGCTTCGGCCACTGTCTGGAGCCCAGCCGGGAGAATCTGGCGGGAATAGCCGCTCTCGAACTCTGCAATCGCAGGGATTGGCCTCTGTGCCGGCGTGAGGACGCGGTCATCCCCACGCTGCGCCAGGGCGACTTTCAGGGCCTGTCACAGCTTCAACGGCTCACCCTGGCCGGCGTCGGCCTGACCGAGCTGCCGGAGGGCGTCCTGGCGGACCTTGTCGGACTCGAGAGACTTCTGCTGGCAAACAACCGGTTGACGCGGCTACCGCAGCGCGTGTTCTCCGGGCTGGCGGGACTGGGCAGCCTGAACCTTGCAGACAACGGACTTGCCGAGCTGCCGGCGGGGCTGTTCTCGGGTCTGTCCAACCTGTCGTGGCTGGACCTCAGCGGGAATCCGGTCGAGGAGCTTCCACCCACTGTCTTCAGCGGCCTCTCCAACCTCTCCGCGCTGCTGATGGTGAGCAGCCACCTCACCGACCTGCCGCCCGGGCTCTTCGTCGGCCTGTCGAAACTGCGCACCCTCGACCTGCGGGCCAACCCGGGAAGCCCGTTCGGGCTGCCCGTGCAACTCGTGCGCATCGACGACGATGACCTGCAGGCCCCCGGCCCCGCGGAGGTGGCCGCAAGCGTGGAGCAGGGCGCACCTTACTCGATGGAAGTCATCCTCTTCACTCAGGGCGTCGGCCCGTCGGTCGACACCCTCGACATCGAGGCCGGGAGCGCGCTCAGCACCATGGTCACCGTCACGCACGACACAGCGAACACCGAGGGCACGCGCATCACCATGCGTTCCGTGTCCGCGTTGCCCGACGACTACCGGGGCATCCAACTCCACAGGGGGAATCCCATCGTGCTGTTCGCGCGGCCGTCGCCGGGCCTGCCCGCCAAATGCAAGGGAGAAGAAAATGATGAAGAAAGCACGACCGTTACGAGTGCGGCGGCGCACGGCTGCCCCCGGTGAGGGAATGGACACGGTGAGCGGGCGAGAGGGCGGAGGCCCTGGCGCGGGAGCCTCGCGGAGCGCCTGGCTCGCCGTGGCCGCCCTGCCGCTCTGCCTGGCCGGCTGCTCGTCCGCGGGGTTCGTCGATCCGGCCGCCGACCTTGTCGTCTACGGCGCGCACGTCTGGGACGGCACGGGTGCCGAACTCGGCGACCCGGCGGTGCTGCGGGTTGCGGCGGGCAGGATCCTGTCGCTGGAGCCGCTCGCCGGAGACGTTGACGTCGCGGCGGCCGTCGAGGCGTCCGGCGTCCCCGCCATCGACGCCACCGGCCAGTTTGTCATCCCGGGCCTCATCAACACGCACGGACACGTGGGCGGCACATGGATCCCCGGCACCGAGGTGGGCTACGGCGACTACGCCGCCGCCGAATTGGCCCGCTACGCGCGTTTCGGGGTCGCGACGGTGGCGAGTCTGGGCGGAGACCGCGAGGCCTCGTTCGCACTCCGGGACGCGAGCTGGGGCGGCGGAGCGGGCACGGGCCCGGACGCGGCCGCCCCTGTCGTCACGGCCGCCGGTTCCGCTGCGGCCATCCCATCCCGCGCCCGCCTCCTCGTCGCCGGCCCGGTCGTGACCGGCGACACGCCCGAAGCGGCCGCCGAGCAGGTCGATGCCGTCGCCGCGATGGGCCCGGACTGGATCAAGATCCGGGTGGACGACAACCTGGGCAGGACGCGCAAGATGTCGCCCGAGACGTACGCTGCCGTGATCGACCGCGCCGGCGAACACGGTCTCCGCGTCGCGTCGCATCTCTTCTACCAGGAGGACGCGAAGGGACTGCTGCGCGCGCGGACCGGGATGGTCGCCCACAGCATCCGGGACGAGCCCGTCGACGACGAGTTGATCGGTCTCTTTCACGAGACCGGCGTGTGCTACGTGCCCACCCTCACGCGCGAGGTGTCGACCTACGCCTATGGCGAGCGCCCCGCCTTCTTCGACGACCCCTTCCTCATGTCCGACGTCGATTCGGCGCAGGTTGCCATGGTCAGCGACCCCGAACAGCAGGCCCGCGTGAGGGCGTCGGGCGCCGCCGAAGCGTACGGACGCGCGCTAGAGGTCGCGCAGGCCAATCTGGGGCGGCTGGCCGAAGCCGGCGTGCCGATCGCCTTCGGCACCGACTCGGGGCCGCTCGGGCGCTTCCAGGGCTACTTCGAGCACATGGAGACGCAGCTGATGGCGGAGTCGGGCCTCACTCCGGAGCAGATTCTGCGTTCCGCGACGGGGGTGGCCGCGGGGTGCCTGGGCAGGGACGATATCGGGATCCTGGAGCCGGGACGGCGCGCCGACTTCGTGATCCTGCGGGCGAACCCGCTCGAGGATATCGCGAACCTGCGCGAGATCGAGGGCGTGTGGATTGGCGGCGAGCGCATCGACGGCTCACGGAGGTTCTGAGGACTATTCCGGTGGTGCGTAGATCGTCAGCACCAGCTCGGCGTTGCCGATCAGCCGGTATCCCGGCTCGCGGCCCGAAAGGCGGTGGCTGTTTTCGAGGATGATGCGTACCCCCTCGCCACGGCGGTCCATCAGCGTGCGGCGGTCGGTGTCGAGCCAGGGGATGTCCGGCGGGACCGGGCACTTGGCCAACAGGCTTGTCACGACTTCGTTGCGGGCGGACTGAAGATGCACGAGGCGCTCTGGTGTGATCGTGTTCGGAATGGAGCCGGGTGAATACAGCTCCAGGCGGTTCTCGAACATCCTCAGGCGGATCTTCGAGCCATGGATGGAGTAGTCGCGATGGGCGACGGCGTTGACCAGGGCTTCGAAGACCGCTGTCATGTCGTACTGGGGCCGGTCGATGCGCCCCATGTCCTTGAAGGCGGCGACCTTCATGTTTCTTGCGACGAATCGGCAGGCGCGATCCACTTGCATGTCCAGTGGTCCGGTGATGTCGGCGGCATCCAGCTGATAGGTTCGACCCTGTCCGGCCGGCCTGATGTCCGCTCCCCGGTAGGCGACCGCCTGAATGAACGCGTTTGGCAGCCACTCGCGTGGATCTTCGGACGCAATGAGCACACCCGCCACGGTGGGACGCAACACCCCTTCCTGATCCCGCCTGGCCATTCTCAGCTTGGTCAACAGGCCATCCCGCGCGTCTCCGGTTCGTGAAGTCCGGAACCGCCGCCAGAGTTCCTCCGGCAAGTTGTCGAGGCCAGCCTGGTCCACCGTTTGGACGTCGAATCTGATCAGGCGTGACTGACTCCGTTGCTGAAAGAGTCTTGCCAGGTAGTCCGTCGACATGCGGCGCTCCTCATCCCCAACCCGGTGCAGGTATCCGCCCGGACTGCGGTGCACGAACAGGCTGCGGCGAACCCGGACCCGCACGACGGGCCTCTCCATGCCTTCGGACGAAGGAAGGCGGAGTGGTTCGATTGTGGGATGAAACCAGCACGCCGCCGTCGGCGTTTGCAAAGGCCGCCAGTTCGTCGGCCAGGGTACGCCGGTCGGGACCCTTCATCTTCGTGCCCGTGAACTGGACCCTCTTCAACTCGAGGTAGCTGCTCTCGCCCAATCGGATTCGATCGAGGAGCAGACGTTCGCGAACGGTCGGCACACGGTCTTCCATCTTCCGATTGTCTCGGGCACGGGCGAGCCGGTCAAGTACCGGGATGGACATGGCCGGGACAGGGGGACCGCTCTCAACCTCTCCCCGTTTCGGAGTCGGCCCGACGGGCCTATCGTGGTTCCGTCGCCAGCACGTCCCCCGATGCGTCAGAGCCGCTCCGTGGATCCACCCGCCCCGCTCCTTGAAATCCGTGACCTTTCCCTGCGCTTCGGGGGCGTTACGGCGCTCTCCGGGCTCTCCATGGAGGTGCGGCAGGGAGAGCTCCTCGCGCTGATCGGCCCGAACGGGGCGGGGAAGACCAGCGTGCTGAACTGCGTGTCGGGGCTGTACCGCGCGCAGGAGGGGACGATCACCCTGACGGACCGAGAAGGCGCCGGTCGTGCGCTGCACCGTCTCCCGCCGCACCGGATCGCCGCGCTGGGCGTGGCCCGCACCTTTCAGAACATCGAGCTGTTCAAGCACATGACCGTGCTCGAGAACCTCATGCTGGGCCGGCACGTGCACATGAAGGGCGGTGTGCTCGGCGGCGGCCTCTACCTGGGCCGCCAGCGCCGCCGCGAGATCGAGCACCGCAGATACGTGGAGCGCGTGATCGACTTCATGAACCTGGAACCGCTGCGCGGCGCCGAGGTGGGGAGCCTGCCGTACGGGAACCAGAGGCTCGTCGAGGTGGCGCGCGCGCTCGCGCTCGACCCCTCCCTCCTGCTGCTGGACGAGCCCACGGCCGGGATGAACGCCGAGGAGAAGGAGTCGATGGCGCGCTTCATCCTCGATGTGCACGAGGAGTGGGGCGTCACGGTCGTGGTGATCGATCACGACATCGACGTGATCATGGACATTTCGGACCGGGTGATCGTCCTCGACTTCGGCCGGCGGATTGCCGAAGGGACGCCGGAGGAGGTGCGGGGCGACCCCGCCGTGGTCGATGCCTACCTGGGGCGCGCGCGGGAGCAGGGTGCGACGGTGGGGGCCGGGGCATGACCGGCGGACACGGGGTCGCGCCCGCCGCGGATTCGCCGGCCACCCTGCCGGGCCTGCTCGCCCGGCACGCCGCAAGCGCGCCGCACGGAATCGCGCTGCGCGAAAAGGAGTTCGGGATCTGGCAGGAGACCACCTGGGCCGACTACCTGGCGCGGGTGCGGTCGTTCTCGCTGGGACTGCTCGACCTCGGCGTGGACAGGGGCGACCGGATTGCAATCATCGGCGACAACCGCCCCGAGTGGGTGATCGGGGAGCTCGCGGCCCAGTCGATCGGCGCGCTTCCGCTCGGGCTCTACCAGGACTCGATCCCGGCCGAGCTCGAGAAGATGCTGCAGGCCGCCGACGTCCGGATGGTCATCGCGGAGGACCAGGAACAGGTCGACAAGGTACTCGAAGTGCGGGCGCAGGTCCCCGGGTTGCAACACATCGTGTACTACGATCCGCGCGGCATGTACGGCTACCGCGCGCAGGGCCTGATGGCCTTTGAAGAGGTTGAAGCCCTCGGCGACCGCCGCCGTGACAGATTCCCCGGAGAATTTGACCAACGAAGCGCCGCAATCCGCCCGGAGGACACCGCGCTCCTCTGTACGACTTCGGGCACGACGAGCATCCCGAAGCTCGCGATGCTCTCGCACGCCAATCTCCTGGCCATGGCGGCACAGCTCTGCGATGTCGATCCCGTCGATCCCGGCGACGAGTTCGTCTCGTTCCTGCCGATGGCGTGGATCGGCGAGCAGATGGTCGGCGTCGCGAGCGCGCTCCTGGCGGGCTTCACGGTCAACTTCCCGGAAGAGACGGCGACGGTGCGCCAGGACATGCGCGAGATCGGTCCCGCCTTCCTGATGTCGCCGCCGCGTATCTGGGAGAACATGGTCTCGGACGTGCAGGTCATGGCCGAAGACGCCACTCCGCTCAAACGCCGCGTCTACAGCTGGGCGATGAAGGAGGGATTGGAGGCCGCCGAGGCGCGCTCCGGCGGCAGGCAGCCCGGCCTCTCCGCCCGGATTCGGCACCGCATCGCCGACTGGACGGTTTTCCACCCCGTCCGCGACCAGCTCGGGCTGAACCGCGTTCGGCGGGCGTACACCGGCGGCGCGGCGCTCGGACCGGACGTCTTCCGGTTCTTTCACGCGATCGGCGTCAACCTGAAACAGCTCTACGGCCAGACCGAGGTGTCGGGGATCTCGGTGGTGCACCGCGACGGCGATATCCGGTTCCACACGGTCGGCACGCCCTTCCCGCAGACCGAGATCCGCATCTCCGACGAAGGGGAGATCCTGTGCCGCAGCCCGGCAGTCTTCCAGGGGTACTTCCGCAACCCGCAGGCCACGGCCGAGACCCTCGAGAACGGGTGGCTGCACTCCGGCGACGCCGGCTACTTCGAGGACGACGGTCACCTTGTGGTCATCGACCGGCTGGCCGATGTCATGAAGCTGCCCGACGGGACGAACTTTTCGCCCCAGTTCGTCGAGAACAAGCTCAAGTTCAGCCCCCATGTCCGCGAGGCGGTGGTCTTCGGTGGCGGCGGCGCGCCGTTCGTCACCACGATGATCGCAATCGACATGGAGAACGCGGGCCAATGGGCGGAACGCCACCGCATTCCGTACACCACGTTTACGGACCTGGCTCGCCGCGCGGAGGTCTACCGGCTCATCCGTGGCCATGTCGGAAGCGTCAACGAGGATCTGCCGAAGGCCGCCCGGATCCGCCGCTTCCTCCTCCTCCACAAGGAACTCCACGCGGACGACGCGGAGCTGACCCGTACGCGCAAGGTACGGCGCCGCTACATCGCGGACCGTTTCGGGGACATCATCGCGGCCCTGCAGGGAGACGGCGACGCGATCCCGGTGACCACCGAGATCACGTACCAGGACGGGCGCACTGCCGAGGTGACGCACGAACTCCGCATCGAGACGATCGAGTCTCCGGGCGCGTCCGACGCACCAGCCACCGACGGTGCGGGGGCCCCCTGAGCCATGGACGTCTTCCTCCAGCTCACGGTCTCCGGACTCAGCAACGGCATGATCTATGCGCTGGCTGCAGCCGGGTTCGTGGTCATCTACAAGGCGAGCGACGTCATCAACTTCACCCAGGGCGACCTTCTGCTGCTGGGCACCTACCTCATCTTCTTCGCCGTGGCCCAGACCGGGCTGCCGTGGAGCCTCGGGGTGCTTGTCACGGTGCTGCTGGCCGTTGCCGTGGCGCTGGCCATCGAACGGCTGGTGCTGCGCCCGCTGATCGGCGAGCCCATCATCTCGATGATCATGGTGACGATCGGGCTGTCGTCGGTCCTGCGCGCCGCCGTCAACGCGATCTGGGGCCCGGCCCCGCGCTCGTTCGAGTCGTTTCTGCCTGCGGGGGATGTCGCACTGGGTCCGGTCACCCTGTCGGCCGGCCGGCTCCTGTCGATCCCGATCGCGCTTGCGGTTCTTGCGGCGCTGTGGCTCTTCTTCCGGCACACGCGCGACGGGGTTGCCATGCGCGCCATCGCCGACGATCAGCAGGCCGCGCTGAGCATGGGGATCAGCATTCCGCGCGTCTTCGGGGTGGCGTGGGGGCTCGCGGCGGCGTCGGCCGCGATCGGCGGGATCATGCTTGCCAGCATCGTCGGGGTCAGCCCGAACGTGGCTTCGATCGGGCTCAGGGTGTTTCCGGTGGTGATTCTTGGGGGACTCGATTCGATCCGGGGGGCGGTGATCGGCGGCGCGATCATCGGTCTGCTGGAGGTCTACACCGGCGGGTACGTCGGTCACGGGCTCAGTCTGGTGGTGCCGTACGTCGTCCTGGTGCTGGTGCTGATGATCCGTCCGTACGGCCTCTTCGGGAAGGAGATCATCGAACGGGTATGAGCACGGGCACGAGGGTGGCACGGTGAGCCTCGAGTGTGGCGTCTTCCACACACGCTACGAGTCCGACATGGGGCTGCGGCCGCGGCCCGCCCAGCGGATCCGGCTGGGGGCGTTTGCCGCCGTCGTGCTCGTGTTTCCGTTCGTGGCCGGCCCGTACTGGCTGGATCTGGCCAACCAGGTCGCCATCGCGACAGTCGGGGCGATCGGCCTGAACATCCTGGTGGGCTACACCGGGCAGATCTCGCTGGGGCAGGGTGCGTTCATGGCCATCGGAGCCTACAGCGCGGGGCTGCTCACCCTGAACCTCGGCCTGCCGTGGGGGGTGAGCATCGCGCTCGCGTGTGTCACGACCTCGGTGGCGGGCACCTTCTTCGGGCTGCCGTCGCTGCGTCTCAAGGGACTGTACCTGGCGATCGCGACGCTGGCGGCCCAGGAGATCGTCGAGTGGGCGATGACCCACTGGACCGCCGTGACCGGAGGCACCGAGGCGCTCCTGCTGCCCGCCCCGACCCTCTTCGGCGTGCGGCTCAACAGCACTTTCAGCTTCTACTGGTTCGGGGTGGCGATGGCGGCCGGCACGGCGCTGTTCGCGGCCAATCTCTTCCGCACGCGCATGGGGCGGGCCTTCGTGGCGGTGCGCGACCAGGACATCGCGGCCAGCGTGATCGGTGTCAACCTCTTTCGCACCAAGCTGCTGGCCTTCGCGACCTCGTCGTTCTTCGTCGGGCTCGCCGGAGCGATGATCGCGTACTACCGCACCATCATCACGTGGGAGCGTTTCACGCTGGATACGAGCATCGTCTACCTGGCCATGATCATCGTCGGGGGACTCGGTTCGATCCGGGGGTCGTTCTTCGGCGCGGCGCTGATCACGCTGCTGCCGGCGCTGATCACCAACGCGGGGCGCGCGCTCCAGGACACCGCCCCGGTGGTTGCGAACCTGCTGCCCTATGCGCAGCAGGCGGTCTTCGGGGTCGTGATCATTCTCTTCCTGATCTTCGAGCCCAAGGGCCTGTCCAAGCTGTGGGGCAACGTGAAGGACTATTTCCACGTGTGGCCGTTCGCGTACCGGCGGGGTTGACGGCGCGTCAACTTTCCGACCGGGGGGGGTGTCCTTATCTTCACAATGAGTCGCCTCCCATTGTCCCATGACCCAGGCGTGTCAATGGCTAAACGAACCATCACAGCGGCCCTGGCCGCCCTTATCATCACCCCGGCCGCCTCGCTCGCGCAGGGCCTCTCCGACGAGGAACTGGAGCCCCTCGTGGAACGTGTGGAGACGGGCGTTCTGGATCGGGCCAAGCTGGCGCAGGTCATGGTCGACAAGATCTTCTCCTTCTCCGAACTGGGACAGCAGGAGATCGAGACCTCGGCGTACATCACGGGCATCCTTGAGGAGAACGGCTTCACGATCGAGCGGGAGCCGTCCGGCATTCCGACCGCCTGGTTCGCGCGCTGGGGAAGCGGCAGGCCGGTGGTCTCGTTCGGTTCGGACATCGACGGGATTCCGAAGGCGAACCAGAAACCGGGTGTGGCGTACCACGATCCCCTGATTCCGGGGGCGCCCGGCCACGGCGAGGGTCACAACTCCGGACAGGCTGTCAACGTGGTGGCGGCGCTCGCGCTGAAGGATGTCATGGAGGCCGAGGGAATCCAGGGCACGCTGGTGCTCTGGCCCGGAGTCGCCGAGGAGCAGCTGGCGTCGAAGGCATGGTACGTGCGCGACGGGTATCTGGAGGACATTGATGTCACTCTCTTCACGCACGTCAGCAGCAACCTGTCGGTGAGCTGGGGCCAGGGTGGCGGGACGGGCCTCGTCTCCGTGGAGTTCACCTTCGCGGGCGAGGCGGCGCACGGAGCGGGCGCTCCCTGGCGCGGCCGCAGCGCGCTGGATGCGGTCGAGCTGATGAACGTCGCCTGGAACTTCCGGCGCGAGCACCTGCGGCCCGACCAGCGCTCCCACTACGTGATCAGCGACGGCGGCGATCAGCCCAACGTCGTGCCGCCGAGCGCCTCGGTATGGTATTTCATCCGCGAGATGGACTACGAGGACATCAAGCGCAACTTCGACACGGCCATCCGAATCGCCGAGGGCGCGGCCATGATGACCGACACCGAGATGTCGTACCGGATCATCGGGACCGCCTGGCCGCGGCACTTCAACAAGGTCGTGGCCGAGACCATGTACGAGCACATCCAGGATGTGGGGCTTCCCGAGTGGACCGACGACGACCACGACTTCGCGAGCGCGGTGCAGGAATCGGTCGGGAGCGTCCCGTCGGGGATGCCGACCGCGCTCTCGCAGCTCGGCACCCCGGGCCCGCGCCGGAGCGGCGGATCCGACGACATCGGTGACATCTCCTGGAACGTCCCCACGGTCACCCTGCGCTTCCCGTCGAACGTACCGGGCCTGCCCGGCCACCACTGGTCGAGCGCCATGGCGATGGCCACCCCCATCGCGCACAAGGGAGCGGTTGCGGGCGCCCGCGTGATGGCCCGCACCGCGCTCCAGCTCTTCGCCCAGCCGGAACTGGTGGATCAGGCCTGGACGTACTTCCGGGAAGACCAGACCGCGGGAGTCGAGTACATTCCATTCCTCGGGCCGGACGACGCGCCGCCCATCGACCTCAACCGGGACATCATGGACACGTTCCGTCCCCTGCTGGAGCAGTACTATTACGACGAGACCCGGTTCGAGACGTATCTTGAACAGTTGGGGATCAGGTACCCGACGCTGAAGCGACCGATTTCCGAGGATGACTGGGGATCGCGCTGAAGATTCTGACCATCGGAGGTTCTGATGAACGCAGCCAGACACAGACTTCTCTCCGGCGCAGTTGCCGTATTCCTGGTGCCCACCCTTGTCGGCGCCGGCGGTCATCCCGAGACCGTCGCCGGGCCCGCCACAGACCCGCTCCCGGTCGCACTGGACCCACCCGCCGTCGCACCGGCCGACGAGCCCACCGAGGTGGGCTGGCGTCTCCTGGCCAAGCTCAACTACAGGACCGGCGAGAAGACCGAGGAACTGGCCGCCCTGGAAGGCAAGCTGGTCAAGGTTCCCGGCTTCACCGTGCCGCTCGAGGACTTCGCCTCTTCGGCGACTGAATTCCTCCTGGTGCCCTACGTGGGTGCGTGTATCCACACACCGCCTCCCCCGCCCAACCAGCTTGTCTACATCCAGATGGACGAGGGCAAGCGCGCGAAGATGGACGGCTGGAACCCGGTGTGGGTCGAGGGCGTGCTCACGATCGAGATGACGGAGAGCGTCTACGGGTACGTCGGCTTCACCATCACGGGCCAGCGGGTGTATCCGTACGAGGCCTGATGGGCGAACGGGCCGCGCGCGAGAGCCACGGATGAGCCTTGCCATCGACGTCCGTGGCCTCCGCTTCCGCTACGGCGATGGCCCGTGGGTGCTGGACATTCCCGAACTGACCCTTGAGCGGGGGACGCGCGCGTTCCTCTTCGGTCCCAGCGGCAGCGGCAAGACGACGCTGCTGGGCGTGCTGGCGGGTGTGCTGAAACCGGAAAAGGGCGAGGTCAGCGTCCTTGGCCGGGACCTGGCATCGCTCTCGGGCGCTCAGCGGGATGCCTTCCGGGCGGAGCACATCGGCTACGTCTTCCAGATGTTCAACCTCATCCCCTACCTCTCGGTTCTCGACAACATCGCCCTTCCCGTGCGCATGAACGCCGCGCGCCGGGCCCGGCTGGACGGCGCGGGCGTGAAGGAGACCGCCACGCTGCTCGCCGAACACCTTCACATCGGCGATCTGCTGAAGCAGCCGGTGACGGAACTCTCGGTGGGCCAGCAGCAGCGGGTGGCCGCCTGCCGGGCGCTGATCGGGGCTCCGGAGATCATCGTGGCCGATGAACCGACCTCCTCGCTGGACTTCGACCGGCGGGAGACCTTCCTCGAACTGCTGTTCGCGGAGTGCGAGCGCGCCGGCGCCACGCTGGTGTTCGTCAGCCACGACCGCACGCTGGAGGGCATGTTCTCCCGCACGATCTCGCTTCCCGACGTCAACAGGACGGCGCTCTGATGCTCGTTCTCGATCTTGCGCTCAAGTCGCTGCGCAACCGCGCATTCAGCACCTCGCTCACGGTCGGCTCCATCGCCCTCAGCGTTGCGCTCCTCATCGGCGTCGAGAACGTGCGCGTCGGCATGCGCGAGAGCTTCTCCAACACGATCAGCCAGACCGACCTGATCGTGGGCACGAAGGGCGGCACGATTCAGCTGCTGCTGTATTCGGTCTTCGGCATGGGAGCGCCCACGGAGAACGTGTCCTGGAACGCCTACAGGCAGTGGGCAGAGCACCCCGCGGTGGCGTGGACCATCCCCTACAGCCTGGGCGACAGCCACAGAGGGTTTCGGGTCATCGGCACGAACGAGGACTTCTATCGCCACTACCGCTACCGCGGCGGTCAGGAAATCGCGCTGGCGGGCGGACGGGCGAACACGGACCTGTTCGACGTGACCCTGGGCGCGGACGTGGCGGCCGAGCTGAACTACGCGCTCGGCGACCAGATCGCGGTGACACACGGCCTCGGCGAGGTGGGTTTCCTGACCCACGACCAAATGCCCTTCACGGTCACGGGCGTCCTCGCCAAGACGTTCACCCCCGTTGACCGTGCCATCTACGTGACCCTCGAGGGCATGGAGGCCATCCATTTCGGATGGGAGGACGGTGCGCCGCCCATGCCCGGCGAAGAACGCACGCACGAGGAAGTGCTCGCGATGGATGAGATCGAGATCACGCAGGTGACCTCGTTCTTCGTAGGCACGACCAACCGCCGGGACGTGCTCCGGCTACAGCGCGAGGTCAACGACTTCGAGGACGAGCCGATGATGGCCGTGATCCCCGGACTCGCCCTGAACGAGATGTGGCGGAGCCTGGGCTACGCCGAGACCGGCCTCCGGCTGGTGACGATCTTCGTCGTTCTGGTGGGGCTGCTGGGTATGCTGGTCTCGCTGTACACGTCCCTCAACGAGCGCCGGCGCGAGATGGCGATTCTGCGCGCCGTCGGGGCCGGGCCCAACCGCATCGTCGCGCTGCTGGTGCTGGAATCGGTGTGCCTGGCCGCGGCGGGAGCGATCTTCGGGCTGGCGCTGGTGTACGTGCTGCTCTCGGCCGGGCAGCCCATCGTGGAATCGCAGGTGGGGCTCTTCATCCCGATCCGCCCGCCCGGATCGATCGAGTTGCTCTTCCTCGGTGCGGTGGTGACCGCTGGCTTCCTGATGGGCTTCGTGCCCGCGCTGAAGGCCTACCGAACGGCGCTGCACGACGGGCTGGCGGTACGGGTATAAGGGGGGCGCGCGGGCGGGGCGCGGCTACGCGGTCAGCCGCAGCGGGAGGGCGTGGAGTCGCACAGGCCCGCGGTCGAACGGCAGGGCTTCGGATCCCGTGTAGAAGAGTACGCCTCGCTCGAAGGTGGCTCCGGCGAGTTCGGCCAGCGCCGCCAATCCGTTGAAGTCCTCGCGCCGGACTGTGGCGGAGGCCTTGACCTCGACGCCTACGATCCGCCCGTCCGGACGCTCCAGCACGATGTCGACCTCGCGCTTCCGCTTGTCCCGGAAGTGGTACATGCCGACTTCCTCGTCCGACCACTCGGCGTGCTTGGCGCACTCCATGAAGACCAGGGTTTTGAGGAGCGCACCGTAGTGCGGGCTCAAGAGCAGGCGGGCCTCGTTGCGCAGGCCGAGCAGGTGAGACGCGAGGCCGGTGTCGATGAAGTGCAGCTTCGGCATGCGCACGGCCATCCGCCGGGCCAGGTTCTTGCGATATGACGGAACCCGGCGAATGAGGAACATGAGTTCCAGGACCTCAGCGTAGCTTTTGGCGAGCTTGTCGTTGAGTTCCAGGTCGTTGGCGAGGCTTGCGTACTTGAGCAGATTGCCGCTCCGTCCGGCGAGGTACGGAGCCAGGGCGCGCAGCCGCGAGTGGTAGTCGCCGCGGGCGGCGTAAAGTGACTCGAAGTCCTTGAAGAACCGTCCCTCGGTATAGGATCGGAACCAGATGGTGCGTGCTCGCGGACTCATGCCCTGAACCTCGGGATAGCCGCCGAGCAGGATCAGCCTGGCGATCTGTTCGCGGGTTGGCGAGGGGTGCGCGCCGGACGTTTCACGGGACCGGGCCACGGCAGCCTGGCTGGACGACGAGAAGTCTCCCGCCAGCAGGTAGTTGATCAGGTTGTGGCGGCTGTCTCGCAGCTCTGCGATGGAGAGGGGCAGCAACTCGAGACGGGCCATGTGCCCGGGCAAGGCCTCCTGCGCACGGGCCGAGCGGAAGATGTCGGCGGAACCGGTGAGGAGGAAGAGCCCCTTTGGCGGGACGCCGGGACGCAGCGCCGTATCCGGCACGTTGCTCGGCACCTGGCTGGCATGCCGATCCGACGCTTCCTTGATGGCCGGCACCAGTTCGGGTACCTGCTGGAATTCGTCGAGCACGACCGGCTGATTGTCGAGGGACCTGATAAAGCCAAACGGATCAGCTGCTGCTGCCGCCTGCACGGCGGGGTCGTCCAGGGTCAGATAGCGCAGACCCAGCCGAGCGGCGACGCGGCGGACCAGGGTGGTCTTGCCGGACTGACGCGGACCCGTGACATAGACGATCCGGAACTCGCGGAGCATGTTGCTGACGAGCGCCTCAAGGTGTCTGGCATACATGGCGGCGAGGTGGGCGAATCTCTCAAATACGAGGACTCCAACAGCTTATTACGAGAAATATCGCCTATTATTACGAAAATTCAAGGGCCTTATTACGAAAACTCAATGGCCCCGCATTCGAGGGTGGACTCGCGGGCGCCGATCCGCGGGGCTGGCGGCGGAACGAACTGTTTGCGTAGTGTCCAACCTCTGACAGCTTGAACAGGGACGACGCCATGACCACACGCGAACGCGCGGGGGCAGTTCCGGCGCGCGCCGCCGCATGCCTCGCCGGCGGCCTCCTCCTCGTCACCGCTGCCTGCGGCGGCGATGGCGGGGGAGACGGAGCGGCCGACAACACCATCAAGGTCGGCGCGATCTTCGATCTCACGGGCCCGACCGCCGACGTCGGGACCGACTACGCCGACGGCATGCGCGGCTACGCAGACTGGCTGAACATGCAGGGCGGGATCGAAGGGCGGCCGATCGAACTCATCTACCAGGACTACGCCTATCAGATCGCGCGCGCCGAGCAGCTGTACAGCCAGTTCGTCAGCGAGGGTGTGGTGATCTTCATGGGATGGGGCACCGGCGATACCGAAGCGCTGCGGCTCCGCGTCATCGAAGACGAGATCCCCTTCAGCTCGGCCTCGCTCTCGCACGTCCTCGGCGACCCGTCCGAGGCGCCGTACAACTTTCTCGTCGCTCCCACCTACACCGACCAGTTCCGCATCGCGCTGGACTGGATCGCGCGCGACCACGGAGAGGGAACGCCGGTCGTCGCGCTCATGCACAACGCGAGTCCGTTCGGGCTGTCGCCCTCGCGGTATGGCGGCGTCGAATACGCCGAGGCGATCGGGGTCGACCTGACCCTGTACGAGATGCCGCGAGCCGCGGTCGACTACACCGGGGAGTTCTCGCGCATCCGCCAGAGCGGCGCCCGGTATGTGGTCTTTCAGGACACGTCCGGGCCGGCCGCGGTGGCGCTGCAGAATGCGGGCAGCCTGGGTCTGGACCTGACCTTCATCTGCCTGAACTGGTGCGCCAATGCGCAGTTGGTGGACCTCGCGGGCGAGGCCGCCGAGGGGGTGATGGGCACGATCCCGTATGCGCCGCTGAACGTGGACGTGCCGGGCACGCGCGTCATCCGCGAATACCTGGAGACGAAGGGCGAGCAGGTCGCAGGCAAAACCAACGCGTACACGCAGGCGTGGTGGACGTTCTCCGTCTTCGCCGAGGCGATGGAGCAGGTGCTGGCGTCGGGCCAGGAACTGACCGGGGCGAACATCAAGGCCGCGCTGGAGACCTTCACCGACCTCGACATGGGGGGCGTGACCGTGCCCATCAGCTTCACGCCCGACGACCACCTCGGGGCGAAGGGTGTCAGGATCTTCCGGGTCGAGGGCGGCGAGTGGGTGCCCTTCACCGAGTTCATCCAGGCGCCGGTTGCGCCGTGAGGCTGCGGTGACCGAGGGCGGCCCGCTGCTGAGCCTCAACAACATCGAGGTCCTCTACGACGACGTCATCCTCGTGCTGAGGGGGCTGTCGCTCGAGGTCGGCGAGGGGAGAATCGCGGCGCTGCTGGGCTCCAACGGAGCGGGGAAGACGACGACGCTCAAGGCGATCTCGGGGCTGCTCTACACGGAGGACGGCGAGGTCACCGACGGCACGATCATCTTCGACGGAGAGGAGATCCAGGGCACCGACGCCCACCGGATCGTCGAAAAGGGCATCTTCCAGGTCCTCGAGGGGCGCCGCGTCTTCGAACACCTGACCGTCCGCGAAAACCTGTCAGCCGGGGCCTACACGCGGCGCGACCGGAACGGTGCCGTGGCGGACGTGGACAAGGTCTTCGAGTACTTTCCGGCGCTTGCCGACCGCCGCCGCCAGATCGCGGGCCACCTGTCGGGCGGCGAACAGCAGATGCTGGCGCTGGGCCGCGCGCTGATGGCGTCTCCGCGCATGATGCTGCTCGACGAGCCGTCGCTGGGGCTCGCGCCGCTCCTGGTCGAGAGCATCTTCGAGATCATCCGGCGGATCAACCGCGACGAAGGGACTACGATTCTTCTCGTCGAGCAGAACGCGCGCGTGGCTTTGTCGGTTGCCGACTACGGGTATGTGATGGAGGGGGGGAGGGTGGTGTTGGAGGGCACGGCCGACGAACTCCGCGCCAACGAGGACGTGAAGGAGTTCTATCTGGGGTTGGGAGACGCCGGTCGTCGTTCCTACAGGGACGTCAAGCATTACCGCCGCAGGAAGCGCTGGCTGTCGTGAGCGGCGAAGCCCCCGACGCCGCCGGCTCCCCGGATCGCGCGCCCCAGGGTCGTGGCCGCGCGCTCTACGATCCGGCCCGCGAGGCGCCCGCGGACTGGGGCGCCGCACAGGACCGGCTCGTGGTGCGGGCGGTGCGCCACGGCGCCGCACACAGCCGCGAAATCCGGCGGCGGCTGGCGAGGGCGGGGGTGGCGGCGGACGATGTCGCGGGCGTCGGCGACCTGGCCCGGATTCCGGTGCTGGACAAGGACGACCTTCCCGCCCTGCAGGCCGGCGACCCGCCGTTCGGGGGCATGCTGGCGGTGCCGCCGGGGTCGCTGCGGCGGATCTACCGCTCGCCGGGCCCGATCAACGACCCCGAAGGAGACACGGACGACTTCTGGCGTGTCGCACCGGCCGCGTGGGCCGCCGGATTCCGTCCGGACGACGTGGTGCTCAACACGTTCTCTTACCACCTGACGCCCGGCGGCCTCATGCTCGACGCCGGCTTGCGTGCGGTGGGGTGCGCCGTGATCCCCGGCGGGGTCGGTAACACCGCCGCGCAGATCGACATGGCGTGCGCGGCCGGCGCGACCGGTTATGCGGGCACGCCCCAGTTCCTGCTGACGCTGCTGGAGCGCGCCCGCGATGCCGGACGTGAGCTGCCCTTCCGTCGCGCCCTCGTCACGGGAGCGCCGCTTCCGCCGCCGTTGCGCACCCGCCTTCAGGAGGAATTCGGCGTGGATGTCTACCAGTCCTACGGCACAGCCGACGCGGGAACGCTCGGCTACGAGTGCGCGGCGAAGGACGGTTGGCACGTTGCGACCGGCGTGGTGATCGAGGTGCTCGTGCCGGGCGACGACCGGCCCGCGCGCGAAGGCGAAGTGGGCCAGGTGGTGGTGACGAGCCCGAACGAGGTCTATCCGCTGGTGCGGTTCGGGACGGGGGACCTGTCGGCGTGGAACCTGGAGCCGTGCGATTGCGGCCGCACGAGCCCGCGCCTGACCGGCTTTCTCGGCCGGGTCGGAGAGGGCGTCAAGGTGAAGGGCATGTTCGTGCATCCCCGTGAGCTCGCGGCCGTGCTGGGTGGGGATGAGGTGGTGGTGCGGTATCAGGCGGCGGTGTCGACGGGCGCGGGCGGGGGCGACGTGCTCACCGTGCGGGTCGAAGCCGCACCCGGATCCTCGCTGGACGCGGTCGCGCTCGGCGGCCGTATCCGCGAGGCGGTGAAGGTGCGCGCCGGCGTAGATGTGGTGCCGCCGGGCACGATTCCCGACGGCGCGCGCCCTCTGGTGGACCAGCGGGACCAGGGGGGTGGATGAGCGGCGCCGCCCTCGGCGCGACGCGGGGACTATCCATGGACTGCTAGCGTCTCCGCTCGAAGATCGACACCCTCATGGCCAGGATCTTCTGGCCGGCGTAGGCGTCGACCGGCGTACCCGACATGCGCGCGTCGATGTCGTGGTACACCGCCGCCTTACCCTCGAGCGTCGCGCACTCCTCGAGAACGATGCGCGTCCCGTAGGTGACGAAGCTGTCTCTCGGGAGCACCCCTTCCTCCCCGACGATCCACTCCGGTCGGCCAAGGCCATCGATCGGCCCGTCGGACCAGGGCACGCCAATCTGGGAGAACATCTCCTCGACCTTCACCGTGAGGGGGAGGTCCAGGGGCTCGCTCCATCGATTGAGCAGGTCCACGCTCACATCGAAGCTGCAGGAGGAGGCGTCGAACATGCTCCTGTTGACGAGAACCGCGACCGAGTCGGTTACGTTGCGTCCGAGATCCGCGTTCCACTCAGCCCGGGTCCTTGCCGTTCCGGCGACCTCCACGGGCGCGGTATACAGCTGCGCGACCCCGGTCCGGTTGTCGACCCATACGGGATGGAATCGACCGTCTGCCGCAACCATCATTCCGACGTAGTCTCCCACCTCCTCGTAGGTGCGGTACGCTCCGCCCGTGATGATCGCGATCCAGCTGCTGCCGTCACCGGGTTCGCGGACGGCGCCCAGGGCCGCATACCCTTCCCGTTCACCCTCGCCTCGCGCGTAGGTGTGTGCGGCCTCGCTCACCGCAACGCTGGGCAGCACGCTTTCGCCTCCGTCCAGAGAGGCCGTGAATCGCTGACGGAACTCCTGATTGAGGGGGTCTTCACGACGGTCGAGCCAGGTGACCCCAACGACCCCGTCGCGGTTGACCGCGATGTCGGGCATGAACGCGTTCGGGCCTGCGGAGTCGAGGGGAATGCGGGGGTCGTCGACTGGAAGGGGGCTCGCCCATTCCTCACCGTCGTCCGACCAGCTCAACATGATCTGACAGCGTCCGTAGGTGCGGTCCGTGAATGCAACGTAGGCCCGCCCGTGGAATGGGCCGTCGGAATGATCGACCGCGATCTCCGGAGGACCGCCATCGGGCGTACACGGCGTGGTCTTTGCGACGTGGTGCGGTTGGCGGATGGCCCTCCCCCCTTCGGTGACCGTCACGACGGAGGTGAAGTTCTTCGTGGTCGTGTCCCGGGGGGCTCGTTCCCACCAGGTCGTCGGCGGGGGAGGGGGGGGCGTGGGCCGAAACGGGGGACGGGCAGCCACGGGAACGAGGACCCGCCCATCCGGGTGCACGACCGGTGCACCGACATGGTCCTGATACCAGTCCTTCGGGACGAACATGTCGACGGGACCTTCGTAGGTCCGGCCGGAGTCGGCCGAGACCACGAGCGACATATGCCGCTGCGGAAGCTCGCCCTCTACCTCCTTGACCCGCACGCCCACCGCGTAGACGCGCCCGTGATACGGCCCGCCCGTCCAGTCGACGACCAGATCCGCGTTGGCCACGAACGGTGCGAGCACGGGTTCGCTCCACGTGAGGCCCCCGTCCGTCGAGCGGAAGGAGTGGATGATAACCTTTGACTCGTACGCGATCCTCGGGTCCCCACGGGTCGGTATCGACGCGAAGTAGACCATGCCTCCCGGCCCGAAGGCGCAGGCGGGGTCCCATGTCTCGCCCCACCGCGAGATCGTGTCGTTCAGCGCCATGCCCCAGGACGCACCCGCGTCATGGGACACATAGACGCCCGTCGACAGCCGGCTTCGGGTGGGGTCGACGATCATCGAGCACACCACCATGCGGGTCGAGTCCGAGGGATCGGCATGGGCGAAGTACTCCGAGTGCGCCGCAGCCGGATGATCGCCACTGACGAGGACATTCCGTCCCACCTGGATCAAGGAGTGCCCGCGGCGGGGCTGTTCAGGCGGCGCGCACGCCGCGGTCGTGAGGATGAATACGGAGGCGAGGACGAACACGGTCGCCAGCCGGGGCTCGTTGCGGGCGAATCCTGGTTTGGACATCATTTCCGCAACGTACGCCCGGATCGGGCCCGGGCCAACCGTGCCGTCACCCGTCCACCCGCTTCGCCGACAGCGTCACATGGCCCATCGCCAGCTTGCATTCCGCCTCCCACCCCACGCGGCTTCGGGCTCAGGATGCGGTTGGCCGTCGATCGCGTCGGCGAGATTGCGCCAGGCCCGGGGAAGCGTCTGCGGCGGCAGTTGTTCGGAAGGGCGTTTCCACTCGCTCAGGACGGCGCGACGATACTCCAGGCCGCAATGCGCGAGAACCCACTCCTCGTAATCCGCGACGCGCCGAATGGCGGCGACGGTCAGGTCAACAGGTATGCGGAGCGACGGAGGCGCCTGTCCGGGCGGGATCATGCCGGGCTTCCAAATCGGCCCTTGGATTGTCTCCGACGGGAGCCAGACGGGC
Source organism: Longimicrobiales bacterium (assembly GCA_965205005.1). Taxonomy (GTDB): domain Bacteria; phylum Gemmatimonadota; class Gemmatimonadetes; order Longimicrobiales; family Gaopeijiaceae; genus Bin94. Next base: position 750,219 of record OZ242028.1, on the reverse strand, counting down.
CGAAACTCGTAGCGGTTGAGGTAGACGCCACCCTTTTGCGGCGTTCCGTACAGGAGCCCGAAGCCCCATAACATGAGACTGTCGCCGTTGGGTAGCGCGAGCGTGTAGCAGCTGGATCCTGCTTTTCCCTCGGGCGGCCGTCGTTTGAGGAAGCCCGCTTCGAGCAGGAGGTTGCCTTCCGGACGCACAATGTCTCGGCCCCAGTTCCAGCACTGCTGGTGTAGCAGCTCCTGCCCCATGCGTTGGCGCGGGCCGGAGACCGGGCCTACAGCCATGCTCCGCCCCAGGCCAGCAAAGCGCTGAACGCGGTGGCCGCCACAGCCTGCCGACCCACCAACCGCAGGGCGAACGCGCCGCCCTGCTCGCGCGCAACCGTCAAGCAGGTGACCAGGCAAGGCAGCAACACGCCGGCCAGGTAGACGGCCGTCAACAGTTGGACGGCGCTGAGGCTTGCGGCGACTCCCGGCTCCGCCAGCAACAGGATGCCGTCCTTGCGCACGCTCGCCATGACCACCGCCGGGGCGGCCTCCGAGGGCAATCGAAAGATGGCCATCGCCGGCTCGACAACGCTCGACGCGGCTTGCAGCGCGTCCAGCCAATGCAACAGAGACGCCGCGGCCGTGATGAGAAAGAAGATCGGCAAGGCTCTGCGAAAGAACTCAAGAATCACGCCTTGCGCCTCCAGCCAGACGGCCCTCGGGCGCGGCCAGGTCAAGAATACCCGGATCTCCGTCGACAGCACATTGAAAGGAGAACGAGCCACTCGCGGCGCGGTGAGGCGGGCGTAGGCGACAGTCGTGGCGCCAAGGTACAGCAGGTAGGCCACGACCAACTCGGTTCGTCCCGCCACCGCGAAGACCGCCAGCGTGGCTCCAAGCTGATACGAACAGGCCGAACCGAAAGCAATGGCCGAAACGCAAGCGCCACGCGAGCAAGCCGGCGACGAGCGCGCGCTGATGACGGCGGGCACGTTGCAGCCGAAACCCATCACGACCCGCGCCAACTCCCGGCCCGTCATGCTGAACGGCCGCAGCCACGGATTCATGGCGGTTGTCAGGCGGCTGAGCAGGCCGCTCGACCTGTACGCGCCCATCAGCAGCGCATGGAGCACGACGACCGGAGTCGCCCACACCAGCAGCAGCGGCCCCATCGTGACAAAGCCGTAGTCGCCGGCCAGGATCGCCGCAGCCGGCTGCGGCCAACTCGCCAGCAACTCGCTCAGGGGCTCAGTGCGGGCGCGGACCCAGGGGTCGATTCGATCCGCGAGACGGTTAGCGGTGTCAACCGCGACCCAGACGGGCGCCAACAACAGCAGCAGCGCCCAGAAAGGCCCAAGGACGGAGCGCAGGCCGGCCCCGGTTCGAGTGGGTGTCCGGAGCATTTCACCTATTCAACAAGCGCAGGCATCTTCGCAGCACGACAGATCGTCGAGGTACATCCCGTGGCGGCGGTACCATTTCAGCGGCTCCGTGCTCACGCGCAGGCGGCGGGCGATCTGGTTGGCCACCACGGCGAAGCGTTGGCGGAACTTGTAGATGAAGCAGAAGACCAGATTGCCCTGGCGCACCTGCGGCCCGACCAGGAAGAGCCCCGTCGTTACGGTGGACTCGTCGTTTTCCGTCAGCAACGGAAAGTTCTCATCTCGCCAATCGAACAACGAGCGAACGAGGCTTGCCGAACCGACGAATCCGGTGGCCAGGATCGGCTTCTCGGCGCAGTCGAGGACCTCGCCGTCCTCGAACGCCAACCGATAGCCGTTGCCGTTGCGGCGAACGCCGGTGACGGCACAGCCGCCGCACAACGTCACCCGGCCCGACTCAACGGCCGAGTGCAGGCGCGCCCGCGTAAACGGTGACAGGAGTTGGCTGGGGTCCGAGCCTCTTCGATTCCACGGCTCCTCGCGGTCGAAGACGAAGGCCTGCCTGCCGGCGGCGGCCAACGCGACAGCGGCGTCAACGCCGCTCTCGGCGCCGCCTATGATGCATCTTTCGCTGCCGGCGAGACTGTCCCATGAGGTCACCTTGGAGTAGTGCAGGCAGAGTTCTGCGCCGTGGAAGCCGCGGGTCTGCGGATACTGCATTTCGCCGCCCGCCCATACCACGAACCGCGCACGGATGTCGCCGCGAGTCGTCTTCAACCGAAACCGCTTGTGCGGCGCTTTCCTCGCGATCGAGAGAACATCGATCCCCGTCTTTACGGGCAACTCGAAATGCGCCGCCACCCCCTGCAGATAGGCGGCGTACTCCACCCCTGTGGGGTGCTCGATGCCGATCGAGTAAGCCGGCGAGGTTTCCAGACAGACGGCGTTCAGGTCCAGCAGGCCGAACTGGTTGCTGGCGAACGACGGCGTGATGAAGCGCGTTTGCCGGGGCCAACTGAGGAATGAGGCACCGACGGCGGCGCGGTCGAGGATCGCAAAGTTCTCGATTCCCAGGTGGCGTAGCGTAACGCCAAAGCCAAGACCCGCAGCCCCGGCGCCGACGATGACAATGTCGAATGACCGGTTTTCTTTCGTCATCGGCTCACCCGAACCGTTTCGCGAGCCTTGATCGTGAACATGCGCATGCACAGGCTGCGTCACAAGTCGGCATCCCTAGAACACGACTCGGTAGGTAGCGCGCAGACCCCTTCCGGCCTCGGGCATGATCTCCTTCACGCGGGAGAGGTGGTTGCGGTATACGGTATCGCCGATGTTGTCGAGGTGGAGCGTCACGACGTGCAGTCGCCCGGCGAAGGTGAGACGCAAGCCGCCGGAGAGGCCAAGGACCGCGTATCCGTCGGTAGGTTGCTCGAACTGCCCGGTCCGTTCCTGGCTCCCGGCCATCCGGCCCTCGGCCTCCACGAACCAGTCCACCGGCGAATAGCCGATCGCAAGGCGGCCCTGGAGCGGGGGCATGAACGGGAGAGGTTCGTCGTTGGCGCGGATCGTGCCGTGCACGTACGACGCGGCGGCCTCCAGCGTGAATCCGGCGGGCATCGACCACCCGAGCAGGCTCTCGAAGCCGGTCAGAAGTGCGTCCTCGCCCACGTACTGATAGATGGGGAGCAGTATGCGGCTGAGTTTCCCCGTCGCCTGCGGAAAGATGTAGCCCGCGATCGTGTTTCGAAACCACGTCACCTCGGCGCTGAGGCGTTGCCTCGTGATACGTCCGAACACGTCGATTCCAAGTCCCGTTTCCGTATCGAGCGAAGGATTGCCGACGTCAAATGAATTGGCCGCGAGGTGCGGTCCCTCCGAGTAGAGTTCGTGTACATCCGGGGTGCGAAAGGCCCGGGCCACGCTCGCTCCCAGGGTGAACTGCCCTGTCAACCGCAGAAGTGCGCCCAGCGATCCGGAGACCGCGCCAAAGGAACGCGCACGGATGTGCCCGATGTCGGACATCTCCTCCCTGTTTGGCTTCAGGTCGACGCGGTCGTAGCGGAGCCCGGCCTCGATCAGGACCGGATCGAGCTGGACCTCCTCAAGGACATACGCGGCCTGCGTCCTGCGCCGGGTATTCGGGGAGTACAGCGCGCCCCCGAATCCGAATTGCTCCCACGAGACTCTCGCTCCGACGGCGCCCGATGCGAACGGCCCCCACCCGGCGTGCCGCGCCCGCGCCTCCCCGCTCGCGATCTGCCGCTCGAACAGCGTTCCCAGGATGTTCGGGGGTTCCCACTCGTTGTGCCGGTACCACGTGTAGCCCCCGTCGAGTTCAATCGCCTCGAAGCCACGCCCGGGTCGGATGACGCTGCGAAATCGACCTGCGGCTCTCTCCTGGTCCGTGCGCACCGGGCTCGTGTGGCCGCCGAGGAAGCCTCCGGGGATCCCGTAATCGTTCGAGTAGTAGCGAAACGCGCCGCCCGCGTAGCCCCAGTCGTCCACCCACGATGTCCCGGCCGCCACGCCCCACGTGTCGGTCTGGGTTCCCGCAAGCGTCCCGATGGGCGTCCGCAAGTCCCCTCCCCGGCGTCTCGAAACCTCGACGCGAAGGGGGACGTGCTCTGTGATTCCGACCGTCAACTGGCTGCTCCCCCCGATGCCCCGAGTCGCCGTCTCGGTCTGGAGCGAGGTGAAGCCGGTCGCGCGGAACGGCATCGCGACGGGCACCTCGTCCCGAACTACGTTGATCACCCCGCCGAGTGCGCTGCTACCGTAGAGAATCGCGCTTGGTCCACGAATCACGTCGATCCGCCGAGCCGAGGAAGGGGTGAGCGCCGTGGCGTGGTCCGCGCCGCTGTTGACGACGTCACCCACCCGCTGGCCGTCTTCAAGCATCAGGATACGGTCTCCGCCCAGGCCGCGGATGACCGGCTGGGCGGTGCCCGGCCCCATGCTGGTCACGGATACGCCCGGAACCGATGCAACCGTTTGCGCGACGGTTGCCCCCGGTTGCCGTTGCAGATTCTCCTGCGCGAAGACGGCGGAGGGCCGAATCGTCTCGTTGGCAGCCTTGGGACTCAGGACCGCCGTGACCACAACGTCCGGCAAGGGGATGGCAGCCACCTCAAGGTCGACTGTGGCCAACCTCCCCTGTCCGACCTCGACGGTAGCCACCGAGTACCCGAGGCGATCGATCCGGACCCGATACGGCTCCGCATCCGGCACGGCGATGCGGAACGCCCCGTCGCCGTGCGTAATGGCGCTGCCGCCCGTGTTGACGACCACCACCACCGCGCCCGCGAGAGGCGCCCCGCTGTCTGCCGACCGGACGATCCCCGCTACGTAGCCGATGGTGTCTGCAGCCTGCCGCTCGACGGCTGTCGAGCCCGCGCAGGGTGCCGGAACGCCTGCGAGGATCATCCCGACGAGGAAAAAGGCGACAGGAAAGCGATTGGACATCGTTATGGAAACATCGGGTGACGACATGATTGTCTCCTGCTGGCGCGCCGTCGGTGGCGCAACCCTGGACAAGTCTTCGGCTGACCGGGGGGTCGGCCTGGGGAACTTCTCGCTACAGAGAGACGGAGAGTGGGGGAGCGCGGCTACGGTGGGGAGAGAAGTGGAGGGCTGCGGGGGCCGGCCCCTGTCCCGCGATCGCCGGAGCCCGAGAGAGGTTCGGGAAGGTGAGACCCGGCGTATGCGGCCCGGTCGTGTGGCCGGGTGTCTTCCCCATCTGGCATACGGAACACTCCGCAGCCGACCCGGTCTCGTCCTCATGCGAATGGGAGGCCTCCACGACGGAGACCGCCAGAAGCGAGAGGGCGGCAGCGACCCCGGTGAGCGAGCGCATGCGCCCCCGGATCCGCGCTGGGTCAACCCGGTGGGTCATCAAAACTCCGGTTTGTTTACATCCGCTCTTCTGCGCGCAGCCTATGGTGTCACGCTCCCGACAGGAGAGCAGGGAGAGCAGGCAAGGGCCTGGACCGTAATGATAGTGTTTTCTCGATAACGGACAAGGGGGAGTTGGAATCAGCGCTCGGGCCGTGGGTGATGGCTGTGCCCCTTCAATGTGACGAAGCCAACCACAGTGCCGTCCTGCTCGACGACCGCGACCGGGCCGCGAATGATGTCGTCACCGAGGTCGATCCGGCCCCCGGGCTGCATTGCATCGGCTGCCGTCGCGGCCGGCAGCATGAACTCGTCTGCCAGACTCATGTCGACCCCCGTGTACCCCATGTCGGTCATGGACGCGAGCGTGACGATGCTCAGGGGGTTGAGGCCGCTGTCGATGAAGCTCGTCATCAGCTCGGTGCGGAACACGAATTCGCGCCAGTGCCCGTTCCAGACCCCGGGACCGCCGACGCTCTCTACCGGCACGGGCTTGCTCGCGGTGTAGTTGGCGCCGCCGATCTCGTTGAAGGCCTTCAGCGCCTCCGGGCCGACGAAATGCGGGTCCGCGCCGGGCGTGCCCGCGGGTTCCTTGAGCAAACCGAGGTGTTCCCACATGGCGCCGAACCCGATCACATGCGCCATCTCATGGAGGATCGTGCCGTCGAGCTGGCCCTTCTCCTCGAGCCCTTCCATGTCGACCAGATCGAAGTACATCGTCCCGACCACCGGCAGCCCGCTGTCGGCCCGGATCTGGCAGGGTCCCGCCCCGCCGAACACGCCCCCGCGCCCGTCGATCTCGCGGATGTCGGCGTAGATGAGGAGGTCGTCGACGACCCGGTCGCCGTGGACAGCGAGGTCGAAACCGTTCCTGGCGAGACACGACTGGAGTGAATGTTGCCGGAGCGTGCTCCAGAACAGGTTGCCGGTGATGGCCTTCTCCCAGAACGCCTCGGCCCTCTCGAAGGCAGTGCGCTGGCCTTCTGAAAGCAGGTCCGGGCTCGCGTGCACGATTACGATGTCGTACACCGCCTCCGTGGCCGTGGCGGTGAACGTGACCGGTGGAACCGAGGCGTCGAGCACCGTGACGACCAGCCGGTAGGAGACCCCGGCGGCATCGCCCAGCACCCACTTGTCGACGGCCACGAATCCGTCTTCGTCCGTATCGCGGCGAGGCGGAATGGCCACGCTGCCCCGGTCCGCGCCAAAGCCCACCGGCGCGCCGGGCACCGCGTTGCCATGCGCGTCCAGCACCCGAACCCTGGGCTGAACGGGGACCGGCAGCTTCGTCTCGGTCTGCTGGCCGTCGCCCTCGATGGCGACCAGTTCGGCCGCCGGACCCGGCAGCGCACGCGCCTCGAAGCGCACCGGGTTGCCCTTGATGCCGGAACCTTCCAGCCTCGCCTCCAGCCAGTAGGCGCCGGCGGAGGTTCCAAGGGTCCAGCCGCCGACCGCGGCGCGGCCCGACGCCGCCGTGATGGCCTCGGCGCCGGTGACCGCGGCGTCCCGCTCGGTGACGAAGGTCACGCGCACCCCCTGCAGGGGCTCGCCACCGGCATCGGTCACCAGGACCTCGGGCCGCACGGGCACCGCCGAACCCACCGCGGCCGCCTGTTCCGCGCCCGCCACCGCGGCGACCTCGGCGGGCGCTCCGGTCGCGGTTGCGTTGATCACCACCGGCGCCACACCGAGCACGTCGCCGCGCATCTGCTGCGGACCCGGCGGCCCGAGCGTCCAGCGTCCGGGCGAGGCGATGCCGTTGGCGTCGGTGGTCGCATTGGCGCGCTCGATCGAACCGCCGCCCGCCGTGACGGCGAAGGTGACCGAAACGCCGGCGAGGGCGGCCCCGGTGCGTCCGGTGACCCGCACCTGGACGGGATCGGGGACGGCGGTACCGGTCGTGGCGGCCTGGGCGTCGCCGGCATGCACCACCAGGGCGGTGGGGACGTCGGGCTCGGGGTCCGGGGGGCCGACGGATTCGTCGCCGCCGCACGAATGGAGTACGGCGCAGGCGAGCAACGCGAGTGGTGCCGGGGCCCGGGCCGTCAAAGTGGTGGCGTGCATGGCTAAACATGGCCGCCCGAGCCCCGCGGGCGGAAGGGGCGGCCCGCGACGCCCGGCGGGCGAACCGAGTGGGACCGCAGCCTGCCGCTGGTGCCCGCAAACCCCCTCCCGTACCTTGCCCAGCCTGCCACTTCCGTCCAGACCAGCCGGGAAAAAACAATGCGCGAATTCACCAGTCCCGCCCTCGCCCTCCTGCTGACCGTCGGCTTCGCCGTGGCAGCCCCGTCCCACCTCGCCGCCCTTTCTCCCCCCTCCCCCCTCCTTCAGGAACAGGAGGAGGCCGCCGACGAGGAGGCCCCGGACACGACGACGTCCTACGCCGACGTCATCACCGGGGACGCGATCACCAGCGAGGGCCTCTTCGACGCGCACATGATCGACGGCGACCTCTTCTACGAGATCCCGCTCGACATGATCGACCGCGAGATGCTGCTGCTTACCCGCGTCGCGCGCACCCCGGACGGCGTCGGCTACGGCGGCTCGAAGGTCAACACCTCGACCGTGCGCTGGGAGCACGACGGCGACCGCGTGCGGCTGCGCCTGGTCAGCTACGACAACGTCGCCGACGACACCACGGCCATCGTGGGGGCGGTCCGCAACTCGAACTTCGAGCCCATCATCATGGCGTTCGATGTGGAGGTGATGAACGAGGACTCGACCGCCCTGGTCGTGGACGTGACCGACCTGTTCACCGAAGACATCACCCTGCTGGGCCTGCAGAAGGGCCGCCGCCAGGCGTACGGCGTGCGGCGTGTCGATGGCGACCGTACATATGTGGTGCGGGCCACCGCCTTCCCCACCAACGTCGAGGTCCGGCGCGTACTCACCTACGACGCGACCGACGCCCCCTCGAACGGCCAGAGCAACACGCTGTCGATGGAGATGCATCACTCGATGCTCCTCCTCCCCGACGACCCCATGGAACCCCGCCTCTGCGACGAGCGCGTCGGGTACTTCAGCACCTCCAAGATCGACTACGGCATCGACGAACAGCGCGCGGTCACCCGCTGCCTCATCACGCGCTGGCGCCTGGAACCGAGCGACCCCGAGGCCTACGCGCGCGGCGAACTCGTCGATCCCGTCAAGCCGATCGTCTACTACATCGATCCGGCCACGCCGCCCAAATGGGTGCCCTACCTCAAGCAGGGCGTCGTGGACTGGCAGCCCGCCTTCGAGCAGGCCGGCTTCAGCAACGCGATCATCGCCGCCGACGCGCCCACCGACGACCCCGACTGGAGCCCCGAGGATGCGCGCTACTCGGTGATCCGCTACCTCGCATCACCGATCCAGAACGCGTCGGGCCCGCACGTGCACGACCCGCGCACCGGGGAGATCCTCGAGAGCGACATCCAGTGGTACCACAACGTGATGAACCTGCTGCGCAACTGGTTCTTCGTACAGACCGCGCCGGCCAACGAGGACGCCCGCGGGATCGAGTTCGACGACGAGGTGATGGGCGAACTCATCCGCTTCGTCTCGGCCCACGAGGTCGGGCACACGATCGGGCTCCCGCACAACATGCAGTCGTCCGCGTACTACGCGGTCGAGGACCTGCGCACCCGGTTCGTGTGCGAGATGGGCGTCTCGCCGTCGATCATGGACTACGCGCGCTTCAACTACGTCGCGCAGCCCGGCGACGACACCTGCTACATGCCGCTCGTCGGCCCCTACGACAAGTTCTCCATCGAGTGGGGCTACACCCACTTCCCCGGCAAGGACCGCCTCACCGAGCGCGAGGACCTGCGCGCAATGGTCGCCGAGGTGCAGGAGGATCCCATCTACCGCTTCTCGAGCCCGACCGGTTTCGATCCCTCGGCACTCACCGAGGCCATCGGCGACGACGCGATGCGCGCGTCCGACTACGGCGTCGAGAACCTCAAGCGCATCATCGACAACCTGACCGACTGGACCCGCCAGGATGGCGAGGACTACTCGCAGCTCCAGGAGTTGTACAACAACGTCGTGGGCCAGTGGGGCCGCTACACCGGGCACGTGGTCGCCAACCTGGGCGGCGTGGTGCACACCCGGAAGCGCCAGGGCCAAGACGGCGTGCCCTACGCGATGGTCGACCGCGACCGCCAGCAGCGGGCGATGCAATACCTGAATCGGCAGGTCTTCGCCACCCCCGATTGGCTGCTCGAAGCCGACATCCTGGACCGTTTCCAGGGAACCGGCGCCGTCGAACTCGTGCGCACCCGCCAGTCGCAGGCCCTGAACCAGGTGCTCAACGTGCCCCGCATGAAGCGCATCGTCGAGCAGGAGGCCTTCCACGGCTCGGACGCCTACTCGCTCGGCGAAATGCTCGACGACCTGCGCGCGGGCGTCTGGTCGGAGGTCTCGTCAGGCCGGGCGACCGACGCCTACCGGCGCAATCTGCAGCGTGCGTGGCTCGCGCGGATGTCGGAGTTGATGGAGGACGAAGAGGCGATGCAGTCCGACGTGGTCCCGTTCGCGCGCGGCCAGCTTGGGATGCTCCGCGGCGAGCTTGCGGCCGCCTCCGGCGGCACGTCCCACCGCGCCACGCGGCTGCACTTCGAGGACGCGATCGCGCGGATCGACGCGGTGCTGGACCCGGGGAGCTAGGCGGCGCGCCCCTCCCCGGATCAGCCCTGTGTCCCTCTGCGGAGCGGTCAGGCGGAAAGCGCCAGGGTGTTTGCCGGTTTCGACAGGGCTTTGCGGGCCCTGGGCGAAATGCGATCCGGTTTCCCTACGCTCCAGATCCAGACGTGCGTGTCGAGCAGCAGGTTCACGGCGCCTCGTCGCCCTCTTCGCTGGGTGCCGCGTCCGAACGGTACACGTTCCATTCGGACAGTTCCGATGCAGGAGAGATGATGTCCCCCGTGATCTCGGTGATATCCCGCATCGCGCCCAGCCATTCCACACGTTCAGCCTCGTCATCCGGACGTGGATCGGTGGCCTGGGTCGGGGAGTCGGTCACGGTGTGCTGTGCCGCGGGAGCCGGGGCGTAAGCGGCGCGAACCCGCTCACGCACCAGTCCGAGGTTGGATTCCGGGACCGCATAGCGGCTCAACAGGTAGCGAAGCTCGCCCTCCAGCGAGCGGTGATTGGCCTTCGCCCGCGCCTTGAGCGCGGCGATGACCTCGTCGTCCACGTTCCTGATGGTGAGTACGCCCATCTGTACTCTGCCTCGGCATCCGACGCTCCCGATCCTCCCTCAGGCACGTGGCCGTCCATCAAGATCGAGAGGAGTTACGAACCGAGGGTTAGCGATCGGATGCCCCGGTGGAGGAGATTCGAGAAACGTAACGCTGTCGTAGTAGTTGTCGAGGGGAATGAAGACGCCGTGCTCAGTGGCCCATTCCCGCATTCTGCGGGCACAGCTGTGCCGCCAGGACAAAACTTCGATTCGCCAGCCTCGAACGCGCATGCGCTCGAGGTCTGCGTGGAAACCTGCCCCTTCCGAAAACCCGCGGCCGTCGCCGGTGAGGAGCACCGCAGTGCCCGGGTCGCCGTTGAAATCGAAGCCGTCACGCAGCATCTGGGTTTGGAGCAACTGGTCAACGCCCTGCTCACCGCCACTTAGTGAGCCACGCTCCAAGAGGCGGACTTCGACCCCTTCGTTTTCCAGGCTGTTCCATACACTGCGAAGCTCCGGCGGCACCGAGCCCACAGCCAGCGCACGCTCCACGGGACGGTCCGCGCGAGCGAGGTCCAGCAGATTCCGAAAGTGGATCCGTACGCGCGCGCGCGCGCCCTCGCCCTCTCGCTGCGCGGCGATGTCCTTCGCGCTGATGAAAATGTTTGAGTTGTCCCAGTATATGAACACTTTATCCATCGTCACATTTCCTGAAGGGTCGGTCGGCGGCCGGAAGGCGTCCGCACCTCCGCGCCGAGGCTCTGTAGAACATTGAGGCCCGTGCCGGAGCACGGGCCTTCGGAAGCGTGGCAGCCCCGGTAACGAGCTCTGCGCCTCGCCACGATAACGATACATCGGTGATTCGGAGACCGTCAACGGACAATACCTGGGGAGCAGGGGTCAACTCGGCGGCACGCCCGCAGCGATGGAGTATCGATTGTGAGTATATACTCATATGAGTATACCTGTCGCCATCGCCCCCACCAGCGTCCCGCACCCAGGAGCGAATCCATGCCGTCCTATCGTCTGCAGGTCCTGATTCCGACCAGTCTGGACCGCCGTCTGCGCAGGGCGGCAGAGCGCGCACAGGCCTCCAGGGGCGCCTGGGTGCGCAGCGCGATCAGGGAGAAGCTGGAACGCGAGGCCGGGCCGGCCATCCGGGATCCGCTGGCGGAACTCGAGAAACTGAACGGCCCCACCGCCGACATCTGCGCCATGATCAGCGAGATCGAGGCGGGACGCTCATGAGGGTCTTCGTCGATTCGAACATCCCGATGTACGTCGCCGGGGCGGAGCACCCCAACAAGGGGCCGGCGACCCGCTTCCTGGAGAGCGCCGCCGACGAGGGGCTCGACCTGTGCACGAGTACCGAGGTCCTTCAGGAGATCCTCTACCGGTACACGGTGCTCGGCAGACCCGAGTTGGCCGACCGCGTGTACGACCTCTTCGTCGCGCTCATCCCTGAGATCTTCGAGGTCACGCTCGCCGACACCGACCTGGCGAAGAAGATCCTGCTCTCCACCCCGGGCCTGTCGGCGCGCGTCGCAGTGCACGCCGGGGTCATGATCAACCGGGGGGCGAACGCGATCGCAACCTTCGACCGCGGCTTCGACCGGATCGAGGAGGTCACCCGGGTGGAGTTGGAACAGCTGCGATGAACCGCACGCTTCTCCAGCTGATCGAGGCCGAATTCGTGCGCTACAAGCTCCTTGGCGAGCGCGCCATGGGGCAGCTGCGGCCCGACGAACTGTACGTGCGCGGCGAACACGGCAACTCGGTCGCGATCATCGTCTGGCACGTCTCCGGCAACCTGGAGTCCAAGTTCACCGACCTGCTCACCTCGGACGGCGAAAAGCCCTGGCGCAACCGCGACTCCGAGTTCGAGTTGCGCGATGTGTCCCGGGCGGAAGTCACCGACAAGTGGGAACGCGGATGGGGCGTGCTCTTTGGCGCGCTGGCGGAACTGACGGACGACAATCTTGCCGCGCCGATCACCATCCGGGGCGTCCCGTTCCGCGTCGACGAGGCGCTCCTGCGCTCGCTGGCCCACCTTGCCTACCACGTCGGGCAGATCGTCCTGCTGGCCAGGTCCTTCCGCGGGGACGAGTGGGAGTATCTCAGCATTCCGCCGGGGCAGTCCGAGGCGTACAACCGGAACCCGGTGCTGGAGAAGTCGTCGATGTACGCCGAGAACCTGGCGAAGCAGGAGGGAGACTGAAGGAAGACTGATCCCGCAGGGGCGGAACGGAGCCCGCACAGGCACTCGGGAGTCGTTCAGTCGCCGATGGCCGACAACCAGCGGACCAGCCGACCCCGTGTGTCGGCCTCGAAGCCCACGACGTACTCCATCGTCACCCCGGCAGGACCCGAGGTGGCGGTTCCGGGGGCAAACGCGAAGTCGCTCGCGATCGCCGCGATGGCCTCGTCCATGGCTCCCACCCCCGAACTCCCGACGACGCGCGGGTTGCGGACGACTCCATCGCTGGTCAGGTCGAAGCGCACTGTCGTCACTCCGTCAATACCCGGGTCAAGATCTCGCACCTTCGGGTGCAGCGTTCGCAGGACCTCGGACGGATCACCGGTCAAGCGGGGTCGAGCCGACGATTCCAGGTCGCCGGAGTCCGCGACGTATGGGTCGGTCAATGAGACGCAATAATGCTCGCTCCAGACGACCCTCCAGTTGGACTTCAAGCCTTCGGCCGCTCGATAGCAGGTGCGTCCGGAACTGCCCCTTGCGAGCAGGAATCCGCCCACCCCGAGAGCGAGCCCCAGGACGAACGTGACGATCACCTTGGTACTGGGCCTGTTGGCCTTGTTTCGCGCCATGCCTGTCCTTCCCGTCTCGAACGCCTTGCGGTGTTTCGAAGCACGCTTGCGCCCCACCACCGCATCGGATCAATTCTGCTCTCCGCCTCGACAGTCGGCAACCGCTCAACCGCACGGTGCCCAGCGGGCGCGACATGCACCGCAGCTGAAGTGCGGTGGAGGATGTGCCCACTGCGTGAATGAAAATCAAAGATGACGCTTTCGATTTTCCTGTATAGATTGCACGCATGATTCCCCGCACCCGCCACGAAACACGTCTCCGCGGACTGCTCCGGGCGTTCCCCGTGGTCGGACTGGTCGGCGCGCGCCAGGTCGGCAAGACTACGCTTGCCCGCAGCCTGATCGCTCGGGAGAAGGGGCCGGTCACGTCCTTCGACCTCGAGGACCCGACCGACTTGGCCCGGCTCAGCGACCCCAAGCTCGCGCTTGAGCACCTTGAAGGGCTGGTCGTCATCGACGAGGTCCAGCACAGCGAGGGACTCTTCCGCCTTCTTCGCGTGCTTGTCGACCGGCCGGACAACCGGGCCCGCTTCCTGGTGCTCGGCAGCGCCGGGCCCGAGCTGCTCCGCCAGTCGTCCGAATCACTCGCCGGAAGGATCGCCTACCATGAGCTGACTCCGCTGTCCCTTGACGAGACGGGCACCGAGTCGCTCGACCGCCTCTGGTTCAGGGGCGGTTTCCCGGCCTCGTTCCTTGCGCCGGACGACGCCGGAAGCGCAACCTGGCGCACCGCGTTTGTCCGTACCTTCCTGCAGCGCGACCTTCCCCAACTCGGCATCACCGTCCCGGCCTTCACGATGCAACGCTTCTGGACCATGCTGGCGCACCATCACGGCACCCGCTGGAATGCCGCCGAGCTTGCCCGGTCGCTGGGGGTCAGCGCTCCCACCGTCAATTCCTATCTTGGCACCCTCGTCGACGCGCTTGTCGTTCGCACTCTGACGCCGTGGTTCGCGAATCTGAAAAAACGTCAGGTGAAGGCCCCCAGGATCTACCTGTCCGACACGGGAGTGCTGCACGCGCTCCTGCGCATCCGCAACGAAGAGGAGCTTGCCGGGCACCCCAAGTGCGGCGCCTCCTGGGAGTGGTTTGCGATGCGCGAGGCGGTTCGCATCCTCTCGGCCGAGTGGGATGACTGCCACTACTGGGCGACACACGGGGGGGCCGAAATCGACCTGTTGGTCTTCGACGGAAAGCAGCGCCTTGGCCTGGAGTTCAAGCGAACCAGCGCTCCGAAGATCACCCGCTCGATGCACTCGGCGCTCGACGCCCTGAGGCTTGACCGGATTGCGGTGATCTTCCCCGGGGATGTCAGGTTCCGGCTGCATGAGCGTGTGGAGGCGGTGGGGCTGAAGCCGGCGTGTTCGGAAGGGATAGCATGATTTCCACAGCACAACTCAGGACCGCCGTCCGCGCCCTTTGCGCCGACTTCGGCAACGACTACTGGCAGGCCGCGGACGACGCGAACGCCTATCCGCACGAATTCGTCGAAGCGCTGACCGATGCGGGCTATCTGGCGTGCCTGATCCCGGAGGAGTACGGCGGGATGGGGCTCGGCGTGCGTGAAGCGTGCATCATCCTGGAGGAGATCAACCGGTCCGGCGCCAACTCGGGCGCCTGCCACGCGCAGATGTACACGATGGGGACGCTGCTGCGGCACGGTTCCGAAGAGCAGAAGCAGCGCTTCCTGCCCGGGATCGCCGTGGGCGAACTGCGGCTCCAGGCGTTTGCCGTGACCGAGCCGGACGCGGGGTCCGACACCACGCGCATCCGCACCTTTGCAGAACGCCAGGGCGACCATTACGTCGTGCGGGGGCAGAAGGTCTTCATCTCGCGGGTGCGGCAGTCGGACCTGATGGTGCTGCTCGCGCGCACCACCCCGCGCGCCGAGGTCGCGAAGCGCACGGGCGGGCTGTCGGTGTTCCTGGTCGACCTGCGCCAGGCCCGCGACCGCGTCCGGATCAACCCCATCGACACGATGATCAACCACGAGAGCTGCGAGGTCTTCTTCGACGGCCTTGAGGTCCCGGCCGAGAACCGCATCGGCGAGGAGGGCAGGGGCTTTCGCTACATCATGTCCGGGATGAATGCCGAGCGCATCCTGCTGGCGTCCGAGTCGATCGGCGACGGCCTCTACTTCGTCGACCGCGCGTCGGACTATGCCAGCGCGCGCAAGGTCTTCAACCGCCCGATCGGCGAGAACCAGGGGGTCCAGTTCCCGATCGCCGACGCGTACATGGACATTCGCGCGGCGGCGGCGGTCCGCGACGCGGCGGCCCGGGAGTACGACGCCGGCGAGACGCGCGGCGAGGGGACCAACATGGCCAAGTACCTGGCGTCCCGTGCCGCGTGGAAGGCGGCCAACGTGGCCATGGACACCTTCGGTGGATGGGGGATGGCGTCCGAATACGGGATCGAGCGCAAGTTCCGCGAGGCGCGGCTCTACATGGTGGCGCCCGTGGCCAACAACCTGATCCTCAGCCACGTGGCGACGCACGTGCTGGGAATGCCGCGGTCGTTCTGATGTCGTACCAGTCGGCCCATCGCCGCGCGATTCCATCGCTGTCGGGTTGGCGTTCCACCAGGGCCACGAGTACTGGGCCGTAGAGATCGTACCCCAGTAGCCGGTCTCGAATCCGCACCGTGCCGACGTATTCGACGCCGTCGTAGATGTCCAGATACGAGTATCGGGCGCGGTCCCGCTCAGTCGCCACCCACAAGCGACCCCTGTCGTCATAGGCCAGCGACGCGACCCTCAGGTGATTCCGCTTCGGCGTCTCCTTGAACGCAGCCAAATCCAATCGAAACGCACTCCGCGAATTGCGAAACTCGATCTCAGCGACGTCACGGTCGTTAGGGAGTTCCTCGGCATAGGTCGGCGCACGTACAATTGTGGGCGTCGGATCGTCACGCCCATCGAAGAACACGAGTTCGCGCTGACAGGCGGGGAAGGTCCATCCGCCTCCGGGCGAGGGGATCCCCAGCGACACGCTGCCGCATTCCGTCCGCACGCCGGTAGCGAGCCCGCGCCGCTCCCACAACGCGTCTCCGGTGGCGACATCGATCTCGATTGGCGTCACCTCTGCTCCTCCACCAAAGTGCTGCCCCATGATCGACGTTCCGAACGGCGATTGGACCTGCAGGTCGCCTACAGGCAGCGTAGTTTCAGACAGCATTACACCGTCTGGCTGGAACACCGTGAACCGGTTCCCGGAAATCGTGCCCAGCGTGCCGTCCGGGCCACGCACGAGCTTGGGTGTGAAGGGAAACTCACCCGGCCCCTCTCCCTTTCCTCCGAACACTCCCGCTACCGAGCCATTCCGCCTCAGGCATCGAACGCGCACCTCATAGGAGTTGGTGACGCAAACCATGTCGTTGTCGACCAGCGCAACCCCGTGGTTCGCGCTGAATGGAACCGGCGTCGACGCGACGGGCTCCAGGTCCACCGTGGGCCTGGGGGACGACTCGCCACGGCAGCCAATGATGGCGATCAGCAGGACGACCGGCGCTACCTTGGCCAGCGTTGCCCTCGCCATGACTGCACTATGTCGGCAGTGGCGCTAACATTCGTCATTGATACACACCTTGAACAGTCTGTTGTTCTCGTCCCAGTCCATTCCAAACGCCTCGCGCTCCATGGCCGCCGAGTGGCACCGGACGAAGCAG
Source organism: Longimicrobiales bacterium (assembly GCA_965205005.1). GTDB lineage: Bacteria > Gemmatimonadota > Gemmatimonadetes > Longimicrobiales > Gaopeijiaceae > Bin94. Next base: position 733,315 of record OZ242028.1, on the reverse strand, counting down.
GGCGCCAACTGTGCGATCAGCGGCTGACCGACCGCGAGCACGATGGTGAGAATCAATGGTGGGTCGCGCTATCGCCACGACCGTCCGGTCGCATGTTTACTTTACTTATATGGCAATGTAGAAAGAGTCCACCCTCGCGTCACGCCAAGGAGACTGGCCGAGAGCGACGAGCGGCGCCAACGGAATAGAGCCGTGCGACCTGAACGTTAGCCGCCATATGTCCCACCCACGTCCATTTTCCCCCGTCCGCTCGATCCTCTTCGTGCCGGGTGACCGCCCGGACCGCTATGGCAAAGCCCTGTCTGCCGGAGCCGACGCGATCTGCATCGACTTGGAGGACGCGGTCGCGCCGGGCGCGAAGGCGGGCGCGCGGGAATCGGTGGCGCGCTTCCTGGCGGGACCGGAAACGCCGGGTCCGACCGGCGCCGCTTCGACGCATGGGCGCCAGCCGCTGGTGATCGTGCGGGTGAACGACCCGCTGTCCGGCCAAGGCGCAAACGATGCAGCCTCCCTGGCCGCTGGCCCGCCGCCTGACGCCTTCATGATCCCCAAGGTGACGACCACTGATGGAGTCCGCGACGCCCGGCAACTCCTCGGAAACGCGCCGCTGATCCCCATCATCGAGACGGTCCGCGGCCTGGACAACGTGGCGGGTATCGGTGCGGCGTCCCCCTCCGTCGCCGCCCTGATCTTCGGCGGTTTCGACCTCTCGGTGGAACTCGGTGCGGAGCCGGAGTGGGAGCCGCTGCTGTACGCGCGTTCCCGGGTGGTGCACGCCGCCGCGCTGAGCGGAATCGAGGCCATTGACATGCCGTCGCGGGATCTGCGAGACATGACGGGGCTGCGAGATGAAGCCGCGAAGGCCCGCCGACTGGGGTTCGCGGGCAAGGTGGCCATCCACCCCGCGCAGATCCCCGCCATTCACGAGGTCTTCACCCCCTTGCCGGAGGAGGTGGAACGCGCCCGCAGGATCGTGGAGGCCGATCGTGCCGCGGGCGGTGGCGCGGTGGCCCTCGACGGCAGGATGGTGGACCGTCCGGTTGTCGAGGCGGCGCGCCGGATGCTCGCACGGGCGGGCGAGGGGGCCGGTGACGGCGGGCACCGGGCGGAATGAGGACGTGACGGGCAAGTCGCCGCCGGGCCGCACGCGCGTGCGCGCCGAAATTCTGTCGCCCTGGCCGGCTCAGGCCATGCAGGCTCTCCTGGACCGGGACCCGGCCGGTACGCGTGTGGGCGATCCGCTTCCGCTCGGGTGGCACTGGCTCTACTTCAACAAACCCGTTCGCGCGTCCGAACTCGGCCCCGACGGACACGAGCGGCGGGGCGCCTTCATGGCCGAAATCGACCTGCCGCGGCGCATGTGGGCGGGTGGAACGCTGCGGTCCCTGCGTCCGGCGCTGGTCGGTGTGCGCGCCGAACTGAGATCCGGGATCCGCGAGGTGAAGGAGAAGAGGGGGAGGAGCGGCCGTCTCGTCTTCGTCACGGTGGGCCACACGCTGCTGCAGGACGGTCGCGCGTGCATGGAGGAGGAGCAGGTCATCGTGTACCGGGAGGCCATGCGGAGCCGGGGCACGGCTTCCGCGCGGGGGTCATCCACCACGGCATCGCCGCACGCGCCGGTTGCGGACGGCGCGGAGCCCGCCGCTGCGAAGTGGACGCGAACCTTCCTCCCCACCTCCGTCACGCTCTTTCAGTTCTCGGCGCTGACGTACAACGGACATCGCATTCACTACGACCACCCCTACGCCACCGAGACCGAGGGCTACCCGGGCCTCCTCGTGCACGGCCCGCTGACCGCCCTGCTGCTGCTGGACGCGGCCCGGCGGCACAGCGAGGCCCCGGTCTCCAGCTTCCGCTACCGGGCGCTGGCTCCGCTGTTCGCCGACCAGCCGATCACGCTCGTGGGCCGGCGCGGACCGGAGCGCGTCGTCGAAGCGCTGGACCCCTCAGGTGCGGTCGCGATGCGCGGCTGGGTGGGTTAGCGTTGGCGGCGCGCCCGAGCGCTTCGAGCGACACTTGGCAACACTCGCGGAGGAAGGAGAAACATGATGCCATTGAACGTCAACGACCTGACAGAGGAACTCGGCCCCACGCGGCGGGCCAGGGTTGAGGAACGGGCTGCCGAACTCATTGCCGAGGAGATGACGCTACGCAAGACCGTCGAGACCATGGAAGGCTCAACGCGACCTTGCCGCCGAGGGCGTGGTGCGGCACGGCGCCGTTCATGAGGTGCGCGCGGCCATGCCCATTTGCACGATCCTGGGTCGATCAACCCCCGGTACGCCGACGTACTGGAAGACGGTTCCGTCGATCTGGCGCGGCTGCGGATCCTGGACCACGACCGGCTCGGTCCCCTTGAGAAGAGTGGCGAACGGCGCCGCCTGGGTTTCGGCGTCCGGGTCTTCGGGGAACACGAAGTCCATGGGATAGCAACCGAGAGCAATGCGCCCCTGCTCGTCGGTGATCCAGAACTCCACGCTTTCCAGATCGCTCGCGACCGCCTGGAGCACGGCGCTGATTTCATCTTCGTCCGCGCCTGCCCTGAGGGCGGCGTCGACGTAGTGGGCAGCCAGCCGCGCGGCGGCTACCATTGCTTTCTCCCTGTCATCCAGGACTCTATTCATTGGACGGTCTCTCTTTTCGGTGCGGCCACTGTTTTGGGTGGGGCCCGGAAACTCTTTTGGCGGAGCATGCAATGAAGACTCGGTATCGCGACATTTTCGGACACCGGCGCACACATCGCAACCTGGCCGGGGTGCTCATGGCGGCGCTGGCCTGCTCGGCGATCCCCGCGTCTCCCCAGAAGCCGCGCGCACGCGACCTGGGCATCCCTTTCGAGGGTACGCCGGGCGTGCTCAACGCGATCACCGACGTCGACGGCGTCGAGGTGGGCCATGCCACGATCGTTCGCGGCAGCGGATCGCTGGTGGTCGGCGAGGGCCCGGTGCGGACCGGTGTGACGGCTGTGTGGCCGCGCGGCCGCGACGAGCCAGACCCGGTCTACGCGGCCTGGTTCACCCTGAACGGCGACGGCGAGATGACCGGCACGACCTGGGTGCGCGATTCGGGCATCATGGAAGGTCCGGTGATGATCACGAACACGTTGAGCGTGGGGATCGTGCATCACGCGGTCATCCGCTGGGGGGTGGCGAGGGGGATGGAGCGGGGCGGCGGGCGCTGGCTGGCCGCGCTTCCGGTCGTGGGCGAGACGTGGGACGGCACGCTCAACGACATCCGTGGCCAGCACGTCACCGAGGGCGATGCAATAGCGGCAATGGACGCGGCGCAGGGCGGGCCGGTTGCGGAGGGGAACGTGGGCGGCGGCACGGGGATGATCTGCCACCGCTTCAAGGGCGGCATCGGGACATCGTCGCGGGTGGTGGACGTCGCGGGCGACGACTACACCGTGGGCGTGCTGGTGCAGTGCAACTACGGCAGCCGGGAGCTGTTCCGCGTGGCTGGGGTGCCGGTCGGGCGGGAGATCGCGGACCTCATGCCGGAGCGGCCGGGTGAGGGGGCGCAGGAGGGCGAGGCGTTGGAGGGTGCCGAGGGCGAGGCGGACCGCGACGGGTCGATCATCGTCGTGGTCGCGACCGACGCGCCGGTCATGCCGCACCAGCTGGAGAGGATGGCGCGCCGGGTCTCGCTCGGACTCGGCCGCAACGGAAGCATCGCGTCGAACGGGTCGGGCGACATCTTCGTGGCGTTCTCGACGGCCAATCAGCGCGCCGCCGCCGAGGTGGGCACGTCCACCCGGGCGCGGGTGCTGGCCAACGGACGCCTCAACCCGCTCTTCACGGCCACCGTCGAGGCGACCGAAGAGGCGATCATCAACGCGCTGGTCGCGGCAGAGACCATGACGGGCGCGAACGACGTGACGGTGCACGCGCTGCCGCACGAGCGGTTGCGGGAGATCCTGCGGAGGTACAACCGGCTGGAGGGTTGAGGGGTGCCAAACGGAGGATCCGACTGCTGCGGGACCTGCTGGTTCAACCGCACGAACCGGGGGAAGCGCGACTGGACACGACACAGCGACGATCGCATCCCGCCCCACTGCGAGATCAGGAATCTCGCAATCGAAGACCCGTTCTATACCTACTGTGCCAACCATCCGCATCGCCGGCCCGATCGCGACCCGATCCCGATCGGGCCAGTAATGCGCCATGGGGGTTGGGAGCACCAACAACGAACCGATCCCGATGGCCGTGCCGTGACCGAAATCTCCGAAATCGGCCGCTACGTCTGGAAGCCCTCACCGGATTCGGAGGAAATCCGCCAACACCTTTTGAACCTGCTATCGGGCATTTTCGAGCATATGGTCAAGGACCGGTATCCATTGGGCATGGGACTGGGGGAGACCGTCATCCGGCAACTCGGCGAGTTCCGCGAACCACGGGCGGTTCGGCATCTCGAATGGATACGCGAGAATCTCCGGGGCTCCCTGGATCATCTCGCTGACGCTTCCGACGACGCACTGGCGAGAATCCAGGAAGAAAAATGATCGTCCGGCCCCCCTACCGCCTACGATCCCAGTAGTCCACCGGCCGGTTGTCCATCAGCCAGGCGTCCGGGTCCACCCACCAGTGCTCGCCGTAGGGGACCTGGTTGGGCCACACCTCGTCGAGCGTGAGCCCGTCGCGCACGATGCCGCCCTGCACCACGTACATGATGTCGGTCGTGTTGCGGATGTTGTCGAGCGGGTTCGAGTTCAGCACAAGCACGTCCGCCAGTTTGCCGACTTCGATCGAGCCGATGTCCTCCTGGGCACCCAGGAAGACTGCTCCGTGGAGGCTGGCCACCTCGAGCGCGGCCATGGGCCCGGCGGCGGCTTCGACCATCCAGATCTCCCAATGCGAAGCGATGCCGTGGGCCTGTCCGTGTGAACCGATCGCACCCCAACCGCCCGCCTCGATCACATCCATCATGCCCAGCGCAATGAGCGGATAGGTGTAGTCGGTGTTGGGACGCTCCCAGCGTCGACGCAGGTGCGGGATCACCTGGCGCCAGGGAAGCCATTCGCGCTGCTTGGGGTCGAGCCAGACCTCCTGCTCGGCGAAGAAGAACTCCTCGTTCCAGGGACCGATTCCGCCCACCACGAAGGTGGGTGAGTAGGCCGACTCGGCCTGTCCCAGGAAGGTGCTCAGGTCGCGGTACATGGGCAGATACGTCATCGGGTGCTCGAAGCCGGTCTGCCCGTCCATCATCATCCCGATCGTGTATGGGATGTCGTTGTTCTCGGATGTGACCATGAGGTTTTTCCGGCGGGCGATGTCCGAGATCCACTGGCGCTGGTCGCGGCGCGGCTGCAGGTACTGCTTGAGCGCTGTGGCGCCCCACGATGCGAGCCGGTTGATGTTCTGCTCGGCGACCTCGTAGCTGGAGATATCGTTCTGCCGCATGGCGTCGCCGCGGTACATCGGATCGCCCGTCGAGTACGTGCGCGGGCCCACGACCGCACCGCCGCGGATCATCTCGGCGCTGGCGAACACGTTCTGCGACCACATCGAGTTGTCGAGGTTCGCGGTCACTCCGTAGGCAAGGTAGATGGCCGACTCGAAGTCGCGCTTCGGGATCAGGCCCTTGTGCTCCCGGTAGTGGTGGGCGTGCATGTCGATGAAGCCGGGGATGATGGTCTTGCCGGTCATGTCCATGGTCTGATCGGCGCCGGAGGTGTCGCACTCGCCGACGCAGGCGATCCGGCTGCCGTCGATGAGCAGGGTGGCGTTCTCGTGGACCGCGCGGTTGTCGAGGGTGACGATGCGCGCGTTCGTCAGCGCAAGTGTTCCTTGCGGGATGACGCGATCGACGCTGAGCCGGATGGTCGTGGTGTCGGTTTCGCCGGTGCTCGCGTCATGGATGAAGAAGCGTTGCCCGCTCCCGAATTCGAGCCGGTCGTTGTCGAGCCAGCGCGGATACAGCCCGCCCTCGGTGGTGAGCTGCGTGACCGGCACCGGAGCACCCCGCTTCTTGAGGGCGACGGGATCACCACCCGCTCCGCCGGGTGGCAGGGGCGCCCAGAAGACATTGTCGCCCTCTTGGAAGGCGACGCGATCTCCGTCGGGCGAAATCACGAACTCGTCGCCCCAGGGGATGGTCGCGTGCGCCCGCGCGTCGGAGCCGTCACCGCGTACCGACATCAGGGCGATCGCGCCCTGTCCTTCTCCCGCTTCGTGCCCCGCAGGGAAATGGACTCGCCCGCCCGGGCCGAACGACACGCGGGTGATCTGGCGCCGGTAACCGAGCAATCCGCCCGGTCCCCCGGCCGGAATCGTCATGATGCGCTCCTGTGATCCGCCGTCGGCAGGAACGCGCCACAGCTCCCAATACGGGTTCTGCGTCGCGGACCGAGCCCTCGCCGCCGCTCCGCTGCCGCGCGTGACCACGATCTCGGAACCGTCGAGTGACCACACGGGTTGGGCGTATTCCGACGGCGACGTGGTGAGCTGCCGGGGCGTGCCGCCACCCGCAGGAATCTTCCAGACGTGCCCACCGTCTTCGCCGCCCCAGGTCGTGTAGGCGATCCACTGCCCGTCGGGGGACCACGACGGCGAGAACTCGTGCGGACCGTCGCCGCTGGTCAGACGGGTTGGCGCGCCGCCATCCGCGGGCGCGATCCACACCCTGCCGACGGCCTGGAAGGCGATCCGCGACCCGTCGGGCGATGCGGCGTACCAGCGCAGCATCTTCGCCTCGAAGGGACCGTCGTCGATGCGGAAGTCGGCGCGGGCGAGTTCGGAGATCGTGCGCTGCACGTGTGCCGAAAACGGGACGGTGGTGACCTCGCCGCTGGCGACGTCGAGCATGCGGATCTTGCCGCCCTGCGTGATCACGATGCTGGACCCGTCGGCGCTCCAGCTGTAGCCGGGCAGGATGCGCATCGTCTTGATCCCCTCGGCGTTGTCGACGGTGATCGGGTCCATCGCGACGCGCTCGCTCCCCGTTTCGAGGTCGCGGATCCAGAGCGCGGCGCGGGGGCCGAAGGTGTGGCCCCGGTACGAGATCGTGCCGCCGGCGATGCGGCGGGCGAAGGCAAGGTGGCGCCCGTCCGGCGAGATTTCGGCCGCGTAGGCACTGCCGCTCGAGGCGCGCACCTGCTGCGAGCCGCTCCCGGCCGTGATGTTGACGATCTCACCCGTGCGGAGGTCCTTCCGGCGCACCTGCCAGTGCCCGGCCAGCGCATCGCGGCCCTGCAGCCCCGGCGGACCCGTGTAGACGTGGAAGTACAGGTAGCGCCCGTCGTTCGACGGGGAGGGCCACGCGGCCTGCGGCTGGTCACCGACGACCTGGATCCCGTCGCCCCCGTCCACATGGTACATCCAGATCCCGCTGCGACCCGTCTGCCCCCGTCCGGCGGCCACGTCCTGCAGCTTGACGAAGATGTAGTCGCCGTCGGCGGACCAGGCCGGCGAGACCGCGCGCGTCGCCATGTCGCTGAAGACCTGGCGCGGATTGGAGCCGTCCGCGTCCATCAGCCACAGGTTGTTCTGCCCCTTGCGGTCGCTGACGAAGGCGATCGTCGAACCGTCGGGCGAATAGCGCGGATGGTAGTTGGTGGCGACTCCGGTGCCGCCGGTCAGGAGCTCGGCGTCGCCGCCCCCGTCGGTAGGAACCCGGTACACATGTGCAAGCAGGTCGAAGACGACCCAGCGCCCGTCCGGCGAGATGTCCATCGACATCCAAGTGCCTTCTTCGGTCGTGAAGTCGATTTCGCGGGTCTCGCCGCGCGCTAGGGTGACGTCCCAGTCGTCGGTGGCGCCCTCCGCGTCCTGGGCGGCGAGAGAGGCCGTCGTCAGGGTCAAGGCGCCGAGGCCGAGTAGCGCGGCGGCCAGCACACGTGTGAACGGCCGGGTTGGCTGGGTGGTGGGGGTGGCGAAGCGCATGACGTCCTCCCGGGTTCGCGCGGTTGGCCCCAACCCTGACGTTACGTCAGGGTTTCAGCTGAAACGTGGGGTCAGCGTTGAGATTGGGACCCGGCCGACACCGGAGCAAGCTGCGATCCCAGGCGGAAGAGGTGCGCCTGGTTGGTCACACCGACCGTCATTGTGCGGTCGAGCGTGCATCGCTGGGTCGCCACGTTCTGACGTAACCTTCTCCAGCGGCGGTCATCCGATAGCGTTGCTTGCTGCTGCGCGGTTTGTCGGGGATGGTCATCTCGATGAGTCCGGCATCGAGGGCGGGGCGGAGGTATGCGGTGCGGAAGTGGTCATCATCTGCGAGTCCAAGGATCTCTTGAAGCTGTTCACGGGTCATATCGCCAGAGAAAGCACTCAGCAGGCGGACTTCCGGGGTAACTTCCGGGGTGGGACCGGTGGACGGTCTGGCATCGGCTGCGGGCTCAGCATCCAATTGGGGCTTTGCGATGTATCTGCGCCCGTCTCCAGTGATCCGATAGCGTTGCTTGCTGCTGCGCGGCTTGTCGGGAATGGTCATCTCGATGAGTCCGGCATCGAGTGCGGGGCGGAGGTATGCGGTGCGGAAGTGGTCATCATCTGCGAGTCCAAGGATCTCTTGAAGCTGTTCACGGGTCATATCGCCAGAGAAAGCACTCAGCAAGCGGACATCCGGGGTGACATCCGGGGTAACATCCGGGGTGACTTCCGGGGTGACTTCCGGGGTAACATCCGGGGTGACTTCCGGGGTGGGCCGGAAGACGGCTACGAAAAAAGGGCCACGCATCGTGAATTCGGGCTCGGGGCAGCCGGCCTCGCTAGCCTCGTGGCGAATGCGGCGGATTCCGGTGCCGGCCTTTTCTATGAAGCCAATGCGGTGGAGCAGGTCGGCCATGAGGGCGTTTCGCCGGATGCTACCGTGACCGAGGTCCGCCAGCGCCATGCCCTTCGGCAGACCGCCGGGGCTTACGACCTCGATACGATCACTGTAGATCTCGACGAAGAACGTTGGCTCCGTGAATGAACCAGTCGCGGTGCATCACAGCGTTGGTGACCGCTTCGCGCACTGCCCCCATCGGATACTCCGGCAAGAAGCGGCGTGCGTCCTTTGCGAAGAAAAGCACACCAGCGTTGCGAAAGAGCAATTCGCCGTTCACGCGTTCAGCGGTGTCGGTGTTAACCAGCACGTCCGTGACGTCCGGTGACCCGCTGATGCCGGAGAGCCTGAGCCAGGCACGATACTTGTCTGTATCAAAGTCCTCGGGATAGCGGAATCGCGGGCAAGGCGACAAGTCGAACCGAATGACACCCTCGGTCTGGAAGAAACCACGGATCTCATCGCGCATGAGTTTCTGAGTTACGGCGCCCTGTCGCCAAAAGAAGCCGTCCCCACATTGCACCGGTTTGGCGTCGCTTTCTCGGACATGAACAACCAGCACATCTCCCACGACTTCCACACGCACCTTCACGGGCGGGTCGCAGTTTCGCGCAATGTCTTGAACCTGCGCGCGCAGGGCGTTGGAGTCCCTGATCCCGACAACGGTGCCGTCGTCACGGACGCCCAGGAGGATCCGGCCGCCGATGGTGTTGGCCAAAGCCACAACCTCACGTGCGAACGACCTTGAGAGCGCCTTCTTGAACTCAAGCGTGGTTCCCTCGCCCTCCTGGACGAGAATATCGATATCCGCCTGCCTCATCACACCTCCCCGTTCACCGCTCCCGTCTCGGCATCATCACCGCTTCACCTGCCTTCGGCCGCAGCCCTTCGGCGTACACCATGGCGTTGATTGCGGGGAGCCGCTCGGTGAGCAGTTCGTTCAGGCGCTCGATCAGGGGCGGCAGCTCCTCCCAGGAGCGTTCGATCTGCCAGAGCTGGTCGGTGGTGGGATCGCTGGTCGCGCGCTCGATGGTACCCCATGCGAAGGCGCCCGCGGCAGGTCCGCTGAAGCCGCCGAACCCGCCGCCGCCGCCGACCTCCTCCTGCAGCGCCTCAAGGTCCTCGCGGAAGGCCTCGATCTCTTCGGTGAGCGCTTCGGGCGGGTCTTCCGCCGCGCCGACGCGCGCTTCCGCCTGGCTGAGCTGGTCGCGCATCTCGCCCATCCGGTCCCGCGCATCGTTCACCGCGCCCGACAGCCGGTACGAGTCCATCATGGCCGCGTGGCGCGCCATCAGGGCGAACCGCGAGATCTCCACCCGTGGATCCAGGCGCACCTCGACGGGCGTTTCCATGGTTGCATCGCCCGCCGTCAGCGCCACGGTGTAGCTGCCGGGCAGCACGCGCGGACCCGGGTCCATCGCCTCGCCGTCCGCGCCCTCACCCGCCAGCCGCAGATCCCAGATCACCTCGTTGAGGCCGGCGTCGCCGGGCCCCTTCAGCTCGCGCACCGTGCCCCCGTCGTCGCCGGTGATCGCGATCGCCACGCTGTCGCCGTCCGCGCCCAGATGATAGCGGATGCGCGCGCCGGCGGGCGGATTGGGCGCCGCGTAGATGCCGGGAGTCCAGCCCTGCGGCGTGTACAGGTTGTAGGACGTGGCGCGCCGCACCGGGTAGAGGTGGGCGGCCGAGGCCATGACCTCGCTGCTCAGGTGCTCGAGCGGCGCGATGTCGTCCATGATCCAGATGCCGAGCCCGTGCGTGCCGACCACGAGGTCGTTGTCGCGCGGGTGCACGACGATATCGTCGACGGGCACGGTGGGCAGGCCGTTCCCGAGGTCGTGCCAGCTCGCGCCCCGGTCGATCGAGAAGTGCACGCCCACCTCGCTCCCCGCGAAGATCAGGTCGTGGGCGCGGGGGTGCTGCGCGAGCGCGTTCATCGAGGTGCCGGGCAGCCCGTCGGTGATCCGCGTCCAGCTCGCGCCGAAATCCCCGCTCGCGTACACATACGGCGCGAAGTCGTCGCTGCGGTGCCCGTCGAAGGCCGCGAAGACCTCGCCCGCCGCGCCCCGCGACGCCACGATGCGCGTCACGTATGTGAACGGCGGCAGCCCGGGCACGTTCCCCGTGATGTCGGTCCAGTTCGCACCACCGTCGCGCGTCACGTGCAGCCGCCCGTCGTCGCTTCCCGTGTACAGCACCGCGGCGTCCAGCGGCGACTCCGCCAGCGCCGTCAGGTTGCCGTAGTTGGACTGACCGTCGTTGCGCGACATCTGCGGCTCTCCGCCCGCGACCCCCATGAGCATGAGCGTGTCCCGGTCGATCGCGTACGTCAGGTCGCCGCTGATCTCCTCCCAGCTCAGCCCAAGGTTCGAGGAGCGGAAAAGGACGTTCGAGCCCGCATACACGACCTCGTCGTCGTGCGCGGACAGCAGCATCGGCGTGTCCCAGTTCCAGCGCAGACTGCGCTCCTCATCCCCTTCTGACGGGCGGGGCAATGGGCGTATGCGCGCGCGCTCTCCGGTTGCGAGGTCTACGCGCGTAAGGTTACCCCCCTGAGACTCCGCAAACATCAGGTCGGGATTGGTGGGGTGCATGACCGTGAAGAACCCGTCGCCCGAGCCCACGTTGTACCAGTCGCGCGTGCGGATGCCCTGGTTGGACCAGGTGTCGGACGGCGCGCACCAGGAGCCGTTGTCCTGCAGCCCGCCGCACACGTGATAGGGATCCCGCATGTCCACGCCGATCTCGTAGAACTGGCCGATGGGCAGGTTGCGCAGCTGATACCAGTTGTCCGAGCGGTCCCAGCTGACCGAAACGCCGCCGTCGCCGGCTAGGATCAGGTGGTCGGAATCGGCGGGGTCGATCCAGAGCGCGTGATGGTCCAGATGGACGCCGGCGGCGGCATCGGGGGTGAAGTTGCGCCCGCCGTCGGACGAGCGAAACAGGCTGGAGCCGCCCAGGTAGATCCGCTCGGGGTCGTTGGGGTCGACGCGGATCTGGCTGTAGTACATGGGACGGTTGTTGGTGGTCGACAGGTGCTCCCAGCTCTCGCCGCGGTCCGACGAGCGATAGACGCCGTTCTGCGCGTCGCTGCCGCCCCCGCCGCCGAACCCCTGGCCGGGCGCGCGCGCGTCCGCTTCGACCAGCGCGAAGACCACGTTGCCGTCGCCGCGGTAGATGTCGAGCCCGATCCGGCCCATGTCGCCCTCCGGCAGGCCCTCGGTCAGCTCGGCCCACGTGTCGCCGCCGTCGGTCGTCCGGTAGATGCCGCTGCCCGGGCCGCCGCCGTTGAACCCCCAGGCCCGCCGCCGCCGCTGGTACATCGCCACAAATAGCGTACGCGGGTCGCCCATGTCCATGACCAGTTCGGTCGCGCCGGTGTCGTCGTCCACGAACAGCACCTTCTCCCAACTCTCGCCGCCGTCCACGGTCCGGTACACGCCGCGCTCCGGGTTCGCGCCCCACAGGTGGCCCACCGCCGCGACGTACGCCACGTCCGGATCGCGCGGATGCACCCGAATGCGCGCGATATGGTGCGTGTTGTCCAGCCCGAGGTGCGTCCACGTCCGCCCGGCGTCCGTCGACCGGTACACGCCGTTGCCCCACGGCGAACTCTGCCGGTTGTTGGGCTCGCCGGTGCCGACCCAGACCACGTTCGGATTCGAGGGCGCAACCGCCACGGTCCCGACCGACGCCGTCGCCTCGTCCCTGAACACGTGCGTGAACGTGATCCCCGCGTTCTCGGTCTTCCACACGCCGCCCGTCGCGACGCCGACATAGAAGATGCGCGGGTCATCCTCGACGACCGCCAGATCGGCAACGCGCCCGCCCATGATCGTCGGACCGATCGTGCGGAATTCCAGCGCCGCCGTGGCCTGCGCCATCGGGTCGGACGTGGCCTGCGCCATCGGGTCGGACGAGTCCTGCGCGCGCAGCGGGCTGGCGGATGCAAGCATTCCGGAGGCGACGGCCAGCATTGCAGCGCCGGTCAGTGCGCGAGCGGCGGGTGGCGCGAGCCTCTGGGTCGGTCGGCAACGTTCGGTGCGGTCCACGGTAGTCTCCGGCAGATGGGTCGGGGTCGGGGAAACGATTCCGCCTCAATCAATAACGACCGGCCCGTTCCGCCAACAGAAGGTGCGGAACCGCGGCGTGCGGGAGTATTGTTTTGTGAAGTGCGACCAGGACCACACGGCAACGCAAACCACCAGGAGCAACCACGAATGACCACACGGCGCGAGTTCATCGGGCGGGCGGGCATCACGGCGGGGGCCGCGGCGCTGGGCCTCGCGTCCACGCGGGCGACCGCGGCACGGCACGGCCCGGACCCCGGCCCGGCCCCCCGGCCCCGCCAGGACGGCATGACCATCCTCATCCTGGGCGGCACCGGCTTCATCGGCCCCCACGTCGTGCGCCACGCGCTCGCCCGCGGCCACGAAATCACCCTCTTCAACCGGGGCCGCACCAACACCCACCTCTTCCCCGAGGTGGAGAAGCTCGTCGGCGACCGCAACAGCGACCTCGCGGCGCTGGAGGGCCGCCGCTGGGACGCCGTCATCGACAACTCCGGCTACACGCCCCACCAGGTCGGCCTCTCCGTCGGCCTCCTCGCCAGCGCCACCGACCAGTACCTCTTCACCTCGACGCGCGCGGTCTACACCGACTTCACCGCCGAAGTCATGGACGAGGACGCGCCCATCGGGCCCACGGACCTGCCCGAAAGCGAGTGGACCGCGTACGGACCCGCCAAGGTTCTCGCGGAGCGGGCCGTGGAAGAGGGCTTCGGCGCGCGCACGCTCATCGTGCGGCCCCCGGTCATCGTCGGTCCCGGCGACCGCAGCGACCGCTTCACCTACTGGCCCGACCGGATCGATGCCGGGGGCGAGGTCCTGGTGCAGGGCGACCCCACCGACCCCGTCCAGTTCATCGACGTGCGCGACCTGTCGGAGTTCTACATCCGCCTGCTCGAACAGCAGACGACCGGCATCTTCAACAGCGTCGGTCCCGGCGCGCCGCTCTCCGCCGCCGAACTGGTGTACGGGATCCGCGCCATCACCTCGACCCCCGTCTCGTTCACCTGGGTGGACTGGGACTTCCTGGCCGAGCGCGGCCAGATGCCCCAGCAGCAGCTCCCCTTCTGGCAGCCGCCGCGCGGCCGCTACCTGAACTACGGGCGCATCGACAGCAGCCGTGCGATCGCCGCGGGGCTGGCCTTCCGGCCGCTGGCGGTGATTGCGCAGGACACGCTGGACTGGCACCGGAGCCGGGAGACGGGCGGTGAATACCGGCTCCGCACCGGGCTCGCTCCGGCCACCGAGGCGCGGCTGCTGGCCGAGTGGAGCGAGGCCGCCGGCTGACCACGGACCACGGACCTCGCGGACGTCTGGCGCACCGACCGGGGCGGGCGCTGAACCCCGGCCTCAGCCGTCCTCCGCTGCTCCGAACGCCCCCGTGCGCAGGAACCGGATCACCGCGTCGGCCGCGTGCCGGCTGTTCGCGATGAAGGCGTGTGACCGCGGCAGGACCAGGACCGGCACGTCGCCGATCCTCGTCTGCTCCACGCTCACGATCCCGTCGTCGGGTCCGGGAATGGCCGGGTGTCCGATCGGGTGGATGGCGCGGTTGCCGGCGATGATTCCCATCTCGTAGTCCGGCAGCGGCAGGTTGGCGGGAATGTCCGTGCTGTCGGTGCCGAGCGCGCTGCCGACCGGCCCGAGCACGTCCTCCGCGAGGGGAACCTCGTCCAGCCAGTCGACGAACAGACTTCCCTGGCTTGGCGGCGTCAGCAGCACGACGCGCCCGAGTGCGGGCGGCGGGTCTTCGGCCAGGTACCCGCGGATCACCAGCCCGCCGAGCGAGTGCCCCACGAAATGGACGCTGGGGGCGTCGAGGCAACAGCGCCGGACCGCCGCCGCAATGGTCTCGACCTGTTCGGGGAACGGATCCGTCAGCGATTCGTAGCTGACGGTCGTGACGTCGTAGCCGGCCCACTCCAGCCGCACGGACAGCAGCGCCATCGAACTCGCCCTGCGCCCCAGGCCATGCACGAGCACCACCGATTCCGGCTCTCCGGAACCCGAGGTCGCGTCGCAGGCCAGAGCCGCAGGCAACAACAGCGGGAACAGCAACCAGACCTTCTTCATGACACGATACCCGCCCGGAGTCCAGGACTTCCGCACACGCTCCCCTATACACCGGTCGCGGCCACAGGATCACGGCCGTTGGGTCTTCATTCCTCCCAGACCTCGCTCAACACGCGCGCGAGATTCCCGCCCAGCAGCCGTTCGCGTTCTGAGGAACTCAGACCGCGATCCTCCAGGGCCTCTCGGACATTGTCGAGATCGGCGGGATCGGACAAGCCCTGCGGAAAGGTGTACGGCGGATCGGGGAGCGGATCGTGTGCGTAGCGTTTCCGGGCCCGGTCGTCGAAGTCGAGTCCCAGACCGATGTGGTCCGGTCCGACCCGGCCCAGGAGGTGGTCGAGGTGCGCGAGGAAGTCGTCCAGCGTCGGCTGCGAGCGGTCGGAGACCAGCGTGGGGAAGGCGCTCAGGGCGATGACCCCGCCGCGCCCCGCGCATTCGTCGATCTGCTCGCCGGTCAGGTTGGCGGGGTGGTCGTGCACGGCCCGGGCGTTCGAATGCGTGAAGACCACCGGGGCGCGTGATTCATCGATAGCGCTCAGGCTGGTGCGGACGCCCGCACGGCTCAGGTCGATGAGTACCCCGGCGGCGTTCATCTCGCGCACCGCCAGGCGCCCGAGCCCGGTGAGCGGCAGGTCGGTGCGCTCGAGGCACCCGTCGCCGTTCCAGTTCTTCCAGTTGTGCGTGATCGCCATCACGCCGACGCCCAGTTCCCGGAAGCCGCGGATCAGCCCGATGTCCTGTTCGACCATCTGAAGGCCCTGGAAGGTCGGCACGACGCCCGCGCGGGCGCTCGATGGCGCGGGCAACCGCGACCGGGCCCGCACGAGGTCCCAGTCGGCCGCGGCCGACATGGCGTGCAGCGCCAGCAGGTTTTGCAGCGCCGTGTCGAAATGCTCTACCGTGGCGACCGGCACGAATGCGCACGACACGCCTGCGGCCGCGACGGAAGCGAGGTGCGCGCCCACGGCCTCGCCGCCGCGGTCGGGTGAGGCTGACGGCACGGATGCGTCGATCACCGGGGCCGTCCCCTGGACATCGGCCGCGCCGTCGGCGCCAACGCCGGCCTCCTCCCCAAACCCATCCACACCGCGCGCCGAAACACCGCACGCCGACACCCCCAACGCCGACGCAAGCGCGCCGGATCCGCTCAACTCCAGGAAGCCCCGCCGTGAGATGGTCATGTCACGCTCCCCAGACCTCTTCCCACACGCGCAGCCAGTTGAGGCCCATGATGTCGGCGATATCGTCATCGCTGTGGCCGCGTTCCAGGAGCCCGGCGGTGATCAGGGGGACCCCGGTGAAGTCTGTCAGCTCGTCCGGGTATACCCAGTCCTCGTAGCGTGGCGGGTAGGCCTCGGGCGGGAAGGGGCGCGGGTCGACCGGACCCGAAATCACGCGCCCGATGATCTGGTCGAGGCCGATCCCGACATGCTTCGGCCCGATCAGGCGCACCATGTATTCCACGTGGTCGAGGTAGTCGTCGATGGTCGCGAGGCCGGCCGCCACCAGGAAGTAGTTGAAGGCGGTGATCCCGATCACGCCGCCCCGGTCGGCGATTGCCCGAATCAGTCCGTCGCTCATGGTGCGAGGGTTGCCCGGCCGCAGCGCGCGGGGGTTCGTGTGACTGCAGACCACCGGTCCGGTCGTGAACTCGAGCGCGTCGAGGGAAGTGGCTTCGCTGCAGTGGCCGCCGATGTCGACGACGATCCGCAGCCGCTGAAGTTCACGCACGACCTCGACGCCGAAGTGGCTCAGCCCGCCGGGCTCCGGGTCGACACACCCCGAGCCCACGTAGTTCCCGACGTTGTAGATGAGCCCGGCGCTCCGCAGCCCCAAGCGGTGGAAGCCGAGCAACCGTTCCACGTCCTCTCCCAGATAGTCGGAGCGCTGCCAGCCGAGGACAATCGCGATCCTGCCCTCCCTCCGGGCGCGCCGGATGTCGGCTACGCTGGTGGCGTGGACCAGCGTATCCGCGTGTGAGCGCAGGAAGTGCAGGTGCGGCGAGGCCACCGTGGTCAGCGGGCGCACACCGTTGCGCAGCCCCGTCACAAGATTGGCCGTCACGCCGCCGGCCTGGAGGTTGGGGATCAGTGCGCTGCTGAATTCCGATGCGTCCAGCCCGTTCACGACGAGAAGAGTGTCGTGCAACTGACGGGCCTCGGCGGCCAGACCGGGGTCGAGCCCGAGATTCGTACGCAACTTCACCGCCATGACTGCGTCGTACCGGACGGAACCACCGGCAGGAGGATATGCGACGGGTGCTCGGCCGAATGATGGACCCGGGTGTTTGCCAACCGCATCTCGCTGGTCGTGTCCGAGCTTTTCCCCGTGTTCAGGTTGCGCGCGAAATTGGGGAAGTTGCTGCTTGACACCTCGATCCGTATGCGGTGTCCGGCCTCGAAGACGTTCGAGCCCGGAAACATCTCCACCTCGATCGCGTAGACCTCGCCCGGTTCGATCGGCTCCATGCGGTCATAACCCGTGCGGAAGCTGGCACGCGCAATCCCGTGGCTCAGATTGAGCGCCCTCCCGTCCGGGTACACATCGAGCAGCTTGACCGTGATGTCGGTGTCCCGCACATCGGTGGAGATGTACACGGTGGCTCGGATAGGCCCCGTGATCTCGACCGGCTCGTCCAGCACGGGCCCGGTGTACACGAGTACGTCGTCGCGAGTCTCCACGGCCCGATTGTCCACGGATCCCTGTGCGATCCCGCCGCGTGCGCCCGAGGTGCGGCTGCTCACCGTGGGCACCGGGTTGGCGGGATCGTACACAAACGCGTCGGCGCCCGCCGATTGCGGCGCCCTGCCCACCAGCTCGCCATCACCAAAGAGCGTGTTGGCACTGCCCCCGCTCGCCAGATAGTACGACGTGAAGCGCGTCCCCGGGATGGGCCAGGCGTCTGCCTCGCGCCATTCGTTGGCCACCGGCAGGAAGTACAGCACGTTGGGCAGATCCGGCCCGGGCGTCCCGAGCAGCCTATGGTCCAGCCACGCGTCCCGGAGACCGTCGAGGTCGATGATCGCATCCGGTCCATAGTCCCGCAGCCCTATCGTCCGGTTACGGTTCACACCGTGCAACCAGGGCCCGATGATCAACACGTGATCCCCCGGCTCTCCCGTCTTGACCGCGCTGGCGAAGTGCTTCGACGTGCCCTGAACCTGTCCGTCGAACCAGCCGGTCACGTTGAACGAGGGGATGTCGAAGTTCGCGTAGGAGTCGTGCATGGAAATCGGATCCCACCACGCGCTCTCGGTGTCGTTCTCCATCCATGCGCGCCACACGGGCATGTCCCGGCCCACCACCTCGTCGAGGGTGTGGAGGGGCAATCCCCGCATGGCCCGGCTCCAGTTCCACCCGGCCCGCGACTGATTCACGCGCCCGTCCATCCCCATCATCCAGGTGTAGATCAGGTCGAGCTTGGGCACGCCGTTCCAACGCACCAGATCGCGGAAGCTGTCCTTCGGGGCCACGTATCCGAGGATCGCCACGTGGTGCGGGTTGTTCTGCTTGGCCATCAGCCACTGGTTCATACCGCTGTACGACCCGCCAGAGGTCGCCACGCGGCCGTCCGACCACTCCTGTGCGGCGATCCAGTCGATGAGGTCGCTACCGTCCTTCGAGTCGTCGTACCATGCGTTGAACTCGCCTTCGGAGTCGTAGCGGCCTCGTACATCCACCGTCACATAGGCGTATCCGCGCGACACATATGCCCAGGCCTCATCCAGCGTGGCGTCGCTGTTGTTGTTGTACGGCGTGAGGGTCAGCACCGCCGGGTGTCGTCCCGATTCCGCGGGCCGGTAGACATCCGCTGACAGCGCGACCCCGTCCCGCATTGCCACCGGGACGTCGTACTCCACGGTCATCGGGTTGTCGATCAGCTGGGGCTGGGCCGCGACGGGACTGGCGGGCGAGCCCGGGATCCCGATGAGGCAGAGTGTCATGATCAATGGCCGTAGACCGATCGCGCGGAACCCGGGCCGTGCACCTCGTCTCGACGTCATGCGCGGACCCTTCAGTTGGAGATGTTCGGATTGCTCAGGATCTCAGCCTCGGGCAGCGGAAGGCAAGTCGTGTTTCCATAGGGGACTCCCTTGTGATTCAACCCGCTGTCGAACTCGACCCCATGGCGAAGCATGTCGTTCAGCCGGTGTCCCTCGAGATAGAGGCCCCGCTTGCGCGCCTCGAGTATCTCCGCCTGGATCTCGTCCGCAGCGCTGCCGGCGAAGGGGGGGAGGCCGTGCGATGCTCGCACCCTGTCGATTGCTTCCACGGCGCTCTGCCCGCCTTCGGCCTCGGCGATGATCAGCTGGGCCTCTTCCCACGACGCGAGCCGTATCGGGCTTCCCACCTGCGAGTATTTCAGTTGCAACCACAGAGCCGTGAGGCCATCGTGGCCGACTCTCCCTCCGTCCCGGACGGGAACGCGCGGATCCGGCATGCCGTCCACAGTCAGGTCCCGAAACCGCGGATCGACCGACACCATGATGTCACGGTGGTTGTAGACCCACAGTGTGTTTTCGCGCCGGGCATTGGCGCCGGAATAGGTGGACATCTTCGCGAACCCTTCCGGCACTTCCCGGGCATCCGAAGCAGCACCAGACATGTCGCCCAGATTCAAGCGCACGCGGGCACGCCCCACACGGGCCATCCCGAGAATGTCCTGGTCACCCGCGGACTGCGCCTCCTGCACAGCCACGTCGAAGCGTTGCTCCGCCATTGCCAGCACGTCGCGTGGCTGCAGGGCCGCACTCTGGTCCACCGAGGCGCGGCAGAAACCCTCTCCCAGCAAGGTCAGGCCATAGCCGGAATAGGCCGAAGCGGATGCCAGCAGCGCGCCCTTTCCCGGAACATCGCCGTCCGGGAAGGCCTCGATGCGAGAGTGTGCATCATCGGCCTGGAAACGGGCGGTTGACAGTGGCTGGAACAGCCCGAACCCGAAGGCATTGCAGCCGGCGGTACCCAGGTTTCCGTTGTCGGCGGTGATGCTGCGCAGGTCCCAGCTCGTCGGAGCGATGAACTCGGTGGAAATGATCAGTTCGTCGGTAAGGAGTGCCGTGGCGGCAACATAGTTCGCATAGGCGCACTCGAAATCGGCGACCGCTCCTCCGACGAGCACTGCCGCCATGGCGGGGTCGTCGAGCGCCTCGGCCGGCACGCGGGTGGGAAGCTCGACTTCCAGCAGGGCATCGCACCCTGCCAGGATCGAGCAGAGAAAGATCGCCGTCGTAGCGTTGTATGCTCTCATTGGGTCCTCCTAGAATTGCACCCGCACGGTCGCTACGAACGACGCGTACTGGGGGAGAACGGTCTGGAAGTAACCGGTGAGTTCCGAAGACGTGAGCCGGTTTTCCGGGTCGAGAACCTCGCGGCCGAAGATGTCCTTGGTGGCTTGCCAGACCGTGAGGAGATTGCGCCCCGCCAGGGTGAGTGTGGTTCGTGACGCCCCGATGTGCGCCACGAGATGTTCCGGCAGCGTGTAGGAGGCCGATACTTCGCGCAGCTTTGCAAAACTCGCGTCCATATAGCCCGACTCGCGCCACATCCGCGCGCTTGCCAACGCCATCAGGATGGGGTCTGTCCGTTCATGGACCGCGCGGCTGTTGCGCAGCAGGACGTGAGCCGCGCCGATGTCTCCGCTGGTGAGGTGATGCCCTCCCTTGAACTCCACGTTTGCAAAGAGGCGCAGGGATCCGAACAGGTTCAGGGTCGTGTTGACGTTCCCCTGCCAACTCGGATTCGGCCGCCCCATGTACACTCGCGGAGCACCGGCGCAGGGCACCGGCGAGCCACTCTCGGACTCGCAGAGCGACTCCGTGACGTTGCCGGATCCGTCCAGCGTCGCGCTCACGACATTCTTGAAGAAGAAGGCCGCGACGGGGTAGCCCTCCCTGTGTTGCTGGAGACCGCCGGCGGACAGCGTCGACAGGTCTCCGAGACTGACAACCTCGTTGCTGTTCGTACTGAACGTCATTCCCAGGTTCCAGCCAAGCTGGCCCTGTTGCATCAGGACTCCGGTCATCCCCAACTCGAACCCCCGGTTCCGGATCTCGCCGATGTTCACGAACTGGCTGCCCGGAAAACCGGACGACGGCGAGACCTGGCGCTGCACGATCGCGTCCTTGGTACGCTGGTCGTAGTAGGTGAACGCAATACCGATCCGGTCTTCCAACAGGCCTGCATCGAAGCCGATCTCCAATTCCTGGCCCTTTTCCGGCCTCAGATCGGGGTTTCCGATGTTCTCGGGCGTGAGTACGGATGCATCTCCTGGACCGGTCGCCGGTTGATACAGCCGCGCGGCCGCAAACACATCGGGCTGTTGGCCGGCCTGGCCCCACGCGCTGCGAAGCTTCAGGGCGTTGAGCCAACCGACATTCCAGAACGATTCTTCGTTCACGATCCAGGTCGCGCTGAACTTCGGATAGGTCACGAAGTCGTAGTTGACCCCGAAGGCGCTGTTGTCGTCGCCACGGACTGCCGCCGTCAGGAACACGCGGTCGTTGATCGACAGCTGTTCCTGCACGTACAGCCCGACCGTCTTGTTCTCGAGGATGTCCTCGCCGCCAAAGGTGGTCGCCGCTCCGTCGATGGTGGTCACGGAAGGCGCCGGAAAAACCCTCCCCCTCGCGCTGTTAAGTTCGAAACGCCGGCTGTAGTACTGGAACCCCGCCGAGGTGGCGGTGCTGATCCCCTCGGTCACGTCGAAGTCGGCCGTAGCCGCCCAGTCGAATGTGGCATACGTCGAACGTCTGCGTTCCAGATTCTTGTCACCCAGGCTGGCCCCGCCAAAGAAGAAAGCGTCACCGGTCGGGTGCCGGGGGAACAGTATCGAGTTGGTCTCGTCCCCCACATCGGCGCCGACGTTCAGGCGGTGAGTCAGCCAATCGAACGGGCGGTGATTGATGTTCGTGCTCCAGGTGAACCGGTCGATCTCGGCGTAGGATTCGATCGTTGCCACGGCCTGGGGCGTCGCCCGCAGGAAGCCGCGGGTCGATCCAGCTGCCCGACTGGGCGATCCCCAATGGATCTGGCCCATCAGGTCCCAGCCGTTGGCCGCCTGCCCGAGTCGCATGTGGTTGCGCACGAAGCCGATGTTGGACGTGACGTCCAGCCTGTCGCTCACAGTTGCGGTAAGGTTGATCCTGGTACTGTAGCGCTTCCTCCAGTTGTAGCTGACGATCCCCTGCTCATCGTCATACTGGCCCGAGAGGTAGTACCGGAACGACTGGCTGCCCCCGCTCAATGAGGCCGTATAGCCCTGGACCATTCCCGTTCGGAACATCGGATCACCCAGCGCCTCCTCCTGCTCGAAGAGATTGAGCGACACGATCTGTCCGGTCGCAGGGTCGGTCCAGTAGTTCGTGGGGAGCCTTCCCCCCGGGTCGGACAGCCAGTTGGCTCCCTGTCTCACGGTGAGGTCGAACTGCGCCTCTCCCCGGTTGCCACGCTTGGTAATGATCTGGATGACACCGTTCGAAGCTTCGGTCCCGTACAGCGTCGCGGCGGCGGGTCCCTTGATAACTTCGATACTCTCGATGTCCTCGGGACTGAAATCGTTGATACGGGACACCTGACGCCCTCCACGAATGGATGGGCCTGCCCTCGGATCATTGTTTACCCTGACCCCGTCGACGAAGATGAGAGGCTCGTTGGTCAGCGAGACCGTCGCCAGACCGCGCACCTGGGTCACCCCTCCGGTACCCAGATTCCCCTGGCCGGTGAGGACGGTCACTCCCGGGATCCTGCCGCTCAGGATGTCCTGGACATTGGCCGCCGGGGCGACTTCCGTGATCTCGGCCGCGTCCAGCTTTCCGACTGCGTTTCCGATGGTCCGGGTTCTGGTTTCTCCCGGCGTGCCCGTGACGATGATCTGATCAAGGACGATCGCGGTCGCCTGGAGCACGATCCTGACTCCCAGGTCGCCCACCTGGACGGCCTGTTCGACATCCTTGTACCCGAGCATCACGACACGGAGCGTCACCGTTTCGCCGGCGAGGCCCGTCAGCCGAAAACGTCCCCGCCCGTCGCTGAGTCCGCCGATCTGAGTGCCCTCCGCGACAACCTGCGCCCCCGCTATGGGTCGTAGCGAACTCCCGTCCACGACTGTGCCGGCCACCTCCGCCGGTTGCCGGAGTACCCCGGTGTCGCTTCGTACCGGCCGGACAAGCGCTGCGAACGCACCCGGCCCCGCCTCAATGCCGGCGGCACCTCCCCGGTCGGTGGTCGTTTCCCTTGCATGGCCATCAAGCCCCGGCGGGGTGATGCCCAACAGGAACACCGCGATGAGTCCGAGTCCTGCCGCTCGCATTGTCAACTCCTGCTCTGGGGGTCACGGTCCTTCAGACCGCCCGGTTACTGCTGAGGAGCGATAATACGATCCTGAATCAGTGCATGCAACTATGGATACACATTTGTCGCGGCTGGATCGGCTGCGGCATCCGTGCGCGTTTCCTGCTCGCTGACTGCGGTGGACCTAGCGCCCCGGCAGCACCGGCAGCCGCACATGCGACGCCCGCTCCCGGTCGTGGTAGATCGTCTGCTGCGCGGTGCGCCATTCCATGTCCGTGGCGACCGGATTACCCGTGTTCTGGTTGGGGTTGATGAAGGGCGACGCGCTCGACGACACCTCGATCCTCACGCGATGGCCGGGGAGAAAGGTGTGGCCGAGGTCGAAGAGCTCGATCTCGTAGCGCAGGGGAATTCCCGGTTGAATGGGGACCTCGCGGTCGCGGCCCAGCCGATACCGCGCCCGAATCACGCCCGCCGGGTTGACCCCGAGCTTGACCGCCCGTCCGTCCGGGTAGACATCGGTCAACTTGGCGGTGAAGTCGGTGTCAGGCGCGTTGGTGGCCGCGTGCACCACGACGAAGACCTTGCCGAGCACGGTGAGCGGTGCATCGAGCACATCGCTCGTGTAGACGAGGACGTCGTCGCGGCGCTGCACCGCACGCTGGTCGGTGCCGTCGCCACCTGCGTCGGAGGGCACGGGATGATGCGGATCGTAGGTGAAGCGGTCGGGCGGTTCGGCGCCGGGCGCGTCCCAGGAGAGGGTGCCGTCGCCGTGCAGGCTGTTGGCATTCCCGCCGCTATGGAAATAGAGGCTGCGCGCGACCATCTCGCCGGGCGGGTAATCGTCGAACTCTCTCCACTCGCCGGACCCGGTAAGGTAGACGCGGGCGCGGGGGAAATCGAAGTCTCCGGAACCGTCGCCCTTCAGACACCAGTCGAACCACTCCATTGCCAGACCGTCTATGTCGACGACCGATCCGGGGCGGTCGAGTTCGCCGATCCGGGGGGTGCCGCCGGTGCGGGTCTCGCCGTGGTCCCAGGGGCCGGAGAGCAGGTATTGCCGGTCGGCGCCTGGCGAGTGCGCGCGCATCCCGCGCCAGTAGTGGAAGGCGCCGGGCTGGTCGGCATCATACCATCCGGTGACCGTGAGCGACGGGACGTCCATGCCGGCGAAGTCCTCGTCGTCGAAGAGGATGCGGTCCCAGTAGGCGTCCTCGGTCGGGTGGGCCAGGAAGTCGCGGTAGAGCGGCATGACACGGCCCATCACCGAATCCATGGTCATCAGGGGACGGTGCGCGAAGACCGCTTCGCGGTCGGTGAGCATCGCGTTTTCGTTCTGCCCGATGCGGCCCGATGTCCCGTTGATCCATCCAAGCGCCCATTCCATGCGGAAGGCGCCGCCGGTGTAGGGGATCTCGTCGAGGTAGCGGGCAGCGGGCGCCTGCGGGAAGATGCAGGTCAGGGGAGCACCCTCCCGCTCGGCCAGCCACTGGACCGTGGCGCGGTAGGAGCCTCCCATCATCCCGATGCGGCCGTTCGACCAGGCCTGCCGGGTGATCCACTCGATCGTGTCGTAACCGTCCTCGGCATCGGCGAAGAAGAAGTCGAAGGTGCCCTCGGAATCACCGCGGCCGCGGGCGTCCTGGACGATGAAGGCGTAGCCGTTGCGCGCGAACATGTGACCCAGGTTCATCCAGCGGGCCTTGGCCTTCAGGTACGGCGTGCGCACGAGCACGGTGGGATAGCGCCCTTCCTCGCCCGGTAGCCAGAGGTCCGACACGAGTTCGACCTCGTCGCGCATGGGGGTGGTGACACCGAATCGCTGGCGGACATCGGTCTGCGCCGAGGCGGGCGCGGGTGTAATGTGCCAGAACACGGCGGCGCAGTTAAGCAACAGGAGGGCAGTGACGGCGTGTCTAAAACGGGTCGGGCATGGCATGACAAGTTCCCCTTGTTGGACAGACTGATGAAAGATGAGGACCTGATGAGAGCTTTGCCAATCGGACCTGTGGGAGCGGTGGTCGTGCTGTCCGCCGCCTGCGGGACCGGGAGCGACAGGGGCCCGGTCCTGTCTTCGGAAACCCGCGACAGCGCTGGCGTGACCATCGTCGAGAATGCGCGGCCGGCGCCGGGCTCGCGGCTCGGCTGGCGCGTCGGCGAGGCACCGGAGGTGTCCATCGGCACGCAGGAGGGCGACGAATCCGACATGCTGTTTCTCGTGTCCGACGCCACCATGCTCGCCGACGGGAGGATCGTGGTGGCGAACGCGGGCAGCTCCGAACTGCGGGTCTTCTCCGCCGACGGGCAGTATCTGGCGGTGTGGGGTGGAGAGGGTGAGGGGCCGGGCGAATTCAGCGGCTACACGCCCGAGGTGGTCAGCCGGTGGCCCGGTGACTCGATCGCTGGCGAGGACATGTTCAGCGCGCAGCTCCACATCTTCGATGGCGATGGCAACCACGGCCGGACCGTTACGCTCCCGGACGGCTTCCAGTCACTTATGGGCGTCATGCCCGACGGGACCGTGCTGGTCAAGCCCTCCACCGTGTTCGGACTGGCGTTCGGGGCAGGACCGCTGGCCCGCAAGGACCAGGACTTCGCCTTCCTCCTGCCCGGCGGCGAGGTGAGGGCGTCCTTGGGGCCCCAGCCCGGCGAGGAATGGTTCGTGTCCACCTCCGCACCCGCCGCGACGCCCCATCCCTTCGGCCGGTCCACAGTCGCCGCCGTCTGGGGCGACCTCGCCGTCGTCGCCCCAACCGACCGCTACGAGCTCCGCGCCTACAGAAGCGACGGCACGCTGGCAAGGATCGTGCGCCGCGGCCACGAGCTGACGCGCCCCACCCAGGCGGACGTCGATGCCTGGATTCAGGGGCGGCTGGCGGAGCTCCCGGAGGAACGAAGAGAGCGGTATCAGGCACAGACCGGGATGATGACGCCGGTGGAGTTCTTCCCTGCGTTCGGTGACGTGACGTCCGACCCGGCAGGCAGCCTCTGGGTGCAGGAATACCCGTTGCCCGGCGAGGAAGACAACGTCTGGACGGTCTTCGATTCGGAGGGCCGGATACAGGGGTTTGTCGAGACGCCCCTCGGCCTCGATGTATTCGAGATCGGAGAGGACTACGTTCTCGGTATGACGTTTGACGAATTTGATGTGGCGCGCGTGCAGCTCTGGTCACTGGACCGCGGCATGTAAACGGTCCCTCCCCGCCCGCCGTCTCACTCCCCGAAGACCACACGAGGACGAAAAAGGACCGAGAGCCCCATGCTCTCCGATCGAGAGTTCCTGGAGTTGGCCGAAAGGGCCGGGAAGGGAGAACGGGAGGCACTCGAAAGGCTGGCGGGTGCTCTTCGGCCCCTGGTTTGCCGGTGGGCGCTGGTGATCACCGGCGATCCTGACGATGCGGAGGATGTTGCGCAGGTCGTGTTGATGAAGACGCTGGGATCGCTGGAGCGCTTCGACGGCCGGTCGAAGTTCACGAGCTGGGTGTACCGCATTGCGAGGAACGCCAGCCTGGATCACCAGCGAAGGAGGAAGCGGGAGCTGCGGTTGATGGACAGGCTGGCGGCGCCGGCCGCGCTGGAGGCACCACCGATGGACGATCCGCTCGACGAGATCGAGATGAAGAGAACGCTGCAGCTGATTCGGGCCCTTCTGGGGAAGCTGTCCACGCGGCAGCGCGAAGTCTTCGACCTGGTGGACCTGCAGGGACTCAAGCCGGCCGAGGCGGCCCGGCTGCTGGAAATGAACCCGAACACGTTGCGCGTGCAGTTGCTGCGCGCCAGGCGCACGATGCGCAGGGAGATGCTGGCCCGGGGCCGTGGATACGGAGGAAGGGAGGGATGATGGATCATCGTGATGACTGGCCGGATGGCCTGCTGGAAGCGGATCTCGACTCGGCGAAGGACATGGAGCCGTCCGCGCGGGAGGGTGCCGAGCGGATCGCCCGGGACGCGCGGAACATGGACGCCGTCCTGACGGCGATGGCGCAGCGGATGAGCGACAAGCTGCCCGCCGTGGACCCCGGACGGGCTGCGCCGCCGCGCCGTCGAACCGCGTGGAAGAGGTGGACGCTGGGTCCGCTCGCTGCCGCCGCCGCGGTGGCCGCGCTGATCCTGCTGCCCGGCGACGGAACCGAACAGAGCGGCGGCCCCGACACTTCCGCAGGCGCGCCGCGCACGCCGAGCATGATGGCGGTGATGGACGTGGAAGCCGACAGGCCCTTCGTGGTCTTTCCCACAAACAACCCCGACATCGCCGTGGTATGGCTGCTCAACCCGAAGGAGAGCGAATGATGATCGAGATGGCGAAGAGAAGCGCCGGGTGCGCGCTGATTGCGGCACTGGCCGTCGGGCCGCTCGCGAGCGTCGCGAACGCACAGGAGATTGAGGAGCCTGGGCAAGATGTCCGGAACGTGCTCCTCACGTTTCACCTGGTGGAGGCGGATGGCTTCACGGACCAGGACCCCGAGATCAGCGACGTCGTGAGCGAGCTGAGGAAGCTCTTCAGTTTCCGGGGATACCGGTTGCTTTCGACTTCGGTATTCAACGTCGGCCTGTTGGGTAACTCCAGGGGGACGTCCGGTGCCGGGTCGCAAAGGATCATCCCGAACGATTCAGAAACGCCGTTGAGGATCATGGCGGACATCAGTGCACTACGCTCCACGGGGACCGTCCGAGCCACGGTGACCCTCGCGGAAGTGGTGACGCAGGCGGATTTCTTCGAGCCCCGACCGCCCCCGCTTCTCGAAGCTTCGGTCACCATGCGCGACGGCCAGAGCGTGGTGCTGGGATCGGCTCGCCGCACCCCCGGTGAGCCCGTGCTCATCCTTGTCGTGACTCCCAGGATCGATCCGTAGCGATGAGAGCATACCCGGGCGTGCATTGCCGGAAGCGCCGCGACGACACGGGCGTCGGCACGTTGCCGATGCCCCTTGCCCTCGTCTTGGCGGCCGTCACGCTGGCCACAGGCAGCGCTTGCCTTGACGCCGTGCCCGCCGGCCCCAGTGTGGAAGTCGAGACGATCGGCGACACGACCGTCGTGCGCACGCTGTCGGGAAGCGTTTGGGGCGCGGAAGCCTCGCTGGTTCCCGAGGTCTCGATCGGCGAACTGGAAGGGCCTGACGAGTATCTCTTCGGCCGGATCGGATCGATGGCGGTGGACGAGGCCCGCAACGTCTACGTCTTCGACCAGCAGTCGCAGCAGGTGCGGGTCTTCGATGCCGAGGGAGCCTACGTTGCGTCGCTGGGAAGGGACGGGGAGGGGCCCGGCGAGTTTGCCCGGGCGGAGACCATTGCCGTGCTCCCCGACGGCCGGGTGCTCGTTCGCGATCCGGGCAACATGCGGGTCCAGGTGTTTGATCGCGCGGCGAACCGGACGGAGGAATGGGAGTACAATTCCGGCAACTCCTACCGGCCGGGAGCCCCGCTGTACACCGATGTGCACGGCCGGACCTTTCTGTTGACCAGCGACGCGTCCCGGGACGACATCATCATCCTTCTCGGGGCCGACGGCGCCCACCTGGATACGCTCCCCGAACCGACGATGGACTATGAGCGGTTCGTCGTGAGCGCGGAGCACACCACCGAACGGGGAACCAGCTCGGTTTCGGCGGTCGTGCCCTTCACACACAGGTTTCTCTGGGCCGTTCACAGCAGCGGCCATTTCCTGACCGGTCTCTCCTCCAACTACCGCATCGACCTGGGCCGGGACAATGGCGCGCTGCGGATCGAACGCGCCTACGACCCGGTTCCGGTGTCGGACGCAGAGCGAGCCTACCGGCGCGAATCCACAGTGCGGATGATCCGGTTCACCGCTCCGGATTGGACATGGGACGGCCCGCGGATCCCGGACCACAAACCGGTCTTCACCGACTTGCTTGTCGGCCGGGAAGGACGGATCTGGGTGAGGCTGTCGACCGAGGGACAGCGAGTCGAAAACGAGGACCACGACCCCGAGAATCCGTTCTCGGAGGCCGTCACCTGGCGCGAGTCGACGCGCTACGACGTCTTCGAGCCCGACGGGACCTATCTGGGCGCTGTCGTACCGCCGGACGACTTCTCCACATCGCCCGATCCCGTGTTCGCGGGTGATCACGTCTGGGCCGTAACCCGGGACGAACTGGGGGTGGACCGGGTGGTCCGCTACAGGATCGAGGTGCCCGCCGATGGCGGCGGCCGGCCCTCCCCGGACAACAACCTCACAACCACCTTCGACACGATCGCCGGCGTCATCCACGTCGCCAACGACGGCACCCCACCCGCGTGGCAGCTCGTCCCCGTTGTGTCCATCGGACCGAAGACGATCACGGATGAGGGCGGTCCCGAGGAATTCGGCCGGGTCCGGGCGGTGGCCCTGGGCCCCGACGAAACCGTGTTCGTGGCGGACGACCGGAACAGCGAGGTGCGGGTGTTCGGTCTGGACGGCGCGCACCGGCGCACTTTCGGACGGGAGGGTGAGGGGCCGGGCGAGTTCCGGAGCATCTATTCCATTGCCTGGGTGGGGGACAGACTGCTCACCTTCGACCCGCCGCTGGGTCGCCTGGGCGCATTCTCGGCCGAGGGCGAGTGGCTTGGCCAGAGGAGGACCGAGGCGGCGGGTCTGACCGGCTCGGCCGCCGATATCCGCCTTTACCCTGTCGGCGCCAACGAAGTCTTTCGCTTCGCGCTCGGTTCGGCGCTCGGTTCTGATGCGGGGGTTCTGTGGGTGGGCCATCACGGTACGGGGGACACCGGCGATACGGTGCCAGCACCGACTCCGGATCCTCCGGAAGGCGCGGACCCGGGCGTTTTCTGCGAAGCGGAGAACGCAATCGGCTATTTCCCGAACCGCTTTTCGCCGCAGTTGGTCCGGCACCCGGCTTCGGGCGGTGTCCTGTACTCGGCCTGGACGGGCTCCTACCGGATCGCCGCCACGCGGGCCGGGGGCGACACCGTGCGCGTGGTCGAGCGCACCATCGGCACCGAGCCCATATCGGACGAGGAGTGGGCAACCGTGACCGAGGAGTACGACGAATTCCGGGAACGGTTTCCGAACGCGTCCTGCAGACCCCGGACATTCGCACGGCCGGACCGCAAGCCTCTGATCCAGCAGATCTTCATCGCCCCGGACGGCAAGCTGTGGGTCGAGGTGATCCGCACGGCCGGCAACCGCTGGGAGTTCTTCGACACCGAGGGCAGGCTGCTCGGCAGCGTTCCCGCCGCTCCATACAAGGAGCGCAGCGTCCCCGTCTTCCGCGAGGGCTACATCGCCACGATCCGCCAGGACGAACTGGAACTCGATCATGTGGACGTCTGGCGCCTCGAACGGGGCACCTCGAACGGGGAGCCCGGGACCTCCGCTGAAACGTAATATCGGGACGCGTCGTAGGGTTGTGCATCCACGGCACGGGCGGGCAGCGCTTGCCGTAGGACACAGGCGCATCACTGGCCGCTCGAGCCCATTCGGTACCCGGTTCGCGCAAGGAGGGTGCGATGAGTCACCGACTTTCCCCCGCGAGACCAGGCAAGCTGGTCTTTCTGCTGCTCCTGTCTGTTTCTCTTTCAACCGCCTGCGACCAGATCCCCACAACCGGACGCGGCGACATCACGCTCTCCGTGGAGCCCCATGACGGCCCGCTGACGACCACCTTCGATACCCTCAACGGAATCGTGCGGGTGGCCAACGCGGGTGTCGCTCCGGAATGGCAACTTTCGCCAGTCGTCTCCATCGGTCCCAGGTCGGTGACCGACGAGGGGTCTCCCGATGAATTCGGCTCGGTCGCCAGCGTCACCCTCGGCCCCGACGACGCCGTATATGTTGCCGACTCCTGGAACCGCGAGGTGCGCGTGTTCGGCCTGGACGGCGCACACCGGCGCACCTTCGGCCGAATGGGCGAAGGCCCGGGCGAGTTCGACGGTCTGTACTCGCTGGCGTGGGTGGATGATCGGCTCCTCGCGATGGATCCCCACCTGGGACGGATCAGCGAGTTCTCGGCGGACGGCGAGTTTCTCGGTCAGCGCACGACGGTGAGGGGCCTGACCGGTTCGGCCTGGAACATCCGCTTCTACCCTGTCGGCGAAAACAGTATTCTGGCATACGGAGTCCGAGGGGACCTCGTGGAGAGCGTGTACGTGGGTCATGACAGCCGCGGCGTCACGGGCGACACCGTATACGCCCTCGCGACGCCTCCCGGCCCCGCCGCGAGCGTGACCTGCAGCTTCGAAGGCGGTCGGCGGCTGCGATTCTTCAGAATCCCGTTCGGGGCGAAATTCGTGCAGCACCCGGGTCCGGGAGGCGTTATCTACTCCGCGACTGCCGACATTTACCGCATCGCCGTAACCCGTGGCGGCTCCGATACGCTCCGCGTGATCGAGCGAGCCCTCCCGGCCGAACCCGTCTCCGACGAGGAGTGGGCCGCGCAAAACACCGAATTCGAGGAGTTCCGGCGCGAACAACCCGACGCCTCCTGCGACATGCGGGCGTTGACCCGGGCGGGCAACAAGCCGTTCATCGAGAACATCTACGTTGCTCCGGACGGCAAGCTGTGGGTGGAGGTGGTCAGGACGGCGGGCAACCGTCTGGAGTTCTTCGATCCCGAGGGCAGGCTGCTCGGGAGCGTGCCCGCACCACCGCTACGGGAGCAAAGGGTGCCGATGTTCCACGACGATCTCCTGGTCACCATTCGCCGGGATGACCTCGATCTGGACCACATCGACGTCTGGCGGCTCGCGAGGCCGAACCAATGACATCATAATGATGTCGTTTTGATACTGACCGCGAATCCGCACCAGCCAAATCCGGGGAGGCCGCGGACGGGTCTCATCCGTCGCCCCTCTTCTTGCGCGCCACCGCGTCGGACCGCACTCTAACCACAACCAAAAACAAGAGAGAGAGCCCACGAAAAGGGCGTATACATCGGCGCAGAACCCGGGAGATCGCTCCATGCCGCGACGCAAAGGCCTGAACCGCAGGACGTTCCTCAGAAGCGCAGGGACCACGGCCATCCTCGGCGCGGCCGGGGCCACCGGCGCGGCCGCACGCACAGTGCCCGCACAGCGCCCGCCCACCCGACCCTTCCCCCCCTCCCTCGACGACTACGACTTCGACGAGGTCTACGAGCGCATGGGCACGGACAGCGTCCGCTGGGACCGCGCGGTCGACCAGTACGGCGACGGCATCGTGGCGGGGATGGGCGTCGCGGACATGGACTTCCGCGCGGCACCCTGCATCACGCGCGCGCTGGCGGAGCGATGTATGCACGAGAACTGGGGCTACATGCACCGCCCCGGTTCTTATGCGGAGGCGGTGGCCGAGTGGAACCACCGCCGCTACGGCGTCGAAATCGACCCCTCCACCATCGTCTTCACCACCGGCGTCCACCCCGGACTCATCGCCGCCCTCCACACCTTCTCTCCCCCCGGCACCCGCGTCCTCCTGCAGACGCCCACCTACTCCGGTTTCTACACCGACACCCGCTTCACCCGCACCGTCGCCGACGACAGCCCCATGCTCGTCGACGCCGACGGCCGCTACTCGATCGACTGGGATGACTTCGAGCGCCGCGCGCGCCGCTGCAACACCTTCATTCTGTGCAACCCGCAGAACCCGACCGGCAACTGCTGGTCTCCCGAAGACCTCACCCGCATGGGCGAGATCTGTCTCAGGCACCGCGTGATCGTGCTGGCCGACGAGATCCACTGCGACTTCGTCACCGGCGGCAACACCTACACGCCCTTCGCCAGCCTCGACAGCGAGCTCGTCGACAACAGCCTGACCTTCAAGTCGGCGAGCAAGTCGTTCAGCCTGGCGGCCATGAAGGTGGCGTGGTACCACACCACCAACCCCGACCTGCTCGCGCGCACCAGGCTCAACACCCGC
This sequence comes from Longimicrobiales bacterium, assembly GCA_965205005.1. Lineage (GTDB taxonomy): Bacteria > Gemmatimonadota > Gemmatimonadetes > Longimicrobiales > Gaopeijiaceae > Bin94. Next base: position 700,267 of record OZ242028.1, on the reverse strand, counting down.
GCCGACCTCAGCACGCTGGGCATGGTGGCCAGCCGCGCCGCGCTCAAGGAGGGCGAGCCCTGGCTGGACGACCTGCTGGCGTACCTCGACGCGAACCACGACTTCGCCGAGTCGTTCGTGCGGGACAACCTGCCGGGGATCACCCACCGCAAGGGGCAGGGCACCTACCTGGCGTGGCTGAACGTCGCGGCGTTCGCCGACCGGATCGGGGCCGCCGAGACCGCCGCCCGTGAGAGCTCCGAGAGCACCGACACCGTCACTCCGGAGAGGATCGTGCAGCGCTGGTTCGCCAAGCGCGCCGGCGTGTTCCTCAACCCGGGTTCCAGTTATGGTACGGGTGGGACCGGATACATGCGCATGAACCTGGCCTCTCCGCGAGCTGTTGTAGAGAGGGCATTGAACAACATGGCCGCGGCAGTGGCCGAAGCATGAGGATGATCGAAATGAAGAGATCAAGCACGACCGTTCGCTGTGCGGCCGCCGCCGCTGCCCTTGTCCTCGCTGCCCTGGCCGCGCCGCCCGCGGTCCACGCCCAGTTCGAGGACGTCGGCGTCATCACCTTCCCGACCTCGGCGACCGGCGAGGCGCAAAACCACTTCCTGCGCGGCGTCGCGATCCTGCACAGCTTCGGCTGGAAGCAGGCGCGGGCCGAGTTCCACGCCGCCCAGGAGATCGATCCGGACTTCGCGCTGGCCTACTGGGGCGAATCGCTCGCCTACAACCACCCGCTCGTCACGAACATGGACCCGACCGAGCCCAGGAAGGCGCTTGAGCGCCTCGCCCCGACCGCCGAGGAGCGCATCGCCAAGGCGCCGACCGAGCGCGAGAAGGGGCTCATGCGCGCGGTCGAGATCCTCTGGGGCGACGGCGACCACGCCCAGCGCCGCTTCGAGTACATGGAAGCGATGGGCGACCTGCACGACGCGTACCCCGACGATCCCGAGATCGCGGCCTTCTACGCGCTGTCGCTGCTGGGCGTCAACCGCCTGAACGGCAACGTGACCGAGCGCTACAACATCCGCGCCGGCACGATCGCGCTCAAGCTGCTGAACGACAACCCGATCCACCCGGGCGCGGCCCACTACACCATCCACTCCTTCGACCATCCGATCAACGCGCCGCTGGCGCTCGAGGCGGCCTACGCCTTCGCCGATATCGCCCCGGCGGTGTCGCACGCGCGCCACATGCCCACGCACATCTTCATCCAGCACGGGATGTGGGACCTCGTCTCGGGCCACAACCAGTCCGCCTACGACGTAGCGGTCGAACTGTGGGAGCCCGGCGACGCGCTCGGCGACGCGGTGCATTCCCTGGACTGGGGCCAGTACGGCGATCTGCAGCGCGGCGACTACGAGAAGGCGCGCCTGTGGATCGAACGCATCGAGTCCATGGTCGAGCACGAGGGTTTCGAGGCCGGCGGCGCGCGTGGCGTGGCCGGAGCGGAGCGGGCGCGGGGAGCCGTGCCGCTCCTGAAGTCCCGCTACACGGTCGAGACCGAGGAGTGGAACGTGCGGCCCGTCACCGAAGACATGCGCACGAACGAGCTGCTCGCCACCGCCCTCAGCGCGGCCCGCACGGGTGACCAGGAGACGCTCGCGGCTGCCGAGAAGGCGCTCGCCGAAGAGTCCGACGGCTCCGGCTACGACCACGTCATGCACATGCAGGTCAGCGCGCTGCTGCACCACGGAATGGGCCACCCCGACATGGCGACCGACTTCATGGACAAGGCCGTCGAGACGGTCGAGGCCATGGCGCCGCCCCGCGGCTCAGCCAACCCGGTCAAGCCCGTCCACGAGCTCTACGGCGAGCTTCTCCTCGAACTCGACCGCCCCGAGGACGCGGCGGAGATGTTCGAGACGTCGCTGATGCGCATGGCCGGTCGGCCTCGCTCGCTGCTCGGCCTGGCCCGCGCGAACGCCGCGATGGACAACACGATGGTCGCGCTCGAGAACTACTCGAAGGTGGCCGCGCTCTGGGAGGGCCGCGACGGCATCGCCGGGCTCGCCGAGGCACGTGGCTTCGTGGAAGAGCAGGCCGACGGCGGAGGCGGCAACTCCAGGCGGTAGCAGGGACGGGGGTCCCAGCCGGCAGCCGGGAGGGAGCTCCCAGCCGGGCGAGGAGTTCCAGCCGGCGGCAGAATGTGATAGAAACCGTCACCTACCAGCCGTCTGTGATTATTTCTTGCAAAACTAGCCAAAATGTGACAATATTCCCCACGCGGTGAACATTCACCGACAGATGGGGAGGTCTGTGAGTTGCCGGTTTCCGCCAGAAGCTTCCCGGGACGGGGCCTGCCCGAACCCGGGACGCCAGCCGGCTACGCGGCGCTTGTCGCCGAGTACGACCTGCCAGTGCCGTTGCCATCACGCCTGGCTGCGGTCGCGAAGCGTCATCGTCCCGCCTCTACGCATGAGTGGCGGATGTTCTCGCCCGGTGTTGCCCTCGGGAAGAGCCTCGGCGGCCAGCTCGAGTTCGCTCTGAAGTGGGAGGGCATAAGCCTCCCGGTATTGCGGGCTCTCTTCAGACGAATCGAAGCGGCGGAGGTGGCCGCCATCGTGCGCGACAAGCCTACCGGCGCGTACAGCCGTCGGATCTGGTTTCTGTACGAATGGCTCATGGAGGAGCGGCTGGACCTGCCGGACTGCGGCAAGGTGAAGGCCGTTCCGGTCGTGAACCCCAGGCTGCAGTTTGCTTCCGGGAGCGGGCCCCTCTCACGGCGCCACCGGGTCCGGAACAACCTGCCCGGTACCAGACGGTTCTGCCCGATGGTCCGCCGGACGCCCCGACTGGACGGCTATGTGGGCAGGCGCCTCGGGGCGGAGGCTCAAAGAGTCATGGGGCGGACCCACTCCGACATTGTTCGCCGCGCCGCCGCGTTTCTCCTTCTCGAAGACAGCAAGGCGTCCTTTCAGATCGAAGGGGAACGCCCACCCCACAGCCGACAGCTGCGCTGGGGCCGGGCCATCGCCGAAGCGGGACGGAGCGATCCTGGCGTCGACGAACTCGTCCGCCTCCAGAAGATTGTAATCGGCGATGACAGGTTCGTAACCCCGGGCCTGCGAACCGAGGGCGGCTGGATCGGCGAACGCGACCGGATCACCATGGACCCCATTCCGGTGCACATCAGCGCACGCCCGGAGGATCTTCGCGGGCTGATGCAAGGGCTGGCGGACTACGCGCGGCTGGCCATGGCGGCCCCGTCGGATCCCATGGCGGCCCCCTTGGATCCCGTGGTGGCGGCGGCCGTCCTGTCGTTCGGATTCGTCTACATTCATCCGTTCGAGGACGGAAACGGACGCCTCCACCGCTGGCTGATCCATCACGTGCTGGCCCGGGCGGGCTACAACCCGCCGAACCTGGTCTTCCCCGTCAGTGTCCCGATGCTGAGGCGGATCGCGGAGTACCGCGAGGTCCTGTCGAGCTATTCGGCGCAGGTGCTCCCTCTGGTCGAGTGGCGCGCGACCACGGGGCGCAACGTCGAGGTCCTGAATGACACCGGGGACTACTACCGCTTCTTCGACGCCACGCCGCACGCCGAGTTCCTCTACAAGTGCGTCGAAGAGACGGTGACCCTCGACCTCCCGCGTGAAGTCGCTTACCTCGAGGGATACGATGAGTTCTCGCGACGCGTCCAGAATGAAATCGCGGACATGCCCGAAAAGACGGTCAACCTCCTGGCGAGCTTCCTCCGGCAGAACAACGGCACGTTGTCGAAGAGAGCGCGCACCCGCGAGTTCGCGCGCCTTTCACCGCAGGAGGCGCGGGTGGCGGAGGAACTGTACCGGCGGTGCTTCCCGACGTAGGACTGTGGGGCCCGCTCAGGGTTCAGTATCCCCTACTGCAACCCGATCGCCAGCGCCAACGCAATAGCCACAAGCCCCAGCGCGACCAGTCCCAGGTAGAGCGGGAACGCGTGGCGGACCCAGTCCTCGTACCGGATGCCCGCCGACGCGAGGATCGCCATCAGCGCGCCGTTGGTGGGCGTCAGCAGCTCGCACAGCCCCGCGCCGTACTGGTACGCGAGCACCGTGACCTGGCGCGACATCCCGAGCAGGTCCGACAGCGGCACGAGCAGCGGCATGGTGAGCACGGCCTGCCCGCTCACGCTCGGGACCGGAACGTGAATGGCGGTCTGGGCCGCGACCATGCCGACGCTGGAGGCGAGCACCGGCAGGCCTTCGAGCGGCGTGAAGAGCGCGTGCACGATCGTGTCCACGACCCGGCCGTCCTGCAGCACCACGTAGATCGCGCGCGCGAAGCCGATCAGCAGCCCCGCGTACGCCATCGAGCGGAAGCCGCGCACGTAGGCTTCGGCCGTCCCGCCGACCTTCATCCCCGAGAGCAGGCCCACGATCACGCCCATGATGAAGAACGCGGCCGACAGCTCGTTGAATCCCCAGTGCCAGCCCATCATGCCGACGACGACCACCGCGAAGGTTGCGAGAACGAGCGCGAAGATCCCCAGGTCGGACGGGCGCACACCCTCGCCCGAGCCCGCGTCCGTAGCCGGGCCCGCGTTCGTAGCCGAGCCCGCGTCCGCCGCCGTCGAGCCCGCGTCCGTAGCCGAGCCCGCCTCCACGCCCGCTGCGGGGCTCCGCGTGCGCCGCGCATACCTCATCGTCATCCCGATCCAGAAGGCCAGCGCGATCACCAGAAAAACGATCCGGAACAGCGCGCCGGACCCCAGCGGCAATTCGGCGAGCCGCTGCGCGATCGACACCTGGAAGGGATTGATGGGACTGAAGGCCGACCCCACGAACGCGGCTCCGGCACTCATCGCGACGGCCACCATGGGGGTGAAGCCGAGCCTGCGGGTAAGGATCAGCAGTACCGGGACCAGGGGGATGATCTCCTCTTGCATGTTCTCCACCACGCCACCGGTCGCGAAAAAGACCGACACGACCGGGATCACGAGAAGGTCCCGTCCCCGCAACGACCGGATCAGCGAGGTGACGCCGCGCTTGAGCGCGCCGGTCTCGTCCACGACGGTGAATGCGCCGCCGATGAGAAAGACCAGGAAGATGACCTCGGCCGCGTCCGCCATGCCGCGCGGGAGCGCTACGATGGCCTCGAAGAACCCGACCGGGCTCGGGTCGACCTCATGGTAGGTGCCCGCCACCACGACGCTTCGGCCCGTGGCTTCGTCGTCCCGGCGCTCGTATTCGCCCGCCGGCAACAGGTGGCTCGCGACAGCTGCCAGGATGACGCAAAGGGTCAGCAGGACCAGCGGGTGGGGGACTCGGAATCGGCGCGCGATGGGTCTACCGTCTCTCACGCCGGTTCGCCGGTGCGGGCGGTTGCTCCGGATCGGTCGGCGGCTGCGGGGGGCCCGGAATCACCTGTACCACGTTGCCGTCGCCGTCGATCACCATGACCGGTCCGCGCTCGAAGTCCTCGTGCAGGTCGATCGTTTGCGCCGGCCCGGCGATGTCGGCGGCGTCCGGGGAAGTCAGCGAGAACGCGTCCGCGAGCGACACATCGACGCTGTAACCCAGATCCGCCAGCGCCTGGATGGTGATGGCGCTCAGGGGATTGCTGCGACGCAACAAGGGCGTCATGATCTCCGAACCCAGGACCGACTCGCGCCAATGGCTGGTATCGCCACTGCTCTGAACGGGCACTTTGCCGCCCGAGTAACCGCTGCCTCCGGCCGCGTTGAAGGCGGCGACGGCGAGCGTTCCGGTGAAGTGCGGGTCCGGATTGGCGCCTCCCCTGCCGCTGATCAGCCCCGACCAGCCTGAAGCGGTGCCGATGCCGAGGATATGTCCCAACTCGTGGATCGCCAGGTCCCCCAGAACACCGGCGTTTTCAAGTCTATCGATGTCGGCGCTGTCGAATAGGATGGTCCCGATGGCGGGCGTACGGGTTCCCGTGCGAACCGCGCAGACCCTGGCGGTCGCCGCAATGCCCCGGTCTCTGGACCCGTCGATCGAGCCCGCGCCCACGACAATCAGGAGGTCGTCCACGTCCGTACCGGGTGGCACGCTGAAGGCGGTGCCGCGGTGGTTGCACGTGAAGCCCGAACTGGCGGTCACGTCTGCGAAATCCGTGGCGGTCAGGATGGCTTGCCAACTCCCGGCCGCGCCGCCGGTCGCGGCTTTCACGGCGTCCGTAGCGGAGGAGTGGTACAGGATGCTGATGTTGAAGCCGCTGCCGCCGCCCCCACCGCCCCGGTCCGTGACCGTGACGCCGAAACGCTGGGTGGCCGACGCCCCGCCCGGATCGGTGGCCACGGTGGTGATCAAGGCCGTGCCGCCGCCGCGGGCCGTGACGGTCAGCGTGCTGCCGCTCATTGCCGCCGTGGCAACCCCGGTGTCGGAGGTCCCCGCCGCGTAGGCCAGGGGATCGCCGCTGGGGTGTCTGAAGTAGGAGTCCATGTCGAGAGTCAGGTCCTCGCCGGCGTTCAGTGACGCGTCGTCCACCGAGCCCACCGCCTCCGGGCCCGAGCCGAACTGGCCCACCGTGACCCGCGCCGTCTGCGTGGCCGACAGGCCGTCGGAATCGGTGGCCGTAATGGTCACCGTGCCCTGGCCCGTCGCCACCCCGGTCAACCGGACCTCGTCCCCCGAGGCCGTGACGGTGACGACCCGCGTATTGGAGGAAGTGGCGCGGAAGTTGAGACTGCCCTCGTCCGGATCCTGGAAATAGGGGTCCGGATACAGCGAACTCGTCCGTCCACGCGCGACCAGCTGGTCCGGAATCGAGCCGGCGGCCACCGGGCCGGAACGCGGGAGGACGACGACGACCCGTGCGGTCTGGGCCGCGGAAAGGCCACTTGGATCGGAGGCCGTGACCGTCAGCGTGGTTTCGCCGGTCGCCACGCCGCGCACCGTCATCTGGGCTCCCGACACGGAAACCGAAGCGACCGCCCTGTCGCCCGTCGAGGCGCGATACCGAAGCGCATCGCCGTTCGGATCCCGGAAGTACTCCGACGCGTTCAGCGTGCGCTCGACGCGCTGGCTGAGGGTCTGATCCGGGATCGTTCCGACTGGGGTCGGCGTACCACCGGTCGCCCCGACGACCGTGAGCGTCGCCGTCTGGGTGGCCGTGAGACCGTCGGGGTCGGTGGCCGTCAGCGTCAGCGTCGTCTGCCCGGCCGACACGCCCGTCAGCGTCACCGCGGCGCCGGAGACGGACGCGCGGGCAATCCTGGGATTGGCGGTTCCTCCGGAGTACTCGAGCGGATCCCGGTCCGGATCGGAGAAATAGTTCGAGATCGGGAAGGTCAGGCTCTCCTGCCTGGCGATGGTGAGTTCCGGGAAATGCCCGACCGTGGTCGGCGCCTGGTTGGCCACGACCACGGTGAACGTCTGCTCGGCCGTCAGGTCGTCGGGATCGGTCGCGGTCACCGTCACCTCGGCGGAGCCCTTGGCCCGCGCGCGCAGCGTGAGCGTGCTCTCGCGCACCGATACCCTGACCACGCGGTCGGAGGACACGGCCGTGTACACCAGGGCGTCGCCGTCCGGATCGGCGAAGTGGAGCGACAGGTCGACCGTGCCGGGCGTGCCCAGCGCGATCGTCTGTTCCGGTATCGGCGTGGTCACGGCGGGCGGGCGGTTGACCACGGTGACCGGGAAGCTCTGACTTGCCGAAAGGCCGCCGGGATCGGTGGCGGTTACCGTGAGGGTGGCGTCTCCGTCCGTCCCGGCCTTCATCACAAGCGTGGCGCCCGTGACCTCTGCCGTGACCACGTCGCCGTCCGTCGTCTCGGCGACGTAGGTGAGCGCGTCGCCGTCGGGGTCGCCGAAATGCGGACTCAGGTCCAGCGACGCCGTCTCCCGCTTGTTGAGCGTCTGCGGGGGGATCTCGTCCGCGGCGACCGGCGCGCGGTTGGGCACGGTGACCGGGAAGCTCTGCACGGCGGCCAGCCCCTCCGGGTCGATCGCGGTCACCGTCACCTCGGTCTCGCCCTGTCCGACGGCCGTGATCGTGAGCGTGCCCGCCGCCGCCGACAACTCCAGCGCCACCACGCCGCTGTTCGACGCCTCGGCCGTGTACGCCAGCGCGTCGCCATCGGGATCGGCGAAGTGCCGCGCCAGCATCAGCGTGTCGGCCTCGTCCTTGAAGAGCGTCCGCGCCGGTATGGTGTCCGCCACCATCGGGGGCCGGTTCGGGACGGTCACCGCAAAACGCTGCTCCGCCGACAGCCCCTCGTCGTCGGTCGCAGTGACGGTCACCTCCACCTCGCCCTTCGCCAGCCCGGTCACCACCACCACGCTGCCCGAGACCGCCGCGGACACGACCGCGCTGTCCGATACGGCGACCGCGTACGTGAGCGAGTCTCCGTCCGGGTCGGTGAAGGAGGGAGATACGTCCACGGTGTCGGCCTGATCGACCTGGATGATCCGCGCGGCGATCGAGTCGACCGCGACGGGGGGCCGGTTGGGGACGGTCACCACGAAGCTCTGGGTGGCCGAGAGACCGCCCGGATCCGTCGCCGTCACGGTCACCGTCACGTCCCCCTTCGCCACCGCCACGATGGTCACCGTGGGGCCTTCCACGGCGGCCGACAGCCGGCTCGAGTCCGAGACCGCCGCCGAATAGGCGAGATCCTGCCCGTCAGGCTCGCTGAAAAACCCCGAGACGTCGAGCGTGGCCGAGTCGCCCACCATCAGCTCGCGGTCCGGTATCGTGTCCACCGTCGTGGGCGGCCGGTTCGGCACCACCACCCGGAAGCTCTGCTGCGCCTTCAACCCCGTCGGGTCGGTGGCGATCATCGTCACCAGCGCGACGCCCGGCGAGACGGCCGTAACGGTCACCGTGCTGCCCGTCGCGACGGCGGTCGCAATCGCGGGCTCCGAACTCACGACCCTGTGCGAGAGCATCTCCCCGTTGGGATCGTCGAAGCACAGCTGCACCGTGACCGACTCGCCCACCGTGATCGTCTGCTCGGGAACCGTCCCGCACAGCGTCGGCGGCTGGGGATTGTCGCAAGCGAAGACCCAGACCGCGCCCAGTAGCGCCAGCGCGGCGGCGTAGCGGGATCGCTTGCTCAACTCTCCGGATTGTGGACGTATTCGTTCTCTGTCTTGCGGCGGTAGCGGACGTCCTTACCCTCTTCCTCGATCGTGACCTCTCCAACGACGCGGTAGGTGCCCGCGGGCGCGGTGCCGTCGGCAAGCTCCGGGTAGGGGCAGATTGCGTTGTCGGTCGGCATTGTGGGCTCAAGCCGCGTCCCCGGCACCCGGACCCATCCCGTCCCCTTGCGGACCTGCCACTCGGTCCAGTGGATCTCAGCACCGAGAAGGGCCGGCAACGATCTTGGAACGCAGTTGTTCACCGTGAGGAGCGTCGTGTACTGGAGCTTGCCCTTGTTCTCGCCCTCTTCGAGGATCGTCAGCCCCTCCCACAGCTCATAGTCCATCGCGGCCACGAACACGTCCGCCTCCTGCGTGGCCGAGAGGCCGTCGGGATCGGTGGCCGTCACCGTCAGCGTGGCCATCCGTACGGTGTCCTCCTCCATCGCCGAGATGCCCATGGTGGTCACCACGCTGCCCTCGGCGCTCGCAACCGCGACCGCTTCGTCCGAGCTGGACACGCTGTACGTCAGCTCGTCCCCGTCGGGGTCCGCGAAGTACGCCGACATGTCCAGCACGACCGCGCTGTCCACGACCAGGTCATGCGCCGGAATCGAGTCGACCATCTCGGGCGCCTGGTTCTGGGGCCCCTGCACCGTGACCGCGACGTCCTGCGAGGCCATCAGGCCCTCCGGGTCGGTGGCCGTCACGGCCACGGTCGCCTGGCCCGCGCTCATGGCCGCGATCATGACCGTGTCACCCATCGCCAGCGCCTCGGCGACGCCCGTGTCCGCACTGACGGCCTCGTAGCTCAACTCGTCTCCGTCGGGGTCAGTGAAGTACATGGACACGACCAGCCTGACCGTATCGCCGACGTTAATCGTCTGCGCGGGGATCGCCTCGGCCACCTCCGGTGCCTGGTTGGGCTGTTCGACGGTCACGGTGAAGCCGGCCTCGGCCTCCAGGCCGCCCGTATCCGTAGCCGTGACGGTCACGGTTGCGCTGCCTTCCGCGACGGCCATGACCGTCACCATCGACCCGGAGACCGAAGCGGTCGCCACGTCCGCGTTCGAGCTGGCCGCGGCAAAGGTGAGATCGTCGCCGTCGGGGTCGCTGAAGTTCTCGGCGACATCGACGGTGACGGAGTCGCCCACGTTGAGCGTCTGGTCGTCGATCGTCCCGGTCACCTCCGGCGCGCTGTTGGTGGCGTTCACGGTGACGGCCATCGTCTGCGTGGCGGACAGCCCACCGGGGTCGCGGGCCGTGATCGTGACGGTCGCGGAGCCTGCTGCCACGCCGGTGGTGGACACCACGCTGCCCGAAACGGTCGCGGTGGCGACGCCGCCGTCCGAGGTGGCGGCCGAGTAGGTCAGCGCATCACCGTCGGGGTCGTTGAAATTCGACGCGACGTCCGTCGTGACCGTGGCCCCGACATCGACGGTGACGGCACCGATCGAGCCCACCGCGGTCGGCGCCCGGTTCTGGGGCGGCGGATCGACGGGGGTGACCGTGGTGCCCCCGCTGTCTCCTCCGCACGAGGCGGCCAGAGCCACGGTGGTCAGAACGGCGAACAGGCCCAGGATCTTGCGAACGTGCGTCATGCGACAAATTCCGGCTAGTGGTTTGGGACAATCTCGGCAAGGCAGGACAGGTCCGCCCCGAAGAGTTTACGGCGCTTGCCACACGCAGGGCAACCCGCGACCCGAACCGGCGCCTCGACGGCTCAAGGGGGATCATGTACCTGCAGGACCGCGAGCACCCTGGGCCGTCACCGGCGTCTGGTGCTCGTACCTGGTCTTCTCGTGCTCGCCTCGCCACCGGATGGTCCGGCCATCAAGGTCGATGTCGGCCCAGCGGAGCCGTAGTCCTCCAGATCGTCTTGGCCACCGTGCCCTTCGGGGGGAGAAATGTTGATGACCCGGCGCTGTGTTTTGATCTCCTTTTCGCCGACAGTCGTCATGACTTGGTCGACTCGGATTCGAGAATTTCCCAGTGCCCCTTCTTGGTCGGTCCAACATGACGGATGCGGCCCGTCTTGCGGAGTTTGTCAAGATGGTACTTGACGCCCCCCGGCGTGACCCCAACGAGGGAGGACAAGGCGTCCCGAGTCAATGTCGGATCCCTTCGCAGATGAGCGAGGATGCGGTCGCGGGTAGGCATCGAATCTGGCTTATCGCCGCCTTCTTGGGTAGCATCGCCGCCTTCTTGGGTAGCATCGCCGGTTTCTTGGGTAGCATCGCCGGTTTCTTGGGTAGTTTCGGCGAGTTCTTGGGTAGTTTTACGGTCTTCTTGGGTAGTCCGGCGCGTTGCGCCTTGAGCTTTCTGGGCAGTCACGCGAACGGAGCGAAGCCGCTCACCATTGTCCGTCGGTCGCCAGATTCGGGTGACGAAGCCCGCGCCCGCCTCGAACTCTGGCTCGGGCAGACCCGCTTCCGCGCACCGGCGGATCATGTCCACCGTCCCGGTTCCCATCTTCTCAATGTAGCGGAGCAGGTACATCGATTCAGCGATCAGCGGATTCGCGGGCAGCGACTGGTGCGCCACACGCAGCTTCTCCACCGTGAGGGGCGGCGGCAAGCGGCCGGAATTCATGACATCAAGCCGGTCCGCGAAGAGCATGAGCTGCACGCTGCTGTTGTCGGTGTAGTCCCGGTGCGCCACCGCGTTGACGATGGCCTCCGTCACGACCTCCTTCGGAATCTCATATGCCACGGGGGCTTGGACCGTCTCCGCCCTCGTCCCAACGGTCAGAGTGATCTTGCTCATCACGAAGTCCACCGCTTGATCCACGAGCTCGAAGACCGTGCCCTTGTACACCTGGTGAGAGGGGATCGGCTTGGCGACTTCGGTTCCGTGGAAGTGCGCGCACTTGACCTCCGAAGAGATTAGGAAGCGTTGCGGGGCTCTACCGAACAGCATCACGGCGGCGTTCGTGAGCCGTCCCCTGTTCAACAGGTTCAGGTGCCCGAGCAGGTCCGCCGGGGGAGTTTCCTCCGGCAGGGGGAACTGCCGCGATCTCCGCGCCACGCGGATGAAACGGTACATGCCCTCGACATTCAGGTCGTCAAGGGTCGCGCCCGAGCAACGGGCGGCGTCGAACGGCCCGAAGCGCAAGAGCTGCTTCGCTTCGAGGTACTGGACGAGCGCGGCGTACAGGCCCGACACCAATTCCGCAGATGTAGCGAAGCGCTTTCTCACCAAACCGGCCTGCGCCCTGCCGATGAGCGCACGCATCTTCGGATGTCGCTCGCCTCCCTCGCCGCTCTTCAGGAAGATCAGCCGGTGCTTTTCCAACTCGGTGGCCCGGTCGAATTCGCGCTCGGTAGGCGAGATTCCGTCCGCGTCCTCGGACCCGTAGTCGGTTCCGAATAGGCCGACGTAGATCTCGCACCGCTCGACTTCATCCAGGTAGACTTCGTCGGGCCGACGGTCGGAAGCAGGCACGTCCTCGAAGAGGAAGACCTCGAAAAAACGCCGCATCAGTGGGATCACCTCGCAGGTAGTCGCGCAGATGTTCCCGCTCCCGTGCGAATTCGGGCTGGACGCTGCTGATGAAGATGCGGATCGGCGTCATAGGCCCGGTTCGTTCGCGGCGACGGCATCCGGGATCGGAAGACGGATTGTACCGGTGAGGAGCTGCTGTGTGGCCGCGTCCGCCTTGTCGATCACGACGATGCACGCAGGGATTCCGGTGCCATGGAAGAGGTTGGCGGGCAGCCCGTCACCGTTCTTCGCCGGTGCAATGCCGTACTCGAAACGGCGGAACTCGTCGTGCGTCTCCGCGAACCCGCCATCGGGCGGCACCCTGCTCTCGGAAAACTCGTCGTCCGCGCGCGAGTACTTGTCCGAGACGTACTTCATGAAGAGCAGCGTCAGGACGTAATCCTTGTACTGGGAGGCGTCCATGCCCCCGTGAAACTGGTCGCAGCTTTGCCAGAGCGAGGCGTGCAGTTGGGACTTGCGGAGCGCCATAGCTGGTTCAGACGGTGGATGGGAGAGTCAGGATCGAGGGGGCGAGATAGAGGCCCGCTGACGCGCCCGCCAGGAGGTCTGCGATCCTTCCCCAGCAGCCCATGACGATATCGCGGATAAGATCCGCCACCCCTCGGATGAGGCCTACGGTCTCGATGTGGTCCATGCCCTCAATGTAGCAGGTGGCCCGGCATCGGTCTCGCGTCGCGCGCGAACAAGCTTGCGCGTTGGGCGGTTGAGCCCGTCCAACGAAGCGCCCCTTTCTACTTCGCTGGTACAGTTCGTGCAGGCCCAGTTAAGACCTATGAGATTTTTCGCGTGGGGGACGTCCGTGCTACCTGGCGAAATCAAGTCCGGCGCCGCTCAGATGGGGAATCGGACGCCGGTTAGCTCCTCGGATACGACCCACAACCGGCGCGCGGTGTCGGGATCGCGGGAGGCGGGGCTCGATTCGACGCGAACGGGGTATCCTCGCATCTGGTGGAAGCCGCCGGGCCCGTAGTACTCGCCGCTCGTGACTTGCGGGTCGGTGGCCGCCCGCAAGGTTGGCAGCGCGCCCATCGTCGCCGATTGCGCGATCAGGCCGTGGACGGACGCGAGGAGCCGTCCGTACCAAGGGTTTTCGCCACGGTCGTACATTGAGGTCGTCGAAGTCCATCGTACCGCCGCGCTCGCCGAGACTGGAGACCGTGACGACGCGCGCGCCCGGGGTGGACGCGAGACGGCCGAACAGTCGGCCGGTCAGGGCGAAGTGCCCGAGGTGGTTCGTGGCGAACTGCCGCTCGAAGCCGTCGACCGTCCTTGTGTGGGGGATGAACCCGACGCCGGCATTGTTCACCAGCACGTCGAGCCGATCGTGTCGTCGCATGAAATCGTCGGCGAAGCCCTGCACGGATTCCAGGTTCGCCAAGTCGAGTGGCAGGACCTCCGTGCTCCCCCCCGGCTCCATCCGCGCCAGCCGCTCGCGCGCCTCTTCCCCGGCGGCGGTGTTCCGGCAGGCCAGGATCGTGTGGGCACGCTCGCGGGTGAAAACGCGAGCCGTTTCGAAGCCGATACCGCTGTTCGCACCCGTCACGACGACGACGCGGCCCCTGAGGTCGGGGACATCCGCAGCCGTCCAGGTGCTCCCGTTCTTCACGACGCCTCCCGGGGCGGGGTGGACGAGGACCGGGCGAACGGCCTGGTAGAACCTGGATCCTGCCAAAATGGCCGGATTGAACGGGAGATTCCTGCCATTTTGGCGGGTTTTCCAACCAATCTGCCATCTTGGCGGGTTTCCCAACGGGTCTGCCATCTTGGCAGGTTGCGCTTGTCCGCCGAGGCGGGTTGCCTACGACCAGCTGAGGCTCGGCGTCACGTTTACGGGACCCGGAGTGGATCGGTTGGCGTGAGCGCCTTCGAGGGACGCCCGCGGCGTACGGGAGCCTTGGCGAACTTCTCCGGCCACCTGTCCTTCGAGAGGTCAAGCGCGGTGTCGGGATCATAACCTCGGGCCGTAGAGCCGTCGTTCTCGTTCATTGGCCTTCCTCATGCTGATGATCCGAATTCCGATGCTGGGACTCGCCGACCCGGTTTTCCGGCTTTTTCGGTCCGGCAGACCCGCAATGTAGCGGGAAATGGCCCTCTGGCGCTCCTCAAGTGCTTGCCGGAACCCGCCCTTTCGAGGCGTCAACCACAGCTACCTCCTCGTGCGCTAGGGATGGTCTTGCCGAAGTTATCAGTAACTGATAATCTTTTCTCGTGACGTTACATGATAGGGATCCGGGCCTGGACACGCTGCTCGACCTTGACGGCGATACGCTGGATCGATTCCATGAAGACACTGAAGATCGGCATCGCGGGCTACGACCAGATGAAGGCGCGCACCATGGCGATTGCTCGCGGGGAGCGCACGCCAGCGGAGGGTGAGCCCAAGGTCTGGTTCACCTCGATCGAGAGCTTCGCGAAGCTGCTGTCTGAGCACAACCGGCATCTCCTGGAGCTGATTGCTCGTGAGCGACCGCGTTCGCTGACGGAGCTCGCGGCGCTGGCCGGGCGCAGCAAGTCGAACCTCTCGCGAACTCTGAAGACGATGTCCCAGTACGGACTCGTGGAGTTGCGCCCGGGCGCGCGCGGAAGGCTGGTGCCGCGGGTTCCCTACGACCATGTGAGGCTCGATGTCTCGTTGACGGGGACGGGGAGTGGATCGGTCGGTGTCAGCCCGTGAAGCCAGGCCGCGGGCATCACCGCCGCGGCCGATCCGGCGGCGCACAGGAACGGCCCGGATCACCACACGCGGTGGCGAAAACCGGGCCGTGCTTGCAAGGGTGCGGCCCGAAAGCCGGACTCCCCGACTATTAGGGGCTGTAGGGCAGCGATGAATGATGAAGATTGATCTTCAAATCACCGTCGATAAGGACGTAGCCAAAGGAGAACTCGACCTTTGTCTCGTTTCCGTCCGGGGCTGTGAAGTAGTAGTTGCCCATGGCCATTGCGGACTTGTCGTTGGTGTAGATGCCGTTGTTCTCCCACCGAACGTTGGTCCAGCCCGAGATTGCGAACCCCTTGTCCTCCGTTCCGTCTTGCCCGATGAAATAGCTCAGAGCTTCGTCAAATGTCTCACGGAACTGATCTTCCGCTGCCAGGGTCGGCTTGAACATGACCTGGGTCTCGCCATATGCATAAAGATCGTTGATGTGCTCCGTCGCGCGGGCGGTGTAGTCGCCGCCGTCGGCATGAATTTGGGCAATCGCGACAATGCCCTCGCCCCAGACTCTCTGTGCATCAATGACAGCCTGTTCGGAGATCTGTTGCGCTGCAGCTGACGTCGCCATGGCGGCAAAGGCGAGGCCGAAAGCCGCGGGCAGAACAAGATGTAGCTGATCCTTCATGATGGGTGTCCTCTCTTTCGTGAAATGGACGAGATCGTGGGCTTGCCGCGCCCGGCGACGGAAAGACTAGCGGAGGGTGGTTGCCTCGGCAAGATCCCGGCCTGAAGCCGACGCCAGACCTCCGGAAGATGCACGGAAACCCGCCGCATGTCATATCTTCTGGCGCCCCTATCCACGCCCAAGGAACGAACAACGAGTCTGGAGGTGTCTCCTGAACATTACCGATGCGGAGATCCGCCAGCGCTTGCGGCTGGGCGAGGACAGCAGGTGGGAGTTCAAGCGGATCGAATTCAGTGGCGACCGTCCCACGAGTCCACGGCGAGAGGACCTCGCCGATGATATGGCAGCTTTCGCCAACGCGAACGGGGGTGTGCTTCTGTGCGGGGTCTCCGATGGCGGCCGGCTTCAGGGGATGTCTCCGGAGCAGATGGCCGCCCTTGACCGACTGTTGGTCGAGGTAAGCACCGACGCCGTGGAGCCTTCGCTCCGCATCGACGTTCATCATCGAGAACTCGACGGAAGGGCTTTCGTACTCGCGGACGTATCGCGGGGCGATTCCGTGCACGAGCGGGCCGGTCGCGCATTCATCCGGGTCGGCGCGACCAAGCGCCGCCTCGGCGTCGACGAACGTCTGCGGCTGGCGCAAAGACGTGCCCAGAGCCGCTACCTTTGGTTTGACCGACAGGTTGTTCCTCAGACGGGGTTCCATACGCTCAATGAGCGCCTTTGGGAACCGCTGCTCAGTGCGGCTGGAGCGACCGACCCTCGCCGGGCCCTGATGAACCTGAGGCTGCTGGCTTCCGATGAAGCCGATGTGGACCGGGCTACGGTCGCGGGCGTGCTGCTCTGTACCAGGTCGCCCCAGGAGTGGTTGCCGCAAGCCACGATCGTCGCAACCCTGTATCGTGGCAAGGATCGCTCCTCCGGCCAGTTGGACGCACAGGAGATCGAAGGGCCGCTTCCCACCCAGATCGCCGATGCGGTCAGGTTCGTGGTCCGCAACATGCGCGTCTCGGCACGAAAGACACCCGCTCGCGAAGATACGCCGCAATACAACAAGACGGCGGTGTTTGAAGCGGTGGTCAACGCTGTAGTTCACCGCGATTACTCGATGTCGTCCAGGCGCATCAGACTGTCGATGTTCAAGGACCGGCTGGAAATCGACTCGCCCAAACGCGACCGGGCACCTACCCGGACTGCGAGGGCGACTGAACCCGATACGCGATACCTCCGACCGGACCTACCTGTACGCCGACAACGTCTCGATCGACGAGGGAAGACAGCAGCCGGTCTCCTTTCGGCTGGGTAGGCCTTTGAGGCTTACGGACGCGTTCGGCGTCGAAATGTCAGTCACCATTGTCGACATCACCGGGCGGTCGGCCCTGGTGGAGTACCGACCGTTCGATGAGACCCATGAGGACTGACCGGCCCCTCCTCTCGCCAAGGTGCGACCGCGTCAATCGCTGATTCCGACCCTCCCGCGCACGTCCTCCAGCATGGCCGGCGAGTCGTAGCCGACGCCGTCCTTGAACACGACGGTGACGTTGCGGATCACAGCAGGGTCGGCGGTCAGGTCGCCGCTCATCACCACGAGATCCGCGATCTTCCCGGCCTCGACCGTGCCCAGGTCGTCGAACACGTCCAGCACGCGCGCACCATTGGCGCTGAGCACCTGGACCACCTCGTGGGGCGCGAATCCCGCCTCCGAGAGCAGCTCGTAGTTGCGCTGGTCCCCGTAACCGGGCAGCGCGCCGCCGTTGCCGGTCGGGTCGACGCCCGCTGCCAGCACGCCGCCCGCGTCGTAGAACGCCTTCTCGTAGGCCATGGCGTTGCGGAACTCCTCGGGGTCGCGCCCGACCTCGTCGATCTGCGCCTTCGCCGCCATGTAGTCCTCGCGGACCGCCGGCGACATTGCCTCCAGCGTGCGCGCGTCACGCGTGGGCCGCCCCTGGATGAAGAGTTCGTAGACCGCCAGCGTCGAGGTCATCGCCACGCCCGCGTCGATCATCGCACGAAACGTCGCCTGCGCCTCGGGACCGTTCACGTCGACCGAGGTCGCTTCGTCCCAGAGACCCGGCGGACACTCGTCCCGGCCGCGGCCCGGCGAATAGTCGCTGTTCGTGGCGAGCCCATGCTCGATATTGTCGATCCCCAGCGCCACCGCCTCGGTGAAGCTGATCGAGCACAGGTGCCCCGTGACCTTGATTCCCTGCGCGTGCGCCTCGTCGATCGCCGCGCTCAGCTCCTCGGTGCGGATGTTGGTGTACGCCTTCAGCCAGGTCGCCCCTTCGGCGGCCCAGTAGCGCACGAAGCGGCGCGCCTGTTCGGGCGACTCGAGCATGGTCATTCCGGAAATGCCGCCGCCCGCCGTGATGTACGGCGCCGTGATGTGGATCCGCGGCCCCGGCGTCCGCCCCGCCTCGATCTCGGCGCGCAGGTTGAGCTCGGCGTACGGCTGCCGGCTCCCCGTCGTGCGCACCGATGTGACCCCGCTGCCCAGGTAGAGCCGCGGCGCACTGTAGGTCAGCTGCGCGGACCGCCCGCCCGCGGCCGTGTAGAAGAGGTGGTTGTGCAGCCCGATCATCCCGGGCATGACCGTGTGACCGGACATGTCCATCACCTCGGCGCCGCCGGGGATGTCCACCTGCCCGTCGGGTCCCACCGCACCGATGCGGCTGCCCTGAATCACGACCGTCTGACCGGTGCGCGCGGGCGTCCCCGTGCCGTCGATCAGGGTCACCCCCGTCAGCGCGACCGCCTCCGCGTCCACGACGGCGTACCCCGCGGCCGCGGACCCCTCCGCGGGCCGTTGGGCGGACAGGTCTTCGGCAAGCGGGCCCACGGCAAAAAGGCCCCACAGCGCCATTGCAACGCCCGCGCACCACGCGGCTCTTGTCATCTTCATCGCTACCACTCCTCTACTGGTTGATTCCCACGCGTCCCGTGACGTCGTCGAGCATGGCCGGCGAATCATACCCGATCCCGTCCTTGAAGACGATGGTCACGTTGCGGATCACCGACGGGTCGGCGGTCAGATCGCCCGCCATCACCACCAGGTCCGCGATCTTGCCGGCCTCGACCGTGCCCAGGTCGTCGAACACGTCCAGCACGCGGGCGCCGTTCGCGCTGAGCACCATCACCGCGTCCTCGGGGCTGAACCCCGCCTCGATGAACAGCTCGTAGTTGCGCTGGTCGCCGTAGCCCGCGAGCGCGCCGCCGTTGCCGGTCGGATCGACGCCTGCGGCCAGCACCCCTCCCCGGTCATGGAACTTCTTCTCGTACGCCATCGCGTTCAGGAAGCCCTCCGGCGGACGCCCGATCTCGTCGATCTCGGCCTTCGCGGCCAGGTAGTCCTCGCGCACCGAGGGCGCCATCGCGGCGAGCGTGCGCGCATCGCGCGTCGGCCGCCCCTGCACGAACAGCTCGTACACCGCGAGCGTCGAGGTCATCGCCACGTCGTTCTCGATCATCGCATCGAACGTGGCCGCCACCTCGGGCCCCTCCACGTCCACCGCCTCCGCGGCGTCCCAGAGGTCGGGCGGACACTCGTCCTCCGCCTTGCCCGGCACGTAGTCGCTGTTGGTACCCAGCCCGTGCTCGATGTTGTCGATCCCCAGCTCGACCGCCTCGGTGAAGCTGATCGAACACAGGTGTCCGGTCACTTTTAGCCCCATCCTGTGGGCCTCGTCAATGGCCGCAGCCAGATCCTCGCCGCTGATCGTCGTGTACGCCTTCAGCCAGGTCGCCCCCTCCGCCGCCCAGTAGCGCACGAAACGCCGCGCCTGCTCGGGACTCCTGAACCGCGTCATGATGTTCAGGCTCTCATCCCCCGTCATGTACGGCGCCGTGATGTGGATCCGCGGCCCCGGCTGCAGCCCCCGCTCGATCTCATCCTTCAGATTCAGCTCCGCATACGTCGCGAGACTGCCCGTGGTGCGTATGGTCGTGACCCCCGAACCCAGGTAGAGCCGCTGGCCGGTGTAGCTCATCGGATGCATGCGTCCGCCCGCAGCCATGTAGAAGAGGTGATTATGAAGCCCGACCATCCCCGGCATGACGGTGTGGCCGGCCAGATCGAGCACCTCCGCCCCGTCGGGGATCGCCACGTCGCCTGCGGCGCCGACGGCGGTAATCCGCGTCCCCTCGATCACGACCGTCCGGTTGCGTTCGGCAGGACCCCCGGTGCCGTCAAGCAGAGTGACGCCCTGCAAGGCCACCACGCCGGCATCGACGGCCACGTACGCAGCGGCCTCCGAGTCCGGCGCGGGACGCTGCGCATCGGCAGGCAGGACAGCAACGGCAAGCAGAACGGCGGCGGCGGCGAGCCGGGCGAGCGCGGCGCGCAGGCCGGCCGCGGCGCGCAGGCCGACTGCGGTGCGCGGGGCGGGCGCGGCTGCCCCCCACCCTGAGCGGTTTTGCGGGAAATCGGTCATCCGATGGTCTCCTTCCGGGGGTTCGGCGTTGTCACGGCAGGCTCAATCCCGTTTCCGCCTGCGCAACAGCCATTGTGGTCCCGGTCCGGGGTCTGCGCCAGTAGGCATGGCTCCGCGCGGGCGGGTCGGTATCACGCCGGGCACCCGGGATCACCGCCTGGTGCGTCATTAAGCACGATCTCGCGAAGGACGGAAGACGTCTTTGGCGTCCCCCACCTGCCCGCACCGCGCACAACCAACTCCTCGAGCTCTCGGCACGGCTCTCGGGTTGAGCGGACATACACCGGCACGTAACGCAGCTTCCCCAGTTGCTCGGTAGCGCCCGCCCAGGTGCCGCCATGCCCAAGATCGGAGTTCACGACCAGCGCCGCGTCCGCCAGCGCGTAGATCTGCTTGTTGCGCTCCATTGCCTGCCAACCGCGGAACCGGACTGCAGGATCGAAGGAGGAGACCAACACCAGCCGTCCGTCCATGAGTGGCTCGCGATTCCTGCGGTTCAGCGCGGCGCGTTCGAGGTCATTCCCCAAGACGCCGATCGCACGCCCACCCGCCTCAAGGGATCCCCGCATGGCCGCCTGATCGACGCCACGAGCCCCGCCGGAGACAATTGGTACCTCCGCTTCGGCGGCCAATCGCCCAACGCCTTCCGTGTATTCGATGAGCCCCTCGTTCACCTTTCGCGAGCCGACCACCGCCAGTCCGCCACGGTTCAGAGAGCCCCGGTCGCCACAACCGTAGAGCACGGGCGGAGCCTTGCTTCGCATCTTCTTCCGAAGCCGAGTGGGGTAGTCGTCGTCCGGTCTTGTGAGCACCCAGATGGCGCGCGCGCTCCAACGCTCCATTGCCTGGGCCAGAAGGAACCCTCGTTCGAGAAGTCGACGAACATCTTGCAGGGTTCGCCTGGTCTTCAACGCCGACCACGAGTCGTCGAGTTCCCTCAAGCCTTCGGGATCGAGGAGGTCCGCTGGTTGCATTTCGGTGTCGCGAAGGTGCCGCACCAGATTGTTGTAGTCGCCGAGGTCAAAGGCCTGACGGACGAACGCGACCGCCCGGCGATGAGCGGGGCGGTCAGGAGCAGGATCGCCTGGGCGTTGGGGCTGAGTTGGCCGTTCATCGCCTTACCGTGCCCTTCGTCACCTTCTCCTACAAGGCTTTGGAACGATCATGAACTTGTGCGAGATCCAACCGAATGTCCTCCGCCACCTTCTGGACTTCGATCGCAACTCTGGGGTGCAGTCCCATCTCCAGTTCAAGCGCGGTCGTAAGTGGTAGCAGGCGATCAGCCGACGGTGACTCACGGATGAGGGTCGCCATTTGGGGGAAGCCGAGGAGCAGGGTAGCGGACAGCAGGGTTCCGATCAGCCCGTCGGGAATAGCATCGAGTTGCGACATGATTCCAAGGACGGCTTGGGTGTCGCTCAGCGCCGCGGGAGTATCCCTCAGCCCGATGCACGACAACAACCGGAGTTGATGCGCCTCGAAACGCAGATTGAGGACCGTGGTCTTGTCATACCGTGGGGCCTCGTCATCCACAAGCCTGGCCAGGTCCGCTCGGGAATAGTACGCGTCCATGAACTCGATCAGCGCCCCGACCCGGCTTTCGGCACCACGGCTTCGACGCAGGAGGTAGTAGATGTTGTAGAGGCGCTCGCTGGCGTAGTAGTGCTTGCGACGACTCGTACCGCCGACGTGCGACACCACGCCGCGTCCGATCAGTCGCTTGAGCTGGGAGCTACACTTGCTGACCTCCGTTCGCGCTCGCTCGGCTACTTCACGGGCAGTCGCCGGTTTCCAGAGCTCTAGGAGACCCAGGTATACGCGCCGCTCTTGGGCGGGCAGGGACTCTAGGTGGCTCTTGAAATACGCCGTGTGCTCGTCCACCAGGTCCAGCAGGTCAGCCATGAGGGTAAGGAATGACCTGGTCGTGGAAAACTGGACCAGGATCGCCAGTAATCTGGGACTGCCTCCGGAGGATCTGCAGCCGCCGAGCCGCCCCCGGCTCCAGCGACTTGCCGGCTACCCGCTCACAGAGAACCGCACTCTCGTCTCTGTCCAGTGGCCGCAAAGTCAGCACGCGAAACAGGTCGAACAGCGCCCGATCAGGTCTGTCCATCTCGCCGAACCGGCTCGTCGCCGTCCCGATCATCATGATGCGCGGCTCGGTCTGGAGCGTCTTCCTCAGGCACCATCCAGCATCATCATCCATCATGTCGGAGAACATCATGTTGAGACTCTCCACTCCAAGAACCAGCCGTTTCCCTTCCCGATCGGCGAAATCAAGCAGTGCGCCCAGGCATCGTTCGCGCAGCAACCTGTCGTCTCCCTCCTTCCAGATCTCTTCCACCGTGCGCCGCAGGTCAGCACCTTCGTGGCCAAGAGGCTCCTGCTGAGCCAACCGGGACAGACACTCCAGCCAGAACTCACCGCAGGTTCCAACGCGGTAGCTCTCCTCCGCAAACATGATCGGATGCAGGCGGGACGAGAGCGCGGAATCGGATCGGATCTCCGACACGACCCTGAGGAGAAGCGTCGTCTTCCCGCTGCCCCGAGGGCCAACGACAATCACATGCTGGTTGGAACTGCCCGTATTCTCCCGCAGGGTCTCGACAAGCGATTGAAGCTCGCCCACCCTCACGCAGAACATCTCCCTGAACTCGGAGTCCGAGAGGAATCCTGGATTGTAGCTTTTGGTCGCAATGGCCATCCTTCACGATTCCCATCAGAATTGTTGGCAACAATATTGTTGGCAAAGAGTATGTTGGGTAATACATCGTGGTCTGTCGAGCCCCCCCGGTGCGGCCAGCACTCGGCGACGGTCGGACTTGCTGCGGATGGGTGCTCGCAATCAGGTTTCGCTCGTGCCCCACGAGCCATGTCATGCATCGTCGGGCGGAATCAGAAAACGAAGCGTCGCCGATGAATCGGAGCATCCCCGGCCGAAGAGAATGGAGAGTCCGACACATGCGGAAGTTGCTGCTCGTGTGTCTGGCCACGCTGCCCTCGCAGGCGCAGGCACAGGCGCAGGATGAGCCGGGCCGGTTCATGCTCGAAGCCGGCATCGTGGGAGGCAACAGCGTCGCGTGCCCTGCACAATATGTCGGCATCAACGGGTACCTCGCCGGACCGGTGTCCCTTTACGGCATGGTGGAGAACTACCGCTGCGTCGATCTGGCGGGGACGGCCAACCGGCTCGGAGCGTCGGTCCTGCTCGGACGTTCCAGCTGGTTCGTTCGCCCGGCGGTTCGCCTGGGCATCGAGTATGACAACGGGGAGGTCTCCGAAACCGTAGGGGCGAGTTTCACGTTGGGGCGGCAATACGGGGCACGCTTCATTGTCCACTTCGGGGATTTCTCGCGCGACCCTTCCATCGTGCTGTTTCAGATGGGGGGATACATCTCGTTCGGGCAACGCTAGAACGACCACCGCCGACCATCGCCGTGACCGCCAGACGCCACCCGGAGGAAGAATCGTGAGCCGTTTGATCTGGCTGGGGATCCGGATGGCGGCCGCCATCGGCCTGGTCGTCCTGACCTTCGGCTACGCGATCACCGGAGATCACGCCAATGTCTGGCTGGGAGCGGGCTGCGGCTTGGCGATCGGCGTGGGCGTCGGCCTCCGGGGAGGCGCACAGGGCAGCCTGTGGACCGGTATTCTGATCGGCTCGGCGGTCGGCGTCGTCACCGCGCTGTTGACCAGCGCTCAGTATCTCGGTTTGGGCATCGTCATCCCGCCAAGCACCCCCTTGGCGATCGGTCTGATCGACGGACTCGGTCGCTCG
Source organism: Longimicrobiales bacterium (assembly GCA_965205005.1). Classification (GTDB taxonomy): domain Bacteria; phylum Gemmatimonadota; class Gemmatimonadetes; order Longimicrobiales; family Gaopeijiaceae; genus Bin94. The sequence goes on along the minus strand of OZ242028.1, from coordinate 676,197 downwards.
TCGCTGTCCAGTTACCGGGACGTCAGTCGCGAGACCTTCATTCTGGCCGTTCTTTTGGGCTTTGGCATAATTCCGGCGCTGGTCGTCGGCGATGTCTTGATGTGGCCGCTCATGGCGGCGTACCCGCTCATGGCCACGCCCTGGACGGCGCTGCTGGTCGGTCTGGTCTGCCACAGGCGCAAGGGGTGGCGTGACGCCCGGCCTCCCCGACTCCTGGTCCTCGGCGCGGTGGCCTTGCCCGTCCTGATGGGAGTCGCGTACGGATTCGGCATCATGCAGGAAGACACCGTGCTGCTCCTCATCGCCGGGATCCTTGCGCTGGTCGCGATCCCGATGGTCGCGTTTCTCGCGGGGCGCACCGCCGCCAACTGGCTCCGTCCGCGGCTGGCAGTGTACGGTCAGCTTGCCGCCTACCTTCGGGTCATGTGGGTTCCCATCGGCGGGTTCGCGCTCGGCTACCTCACGATCATGTTCCTGTTCGCCGGTTTTTACGGGACGCTGGAGCGCTTCAGCCCCGGCGCTTTCGCCAACGCCGGCACGGGGATCACCGGCTGGTTGTCCTTTTCCTTCTTCACCGCCCTCGCCCAGGACTACGCGGCCGTCACCCCGGTCTCGGCGGCTGCCCGAATACTGGTCGGCGTACACCTGACCCTCTCGGTGGGCTGGGCGCTCGTGCTCTTCGCGGCGGTGATGACATCCATAGAGCCGAAGCTTGCCGCGATCGCCCGGCGACACGCCGAGGAAGACAACGACTGACCGGTTGAGGGAGGTAATGGTGCGGCGCTTGATCTGGCTGGCAGTCCGGCTTGCTGCGGTTGTCGTGGTGTCGGTTGTGGTGGTGTCGGGCTGCGCGGCGGACGACCCGCCGGGCGACACGGGTCCCTTCCGTATCGGCGCGACGATCGAGGTCGGCGCCGCCCCACACGGCATCCGCTTCAGCGCGGACGGCGATACGGCATACGTTGCGCTCAGCGGCGACGGACAGATCGCGGTCGTTGACCTTGCGGGCCCGGCCGTGGTCGCCCGGTGGGACGCGGGCACGACCCCCCTCGACCTCATTCGCGCCGGTGACGGCTGGCTCGTCAGCCAGTTCCGCGACTCCACGCTGATTGCGCTCGACGGCGCGGGCCAGCGCATCGCCGGCGCGGTCTGGAACGTCGGCGCAGGGCCGTCTCTCTTCACGCCCGGCACCGTGCGCGGCCAGGCCTGGGTCACGAGCGAGTTCGCCGACCGTCTCTGGGTGGTGGACACCCGTGCCGGCACGCCGCTCCGGTCCCACGAGACCGGCGACCGCCCCTATCCCGCCGACGTGATGTGGGACGGCTCGCACGCGTTCGTGCCCAATCTGGACGCGGGAACCGTGTCGGTGATCGACCTGCTCAACGCCGAGACGGACGCGACCGTCGAAGTCTGTCCCGGGCCGGCCGGTGGCGCGCTCACCCCCGATCAAGTCACCTACATCGTGGCCTGCGGCGGCTCCGACGAGGTCGCGTTCATCAACACGGCATCGTTCGAGGTTACTGGGCGGGTCTCGGGGCTCGGTCCGCGCCCCTTCTCGGTGGCGGTTCCCGGCAACGGGCGCTACGCCGTCGTCAACAACGCGGGTGGAAGCACCGTCTCGGTCGTGGATGTCGATGCGGGGACGGTCGCGCAGATCATCGAAGTCGGCGCGCAGCCGATCGTCGTCCGCGTCCATCCTGACGGTGAGCGCGTCTTCGTGGCCAACGAGGTCGCCGGCACCCTGGTCGAGCTGGTTCCGGCAACGGATGCCGGGCCGTCAGCGGACGCCGGGCCATCAGCGGACGCCGAGGCTGCCCGGGCCCCGAGCACCGCCCCGCCAGCGGGTGCTGAGGCCGCCCGGGCCCCGAGCGCCGCCCCGCCGGCGCCCAGCGAAGTCGTCGTCGTGGGTGTGATCCACAGCGGCCACGAGACCAGCGAGCTGTTCAGCCTCGAGGTGTTTCGCGACCTGGTTCGCGAGATCGATCCCGACTACTGGCTCACCGAGATTCCGCCGAACCGCTGGGACAGGGCCCGAGCCGAGTACCAGGCAACCGGAACGGTGCAGGAGCCGCGCGTGCGCCGGTTCCCCGAGTACATGGAGGGTCTCTTTCCGCTGTCGCGCGAACTGGACTTCAACGTCATTCCGACCGCGGGCTGGACCGAGCCGATGTCCGACTTCCGGGCCGCGTACCTGGACGCCTACGCAAATGAACCGGAGCGGGCGGAGCAATGGGCCGAGTACCGCGCCGCCGCCGCGCGGTCCGCCGAGGCGCTGGCGGCCGGCGGTGCCGGCGACGATCCCCGCTGGATCCACACCGACGCCTACGACGAGGCGTACGACATCCGCATGCAGGTCTACGCCCGTCTCTTCGACGAGGACCTGGGGCCCGGCGGCTGGGACCCGATCAACGCATCGCACTGGGCGAACATCGAACGCGCGCTCGACGCGCACCGGGGCGAGGGCGCGCGCTTCCTGCTGACCTACGGCGCGGGACACAAGGGCCCGTTCCTGCGCGAACTGCGGAAGCGCGACGATGTCGTGCTGCTCGAGGTGGGGCCGTTCCTGGACCGGGTGGATCCGGGTGGACGGCCATGATTGGCGGATGCGTGCCCCGGCGGCCGTGCCCGGGTCCCGTCGGCGCGCTGGCCACGACCGTGCTGGTCATCGTGACCCTTCTCGCAGGTGCACCGTGGCCCACATCGGCGCAGGACGTGCCGATTCTCATCCGGGGCGGCACGGTTCACACTGTCACCAACGGCACCCTTACACCGGGTGAGATCCTGATTCGCGACGGGGTCATCGCCGCGGTGGGGTCGACTGTCGCGCCGCCGCCCGACGCGCGCGTCTACGAGGCGGAGGTCGTGATCCCGGGGATGATCGACGCCCACACACATTTCGCGCTGAACCGGATGAGCTGGTCGCGGGCTGGCGGGCCCGTCACCGCCGAGTGGAAGGCGGTCGAGCACCTGGACCTCGACGATCCCACGATCCAGGTCGCGCTTTCCGGCGGTGTGACCTCGGTGATCACGCGCTCGGGCAGCGGCGTCATTTCGAGCGGGCAGTCGGTGGCGCTCAAGATGAAGCGCGAACCCGGCCCCGACATGATCCTCAAGCCCTATGTCGACCTCAAGATGGCGGTGCGTCCGCTCGTCAAACTGCGGCCTGGTGAGACGCCCCAGACCGTGATGGGGTGGTACGCCACAGCGGACGATTACTTCCGTCGGGCGAAGCAATACGTGGAACGGCAGGAGACCCACGCGGCCGGCCGGGGCCCGGCCCCCGAGCACAGCGAGCGGCTGGAGGCCTTCGCGGCGGTGATCCGCGGCGACGTCATGGTGCACGCGCACACGCACTACCCCAGCGAGACGATGATGGTGATGCGGCTGGCGCGGAAGTACGGCTTCATCGACCGGCTGGCGCTCGCCCACGCCGAAGAGGTCTTCCCGATGGTCGACCTGCTCGCGGGCACGAAGATCATCCCGGTCATTGGCCCGATGATGATCGTCCAGTACTTCAACGATCCCGAGCCCATCAACCTGCTCAAGGTGCTGCTCGACGCGGGTGTCCACGCCAGCATCCAGACCGACATGTCGCGGCAGCACTTCAAGGACTTCCGCGAATACGGGGCGTTTCTGGCGCGCCACGGTCTCACCGACGGGCAGGCGCTTGAGGTGATGACGATCAACGGGGCCCGCGCAATGGGGCTGCAGGACCGGGTGGGCAGCATCGAGACGGGCAAGGACGCGGACCTGGTGCTGCTCGACGGGCATTTCCTTGATCTGACGGCTGACCGGATCGAGCGGGTGATCGTGGACGGCCGAATCGAGTATGAACGCGCCCGTCCGCCTCAGCCGGACGAACCCCGCGCGGTGGGGCCGTTCGGGCCGGTGACGGGGACGATCGCGCCGGACGACGAGGCCTTCGCGATCACCGGCGCACACGTCTTCACGATCAGCGACGGGGCCATCGAAGACGCGACCCTGGTAGTCGATGGCGGCCGGTTCACTGTCGTCGAGACCGGTGCCGTCCCGCCGGCGGACGTGCCCGTCATGGACATCGGCGGCCGCGTCGTCATGCCCGGGACGATTATCGCGCGCGCCTTTCCCAACGACTGGATCGGCGATCTGAAGTGGCAGGTGCAGAACGACGAACTCACGGGGCCGATCGTCCCGGAGATGAACGCGCTCTACGCGGTCGATCCATGGTTCCCGTCGTACCGGGTGAACACGAACATCGGCGTGACCGCGATCCACGTGACCCCCGGCACGGCCAACCGTATCGGCGGCAGCGGAGTCGTGATCAAGACGCCGGGGATGGATTTCGAGAAGATGGTGCGCCGCGAGCCTGCGAGCATGGTGTTCTCGATGACTTTCGCGGCGGCCACCGGCTGGGGTCTTTCAGAACCCGCCGTGATCATGGAGACCCTGGACTCGGCGCGCGCCTACGCCAACGCTCGGGGTCCCGGCGCCAGCCCCACCGACCCCGGATACAACCCGCGCATGGAGGCGCTCCTGCCGGTGCTGCGGCGAGAAGTCCCCGCCGTGGTCCACGCCGACCGGGCAGCGGAAATCAGGTCGGCGATTTCGCTGGCGAGCCTCTACGACCTGCGGCTCGTCGTCACGGGAGGGGTAGAGGCACACAGATTCGCGGACGAACTGGCGGCGCTTGGAGCCGGCGTCATTCTCGGCAATTCCGGAAGCTACGCCTCGGACATCCGCGGCGGCGGCGAGGGCTGGAGCGTCGAAGGTCCCGCGATCCTGAGCCGCGCGGGCGTGAAGGTGGCGTTCTACGGCCCGGGCGCATCGCGCCGCGCCTCGCCGATCGGGCGCCTGGGCGGGGAACCGATCCTCAACTCGGCGTGGGCGTTCCGCAACGGGGTGCCCGAGATCGAAGCGCTGAAGATGGCGACGCTGAACGCCGCCGAGATGCTCGACATGGACGATCGCGTCGGCAGTATCGAGGTGGGCAAGGACGCCGACTTCGTAATTCTCGAGGGGCACCCGTTCGACTATCGGGTCCTGCCGCGCTGGGTGTTTGTGGACGGGAGGCTGGAGGCGGCGAGGTAGGGTCGGCCCGGCGGGCGCGTCGGCCCCCCGCCCGGCCGGCCAGCTACCCGCGCTGCTGCCTTGACACGTGTCTTGCACCACTATATGGTATCATGCACCACTTTATTGCACAGGATGCTGCCATGTCACGCATACATTTCGTCGTGAAGGAGACCGCCAAGGTCCGATATCAGGCACAGGCCGAGCGCGAGGGGAAGTCGCTGGGACAGTGGATGCGCGAGGCGGCGGAGCAGAAGCTGGCGTCGGTCCGTCCCCGGCTATACACCGTCGAGGAGTTGCGTGAGTTCGCCGCGCGTTGCGATGCGCGGCATCCTCCCGGATCCCGCGAGCCGGATTGGCCCGAAATCAAGCGGATACTCGTGGAGACGCGGTATCCCGACCTGGAGGTCGATTGATCTTCGTCGACACGAATGTCTTCATGTACTTCGTGGGGTCGGAGCATCCTCTCCAGCACCAGGCGCGAGACTTCTTCCGCGATGCGAGCCTCCGGGGTGTTCGATTGGTGACCTCGACAGAGGTCCTGCAGGAAATCCTGCACCGATATGTCAAGCTTGGCAGACGGGGCTCGGCCACGGCGGCCTTCGAACTCGTCGACGCCACCGTGTCGGAGGTGTGGCCGGTCGAACGGACCGACATCGAACTGGCCCGCGGTCTTGCCGACCGCTATCCCGGGCTCGAGGCTCGCGACCTCGTCCACCTGGCCTGCTGCATCCGCCACGAGCCTCGCGACCTCGTCACCTTCGACCGTGGCCTGGCGGCGGCCTGGGAAGCGCGGAGGTGAACGGCACGCGCCAGGCCGTCGGTCGCCTCGCCGGCTGCCGACCGTTACCGCGCTAGCCGCCGCCCCCCGGCGTCGCCGGATCGGTCACCCCGAACAGCATCCGCATCCCCGACTCCAGGTGTTCCGAGATGTGGCAGTGGGCCATCCACTGGCCCGGATTGGTGATCTCCAGCAGGATGTCGGTCGTGGTGCCGGTCGGCAGCAGCACGGTGTCCTTCCAGGCGAGGTTCTCGTTCGGGACCCCGTTGCGGCTGAGCACCAGGAAGCGCTGGCCGTGGATGTGGAAGGGGTGCTGCATGGCGTGGAAGGACCGCCGCTCGTTGTGCAGGCGGATCCTGACCACTTCGCCCACCTCGAAATCCCAGGCAATGTCCATGTTCTCACGCCCGGTCGAGGGCTCCCGGATGATCCAGCGCACCTCTTCGGACGACGAGTTCCAGTTCATCATCGGCATCGTGCCGCTCCACTCCACCGGGTGGAAGTAGGCGGAGTCGAAGCGCATCAGCCGGTCCACCACGAACGGGATGCCGGATGCCTCCAGCGTGAACGTGAGCTCGTAGTCGATGGGATCGTCGAAATGCTCCCGCAGCAGAGCGATCTCGCGCGCGGCATGGAGGTTCGTGCGAAGGCTGTCGAACGCGGTCCCGGCGGGTGACTGCGACCCGTCCGGCCCCGTGGGTGACCCGTCCGGCCCCGTGGCGGCTGCGGCCGCACGGACCACGCCCAGCGAATCCGTCTCCGAGAAGAAGCTGCCGCCCAGATGGTCGATCCCCTGCACGCGGTTGAGCAGCGCGTAGGCGCCCGGCTCGTCGAAGCGCACGTGCACGATATAGCGCTCGGCCGGACTCAGCACGATGCTCTCGACCCACTCCTCGCGCTCGAAGGCGCCCACGTCGGTGCCGACCACCTTCATGCGCGCGGCCGTTGATTGGCCGCCGGATTCCGCGCGCTCGAACGACAGGTTGAACGTGCGCGTGTTCGACACGTTGGTCAGGTAGAGGCGGATCACCTCGCCTGCGGTGACGTCCAGCTCATAGTCCGGCTCGCCGTTGGTCAGCATCAGGTTGCCGAAGCGCCCCATGAACGCGTGCGTGGTGCGCTCCATGCCGAAGGGCAGGGGCTCGTCGCCGGTCATGAGGAAGTCGTCGACCATGAGGAACTCTTCGCGGTCGACCGGCCCGAAGTAGTCGGGCTGGCGCGGCTCGACGAGCATGTTGCCGTAGAGGCCCAGGTCCTTCAGCACGTCCTCGCGGTGGTGGGGATGGTACCAGTAGAGGCCGGGATCCTTGAAGTGGATTTCGTAGCGGAAGGTCTCGCCGGGCTCGACCGGTTCCTGGGTGATTCCGGGGACCCCGTCCGACGCGTTGTCGAGGCGGAGGCCGTGCCAGTGAATGGTCGTCGGCCAGGCGATCGAGTTGGTGAAGTTCACGGTGACCGTGGCGGCCTCGGGGACATGCAGGAGCGGTCCCGGGTACTGGCCGTTGAAGCCGTACATGACGTAGTCGCGGCTGCGGATCCGCCGCCGCACCAGCCCGGCGTCCAGGTCGATCTCGTCGCCGTCGCCGAGTCGGATCACGTCGCGGGGCCGCGCCAGCGGCAGGCTTGCGACGTCTATATCGGCGCCGGGCAGGAAGGGGCTCGCGCCGGGCGGGTCCAGCGCCATCAGCGCGGGGAACATCGTCAAACCGGGCATCATGGATGGGCGTGGCCATGGCCCGTTGCCCCCGCCGCCGTGTCCGTGACCGGCCATCCCGGCGTCGTCCCCGCCCGTCCCGGTGGCCCCGAAGATGTACTCCTGCAGATCGGGCGGGGACATGCGCGCGCTGGGCGAGGTTGCGCGCAGCAGAAGCCGCCCTTCCCACTCGGGGGCGTCGGGCCGCGGCTCGGCCGTCACCAGGATCATGAATTTGTTGAGGCTGATCTCGCCGATGCTGCGCGTTCCGTTGCCGACCGGGCCGAGGTTCACGACCGTGTCGAAGAGCGGGGTGGCCAGCCACGCGACGATGTGGCTGTAGTCGCCGAGGGTGGCGGGATCGGGGATGCCTTCGAGCGTCAGGATGCCGTCGTACAGGTGGTTCCCGGCGGCATTGACCGCGACGCCGAAGGGGGAATGGGGCGGGCGCAGTTCGAGGCGTCCCGACATGCCTTCGAGGCCCGGGCGCGCGGTGAGGAACACGCAGTAGAGGTCGCGGCTCGGCGTGAGCGTGGCGCCGCTCCGCAGTGGCGCGTCGTCGCAGGGTGAGGTCGCGGCCTGGATGCCGGCCAGCTCCTGCGGCGCTTCGCCTGGGCCGGAACACGTGGCCGCCAGCACCGCGGCCAGCGCGACCACGGCCGGCGCGGCAGGTCTCCCGCTAGGCATGCACTTCGTCCCACGGATTGATCACGGCGATGCCCGTGTTGCGAAAGTCGCGCGTGTTGCGCGTCACGAGCGCCAGCCCGCGGCTCGCCGCCGTTCCGGCGAGCATCGCGTCCGGCAAATGGCTGTCGAGGGGCTCTCCCAACCTTCGCTTGTCCTCCATGATGCGGGCACATTCTTCGGCATCGGCCACGGTCCAGTCGAGTACGCGGTCTTCGAAGATCAGCGTCATGACGTTGCGGAATCGTCGTCCAAGGTCGTCTCGACGTGACTGGTGATCGAGGCGGCCAATCCCGTTGAGAATCTCCCAGGCCGTGATCGCGCTCATATTGAGTCTACCGCCGCCGACGCGGTCCAGAAACCGTGCGACCCGCGTCTCGGGGTGGGGACGCATCATCTCCGAGACGACGTTCGTGTCGAGCAGATATGACACCGCGAGCTACTCCACGTTCCGGAACTTGACCTGCCTGTAACCGTAACCACTACGCGCGGGAAGCTCGACGCCATGCTCAGCACCAAAGTGGCGTCGGAAGACCTCGGAGGGCTTGACGAGCCTTCGAGCCCTCTCCCGTTCCCCGCGAATGAGCCGACGGACGAACTCTTCCATGGAAACACCGGCCCGACGCGCCTCACGCTTCAGCCAGGCTTTGTCACCCGCACGGATACGGCGGACTGTAATCGTTGAACCCATTATCGCAACGCCTTTCCTCTTCAGAGCAGGCACACCGCAGTCAACTGGTGAGTTCTGTACCATCGACAAGTGTAATGCTAGCATTGTGTGCTAGCAACAGGGGCCAACCCCGTGACGGCAGTCCCAGGCGCGCGCAATCCCTTACCGTCCGAGCCGCTTCACCGGCTGCCGTCTCCCTCTTCTGTGGGGACGGGAGCAACCACGATCCGCTCGACGTCCAGCGAATCCTGGACGACGCCGACCGCCATGGCTTCGTCCGCCCAGAAGAGCCTGATCCTGTCCGGAAAGTGGTAGGCTTGACGTCTCCTTGCGAGTTCGGAGTAGGCCGCCCACCTGCGGGATCCCGGAAAAGCCTGATACGCTCCGTTCTGCGGTGCCACATAGTCGGCCACCCACAGTCGGCCGTCCCGACCGACGACGATCGCGCCCATTGCGGGAAGAGAATCGGGATATGGCAGGAGCTCCAGTTCGGCCAGCCTCGCGGCTCGAAGCGGCGTCGGGGGCATTCGTTCCACCTCACTCCTGCGGATCGCGATGTCGGCCTCCAGTTGCGCAGGTAAGACGGCCCTCCTGCCTGAATCGAAGCGTACGGATTCCAGTGGCATCCCGGCGGAGCTGACGCGCATCGCCCGGGGAAACCGGGTCGAACCGAAGTAGACAACGGAATCGTCGGCCGCCGCGAACGATTGTGCGGAAAACGGAGCCATGCCCCTCGCGAACCTGGAAAAACGATACCGGTACAGCATGGCCCCAGCGGTCTCCCCGACCGCTTGGAACCCACGGCCCTCCGGGGACGTGAGAAAGACCGTTACGAAACGCGAATGCGAGGATCCAGGGTCGTCGTACCGATCGTCAAACGCTTCTGCCGTCCACAGCAATCTTCCGTCTCGCAGGGAGCCATGAAGGGTCGGGAAGCGCAGACCGGCCGGCAGATCCTCGATTGACACCCACCGGACTCGGCCCCCTTCATACGGCCACAGCGAAGCCCGGTACTCCCGTTGGTCGAATGCCAGCACCGAATCACCCCGGTACTCGAACACTCCGTCCAGGCTCTGGAACTCGTCCGGCCCATCGCCGATGCCACCCAGGCTCCTGCGCGGGTCTCCATCAGTGCTGAAGAGCCTGACCGTACCATCGCCCGCATTCCCGATTACCAGGACTCCGGCTTCGCTGTCTGCAAATGCACCGACGATGTCCTGGAAGTCGGTGCCGCCATCGCCCGACCAGTCGCCCAGAACCAGGAGGGGCAGTGGTGCGCTGATGGCTACACTGTCCGGTGGACCCAAGGAATCCTGTCGAGCACCCGGGTCTCCGCAGCTGACCGACCACAAAGCGAGCAGGATCGAAGCGGAGCGTCCGATGCCACCTGGAACCTTGTCCAACGTTTACAGCCCTGCCTGCTCCTTCACGTACTGCGCGGCTTCCAGGTGGGTCGCGAACCACACGCCGTCGTGCCCCTGGATGTAGTCGATCAGCTCCTCCAGCACGACAATGCGCGACCGGTGGCCGATCACGTGCGGGTGCATGGTCAGGAGGAACATGGTGCCCTCCTCGTAGGCGCCGTCGAAGTCGTCCTTCCAGACCTCCAGCACGTCGCGCGGGTGTGAGTAGCTGTTGCCGCGCGGGTTGAAGAGGGGCGCGTCGTCCATGATCCACTCGACGGGCAGTTCCACCATCCCGGTCGGTTCACCGTGCGCGTTGATCTCGTAGGGACGGTCGTCGGCCATGAGGGACGAGTCGTAGAAGAAGCCCATCTCACGGATGATGTCCAGGGTGTTCGGACTGAAGTTCCACGACGGGGCCCGGTATCCCAGCGGGCGGGTGCCGGTGACCTCGGTCAAGTAGTCGACGGCTCGGACGAGCAGGGCACGTTCCGTTTCGGCGTCGAGGCTGGAATTGAGTTCGTGTATCCAGCCGTGGATCGCGAACTCGTGGTGGCCGGCGGCCTGGATCACGTCGACCTGTTCGGGGTTGAGGATGATGCTGACGGCGGGGATGAAGAAGGACGCCGGGATGCCTTCGCGGTCGAGGAGGTCGACGATGCGCGGCAGCGCGACGCGGGCGCCGTACTGTCCCTGCGACAGGGAGCCGACGGTGGCGTCGCCGTAGCGCAGGCCGAGGACGGTCTCGTTGTCGACGTCGAAGGACAGCAGAACCGCGACGCGCGCACCGCCGGGCCACGACTCGGGCTGGAGGCTGCGGCCCGCCCGCACCGCGTCGACGGTCTCCATGACACGTTCGTCGGACCAGAGCCAGCCGGGTTCGTTCTCCGCACTCTCCGGGGGAGCCGGCTGACAGGCCCACATGGCCAGGGTTGCCGCGAGCAGAACGGCGCGCTTGTTCATCCTTCCATCCTCCATAGAGCGATTCCTCCGGCCTGTTTGCCGATTTCGGCGGACGCGACACGGGTGCCCGCCTCGATGTCGATGACTTCCACGGTGCCCGGGTCGCCGCCGATCCCCTCGACGGTCACGATGGCGTAGCGGCCGTCGGGGGTGACGACGACGCCGTGCGTGACGCGCATCTCCGAGTCGATGAGGTGCAGCAGTGCGCCCGTTGCGACATTCCAGATTCCCAGCTGCGCGCTGCCCTTGAGCGTGGCGAGGAGCTTCGAGCCGTCGGGGGTGAGGTCCAGGTTGTAGGGCGCGCCCGGGGCCTCGATGCGGCGGGTGACGCGCCATGTGTCGAGGTCGACTTCGAGGATGGCGTCGCCGCGGTTGCAGGGGACGAAGACGCGGCTGCCGTCGGGGTGCGGGGTCGTCCAGGTGGGGGAGCAGTTCCGGCCGCCGGGCGGTGCCATGGCCATATGCCCGTCCGTCGGGGCGTGCGCGGGCTCGTTGGCGATGAGGTCGAGGCGCCGGGTGACGTCGAGGGTGGCGCCGTCGATCTCGACGAGCTGGTTGTCCATCATGCACGCCGAGTAGTGCATGGAGCCGTCGGCGTTGAAGCGGGAGCCGTGCGGCATGGTGCAGGTGATGACGTCCGCGATCGGGTACATCGACTCCAGGTCGACGATCGTGACGGTCGAAGGCACGTGGTCGCCGTGGAAGTTCGCGTTGACCGCCAGCGCCACCGTGCCGTGCGGCGGGACGGCGATCGTGGCCGGGAAGAGGCCGAGGTCGGCGACGCCCACGATGGTGTCGGAGCCGGTCTCGTACTTGACGAGGCGGCCGTTCGGGAAGCCGTGCCCCAGGGTGAGGTACCAGTACTCGCCCGCCGGGTCCATGGCGAGCCCGTGCGGCGCCTCGATCTCGGCCGCGAGCCACCCGGTGGTGATCGTCTTCTCGACGACCAGGTCGCCGCCAGCGTCGTACCGCAGCAGCGAGACCTCGTCCTCGGATTCGGCCGCGACGTACACCCAGTAGGACTGTGCGGCGGCCTGGACGGGCGGGGCCACGGCCGTCAGCGCGACCGCGGCCAGTGCGGCCGCGACCCCCGGTCCAGCCGTGCGCCTCACGGAATCAGCGTGCGCCGCGGCTGCAGCTTGACCGCCCACATGCCCGAGAAGTACTCGCTGAAGAACAGGTTGCCCTTGTGGATCTGCGGTCCCCACGTGAAGGGCGCGTTCGCCACCACGCCGTCGGGATCGTACGACTTGTACACCGCGATCTCGCGTCCCTGGTGGTACAGGTTGCCCTTCAGCTCGCCCGAGATGTCGAGCACGCGCAGACCGCCCTGGTAGAATGCCGCGTAGAGCCGGTCCTCGTCGATCCACATGTTGTGCGATCCGGCCTCCGGTATTTCGTAACGCGCCACCTCTTCGGGGTTCTCGGGGTCGGTGAAGTCGACCACGTGGATGTAACCTGCCATGAACTGGGGCGTGCGGTCGTCTATCTGCCCGTCGAAGGCTGGTGCGCCGATCTCGTCGCCCATGAAGATGTAGAACCTGCCCGTCGGGCTACGATACGGGAACGCGGCGTGCGTCGCCCCGCCGATGTCGCGGAAGCGCGCGACCTCCACCGGGTTCTCCGGGCTGCCGCCGCGATCGCCGCCGCCCACGTCGATCACGGCCACCCCGTCGTTCCAGTTGGAGGTGTACGCGATGCCGTCCACGATCCAGATGTCGTGGATGGCGTGGCCGGGCGTGTCGAGTTCGAAGCGGCCCACGCGGTACGGGTTGGCGGGGTCCTCGATGTTGATCACGTCGAAGCGGATGCCGTTGTTCACCGCGTAGACGTGGTCTTCGTAGATGAACAGGTTGTGCACGCCCCCGGTGAGCTCGTCGTCGTAGGTCGAGATGATCTCGATATTGCGGGGATCGGTGCAGTCCACGATGACGATCCCGTTGCGCCGGTTGGACGCGCCCTCGCGCGAGATCACGCAGAGTTCGCCGTCTTCCGACACCTTGACGTCGTTGGTCGTGCGGGCGTCGACGATGAGCGAATCGGTCAGGACCGGGCTGGCCGGGTCGGTCACGTCCCACCAGTACGTGCTGCCGTGGCCGCTGTGCGTGCCGGTGATCGCGTAGTCGCGGCCATCGACGCCCTCCCACACCCAGAGATCCGACGTGGAGACGTTGCGCACCGGCGCGTGACCGACCAGCTGCACCTCTTCGGCGACGTGGCGCGGCAGGATCTCGACCGTGGCGTGCGCGGTCCGGCCCGGGACGCTCGCGGTAACGGTGTAGACGCCCGGTTTGTAGGCCACGAAACGGCCCTGGCCGTCGACTTCGGCCGGCGGGAAGTCGGCGGTGGCGATGGCGTCGGGGTCGGCGATCAGGCCGAAGGTGACGGGGATGTCGTCGACGGTCGCGGACCCGTCCGACGCGCTGGCCGTGAAGTGGATGACGTCGCCCGTCCGGCCGCGTGTCTGGCTGGCTTCGACGGCCACGGACGTGACCGGATTGGCGGCGACCTCGTAGGTGATCCGGCCGACCACTCCCTCTGCGGCGGCGGAAAGCGTCACCTCGCCGGGTGCGTGGGCCGTGAACACGCCGAATCGGTCGACCGTGGCGACGGACTCGTCCGACGTGTTCCAGGTGACCGGCACGTCGCGCGTGTCGTCGGCCTGGTCGATCACGGTGGCCTTGTGGCGCAGCGTCACGCCGACGTAGTAGCGTCCGCCGTCCGCGGAGATCTCGATGCGGTCGAGCGGCGGGAAGGCGACGGTCACGGTCATCGTGCCGCTGATCCGGCCGGGCCCGAGCGCACGCGCCATGACTTCGAACTCGCCGCCCTTGAACGCCTCGATCTCGCCGGTCGTGCGGTTGACGGCCAGGCTGCCGCGCCCGCCGCGCGAGAAGTAGAGGAACGGGATGTCGACGACGTTGCCGGCGGCGTCGTAGGCGGTGGCGGACACGGTCGCCGTCTCGCCGACTTCGAGCGAGAGCGTGGCGGGACTGACTGCCACCCGCGCGACGTCCTGCGCGGTGGCCTGCGTGGTCGAAAGGGCCGCGGCCGCGAGGAGCAGCGCGGCGGACCGGATCGTGCGGTGTGTCTTCATGGCGTGGGTTTCCTTACTGCGGTGTCGTGTTACTGCGGTTTTGCGTCGGAGCCGTGAGCCGGGAACCCTACAGCGGCCTGTTCGGAAACGCGATCGTCCGCCACATGTGCGCCACCGGGCTGTTGTCGTAGCCCAGCCCTTCCTTCGGCTGCTTGAACTGGCGCCCGATGATGTCGGTGAACTCGTTGATGTCGACGTCCATGTCGTCCTGGAACGCGTAGGTGTCGTTCACCGTGATCAGCCTCGCCTCGCCGTACCAGCGGTGATTGCGCGCGTACTCGTAGGCCTGCTTGATGTAGGGCTCCGGCACGTAGTCGTGCCCGAAGATGCGGTTGTACATCTCGGGATACTCGTACCCGTACTCCTCGTCCGGATAGAAGCGCAGCGCGGCGTGGTACCGAATGCCCCAGGAGATGCGCTCGTCCACGTAGGGCTCGACCAGCTGGGCGCCCCACCAGCCGTGGTCCACCTTGATCAGGTTCAGGACCACGTCGTGCATCAGGCACGCGAAGACGGTCCGCTCGGGCTGTCCCGTCCGGAGCGCGTGCGTGGCGCTCTGGAGCACATGGTTGGCCGGCGCGAACCGCAGCTTGAAGAAGTCGAGGACCGTCGGCTTGTCGGGCAGCGGCGGGAACTCGTCCTCGCGCGGCATGAAGAGGCGGCCGGTGCCGCGAGGAGAGCGGGCTTCCTGCTCCTCCAGCTCCTCAAGGGTGATGATGGAGCCGGCCTCCCCGTCCGCTCCCGCGCGCCGCGCGGCGATCAGGTCGTCCAGCTTCTCTTCCATGTAGTGCTCGAGTTCCTCCGCCTTGTCCTCGTGTGACATGGCGGCGAGAGCACCAGCGGGAAGGCTTGCGAGGAAGGTCTTGCGATCAACTTCCACCATCGTGACCTCCGGGCAGGGGTCGGCGGCCCACCCTTGCCACCGGTTCCCGGCGGCACGACGAGCCTGGGATCCAGAAGACACAAATACGCCGTGTGGATGGGCGAGGCAAGGGCTACGGTCAGCCCCCCGCCATCGCCGCCTGTACCGCCTCCTCCATCGCGCCCACTTCGTCGTCGGTCAGTTCGGCGAACCGGGCTCGCTTCCTGGCGGCAAGGCGTCCCTCGTTCTGCATGCACAGACGCACGAGCAGGGACGCTCGACGATCGGGCATGTTCACGACGTCGCGAACCCCTTCGAGCGCCCGGTCGAATACCGCAACGAAACCGAGTTCCTCCCTGAGGTCGCGGCGGATCGATTCGGCCAACCGTTCGTACAGGTACTCCGCGAACGGTGTGGCGTCGAAGTAGCGGTAGAGATCGACCGTCTCGTTCCGCACCTCCATTGTCCGGCCGAAAGAGCCCTTCGTGCCTCCAGTCCATCGCCACGCGATCAGGTCCAGGAGAGGGTCGGAGAAGCCGGCAAGCACTTCGTCGTAACCTCGTCGGTCGCGAAGGATCGCTGCCGACACGGGTAGAATCGCGCCCGGCGGTCCGAACTGCCGTTTCGTGAGGACATGGTGAATGAGGAAGCGGTGGATCCGGCCGTTGCCGTCTTCGAAGGGATGAATGAAGACAAACGCGAACGACGAGACCGCAGCCGCGACCACAGGGTCGATTCCTCCATCCACCAGGCGACGAGTCGAGGCCGTCCAGCCGGTCATCAGGCCGGGGACGTCAGCCGGCTTCGGGGAGATGAAGTGGACCAACTCGCGATACCCGCCGATCGTCTCACCGACGAAGTTCTGGACCGTTCGCCAGTCGTTTTCCGAGTAGCGGGGATCGACGATGGCGGCATGCAGGCGAATGAGCGCGGCCTTGTCCGCAGGGTCGAATGAGGGTGCCGCCCTGAGCGCCGCGACGAAGCGTTGAGCCCTACGGGCGTCCGGAGTCTCCCCTTCGAGCGCGAACGAGGAGCGTGTTTCCTTCGTGTAGAGATAGCTCACCGCCCGTGCCAGAACGGATGGTTCGGCAGTCTCAGTGAGCGTCCGCGCCTCCTGGTCGAGACCCGAATCGAGCGCGTCGCGCAACTTCGGAGTCAGCCTGACGATGGGGCAGAGTTCCGGCCCGCCGAGAAGGTTGTCCGCGATGCGGTGGCGTCGGCTGTTGGTACGCCTGGCGACCACGTGCCGGCGAGGGTCGAGGGCCCCCGCGTAGTTTCCGGCACGCGCGTCCGCCAGATCCAGTGTCCGTCCGGTGAAGGTCTCATAGAGGAACCATGTCCTGCGGCTGAAGACGCCTGTCGGTTGCCTGCGCACCCATGCCTCGAGCACCGAAGGCTCGATCTTGCGGAGGGTTGCAACCAGGACACCGAGATCGAAGGCCTCGTGCCGGAGTGCGAAACGCAAGTGGGAGACGACCGAGTCTGCTGTGGCATACCGCGCCGGATACAACTCGACGATGCGCGGGCCCTCCGATTCGGTGCGCCGGGCACCCGCGACGACGTAGCTTTCGACGGCCGGCCTTGGAACCGCCAGCTCGAATTGTCGAAACAGCCACGCCTGGCCGACGGGGCTGCGGGTGTCGCTCTTCATCGGTTCCGGGGTGGAAAGACAGTTCCGGGGGTGGAAAAACGGTTACGGATGTGGCGAAACGATTACTATAGCTGGATTTCGTGGAAAATCAATTATCCAGGCTCGGCAACCGCCCAAGCCCATTCACCAGCGTCGCCATCACCAGCGTCGCCACGGGTCCCGCTTGGCCGCCTTCCTTCTCAGCAACCCCAGATCCCGCGTTGTCTCGACCAGCCGGATGAACTCGCCCCGGTAGCCGCGCGGATCGTCGCCCTTGCCCTTCTCGGCCATCCGCACGACGTCGCCCAGCGCCAGTTCGCCCGCGTGCTCGGAATCGCGCAGCAGCATGCCGAACCCGGCCACCGCCGCCGCGAATCGGAAATCGGTCGACGGCGACCGCACCCGGTCGGCGACCGCCCGCTCCAGCAGCTTGCTCGTCGCGCCGTCGGGGTCCTTGTAGCGCACCTTGACGTACATCAGCTCGTCGTCGAAGTCGCTGGGCGGCGGGTCGTCGGGCTGCGGCTGATAGCGCAGGGCATCGACTTCGCCGCGCGGCACCTCGATGCCCGCGGGCACCACCTCGTAGAGCGCCGTGACCGTGTGGCCTGCGCCCAGTTCACCCGCATCCTTCGTGTCGTCGTTGAAATCCTCGTCGGCGAGCAGGCGATTCTCGTAGCCGATCAGCCGGTATCCGGCGGCGCGGGCCGGGTTGAACTCGACCTGCAGCTTGACGTCCTTGGCAAGCGTGAGCAGGGTTCCGCCCATCTCCTCGACCAGCACCTTGCGGGCTTCGAGCAGGCCGTCGACGTAGTGGAAGTTGCCGTTCCCGTGGTCGGCGATCTGCTCCATCTTCGAGTCTTTGAGGTTCCCCGTGCCGAACCCGAGAACGGTCAGGAACGTGCCGCTCTCGCGTTCCTTCTCGATCAGGCGCACCATCTCGGCGTCGCTGGACGCCCCCACGTTGAAGTCGCCGTCGGTCGCCAGGATGACCCGGTTGTTGCCGCCGTCGATGTAGTGCTTGCGCGCCACGTCGTAGGCCAGCGCGAGTCCCGCGCCGCCGGCCGTGCTGCCGCCGGCCTGGAGGTCGTCGAGTGCGGCCAGGATATCGGCCTTTTCGTCGCCTGACGCCGACGGCAACACCAGTCCCGCCGCGCCGGCGTACACGACGATCGCCACCCGGTCCTGGGGCCGCAGCTGTTCGACCAGCAGTGCGAACGCCTTCTTGAGGAGCGGCAGCTTGTTGTCCGGCGTCATCGACCCGGAGACGTCGAGCAGGAACACGAGGTTGCTCGCGGGCAGGTCCTCGGTGTCGATCGACTCGGCGTGCAACCCGATCCGGACCAGCCGGTGTTCACCCTGCCAGGGGGCCTCCCACACCTCGGTCGTGACAGAGAACGGGTGATCGCCCGACACCCGGCCCCAGTCGTAGGGGAAGTAATTGATCATCTCCTCGATACGCACGGCGTCGATGGGCGGGCGTTCGCCGGACTGGATGAAGCGCCGGATGTTCGCATACGACGCCCGGTCAACGTCGATCGAGAACGTGGACAGTGGCGAAGCGCTGACCAGCCGGAAGTCGTTCTCCTGGATGTGCGCGTAGGACTCGGTGTTGAAGTCCGGAGACGCGACGAACTGCACGGCGGCTACGGAGGCGTCGTGTCGCGCACGCTCCATCGTCTCGGCCAGCGGCTGTTCCAGCCTGAGCTCGTCGAGACTCACGGCCGCCGGGATCAGCACGAGGTCCACCACCGTGGTCTGCCCGGCGGCCACGGTCACCTGTCTGCGCTGCGGCGCATAGCCGATCAGTTCGACCGCGATGGTGCGTTCGCCGGCCGGGACGCCCGGCAACAGGTAGCGTCCGTCGGCGTAGCTCTGCACCAACAGGCTGGTTCCCTCCACGGCCACCTGCGCGCCGGCAACGGGCGCTCCGGAAACGGCGTCGGTGATCTGTCCCGCAACGCTGCCGGTCCGCGCCTGGGCCTGCGCGGGCGAAGTGAGAGCCAGGGCCGGGAGAAGCAGGGCCGGGAGAAGCAACGCCGAAAAATGCATGAAGCCGGCGACAAACTTGCGCGTGTGTTGGTTCACGGATCGCATCGGTCGGTCCTTCGGGTGCGGACTGGATAGGTGTGCTGCCTTGCCCTATAGGACCCCGCGAACGGTGAAAGGTTGCCCGTGCGTGCGCGGGGGCGGCATCGGGCGGGCCCGTGGGTCACCTCGCCGTGCCCCCGCCATCCGTCTCGAAGAATCCGTAATGCTCAAGCATGAACTCGCGTATGACCCGCGCCGCCCTGACCGCGTACGCGAGTCGGTTGTCCGGCGTGTCCCTGATGCCGCCGTAGTGGTGCTCGATCTGCACGCCGCTGACGACTTCGCCGTCGGTCACCGAACCGTGCTCGCGGGTGTTGTAGCCGCCGCGGAAGTAGGGCGCGTCGCCAGGTCCGGGCGCGGCGGGGCTCGGCACCGACGGGATGCCCTCTTCCTGGTACATGCCGCCCAGCGAGGTGGGGCCGCGCAGCAGGTCCGCGAAGGGGATCGGCGATGTGCGGCCGAGGTCGCGAATGCTCGTGCGCGACACGACCTCCAGTGAACTGAGCGCCAGGTCGGTGCGGTTGAGTTCCTCGGCAGAGAGGAGATACCCCAGTTCGAGGCGGTCGATGTCGTGACCGTGGCCGTGAATGTCCAGGTACAGACCCTTGCTGAAGTTGCCCGCCACCTCTGCGCGCGCGGCCCTGATCCACTCCTGGAACTCCCTCCATGCCTGCTCGGCGTATGGATTTCCCTGCGCGGCCTCGACGATCTCGCGGTTCGGGTCGAGCTTGACGCGGTGCAGGTGCGAGAGGATGACGTGCGGGGCATGCCCGGTCAGATCGAGCAGTGCCTGGCGCATGTCCAGGGTCAGTTCCAGCGTGTTGCGGTCGGGGCGGGTGACGCCGTACGTGCGGTTGGGAATCTCGTCCGGCGTGAGCGCGCCGCCGTGCGAGCTCGAAAGCACCAGCGGCAGCTCTCCGGGAATGTACTCCACGTAGTCCTTGCGGCCGTAGTAGTGCTGTCCCGGCTCGTACTGCGTCACCCTGCGGGGGACATGGACCTCGAGCCCGGCCGTCCCGCTCGCGCCGCCGATCCTTGCGGTGACGTTCGCGAGCCCGCCCGAAATCGCGGTCGCAAACCCGTCGTCGGTGATGGACGCCACGGCCGGGTTGTCGATCGACCACTCGGGCGTGGCGGTAACGATCGTGCCCTCGGCGTTGCGCGCGACGGCGAGATACCTGGCACCGTCGCCCACGCCCACCAGCAGCATCTCGCCGGGCACCACCTCGACGGTCGCGACGTTCGGCGCCATCGGGGAGTCGCCGCCGCCGCAACCGTGGAGAACGCCCGCCACGAGCACGCCCGCCACGAGCACACCCGCCACCGCAACGCCCCGCGCGCCCCCAACACGCCGCGCGGTCCGCCCCCCGGACCGGGTCGTCGACGAAGGCCTCGGCATCGTCCGCTACTCCGGCAGACCGAACGCGACCAGCGCGCCGCCCTCCGGCCCGCCCGTCGCGATCACGACCAGCTGGCGCCCCCCGCGGGTCCGGAAGGTCATCGGGTTCGCGTAGCCCGGAGCCGGGAGCCGCCCCTCCCACAGGACCTCGCCGCTGGCGGCGTCGAACGCGTACAGCACATCGGAGCCGCCGGTGAGGAACACCAGCCCGCCAGCCGTGACGAACGGTCCCGGCGGACCCACCACGCCCAGCCGGGGCGGCAGCGCAACCCCCGCCAGCGCCGGGTCGCTCCGCACCTCGGGCCGCTCGCCCACCGCCTCCTGCCAAAGGATCTCGCCGGCGTTCATGTCGATGGCGGTCAGCGTGCCCCAGGGCGGGTTCGTGATCGGAACGTTGCCGATGCGCAAGGTGCGGGGCGCGCCCCGGTCGATCGCGTAGTCCGCCACGGTCGTCTCCGGGTCGGCGGGGCCGATGGTCAGCAGGCTGGGATCCTCCGACGACTTCACGAAGAGGACGCCCGAGCCGGGATCGAAGGCCGCGCCGCCCCAGTTCCCGCCGCCGAGGATCCCCGGCATCGTGATCGTGCCCTCCAGCGACGGGGGTTCGAAGAGGGAGCCGAACCGGTATCCCGCCGTGAGTTCCTCGGCCTGCCGGCGCAGTTCGGGGGTGAGGTCGATCAGGTCGGCGGGCGCAAATCCCTGCCGTGCGAAGGGGGGCGGCCGGGTGGGGAAGGGCTGGGTGGCGGCGGCGACCTCGCCGGGCACCTCGCTCGGCGGCACCGGACGCTCCTCGATGGGCCACACGGGTTCGCCGGTCTCGCGGTCGAAGGTGTAGACGAACCCGGTCTTGCCCGCCACCGCAACCGCATCGACCGCTTCGCCTTCCGGCGCGATGGTCATCAGCACCGGAGCACCCGGCAGATCGAAGTCCCACAGCCCGTGGTGGACCGTCTGATAGTGCCACGCGAGTTCACCGGTGCGCGCGTCGAGCGCAACCAGCGCCTCCGCGTAGAGGTTGTCGCCCTTCCTATGGCCGCCGTAGTAGTCGTTCGACGGCGTGCCGATGCCGGCGAAGAGAAGCCCGCGCTCCTCATCCACAACCATCGGCGCCCAGGCATTGGTGTGCCCGGTGTAGTCCCAGCTGCCGTCCTCCCAGGTCTCGTTGCCCGGCTCGCCCGGCTGCGGGATCAGGTTGAACGACCAGACAAGCTCGCCGGTGTGTACGTCGAAGGCCTGGATGTTGCCCGGCGGGTCGCGCGGGTAGACGAAGCCGTCCCACACCCCGTTGCCGATGATCAGCAGGTCCTCGAAGACCACCGGCGGCGACGTCTGCGTGTAGTGCAGCCGGTTGGTGCGCCAGAGCAGCTTCTCGGTCAGGTCGATCTCGCCCCGGTGTCCGAACGACTCGACGGGCTCGCCGGTGGCCCCGTCCAGCGCGATCAGCCGCCAGCGCGTGTTCAGGAAAACGCGGCGTCCCGCGGATCCGCTCCACACCGCGACACCGCGATGCACGAATCCGGTCCCGTTCGGGGGCTGGCCCCACTCGATGGTGCGGGGGTCGAAGTCCCAGATCGTCTCGCCGCTGCTTCCGTCCAGTGCAATGACGCGGTTGTAGGGGGTTGTGAAGTAGAGCGTGTCGTTGAAGGCGACCGGAGTCGTCTCGAAGTTGCCCGGCTGTACCTGCTGGCCCCGGATGGGAGCGATCGGACCCGGGATGGGCACCTCGCCGGTCTCCCACTCCCACGCGACCTCGAGGCCACCAACGTTGTCCGGCGTGATCCAATCCAGTGGCGAGAACCTGCTGCCGCCGGCGTCGCGCCCGTAGGCGGGCCAGTCACCGTCTCCAGGCGACGGCGCGTCGGGGGCGCATGCACCGAGGACGAGGCCGAGGGCCAGAATCGGGCCGGGCAGAACCGGGAACAGCCTCGTCGTCGGTACGGGTCGCGGCATGGTGGCGATGCGTTCGGGGGTAAGCGTGTGCGCCTCAGGGTACGCATATGCGCCTCACGGTACGCGTGTTCGCCTCGGGGGTACTGGTGTGCGCCTCTGGGGTACGCGTGTGCGCCTGCACCAATAGTGCGCCGCGCCGGGGCGGGGGCAACCTTGCCCTGCCCATGTCAGTGGAATATGATTTTCCGTATCATCTTTTCATATGGAGTTGATCATGCGAGTCTCGGAGCGCGGCCAGATCACGATTCCCAAGCGCCTGAGAGACCGCTTCGGGATGAGACACAACGTCGAAGTCGAGATTGTGCCGGCCGAAGGCGGCCTGCTCATCCGCAAGCGGTCGGCGGCCGGTCATCCCGTGGACGGGGTCTATGCAATCCTGGGGCGTGGGCGTGACGCCGGAGATCTCCCGGACGGCACCGACGACTACCTCGATGAACTCCGCGGCAGATGATCACCGCCGTGGACACCAGCGTCCTGCTGGACGTCTTCCTCCCCGACGAGACGTTCGGCCCCCGTTCCGCGGAGTGGCTTCGCGGCGCCTACGACGCGGGCGCCATCGTGATCTGCGACATCGTGTATTCCGAACTCGCCCCCGCGTTTCCCGACCGCGACGCCCTCGACGACGCCCTCAGCCGGATCAACGTGACCGTTTCTCCCGTTGACGCTGCGATCGCGTACGACGCGGGCCGGCGCTGGTTGCGCTATCGGCGCGCGGGCGGCAAACGCACGCGCATCATCACCGACTTCCTGATCGGGGCGCACGCGGTTGCCGCCGCCGAGCGGTTCCTCACCCGCGACCGCGGATTCTATCGCGCGTACTTCCCGGAACTCGCCGGGCGGATCCCCGCGGGCGGCACCCGCGTGCCTACGGAGCGCGCCCCTCTCTGAGCCGGTCGCCCACGTCCAGCGCCTCGTCCAGCGCTTCGATCAGCCGGTTTCGTTCCCGCGCGAGCACCGGTGCCGCGAAGCCCCGGCGGTCACTTCCCGCATCCTCATCGCCCAGAATGCGTGCCGGGGCCAGCCCGGGAAGCGGACCAAGGGACACGCCGGGATCGGGGTGGTAGTTGTTCAGCGGCACGTACATGACGCGGTGCAGCGGCCGCAGGAACGCGACCTGGTCGACGGGCCCGATCTCACCCGCGCCGGCGCGCTCGTCCAGGTCCGCCGCGACCCTGCGCAGGCGCTCCATGCGGTTCCCCAGGTGACGTTCCAGCTGAAACGCTCCGCCCGACGCCTCCTCGCGGGCCGCGACCGCGGCCGCCAGTGCCTCGACCTGCGCGACCGCGCTGACCGGGTAGTGTGCGCCGGCCAGCATCGTCGCCAGCGCGTGCACGTAGATGTCCGTGTCGATCTTCAGGACGTCGCCGTCGATCTTGTCGTAGGTGTCCTCGGTCGTGTGCCACCACCAGTAGCCGCCATCCTCGGCGAGGCGCGAGTGATGGAACTGGAGGAGCGGCAGTCCGACGCCGTTGAAGGCCTGATCCGAGTTGCGGCCCGGCCGTGAGGGCGCGATTTCCACGCCAAGCGTCTCGGACACCACGCGGGTTGCAAAGGGCTGCAAGGCCTCGGACGCGGACGCACCGAACACCTTGGCATCGATCTGTCCGACGCCGTCGATGTTCATGTAGGCGAGCCCGCGCGAGCGCAGGTCGGTGAAGAACTCGTCCGCGAACCAGGTCGAGCCGGCGTAGCGCGCGTTGCTGTGCCCGGGCCACCACGCCACCAGCAGGCCGTGCCGCAGCTGGTCGCGCACATTGTGGAAGGCCAGCGCCATGGCGAGCATCGCCGCGTTCGACGCGGCCTCGTCGGTCGCGCCGTGGTGCCATCCGTCGATGTGACCTCCCAGCACCACGTACGGCGCGTTCTCCACGCCGGACGGCTCGATCGTCGCGACGGCCAGCCGCATCGGCTTCCACCCGGTCGCGACTTCGGTCGTGATGCGCAGCTCGACCGGGCCGTCCGCCATCCGGGCACGCAGTTCCTCACCCGCGCTGCGCGCGATCTGCGCCACCGGAATCGTCGGCAGCCGATGGTAGTTCATCAGCGACGGGCTGCCCCACGTCGACGTCACGATCAGCTCGTTGAGGCGCTCCTCGGGGTTGACGAAGACGACCGCCGTCGCGCCCATGCGCTCCAGTGCGATGGTGGGCACGTTGCGCGGCTGGCCGTCGACGATGGCCACCTTGCCGCCCAGATCGGGAAGATCGGCGCCGAACTCCTCGCCCTCGATCACGAGGCGTTCCCCCGTGCCGACCTCGAGCCGCGGCAGGTCCGCGAGCGCCCCCATGTCGACCACCTCGCCGACCGTGCCCGCCGACGAGGCCGAAAAGGACATGGTGATCGCGTCCGGCGAGAAACCGGTGCCCGGGATCGAGACCGTTGCCGAAATCGGGTCGCTGGCGTAGGCGTTGAGCTCGTGCACCACGACGGGAACGCCGTGCGCCTCCAGCGTGGCCACGACGGTGTCGATCGCGGCGTTCTCCCCGGGGCTGCCCGACGGGCGCACATGTTCGGTGATTGCCGCCGAATACGTCATGAGCGCGTCGGGGGTGATCGCGTCCTTGACCGTCTGCGCGAGGGCACCGACCTCTGCGGTCGTGGGCGCGGGGGCGTCGGCCGCGCAGCCGCCGGCCAACAGGATGGCGAGCGCCGCCGAAAGTACGGGATTGGGGCCCGGGAGCTTTTTTCTCACGCCTCCGGCTCCCGTCCCGGCGGATACCAGCAGTCCTCGCGATGCATCGTGTCGATCAGCTGCGTGATCTGCCATCCGCTCTCGCCCTTGTAGAGCTGGAACCCCTCCCAGCCGCAGTGGGAGAACTCCTCGTCGCGGTAGAAGGCGTAGCGGGTCCACATCTGCGCGAGCCGGCCGTCGATCTGGACGGTCCAGTCCCAGACGGGCTCGTCGTAGACCTCGTCGCGGGGTTGGCCGATCATCTCGATGAAGCCGTCGGCGGGCCGGAAGCTGATGCCGTCCTCGCCCGCGCGCCCGAGACGGGCCTCGGGGTGGAAAACGGCGGCCGCCATTTCGCTGTCTCCGGTGCGCATCGCCTCGAAGAGCTGTTCGACGGCGGCGACCACGGCGGCCTCCTCGGGATCGGGCTGTGCCTCGGGCGCTTCTGCCTGCGGGGCGCAGGCGGCGGCGACGAGAACGAGGGTCACTACGGCTACGGTCGGGATTGTCATGGGGCTTCCTTTCGCTGTCGGGGTCAGGCCACCGGGTCAGGCCACCGGGTCAGGCCACCGGGTCAGGCCACCGGGTCAGGCCACCGGCTTGTCCCGGAACTTGTCGAACCACGCCTTCAGGTAGAGCTGGGTCATGATCCGGTGGGATATTGCGCGCGAGCCATGGTATTCGTCCGGAATCTTGACGTGCATGGTCTCCTGGCCGAGCACCTTGAGCGCGCGGTAGTACTCTTCGGCCTGGGGCATCGGGGTCCGCAGGTCCTCGACGCCGGAGAGCAGCATGGTTGGCGTTGTCACGTTGTCGACGTAGTGGAGCGGCGAGCGTTCGGCGTACTCCACCGGATCCTCCCACGGGAAGGAGCGGAAGCGCCGGTACCAGCCCGAGCCGTCGGTGGTGCCGACGAACGAGTGCCAGTTGATGACCGGCCGCTGCGACACGGCCGCGCGGAAACGGTCCGTGTGGCCGACGATCCAGGCGGTCAGCACGCCGCCGCCGCTGCTGCCGGTGACGAACATGTTGTCCTCGTCGATGAAGCCGCGGTCGATGGCGGCGTCGACGCTGGCCATGAGGTCGTGGAAGTCGTTGCCGGGGTAGAGGTAGTTGATGCCGTTGATGAAGTCCTGGCCGTACCCGGTGCTGCCGCGCGGGTTCATCCACAGCACCGCGTAGCCGTCCGCGGCGAAGTTCTGCCAGTTCCAGTTCCAGCGCACGGTGTACATTGCGACCGGCCCGCCGTGGATCCAGAGCAGCAGCGGGTACTTCTTGCCGGGCTCGTAGTTGGCGGGCTTCATGAGCCAGCCCTGCACGCGCCAGCCGTCGAAGGAGTCGGTCCAGATCTCCTCGACCTCGCCGAGCTTGATGTCGTCGAGGACGTCTTCGTTGTAGTCGACCAGGGTGGTGAGTTCGTCGCCGTTGTCGAGGTCGAAGGTGACCAGGTAGTTGGGGCGGTAGAAGGTGGAGTTCGTGGCGGCTGCGGTGCCGTTGTTCGCGATCGAGACGCCCGTGATGTATTGGACGCCGTTGGTGACCTGTTGCATGTCGCCGTCCGTGGAGACGAAATGGAGGTTCGACGAGCCTTCCTTGCCCAGCGTGAAGTAGACACCGGATCCGTCGGGCGCCCAGGTGATGCCGCCCGGGGAGTTCGCGAGGTTCCCGGCGAGCATGCGGCTGTTGGTGCCATCGGCATCCATCAGGTACAGGTTCGACAGGTTGCTGTAGTTCTCGTTCTGGTCGTAGCCGGTGTAGGCGATCATGCTGCCGTCGGGCGACGGGTTCGGGCCGTTGTCGGGCCCCAGGCGGTCGGTCAGCGTGGTGATCTCGAGGGTGGCCAGATCGATCGCGTGGACTTCGGAGTTGCCGCGCTCGTAGCCCTCCTCGGGCGTAAGGTCGGCGCTGAAGTAGAGCTTGCTCCCGTCGGGCGCCCACCGCGGGTTGTTGTGGGAGTTGTCGCCGGAGGTGATCTGGCGCGGAGTGCCGCCCAGCTCGGCGTCGACGATGAAGATCTGGCTGTTGCCCTTTGGCGTGTATCCGCGCCCGTCCCGCTGCCACGCGATCCGGTCCTCGACGACGGCCGGTTTGGCCAGGGTCGCGCCCCTCGGGAAGGCCGGCATCTTGATCGGCAGCGGGGACCCGGTCTCGGGCAGGAACATCGTGAACGAGATCTGCGTCCCGTCTGGCGACCAGCGTATGCCGCCGGGGGCGCGGTCGAGGTTCGTGAGCTGCACCGTCTCGCGCGTGTCGAGCCACATCATGTGGATCTGGTTGGTCCCGCTCTTGTCGGAGAGGAACGCGATCCTGGTCCCGTCGGGCGACCAGATGGGCGACGACACCTCGAAGCTGCCGGTCTCCAGCTCGCGGACGCGCTCGGTGGCGACGTCGATGAGCATGAGGTTGCTCTGGTTCCGGTCGTTCATCTTGTCGACGCTGCCGCGCGTGAACAGGATGTGCCGGCCGTCCGGCGAAATGCGCGGGCTGCCGACCGACTCCATCTCCATGTAGGTGTCCATGTCGAGGACGCCGGTGGGCTGCTGGGCGGCGACGGGCTCCGTCAGGGCGAGGGAGAGGAGAATGGGTGCGGCGAGCAGGGAGTACCGCGTCTTCATGAGGACCTCCTTGGGCGTTCGAATCGCGCTTGACCGTGCGTCGGGCGGGCGATGGCGCCAATATCAGCACCGGCACCGGGGAAATCAAACCGCCAATCGGAGGAACATTGTGAAAACGATCACGAGTCTCGGCATGGCCGCGACCCTGGCCCTTGTCAGCTTTGCCTGCGAGGCGTCCGACGCCCCCGCCACAGCTTCTGCGGGCGCGTCCGCCGCCCCGCCGCCCGCGTTTACGCTCAACGGCTTCGCCAAGCGGTTCTGCTCGGCCATCTGGGTGTCGGGACGCGACCGCGGCGACGCGCTCGAACAGAGCGTTCTCCTCACGGAGGACGACGTGAGCGACTACGAGGCCGGCAGCTTTTCCTTCGAGGTCGACGAGGAGCGGCGCATCGTGACCGCGTTGCGGGGTGGCGCCTCCGGCCGGGCGCGGCACTTTGGCGCCCAGGGATGCGTCATCCTGCCGCCCTGGACCGACAACGTGTTCTTCACGCCGCGCGAGGTGGTGAGCGCGCTGCCCGACGCCGCGACCACGCCGTGGCCGATGGGGGACCTGCTCCCCGACGGACCGCTTCCCGACGGTGTGAACGGCGACCTGCTGGCCGAAGCGGTGCAGGTCATGTTCACTCCCGGCGACAACCGGGCGGCGTTTGTCGTGGTGCATCGGGGGCGCCTCATCGCCGAGCAGTACGGCCCCGGCGTCCACCAGGACACACAGCTCGAGAGCTGGTCGATGGGGAAGAGCATGACCGCCACGCTCATCGGCCGTCTCATCCAGATGGGCCATCTCGAACTCCGGCAGGGGGCGCCGGTGCCCGAATGGCAGAACTCCGCTGACGATCCGCGCGCCGCGATCCGGATCGCCGACCTGCTCCGCATGTCCTCGGGCCTCCGCTTCACCAACTCGGGAGCCACCCCGGAACAGATGGCGTTGGCGTTCGTGCCGGGGCAGTGGGACCACTGGATGGGTTACGAGGCGCCGATCGACGTGTTCAGGTTCTCGACGACGCGGGAGCCCGAGTTCCCGCCCAACACGGTCGGCCGCTACCGCAACTCGGACCCGTGGACGTTGGGGTACATCGTCCGGCGCACGGTCGAAAACGAGCTCGGCGAGGAATACCTGTCATGGCCCCAGCGGGCGCTCTTCGACAGGATCGGGATCCGCCGCTTCATCATGGAAACGGACGTTCACGGCAACTTCATCCTGACCGGGTACAACTACGGCACGCCGCGGAACTGGGCGCGGCTCGGCCTGCTGTATCTGCAGCGCGGGATGTGGAATGGCGAGCGGCTGCTGACGGAGGAGTTCGTGGACTTCGTCAGCTCGCCGGCGCCGGCGTGGGATCCGCCGGTCTACGGCGGGCAGTTCTGGGTGAATCCGCCGGGCGAGGACGGCCGTGGCATCCGTATCGCGACCCTGCCGCCCGACGCGTACAACGCCGCCGGGGCGGGGGACCAGCGGACCTACATCGTGCCGTCGCGCGACCTGGTCATGGTGGTGCAGAGCCACCGCGCGCCCGCGGCCCACGCGCCCGACCGGACCGACCGCGAGTTCGAGGCGCTCGGGATGGTGGTGAGAGCGGTGGACCCGGACTGGAGCTGGTAGCCGCGAGCCGTCAGCCCCCGATCAGCCTCTGGAGCGTGATTGGTTTCTCGAGACCGACATGTTCACGAGCCGCCGGAGTTCCCTGAACGGCTCGGCGTGATCGTCCACGCGCACATCGACCCAGCGATCGGTGGTCCGTCCCGAATCGCCAATCGGCCTGACCACCAGCACGCCGCCGGACTGTTTCCCCCGCGCGTCGCCACCGGCGGCCTCGCCTGCGTCGAGCGCGTCCATCAACCGCAGCGCCAACGGTCCTTCCGCCGCTTCGAAGGCCTCTGCCATGGCCTGCACCACCGCTTCCCCGGCGAGAATGTTGCCCTGCACCGAGTAGTTGTCCCCCTCGATGTGGCCGGCCCAGGCTCTGGTCCCGGAACCCGTGTAGGCGCGCACGCGTCCCTGGTTGTCGATGACGGCGAGCTGCCTGCGGTCGCGCCCGGGGTCGGAGCCGGTCAGGTGGCGCACGACTTCGTCCGGCGAGAGCCCCATTTCCAACAGGTCGAGTCCCCGCGGTCCGTAGGTCTGGTTTGCGGCCGCCTGGGTGGCGATCGCGCCGACTCCCGCCCTGGCGTAGGAGACGATCGCCCCGGCCCGGAAGGCACGTGACTGCACCGCGACGCCGAGTTCACCGGTCGCGGGGTCGCGCGCAACAATGGAGAAGGTGGCGATGACTTCATTGTCGAGATCGACGGCTTGCCTGCCAGGCTCGACGTCTGTGGCCTGGGCCGCCAGCTGTGGTGCTCCGGGCAGGAACAGCCCGAGTGTGGCGATCAGTGTCGGCGCGGTGGTCGGAGTGCTCATGGTCGGGTATCCCTTCGTCAAGTGCGCAAATGGAGGTTATACTTAAGGGGCGCAACGTGCGAACCCCGTGAATCTCAATCATCAGGGGGATTGGCAAATGCGTAGACAAGAGCCGTGGATGGCTGCACTCGCCGCCACCGTGCTGACCTTCAACGTCGCCTGCGGCGGAGGCGGCGATCAGACACCGACCGAGGTGGTCGACCCACCGGTCGCCACGACCGTCAACGTCACTCCTTCGACCGCGCAGCTGGCGTCGCTCGGGGCCACCGTCCAACTGACCGCGACCGTGCTCGATCAGCGCGGGCAGCCCATGGCGAACGCCTCCGTGACTTGGGCCAGCAGCGACGGCGCGGTCGCGAGCGTGGACGGGAACGGCAACGTGACGGCGACCACCAACGGGTCCGTGACGATCACGGCGACAGCGGGGAACGCCTCCGGCACGGCCACGGTGACCGTGGCACAGCAGCCCGTGCGGGTCGACGTCTCACCCCCCACCGCGTCGCTCAGCTCCGTAGGCCAGACCGTGCAGTTGACGGCGGAGGCGTTCGACGCCAACGGACACAGCATCGAGGGCATCAACTTCAACTGGACCTCGTCGAACGCGTCCGTGGCGACCGTCGACGCGGCCGGCCTGGTAACCGCCAGGCGCCCCGGCAACGCGGACATCGCCGCAGCGGCGAGCGGCGTGCGCGCCTCCTCGGCCGTCACGGTGTCGGTGGAAGCCGTGGCGCTGAGCGTGTCTCCGTCCGCCCACACGATGTTCTCGGTCGGCGACACCCTGCGCCTGTCGGCGGAAGCTCTCGATTCCCAGGGGAACGCGATCCCGGGCATCAACGTCACCTGGGCTTCCGAAAACAGCGGTATCGCGACCGTCGACACGGAAGGGCTGGTGACATCGGTGCGGAGCGGCAGCACGAACGTGTACGCGGAGGCCGGGCAGCTGGCCGACTCGGCGTCGATCAGCGTCGCACAGCTGGCCGTGAGAGTCGAGGTGACACCGGACAGGGACACCCTGCAGACCGTCGGCGACACCCTGCGGCTGACCGCGGTGGCGCGCGACGCCAACGGCAACGAGGTCGTGGACACCGACTACGAGTGGACCGCCCGCCACCCGCACGTGGTCACGGTGGACGGCAACGGTCTCGTGACGGCGACGGGCGTGGGGTCGGGAACCATCCAGGTCAAGGCCACGCGGGCAGGCGGCAACCAGATCGGCAGGGCCTCGATCACGGTCCTCCAGGACAGCAGCGGAGACGCCGCCGGAGAGGCCGCCGCCGGGGACGCAGCCGGAGACGCTGCGGATCGGATCGTGCGCCGATTCGGGACCGGGATTCTGCGGTTCCGGGGCCCGGTACGGTTTTATGTGGACGGCGAGGTCATCTCATCCAGACGTCCTCCAGAACCGTGACCATCCGCGACATCTCCTGACCGTCAACCGTCAGCGTCACGCGGTATGGCCCCGGCTGTGCCATCGGGCCCTGGTTGCCCCCGAACTGGAACCCGCCGAAGCCGCCCTCCGGACGCTCGCGGCGGTTGCCGCGCAGGTTCCACTGCACGCGGTTGATGCCCGAGTTGCCGATCGGCTCGAGGTCGCGGAACGTCTCGCCCGTCACGACATCGGTCACGGTGATCTGCACGTCTCCGGAGGCTTCGCGCAGCCAGTACTGAATCGCCACCCCCGGTGCGGCGTTGTCGCCCACTAGCACCTTGTCCCCCGTCACCGAGCGCGACAGGGTGCGATCCTGCTTCCACTGTACCGCCTCGCGGGGCTCGAACAGGTGCATGTCCGCCGCCATCACCTCGTCGGTGAGCTGCTGGAGCGACGTGATGTCGTCCATGATCAGCACGCTGCGACCGTGCGTCGCCAGCACGAGATCGTTATCGCGGGGGTGCACCACCACGTCGTCGACGCGCACCACCGGCAACCCGTTCATGAACGGCTGCCAGGTGCCGCCCTCGTCGAGCGAGACGAAGAACCCGAACTCGGTCCCGGCGTAGAGCAGGCGCGCGTTCACCGGATCCTGCCGGACGGTGTTCACGTTGCCGTATTCGGGCAGGTTCGACGTGATGTCGGTCCAGTTCTGGCCGTAGTCGCGCGTCACGTACACGTAGGGCCGCAGGTCGTCGCTCTTGTGTCCGTCGATCGAGACGTACGCCGTCGCCGCGTCGAAGTGCGACGCCTCGACCCGTGACACGTAGTAGCCCATCGTGCCGCCCGGGATGTTGCGGCCCACCTCGCTCCACGTCGCGCCCCCGTCGCGGCTCACCTGGATGTTCCCGTCGTCCGTGCCGACCCAGAGCAGCCCGGGCACCAGCGCGGACTCGGTCAGCGACACGATCGTGCTGAACCGGCTCACGCCGTCGTTCCGCGACAAAATGCACTCCCGCCCGCGGTCCATCCGGTTGCAGCGGCTCAGCGCGTTCGCCTGGCCCATGATCTCCACCCGGTCCCGGTCGACGTTGCGGGTCAGATCCGGGCTCATCGTCCACGTCTCGCCGCGGTCCAGCGACCTGAACATGCGGTTCCCGCCCGCGTACACCACGTCCGGGTTGTGCGGCGACAGGATGAACGGCGTGTTCCAGTTCCAGCGGATCTCGGTGTTGAGCTCCGGCGCCGGCACGATGTTCGTGCGCGAGTTGTTGTCGGTGGGCGCGCGCGGCCGGATGCTGCCCTGCTCGCCGGTCGCCAGGCTGAGCCGCCGGAGGTTGCCGTTCTGGGACTCGGAGTACACGACCGTGTGGTCGGTCGGGTCCACGGCCGTGTAGAAGCCGTCGCCGCCGCCGACGCGGTACCAGTCCTCGCTCAGGATATCGCCGGTGCGCACGGCGCTCGGCCCGCACCAGCTGCCGTTGTCCTGCAGTCCGGTGCAGACGTAGTAGGGCCGCCGCATGTCGACCGACGCGTGGTACGGCTGGCCCACGGCCCAGCGCCGGAACGCCTCCCAGGTCTCGCCCTGGTCGTAGCTGACGTCGATCGCACCGTCGTTGCCGAGAATGATGTGGTCGCTGTCCGCCGGATTGATCCACAGCGCGTGCTGGTCCACGTGCCCGTAGCCGCTCAGCACCTCGAACGTCTTCGCGCCGTCTCTCGACTTGTGCACGCGCTGGTCGACGACGTACACGAGATCGGGGTCGTTCGGATCGACGCGGATCTGGCTGAAGTACATCGGCCGGCCGTTCTCGTTGCTCCGGAACTCCCAGGTCGCGCCCCCGTCGGTGGAGCGCCAGATGCCGTTGTACTGCGGATCGGGCGGAAGCGGCTCGTCCTGCTCGGCGATGCTCTCGAGCTCGCGCCGCTCGTCCGACGTCAGAGGCTCCTCGCGGTCGGCCGCCACCTCGATCTGGGCGTACACGACGGCCGGATCGGCGGGGGTCATGGCAAGCGCCACGCGTCCCATCGTCCCCCGCGGCAGCCCGTTGCCGGTGAGCCGGGTCCAGCTGTCGCCGCCGTCGTCCGAACGCCAGATGCCGCTGCCGGGCCCTCCGCCGACGAAGCAGCATGACGTGCGGCGCCTCTGGTAGGTGGCCGCGAAGAGGGTGTTGGGGTTGGAGGGATCGAGTACGAGGTCCGTCGCGCCGGTGTCCTCGTCCACGCCGAGCGTGAGGTTCCAGGTGCGGCCGCCGTCGATGGTCTTGTAGACGCCGCGTTCGGGGTTGGCCCCGAAGAGGTGGCCGTTCGCCGCGACCCAGACCACGTCGGCGTTTTCGGGGTGTACGATGACGCGCGAAATGGTCTGCGTCTCGCGCAGCCCCATGTGCGTGAAGGTCTCGCCGCCGTCGGCGGACATGTAGATGCCGTCGCCGAACGACGAACTCTGCCGGTTGTTCGGCTCGCCCGTGCCCACCCAGACGACGTCGGGGTTCGAAGGCGCGATCGCGATGTCGCCGATCGAGTGCGTGCCGTAGCTGTCGAAGATGGACGCGAAGGTGGTCCCGTTGTTCGTGGTCTTCCAGAGTCCTCCCGTCGCGAAGCCCACGTAGTAGGTGTGCGGGTCGTCGGGATGCACGGCGAGGTCGTCCACCCTCCCTCCCTGGCCGAAGGGACCCACCGACCGCCACGAGAATGCCCGCAGGATGGGGTCGTCGCTCTGGTTCACCAAAGGCTCATCGTCCGCCTGGGCGAACGTGACGCGGGGCGTGAGCGCGGTGGCGGCGAGGATCGCGAGTGCGAGGGCGGCGAAGGGGATGGCGCGGGCGAACGGGCGCGCGAGGGCGGCGCGGATGCCGGACATGTGAGACCTCTCGGCTGGGGTGACGGGCAGCGGATCCGGATAGAGCGAATCCGGAGGGGTAGTGTAGGCGCGCCCTGCGCTTGCCGCCACGTCCGCCGGCGGGGCCGGCTCACAGGTCGTAGAAGAGTCCGTCGTAGAGGATGGCGTGGCGGACCCTGTCGCAGTCCCGCTCGCTGACGCCGTTGTCGAGCATGACCGCCAGCCATGACGACCGGACTGTCGCCGTGACGCGGTCGAAGATGGCCTCTGCTCCGGCGCGGTCCAGGAGGAAGCGGCCGAGGGCGCCGAGCAGGTTGGCCCGGTTGGCCCAGCGGCCTTCCGGTCCGCACGCCATGGACAGGTCCCGCCGGGTGGCGGACAGGGCCGGCACGGGCGTGAGGTCGTAGGCCGGACTCAGCCGCCAGTCGCGCCCGTGCGCCACGATCGCGTGATTGCGCGGGTGGTCGTCCAGGTTCGAGATGGCCGCGTTGAAACACATGCGGGCGAAGAGTTCCTGCAGGTCCTCGCGCGGCTTCGAGCTTGCGCGCCGGATCTCGTCGGCGAGCGCGAGGTAGGACCAGCGCCGCCGGTCGGTCGCGCGGTCATCGGCCCTGAGCAGTGTGAGCGCGCTGACCATGCGGCTGCGAGCATAGCCGTTGCCCCGCCGTTCGCGGTCGAAGCGGCGCACCAGCAGCGCGTCGCGGTGGCCGACGCGCTCGATCCGGCTGGCGGCGGCGTTCAATCCGCACGCCCGCGCGAGTTGCAGCACCGCGTGTTCGACGAGCGGGTCGTTCCAGCGGTCCTCGTCCCGGCCGAACTTGGCCACCCAGAGCCGGCCGTTGTCCTCGACCACGGCTTTCGGGCGCGCGCCGCCCATTGACGTGCCCTCGAGGAGGAGTTCGCGGGCCCGGCCGGCCAGCGACACACGGCGGCCGCGTTCGCCCGCGAGCACGGCGTCGGCCGCGGCCTGAAGCTCCTCCAGTTCGATGACGGGGTTGAAGGCGTGCCGGGGATCGGGCGGCTCGAGGCCGGCGTTGAAGCCGAGGGCGCCGGCGCGGTCGTCGGGCCCCTCGATCAGGTAGTCGAACTCCTCGAGCTGTGCACGGCCGAAGCGCCGTTCGATGAGCAGGCGTCCCCAGTGGTCCGGCATGGCGTCGCGAATCGCGCCGAAGAACCCGTCCATCCGGGTGGTCTGGTACACGCGCTCCGAGAGGCGCAGTTCGACGGGGTCCAGTTCGACTGCGTCGGCGCGGCTCAGGTAGCTGCGCCCGTAGACGAACTCGCCCACGGGAACACCGTCCGGCGTTGGCGACACCCGGAAGCGGCCGGCGACCACGAAGTCGGTCGTCTCGGGCAGGACGACGAAGACATGGCACTCGCGCTCAGAAGTCATTGTCGAGCCGCCGGCGACGTGGGGCCTGGGTCGGGCGCCGGGCGCTCTCAAGGATCCTGCCCTCTTCGTCGCGGTCGGGGTTGGCCAGGTCGTCCGCCTCGCTCAGGAGTCCGAGCGACCACAGGGCGCCGAAGTAGGCGGCGGCGGAGGCGCCGGGCTTACCCCTTTCGAGGCCGGCGACGGTGAGCCGCGAGACGCCCAGCCGGTCGGCGACATCCTGGATTCGGAGCCGGCGTCGCAGGCGGGCCGTGCGCAGGTTGCGGCCGAGGCGCCTGAGCGCCTGCTCGACCTCGGCGGGAGGCGTGCGGTTGATGGCGCTTCGGTTTGGCATGATTGGTTCAATATGCTTGAAATGGGAATATAGATAGTATAATGATCATTACTGGGTGGTCAAAACCTGCTGATCGTAGGCCACAGCCGAACCAGGGGTTGCGTCCGGGGGACAGGTTTGGTCGCGGTCCCGCCACCACGACGGTGAAACTCGACCGGATTGCGCAATTGTCAAATGACGGGTATGATGCTAGTCATATGAACCACTGGAAAGGAGTTGCGTTTTGAGCGCGCTTGCCGCCTACGCTGATCCCGGCCGACTGCCTCCGACTGCCTCGCGCAGGCTTGCCCGGCTGCTGGATCTGGACGAACCGGAACAGCTGGATGAACTGGCGTTCGCAAGAATGGTCGCCGAGGGGTTGCCGGTCAGTGCCGTGAATGCCCTTGGCGAACTCGTCGGGCGCGCTCGAATCGAGGGAAAGATCGCCTCCGAGGCCACGCTCCATCGGCGCAGGAAGAGCGGTCGGACCCTGTCCCGGACCCATAGCGAGAGGCTTTACGACGCGGTGCGGGTGCTCGACGCGATCGGAACCGCGTTTCACGGCGACGTGCCGCGGATTCACGACTTCCTGTTTCGGCCCCACCCGCTGCTTGGTGGCGAGCTGCCCCTCGAACTGGCGCTTGCGTCTTCGCCGGGAGCAGACGCCGTGCTGAACCTGGTGTGGCGGGCAGAGGCCGGCGTCGCCGTTTGACCGCTCCAGGTCGCCTCGCGGAGACCCTTTACGCGTACCGGATCGGTGACTCGCAGGGCCGTTGGCCCGTCTTCGGCTCCGACGGCGCCCGGCGGGTTTCGGGGCGCTGGCACGAGGTCGGGGATCAGGTCATCTATACCTCGGAGCGCTACGCCACCGCGATGCTGGAGACGCTGGTTCGATGGAACGGCCCGCCGCCGGGAAACCAGCACTTCGTCAGGATCGACATACCGGCGGGCACGAGCTGCGAGGTCGCCGATGCCGGCACGATACCGGGCTGGCAACTCCCGGACAGTCCGTCGGCCCGCCGGTTCGGCCACCAATGGTACGCCGAGGGGCGGAGCGCTATCCTGATCGTGCCCTCCGTCGTTGTGCGGATGGAGCGGAACATCATCATCAACGCGAGTCACCCGGAGTTCCCACGACTGACACCCGGTGCCGAGGCCCCGGTGTGGTGGGACCAACGGCTGTTCACCTGATTTTGGGGCTGCCGGCCTGAACGCAGGCCGCGTGCGCGGCCCCTCACCTCAGCGGGAGATTGCCATGTCCACCCTGAGACGCTTCACGCACCCGGTCGTTGCGGCCGGGCTCGTCGCCCTCGTCGCCTCCAGTCCGCATGCCGCCTCCAGTCCGCTTGCCGCGCAGCAGCTCGCCCCCGACCAGCTGCAGGGCCTGCGCTTCCGCCACATCGGCCCGGTGGGCAACCGGGTGGCGTCGGTCACGGGGGTGCCGGGCGACCGCTCCACGTACTATGCGGGCGCGGCGAGCGGCGGGATCTGGCGCACCACCGACGCGGGCCTGAACTGGGAGCCGGTCTTCGACGACCAGCCGGTGCACTCGATCGGCGCGCTTGCGGTGTCGCCGACCGATCCGGCCATTGTTTGGGCCGGGACCGGCGAGAGCTCGATCCGTTCGAACGTGTCGATCGGCAACGGCGTGTGGAAGTCGACCGACGGCGGCGATTCGTGGACGCACATGGGGCTGGAGGGGACGGGGCGCGTGGGCCGGATCATCGTGCATCCGCGCGATCCGGATGTGGTGTACGTGGCCGCGATCGGACACGCCTACGGGCCGTCGGGGCAGCGGGGCGTGTTCCGCACCATGGACGGGGGCGAGAGCTGGGAGCGCGTGCTCTTCGTCGACGAGAACACCGGCGCCTACGAGATGGTGATGGACCCGCACAACGCGCGGAAGATGATCGCCACGACCTGGGATCTGGACCTCAAGACCTGGAAGCGGGACAGCGGCGGCCCCGGAAGCGGCCTCCACCTCACGATGGACGGCGGCGACACGTGGCGGCGGCTCGAGGGGAACGGCCTCCCCACGCGGCGGATCGGCAAGATCGCCGTCTGCATGTCGGCCGGCGACTCCGACCGCGTCTACGCGCTCATCGAGACCGGTGACGGCGTGCCGATCGACGGCGAAGAGACCGACAGCGGCGAGCTGTGGCGCAGCAGCGACGGCGGCGACACCTGGCAGCTCACCTCGTACAGCCACGACCTGGCGACGCGGCAGGCCTACTACACGCGGTGCGGTGTCTCGTCCGACGACCGGGACGAGATCTACTTCCTGTCGTCGAGTTTCAGCTGGAGCACCAACGGCGGCGAGTCCCACACGACGGTGCGTTACCTGTTGGGCGGCAATGCAGGTCCCGGCTGGGATCATCACGACATCTGGATCGATCCGATGGACGGGGACCGGATCGCGGTTGCGCACGACGGCGGTTTCTCGATCAGCGAGAACCGGGGGCGTTCGTGGTACCGGGTGCAGTTGCCGATCGCGCAGATGTACCACGTCACGGCCGACAACGCGATCCCGTACAACGTGCTGGGCAACCGGCAGGACGGTCCGTCGTTCCGCGGGCCGTCCAACTCGCGGCTGTCGGGGCTGTTCGCGAGCGGCCGGATCCCGCGCGGGGACTGGCGCGGTGTGGGCGGGGGTGAGAGCGGCTTCGCGACCGCCGACCCGACCGATCCGAACATCGTGTGGTCCAGCGCGTCGGGGGCCGGTGCGGCGGGCGGCATCGTGGTGCGGCACGACGTGGCGCGCGGCCAGTTCCGCCAGGTCGAGGTCTGGCCGATGTCCACGCTGGGCTGGCCCGCCGAGGACATGCGGTTCCGCTTCCAGTGGACCTTCCCGCTGCTGATCTCGCCCCACGACAACAACACGATCTACGTCACCAGCCAGCATGTGCACCGCACCCGCAACGGCGGCCAGAGCTGGGAGGTGATCAGCCCAGACCTGTCCACCAACGACAAGTCGCGCCAGACCATTTCGGGCGGCCTCACGCCCGACAACATCGGCGTGGAGTTCTGCTGCGTGATCTACGCCTTCGACGAGTCGCCCGTGCAGCAGGGGGTGTTCTGGGCGGGGACCAACGACGGGCTCATGCACGTGAGCCGCGACGACGGGGCCACCTGGACGGACGTGACCGCCAACATCCCGGACCTGCCCCCCGACGGTGTCGTGCGCAGCATCGACGCGTCGCGCTGGGACGTGGCGAAGGCGTACATCACGATCGAGCACCACCAGGTGGGCGACTTCGAGGCGCGTGCGTACCGCACCGACGACTTCGGCGCGTCCTGGACACGGATCACCGAGGGCGTGGACAACGACCCGGTCGACTACACCCGCTACCTGCTCGAAGACGCCGTGCGGCCCGGCCTGCTGTACCTGGGAACGGAAAGCTACCTCTACATGAGCTACGACGATGGCGACAGCTGGCGCAGGTTCATGCCGGGTCTGCCGCCGTCGCCCTACTACGGCCTCTTCATTCAGGAGCATTTCAACGACCTCGTTGCGGGCACCTACGGCCGCGGGTACTGGATCCTGGACGACCTCGGCCCGGTCCAGCAGCTCACCGAGGAGATCGCGGCGTCGGACGCGCACCTCTTCCGGCCGCGCGACACCTACCGGCTGCTCCCGATCACCGAGCCGTCGACCATGCTGGGCGACTGGTCGGACGGGGAGAACCCGCCCGCGGGCGCGGCGATCAGCTACTGGCTGGGCGGGGAGAATTCGGCCAGCGGTGGCTCTGGCGGTGGCCCCGGCCCCAGCACCGGCGCGCAGGTGGAGATCCGCTTGGACAACGCGGCCGGCGAGGCGGTGAAGACCCTGGACGGCACCACCCACGGGGGCTTCAACCGCGTGTGGTGGGACCTGACCGGCGAGCCGCCCACCGAGATCCGGCTACGCACCAAACCACTCTACTCCGACTGGTTCCGCATGCCCGACGAGGGGTACCGCGTGGCCGGCGGGGGCTTCTTCGGCGTCAGCGGCCCGCTGCAGCCGCCGGGCACCTACACGGTGACGCTGCTGGTGGACGGGGCCGAGGTGGGCAGCGAGGCGCTGACGGTGATCAAGGATCCCAACTCCGAAGGCACGCGGGCCGACATCGACGCGCAGTTCGCGCTTGTCCAGGAGCTGATGGGCGACCGGAACCGCGCGGCCGACCTGGTGAACCGGATCGAACTTCTGCGCCGCCAGATCCAGGACCTGCGCCCGGTGCTGGAGGAGCGGGGCGACGCGGCCGACGTGATCGAGGCGGGCGCGGCACTGGACGCGCGGCTGATCGAGGTCGAGAGCGAGCTGATCCAGCTCAAGGACACCGGCAGCGACGGCGTGCGGTGGCCGTCCATGATCGTGGGGCGCCTGCGCTACCTGCAGGACGTGGTCTCGGTCGCGGACTTCCCGCCGCCGGACCAGCACATGGAGGTCGCGGAGATCC
This sequence comes from Longimicrobiales bacterium, assembly GCA_965205005.1. Taxonomy (GTDB): domain Bacteria; phylum Gemmatimonadota; class Gemmatimonadetes; order Longimicrobiales; family Gaopeijiaceae; genus Bin94. Next base: position 635,891 of record OZ242028.1, on the reverse strand, counting down.
TGCGCGAGCAACTGGAGGGAGTGGAGAGAGCGCTGGAAGCGGTGCTCGCGGACGATCTGGCGCGCTACAATCAGCTGCTGCGGGAGCGGACGGGGCGGACGATTACGTAGCGCCCGGGTTGGCGCCCGGCGTCGCGCAAGGAACGGAGAGTCTACCATGAGCGAACGTTACGATAGACCGCTTACGCCCGAGCAGATCGCCGCGGTGAAAGACGAGAGCATCGACTTCAGTGACGTTCCCGAACTCGACGAAGGATTCTGGGAGCGAGCGGAGTTCGGCGAGCCGGATCGCACCGACCAGATCACCATGCGCCCTATGGATCCGGCCGCCGCCGCCGTTGTGGATCGCGCGCGGTGAACTTTCTGCTCGGAAAGCTGGAGGGCAGCGCTACTGGGTGCACGAGCCATGAGGAACACGGAACTTGCAAGGGACCATGTGCGCCGCGCTGTAGATGTGAGGCCGTGATGCAGCGAGCGTTCAAGCGGGCGGCGTCTGGCGCGATGATTGTGACCCTGGCGAGTACGGCGTGCAGCCCGCCGCCGGATGCTCCCGAGATCGTTGCCCTGGTGCCCTTCGCCGAGATTCAGGCGCCGCTGAGCGACAATCACGACGTTGTCCTGGTTTCCCCGGAAACCGCTTGCGTGATCGAGTCTTTCGAGTATCGGGTCATCTGCAGGACACGGGACGGAGTCACGGTTGGCGCTTTCGGCCGCAAAGGCGAGGGACCCGGCGAGTTGCTCTCTCCCCGCATAGTGAGGCAGTCCCATGGCAGGGTGGCCGCGTGGGATGTGAGGCTGGGTCGAGTCAGCGTATTCGAGCCCGACGGAACTGCCGTGTCCGAGTTTTCAGTGCCCGGACGCTTCCACGTCACGGGTATCTCGCCGATGGGCGTGTATGGGGCTGAGGGATTCGGTCCGGGGCGGGATGGACCCTTGATCGAGAACCAGGTTCGCGATGCCGCAACGGGTGAGGTCGTTTGGCGGCGAAGCATCTACGAGATTGCCGACACGGAGTGCGGCGACGTGGGGTCGGGCATGCCCTACCGTGAGATAGCCGGAACGATGTCCATGCCCAGGTCGGCAATGGAGCCGTACGCAGCTGCATATCGGGAACAGCCCAAGAAGCTGTTCCACGTTCCGCGAACGTTCAATGCCGACAGCCAGGGCCGCCTCTGGGTTGCCACCACTCGTGACCGCGACACCTTTTCGTACTTCGACATCTGGGTGGGCACGGAGTACGCGGGCACCGTGCGGATCCGGGGCCGGCTGATGGGCTACGACATCCTGGATTCGACCCTCGTGGCGCTCGTGGAGCGCGAACCGGATGCGGATGGCATCGCGCAACGGGCACTGGACTGGTACGACATCGGCGAGGTGCCGTTCGGCGTGGGAGGCCGCCAGGTCGCCAGGGGTTGGTACTGACCTACCCCATCATCTTCGCCACGCTGCGCATACGCTCCGCCAGGTCGCGGATCGCGTTGATGTACACGCGCTCCCATCCCGGCAGGTCGGCGCGGTCGTCGGTCTCGATCTCGTACCTGAGCCCGGGCAGCATCCACGACGCGTATCCGCTGAACGGGTCCGGCGAGACGTAGATCGAGCGGCTCCACGGGCGACCCTGCAGCCCGCGGTCGTTCAGCCACGCTTTCTCCAGCCCGATCAGGGCACGGTTGACGGCTTCGGCGGTCCCGGGGTCGACATCGCCGGACCGGATCCAGTCGTCGCGTGCCTCGACGAGTCCGGCGGCCGCCTTGTCCAGTTCGCGGCTCGCCTCCACTAGCGCCGAAAGATCCACTTCAAGCCGGCGCGCCTCGGCTACGCGGTACAGCGTTTCCACGTGGGTGCGGGTGTCGGTGGCGTAGCGTGCGGCGTCGTAGGGCAGCACGTCGGCGTTGGCGAAGCGCAGCGCGAGGATTCCGTCGGTGCGGGCGATCATCGGGCCGTACACGAACGTGCTGTCACCGAAGCGTTCGTACCAGGCGAAGTTGTCGTAGTTCGAGTGGTAGACGCCGCTGGGATTTCCCGAGGAAAGGCCGGCGGAGGGGACGCCGGCATGGGTGTAGAAGGCGACGTGGTCCGACCCGCCGCCGAGGTTGCCCAGCGCCGGCTCGTCGGCGTCGGCCGGTGCCCGCTCGAACCACCAGTCGTAGAGCGACTCACCGGTCTCCGGGTAGGTGACCGCCTTCGTCGCCTCGAGGATCTGTCCCTTCAGCGATGGCGACGAGGAGCCGCCGAAGTTGGACCCCGACACCGCGGCATCCGCATTGATGTACGCGATCGCGTTCGCCTCCAGCTCGTCGCGGAACTCCTCCACCCACTCGGTCGACCCGATGATCCCGTACTCCTCCGCGTCCCAGTGCGCGATCATGATCGAGCGGCGCGGCCGGCACTCCTCGTCCTCCGCCAGCTCACCCAGCGCCTCGGCCAGGGTGAGGAGCATGGCGGTGCCGCCGTTGGGGTCGATCGCGCCGAAGCCCCACGGGTCGTAGTGCGCGCCCAGGATGAACCATTCGTCCGGGAACTCGGTGCCGCGCAGGGTGCCCACCACGTTGGTCGCCCGCGTGAGCCGCTTGGGCTGGTTGACGCGCACGCGCACGGTGAGGTCCGGGCCGCCGGTCAGGCGGTAATCCAGCGCCATCGAGGCGTCCCAGCCGGGCGGAACCTCGTTGCCGGTCATGCGCGTGAGGATTTCGCTTGCCGCCCCGTAGCCGATCGGGAGCACCGGAATGGTGTGCAGGGGGACCTCGGACGGGTCGAGACGCTCGACCTGTATGTCCCCGTCGAGCGGCAGCGCGGGAACGAAGGGAGTGAGCGGGTCGCCGGTCCACGGGAGGGTGAGGACGGAGCCGCGCTGGATCGTCTGCCCGCTCATCATCGGGCCGTCCGGGTAGGCGTCGAATCCCGAAAAGCCGGGGTCGTTGAACATGACGACGCCCGCTGCGCCCCGCTCTTCGGCGAACTTGACCTTGTAGCCGCGGAAGTTCCCGCCGTAACGGGCGATCACGACCTTGTCGACCACGGAAATGCCCATCGAGTCCAGCGCCAGGTAGTCCTCGCGGCGGCCGTAGTTGGCGTAGACGACTTCGCCGGTTACGTCGCCCGACCCGGAGAAGGCGTTCCAGCCGTTTAGCAGGTCGGGGTGACCGGAGAAGCGGTCCTCTTCGAGCATGGGCTCACGATTGGACAGCTGCATTGCCACGGGCGTGACGATGTGGACTTCGACATCGTCGGTAAGCTCGGGGAGGTACACGTCGTAGGGATGGTTCGTGACCTTCAGCCCGGCGCGCTCCATGGCGCCCGCGATGTACTCGCCGACGCGCGCCTGCGCTGCCGAACCCGCGGGGTGCGGATTGGCCGTGACCGTGCGGAGGTGCTCACGGAAGGATTCGCTGCGGGGCAGTTCCAGGAAAAGGGCCTCGCAGGCGAGTTGCGTACCCGCGCGGTCCTCGGTGAAGCCGACGAGCGTGGGCTGTCGCGCGGTGGCGTAGAGTGCCAAGGCCGTGACGAGCGCGGCGGCGGTGGCAAGAAAGAACGCCTGCCTGCGGCGGGACGGGGTGGATCGCGTGGACATGGCGGTGCTCGGGCTTGAGTGTTCGTGTGAATCGCTCTGTCATATGGCGAGAACCGCGCAGTGGGGCAAGCGGGCCGGTCGACGACGGCGGGCTGGCCGCCGGCCATTCCGGCATGCAATCGACGAGCAATTCGGCTAGCTTGCCGCCTTCACCATGCAGCACCCGCTTCCGCCGGAGGCAACACGGATGATCGCCAGAATCACGATTCCACTGAAGGCTGCCGCTGCCATCGCCTTGGCTGCGTCACCGGTTCTGTGCGTCCCTGCAGGCACCGGGGCGCAGGCCACCGGGTCGGCCCTCGCCATCGTCGGTGCGACGATCATTGACGGCAACGGCGGTCCGCCACTCGTGAATGGCTCGCTCCTGATCGAAGGTGATCGCATCGCCGCGGTGGGCCCGAGCGGCGCGGTGACGGTCCCCGATGGCGCTCGCGTAATCGACGGGACGGGCAGACACGTCACCCCCGGGTTCATCGACAGCAACGTGCACCTGTCGCTGTACGGATCGGGTCCCGCCGACCGCTACCTCTCGCTGCACGAGACCATCGTACGCTACGCACCCCGGAATGCGGCGCTGGCCCTGGAGGCCGCCCAGATGCAGCTCAAGCACGGCTTCACGACCGTGCGGGACAGCTACGGTTCGCTCCTGCCCCTCATGCGGGTCCGCGACGCCGTTGCACGCGGCGACACGGTGGGGCCCCGCATGCTGGTCGCGGGCAACATCGTCGGCTGGGGAGGCCCGTACTCGGTCTCGTTCTCGCTGACGAGGCAAGAGGGGCTGACCCTCTTCCAGGAGCAGTTCAACGACTTCATTACCCAGGGGTCGGGCGAGGAGTGGATGGAGATGGAACTGGCGGACCTCCGGGATGCGGTCAACCGGTACCTCGACCTGGGACCCGATTTCATCAAGTACGGCGGCACGGGCCACTTCTCGAACCCCGTGATGATCGGTTTTTCGCCCGAGGCGCAGCGCGTGCTGGTGGAAGAGACCCACAAACGCGGGCTGATCGCCGAGACTCACTCAACCTCGGTCGAGGGACTGTGGCTTTCGGTTCGCGCCGGACTCGACCTGATTCAGCACCCGGAGGCGCTGACCGACAAGATGCCGGACGCGCTGGTTGCCGAGATCGCCGAGCGGGGGATCGTCTGCGCGATGATCTCGAACACGATTGCGGGGCCTGCGTGGCAACGGCACCTCGACGCACGCGCGCAGGCAGGGGGAGAAACGTCGGACAAAGCCGATGCCCGCCGCCGCACCGGACTGGAGAAGACCTCGGCCGAGTTGCGGGCCGAGCGGCGAGTGTGGGGCGAGCCCCTTGAAGTCCGCCGCAGGAACGCGGAGAAGCTGATCGCCGGCGGCTGCGTGACCACCATCGGAACGGACAATTACCTGGGCACGGCGCCCGAGTTGCGGCGGGAGAAGAAGCTGGAGAACCAGTCGTTCGGGATCGGTAGCGTCATCGCTACGGAGGGGCTGGTGGAACTGGGGATGACCCCGATGGAGGCGATTGTGGCGGTTACACGCAACGGGGCCATCGCGAGCGGGATGCTGGACGAACTGGGGACGCTGGAGGCTGGCAAGTACGCCGATGTCCTGGTATTGGGGGCCGACCCGCTGGAGGAGATCGGGAACATCCGGGCGCTCGAAGTGGTGATACGTGACGGCAGGGTCGTCGATCTGGACACTCTGCCCTATGAGAGGATCTTTTCAACGCCCGGAAAGGGGCACGCCTGGTAGGAGTTTTGGGAATGGCAAAGCAAGTGGAAGCCGCGGGGGCCCGAGGTCATCTCCGCGCTCAAAGCGCGGGCAGGGACCGGGTTCGTCGCCGGGATCGCTGCACGGGCGCTCGACTTGGGGTCCGCGGCGGATACGCGGTGCTCGCCCTCGCCGCGTCTGCCGGCTGTGTCAACGAAGAGTCGATCATGCGAATCGAGCCCTCCCGGCCCACCACCGTGACCGTCACGCCTTCGTCCGCGACTCTGGCGTCGCTCGGCGAGACCGCGACCTTCCGGGCGCAGATCACCGACCAGAACGGCGTGTCGTTCCCCGGGACGGTCACTTGGTCGAGCGGCGACCCGGGTGTCTTCAGCGTGGCTGCCGGTGTCGTAACCGCGGTCGCAAACGGCACGGGAACGCTGACCGCGTCCTATGAGAACCTCAGCGGCACCGCCTCGGTCGCGGTCGAACAGCTGCCCGCGGCGGTGGCGGTCACGTCGGGAGGTGCGCAGGAGGGCCTTGCGGGGCGCGCGCTGCCCGAACCCGTCGTCGTGCGTATCGACGACGCGGGCGGCTCGCCCGTCGCAGACGTCACGGTATCCTTTACCGCGGCCGAGGGGCACGGCGCCGCCGACCCGGCTTCGGTCGTCACCGGTCCGGCCGGGATGGCAAGCACCAGCTGGACGCTCGGCGAGGTCTCGGGGGTTCAGTCGCTTGTTGCCTCCGTCGCCGACGGCGTCTCCGCCGAGGTCAAGGCCGTCGCGGGAGAGGTCCCCGTGCCGACGGACACCGCCGTCTACCGGGTCGTCTTCAACGCCACCTGGAGCGCGACGACCCACCCGACCGACTTCCCGCCGGGCCCGCACTTCTCGCCGCTCATCGGAGCGGTCCACAACGACAGCGTGAGCTTCTGGACCTCGGGCGAAATCGCGAGCGACGGCATGGAACAGATGGCCGAGACCGGCGGGACGAGCATCCTGACCCGGGAGATCCGCGCGCATATCCCCGGACATGCGCTCTCGGTCGTCAACGGCCGCGGGATCGGCAGCCCGGCGAGCACCACCATCAACAGCGTTCGACTCAGCCTCGACTACCCGCGCATTACACTGGTCACCATGATCGCGCCCAGTCCCGACTGGTTCGTGGGCGTTGCGGGCCGGTCCATGCAGGACGAGTTCGGACAGTGGGTGGACGAGTTGGAGGTCGTCCTCTACCCCTACGATTCCGGCACGGACGACGGGCCCAGCTACCGTTCGCCCAACGCGGATTCGTCGCCCAGGCAGCCGATCAGGAGCCTCAGGGGGGTCAGTCCGTTCTCAAACGAGCCGATCGGGACGTACACGTTCACCCGCGTCGACGCCGCGGGGAGCCGGTAGCGGGACGGCCGTCCGGGCAGGTCATGCAGGCCGATCACTCCGGCGATCCCATGCGGCTGCGCAACATCGCGATCATCGCGCACGTGGACCACGGCAAGACCACGCTGGTCGACCAGATGTTCCGGCAGGCGGGGGTATTTCGCGAAGGGCAGGAGGTGGGCGAGCGGATCCTCGATTCCAATCCGCTGGAGCGCGAACGAGGCATCACGATCCTCGCGAAGAACACGGCCGTGGCGTGGCACGGGACCAAGATCAACATCGTGGACACGCCCGGGCACGCGGACTTCGGCGGCGAGGTCGAGCGCATCCTGCGCATGGTCGACGGCGTGCTCCTGCTGGTCGATGCCGCCGAGGGACCGATGCCGCAGACGCGGTTCGTCACGCGCAAGGCGCTGGCGCTCGGTCTGGCGCCGGTGATCGTGATCAACAAGGTGGATCGCGCGGACGCGCGTGCGGAGGAGGTCCACGACGAAGTGCTGGAACTGCTGATGGACCTGGAGGCCAGCGACGACCAGCTCGACGCGCCGTTTCTCTACGGGGTGGGGCGGGAGGGCTGGGTCGCGGCGGAACCGGACACCGGCGGGGACGACCTGACGCCGCTCTTCGAAGCGGTGGTGAAGCATATTCCGCCGCCGGCCGTGGACGCGGACGGACCGTTTCAGATGCTGGTCTCGACGCTGGACCACTCGTCGTACGTGGGACGGATCGCAATCGGGCGGGTGGAGCGGGGCGCGGTGCGGATGCGTCAGCGGGTCTTGCGGCTCGCGCCAACCGGTGAGCATGCCGGGCGAACTGCGGGCGCCGTGCGAGGTGCGGGTGCGGAGCGAAGTGCGGGCGCGGACGCGCAGGGCGCGAGAGTGACGGGGCTCTACACGTTCAGCGGCTTGGACCGCGTCGACATCGAAGAGGCGCGGGCGGGCGACATCGTCGGTCTGGCGGGCGCGGAGGACGTCGAGATCGGCGATACGCTCACCGATCCGCGCTTCCCCGACCGCCTGCGTGGCATCACCGTCGAGAAACCGACGATCTCGGTCGACTTCGTGGTCAACGACTCCCCCTTCGCCGGCCGCGCCGGGAAGTACGTGACCACCCGCCAGCTGCGCGACCGCCTGCGTCGCGAACTCGAGCGCAACGTCGCGCTGCGCGTCGAGGACACCGGCCGTCCGGACACCTTCGCGGTGAGCGGCCGTGGCGAACTCCACCTCACGATCCTGATGGAGACCATGCGGCGCGAGGGCTACGAGTTCCAGGTCTCGCGGCCCAGGGTGATCACGCGCACGAGTGGCGACGGGACAACGCTGGAGCCCTTCGAGGAGGTCGTGGCCGAAGTCCCGTCGGAGCTCGCCGGGACCGTGATCGAGAAGCTTGCGCGCCGCCGCGGCGAGATGACCGCCATGAAGCCAGTCGGCGACTCCGGCACGACCCGCCTCGAGTTCAGCGTCCCCGCGCGCGGCCTCTTCGGCTACCGCACCGAGTTCCTCACCGACACGCGCGGCGACGGCATCCTCCACCACCGCTTCGACCGCTGGGACAGCTGGGCGGGGCCGATTCGCGGCCGCGGCAGCGGCGCAATGGTCGCGGACCGCCTCGGCAAGGCCGTCGCATTCGCGATCTTCGGGCTGCAGGAGCGCGGCACCATGTTCGTCGAGCCGGGACTGGACTGCTACGGCGGCATGATCGTGGGCGAGAACGCGCGGCCCGGCGACATGGACGTGAACATCGGCCGCACCAAGAAGCTCACCAACATGCGCACCACCGCCGCCGACGATGCCGTACGCATCGAGCCGCCGAGGCGCATGACGCTGGAGCAGGCGCTGGGCTTCATCGACGACGATGAACTGATCGAGGTGACCCCGGACGCAATCCGGCTGCGAAAACGGGAACTGGATGCGAGCAGGCGGCGAAAGGCGGCGCGGACCAGACGCTTGTGAGTCAGTTCACAAGTACTCCACCGCGATCAGCACGCTCGAGTCGATCAGGAGTCCCACGGACTCTCCGGAATCTCCGTCCGGTTGAGGAAGGCGATCCCGTCTTCCACTGCCCGCAGATACTCTTCGTCGGCAGGTCGGCGAGCCCCTGTGGGGAAAAGCGCGACGAACTCGCGCACGGTGACGACGCGGCGCTCCACGGGACGAATCTCGACGACCGGCTTTCCGCGGCGCTCGACGACGCAGGCGCGGCTCCCGGGAGGCCTCGATCGCTTGGACATTTGATCCCTCAGTTCATGAACAACGCCGTGAACGCGTCCGTGAGCGCCGGGGGCACCGTGGTGATGTGCGTGGCGTCCGGGTACACCTTTGACGTCACGGTCAGGTTGTCAGCGGGATTCGCATCGAAGACCTCGATGAGGCGCCGCGTGCCCACTGCGAGGTCGTTGTAGATGTCCACGGCCCCCGTCTCCTCCAGTTCGCCGAGCGTGATGAACACGCGCGTTTCGCGGTCGAAGCCCTGTGCGATCGCGGCGGGCAGTCCCTCCAGCAGTTCGTTGGCGGGAAGGAGCCCGGGGCTGCCCATCCAGTAGCGGTCGAAGACGGGCGACCGTTGCTGGAAGGCGTAGGCCGTGAACAGACCGCCGAACGAATCGCCCAGAATCGCGACGCCCTCGGTCTCGACGCGGTAGTTCTCGACGATGCGGGGGTGCAGTTCGTCTTCGATGAAGCGCAGGAACTCGGCCGCGCCTCCGAGGCCGTCGAACACCGGAGCCGAGCGCAGAAGCTGATGGAGTTCGTCCGACAGCGACCCTTCCGGGGTCAGGTCGCGGGCGCGCAGCGTACCGACGCGATAGGGGTCCGGGTAGCCGATTCCGACCAGCACCATTTCCGGGACGCCCGGCCGGATCAGATCCATCTGGTGCAGGCGGGCGATCTCGACCGTCATTCCGAACGAGATGTTGGCGTCCAGCACGTAGACCAGCTGGTAGGACTGGTCGCCGGTTCCGTAGCTCGCGGGCAGACTGACGCCGATGAGAAAGTCGTCTCCGACGTTCGTCGAAGTCATCACGAAGGTCTCGGAGTCGTAGATCTCGAAGGCACCAGATGCGGAGCCTACCGATTGGTCCACGTCTCCGGACGGGGGCCCGGTACAACCTGAAACCAGGGCCACGACCGCCGCCGCACCCGCTGCTGCCAGAACGCGCCTGTTCATGCCTTCCTCCGTGCTGGATGTGTGCCTCAATACCCGACCGCGCGCCCGCCCAACTCGAGTCCCCGGATCGACGCCCCGTGCAGGTCGCCGGTCTCCGGGTCGATCATGATCGCGATCCAGTAGCCCCTGGTGGCGTCGTTCTCCGCGATCGGCTGGCCCATCGCTTCGACCTCGGCGATGAACTCGGGGGGGTAGTCGCCTACTCCCACGTCCAGTCCGGCGGGGCCCGACGCGCCCTCTCCGAGCGCGCTGAACGAGAACGAGCCCAGCGCTGGCTTGTCGACGGCCTCGCGCGGGGTGAGCCCGAAGTCCAGCACGCTCAGCAGGCCGCCGATGGTGCGCTGGTGGAGCCCCGAGCCGATCGAGCTGAACCCCATGAACGGCTTGCCGTCCCTGAGTACCAGGCCGGAGTTGGTGGGGTCGGGAAGGCGGCTGCCGGGCTCGATCTGGGCCATCATGCCCTGCTGGAAGATCCCGGAGTCGGGGATCGAGATGCCGTCGACGAAGATTCCGGTGGTGCCCCAGCTCACCGTGTTGATGGAGTGCACGACCGCGGCGATGTTGCCCCACTGGTCGATGGAGACGACGGCGTCCGAGTGCGGGGCGGCGGCGCCCTCCGGAACGACCACGCCGGGGAACGATCCGTCCTGGATCGCGCCCCAGAGCTTCGCCGAGGTCTCCTTCCGCACACGCGTCTCGTGGGTGAGGTCGCTGCCGATCATCGCCGCGATGCCGTCCGCGGCTTCCTGGCCGCCGATCGCGAAGGTGAGGCCCGGCCGCGCGATCTGCGTGAGCCAGAAGAGCGCCTCGGGCGAGTCGCCGTAGTGGCCGTAGTCGGAGACGCCGGCCAGTTCGGCGAGGTTCATGGCCTCGATCAGGCCGATGCCGCCTTCGGCCGGGCTGCCGTGGGCGTACAGGTCGTAGCCGCGGTAGCTGCCGCGCGCGGGCTCGCTCCAGACGACCTCGTAGTTGGCGAGGTCCTCGACGGTCATCAGGCCGCCGATGTCGCCGACCAGCTGGACGAGCTTTTCGGCCCACGGCCCCGCGTACATGTAGTCCGCGCCCTGTTCGGCCACCATGCGCAGGGTTCGGGCCAGCGCGGGCTGGGTGAACATGTCGCCCGCTTCGTAGGGCGATCCGTCCGCCTTTGTGAAAACAGCCTTCGTTTCGGGCAGACGGCTCAACACTTGTTCCCTGAACACATACTGACCCGCGTTGCCTTCCTGATACTCGAAGCCGTCCTCGGCGCACGCGATGGCCGACGTGAACAGGTCGCCGAAGGGGAGCTTGCCGAAGCGCTCGCTGGCGGCCTCGACACCCCTCATGAAGCCGGGAACGAGAACGGTGCGGCCGTTGGGCTCGGCCTCGAAGCCGCCGAATCCGGCGGTCAGGTCGATTCCGGGGATGGACAGCGGATCGGTCTCGGCGGCGACGGTGTTGTAGGCCGCGTTCATGTTGTGGACCTCGCCGCTTTCGGCGTCGTAGTAGACCATCGTCATGAGGCCCGCGTAGCTGACCCACGAGCCGGCGGCCATGCAGATCTGGGTGAGGGCGGTCGACATGGCGGCGTCGGCGGCGCTGCCTCCGGCCTTGAGGATTTCGACGCCGCCTTCGATGGCGGCAGCGCCCGTGGTGCCGGTGACCATGCCGCGGGGGACGTCCGGCTCGGGCTGGGGGCCGCACGACGAAAGGATCAGGCAGGCGGCTGCCGCAGCGAGTGTGACGGCGCGATTCATCGGGGCATGCTGTGGCATGGGATCCTCTTGTGTCGGGAGTCGTGAGGGTACCGATACTCGGGTCCGTGAGGGGGCGCAACCGCGTCTCGCCCGATTCGGCGGCAACGGGTTAGCTTGGGAGCCATGGAACCGACTTCGCACCCCACCCGCCGCCCCACCGTCCCCGCCGCCGAAGAGATTCTGGGCGGCTATTTCCCGGTTCTCGACCACGGTTTTGTCGCGCTTGTCGACTACATGGGAACCGATGACTCGGTGGAGCGGGCGGCGCGCGTGAGTTACGGCTATGGGACGCGGAAGGTCTCGGCTACCCGGGGGCTGATCCGGTACCTGCGGCGGCACCTTCACACGACCCCGTCCGAAATGGTCGAGTTCAAGTTTCACTGCGCGATGCCGATGTTCGTGGCTCGGCAGTGGGTGCGGCACCGGACGGCGTGTCTGGCAGAAGGCACTGATGTCTACTTCGACCTGCCTGGAGCGGAGGCCCGTGGGCGTCGGCAGCTGTACAAACTGCCCATCGAAGAGATCTGGCGGCGGTTCCAGCCCACGCGGAACAGGTCACGCCCCGACAAGCAGCGAAACCCCTTCTTCCGCCGCGACCGCGTGAAACGCATGAAGCTCCGGCAGGTTGACGAGGACAAGCTTGCGATGCAGCACACTCGTGTGGTGGACGTCTACCGCAACGGTGTGAAGCCGGTCTTCAGGATGGTGCTGGAGGACGGCAAGTCGATCGAGGCCACGGCGGATCACCGTTTCCTGTTTGCCGGGGGCTGGGACACGCTCCGCGGGGCGACCGGAGTGAGGGAAACCGGCGGGCGGGCGGTGTGGAGGCAGGGGGACTACTTCGTGTACGTGAACGGAGCGGCGGAGCAGCGGGACTGGACCTGGTACTACAGAGCCAAGCTCATCCGCATCGCCCGCCTGGAGTTTGTGGGCGAACGCGAAACCTACGACCTTGAGGTGGAGGGCCCGCACCACAACTTCGTCGCGAACGGCATTGTCACCCACAACTCGGTCAACGAGTACAGCGGCCGGTACAGCCTCATGCCGCTCCTTTTCTACAGCCCCGAGCACGACCAGTTCTCGCTGCAGAGCGCGACGAGCAACCAGGGGCGGGCGCCCGGTTCGGTCAGCCCCGAGTTCTACGGCGAGGCCATCCGCCGCTGGGAGGACGTCCGCGCCCGGGCGGCCGACGACTACGGGTGGCTGGTGGGCGAGAACGTGGCCCGCGAACTCGCCCGCATCGACCTGCCGCTCTCGACCTACACGCAGTGGTACTGGAAGATCGACCTGCACAACCTGCTCCATTTCCTCACGCTCCGCGTCGACGACCACGCCCAGTGGGAGATCCAGGAGTACGGGCGGGTCATGGCCGGGATGGTCAAGCGCGTCGCGCCGCTGAGCTACGAGGCCTGGATCGACTACCAGGTCATGGGCGACAAGCTCACCGGCGCCGAAATCGCAGCGCTGTCCCGCCTGGTGGCGGCCGACGGCGACGGGGTCTCGGCGCGTGACGGCGCCGCGCTGACCAACGCCGAACTTGCCGGGCTGGGCCTGTCGGGCCGCGAGATCCGCGAGCTCAAGGAGAAGCTCGTGCCGCGCGAGGTGCCGAACTACGATCTCGACCTGACGCAGATGCGCGATCCGCAGGAGGTGGCCGCCGAGATGGACAGGGCCGTGCCGGAGGTGGATCGGGGTTGAGGGTGCTGCCACCGCAGCCAATATGTAAACCGTGATTGACATTATGTATAGTAAAGTTGACATGGGTCGCCGCCTGGGGGTGGGCCTGCTGTTTACCGCGTGGCTTCCCCTCCTGTCCGGGTGCGCCGACACGGGCGCGCCGCCGGTCGCCGATACGTTCATTATCGAAGGCGCCACCATCGTGGACGGAACGGGGAGTCCCGGCTACATCGGTTCCGTGCGTGTGGACGGCGGGGTCATCGCCGCGGTGGTGGCCGCCGACGGGGACGACGCCCTCACACCCAAAAACAGCGAGCCGGTCCATGATGGCAGCGGGCTCGTGCTGGCGCCCGGCTTCATCGACACGCACAGCCACCACGACGCCGGCCTGCTTGAGGAGCGCGCGGCGCTGGCCGCAGTCAGCCAGGGGATCACCACGATTGTCGCGGGACAGGACGGTGGGTCGCGGTTCCCGATTGCGGACTTCTTCGCGGCGCTGGAGGCGACGCCGGCGGCGGTCAACGTGGCGTCGTATTCGGGGCACGGCACGCTGCGGCGGCAGGTCATGGGCGACGACTTCCGCCGGGAGGCTACGGGGGAAGAGGTCGCGGCGATGCAGGAACTGCTGGAGACTGAACTGGCGAGCGGGGCGCTGGGGCTTTCGACCGGCCTGGAGTACGACCCGGGGATCTACTCGTCAACGGACGAGGTGGTCGCGCTGGCGATGACGGCGGCGGCGAGCGGGGGACGCTACATCTCGCACATGCGGAGCGAGGACCGTGCCCTGCTCGACGCCATCGAGGAGACGATCGAGATTGCGGAGCGCGCGCGGCTGCCGGTGCAGATCTCGCACTTTAAGCTGGCCGCGCGGGGGCTGTGGGGGCAGGCGGCTGACCTGCTGGCGCGGCTGGACGAGGCGCGCACGGCCGGCCTGGACATCACGGCGGACGTTTACCCGTACGAGTACTGGCAGTCGACGATGACGGTGCTGTTTCCGGAGCGCGATTTTACCGATCGGGAAGCCGCGCGCTACGCGCTGGAGGAGCTGGTCGCGCCCGACGGGATGATCATCGGGCGTTTCGGGCCGGACCCGACGCTGGAAGGGATGACGTTGGCTCGGATTGCCGCCGAGCGGGGGACCGACGCGGTCACGACCTATCTGGACCTGATCGCGGAGTCGCGGACCGAGGAAGCGGCGGGGCGGGACGGCCGCGAGAGCATCGTCGCGAGGAGCATGACCGTCGACGACATCGCGACGCTGATGGCCTGGCCGCACACGAACGTGTCGAGCGACGGGGGCCTGCGGGGCGCGCACCCGCGCGGTTTCGGCACATATCCGCGCGTGCTGGGGCGCTACGTGCGGGAGGCGGGGCGGCTGCGGCTGGAGGACGCCGTCCACAAGATGACCGGGCTGGCGGCGGCCCACATGGGGATGTCGGGCCGCGGGGTTCTGACGGCGGGTGCGCCGGCTGACCTGGTGCTCTTCGACCCGGCCACGGTGATCGACCGTGCGACGACGGAGGAACCGCATCTGACTGCGGAGGGGATCGAGCGGGTGTGGGTTGCGGGCGTGGTCGTTTACGAGGACGGTGCCGTGACGGGTGCGACGCCCGGGAAGGTGCTCCGGCGGGAGTAGTGCCGGCGGATGGGGCCCTCGGCAAGGCGTTCGCCTACCGCTCCACCCTCACCGTCTTCACGTTCACGAATTCGCGGATGCCGAAGTCGGCCAGCTCGCGCCCGAAACCGCTGGATTTCACGCCGCCGAAGGGCAGCCGCGGGTCGGATTTGACGAAGTCGTTCACGAAGCATGAGCCGGCCTCGATCCCCGTGCGGGCGATGCGTTCGCCCCGCTCGAGATCGCGCGTGAAGACCGCGGCCCCGAGGCCGTACGCGGTGTCGTTGGCAATGCGGACCGCTTCCTCCTCGGAACCCGCGCGGATGATGCAGGCGACCGGTCCGAACATCTCCTCCTCGTAGGCCGGCGTCCCCGGGCGCACGTCCGTCAGGACCGTGGCCGGGTAGTACCATCCCGGCACGTCCGGGACCTTGCCGCCCAGCGGGCACGCGGCGCCGGCCTCGATGCTGCGCGCGACCTGATCGGCGAGGTGGTCGCGCAGATCCTCGCGCGCGAGCGGCCCGACATCGGTCATCTCGGCCATCGGGTCGCCGACCCGCGTGGCCGCCATGCGCCCGATCACCATCTCGGTGAATTCGTCCGCCACCGATTCGTGCACGATCATGCGCTTGGCCGCGATGCAGCTTTGCCCCGCGTTGATCAGGCGGCCGGTCACGCATGCCTCGACCGTGCGGGGCAGGTCGGCGTCCTCGAGCACGATGTAGGGATCGCTGCCGCCCAGCTCCAGCACGCAGGTCTTGATCTGCGACCCGGCGATGCGCGCGACTTCGCGGCCCGCACGGGTGCTGCCGGTGAGGGTGACCGCCTGGACGCGCTCGTCGCGGATCAGGTCGGCCGTGGCCGGGAGATCGATGAAGAGGTTGGTGAAGAGCCCCTTCGGGAGGTCGGCCGCGGCGAAGAGGTCGGCGAGTTCGAGCGCGCAGCAGGGGACGCTGGGCGCGTGCTTGAGGAGGACGCCGTTTCCGGCGATCAGGGCGGGGACGGCCGCCCGGATCACCTGCCAGAGGGGGAAGTTCCACGGCATGATCGCCAGGACGAGGCCCAGCGGCTGGAAGGTGACGTAGCTGCGGTGCGATTCGGTCTCCACCACCTGGTCGCGCAGATAGGCGGCACCCATCTCGCCGTAGTGCTCGCACCCGGACGCGCACTTGTCCACCTCCATCACGGCTTCGCCCAGGGGCTTGCCCATCTCCATGGTGACGATCTCGGCGAGCTTCCGGTCCCGTTGGCGAAGGTGTGCCGCGAGACCGGCTACGATGCGGGCACGCTCCTCCACGGGGACGGCGGCCCAGGTGCGCTGGGCGTTGCGGGCGGTGGTGAGTGCGGCGTCCAACGCCCCGTCGGACATGAACGGGTATCTGCGCAGCATCTCGCCGCTGGTGGGGTTGATGGTGGTGAATCCCATGGCAATCCAGGGTCTCCTGGCCGGGGCGGTGCTGCCCACAGCGGGTGAATCGAGGGAACCGATCTTACGAAGCGGGGTTGCGGGGGGTACCTTACCCGCTCCCAATGATCGTGGCCAGCCCGGTTGCGACCGGTCCCGGCTGCTTCCCTCCGGAGTTGACGGATCATGATTGCGCCCCTGGTTCCCACCGTCCCCCTCACATCGCTGGACCAGCTCTGGATCCAGGTCAGTGGTACGGTCTGCAACCTGCGTTGCAGCCACTGCTTCATCTCGTGCTCGCCCGACAACCACTCGTTCTGGTTCATGACGAGGGACCAGGTGCGCGGCGCGCTCGAGGAAGCCGCAGGCATGGGTGTGAAGGAGTACTACTTCACCGGCGGCGAGCCGTTCATGAACAACGAGATTGAGGGGATCCTGGAGGACGCGCTCGCACGGGGACCGGCAACGGTGCTGACCAACGCCACGCTTTTTCCCCGACGGAGGGTCGAAGAGCTCCGGCGGATCCAGGAGCAGAGCCGGTATCCGCTCGAACTCCGGGTCAGCATTGACGGTCCTTCGGCCGAGATCAACGACCCCATCCGGGGCGAGGGCACCTTCGACCGCGCAATGGAGGGGGTGGGGCACCTTGTGGCCGCGGGATTCCGGCCCATCATCACGACCATGCAGAGCTGGCCCTGCGAGCACATGGCCTGCATGCTCCAGGCGTTTCGGGACGCGCTTGGCGCGGTCGGGTACCATGAGCCGCGCCTCAAGGTCCTCCCGCCGCTGCTGATTGGCGAGGAGGCCACGCGAAACCGGCCGTACCGCGCTTCCGAGCGGGTCACCCACGAGATGCTGCACGGGTACGATCTGGACCAGCTGCTCTGCACGCGTGCGCGCCTCGTCACCGCCGCAGGCGTCTATGCGTGCCCCATTCTGCTCGACTACCCCAGTGCGCGCCTCGCCGACACACTCACCGAAGCGGTGGGTGTGCGCGCGCGCCTGGGAGAGTCGGCCTGCTACACCTGCTACGAGAACGGCGCGATCTGCTCGAACGCCACGACGGGAACGCCTGTTTCGTGCAGCACGGCCGCGTGCGACGGGGAGTCGGTCGAGGCGGAGTCAGTGGAGACGGCCACCCAGGGTGCCGTTCAGGCGAGCAGCTGCGGGGGCTGACACCGCGTCCGTCAGAGACCGTCCGGGTCGTACCCGAGCGGCTCCACCGCAATCCGCCGGCGGTCGATTGCAATGGCCGCCTCGGCGCCGTGTGAGCAGGGGATGTTGGCCACGTGCCATTGAGCGGGCGCCTCTCCGTGGTCGTCGGCGCGCACGAGCGCGTTGCGTCGACCGGGGGACGGGTCGACCGAAAAGGAGCGGAGAGGTTCGGTAAGCCCCACGCCGAGCGCTTTCAGGAAGGCTTCCTTGCACGTCCAGATCCGGAAGAACATGCGTTGCCGGTCCCGGTCGGGAGTCCTCCGGAACAGTGCGGCCTCGTCGGGTGCGAGGTTCTTCCGGGCGATCTCGGCCATCAGGCGCACGGTTCGGATCTTCTCGAGGTCGATGCCGAGGCGGCCTTCGGCGGCGACGCCGATCATGACCCGCTCCGATGAGTGGGACTGGTTGAATGCCGGGCCGCCGGTCAGGAACGGCTTGCCGTGCTCGCCGTATTGGAAGGGGACGCGCGCGGGGTGCATGCCGCGAAGCTCGCCGAGGGTGCGGCGAAGGTGCGCCTGCGCCACCGTGTACCGCCGGCGGTGGCGGGCGTATACGAACCGGTCGGCGCGCGCCTTTTCCCGGGGCGACAGCAATGCTCGGGCTGCCGCCTCGATGGTGGCGTCGACTTCGAGCCGTCCCTCCCAGACGTAGACGATTCCTTCACGCAAGGGTTCCAATCGCAGTTCGTCCTCCTTACTGTGCAGCCAGTGTCCTTCGGCCGGAGCTTTCGCGGAGTCTAGTCCACATGTCCGACAGGTCCAAGATTGCGTACGTGGACGGTCGTCGTCTGAAGCGTGCCATGCTTGCGTCCTGCAACCACGCGCAGCGCGCCAAGGCCGAGCTGAATCGGATCAACGTGTTCCCGGTGGCCGATGGCGACACCGGGACCAATCTGGCGCTGACGCTGGACGCGATCGCCAGCGGTTTGTCCGGGTCCCGGCAAAGGCGCGTGGACGAGGTTGCAGCCGCGGTCGCCCGCTCCGCCCTGCTCGGGGCCCGCGGCAATTGCGGGATGATGCTGTCACAGTTCCTGCTCGGATTGTCGGGGGAACTGGAAGGCAGGTCGCGGGTTTCGCTCGACGGTTTTGCGGTCGCGCTCATGGCCGGGGCCCGTGCGCTTGACGCCGCGGTCGAGGACCCGGTCGAGGGTACGATTCTGACGGTGGTGCGCGACTCGGCGACCAGGGCGATCGAAGAAGGTGACCGGGACGAGAGGGGAGACTTCGCCGACGCCATGATGCGCGTGCTCGAGACGGCCCGGGAGTCGCTCGCACGCACGCCCGACCTGCTTCCGGTCCTCGCCGAGGCGGGAGTCGTGGATGCGGGCGCGATGGGGTTCGTGGAGATGCTCGAGGGCGTGGCGAAGCTGATTGAGGAGGGCGATGCGAAGGCGGTCCCGCAGGAGGGGATCGACGAGAGCATCCTCGACGATATGTCGCGTCCCGACTGGTCGCCGATCGCCGGGACGGCCCATCCGTTCACCCACGGCAGCAGGCGGTACTGCACCGAGATCCTCGTCGAGGGTTCGGACCTGCCTTCCGAGAAGGTCGTGCGGGCGGCGCTGTCCGAAGGTACGGAGGAGCTCCTGGTCATCCGGAGCGAGGAGATCCTCAAGGTGCACCTGCATACGGACGACCCTCGCTCCGTGATCGACTACTGTGCGAGCGTGGGGACGGTCACCGCGCACAAGGCCGAGGACATGCTGGCCCAGTTCGAAGCGGCGCGGCGCGCGGACCGGGGTGTCGTACGGCGTCCGGTGGGCATACTGGTGGACTCGGGCGCGGATCTCCCGGAGGCGGTCGTCCGGGCGCACGGGATCCGGGTGGTCCCTTTGCTCCTGATCGAAGACGGCAGGACCCTGCGGGACGGCGTCGACGTCACCGCGGAGGAGTTTCATGCCCGAATGGAGAGCGGCGAGACGCTGCCATCGACGTCGCAGCCTCCTCCCGGGGACTTCGTCGCTGCCTTCGAGCGCGCCTCGAGCGAGGCCGAGGTGGTGATCGGGGTGCTGGTGGCCGCCACTTTGAGCGGCATTTATCGCTCGGCGGAGAACGCCGCTCGCATGGTGCCGGATCTGGATGTCCGGCTCGTCGACTCGGAGGCCGCTTCGCTGCTGGTCGGACTGCTGGCGCTCAAGGCGGCGGAGCTGGCCGAAGCGGGCGTGCCGGCGGACGAAGTCGTCGCGGAGGTTCGGCGGATCCGGCGCCAGTCAGGCATCCTGTTCACCGTTCGCAACCTGGACCGGCTCATGGCGTCGGGACGCGTGAGCCAGTTCGCGGGCTGGCTCGGCGGCGTCCTGGACCTGAAGCCCGTGCTGGGCGTGGGGCCGGACGGCAGGATCAAGGCCTACGGCAAGGCCCGGGGCCCGGCGCGCGCGCGGAAGATAATCATGGAGAAGGTCGCAGCGGAGATTCCGCCCGATGTCGGAAAGGTCCGCTTCGGGGTCGTCCATGTGGCGGCACCCGAGATCGCGAGCCAGGTGTGCGAGGAACTGACGCAGCGCTTCGGCGACGCGGAGATTCTGGTTTCGCCGATTACGCCGACGATCTCGGCGCATCTGGGGCCCGGGGCGTGGGGCGTTGCCTACATGGTGGAGGACTGACGGCGCCGACACGGGCCTCGCCGACACGGGCCGCGCCGCGCCGGGCGGGCAGGGCGTGGTGCCTATTCCGCCAGTGCTCGCCGGCCTGCGACAAGCCATCGGTGCGTCGCCAATTGCGCGGGCGACGGCTTCGGCGGCAGCCCCACCAGCAGCGGCGGCGCGGATCGCGCATCCGGGAAGTGCAGCACCAGGTCGTCGGTTGCGCCGGTTGATGCAATCGGACGCGACCGACCGCTGGGATCGATCGCCAGGGCGCGCCCCGGGGCAGTCACCTGGGCGATCAGAAGACCGTAGGCCCGCCACGCCTCCAGGGGATCGGTGTCCGCTTCCGCAATGGACGGGATCAGTTCGTCCTGATAATATCTGACGGCTTGCGCGTACCCCTCGGGATTGGATCGCTTCAGCTCGCGCAGTCGGGTGCGGTAGTATTCCCTGGGGTCGCGGGCGCCGCTGGCGGCAAGAGCTGCGGCAAAGCGGGCGTCGGCCTTCTCCTGGAGATCGGTCGTCATGGCGGAAAGTCTAAAGCGCGGAGAGGAGAACACAATGTTGAACCGTTCGTTCGACCAGCGCGATGTCGTTCCGTCCGATGACTACCTGGAGCTCTCGTGGGAGATGTTCGGCGAACTCTGCCGGGCCCTGGCACTCAAGGTAGCGGCCGACTACGACCCCGAGATCGTCATCGGGGTGGCGCGTGCCGGTGTGATTCCGGGCGCCGTCATCGCGTCGATCATGCGCCGTGACTTCTTCTCGCTGAAGATCACGCGGCGCGAGGGTGGGCGGGTCGTGCGGCACCGCCCCTCCATCCTTTCGGCGGCCCCGAGGCAGGCCAGGGGCAAGAGGGTGCTGATCGTCGACGAAATCACCACCTCGGGCGAGACGCTCCGGCTTGCTTTGGCGGCGGTAAGAGATGTCGGCCCGGCAGAGGTGCGCACGGCCACAAGCTTCGCCCGCACGCGCGGCTATTCACCCGACTACCACGCGCTCGCAACCGACGCCACCCTGGTCTATCCCTGGGACCGGAAGGTCTTCGAGGGCGGCAGCCTGACGGTCAACCCGCGCTACAGGGACCTGGACGGCTGACGGCGGGGAGCTACTCCCCGGCGACCATCGCGTCGAGGAACCGGGCGTTGGTCCGATGGCGGCTCATGCGCTCCATGAGGAACTCGATTGCGTCGGGGGAGGGCATGTCGGCGAGGAAGCTGCGCAACAGGTATACCCGGTTGAGCTCGGTCTGCGAGAGCAGCAGTTCCTCGCGCCGCGTGCCGGACCGGTTCAGGTCGATCGCCGGGTAGACGCGGCTGTCGGCGATTTCGCGATCGAGCACCAGTTCCATGTTCCCGGTCCCCTTGAACTCCTCGAAGATCACCTCGTCCATTCGGCTGCCGGTTTCCACCAGAGCCGTGGCGATAATGGTGAGCGACCCACCCTCGTGAATGTTGCGGGCCGATCCGAAGAACCGCTTCGGCTTCGACAGAGCGTAGGCATCGACGCCGCCCGAGAGGATCCTCCCGGAGTGTGGAGCCAGGATGTTGTACGCCCGGGCGAGGCGCGTGATCGAGTCCAGGAGGATCACGACGTCGCCTCCCTGTTCGACCTTGCGCTTGGCCTTTTCCAGCACCATTTCGGCAACCTGGCGATGCCGGCTAGCGGGTTCGTCGAAGGTGGATGCGAAGACCCGCGCCCCGGCGGTCTCGGCCATCTCGGTGACCTCTTCCGGCCGCTCGTCGATCAGGAGCACCACCAGCTCGACATCTCGGTGGTTGGTCGCGATTGCATTGGCCATGTTGCGCAGGATCGTGGTCTTGCCGGCCTTTGGCGGGGACACGATCAGCCCCCGCTGTCCCAGTCCCACCGGTGCTATGAGGTCCATGATGCGCATGTCCATCTCTGTGCCGGGCACCTCCAGCGTCAGCCGCCGCTGGGGATAGAAGGGGCGCAGGTCGTCGTACTCGGGGCGCTCCCGCGCGGTGCCGGGACCACGCCCGTTGACGCTGTCCACGCTCACCAGGGCCACGTACCGCTCCCGGCGGCTGGGAGCACGGACCGGCCCGGTCACGGTGTCGCCCCTGCGGAGGCCCAGCGACGCGATCTGTGCGGGACTCACATACACGTCATCGGGGCCGTTCAGGTAGTTCCAGCCCGCCGACCTGAGGAATCCGTATCCGTCCGGAAGGACGTCGAGCACACCTTCGGCCCGGGGGGTCTCATTCCGCGCCGCGAGGCCGCGGTAGATCATGAAGATCAGATCCTGCTTGCGGAGTCCGCCGGAGTTCGGGATGTTGAGCGCTTCCGCGTACCCCTGGAGCTCTGCTACCGTTTTGTTCTTGAGGTCGGCGATTTCCATCGGGAAGTCACGAATGGGGCCTGATTCGACGGTCCGGGGAGGAGGACCCGCGGCGAGGTTCATGGATAAAGCCACCGTATCCCAGGAGGCCACGGTTCCCCATTCCGACCCACCGTGGACGAGCATTCTGACGGACCACGGGGCTGGCAGGGCCGGCGCGTACCAGGTTGTGCGCGGGCGGATGCGGGACGATGTCTCCGAGGAGGATATGCTAAAGGTGGCTGCGTGGGCCGACCAAGTCCACACCCACGAGCACGGAGACACTGCGAGTCTGGTCGCGCTGCGGCGGGACGGACCCGCGCCGCCCCGGCGTCTTCTGCTGCATCTGGGTCTCTTTCTGGCGGCCTTTGCGAGCGTTTCGGTCGCGGGCGGGTTTCTTGCCGGCATCGATGTTCTCGGCACGGTTTCACGTCATATCGGCGGCCAGTGGTTCCCGGTGCCCACGCGTCTGGGAATCCCGGCCCTCGGGGTCGGACTCCCCTTCGCGATCGCGTTTATCGGCGTTCTCCTCGGTCACGAACTGGCACACTACGTCGCTGCACGCCGGCACCGGGTCGCCGTTTCGCTTCCGTACTTCCTGCCGTGCCCGCCCTACTTCTCGCTGGTCGGAACCCTCGGCGCCTTCATCCGGCTCCACGGCCCGATGGTCCGGCGGTCGGTGCTCTTCGACATCGGGGTGGCGGGTCCGGTCGCGAGCTTTCTGCTCTCGCTGCCACTTGTGATGATCGGACTGGGTCTGTCGGAGACGATTCCGGGCAGCGACGCCGGACTCCAGCCGTTTCTGGTGCGCTTCCTGGATCAGCCGATCCGGATCGGCAACAACGTCGTCATGCAGGCGGCGGCGCTGATCGCGGTCCCGGGGTTCGAGAACGGCGATACCGTGCTGCTCCACCCGCTGGCGTTCGCCGGCTGGCTGGGGATCTTCGTCACCGCGCTCAACCTCGTCCCGCTGGGGCAACTGGACGGCGGGCACATCCTCTACGCCCTTGCCGGATCCCGTCAGCGCACCTTCGCGTTGGCGTTCGTGGCGCTCATGCTTGCACTGGGGTTCGTGTGGTGGGGATGGTGGCTCTGGAGTGCGGTCGCGCTGGTGCTGGGGCGCGGCAGCCTCGCGCACCCGCCGGTACTCATGGAGGAGGCGCCGCTGGAAAGGGGCCGCAGGATCCTGGGGTGGGCGACCATCGTACTATTCCTGCTCAGCTTCTCACCCGCACCACTGCAGCTCTGAGATGGCCCGACACAACCGCAAGGGAACGGGCGTCGATCAGCGGGGTTTCCGCTACCGCATCAGCTATCACCCGGATTGGCTCGATCGGATTCGGGTTACGCGCCGCCTGCCCAACGGGCGCCAGTCGACAAAAACGCTGTTCAGAAACCCGGCGCGGTCGCGCGCGAGGCCCGAGGGGGGTCTGGTCCGGACTACGATCCGCAGCCGTGAGCAGGATCTGGAAGTGGAGATCGTCTTCCGCGCCGCTGCGGACCAGGTCGGTGAAGTCGAGGTACACTGGCGTGGTGCGGGAGGGATCGATCCCCTGATGGATCGGGTGTCGTTCACCCTGACCGCGTTCTGATGGTTATTGTTTTCCATGCATGACTTCGTCCTGAGACCTCTCGCGACGGCCGGACGCAGCACGGTCACGGCCCTCGGTTCAATAGGGCGTGCGTGGCTTCTTTTCGCCGGTACCGCGGGGGCGTTGCGCCACCCGGGCATCTGGGGCCCCCAGCTGTTCCCCCAGATGGCCCGAATCGGCGTGGCGTCGGTTCCCATTGCGCTCTTCATCGCGACCTTCACCGGCATTGTCATGTCCCTGCAGGCATCGTATACGCTGACCGGAACGATTCCGCTCTACTTCGTGGGCGCGCTGGTCGGCAAGACGATGATGCTGGAACTGGGACCTGTCCTGACGGGCCTAACGCTGGCGGGCCGCGTCGGTGCGAACATCTCCGCCGAGTTGGGGACGATGCGCGTCACCGAGCAGGTCGACGCGCTGGAGACGCTCGCCTACGATCCACTCGCCTACCTGGTCGTTCCCCGGATGATGGCGGGGGTCCTGATGTTCCCGATCGTCGTCCTGCTCGCAATCGCAATGGGCATCCTCTCCGGCTGGTTCACGGCGCTCCAGCTGCTGGACATGTCTTCGCAGGAGTTCGTCAAGGGACTTCGTCTGCTCTTCGAGCCCTGGGACGTGTGGTTCGGCGTCATCAAGTCCGTGTCCTTCGGGGCGGTCGTTACGGGCGTGGGGTGCTTCCAGGGGCTCCAGACGGAGCGCGGCGCCGAGGGCGTGGGACGGAGCGCGACCCGGACGGTGGTGATCGCGAGCATGATCATCCTCTGTCTGGACGCCTTCTGGGCGGCGACGCTGCTGTGAGCATCCGGATCGCCGATCTCCGCAAGTCGTTCGGTCGGAAGGAGGTCCTTCGCGGATTCACCCTGGACGTCCGCGAAGGTGAAACGGCGGCGATCGTCGGGCCGTCGGGGAGCGGCAAGTCCGTGCTCCTGAAGCACCTGGTCGGACTGATGCGGCCGGATCTGGGTACTGTTCTCGTGGACGGCGAGTCGGTTCCCGACCTGCGCAGGCGGGAACTCGCGCGGCTGCGCAGGCGTATCGGCTATGTCTTCCAGTTCGCGGCGCTGTTCGATTCCATGACGATCGCCCAGAACGTGGGAATGGGGTTGAAGCGCCTGCCGCGCTGGGACCCCGGGCGCATCGGGCAGCGCGTGGACGAGTGCCTGTCGCTGGTCGACCTTGACGGCTACGGCGAGCGCTACCCGGCGCAGCTGAGCGGCGGCCAGCGCAAGCGGGCCGGGCTGGCGCGGGCCATTGCGGCGTCCCCGAAGTACCTGCTGTATGACGAACCGACGACCGGGCTGGATCCCGTCACGACGTCGGTGATCGACCAACTCATACTCCGAATGCGCGACGAACTGGGCGTGACCGGACTCGTGGTGACTCATGACATGACAAGCGCCTTCCGGGTAGCCGACAGGATTACACTTCTCCATGAGGGGAAGGCCCGGTTCACGGGCACGCCCGCGGACGTGCATGCCGCGCGCGACGACGTGCTTCGCGGCTTCGTGGAGGGCGATCCCGGGTTGTACTATGGACTGCAAGGAGGACGGGAACATGGAGCGTAGACGCGAAGTCACGGTCGGGCTGGTGGTGATGCTCGGGATTGCGGTCGGGGTGGTGGGCACCATCTGGCTGCAGGGCGCATGGGGCCGCGACCAGGTCACGCTGCGCGCCGCCTCCACCAGCGTCGGACAGCTCGTCGAGGGGGCCTCGGTCAAGTTCCGCGGGGTCGCCGTTGGACGAGTGCAGTCGGTTGCGGTGGTGCCCAGCGGCGAGGCCGTCCTCATCGACATGTCGATTCGGCCGGACCTGGTCATTCCGGCCGACGCGGCGGTCCTGATCGCCCCGGAATCCATGTTCGGGGACTGGCAGGCCGAGATCATCCGGCGGGACGAATACGACACCCACCCGTACCTGGACTATCCGGACGAAGGGGTGCTTCCAGGGGTGGCCCTTCCCGATTTCTCGCGCCTCACGGCCACCGCCGACGAGATCGCGCAGAATCTCACGACCATTTCGGAGCGGTTCGAGATCGCCTTCACCGAAGAGACGGCGCAGAATCTCGGCAGGGCGATCGACAACCTCGGCGAAATCAGCGACCGATTCGACGAGATCATCAACCAGCAGGCCGAACGCTTCGACGCCCTGACGGAGGGGGTCGACGCGTCCACTCGTGAACTCGGGGCGGCGGCACGCGCGGCCCGGTTGTCGTTCGAACATGTCGACGAGATCATCGCGGACGGCCAGGTTCAGCAGCTGCTTGCCGATGCGGGCGCGGGCGTGGAGAACATCAGGAACATGACCGGGCGCATGGACGCTTCGCTGTCGGACCTCCAGTCCGCCGCCCGTCAGGCCGATGCCACCTTTGCACGCCTCGACGGACTGCTGGCCGCGTTCGAGGACGAGGAAGGCTCGCTGGGCCGGCTGCTTGCGGACCCGGCACTGGCCGAAGGCGCCATGGACGCGGTCGCGCAGCTGCGCACGTTGCTGGAGGACATCCGGCAGCATCCGCGACGCTACCTGAGCTTCTCGATCTTCTAGACCGCGAGGCACGGGAAACGATGTCCGAAGCGACGGCGAGGATCGAGCGCAGCGCGGGCGGAGTCGTCGTCCGTCCCGTTGCCGGCGTGTGGCACGCGCTGCTGATCAGGGACCCGTACGGCCGGTGGTCGCTGCCCAAGGGACACATCGAGGGCGGCGAAAGCCTGCGCGAAGCGGCGCTGCGCGAAGTCGAGGAGGAAACGGGGATCAGCCCGGAGATCGTGGGCCCCCGCATCGATACCATCGACTGGAAGTTCCAGCACGGGGACAGGACCGTGCACAAGTACTGCACGTTCTTCCTGATGCAGAGCCGCACGGGCGAGCCCGTCCCGCAGCTCGACGAGGGGATCAGCGCCTGCGCGTGGCTTCCCGTCGCCGACGCCGCGTCACGGGTCCCATACAAGGAGACGCGTGACGTGGTACTGCGAGCGGACGCGATAATCGCGGAGGCGGGATGGTGAGCGCGGGCTCCGGCACGGGCACCGACGGCCCCTGGCGCGTCGCGCAGGCGGCGGTACTGGTTTTGGCGGGCGGTTTCTTCCTGTACAGCCTGCGCGACCTCCTCAATCCCTTCCTGCTCTACTGCGTGTTCATCGCGCTCCTGGCTCCGTTTCGCGGAATCCGCGGCCACGCCCTCATGGTTACGGTCGCCACCATCCTCGCGGCGCTCTGGGTACTGGACACGGCGGGCTCCCTGCTCGCCCCGTTTTTCCTGGCGTTCGTGCTCGCGTACATCCTGGATCCCGTCGCCGACCGGATCTCGGCGCACCCGCGCATCGGGCGCACGCTGGCAATCTTCCTTCTCCTGGTCCCGTTCCTGGCCGCGGGCGCCCTGGCCATCGTCTTCGCCGTCCCGGAGATCATGCAACAGGTACGCGCGCTGATCGCCGAGACGCCGCGGGCCCTCGATGCCTTCACGACCTGGCTGCACGGGCTGACCCCCGCGACCCTGGGCTTCGACATCCCGTTCCTGGACGAGGCGGCGCTGCTCGCCCGCGTACAGGCGATCGACGGGCAGATGATCACCGACTTCCTGGAGTCGAGACGCGCCGACCTCACGGAAAGGGCCTGGGCCACCGTGCTCGGGCTCGGCCGCGGGTTCGGCACTCTGGCCACGATCCTGGGCTACCTCGTGCTCACGCCCGTGCTCATGTTCTACCTGCTGCGCGACTACGACCGCATCGTCGCGCGCGCAGGCAGCCTCATTCCCGGCAGAGTCCGTCCCGGCGCCACCAGCTTCCTGCGCGACTACGACGAGCTCCTGTCCCGCTATCTGCGTGGCCAGGTCTCGGCCTCGCTGCTGACCGGCGCCGTCACCTGGCTCGGCCTCCTGATCGTAGGCTTCCCGTATGCCTTCCTGCTGGGCGCGACCGTCGCCGTCCTCGGCGTGGTCCCCTATCTCGGCGTGGCGGTGTCGCTCGTTCCGGCGATCGTACTCGCGCTCGTCAGCGACGCAATCGGCCTTTCGCTTATCAAGGTCGCGGTTGTCTACGGAGTCGCCCAGGCGCTCGAGAGCACGGTGATCAGCCCGCGGATCGTTGGAGAATCCGTGGGGCTGCACCCGGTGTGGATCGTGCTGTCCCTGTCCCTGGGCGGCTTCTTCTTCGGCTTCGCGGGCCTGCTGATCGGGGTCCCGCTGGCCGTCGGCATCAAGCTGCTTCTGAGGCGGGGTCTGGAATGCTACCGGAACTCCGAACTTTACAGGGAATAGACGAAACTCCCACGTCCAACACCAAACCCATGTCCAACACCAACCCCATGTCCGACAACAACATCGAGAAGATCGTGATCGTCGGTTCCGGCCCCGCCGGCTGGACCGCCGCCATATACGCAGCGCGCGCGAACCTCAACCCGCTCGTCTTCGAGGGCGCGGGCCACCGCACCATGATCCCGGGCGGCCAGCTCATGTTCACCACCGATGTGGAGAACTACCCCGGGTTCGCCGACGGGATCGGCGGCATCGAGATGATGATGGCGTTCAAGAACCAGGCGCTTCGCTTCGACACGCGCGTCTTCACCGAGGACATCGTCGAGGTCGACTTCTCGGACAGGCCCTTCCTGCTGCGCTCCTCGGGCGGGCAGGAGGTCCGCGCAAGCACGGTCGTGGTCGCGACCGGCGCCAACGCGCGCTGGCTTGGCGTCCCGGGCGAGGAGCGGCTGGCCCAGAGCGGCGGCGGCGTGTCCGCGTGCGCCGTTTGCGACGGAGCCCTGCCGCACTTCCGCGGCCAGGTGGTCGCCGTGGTGGGCGGCGGCGACAGCGCCATGGAGGAAGCCCTCTACATGACCAAGTTCGCCAGCGAGGTCCTGCTCATTCATCGCCGCGACGAACTCCGGGCCTCCCGGATCATGCAGGATCGTGCATTCGCGAGCGAGAAGATGCGTTTTTTGTGGAACAGGACGGTGGAGGCCGTGCTGGGCGACGACGTCATCACCGGCCTCAGGCTGCGGGACACGGTGAGCGGGCGGGAGTCCGAGGTCGCCGTCGGCGGGATGTTCGTCGCCATCGGCCACGACCCCAACACGGCCTTCCTGCGCGGCCACGTCGACCTCAAGGACAACGGCTACGTGCGGCTCCCCACCCCGTGGCGCACCGAGACGAACGTGCCCGGCGTCTTCGCGGCGGGCGACGTCATGGACGACTACTACCGCCAGGCCGTGTCGGCGGCGGGCACGGGCTGCATGGCCGCGCTGGAGGCCGAGCGGTTCCTGGCGCACGAAGGGTAGCTGGAGTGCGCACTGAGTAAATTTACTCAATAGCGTAATGAACCTGGATCTTCGGCTCATCCTTGCGGCCGGTCACCACCGAACCGCACCTTGGCCGCACCAGCAAATGCATCCCTCCCGATCAAGGAGACACCGTGAACCAGAAATGCATCCTCGCGACCGTCGCCGGCGGCGTGACCCTGTTCGTGCTCGGATTCGTCATCTACGGGCTTCTGTTGGCGGACTTCTTCGCCAACGACGCCATGGCGGAGGCGCCCGCCTACTGGGCCGTCGCGGCCGGGCAGCTGGCCAGCGGGGCGCTGCTCGCGCTCGTGCTGAGCTGGAGGGCAGCCGGGGGTCCCGTCGAGGCGTTCAAGTCGGGGGCTTCCGTGGGCCTGCTGTTCAGCCTCTCGATGGGGCTGACCATGTTCGGGACCACCGAGGGCATGTACACCGTGACGACGGTGGTGGGCGACGCCGTCGTGTCGGTGGTGATGTACGGCATCGCGGGCATGGTGGTCGCGAAGATCCTCCACGACGGCTGATCGAGCGGGTGATGCGGCGGGCGGGCCGGTCGCGTCGCACCGCGGACGGCGAGGGGGCCGGAGCCCCTGCGCTGACCGCTACCCGAGCCCCAGGCCGCCGTCGACGACGATAACCTGGCCGGTGACGTAGCCGGCCCGGGCCAGAAACCGAACGGCGCTCGCCACGTCGCCGGGCGTGCCCACGCGGCCGAGCGGGACGCGCCGCCGGGTGCGTTCGATCTCGGCCTCGCTGTGGTGCTCGGGCGGCAGCACGTACCCCGGCGCCACCGCGTTGACGCGCACCTCGGGCGCCAGCCGCTTGGCGGCGACCCGGGTGAGGTGCAGCAGGCCGGCCTTCGACACCGCGTGGTGCGGGTGGCTCGTCCAGGGCCGCAGCGCGGAGAGATCCGCGATGTTGACGACGGCGCCCCGGGTGGCGCGCAGCATCGCGGCGGTTTCGCGGATCAGGAGAAAGGGCGCGCGCAGGTTCACCGCCATGACCGCGTCCCATTCGTCGGCGGCGACATCGAGCAGGTCGTTGGCGACGAAGCTCGCGGCCGAGTTGACCAGCAGGTCGAGGCGACCGAACCGCTCCCGGGCGAGGCGCGCCAGGCGGACTGCATCCTCTTCGCGTGACAGGTCGGCGCGCACCGCGTGGGCACGCCTTCCGGTCCGCCTGGCCGCCGCTTCGACCTCGGCGGCACCCGCAGGCGACGTGTTGTAGCTGACCAGCAGGTCGTATCCGTCCTCGGCCAGCGCCAGGGCGATCGCCCTCCCCACCCTGACCCCCCCGCCGGTCACGAGTGCGACTGGAGTCATCGTTGCTATCTTTCCTCGTTCGTCCGCCGTGCGCGGGCGGTTCGCACGCCACCTCAGCCAAGCCAAGAGTACGATCATGTCACGATCCCATCGAATCGAGAAGGACTCCATGGGCGAAGTGCGGGTTCCCGCCGACGCTCTCTACGGCGCCCAGACGCAGCGGGCGATCGACAACTTTCCGATCAGCGGGCGGCCTTTCGGGCGGCGGTTCATCGAGGCGTTGGGACGGCTGAAGGAGGCTGCGGCCGAGACGAACGTGGAGCTGGGGCTGGTTTCGGCCGAGCGGGGGGAGGCGATCGCGGCGGCTTCGCGGGAGGTCGCGGAGGGGCGCTGGGACGAGCACTTTCCGCTGGACATCTACCAGACGGGGTCCGGCACCTCCACCAACATGAACGCGAACGAGGTGATCGCGGCGCTGGCCAACCGTTCGGCGGCGGGATCGGCGCACGTGCATCCGAACGACCACGTCAACTACGGGCAGTCGTCGAACGACATCATCCCGACGGCGATCCACATCGCCTGCCGGGCGGCGATCCGCGACGAGCTGGTCCCGTCGCTTGGCCGTCTGCAGGGGGCGCTCGCGGACAGGGCGCGCGACTTCGACGGCATCGTGAAGTCGGGCCGGACCCACCTCATGGACGCGACGCCGGTGCGGCTGGGACAGGAGTTCGGGGGCTATGCGCGGCAGGTCGAGAAGGGGATCGAACGCGTGGAGCGCGCCGGCGAGGAGCTGGCCGAGGTGGCGCTGGGCGGGACCGCGACCGGGAGCGGGATCAACACGCATCCCGAGTTCGCGAGCCGCACGATGGCCAGGGTCGCGGCCCGGTACGGGATCGATTTCCGCGAGGCCGAGGACCACTTCGAGGCGCAGGGCGCCAAGGACGCGTGCGTGTCGCTGGCTGGGGCGCTGAATACGGTGGCGGCGAGCCTGATGAAGGTCGCGGACGACATCCGCTGGCTGGCGAGCGGGCCGACGTCGGGCATCTCGGAGATTCAGCTGCCGGCCGTGCAGCCGGGAAGTTCGATCATGCCGGGCAAGGTCAACCCGGTGATCTGCGAGGCGCTGATGATGGTGTGCGCGCGCGTGATGGGGAACGCGACGACGGTCACCGTGGGCGGCCAGCGCGGGAACTTCGAGCTCAACGTGATGATGCCGGTGATCGCCGACGCGCTGCTGGAGTCGATCACGCTGCTGGGCAACGCTGCCGCGGTCTTCACCGACCGGTGCGTCGCCGGGATCACGGCGCGTCCGGAGCGGGCCCGGGAGCTGCTGGAGCGGAACCCGTCGATTGCGACGGCGCTGAACGCGTACATCGGCTACGACAAGGCTGCCGTGGTGGCCAAGAAGGCCGCGAGCGAGGGACGGTCGGTGCGCGAGGTGGTGGAGGAGATGGGGCTGATCGACCCGGACGAGCTGGACGAGGCCCTGGACGTGCGCCAGATGACCGAGCCGGGGGTGCCGGGCAGCTGAGGGCTTGCGGCGGCGGCGGTCGCACCTCATATTCGGGCCGTGCTGGAGGGCTTCGTATTTGAGCCAACACTGGAAGAGCCGGGACTGCCTCCCGCGGTGGACGTCACGCCTCGTTCACGGGGACTGCGAAAGCAGTGGGGGAGTCACCAAGAGTTAAGCCCGGGCTTCAGGTTACACCCTCCGGCACGCAGGCGGCCGGGCATTCTCTCCCGGGCCGCCGGGGGTCGGCGCTCCGTCGTGGGCGCCGACCCTTGTTTTTGGCGCCAACCCCCAGGAGTCATCACAGATGCCTGACGTGCGAATCACCCGCCGGCTCCACTTCAGCGCCGCGCACCGGCTGGCCCGGCCCGAGTGGGACGACGACAGGAACCGTCGCGTCTTCGGCGACTGCGCGAATCCCAACTGGCACGGGCACAACTAC
This sequence comes from Longimicrobiales bacterium, assembly GCA_965205005.1. GTDB lineage: Bacteria > Gemmatimonadota > Gemmatimonadetes > Longimicrobiales > Gaopeijiaceae > Bin94. The sequence continues at coordinate 603,440 of OZ242028.1, read as the reverse complement.
GAGCTCGAGGTGACGGTCGCGGGCCCGGTGGACGCCGAAACGGGCTACGTCATGGATCTGAAGGATCTCAAGGACCTGGTCAACAGCTGCGTGGTGGCCGACCTGGACCACCGCAACCTCAACCTGGACGTGCCCTGGCTCGAAGGGGTCATCCCCTCGACCGAGAACCTGGTGGTGAAGATCTGGGAGCGGCTCGCGCCGCTGGTGCCGCCGCCGGCTGCGCTGGACAGGCTGGTGCTGCGCGAGACGCCGCGTCACTGGGTGGAGTACTCGGGTGGGTAACGGCGCCGACCGCACCGCGCTGGTCACGGGGGCGACGGGCGGGATCGGCGAGGCGATCGTGCGGCGCCTGGCGGCCGACGGGTTCAGGGTGTTCGCGGGTGGCCGCCGCCGGGAGCGCCTCGTGCGTCTGGCGGGCGAGGTCGGCGCCGTCGCGCTGCCGTTCGATGTGGCGGTCGAGGCCGAGGTCGAGGGGGCGCGGGCTGCGGTGGTGCGGGAGGTCGGTGCGGGGTCGGAGGCCGCCGCCGATGGCGGACTTGCCGTGCTCGTCAACGCCGCGGGCGTGTTCGATCTGGCGCGGGTGGCGGAGACGGGCGCTGCCGTGCTGGACCGCAACCTCAACGCGAACCTGAAGGGCGCGTTCAATGTGACGAGGGCGTTCCTGCCGGGCATGCTGGCCGCAGGATCCGGGCTGGTGGTGCACGTGGGGTCGGTGGCGGGGTGGCGGGCGTTCCCCGAGAACGGTGCCTACTCGGCGTCCAAGTTCGGCCTGCGGGGCTTTCACGAAGTACTGCTGGAGGAGATTCGCGGGACCGGCGTGCGGGCGTGCCTCCTGGAGCCCGGGGCGGTGGACACCCCGATCTGGGACCCCCTGGCGCCCGACTCGTCCCCCAACCTTCCCGGCCGCGGCCAGATGCTCCGTCCCGCCGACGTGGCGCGCGCGGTCGGCTTCGTGGCCGGGCTGCCCGAGACCGTGGCGGTCCCGTTGCTCCGGATCGAGCGGGCGTGAACGTCGCCCTCACCGACCACCTCGTCTGTCCGCGCTGTGGCCCGCCGTTCGGGCTCATCCTGCTGGCGCACGACGTGCGCGACCGCCGCGTCCACGACGGCGAGTTCGGGTGCCCCAACTGCCGTGACCGGTTCCCGGTGGAGGGGGGATTCGGGGATTTGAGGCCGCCGCCGCGCAGTGCGGGGCCGGGGGACGCGCGTGGCGGCGGGGATGGCGGTGCAGGCGCGCCTGCGGGAGACCGGGGCGACGACGCGGCGACGCGTGCGCTGAAGCTCGCCGCGGCGCTGGGTGTGGCGCGGGGGCCCGGGCTGATGGTCGTGCCGGACGGCTGCCGCGACGAGGCCGCGCCGCTCGCGAAGCTGGTCGCCGGGATCGAGGTGGTGGTGGTGGGGTGGGGCGGCCGGGGGCTGATGGCTGCCGGGGTGAGCGCGTTCGTGACGGGGCCAGCGCTGCCGCTGCGCGACGGTGTGGTGCGTGGGGTGGTGGCCGATGGCGGGGCGGGGGAGGGGTGGTGGGGGGAGTGTCTGCGCGTGCTCATGCCGGGTGGCAGGATCGTGATCAGGGAGGCGACCGCGGCCGCGCGGGGATGGGTGCGGGGGGCGGGGCTGGCGACCCTCGTCGACGAGGACGGCATTCTGGTGGCCGGCGCGCCCGCTCCGGGAGCGGGGACTCGGCCCGGGCGGTGGGTGGGCCCGACCCCTCGCTAGGGGTCCGGGGTCGGCGGGTACGACTCGTGCACCTGCACCACCTTCCACTCGCCCTCTATGCGTTGCACCACGATGCTCCAGACCTCGTGACCGCTGGTCGGCTCTCCATCCTCGCCGACGTTGGTCGAGTGAATCACCGACGTGGCCACCGCGGCGTTCCGGCCCAGCACGTGCACTGTGCTTTCTCCGAGCGTGAAGTGCACGTTCCTTCCGACGCCGGGGAAGTACTCCTTCATCGAGGCACGATGTGACTCCAGCGGGGTGATCTCCCCGCGGCTCGCCCAGGCGAAGTCGGGGCCGTCCAGGTGATATCCGATGAAGCCGTCCACATCGTGACCATCGATGGTCTCGACCATCTCGTTGGCGAACAGACGTATGGAGTCGCCAAGCGCCGCACGCTCGGCATCGGTGAGCTCTCCGTCACCGGCCCCGGCGCACCCCGCCAACAGTACCGACAAGCCCAGGACTGAGTTCAGCGTTCTCATGGTTGTCACTCCTTTCAGTTGAGCCGCTCCCGCTTCCAGAGATCCCGCACCTCGTCGTCCAGGCCCGTCATCTCCCAACGGATCAGCGAGATCGGGAGCCGCCCGGCTGCCATGAACGTGTCGTGGAACTCCCGGAGGTCGAAATCGTCGCCCAGCTGGCGCTTGCGATCGGCGAGGAGCTGCCGCATCTGCAGCATGCCGATCGCGTACCCGAGCCCGTAGCCGGGCGGCCGGCGCAGGTAGATCTCGGCGTCCACGCGCGCAACGTTCTCGTCCAGCCACGGGGTGCGCTCCATCCACCACGCTACGACTTCGTCGACTGTCATCTCGTTGAGCTGGAGCCACACGTCCGCCGGCACCCTGGCGGCCCGGAAGATACCGAAGACGTAGATGAGCTCACGGACCCGCGGCGCGTCATCGAGCAAGCCGGCTTCCATGACGGCTTCTTCCAGATAGGTGGCCCAGCCTTCGGTGCGCGCCCCGCTGCTGATCTTGCCGCGGATGGGGTGCGTGTTGTGCCGTGCGATCAGGCCGTCGAAACGATGCCCGGGGATGACGGCGTGCAGGTGATCGGGCGTCGGGTCGCGGAACTGCACCTGCTCCCAGAAGTTCGGGCCGCCGGGACGGACGATCCACGGCACGTTCGTACCGAGCTCCCAGATGTAGCCCGGGATCGTGATGATGTCCTCCTTCACCAGGAAGTTGCGGATCCGCGTGTCGACGCTGTCGATCCGCGCCTCATACTCCTCCGCCGACGCCGGCAGCTCGAGCGGCGGCAGATGCCGGTTCCGGTGCTGTTCCAGCGCATACACACTCCAGAGGCGATCCAGCTCCCGCAGGCCCAGCGTGACGATCTGATCCGCGTCGTACGGCATGAGCTTCACGTGCTTCAGGTACCAGTCGAACATCTCTCGACCCACGCCGCCCTGCGCGGTCATGTCGCCTCGATTCGCGACGAGCCAGTCGTGGAAGCCGCGGACGGACTCCCGGGCCGCGGCGATGTCGGCGTGGAGATCGGGCTGCTGCGCGGCCGCCCGCGCGCCGAAGTCGTCGTACCAGCCAAGGACGCCGGCCGGCGGCGTTGCCCGGTACGGGTAGCCGTGCCCCACGCCGTCGGCGTTGGTCAGATTGAAGATCGCGAGGTCCGCGTAGTCGGCGGCTACTTCCGTCAGGTTGTTCCTGGCCTGCTCCACCAGGAGTGAGATGGCCTCGAGGCGCGTCCGGAGCGCGGTGGTCCCGTCGTCGTCCAATGGCAGGTCCGCGAACGTGATGCGCAGCATCTGATCCACATAGAAGCCGGGGTCCCTGGACCAGGGGCGGGACACGTTCAATGTGAAGTCGTGACGATCGAATCGGGAACGAACCGCCAGATAGTCGACCTGTTGTTCGAACTCCCAGTCCACGACCGCCATGTCCTCGAGCCGCGCCTGGAAGTCCCGCATCGTGGCGCGACGCCGCTCGACGGTCGTCTCGGCGTAGTCGGGATAGACGTCGGTCGCGCTGCCGGCGATGTCCCGGTTCGGCACGTTGCCCGACGCCCTGGCCGGATCCGTCCACTCGAGGAATTCCTGGAACAGTGCAACGAGGTCGTCGTAGGTGCCCGACCCGTCCGGCATACCCTCCTCACGTGCGTCTCCCGCCTGCGATTGGAACGCCGTCAAGAGGAGGAGGAGCAGCAGCAACGCCGTCGAGGCGGATTTGATCGAGGTTGACGTCTTCAAATGCCCTGATCCCCCGTGATGAGGTGCCCTTGGGTACGGTGGCAGTCGGCCGGGCCGAGAAACGCTGAACCCCTCAGGTTGGTGGCAGAATGCTACCAAACAGCGCGCCGCGCCACCTCGTCCTATACTTCATGATCTGCTACCCGCTCCAACCGACCCGAAAGATGACGACATCGACGAGTCCCGGGATGCAGTATCTGCGAGGTGCGATCGACTGCCATGTGCATGTCTGCCCGCACATCAACGGCCGGTCGATCAACGTGTTCGAGGCGACACGACAGGCGGCCGACGCCGGCATGCGTGCCATCGGCCTGATGGACAACTTCGGCAACAGCTCAGGGTTCGCCGCCCTGGCCATGGCCGAACTCGGGTCGCTGGGCGTCGAAGTGTTCGGCGGGATCATCATGCAGCCGATCGCTGGCGGCGTCACGGTCGAGGCCGCACGTACGGCGCTGGCCTACGGGTACGGACCGGGAACCGGCGCTCGCTTCGTCTCGCTGCCCACCCATCACACGCGCAATGTTGCCGAGCGTGAGGGCCGAAGTCCTGCCTACCTCGAGACGACCTTCTCGGTGCCCCGGTCGGGCAAGGTCCCGGACGTGGTGCTCAGGATCATGGATCTGGTCGCCGAGGCCGATGCGGTCTTCGACTGCGGTCATGTGGCCGGGCACGAAGCGGTCGCGTTGGTCGAGGAAGGCAGGCGACGAGGTCTAAAGCGACTGCGCACCCAGGCGGCACGCTATACCGAAGACGAGATCAAAGCCGTCGTCGCCGCCGGTGCGTACGCCGAGTTCTCGTTCTTCATCCTGACGCATGCGACGCAGGTGAGCCTGACCCATGTGGACAGGGAGAAGCACCGTTCGAAAGGCATGACCATCGACGAGATGGCGCCCAGGATCCGGGCCGCGACCCCGGAACGCGCCATTGTCTCGAGCGATGCGGGTGTCTTCCTGCTGCCGCCGCCGGTCGAGGCGTTTCGGGAGTACATGTTGCTCCTGGAAAGCGCCGGTTTCAGCGAAGAGGAGATCCGCACGATGAACTCGACCAATCCTGGAGAGCTGTTCCGGATCCGTGCCGCCCCGGTCCAGTCGGTCTGATGCATCACCTGGAAGTCGAGCGCCTCACGGCGAGTGCCGATCGACTACGACCCTGAGCCACCGAGTGCTCTGCCAGCTCGGCGGCTGGAGGATGGCCCAGACGGTGGGTTGGCCCGGTCCCCGGCAGCGGTTGAAGGCCGGTGACGGCTGTGCTGTCGACGCGACCGGTGACACGACCGCCCTTGAAGCCATCGCGCGGTGCTTCTAGCTTTTCTGGCCTTGTAGGGGCCTGTAGCTCAGGTGGTTAGAGCGCACGCCTGATAAGCGTGAGGTCGGTAGTTCAAGTCTACCCAGGCCCATTGTGGACCCAATTACACGGAGATCGTCCCGACTTGCCGGATCGAGTGACCCTGGAATGCGTACAGCGCTGGGTAGAGGACTTCGGGCTGTCGTACGAGCCGCATTCGGTGGACGACGATCCCGCCTTCGAGTGGGCAGTACTCGTGCACGGCCAGCCCTTCCTGACCCTCGTTGCTCAGCGGCGGGCAGATTTCAACTACGTGGCGATTCAGGTCGGCATCGGAATCGCGGACAACCATCGAGTCGCTTGGCGGGCGTTGGAGCCTGAAGATCGGCAGTCCTTCCTGTACGATCTTCAATTGGCTCTTCATACTCAGTCCATCGGACACATGATTGAGTTTGAATCGGACGAAGGGGAGGAAGGGGATGACGTCGATTACCCCGCGAGAGTAACGGTCGGTGCCAACCTGACCGAAGAGCCAATTCAGAGAAGCGATTTCCTTGGGCGCAATCACGTCGTGCAGAGTGGAGCGAGAATCGTCGCCCTGATGTTTCAGAAGATGGCTCATCAAGGACGCTGGCCATGACACTTCCGGCTCTGGCGGGACCCTGGCCGTCGGATTCTGCCAATTCGGCCTCGGCTTGGGATACTGTGGGGTGGCTCTCCCCGGTGAGTTCGGAGTCAAGTGAACCGCTACTTGAATCGTGGATTGCCCCGGTGGCCGGCACAACCGGTGGAACCACCGGGCAAGACCATACCGTGCGGCTGGAAGTCATCCCCGGATTGGGGAGCGAGACGACCCAACCCTGGTACGAGGAGGAAGGGATGAAGGGCATGAGGGGTGCTGTCGATCGCATGAAGGCCCTGGCCAGGTTGCTAAGCCCGCGCGTTCAGTTCAGCTTGCCGGAAGTCGAGACACTTGGCGACGACGATGGTGTGGAGCTTTCCTTCGTCGTAGTGGACGTGCATATCCCTCGGAACATGGACGGGATGGCGTTCCGTGACGAGTTCTTCGGACGCCTGGCCGACCTTCTTCCTCCTGCGGATCTGGCTCGCCTCGCGGTTGGTGTTGGACGGTTGGGTCCGACCCGGTAATTCAATTCAAACTCGCCTGACGCGCGCGTGCCCTTCGACCCCGCCGGGTTCCTTGAAACCGCCAGATCCCTTCTGGACGGTCAACCGGACGAAGCTGACATACGAACCGCCTGTGGACGGGCCTACTATGCCGCCTATGGTACGATGCGTAGGAGGCTCTGCGAGGCGAAGGGCGTTTCACCGGATCGACTGTTCGGAAAAACCGGCAGACACGGGGACCTGGTAAACGCCATCTGGCGCTCACCACGTCTTCGGAATGTGGGAGCTCAATACCAACGCTTGCTCAGTAAGCGCGTCCAGAGTGACTACAAATCCGATTCAGAGGTGCGTCGAGCTGATGCTGAGATCGCCCTTCAAGATGCAACCTGGGTTGTCGCACAGCTCGTGAAGATCCGGGACAGGGATTTCCAGTCCTTTCCCCTGGTTTCTCGCGACCAGGGCTGCTCCTGAGTGTGGGAGATACCGTCCTCTCCCGGTCCAGCTGGACTATCGCCGCCCCGCCGGCACCAGCCGCACGATGCCGGTCGCGGGACCGTCGATGTCCCGCGTCTCCCCGTCGATGGCCAGATAGACGAACCCGTCCGGTCCCTCCCGCACGTCGCGGATGCGGCCGATCCCTTGCAGCAGCGTCTCCTCGTGCGTCACCTGGCGCCCCTCCATCCGCAGCCGCACGAGACGCCTGCCGCTGAGGCCGCCGACGAGCATGTCGCCGCGCCACTCCGGAAACGCGTCGCCCGTGTAGAAGAGCATGCCGGAGACGCCGATCGAGGGCACCCAGAGGTGGGTGGGTTCGTCCATGCCGTCCATGAGCGTGCCCGAGTGGATGCGCGAACCCGTCCGGTAGTTCACGCCGTACCCCACGACGGGCCAGCCGTAGTTGCGGCCGGGCTCGATCAGGTTCAGTTCATCGCCGCCCTGCGGGCCGTGCTCGTTCTGCCACAGGTCTCCGGTCTCGGGGTGGACCGCCATTCCCTGCGCGTTGCGGTGACCCCACGTCCAGATCTCGGGGTGCACGACCGCCTGGCCCACGAACGGGTTGTCCGGCGGGACCCGCCCGTCGTCGTGAATCCGGATGGTACTGCCGTTGTGGTTCGACAGATCCTGGGCCGGGTGGGCCTCCATGTCGCCCGCCGGAGGCCACTGCCGGTCGCCCAGCGTCATGAACAGGTAGCCGTCGTGGTCGAAGACGAGGCGCCCGCCCCACATCGAGCTCCGGTCGGTCCCGTTGCCGAACGCGTCCGCGTGGAACAGTTCCTCAACATCGGTCAGCCGGTCGATCTCGAACCGTCCCCGGGCGATGGCGATCGCGCCCAGCGAGTCCGGCCCCGGCTTCACGTAGCTGAGGTAGAGGAGGCGGTTCGTCGCGAAGTCCGGGTGAAGGATCGCGTCGCGCAGTCCGGCCTGCTCGAAGCCGCTCATGGAACGGGCGCCGCGTCCGAGCGCCCGGATCGGCGGCAGCCCCTCCACCGAATCAGGAAGGAGAACCCCGTCGCGGATGATCCGGAGCCGGCCGGGACGCTCCGTCACGAGCAGGTCGCCTTCGGGCGTGAAGGCCATCGCGAACGGACGCACCAGGCCGTCGGCGACCTCTTCCACCCGGAAATCGTGAAGCGCGGTTCGGACAACGCCGTCGTAGGCCTGTGACTGGTCCGAATCGCCCGAATTGCATCCGGCGAGGAGCAGGAGGAGGATGGGTAAGCGGAAACTGGGGGGATGATGCATATGGAGATCGCTCGTCGGTGCCGTCAGTAATGCAGTAACATAGCAGAGCGCGTCGCCCGACCTGCTACATTGAAGTGATGAGGCGCGAAAAAACTCGGATTGTCGTCCTGGGGTCCGGTCGGATGGGCCGATCGATCGCCGCGCTCGCGCCGTCGCAGGGCTTTGATGTGCTGGCCCGGTTCGGGCGTGAGGACGTGGAGTCACGCCGCGGGGCGGTTCGAGAGCGGATCGCCGAGGCCGATGTCGCGCTCGAATTTACCACGCCCGGGGCGGCGGCCTCCAACATTCGCATGTGTGTCGAGGCGGAGTGCTCCGTCGTCTCCGGCACGACCGGGTGGTCCGACCGGCTGCCGGCGATAGTGGCTTGGGTGAAGGAGCGCGGAGGAACCCTCATGTGGGCACCCAACTATTCCTTCGGGGCGGCCGCGCTGCAGTTGCTTGCACACAGAGCGGGCCAACTCTTCGCCAGAGCTGCAGAGTTCGACACGCACGTAGTGGAGACGCATCACGCCGGCAAGCTGGACGCCCCTTCCGGCACGGCCATCGCCCTCGAAGCATCGCTGCGGGCGGCCCTGGGACGGAGCTCCGACACGACGTCGATCCGGACGGGGCACGTTGCCGGCACACACGAGGTACTGATCGACGGTCCCCACGAACGGCTGGTCCTGCGTCACGAAGCCCGCGGCCGTGGCGTATTCGCGGAGGGCGCGCTCAGGGCGGCAGCGTGGCTGTGTGGTCGAAAGGGAGTCTATACAATGCAGGATATGCTGGCGGAAGAGTCATGGTGAAGCACGAGATGCTCAGCGGATGCGGCACGGCGCTGGTGACGCCGTTCCGGGAATCGGGAGAGGTTGACGAGCCCGCGCTGCGGTCGCTGGTCGACTGGCAGATCGGGGAGGGCGTCGACTTCCTGGTGCCGGCCGGTTCGACCGGGGAGGCGGCGACGCTTGCGGCTGATGAGCACGAACGGGTTGTGGCGATTACGGTAGACCAGGCCGCCGGCCGCGTCCCGGTGGTGGGTGGAGCGGGGTCGAACAACACGGCCGAGGCGATCGACCGCTCGCTCAGGATTGCATCGACGGGGGTCACCCACCTGTTGCATGTCTCGCCGCCGTACAACCGCCCGCAACAGCGGGGACTGATCGAGCACTTCAGCGCGGTTGCCGACGCCGCGCCCTGCCCGGTGGTTCTCTACAACGTCCCGGGGCGCACCGGCAGCAACATCACCGCTGCGACCACTCTGGCCCTCGCCGAACACCCCAACATCGTCGGGACCAAGGAAGCGGCCGGCGACTGCGACCAGGTCGCGGAGATCGCCCGGCACAGGCCCGCCGGGTTTGCGGTGCTGTCCGGGGACGACTCGCTGACGGTGCCGTTCATGGCGCTGGGTGCCGACGGCGTGATCTCCGTGGTGGCCAACGCCACTCCGCGCGCCATGGCGGAACTGGTGCGAGCGATGGCGTGCGGCGACCTGCCGCGGGCGCGGGCCTTGCACTACCGCCTCGCCGACTGGATGCGTGTCGCATTCGTGGAGTCCAACCCGGTGCCGGTCAAGGCGGCATTGTGGATGATGGGGCGCATCCATCCGCAAGTCCGACTGCCGCTGGCTCCTCTGGCCGAGGCCAATCGCAAGGCCGTGGCAGAGGCGGTGCGGGGGGCCAGCCGTGAGCCGTAGCGCAGCCGCTCCAAAGCTGGGAGCAACGCTGGAACAGCGTATCGACGCGCTCCATGGCTGGCCCGCCGGCGAGGCTCTGCCGAAGGCCGCGGAAGAGGTCGTTGCCGAGCTGCTGGGCCGGCTGGAAGCGGGATCCTTGCGCTCCGCGGTGCGCAACGACGACGGCTCCTGGGCGGCGGTGCCGTGGGTGAAGCGCGGCATCCTGGTGACCTTCCGGAGCGGGCGCATCGCGCCGGTTGCCGCCCCCGGGGGAAGCCCGGTCGATGGTGAGGCACCATCCAGCTTTCTGGACAAGCACAATCTGCCCGTGCGGCGCTTCGGCGCCGGGGAGGGTGTTCGCGTGGTTCCAGGCGGCTCGGCGGTCCGCAGCGGTGCCTATCTGGGTCCAGGTGTGGTTTGCATGCCTCCCATGTACGTAAACGTGGGTGCCTGGGTGGGAGGGGGCAGCATGATCGACTCCCACGCGCTGGTGGGCTCGTGCGCCCAGATCGGAGAGCGCGTACATCTGAGCGCAGCGGCCCAGATCGGCGGAGTTCTCGAACCCGTAGGGGCGTCCCCTGTGGTCATCGAGGATGACGTGCTGGTGGGGGGCAATGCGGGCGTCTACGAAGGGACGGTGGTCCGCCGCGGGGCGGTCCTGGCGGCGGGGGTCATCCTCACGCGAGGGACGCCGGTTTTCGACCTGGTGCGTGAGAAGGTCTACCGAGCCGGTGCCTCCGGATCGCTCGAGATTCCCGAGGACGCCGTGGTGGTGCCGGGAGGGCGGTCGGTCGGCACCACGTGGGGTCGGTCGCAAGGGCTTGCCCTTTATGCTCCGGTCATCGTGAAATACCGGGACGCTGGCACGGATCTGGCGACCGCTCTGGAAGACAGTTTGCGATAAGCGGCACGGACAGAATCAGGAGCAACGAGTGGGATTGTTCGCTCGCACTATGTGCCATTTCAGTCAGGTCGCAGCGCGTTGCCGTCACATGTCGCCTGGTCCACGATCCGTTCCACATAATCGCTTACGCCTGACCACACTTCGTCGAAATCCTGCTCCGCGCCAAGGGGTAGCAGGTCTGCCAAATCCCGCTCCCAATGGGCTCGGAACTCGTAGCGGCGCTCAAGCATCAGCGAGAGGCCGCCGTCTGGCACTCCCCTGGCATCGATCTTGGCGGGAAGCGCAGCGGTGACCTTCTGTTCATCGACGGATCCCATGAGAGAGAATACGTCGTAGAGGTCTCTGGCCACAGCGTAGATCCGCTGGCCAAGCAAGGCCCTGATCTTCTCGCACATGACTTCTTCCAGCACGTAGCACGGCACCCGGACTTCTTCGAAGTCGGAAGCGTCCGAAAAGGGGTGAAAGAGGGTGCGCTGTTGCGGATCGAAAGCCAGGACTTCGTTCCGGGTGACGTCAAGTCGAAGGCCACGCGGGGAACCGTGGAGTGCGTGGGGACCTCGCCAGTAGACGGTAAACCGGACGCTTTCGCGACCGTACTCATCGTCGATGATCCGGACCCTCGGCTCCTGTATCCGAAAATCGATTCCTGAATTGGCCTGGGTTTCGGCAAACGCTTCGGCGAAAGCGGACGTCAATCCCTCCATGTCGAATCGTTGAGTCGCGGTAAAGTCGAGGTCTTCCGAGAATCGGTATGCCGGGAAATAGCATTTGCGTAGGCAGGTCCCGCCCTTGAAGACCAGGCGCCGGGACAAATGCCGGTGGTTGGCGATTCCGCGAAGTGCCCAACCAAGCGCGTAGTCCAACTCCACGATTCGTGGCTCGACGCGCTCTGACCTCGCCAGCCGGCGGATTTCGGCGTCCGTGATCATCCGGGGCTCTGGAGACCTGCCTCGGGCAGGTTCACCGCGATTCGCCAGCGGGTGACTACCCTGTGGGGCTCTCTGGGCGACGAGGGATCGAGCTTGCCGATACCCGCCGTCAGAAGCTCACGCCACTGAGCGAGCATGCATGGTTCGGGTGGGTGAGCCAGCTTCAGGTGTTCTACCAGAAAGCCGAGGCGCTTCACAATCGCTCCGGACCCGAACCGACACAGATAGTCGGTGGCACGAGCCCAGTTCAGATCACCGTCCGATGCCACCAGTGCCCGTGCCACCTCTTCCACACCGCCGCTGAGGTCGGGTCGGTCGAGACAGTCAAGGATGGTCTTCTCGCGGTCCGTGACCATGGCTGGCCCGCCGCGCGAGTAGTATCGGTGGCCTCCGAAGAGCTTGCGGGGCTTCACGCGGACGATTCGGAAGCGCATTCCGAGAACCGTCGGTGCACGCGCTTCCTTGCGGGATGTGGTCTGAACGTAGGTAACGCGTGGGACCTGCTCGGTCAGGTTCCAGTAGGCGAGCGCCGACCAGTAGGAAACCATGCTGGGACTCACCAACGCTCCCGCGATCACATGTGCGCTCTCAGTCCAGGTGCGCTCGGGTCCGGCCTCCAGCGGAACGATCAGGTACTTCCCCTTTGCGATTCGCTCCAGCCAGCCCTTGCGGACGAGCCGCTCCAGAGCGTCTCTCGTTGCCCTACCCCTGCCCCGGATGGCATAAGCATCTCCGGTGGCGAAGACCGACCTGCCCCTGGCTGCCAACGTGGTCAGGAGCGTAGATTCGGCGTGGCTGAGACTTATCATATTACGATACGTTGTTACCAGTTATATAGCCGGTATTACCGTATCAAACTATCATCCACCAGAATCCGCGCAACTTGCCAAGTCAGTTCGCCGCCACCGACCCCACCGTTCGGAACCCCGGATCGTCCAGCGAGGCGAACGACAGCGCGGAGCGGTCGAGGAGGACGCCGCGCTGAATCACCGCAACGATGTCGCGGGTTGCCTCGATGTCCACAGCCGGATTGCCGCGCACCACGACCAGGTCGGCGGCCAGGCCCGGCGCGATCGCTCCCCAATCGTCGCTCGCACCCACCAGGCGGGCGGCGCTGCCGGTCGCGGCCGTGATCGCCTGCAACGGGGTGAGCCCGGCCTCCACAAGCAGCTCCAGCTCGCGGTGGATCCCCTCTCCCTGGAAGACGCCGGGGTAGGGCGCGTCGGTGCCCGCCACCACCAGCACCCCAGCGTCGTGCAGCCGCTTCACGTTGGTCATGGCAGCCATGAGCCGTTCCCGGATCGAAGCCGCGAGGTCGGCCTGGTCGTCCGAGAGGGAGCGGGTGGCGTGCGTGCGCAGGTCATCGAGGAACCATGGCGGGGTGGTGGCCGCGATCAGCGGGTGGTCGAGGAACGCCAGATCGCCCAGCCGTCGCCGCGCGAACGACTCCAGGACCGCCAGCGTGGTGATGTTGGCGGTGCCGCGCTCGACCATCGCCGCGATCGCGACGTCGCTGAGCGGACCGGAGGGCGCGTGGGCCCGCGCCGCGACACCCGACTCGACCGCCGCGGCGTAGTCGCCCCGCCACCCCAGATCCACCAGGACGGGCAGGTCGTGCTCCGCGCCGGCCCGCACCAGCGAATCCACCATCTCGGCGTCGAGCCCCGCGTACCCCTTGAGCACGTCGACCCCCGCAGCCGCGAGCTGCCGGACGTGGGTGCGCATGGCCGCCGGCTCGAACGTCGCATACGTGATGGGCGGCCAGATCGGCACCGGCCCGTCGACGAGCGGTCCCGCCATGTAGACGCGCGGCCCGGAAAGGCGGCCCGCGTCGACCTCGGCCCGGATCTGCTGGATGAACGGCAGCACGTTGCCGACGTCGAGCACCGTGGTCACGCCCGCGTACAGGAGCGCATTCAGGTAGCGGCGGTAGCCGAGCATGTCCGTGCTCACGCCGTCCCAGCCGCCCACCATGTGCACGTGCATGTCGGCCAGCCCGGGCATCACCGCGCCGCCGGCCGCGTCGATCACGGTGGCTCCGTCGGGCACGGCCACTTGCGCAGCAGGCCCCGCCGCAGCGATCCGGTCGCCCTCGACGACCACCACGCCGTCCACAACCGGCTCGCCTCCCAACCCGTCGATGATGACGGCGTTCGTCACGGCGACGGTGCCGGGCGCGAAGGGGTCGTCCGCGGGCGCGGGTTCGCATGCTGTGGTGCCGAGCAGGACGGCCGCCTTGGCAAGAACGACGGTCGCCACCAGGCGGCGGGCCGGCCGATTCGGGTCGCCTGCTGTCATGGTCTTGGTCATCTTCCTGCAGCCTCCTCGAGCATGGCGTCCAATTTGGCCCGGTCGAGCCACTCCCCCCGCCGCACCACCCCCGCGATTCGGCGCGTGTTGCCGATCGCGGCGAGCGGATCGGCTTCCAGCAGCACCAGGTCGGCGGGACTCCCCTCCGCCACCATGCCCGCCCCCTCGCCACGACCCAGGAAGCGCGCCGGGAGGACCGTGGCGCTCTGCAACGCCTCATACGGAGACAACCCCGCGCCCACCAGCTCCTCCAGCTCGCGATGGAGCGCGAAGCCGAGCGGCGGGGTGTCGGTTCCGGCCATCACCGGCGCGCCCACGCCCACGAGCGCGCGGATCAGCGAATCGGCCACCGCGAACCCGTCCATCGCGGCCTCGAAGTCGGCGGGCGTGAAGTTGCTCATCCACGGGATCGACATGCGCGCGGTGTAGAAGGTGCGCATGGCGTCGGTCATGTGGGATGCTTCCTCGGTGGCGAGGTAGGCTTCGACGAGGCGGTCGGGCTTCATGATCATGCGCACGGACAGCGTCGGGACGCTCCACACCCCGGCGTCGCGGGTGCGTTCGGCCAGCTCCCGGATGCGGGACAGATCGCCGTGCGCCCACGCGAGGGTGCGCGAGCGGAGGTCGGCGCCGGGCTGGTTGGGTGCGTCTGGCGGCACGAGGTGCCAGATGTAGCCGCGGAGGTGTTCGATGCTGCGCTGGCCGGCGGCAAGCGCGCCGTCGAGGCCCACTTCGAAGGGGACGTGGCCCGCGACCGGGATGTCCAGCCGCTCGGCCTCGGCCACGATGCCGCGATACGCCGCCATGGGGACGTTGTTGTAGACCTTGATGAAGTCGTAGCCGGCGGCGTGCTGCTCCCGGACCGCGCGGGCGCCGCCCGTGCTGTCGTGCACGATCACGCGGCCGGCGGTGTCGATCACGGCGGCCAGCGCCGGGGGCGGCAGGCCCTCGATGATCGTGCCGGCCGTGTGGATGTCGGGCCCCGCGAGCTCGCCGCGCGCGATGCGGTCGCGGAAGTCCAGGGTGGTGAGACCGCCCCACAGTACGCGGATGCCGGTGACGCCCGTGGCGACGAAGCGGCCCAGCGCCGACGAGTCTTGGAAGTGCACGTGCATGTCGTTGAGGCCGGGGATCAGGAAGCGGCCCCGTCCGTCGACGCGCGTGGCGCCCGCGGGAATGTCGGCCTCGTCGGCCTCGGTGGATGGCCGGACCGCGAGCACGCGGCCGCCGCCGATCAGGACGGTCATGTCCGGCAGCGAGCGCTCGCTGTCCATCGGGATGACGGAGACGCCTTCGATGGCGAGCGTGGCGGCCTCGGCGGACGGTCGGGGCGGCGCGTCGCCGGTCTCGCAGGCGAGGTTCATCAGCGCCAGCGGGGCCAGCCATGCGCAGCTGGCGAGGCTGCGCGTCTTCTGGGCCATGAGGGACTCCGGGGGCCGGGGGAGCAAGCGGTCGATCGAAGCGCGGCAGGCGCGGATCACCCGGGGCAAGATGAGGCGGCCGCAAGCTGGCGGGCAAACGGCGCGCGGCGTAAACTCCCGACCACTGCCAAAGGTTCGAGATCCGGGAGAGCCAACATGAGAGATCCTGCACTCCTGTCACTGCTCCGAGACGCCAGACTGGTGGCTATTGCCGGGGCGCTTGCCCTCGCGTGCGACACGCCGCCTGCCGAGTCCGGAGACGGGGGTGGGGCGGCCACCGAGGCCGGAGACGCGGCCGCAGCGGCGGACGCCGGCGAGGCCGACGCCACCGCCGAGACATCCGAGGACGCGCAACAGGACTCCGCGCAGGAGGCCCCCGACCCCGAGGCCGCGATCATCCGCCTCGATCCGAACGACCCCAACCTCGAGGTCTGGCGCGACCGGGACATCTCGGGCGATCCGCCCCGCGAACCCGGCCCGATCCAGGTGGGGTCCGTGCAGACCTTCTTCGGCCTTCCCATCGCGCGCACCATCGAGGACCTGGTCGCGGGCGAGGTCGAGGTGGCGTTCATGGGCGCCCCGGTCGACATGGGTGTCGGCTTCCGTGGAGCCGGCGAGGGACCGAACGCGTTCCGAGCGATGAGGCGCAGCGTCGGCAGCATGGAGACGATGGTGCGCTGGCGCAGCGAACTGACGGCCGTCGACTACGGCAACGCCCCGATCGACAACCTCAGCGTCCAGCGCAGCATGCCGCCGATCCGCCGCATGGTGCGAGAGATCGCGCAGACCGGCGCGATTCCGGTCATCATCGGAGGGGACCACTCGATCGAGTTCGCCAACGTGGCCGGACTGGCCGACGTCTACGGCAAGGAGAACGTCGGCGTCATCCACTTCGACGCGCACTACGACGCCGGCGGCAGCCGCAGCGGCCACCTCATCTCGCACGCCCAGCCGGTGCGCCGCCTCGTGGACGACGGCCACATCCTCGGCAGGAACTTCATCCAGGTGGGGCTGCGCGGTAGCTGGCCGGGCCCGGAGGGCTTCGAATGGATGCGCCAGCACGAATTCCGCTACCACACGATGGCGGAGATCGACCGCGACGGCTGGACCACGGTCATGCAGCGCGTCCTCGACGAGGCCAACGACGGGCCCGAGTACCTGCACATCTCCTTCGACATCGACGTGATGGATCCGGCGTACACCTCGGGCACCGGCACGCCCGTTCCCGGGGGGCTCACCCCCCGCGAGGTCTTCCCGATCGTTCGCGGACTGTGTTCCGAGAACAACGTGGTCGGCTTCGACCTGGTGGAGCTCAACCCGCTGGTCGACCCCGGCTACACGACCGCGCTCAATGCCAAGCAGGTGGTGGACGAGTGCCTGACGGGCATCGCGCTCCGCAAGCTGGGCCTCGGCAACCGGGACTACCTGAGCCCGCTGACGAGGCGCGACACGCGGCGGTAGGAGCGACATGGGATCCGCCCGCAAGCACTCGACCACCACCCGCAGGGAATTCCTCGCTGGCTCGGCGGCGCTGGCGGCCGGGGGCCTCGCCGCTTGTGACGCGGGCGGAGGCGGCGCCGACACGGGCCTCGCAAACGGCGTGGCCGCCGACGCGGGCCTCGCCGACGGCATGGCCGCCGACGCGGGCCTCGCCGACATCACCGCCGCCACAATCGCCGAAGCCGAGACGCTCCACGGCGTCGTCTACACCGCGGAGGAGCGCGATTAACTCGTCCAGACCATCGGCGGCCAGGTCGCCGGGATCCTCCAGCTCCGCGAGGTCCCCCGCGAGCTCAGCCTCCAGCCCGCGATCACCTTCGATCCCCGCCTGCCGGGCGTCTCCTATCCCGCACAGGAAAACCGGCTCGAGATGTCCCCGGCCGAACCCGCTCCCCTCCCGGACGACGAGGCCGACATCGCCTACGCGTCGGTCCGCGAGCAGGCGCACTGGATCCGCACCGGCCGGATCACCAGCCGCCGCCTCACCGAGATCTACCTGGACCGCATCGAGCGGCTCGCGCCCGACCTCTACTGCTACATCACGGTCACCGCCGACCACGCGCTCGCCCAGGCCGACGCGTCCGACCGCGAACTCGCCGCCGGCAACTACCGCGGCGAACTTCACGGCATCCCCTACGGCATCAAGGACTGCTTCGACACGGCCGGGATCCCCACCACCTGGGGCGCAACGCCCTACCGGGACCGCCTTCCCGACAGCGACGCCCGCATCGTCACCATGCTCCGCGACGCCGGCGCCGTACTCCTCGGCAAGCTCGCCACCGCAAGCCTCGCCAATGGCTACCGCTGGTACGGCGGCAAGGTCCGCAACCCCTGGAACACCGACGAGCACGCGGGCGGGTCGAGCGCCGGGCCGGGGTCCGCCACCGCCGCCGCGCTCTGCTCGTTCTCGATCGGGACCGACAGCCTGGGCTCGATCCTCAACCCCGCAGACCAGTGCGGCATCGTCGGCCTGCGCGCCACGTTCGGGCGCGTGCCGACCGAGGGGGCCATGCCGCTGACACCCAGCCTCGACCGAATCGGCCCCCTCACTCGTCGCGTCGAGGATGCGGTCCCCGTCATGGCCGCGATCAACGGCCCGGACCCGACATCGCCGTCCTCCATCGACATGGGCTTCCGGTACGACGCCCGCTTCGATCCCGCCGCCATCCGCGTGGGCTACTCGCCAAACTGGTTCCGCGAGGTCGGCTTCACCGGCGCCACCGTGCCGGCCGCGGACGCCCACCTGGCCGCCCTCGACGCGCTCCGCGAAGTCGGGGTCGAACTGGTGGAGGTCGAGCTGCCGCCGTTCCCCTACACTGCGCTCATCCCCAACCTCTACGCCGAGGCGGCCGCGATCTACGAGGCGCTCACGCTCGACGGCCGCGACGACCAGCTGCCTCCCGAGGGCTGGCCCAACGCCTGGCGGCAGGTGCGGATGCTGTCCGCGGTCGACTACCTGCAGGCCGAACGCCTGCGCCGGCACCTGATGCACGAGTTCCACCGCATCTACAGCGACGTCGACGCCCTCTTCGCCCCGACCTACGGTTCGTTCGAGCTGCTGATGGCGATGAACTACACCGGGCACCCCGGGATCACCGTGCGCGCCGGCCTGGACCGGAGCCCGACCCGAAGCGCGGGCCCGATTCCGGACGATCCGCAGGGAGAGCCGCACACAATCACGCGTAATGTGGCTTTTCATGGCCGACTCTTCGAGGAAGGGAAGATCCTCGCGCTCGCCCGGGCGCTCGAGGAGCGGCTGGGCGTGTATCACCACCGCCCGCCGATCGGGTAGGCTACGGCGCCGAGGTCCCCATTTCGTGCGGGACGAGGGAGCCGGCTCGCGCGGCCCCGCGGCCGGGCGCCTACTCCCCGGACCACCCTGCCTACCCGACCACCCTGGCTACACGGACCACCCTGCCTACTCCCCCGACCACCCCCGCCGAGGCCTTTGCGGCGGGCCCGGGTCCGGCGGAATGAGCAACTCGAGCTCGGTGTGCCGGGCGATGACGTCGAAATCGCGGTTGCGTGCCAGCAGGGGGCGGCCCTTGTCCACCGCAGTTGCCGCCACCAGGCAATCAACGGTTGATCGAATCGTGTATCCGGCCCGGCGACAGATGCGGTAGATCCGCGCCGCGCCCTCATACTCCCCGATCGAGCTTGGAACCAGGATCTCGAAGCGGTTCAGGAGTTTCAGGAGTTCCGAGGCCCTGTTGTCGCTTTTGGTCCCGGAGAGAAGCTCCGTGATGACCGCGGCCGGGGTGGCAATGGGTTGCCCGCTCCGGATCGCCGCGTCTAGGAAAAGGTCGAATGGGCCTTCCGTGCGCCGCGTGTACTCGATCCAGGCCGAGGTGTCAACGATCACGGCACCTCAATCGGTTTCGCCGCGGTCGAATACTCTCTCGGCCGGGTCGATCATTTCGATCGGGTCGTTGTCCCGCATCTCGTCGAGGTCGCCTTCCCATCCGAAACCTCGCATCGCGAGCGCTTCCTCCTTGGTCATCGGCGGGAACGCCTGTCGGCAGACCGCCTCCTTCACGGCCGCCGACCAGTCGCGCAGGTTGTAGCGCCGGCGCACGGCTTCCAGATGGTCCTCCATCAGCCTCACCTCGAGGGTCACGTAGCGGAGGACCTCCGGCTTGATGACGGAGTAGCCGGGGCGCGCCTCGCGCACCGCGGCCGCACCGCCGCGGCGGTCAAGCTCCGCGGCGGCGCGCAACGTGCGGCGCACCCACGCGGACACGGTGACGTTGTTGCGCCCGGCTGCGTCGCGGACCTCCTCGAGGTCGGCGTCGGACATCACGACCTGCAGTCTTTTACTCATGTCTTGAGTATATCATACTCATTGTTGGCCGCAAGGTCCTGCAGGCGGCATCCCCCGCGAACCGCCTTGCAAGGGCCACGGAATCGAGCTTATTTGGTTCGGCATGAACTCGTCCGAGGAACCGGAGCCGTCCATGGCCTCTTGGCAGCGGTGCGCCGTCCTTCTTTTGGCAGCACTCGTGACACCCGCCCCGAGTGCTGGGCAGCAGACGTGCACAGATCGTGACCTGCTCTACCGCCTGGACGGGGATGACCTCGTTTGGAGTGACGTAAGGGCGGTCAGCGCCAACGATTCCCTGTTGGTTGTGCTTACCGGGTCCTTTCCAGCAATCCACCTCTTCGAGCTTGCCGACGGAACCCACCTGCGAAGCTGGGGAAGGAGCGGCGAGGGACCCGGCGAATTCCGGTCTGCCACAGGAGTCGCGTTGGCAGGCCGCCATGTCTACGCGCTCGGTTCGGATCAGGCACGATTGTCCATCTTCGATTTCACGGGCGACCTGCTCCGGACCGTGAGTCTTCGGGACTTTGGACTGTCTTCCTATCGCCCGCGACGGCTCGAATTGGCTGAGGGGAATACGGTTCTCTTCGAGGGATTCGTGCCCATGGCCAACGAGAGGATCATCATCGCGCGGTCGTTCGGGGTTGGCGCCGACGAGGATTCGCTTCGCCGGGACTCGGTGATCGTCTACCCCCAGAGGACGGCTGACCTGCGTCTCACGGCACCCGGAGCGCCGGGCCTCACTCTTTCGCATCCCTACTCGCCGACTCCGCAATGGACCCCCGTTTCCGGCGGCGTGGCGTTTTGGCGGGGGCCGGACCCGGAAGTCAGGATTCTGGGTTTCGACGGTGAGCAGAGGTCAGTGGTCTCACTGACCCTTGACGACCGTTTCGAGGTCACCGAGGAGGACAGGGAATACTGGCTTCAGAACGAAATCCCGCAGGAGATCTTCGGACAGCGGGGCGTGTTCGATCCCCTGAGAGACGTTGCACGGCGAACCGTTGACTTTCCCAGATACCACCCAACGGTGTTCGATCTCTTGCGCGGGCCGAACGAGTTCCTGTGGGTGCGCCGGACTCCGGCCGCGCGGGATCAGGTTTGGGATATTGTAGATGCCCAGGGGCAACCTGCCAGCCGGGTCGCGTTGGCACCGGATCAGGCCCTCATGGCTGTTATCCCGGACCACTTGGTGTTGAAGGCGACCGATGCACTCGGCGTGGAGTCGGTTGACGTTCAACAATGCAGTGCTGTGCCGGGGGGCTGACACGCGGCGTTGCGGGGAACGCGCACCTCGTCAGCCGCGCTCCCGTCGGTCATGGCGGGGCAACTCCACGAGCACTTCGTCATTCGGGGTCGATCATTTCGATCGGGGGCTCGTCCCGCATTTCGTCGAGGTCTCCTTCCCACCCGAAGCCCTGCATCGCGAGCGCTTCCTCCTTGGTCATCGGCGGGAACGCCTGCCGGCAGACCGCCTCCTTCACCGCCGAAGACCAGTCGCGCAGATTGTAGCGCCGGCGCACGGCTTCCAGGTCCCCCTTCAGCAGCTTCACTTCGAGGGTCACGTAGCGGAGGAATTCCGGCTTGATTGCGGAGTCGCCGAGGGGTGCTTCGCGCACCGCGGCCGCCCCACCGCGCCGATCAAGCTCCGTCGCGGCGCGCAGCGTGCGGCGCACCCACGCGGACACGGTGACGTTGTGGCGCCCGGCTGCGTCGCGGACCTCATCGAGGTCGGCGTCGGACATCACGACCTGCAGTCTCTTACTCATGTTTTGAGTATAATATACTCATCTTTGCCCGCAAGGTTCCCGGTGTGGCATCGTATTGGGAGCCCCATGCATCCCGCCGGTGGAGCCGTCCACGCCCAGCACTCTGGAGTACACCCATGAAGCGCCGCACCGTCCTGTTCGCCGCTGTTGTTCCGCTCGCCTTCGCCGCACTCGCCGCGCTCGCCGCCTCGCCCGCCGAGGCCCAGCGCTTCTCGATCGAGGACGTGCTCAGTCCCGGCTACCCGGTCCAGCTCGTCGCGGCGAAGGACGCCGACCGGATCGCTTGGATCGAGTACGAGGAGGGACGGCGCAACGTCTACACGGCGGCCGCGCCCGGGTTCGAGCCGGTGCGGCTCACGCGCTACGAGGACGACGACGGGCGCGATCTCTCGAACCTGCGCATCTCCGACGACGGTTCCACCCTGGTGTTCCTGCGCGGGCACACGCCCAATGGGGACGGGTGGATCGCGAACCCGGCCAGCGATCCGCGCGGCGCCGAGCGCGCGGTGTGGGCGGTGAGTACGGCGGGCGGCGAGCCGTGGCGCGTCGTCGAGGCCTGGAACGTGGCGCTGTCACCGGACGGCGAATGGGTCGCCTACGCGAAGGGCGGGGCGATCTACCGCGCCCCGGTGAACCCGGGCGTGGTGACGGTCGAGCCCGAACGGCCGCTCTTCAGCGTCTTCGGCAGCCAGGGCAGTCCGGTCTGGTCGCCCGATTCGCGCAAGCTCGCGTTCGTGAGCGACCGGGAGGATCACAGCTTCATCGGCGTCTACGACACCGACAACCCGGGCATCACCTACCTGGGGCCGGCGGTGGACCGCGACACTAGCCCGACGTGGTCGTCCGACGGGACCAAGGTCGCGTTCATCCGCAGGCCGGGGCTGCCGTTCGGGGCCCGCGCGGATCTGGGTGACGCGAACCCGGACGATCTGCCCGACGGGATGACCGAGGCGCGTTTCGCTGGCGGCCACGACTTCTCGATATGGGTGGGTGACGTGCGTACGGGCGAGGCGCGCGAGGTGTGGCACAATTCGGCCGACGACGAGATCCACCGCGAGGTGCGCTCGGTGATCTGGGCGGGCGACCACATCATCTTCCAGGCCGAGCCGGAGGGGTGGCGGCGCTACTACTCGGTCGCCGCGGCAGGGGGGACCACTTCACCCGTCGAACTTACCCCGGGAGACGGCATCGCGGAGTATATTTCGCTGTCGCCGGATGGCCGCACTCTCTTCTACGCCACCAACGCGGGAGACATCGACCGCCGCCATCTGTGGCGCGTGCCAACGTCGGGGGGCGATGCGCGGCAGCTGACGCACGGCGACGGCATCGAGACCTACCCTGCGGCGCTGGCTTCGGGGAGCCACGTCGCGGTGATGTACGCGGACGCCGGCCAGCCGCTAACCGTGGCCGTGGTGCCGGCCGACGGCGGTGAGGCGCGAACGATCCGCGAGCTTCCCGACCGTTACCCGCTCGACCTGCACGTCGTGCCGGAAGCGGTCACCCTGGAGGCCGAGGACGGCTACGAGTTCTACAACCAGCTGTTTCTGCCGCCCGATCTGCAACCCGGCGAGCGGCGGCCCGCGATGATCTTCATCCACGGCGGGTCCCGGCGGCAGATGCTGCTCGGCTACCACTACATGCACTTCTACCACATGGCCTACGCGATCAATCAGTACTTCGCGAACAAGGGCTACGTGGTGCTGTCGGTGAACTACCGGAGCGGCATCGGGTACGGCCGCGAGTTCCGCAACGCGCCGGGGCGCGGGCGCCTGGGCAACACCGAGTACCGCGACATCAGGGCGGCCGGCGAGTACCTGCGCGACCGCACCGACGTGGATCCGGCCCGGATCGGGCTCTGGGGGCTGTCGTACGGCGGGATTCTGACGGCGCAGGGGCTGGCGCGCGACTCGGATCTGTTTGCGGCGGGCGTCGACATTGCGGGCGTGCACCTGTGGGGGAACTCGATCGATCCGGAGACGGTGTCGTACCAGTCGTCGTCGGTGGCCGAGGTGGAGAACTGGACGTCGCCGGTGCTGCTGATCCACGGTGACGACGACCGGAATGTTGCGTTTTCGCAGACGGTGGGGCTGGTGCAGCTGCTGCGGGCGCAGGGGGTGCCGCACGAACTGATCGTCTTCCCGGACGACGTGCACGACTTCCTGCTGCACGAGCGCTGGCTGATCACGTTCGACGCGACGGACTACTTCTTCGACCGCTACATGGGGGGTGACGGGGCGGTGGCTACGGAAGGGAGGCGGTAGCGGGGGGCGGGACCTGACTCGCCGCCCGTCGCTCCTCACGCGTCGCGCACTCGCTCGAGGAACTCCGCGGCGGTCTGGCATTCGATGACTGCGTCGGCCAATGCCGCAATGTCCTCCGGGTCGGAGAGGTTGTTGAGCCGCGCAAGGACGTGTTCCGCGGTGCGGTGACCGAATCTCCGAGTGACCATCCGATGGACCAACTCGCGTTCCCCTTCAATCCGTCCTTTCGCGATCCCCTTTTCCAGCCACAACTGGTCGCGCTCCTCACCCCACTGGCGGGCCCGGTCAAGCAATGTCGTCATCTGTCCTTCCTCCTCCTCCACCGCCTCAGGCGTCGAAGCCTGCTCAAGCCGCGCGATCATTGCCAGCACGCTATCATCGGCCAACGCCCCCGGGTCAAGCTCCTGCACGGCGATGAGAAGATACCGATGGCGCGGAAGGTAGCCAAGCAGCTCCATCGGCACGCGCCCAAACAGATTTGCCCTGGTTCAAGAACGTCGTCAGTCGTCTCGGACAAGTCGGTAGACCCTGACGGTCTGCGCACCGTGCGGCGCCGTGTAGACGCCGTACACGCGGTCGTTCGCCACGTCGTGGGCGGCGAATCCGCTGGGCAGGTGCACCGGTCCCAGCCAGACGCCTGCCGAGTTCAGAACGGTCCAGGTTTCGGGCGCGGGAGGGTCGTGGGGCGGGCGCAGATCCTGTATGCCGAGCCCGTTCGGCGGAAAGTGACGGGCCCAGATGTTGCCCTGGTCGTCGAGCAGGAACCCGTCGAAGAACGGTTGTGCGTCGGGACGCGCGGAAACTCGCGTAGCGAGGGAAACGAAAAAAGTGCGTCGGGACTGCCCTCGTACCTGTCAAGGAACTGGTTGCGCTTGTCGTTGTAGCGGTCGCGGTCGGCGGCCGTGACCTCGTCGGCAACGGCGTGCCAGCGAATCAGCTCGTCCAGGCTGCCGCCAGGGGAATGGACACGGAACTCCGCCCACTTCCCGAACCCCGCTACCAGTTGCTCGCCGCGGAGTTCCACATTGAAATCGACGGGGGTCCAGGGGAGGAAGGCGGACACCTCTTCTCCTCGCAGTGAACGTGTAAACGCTTCACTGGTCACCACCCGGGCGATGGTATCGCGGACCACAAAGGTGTCGTCCGTCCGTGCGAGCACTCCGCGCGACAACCACTCCTGACCGGCAGGCGGGGCCGGGCCGTCGGCACTGCGCGAGACGACGAAGTGTGCGCAGTCGGGGGCGATCGCGCGGACTCCCCAGGACGTGCCCGCGCCCGTACTGATGACGCGGCGGATGAACTCCCCGTCGCCGCCGAAGAAGCTGAGCTGGGTGCGGATGCGCACGATGACCGTGTCGTCGGCGCAGCCGTACAGATCCCAGATCCCGGCAACTTCGCCGGGGCCCTCTCCACGCCCGCCGAAGCGGTGGACGAGCTGCCCGTCGGGATCAAAGACCGAGACGACCGCGGAGTGCTCGTCGGCCACCGCCAGGCGTCCGCTTGGCAACACCGCCATGGCTCGAATGGATCCGAAGAGGACGTCCGTCTCATCGCCACCCATCGCGTCGTCGACGCCAATTGTTACGGCCGGCTCGGGAGTGACCGTCCACCCCGCGCCCTCTCCCCACCGTGGCCTCTCGCTGGTCACGATCCGGACCCCGGCGCTGTCCCGGACCGTTGTCGCATCCGGCCCCGATTCCGGACCGGGACCGTCGGCACATGCCGTCAGGGCGAGAATCAGTGCAACGTGCAGCAGGGCACCGGGAACGGATGCCCGGTCGGTCGAGGCGCTCATCAGCTCACCGGCCTGAGCGCCCTCCTGAGCGCCTCGGCGCCACCCACCACGGGCAGCGCCACGCTCGTCGCGCCGAGATCCACGGTCAGCGTCGTGCCCGGATCGGGGTGCAGCGTGAAGTACCTGTCGCTCGAGAAGATCATGAGGCCGATGCGCGCGCCCGCCGGGATGACCTGGTCGTCGGGTTGCAGCGGGAACTCCAGTTCGACGAACTCGCCGGGCGTGAGGTCGGAGCCGGACCGGGGGCTCGCGATGTTGTCGGCGCCGGCGTTGGCGGGGTCGGCCCAGCCCTTGGTGATGATGTTGTCGTTGATGTCGCCGCCGTCGGTCCAGGGGAGCGAGACGAGCCAGACGGTGAGGTTCGCCGCGTGGGCGTCCGCGGCCACCCGGACGCGCGCCGTGGCCACGCCCGAGAGGTGGACATCCTGCTGGAGCACCGGTGTCGCATATAGAAGCCGATGGTTCGACCACTCCGCCGCGGCGAGTTGGCCGCCCTCAAAAGCAAAATTGTCCACAATGCCGCCGGTACGGGGCTCGTCGCCGGTGTCGGGGTCGCCGGTGTCGGGCGAGAGGGTTCCGGTCCAGTTGCCGTCGCCCGCGGGGTGCAGGGGGACGCCTTCGGCCTCGGGGTGCGGATAGTCCGGGTAGGCGGTGGGCTGCTGGCGGTCGTCGGCCTCGCGGACGATCCAGGCGCGCGGGTCGTTCTCGACGCCGTTCTCGACGCCCAGGACGTAGCGGGTGAACCAGCGGTTCATGAGCTCGAGGGGCGGGGGACCGCCGTGGCCGCCCTGGTGATAGTAGATCTGGACGGGGACGCCGCGGGCCTTGAGCGCCTCGGTGATGCGGTAGCTGTGCTCGGGCATCACGTTCCAGTCGTTGAAGGCGTGGGCCATGAGGGTGGCGGCGCGGACGCCGTCGATGTGGTTGAGGTAGTCGCGGCCAGCCCAGAAGTCGTTGTAGTCGCCGGTGGTGCGGTCCAGCTCGGCGTACATCTCGTCGCGCACGTGGGCGATGCAATAGTCGCGTGCGTCGGGGTGGCCGCTGAAGATGAAGTCGAAGAGGACGTCGATGTCCTCGCCGGGGTAGCCGCCGGGGGAGCGGACGAGGCCGTTGGAGCGGTAGTAATGGTAGTAGGAGGTGTTCGGGGCGACCGGGATGATCGCTTCGAGGCCTTCGACGCCGGTGGTCGCGGCGGCCAGGGGGAGGGTGCCGTTGTAGGAGGTGCCGGTCATGCCGACCTTGCCGGTGGACCAGTAGGCCTCGACCTGCTCTGTGCCGTCGACGGTGGTGAAGGCGCGGGCGCGGCCGTTGAGCCAGTCGATGACGGCCTTGGGCGCGAGCGACTCGTTGGCGCCGCCGACGGTGGGGCAGCCCTGGGACTGGCCGGTGCCGGGGGACTGGGAGTGGATGACCGCGAAGCCGCGCGGGACCCAGGTGCGGATGTGCGACTGCGAGATGACCGGCTGGGCTGCGATGTGGCGGATGGTGGGTGGGAAGGGGTCGCGTGCCGGAGGGGCGCTGCCGACTTCCTGACGCAGGTCCCAGAAGTGGTCGAAGTTGATCCCGGCGACGCCCGAGTAGTAGGGGCTGGTCTCGTAGATGACGGGGACGGTGAGGCCCTCGGTGTCGGTCTGGCCGGGGCGGGTGACGTCGACGTGGACGCGGTCGGGCCGGCCGTCGCCGTCGGTGTCGAATTCGGTCTCGACCCACAGGTCGTGGCGGACCCAGGTGGCCGAATCGGCGAGGGCGGGGATGATCTGGGCCTGGCCGTTTTCGATGACGGGGGCGGTCTGGGCGGTGACGGTCTGGGCGGTGGCGGTCCGGGCAGTGGCGGGGGTGGGGTTTGTGAGCGCGGTCAGGGTGAGGAGGGCGAGGGCGGTGGCGGCGGCCCGGGTTGTCGGGGCCGTGGCCGCGGGGCGGGAGAATTTCATGAGTCGAGTCCGGGGGTTTGGCGGCTGGGGGCGTCGGGACGTCACAGGCACCGTTCGCTGATCGCTGTGATCGCGGTGTCGATCTCGTCCCGTGTGTTGAAGAAGTGGATGGAGAGGCGGAAGTCGCGCGGCTGGCGGACCGGCGAGGCGAGGATGCCGGCGCTGTCGCGCAGGTCGTTGTAGAGATCGGTGGCGTCGCATCCGTCGGGCAGCTCGAGCACGAAGACGCCGGAGCGGTCGGGGCGGGTACGGGGAGAGCTGAGGGACAGCCCGTTCGTGGCGTCCACCGCCTCGATCGCGTGATCGACCAGTGACTGGATGCGGCCGTTGATCCGTTCGAGGCCGATCTGTTCCATCCAGTCGACGGCGCGTGCGAACCCGGCGAAGTCGGCGAGCGCCCGGGTGCCGAATTCGTAGCGCGCGGCGCTGGGGAGCAGGGTGTAGCCGCCCTCGTAGTCCATGGTGGCGTGGCTGTGGGAGCCGGCCCAGCTGAGCCGGACGTCGTCGAGCACGTCGCGGCGGACGATGAGCGCGCCGGTGCCCTTGGGTCCCAGGAGCCACTTGTGGCCGCAGGTGGAATAGCAGTCGCAGCCGAGCGCGCGGAAGTCCGTGGGGACGCAGCCGGGGCCCTGGGCGCCGTCCAGGTGGTAGCGGATGGCGCGGGCGCGGAGGAGGCGCGCCAGTTCGGCGGACTCGTCGGTGCGGATCGTGCGGCCGTTGTTGCGGGACACGTGGCTGATGCTGACCATGCGCGTGCGGCCGGACAGCCGGGACCGGATCTGGTCGAGGAGGCGCGTGCCGGCCGAGAGGTCGATTTCGCGGATCACGATGCCGTAGCGGTCGCGCAGGACGTACCACGGGATGACGTTGGCGGGGTGTTCGATGTTGGAGATGATCACTTCGTCGCCCGGCTGCCAGTTCAGGCTCCAGGCGACGATCGAGATCCCCTCAGAGGTGCTGTGGGTGAGCGCGACCTCGTCGGCCTCGGCGCCGAACACCCGCGCGAGCTGCGCCCGCAGGTCCGGCTCGATCCTGGCCATGTCGGCCGCGTAGCGGGGGTCGGCGGGACCCCGGTTCTGAAAGTCCAGGCGCTCCTTCACTTCGTCGATGACGGCTTCCGGCGCGGGACCGATTCCGCCCGTCTGAAGGTAGATGCTGCCGGTGGAGGCGGGGATCTCGGCGCGGGCGCGGGCCACCCAGGCGTCCTGGGAAGGGGTTGCACGGTGGTGAGCATACGGGGTGGCCGCGGCGTCCGGGGCCGGGGCGGCGGACGCGTCCCCGTGCAGCGCCGCGACCCGGCCGATCGGTGCAACGGGCGCCAGCGCCGCCCACCGGGCGGATTGCCGCAGGAACCGGCGGCGGTCGGGGGTCACGGGCCGTCCTCGGTGCAGTCCGGGCACATCGTCGTGCGGGCGCATCGTCGTCCGGGTGCGGCGGGGTTCTCTTCCACCGGCCGCTACATCAGGACGAAGCGAATGGCGAACAATACCGCGACCGTCGCCACCGCGGCGTTCAGTTCGTGTCGGCGGCCGCCAAGCACCTTGATCAGCGCGTAGGCGATGAATCCGAGGCCGATGCCGGTGGCGATCGAGTACGTGAAGGGCATGGCCAGCGCGGTTACGATGGCGGGCACGGCTTCGGTGAGGTCGTCCCATTCGACGTTGCGCAGGGCGCGCGCCATCACGCATCCGACGAACACGATCGCGGGGGCTGTCGCGTAGCCGGGAATGGCCGTGGCCACGGGCGCGAACAGCAGGGCCACGAGGAACAGCCCGGCGACGACCACGGCCGTGAGTCCGGTTCGCCCGCCCGCGCGCACGCCGGCCGCGCTTTCGATATAGGAGGTCGTGGTCGACGTGCCGAGCATCGCGCCCACCATGGTCGCCGAGCTGTCCGCGACGAGGGCGCGGCGGAGGTGCGGAACCCGGCCGGTGCCGTCGGTCAGCCCGGCTTCGTTGAGCACGGCGACGAGCGTGCCGCTGGTGTCGAACAGGTCCACCATCAGGAACGCGAACACGATCGCGAGCAGCCCCACCTCGAACGCGGCGGCGATGTCGAGCTGAAAGAGAGTCGGCGCCAGGGAGGGCGGGGCCGCAATCACGGACGCCGGAGGGGGGGACTGCCCCGCGACCCAGCCGATCACCGACACGGCAAGAATGCAGATGATCACCGCACCCGGGAGCTTCCGCTGCTCCAGGGCCACGATTCCGACGAATCCGAGGGCGGCCAGCACGACAGGCCACTGGGTGAGCCGGCCCAGTGTCACCAGGGTCGCCTCGCTGTCTACGACCAGTCCCGCGTTGCGGAGCCCGATGATGATCAGGAAGAACCCGATTCCCGCAGCGATGGCCAGCTTCTGGGAGGGCGGAATGGCGTTGACCACCCACTCGCGCACCGGCAGGACCGACAGGATCAGCATCAGGACGCCGGAACAGAACACCGCGCCCATCGCGACCTGCCAGGACAGGCCCATGGTGCCCACCGCGATCGCCGCGAAGTAGGCGTTGAGGCCCATCCCGGGTGCCAGCGCGATGGGGTAGTTGGCGTAGAGGCCCATCACCATCGAACCGAATGCCGCGGCGAGACAGGTGGCGACCAGCACCGCGCCGGTGTCGATGCCCGCACCGCCCAGAATCAGCGGGTTCACGAAGATGATGTACGACATGGTGAGGAAGGTCGTGCACCCCGCCAGCACCTCGGTGCGCACGTCGGTTTTCCGCTCTTCCAGGCGGAAGTGGCTCAGCATTGGGGAATTCGCTCCTTGTCTGGCACGGAAGCTGCTCGCCGCGGCGCTTACGGCCCCAGCGCTCCAATCGGAATCACGCCCACCTCGCCGATTCGCACATGACCGTATCCGTTGGGAAGGATCACCGCCAGAGCGGAGGGCTCGCCGCGGCCGCCCTTCTTCATGCGGAGAGCGAATCTGCGCAGATTGGCCGCCCCCTCTCTCTTCGCTCGTAGACGGCCGTCCGCGCTAGATTGTACTCACCCGTCCAGTCCACCGGACCAGTCCATGACCGACACGGATACTCCGCAGCGCCACAAGCCCGAGATCTGGCGACCGCTCACCGGCATGCCGGAGGGAGCGCACGCCTGGGCCGTGCCCGGCTATGCTGCGATGGCGAACGAGTGGACCGAGATCCGGGGTCGTTTGAAGAACCGCGCCGAGCCGAAGGCCTTCGTCGACCTGTGGCTTGAGGAACGCGCACGCGCGTTCGCCATCGAAACGGGACAGATCGAGGGCCTCTACACGATGCGACGCGGGATCACCCTGCAGCTGATGGCCGAGGGACTGAGCGGCGTCGTAGGCGCGCACACCGTCGAGGGGGTTGAGGACCGAACGATCCGAGGCCTGCTCGCCGACCAGGAGGCTGCCATCCATGTGCTCTTCGACGACATCGCGCAGGGTCGTCCGCTGACCCTGCACACGATCAAGACCTGGCACCAGTTGCTAACTCGTCACCAGGAGACCGTGACCGGGCTTACGCTCGATGGCCGGAAGGTCCAGGTCCGATTCACCGAGAGGGGGCGCTGGAAGGACCGGCCCAACAACCCGAAGCGGCCGGACGGTGTCGTGCACCAGTACTGTCCGCCCGAGCAGGTGCAGCATGAGATGGATCGGTTCATAGAGCTCCACGGCGAGATCCGCGACGCTGGCTACCCTACGGAGGTGGAGGCTGCCTGGACGCACCACCGGTTCGTGCGCACGCATCCGTTCCGAGACGGGAACGGTCGTGTGTCGCGCCTACTCATGGCCCATGCGTACGTGCGCCGCGGCGAGCCGCCCCCGGTGATCAGCCACGAGATCCGGCCGTCCTACATCGAGGCGTTGGAAGCTGCGGACCGGGGCGACCTGCGCGAGTTCAGCGACTTCCTGGGCTACCTGGCGCTTGCAACGCTGCGATCCGCCATTCGGCTCGGACGGCGCGCGCTATCCGGCGACCTGAACCGACCCACCGGGAACGGCGGACGGACCATCGGGACCACCTATTACCCTCCGCTCGGCGGCGGCACGAGGGAGCTTCCGATCCTGGAGGATGAGGGATGAGGGCCGTGGCGCTATCTTGACGCCCAACCGACATCTCTGAATCCTGTCAACACGATTCCCACGCGTGGTCGTTGCAACCAACGACCTCCCGCATCCCCATCCTCTCGCAACACCCCGAGGACGATCCCCCATGTCCACACCGTTTGACCCGACTCCCTGCCTCCCCATAGCCGACCGGCCCCGCGCGCTTGAGGTCGCCACCCGCTTCGCGCCCGTCACGCCGTTTGTGGTGGCACTGGCCGTCGCGCTCCCGCCCGCTCCCGCGCCCGCCACCGCCCAACAGCAGGCGCCCGATCCCTCCGACTACGCCGCGCTCGAGTGGCGGCACATCGGTCCGGAGGGGAACCGCTTCTCGGCGGCGGCCGGGATCGTCGGCGATCCGCACACCTACTACGTTGGCGCCGCTTCGGGCGGCATCTACAAGACCACCGACGGAGGGGTGCACTGGGACGCCATCTTCGACGGTCACCCCGTGCAGTCGATCGGGTCGCTGGGCGTCGCGGAGGCCGATCCGAACATTGTCTGGGCCGGCACGGGCGAAGGGAAGATCCGCAGCCACGTCTCGATCGGGCAGGGCGTGTACCGGTCCACCGACGCGGGGGCCACGTGGACGCTGATGGGACTGGAGCGCACCGGTCGGATCCCGCGCCTGGTCATCCACCCGAGCGACCCCGACACGGTCTATATCTGCGCGCTTGGACACGCGTACGGGCCGCAGCCCGAACGCGGGGTGTTCCGCACCACCGACGGCGGCGCGACCTGGGAGCGGATTCTCTTCGTCGACGAGGACACGGGCTGTTCCGATCTGGCCATGGACCCGTCCAACCCGCGTGTGCTGTTTGCAGGCACCTGGCAGCTGGAGATCCACACCTGGGGGCGCACCTCGGGCGGGCCCGGCGGCGGCCTGCACGTCTCGCGCGACGGCGGGGACACCTGGACGAAGCTCAACGGGCCGGACAACGGGATCGGATTGCCCGAGAAGCCGGTGGGCAAGGTGGCGGTGGCGGTCGCGCGCTCCAACCCGGACCGCGTCTATGCCATGCTGGAGACCGGCGACGGGATCCCGTGGGAGGGGCGCGAGACCGAGGACGGTCAGCTCTGGCGCTCGGAGGACGGCGGACGCACCTGGGCGCTGATCACGCGCAACCGCAACGCGATGGGCCGCCCGCACTACTACTCGCGCGTCGTGATCTCGCCCAACGACGACAACGAGGCGTACTTCCTGACGGCGTCGTTCACCACCTCGACCAACGGCGGCCGCACGCTGGACGTGACCCCGCGGCCCCAGGCGCCGGGCGGCGACCACCACGACATGTGGATCGACCACACCAACCCCGACCGCATGATCGTCGCGCACGACCAGGGGCTGTCGATCTCGATCAACCGCGGCAGGACGTGGTTCCGCCAGCGCCTCACGAACGCGCAGATGTACCACGTGACGGTCGACAACGCGATCCCGTACAACGTGCTCGGCAACAAGCAGGACGAGCCGACCTACCGGGGCCCGAGCAACAGCCGCATCCAGGGCCAGCGCCGCATCACCGGGATTCCGCGCGGCATGTGGCACCACGTGGGCGGCGGCGAGAGCGGGTGGGCCACCCCGGATCCGACCGATCCGAACATTGTGTGGTCCTCCGCATCCGGATCGGGGATGGTGGGCGGCATCGTGGTGCGCTACGAGGAGGACCGGCGCCAGTTCCGTGCCGTCGAGGTGTGGCCGGAGCAGAGCCGGGGCGCGGCGTCGGGCGTGCGCTACCGATTCATCTGGGACGCGCCGATCCACATCTCGCCGCACGACAACAACACCGTGTACGTGGGCAGCCAGCACGTGCACCGCACCCGCAACGGGGGCCAGAGCTGGGAGGTGATCAGCCCGGATCTGACGCTGAACGACCGCAGCCGCATGGGGCTCTCCGGCGGACTCACCGGCGACAACATCGGCGTCGAGTACGCGGGCACGGTCTTCGGCATCGCCGAGTCGCCGGTCGAGGAGGGGCTGATCTGGGCCGGCACCAACGACGGGCGGCTCCAGGTGACCCGGGACGGTGGCGGCACATGGACGGATGTCACCGACAACATGCCGGATTTGCCGGAGTGGATGGCGGTGCGGTCCATTGCGGCTTCCCGCTACGACGCGGGGACGGCGTACGTGGCCATCGACGGCCACCAGGTGAATGTTCGCGATCCCTACGTGTACAGGACCCGGGACCATGGCGCGTCGTTCGACAAGATCACGACCGGGATCCCGTCCAGCATGCTGAGCTACACGAAGGTCATCGCCGAGGACACGAAACGGCAGGGGCTGCTGTACGTGGGGACCGAGAACGCGATCTACGTCTCGTTCGACGACGGCGACAACTGGCAGCCGCTCCAGAACAACCTGCCCGCCGCGCCGGTGTCGGGCATCGTCGTGCAGGAGCATTTCGGCGACCTGGTCGTGGGCACGTACGGGCGCGGCTTCTGGATCCTGGACGACCTTGCGCCGCTCCAGCAGCTCACGCCCGATGTGATGGCTTCGGCCTCTCACCTGTTCCAGCCTCGCGATGCATACCGCTTCCGCGCGATCACGCCGCCGTCGGTGCCCTACAGCGATCCCACCGAGGGTACGGACCCCGAGTACGGGGCGTCGATCAACTACTGGCTGTCGGAGGCTGCGGGCGAGGCCGCGTCGCGCGGTGAGGCCGAAGCGCCCACCGTCGAGATCCTGGACGCGGCGGGCGAGGTCGTGCGGACGCTGTCGGGCACCAGCAACGCCGGTGTGAACCGCATCCACTGGGACCTGCGCGACGAGCCCAACGGGCCCATCCGGCTATTGACAAGTCCCATGTATGCAGAGCACATCGCGGTCGGCGAAGAGGGCCGCGCGGCGCCGGGCGCTCGGCAGATCTCGATCCTGCTCCCGCCCGGGCGCTACACCGTGCGCCTCAACGCGGCCGGCGAAATCCACGAGCAGCCCCTCTCGGTCATCAAGGATCCCCACTCGGCGGGCAACGAGGCCGACATCGCGGCGCAGGTGGCGTTCCTGCACGAGGTGCGCGACGACGTGGTCGCGGCGGGCGAGGCCGTCCACCGCGTGGAGGCGATCCGCGTGCAGCTCGCCACCATGTCGCGCTTCGCTGACGACGACGCGCTCGCCGAAGCGATCACCACACTGCGCGACCAGCTCGTCGACCTGCAGATGGACATGGTCGACCTGCGACTCACGGGCCAGGGCCAGGACGGCGTGCGCTTCGAAGCGAGGCTCCTGCAGAAGCTCGCCTACCTGACCGGCGCGATCAGCGGGGCCGACTTCCCTCCCACCGACCAGGAACTGGAGGTGAAGGTGCTCCTGCACGAAGAACTGCGCGTGCACCTGCAGGCTCTGGACGAACTGGTCGCGAACGAAGTCGCGGCGCTGAACGAGATGCTGCGAGCGCGTGGAATGCTGATTATCGCGGACGGGGGATGATTCCCGCTGCAGGAACACGATTCGGAGGGAGCAACCATGCGTACAGACAACGTCCTTGCGGCGACCTCTCTACGGGCCAGGCAGGCTCATTCCCGCGTTTGCGCGGTGCGGACGGCCACTATCCTCGCCCTTGGCATCGCGCTGGCCGGCTGCAAGGACTCGGTGATCGAGCCGATGGTACCCGAGACCGAAGCCGTGCAAAGGGATCGAGCCGCGCTTGCGGCGCTCTACAACGCGACCGACGGCGAGAATTGGGAAGCGCAGGAAAACTGGTTGACCGGTGCCGGGCTGGATCAGTGGCAGGGCGTGGTCACCGACAGTGTGGGGCGCGTCCTGTGGTTGACGCTCACCGGCAACGGTCTGAAGGGACCGCTTCCTCCCGAGCTCGGCGACCTTTCGGAGCTTCAGTACCTGGCGCTCGCCGAAAACGAACTCACGGGACCGGTGCCGTCACAGCTCGGAGACGTGCCTCGACTCGCCGGCCTGTTCCTGCGCAATAACCGGCTCACCGGGGTCATTCCGGAGAGCTTCCTGCAGCTCGAGAACCTGCGCGTACTCGAATACGGCAGCAATCATGGGCTCTGCATCGCGGGGAACGCCGCGTTTACGGAGTGGGCCGCCGGGATTGCGCAGGTGATCGGCCTCAACTGCGCCGACGCCGATCGGAAGGCGCTGGGTGCGCTGTTCCAGGCGACGGGTGGCAGTGGGTGGATCACGGCGACCGGGTGGCTCGGCGATACCGTGCTGGGCGAGTGGTTCGGGGTCGAGATTGACTCGGTCGGCCGGGTCGTCGCCCTCGATCTCGCCGAGAACGGTCTCTCTGGAACGTTGCCGGAATCCCTGGGGGAGCTCTCGGTTCTCCGCGCCCTCGATGTCGGCGGCAATCCTCTAGGGGGCGAGCTGCCCCGGTCGCTGATGGCGCTTCCGCTCGAGCGCTTCCGTTATTCGGACACCCGGTTGTGCGTACCCCGCGACGATGAATTCCGGCAATGGCTGGAAAGGGTGGGTCAACACGAGGGAACGGGAACGAATTGCGCTCCCGCTGCGGAGCGGGAGGTCCTCATCGCCTTCTACAGGGCCACCGACGGCCCCAACTGGAACCGCAATGACAACTGGCTCACCAACGCGCCCCTCGGCGAATGGTATGGCGTCAGCCTCGACGGCGCCGGCCGCGTTGCGGCTCTGAGCCTCGGGTTCAACGGCGTACGGGGTGCCATACCACCGGAGCTGGGTGATCTGTCCAGCCTGAGGGTGCTGGATCTGAGCGGCAACTGGGGGCTCAGCGGACCTGTTCCGGAGGAGTTCTTCAATCTGACCGGACTCCGGGAACTGGGCCTTTACAGAGTCGGACTGGCAGGCCCGCTGCCGGCGGGAATCGGCAATCTGACCGCACTCCGGGAGTTGGACCTCACAGGCACGGGTCTTGGTGGACCCCTGCCCTCCGAACTTGGTCAACTCGTCCATCTGGAGGCGCTCGACCTGGGTCGGAACGACCTGGTCGGCGCGATTCCCGAGGAGCTGGGCAACCTCGTCGACCTGACGATCCTGTCTCTCTGGGACAACGAGTTGACAGGCGACATACCCGCTGCGTTGGGGAACCTCACGAAGCTCGAAGTTCTGGACATCGAGAATAACCAGTTGACCGGACCCATCCCCGACGAGTTGGAGAACCTGGCAAACCTCGAGGCGTTGTGGCTCAACAACAACGCGCTCACCGGCCCTGTTCCGCCCGGACTCGGGAGCATGGCAAAGGCGGAGCGGATATACCTGCACGAAAACGACCTCAGTGGCCCGCTTCCCCCTGAGATAGGGGGGTTGACCCGGTTGACCCAACTGTGGCTGGGCAACAATGCCGGGCTTTCCGGACCGATTCCCAACAGCGTGACGGCTCTGGGCGAACTGAACACCCTCAAGGCGGGCGGGACCGGCCTCTGCGTACAAGCCGATGCCGATCTGATGGCGTGGCTCGACGGCGTCCAATTCCAGCGCGTCGCCCGTTGCGACGACGGCGGCGCCACAGTCTATCTGACCCAGGCCGTCCAGTCCCGGAAGTTCCCGGTCCCGCTGGTGGCCGGCAGGCCGGCCCTTCTGCGTGTCTTCGTCTCCTCGGCGCAAGCTGACGGCCAGACGATCCCGCCGGTTCGCGCCACCTTCTACCACGGAGATGCAGAGGCGCACGTGGAGGAGATCCGAGGCGGGAGCGGGCCGGTTCCGGCCGGGATCGACGAAAGCAACTTGGCCCGATCAGCGAACGCCGAGATACCCGGCGACGTGATCAGGGAAGGCCTCGAGCTGGTGATCGAAGTCGACCCGGACGACACCCTTGATTCCAGTGTCGGAATCGTTGGCCGGATTCCGGAAACGGGCCGCATCCCCGTGGACGTGCGTGAGATGCCCGACTTCCGCCTTACCGTGGTCCCCTTCCTGTACGAAGACAGACCCGATTCAGCGATCATCGGGATCGCGGCCGACATGGCGAGCGACCCGGAGCGGAGCGAGATGCTGTCGCACACGCGGAACCTGCTTCCGATCGGCGATTTCGATGTCACGGCGCACGATCCCGTGCTTACCTCGACCGACGACGGCTTCAATCTGCTCTTCGAGGTCGAGGCGATGCGGCGCATGGAGGGCGGACCCGGATACTGGATGGCAATGTTGTCACCCGTCCCTTCGCGCGGCCTCCTGGGAGTTGCCTTGGGGATCCCCTCGTGGTCGAGCTTTTCGGTACCGACTTCGCACACCGTTGCCCACGAACTCGGGCACAACATGGGCCTTTTTCACGCGCCCTGCGGGGGTGCGGGCGGGCCGGATCCCCTGTATCCGGACCCCAACGGCCGGATCGGTTCATGGGGTTACGACCGGGAGCGGGGCCGGTTGGTCACACCGCACGCCGCGGACCTCATGTCCTATTGTCGAGGCGGCTGGATCGGCGACTATCACTTCTCGAACTCCCTTCGCCACCGCCTGGACGCCGAAACGCCGGCTGCGCCGAGCGCCGCGCCGACTCGTACGCTGCTGGTGTGGGGTGGGGTGGACTCCGACGGTGTCCCGTTCCTCGATCCGGCGTTCGTGGTCGACGCGGTGCCGTGGCGCCCGGCTCCGGGCAGCGAGTTCCGGCTGAGCGGCAGGACGGTCGATGGCGGCCAGGCCTTCGCGCTCGCCTTCGACATGCCGGAGATCCTGGATGTCGAGGACGGCCGATCGGCCTTTGTGTTCACCATTCCGGTGACGTGGACGGGGGCGTTGGCAAGCATCTCCCTGGTGGGGGGCGGGGGATCGGCGACGTTGGACCAGACGACCGACTCTCCCATGACCATCCTGCGCGATCCGGTCAGCGGCCAGGTCAGGGCGTTTCTGCGCGGACCGCAGCCAGCTGCGATGGCGGTGGACGGGGAGCCGGGGATCGAGATGCTGTTCAGCCGGGGGATACCGGACGAGGCTGAACAGAGGCGCTGAGTGGAGCGTCAGGCGGTCGCCAGCGGCTTGCGGCGGACCTGCCGGGAGCGGCGGCTACACTACGCCCTTTCCAGTACGCAGTACCGGTACAGCTTCAGCGTCTCGCGCCAGTCCTCGGGGTAGGCGGCCACCATGTCGGCCAGCCCGAAGTCCTCGGCCAGCGACGCGAAGGAACCGTCTTCGGCGACGTTGAGCGGTGTCTGCTCCTCGAAAACGGACAAGTCGGCGAACCCGGTCGGGAACGAAGCTCTCATCGCCTTTTCCACGCCTTCAAGCCGCCTGCGGTCCTCTTCGGATTCGAACTCGCGGTTCTGGAGATCCACGGCGAAGTAGTCGAAGGCGATCCGGAGCGTCGTGATGGCGTCGGCCAGCCGGTTGACGAACGGCATGATGCTCTCGGGCGGCAGGTACATCGTATTGCCCTCCCATACGATGAGCGTCGGAGTCGCGGGGTCGAATCCGACCTCGGCGAGACCGCCCGCGACATCGACTTCGAGGTAGTTCCCGAGGACGGAAGGGCACTGCCCGATCCCGTGCCGCTCGAGCATTGCGCGCTTGAACTCGAGAACGGCCTTCTGGTCGACCTCGAAGAAGGCGGCTGTGCTGTCGTCGTAGATGTGAGCGCGCATGTCGAAGCCGCCTCCCATCAGCACCACCTGCCGGGCGCCGGCTGCGATGCCGCGCTCGATGAACCGGTTGAAGTACCGGGTGCGGAAGCGGACCATGGTGGTCGAAGGCGGAAAGGCCTCGTTCAGCTGCCGGGCCGCCCCGAGCGCCCGCTCGTTCGAGAACCACTCCGCATAGGGGTCGTTGAACAGGGGATCGGGCTGTTCCTGCTCCATGGCGCGGATGGACGCGATGACGAATGCGGTCGCGCCGATTTCATTGATGTCGATCATTTTTCCCTCAAAGGTGAAGATGCACGGCGGCGCCGGGGCGACCGCCGCGTGACAACGATACCCGCCAGGATGACCACGGCCCCCAGCAGCTGCTGGACCGTGGGCGTCTCGGCGAGCCAGAGCCACGCGCTGATCAGGGCGATGACCGGCACCAGGTTCTGGTATACGGACGTCCGGTTCTGTCCGATGGTCCGTACACCGCGGTACCACAGAAGATACGCAATCCCGATCGCGAAGACGCCCGCGTAGACCACGCCGAGCCACGCAGTCAGGGAGACGGTGCTCCAGTCCGTGCGGAGCAGGTCGGGGACGCCGGCCACCACGATGAAGGGCATGCCGGCCCAGAGGGTCCATGCCGTCATCTGGAGTGCGCCGCGCCGCCTGACCATCCTGCGGCCGAAGACCGTGTAGGCGCCCCACGAGAGCGCCGCGCCCAACACGAAAAGGTCGCCGAGACGGGCCGCGCCGACCTGTTGACCGCCCCCCGTGATCAGGATCACCATCCCCGCCAGGGTGGCCAGGACGCCGGCGAGGACGGCGGGGTTGAATCGCTCGCGGCCCAGGGCGAACGAGATCACGAGCACCCAGACCGGGCTTGTGGAGAGGAGCAGCGCCGCATTGCCGGTCAGCGTCCGGTCGAGCCCGAGTATGAACCCCATCTGGAAGGTGACGTGGCCCACCACTCCCAGCAGCATCACCGCCGGCCAGTCCTTGCGCGGCGGAACCAGCTGCCGTCCGGTTCCGCGGATCAGCACCAGCACGGCGGCCGCCGCAAACGGGAACCGCAGGGCATTGAACGCGAGGGGCGAAAGCTCTTCGAGCCCGGCTTTGACGACCGTGAAGTTCAGCCCCCAGATCAGGGCGGTGACAGCGAGACCGAGATCGACCGTCCAGCTGTGGCGACGGCGACCGACGCGCGTCCTGCTACCGCCCGAGTTCGCCGAAAGTCGCATTCTGGAGCGCGTATTCGCGCCAGTCGTCGTGGTCGAAGTGCCACCATTCGGCTTCGTAGACCGTGAACCCTTCCGCCTCCATCGCACGCCGCAGGATCTCGCGCTGCCAGCGCTGCCGCGAGGTGCCGCCCGGGTAGTTCGGGAACGACCGCGGAGAGAATTCGTCGAAGGTGCCGACCATGTCGACCGGCTCGCCCGTCGCGAGGTCGTACAGGTTCAGGTCGATCGCGGAGCCGCGGTTGTGCCTCGAGCCGTTCGCCGGATCGGCGACGAAGAGCTTCTGCTCCTCGGGCGTGGCGTCGAAGAACATCTTGGTGACGTACCAGGGGCGGTAGCCGTCGTGGAGGACAAGGCCGAAGCCGTGCCGGGCGAGTGCGCGGTGCGCGCGCGCCACCGCTTCGGCGGCCGGACGCTGCAGAAACACCCGTGGCTCGTCGTAGAAGACCGACGACATGAAGTTGTTGGTGGTGGCGTAACGGACATCGAGCAGAATGCCGGGCTCGATGTCCGTGACCTCGACCAGCTCGGGGTCGCGGAACGGGCCGGCTTCGTCGGGAGGGGACGCGGCGAGCGCTTCGGCGCGCAGTTCGTCCACCGGGCGCACGGGGTCGATGCGGAAGGTGCCGCCGACTGCGGTTCCGACATCGCGGCGCGCAAAGGTGACCGATGCCGCCTCCACCGAGGTCGCCTGATCGCCATCGTCGCGCGCGAACACCAGCTGCTCGCCGTGATAGAGGCCCCAGTCCGGGAAGGCGTAGACGTCGCGTGAGATCTGTTCGAGCGGGTACAGGAAGAACCACTCGATCAGCGCGTGGAGCTGGCCGTGACGCTCCAGGATGTAGAGAACGCTGTGGTCCGGGCCGTACTCGCCGATCAGGCCGTTGAAGTGCGCGGGTGGAGGGTCGGGGCGGGTGGTGGGCGGCTGGCGGGGCAGGGTGGCGAGCGGCTCGCCGTTCGGGGCGAGGGCGTGGAGGGTGGTGGTGGGGTCGCCGCCGCCGCCGGCGCTTAGGAAGCGCGTGCCGAACGCGATGCGGTCGTCGACGATGAGGGTATCGCCGCGGGCGCGGATTTCGACCGTGGCGCCGCCCCGCGCCGGGGTCATGAAGAGGCTGCCTTCGCGGGCGTCGAGCTCGAAGGCGTCGTCGCCGGTGCCGTAGGTGCCCTCGAAGTCCAGCGCGAGGACGGAGTCGAGGGGGGTGGTGCCGCGGGTGGGAGCGGTGGGGAGGGGTGTGGCGGCGCGCGCCGCGAGCATGAGTTCCAGGGCCGCGTCGGCCACGCGGCTCGTGACCGTGTTGGTGCCGTCGACGGCCGAGACGACGACCACGCCGATCCGGGAGCCGGGCAGGAAGGCGAGCTGCGTGGAGAAGCCGTAGATCGCTCCGCCGTGGCCGAGCCAGCGCTCTCCGAAGCGCTCCTCGACGGCGAAACCGAGGCCGTACCCGGTGGTCGCGCCGGGTTCTGCGAACTGCGGCTGCCACATCGATTCGAGGGTCTCGGGGGCCAGGAGATCGCCGGGCCGGAACATGACCCCCATGAACTGCGCGAGGTCCAGCACGGTCGAGTACATGCTTCCGGCGGGCGCCATCCCGAGCTCGAAGGTGGGCGCGTCGAAGAGGCCGCGGTCGAACCCCCACATGTAGGCGCGGGCCAGGTCGTCCACGATCCCGGCCTCGGGCGCAAACGCGCTGCTCGTCATCCCGATCGGGTCGATCACGGCGCGCTTGACGTAGTCGGCGAAGGGCTCTCCCTGCGTGACCTCGAGCGCGTAGCCGACCACCGCGATCCCGGCGTTCGAGTACTTGGCGCGCGCTTCGGGCGCGTAGATGAGCGGGGTCCCGTTCAGGCTTGCCACCGTGGCGGCGAGGGTGGTCCCGGCGTCGTCGAAGTAGTTGCCCGCCGGGGGCTCGCGGATCAGTCCGGAGCGGTGCGACATGAGCTGTCGCAGCGTGATCGGCTTGCCGGAACGGTTGTCCGGGGCGAAGTCGGGGAGATACGCGCGGACCGCCGCATCGATGTCGATCTCACCGCGTTCGGCGAGCTGCATGACTGCGATGTCGGTGAATAGCTTGGACACCGAGCCCACCCGGTAGACGGTCTCCGCGGTCGCGGGGACGCCGGGCGACTGGTCGCCGAACCCGGCCGCCCACACGACCCCGCTGTCGTCGACGAGCGCGATCGACATCGCCGCGAGGCCCTTCTGGTCGCGCTCGCGCTCGATCATGGTGGTGAGGGCGGCCGCGACGTCGCCGTAGCCGTCCGTTTCAGCGGTCGCGGCCGCGCCGGCGTACGGGGCCTCCGTGCAGGCCACCGCGAAGGCAGGCAGCAGGGTGAGGAGGAGCAGCGTCACGCGCGCGCGCCGGGTTGTCTCCAGGCCGGTCTGTGCCTTGTTTCGTCCAGCGAGGTTCATCCGATCTCCTTACATGACAACAACAAACGGACCTTCGGCCACCTCGGCGTCAATGCCAGCGCAGGCGGCTCGACTCCACCTTGTAGAGAATGTAATCCCGCAGACTCGTGGCGGCTTCCTGGGCGATGCAGGGGATCGCGACGGCTCCCGAGGAAAGGTGCACTTCCAGCGACGCCAGTCGCTTGCGGCGCTCCAGGGGAGATTGCCTGACCGTGACCCCCTGCACCTTGCGGAAGAGGAAGGCGTCGACCCGGCTGCCGATGAACCCCCGGCGGCTGGCCAGCCCTTCGTCGTCGTGAAGATAGCCGCGGCGGCGCCAGCTCTGCAGGCCGATCAGGACGGACAGCGCCAGCCACGCGACGGACCCGAGGGCGAAGGGGAGGCTCGTGACCGGCACCGGCGCGCCCGGGATGCTGAAGAAGACGGTTGCGACGAGCAGCGGAAGGACGCCGGCGCGGAGAGCGAAAGCGCGAATGTAGTACGGCGAGACGCGCTTGAAGGCCGGGCTTGCCGGAAGCAGCGTGAGTCCGGCTGCTTCGGTGCCGAAGACCTGGCGGCGCAGACTCTCCGCGGCGGAGGCGTCGAGCAGCGGCACGGCGAGGTTGTCCGCGAACTCCAGATTGGCGGGACCTTCGCTCCCCGGCATCTGGATGGCGCCGGCGGGAAGCGCGCCGAAGCGGTATCGTCGGAACCAGTGCAGGACCAGGTTCCGCGAGAGGGTCAGCTGCTGGATCTTGGCCGTCTCGACGACGACCTCCTTTTGCGTGAGAAGGCCGCCGCGGGAGCGCAGCGCGGTCCCCCGTCGCCACAGCGTAAAGCCGTGATGGCGGAGGAATGCGGCCGTGACGACCGCCACCAGCAGCGTGACCAGAACGGTGAGCGCCAGTGCGACCATGACGCTCGCGCGGACGAGCGGACCGAGGTCGACGACGACGCGCTGCAGCGAGGCGAAGACGCCGGCGACCACGTCCTGAAACGGCTCGGCGGCCTGTGCCAGCGCCGCGAGCGCTCCGGCGAAGACCAGCGCTTTGCGGTCGGCGAGCGCGATGCGCAGCATGTCCCGACCGGACAGCCGGAGCAGGATCTGATCGGTGGCTGGAGTGAGCGTGCTGTCCGTGGATCCGCTTGCGTGCCCGACCACGGCATCCGCATCGGCGACGGGTGGTTCCGGCTGGTCCTCGCCGGCACCTGCCCGCTTCCCGCGCCGCCCGCGGTCGACCCGGGTGCGCAGCCAGTCCGCCAGTTCGGTGCTGACTGCCGGGAGCCGCCCCTCGGCCACGATCGAGCCGGCGGTATCCAGGCGGACCGTGACCAGACCGAGCACCCGGTCCACGAGCGACCGCTCGACGTTGATCCCCTGCACGCGGTCGAAGGGCAGATCGAGTGCGGTCCTCTTCAGGACGCCCTGATGGATGAGGACCCTGTCCTCCTGGAGCTTGAACCGGAAGAACCAGTATCTGAGCAGGGCCGCGGCCCCGATCGCCACAACGGCGGCCGGGATCACCAGCGGCAGCCAACTCTCTCCCGACATGGACCGGAAGCGGGTGAGGTATGCGATCGCCCCGAAGGAGGCCACAAGCTGGATATAGCTTCGCGCGATGTTCTTGACGGTGGCCCCGAGGAAGAAGACGATCGCGAACGGGGACGTTCGCCGCCAGACACCGAAATCAGGTCTGCTCGTCGGCACCGGAGTCGGCCTCCTCGGCTGTCGCGGCCTCCTCGGCGGTCGCGGCCTCCTCGGTGGTCTCAGCCTCCTCCGCGGTCTCGGCTTCGATGCGCGCCGAGATGTATGCCCTCAGCCGTTCCGCCGTGTCTCCGCCGAGCCCCCGGATCTTGTGGGCGCCTCCGCCCGCGGGGAAGACGGACAGGTTGGCCAGACCGAAGCGCCGGTCCATGGGCGTGCTGTCGGTCTTGGTGTGCTGCACGCGGTTGAAGGGAACCGCACGCACGGAGCGCCACAGGACGCCCGACCTGTACAGGATGTCGCGGTCCCGGACGGCGTAGCCGCGGTACCGCACCGCTATGGCGGGCCATGCCAGTGCGTAGAGAGACAGCACCGCGAACACCGACCAGGCTGCGACCGGCAGCGATGGCCCTGCTCCGGCCGACAGCGCCGCGTTCCCGATGGGTGTCATGGTCTGCGCGCCCACGCCGATTGCGACGAACACGATTACGCGGAGGAGCACGGTGGCCTGCAGCCG
Source organism: Longimicrobiales bacterium (assembly GCA_965205005.1). Classification (GTDB taxonomy): domain Bacteria; phylum Gemmatimonadota; class Gemmatimonadetes; order Longimicrobiales; family Gaopeijiaceae; genus Bin94. Next base: position 558,662 of record OZ242028.1, on the reverse strand, counting down.
CCGCACGAAGCGGGGGTGCAGGGGCTGCCAGTCGACCCGTTCGGCCGAGGGCAGTGCGTCGGGGGCGACTTCGGAGTTGGCAAACATCCTGGTCAATGCGGGCGGCGGGCGTTCACCGCACCTCGAACGTGAGCGTGGCCCAGTTCGACTCGTAGTCCACGTTGGGCTCGGTCGTGGTTTCCACCATGTGGATGGTGCGTACGTACCAGCGCCCGCTTCCACTCAGGGGAATGGTGGCGACCCCGCCGGCGTCCGTGCGCGTCGTGACCGCTTCCACGTGCTCGCCGGCGTCGTCGTGCCCGTGGTGGCCGTCGTGGCTCGCGTAGACCAGCTGGTTCGCAACCGGTCGTCCGGCGCGCAGGAAGCGTACCCGGAGTTCGTCGCCCACGCCGAGTTCGTAGGGATTGCGCAACGGGACGAACTCGACCGGGTAGCCGAGTTCACGGGACCACTCGCCGCTGCGCGCGTCCCCGACCTGGATCACGGCCTTCACGTGCTTGCTGTAGCGCTCGGTTGCGTCGTCGTTCGTCCTGCCCGCCGCTGCGCGCTGCTCGATCGCATCGACGATGCCATCGTGCACCAGGTATTCGTTGAACTCCTGGGCGGTGAGCGTGAAGACCCGGGCCGCGGTCGACACGCCGATCAGATAGGTGCCCGGATCGCCGGTTTTGAAGCTGAGGATCGCGGTGTCGACGCTGTCAGGGCTCCAGTGAAACACCGCCGAATCGGTCCAGGCCGAGTGGGGAGGGTGGACGACACCGCCCGGCCCGACAACGCTCACATCGAGCATCCGGTCGCGGGTGATGACGTTCTCGCTCAGGTCGAAGTCGCCGTTGATCAGCGCCACGGCGGCGGTCGCGTTCGGCTCCAGGAAGAAGCTGTCGAGCTTGAGGAACATCGTGTGCGCGCTCGCCACGGTGACGATCGCGACGGTGAGCACGGCGAAGGTGGCGAGCATGACTGCCACGCGGCGTCCGATTCTCATGGCTGGTTCCTACCTTTCGGGGTTTGCGGCGGCCGCGGCCAGCCCGGAATCCAGGCGCCCGAAGCGCAGGAACAGGGCAGGCACCACCACCATGTTGAGGAAGGTGGATGTGAGCAGGCCGCCGAGCACGACCACGGCGAGCGGGGCCTGGATCTCCTTGCCCGGCTCGCCGATCCCCAGCGCCAGGGGGATCAGCGCGAGCCCGGCGGTGAGCGCGGTCATCAGGATCGGGGCGAGGCGCTCCATCGAGCCGCGCCGGATGCTTGCCGCAAGCGGGAGGCCGGCGCCGTGAAGATCGCGGTAGCGGCTGACCAGCAGGATGCCGTTGCGCACCGCGATCCCGAACAGCGTGATGAATCCGACCAGGGTCGCAACGTTCAGGGTTCCGCCGATGACAAGGATGGCGAGCACGCCTCCGGCCAGTGCCAGGGGCAGGTTGATCATGAGCAGCGCGGCCGTGCGCACACTGTGGAACGTGCGGTACATGATGAGGAAGATCGCGACGATCGAAAACAGCGACAGGATGGTGATCCTTCGCGTAGCTTCGCGGCCGCTCTCGAACTGCCCGCCGTACTGCACGAAGTACTCGGGCGGGAGGGATACGTCGCGCTCCAGTCCCTCCTGCAGATCCACGACCGCTCCATCGACGTCCCGTCCGGCCACATTGGCGCTGATCACGATCTTGCGCTGGACGTTCTCGCGGCTGATTGTGTTCGGCCCGCGCGCGGGTGCGATGTCGGCCAGCTGCGAGAGCGGAATGGTCATGCCGGAGGGGGTGTTCAGCAGGGTGCGGCCGATCGCCACGGGGTCGCCGCGGTGGGCGTCCGCGTAGCGCACCACGAGTTCGAACGCGCGCTGACCTTCGCGAATGAGGGAGACCTCTTCGCCCTGGAACGCCACATCCACCGCTTCCGTGAGCGCCCCGGGCGTGACGCCGTAGCGGGCCATGGCGCGGCGGTTCGCGCGCACCTGGAGCTGCGGGACATCGGCCTGCTGCTCGACCGCGATGTCCACCAGCCCCGCGACGCCTTCGGCCACGGCCTCGATCTCGCCCGCAAGCCCGCGCAGGCGCTGCAGGTCCGGCCCGAAGAGGTTGACCGCGATCGCGGCGCGCGTCCCCGAGAGCATGTGGTCGATCCGGTGCCCGATCGGCTGGCCCACGGTGACATTCGTTCCGGGGAGACCCTGCAGGTCGGCCCTGATCGCGGCCATGACCACCCCGAGCTCGTGATCGGTCAGGTCTAGCTGGGCGTCGATTTCCGAAGCGTTGGTCCCCTGGGCGTGCTCGTCGAGTTCGGCGCGGCCGGTGCGGCGCGAGGTCGCCACGACCGCGGGGTGGGCAAGCAACTGCCGCTCCACGCGGGCACCGATCGCATCGGACTCGACCAGCGAGGTGCCGGGGAGGCTGACCACGGAGATGGTGAGCGAGCCCTCCTGGAACTCCGGCAGGAACGAGTGGCCCAGTCCCGGCACGAGCGCCACCGTGGCCACGAGCAGCACTCCGGTGCCCGCCAGCACGAGTCGCGAGCGCCGAAGCGCCCAATCGAGTACGACCCGGTATGCGCGCTCGAGGCGCTGGAGCAGCCACGGCGTCTTCGCTTCGGCGGTGGCACCGTCCCGCGTCAGCAGCATGTGGCACAGCGCCGGGGTCACGGTGACGGCGACCAGCAGCGAAGCGAGGATGCTCACGATGTACGCGAGGCCGAGCGGCTGCAGCATGCGTCCCTCGACGCCCGACAGGAAGAAGAGCGGCACGAACACGATCGTGATGATGAGGGTCGCGCTCAGGATGGGGTCGCGGATCTCGCGGGCGGCGTCGCGAATGACCGCAAGGGCCGGGCGCCGCTCCGGACTCGCGGCGCGGGCGTTGTCGCGGAGGCGCCGGTGCGCGTTCTCGACGAAGATGATCGCGTCGTCTACCAGTGCGCCGATCGCGATCGCCATCCCGCCGAGCGTCATGGTGTTGATGGTGCCGCCGAGCGCGCGCAGCGTGATGACAGCCACGGCGAGCGAGAGCGGAATCGCCAGCACCGAGATCGCCGTGGTGCGCACGTTCCACAGGAAGAGCAGGAGGATGGCGACGACCAGCACGGCACCGTCGCGCAGCGCCGTGATCACGTTGTTGACGGCCACCGAGATGAAGTCCGCCTGGCGGAATATGCTGCGCTCGAAGGAGACCCCGTCGGGGAGCGAGGCTGCGATCCGGTCAAGTTCCCCGTCGATCGCCCGTGTGAGCTGCAGCGTATTGGCGCCCGGCTGCTTCTGGATCGACAGAATGACGGCCGGCTCGGCGTTCACGGACGCGGTGCCGAAGCGGATCCGGGGACCGATCCGCACCTCGGCGAGGTCGTCGATCAGCACCGGAACGCCCGCCCGCGTCGCCACGACCGTGAGCCCGATCTCCTCGGGGTCGCGGGCGCGCCCGAGGCCGCGGATCAGCACTTCCTCACCGCCGGACCGGTAGATGCCGCCGGACACGTTGCGGTTGGACTCGGTGGCGGCGGCGAGAACCTCGCCCAGCCCCACGCGGTACGCCAGCAGACGCTCGGGGTCGACCAGAATCTGGTACTGGCGGACCTGGCCGCCGATCGCCACCACCTGCGCGACTCCCGGCACGGCCAGCAGCCTCGGCCTGACCACCCAGTCGGCCGCGGTCCGCGCCTCCATGAGCCGATCCTCCGGCGCGCTCATGCCGATGAGCAGGATCTCGCCCATGATCGAGGTCACAGGTGCGAGAACCGGTGCGCTCACGTCCGTGGGAAGCCGGGCCGCCGCGAGCTGGAGCCTCTCGCTCACGGTCTGCCGGGCGCGGTAGATGTCCGTGCCCCAGTCGAAGTCCACCCACACGATGCTGATCCCCTGGGCAGAACTCGATCGCACGCGCCGGACGTCGGCGGCGCCGTTCAGGGCGGTCTCGATCGGGAACGTGACCAGGCTCTCCACCTCTTCCGGCGCAAGCCCGTGCGCATCGACCAGTACCGTGACCGTGGGAGCGGTGAGGTCGGGGAAGATGTCGACGGGAAGGGTGGCGGCGACCCAGCCTCCCCCCGCGAGGACGACTGCGGCCGCGAACACCGTGAACGACCTGCGTTCCAGGGACGCGCCGACCAGCAGATCGAGAAATCCGGCCTTCACCGTCTCGCCGTCAGTGTGGGTGGCCGTGATCGGCGATCTGCGCATCGCCGGCCGAGGCCAGCCTGACCTGATAGGCACCGGTCGTCACGACCTGCTCGCCGCTGGCGACCCCCGACGTGACAATGGTCCATGTCCCATCCGAAGGACCGAGCTGGACCACCCGGCGCTGGAAGGCTTCGCCGCCGACCTTCACGTACACCACCGCCAACCCGTCCTCCTCCTGAACGGCCGCGACCGGCACGGCGGCTCCCTCCACCGGGTCGCCGACAACAAGCTGTCCGTTCGCCAGCATGCCCACCTTGAGCGCCCGGTCCGGGTTCGGCACCGCGAGTCGGACGGGCAGGGTACGGGTCTCGGGGTCGATCACGCTGCCGATCGAAACCACCCGGTCGGCGGTGTGCACGCGCGCCGTGCCCTCGACCGTGAACCACGCGCTCCGCAGGTCCGTGGCCGCGTCCGAATGGCGGGCCGGCACGCGGGCGACGAACCAGAGCGCTTCCGGATTGATCACGGTGAAGGCGTGCGTCCCGGCCTCCACGTGCTGGCCGGGGGTGACGTGCCGCGCGGATATCACGCCGCGGATCGGGCTGCGCAAGCGGTACAGGTGGGGATCGGTGCCGTCCTCTTCGTCGGCCGGGTGAACACCGCCGATGGCTTCGAAGGCCGCCTGCGCCACCTCGAGTTCGTGGCGGGCGTGCTCCAGGCGGACTTCGGGGATCGCGCCGGCCGCGAACAGGCGCTCAGCCCGGTCGGCCTCGTGCTCCGCGTGCACCAGGTCGGCGCGCATCCGCGAATACGAGTTGTCCAGGCTGGTCGGCGCGATGGTGGCGAGCGTCTGGCCGGCCCCGACCCGATCTCCAACCACCAGGGCAGACCCCTGCGCCACGATGACCCCCGCCACCAGTGTCGACACATGGGCCAGTCCGCTGCCCGGCGCGACGATCTCGCCGACCACCGGGATCGTGTTCGGGATCCGGCGGTACTCGGCAAGCGCGACCTGGAAGGGCATCGCCCACTGTTGCTCCTTGAGCAGCGCGATCAGCCCGGGCTGCGGCTGCTCCACGTCGTGCGGCAACGCGTCCTCGCTCTCGAACACCTGCAGCTGCCCAACCGGGATCGCGTACTCGCTCCCGTCGAGGGTGAGCGTGAAGTCGGCTCGCCAGGTTCCGGCTGCCGTGAGCGTCGGGGTCGCTGCGAAGACGCCGGGACGGTCGGGCGCCGCCATCACGATCTGTTCGCGCGCGCCGCCGGGCCCGCGCAGCAGCAGCGTGAGGCTGCCCTCCAGCACGGGCTGCCAGTCCCGCAGCCAGGTCAGGTGGATCGCCCAGGGTTCGCTCGGGACATCCCGCACGTGCGGCGGATACTCCACGAAGAGTTCCAGCGCGTCGGTCCACCCCGTGACCACGCCGCCACCGGAGTGGGAATGGTCAGCCTGAGCGGCGGTGTCGGACGGCGGCGGGCTACAGCCGAGAGACCAGAGAGCCGTTGCCAGCGTTACCGGCCGTGGGGCAACGCGTCCGCTTTGCTTCATCACTCGTTCTCCGCGTGATTCCTGTGGCATTTTCCAGACTCCCAACGTCTCACCACAATGTAGTTGGCGCGAGTCGCGGCAGGCGCGAGTCGCGCAGGAGACGGCAGCCCGGGCCGGGACAGGATGACCCACGAGGAATACGTTCGACACGATGCCACGGCACTCGCCATGCTGGTGCGCTCCGGCGAGGTCACGCCTCTCGAGTTGATCGAGGTGGCGGCCGGGCGCCTCGACCAGGTCAATCCCGCGATCAACGCCGTCGTCTACCGCATGGACACCGAGGCCCGCCAGCGCGCGGCCGACATCGACCGCAACGCCCTCTTCGCCGGCGTGCCGTTCCTTGCCAAGGATCTGCTTGGCGGCTATGCCGGGCACCCTACATCCGGGGGCAGCCGGGTGGCCATGGATCTCGTCGTCGAAGAGGACACCGAGCTGGTGCGGCGAGTGCGTGCGACGGGGGTCTCGATCCTGGGCAAGACGAACGTACCCGAATTCGGATTGCTCCCATACACCGAGCCGGAGTTGTGGGGACCCTGCCGCAATCCGTGGTCGCCGGACCGCACACCGGGCGGGTCGAGCGGGGGATCCGCAGCGGCGATCGCGGCCGGGATCGTGCCGATGGCGGGCGGCGGCGACGGCGCGGGCTCCATCCGCATGCCCGCTTCGTGCTGCGGCCTCTTCGGGCTGAAGCCGACCCGGGGACGCATCCCGCCCGGACCTCGCGACGCCGAGTCGTGGCGCGGATCGGTCGCCGAGCATGTGCTCACCCGCTCGGTGCGCGACAGCGCGGCGATGCTCGACGCCACGCACGGCCCCGAGCCGGGCGCACCCTACAGGATCGCGCCGCCGGGCGGCCCCTTCGCCGGGGATGTCGCAACTGCTCCCGCATCCCTGTGCGTCGCGTGGACGACCGAGCCGCTCGTGGGATCGACGACGCCCGACCCGGATTGCGTGCAAGCGGTCGCCGAAGCGGCAGCACTGCTGGACGGGTTCGGCCATCGCCTGACCGAGGCCACGCCCCGCATGGACGGCAGTGCCTTCGCCCGCGCCTTCATGGTCATGGTCGCAGGCGAGGTGGGCGCGGAGCTCGAAGATCTCGCGCGGGCACTCGGGCGGCGGCCCCGCCGAGGGGAACTTGAACCGTTGACGTGGGCGCTCGGCCTGGCGTCCGGGGCGGTCTCGGCCCGGGAACTCGCCGACTCCCTGCGCCTGCTCGAGCGCTGCGGCAAGGCTGTCGGCCGCTTTTTCACCGACTACGACGTCCTGCTGACCCCCACCGTCGCGACGCCGCCGCCGAAAATCGGTGCGCTGCCGCCGAGCGGGACCGAGCACCTCCAGCTGCGGCTGGCGGGCGCACTGGGATCGGGTCGCCTGATCAAGGCGGGCCGGCTGCTAGACCGCATCGCCGCCAGCGCGTTCGAATACACCCCCTGGACACCCGTCTTCAACATCAGCGGGCAGCCGGCCATGTCGGTGCCGCTGCTCTGGAACGCGGCCGGACTCCCCGTCGGCGTGCACTTCGTGGCCCGGGCCGGCGACGAGGCGACGCTTCTGCGGCTGGCCGGACAACTGGAGCGCGCACGTCCCTGGTTCGACCGCCTCCCGCAGATGCCGCCGGGACCGAAGTAGGCGGGGCGCCGTGACGCTGGCCCTGGCGGGGCCCCGTCGCGCTGGCCCCGGCGGGGCGCCGTCGCCCTTGCCGCTTCACCTGGGCGCGCCGCACCTTCACCGTCCACCAGCAGCCCCGGAGGGACCCATGCGCACGCCGTCCTCGCCCACCCACTTGCCCGCCCACCCGCCCGCCGCCCACCCGCTCATCCGCCCGCCCGCCCGCTCCCGCACCGCAGTGCAAGTCGCCGCCGTCGCCTGTCTGGCCGCCGCCAGCGCCTGCCAGCCCGCCGCTCAGGCCCCACCGCCCGGCGATGACGCCACCACCGCCCAACTCCGCATCGAGGTCACCCACGACGCGTCCCTCCACGACGGACCGCTCACGGGCCGGCTCTTCGCGGTCTTCGCCCCCGCCAACGACCCCGAGCCGCGCATCGCAGGTTACAATTCCGCCCGCCAGCGCAATGGCGAGGTGCCCATCTTCAGCGCCGATGTCGAAGGCGCCGCCCCGGGCGATGCCATGGTCATCGACGCCGGCGCCGACGGCTATCCGTACCGCCGCCTGGGCGGCCTGCCCGCCGGCGACTACTGGGTGCAGGCGGTCCTCCACGTCTACACCCGCTACGAGCGCGCGGACGGGCACACGATCTGGGCGCCGCAGGACCAGTGGGAGGGGCAGCGCTGGGCCTTCTCGCCGGGCAACTACTTCACAGAGCCGCGCCGGGTACGCGTCGATCCCGCCAGCGACGACGTGATCCGGTTCGAGCTCACCGGCGAGATCCCGCCGATCGAGGTGCCGCCCGACACCGAGTGGGTGAAGCGCGTCCGCATCCAGAGCGACATCCTGTCCGAGTGGTGGGGCCATCCCATGTACCTGGGGGCGGTCGTGCTGCTGCCGCGGGGCTTCGACGAGAACCCCGACATGCGCTACCCGCTCGTGATCGAGGAGGGACACTTCACGCTGGACCCCGTCTTCGGGTTCACGACCGAGCCGCCGTCCGGCGAAGCGCTCTTCTCGCAGATGCGGCGCGAGGCGGGTGGACTGCGCGAGTCCGGCTACGACTTCGCGCAGGCATGGATGGGTGACGACTTCCCACGCGTGGTCGCGGTCATCTTGCAGCACCCGACGCCCTACTTCGACGACTCCTACGGCCTCAACTCGGCGAACAACGGACCCTACGGCGACGCCATCCACGAAGAGCTGATCCCGTACATCGAGGAGAACTTCCGGCTGATCGGCGAGCCCTACGCGCGCGTCATGACCGGCGGCTCCACCGGCGGCTGGATCTCGCTCGCCAAGATGCTCCACTACCCCACGTACTACGGGGGCACGTGGACCTATTACCCCGACCCGATCGACTTCCGGCGCTACCAGCTCGTGAACATCTACGAGGACGACAACGCGTTCATCGTGCCGGGATCGTTGGCGGGCGCGCCCGAGCGCATGTTCCAGCGGACGGTCGAGGGTCAGCCGGTGGGCAGCAACCGCCAGATCAGCCAGCTGGAGGCGGCGCAGGGCTCGCGGGGGCGGGGCGCCGGGCAGCTCGACGCCTGGCACGCGGCCTATGGGCCCACCGACGAGGACGGCTATCCCATGCGGCTATGGGACCTGGACACGGGCGTCATCGACCGCGAGGTGGCGCACTACATGCGCGACAACGGGTTCGACCTGCGCCACTACGCCGAGGAGAACTGGCCCGTGATCGGACCCGACCTGGTCGGCAAGATCAAGATCTACAACCCCGAGATGGACCACTTCTACCTGCCGTACGCCGTGTACCTGATGGAGGAGTTCCTGGAGAGCACGACCGACCCGCACTACGCCGGCGAGTTCATCCACGGCGCCCCGATGAAGGGCCACGGCTGGTCCCCCTTCACCAACGCCGATCTCGTGCGCCAGATGGCGGCGCATGTGGCGGACAACGCACCCGAAGGGGCGTCCACGGCGTGGATGGAGGGGCGTTAGGGGGAAAGAGGATCGCCGGGGTCGCCGTCCTGCTGGCGCTGGCGATCCTGCTCCTGAGACTGCCCGGCCCGGTCGACGAGGCGGGAGACGGCCCCGTCGACGAGGCGCGAGACGGGTCGGTCGCCGAGGCGGGAGACGGGTCGGTCGCCGAGGCGGGAGACGGGTCTGTCAACGAGGCGCGAGACGGCCCGGTCGACGAGGCGCGAGACGGGTCGGTCGCCACAGCGGAAGATGATGTCCCGCTGCGCCGTGTGGGCCCGCTGCACCGTGTGGGCCCGCTGCGCCGTGTGGGCCCGCCAGTCCTGGTGTCCTCGGAGCATCCGGATCTCTCCGGGCTGCTCGGGATCGTTGGCGGCCTCTTCCTGCCGGACAGCGGACTCGCGCTGGTGGAGCGCAACGAGATCCACATGGTCGACCTTGTGTCCGGCGAGACCCGCGTGATCGGCCGAGAGGGGGAGGGACCAAGGGAATTCGGCCACATCTGGACCGCAAACCACACGCCTCAGGGCATCCTGGTCTGGGACACGCTTCGCCGCCGCGCAGTGGTCATCGCCCACGACGGCGAGTTTCTGACTTCACAGGGCTATCGACAGGCACCGTTCGAGGATGTCTTCACATCCCGCCCGGTGGGCGTTGGTGCCGGCGGTCGCGTCGTGTTTCGCGACGGACCCGGCAGGTTCGGGAGATTCGGCGAGGGCCGCATTTGGGATCCGGCGTGGTATGTCGCTGTGGACGAGGGCGGTGCGCTGCAGCGGATCGCGGAGGCGAAGGGCGAGGAGAGGTACTACGGACGGCACCAGAGCGATGCCGTGACAATGGGGCACCGAACCTTCGAGGCCGCGACCGAAGACCACCTCATCATCGCCGACACCGACCGCGGAGCCATCGCGGTGCTGGATTGGAGCGGCGGTGAGGTTGCCGAGATCCCCATGCCGGCCGGCGTACGCCTGTCCGCGGCGCTGGTGCGGGCGGGGCGCGAGCAGCGGGTGTCCGAGGAGCAGCGTTTCATGGCGTCGGTGAGAAGAGCCGTCGCGTCGGGTCGGCTGCCTGAGATGGCCGGTCGTCGGGACGACGCCGCAGTGGCGAAGGCGTACGCGGATTGGCCGATAAACGACGTGGCCCCCGCGATCGACACCCTCCTGACGGACTTCGACGCGAGACTCTGGGCGAGGGATTACCGTCTTCCCTATCAGGACAGCGTCACCTGGCGGGTGTGGGACATTGGTCAGGCACAACCGCTCTTCATGGTCAAGATGGATGGAGACGACCGGTTGCTTGACGCGCACGGCGACCTGCTCCTGCTACGGCGTGTGAACGCACTCGACGTGCCGCGGGCCGAGGTCAGGCGGCTTGCCGACGTGCCGGAGTAGCGGCTACCGAGTTTCAGCAATACTAAACATGTTTGTTAAGTATTGTGCGGATGCCCGTGGCCGTGGAGAACGCCTATGATGCCGAACATTTCCCGAACTATGGGGTATAAGGAAGTGAAACGACAACCGATCACCCCATGACTCCGGGATCTGAACGATGCACGTCGACTTTACCGCCGCCCTTCCGTCCGAAACCACCGCGCTCGCCCCGACTTCGCCCGACGCGGCGCTTCCCGCCCCCGTCTCGCCAGCCGCCCCCACCCCCGCTTCGCCCGTCTCGCCGGTCGTCCCCGCCCCCGCCTCGCCCGTCTTCGACGACGATCCCCTGGGCGACGAGATCGCCGAACTCTCCGCCCACATCGACGCCGCCATCTACCGGCTCCTCACCCTGATCCGGCGCTACGACGAAGAGGGACGCTGGCACCAGCAGGGGTTCCGCACCTGCGCCCACTGGCTCTCCTGGCGCACCGGCCTGTCGCTCGGCCCCGCCCGGGAGCGGATCCGGGTGGCCCACTGCCTCCCCTCGCTTCCGCAGATCTCCACCGCGCTGGCCAAGGGGCAGCTCTCCTACTCGAAGGTACGGGCCATGACCCGCATGGCCACAGCCGAAAACGAGGAACAACTCCTGATGTTCGCCACCCACGGCACCACCGCCCACGTCGAGCGGCTGGTGCGGGAGCGGCGGCGCATGCCGGCGGGCGACGACTCCGCTGTCGCCGAGCGGGCCGCGCGCCGGGGTCTCTCCGTGTACGTTACCGACGACGGCGACTACGAGATCCGGGGCCGGCTCGCCCCCGAGGTGGGCGCCCTGCTGCTGAAGGCGATCGAGGTGACGTTGACACGCCCGGCTTGGTGGTCACGGAAGAGGGCGCCGGCGTTCCAGCTGGAACGTCCGCGCGCCTCTGCTGCGACGCCGAGGTCGTGCCCGTCACGCGCGAAGCGGACGGTTCGGTGCTCGATGTCGGCCGCCGGCGGCGGACGGTGGACTGGCGGTTGCGCAAGGCGCTGGAGGCCCGAGACGGCGGGTGTCGGTTCCCCGGCTGCGACTCGCGTCTGCGCACCCACGCCCACCACATCAGGCACTGGGCCCGGGGCGGCGGGACGGCGCTGGACAACCTGGTGCTGCTGTGCCCCTTCCATCACCGCACGGTCCACGAAGGGGGCTGGCGGGTGGAGATGGACGAGCGGGGTGTGCCGCAATTCTTCAATCCCCCGGGCGTGCACATGCCTGTGGTGCCGGAGGCCCCGGAGATCGGCGGGACGCTGTCGCCCGACTTCGGGCTGGCCCGCTGGCACGGTCAGGACGGGATCGGCCCGTGGACGGGGACCACATTGTGGCAGGGCGAGACCCCGGACCTGAACTGGGCGCTGGACTGGTTCGCGTGGAAAGACGGTGACGACCGATTATAAGCGGCCGATGCTAAACATTATTGTTTAGTGTGGGGCCGTGGGACGTGGGTGGCTTGCGCTCGCGCACGCCACATGGGAATTACGTGACGACGGCCTCCGGAGGGGATGGACCGCAGGCTGCGCCTTTCGTTCGGTCGTTTCGGTTTTCCTTTTCCGCCGCTCAGCGATCATGCCCACGCCCACCACATCAAAGACTGGGCCCGAGGCGGCGAGACGGCCTTGGGCAATCTGGTGCTGCTGTGCCTCTTCCATCACCGCACGGTCCACGCGGATGCCACATTGCTATACGTCAGCGATAACTATCTGAGTCGATGTACTAGAGAGCAGGATCGTCCAGCTGGTCGGACAAATCCGGTGGCTGGCCGCCGCTCCGCCGCAGGAGGCGTCGCGCGGCATCGATGTCCGCCTGGGAACGACGCTCGGCGAAGAAGTCGGCCGTCCGCATGGCTGACAGCTTCTCCGCGACGGCGGTATTGACGAACTGGTTGATGCTCGTCCCGTCCCGGCGGCTCACTTCCCTGACGGCTTGTTTCAGGGACGACGGCATCCGGAGGGGATAGACGGCCGGCTGCTTCCTTCGTTCGGTCATTTCGGTCTTCCTTTCCGCCGCTCGGCGACCCTGCGTAGTGTCTGGCGTGGCGACAGCACCTCGATCCCGAAGGAGCCCGGAGCGTCGCCGAAGTCTCGCCTGTTGAAGGTGACCAGAGCATCCGCACCTCCGTTGACCGCCGTCTCGAGTACCATTTCGTCCGCGGGGTCGCGCAGTTGTGGTCGCCAGAGGAACCAGCCCCGAACCGGTTCGGCCACCGCGCACAACGCCGACATGATTGTTCCGATCTCGGCTTCCGAGAGGCCGGAGGCGATCCGGTGGGCCGGATCACTGCAGGTCCCTTCGTATTCGAGCACAAGCGGTACCGAGAGCAACAGGGTGAGTCGGCGGTCCAGTGCCTGGTCGAGCAGTGCTGCCGACGCTCCGGACGGGCTTCGCAGAGCGGCGACAACTACGTTGGTATCGAGGACGAGACGCATCTCAAATGATATGATATCTTATGAGATGCTGCAAATGTCTCAGTTCACCGTGAGCCGGTAGGAGATGCCGGCGATGAGCGACGACGCGATGCTCAACCCCTCGTAGTCCAGCCCGAACCTGTCCCTCATGTCGGCGCCGTACCGATAGTCGAGGGACACGTCGAGGCTGGGCGCCACCCGGAACCCCGCCCCGGCCCCGATGACAAGTCGCCAATCGGTGCCGAGGTCTGCCGTCGAGCAGTCCTGTACGCTCCCGTCCGAGACGCTCTTCCTCCGGCACTTGACCGGAATGCCCCACGTAGGGCCGAGGACCGCGCGTACGTCAAGCCGGCCGCCTGCCGGAATACGTGCCTGGCCGAGCATGGAGAAGTCGATGTAGTCGTACAGGCGGTGCACGGTTGCGGCTTCGTGCGTCTCCAGCATGGACGGCAACACGCACGGTGGCGTGGCCCCGATCGGAGCCTGTCGTTTTGCGGGAAGGGTGGTCTCGTCCCTGGGGCGGGCCACGCAGCGCGAGACGCCACCCTGCTTGTAGCCACCGCCGAACTGAACCCCGAGGTACTCGTTCAACTCGGTGTAGGCGGTGAGCCCGATGGCCATTCGGCGAAACGGTTCACCGGCGGCGATGTCCGGCCAGTACGGTCCCCCGCCGATCCCTACTTCGGCGATGGGCGGTTGCAGGACCACGGCGAACAACCCCATCACGATGATGCCCGGAAGTCTGTCCATCGGTCAGTTTTCGGGGCCCGGTGAGCCCGGGATCACGCGCACGATGCGGCCGTCCCGGTCTTCAACGACGATCGGCCCTCTCCAGATGTCGTTCCCATAGGGGATCAGGCGGCCCGGGTCGCGTGCCCGCGCGGCGTCGCCCGCCGTGAGCCGGTAGGAGTCGGCCGCCGTCATGTCGACCACATAGCCCAGGTCGGCGAGGGACTGGATCGTGATCGCGCTCAGCGGATTCGTCCTGTCCACGTCCAACCATGCCGTCATGAGTTCGTCCATCAGCACGGTCTCGCGCCAATGGCCATTCCTGTTCCCGAGGCTACCGGTGTTCTCCACGGGCACCTTGGCGCCCGTGTAGCCGGTCCCGCCCGCCTCGTCGAACGCCGCTATGGCCAGCGGGCCCGAGAAGTGAGTGTCCGGGGATGTCTTCCCCGAGGCGGTGTTCCGGAGCAGCCCAAAGTCCTCCCAGACGAAGGTTCCGAATCCCAACACATGCCCCATCTCATGAAGCACCAGGTCGTGGAGGGCGCCGATTCGCTCCAACCGGTCGAGGTCCGCCGCATCGAATCTCATGAAGCCGTAGGAGGGCAACCCGCCCGCGACTCGCGTCCAGCACGGGCCGGCCACCGCAAGCACACGGCCTGAACCATCGATCTCCTCGACGACCGTCACGATCATCACGTCGTCGATCGCCGCGTGCCGCTCGAGCTTCGGACCGCGCTCGCAACCCCTCGTGCGCGGCGCCAGGTCCTCGAGTTCGGTCGGCGCCAGGATCGTCATCCAGCGCTCGGCCGCGCGGACGAAGACCGCCTCCTGGGCCCGGGTAACGGGCGTTGCGAATACCAGCTCAATGTGGAAGCCGCGCGGCGATGACGTTTCGACCGTCACGTCGAACGATGACGCGGCGCTCAGCCCCCCGGGGTCGGTCGCGGTCAAAGTGACGGTCGTGAAGCCCGGGGCGAGCGCCGCGACCACGACGGAGGTGTCGGACACAGTCGCGGTGGCAACGCCGGCGTTCGACGACGCGGCCGCGAACGAAAGCAGGTCACCGTCCGGGTCGACGAAGAGAGAGCCCAGGCTCGTCCCGGCCACCTCCCCGGGCGACAGCTGCATGTTCGGAACCCGACGGAACGAACGGGGAGCGCGATTGGGTACCGTTACCTGAAAGGTCAGCGTGGCCGACAGGCCTTCCGGGTCGGTCGCCTCCACCCCAACGGTCACTGTCCCCTGGGCGTACGCTACAAGCTCAAGCACGCCGGCACGGACTGCTGCGCCGACCTTCTGCGGATCGGTCACCGTGGCCGCATGGGCGAGGGCGTCGCCGTCCGGATCGGCAAAGTGCCTGGAAAGATCCACCACGGCGCGCTCGCCGACCGGCAGGTCGAGGTCCGTGATCGAGTCCACAACCACGGGCGCCCGGTTCGGGACCGTCACCGGAAAGCTCTGTTGCGCGGTCAGTCCCTCCGCGTCGGTCGCCGTCACCGTCACGGTGACGAGCCCCTTGCCCAACGCGGCGACCCGCACGGTATCGGCCACCACGAACGCGGCCACCGTACCAGGGTTGGACGAGTTCGCCCGAAAGACAAGGGCGTCGCCGTCCGGGTCGGTGAAGTACGCCCCGAGCCCGATCGACGCCGTGTCGCCCAGGGCCACATCGCGGCCGGGAATGCTGTCCACCGCGACCGGAGCCCGGTTGGGCACCGTCACCCCGAAGCCCAGTTGCGCCGAAAGGCCGTCCGGGTCAGTCACGGTCACGGTCACGGTCGCCGACCCCTGCGCCAACGCAGCCACGCTCACCGTGCTCCCCGTCACCGCCACCGCCGCCACCGCCGCGTCCGACGTGGAGGCTGCAAAAGTCAGCGTGTCGCCATCCGGATCGTCGAAGTGCTCCGAAGCATCCACCGCAGTCGTATCCCCGACAAACACCTCCATGTCCGGGATCGAATCCGTCGCCTCTGGAGCCCGGTTGGGCACCGTCACTCCGAAGCCCAGTTGCGCCGAAAGGCCGTCCGGATCGGTCGCCGTCGCGGTGATCGTCGCAGTCCCGGCCGAAACGCCCGTGACGGTCAGGTCGGAGCCGGACATCGTGACGCTCGCCACGCCCGGAGCGGAGGAGGTCGCCGCGTAGGTCAGCGCGTCGCCGTCCGGATCGTTGAAGGCCGAGGCGACGCTCACGGTCACGGAGCCGCCGACCGGAACGGTCTGCTCCGGAATCGATCCCGACACCGCGGGCGGGCGGTTGGGTTGTGGAGGCGGTTCGGGATCGGTTCCGCCATCACCGCAGCCGGCGGCCAGAAGCGTTGCCGCCACGCCAATGGCAAGCTTGAGCTCCCTCATCCCGTGGACTCGATTACGGCCGTCATCGCAGACGCAGGATCCGCCATTCCAATGACACGCGATCATCGATGGTTTCGAAGTGCATGCTGGCCCCGGAGGCTGCACGCATTGCGATCTCGAAGTAGAACTGACCGTTCCTGTATGCCTCACCGACGATGTTCTGGCCGCCGGCGCCCACATCGGGGAACTCGCCCATGGGTCGATAGACCTTCCAGGCGTCCCTTATGAACGAAGTCCGATACCGGGGAGCGTCGCTGCGGTCGTCGGCGGCGATCGCCAGTGTCCAGTCGAGTCTGGCGTCCGCGGGATCCCATCCGCTCTCGAACCGGCGCATCTCGCGCGTAAGCCCGGGAGCCTGCCCGACCCGAGAGCGATCACGGAAGTCCAGGAAGTGATGCCCGTGCCAGCCTGAGGCCGCGCTCCGGATGACCGTAGCCGCGGCGGTTTCGAACGGCTGGCCGTGATGGTCCGCGAGGGTGTTGACGAGAAACGTGAGGAACCCCGCCGATTCACCGTATCCGTAGGTGAAATCACCATTGGCCGGGAGCCGGTGCGCAACCGGCCAGCCCGCAATCCGCTGGGACGAAGGCAGGTTCGCGTCACGGTGCAGGCCGCTCTGAATACGGCTCTGCTCATGGACGAACCAGTTGGCGATCCCCTCGACGCTCCAGGGCGCGGAAGCCATGCGCAGGTTGCGGAACTGCCAGGCGTGGGCCATCTCGTGGGTCAGCAGATCGCCGTACCATGCTTCGTCGCCGACGCGCGAATGGAACAGTCGGATGAATACCACGGTCAACGCAATATTGCCCTCCGCGTGCACCGTCACGCCGACGCGCGGATCCGTCGGCGAGTCGTGAAACAGCACGAGCAACTGGCCGGTCGCCTCCGACGTGGCCGGCGCCGTTGGACCGAAGACGGCGGCGAACAGCTCTTGCGTTCGGGTTGCCCCGATCCTGGCGCGAAAGATCTCGTCGAAGACCTCCGAACGCGCGGTCCAGAGCCTGTCCCGATCGGACTCGAACACGGCGAACACGATATTCGGCGGATAGATGCCGACGACTTCGTAGAAGCCGGTCCGGCCGCGCGAGCCGTTGAACCACTCGAAGCGGTCGCCGATCCGGTACGGCGTCGATCTGGCGAAGATGCTGGAAGGACCAGTCGACGAGGCGGGATGCGCACGCGGGACATCCGGCAGCCGGAGCGCCGGCGGAGGCCGCGATTCGGAGAGCGCGGCCGCGACCGGAAGATCGCGTTCCGGTGTGGCGCGCACGTTGTCCGCGAAAACGTAGCGAAACGATCTGGCTCCGCCGTATCGGATGCGTTCCGGCGCGTGTCGAGCCGCCTCGATCGCAGTGCGATCCACGCCGGCAAGGACCCAGCGAGCCCCTGGTTCGCCGACGATGCGCAGACAGAAGACGTTCCCTTGGAAGCGGCTCGACTCTCCCGCTTCGAGCACCGTCAGCGGACCCGCCTGCCGCTTGACTTCCGGGTCCGTCTCGAGGCGCACATCCGCGCCGCGAAACGACAGCGCCGCATCCCCCTCGGGATCGCCGGCGCACGCGCCGCCGTTCAACGGCGGGGGCGCGACAACCGCCGTTGCGCTGTCACGACTAAGGAGCGACACGGTGTCCTCCCCCACGCGGATGGCTGAGAGCGGAATCCGGTCCACTGCATACCCCGCCAGCGCGATCCGCCCGTCGCGAGGCCACTCGTCCTGACGTATCTCGCGGACGACGGGCACGGACGGCAACACGTCGATCCTGGCGGACGCCGCCCCGAAGCCGCTGGCGCGAACCGTAAGCGCCGCCGACCCGAATCCCTTGATCTGCACGACCAACGCCGCCGGGTTCTCGCGCCGCGTGACCGCGACGACCGGCTGCCCGGACTCCCAGCGCGTCTCGCTGGTTTCGTGGGACCACTGCGTCCCGCTGGGCAACGCGACCGGCAGCACCACCGTCGTGTCGACCGTCTCGACCGCCACGTGTTTCACTGGGAGGAGATCCGCCGCCGGTCCGGCCGGGTCGCCGCAGGCCGCCGCCGCGCCGACGGCGACAACCCAGCCCCACACGGCCAGCGAACACCTCGAAGGCCTGGCCACGCGCGAGCGGGTCAGCGGCGCGATCCGGATTGCGCGTCGTCCGCTCCCCGGGGCTCCGCAAACTGGATCCGGCTATGGCGCGACCAGTCGACTACGACGCCATGTCGCGCTGCGGCCGACATGCCGGCCGCTTTCGGAAGCGTATAGGCGTCCGCCGCCTCCACATCGACGACATATCCGAGATCGGCGAAGGATTGTACCGTGATGGCGCTCAGCGGGTGCGGCTCGCCCCATGCATAGGTGCTCGACATCAGTTCATTGCCGAACACCGATCCGCGCCAGCGTGCGTCGGTGCCGTACTTCCCGTCGTTTTGCAGAGGCACCTTGCCGCCCTTGTACGCGGTCCCTCCGGCCGCGTCGAAGGCCGCAATCGCCTTCGGGCCGGCAAAGTGCGAATCGGCCCCGGGCATGCCTCCCCGCCACTCGGCGCTACGGTTGCGGACAAGATCGTGGATCTCGCCATACAGCCATTCGTGTTTGCCCAGCGCCTGCCCGATGGCCGACGCTACGACGTTGACAACGTCCTCGCGCGAGGATGTGAACTGGGCGATCCGGTCAAAGTCGATGCCGATTGTCGAGACGATGGGGAGGCCGGTCGACCGGCGGTAATAACAGATCGTCTGGGTGTAGATGTACTCGTCAGTGTCGAGCAGGTCCACGCGAAGCTGCACGTCCTCCACGTTCAATCCCCGCTCCAGCGTCACGGGTTCCGCGCCGCAATTGTCCAGAGTGACGTCGTTGTAGAAGCGGAACGCCGGCACGTCCCCGACGATCACCGACTCCCATCTCGCCACCGCTTCCTCGATGATCTCGGCCTCCGCGATAGTAGGAATCGACTCCCACACGACGTCGAGGTTGAACCGCGCGGGCTCCCCGATGGAGACGGCGAGCGTGCCCACGGCGAATGTCTCGGCAGCGTGGACGACGATGTAGTGCCGACCGCCGAACACGTCGAGATTGACGATGCACTCCTCAGCGAGGCCGGGACCCGTGCTCTGGCACGCATAGTTGCGTAGCCGGGACGCCCTGGGGTGGCCTGTCACATATAGATCGGGATCGCCCGACCGGACGCGGACCGTCGCGTGCAGCGCCGATCCCGATCGGCCCGGCGGCGCATCGACGACGAACAACAACTCGCCTCCTCTGCCGGCGCTTATGGGCATGGCCGAGCCACCGAGCGTCAGCACTGCGGCGGACCGGACGATCAAGGTCAGGGTTGCACCGTTGTTCGATTCAATGACTTCTGCGACCTTTCCGTCCGGATCCGCTACGACCTGGATCTCCTGGACGCCGGCGGAGGGGAGGCCGACGTTGGAGAATGTGAGGGTTGCGCTCTCGCCGGGGCCCAATGATCCGGCTTCAAGACGCGCGGCCTCTACGCCGCCCACGCGCACCGCGACCGGGAAGCCCTCCGAGGTCCGTGCCGTGCCCGCGTTGAGCACCGTTGCGCGCACCGAAATGCTGTCGACCGTCCAGGGTTCGTTGTCGGAAACCAGAATCCGGTTGTCGACAATGAGATCGGGCAAGTCGGCCAGGGAAAGCGCCGTCGCGCGAAACTCCACGGACGCGCCGGGTATCGAGACCGCGAGCGTCTGAGTGCCGATTGCCGGGCCGAGGGTCCAATGGTTCGATGCGAGTCCCTCGTCGTCGGTCGCGACGGCGGCGGTGTCGCTCACTGAACCGCCGTTCCCCGGCGCCCAGGACACCGCGGCCCCGGCAACGGCGGTTCCGCCCTCGTCCAACACGCGCACAACGACCGGGTCGGGCAGCGAACTGTCCACCAAGCCCTGTTGGTCGTCGCCCGCGACGATTTGAATGTCCGTGGCAACCTGGTCGACCGTCACGCGAGCCGACGCGCTGACGCCCTGCAAGGTTGCAGTGACCGTCCCGGAGCCACTCGCGACGGCCGTCACCAAGCCGGCGCTGACGGTGAACACCTCCGGCCGGTCGCTTGACCAGGTGGCGGTCCCGGAAACATCGGCGCCCGTCTGATCCCTCGCCGTGAAGCGCGCCGTCTCACCGATGAACGAGAGCGCCGCCGAATCGGGACTGATCGACAGTGAGGGCGACGGAGGGGGAGGGGTAGTGGGCGTTATCGGCCCCGACCCGTCGCCGCACGCTACCGCCAACAATTCAACTGCGCCCAGGAAGAGGATGGGAGCGGAAAGGGGACGGGAAGGGCGGGCTGTTGAACGGCCTCGGCGAACCGAGGCGGGAGATCGGGTCACCTTATCCATTCCCCAATCGTAACCGGGACGGAAACGGGGCCGCAAGGAGCACTGCTGACGGGACAAGTGGGACCAGCCGCGATGATCGTAACCGGGGCCGATACGGGTCCTTGACGTGCTGCTGCTACGGGACGCGCAACTTCGTAGTGTCGGGCGCCGGCCAATCGCCGCTGGCACCGGTCAGCAGCCCCCGGCTCTCGATCATGTACCGCAGGATCGCATCGTACTCGGCGTCCGCGAGGCTGCCGGGCGTCTCGTGCGGCATGGCCGTCCTGAGATAGCGGTCCAGCCGCCCGACCGTGCCGTACGCGGCCAGCACCCTGGGCGTGATGACGGCTCCTATCCCGTTGGGGACGTCATGGCAATAGCTGCAGCGGACCGTGTAGGCCAGCTCGCCGTCCACGGGCGGGGTCTCGCGGACCTCGGCGTCCCGTGAGCACGACCCCGCCAATGCTGCTGCGGCGATCAGCAACGCTCGCCGGAGACCCTTGCCGGTGTTCGCGGATCCGTCGGCAGACATGGATGAGTGAGTATATGAGTATGATTGACGGGATCAGGTCGGTCCGCCGCCCCGCCTCACCCGTCTCACCCCACCTCCACCGGGTGCGGCAGCGCGACGTTCAGCAGGTAGCCCTTCTCGTTGTAGACGCCCTCCAGCGGCTGGGTGTCTCCCGAGGCGTCCGTGGCGCGGGTGCGCAACGTGTGCTCGCCGGGCGCGGCGTCCCACTCCAACTCGAACCGTGCCCACGCGTGCGGCAGCGCCGAGGGCGTTCCGATCAATCGCGCGGGCGCCCACGGGCCGTCGTCGGCGCTCCACTCCACGCGCGCCACCGGTCCGGCGGGCGAGTAGGCGAACCCGCGCAACCGCTGCGTCCCGGAGGACAACTGCGCCGGCCGCGGCAGCGCCAGCGCGCTCTTCACCGCGCCAGTCGAGATCGGGGCGCCGTCGGCCGGGGCGTACTGGTCGGCGGGCCATTCGTCGCCCACCAGGACGTACGACGACGTGTTCGCCCGCACCCACACCTTTTCGGTCGCGACCTCGACGCGCCCCACCCACTTCACGCTGGACGACCCCACCCACCCCGGCACCACCGCGCGCACCGGAAAACCGTGGTCGGGCGGGAGCGGCTCCCCGTTCATCGTCAGCGCCAGAATCGTGGCCGGATCGAGGGCCTTCGCGAGCGTCATGGGGCGCTCCCACGCGCCGTCGTCGAGCCCGATCACGTTCACCTCGAGCGCTTCGTCGCGCACCCCGGCCAGCGCCAGCACATCCGCTAGGCTCGGTCCGGTCCACTCGGCGCACCCGATCGCGCCCGTGCCCCACTGGCTGCCGGACGCGGTGCGCCCGGTCACCGCCTGGAAGAATCCGCGCCAGTTGCCCGCGCACTCGATGTACGCGATCAGCGTCTGGCTGGGCAGCGCCCGCAGGTCGTCGAGCGTCAGCTGGACCTCGGACTCCGCGCCCGGGCCGCCCACGGTCAGCACGTAGGTCGCCGGGTCGATCACCGGCGTCGGCGCGTGGTTGCGCACGAAGAAGAGGTCGTTCGGAGTGATGAGGCCGTCCAGGTCCTCGAGGCGCGTCTCCAGGTTGGTGCCGTGCCGGACAAACGGGGACGGATCCTTGACCCATACGGGGCTGGCGCCGCCCGTGCCCGCGTCCGATCCTGGCGCCGCGCCCGCTTCCGCACCGGATCCCGAATCCGGGCCACTCGCGCCCTCGGGCGCGCACGCCGCCGCACCTGCTCCCGCCGCCATCAGCGCCAGGGCTTCTCGCCGGTTGACCAGCTTCGCTCTCCTGTCCACAGGCACATCACTCGTTTTCACCGGCATCCTGCCCTTCGTGCGGGGACCGTCCGTGCGTGCCGCTGAGGTTAGGAGCGCCCGCGCAGTCCGGCAACGGGGAGCCGCCGGCACGGTGCCGCCCGCGCCCGTCCTCTGGCCCCGCGGGGTCCGCCGCAGCAACTTGGCAAGGCGCGACGATGCGCCCGGACCCAAGCACGAGCCGTCGGAGGTGCCCGAATGTCCACACAGTCCCGCTACCCGATGCGTCCCGCACGCCGCGTCCGCGCCGCCCGTCCAGCTATTGCCCTGGCCGCCCTCTTGCTCGCGTGGACCGCCGCCACCCCCGAGGCCGCCGCCCAGCGCGTGTACGCCACCATCGACTCGCTGCGGCACATCCAGTCGGTCGAGCCGCGACTCGGCCCTCCCGGCACGGTCGTCGAGATCTACACCGAGAACCTGCCGCCGCAGGCCAGGATCCACGTCGGCATCGGCGCCATGAGGGCGGGGTTCGAGGCGCTCGCCGAGGGCACCCAGGAGATGTGGGGCGAGGTGTCGGCCACCGTGAAGGTCCCCGGCTACGCCAACTGGGAGCGCCCCCTCGTCTTCATCGTGTTCAACGGCGTGTTCAGCCCGATCGGCATCTCGGACCCGTTCCACGTCACCGACGACAGCGGCATGGTCCAGCGCACCGGCCGCATCACCGACGAGGGGCTCGGATGCGTCACCATGCGCGACAACGACCAGTACGTCTACGCGCTCAGCGGCGACGTCGAGGGGCTGCAACCGGGCGACGAGGTGGTGGTCGAAGGCCCCGTCACGCTGGCCGGTCCTTGCGGAGGTGCCGACGCGATCGAGGTTGTTCGTTGGAGAGAGAGCGGCTGATCCCACGCGGCCGCCCTTGCCGCGCCGACCGGCGGCCCGTCCCACGACAGTTCAGGAAGGAATGACGACCATGCGAAGCACTGCACCCTCTGCCGCCCACATCGCGCTTGCCACGCTCGCCACGCTCGCCGCGCTTGCCACGCTCGTCGCGGCGTGCGCGGCCCCGGACATGCCCCCGATGCAGTCGAACGGGCAGACCCACACCTTCGAACTGGACGCGGGTGTGTTCTTTCTGGCCGAGGTGGACCAGATCTCCAACGACTTCACGGTCACCGTCACGGGCCCCGACGGCGACGTGCTGCGCGAGGTGGACGGCCGCACGGGCGGAATCGAGACCATCCGGTTCGAGACCGAGGCGGCGGGCGCCTACGACATCGCGATCACCGCCACGGACGGCGAGGCCGGCGAGTTCACGTTCAGCGTGCTGCGGTCCGAGCCCATCGCCACCGATCCGGCCGCGCGGCTCGACCAGATGATGGCGGCCTACGACGGCGCGGGCCGTCCCGGTGCGGTGGTCGGCGTGGTGGACGGCGGCGAACTGGCGCACGTCCATACGGTCGGGATGGCGAACCTGTCGCACGGGGTGCCCTGGGCGCGCGGGACGATCTCCAACATCGGGTCGGTCACCAAGCAGTTCACCGCGATGGGCGTGCTGACCCTTCAGGCGCAGGGGAAGATGTCGCTGGACGACGACATCCGGACGCACATCCCCGAGCTCCGCGACTTCGGCGCCCCCATCACGATCCGCAACCTGCTCAACCACACCGGCGGCTACCGCGAGATCTACAACCTGCTGCCGATCGGGGGCCACCAGGGCGAGGACGCGTTCGCCCGCGAGCGCGCGATCGACATCGTGCAGCGCCAGCCGGAGCTGCAGGCGGCGCCGAACACCGAGTGGAACTACAACAACACGGGCTACATCCTCATCTCGCTGGCGATCGAGCGGGCGAGCGGACAGTCGTTCGCCGACCACATGCGCGAGAACGTCTTCGAGCCGCTGGGCATGGTGGACACCCGCGTCAAGATGGTACAGGGCGAACTCATTCCCGGAAGCGCCCAGGGCTACACCGCGGAGGCGGACGGCGGGTACCGGACCACGCGGGATCTCGCGGCGTCGGCGGGCGCGGGCGGCGTGTACACGACGATCGACGACCTGACGCGCTGGATGCTCAACTACCGCGACGCGACGGTGGGCGGCGCGGAGGCGATCGAGGCCATCACGACCACGGCGGTCCTGGAGTCGGGCGACTCAACCAGCTATGGCCTTGGCCTCGCCCTGGGCGAACAGGGCGGCCGCACCCTGTACACGCACACCGGCGGCGACGTCTCGCACCGCGCCTACCTGAGCTACTACCCCGAGCTCGAGAGCGGCGTGATCGTCATGAGCAACAACGCGGCCTTCGACCTGTCGGTCGGCGGGCGGATCGGCGAGATGTTCTTCGCGGAGCATTTTGACGAAGCGGAGGAGGAAGCCGACGCCGAGGGCGACGCGGCGGGCGAGGACGCCGCCGGCGAGGATGCCGGCGAGGATGCGGGCGAGGACGCGGGTGAGGACGCGGGCATGTCCGACGCGCGGAAAGAGGCGATCGCGGGCGACTGGGTGCTCGAGACCCAGGGCATCTCGCTGGCCATGACGGTTGAGGTGGAGGATGGCGACGTCTTTGTCGACGTGCAGGGCCAGGGCCGGACGGTGGCGCGGCCGACCTCGGACTCGACGCTCGAACTCGCGTCCGTGGACGCCGAATTCACCTTCGATTTCGACGACGACGGCACCACGAGTAGCGGAACCCTGGTCCAGTCCGGTCTGGAGATATCGATGCGCCGCGTGGAGAAGACCGCACTGGCCGAGGAGGTGCTCCGGGCGTACGTCGGCCGCTACTACTCGGCCGAGCTGGAGACCTTCTATGAAGTCGCGGTCGAGGACGGCGGCCTGGTCCTGCACCACATCGAGATGGCTGAACCGCTGGCCCTGCAGCACACGGATGGCGACGATTTCTCGACGGCGGTGGTCTTCCTGAACACCATCGCCTTCCAGCGCGGCGCAGGCGGCAGCGTGACCGGGTTTACCGTGGCGAACGGACGGACGCGGGGGGTGCTGTTCGAGAAGATGTGAGGGCTACGCTGTTCCGCTCGATCTCCCGCTGGAACGACGCCGGGATTTCGTCCCACACGAGCACATCCACACGAAACGGAAGATCGCTATCCTCGAACGCCTCGCGCAGGATTGCCACCTCCTGTCGCTGCCCGGGTCCCGCCATCGCCACCAGATCGAGATCGGACGCAGGTCTGGATGTCCGTTTCACACGCGAACCGTATGCCCGGACCTCGGTGTCCGGGAGGCAGGCCCGAATCAGCCGCAATACGGCTCGGTGCTGAGCGGCGGTAAGTTCCATTCCGGTGGTCACTCCCAGCTCCGGCCGGTCATCGTCTGGTACAGTTCGGTGGCGCCCTGGATGAAGCCGGGGATTGCTTCTAGGCAATGGGAGGCCTTCTCGACACTATAGTCGTGTGCGGTATCCACGCGGTGCCCGGCATAGTCCAGCCAGTCCTCCACGCGGCCCGTGAGCAGGTCGTTCTCGTTGGCCAACCGCAGAAGCGGCTTGGGACTGTTGGGCAAATCCGGGACTCCCAGCTCCTCGGCCATGTATCGCTTCAGCACCTTCCAGAGCGAGTCGAGGCAAGTCCTGAACCTCTGAATGACCGACTCGGGAACGGCCTCGTACGTGAGACGCGGAAGCGACGGATCGAGGTGCCGGTAGTTCTCATGCTGTTCCTCCAGCCGTCGCAACGACTGCCGGAACTTCGTGTAGTCGATCATCGCGGGTTTGCGAGGTGCAACTCTGATCAACTCCGTCCGGGCCGCCCTCCTACCCCGCCGGCTCGAGCCTCACGATCGGCGTCTCGCCGTCGCCGCGCGCCTCGAGGGCCACGTAGATGAACCCGTCGGGGCCCTGGCGCACGTCGCGTACGCGGCCCATGCCCTGCAGGACGGTCTCGCTCGCGACTATGCGGCCGTCCTCGATGGTCAGGCGGTCGATGCGCTGGCCGGCGAGCCCGCCCGCGAACAGGTTGCCCTGCCACTCGGGGAACTGGTCGCCCGTGTAGAACGCGAGTCCCGACGCGCCGATCGACGGCACCCAGATGTGAAGCGGCTGCTCCATGCCTTCCATGTGCGTGGCCTCGTGGATTGCGCTCCCGGACCGGTAGTTCACGCCGTAGCCGATGACCGGCCAGCCGTAGTTCGCGCCGGGGGCGGAGACGTTGACCTCGTCGCCGCCCTGGGGTCCGTGCTCGGTGGACCAGACGGCGCCGGTGCCGGGCTGGATCGCCAGTCCCTGCGGATTCCGGTGGCCGTAGCTCCAGATCTCGGGCCGCGCGCCCGCCTGACCGACGAACGGGTTGTCGTCGGGGATGCTGCCATCGTCGTGAAGCCGCACGATGACGCCGTGGTGGTTCGAGATGTCCTGGGCCGGATGGGCGGCCAGGTCCCCGCGTGGAGCGACCTGCCGGTCGCCGACCGAGAGGAAGAGGTAGCCGTCTTCGTCGAAGGCGAGCTTGCACCCGTAGTGGCCGTTGCCCTCGGAGACCGCCTCGAAAATCTCGTCGGTCATCGTGAAGCGGTCGTTTTCGAAGGTGCCGCGGATCACCGATGTCGTGCCGCCGGGCGAATTGCCGGTGGCCTTGGAATAGCTGATGTAGATCAGCCGGTTGGTGGCGAAGTCCGGGTGGGGGAGGACCTCCAGAAGTCCGCCCTGTCCGCGTGCCACCACTTCGGGGATGCCCGGCACCGGGTCCGGAAGGAGCATGCCGTCGCGGACGATCCGCAGCCGGCCGCCCCGCTCCGTGACCAGCATGTCACCGTCCGGCAGGAAGGCGATGGACCAGGGAACCACGAAGCCGTCCGCGACCGGGACGACGCGGTAGTCGTGGAACGCGGTCCGGTGGATGTCCGACTGGGCCCGGTAGATATCCGATTGGGCGCAGGCGGGGGCTGAGACCGCCAGAAACGCGGTCGCGACAAAAAAATACGAGCAGGTGCGCATCATCTTCATACTGCCTCTTCCTGTGGGGCCCGACCGCCGGTTGGCGAGGGGCCGTTGTGACCGAGCGTTGCAGAAGGTAAGACCGGCGGGCTGTCGAGGAAAACCCCGCGCGCGCGTTTCAGCGCGCGTTTCAGCTGGAACGTCTTTCGCGCCGGCGTTTCAGCTGGAACGTCTTTCGCGCCGGCGTTTCAGCTGGAACCTCTTTCGCGCCGGCGCACCCGGGCCTCGGCGGACGGGTGCCCTCCAGGCCAGGGCTGCGCTACCCACGCAGCAGTTCGACAAGCTCGCCCAGTTCCGCGTCCCAGCCCTCGTCGTTCTGCCCGCGGTGCAGATCGGTTCTGAACCCGGTCTCGAGCAGGTGCAGGGTGGTGCCGCCATCGTCCCGCGGCGTCAGCGTCCACCGGACCCGGGTCGCGGGCGCCTCGTCGAAGGCCACGTCCGGCTCGTGCACCCAGCTCCACACCAGCCGCCGCGGCGGGTCGACCTCTTCGATGCGCATGGCGTAGCGTCCGTGGTTATCCCAGATCATGGCCGCGTCGCCCCCCGGTCGCAGGTCCACCTCCGCTTCGTCGCCGAACCAGCGCGCCAACTCCGCCGGATCCGTGATCGCGCGCCACACGCGCTCCACCGGAACGTCGAGTTCCAGCACCTTCTCGACCGTGCGCTCTGTCATTGTTCAGTCCTCTCCCTCATCACTCAGTCCTCTCCGTGCAGGTGGAATCGCAGACGCTCCAGGCGCTCGTCCCAGGCGGCGGCGTAGGGCGCCAGCCAGTCCTCAACCTCCTTCAAGGGCGCGGGGCACAGCGCGTGAAGCCGGTTGCGGCCTTGTGCGCGCTTGGTGACCAGGCCTGCCTCGACGAGAATGTCCAGGTGCTTGGTGACGGCCTGCCGACTCATGGGGAGACGGTCGGCGAGGGTCGTCAGCGAGCTCTCGCCCTCGTCGCGAAGGCGGCCAAGGATGGCGCGCCGGGTCGGGTCGGAAACGGCTGCGAATACATCGGGCATGAATGCAATATGCAACTAAATGGTTGCATGTCAATGGCCGATCTCGCTCGCGGCACGCAACGGGAGCAGCCTGTTTTGCCGTCAGGTAACGTCACCCGGGGTCGCCGGCCACCCGCGAAAGCCTCAGCACCCACTCCACCGAGCGGTTGCGGACCGAGAGTCCCGCGCCCGAGTAGGCTTCCGTGAGCCCGCGCGTCAGGCGGGCTTCCGCCTCGACCACCCACCGGCGCCCGACAGTCAGTCCTGCGCCGGCTGCGGCACCGGCTGTCAGGATCGTGCCTCGCTTGTCGGCAAACACCTGCGCCAGGACCGGATCCTCCCGGCTCCGGACCAGGTAGTCGAGCCCCGGACCGGCGGCACCGAACGCGTGCAGCGGTCCCAGGGAGACCGACAGCTTGGCTTCGACGCCGAAGTGGAGGTAGTCGCCGCTTACCTCGCCGTCCAGGGGGTTCCCGCGGGTGTCGGTCGATACGAAGCCGCCGCGCCGGGCGAAGCCGCCGTCGGCGCGCACTCTGAGCCGCGGGATCGGCGTGCGGACGTCGACGAAGGCGCCCAGCAGGAATCCCGGGCGCGAGGACGTCTCGACCGGTGTGCTCCACAGGAGGTCGGACTCCGCACGCCCGCCGTACACGCCGTTCAGCCGACCGGTGTTCTGCGCACGCACGGGTACCGCGCCTGCGGCCCACACCAGGAGCAGGGTGGCTGCCAGCGACGTGGCCGTGCGCCGCAGACTCCTGCCGCGCCCGCTTGACGCGCTTCCTCCCGTGGCTGAATACATCAGTACCCGTGGTCGCTGATTGTCGGATGTGCGACGGTCGCGAGACTCTTCCAACCTACCAGACAGGCCTCTCATGTCACGCTACCGACTCTGCTCCCGTTACCGCTGGCCGTGTCTCCTCGTGGCCGCTGCAGGCTGGTGCCTCGGCACCGCAACCGACGCGTCCGCGCAGCAGATGGACGTCACCCGCTACCACCGCGCCGAGCGCCTCCTTGCCTGGAATGTCAATCCGCTCATCAGCGGTGGGGCGGTGGCGCCGCAGTGGATGGCCGGCGGCAACCGCTTCTGGTATCGCAACCAGACCGGGGACGGTGCGGAGTTTGTGCTGGTCGATCCGGGCCGCGCCTCGCGCACCCTGCTCTTCGACCACGACCGGCTGGCGGCTGCGATGTCGCTGGCTGCGGACACGGCGTTCGATGGGCGCAAACTGCCGTTTCAGACGTTCGAGTTCGGGGAGGGCGACGGAGTTGTGCCCGACGAGCGGACGATCCGTTTCAACGCGAACAAGCGCGGGTTCACCTGTGATATCGGCGCCTACGACTGCGTGACCGGCGACACTCTCGTGAACCGCACGCCCTTCGTGCGCTCGCCCGACGGGCGGACGGAGGCCTTCGTGCACGAGCACAACCTGTGGGTGCGGCCGGCCGAGGGGGGTGACTCCACGCAGTTGACCACCGACGGCGAGGAGTACTGGTCGTACGGCACCACGGCGCCGCGGCCGTCGCAGATCATTGCGGCGATGCCGGCGCGGCCGGTCCTCCAGTGGTCCCCCGACTCGCGGCGCATCGCGGTGCAGCGGATGGACGAGCGCAACGTGGAGCACATGCCGATCTACTCCGCGACCTCCCAACGGCCCAGGCTGTACACCTATCCGTATGGCCTGCCGGGGGATTCGGTTGTCGCGACCTTCGACATTCACGTGGTCGACGTGGAGGGCGGCGGCAACCTGAAGCTCCAGGCGGACCCGCAGCCTTACATGACGTTCACCGCCACGGGCATGCGGGACTCCACATGGGTGACGGTGAAGTGGAAGGAGGGCGGCGAGCGCCTCTACTTCGTGCGTGGCTCGCGGGGCGGCAAGACCGTGACCCTGTACGAAGCGGACCTCGAGAGCGGCGCGGCGCGGCAGATCCTCGAAGAGAAGCGCGCCACGCACGTCGAGATGAACCTCGACCTGATCGGCGGCTACCCGAACTGGGACGTGATTCGCGGCGGCGAGGAAATCCTCTGGTTCTCGGAGCGGGACGGCTGGGGCCACCTCTACCGCTTCGACGCGGGCGGCGCAATGATCGGTCGGGTCACGGAGGGCCCCTGGACCTTCGGCGACCTGCTGCGCGTCGACGAGGCCGCGGGGCGGATCGTGTTCACCGCGCGCGGGATGGAGCCCGGGCGGATCCCCACCATGGCCGACCTGTACGCGATCAACCTGGACGGGACCGGTCTCACCCGGCTGGGCGGCGAGGACGCCGACCACACCGTGCGGGCCAGCCCCGACGGACGCTACTTCGTGGACTCGTGGTCGCGTCCCGACCAGCCCCCGGTCAGCGTCGTGCGGGACCGTGCCGGCCGGGTCGTGCTGGAGCTCGAGCGCGCCGACGTGTCGCGGCTCGCCGATGCCGGCTGGTCCGCGCCCGAGATCTTCGAGTACAAGGCGCGGGACGGCGTGACCACCATGTACGGGCTCATCTACAAGCCGTCGGACTTCGACCCCGAGAAGGTGTACGCCGTGATCGACTACATCTACCCGGGCCCGTTCATCGGCAGCGTGGGGCGGTGGAATTTCGGCGGCGGGGTGCTGGGCGGCGCGCTGCGCGGGGACCAGGATGCACTGGCCGAACTCGGCTTCGTCGTCCTCCAGATGGACCACCTGGGCACGCCCTACCGCTCCAAGGCCATCCAGGACAACTACTGGGGCAACATGGGCGACAACGGCATCCCCGATCACATCGCCGCGATCAAGCAGCTCGGCGCCCGCCACCCCTGGATCGACCTCGACCGGATCGGCATCTACGGGCATTCGGGCGGCGGCTTCGCGTCCACCGACGCCATCCTCCGCTACCCGGACTTCTTCAAGGTCGCCGTCTCCACCGCCGGCAATCACGACAACCGCTCCTACCACGCCGCGTACGCCGAGAAGTACCAGGGCCTGCTGGTGCGCGACACGGTCGCCGGCACCGACAACTACGCCAACCAGGTCAATGCGTCGATGGCCGGCAACCTCAAGGGCAAGCTCTTCCTGATGACGGGCGACATGGACGACAACGTGCACCCGGCCATGACGTACCAGGTGGCGAACGCCCTGATCGCCGCCAACAAGACCTTCGACTTCCTCATCCTGCCCGACCGCGCGCACGGCCTGAACGAACCCTACGTGATCCGCCGCCGCTGGGACTACTTTGTGGAGCACCTGATGGGGCTCGAGCCGCCCCCGGACTACCAGATCCAGGCGCCGCCGGGGTGAGGGTGGACGCCAGGTGAACGCGAGACCGGGGGTGGAAGAGCTGGTAGGGGATCCGGGATTCCTGCGGTATCACGCGGAGTATGCAAAGCGGCGCAAGTTCAACGCCTTCGACGTGCTGCGCTATGCGGAGTACGAGATTCGCCACAGCAATGTGATGGCGTGGCTGCTTGATCCCCGCGAGACCCACGGGATTGGCCGGGGGTTTCTGGAGTGGTTTCTGGGCGAGGTGAAGTTTCCGAGGAAGACGGGGTTGCCGGGGACGATCATCCGCGGGGATGGCGGGCGGCGCGTCCGGGTGGAGCGCGAGCTTCACTACGTGGACGTGACGATCTTCTTGGAAAGCGAACACGGACGGCACATTGTCGCGATCGAGAACAAGCCGGAGTGGGCTTCGGCGGAGCACTACGACCAAGCGCGAGGATACGAAGAGGAATTGCGCAAGGAGTACTCGGGCCACGAGATCCACAGCGTACTGCTCTCCACGTCGCGGGAGGGGATCGAAGACGAGCGCGAGATTGCGCATGTGAGCTGGAGGGATGTCGGCGCGAAGATCAAGGCGATGCACGACGAGGACGCCTTCCGGGACAGGGAGGTGGCCGCTTTCATTCGGCAATACCTCGCGGCGGTCGCCAGGATGATCGGTCCGGAAGAGAGCGACGCACACTATTTCAGGAACTTGCTGGACGACCACTATTCCCTGCTGCAGCACATGTTCAGGTCGCTTGTAGACGAGGGAGACGACAGTGTCCGGGAGATGGTGCCGGATCGTCACGCGCACTACCGGGACACCGTGGTGCGTTTGGTAAGAGACTTCGGGCAGGAACCGGAGAGGCTGCGGTCGGAAGTTCGAGACCTGCTGACGAGTCGGGGAATGAAAACGACGATCACCGCCAGCAAGGGCAAGGATTGGCTATGGCTGAACTGGGATGTGCAAGAGGCGCAGCGCTTGGGGCTTGGCGGGACTGGCGGGCACATCTATTGGGTCGTCCAATTTGGGCTCCGCAGCGTCACTGTGCTGCTGGAAGCCTTCCCTGGCCCCAGGGACGCGGTGGATCGGATCGTAGCCTGCATGCGCAAGACTCCGGTGGATCGCCGCCGCCGGGACAGATACCCCATGAAGGCTGAGGAAGCCAACTATTTCCGCTTCTACCGTCACCAACTCGTCGGCGACGAAATCCTCTCTGGCAAGTCGACCACGGCGGTCACGGAGGCCGTGCGGCAAGCCGTGGAAGAATTCCTGGATGCGGAGGATTCGGACTACACGCGCATCAACGACTACTTCCGTTGCCTGGCCTTCCGGCCTGACGCGACCTCGGAGGCGGTGGAGGATGCTCGCCGGGCCGACGCATGAGCATATGAGTATATGAGTATATGAGTAACTCACGACCCTCCCTTGCCTCGCCCGCCACGTTGGTCAGCTTCGCGGTTGCCGTCGTCCTGGCGGGTTCGGTCGTCGCTCCTTCCACAGCTCAACTCTCCGCGCCTGCCCGCATCTCCGAAGAGATCCGCCTCCTCGACACCTATCCCTTCTCGGACCCCGACCCGGTGCCGATCCTGGCGAGCGATGCCCGGCTGTACCCGTATCACGCCTTCCGCGGGTACTCGCCGACCTCCGAGCCGCGGCGGTGGAAGGTTGTGAAGATGGAGAACGACCTCATCGAGGTGTTCGTTCTTCCGGAAGCGGGCGGCAAGGTGTGGGGTGCGGTGGTGAAGGAGACGGGGCACGAGTTCATCTACCGCAACGAGGTCATGAAATTCCGGGACATCGCGCTGCGGGGACCGTGGACCTCGGGCGGGGTCGAGTTCAATTTCGGCGTCATCGGCCACACGCCGGCGACCGCCACCCCGGTCAACTACACGGTGCGCGAGAACGCGGACGGCAGCGTGAGCACCTTTGTCGGCGCCATGGACCTGCCGTCGCGCACGCACTGGCGGGTGGAGGTCCGCCTGCCGCCGGACAAGGCCTACTTCGAGACCCGCGCGCTGTGGTACAACCCCACGCCGCTGGAACAGCCCTACTACAACTGGATGACCGCGGCCGCCTTCGCGCAGGACGACCTGGAGCTGTTCGTGCCCGGGCAGTCGTATCTGGAGCACTCGGGGCGCGAGCGTCCGTGGCCGGTCGACGAGCGGGGCCGCTTCCTGCCGCTCTACCGGAACAACGCGTTCGGCGGCAACAAGTCGTATCATGTGGTCGGCGAGCTGAACGACTTTTTCGGCGGCTACTACCACGACGACAGCTACGGCTGGGGGCATTGGGCGCGCTACGAGGACATGCCGGGCCAGAAGATGTGGCTCTGGTCGCTGGCGCGTGACGGCGGGATCTGGGAGGACCTGCTCACCGACACCGATGGCCAGTACGTCGAATTCCAGGCGGGGCGCCTCCTGGTGCAATACCAGCCGGGCGCCCATGTCAACCCCGTGACGCAGGCCGCCTTCGATCCGCTGTCGGCGAGCGCCTGGACCGAGACCTGGTTCCCGCTGGAAGGCACCGGCGGCCTCACCGACGCGTCGCGCGAGGGGGCGATGCACGTGGCGCGGGAGGGCGGCGAGGTGCGCGTGACTGTCCAGGCCTTCGGCGACGTGGCGGACACTGTCCGCGTGTGGTCGAGCGACGAGCTGGTGGCTGTGGAGCCGGTGGCGCTGGCGGCGCTGGAGCCTGTCGCGGCGACCTTCGACGTGCCGGCCGGACGGCCGTTCAGGGTGGTGCTGCCGGCACTCGGCCTCGACTACGCGTCCGACCCGGCGGTGCGGGCCGTGGACCGTCCCTTCGAGATGGACGCCGAGGCGTGGGAGAGCACGCCCGAGGCCGACCGGCTCGTGTTCCAGGCGCGGGAACTGGCGAAGGGCCGCCGGTACGCGCAGGCACGCGAGCTGTTCGAGGCTGCGGCCGCGCTCGAGCCGTGGAACCGGGGCGTGCTGCTGGGACTGGCCGACCTGGATCTGAGGTCGGGCCGCTACGAGGAGGGCCTGGTCCATGCACGCCGTGCGCTGCAGCTCGACACGTACGACGCGGCGGCGAACTTCATGGCCGGGAACCTGTACCGGGCCCTCGGGCGTGACGTGGATGCCCGGGAGGCCTTCGGCTGGGCGGCCCGCGCGGTGGCGTTCCGGGCTGCGTCGTACGTGCGCCTGGCCGAGATCATGACGGGGGCGGGGGAGTGGGGGGAGGCGAAGCGCTACGCCGAACTGGCCCTCGACTTCGACCGCAACAGCGTGCCCGCCTGGCAGCTGGTGGCCACGCTCAGCCGTCTCTCGGGGGACGGGGCGCTTGCCCGGGAGGCGCTCGACACACTGCTGGCGACCGACCCGTTGCACCATTTCGTGCTGGCGGAGCGCTATCTGGAGGATCCGGGCGCCGGGAACGCGGCCGCGCTCACCGGCGCCATGACAAGCGAGTACCCGGACCAGTCGCTCCTGGAGCTTGCCGTCGGCTACGCGAACCTGGGGCTCGACGACGACGCGATCGCCCTCCTGGATCTGGCCGCGGACGCCGTGTGGGAACAGAGGTGGCCGCAGCTCGGCGGGGTCGGCGACGAAGGCCAGGCCGGCGCATTGGCCCGCACCGGCGGAGCGACGCCGCTCATTCAGGCGTGGCGCGCCTTCCTTGCCGGCGACCCGGCGGGGCTCTCCGCACCCGACCGCATCGCCTACGCCTTCCCCTTCCGTCCCGAGACGCTGCCGGTGCTGCGCTGGGCAGCCCGTCACAACGGCCATTGGGGCTGGAGATACCTGCTCGGCCTGAACCTGTGGGCGCTCGACCGCAGGGACGAAGCGGCGCTGGCGCTGGAGCTTCTCGGAGCCGAACCGGACTACGGCGCGGCCTACATCGCGCGCGGACACCTGCTGCGCGAGGTCGAGGACCGTGACCCGGGCCTCGATTTCGTGCGCGCCGTGGAGTTTGCCCCGGAAGACCGGATCGTGCGGATCGAACTGATTCGCTATCTGCAGGGCGAGGGGCGCTGGACGGACGCGCTGCAATCGTCGACCCAGGCGCGTGAGATCTTTCCGGACGACTTCAATCTCGCCCTGCTGCATGTGCGCGCTCTTGTCAGTCTGGGCGGTTACGGCGAAGCGATCGACATCCTCGCGGCCACGCACGTCCTACCCTCCGAAAACGCGCGAGAGAGCCACCATCTCTACGAACTCGCGCACGTGGACGCCGCAATGGACGCCGTCGACAGTGGCGACCACGAGGCGGCACGCGATTACCTGGAGGCCGCGCTCCTGTGGCCCGAGTCGCTCGGCCAGGGGCGGCCGTTCGAGCCCGACGAGCGCCTCGTGCGCTTCGTTCTCGGAGCTGCGGCACGGCAAGCGGGCGACCAGAACGGCGCTCGCGAGGCCTTTGAAGCGGTGGCGGCGGGCGCGGGCGAGGCTCCGGCACCCCCCTCCACCCCCCGCGACGTGCTGGTCATCGCGGCCCTGCACGCCCTCGGGCGCGATCCGGGCACCACCGTGGAAGCGGCGATGGCGCGCGTCACGGCGGCCGGCCCCGCTGACGCCCGCGCGCTGGAATGGGGTCTTCTGGAACGGGCGCTCGCGCTGGCCGACAGGGCTCCCGCACAACCCGGGAGATGACCCGGGCACCCGCAATCAGTTGCTCGCGGCCAACTCCAGCCTCAACCCGCCCGCCACTCGTCATCCCAGTCTTCGTAGAGGTACTGGCGCATCCAGCCGACCGCGTAGTGGGCGCGGCATTCGATGATGTGCATCACGCGGGCGATTTCGTAGATCGACGCACCGCAGCTCTGGCGGAAAGCAAACAGATCGACGCCGCGCAGAGCCTCAAGGAAGTCGTGCAGCGCGGTTTCCTCGTCCGGGGTCAGGACCCCGTCCCGGTCGGCGCGCATCCAGCGCCGCATGCGGCGGGCTTCCCGGTCCATGCGAACGGGACTGCCGGCCATGTGGTCATGCCAGAGGGCGCGAATGGTATGGGCATCGAGCGGCGCCCTCTTCCTGAACGACGGAACGGCCGCGTATTCCTGCAGCGGCGGCAGCACGGGGCGCATAAGCCACGGGGTGGGGTTACCCCTGCCGCGCCGCCAGGGCGCGGTGCTCGTCGCTTGAGGTCGTTCCTTCATCGGTCGCGTCCTGCAGGGGGCGGTACCTAAGCTACGGCTTGGGCCTGATCGCTCCAAGGCGCGCGCCGCCGTCTGGCAATGGACGCACTCGGTGAGCGTTCCTAATTTGGCTGTATCATGGGATTGCCGGCATACGGTTGGGATGAACGCCAATGAGAGACGCACTCCTTCTCGCCGCTCTGGGCGGTGCGATTCTGGTGGTGGGGGCGGGCACGACACCCGTTGCTGTGCATCCGCTCCCCGGATCCGGTCAGGGTTTTCCTGTGCCCACCCAGCCACTCCCGGGGCTCGTTTCCCCTGCCGCGCTCACCGAGGTCGTCAACCGCTACTGCACCCGGTGTCACAACGAGCGCCGCCTTCTCGGCAACCTGTCACTGGAGGACTTCGACGTCACCCGTGCCGACGAAAACGCCGAGATCGCGGAACGCATGATCCGCAAGCTGCGCGCCGGCATGATGCCGCCGCCCGGAGCCCGCAGACCGCCGGCCGACACCGTGGCCGCGCTCGCCGAATTCATGGAGGAGGTGATCGACGAGGCGGCCGCTGCCCGCCCCCGCCCCGGCACCCGTCCGTTCCAGCGGCTCAACCGGGCCGAGTACGCCCGTGTTGTCTACGACCTGCTGGGCCTGACCGTCGACCCGGCCGAGTGGCTCCCGCAGGACCGGATCACCGACGGCTTCGACAACAACGCGGATGCGCAGACGCTCTCGGCCACCCTCATGGACGCGTATCTGAACGCGGCCAGCGAGATCGCGCGGCGTGCGGTCGGCGACCGCGACGCGGCGGCGTCCTCGGTCACCTACACCAACCCCCCGGCCGTCTCCCAGCACGAGTGGGAACGCGTCGAAGGGGCGCCGTTCGGAACGCGGGGCGGCATCAGCGTCCTCCACCCCTTCCCGGCGGACGGCGAGTACACCTTCGAAATGACCTTCATGTCAGGCTGGGGGGAGCGCTACCACGACATCGACATCTCGATCGACGGCGAGCGGGTCGCGCTGCTCCGCTACGGCGGCGACATCGACTTCCAGGGCCGCAAGGGCTTCCCCTTCCGCACCGACCCGGTCCTCGTGCGGGCGGGCGAACACCGCGTGACCGCGGCTTTCGTCCGTCAGATGGACGGGCCCTACGAGGACATCATTCGCCCCAACGACTGGTCGCTCACGGGCACGGAGACCAGCTACGGCACGACGTCTCTTCCCCACCTCATGAGCCTCACGCTGGAGGGCCCGCACAACGCGACCGGCGTGTCCGACTTCGAGGCACGCCGGCGCGTCTTTTCCTGCCGGCCGACCGCGCGTGACGAGGAGCGCCCCTGTGCGAGAGAGATCGCGACCCGGCTGGGCACGCGCGCCTACGGCCGCGAACTGGAGGGCGACGAGGTCGACGACCTGCTCGACTTCTACAAGCTGGGCGCCGGCGAGGGCGGCTTCGAGGCCGGGATCCGCACGGTGCTCGAGGCCATCCTGACCAGCCCGCACGTCCTCTTTCGCATGGAACGCGAACCCCGCGGCGTCGAGCCGGGCGAGTCCTATCCGCTCGCGGGCGAGGATCTCGCGGCGCGGCTGTCTTTCTTCCTGTGGGGCACCACGCCGGACCAGATGCTGGCCGACGCGGCGGCCGAGGGCGCGCTTTCGGACCCGTCGGTGCTGGCGGTACAGGCACGGAGAATGCTCGCGGACCCGCGTGCCGAAGCCCTCGCGACACGATTCGCCGCGATGTGGCTGCGGCTGCAGGACGTCGAAAAGGTCGAACCCGACGCGTTCCGCTTTCCCAACTACAGCCGCCAGCTGGCCGAGGCGATGCGCCGGGAGACCGAACTCTTCTTCTTCAACCTCATCCGCGAGGACCGGAGCCTTCTGGAGCTGTACGGCGCGGACTACACCTTCCTGAACGAGCGGCTGGCGCGCCACTACGGGATCGACGGAGTGCGCGGCGAGGCGTTTCGGCGTGTCTCATACCCGGACGACCGGCGGCGCGGCGTGCTGGGGCATGGGAGCATGCTCGTCCAGACGTCTCTCGGCAACCGCACATCGCCGGTCCTGCGTGGCAAGTGGGTCATGGAAGTCCTCATGGGGATGCCCCCGCCGCCACCCCCGCCGGATATCCCCGAACTGGACGAAACGGAGAGCGCCCGCGAGGGCAGGGTACTGACCACGCGCGAGCGGCTGGAGGAGCACCGCGCCAAGCCGGCGTGCGCCTCGTGTCACAACTTCATCGACCCCATCGGGCTGGCGCTCGACAACTTCGACGTCACGGGCCGCTGGCGGATCCGCGAAGGTGGGGCCCCGCTCGACACCCGTGGCACGTACTACGACGGCACGGATATCGCGAGTTCGCGCGACCTGTCCATGGTCCTGCTGAAACGCCCGATTCCCCTGGTCCGCAACTTCACGCGGAACCTCATGGCCTACGCCCTGGGGCGCTCGGTCGACTACCGCGACCAGCCCGCGGTGCGCGCCATCGCGGCCGCGGCTGCCGACGACGGCTACCGGCTGTCATCGTTCATACTGGGCGTGGTGACCAGCGACGCCTTCCGCATGAAGGAGGCGGTTGCCGCGGCACAGCAAGAGGCTGGTTCGCCAACTTCCGGGACACCGCACTAGATTTACCGAACGCACTTCCTGCTGGAGCCGACATGCACTTCCTGACCGGCGAGTCACTGCCACGCCGCACGTTCCTCAAGGGAGCGGGGGCGACGGTTGCGCTGCCTCTTCTGGATTCGATGTTCCCGGCCGGCCGGCTCCGCGCCGACCCCCTGGCGGACCGGCCCATGCGGCTGATCTGCATCGAGGAGGTCCACGGCGTGCCCGGATGCAACGAGTGGGGCGCCGAGCAGCACCTCTTCGCTCCCGCCACCCTGGGGCGCGACTTCGAACTGGTCGAGGCCAACGTTCTCAAGGCGCTCGAGCCTTGGCGGGAGCACCTGACGATCGTCAGCAACACCGATGTGCGCATGGCCGAGGCATTCGAAGCGCAGGAGGTGGGCGGCGACCACTTCCGGTCCAGCGCGGTGTTCCTAACGCAGGCGCATCCCAGGCAGACGCAGGGGTCGGACATCTTCTGCGGGACCTCCCTGGACCAGCTGCACGCCCAGCGTTTCGGGCAGGAGACCGCGCTTCCGTCGCTGCAACTCTGTATTGAGCGCACCGACAAGGGGGGCGGCTGCGACTACAACTACTCGTGCTCGTACACGGACTCGATCAGCTGGGCGTCGCCGACCACGCCGCTGCCGATGATCCGCAGTCCCCGCACGGCGTTCGACATGCTCTTCGGCGCGGGGGGCACCGCGGAGGAACGCGCGAGACGGCGTCACACGCACAAGAGCATTCTGGACTGGGTGGCGGGCGAGGTGGCCGACCTCAGGCGCGAGCTGGGTGCCGTGGACCTGCGCCGCGTCAACCGTTACCTGGAGAGCGTGCGCGAGATCGAACGGCGGATCGAGCAGGTGGAGGCGCGCAACACGAGCGGCGAGCCGCGCGAGCTGCCGGGGGCGCCTCCCGGGGTGCCGGACTCGTTCAGCGAGCACATGAAGCTGATGTTCGACCTGCAGGTCCTCGCCTTGCAGACCGACACGACCCGGATCGTGGCATTCAAGACCGGTCGCGACGCGTCCAACCGGGTCTTCCCCGAGAGCGGCTCGGACAGGGCCTTCCATCCTGCCTCGCACCACGGCGGCAGGGAGAAGAACATCCTGGAATTCAACAGGATCTGCCAATACCGGACCGGGCAGATGGCGTATTTCCTCGAACGGATGCAGGAGACCATGGACGGGGACGCGAGTCTGCTCGACCAGTCCATGATCATCTGGGGCTCCCCGATGGGTGACGGCAACCTGCACAACCACCGGCGCTGTCCGCTTGTGGTGATGGGCGGTGCCAACGGCCGACTGCAGGGCGGCGTGCACCTGCGGGCGGCCGCGGGGACGCCGATGGCCAACGTGTTCACGACGCTGCTCCACAGGCTCGGCCATGACGATCTGGAGCGCTTCGGAGACGCGACGGGGGAGTTCTCGCTGGCCGCGCCCGCAGAGGCCGCGACCGGGCGATGAAGCGCCCCGGAGGCGTGACCGGGCGGCCGCGCCGGATCGGCCGGCGGTCGCGCCGCGCGACGGGCGCGCTGGTCCTGATCCTGGGGCTCGGCGGGTTCGCCGCCCCCGACGCACCCGTGGCCGACGCCGCCCAGCGCGGCGACCTGGAAGCCGTCCGCCGGCTGCTCCGAGACGGGGCCGACGTGAATGCCGCCCAGGGAGACGGAATGACCGCGTTGCATTGGGCGGCCGAGCGTGGCGACCGGGAGCTGGGCGAGGTGCTCATCTATGCGGGCGCGAGGGTCGATGCCGGAACCCGGATCGGGCACTACACGCCGCTTCACCTGGCGGCGCGCGCGGCGCACGGCCCGATCGTCGACCTCCTTCTCGAAGCGGGCAGCGACCCCGATGCACGCACCACCAATTCGGGCACGTCGCCGTTGCACCTCGCCGCGGCGGCGGGAGACCCGACCGTGGTCGGCGCGCTCGTCGAAGCGGGCGCCGACGTGAACGGGCGCGAGGCCGCGTGGGGCCAGACGCCGCTGATCTTCGCCGCGGCCAACAATCGCGCGGCGGCCATTCGCACGCTGCTGGACGCGGGGGCGGACCCGTCGCTGCCGGCGCATTCGGTCGACGTGGAGGAGCGGGCCAGGGCCGATCAGGCCGCCGAGCGCCGCCTCGACGAGTTCCTGGCTGCCTTCAAGGAGAAGGAGGGCGGAGGCACGGACTGGCAGCCGACCCCCCGCCAGGTCCAGGCGGCGATCGAGGCGTCGCGCGAGATCCAGCGCAAATGGCCCGATGTTCCCGACCCGGCGGACGACGGCGAGGAGGATGAAGAGGGCGAAGAGGGCGGCGACGAGGAGGAGGACGAAGAGGGGGAAGGTGCGGCGGCCGAGGAGGGCGAAGACGCGGCAGCTGAGGAGGGCGAGTCGGATGAGGAAGGCGCCGCCGAGGAGGCCGAGCCCGCCGCCGAGGAGCCGCGTCCGATGTCCTACGCGCAGCTCGTCGGTGCCTGGGGCGGCCTGACGCCGCTGCTGCACGCGGTCCGGCAGGGCCACCGGGTGGCGGCCGAAGCCCTGCTCGCCGGCGGTGCCGACATCGACCAGCCCTCGGCCGGCGACGCAACCAGTCCCCTGCTGATGGCGGCGGTGAACGGTCAGTTCGACCTTGCGCTCTGGCTGATCGAGCGTGGGGCGGACCCCGATGCGGCCAGCGAGGCCGGCGCCACGCCGCTGTTCGCCGTGCTCGAACGCCAATGGGCTCCGCGCGCGTCCTACGCGCACCCCACCGAGCATGAGCAGCAGACGGCGACCCACCTGGACGTTCTGCAGGCCCTCCTCGCAGCTGGAGCGGACCCGAACCCGCGCCTCAGGAGTCACCTGTGGTACATGGAATACACCTTCGGCGTCCTGAGGGGCAGCGGGGTCAACATGAAGGGGGCCACGCCGTTCTGGCGTGCCGCCTACGCGCTCGATGTGGATGCAATGAGGCTGCTCAAGGAACACGGAGCGGACCCGAACATCGCCACGATGAAGCCTCCGGAGCGCCGCCGCCGTCGTCCACCTGCCTCCGAGGAGGTAGAGGAAGCGGCGGAAGAAGAGGGCGGTGAGGCGGAAGAGCCTACCAAGGGCAATGCCGAGGGAGAGCGTCGGAAGAGGAAGCGGAGCCGCCCGCCCGGGAAGAACGGGACGAGGAAGAGGACTCGTCAGGTGTTCCACCCATTCCCGTGGGCGGGCCGCACATCCATCCGATCCACGCAGCTTCCGGCTTCGGGTACGGGCAGTCGTTCGCGGGGAACGCCCACCGCCACGTGCCCGGAAACTGGCTGGCGGCCGTGAGGTTCCTCGTCGAGGAGTGCGGCGCCGAGGTCAACGTCCGCGACGCCAATGCCTACACCGCGCTTCACCACGCCGCCTCCCGGGGCGACAACGAACTGATCCTGTTCCTGGTGGAGCACGGAGCGGACATCACCGTCGTGAGCCGCAGGGGCCAGACGACTGCCGACATGGCGAACGGCCCGATTCAGCGTCTCCAGCCCTTCCCGGCCACGGTTGCGCTACTGGAGGAACTCGGGTCGAAGAACAACCACAAGTGCCTGTCCTGCTGAGCGAGGTGCCGGTCCTGCTGAACTGATCAGGGAGTGGCGCCCAGCGCCTCCGCCACCGCCTTGGCGATATCCAGCTCGAGCACGCCCCGCGACTGACAGTGCATCGGGTTGCCGCTCACCGCGCGCGGCTCTCCCCAGGCGTCGAGCGTCGTCAGGACCTCGGTGGCGCCCTCTTCCTTCGGGGTGAGCTTCGTCGATATCGTGAGCGTGATCTCCAGCTGGTTCGCCAGCGGCCCGGCCAGGTCGGAGCCGCAGTCGATGAAGGAGTTCATGCGCTTGCCGCCGATCCGGCGCGCCTTGTAGCCGCCGTTGCCGAGCTGCATGGTTCGCGGATTGGACGCCGAGACGGGGATGTCCATCTCACTGTACACCCCCCCGAGGACCCGCCAGGCCAGCTCGGGGGCCACCTGAATCGTGCGCGCGCCCACTCCCGGTTCCGTCCACATCTCCACCGGCGCGTAATTGCCGATTCGCATCACGGTCCGGGTCTGGTCCGGGATTGCCACGGCATTGTTCTCGGAGTTCCCTGCACCGGATGAGCCGGAAGCACAGCCGATCGCACCCGCCGTGACCGCCACGGCGATGGCCGGCAGCAGGCGGCAGTGTTCGCGCATGGGTCTGCCGGGTTTTGCGTGTGTCCGTGTCATTGCCCTCTCGTGTCGCTGGGGTTCAAGGGAGATCCGCCTTCATCATACACCGTACGTGCCGGTCGAGGTCCGGTCTCAGGCACCAACGGCGGCCTCGGATTCGAAGATCTCGGTTTCTTCGCGCCTCAGCACCGCTCGCGTCCGCTCCATCCAGGTCGATTTCCGCACCAGCACGAGTTGAAGGTAGGGCGGTGCGGGAATGCCGTCCACGATGCTGATGAAGTGGAGGTCGCCCAGCTCTCGCGGGTGCTCGACCTCGTAGGCGAGTCCCGCCCAGGAGAACCGGATCGCCGGAGTGCTTGCGAAGTCGGCACGCGTCCAGTGCTGCTCGACGTACACGTCGTCCTCGACGGCGTAGATGCCCGCACCGATCCGGTCGCCATGGCGGTAGTAGAAGGGGTCGAAATCGAGCCCGTCGTACCGCAGGAAGGTGTGTTCCATGGCGTAGTCGACGCCGAGGAGGTCGTCGGTGTCGGCGAGCGACTCCAGGTGATGGCGGAGTTCGTGCGTCAGCGTCTCCCAGATCTGTTCCCCCCAGTCGAACGCGGGGTCGAGCTCCGCCAGCGCGCGAAAGGACCCCCAGTAGAGCAGCACCACCGACCGGAGCGTGTCCGGTCCGTCCCAGCCTGACGGATACGATTCGGTTACGCACTCGCCGAGGGTGAACACCGCGGGAAAGCGCGGGTGGGGGAGGGCCTCTCGGTGCACGG
Source organism: Longimicrobiales bacterium (assembly GCA_965205005.1). Taxonomy (GTDB): domain Bacteria; phylum Gemmatimonadota; class Gemmatimonadetes; order Longimicrobiales; family Gaopeijiaceae; genus Bin94. Next base: position 514,719 of record OZ242028.1, on the reverse strand, counting down.
TCAGACCGTCCACGCCTTCCCGGTAGCGCTCCGGAATGGCCTCGAAGACCCGGCGTGATTCCTTCTCGAAGGCGTTGAAGTCCATGCGATGTGAGGTCTGGCGGGATCGGATCCGCCCCTTGCGTCGTCGGCCGGAGGGGCGCGCCGCTGGTCACGGCCTGCTATGCTCCTTCTTCAATACTACCCTGAGGAGGGACCCTTGACCGCACCGGGACGCGGCCGCAAGGCGGCCATGATCTTCATCCTCATCACGGTTTTCATCGACGTGCTGGGGATCGGGATCATCATCCCCATTCTCCCCGAGCTGATCAAGGAGTTCGCCGGAGGCAGCACGCCGCTGGCCGGTCGCTGGTTCGGCGTCCTCGCCTCCACATACGCCCTGACCCAGTTCGTTTTCGCACCGGTGCTGGGCTCCCTGTCGGACCGCGTCGGGCGCCGGCCCGTGATCCTGATCTCGCTCTTCGGCCTGGGCGTCGACTACATCATCATGGGATTCGCGCCGTCGCTGGGGTGGCTCTTCGTCGGTCGTCTCATCGCCGGGGTGATGGGCGCGAGCATCACCACCGCGAATGCCTACATCGCCGATGTGTCGAAGCCCGAGGACCGCGCCCGCAACTTCGGGCTGATCGGCGTTGCCTTCGGGCTGGGCTTCATTTTCGGTCCCGGACTGGGCGGGGTGCTCGGCGGCATCGACCTGCGGCTGCCGTTCTTCGTCTCGGCCGGACTCGCCCTGGTGAACTGGCTGTACGGGTTCTTCGTGCTGCCCGAGTCGCTGCCCCGCGAGAAGCGGAACGCCTTCAGCTGGAGGAAGGCGAACCCGGTCGGGAGCCTCTACGTGCTCGGCTCCTACCCCCTGGTGGCGGGCCTTACGATGGTCTTCGTGTTCGTCGTTCTCGCGCAGCGGGGCCTCGAGACCGTCTGGGTCCTCTACACGGGGCACAAGTTCGGGTGGGACGAGCAGATGAACGGCTTTTCGCTGATGCTCGTGGGACTGATGGCGACCATCGTGCAGGGGGGACTGGTGCGTCCAATCGTCAAGTGGCTGGGCGAACGGCGGGCGATTCTCTATGGACTTGTCACGGCCGTGATCACGTATCTGGGCTATGGGCTGGCCACGGCGGGGTGGATGCTCTTCGCATTCATCGTCTTCGGGTCGATCGGGGGCGTGGCGGGGCCGGCGATCCAGAGTCTGGTGGCGGGCGCCGTGCCGCCCGAGGACCAGGGCAAGGTGCAGGGCGGGATCACGTCGCTGATGAGCCTGACCAGCATTCTGGCGCCGCTGATCTTCACGGCGGGGCTGTTCAGCTACTTCACGTCGCCGAATGCTCCGGTCGAGCTGCCGGGGGCGCCCTTCCTGCTGGGTGCGGTCATGTACGCGCTGGCGTTCTGGTCGCTGGTGAGGCTGTTCAGGAGGATGCCGGGTTAGGCAGTCTGCTAACGAAGGGACAGCCGCCGTTTTTCTGCCGGTGCAGCCGTCATATTCCTGCCGCTCCACACGCCATATTCCTGCCGCTGAAACTGTCGCATTCCTGCCGTTATCCGTTGCGAATGCCGATCCGGCGGAGTTACGTTCAGGTGCTCCCACAGCCCGTTGCGCTCCCCGGCTTCCATCGCCGCAAGGCACACCCATGACACGATACTCCCCGCGGATCGTCGATTCGGAGATGCGCGAACTCCTCGGCGCCACCGGCTGTGTCGTCATCGAGGGCGTCCGCGGTTGCGGCAAGACCACGACAGCGAGGGAGTTCGCCGCAAGCGAGGTGCTGCTCGACGTCGACGAAGACGCTCGGCATCTGGCGGATGCCGATCCGGCCGAAGTGCTCAAGGGGCCGGCACCACGACTGATCGACGAATGGCAGCTGGAGCCCAGGATCTGGAACCACGTGAGACGGGCGGTCGACGACCGGCGCCTCCCCGGCCAGTTCATCCTTACCGGGTCGGCGATACCTGCGGACGACGCCACGCGCCACACCGGCATGCGTCGCATCGTGCGCCTTCGCCTGCGTCCGATGTCGCTACACGAGGCGGGCCGGTCATCCGGCGCGATCTCGTTGAACAACCTGCTCGCGGGGAACCCCATTGCGGCCGGGGAACATACGATTTCCCTCGGCGAGGTAGCCGAACTCATCTGTCGCGGAGGCTGGCCCGAAAGCGTGGACTGGCCGCTGGCGCGTTGTTTGCGGGCGAATCGTGGTCAGGTGGACGAGGTGGCCCGCACGGACATCCGGGAGGTCGACGGTGTCCGCCGGAACCCGCAACGGGTCAGGCTGCTCCTGCGATCCCTGGCCCGGAATGTCGGAACTGCCGTCGCAATCTCAAAGCTCGCCGCCGACCTGGGAGCCCGAGACAACGGGCCGATCAAGCCGCACACCGCTTCGGACTACCTCAACGCTCTGGAACGCATCATGATCGTTGAAGACCAGCCGGCGTGGGCGACCCATCTGCGCTCGAGGGCGATTCTCCGCAAGCGTCCGGTCCGCCACTTCGTCGATCCATCCCTGGCAGTGGCGGCATTGGGTGCCGATCCGGACCGATTGCTCAAGGACTTCAAGTTCCTCGGGTTTCTCTTCGAGTCGATGGTTGTCCGCGATCTCCGCGTGTACGCGCAGGCTGCCGATGCGGACGTTTTTCACTACCGGGAGGACGGACGGCTCGAGGTCGACGCAGTGGTGCAGGCCCGAGACGGCCGTTGGGCGGCGTTCGAAGTAAAGCTGGGCCCCAGGATGGTCGAGGAGGGAGCCCGCAACCTGCTCAGGCTGGCCGAACGCGTGGATCAGCGCCTGGTCGGCCCGCCTCAGGCGCTCGGCGTGATTGTGGCGAGCGGGTACGGGTACACACGACCGGACGGAGTGGGCGTGATCCCGATAGGGGCGCTCGGACCGTAGGGACGCACGACGCAAGCGTGTTGTAGAGGTGAGAAGTTGCGAGTGTATTACTATCGTGATAGTATTATGATGATAGTATGCGACCGATGACACTCCGGTTGGAGGACTGAAGATGAGACGAAAGACGCTAAGCCGACTCGGCGAAACCGAAATGGAGGTGCTCCAGCACGTGTGGGCGTCGGGAGAGGCGTCCGTGGCCGATGTTCACTCAAGGATCCTGCGGGACCGCGCGGTTGCCTATACCACCGTGATGACTGTCATGCAGAAGCTGGTGAAAAAGGGCTTCCTGCGATGCGACAGCAGCGGATCCCGGTACCTGTACTTGCCCGCGCGCCCGCCCGCGCAGGTGCGGGAGGAACTGCTGCAGGACCTGCTCGACCAGGTCTTCCAGGGTTCGGCTTCCGCTCTCCTGCAGACTCTGGTGCGCGGCGAGCAGATTCCGGCCGAAGAGCGTGCGGAGATCCAGGATCTGTTGGCCAGCCTGGCCGACAAGGGGCAGTCCGATGCTTGAGGTGCTCATGGCCCTCGGCAGCTCGAGCCTGGTGGCGTATTGGGTTCCCGTAATCGTCTGGACGGGACTGGCGGGAGCGATGTTGCTTGTTCTTGCTGCGGCGCGCGGTCTGCACCCGCTGGCGGGGTATCGACTTCGCCAGGGCCTGCTGCTGGCGCTGCCCGCCTCGGTGCTGCTCGCGCCATGGCTCCCGGTGCCGGCACTGATGAGCCGGACTCTCACCGCTGCCCTGGCGAGGCCACCGGTGGCGGTTTTCCCCGACCCGGCAGCACCGATCCAGTTTGGGGGAGCCCAGGTCAATGCCGTCGAGGTCCTCCTCGGCCTGGTGACGATCGCCGTAGCCTTGCTGGCCCTGCTTCGCCTGTCGTCGCTCGCCCGCGACCTGCACCATCTTCACAGGCTTCGCCTCGCGGCCCCGGCTCTCGGCGATGAGGCGGCCGACCGGACGCTTCGGGAGTTGGCCGACCGCCTTGACGTCCAACGCCCGGCGACGTTGCTGGAAGGACCACGTGGCAGCGTACCGATGACCTTCCACTGGCGACGTCCGGCGATCGTCGTCCCTCGCGGCCTCGTCCACGATCGCGTTGCGCTCCGGATCGCTCTTGCGCACGAACTCATCCATGTGCGCCGGCACGACTACGTGTGGGCCGTGCTCGGTCGCCTCGCCTCGGCCGCCTTCGCCTTCCACCCGTTGGTCCAGCTGCTGCAAAACGGGATCGATCGCTGCCGGGAGACCTCCTGCGATGCCGAGGTCGTGGCTTCCGGTGTCGCACCGCGCGAGGAGTACGCGGAGGTGCTCGTCCGCACCCTCGCTCATACACAGGTACCGATGACTGCGGTCGCGGCCGGAATGGCTACGCGGTCACCCACAATCAAGGAGAGGCTGAAGACCATGAAACGGTTTGCAACCACTGACGTCACATCGCGGTTCCGCTCGGGCAGTGCGCTCGCGGCCGGACTGCTGTTCCTGCTCACGACAACCCTGGCTGCCTGCGTCGGGCGGACCGAGGGGCCCGACTCGTCCGTGGCAGCCACGGCGACCGGGAGCAGTTCGGCCGTTTCGCGGACCCTGGAGGCGACGCAGGCTTCCCTCAGGCGGCTGGAGATCGAACTGAGCTACCTGCGGGAGCGGATGGACGAGCTACGGGCGCAAGAGGACGCGATACCGAGGACGCGTCCGGAGCTGCCGCCCCAGGGTGAGGACTACGAGAGGTACAGTGATCTGGTGCAACACCAACTCTTGCTCAACGAAATGTTCCAGGAGCGCCTGAGGCAGTTCGAGACCCTGAGAATGAACCAGGAGACGCTAAGGCGACTTCAGGAGGGGGATCCTGAGACTACTGGAGGCGCGGTGATCAGGTGATCGATCGGGCGGGGGATCCGTCGTACCTTTCAGCGTCGGCGCTTGAAAAGGACGTGGGCGGCGAAGTCCCGCCGGTCTTGAAGTGGCGTAGACTCAAAACGACGGATGACCTGGCGCGCAACCCCGAGCCGATCCCCAGCATTCACGCGCGGGCCGTCCGGGATTCCGGTGCAGGAGTGAAGAACAGACTGGGGAACGCATCGACACCCTCCTCCCAGATAGCGTCCTGCAGACGAACCAGGATTCCTGGCCGCTCGGGCCCGTGTAGCTGTTCCATGTCCCCTTTATAGAACGCAACGATCTCGATCTTCATGTCATCTCCCCAATAGGTCTCCTTGGCCGAGATCCTCAATCTGCGCTCATCCCGTCTCCTCCCACGGAAACGCCCCCGGCATCTCGACCCCGTGCGCCTCGAACAGCAATTCCACGAGCCGCTGCCACGAGCGCCAGGCCGTGGTGCGCCCGTAGGCCGACTTGGTCTTGTGTGCGATCACGAGGTCGAGGGCCGGGAAGACGCTGATCCACTGGCCGACTGCGCCGCGTCCCGTGTAGGCGCCTGCAAACGGGCCGCCGACCCTGGGGCCGTCGAAGACCCACCACATGTAGCCGTACCCGAAGTAGCCGTCGCGCCGCCGCGGCGGGTTCATCTCCTCCAGCGGCGTCACCACGCTGACGATCCGCCGCGCCCATTCGCGTGAAATGACCTGCTCGCCGTCCCACGCGCCCTCGTTGAGCATGAGGTGACCGATGCGCGCCATGTCGCGCGTGGACAGCCAGAAGTGGTACGCCGGGTTCCGCGAGACGGTCAGGTCGCCGCTCTTCCGCTGCGCCGAGCGGTCCCAGTCCTCGAACCCGAAGGGAATGGCGAGCTGGGCCTGCGCCTCGTCGTAGATGTTCCGCCCGGTGAGCTGTTCAAAGACCGCGCCGGCGGCGTTGAAGTCCCAGTTGCTGTAGAGCATGTAGGTGCCCGGCTGCTGCGAGCCGCGCGGGGGCGCGTCGGCCAGGTTGTCGCCGGAGTTGGAGGCGGGGTGATAGACTCCGGACCGGGCGGTGACCAGGTGGTCGACCGTGGCCCGCCGCTCGATCGGAAGCAGGCCGCCGATGTCGTCGACGCCGAGGTCCTCCAGCGTGGCGTCCAGGTCGATCACGCCGTTCTCGACCCAGTGCCCGTACAGCATCGCCAGGATGCTCTTGCGCACCGACGCCAGGTACGACAGCTCCTCGACGTCGCCGAAGGTGAAGACGACGCGGCCCTTGTGCGCGACCACCACCCCGGTCGAGTTGGCGCTGTCCCGCAGGAACGCCGAGGCGCGCTGGAGCGTCGCCGCGTCCCAGCCGTACCCGGCCAGCGCGGGACCGCCCGCCACGTCCCACGTCTCGCCGGGGAAGACGCAGTCGTCGCATTGGGCCGCGAGCGGGAGGGCGGGCGCGAGTGTGAGGGCGCCGGCGAGCGCGAGGGTGGCAAAGATGGCGAACAGCGGTGCCTCGAACGCGAGGCGGCAGACTTGCCGTTTCATGAGACCGCGACCTTTCCGATCACATCGAGCTTCCGGCGGACCTCGCCATCGATTCCGTCTTCCGGGATGTACTCGACCAGCCGATAGAATTCCCTCTTGGGCATCGTGTTGTAGAGTCCGAGTTGGGCGAAGTACGACTTGAACAGCGGAACCAGGAATTCGTCGCTGACCTTCAGGTCACCTCCCCAGGGGGATGGCTTGCCGAGGTCTTGGAGGGCGGACTCCATCCTCTCGATGGCGTCGCGCATAGCCTGTTCGTTGGCCGGACCAAAGATTGGTCCCGGCGAGTCAGGAGGTGCCGACTCACGTGCGAACGCCTCCAACGTTGCCCGGGAGCACAAGTAGTTCTCGATCTCCCGCTGTCGCCACATCAGGAAGGTCAGGTCTCCGTTCCCGGGGTGCTGATCGAGCCGGTCGAACAGCGCGACGCCTCTCAGTTCCGGTAGTGCCTCCCTGAGGCCATGAAAATGCGCCTTCGCCTTTCGTGGCTGGTCGGCGACCGCCTTGACGAACGGCTTCTCAAGCGCCTTCATCGCCGGGCCATGGTTCAGTCGCTTTGCAAAGGCCCGGAGAATGTCGAGATCGGTAGAGTCCTCGGTGTAGAGAACCCACCCGGTCTGTTCGGCCTGGTGGTATTGGTCCCAGCCGAACTCACTCAGGGCCTTCCTGACGTGTTGGCTGCCGCCGCCCATCCGGTGGGGCCGGCCCACGAACGCGATCACAGTATCGCTTCCGGCGGCCTCGTTCAGCAGCACCTCAGAGTGGGTTGCGACGATCACCTGTCCTCCCGTCTCGCGGGCCGCGCGTGTGAGGGACCGGTAGGCGTCTCGCTGACGGAGGATCTCAAGGTGGGCATCCGGCTCGTCCAGGAGAAGAATCGCGCCCGGCTTCGCGCCAAGGTAGGCGAGGAGCAGAAGCGTCTGCTGCATCCCACGGCCACCGGCTGACAGGTCGAGCGTGCGGCCATGTTCCTTGTAGGACATGGTGATCTCGCCTCGCTGCGGCAGATAGACCGGATCGTTAAGGGAGACGCCGAAGAGGGTTCGCAGGCGGCGCACGACCCTTTCCCAGTTTTCGCGTTCGCCCTCCCAGAGCGCGTAGCAGATGTTTCGCAGCACATCCGCAGTGCGCCCCTCGCCTATCCGTACATCGATGGCGCCCGGGTCCAGCCGGGCCTCATTGGCCGCAAGGCCGGACATCGGTCCCAAAAACGCTGTGGGAGTCTTCAACACCTCCGCGGGAACGGACATGCGCTTGGAATCCGAACCGGGCATCCGCATGGAGCGGCAGTACACCGACTCCGGGTTGGCGTAGTCAAACTCCATCCCGCACCGCCAGGCCGAACCGTCCGGTGAAACCCCGTCCACCAGGATATCGATGAGAATGTTCGATGTGATTTGTCGACCGGAGTCACGGCTGACGTGACGAACGCTTTGATTCCGCCACAGCAGACGGGCGGTCGGAACGGGAACCGACACGATATCGCGCCTTCCGACCGTCACACCGGGTCGCTTGGCCGGCACCTTCCGGTCGGCGTACTTCTCGGTCCACGCCCGCAACCCGCGGTCCCACAGGGCGAGCGCCTGCATTGCAGTCGTCTTTCCCGAGTTGTTCGGGCCAACGAAAACGACGGGATCACCGATCTCGATGTCCAACTCGTCGAACCGCTTGAAATTGCGTACACGCAGTCGTGTGAGCATCTATCCTTCCGCCCCCTCCTCTTCCTCAACCCCCAGCTGCCCCAGCAGAAACGCCAGCTCCATCGCGGTGTTCCGCACGCTCCGGCTGAAGGTCCGGCCGCCGGCGTGTCCCATCCGCGGGTCGTAGTCCAGGATCACCGGCAGTCCCGAGCTGGTCGCCGCCTGCAGACGCGCCGCCATCTTCCGCGCCTGGAGCGGCGGCACGCGCGTGTCCAGGTCGCCCTGGGTTAGCATCACCGCCGGATACGCCACGCCGTCGCGCACGTTCTGGTACGGCGAAAACGTCCGCAGCACCTCGAACTCCTCCCTGACGGCCGCGTTCCCGTACTCCAGCAGCGCGGGCATGTTGTTCGAGTCGGTGAACTGATGGAAGCGCACCATGTCGAGGTCGGGCAGTCCGCAGAATACCACCCGGTAAAGATCGGGCCGCTTCGTCAGCGCCGAGCCCACCAGCAGCCCGCCGTTGCTGACCCCGCGGATCGCAAGCCGGTCCGGATTCGTGTAGCCGTTCGCGATCAGCCACTCGGCCGCCGCGATGAAGTCGTCGAATACGTTCGGCTTGTTCTCGAGCATCCCCGCCCGGTGCCACTCCTCGCCGAACTCGCCGCCGCCGCGCAACGTCGCCAGCGCATAGACGCCGCCGCGCTCCATCCACGCGGCCGCCCCGTTGTTGAAGCGGGGCATGTTGCTCGAGTTGAAGCCGCCGTAGCCGTACAGCAGCGTCGGCGTGTCGCCATCGGGCTCGTAACCCCGCCGGTGCGCCACGTACATCGGCGCCTCGGTCCCGTCCGCCGACGTGTACCACACCTGGCTCACCTCGTAGTCCCCGCCGTCGAAAGGCACCGCGGACGGGTGCCACGGCTCGGTCTCACCCGTTTCCAGGTCGACCCTGACAATGTGGGTGGGTGTGACGAGGGATTGGAGGGTGAGCAGACCCGCGCCTTCACCCCACGGGCGCAACGTCGCCACATGGTGTTCGGGAACGGAGATATCCCCCGTCCGCGTCCCGTCCATGTCGTAGCGCACGATCCTGCTGCTCACGTTGTGGAGGTAGTCCGCGTAGATCGCGCCGTCGATGACCTGGTAGCCGGTCAGCAGGTCGTCGGTCTCGGCGATCACCTCGCGCCAGTTGGCCGGATCGGGGTCGGGACCCAGCAGGTCCACCGCCACCACGCGGTTCTTCGGCGCGTCCAGGTTCGTGAACAGGAAGATCTCGCCGTCCATGAAGCGGGCGCGGAAGCGCGCCGGCGCGCCCACGCTGATCGGCCGCGGCCCGGTCCCGTCACCGGCCCGCAGGTCGTGCAGGTACACGTCCGAACGCGCCCACCCGTGCTGCACGACGTAGATCATGTAGCGGCCGTCCCCACCCTGGGTCGCGTTGATGAACGTCTCGGGCCCGTGTCCCTCGCCGAACAGCTCGACGTCGTCGGCGACATCGGTGCCGAGGACGTGATGGCGCACCCTGGGCCCGACCTCCCGCGACCTCCACGTATAGTAGAAGCCCGTGCCGTCGGGGTCGAAGAAGGTCGACCCGTAGAGGAAGTTGGGCAGACGGTCGGGCAGGTCCTCGCCGGTCGTGACGTCGCGGATCCGGATCATGACCTCGTCCTGCCCCCCGTCCCGGATGGCGTACATCATGAGGTTGCCGTCCGGCGAGAAGTCGCGGATGCTCACGCTCGTCGTGCCGTCGGGATGGATGTCGAGCGGATCGAGGACCATCTCGAAGTCGCCGCCCGGGTCGATCGGCTCCCGCTGCCGCTCCTCGGGCGCGGGGCGGCGATAGATCGCGGCCACCTCGCGGTCGGGCGCGCGGAAGGCGAAGTACTCGTGGTCGCCGGCCCGGCGCGGAAACAGCGCCCCGGGGACGTTCATCAGCTCGCGCAGCCGGGTCTCCAGCCCCCGCCGCAGCGGCGTGTCGCCCACGATCCGCTCGGCGTAGGCGTTCTGCTCGGCGATCCACGCGCGCGTCTCGGGGCTGTTCTGGTCCTCCAGCCAGCGGTAGTCGTCGGTGATCGCGACGCCGTGGAGCGTATCCACGACGGGGTCGCGCGCGGTCTCGGGCGGGGCAGGGTAGGGGGAGCAGGCCAGCGCCAGGGTGACGCCGGCGAGGGCGAGCGGAACAGCTGCGGCGAGGACGGTCGGACGGCAGGCTCGGTACGGCATGATGGGCTCCGGCTGGTGGCACCGCGCGGTCGCGGGTCTCATCGTTGGCAGGGAGCCGAAGGTGGCGTTTTCGGACGGGTCGGCGCAAGAAAAGCGGAAGGGTCAGGGCTGGCGTGCCCCGGTGAGGCGAGTTAGCATATGACCATGGACATGACCATGGACATATGCTAAGGAGACATCGTGAAAGACCCCATTGACCTACCCGGCGGCAAGTCGCGCACCATCAAGGCCTCCGAGTTCAAGGCCACGTGTCTCCGCCTGATGGACGAAGTGGCCAGAAGTGGCGAGGAGATCGTCATCACCAAGAACGGTCGCCCAACGGCTCGGCTGCTCCCGTACCGCAAACGGTTCGGCGAATGGTTCGGAGCGGACAGGGACAGGATCGAGATCATCGGTGACATCGTCTCGCCGTTGGACGTCGAGTGGGAGGCGGAGGTCACCCCCGACCGGGTGCTTGATCCGTGATGTTGCTGGACACCCACGTGCTCCTGTGGTCGAGACTCGGGTCCGGCCAGATCGGGCCCCGGTGCAGGGAAATGATGGCGCAGGCCCTGCGGCAAGGCGTCCTGGCGACGTCGGCGATTTCCTTCTGGGAGACCGCCCTGTTGCACCAAAAGGGACGAATGACCCTGCTGGAGGATGTCCGGGCGTGGCGAGCCCGACTATTGAACGACGGCCTCGTCGAGATACCGATGGACGGCGACATCGGCATCCGGGCCAACCAGTTGGACTGCTTCCACGCCGATCCGGCCGACCGCATCATCGTGGCGACCGCGCTGGGCGGGCACAGCCTGGTTACGGCCGATGACCGCATCCTGAGGTGGGATGGCAGCCTTCGTCGCGTGGACGCCAGGCGGTGACTGCCTGAAGCCTGTCGGGCCGCCTCAGACAACCTCCCGCAGCGCCGCCAGCTCCGGCTCGATCGTCACCGACCGCCGGGGCCGGTCCATGACGCGGGCGATCCCCGGCGGAATCGGCACTTCCCGCCCGATCAACGGCTCGACGGTTTCCGCGAACTTGGCCGGGTGAGCCGTCGCGAGCACGACGCCCCGGGCGCCGGGACGGTCCCGCAACTCGCGGCGCAGCCCCAGCAGGCCCACCGCCGTGTGGGGATCGATCGCGATTCCGCGCCGCCGCCAAAGATCGCGGATGCACGCGCGTGTCTCGCGGTCGGTCCAGGACGAACCGCTCAGGCTGCGGAGCAGGGTCGTCCGAGCCGCGTCGCTGGCGCCCGGATGCGCGTCGCCATCGTCGTCGCCGCTCGCCCCGAACATGTGCAGGATCCGCCGGAAGTTGCCGGGATCGCCGACGTCCATGGCGCTCGAGATGGTGGCGACGGAGGGCCGCGCATGGAAGCCGCGCCCGGCGAGGTAGTCGGGTACGACGGAGTTCCTGTTGGTCGCCGCGACGAAGCGCGCGAGGGACATTCCGAGCGCGCGACGCGCGATCAGCCCCGCCGTGAGGTTGCCAAAGTTCCCCGAAGGAACCGAAAAGACCAACTCGGAGCCCGGAGCCGTCCGCGCCAGCTCGGCCCACGCGTGCACGTAGTAGAAGGTCTGGGGCAGCAGGCGGCCGATGTTGATCGAGTTGGCGGAGGTGAGGCGCGTGCGCGCCGGATCGGGGTCGGCGAAGGCTTGGCGGGCGAGACGCTGGCAGTCGTCGAAGGCGCCTCGGACCGCCACGGCGGTGACGTTGCCGCCGAGCGTGGTGAACTGGGCCTCCTGGCGGGGACTGACCCTGCCGAGGGGGTAGAGGATCACGACGCGGGTGCCCGCAACCCTGTGGAACGCGTTCGCGACGGCGCCGCCCGTGTCGCCCGAGGTGGCCGCGAGGATCGTCACCGGAGGGTCGCCGGGGCGGCGAAGCGCGGACATCATGCGGGCCATGAAGCGCACGCCGATGTCCTTGAAGGCGTGGGTGGGGCCGTGGAAGAGCTCGAGCATGTGGATGCCGGGCTCGATCTCGCGCAGGGGGACCGGGAAGTCGAGTGCTTTTTGGATGACAGGGCGAAGGACGTCGTCCGGGACGTCGCCGCCAAGCAGATGGCGTGCGACCACGAGGGCACGCCTGCGGAAGGTGGCGCCGGCCAGCGCGGCGCGGTCCTCGCGCGGAAGGGGCGACAGCGAGCCCGGGACGAAGAGTCCGCCGTCCGGAGCCTGGCCGAGGAACAGCGCCTCGCGGAAGGTCCAGGTGCGGCGGGCCGACGCGTGTTGGCCGCGCGGGCCGGCGGTGCTGATCAGCTGCATGGTGGTCGCCGGGAGGCGAGTCCCGTCACTCGGCCTCCAGGATCCGCGCCCCCTCGGCGTTCGGCACGGAGACCACCGTGTCCGATCCGACGTCCGCCGCGTCCCGGAACGCTTGCGCCATTGCCAGGGCGACGCGCGTTGCTGCGGTCCGTCCCCGGCAGAGCGCGAGAACCGACGGCCCCGATCCCGAGAGGCCGGCGGCGACCGCGCCGGCTTGCAGCGCGCCGGCTTTCACCTCGGCGAACCCCGGGACGAGTTGCGCCCGCTTCGGCTCGGCCACCGCGTCACACATGCAGCGCGCGATCAGCTCCCAGTCACCCCGGAACAGGCCCGCGACCATGCCCGCCGTGTTCCCCCACTGCTGCACGCCTGCCGAGAGGGCGATGGTGTCCCCCAGGATCATCCTCGCGCGGCGCGTTTCAACCTCCATGGCCGGGTGCGCGACGGCGACCACGAGGTCGTCGGGTGTCGGGAGCTGGACCATCTTCGGAGGGTGCCCCGGGAGCACCAGGGCAAAGCCTCCGACCAGCGAAGGCGCGGCGTTGTCGGCGTGGTCCGCTCCCGACCCCTTCTGCTCACCGATCATGGCGCATTCGAGCAGCGCGGTGCGGTCGAGCTCGCCGCCCAGAAGCGCGTCGGCCGCCACGGCGCCCGCCACCGCGCTGGCCGCGCTGCCGCCCAGCCCCGAAGCCAGGGGTATGCCCTTGTGGACCTCGATCGCGACGCCCGCGGTCGATCCGAGCCGGCGGAGCACGCCGTCCACCGCCAGCGCGGCCGCGTTGCGCGCGGGATCGGTCGGCACGCGCCCGCCGTCTCCGCTGACCGACACGGCGACGATCCCCGTTCCCTCGGCAGCGCGCACCACGACCTCGTCGCCGGGACGCTCCAACGCCATGCCGAAGATGTCGAAGCCGCACCCCAGGTTGGACACCGACGCGGGGGCGAACGCGCGGACCTTCCGGGGGGGCCGGGCCGGTTTGGACATGTCAGCGCCCCTGCCGCTTCTGCCGCCCCTGCCGCTTCTGCCGCCCCTGCTGCCGCTGCCGGCGCTGCCGTCCATCACGCCGGCGCCCCTGCCGTCGCCGGAACGGCATCGTCAACATCCCCGGCAGCGTGGCCCAGTCCCGCCGCTCGATGTCCTCGAGTCCCAGCGTCAGCGCGCGCGGGTCCGCGACGAGGCGAAAGCTGCCGAAGATCCGGTCCCAGAAGGAAAACACGCTGGAGTAGTTGGAGTCGGTCTCGGGCTGGTAGTCGGAGTGGTGCACCCAGTGCATCCAGGGGGTGACGATCAGCCAGCGCAGCCACCGGTCCGCGCCCGCGGGCACGCCCACGTTGCCGTGGTGAAAGAGGATGATGGGAAGGAGCACGGCCTCGTACACGAGCACCTGGCCGACCGTCATGCCCAGCAGCGGCAGCACGGCGAGCCGCGCGATCGACGAGAGCACGATCTCGCCCGTGTGGAAGCGCAGTCCGGAGCTGGCGCCGAGCTCCCGGTCCGCGTGATGCACCGCGTGAAAGCGCCACAGAAACGGGACGCGGTGGTTGAGGCGGTGCCAGAGGTACTGCCAGCAGTCGAAAAGGACGAAACCGAGCACGAAGGCCCACGCGCCCTCCACTCCGAGCCAGTGCAGCAGGCCGAAGCCGTTGGCGCGCGCCCATTCGGTTGCGACCAGGGTGGCGCCCGCGAAGATGAGCGAGGCGACCAGCGCGTTGAAGACGCCCAGAGCGACGTTCGAGGCGTCGTGCCGCGCCCGCCCGCGCCGGCCCTCGAACATCGGGATGAGCCCCTCCAGCAGCCACATGACCGCCAGCCCGACGGCGGCGACGATGGGCTTGTACGCGAAGATGGACTCGGTCATTGCGGGCGGGGGCCGGGCTATACCGCTCGCTCATACAGCACCTTGCCTTCGCGCAGCGCTCGGGCAAGGACGTGGTTGATGGAGTCGCGCCAGTATTCGACCTCGTCGCTGGAGTAGACGAGGACGTCGGTGGGGACTCCGAAGGGCCGGAGTGCCGCCATGAGGCGCAGGATCTCTTCGTGGCGGCTTCGTCCGGGACGGAAGGGTTGCGATTCGACGACGATCAGGTCCACATCGGATCGTTCGCGCTGGTCTCCACGCCCGCGAGATCCGAAAAGGATGACCTGTTCGGGATCGGCCGCCGCCACGAGCGCCTGCACCATGCCGGCGATCAGGCCATCCGTGACCGGAGTCTCCACGTTCGCCTCCTCTCGACTCGCTACTCTCGGGGTAACATTAGCCACTCGGGTCAGCGCCCGGAAGGATTCGCAGCGAGGTCCGCCCGGCACCGGTTGTGGCACGCGCCCCCGCGCCGTCTATTGGGCGAGTCGATCGACCGCCGCGGCCAACACCCCCCACGCCAGCCGGAGCCCTTCCCTTGCCACTCACCCACAACTACTCGGGCTACACGTCCTACGAGTACGTCAGGAGCCATCGCGACTTCACCGAATACGACCTGATCGAGGGCGAGTCGCTCTTCGAGCCCTACCTCGTGCCGCTGACGCCCGCCCAGGAAGCGCGGGTGGCGGATCTCGTCGAGCGCACCCTGATGATCTCGCTGCACGAGCACCCGCACCTCTTCCCCGCCAAGGCCGATCAGATCCGCGCCTACGACTCCGAGGGCCGCGTGCACACCGCCTACGAGGCGCTGGCCGACTCCTGGTGGGACTGCGTCTTCGACAACTTCCTCGACGGCGCGGCGTGCATTACGTCGAAGAACGGATGGAAGTGGGACGACATCATCTACGACATGGGGATGCGGTTCTGCGATCTGGCGCACCAGGACTTCATCATCAAGTGCGAGCGCGTGGGCGACATCTACCGGGCGCACCGCGAGAAGCGGATCGCGCTGGTGGCGGCTCAGGAAGGCGCCGCCATGATCGAGAACGAGCTCGACCGGATCGAGATCCTCTACGGGATCGGCCTGCGCGTGCTGGGCATCACCTACAGCGAGTCGAACGCGCTCGGGACGGGCCTCAAGGAGACGCGCGACGGGGGACTGACCTCGTTCGGACGCAAGGCGGTGTGCAGGATGAACGAGGTGGGTCTGGCGATCGACTGCGCGCACGCGAGCGACCAGACCACGCTTGACACGGTCGAAGTCAGCCGGCACCCGATCTTCCTCACCCACACGGGCGCCCGCGGGCTCTGGAACATCAAGCGCCTGGCGCCGGACAACGTGATCCGTGCGGTGGCGGACAAGGGCGGCGTGATCGGGATCGAGGCCGCGCCGCATACCACCGTCTCGCCGCGGCACCTTCGCCACGGGATCGAGTCGTTCATGGACCACTTCGAGTACGTCAAGGACCTGGTGGGCATCGACCATGTCGCGTTCGGCCCCGACACGCTGTACGGGGACCACGTCGGGCTGCACAAGGAGTACGCGGCGGCGCTGTCGATCGACGAGACGCAGACTGGGGGGGAGGACGGCGGGGCCGGGGCGGGCGGCGACGCGGGGGCCGGTGCCGCGCCCGCGCACATCCCGGTCGACTACGTGCGCGGCATCGAGAACCCCACCGAAGGGTCGAAGAACATCCTGCGCTGGCTGGTGAAGGAGGGCTACAGCGACGGGGACATCGCGAAGGTGATGGGCGAGAACATCATCCGCGTGCTGAAGGAGGCGTGGCAGTGAGCGGGGGCACGGCGGGCGGCGGGCGAGCGGCGGGGCGCGAGGCCGTGGCGGGCGGCTCCACGGAAGCGCCGGGCCGCGTGCCGGTCGTCTCGATGATCCTGATGGCGATCTTCCTGGTGGGCGGGAGCATCGGGCTGCTGCTGGACTGGCCGGCTGGCCCGTACAACCTCGACTGGGGAGTATGGGTCGTGCTGTATGGGGGATATGGGTTTGTGATCGGCGCGGCCATCTTTCACGCCCGCACCGGACGCTGACCGAGGGGCGCGATCATGTCCACAGCGACCCTGTACACCGTCATTCTCATACTCTACTTCTCCTGCCTCATGGGACTCGGCGTCTGGTTCAACAGGCGCAACCGCTCCAGGCAGGAGTTTTTTCTGGCGCGCGGCGATCTGGGGCCGGCGACGCTCGGGTTCTCGTACTCGGCGACGCAGATGAGCGGCAGCTCGTACATGGGCGCGGTCGGGACGGAGCGCGAGCTGGGGTACAACTTTGCGCCCGCGGGCGTGTCCTCGGCGGCGGCGGCGTGGTTCACGTACATCCTGCTCGGCGAGCGGCTGCGGCGGCTGGCGTCGCGGATTCGGTGCACGACGATTGTGGACGTGTTCCAGGTGCGTTATCCGGGGCGGGCGGTGGCGATGACGGCGACCGGGCTCATGCTGGTTGCGTTCATTCCGCTGATCGCCGCGCAGCTGAAGGCGGCGGGGAACCTGTTCGAGGTGCTGATCGGGATGCCGTACCTGCTCGGGCTCTTCGTGTTCGGGGGAATCGTGATCCTGTACACGGTGATCGGGGGGATGCACGCGGTCGCGTGGACCGACCTGATCCAGGGGTCGATCATGATCGTCGGGTTCGCGGTGCTGGCGCCGGTGGCGGTGGGCGCGGCGGGCGGCTTCGGCGAAATGCACCTGCGGTACGCGGAGTTCAACCCGGACGGGATCTCGTTCCTGGGCGGGATGCCGGCCATGTGGGTGGTGTCGTCGTTCCTGGTCTGGGGGTTCTTCCAGATCGGCGGGGCGCCCGCGGCGGTGACGCGCTTTCTGATCCCGGAGGACCGCGGGACGCTGCGGCGCGCGCTCGTGTACTCGATCGGCTTCTCGTCGTTCATCTTCATCGGCTCGACGCTGATCGCGATTGCGTCCGGGGTGCTGCTGCCCGACCTGGAGCAGACCGACCTGGCGCTGCCGACGCTGGTGCAGCTGCTCCTGCACCCGCTGTTCGGCGGGATCCTGGTGGCGGCCGTGCTGGGCGCGACGATGTCGACGATCGACTCGGTGCTGCTGCTGGCGAGTTCGCTGGTGGTGGAAAACCTGTATGTGCCGATGGCGCGGCGTGAGGTGTCACAGGAGCAGGGCGTGCGGCTGGCGCGCTGGACCACGCTGGGGATCGGGGCGCTGGCGATGACGGTCGCGGTGGACCCGCCCGCGACGATCCTGTTCATCGTGACGATGTCATTCAGCCTGCTGGCGTCTGCGTTCACCTTCCCGCTGCTGCTGGGGATGTGGTGGCCGCGGGCGACGCGGACGGGCGGACTGGTGGCGATGATCGGCGGCGCCGCGACCTGCGTGGTGTGGTACGTGCTGGGCTACCTCGAGCACGGGACGTTCGACAACTGGATCGCGGGGCTGTGGCCCGCGCTGATCGGGCCGGCGGTGTCGCTGGTGTTGCTGGTGGGTGTGAGCCTGGTGACGGCGCCGACGCCTAGGGAGGTGCGGGAGGTGTTTTTCGAGTAAGGGGTGGCGGATCGCCGGCGGCCGTGTACCGAGTTGGCACAAGATGCTAAACATTCTTGTTAAGTGTCGTGCGGATGCCCGTGGCCGAGTTGCGGGTGCCTGTGGCTGAGTTGCGGGTGCCTGTGGCTGAGTGCGGACGTCCATGTGTGGCCGAACATTTCCCGAACTGTGGGGTATAAGGAGGTGACACGACAACCGATCACCCCATGACTCCGGGATCTGAACAATGCACGTCGACTTTACCGCCGCCCATCCGTCCGACCCTACCACCTCCGTCCCGTCCGACCCCCGGGCGCTCCCCGCGACTTCGCCCGTCGCGGCGCTTCCCGCCCCCGTCTCGCCAACCGCCCCCGTCTCGCCAGCCGCCCCCGTCTCGCCAGCCGCCCCCGTCTCGCCAGCCGCCCCCACCCCCGCTTCGCCCGTCTCGCCGGTCGTCCCCGCCCCCGCTTTGCCCGTCTTCGACGACGACCCCCTGGGCGACGAGATCGCCGAACTCTCCGCCCACATCGACGCCGCCATCTACCGGCTCCTCACCCTGATCCGGCGCTACGACCAAGAGGGACGCTGGCACCAGCAGGGCTTCCGCACCTGTGCCCACTGGCTCTCCTGGCGCACCGGCCTCTCGCTTGGCCCCGCCCGGGAGCGGATCCGGGTGGCCCGTTGCCTCCCCTCGCTTCCGCACATCTCCACCGCGCTGGCCAAGGGGCAGCTCTCCTACTCGAAGGTGCGGGCCATGACCCGCATGGCCACGGCCGAGAACGAGGAACAGCTCCTGATCTTCGCCACCCACGGCACCACCGCCCACGTCGAGCGGCTGGTCCGGGAGCGGCGGCGCATGCTGGCGGGCGACGACTCCGCTGCCGCCGAGCGGGCCGCGCGCCGGGGTCTCTCGGTGTACGTCACCGACGACGGCGACTACGAGATCCGGGGCCGGCTCGCCCCCGAGGTGGGCGCGCTGCTGCTGAAGGCGATCGAGGTGACGGAGGACAAGCTCTACAAGGAACAGCGGGCTGCGGGCACGGAGCACGAGACCACCGCGGCCGGGCGGCGGGCCGACGCCTTCGGGCTCTGGCTCGAAGAGCGCGTGCAGCCGAAGGTCCAACTGGTCCTGCACGCGGTTGACACGTCCGGATCGGTTGACACGCCCGGCTCGGTGGTCACGCCCGGCTCGGTGGTCACGCCCGGCTCGGTAGTCACGCCCACCTCCGTGGTCACCGAAGAGGGTGCCGGCGTTCCAGCTGAAACGTCTTTGCGCCTCTGCAGTGACGCGGAAGTCGTGCCCGTCACGCGCGGAGCGGACGGTTCGGTGCTCGATGTCGGACGCCGGCGGCGGACGGTGGACTGGCGGTTGCGCAAGGCGCTGGAGGCCCGCGACGGCGGGTGCCGGTTCCCCGGCTGCGACTCACGTCTGCGCACCCACGCCCACCACATCAAGCACTGGGCCCGGGGCGGCGAGACGGCCCTGGCCAACCTGGTGCTGCTGTGTCCCTTCCATCACCGCACGGTTCACGAAGGGGGCTGGCGGGTGGAGATGGACGAGCGGGGCGTGCCGCGCTTCTTCAACCCGCTGGGCGTGCAAATGCCCGTGGCGCCGGAGGCTCCGGAGATCGGTGGGACGCCGTCGCCCGACTTCGGGCTGGCCCGCTGGCACGGCGAGGACGGGATCGGCCCGTGGACCGGGATCACGCTGTGGCAGGGCGAGACCCCCGACCTGAACTGGGCGCTGGACTGGTTCGCGTGGAAGGACGGTGACGACCGCGTGGAAGGACGGTGACGGCCGATCATAGGCGGCCGATTCTAAACATTATTGTTTAGTGTCGGACCGTGGGACGTAGTCGGCGTGCACTGGTGCTAGTCGAAGGCCGACACGATCAGCGTCGTGATCCCTGCCTGCAGGACCGCTGGAAAGGCAATGAACAACACGAAGCTGTTGTCCGGGTCGACAAAGGCACCCGCGGCGAACTGTAGCAGCACCAAGCCGAATCCCGCAGCGGATCCTGCCAAAGCGGGGAGGAAAGGGGCTCCCGCGAGCTTGGCGCCTGCGGCGGTTCCAAGGACCGGAGTCGTAATGGCGCCCACCAGGCTGAGCGCATCTGAATCGAGACAACCGCCGCCGCCATACGCCGCGCACAGGCCGAAGTAAAATGCGACAACGTCCGACAGTGCCGCAGCGCCGAACGACATCAGCAGCACTCGGCCGGTCGAAAAGGTGCTGTCGCTCTCAGCCGCCTGAGTCACCCAGGCGGGCGACGTTACAGGCGCCGGCGTCAAGTGGCCCAGGGCCACACTGGCTGCGGGGATGGCGGAGGACTTCGGACTGTACAACGGACTTTGTCGCACCTCCTCGATCGCGGCGCCGAGCCGGTCGACATCAAGTGGCGGCTTGGCATTCTGCCCGCTTGCCCAGGACGGAAGCAGGTGTATGGCGGGCAGGGTAGCGCAGACGAATGCCGATCGCCGGAGCCACAATGCACATCCGGGCGAGAACGAAGCCATCACGACCGGGGACGCCTCCTGAAATGGATTCTTGCGGCGATGGTCGTCACGGCCGCGTGCGCGACGCTGACAAGACCGAGGCCGAGCAGAAGGTTGTCGGGGTCTGTGCTCAGGACAGCCAGACCTAATGCACCTCCCAGAATCGACCCAAGCGCCGCCCTGCCCGGATCCGCGCCCTGAAACCTGGCGGTCATTCCCACAGCTACCACCGGTATCGCCATGCCGAGCGCCAAGTAGGGGATTTCGGAACTGGAGGGCGAACCCAATTCGCGGGAATAGAAATAGACAAAGCCCCCCACTGGGTACGCGAGCAGGCCCACGCCTGCTGTAGCCGCGAACAGCCGGGCCGAAGACGCCAGGGTGTCGCGAGGGGTCGCCTGATTGCGCCGCCATCCGCCGGCGGTCCCGAACGTTGAGATCAGCGCCATCCGTTGGAGGTCGCCAGCCCAGAGGTCGGCCGACCCCACGCCACCGTGGAATGGCCCACTGCGAACCTCTGCGATTGCGGCGTCGAGCTGCAATGACTGCGTGACGCCTGACGCGTGGACGCCATCAGCAGGGGATTGAGCGGAGGCCACTGGGACGGCGGCGGCAAGAACAAGCGCGACTGCGCCGCAGGTAGCGGTTCGCTTCAAACCCTGGGTCGCACGCATTGCGCAACTCACGATGTTCAGGCGGGGGCCGTGGTCCGGGCAGTCCAGACCGACGATCGATCATTCGAAGCTACCAGCGACGCCCGGCGGGCGCGACGGACCCATTGCACCTACGTTGCGTAACTGGTCCGGTATCGAGCAACTGCCAGGAGGCCTTGATGGATTCCAGAGTATGCTTTGCTGCCGCGGCGCGTTCGCGTCCAACGTTGACAGCGGCCGTCGCGGTGCTGCCACTCGTTCTCACCAACCCCGCCCCCGCCCCCGTCCACGCCCAGCAGCCCGCGTGGTCGGTCGAGACCCACACGGGCCCCGTCCGCGAACTTGCCTTCGACGCCACCGAGGGCACGTGGCTGAGCGTGGACGTCTCCCCCGACGGCGGGCGCATCGCCTTCGACCTGCTCGGCACGATCTACGAGATGCCGGCCGATGGCGGCGACGCCGTCGCGCTCACATCCGGACGCTCATGGAACATCTCCCCCCGCTACAGTCCCGACGGGGGCCGGATCGCGTTCTCGTCGGACCGCACCGGCAGTCACCAGATCTGGGTGATGGACCGTGAGTCCGGAGAGGTTCGGCGCGTCTCGGACTGGCCCGGCGCCAACATCTACCGCCCTTCGTGGTCGGCGGACGGCGCGCGGATCTACGCCGGTGTCTCGGGCGACGGGATCGCCAGACAGCTGGTCGCCTTCAGCGCGGACGGTGGGGGTGGCCGGCAGTCGCTGATCACGGGGCAGGGGCCGGTCAACGGGGCCGACCCGCTCCCCGGCGGCCGCCGCTTCCTCTTCGAGCATCACAGCGCCGCCACCTACCCGTTCGGCTTCAACCCGTACGTGATCCCGTCCGGCGGCTCCCGGATCGAGATGTTCGACGAAGCGACGGGGACCAGCGAGGTGGTCGTCGAGCGTCCGGGCGGGGCGTTCCAGCCGGCGCTGTCGCCGCGGGGCAACGTCCTGGCCTACGTGCACAGAAGCCTGGAGGGCACGGTCCTCGTGCTGCTCAACCTGGACACGCGCGAGGAGCGCGTCCTGCTCACGGGGCTCGACCGGGACCGCCAGGACACGCGCCAGGCGTACGGCCCCTACCCCAACCTGGCGTGGTACGAGGACGGCAGCGGGGTGGTCCTCGGCTTCGAGGGCGGTCTGGCGTCGGTGGACGTGGTCACCGGGACAGTGTGGAGGATTCCGTTCAACGCGCCGGTGCGCCGCGAGATGTCCGAGACGATCCGCTTCGCCACCGAGTTGCCCGAGGAGCGGACCCGGACCCGCACGCACCGCTGGGGCCGCCGCGTGGCCGAGGGTGTCATCTCCGAAGCGCTCGGCGACCTGTGGCTGCACGACGGGACCGGCGCGCGCAACCTGACCCGCTCCGACGCGCACGAGACCAGCCCGGTGGTCGATCCGGCGTCGGGCGCGGTCTATTTCGCGTCGTGGACGGACGAGGCGCTGGGTTCGGTGCGGCGCATGGATCTTGCGGGCGGCGGCGATCGGGCGGAGCAACTCACCACAGTCGCCTCCCAGTACGGCAGCATCGCGCTCTCCCCGGGCGGCACACGAATCGCGTTCGTGCGTGGCACCGGCGCGCTCCACCAGGGGCGGTGGCTGTCCAACCAGACCCGGTTCGAGCTGGTGATCCGGGACCCGGACGGCGAGCGCCGCCTCACCGCGCTCCAGGGCCAGCCGCTGGAGTACGCCAACATCGCCGGGAAGATCCCGCCGGCGGTGGTTTTCGGGCCGGACGGCGACACCGTCTACTTCACCGGGTTCGAAAACGGCGTGCTCGTGCTGAAGCGGATCGGCACGGACGGATCGGGCGAGCGCGTGCTGTACGTGTTGCCGCACGCCGTGGACGCGGTGCCGTCGCCCGATCTGGAGTGGATGGCGGTCCGGGAGTACCACCGCAGCTTCATCGTGCCGTTCGATGCCGGGGCCGCAGCGGTCACGGTGTCGCCGTACGAGGGGCAGGGCAGCGCCTACCGCGTGGATCCCGAGGACGGCGGGTACATGGTCTGGTCGGACGATGGCGAGACGCTCGGGTGGACACGGGGTACGGGCTTCTATGAGAAGAGTGTGGACGAGATCGTCGATGGGGCGGGCGGGGGCGTCAGCGGCGCGACCGGGGCCGAGTGGGCGCGTGCGCGCGTGCCGGGCTCGACCGCGCGACGCACGGAACTGTCCATCGAGTACGAGGTGGACCGTCTCACGGGGGCCGTCGCCCTGACCAACGCGCGGGTCATCACCATGGACTCGGTCCGCACGGTCATGGACAGCGCGACGGTCGTCGTCGAAGGCGGCCGCATCGCCGCGGTCGGCGCCGATGTCGAAATCCCCCCCACCGCCCGCGTGTTCGACATACGGGGCGCGACCGTCATCCCCGGGCTGATCGACGCGCACGCACACCCGCACATCGAACACTCCTCGCTGCACGTGATCGAACAGGCGCCGGCCTATCTGCGCGGGCCGGTCGCGTACGGCGTCACCACCATGATCGAGGTCTACGGCAACGAGTACCGCGACGGCTGGCTCACCGACATGATCCGCTCCGGCAAAATGATCGGCCCCCGCTTCCTGACCACCGGCTCGATCATCTACGGCCGGCGGCACGGTGGCCGGCTGCGCATGTTCCGCCCCGTCGAGACGCTCGACGACGCGCGCGAGCAGCTGCGCTGGAACCGCGACCACGGGGCGTTCGCCGTGAAGGACTACGCGCAGGGCACGCGCAAGCCGCGGCATCTGGTCGCCACGGCCGCCCGCGAACTCGGGCTGAACGTGCTGTCAGAGTCCTCCTCGAACCCGCATATGAACCTGACCCAGCTCATGGACGGGGTGACCGGAATCGAGCACACGATGGGTCTGGCACCCTTCTACGACGACGTGGTGCGCTACTGGCAGGGTACCGACGCCGGCATGACGCCGACGCTGGTGGTCGTCTACAACGGGCCGATGGGCGAGGGTTGGTTCCACCAGGCGGACAAGCTGTGGGAAGACCCGAAGCTGACCCGGTTCATCGACCCGATGTCGCTCATGCGGGTGCGCAACACCACCCATCTCTGGCCCGACGACATGTACGCGTGGGAGATGGCCCGCGAGTTGCGCAAGCTCTACAACGCGGGGACATCGCTGCATCTGGGCGCCCACGGCCAGATGATGGGCCTGGGAACCCACTGGGAGCTGGAGCTTTTCGCCGGCGGGGACTTTCCCCCGTCGCAGATCCTGGAGATTGCGACCATCAGGGGAGCGGAGCACCTCGGCCTGGACGCGCAGATCGGTTCGGTGGAGGTGGGCAAGCTGGCCGACCTCGTCGTGCTCGACGGCAATCCCCTGTACGACATCCGCAACGTCGCCGAGATCCGGTATGTGATGAAGGGTGGCGTGCTGTTCAGCGGCGAGGACGCGGCGCGCGTGTGGCCGAATCCCCGGCCGGCGCCAAGGCCGTACTCCATGCGGCGGTAGCAGGCCGACGGCCCGAAGCCCTATCCTTTCCCGATGACCACGTCACCCAAACCCCAGCGGCACCTCGGCCTTCTGGGCGCGACCGGCATCGGTGTCGGCGCGATCGTGGGCGGCGGCATCCTGGCGCTCGCGGGGGTCGCGTTCCGGACCACGGGTCCCGGCGCCATCGTGGCCTTCGCGCTGAACGGTGTGATCGCGTTCATCACGGTGTTCTCGTTCGCCGAGCTGGCCGCGCGCTTCCCGCAGTCGGGCGGAACCTACACCTACGCGCGCAAGGTGCTTGCCGTCGAGGCCGCGTTCGCGGTGGGCTGGATCGTCTGGTTCGCCTCGGTGGTGGCGGCCGTGCTGTACGCCATGGGGTTCGCCGTCTTCTTCGTGCCGCTCCTGGAGCAGGTCCTCATTCTGGTGCAGGGGGAGGCGCCCGCGTGGCTGGGGGGCAGGGGAGCGCTGGTCGCCTACGCGCTGGCCGCCGTCGGCCTCTACGTGTGGCGCCTGACCCGGTCGGCCTCGGGGGGGCGGCAGTGGGAGACGGTCGGCAAGGTCGTCGTCTTCGGCGTGATCATCCTGGCGGGATTCCTGGCGCTCGTCAGCGAGGCGCCGGCCCCTGGGGCGTTCGCCGCGCGCTTCCGCCCCTTCTTCTCGGACGGCTTCACCGGGCTCGCGCAGGCGATGGGCTACACGTTCATCGCGCTGCAGGGCTTCGACCTGATCGCGGCCGTGGGCGGGGAGGTGCGGAAGCCGCGGCGCAACGTGCCCCGCGCGATGTTCCTGTCACTCGGAACCGCGCTCGTGATCTACCTTCCGCTGCTCTTCCTCATCGTCGCCGTGGGCGCGGGGGACAGGCCCGTGACCGACGTGGCCGCCGAGTTTCCGGACGTCCTCGTGGCGGTGGCGGCCCGCAACTTCATGGGGTCGGCGGGCTACTGGCTGGTCATCGCGGCGGGCATCCTGTCGATGCTCTCCGCGCTGCAGGCCAACCTCCTGGCGGCGTCGCGCTTCGCCCGTACGATGGGCTCCGACCGGACGCTGCCGCAGCGCTACGCCAGGCTCGCACCCGGGACGGGGACGCCCACGGCCGCGATCCGCCTGTCCGCGGCGGTGGTCGTCTTTCTCCTCATCGCCGTACCCAACGTCGCGGTCGCCGGCGCCGTCGCCAGTCTGATCTTCCTGGCCTGCTTCGCGCTCACGCACCTGATCGGATACCTGGCCCGCAAGCGCGCCGGGCGGCCGATGGCCTTCCGGACGCCGTGGTTCCCGGCCGTTCCGGTCGTGGGAGGCTCAGCCTGCTTGGCGATCGCGCTGTACCAGGCCGTCGCCGTGCCGCAGGCGGGTGTGTTGGCGGCCCTGTGGCTCAGCGTCGGCGCCGTCTTCTACGCACTGCACCTCGCGCCGCGCGCCCGCGTGGTCGACGCTTCGTCGGAAGGGCGCGACCCGCAGATGATGAAGCTGCGCGGACGGCGCCCCGTGGTGCTCGCGCCGATCGCCAACCCGGCCAGCGCCGGGATGCTCGTGACGATGGCGAAGGCGCTGGCCCCGCCGGACGTGTCACGGGTGCAGCTGCTGTCGGTCGTCGGTCCGCGCCGGGATGCGGCCGACAACGGGCTTCCGGGAGGGATCCGCGACGCGCAGGCCGTGCTGGGCGGCGCGCTCAACGCGGCAATCGCGGTGGATCTGCGGCCCGAAGCGCTGATTACGCTGCACAAGGACCCGTGGAGCGAGATCGCGCGCGTGGCCGAAGCGACGCGCTGCGAGAGCCTGCTGCTGGGCGTGGGTCACCTGGACGATTCGCTCATGACGGGCGAGCTGGCCCGGCTGATCGGTGCGGTCGACGCGGATGTGGTCATCATGCGCGCCCCGCATGACTGGAAGCCGGAGCAGGCGCACCGCATCCTCGTTCCGTCCCGGGGCGGGCGAGATCAGAGCCCGGTGCGCGCGCGCCTGCTGGGCAGCCTGTTGCGAACCGCGCCGCGGGACATCGCGTACATGGGCGTCTTGACCGCCGGCGTCGGGGGCGGGGTGCACAAGCGCGCCATGCGGGACCTCGAGCGGCTGGCGTGGGACGAGGTGGGCGAGTCCGCGCACGCCGAACTGGTGGTGAGCGACGATGTCGTCGCCCATGTTGCGGAGCGCACCGAAGAGGCCGACCTGCTCATCCTGGGATTCCACCGCCGCGGCCGCAGGCGGGCCGTATTCAGCAGCCTGATGCTGCGCATTGCGCGTGCGACCACCTGCCCCCTGGTCATGATCAGCCATCGCCGCGGCGCGTCGATGCTGCGGGACGCGTCGTTGATGAGAGCGGGGCGGTAGGGGGCTCCTCGGAGGCTATCCCCTCATCCCCGATACACTTCGCGGCGGTGGCCAATGGTGGCGATGAGCACCGTGCGAGTGGCGTCTTCGATGGTGTAGATGATCCGGTAGTCACCGGCGCGGACACGCAGCAGCCCGTCGGAGCCCCGGATTCTCACGGATTGAGGTGGCCGCGCGGTCGTCGCGAGCCCGTCGATCGCCCGGATGATGCGCTTGCGGGCGGTCCGATCGGCGATCTTCCTGAGTGCCCGCTCTGCCGCGAGCGTCAGGTAGACGGCGTATTGCGGGACGTCGGTCAAGCCGTGGCGTCGTCCTGCCGAACGAGATCGGCCCTTACCTCGTCCCAACTCCGCCGACCGGGCTCCCTGAGCGCTCTCCGGGCAGCCTCGATGTCCATTCGGTTCTCGATCTCTTCGAGCAACTCGAGGTCGTCCGGGCTGACGAGGGCGGCCACGGGCTTGCCGTGCCGCTCAACCGCAATCCGCTCGCCATGATGAACGACACGATCGAGGAGATCGGAGATCGTGGTTCGCAGTGTGGTCGCAGCGACTGTGGTCATTGGGGTTCCCCCTGTTGGCGCCAAAAGGCTCGTGTCTGGAAATCTCTACAATATATGCAAATTGTCAAGTTCTTACATACTCACATACTCACATACTCACATACTCATGTGCGTGACTCAACGTGCGTCCAGGTCCTGCAGCAGCCCCGCGTACACCGACGCTGCCTCGTCCACACGCGCCAGCAGCTGTTCGCGATCTGCGGCGGTGACCCAGCGGTCGCGCACGACGACCCGCACGCGGAACGCCTCCACGGCCTCAAGCAGGAAGCGGATGTCCTCGGCGGACCGGTACTGGCGCCCGCCGGCCATCACCCACACGGGGCTGGTCTGGGCGAAGGCGTAGCTGTCGGCGACCAGCGGCGATGCCGGCCCCAGCGCGCGCGCCGCGATCCAGCCGCTTCCGTCCAGGCGCACGCGGCTCTCCACCCGGAAGCGCTCGCCCATCGCGGCCGCGTCGTGGGTCGCGGCGACGGCGCCGTTGACCACGATCTCGACCGCGTCCAGCGGGCTGTTGGATGCGACCTCCACCGTCACCACGCGCTCGCCGCCGTCCCCTTCCGGCACGCGTATCTCGCCGCCGGGCTCGACGCCGTCGACCGTCAAAAACAGCAGCGGCCCGTTCGTGGCAAAGGTGCGCAGTTCCCTCACTGCCTCCAGCCACGAATCCACCGAAAGCTCACCATGGATACGGGCGTAGGTGCGGCTCGCGCCCGGCCCCGGATCCCGCCACACGTCCGAGAAGTTGTCCGTGCCACCGGTCGCGGCGATGCGGAATCCCGCGTTCAGCAGCCGGTAGTAGATCTCGGCGTTGGCGAGCTCGTCGTACCAGAAACAGATCACGTCGTAGAAGTCGCCGGCGCCGAGCGCGACATCCACGGGGATCTCCGAGGCGCTCACGGCCTGGGGCGTGGCCACGGAGCCGGTGAACGGGTGCATGAAGCCACCGGTGCCGCCCTGCTCGCGGGCTGCCAGGAGGTAGTCGGCGTTGAGCACGTCCGCGGCGAACGCGGTGCCGCCGGCGCCACCGACCAGCGGCGTGATGAACTTCCGGATGCCCGCCAGGCCCACGTGGCCGAACGATCCGCGGAATTCCTGAGCGTATTGGAGGATGTGGTCGTCGGTGGAGAGGGGATGCGGGTGTCCCGTGAGGTCGTCCCAGCGTCCCATGAGCCGGGTCCCGTCCATGTGGATGAGGGCGATCGAGACTCCCAGGTCCTCGCTGACGAGGTCGTTGAAGAAGTCGGCGTGTGTGAGGCCGTAGCGTCCCTGGTGCAGGTCGTGGACGTGGGTGTCGCCCGAGTGCCAGCCCGCGGCGGCGGCGTCGACAAGGCGCGCCAGTCCGAAACGTGTTTCGGCGATTCCCCCGGCGGGCACGTCCACCGTGAACTCGATCGGCCGGTACTCCAGGCCCCGCCGCACGGCCACCGTCGCCTCGCCCGCGGGCACCTCCACCTCGAAGGCGCCGCCGGTCCGGAAGTAGTGCGTTTCGGTCGGCGACAGCACGCGGTGAAAGCCCCCGCGCGGTGCGTGGCCACGGCCGTCCGCTGCGACCACCGCGACGCGGGCAGGCGTCGGGCGCCCTCTCTCGTCGAGCACCGTGCCGCGCAGCGTCCCGACTGGTGTGGCGTGCGTGCGGTCGCTCACGTCCAGCGTCCGCCATGACCCCCGCGCCCCTCCGGAGACGGCCATGACATGGAGCCGGGTGGCGCCCTCCCCGTTGGACACGAAGGCGATCTCGGTGCCGTCCGGGCTGACGCGCGGGGTGAGTTCGTGGCTGAGCCCGCCGGTCAGGCGGAGCGGGTTGCCTCCGTCGGCGGCGATCAGCACCAGGTCGTTGGAGCCCGCGTCGTCGGACACGTAGACCAGGCCGCCGCCGTCGGGCAGCCAGTCGGGGCGGGCGCGGTATGCGGTCTCTTCCGCGCGGACGAGGACCGGGTCCGCCCCCGGGTCCGCCCCCGCCCCCGGGTCCGCCCCCGCCCCCGGGTCCGCCCCCGCCCCCGGGTCCGCCCCCGCCCCGTGCAGCGCCAGCGTCCAGATCGCTCCGCTGCCGACGATGCCCGGCGACGGGGCCATGTAGGCCAGCACGCCCTGGCTTGAGACGCGCGGCTGGTACTCGCTGCCCGGCCCGTCGACCACGGCCTCGCGCGTGCCGGTGGCTATGTCGATCCGGTGAATGTCCATGCCGCGGCCGGTCGTGGCGAAGTACACGTAGCGCCCGTCGGGGCCCCACGACGGCTGGATGTCCACGCCGCCGCCTTCCACCAGCGGGGTGACCTCGCCCCGCTCCAGGTCCAGCAGCGCGATGTCCAGCCCGTCTCCCGTCTCCACCGTCATCACGATGCGCGATCCGTCGGGGCTCCAGCTCGGCTCGAAGTGGTACCACGGTCCCTGCGTCAGCTGCTCGGCCGCGCCGCCGCCCGCGGGAATCCTCCAGATGTCGCCCGCCATCGCAAAGGCGATCCAGCTGCCGTCGGGCGACCACGCGGGGCTCATCGGTCCGGTGCTGACCGGGGGGAGCATGTGCAGTTCGCCGCGGATGTTGCCCCCCAGGCTGGGGTAGCGGAGCACCTCGGCGCGGCCGGCCGGCCGGGCGTCGACGCGTGCCGTCTCCCGGACGGCGGGGCCCGCCGCTTCGCCGGTCGTGGATGCCGGCTCGTCGCAGGCGGCCAGCGGCACGCACAGCAGCAGCGGCAGGCGCGGAGGCAGCGGCACGCACGGCAGCAGCGAGGCCCGCAGGCGACCGGCCCCCGGCACCCGTTTGCCCGCCGGCCCGGCCGGGCCCAAGATGGACGAACGCCGGGCAGCTTTCTTCAACGGAGAGAACGGAGCCATGAACAGACGCTGGATCAGTTGCATTTCAGGCCTCCTGATGATGGTGGCGGTCGCTCCCGCAGCCGCGCAGGACGTCGACTACCACCGCGCGGAACTCCTGCTCAACTGGCACACCTCGCCTCTCATCGCGGCGGGCCCGTCACGCCTAACTGGATCAACGATACGGACCGGTTCTGGTACCGCAACAACACCGGCGCGGGGCACGAGTTCACCTTCGTGGATCCGGCGGCCAACGTGAAGCGGCCGCTCTTCGACCACGCGCGGCTGGCGGCGGCGCTCTCGGTGGCGGCGGACACGAGCTACGTGCCCGGCAAACTCCCCTTCGAGGACTTCGAGTTCGTCGACGACAACGAGGGGCGGATCGCGTTTGAAACCGGCGCCAGGCGCTTCGAATGCGACCTCGGCGAGTACATGTGCATGGTGGGCGACACGCTGCCCGACGACACGCCGTTCGTCGAGTCGCCCGACGAGCGCTGGGAGGCCTTCGTCACCGACCACAACCTGTTCATCCGGCCCGCGGGCGGCGGCGACACCATCCAGCTGACCACCGACGGCGAGGAGTTCAACGGCTACGGGCTGGCCTACCCGCGCCCCAACGACATCCGCAACGAGCGCGTCCGCAGGCCGGACGTCTACTGGTCCCCCGACTCGCGCAGGATCCTCGTGCAGCGCATGGACCAGCGCGGTGTCGAGCACCATCACTACGTCTCCTACACGCCGCAGCGCACGGTGCACTACTCGCAGCCCTACGCTCTGCCGGGCGACTCCGTCGTGCCGCTGCCGGCCTTCCACATCCTCGACGTGGGCGAGGTGCTGAGCGCCGCGGCGGCTGGATCCGACGGCGACGCCAGCCCCGTCGCGGAAGTCGGCAACATCCGCGTCGAGCTTGAGCCGCGGCCGAACCGCCTCTACCTGGCCGGCTCCCAGGTGGACTCGCTGTGGTCCGCCGACTCGCGGTTCGCGTACATGAACTGGGAGACGCGCGCGTCGAAGAGCAATCATCTGGCCGAGGTGGACGCCGCCACGGGGGACTTCCGCCTCATCGCCGGCGACGAGTCGCGCACCTGGGTCGAGACCGCGCAGCGCAACCCGACCTCGTGGTTCGTCTCCGAGACCACCGACGACGCCTTCTGGTGGTCGGAGCGCGACGGATGGGCCCACATCTGGCGCTTCTCGAAGGACGGGACGGTCAAGAACCAGGTCACAAGCGGCCCGTGGGCGGTCGGCGCCATCTGGCACGTCGACGAAGGCAACCAGCGCATATACTTCACCGCGTACGGGCGCGAGGAGGGAGTCCCCTACTACGGACGCCTCTACCGCGTCGGCTACGACGGCAGCGGCCTCACCACGATCGCGGGCGAAGTGGGCAACCACCAGATCTCGGTGTCGCCCTCCGGCCGCTTCGTCGTGGACACGCACTCCACGATCGGCGACCCGCCCGTCTCGCTGCTGCGCCGCCTCGCGACCGGCGAGGTCATCCGCACCCTCGAGTCCGCCGACATCTCGCGGCTGGAGGAGGTTGGCTGGCGCGCCCCGGAGGTCTTCTCGGTGAAGGCCCGCGACGGCGTCACCGACATCTACGGCCTCATCTATTTCCCCGACAACCTTGACGAGTCGGCGCTGTACCCGGTCATCGACCACATCTACCCGGGTCCGCAGGTGGGCAGCGTGGGCTCATGGACGTTCAAGTCCGGTGGCGAGGATTTCTCGCTGGCGAAGCTGGGTTTTGTGGTGATTCAGCTCGACCACATGGGAACGCCCCACCGCTCCAAGGCGTTTCATGACATCTACTACGGCGACTTCAACGATAACGGCCTCCCCGATCACGTCACGGCCATCAAGCAGCTGGCCGCGCGCTACCCGTTCATGGATCTCGACAGGGTAGGCATCTACGGACACTCGGGGGGCGGCTTCGCGTCCACCGACGCGATGTTCCAGTACCCCGACTTCTTCAAGGTGGCCGTCTCGGGGGCGGGGAACCACGACAACGCCAGCTACAACATCTACTGGGCCGAGAAGTACCAGGGACTGCTGGTGGCCGACTCCGCGAGCGGCACGACCAACTTCACCGACGAGGCCAACAAGACCCACGTGGCCAACCTGAAGGGGAAGCTGCTGCTCATGCACGGCGACATGGACGACAACGTGCACCCGGCCATGACGGTCCAGCTCATCGACGAGCTCACCAAGGCCAACAAGGACTACGACCTCGTGTGGGCCCCCGACCGCGCCCACGGGCTCAACGAGCCCTACTTCATCCGCCGGCGGTGGGACTACTTCGTGGAGCACCTGCTCGGGGCGGAACCGCCGACGGAGTACGAGATCACGCGCCCTGTGAACTGACAGCGGGATTTATGGTCCCGTGGGATACCCCAATCGGCGTTGTTCGTTTTCCCAGGCCAGGGCCACCGAGCGGGTGTACGGCCCGCTACCAATGATCTCCATCCAGGTATGTGCCCCGAATGTCCGTTGGTGTTCTTTCTCGCGCCGCGCCGGATCGGTCGTGATTCCCACGTGAACGATTCGACCGGAGTGCTTGATGACGTAGAGCCAGGTGTCGCGGGCTTCTCCTCCAGACATCAATCCTCCCCTTGCCCCGGGGGAGCAGGGCCGCCCTGCCATACTTGAATCTTCCCCTCTATGCGGGCAATCCGCTCGGCCAAACCCGACAATCGCCTGTCCAGGGCAGCATAGGCACCTCCAACGGCGAGCAAAACGGTCAGGATGATGGTTACCGTATCGTTGTCCATCCCCGCCACTCTTTCTCTTCCGCAACGACGTGTCAGGAGTTCCTTGGGGCGTATTCGACGCCTCCCTTGCCGGCTCCCTTGGTTCACCACGATAACCACCGATCCTACGTCCGGTCCAGAGTCGTGTTTCACCGGTCGGGCAGTGCTTCCGCCGGCTCCTCATTCGGACGTGTTGTCCCAGGGCCTTCCACAGGCCTGCCGCCCGGATTTGACATAGGGGAACATTTCGCCCCATTGTCTACTAACAATGTAGGAGTTGGCCCCAACGGAGCGGGCGCACGCCCGCAGAGGAGAACTCGCATGAGCCGAACGCTTACCGCGCGGGAAATGGACATCATGGCCGTGCTGTGGGACATGGAGTCGGCAACGGTCGCCGAGGTCCGCGACCGCCTTGACGACGACCTGGCCTACAACACGGTCCTCACCATGCTGCGCATCCTGGAAGCGAAGGGCCTGGTGAACCACGTCAAGGAGGGCCGGGCGCACCGCTACCAGCCGCTGCTCGGACGCGCGGAGGCCGGGCGCACCGTGCTCGGCCGCCTGAGGGACAAGGTCTTCTCGGGATCGGCGGAGCTGCTCATGGCCCAGCTGGTGTCGGACGAACAGCTGTCGCCGGGTGCCGTAAGACGCCTCCGCGAAATGCTCGACAAACGCCTGGCGGCGACCGGCCGCCCGAAGAAAGGAGAAGACGAATGACTGCCGCATGGATGCTATGGTCGATTGGAGCCGGGCTCCTCTTCCTGGTCGCGGGGCTCGCGCTGGAGAGGTTGCTCGACGGCGGACGGCGCTGGGTGTGGGTCGCCGCCGGCGCGGGCACGGTGATACTTCCGGCCGTACGATTGCTTGCGGGCGCCCTCGGCGGGGAAGGTGCGCCGCCCGCGGCTCCGATCGTGCTGGAGCCCCTGGCGGTCACCGTTTCAGGCGATTCCGCGCTCCATTCCCTGGACGGGGTGCTGCAGCTGGGCTGGGTCGTCCTGTCGGTGATGCTGGCGGTCGCGGCCCTGCTCGGGGGTTGGCGCTTTGTCCGGCGTCGCGCGTCGTGGCGGGAGGGCTGGCTTCTCGGGCGCAGCGTGCTGTGGTCGAACGGCTCCGGCCCCGCAGTCGTGGGGCTGATCGCGTCGCGCATCGTGCTGCCCGAATGGGTGCGGGGCGCGGGCCCGGAGCGCCAGGAACTGGTGTTGGCGCACGAAGAGGAGCACCAGAGGGCGCGCGACGTCCAGCTCCGCTTTCTTGCCGCCGTGCTGCTGGTCGCGTTTCCGTGGAATCCGGCGCTGTGGCTCCAGTACCGGCGCCTCAACCTCGCCATGGAGCTGGACTGCGACACCCGCGTGATGCGCCGCTGGCCGGAGAGGCGCGCCCTATACGGCGACCTGCTGCTGCGCGTGGGGACGAGGGGCCGGATCCTGCCGGGCATCGCCGTGGCGGCGCTGGCGGAGCAGCCTTCGCTGCTGGAACGACGGATCCGTGCCCTCCTGAACAAGGCTCCGCAGGTCAGGCTGGCCCAGGGGGCGATGCTCCTCTTCGGCGCCATGATGGTCATTGGACTCGCGGTGGTGATCCCCGGGATTACCGGTGAAGACGCTCAGATGGAAGCGCCCGCCGAGCTGGACATCTCCGCCCAGCCGGTCTTTACGCCCTTCACGGTCAAGCCCGACTACGTAAACGGGCCCGAAGTCATGAGGGCGCTCGAGCGCGAGTACCCCCCGCTTCTGCGCGACGCGGGCATCGGAGGCACCGCGCTCGTGTGGTTCTTCATCGACGAGACCGGCGTGGTGAGGAACCAGCAGATACAGGAGAGTAGCGGACACCAGGCCCTTGATGACGCCGCGCTCCGCGTCGCGCCGGTATTCCGGTTCACGCCTGCGATGAACAGGGACAAGGCCGTGCCGGTGTGGGTGCAGCTGCCCATCACGTTCACGACGCGATCGGAGGCCCGAGAGGCCGAGGCCGAGGTGGACATCGCGGCCCAGCCGATGTTTACGCCTTACACGGTCAAGCCCGACTACGTCAACGGCCCCGAAATCATGAGGGCGCTCGAGCGCGAGTACCCCCCGCTTCTGCGCGACGCGGGCATCGGAGGCACCGCGCTCGTGTGGTTCTTTATCGACGAGACCGGCGTGGTGAGGAACCAGCAGATCCAGGAGAGCAGCGGACACCAGGCCCTCGACGAGGCGGCGCTGCGGGTGGCCCCGGTGTTCCGGTTCACGCCGGCGCTCAATCGCGAGAGGGCCGTGCCGGCCTGGGTTCAGCTGCCGATCACGTTTACGACGAGATGACCCCGCTGGCCGGGCGCCGTGATGGATGCGGCGGCCGGCCAGCGGCACCCGGCAGCCCGGCCAGCAGCCCTCCGCGGTCCCGGGTGGCCGTATCTTTCACGCATGGCCGCCCACCAGCCTCTCGCCGCTCCCCTGACCTTCGCACCGCGATTCAGGGACTACATGTGGGGGGGACGGCGCCTGGCGGAACTCGGCCGCGACCTTCCCCGCGGCGTGGTCGCCGAGAGCTGGGAGGTGTCGGGGCACCCCGACGAGCCGTCGGTCGTGAACCGGGGGCCGCTGTCGGGACGTGATCTGCCCGGCCTCGTGGCCGACCATGGGGTGCGGCTCGTGGGCACGCGGGGGCGGAAAGCCGCCGAGCGGGGTGTCTTCCCCCTGCTCGTCAAGTTGCTGGATGCGAGCCACGCGCTGTCGGTTCAGGTGCATCCCGGCGACGAGCACGCCGGCGTCCGCCATCCGGGCGAGCCCGGGAAGACCGAGATGTGGTACATCCTTCACGCCGACAGGGGCGCGCGCGTCATCCACGGGCTCCGGCCCGGCGTCGACCGGCGGGCGTTTCGGCGTGCCGTGGCGGGCGGCGCGGTCCAGGAGTGCCTCAACCGGGTGGCTGTCCGGCCCGGCGACGCGATCCTCGTCCCCGCCGGAACCGTTCATGGCATCCTGTCGGGAATCGTGCTCGTGGAGATCCAGCAATGCTCCGACACGACCTACCGGATCCACGACTGGGACCGCCTCGACCCCGGCGGCAAGCGGCGCAGGCTGCACGTTGACAGGGCGCTGGACGTGATCGACTTTTCGCCAGGCGGTGCGGCGCCGACCCCTGCCCGGCAGGTCGAGGAAGGCGGCGGCGTGAAGCGCGAGGTACTGGCCGAGTGCCACGCGTTCGTGGTGGAGCGCGTCGGCCTGGAGTGCGGGGCCGTGTACGAGTCCCGCCTCGGCGGCGAGACCTGCGAGATCTGGGGGGTTCTTTCGGGCTCGGCTACGCTGGAGGCCGGCGGCGGCGACGCGCTCGTGATGGACGCCGTTGAATTCGCGCTGCTGCCGGCTACGATGGGCCGATTCCGGCTCCGGGCGGGCGACGAAGTGCCGGCAGGCGACGACGTGGTGGCAGGCGACGACGTGGTGGCCCTGCGCGCCTACCTTCCCTGAGGAAAACGGGCGGCTTGGACAGGAAAGTGGTGGCCTCGACAGGAAAGGGGCGGCCCCGACAGGAAAGGGGTGGCCTCGACCGCGCGCCGAAGCCACCCCTTGCCGCAGTGCCCCGCCAGGGACTCGAACCCCGAACCTGCCGATTAAGAGTCGGATGCTCTACCAGTTGAGCTAGCAGGGCGCGGGAGAAGAATATACCACAACGCGCGGGACCTGCCAGCCGGGTGGGCCCCTGGTGGACGGTGCGGCTCAGCGTCCGCGGCGGCGGCGCTGCTGGGCGCGCGGCCACCTGCGGTCACGGTCCACGCCGCCGCGGCGCCACGCGGGGTGCTGCCGGCCGATGCGCGGTGTCGCCCCACGCGTGCCCCGCCACGCTGCCCGCCTGGTCAGCTGCCGGAGTTCCCCCTGCTGGTCGTCGGTCAGGATCTCGCCGAGCCGGTCGCGGAGGTTCCCACGGGTCGCGGCGCCGGCTTCCCGGAGGGTTGCCAGCTCTTCCCGCATGGACGCGGGCTCGCGGATCCCGGCACGGACCTCGGAAGCCAGGGTCATCAGCTTCGCCGACCGGGCCGTCCTCTCCTCCAGCACCTCGACCCGGAGCGCCTCCAGCTGGTCCTGCTGCTGCTCGGTCAACTCGAGCGCGTCGGCGCGCCGCATGACCTGCTCGACCGGCGACCCCGAGGCACCGCGGGTGCCGATCCCGGCGTTTCCTCTCTGCTGGCTTGCGAGGGCCTGTGCGGCCGTTGCGGTGGTGGCCGCCAGCGTGAACGCCGCCACGGTGGTGATACGGATATTGCTGCGTGCGGTTATCATCGTCTTCCTCCCTGGTTTTAGTGGTCTGGTACTGCATGTTCGGGGAGCGTGCCTTAGCTTCCACGCTCCGGGTCTCTGACAGGCGGGGCCACGGGTCCGTTAGGATTAACCCCATGTTCTTCAGACAAATCGTCGACGACAAACTGGCGCAGCACGCGTATCTGGTGGGTTGCCAGCGTACGCGTGAAGCCGTGCTGATCGATCCCGAGCGGGACGTGGACCGTTATGTGGCGATCGCGCGGCAGGAGGGGCTGCGGATCACGGCGGTGACCGAAACCCACATTCACGCCGACTTCCTTTCGGGGTGCCTGGAGTTCGTGGAGCGCTACGGGTGCCGCGCCTACCTGTCGGCGGAAGGCGGTCCCGAGTGGGAGTACGAATGGGCCGCGGGCCGCGATCAGGTCACGCTTCTCAAGGACGGGGACGGCTTCAGCGTCGGCGGCATCGGTGTTCAGGCCATGCACACACCCGGGCACACGCCCGAGCATCTGAGCTTCATGATCACGGACCGGGCGGGTGGCGCGTCCGAACCCATGGGCATGATTT
This sequence comes from Longimicrobiales bacterium, assembly GCA_965205005.1. Lineage (GTDB taxonomy): Bacteria > Gemmatimonadota > Gemmatimonadetes > Longimicrobiales > Gaopeijiaceae > Bin94. Next base: position 477,123 of record OZ242028.1, on the reverse strand, counting down.
CGGGAGACTTCATCTTCGTGGGCGACCTCGGCCGACCCGATCTGCTCGAATCGGCCGCGGGACACGCGGGACAGATGGAGCCCTCGGCGCGGCGCCTCTACGGCTCCGCCGTCGACGTCTTCGAACTGCCGGACTACCTGCGCATCTGGCCGGGACACGGCGCGGGCAGCGCGTGCGGGAAGGCTCTCGGCGCGGTTCCGGACACAACGGCCGGTTACGAGAAGCGCTTCAGCCCCGCGCTGGCAGCGGTTCGCGGGGGTGAGGATGCCTTCGTCAGCTACATCCTCGACGGTCAGCCCGAGCCCCCCCTGTACTTCGGCCGCATGAAGGTCGAGAACCGCCGTGGCCCCCCGCTGCTCGGCCCCCTGCCGCGGCCCCGGCGCCTGGCGGGCGCGGACCTGCTGGCGGTCGCCGCGGACCCCGGCGCCGTCGTTCTGGACACGCGCGTCGATCGGCTGGGGTTCTACAGCGCGCACATTCCGGGCTCCATCTACGCGCCGCTCAACAAGTCCTTTCCCACGATCGCGGGCTGCTACGTCGACCCGGCGTCGCGCATTGCGCTGGTCTGCGAGGAGGATCAGGTGGAGGAGGCGGTGCGCGACCTGGTGCGGATCGGGCTGGACCGGGTGACGGGCTGGTGTCCGCCCGGGGAGCTGGACGCGCTACGGTCGCGGGACAACGGTCTGGCAAGTATCGAGGTCATCGATTTCGCCGAGCTGGAGCGCCGACGCGACCCGGCCGGGCTGCACGTTCTGGACGTGCGCCGCGCCACCGAATTCGCGCGCTCGTGCGTCGACGGGGCGACCAACATCGCGCATACGCGCCTCGCGGCAAGGCTCGACGAGCTCCCCCGCGACGGGGCGCTCGCCGTCCACTGTCTCAGCGGCGCGCGCGCGTCGGCGGCCGCTTCGCTCCTGGAGCGCGAGGGCTTCCGCGTGGTCGCCGTGAACGACGTCTTCAGGCCGGCGTACCGTCATGGGTAGGCGGCTGTGGATCGCCGCGTTGGCGTGCGCCATGCCCGTCGCCGCCGCCCGCGCCCAGTCCCCGGACACGGAGGCGGGCAGGTTGGCCCTGATCACCCGGATGGTCGAACTCATCAGGGCCGACTACCCGGATGTGCCCACGATCACCGCCCCGTCGCTCAGGCAGGCGCTGCCATCGGCGGACTTCCTGCTCGTGGACGTGCGGAGCGAGGCGGAACGGGCCGTGTCGATGCTGCCGGGAGCGATCACGGCGGATGAATTCGAGGATCGCATGGACGAGTTCGGGCGGAGTGGCCGCACCCTCGTCGCGTACTGCACCATCGGTGCGCGCAGCTCGGCCTACGTCCGCCGGATGCGCGAACGCGGAGTGGACATGATCAACCTGGAGGGCAGCGTCCTTGCCTGGACCCATGCCGGTGGGATGCTGACGGCCGGCAATGCGCCCACGAAGCGCCTTCACGTCTTCGGCCGCCGCTGGAACCTGGCTGCGGACGGCTACGAGACCGTCTGGTAGCGGAAGACGAGGTCCCCGCGGTCCAGCCTGCCGCGCACCATGATCGCGATGCTCACCGCGGGGTGGTAGTGGGCGCCCGAGACGTGCCCGCCCATGTACACCAGCGCCGTCAGCGCCGCGCCGACGGCGACGGGCGCCGGCACGATGTCCTGAACGGCGGTCAGGCCGATTGTGAGCACAAGGAACAATGTGCCGGTGAACTCCGTAACGTATCGGGCCATCGGTGGGACACTTCAGAAAGGGGAAGCGAGGAGTGAAGGCAGGAAGGATATGGCGGACAGCGGCGGAACGTCATGGGGTGGCGCCTGCATTGGCGGCGTGTTTTCTGCTGGCGGCGGCCTCCGCCGGCGCCGCGCAACAGGACGAGAACGGGTGGACGAACTCCAGCGAACTCAGCTTCGTGCAGACCGGAGGCAACGCGGAGTCGTCCACCCTGGGCATTGCCACCACGTGGACGCGCTCATGGGAGCGCAGCGAGGTGAAGGTCGAGGCCGGAGGCATCCGCACCCGGACCACCCGGCTGAAGCGCACGGCGGTGGGGACGCTCCAGGACTACCACCTCATCGAGGAATCCACGACCATGACTTCGGCGGAGAACTACCACGTCAGGTCGCGACTGGACCGCAGGGTGTCGGACAGGACCGCGTTCTTCGTGCAGTCGGGCTGGACGCGCAACACGTTCGCCGGCATCGACAGCCGTCTCGTCAATGTGCTGGGCGTTTCCACGCGCTGGACCGAATCGGAACGGCGGAACCTGCGCACCGCCTACGGCCTGACGCACACGTTCCAGCAGGACGTGGTGCCGGATCCGGAAGTGACCGGCCGCTTCCTGGGGGTCAGGGTGTCGTGCGAGTTCCAACAGCGGCTGACGGGCAACACGGACTGGCGTAGCGATCTCGTGGTGGACGGCAACGGCGACGACCCCAGTGACGTGCGCGCCGACTGGACCAACTCGCTGAGCGTCTCGATGAACGAGCACCTGGGCCTGAAGACATCCTTCCGCGCGACCTTCGACAATCGTCCCGCGCTTGCCAGCGTCCCCCTCATGTCGGGTCAGGGCGAGCCCGCGGGCGAGGTGCTGGTTACCCGCAAGGAACTGGACGAGGTCTTTACCGTTGCACTCGTGGTCAGTTTCTGAGTGCGCTCGCGGGGGCCCGCAGACCGAAATCCAGGCCCTCGACGTACGGCTCCCCGAAGCGCAGCAGGGTCGTCATCGCAGGCTGGTCCGGCCGGATCACCAGGATGTAGAGCCGGTCGTACTCGAGTTCGTGGATCGGATCCGACGGATCGCCTCCGAGCGCCGCGACCAGTTGCGGCGTGGTGTTGCTGTGGCCGGCGACGAAGTGCCGTCCCGGGGTCGTCACGATCTCCGCGGCCAACGCCTCGAGCTCGCGCGGATCGTAGATTGCGGGTTCCACGCCGGCCCTCTCGGCAAAGGGGCGGGCCGTGTCGCGCGTACGCTTGAAGTCCGTCGTGTGCACGTGGGTGAGATCGACGTCGGCGAGCATCCCCAGCAGCAGCTGCACCCGGATCTGCCCGGCAAGGGCCAGCGGCGGATCGTCGGTTCCGTCTTCTGCTCGCTCCGCGTGGCGCACCAGGTAAACCACAACGGTCTCGTCGTCGTGCGGGATGAATCCGGGTGTCGACGGACCGGCGGTGGATGCTGCGGACGTGGTGCCTGGGGTCGCGCCGAGCGCAACTGTCGCGAGGAGCCGGAAGGTGGCTCTCGAAGCCTTCGCGAAGCGGTTCCGGGTCATTCCGAACTGGGGCGTCCAGGTTGGGAAGGGCATGGACTCGGGAAACGGCACGGACCAATGATCGCATGAATTCACCGATATGGCAAGACATATGTTCCGTTGGGGTGACTTGAGTTAGGCGTTTGTCACGAAGATCCCGCCACACGCATCCGGAGGAGCGCTTGCCGCAGGCGGGTATCGACGGCATCGTGCGTTCGGTATGATCATTGAGGTCCAGGAGGACGGGCCGAGGGATCGCCGCCGGGAGTCCGCAGGGCTTGCCGGACGGAGGAAAGTCCGAGCTCCGCAAGGCAGGGTGCCGGGTAACGCCCGGGCGCCGCGAGGCGACGGAAAGTGCCGCAGAGAGCAGACCGCCGATGGTCCCCCCGGGACACAGGCAAGGGTGAAAGGGTGCGGTAAGAGCGCACCGGGCCGCTGGTAACAGGGGTCGCATGGCAAACCCCACCCGGAGCAAGGCCAAATAGGGGACGAGGGGCCGCCTGTCCCATGACAAGTCCCGGGTAGGCCGCTAGAGGTTCGGAGCAATCCGGATCCCAGACAGATGATTCCGCCCCGCCCTCGTGGCGGGACACAGAACTCGGCTTATGACGCCCGTCCTCCTGGACCGTTCCTCCTGGGGCGCCCGGGGCCGTTCCTCCTGGGGCGCCCGGGGCCGTTCCTCCTGGGGCGCCCGGGGCCGTTCCCCTTGACCGGTGATCGGCCGTTTCGGATCATTACTGCTGCTTGCGCCCGTAGCTCAGCTGGATAGAGCGCTGCCCTCCGGAGGCAGAGGCCAGAGGTTCGAATCCTCTCGGGCGTACTCAGGCGGACGACGCGCCCGGCGGATCGGCCTGCGGGGCCGGTTTCCGCGGTGGCCGCCGGAGCTTGACCGGCCGGCCGGCCCTGGCGCGCAGGTTCAGCCCCTCTACGAAGACCGAGAAGCCCATCGCGAAGTAGATGTACCCCTTCGGGATGTGCTGTCCGAAGCCCTCGGCGACCAGCGTCATGCCGAGCAGGAGGAGGAAGCTCAGGGCCAGCATCTTGACCGTCGGGTGGTCATTCACGAATCGCGAAACCGCGCTGGCCGCCAGCAACATCACCACTACCGCGAGCACGATCGCGATGGCCATGACGGCGAAGTCCTCCGCAAGCCCCACCGCCGTGATGACCGAGTCGAGCGAAAAGACTATGTCCATGATGGCGATCTGCACGAGAACAGCCCCGTAGCTCGCGGCGCCGACCTTGCCGGCGTGATCGTCGTCGCCCTCCAGACGGTGGTGAATCTCGCGGGTGGCCTTGGTCAGGAGAAAGAGTCCCCCGATGACCAGAATGAGATCGCGGCCCGAGAACGCGTGTCCCACCAGGCTGAAGAGGGGCTCGGTCAGCCGCATGATCATGTTGATGGTGCCCAGCAGCGCGAGTCGCGTCACCATGGCCAGCAGGAGGCCGAGCTGGCGGGCGCGCGCCTGGCGTTCCGCGGGCAGCTTGTCGGCCAGGATCGATATGAAGATGATGTTGTCGATCCCGAGAACGATTTCGAGCACGGCCAGGGTGGCCAATGCAACCCAGGCTTCCGGATGCGCTATCCATTCCATCGGTGGTGGCCTCTCGGCAGGTGGTGGTTTTCCGCGGGCCTCGGGCGCCTCGCCGCTCCCGGTGCTCGCGAGCCTCGTCCAATGGCTCCAAAAACTACTGAAACGTATCGACAGGGCTTATGGAGGATGACATGGCGGGCTACTCGGGAACCCCACTCGCGCGCAAGCTGGGGATCGGGGAGGGGCATCGTGTCGGGTGGGCGGGCGGCCCGGCCGACTTCGCCGAGGCGCTGGACCTTGCGGCCTCGGTGGTCGTCGACCACGCCTTTTCCGGCCGGCGTCGCTACGATGTGATCGTAGCTTTCCTTCCGTCGCTGGCGGCGCTTCCGGGGACCGTGGAGCGCTTCCGCCCGCAGCTGAACTGGAACGGGGGGCTCTGGCTTGCCTGGCCGAAGCTCGCCGGCAGGCTGGCCAGCGACATCCGCGAGTCGGACGTGCGGCGCGCGGGTCTCGCGGCCGGCCTTGTGGACAACAAGATCTGCGCGATCGACCGGGACTGGTCGGGACTGCGCTTCGTGTACAGAAAGGAGGATCGTCCCAGGTGAACCTGGAATCGCTTATCGAACGGTGGGAAGGACTCGGGGTGGTCTCGTCGTACCACCGGGAGACCGGGAGCTGGATCTTCGTGGCACTTCACGATGACACGCTGGGCCGCCCCACCGGCGGTTGCCGCCTCAAGAGCTATGCCTCGCCTGGTGAGGCGCTGCAGGACGCCATGAGGCTGGCCGAGGGCATGACCAGCAAGTGGGCGGCGATCGACCTCGCCTACGGAGGCGGCAAGTCAGTGCTGGCGGTCCCCGGGCCGATCGAGGGCGAACGGCGGCGCAGCCTGTTGAGACGGTTTGCCCGGGTCCTGAACGTCCTGGACGGAGGCTACAGCGTCGGAGAAGACCTCGGGACCACCAGGGAGGACATGACCTTCCTGGCGACACTCACGGAGTCGGTGGCGGGCAGTCGCGACGGCAGCCCGCCGCCCGATCCCAGCCCGTACACGGCCGTCGGGGTTCACGCGGGCATCGTGGCGGCGATCAACCACGTCGACGGCAGCCCGGACCTGACGGGGAAGACCGTGCTGATTCAGGGCGTGGGAGACGTTGGCGGCGCCCTTGCGCGCCTCCTGCGCGATTCGGGCGCCGGCGTGCTCGTGTCGGACATCGACCGGGAGCGCGCGGTGGCGGTCGCCGCGCGGTGCGGCGGGACCACGGTCGACCCGGACGCGGTCTACGGCACCGCTTGCGACGTGTACGCGCCCGGCGCGGTCGGCGCGACCCTCAACGGGCGCACGATCCCGCGGCTGCGCTGCCGCGTCGTGGCCGGACCCGCCAACAACCAGCTGGAGGATCCCGGGTACGCGGAGCGACTGAGGGCCCGGGGGATCCTCTACGCGCCCGACTACATCATCAACGGCGGCGGGGCGATGTCGTTCGGCCTCATGGAGCGGGGCATCCTCGATCCGGCCGACCTGGAGTCGCGCGTGCGCGCCATTGGTGAGTCGCTTGCCGCGATCTTCCGCGAGGCGGACGCCGCAGGGTGCTCCCCGGTCGCGGCGGCCCGCGAGCGGGCGCTGCGGACTCTGAGCGGCCGTGGCGCGGCGGCTGCACGGGCTGGCGGGCGCGCCCCGGTGCGGTGACATTTCTGGACGGACAGGAGACGCGGAATGTGGCATGCAAGAAGATCGGGAGCGGCGGCGGTGCTGCTCTTCGCGCTTGCGCCCGGAGTGCTCGAGGCGCAGGAAGGGGACGCGCTCGACCCGGACGCGACGGCGTTCCTCCGCGCGGTAGGGGAGTATTTCGGCACCCCGGCCGGCGAGGTCGCCGTCCTCACCCGCTGGAACCTGTCCACCGACGAGATTCCCGTCGTCCTGCGTCTCGCCAGCCGCGCCGGGGTTCCGCCCGACGTGGTGGTGGCGCAGCGAAGGCGCGGCGAGAGCTGGCTGGAGATCGCGCGGCGGTACTCGGTGCACGCGGGTGACTTCCATGTTCCCCTCAACGGTTCGCCGGGGTTTCTTGCCGGGGCCTACGAGCGCTTCGGCGCGCGCGTCGCCTCCGAATGGCGCGACATCGCGCTGTCGGACGAGGAGGTCGTCGGGCTGGTGAACGTACGCTTCCTGTCGCGCTCCCTGCGCGTTCCGGCCGCGAGCGTGGTGCAGGAGCTGGGTGGCGGGGACGCCGTGGCCGCGTACGTTCGGCTCAAGGGCCGCGACGGACCGTGACGATGCGGCCGGGGCGGCTGATGTGGCCGGTGCGGCCGGGGCGGATCCTTCATTGAGCGGGCCGCGCTACCTTCCCCTCGAGTCGTGGATCGAGCGGCCGCCCGCCGAGATGGCGCGGAGGGCCGAGGAGTTCCGTGCCGAGGTGCAGCGCCGCCGCACGGTCAGGGAATACAGCGACCGGCACGTCCCGCGCGGCGTGATCGAGGAGTGCATACGGGCGGCGGGAACAGCTCCGAGCGGCGCCAACCATCAGCCATGGCACTTCGTCGCGGTCTCCGATCCGGAGATCAAGGCCCGCATTCGCGTCGCGGCCGAAGCCGAGGAGCGCGCGTTCTACCGCGGCGGCGCCCCGCAGGAGTGGCTCGACGCGCTGGCCGCGCTCGGAACGGACGAACACAAGCCGTTCCTGGAGAAGGCGCCGTACCTGATCGCGATCTTCGCCGAGCGCTACATGGTCGGACGCGACGGCGGCAAGCTCAAGAACTACTACGTGCAGGAGAGCGTGGGGATCGCCACGGGCATCCTCATCACGGCCCTGCACCACGCGGGCCTGGCGACCCTCACCCACACCCCTTCGCCGATGAACTTCCTCAACGAGATCCTGGGGAGGCCGCCCAACGAGCGTCCGTTCCTGCTGCTCGTGACCGGGTATCCCGCCGACGAGGTCCGGGTCCCTGCGATCACGAAAAAGGCGCTCGCGGCCATCGCGACCTTTCGCTAGCACGGCCTTTCCCGATAGAATCCGTCGCGACGGCCGTCGACAGGCCTCCGTGATACAAAATCAGACTTTGCGAACCCGCGAGCGGTTGGAGCGGCTATGGGCGTAGACCTGACACCCAAGACATCTCCCGAGGCGATCCGCGTCTTCACGCGTGCGCTCCTGAGGGACCTTCAGGCAATGGAGCGGCTTCTCGACGACGGCCGGATCGAGTCCGGCGTGCGACGGTTCGGCGCGGAGCAGGAGTTCTTTCTCGTCGACCGCGCCTGGCGGCCCGCGCCGGTGGCGGTCGAGGTGCTCGCGGAGCTCGACGACGAGCCCTTCACGACCGAGCTGGCCCGGTTCAACCTGGAGGCCAACCTGTCGCCGCGGCTGCTCGAGGGATCCTGTTTCTCCGACATGCACGGGGAGCTTGACGGCTATGTCACGCGCGTGCGGGACGCCGCCCGGCTTCACGGCTCCGAAGCCGTGCTGACAGGCATTCTGCCCACGCTCACGAAGTCGGACCTTTCCCTCGACAACATCACGCCGCGGGCGCGCTACTACGCCCTCAACGAGGCGATGAACCAGGCGGGGAGCGGGTTTCGCCTGCGCATCAGGGGCACCGACGAACTGATGATCCAGCACGACTCGGTCATGCTCGAAGCGTGCAACACCAGCGCGCAGGTGCATCTCCAGGTCTCCGCCGAGGAGTTCGCGCACTTCTACAACGTGGCCCAGGCCGTCACCGGCCCCATTCTGGCGGCTTCCGTCAACTCGCCGCTCCTCTTCGGTCGCCGCCTGTGGGCGGAGACCCGGATCGCGCTCTTCCAGCAGTCGCTGGATACGCGCGGGGCGGACCTGCACATGCGGGAGATGAGTCCGCGCGTGCGCTTCGGAGGAAGCTGGCTGGAGAAGTCGGTGACTGAACTCTTCCAGGAGGACATCGCCACCTTCCGCGTCCTGCTCGCCATGGACATCGACGAGGATGCACTGGCCGTGCTGGACGCGGGGGGTGTGCCCAGGCTGAACGCTCTCCAGCTCTTCAACGGCACCGTGTATCGGTGGAACCGCCCCTGCTACGGCATCTCGAACGGGAAGCCGCACCTGCGGATCGAGTGCCGCGCCCTGCCGGCCGGACCCTCCACCCTGGACGAGATGGCCAACACGGTGTTCTGGATCGGGGCCGTGCTGGGGGTTGCCAAGGCCGTTCCGGACATCACCGAGCGCATGGAGTTCGACGACGCGAAGGCGAACTTTCTTGCCGCCTCGCGGCTCGGACTGCGCGCCGGGATGGCGTGGCTCGACGGAGACAGCGGCCCCGCCGACCGCCTGATCCTGGACACGCTGCTGCCGCTGGCCCATGACGGCCTGAGCCACTACCCGGTGTACAAGACCGAGGTGGACCGGTACCTCGGGGTGTTCGAGGAGCGGGTGTCGGCGGGCGTGACCGGGTCGAGCTGGGCGCTGAAGTCGTTGAGCAAGCTCAAGGGGGCGGGGACCAGGGGCGAGCAGCTTGCGGCGCTCACTTCGGCCACGGTGCGCCAGCAGAACAACGGTCTGCCGGTCGCGCGGTGGCAGCACGCCGAGCTGAGCGAGGCCGGAGGCTGGAAGCACAATTACATGCGCGTCGAGCAGTACATGACCACGTCCCTGACGACGGTCAACCAGGACGAACTCGTGGAGCTGGTGGCCTATCTCATGCACGTGCGGCAGATCCGCCACGTGCTGATCGAGGACAACGAGCACCACTTGGTCGGCATCGTGTCCTACCGTTCGATCCTGCGCCTGATGGCCGAAGGCCGGACGCAGGCGGAAGCCGAGAGCATGCCGGTGAGCAACGTCATGGAGCGCGATCCGATCACGGTCTCGCCCGAGACTCCCACCCTCGAGGCGATCAACAGGATGCGGAGCAACCGCGTATCTGCCTTGCCGGTGGTGCAGGACGGGCAGCTCGTCGGCCTCGTGAGCGAAACCGATTTCATGCCGATGGCCTATCACCTCCTCGAAGAGCGGCTGCAGGGGGACTAGCAGTCCGGTGACGGGACGGGGGGACCGGGAGCGCGGGGACGGCATGACCGCCACCTTGCCCGCCGCCTTGCCCGCCGGCGTCATCGGCCGCGTAAGGGGCGACGCGCCGGGACCGCTGCTCCTGTGCATCGGCGGGCTCCACGGGAACGAGCCGGCCGGTGTGCGAGCCCTGGAGACGATGGTCGCGACCATCGCCGCCCGCAGGGGCTGTGTGAAGGGGGATTTCATCGCCGTTGCGGGCAACCTGCCGGCGCTTGGGGCCGGACGGCGCTTCATCGCGTACGATCTGAACCGCGCGTGGACGCCGGCCAGGGTCGCGGAGGCGAGGTCCCGCGCTGTTGCGGGCGCGAGGTCCCGCTCTGTCGCGGAGGCGAGGTCCTCGTGTGTTGCAGATGGCTGGCCGCCCGAGTCCGAGGATCTGGAAATGGTCCGGATCATCGAAGTGCTCGACGAGGTCGCGCGGAGCCGCCGCGGCCCGGTGCATGTGCTTGACATCCACACGACTTCGGGTGGCGGCGGGGCCTTCACAACCGCAACCGATACAGCGCGGAACAAGCGTTTTGCGATGGCCATACCGGTACCGCTGGTCATGAAGCTCGACGAGCACCTGGAAGGCACCTTCAACAGCTACATGGACCACCTGGGGTACACGGCGGCCGTTTTCGAGTGCGGGCAGCACGAGGAGGCCGAGGCCAGGGTGCGGGCGGCCAGCGCGGTATGGCTGGCGATCCGGGCCGCGGGCCTGCTCGAGGACGGGGACGCGCCCGAGGCGGTTGCCGCGTCCAGCGCGCTGGGAAGTGCGTACCGGGGACTGCCCCGGGTGCTGGAGAGCACCTACCGGCATCCGGTCGAGCCCCGCGACCGTTACCGCATGCGGCTCGGCTTCCGCAACTTTCAGCCGGTGCGCGCAGGAGATGTCGTGGGCGACGACCGCCGGGGCGAAGTGGCCGTGCCGAACAGTGGCCGGCTCCTCATGCCGCTCTACCAGGAGCAGGGGGAAGACGGCTTTTTCGTGGTGAGGGAGATCGCGGCCGCCGCGCGCGCGACCGACATGCACGCGGCCGCGGAGGCTTCACCGCCGGGCGTGTGATCCCGTGTGCGGCCGCTTCACCCTGGCGAGCGAGGTCGACGCAATCGCAGGCGCCTTCGCGGCCGAAATCACCTCCGGCCTTCGCGACCACCGTCCCCGCTACAACATTGCGCCCACCGAGGACGCGCCGGTCGTGATCGCCGCGCCGGGAGGGCGGCGGGCCGGCCTCATGCGGTGGGGACTCGTCCCCCACTGGGCCGAGAGCCCCCGCGTCGGACCCCGCATGATCAACGCCCGATCCGAGACGGTGGACACACGCAGCGGCTTCCGGGAGTCGTTCCTGGCGCGCCGCTGCCTGGTGCCCGCCGACGGCTTCTATGAGTGGGAGAGCCGCCCGTCCGGGAAGCAGCCCTACTGGATTCACCCGGCGGCCGGCGGAATCCTCGCATTCGCCGGGATCTGGTCGGCGTGGCGGTCTCCCACCGGTTCCCGCCTCGTGACGTTCTCGATCCTCACCCGGGACGCTCCCGGCGCCATCCGCTGGCTCCACGACCGCGTCCCGGTCATCCTCCCCGCGCGCCGCTGGGACGACTGGCTCGCCCGCGGCACGGCGCCGGAGTCGCTGCGCGGCATCCTGGACGGCGCCGAGGTGCCGGAGCTGAACCTTCGCCCCGTCTCACGGTCCGTGAACCGCGCGGGGTACGACGAGCCGGATTGCCTGGCGGCGGTCCATCTGGACGACTGACGCGAGCCAGACCGCCCCCTGAACCGCCCGCTAAACCGCCCCCGCGGCCGCGAACACCGATCCCAGCCGCTCCAGCGCCCACACCAGCTCCTCCTCGGGCGGGCCGAACCCGATCCGCATCGTTCCCTCGATTCCGAAGTGGGCGCCCGGAACGATCAGCAGGCTGTGCTCGACCCGGAGCCGCTCGGCGAGTTCGAGCGAAGGCGTGTCTGCGTGGTAGCGCACCATGCAGATCGCGCCAGCGTCGGGCGGCGTGTGGCTGAACAGATCCCCATGCGCTCCCATCCACTCGGTCATGACACCCAGGTTGTTGCGGATGATGCCGCGCGTCCGTGCGATGATCCGCGGACGCACCTCCGGGGAAAGCGCGACGGTGGCCAGCGCGTCCGAGAGCGACGGAGGAGCGATCGTCGTGTAGTCCGTGCGGGCCCACAGCCGCTCCGCGACGTCGTCGGGCGCCACCACCCACCCCAGGCGCACTCCGGGGAGCGCGTAGGCCTTCGACAGGGTGTTGGTCACCAGAACCCTGTCATGGAGTCCCCAGAAGGAAGGCACCGGTTCTTCACCCACCTCGGCGTCACGGTACACCTCGTCCGCCAGAATCCAGGCGCCGTACCTGTCGGCCAGGGCGACGATGTCGTTCATTTCTGCCAGGGTCAGGGCCACGCCGGTGGGGTTGTTGGGGTTGGTGATCAGGATGAACCCCGCACCGGCCCGCAGCGCGGTCTCGAGCTGGTCGAGGTCGGGGCGCCAACCGCTCTCCTCATCGAGGTGGAAGGGGATGAATCCCCCGTCGAAGTTCTCGATCAGCCCGGGAACCTGCATGTAGTTGGGCAGCATGACCGCAACCGGCCTGCCTGCCGCCGCCAGCTCCCAGAATCCCACGAAGTTCGCCTCGGCACCGCCGATCGTGACGACCACGGATCGATCCGAAGCACCGGGATACAGCGACGCGATCAGCGACCGCAGCTCGTCCGAGCCGTTGGACTGCCCGTAACCGAGCCGAACGTCCGCCAGATCGGTGGACCGGCCGGCCAGCGACAGCAGTTCGCCGACGGTCAGTGGATGAACGCCGCTCTCCGACAGGTTGTAGTCCACCCGATGTTCCCAGGTGGATTGCCACCGCTCCATCTGGAAGGGAATGAAGCCCACGTTGCACGCCTCCTTGCAGGTTCCCGCCAATCGCGAGAGTGTTGTCGCACGCATGGAAGATGGCGCAACCGGCGTCTTCTGGGAACGACGGGGGGCTCGCTGGCAGGGACATGATCGAGATCCGGCAACACACGCTCGCCAACGGCCTGAGGCTTGTCCTGGCGCCGGACCGGACCACCCCGGTCGTGGGGGTCAACCTCTGGTACCGCGTGGGCTCCAGGAACGAGCCGCAGGGCCGTACGGGGTTCGCGCACCTCTTCGAGCACATGATGTTCCAGGGCTCCGCGCACGTCCCGAAGAACGGGCATTTCCAGCACATCGAGCGCGTGGGGGGCACGGCCAACGCCACGACCTGGTTCGACCGCACCAACTACTACGACACGGTGCCGTCCCACCAGCTGGATCTGGCCCTGTGGCTGGAATCGGATCGCATGGGCTGGATGCTCCCCGCAATGACCGAGGAGAAGTTGGAGAACCAGCGCGACGTTGTCATGAACGAACGACGCCAGCGGTACGACGATCAGCCCTACGGCGACTGGGACGAGAGGATGCAGTCGCTCCTCTTTCCGGCGACCCATCCGTACCGCCACACGGTCATCGGCGCCATGGAGGACATCGCCGCCGCCACGCTCGACGACGTGCACGACTTCTTCGCCACCTACTACCTCCCCAACAACGCCGTGATCTCCGTCTGCGGCGATTTCGACCCGGACCACGCGCTGGGCCGCGTGCGGCGCTACTTCGAGGAGATCCCGGCGGGCCCGCCCCCGCCCCCCGTCCCCGGCACGGCGACGATCCCCTTCGCCACCGGAGAAACCCTGCGCACCGACGTTCACGCCGCCGTGCCGCTGCCCAGGGTCTACATGGCCGCGCGGGTGCCGCCCTTCACCACCGACGCCTTCTACCCGGGCGAGGTGGTGTCGTACTGCCTCGGCTCGGGACGATCCTCCCGGTTCTACGACCGCCTCGTGCGCACGCGCCTCGCGAAGTCGGCCGGCTGCCACCTCCTGCCGCTCACCACGGGCGTCACCATCTTCCTGGTCGTCGCGACGGGATTCCCCGACACCGCCATCGACGACCTGGAGCGCGCGGTCGCGGCCGAGATCGACGATGCGGCGACGCTGGAGCGCGACGAAGTGGCGCGGGCTGTGGTCGGAGCGGAGACCCGCACCCTCAGGGAACTGCAGCGCGTGGAGTCCCGGGCCGACCTCCTCTCGATGTACGCCACCTCCTTCGGGGACGCCGCGCGTCTCAACGACGACCTGTCCAGGCTGCGAGGCGTCACCCCGGAGGAGGCGCGCGCATGGGGCCGCCGTTTCCTGCACCCGGCCAACCGGGTGAGCGTGCGGTACATCCCGGGTGGTCCGCCCGTTGGGGAAGGCCCGGAGGCATGAGCGCACGCCGGCCACCGCCCGCCCCCGGGCCGATCCGTCGCTACGAGTTCCCCCGGATCGGCGGCGGACGCCTGGGAAACGGGATGGATGTGCGCGTGGTCTCGCAGGCCACCTTCCCGATCGTGACGGCGATGGTGGTGCTGCGCGCGGGCGAGACGGCCGCCGCCGCCGAGGACGCCGGCCTGGCGGTGCTGACCGGCGACGCGCTCGAAGGAGGAACCGGGAAGCGTTCGAGCGTGGAGCTTGCACGGGCGCTGGAGGACATCGGTGCGAGCTTCGGCGCGGCAACCGGGTGGGACTCGACCACGGTGGCCGTATCCTGCCAGGCGGAACACCTGCCGCGGGCGCTGCCGCTGCTGGCGGAGATGGTCCGGCGTCCGGCGTTCGAGGAGGGCGAGTTCGAGCGCTACCGGCAGCAGCGGCTGGCCACCGTGGTGCAGCGGAGCATGCACCCGTCCGCGCTGGCCGCCGATGCCCACGCCCGGTTCGTCTTCGCCCGCGGGGCGACGTACGCGCGGCCGCTGGGGGGGACCCGGGCCTCGCTCGCGCGTCTGGGCGCGGGCGACGCGCACGTGTTTGCGGAGCGGCGCTACGGTCCGGCCGAAGCGGCCGTGGTGATCGTCGGAGACATCGATCCGGCCGAGGCCACGGCGGCTGCGGACGAGGGGCTGGGCGACTGGCGCCGCGGGGTGGAACCGGCCCCGGCGCCGAACGCGCGGCCGCGCACCCTGGACAGAGCCGTTCACGTGGTTCACCGGCCGGGCGCGGTGCAGTCGCAGATCCGCGTCGGGCACGTCGGAGTGCCGCGTTCGGTGGACGACTATTTCGCGACGATCGTGCTCAGCCTCATCCTGGGCGGCTCGTTCTCGTCGAGACTCAACCTGAACCTGCGCGAGAGACACGGTTTCACCTACGGGGTGCGCTCGTCCTTCGCCCCGCGGCGCGGGCCCGGGCCCTTCGCGGTCTCCACCGCCGTCGAGAACGCGGTGACCGGCGCCGCCGCGGCCGAGATCTTCCGCGAGATCGAGGGCATCGTGGCGGACGGCCCGGACGAGGACGAGGTTGCTACCGCGTGCGCCTATCTTGCCGGCGTGTTTCCGCTGCGGCTGGAAACGACAGGCCAGGTCGCGTCCAGGATCGCCGGGATGATCGTCTACGGCCTCGACGACGACTACTACCGGACCTACCGGGACCGGGTGAGGGGCGTGACGCGGGAGCACGTGGCGGAGGCCGCGCGAAGGCACATCCGTCCGGACGAGCTGTGCACGGTCGTGGTGGGGGACGCCGGTGCCGTGGCCGAGCAGCTGGAGAGCCTGGACATCGGTCCGGTGCATGTCCACGAGGACACGGGCCGGGGAGCGGCCGGATGAGCGAAGACCGGCGGGCCCTCATGAGCACGTCGCTTGTTCACGACGGGCGCGTCGTGCACCTGAGCATCGACACGGTCCGCTTCCCCGACGGCTCGGTCGGCGACCTGGAGCTTGTCCGCCATCGCGGGGCGGCCGCCGTGCTGCCCGTCCTCGGCGGCGGGAGCGACGCGGATCCCGACGTCCTCCTCCTGCGCCAGTACCGGTACGCCGCCGGCGGTGAGATCTGGGAAGTCCCCGCGGGGATCATCGAACCCGGCGAAAGCTGGGAAGACTGCGCGCGCCGCGAGCTGGAAGAGGAGGCGGGCGTCACGGCGGGAGAGCTGGTCGCTCTGACGACCATCCACACCACGCCCGGCTTCACCAACGAGGAGATTCACCTGTACGCCGCCTTCGACCTCGCGCCGGGGACGGCGCGGGCCGACGAGGACGAATTCCTGCAGGTCGTGCGGCTCCCGCTCTCCGAGGCATTGCGGATGGTGCGCTCCGGCGAGATCTCGGACGGGAAGTCCCTGATCGCGATCCTCTATGCCGCGCGCTTCCTGATGGGGCGCGCACAGACGCGGGGACGCGGCTGAATCCGGTCCCGGCTGTCTCCCCGCGAGGATCGAGTGTCCCCGGCGGAGGACACTGCGGACGGCGGAACCGCAGCTTTCACGCTGGTTTTTCAGTTGGCACGCTTCGTGCGGTAGTTGCAGGCAAGCGCATGCAGTACCGGGGACGGGAAGGGAATTCAGTTCCACTTGCAACCGCTGGAAGGAGGGTGGCCACATGTCACGAGGCAAGCTGTCGCTGAGCGAAAGGGACGGCGCCTGCCGACCCCTTGCAGCCAGTGAGATCAAACGGCAACTCGCCGCCCTCGACGACAGCCAGGTCGTACAGTGCTTTCTCGATGGCGAAGAACGCGCATTTGCCGAGTTGATGCGCCGGTACGACCGGCGCCTCCACAACTTTGTCCACCGCACCGTGGGTGACCGCGAGCGGGCCGAGGACCTCGTCCAGGAGACCTTTGTGCGCGTTTACAGACACATGCATCGCTTCGACCAGACGAGGAAGTTCTCGACCTGGATCTACACGATCGCCGGCAACCTGGCCAAGAACGAACTTCGCAACCGTGCCAGGAACCCCCTCGTGCTCTTCCAGGCGATCACGAAGAACTGGGACGCGGACTACCGGCCCCTCGAGTGGGAGGATCCGAAGACGCGCCCCGACGACCTGTATCGCCGCCGTTTCCTGCGCGAAAAGGTGAACGAGGCGGTCGCCAGGCTGCCCGATCATCACCGGACCGTATTCGTGCTGAGGGAGCTGCACGGCAAGACGTACGAGGAGATCGCCGAGATCACGGGGTGCAACCTGGGCACCGTCAAGAGCCGGCTCAACCGCGCCCGCAACAACTTCGCCCGGATCATCGCGCCGATGGTCGACTGACGCCGCAGCGGCCCGCCGCCGGGAACCTTCCCGCGGGCTCCGTTGTATACAAGTGCTGAAGCCCTACGTGGTGGAACCGGTGGCCCGCTCAGCCCGTAGCACCCACGTGACCGGTGTATTCGCGCCTCTGGCGGGAAAGACCATGGTCGCGGATCTTTGGTTGGCAGGCGGGAAGACTCGGCCGACAGGCACCAGATACCGTGAAGAACACGATCTCGACACTTGGGCCCACCAGCGGTGGCAGGGACGTTTTTCCGTCGGCTTGCCGTCGCTTTCTGGACCGCTATTCGGACTACCGTGATGACCGCCTGGATCCCGAGGCCAGGTCCGAACTGATCGATCAACTCGAGGCTTGCGCCTGTTGCGCGCGTTACGACCGGGTCATCCGACAAGGGGTCCGGGTGCTCAGAGCCGACCCTTCGGAAGAAGCTGCCCGTCCGATGAGGGTCGCGTCCGTTCGGCGCCAGGCCCTCGCCGCGGACCGCAGGTCCCAGGCATTGAGCGCGGCGGGGTCGGGAATGACGCTCGCCGCTTCCCTGATCGTGACGGTCCTGTTGACGGCCGCTGCGTGGCTCCCCTTCCTGTCGCTGCAGACACCCGAGGTGGACATGCCGCCCGTCGTCGCCTCCGCGCCGACCCTGCCGGCCCTGCCGCTCATGTTCTCGCTGCCCCGTCCCTTCTCCAACCCCGCGACGCGAACGGCTCCGGTGGAGATCGCGCGTACGATGCTGTTCGAGTACGGACACACGCCGGCCCGGCGCACGCCCCGCGAAGTCGGCACCGGGCTGGAGCCGGACTAGCAGTCCGTGGACAGAACCCACCCGGCATTCGAGCGGCGATGCTGTGGAGCCGCGCTCTAATTGAGCCAGTCCCGCAAGGGAGGTGTCTTCTACCTCCACGGGGGTGACGAATTCCGGAAGTCCGTCGCGGTCGACGCCCTCGTCGAGCAGTACGCGGACCCGGCGACGCGCGACTTCAACTTCGATGTGCTGCGCGGATCCGAGACGTCCGTGGAGCAGCTCGCCTCGGTGATCGCGACGCCTCCGATGATGGCCGAGTGGCGCGTTGTGCTGGTCAAGGAGACGGAAGCGCTGGCCCCGAGTCCGGCGGCCCGCAAGGTCGTGCTGGATACCGCGGCCAAGCCGCCGCCGGGGCTCGTCCTCATCCTGCGGACCACCGTGCCCAGACAATCCCGGGCCCGGTTCTACAGGGATCTTGCCCGGACCCCGGGCGCGGTGGAGTTCAAGCCGGTACCCGCCGACGCGGTTCCGGCCTGGCTCGTGTCCTGGGCGAAGGATGAGCTCGGCGTGACCGTGCGGGTCGAGGCCGCGCAGGCGCTTGTGGGGGGGGCGGGCGCCGACCTGGGCGTGCTCACGCAGGAAGTGCGCAAGCTTGCCGACATGGTGGGGCCGGGCCAGCCGGTGGATGTCGACGCCGTGCGCCGGGGCGGGATCCGGCTCCCGCGCCAGGATCGCTGGGCGTGGTTCGACCTGGTCGGCAACCGGCAGATCCCCGAGGCCGTGCGGGGTCTTCCCATCCTGCTCCAGCAGGGGGAGACCGCCGTGGGTCTGGTGATCGGCCTCTCCAGCACGCTCCTGCGCATCGGGGTGGCCATGGAGGGAGGCGCCGCCGCGCTGCAGAAGACGCTGCCCCCGTACCAGCGCTTCCTCACGCGCAGGATCGTCGGGCAGGCCCGGCGCTGGACGCGGACCGACCTGGCTCGCGCGGTTCGCGGACTCTGCCGCCTGGACCAGCTGCTCAAGGCGAGCGGCATCGCGGACGAGGTGCTCGTCGAGGAATGGCTGCTCGGCCTGCAGGTGCGCCGGCGGGGCTCGGCGGGAGCCGCGTGACCGGCGGTGCCGTAGCCGGGAGCGGCGTGACCGGGCGGGTGACCGGCAGCGGCGCGACCGGGCGCGCCGACACCCGGTTGAGCATTCGCGGGATGCACTGCGCCGCCTGTGTGACCGCGGTGGAGCGTGCCCTCGGGAGCGTCGGTGACGTGGCCGAAGCCAGCGTGAGCCTGGTGGACGGGATGGCCACGGTGACGCACGGGGACACCCTGCCGGACCCGCGTGCGCTGGTCGAAGCGGTCGAGGGGGCCGGATACGGGGCGGAGGTGCTGTCCGGCTCCGGCGCGGCCCTCGAGGCCGAGCTCGCGCGTGACCGGGAGCGCGAGGAGGAGCGGGCCGAACTCATGAGGCGCTTCCGCACCGGTGTCGCGTGCGGTCTTCCCGTGGTGCTGATCGGGCACTGGGAGATGATCCCGGGACTGCCCGCGCTGGACGGGGACGTGCTGCGCGCGGCCTGGTGGCTGTCGGCCCTGCTGACGCTGCCGATTCTCGTGTACGTCGGCCGCGGGTTCTTCACGGGCGCCTGGTCGGCCGCGCGCGCGGGGAACTCCACCATGGACACGCTGGTCGCGCTGGGAACGGGCTCGGCCTGGCTGTACTCGACGGTGGCGGTGGCGGTGCCCCACCTCTTCCCCGCGGGCAGCGGCCGCCCCTTCTACGAGGCCGTCGCGGTCGTGATCACCCTGGTGGTGCTCGGCCAGGCCGTCGAGGCGCGCGCGAAGGGCAGGACCGCGAAGGCGCTGAGAGCCCTGTTCGACCTGGCGCCCGAGACGGCCGACCGCGTCCACGGCGAGGACGTGGAGACCGTGCCGGCGGCGGAGGTCGTGCCCGGAGACGTGCTGCTGGTGCGCCCCGGTGCGCGCGTCCCCCTGGACGGGCAGGTGCTGCGGGGCAGGAGCGAGGTCGACGAGTCCATGCTGACGGGCGAGAGCATGCCGGTCGCCAAGGGTCCGGACGATGCGGTGGCCGCCGGCACCGTCAACGGAACGGGCGCGCTGACCATTCGTGCGACGCGCGTCGGCTCCGACACGGTGCTCGCGCGCATCGTCGCCATGGTGCGCGGCGCGCAGGCGACCAAGCCGCCGATTCAGCGGGCGGTGGACGCGGTGGCGGGCTATTTCGTGCCCGCCGTGGTCGTGGTCGCGCTGGTCACCTTTGCCGTGTGGTTCTTCTTCGGCCCCGAGCCCCGGACGAGCTTCGCGATGGTGACGGCGGTCTCCGTGCTGGTCATCGCGTGCCCGTGCGCGCTGGGGCTCGCCACGCCGATCTCGGTCATGATTGCGATCGGCCGGGCGGCCCGGCACGGGGTTCTGATCCGCGACGGCGAGTCGCTCCAGCGCGCGCGCGCCATCGACACGGTGGTCCTCGACAAGACGGGCACGCTCACCGCGGGGAGGCCGGTGGTGACGCAGGCGCACCCGGCGCCCGGTGTCGGCGAGGAGGACTTCCTGCGCGCGGCGCTCTCGGTGGAGGCGATGTCGGAACACCCGGCCGCGCGCGCCATCGCGGGCTACGCGCGGGAGCGGGGCGTCCGGGCCGGCGATGCGGCGCACTTTGCGGCGCACCCCGGGCTGGGGGCCTCCGCGGTGGTGGCCGGCCGTCGCGTCCTGGTGGGTTCGCCGAGGTTCCTGGAGAGCGCGGGCGTCGGCGCCGGGCCGCTGGGCGGGTACCTCGACCGGGGTGCCGCCGAAGGGGGGACCCCGGTCGTGGTGGCGGTCGACGGGGCGGTGGCGGGGGTGTTCGTGGTGGCCGATTCGGTGCGTTCCGGCGCCCGGGCCGCGGTGGAGCGGCTGCGGGGGCGGGGGGTGGAGGTGATGATGCTCACCGGCGACGAGCAGTCCGCGGCCGACAGGATCGCGTCCGAGGTCGGGATCACCCGGGTGCGCGCCCGCGTCTCCCCGGAGGAGAAGGCCGCCGAGGTCCGCACGCTGCGCGAATCCGGGCGGGTCGTCGCCATGGTCGGGGACGGGATCAACGACGCCCCCGCGCTGGCCACCGCGGACGTGGGCATCGCGATGGGGGGCGGCACCGACGTCGCGCTGCAAACGGGTGACGTCGCCCTCCTGGGGGACTCCCTGCGCGGTGTCGAGACGCTGCTTCGGATCTCCGCCGCGACTCGGCGCAACATCGCCCAGAACCTGGTCGGAGCCTTCGCCTACAACGTGATCGGCATCCCCGTCGCGGCGGGCGTTCTCTACCCGTCTCTGGGGCTGCTCCTCTCTCCGATGATCGCGGGCGCCGCCATGGCGTTCAGTTCGGTTACCGTGGTGGCCAACGCGAACCGGCTGCGGGCCGTCGACCTCGCGTAGCAGGCCGCGGACCTCCCGCACGGCAGGGAGGCCGTTGATCGCCGGTCGCCCCGGCGGTATCGTTCGTCCATCCGCGACTCGGTTCCCGGCCTTCAGTCACCCGAATGCGGCCGGGATTTCTCCCACGGACTGCCAGGCAAAGCTTCTGAACCGCGGCCTCGAGACACCGCTCATGCGCCAATGGCGCGACGCGAAGTCACGTCATCGGGATGCCCTCGTCTTCTTCCGGGTGGGCGACTTCTACGAACTCTTCTGCGAGGACGCCGAGGAAGGGTCCCGCCTGCTCGGGCTGACGCTCACGTCGCGCAACAACGGTGCGGCCAGCCGCGTGCCCCTGGCGGGGGTGCCCGCGAAGGCCCTCGACGAGTACCTGGAGCGGCTGGTCGATCTCGGCAAGCGGGTCGCGATCTGCGAGCAGGTGGAGGACCCGGCCGAGGCCCGGGGCATCGTGCGCCGCGAGGTCGTCGAGACCGTGACCCCCGGCACCGTGGTGTCGGACAACCTGCTCGAAGCCGGACGAAACAACTTCGTCGTCGCGCTGGTCCCGGGGCGGACGGCGACCGGTGTCGGCGCGCTGGATGTGTCGACGGGCGAAATCGTGCTCCTGGAGGTGCCTTCCGACGAGATCGAGGACGAACTCGACCGCCTGGAGCCGCGCGAACTCCTGGTGCCCGAATCCTGCAAGGATTGGTGGAGCGCTGCCGAAGGGCGTGTCCGCACTGCCCGGCCCGACTGGCTGTTCGATCCGGAGACCGCCCGCGACGAGCTGTTGAGACGGTACGGGGTGCTGTCGCTGGAGGGCTTCGGCTTCGAGTCCGGGGACGCATTGGTGATCAGGGCCGCCGGCGCGCTGGTCGCCTACGTCGAGGAAATCCGGCCGGGGTCGGCCGAGCACCTGCGGGCTCCGCGGATCCAGCGCCCGGACGCGGTCATGACCCTCGACGCCATGACCCGGCGCAACCTCGAGCTGGTCGAGCCGCTGCGTCCCCACGACGGGGACGCGACCCTGCTGTCGGTCCTCGACGCGACGACCACGCCGATGGGCGCCCGCCTGTTGCGGGCCTGGCTTCTGAGACCCCTGCGCGATCCGGAGCGGATCGGCGAACGCCTGGCCGCGGTGGCGGAGCTGTTCGACGATCCGGACACGCGTGCCGGGCTGCGCGGCGCACTCGGCTCGATCCGCGACCTGGACCGCCTCGCCACCAAGGTGGGCACGGGCCGCGCCTCGCCGCGCGAAGTGCTGGCGCTCGGTCTTTCGGTGCGTCAGCTGCCGGCCGTCAAGCGCTGTGGCGACGCGCTCCGGACACCTCTGCTCGCCGGGCTGTGCGGGGAGCTTGATACCCTGGAGGACCTGGATGCGCTGATCACGGACGCGATCTCGGAGGACGCACCCGCCACGCTGGCCGAAGGGGGCGTCATCCGCGAGGGCTTCAGCAAGGAGCTCGACGAGCTGCGGACGCTCCGGGACGGCGCGCGCGACTTCATCGCCGGCCTGCAGGCCAGGGAACGCGAGCGCACGGGGATCGCGTCGCTCAAGGTCGGCTACAACAAGGTCTTCGGCTACTACCTGGAGGTCACCAAAGCGAACCTCGCGCGCGTTCCGGACCACTTCATCCGCAAGCAGACGCTCACGGGGGCGGAGCGGTACTTCACGCCCGAACTGAAGGAGTGGGAGGAGAAGGTCGTCGGCGCCGAGGAGAAGATCGCCCGGCTGGAGCACAACCTGTTCCTGCGCGTGCGGGCGGAGCTGGCCCTCACGGTGACGCGGATCCAGGAGGCCGCGCGCCGGATCGCCACGCTCGACGTCCTGGAGTGCCTGGCCCAGGTGGCGGAGACGCGCGGTTACGTGCGTCCCGTGGTGACCACGGATTTCGACATCGAGATCGTGGCCGGACGGCATCCGGTCGTCGAGACCATGATGCCGCGCGAGGAGTTCATCCCCAACGACCTGCACCTGGACGAGGACGGGCGGATCGTGATCCTCACCGGCCCGAACATGGCGGGCAAGAGCACGGTGCTGCGCCAGGCCGGCCTGATCCAGCTGATGGCCCAGGTCGGATCGTTCGTGCCGGCCGACGGCGTCCGCCTCGGAGTCTGCGACCGCATCTTCACGCGGGTGGGCGCGTCCGACAGCCTGGCGCGCGGCCAGTCCACCTTCATGGTCGAGATGAACGAGACGGCGGCGATCATCCACGGCGCCACGCCGCAGAGCCTCGTGCTGCTGGACGAGATCGGCCGCGGGACGTCCACCTACGACGGGGTCTCGATTGCGTGGGCGGTCACCGAACACCTCCACGACCGGATCGGCGCGAAGGCCATCTTCGCGACCCACTACCACGAGCTGACCCGGCTTGGCGATCTTCTTGCGGGCGTGAAGAACCTGAACGTGGCGGTCCGGGAGTCGGGCGAGGACATCGTCTTCCTGCGGCGGCTCGAGGAAGGGGGCGCGGACCGCTCCTACGGGATCCAGGTCGCGCGGCTCGCGGGCTTCCCTCCGCACCTGATCACACGCGCGATGGAACTTCTGGCCGAGCTGGAGGGAACACACACGGGCGGCGACGCCGTGCTCGGCGGCCGGAGTCTCGGGACCACCCCGGAGGTCGGCCACGGCCAGCTGTCCCTGTTCACGGTGCGGCATCCGGTGGTGGAGCGGCTGCTCGGTCTCGAACCCGACCGCATGACGCCGCTGGAGGCGCTCAACCTGCTTCACGCCCTGCGGATCGAGGCAAGGAAGGATGGGTGACGCTTGATGAAGGTCAGACCGGCGGCCTGGCTGCTCATGGCGGGGCTTGCCCACGGGTGCACGGGAGATCGGGGGATCGAGCGCCCGCAGCCGCTGTCTTCCGCCGGCGCGGTGGAGTATCCCCTGGAGTTGTGGGACCAGGGCGTGGAGGGGAGCACGCTGGTGCGCGTGCTGGTCAACACGGAGGGAGGCGTCGACAGCGTCATGGTGCTGGAGAGCAGCGGCCATGCCGCGCTCGATTCGGCGGCGCTCCAGGGGGCGAAGAGCATGGAATTCGAACCCGCGCGGCGCGCCGGCGAGCCGCTCAGGGTATGGGCGCGCGTTCCGGTGCACTTCTCGAAGAGCGGAGAGCCCCCGGGGCGGCCCCCTCAGGCGGAGGCCACGGACACCACGCGCGAGCCGGCCGTGAGTCGCGGCGGGAGCCGACCGTGACCTGCGGCTGGAGTCGGCCGTGACCCGCGGCGGGAGCCGACCGTGAGCCCGCACGGGGGCCGCGCCCCCCGCCACGGGCGGCCGTACGAAGACGTCCTCGATCTGGTCGGGTGGACGCCCCTGATCCGGTTGAACCGGGTCACGGCGGGGACGCGCACGCCGGTCTACGGCAAGGCCGAGTTCATGAACCCGGGCGGGTCGGTCAAGGACCGCATCGGGATCGCGATCATCCGGGCCGCCGAGGCGCGCGGGCTCCTGCGCCCGGGCGGCACGGTGGTCGAGGGCACCAGCGGCAACACGGGGCTCGCGCTTGCGATGGCGGCGGCGTCGCGCGGGTACCGCTGCATCTTCACCATGCCCGACAAGATGAGCCGGGAGAAGGTCAAGCTGCTGCGGGCGTTCGGCGCCGAGGTGGTGATCACGCCGACCGCCGTCCCGCCGGATCACCCCGAGCACTACGTGAACCGGGCCCGGTCGATCGCCGACGCCACGCCCGGCGCGTTCCTCGCGGACCAGTTCTACAATCAGGACAACCCCGAGGCGCACTACCTGACGACCGGACCCGAGCTGTGGGAACAGACCGGGGGCAGGATCACGCACTTCGTCGCGGGCGCCGGCACCGGCGGCACGATCTCCGGAACGGGCAGGTACCTCAAGGAGCAGAACCCGGATGTCCGGGTGATCGGCGTCGATCCGGTGGGGTCGGTCATCTCCGGCTACTTCCACACGGGAGAGGTCTCCCCCGGCGAGCCCTACAAGGTCGAGGGCCTCGGCAACGACAAGATCCCGGGCACGCTGGACATCGGGTGCATCGACGAGTACCGCGCCGTGACCGACATGGAGGCCTTCACCATGGCGCGCCGGCTGGTGGCCGAGGAGGGACTGTTCGTGGGAGGGTCCACCGGCCTGATCGTGCATGCCGCGCTGGCGGAGGCACGGCGTCTCGACGACCCGGACGCCGTTGTGGTGGCCGTCTTGTGCGACTGGGGGGAGCGCTACCTGACCAAGCAGTACGACGAAGAGTGGATGCGCAACAACGGGTTCCTGGCGCGGAAGCAGACCACGGTGGCGGAGATGGCCGCCGCCAAGCCCGAACGGCTGCCGGGCCTGCTCACGGTGGCGCCTGCCACGCCGGTGCGGATGGCCGTCTCGACGCTCTCGTCGCACAACGTGTCGCAGCTTCCCGTGCTGGTGGAGGGCGAATGCGTCGGGAGCGTGGCCGAGCGCGAGCTCATGGGCGCGGTCCTGGCCGACCGCACCGTGCTGGAGCAGGAGGTGGAGTCGGTCATGGGGCCGCCGTATCCCGTGGTGGACGAGGGCGCGGACGCGGACGCGGCGATGAGGCTGCTGACCGGGGGCGCGCACGCGGTGCTGATCCGGTCGCACGGGTCGCTGGAGGGGATCCTGACCCGGTACGACCTGGTGCGGTCGTTGGCGGCGTCGCCATGAGCGGGGAACCGATGCGCGTCGTGGTGCTGCTGGGCGGCAGCTCGGAGGAGCGTGGCGTCTCGCTGGCCAGCGGCTGTCAGGTGGCCGCGGCGCTCCGCAGCGCGGGACACCGGGTGACGAGCGTCGATTCGGTCGCCGGGGTCCTCTCGCCGGAGCTCGAACGCGGGATTCTGGATGCGGGGATCGGCCGGGCCGACGTGCCCGAACCTTCGGCAGGCGCACCGTACGCGCTTCCCGACGCTGGCGTGATCGCATCGGAGCCCGCGCTGACCAGGGCGGAGGTTGTCTTCCTTGCACTCCACGGCGGTGCGGGAGAGGACGGCACGATTCAGACGCTGCTGGAGGTGTCGGGGATTCCGTACGCGGGCAGCGGCCCCGTGGCGTGTGCGCTGGCGATGAACAAGGATCTGTCCAAGCGGCTGCTGAGGGACGGGGGCGTCGCCACGCCGGACTGGATCGTCGGCCAGGAGGTGGGGCATGTCGTGGCCGACCGGCTGGGGCTGCCGGTGATCGTCAAGCCGGTTTCGGGCGGCTCGTCGGTGCGGCTGGCGCTGGCGAGG
Organism: Longimicrobiales bacterium; assembly: GCA_965205005.1. Classification (GTDB taxonomy): domain Bacteria; phylum Gemmatimonadota; class Gemmatimonadetes; order Longimicrobiales; family Gaopeijiaceae; genus Bin94. Next base: position 450,896 of record OZ242028.1, on the reverse strand, counting down.
ACGGTCGCGGAGGTGGACGAGGCGACTGTGGATGCGGCCGGCGGAGGTGACGACGTGATGTACGAGGCGTACGTGAAGGGGGGCGAGTTCACGGTGGGGATCCTGGACGGCGCCCCGCTGCCGGTCGTGGAAATCCGGCCGGTGCGCGAGCTGTTCGACTTCGACTGCAAGTACGACGCGGGCATGGCCGAGGAGATTGCGCCGGCGCGGATCGGCTCGGAGCTGGCCGACACGCTGCGGAGCGAGGCGCTGAAGGTGCACCTGCTGCTTGGATTGGAGCACTTCTCGCGCGTAGACTTCATGGTGGACGGGAGCGGGCGCGCGTGGTGCCTGGAGGCCAACGCGCTGCCCGGACTTACCGGGAACAGCCTGCTGCCGAAAGCCGCCAGGGCGGCGGGAATCGAGTTTCCGCAGCTGTGCGAGCGCATCTGCCGGCTGGGTGCGCGGGCGGGCGCGCGGAGCCGGTGGTGAGATCGGCCGGGCAGGAGTTGATGCCGTGAGATTTGTGAACCAGTCATCGTCGTTCGGCGGCGCGGCGGGAGGTGGCGGCCCGGTGGGGAGCGGTCCGGTGGGGGGTCTGCGGGTGACCCGCTGGGTGAGGATCCTGCTCATCGCCAACGCGCTGGTCTTCCTGGTGAGCGTCGCGGTGGGCCGGGAGCTGATCTTCGACCTCTTCGCGTTTTCGCCGAGCCAGCTGGCGAACCGGCCGTGGGGCATGGTGACCTACATGTTCGTGCACGCGGGGCTCTGGCACCTGCTCATGAACCTGCTCTTCATCTTCTTCTTCGGGCCGCCGCTGGAGGAGCGGTGGGGGTCCGACATGTTCATCAAGTTCTACCTGGTGTGCGGACTGGGCGGCGTGCTCCTCAGCTTCGCGTTCTCGGGCGCGACGATCGTGGGCGCGTCGGCGGCGTGCTACGGGATCATGCTGGCGTTCGCGATGGCGTGGCCGGAGCAGCCGGTCTACATCTGGGGAATGTTCCCCGTGCGGGTGAAGTGGCTGGTCGCGTTTCTGGTGGCCCTGAGTTTCGTCAGCGCGATCGGGCCGGCGCGTGATGGTGTCGCCCACCTGGCGCACCTGGGCGGCGCGGTCGCCGGCTTCCTGCTGGTCAAGAGCGGGTGGATGCCGTCGTATGGGGGTGGGTGGCGTGGCGGGGCCGGGCGGGCTGGACCTGCCGGTCGGCGTGGGCCTGCCGGGCGGGCTGGATCTGCCGGCCGGTCTGGGCCTGCCGGTGGGGCGCGCGGACCGCGCCGGACTTCGCGGTCGCGTGGCGGTGCCGGGGTTGTCGGCCGGGCACGGCGGCGGGCGGACGACCGCGGCGGATCGGGACGCATCACGGCCGCCTTCGAAGCGCGCAAGGCCCGGCAGCGCGCGGCCAGGGAGCACGCCGAACTCGACAAGGTCGACGCCGTGCTCGACAAGATCTCGTCTGAGGGAATCGACTCGCTCACCACCGAGGAGCGCGAGCTTCTGGACCGCGTGTCCAGGCAGACGAAGGCCAACTAGGGCAACCAGCGCCGTCGCAAGGCCGATACTAAACAATAATGTTTAGAATTGGCTGTCACCGTCCTTCCACGCGAACCAGTCCAGCGCCCAGTTCAGGTCGGGGGTCTCGCCCTGCCACAGCGTAGTCCCGGTCCACGGGCCGATCCCGTCCTCGCCGTGCCAGCGGGCCAAGCCGAAGTCGGGCGACGGCGTCCCACCGATCTCCGGCGTCTCCGGCACCACAGGCATGTGCACGCCCAGGGGGTTGAAGAACCGCGGCACGCCCCGCTCGTCCATCTCCACCCGCCAGCCCCCTTCGTGAACCGTGCGGTGATGGAAGGGACACAGCAGCACCAGGTTGTCCAGGGCCGTCTCGCCGCCCCGGGCCCAGTGCCTGATGTGGTGGGCGTGCGTGCGCAGACGCGAGTCGCAGCCGGGGAACCGGCAGCCGCCGTCCCGGGCCTCCAGCGCCTTGCGCAACCGCCAGTCCACCGTCCGCCGCCGCCGTCCGACGTCGAGCACCGAACCGTCGGTTCCGCGCGTGACGGGCACGACCTCGGCGTCGCAGCAGAGGCGTTCCGACGTTTCAGCTGGAACGCCGGCGCCCTCTTCCGTGACCACCGGGCCGGACGTGTCAACCGAGCCGGACGTGTCAACGGAGTGCAGGACCAGCTGGACCTTCGGCTGCACGCGCTCTTCGAGCCAGAGCCCGAAGGCGTCGGCCCGCCGCCCGGCCGCGGTGGTCTCGTGCTCGGTGCCCGCGGCCCGCTCGGCGGCAGCGGAGTCGTCGCCCGCCAGCATGCGCCGCCGCTCCCGCACCAGCCGCTCGACGTGGGCGATGGTGCCGTGGGTGGCGAAGATCAGGAGCTGTTCCTCGTTCTCGGCCGTGGCCATCCGGGTCATGGCCCGCACCTTCGAGTAGGAGAGCTGCCCCTTGGCCAGCGCGGTGGAGATGTGCGGAAGCGAGGGGAGGCAGTGGGCCACCCGGATCCGCTCCCGGGCGGGCCCGAGCGAGAGGCCGGTGCGCCAGGAGAGCCAGTGGGCACAGGTGCGGAAGCCCTGCTGGTGCCAGCGTCCCTCTTCGTCGTAGCGCCGGATCAGGGTGAGGAGCCGGTAGATGGCGGCGTCGATGTGGGCGGAGAGCTCGGCGATCTCGTCGCCCAGGGGATCATCGTCGAAGACGGGCGAGGCGGGGGCGGGGACGACCGGCGAGACGGGCGAAGCGGGGGTGGGGGCGGCTGGCGAGACGGGGGCGGGAAGCGCCGCATCGGGCGAAGTCGGGGCGAGCGCGGTGGTTTCGGACGGAAGGGCGGCGGTAAAGTCGACGTGCATTGTTCAGATCCCGGAGTCATGGGGTGATCGGTTGTCGTGTCACCTCCTTATACCCCATAGTTCGGGAAATGTTCGGTGACACATAGACGTTCGCACGGCCACAGGCATCCGCACAATACTTAACAAGTATGTTAAGTATTTGCCAATAACAGGCAGGAAAACGCTCGAAACACGTCCACCCTCCGCCCCCCGACCCTCCGCCCCAATCCACGCTCCCGCGCAACGGGCCGAAGCCACCCGTGCCTTGACCCATGCGTGGCGCGGTTTCTACAATCCGCATCCCGGATCAGGCAATCAGCAACAGGAGGTGGCATGGCCGCGGCCAAGTCTTTCAGAACGGAACAGATCCGCAATGTGGTGGTGCTCGGACACGGTGGGTCGGGCAAGTCGACCCTGATCGACGCGGTGTGCTTCGCGTCCGGGTCCTCCCGCCGCAAGGGTAGCGTGGGCGACGGCACGGCGCTGACGATGACCACGCCCGAGGAGACGGGTCACGGCATGTCGATGCAGCTCACGGTCGCGCACGCCGTGTGGAACGGAACGAAGATCAACCTGCTGGACACGCCGGGATACATGGACTTCGTGGGCGACGCGACCGCCGCCGCGCGGGTGGCCGACGCCGCGCTGGTGACGGTGAGCGCGACGTCCGGGGTGGAGGTCGGGACCGAAATGGTGTGGCAGCTGTGCGAGGACCGGGGTCTGCCGCGCATGGTGTTCGTGTCCATGATGGACAAGGTGCACGCCAACTTCGCGGAGGTTTTGGACGAGGTGAGGGAGAAGCTCGCCGCGGGGGCGATCCCCGTGGAGATCCCGATCGGCGCGGGCGACGGCTTCAGGGGGATCGTCAACCTCTTCACCGGGAAGGCCCAGATCTACAGGCCGGGCACGATGACCGGCGAGTACGACGAGGGTCCGGTGCCGGACGAGGTCGCGGACGAGGTGGAGGAGTGGACGACCGAACTCATGGAGACGCTCGCCACGACCGACGAGGACCTTCTCGACCGCTACCTGGAAGGCGACGAGATCTCGCCCGAGGAGCAGATCGCGGCGCTGGCGGTGGCGGTCGCCGAGGGCGAGACCGTGCCGGTGTTCTGCGGGGCCGCCGAGCAGTCCTGGGGCGTGCGCGCGCTGGCGCAGAAGATCGTCGAGCTGCTCCCGCATCCGGGCCAGGGCGGCGACATCGAAGCGGCGGGTCCGGGCGGCGACACCGTGCGGCTGCGCGCGGCCGACGACGAGGGAGTGAGCGCGCTGGTCTTCAAGACGAGCGCTGAGCCGCACGTCGGGGAACTGTCGCTGTTCCGCGTGTATTCGGGGATGATCGTCAACGGGACCGAGCTGCGGAACACCACGCGCGATGCGAACGAGCGGATCAATCACCTGGCGATTCCGCAGGCGAGGGAGCGCGTGGAGGTCGATGCGCTGCACGCGGGCGACATCGGTGTCGTGGCCAAGCTCAAGTCCACCCACACCAACGACACCCTCTGCGGAGCCGGGAACTCGGTGAAGCTCGAGGGGGTGACCTTCCCGAGTCCCGACATCTCCGTGGCCGTGCGTGGCGTGGCGCGCGCCGACGAGGACAAGCTGGGCGAAGCACTGGGCAAGCTCCAGGAGGAGGACCCCACATTCGTCGCCGCGTTCAACCCCGAGTTGCGGCAGACGATCGCGCGCGGGATGGGCGAACTCCACCTCGACGTGCAGTTCGCGCGGATGAAGCGGAAGTACTCGGTGTCGGTGGAAACCGAGCGCCCCCGGATCGCCTACCGCGAGACGATCACCGCGCCCGCCGAGGGACAGGGCCGCTTCAAGAAGCAGACGGGCGGCCGCGGCCAGTTCGGCGACTGCTGGGTGCGCCTGCGCCCGCTGGCACGGGGAGAAGGCTACGAGTTCGTCAACTCGATCAAGGGCGGCGTGATCCCGACCAAGTACGTGCCGTCGGTCGACCGCGGGATTCAGGAGGCGGCGCAGAGGGGCGTCGTCGCGCGCTATCCGCTGGTCGATTTCGCCGCCGAATGCTACGACGGCTCGTACCACTCGGTGGACTCGTCCGACATCGCGTTCAAGGTGGCGGGGTCGTACGCGTTCAAATACGTCGCGAGGAAGGCCCGCCCGGCCCTTCTGGAGCCGATCATCGAGGTGACGGTCACCGCCCCGGACGAGTACGTGGGCGACATCATGGGCGACCTGAACGGCCGCTCGGCGCGCGTGCTCGGGATGGAGCCCGAGGGCGGCAAGACCGCGATCAAGGCGCAGGTGGCGGAGGCGGAGCTGCACAAGTACGCCTCGGCGCTGCGCTCGATCACGCAGGGCAGGGGATACCACAGGCGCAAAATGCTGGGGTACGACTTTGTCCCCGTGGCCCGGGTGGCGAAGATCGTGGCAGAGACGAAGGAGCGCGACGAGTAGAAGCTGCCGCGTCCGGTGGCGGCTGCGGCGTCGGGTGGCGGCTGCCGCGTCGGGTGCGCCGCCCGCTCGCGCTGGGTCGCGCCTACCGCGTGTAGATCAGCAGCACGCCGTTCGCGCCCCGGTTGCCGTAGAGCAGGCCCGCCTCCAGGGGCGTGATGAACTGAATGCTCTTGACGTCCTGCGGATTCAGTTCGAAGAGGAAGAACGCGGGGTCAGGGACGGGACCGTCGTTGATGCGCACCTCGACCATGTTGCAGGCGTTGGGGTCGCTGGCATTCCGGGCCCGCTGCATCTCGATGCATACCCCAATCTGCGGGATTCCGAATGCGTTGGATATGTACTTCTCTGTGACCGACAGCCCCGGCATGCGGGTCGCGCGCGCTAGCGTGGCGAAGTCGAAACTCCGCGGAATCAGGGAGTCGACCTGCGCCTCGCTCAGCCCCGAGAAGCGCGTTCCCGGCGTGGTGATGATCCGCCGGTCCCTCCTGCGCCCGGTCACCACGAGGGGTTCCAGGACGATGGCCTCGGTGGCCAGCAGGATCTCCAGCCCGAGAGCCTCGTTGCTGAAGACGGTCAGCGAGTCGACGCGCGAGGCGAAGCCCAGGTTGTCCGTCTGGATGATCTGCTTGCCGGGCGGGATGCCGGTGAAGCCGAAATTGCCCTCGGTGTCGGTGAGGATGTCGTGCTGCGTGCCGATGAGCCGGACCCGGGCTCCGGCGAGGGGCGCGCGGGTCGCGTAGTCCATCACGGTTCCGCTGATCGTGACGGGGTCGGAGATGTGAATGGTCAGATCCATCACATGCGGGCCCGACCGCGTGATGTCCATAGGCAGCGTCGTATTCGTACCGAAGCTCGCGCTGATCGAGATCTCCGCTGCCGCGTCCAGCCCGCACAGCCTGAATTCACCCGAATTCTCGGTCCGCGCCTCCAGGACCACGCGTCTCCGCTGCATGACGCCCACCCGGTCCCCCAGCGCGACCACCCGCGCCCCCGGCAGGGGCACCCCGGTCAGCGCGTCGGTGACGATGCCCCCGATCGAGGTGTTTCCCGTTCCGGCTTCGACCGAACACCACGCGGTGAGAAGGGTCTCCCTGGAGGGGATCGCCAGAAAGGCCTCGGACACGCTCTCGCCCCGCACGACCACCTGCTGGGTCGATCCCGCCACGCCCAGCGTACCCAGCCTCGGGTGAAAGAACATCACCGTGTGCTCGCCTGCCGGGACGCCGTCCAGGCGGAACTCTCCGTTCTCGCCCGTGTCCGCGACGGCGGCTGTCCCCATGACGGCCACGCGGGCCTCGGCAAGGGGAGCGCTGGCGGTGCTGTCGTACACCATGCCCAGGATGGTGCCGGTCGGTCCGTCGGTGTCCTGCGCCACAACGAGGCCCGTCTGCACCGTAGTGAGCAGCCCGGCAGCCAGCGCGGCGCGGAGCGCGAACGAACGGACCGGGCGAGGCTGGAGTCGCTGCTTCATCGTCATTCCTTGAATATGTCCGGTTTTGGGCGCCAACTGTACGACCCTGCCAAATACTATATCGTTCCAGGCCGCAAAAAGTGACAGCCGCCGGCATGCGTGGGCCAGTCTCGCACCGGGGCGCGGGGCGGTGTCGCACCGGGGCGCGGGCCGGTTTCCGGGTCGGGGGCGGTCGCCGGTTCGCTATATTATCCACTCCGACACCCGGCTCGCATCCCCTGGGTTCGCCGGGGTCACTTTCCCACGGAGGCGCGCTGTGGCGGGACACAGCAAGTGGTCGAAGATCAAGCGCAAGAAGGCGGTTGACGACCGGAAGCGCGGCCAGATGTTCACCAAGCTGATCCGCGAGCTCACGGTCGCGGCCCGCGAGGGCGGCGGAGACCCCGACTTCAATCCCCGGCTGCGGCTCGCCGTGGACACGGCCAAGGCCGGCAACATGCCGCAGGAGAACATCGACCGCGCCATCAAGCGGGGGACGGGCGAGCTGGAGGGCGTGACCTACGAGGAGGTCGTGTACGAGGGGTACGGTCCGGGCGGCGTGGCGCTGTACATCGAGACCCTCACCGACAACCAGAAGCGCACGGTGGCCGAAGTCCGCCACCTGCTCGACAAGAACGGCGGCAACCTGGGTACGTCGGGGTCGGTGGCGTGGCAGTTCAACCGCATGGGAATGATCTATGTCGACGCCGCGGAGGCTGACGAGGACGATGTCTTCGAGGCCGCGGTGGAGGCGGGGGCGGACGATGTGACGAGCGCCCAGGGCGAATACCTGGTGACGACCGGCGCGGCTTCGCTGCACGAGGTGCGCCGCGCGCTCGTGGACGCGGGAGTTGCCATCGCCTCGGCCCAGCTCGCTATGGTCGCGAAGAACGAGGTGGGCGTTGCGGGGCGTGCGGGCGAGCGTCTGCTGAAGCTGCTGGAGCTCCTGGACGATCACGACGACGTGCAGCAGGTGCATTCGAACGCCGACATTGACGAGTCGGTGCTGGCCCGGGCCCTGTGAAAGCCGGCGCCGGCCCGCAGCGCTGCGTGCTGCTCGGCATCGATCCCGGCACGGCCGTCACCGGGTTCGGCGCGGTGACGGTCGACGCCCGGCGCCGCGCGGAGCTGCTCGAATGCGGCGTGATCCGGACGTCTCCCACGGCGTCGCTGGTGGTGCGGCTGCTGGAGATCCACGAAGGCGTGGAGGAGCTGATCGCGCGGCTGCGTCCCGCCGTGCTGTCGATCGAGAGCGCCTTCTACGGCAAGAACGTGCGCAGCGCGATGACGCTGGGGCAGGCGCGCGGCGCGATCATCGTTGCCGCGGCCCGGTGCGGCGTCGAGGTGGCCGAGTACGCTCCCCGCGCGATCAAGCGTGCGGTGACCGGTACGGGGTCCGCGACGAAGGAGCAGGTCGCGTACATGGTGCGCCGTCATCTGCGCCTCCGTTCGGACCCGAAGCCGAGCGATGCGGCGGACGGGATCGCGGCCGCGCTCTGCCACGCGTACACGGGGCAACTGCCCGAGAGCGCGGCTTCCCGGGTGGCGTCTTGATCAGCCGGGTGCGCGGCCGGCTGGTCGGTCTCGATGTGGACCGGGTCGAGGTGGCGACGGTCGCCGGCGTCGTGTACGAGGTGCACGTTCCGCTCACGGTCTTCAACCGTCTGCCGGCCCGGGGCGAGGAGCTGGAGCTCCTCACCGCGTACATCGTGCGCGACGACACACCCAGCCTGTACGGGTTCCTCGAGACCCGCGAGCGGGTGCTCTTCTCGCGGCTCCTGACGGTGCAGAAGGTGGGTCCCCGGCTGGCCCTCGCCATGATGAGCGCCTACCGCGCCGGCCGGCTCGCGCGGGCCATCGCCGAGCAGGATGCCAAGGTCCTGATCCAGGTCAGCGGACTCGGCAAGAAGACGGCCGAACGCGTGATCCTGGAGCTGTCCGACAAGGTCCGCGACATCGCCCTGACGGAGGAGAGGGACGGGCCGGACGCGGGCGTGGCCGCCGAGGCGGTGGCGGCTCTGGTCAGTCTCGGGTACACGTTTTCCGCGGCCGACGAGGCGGTGCACGAAGCCGCCCGGGAGGGGGGTGCCGCGTCGACCGCGTCGACCGAAGCGCTCGTGCGGCGGGTGCTCGCGCGGCGCACCTCCGGTTCGGAAGCGTAGAAGGGATCGCGAACGCCACATGGCCAGACGACTGGAAGTGACGACTCCGGAGGTCCTCCCGCTGGAGACGCGCGCCGACGCGTCGCTGCGCCCCGAGCGCCTGGAACGATTCGTGGGGCAGGGCAATGTGAAGGAGGGGCTGCGCATCTCGATCGAGGCCGCGAAGAAGCGCAGAGAACCACTCGATCACATACTCTTCCACGGCCCGCCGGGACTGGGCAAGACGACGCTTGCGATGCTGCTCGCGCGCGAGATGGCCGTGAACATCACGAGCACCTCCGGACCGGTGATCGAGAAGCCGGCGGACCTGGTGGGGGCGCTCACCAACCTCGGTGCGGGGGACATCCTCTTCATCGACGAGATCCACCGGCTGCGTCCCGTGGTCGAGGAATTCCTGTATCCGGCGATGGAGGACTTCAGGGTCGAGGTGCGGCTCTCGGAGGGACCGAGGGCGCAGACCATGACGATGGCGGTGGAGCCGTTCACGCTGGTGGGCGCGACGACCCGTTTCGGGCTGCTGACGGCGCCGATGCGGGCGCGTTTCGGGATCACGGAGCGGCTGGATTTCTACCCGAGCGCCGATCTGGCCCTCATCATCGAGAGGAGCGCGCGGATCCTCGGCGTGGAGACGACGGGTGCGGGTGCGCGCGAGCTGGCGAAGCGGGCGCGGGGGACTCCGCGGGTGGCCAACCGGCTGCTGCGGCGGGTGCGCGACTTCGCCCAGGTGCGGGCGGACGGGGTGCTGGACGCGCGGGTCGTGCGCGCCGCGCTGGAGTTGCTCAACGTGGACGAATACGGGCTCGACGCGATGGATGTGCGGATTCTCCTGACGATCATCGACAATTTCGAGGGCGGGCCCGTGGGGCTCAATTCGCTGGCCGTGGCCCTGGGCGAGGAGGCGGGGACGATCGAGGAGGTCTACGAGCCCTTCCTGATCCAGGAGGGGTTCATGATGCGAGGCCCGCGCGGACGGGTCGCCACGGGAAAGGCTTATCGGCGCTTCGGACGGCCCGTTCGCGACGAGGGTGGCGGGGGGCCGGAAGGGGGCCCCGCGGCGGGCCAGCCGACGCTGTTCAACTGAATGTCGCGGTCGCCCCTGTTCGGCGCGGAACCCGGCCCGAGGGTCGCGACGTCCGACTTCGATTACGACCTGCCGCCCGGACGGATCGCGCGGTATCCCGTCGACCGCAGGTCCGACGCGCGGCTGCTGGTTCTCAGCCGAAGCTCCGGCAGGGTGCGGCACATGCGCTTCCGCGACCTGCCCGCCCTGATGGACGCGCGCGATCTGCTGGTCGTCAACGACACGCGCGTCTTTCCGGCCAGGCTGCGGGGGAGGAAGCCGACAGGGGCTGTGGCGGAGGTGCTCCTCCTGCGGCCCGCGGGGGGGGACGACGACCATGTGTGGGAGGCGCTGGTGCGTCCGGGCCGAAAGCTGAAGCCCGGGCGGCAGGTCGTGGTCGGACCGGAGCTGCGCGTGCACGTCCTGGACGTCTGCGCCGACGGCCGGCGGATCGTGCGTCTGGACACGCCGCTGGCGGTCCGCGACGCGATCGAGCGGTTCGGGCGCGTGCCCCTGCCGCCCTACCTGGAGCGGGAGGCCGAGCCCCTGGACCGCCAACGCTACCAGACCGTCTACTCGCGGCGCGAGGGATCGGTGGCGGCGCCCACGGCGGGGCTCCACTTCACCCCGGAACTGTTCGGGGAGCTGGAGGCGCGCGGGGTCCGTAAGACGGCGCTCACGCTGCACGTCGGTACGGCGACGTTTCGTCCGGTGGAGGTCGCCGACCCGTCCCATCACACCATGGACGCGGAGTGGTTCGACGTGCCCGAGTCCGCGGTGCGGGCCTACCGCGCGTGCCGGCGGCGGGGAGGGCGCGCGTGGGCGGTCGGCACCACGGTGGTGCGCACGCTGGAGAGCGTGGCGGAGGGGCGGACGGTGCTGCGCGCGGGTGCCGGATGGACGGACCTGTTCATCCATCCGCCGCATGATTTTCGGGCCGTGGACTGCCTGATCACCAACTTCCACCTGCCCCGTTCCACCCTGCTGATGCTGGTGGCGGCGTTCGCGGGCCTCGACCGGGTGCGGGCGGCGTACGACCGCGCGGTCACCTCGGGGTACCGGTTCTACTCCTACGGCGATGCGATGGCGGTCGTCCCGTGACGGGTGTGCGCGGGGAGGCGCGCGCGGGGGCGGAAGTTGGCGCGCCCGGGGGTGCGCGCTTTACCCTGGACGCGGTGGAGGGGAGCGCCCGCGCTGGACGCCTCGCACTGCCGCGGGCCACGGTCGACACGCCGGTCTTCATGCCCGTCGGCACGGCCGGCACGGTCAAGGGCGTGTCACCGGAGGAGCTGGACGCGGCGGGCGCCAAAATCGTACTGGCCAACACCTATCACCTCTACCTGCGCCCGGGTGACGAGGTCGTGGAGGCCCTGGGCGGCCTGCACGACTTCATGCGCTGGAAGGGCCCGATCCTCACGGACTCGGGCGGTTATCAGGTCTTCTCGCTCGCGTCCACGCGGGATATCGGCGGCGACGGGGTCACCTTCCGCAGCCACATCGACGGGAGCAGCCACCATTTCTCGCCGGAGCGGGTGATCGACATTCAGCGGCGGCTGGGCGCCGACGTGATCATGGCCTTCGACGAGTGCGCTCCCGGCGGGGTCGGGCGGGAGGACGCCGCGCTTGCCAACCGCCGCACACTGGCGTGGCTGGAGCGATGCCGCGCGCGCTTCGAAGCGACCGCGGGCGGCGCGCGGGCGGCGCAGGCGCTGTTCCCGGTCCTGCAGGGCAACGTGTACGACGACCTCCGGCTGGAGCAGGCCGAGGCCGCGATGGCGCTGGGCGACTGGCCGGGGTTCGGGATCGGGGGCCTGTCCGTGGGCGAGGCCAAGTCCGACATGTGGCGCACGCTCGAGCTGCTGGACTCCGTGCTGCCGCGCGACCGCCCCCGCTACCTGATGGGCGTCGGCTACCCGGACGACCTCCTGGAGGCCATCGGGCGGGGGTGCGACATGTTCGACTGCGTCGCGCCCACGCGCAACGCACGCCATGGAACCGCGTGGAGCCTCGACGAAGGCCAGATGAACCTGAAGGGCGCCCGCTTCCGCATGGACATGTCCCCCATCGATCCCGAGTGCGATTGCTACGCATGTCTCGGGTACGACCGCGCCTACATCCGTCACCTGCTGATTTCCGGCGAACGGTTCGGCCACCGCCTCGTCTCGATCCACAACCTCCGCTTCCTGCTGCGGCTGGCCGCCGCTTCACGGGTGCGCATCCGCGAGGGTACCTTTAGGGAGTGGTCCCGGTCATGGCTCAAGCGCTACCGCGCCGCCAGGGCCGCCCGAGACGCTTCCTGACCCCAGTTCCGAGGACGAAGACACTTGTCGCTCCACATGGCCGCAGCCTCAGCGCTCACGTTCATGCCGTCGCCCCCGCTGGTTCCCCGCGAGGGCGGAAACAACATGACCGTGTTTCTGGTCCAGATCATCTTCATGATCGCCATCTTCTACTTCATTCTCATCCGCCCGCAGCAGAAGCAGCGGAAGCAGCACCAGGAGATGCTGCGCACGCTGTCGAAGGGTGACCGTGTGGTGACGAACGGCGGCATCATCGGGGTGATCATCCACGCGACCGATACCGAACTCACGATCAGGAGCGGCGAGAATACGCGCCTGGTCGTCGACCGCGGGCACGTCGGTCGCAAGATCGAGGACTGAGGCGCCGCAAGGCAGGAACGGTCCGGTGGCGGTGCTCGACATCGAGATCATGGGTTCCGGGGTGCTTCGCGAGAAGGCATCCGCGGTCGAGGCCGTGACCGATGACACCCGGCGCCTGATCCGCGATATGTTCGAGACGATGTACGACGCCGAAGGGGTCGGGCTCGCCGCGCCGCAGGTGGGTGTGTCGCAGCGGATCGTGGTGGTGGACGTCTCCGCCGAGAACGAGGCACGGCACGTGCACGCCCTGGTCAATCCGGTCATCGTCGAGTCCAGCCGGGAGACCGGCAAGGAAACCGAGGGGTGTCTGAGCATTCCCGGGCTGGAGGAGATGGTGACCCGTCCCCTGGAGGTCACGGTCGAGGCCCTGTCGCCAGACGGCGAGCCGGTTCGGATCGAGGCGGACGGCATGCTGGCCAGGGCCCTGCAGCACGAGGTGGACCATCTGGACGGCGTGCTCTTCCTCGACCGTCTTTCGTCGCTGAAGCGGGGGATTCTCCTCAGGAAGTGGCGAAAGAGCAGGAGCCGGAGCTGAGCCGCGGTGCGCGTCCTTTTCTGGGGCACGCCCGAATTCGCGATTCCGTCCCTGCGGGCGGTCGACCGCGCGGGCCATGCGATCGCCGGCGTCGTCACCCGGCCCGAGCGCCCGCGGGGGCGGGGCAGAAAGCGCGCTCCTTCGCCGGTCGCGGCCTTTGCGGAGGCCCGCGGCTACCGTGTGCTGAGCCCTGAACGCCCGGCTGGCGGGGCCTTCCTGGAGGAACTCCGGGCGACTCGTCCCGACATCTCGGTGGTGGTGGCCTACGGGCGGATCCTCTCGCGCGATGTCCTGGACGCGCCGGCGCTGGGCTCGGTCAACGTGCACGCGTCTCTGCTGCCGGCGCTGCGCGGCGCCGCGCCGATCAACTGGGCCATCGCACGCGGCCACGAGGTGACCGGTGTGACGGTGATGCGCATGGTGGAGAAGATGGACGCGGGTCCGGTCCTCGCTGCGGCGCAGTGCCCCATCGGCCCCGCCGACACCGCCGCGGTCCTGTCCCGCCGCCTCGCCGGGATGGGGGCGGCCGTGCTCGTCGAGACGCTGGCCCGGCTGGCGGCGGGGCCTGTCGACGAGGTGGAGCAGGACCACGCGCGCGCCACGTTCGCGCCGAAGGTCGACCGGTCGTCGGCGCGGATCGGCTGGCAGCGCGGTGCGGTCGAGGTGGCGCGGCTGGTGCGGGCGATGGACGACGTGCCGGGAGCGTGGACCGTGTGGAGGGGGCAGCCGGTCAAGCTGTTCGTGCCGTCGGTGCAGGGTGGTGGCGTGCGTGGCGATGGTGGGCCGGCCGCCCCGGGTTGCATTGTGGAGGCCGACTCCAGGCGGGGGCTGTCCGTTGCGGCCGGCGACGGGGTCGTCCGCATTGCCGAGGTGCAGCCGCCCGGAAGGCGGCGCATGGAGGCGGCCGCGTGGATACGCGGGCGGGGGCCGGGGGTGGGGGGGCGGTTCGAGTAGCGGCGTGAGCGGAGGCGTGGGGGAATCGAGGCCGGGCCGGGAGGCGGCGCCGAGCGGTGAGTCGGTGCCGGATCTGCCGCGCCTGCACGTCATCGCGGGCGACGCGATCATGGCGGCGCATGACTGGCGGGAACGGCTCGGGTGGGTCGTCGCAGCGGGGGGCGCGTCGGTCGCGGTGCACCTGCGGGCGCGGACCCTGCCGACGGCGCGGCTGCTCGAGGTATCGGAGTGGCTGGTCGCTAGGGGGCGCGAGACCGGGTCGATGGCCGTGGTCAACGACCGCCTCGATGTGGCGTTGGCGGCGGCAGCCGGAGGAGTCCAACTGCGCGAGGATTCGCTTCCTCCGGCCGAGGTGCGCGCCGTGGCGGACCGTGCGGCCGTGGATTCCGGAAGGCTGCGGATCGGCAGGTCGATCCACCAGCCGCGCCAGGCCGCGACGTTCACGGACGGCCTGGTGGACTACCTTGTGCTGGGTGCGGTGTACAAGACCCCGTCGCACCCTGGTCGCGCGCCCCTGGGGCCCGGGGCCGTGGCCGACGCCGTGCGGCGGGCGAGCGTGCCCGTGCTCGCCATCGGGGGAATCACGCCGGCCACGCTGCCGAATGTCATCGCGGAGGGCGCGTACGGCGCGGTCGTGGTGAGTGGGGTGTGGGGGGCGGAGCGTCCGTCCAAGGCGGTGAATCGCTACCTTGAAGTGCTTGTACAGGGAGTCCGTGTATGAACCCGCGTGAGGGAGCACCGTGACGATGTCAGCGCAGCGCGCCGGACCCACCGGGGGCGCCGGAGTGATCGGGGAGCGCGGCGACGTGTCCATTGTCCTGAACGGCCGGGTCCGTGCAGTCGAGGCGGGATTGACCGTCAGGGGACTGTTGCGGCACCTCGGACTCGAGCCGGGAATGGTGGTCGTGGAGCACAACCGGCGGATTCTCGCCCGCGACGGGCTCCCGGAGACCGGGGTCGAGGACGGTGACCGGATCGAACTCGTGCACTTTGTCGGAGGAGGTTAGCGCGCCGTGGCGGACGCGCCTTTCGAAATCGGGGGACGGAGCTTCACGTCGCGGCTGATCGTGGGTACAGGCAAGTACCGTGACAGCGAGGAAATGGTGGCCGCGATCCGTGCCAGCGGGGCGGAGATGGTGACGGTTGCCGTGCGCAGGGTCGACCTGGACCGCAGCCGGGAGGAAGGGATCCTGCATCACCTCGACCCGTCGGAGTTCTTCCTGCTGCCCAACACGGCGGGCTGCTACACCGTGGCCGACGCGCTGCGATACGCGCGCCTTGGCCGCGCGGCAGGGCTCACCGAATGGGTCAAGCTGGAGGTCATCGGCGACGAACGGACGCTGCTTCCGGACACCGCCGCCACGCTTGAGGCCGCCGTCGAACTGGTTGCGGACGGGTTCAAGGTCATGGCCTACACCAACGACGACCTGATCACGGCGCTGCGCCTCGAGGATGCCGGCTGCGTGGCGGTCATGCCCCTGGCGAGCCCGATCGGCAGCGGGCTGGGCGTGGTCAACCCGTTCTACATCCGCGAAATCAAGCGTCGCCTTTCCGTGCCGATCATCGTGGACGCGGGTGTGGGCACCGCTTCCGACGCCTGCGTGACCATGGAGCAGGGCGTTGACGGCGTGCTCATGAACACGGCCATCGCGGCGGCGGATGATTCCGTCGCCATGGCCCGCGCAATGAGGCTCGCCGTGCTGGCAGGCAGGGAAGCCTACCTGGCGGGACGAATGCAGGCGCGGGAGATCGCCGTACCATCGTCGCCCTCGACGGGGCTGCTCGACGCGGAGCACGCTTGACCGGGCGCCGCGCACGGCGCCGACGGCGGGGCGGGCCGTCGCCCGAGCGGCTCCTGGCGGCATCCATCCTGGGACAGGTCGAATCCGGACGCAGACTCGACATGGCCTGGGAGGCCTCCGGCGCACCCTCTTCGCCGCGGCGCGCCTGGATCCGCACGCTGGTCTACGGGTCGGTACGGCTCAGGGGGAGGATCGACAGCGTCCTCGCCCTCCATTGCGGCTGTGCGGTATCCGATCTGGACCCCGAAGTGCGCATCGCACTGCGCATGGGCGCGTATCAGATCCTGGAAATGGACGGTGTACCGGACTACGCCGCCGTCTCGCAGTCGGTGGAGCAACTGAAGCGCACGCGCCGGCGGGCGGCGGCCGGGCTCGTCAACGCGGTGTTGAGGACCGTGGTCGCGTCGCGTTACGGGCCGCAGACGTTCCCGGATCCCGCGAGGGATCTCGCCGGCTACCTCGAAACCTGGGGATCCCATCCACGCTGGATGGTGCGCAGGTGGATCCGGCACTTCGGGGCGGCGGGCGCTCAAAAGCTGGTGGAGTCGAACAACAGGGAGCCGGACATCTATCTCCGCCCGGTGGGCGTCGGTGTTGCCGAGGCGGCACGTGCCCTGAACATGTCTGGCCTGCGCGCCACGGCGGCCAACGGGGGTTCGGTGTGCCGCCTGCGCCAGGGCGTCGATCCCGCCGAGGCTCTCCGGGTCGTGCCCGGGGTGATCCAGGACCCGGCGGCGGCGCTCGTGGTGGACTACGCATCGCCGGATCCGGGGTCGCTGGTGGCCGACCTGTGCGCCGCCCCCGGCGGGAAGGCGATGGCGCTGAGCGCCGTTGCGAGGGGTGTGCTCGCCGTTGACCGGTCGGCGCGGCGCCTTGCACGGGTTGCAGAGGCCAGGCGACGGCTGAACGCAAGAGCGTGGCTGGTGGTTGCGGATGCCCGGTTTCCCCCCATTCGCGAGGCCGGAACGGTGCTTGTCGACGTGCCGTGCAGCGGCACGGGAACACTCAGGAGGCATCCGGACGGACGCTGGCGGATGAGCGAAGAAGGCGTTCGCGTGCTCGCGGGCGTTCAGGAGCGGA
The DNA here is from genome assembly GCA_965205005.1 of Longimicrobiales bacterium. Lineage (GTDB taxonomy): Bacteria > Gemmatimonadota > Gemmatimonadetes > Longimicrobiales > Gaopeijiaceae > Bin94. The sequence goes on along the minus strand of OZ242028.1, from coordinate 433,972 downwards.
TCCTGCAGGGGGCGGCGTCCGTGGTTCCCCGTGGGGGACTCCTGGTTTACGCTACATGTGCCCTTGAGCCAGAGGAGAACCGGGGTCAGGTGACGAGGTTTCTAGCACGCCATCCGGACTTTCGCATCGAGCCGGGGAACGTCCCGGACCGATTTCTGGATTCGAGGGGATGCCTTTTGGTGTTGCCGCACGAGAGCGGATTCGACGGTGCCTTCGCGGCGCGCCTGAGACGAAGGGTGGATGCCTGATGGACCTCGGCAGTTCGATCCGTCGGCGGCGAAGGCGCCGGGAAAAGGCGCCCCGACGCAAGCGCACGCGTGACCGCACGGGAACTTCCGACCGCACGGAAACGTCTGCCCGCACGGGGATCTCCGTCCGCACGGGGGCGTTCCGGCGCGTGGGGACGGCGGTCTACGTGGCGGTCGCACTTGCCCTGGGCGGTTCGGTGTCCGGATACCTGGTGGCGACCAGATTTCTCTTTCCTCCTGGCGAACCACCCGCCTCGTTGCAGGGCGTGCCCGACGTGTCGGGCCTCGGTTTCGGCGCGGCGGCGGCACTCCTGGCGGATTCGGGCCTTACGGTGGAAAGGGTGGACTCGGTGCGGCATCCCCTGGTCGCGGCGGGTACAATAATCGGCCAGAGCCCCTTGCCCGGGCGCACCGCTCTTCCCGGCGCGGCGATCCGTATCACGCTGTCCGTCGGACCCGAGATCGGCGCCGTACCGGACGTTACGCGACTGCTCGGCGGACGCGCCACGCGGGTGCTCGAAGCCAGCGGGTTCGCGGTCAGGGTCGACACCGTCGAGTCCGAGGCCGCGGCAGGGAGGGTCATTGTGATCGATCCGGAACCGGGGACCGAGCTTGTGCTTCCCGGTCAGGTGCGCCTCGAGGTGAGCCTCGGGCCACCCACCCTTCCGGTGCCCGATTTGTCCGGAATGGGGATCGAGGAGGCGATCGCGGCGCTCGACACCCTGGGTCTGATCGTATCGGAATTCGACCGGCGGTACAGCATATTGAATGTGGATCGCGTGTTTTCCCAGAATCCGGCTCCGCACACGCAGGTCGAGGCTGGAACCGCGATCCGCCTGACGATCGGGCAGGCAATGGTGAGGACCCGTCAGCAGTCCGGGGCAGGGAACTGATGTCCAGCAAGACGAGCCGCAAGCCGTACCTCGTGGCGGTTGCCGTCGCCATGGCGGTGGTCGTGGCGGCATGGCTGAGCCGCGGGCGCATACAACCGGCCGTGGCCGGATATCCGGCGCCGGGTTTCCAGGTGACGGATACCGGGGGCAACCCGGTGACGTTCGATGACTTCGCGGGCAAGGTCGTGCTCCTCAACGTCTGGGCCACGTGGTGTGGCCCGTGCCGCGAGGAGATGCCCTCCATGCAGCGTCTCTACGACCGTTTCGCCGACGACGACTTCGAGATCGCGGCCATCAGCATCGACGCGCCCAGGGGCACGCGCGACCCGTCGGGCAACGTCGGTGGCGATCCGGTGGCGTTCGCTAGGGAGCTCGCGCTTACCTTCCCCATCCTCCTCGATCCCTCCGGAGAAATCCAGCGCGTGTACCAGACATCGGGCGTGCCGGAGTCGTTCCTGATCGGCAGGGATGGCGTGATCTACAAGAAGGTGGCCGGGTCGACCGCGTGGGACTCAGAGGCCAACGTCGCGCTCGTGCAGCGCCTCTCGGGAGGTGGATGACACGTGTCGCTGTCGGGCCTGATCATCCGCAACTGGCGGCTCAAGATCGCCGCGTTGGCCCTAGCCATGCTCCTTTGGGTCACCATGCGGCTGACCGACGACCGCCTGGGCCGTCTGACGATTCCCGGCGTGGAGGTCAGGGTGGAGCAGGTACACCGCGACTGGTTCCTGCAGCAGGGACCCCTGCCGTCAACCGTGCAGATGAGCGTCAGCGGCCCGCAGGGAGCCCTGGCTCGCGTTGCGATGTCACGGCCCGCGATGGTGATCCGCGTGGATTCCGTGCTCAGCGAGGATTCGGTCGTGACCCTGATACCGGACTGGGTGAGCAACGTCGACAGGACCAGCGTCACGATCGAGGACTTCGCCCCCAGTTCCGTGCGACTGCTGTTCGAGCGCAACAAGGAGGAAGAGATCCCGGTGTCGCTCCGCCTGACCGGCTCACTGCCGGATTCGCTGGCGATGGTGGCCGAGCCCCGCGCCAACCTCCTCTTCACCCGGGTCCGGGGCGCTGCCTCGGTCGTGGACGAACTGGAGACGGTCTTTCTGGAGCCCTTCGACCTCGGTCGGATGACCGGATCCGGGCGGTACGATGTCGCGCTCGACACGGCCGGGCTGGGAGGGCTTGCGGTGAACCCCGTTTCCGCCACGCTGACGGTGGAAGTGGCAACCATGACGAGCCGGGTCGTCGCGCTCCCGGTGGCGTTTCCGGGAACTGCCGCCGAACTCCTGGCGGAGCCCGCCACTGCAGCCGTTACCCTGTACGGGGCCGAAGAGGTGCTGGCAAGGGTCGACTCGTCCGCTCTCGGGTTGCGGGTCGCGACGGACCTCGTGGCATTGCGAAGCGCGCTCGAGGACGCGGACAGTGTCCGGGTGCCTCTTGTCCTGAACGGCGTTCCGCAGTGGGTCGAAGCCGTGATCGGCCCGGATTCGGTCAGCGTGCGTCGGGAGGAGGTGCCGTGACCGGACCGATTCTCGGGATCGAGACGACCTGTGACGAGACCTCGGCGTCCGTCCTCGACGCGCACGGGGCCATGCTGAGCCTCGTGGTGCACTCGCAGGACGTGCACCGGATCTACGGCGGCGTGGTTCCGGAGCTGGCCGCGCGCGACCACCTCTGGCGGATCGAGCCGGTCGTGGCCGCGGCCCTGCGCGAAGCCGGCATCGCGCGGCGGGATCTTGGCGCCATAGCGGTCGCGGCCGGTCCCGGGCTGATCGGCGCGCTGCTGGTCGGCGTGACGTGGTCGCGCGCTTCGGCGCTCGCCCTCGGGGTCCCCATGGTCCCCGTCCACCACATGGAGGGGCACATCTTCGGTCCGGTGCTGGAGGATCCCGACGCGGCGCCGCCCTTTGTCGCACTCCTCGTCTCGGGCGGGCACACGCTCCTGGTCTGGGTCCCCAAGTGGGGCAGATACTACCTCATGGGCGAGACGCGTGACGATGCCGCCGGCGAGGCGTTCGACAAGGTGGGGAGGCTCCTCGGCCTGCCCTATCCGGGCGGACCCGCGGTGTCCGCCGCCGCCTTGTCGGGGGACGCGGACCGGTACGCGTTTCCACGACCCATGTTGAACCGGATCGCGGGTCTGAGGGACAGGTCCGTGGTGGCCGCTCCGGGCGACCTGGACTTCTCCTTTTCGGGACTCAAGACCGCGGTCGCGCGCACTGTCATGCGCCTGGAGCAGGCCGGCCAACTCGACGATGAACGGCCGCACCTGGCCGCCTCCTTCCAGGCCGCGGTCGTCGATGTCCTGGCGGGCAAGGCGCTCGCAGCCGCCGGGGCCGTGCGCTGCAGCCGCGTGCTGCTGGGAGGCGGAGTCGCCGCGAACCGCGCGCTCAGGGACCGGATCCGCGACGGTCTGGGGCCTCGGGGTCGCCTGTTTGCCGGGTCGCCCCGCCTGTCGATGGACAACGGTGCGATGATCGCGCGCGCGGGCCTGTTTCGGCTGCGCGCCGGACAGGGCAAGGGACTGGAAGGGGCCACCGCCAGAGCCCGTATCCCGGGCATGCTCCGCTGGAGGCCCCGGAAGCGCAAGGGCGCGGTCAGCCGCAATTCGCCACCCGGAAACCACGCGGGCGCAAAGCCCCAATAACCCAAAGGGCAGGACGCCGTGTACCCCAACCTCTTTCACGTTCCCGACTGGGTGCCGATCCTCGGCGGCGCACCGGTCACGTCCTTCGGCGTAATGATGCTGCTGTCGTTCCTGACCGGGGGCTATGTCCTCCGGGCCGGCATGGTGAGGGATGGGCACGATGCCGACGTGGCGTGGGACCTGCTGTTCTGGGCGGTCATCGGCGGCATCCTGGGGGCGAGACTCTACTACGTGCTCCTCAACTACCCGCGTCTGCTGGCCGATCCGATGGGGATGCTGCTGTCCCGCGGCGGAATGGTCTGGTACGGTGGATTCCTCCTCGCGACGGTCCTGGTAGTCTGGCGCATTCGCAAACTCGGGCTGCCCCTCGGCAGGACGGCCGATGCCGCGGCGCCCGCCCTGGCACTGGCGTACGGCGTCGGCCGGATCGGCTGTTTCCTTGTCGGGGACGACTACGGTCGGCCGACCGACTCCTGGGTCGGCATCGCCTTCCCCAATGGCTTGCCTCCAACCACCGCAACCGCGATCCGTGAGTATTTCGGCATCACCGTGGATCCGGCGATGATCGAGCGATACGGGGAGGTCCTCCCCGTCCATCCCACCCAACTCTACGAGACGGGCATGTCCACGCTGATCTTCCTGCTCCTGTGGGGCCTTCGCGGCCACGGGCATCGGGCTGGCTGGCTGTTCATGGCGTGGCTTGCGCTGGCTGGCGTCGAACGCTTCGTTGTGGAGATTTTCCGGGCGAAGGACGACCGATTCTTCGGCGTGCTCACCCTCGCGCAGTTGATTTCCCTCGTGCTGGTGGGAGTCGGGGTCGTCTGGATGTCGAAGCTCGGACGCGGGAGGGGCGCAGCGTCCGTGTGACTATCCTGCACGTCTCGGATGTTCACTTCGGGAAGCCGCACCGGCCCTTGGCCACCGCCGCGCTCATGCGTTTCGCCGACGAACGGGATCCCGACGTGGTCGTCGTCTCGGGGGACCTGACGCAACGGGCCAAGGTCGGTGAATACAGGGCGGCGAAGGCGTTTCTGGACGCCCTGGAGCCACGCCCGGTGGTGACGACCGCGGGGAACCACGATGTTCCGCTGTATCGCTTCTGGGAGAGACTGTTCGCGCCGTACAGGAATTACCGGGCCAGCATCGCGCGCGAGCTCGACACGGTGCACGATCTCAAGTCGCGTGCCGGAGGGCGCCGCTTTCGTTTCGTGGCCCTCAATTCGTCGGCTCCCCGCTCGGCGATCGTCAACGGTCGCCTGCGTGGCCGGCAACTGGACTTCGCTGCCCGCGCCTTCCGTGCGGTCCCCGCCGCAACGTTTCGGGTGCTGGTCGTTCACCATAATCTTGTCAGACCGCCGGACGGAGATTCCGCGCGACCCATGCGGGGGGCGCCACGAGTGCTGAACAAACTCCGGGAGTGGGGGGTAGGTCTTGTGCTGTCCGGACACATCCATCGCACGCATCTCGGCTGCAGCGGGACCGGACGCGGAGCCGGGGGTGACGGGACACCCATCGTGCTCGCTGGAACCACCACATCGGACCGGGGACGTGGGGAGGAGCAGGGGAAGAACTCGCTGAACCTGATCCGCGTGCGATCATCAGGACTGGAGGCCGAAGCCTATCTCTATTCGTCCGAAGCCGGCGAGTTCCTGCCCACGGAGCGCCGCTGCTACCCCGTCGCGGGCTGAGCAGCCCGTGGACAAAATCCCCCCGGCATTCGAGCGGCGATGCATCCGGGCTGGACGCCCGGCTCTACCTCTTCGCACTGTAAAGAATAGTTTACATAATGTCATGTTTATCATACATTCTACAACTGTGGAGCCGTGCTCTGCGTTGCTCCTCGGGCCCGTAGCGCTGCTACTGGCCCTTCGTCGCGCCTTGCCAGCCCGGCGTCTCACCGCTCTCGTTGCTCGGGCGGCTTTATCCACGGACTGCGATAGGCGATACCTTTTCCGCGTAACCGTGGAAACGTGATCGGCAGGGTGACAATGGTGCACGCCCCCAGGAGTCCGTGGATGGTGGGTCCTGCTCTTGTCGCCGTGCTCGCACAGGCAGGTCCGGCAGCCGATGCGGCCGCACAGAACGGCCAGGAGGAGATCGCCGCGGTCGGTTTCGTCGGCAACGAGGCCTTCACGGACGGCGAACTGCGCCGAGCCGTCTTCACGCAGTCGTCGAGCTGCCCGCTCGTGCTGGCGGTCACGACCTGCGCGCTCGGGATCGAGTGGGGTAGGGACCGCTCCTACTTCAGTCCACGGGTGCTCGACGACGACGTCGAACGGCTTCGGTGGCTCTACCTCGCGCACGGATTCCGCGGGGTCGCCATCGAACACACCCTGTCACGGAGCGCCGACGGGAACGTGTCCGTCCAGTTCCGGATCGACGAGGGCGAACCGTACAGAATCGGCTCGATCAGCCTGGTGGGCGACACGCTCCCGCCGGAGCTGGCGGACGCGGCGGAGTTTCCCGTCGGGGTGGGGGATCCGCTCAGCTTCCTTCTCCTCCAGGAGGCCCGCGACACGCTGACGCTGCGGCTCCGCAACGCGGGCTTCGCCCAGGCGGAGGTCTTTCGCGGGACCTTCCTGCCGGCGGGCAGCGACAGGGCCTCGGTGAGCTACCGCGTGGACCTTGGGCCCGTGACGGCGTTCGGTCCCGTGCGGGTCGTCGGCAACGCGCTCCTGGACGAATCCGCCGTCCTGGACCGGCTCCCGTTTCGCGAAGGCGAACTCTACCAGGAGAGCCGGATCAGGGAAGCGCAACGCAGCCTGCACCAGCTGGAGATCGTGGCCCGTGCCCGGGTGTGGGCCGACAGCGCGCGCATCGAATCCGACTCGGTGATGCCGATCCTCGTCGAGGTCGTGGAGGGCGATCCACACCGGGTGCGGGCGCAGGGCGGGCTCAACAGTGCGGAGTGCATCAACTTCGAGGGCCGCTGGGCCAGTCGGAACTTTGCCGGGGGCGGGCGCATCCTGCAAGCCCGTGCCCTGGTATCGAACCTGCTCGCCTCGTCCCTCCAGTCGACGCACCTGTGCTCCCAGGCCGGGACGGGCCCGTTCGGACGCGTCAACTGGCTCCTGGGCCTCGACTTCAACCAGCCCAGCTTCTTCTCGAGGAACACAAGTTTGCTGGCCGGGATCTTCGCGGAGCGCCAGTCGCGGAAGAACATCTTCGTGCGCGACGCCTTCGGCCTGGATATCGCCCTCCGACGCTCTCTCGGAATCAATTCCTTCGCCAATCTGCGGTTCCGTCCGCAACTGAGCCGCCTGTCCGCCGCCGAAGTCACGCTCTGCGCGACCTTTCTCGCGTGCGCGCCCGACGATATCGAGGTGCTTTCCGGCGCCAACTGGCTTTCTCCGGTCGCGCTTTCGCTCAACCGGGACGAAACCGACGATCTGTTCAGTCCCACAACCGGCTATCGGGCTCTTCTGGATCTGGAGTTCGCCGACAGGCTCACCGGATCGGACTACGCCTATGTGCGGGCTTTTGCCGATGCCAGCGCGTACAGGGCGATCGATCGGCGCACCGTCCTCGCCGTGCGGTTGCGCGCGGGCAGGGTCAGTCCGGGGGGACTCGAGGGCCGCATGGCGGGGCAGGACCGGTTCGCCGATGTGGTGCCGTCCCAGAAGCGCTTCTACGGAGGCGGGGCGAACAGCCTGCGCGGTTTTGCCCAGAGTACGCTGGGGCCGCGGAGCCTGTCGATACCAGTGGAGGAGCTGCTGCGCCGCCGCGCGAGCGACGGTACGCCCACCTGTCCGCCGACGGCGGTGCGGGATCTGATCTGCGACGGTACCGCCCTTGCGGAGTTGGGCCTCTATCAGGTGCGGCCCATCGGCGGGCTGGCGACCCTTGAGGCGAGCGCGGAGCTTCGTTTCGGGTTGGCGGACGGATTGCTGGGCGGGGCGGCGTTCGTTGATGTCGGGCAGGTCTGGCCGCGCGGATTCGATTTCGGCGATCTGGAGGTCTCTCCGGGGGTCGGGTTGCGCTACAACACGCGCTTCGGGCCCATCCGTGCCGATATCGCCTATTCCTTCCGCGGCCTGGAACCGCTGCAGGTCGTGACGTCCCAGATCCGGCCCTTTGTCGTCGGCGCGGACAGCGAGTCGGACCGGATCGACATCGCGCCGGCCGGGACCGCAAGCGAGTATATCGACTGGGTGGTGTCCGAGGACCTGGCGATTCTGGGTCTGCCGGTCATGTTCGGCGACGACCTCGGATTCTCGCTTCGCCGATTCCAGCTCCACTTCTCCATCGGTCAGGCGTTCTGATCCATGGATGGCGTGGCGACCTCCCATACGGACGGGGCGACGGCCCGCGGCGGCCGTGGATGGCTCCTGGCGCTGCTGCCGTGGGTCGTCGTGGCGGTCAGTGTCCTCGCTGCCGCAACGACCACCGGCGCGCTCCTGCTCAGCCACACGGCGACGGGACGCGGGTTGGCGCTTGATTGGGCGCTGGGGAGACTGCGGCCGGCGATCAACGGCGACATCCGCATCGGTTCCGTGGGGCCGGGCGGGATCCTCGGAGGCGCCACCCTTGTGGACGTGGAGATGGCCGACAGCCTCGGCCGTCCCGTCCTCGTCATCGATTCGCTGCGCGCACGCTATTCGCTGGCAGCCCTTGTCGCGGGCCCGCCCGCGATTGCGGACCTCGAGCTGTGGGCGCCCGTGGTCAATCTTGAACCCGCTCCCGGCGAACCGGTTGAGCTCGCGACGCTGCTGAAGCGCACGGAACCCGGCGCGGAGGCACCCGGGGCCGACCCGGAGCCGGGCGCGTCCCCCGCACTGGTCGTCAGCGGCGCCGTGATTCACGACGGCACGGTGATCCTGCGGGACCCGGCCGGCCGTGAACGGCGCGTCGAGCACGTCGACGTGGAGCTGCCGCGCGTCGGTTTCCGGCCGGACGCGACCCGCCTCCTGACGGCGGAAGTGGCGAGCGCCGGCCTGTCGTTTCCGGCGGGCGAAGGGGTGTTGGAGGTGGCCTCGATTCGCGGCACCCTCGAGGCGGGCCCCCATGGTTTAACCCTGGAATCCGATCGGTTCCGTCTGCCGCGTTCGGTCGGGTCCGGCACCGTTTCCTACGTCGGGGGCGCCTCGGGCGGGAGTTCCGTTCTTGACCTGCAGTTCGAGCGCCTCGCCCTGGCGGACCTGCGGGCGATCGACGGGCGCCTGGAGCGGGGGACGGCCCGGGGCGGAGTGCGCATCGAGTTCGACGGGCACGGGGTGCGCGTGGACGTGGACGCGGGCGTCGTGGAGGCCGGGTCGGGGCGTCTTGCGGTCAACGGAGGGGTATCGCTGGGTGACTCCGTACGGTTCCGCGATCTGCGCGTCGCGCCGGATGCCCTGCCGACGGCGGAGTTGGAGCCGTGGCTGGGCCGGCCCCTGCCGTTGTCCGGACGACTCGCCGGCGATGTGAGCTTCGACGGCACTGCCGGCCGCCTGGCGGTCGATGGCGCGCTCGCGTTGCTCCAGGGGGAAGCGTCCGACACCGTTGCGGCCGTCTCGGGGGGCGGAACATTCCTGGGTCCCCGGGCATTCGAAGACGTGGCCCTGGACGTCGGCGCACTGGACTACGAACTGCTGGCCACCCTCTTCCCCACGATTCCCTGGGCGGGCCACGGGAGGCTGAGCCTTGAGGCCACGGGCGATCTTCCCGGCGGCGTCGACATCACGGCTGCCGTCGTCCATGCCGTTGACGGCGGCACCCCGAGTACCGCGCTCGTCGAGGGCACGCTGTTCGGAGACACGACGGTTTCGGTCGTTGATCTGGAGGCTTCCCTCGAGCCGCTGTCGCTGTCCCTCGTGCGCGGATTCGCCCCCGGCCTGCCACTCGGCGGCGACGTGGGCGGCTCGGTTTCCCTGGCGGGAAGCCTGAGCGCCTTGGATGTGCTGGCCAATCTGCAGACGAATGCGGGTCCGCTGGATCTTCGCGGCGTCGTGAACGCCCTCGACCCCGCGACCGGGTACCGGCTGTCGGTCTCGACCGACTCGTTGCGGATCTCGGATCTGGTCGACGGGTTGCCGGACGCGACGGTAGTGTCCGGCACGGCAAGCCTGGATGGCCGTGGGCTCGATCCCGAATCGCTCCGCGGTGCGCTCGTGCTCGAGGCGGGGCCGTCGACCATTGCAGGGCTGCGCCTGGATTCGGCGAGCTTGAGCATCTGGGCGGACGACGACGGGCTTCTGCACGTCGAGTCCCTCTTCGCCGATGCCGGAGGAGTTGTGGTGCGGAGCGGCGGCGGCAGCCTGGGCCTGGCTCCCGGCGCGCTGGGCGAAGGGGTGGTGCTGTCGCTCGCATCTCCATCGCTCCGGCCCCTGCGTCCCGTCTTCATGGGGGAAGGCCTGGTGGCCTGGGACGAATTGACGACGGTGGAGCAGGACGTGATGATCGAGTTCGACGGCGTCGACCCGGACACGTTCCCGCTGGCACGGGAGCTCCGCTTCGACGGCGAGCTGGAAGGGCAGATTCGGCTGACGGGGGGCTTCGGCGACCTCGCGGCGCGCACCATCGCCACCATCGAGGAACTGCGCTACGGTGTCTACTCGGCCCGCACGGTCAGCGCCGACTTCACGGCCGAGGGCCTGAACGTCGCGCCTCCCTGGATCACTCCTCGCCCCTCCCCGGGACAGCCCGCCCGCCCCCCTCCACAACTCTTGCTGGACGGCACGATCATCGGCGATTCGATCGTCCTGGACGACCGCGCCCTCGACTCCGCAAGGGTTACGGCGACCCTCGCGCCGGGCGCGGGCGGAAGGGTCCACGCACGGCTGACGCGTTCGGACGCGGAGTCCTACGAGGCGCAGGCCGTGCTGCGACTGGACGATGAGGGCGGACGGGTGGATCTCGACCGCCTCACCCTGATTCTCCCGGATCGGCGCTGGGGCCTGATGGGGCCGGCAAGCGTCGAATGGGACGACACCGCGCTGACCGTCAACGACTTCGGTCTCATCCGCCCCGGCGCGGAGGGTCTCAGGATGCGCGTCGATGGTCGTCTGGCCCGGGAGGGAGGCGACTCGGACCTGGAACTGGAAGTCGGCAACCTCGATCTGGCTGTTCTGGGAGACCTCCTCCAGATGCCCGATCCGCCCGCCGGCATCCTGTCGGCAGACGTGCGTGCGCGCGGACCGGGTCCGGATCACAGGTGGGACGGATCGGTCAGGATCGCGAATGTCGCCCGCGGCACGGTGGCCTTCGACACGGTGACCGCGAGCGGCCGCTACGCGGACGGCAGTCTGCTCCTCGACCTGGACTCGTGGGTTCGCGGCGGACGGAGACTTCGCCTGGAAGGCATGCTGCCGCTGGACCTTCGCCTCGCCGAGGTCGAGGATCGAATCCCGGACCGTGACGTGGACCTCGACATCCTCGCCGACTCCTTCCCGGCGGCCATGATCCTCGGGATGATCAAGGGAGTGGAGGAGACCGGCGGCCACCTCACCGGCGACGTGAAGCTGCGCGGCACGCCGTCCGATCTCGAACCGGCCGGGACGCTCCGCCTTGCCGACGGAACGGGCCTCCTCGAGCCTCTCGGAGTGCGCCTGACGGCCATCGACATCGCCATGCAGTTGAGCCCCGACGGAACCGTGGCGGTGGATGGATCCGCCGTGTCCGGCGGCACGATGGACGTGCGGGGCTCGGTCAACGCGGGCCGGCTCAGCGATATCCGACTCGATCTGGCCTTCTGGCCCCGCGAGTTCCAGGCGATCGACCGCCGCGACATGGAAGCGGCCATGAGCGGCGACTCGATCACGCTGACCGGCGCCTACAACGCGCCCTTTATCGAAGGCGGCATAACCGTCACCGACGGGACGGTCTTCATCGAGGAATTCCAGCGCGCGGCCCAGGTGATCGACCTCTACGACCCGATCCTGTTCAGCGCCGCCACCACGCAAATCGGCTCCGCAGAAGCGGACGACGACGCGAGCGGCGGAGCTGTGCGCGCCCGGAATCAGTTCCTCGAACACCTTCGCGTCCTGGTCGATGTCGACATCGGCCGCGGAAACTGGCTGCGCTCCCGCGAATTGAACGTGGAGACCGCCGGCGATCTTTCCCTGACGTTCGACCGGCAGGGGAACCAGCTCACGCTGCAGGGCGAAATGGAAGTCGTGCGGGGCACCTACAACCTCGGAGGGCGCAGCCTCAGAATCACCGAAGGGGGGTTCCAGTTCGTGGGCACGCCGGGTTTCAACCCCGGTGTGTCGATCACCGCCGAGGACCGGCTCCGGACCCGCGAGGGACAGCCGCTCGTCATCACGGCCGACATCTCCGGGACGCTAATCTCCCCGGTCCCGACGCTGTCCAGCGACTCCGAGATCGCGATCTCGGAAGCGGACCTGGTGAACTACCTGTTCCTCGGACGGCCCACGTCGGCACTCATCGACGAAGGGGTCGGGGCGTCGGTCGGAGCCGGACAGAACCTCCTGTGGGGACAGGTTGCCAACCAGATCGGCTACCTGCTTGCGCGCCAGCTGGATGTGGACCATCTCTCCGTGTCGCAAGCCGAGCAGAGTCAGGCCGGTGCGGCGTTCGGAGCGTCCTCGCTTCAGGTGGAGGTTGGGTGGTATCTGTTGGACGACGTGTTCTTCACCGGCGTCTACCAGCGGGGCTTCTGCGCCGACCCGACGCTGCCCGTCAGCAGCGGTGGCGTGAGAGTGGAGGTCGGCATGCCGAGGGATGTGACGCTCGAAGGATTCTACGAGGGCCGCTGCACGCGGGAGCGCTACCACGGGCTGGGTGACCTGTCGCTGGAGCTTGCGCGCATCTGGGGTTTTTCGTTCTTCAGGGAGTGGGGGTACTAGGTGCATCTGGTCGTCCGGGGCGCGCGCGAACACAACCTGCGGAACATCTCGCTGGAGATTCCGCGGGAGCGCCTGGTGGTGGTGACCGGCCTGTCGGGGTCCGGCAAGTCGTCGCTCGCCTTCGACACCATCTATGCCGAGGGACAGCGCCGCTACATCGAGTCCCTGTCCGCATACGCGCGCCAGTTCCTGGGCCTGATGGAGAAGCCCGACGTGGACGCGATCGAGGGCCTGTCGCCGGCGATCTCGATCGAGCAGAAGACCGTGTCCAGGAACCCGCGCTCGACCGTCGGCACGGTCACCGAGATCTACGACTACCTCAGGCTGCTCTACGCGCGCGCCGGCACCCCCTTTTGCCCGACGTGCGACCTTCCCATCGTGCGCCAGCCGGCCACGCAGATCGTCAATCAGCTCCTGGCGGCGCAGGAGGGAGCCCGCGTACAGGTGCTGGCTCCCCTCGTGCGGGGCCGGAAGGGCCAGTTCAGGGATGTCTTCGACCGCGCCCGCCGCGAGGGGTTCGTCCGCGCTCTGGTCGACGGCCGGGTGTACGACCTGCGCGAGATCCCGCGGCTGAACCGGTACGAGAACCACGACATCGCCATCATCGTGGACCGGCTGGTGGTCAGGGAGGAGGACCGGGTGCGGCTGTCGGATTCGGTGGAGACCGCTTTGCGCGCCGCCGAAGGCGTCGTGCAGGTCCTCGAGAGGCAGGACGGGCGCGACGTGTCCCACCTCTTCAGCGAACACTATGCGTGCGCGGACTGCGGGACGAGCTTCCCCGAACTGGAGCCGCGCGTCTTCTCCTTCAACTCGCCCCACGGCGCGTGCGCGGACTGCGGCGGACTGGGCACCACCAAGGAGGTGAACGGGGCGCTGCTGGTGGGAAATCCGTCGCTTTCCATCCTGGAGGGCGCGGTCATTCCCTGGGGAGAGCCCGGCGGGCACCTGCGGGGGTCGGTGATCCCCGGCCTGGCGGCGGCCTACGAGTTCGATCCCCGCCTTGCCTGGAGCGATCTGCCCGGCGATGCGCGCGACGCGATACTGGCGGGTTCGGGGAGGATGAAGATCCGTTTTCCGTACAACGCCGGAAAGATGAAGGGCCACTACGAGGACTATTGGGAGGGTGTCGTGGCCAACGTCGAGCGTCGCTACCGCGAGACCTCCTCCGAACATGTGCGGTCGCAGCTGGAGCAGTACATGTCCAGCCAGACGTGCGCGGCGTGCGAGGGTTCGCGGCTGGGTCCGTTCGGCAGGTCGGTGCGCATAGGGGGCGTGCCGATCAGCGACGTCGTGGACCGGCCCATAGGCGAGGTGCTGCGCTTCATCCGTTCCCTGCCCGTGACGGGTGAAGCTCCGCCGCCCGATGTCCAGCCGGCCCCCGGCGAGCCCCTCTCGTCCGAGGTGGCGGGGCCGATCCTGAAGGAGGTCAGGGAACGGCTCGGGTTCCTGCGCAACGTGGGGCTGGAGTACCTGTCGCTCAGCCGCTCGGCGGCCACGCTGTCCGGGGGCGAATCGCAGCGGATCCGCCTGGCCACGCAGATCGGCAGCCGCCTGGTCGGGGTTCTGTACATCCTCGACGAGCCGTCGATCGGGCTGCACCAGCGGGACAACCATCGCCTCCTCGACACCCTCGCCGACCTGCGCGACCTGGGCAACTCGGTGCTGGTGGTCGAGCACGACGAGGACACGATCCGCTCGGCGGACTACATCGTCGACCTCGGCCCGGGCGCCGGGCTCGCCGGCGGCGAGGTCGTGGTGGCCGGCTCACTGGAGGACGTGCAGTCCCACCCCGAGTCCGTGACCGGCGCATACCTGCGTGGCGACGCGGAGATCCCGCTGCCGCGGAAGCGCCGCCGCCCCGACCCGGCGCGCTGCCTCACCGTGCGCGGGGCCTCGCAGCACAACCTCAAGCGCATCGACGCGGCGTTCCCGCTCGGGTGCTTCATCGCCGTGACCGGCGTGAGCGGCTCCGGCAAGTCGACGCTTGTCAACGGCACGCTGTACAGGGCGCTGTCCCGGCACTTCTACCGTTCCCGGGCCATCGCCGGCGCGCACGACCGCATCGAGGGACTGTCGGGCGTGGACAAGGTCATCGAAGTCGACCAGTCGCCCATCGGCCGCACCCCGCGGTCCAATCCCGCCACCTACACCGGCCTGTTCACACCGATACGCCAGCTGTTCGCCGGGGTCCCCGAAGCGCAGATCCGCGGCTACCTGGCCGGCCGGTTCTCCTTCAACGTGAAGGGCGGCCGCTGCGAGGCCTGCAAGGGCGACGGACTGGTGAAGATCGAGATGCACTTCCTTCCGGACGTGTACGTCCTGTGCGACGTGTGCAAGGGCCGCCGCTACAACCGCGAGACGCTGGACATCTACTACAAGGGCCGCAATATCGCCGATGTCCTGCGCATGACGGTTCAGGAGGCGCTCGACTTTTTCTCGGCCGTGCCGCAGATCAGGCGCCGCCTGCAGACGCTGGCCGATGTGGGCCTCGGTTACATTCAGCTGGGTCAGAGCGCGACCACGCTGTCGGGCGGCGAGGCGCAACGGATCAAGCTGTCGTCCGAACTTTCGAAGAAGGCCACGGGACGGACGGTGTACATCCTCGACGAGCCCACCACGGGCCTTCACTTCGAGGATGTACGCATTCTCCTGAAGGTCCTGCACCGCCTCGTGGAACGCGGCAATACCGTCGTGGTCATCGAGCACAACCTGCACGTCGTCAAGACGGCGGACTGGGTGATCGACCTCGGACCCGAAGGCGGAGAGGCCGGCGGGCGTATCATCGTGGAAGGGACACCCGAACGCGTGGCAGCGGAGCCGGCCTCCTACACCGGCGAGTACCTGGGGCCGCTTCTCGCTGCTCGCCGCGAGGCCAACGGGCGCGCCGGAAGTGCCGAACCGGCCGGATGACGGACGGGCGCCCGCACCACTGCCCGAACCGGCGCCTGGCACCCCGGAAACCGCCCCCGCGGACGGGCTCGTAGGGCGTTGGTATCAACGCGCCGGCTGTGTTACGTTCCGGCTTGTCACCTTCGCTGACTCTGGAGGGAAACGGTCAATGGTTACCCGAGACGATCTCGAAAGCTATCTGATCCGCATGGACGCGGATTTCGACGAAGTGGACGACGGCATGTTCCTGATCCGCACCGACAACGGCGGTGCTCCCATCGTCGTCCATCACTCCGAGCCACTGTTGCTCGTCCGCATGAAGGTCATGGACCTGCCAGCGGACTCGGAGGGCCTCGGCGGCCTCTACGAGACGCTGCTGAAGCTCAACGCCACCGATGTGATTCATGGCGCCTACGGGATTGAAGCGGGCGAGCTGATTCTCAGCGACACGCTGCAGCTCGGCAATCTCGATTTCGACGAACTGAGGGCGTCGCTGGAGAGCGTGCAGCTCGCCGCGTCGTCCCATGTTTCCCGCATTCAGGACCTGGCCGGAGCGAGAGGGGACGAGTAGCAGATGAGCATATTCAGCAAGTTCTCGACGATGATCAAGTCGAACATCAACGACCTTATTTCGCGGGCGGAAAACCCCGAAAAGATGTTGAACCAGATCATCCTCGACATGCGGGACCAGCTGGCGAAGGCCAAGCGCGAGGTGGCGGCCGCGATCGCCGACGAGCGGAAGCTCAAGGGGCAGCTGCAGGGCGAGGTCAAGCAGACGCGCGACTGGGAGCACCGGGCGATGCTGGCGGTCAAGGAAGGGCGCGACGACCTCGCCAAGCAGGCCCTGATGCGCCAGCAGGAGAACGCGGACCGGGTGGCCATGCTGGAGGGCACTTGGCAGGCGCAGGCGCAGGAGACGGAGAAGCTCAAGGGGTCGCTGCGTCAGCTCAACGACAAGATCGAAGAGGCCAAGCGCAAGCGTAACCTGCTCATCGCCAAGCAGAAGCGGGCGCAGGCGCAGAAGCGGATCCACGAGACCATGTCCGGCCTGTCGGACACATCGGCCTTCGAGGCCTTCAACCGCATGGCCGAGAAGATCGAGGAGGAGGAGCGGCGCAGTCTGGCCCACGCCGAGGTGACCGAGGCTCTGGCGGGCGACACGCTGGAATCCGAGTTCCTCCGGCTGGAGGCCGGATCGGGTGACGCCGATGTCGACAACAGGCTGGCCGCGCTCAAGGCCGAGATGGGCCTCCTGCCGTCCGGCTCGCCCGAAGCGCCGAGGCAGATCGGTTCCGGACGGGACCGCGACGAAGCGGAAGAAGCCGCCCCCGAGGCCGCCGACGAGCCGCCCATCCGCGAGGCCGAGCTTCTCGAAGAGTTCGACAAGCTCCAGCGAGGGGGCGCGCGCGCATGAGCATCGTCTTCCTGAACGGGCAGTACCTGGACAAGGACAAAGCGAAGGTTTCGGTCAACGACCGCGGCTTCCTCTTCGCCGACGGGATCTACGAGGTGACCCCCGCCTACCGCGGACGCCTGTTCCGCTGGGAGCATCACCTCGCCCGCATGCGGAAGGGATTGGCCGCGATCGCGATCGACTACGATGCCTCGGTCCTCGAGGAAGTGAAGCAGCAGCTGCTTGAGCGCAACGGGCTCACGGACGTCCCGGTCGCGTACGTGTACGTGCAGGTGACCCGTGGTGTGGCGCCCCGCACCCACGCCTTTCCCGATCCTCCCGTTCAACCGACCGTCTACGCGTTCGCGAACGAGTATCACCGCCCGTCGATGGCCAATTGGGTGCTCGGATCGATGGCGATCACGGCATCGGACCAGCGGTGGGCGCGCGCGGACATCAAGGCGATCGCCCTGCTTCCCAACGTCCTGGCCCAGCAGGCCGCGGTGGAGGCGGGCGTGATCAACACGATTCTCGTCCGGGACGGCATGGCGATCGAAGGCACGCACAACAACCTCTTCGCCGTGTTCGACGGGGTGGTCACCACGGCGCCCAAGTCCAACTACATCCTGCACGGCGTGACGCGCGACTTCGTGATCGAACTGGCCGCGGAACTCGGCATGCCCGTCGAGGAGCGAGCCATCCCGCTCACCGAGCTCTATAACGCGGACGAAGTGTTCTTCACCGGGACCACCACCGAGGTGCGACCGGCGATTCGGGTCGACAACCGGATGATCGGCGACGGCCACGTTGGTCCGGTCGCGCGCGCTCTCTTCGAGAAGTTCCTGGAGGTGACCGGGGGCTGAGCCGCAGTTGACCCGAGGCTGACCCGCAGTTGACCCGAGGCTGACCCGGCGCCTGGACCTGCCCGGACCTACCTGCGTAGCCGCACAGCTTCCCCGAAACCGCGCGTCGTTTCCGCGGCGACGCCCGGATCGGACGCCAGCGCCGCCGGCAGCGGCCCCTCCCAGTCGCGCAGAATCGCGCGCAACCGCCCCGAGCCTCGCTCCGTCACCACCGTGATCGCGCGGTCGTCCTCGCCGTCGATCACCACCACCCCTTCGGGCCCCACGAGCGCGATCCTGTCCAGCGACTCCGCCCACCCGGCCTCTATGGGCAACGCAAAAAAGAAGTGGCCATTCCCGTACCCGTCCTCTCCCGGTGTGAAGTCCAGCGAGAAAAGTGTGTGGCCATCCGTACCGCTCCCAAGGATCCGATACGGGCCCGGCTCGTCAGGCAGGCGTGCCGTCGTGCGCATCGAAAACGGCGGGTCCAGCCGCAATGCATCCCGGAGCACGCCGCCCCACAGCACGAGCATGTCGCCCGGCGGTTGCGCCGCAGCGGCACGAGCACTCGCAGCGTCACCGGCGAGGTTGGCCCGATAGTCGATCACCTTCTCGAAGTAGAAATCGCTGAGCCACCTGCTGGTGCAATAGGTCATGATGTCCTTGGTGCGGTCCGGGGACACCGTGTTTCCATTCCGGAAGTCATACCCCCAAACGCCGATGCTCCCGTCGCGGTACGGGAAGGTTGGGTCGACGTTGGCGGGATTGCCGCAGGGCGCGTGCCGGAGGTTGAGGTTGTGCCCTACCTCGTGGGCCAGCGTGGTCGGACTCGCCTGGCCAATGCCCACCCAGCCGGGCAGCCGGCCCCATCCCCGGACGAACCCGTTTACGCTTGCCGCAACCCCGTAGTAGTAGCCGGTGCCGCCTTCGGATGTGCGCAGCGCGTCCATTTCGTTCAGCAGCCCGTGCTGGCCGTCCTCGGTGGTAAGGTCCAGCGAGGTCGTGTAGACGGCGTGCGGGAACACGTTGAATTCGGCGAATGGAAAGGCGTGCCGCAGCAGCCCCAGGTGCGGGCTGTCCCGGTTGACCCCGCGCGTCCACGCCAAAACCGAGGTGTCGGGCTGCGCGGCCTCCATCACGGGAACCAGCGTCAGCCGCATCGGGGGCACCGCCACCACGTCCAGGGAATCGCTGCCTTCCTCCGGGAAACGCGTCCGGCTCTCCGCGCCGAGCGGCAGCTCCCCTTCGGGATCCACCTCCACGACCATCCGCACGCCGGGCCTGACCACCTCCGCAGGGACCACAGCGTTGTACGACAGCTTCAGGTCGCCCTCGTCCGCCTCCGCCGGGATCTGGTTGGCGTCGCGGGTCATGACCACGCGGTGAACCTCGTCGCCTCCCGGCCCGGTAAACACCGCGACGACCTCGGGCTCGAAGAGCCCCCTCGGCTCCTCGGCGGTTACGAACGCCCTGAGCAGCGCGTCCCGGTTGGCCACCAGACGCACGCTCCGGGACGGCGTCTGCACCGATTGCGTCAGGTAAACGGTCGCCAACGACACCGTGACCTCGTCAGGGTTGTCGCAGATCGCGCCCGCGGTCTCCGGGATGGAAGCCAACCAGGCCTGGAAGTTCGCAGAAGGGGATGCGCACAGGCCGGTGTCCGCGTAGTCCAGCGCCTTTAGCCGCTCCAGCCGCCTGAGACCGAAGGGCAACGCGCCCTCCAGCCCGGCATTCCGGCCAACGCGCAACTCGGTCAACTCCGACAGACTGGCGATCGCATCCGGAAACGCACCGGCCAGTTCGTTCCCCGAGAGATCGACCCTTCTCAGCTCACCCAGATTGCCGATCTCCGGCGCGAGCGGGCCGGCCAGTCCGTTGTCGGCCAGCGACAAGCCGACCACGCGTCCGTGCTCGGCCCCGACGCCGTACCAATCCCCGATGTCCGCATTGCTGCCCCAGGCGCTCCGGTCGTCCCACGACTCGCCGCCGGTCATTTCATGAAACTCGGCCAGGGCAAACCTCTCGAGCCGGTCAGGCTCGCACGCCTCGCCAGCGCGGTTCGGCACCGTCTGCAGCCATTCCTGGAACTCGTCGTCCACCTGTTCACACAGGCCGGTGTCGAAGTACGTCAGCGTCACCAGATACTCAAGGTCCAGCAGACTCCGCGGCAGCAGCCCGGACAGTGCCGGGTTGCCGTGCAGCGTGAGGTCCTCCAGCGTGCCGATCCGGCCGATCTCACGTGGGAGCCGACCGCTGAAGTCGTTGTCGTGGAGCAGCAGGTCGATCAGCGGGAACCCCCCCAGAAAGGACGGGATCCCGCCGCTCAGCCGGTTCTCGTAAGCTCTGACCACCTCCAGCTCGGTCAGGGCGGCGAATGCGTCCGGTATGGCGCCCGTGAGGTTGTTCTCGTGGATCCAGAGGAGGTTGAGGCGCGAAAGCTGCCCCAGGGCTGCGGGGATCTCGCCGCTCAGCTGGTTGCGATACAGGAACAGACTGTCCAGAGTCGCTAGGTCACCCAGTTCGGCCGGTATCGTACCTGTCAGGTTGTTTCGGGAAACCGACAGCAACTGGATCGACTCCAGGTCACCGAATTCCGGCGGGATGGTGCCGGTCAGCTGGTTCAGGCTGAAGTTCATGTAGATCGCGTTGTCCAGCCGCCCCAGCTCGGCCGGCAGCGTACCCGTGAGCTCGTTCCACCCCAATGTGAGCCTGATCAGTGAACCCAGGTCGCCGAGCGACGGCGGTATGGGCCCGGACAGGTCGTTGCCGAAGAGATCCAGGGTGTCGAGGCTCGCCAGCGCGCCAAGCTGCGCGGGGATCGATCCCTCCAGGCTGTTTCCCCGAAGGTTGAGTATGGTGAGATTGGCCAGATTCCCCAGATCGGGCGGAATCCGCCCCGACAGCGAGTTGCCATCGAGCACGAGCCGTCGCAGCTCCGCGAGCGAGCCCAGCCCCGCCGGCAGCGCCCCCGTCAGGTTGTTGTCGTCCAGCACCAGCTCGACGACGGAGCCCTCCGCATTGGTGTCGACCCCGTACCAGGTGCCGATGGCGTTGGGACTGTTCCAGTTGCGGTCCTCTTCCCAGCCCGCTCCCCCCGTCGCGCTGTAGAAGTCGATCAGCACCTGCCTGTCGGGGTTGTCGGCGTCGACCGGCGTGACGGGCGGCGGCGCAACCGGTTCCGCTTCTTCCGAACAGCCTGCCGCCAACGCCGCAACAAGAATCGAGGCAAGAGCCGAAGCCGTCAGTCCACGCGCTGCCAGGAGCCGCGACGGCCCCCGCTGGACCGTCCTCCACATTCCACGCCGGCGCAACCGCATACGAGTCTCCGCTAGTGGTACAGGAGATATGCCGCACGACGCGCGACGTACTCCTCCAAACCATCCTCCCAACCTTCCGCCAACCCCCGGTAGGACACCCCCGCGTCCAGTGCGTTCCGCAACGCGTCGGTGCCTGCCAACCGGTCGAAATGGGCCACGCGCCAGCTCCAGCGGTCGCCCGACATGGCCTTCGTCTCGGCAAGCAGCGCCAGCGCCGCCAGCGTCGGGTCATACGCCGGGCCGTCCGCCTCGAGCCGCACCCCTTCCACTTCCATACCGGCGAACTTCCCGTCGCCCGGGCTCTCGGGGGTGAAGCGCACCGGCACAAAACGTACGCCGGGCACGTCCAGGGCTTGCAGCCGGGCCGCCAGCCGGTCCGCGTCCAGCCACGGCGCGCCCACCTGCTGAAAGGCCCGCTCCGTGCCGCGGCCCACCGATATGGGCGTCCCCTCGAAGAGGCACGTGCCCGGATAGTGCAGCGCGCTCTCCACCGAGGGCATGTTCGGCGAAGGCGCGATCCACGGAATGCCGGTGTCCGCAAACGGCATCGTGCGCCGCCATCCGTCCGCGACGGCAACGCTGAGCTGCACGCGCACGCCGAATTCCCCGACGGCCATCCGCGCGAACTCGCCCGCCGTGAGCCCGTGCCGCATGGGGATCGGGTAAAGGCCCACAAAGGTTGAGTATTCAGGGTCGAGAACGTTGCCCTGCACGGGATCGCCGCCGATCGGGTTGGGGCGGTCCAGAACCACGAAGGGAATGCCGCGCTCCCCTGCGGCCTCCATGGCCAGCGCCATGGTCGACAGGTAGGTGTAGTAGCGGGCGCCCACATCCTGGATGTCGAACAGCAGCACCTCGATCCCTTCCAGCATCTGGTCGGTCGGCGACCGGGTGTCCCCGTAGAGCGAGTGAATCGGCAATCCGGTACGCCCGTCCACGCTGTCGGACACCCTGACCCCCGCCTCGGCGCTGCCGCGGATACCGTGCTCCGGCGAGTAGAGCGCCACCAGCTCCACCTCGGGATGATCCGCGAGCAGATCGATGCTCGGGACGCCGGCGCGGTCGCGGCCCGTGTGGTTGGTGATCAGCCCCACCCGCCTGCCCCTCACCAGGTCGAGCGAGTCGCTCAGGAGCACCTCGATGCCCGGACGGACGGCGGCCGCGCCGCCACGGGACTCGTCCGGCGCCTGACACGAGGCGGGGCCGGCCGGGGCCGTCAGGAACAGGGCGAGCGCGCCCCAGCGCAAAGGTCTCGTCATGAGTACAACATGACCGTCACGAACGGCGGCGCAAGCGGTTAGATTTTCTCGGCTGCCAGTTCCCCACGGAGCGTGGAGCGACCCCGTGACTTCACGACGCATTTCGGCCGCGGCCCTGCGCCCGGCACGCCTGCTGCTCGCGGCGGCGACCCTGGCCCTCGCATCCTGCAGCCTCTCGTCGAGCGGCGGCGAGCGGCCCGCCACCGCGGCCCCCGAACCCCCCACTCCCCCCGCCCCCACCCCCGCCGCCCCGGACCCCGCCCCGGACCCCCCCGCCCCCACGGCCGCCGCCCCCACGGCCGCCACCCCACCCGCTCCCGAACGGTACGCGCCCCCGCCCGGCCTGGAGGTGCGCCGCGAGGCCTGGCAAGACGGCCGCGAGTGGGCCGCGCGCACCCTCGAGACGCTGACCCTCGACGAGAAGGTCGGCCAGATGATGATGCCGTTCCTCTTCGGGGACTTCGCGCCGCGGGGCTCGCGCGCGGCGACGCGGGCGCGCGCGATGGTCGAGGATCACAAGGTCGGTGGCATCATCGTCTCGGTGGGCTCGCCGACCGAGGTCGCGGCCAAGCTGAACTGGCTACAGTCCCTGTCCGCGCTGCCCATCCTGGTCGGCGCCGACCTCGAGGCCGGCGCCGGCTTTCGCTTCGACGGCATCGTGCACGTCCCGACCATCATCTCGCTGGGGGGCGCCACGCGCTTTCCCGCGCTGATGGCCGTGGGCGCGACCGGCGATCCGGACTTCGCCTACGAGATGGGGCGCGTCACCGCGCGCGAGGCGCTCGCGATCGGCGTCCACGTCCCGTTCGCGCCGGTCCTGGACGTCAACAACAATCCCGAGAACCCGGTCATCAACGTGCGGTCGTTCGGCGAGGACCCTGAACGGGTCGCGACGCTCGGCGCCGCCTTCGTGCGGGGGATCCAGGACCAGGGCGCGATCGCGACGGCCAAACACTTCCCGGGACACGGCGACACCGGCGTGGACTCGCACATCGCGCTGCCCGTCATCCGGGTCGACCGCGAGCGCATGGAGGCGGTGGAGCTCAAGCCCTTCCACCGCGCCATCGCGCAGGACCTGGGCGCCATCATGACCGCGCACATCACCGTCCCCGAACTCACCGGCGACCGGACCCCGGCCACGCTGGCTCCCGCCGTCATGACCGATCTGCTGCGCGGCGAGATGGGCTTCGACGGCCTGATCGTCACCGACGCGATGGACATGGCAGCCGTGGACCGCACCTTCGGACGCGGCGAGGCGGCCGTACGCGCCGTCGAGGCTGGCGCCGACGTGATCCTGATGCCCCCCGACCTGGCCGCGGCGAAGTCCGGGATCACGGCGGCCGTGCGCTCGGGCCGGCTCGACGAGGAGCGCATCGACCGGTCGGTGCGCCGCATTCTCGACGCCAAGGCGCGGGTGGGACTTCATCGCTGGCGTCAGGTCGATCTGGGACGCGTGGCCGAGTTCGTGGGCGTCGAGCCGCACACCTCGGCCGCCAAAGCCGTGGCGGAGCGGTCGATCACCGTGCTCAGGGACGAGCGCGATCTCATGCCGCTGCTGGGCACGCCGAACGCGGCCGTGTACTCGGTCACCTACCGCCGCACCAACGATCTGCGCGCGGGCCGCGCGTTCAACGCCGGCCTCCGGCAGACGTACCGGCGGCTCAGGACCGCGTACGTGGACCAGAACTCGGACGCCGGCGACTACCGGGCCATCCTGGCGCGCGCCCGCCAGTCCGCGCTCACGGTCGTGTCGCTGCACGTCGGCGTGAGGACCGCGTCTGGATCGGTGGCGCTGCCCGAGCCGGCGATGGACTTCGTCAAGGCGATCGCCCGTGGCTCCCGGCCCTCGATCGTGGTCGCGTTCGGGAATCCCTACCTCCTGGGCGAGTTCCCGGAAATCGGTACCTACGTGACCGCCTGGTCCGGCGTGCCGGTGGCCGAGCGGGCGGCGGCCGACGCCATCCTCGGCCGCATCGAGGTCACCGGACGTACGCCGACGCGCATCGCCGGGTACGAGATCGGGCACGGCCTGCAGATCCCCCGCAAGGAGGCGCGGAGGAGGTGATCCGCACCGCAGCCCTCGCCGCGCTCGCCGCCCTGGCGGCCTGCGCCCCGCCCGCGCCGCCCGCCCCCGCCGCCGACGCCCGCCGCTGGGTCGACGAGACGCTCGCAACCCTGACGTTACGTCAGGGTGTGGCCCAGCTCGTCATCCCCTGGATCTCCGGCGGCTACGCCTCCGACACCGACGCCGACTTCCAGGAGCTGCTCCACTGGGTCGAGCAGGGGCTCGGAGGCGTCTCCATCTCGATCGGGGTGCCGGACGCCTACGTCGCCAAGCTGAACCGCCTGCAGTCGCGCGCCCGCGTGCCGCTCCTGGTCACCTCCGACTTCGAGAACGGCGGCCCCGGGATGCGGATCAACCACGCCTACGCGCTCCCCTCGCTGCTGGCCCAGGGCGGTGGCACCAGCTTCCCGCCGACGATGGCCTTCGGCGCCGCGGGCGACGAGGAGCTCGCCTTCGAGTACGGCCGCATCACCGCCACCGAGGCGCGGGCCGTGGGCGTGCACTGGCTCTTCGCGCCGGTCCTCGACGTCAACAGCAACCCCGACAACC
Organism: Longimicrobiales bacterium; assembly: GCA_965205005.1. GTDB lineage: Bacteria > Gemmatimonadota > Gemmatimonadetes > Longimicrobiales > Gaopeijiaceae > Bin94. The sequence continues at coordinate 409,084 of OZ242028.1, read as the reverse complement.
CCGTGATCAACGTGCGCTCGTTCGGCGAGGACCCGGAGGCCGTGGGTCGTCTCGGCGCGGCCTTCATCCGGGGCGCGCGGGCGGGAGGCGCGCTCACCACCGCCAAGCACTTCCCCGGCCACGGCGACACGCGCACCGACTCGCACATCGAGCTGCCCGTGATCGGCGCCGACCGCGACCGCCTCGACCGGGTGGAACTCCGCCCCTTCCGCATGGCGGTCGACGCGGGCGTGGACGCGGTCATGACCGCGCACGTGGCGGTCCCCGGCGTGCTCGGCGACGATCGCCCGGCCACGATGTCGCCCGAACTCATGACCGACCTGCTCCGCGGCGAGATGGGCTTCGACGACATCCTCTTCACCGACGCGCTCCGCATGGGCGCGATCACCGACGGCTACGGCGCAGGCGAGGCCGCCGTGCTCGCCCTCGAGGCCGGCTCCGACGTGATCCTCGCCCCGGACGGCATCGGCGTCACCGTCGACGCGGTCACCGCGGCGGTGGAGTCCGGCCGCATCACCCGCGAACACATCGATGTCTCCGTGCGCCGCCTCCTCGAAGCGAAGGCCCGCCTGGGTCTGCACCGCGAGCGCCGCATCGATCCGGAAGCCGTCGCCCGCCACGTCGGCACCGCCGCTCACCGGGCCGTGGCCGAGCGCGCCGCGGCGGCGTCGATCACGCTCGTGCGCGACCGCGACGGCGTCATCCCCCTCGCAGGCGCCGCCCCCCTCGCGAGCGCCCCGCCCCTCGCGGGCGACACCGCCGCAGGCACCCGCGCCGCCTCCATCCTCAGCATCACCTACGCCCGTCCCGACGCACTCCTCGCGGGCCGCACCTTCGACGCGACGCTGCGAAGCCACACCCGCCGGGTCACGACCGCCCGCGTTGGCCCGGACACGCGCTGGCCCACCTACGAGTCGCTCCTGCATGCCGCCGCCGACGCCGACGCGGTGATCATCGGGGCCTACGTCCCTCCGCGTTCGGGCACGGGTTCGGTGGGCGTGCCCGCGCCGTTCCGCGTCTTCGTCGAGCGCGCCAGCCGCCTCCCGACCCCCGTCGCCGTACTCTCCTTCGGCAGTCCCTACCTGCTCTCGGCGTTCCCGGACGCGGGCACCTACATGGTGGCGTGGGGCGGCTGGGAGGTCTCGCAGCGCGCCGCCGCCCGGGCTGTGGCGGGCCTTGCGCCGATCACCGGCCGCCTGCCGATCTCGATCCCGCCGCTGCACGCACTCGGCGATGGTCTGGACCGTGCGGTTTCCGGGCGGTTGGTAGAGGAGGAGCAAGAGCGACCCGACCCGCTCCGCGAAGCGGGCTTCATCCCCGGGACCGCAGCGGACGAGGCGGCGAACGAAAGCCACCAGGAGGCCCCGTCAGGCGGCCCCGGCCGGTGGCGGCCCGGCCCCGCAATCGCGACGTGCACGCACGACCCGGCCACCGCCCTGGCGCCCCCGGACCCCGCCGATCCCGGCACCGACGACCTCGCCGACGTGTTCTGCACCGTGGCCGGCCCGTCCGCCGCCGACCCGGCCGCCGCCGACCCGACCGTCGCCGCCGGCCCGACCGCGGGCTCCGCCGGCCCCACCGCCGGCCCCACCGTCGCCTCCCCGCGCGAAGTCGACCCGGCCCGCGTCGGCATGAGCGCCGACTCCCTCGCCGCGCTGGACGACTTCATCCTCGCCGCGCTCGCCGACTCGGCCGCTCCCGGCGCGGCCCTGGCCGTGGTCCGACGGGGACAGCTCGTGCGGCTGCGCGGGTACGGCCGCCTCGACTGGGACCCGGTCGCGCCCCCCGTCACCCCGGCCTCGATCTTCGACCTGGCCTCGCTCACCAAGGTGGTCGGCACGACCTCGGCCGTCATGATCCTCGCCCAGCGCGGCGCCATCGCGCTCGACGACCTCGTGGTCGACCATCTTCCCTGGTGGGGCGACGGCGACCCCGCCAAGGCGCGCGTCACGATCCGCGACCTCATGCTGCACCGCGCCGGCCTGGTGCCCTTCCGCCGCTTCTTCCTGGAGATGGACGGCCGCGCGGCCTACGAGAACGCGATCGGTTCGCTCCCCCTCGACCATCCCCCCGGCGACACCACGGTCTACTCCGACATCGGCCTCATGACCGCGTCCTTCATCGTCGAAGCCGTCTCGGGCCTGCCACTGGACGTCTTTTTGCAGGGCGAGGTGTGGAGCCCCCTGGGGATGTCCGACACGGACTTCACCCCGGCGCCGTCGCTCTGGCACCGCGTAGCGACCACCGAGTTCGACGAAGGCTATCGCGGCTTCCACGTCCACGGCGTCGTGCACGACGAGAACGCCTACGCGATCGGCGGCGTCGCGGGTCACGCCGGGCTCTTCAGCTCGGCGCGCGATCTGGCCGTCTTCGCCCAGATGATGCTCGACCGGGGCGTCGCGGCCCCCTGCACGGCCGACGCCGTATCCGGCCTGCCCTGCAACCGGCCCCGCTTCGAAGCCGTGCCGATCTTCGCGCAGGGCCGGGTCGACCGCTTCACGCGCAGGCAGTCCGACGCCTCCACCCGAGCCCTCGGCTGGGACACGCCGTCACGGCGCTCGTCGGCCGGTGACTACTTCTCGGCGCGGTCGTTCGGCCACACGGGCTACACGGGAACGTCGCTCTGGATCGACCCCACGCAGGAGCTGGCGGTCGTGCTGCTGACCAACCGCGTGAACCCCACGCGCAACAACAGCAGGCACGTCCCGCTCAGACGCGGCGTGCACGACCGCGTCGCGCGCGCGATCCTGGACACGCCACCGGGCCCGCGCGAGCAGCCCCCCACGCCCGGCCCGCGCGAGCTGCCCTCCACGCCCGGCCGACCGAGCCCGCCGCCCCCCGGCCCGCTCCCGCCGCCATGAGCTTCGGCGGCGTCGACCTCACCGTACTGATCCTCTACATGGCGGGCATTACCGCCTGGGGAGCCTGGCTCGGACGGCGCAACCGCGGCGGGACCGACTACTTCCTCGGCAGCCGCAACCTCCCCTGGTGGGCCGTGATGCTGTCGGTGGTCGCGACCGAGACCAGCACCCTCACCTTCCTCTCCATCCCCGGCGTCGCCTACCTCGGCACCCTGGCGTTCCTGCAACTGGCCATCGGGTACCTCGCCGGCCGCGCCGTCGTGGCCTGGGTGCTCCTGCCGGCCTACTACCGCGGTGAGCTGTCCACCGCCTACGCCCTGCTGGAGACGCGCTTCGGTGGCGGGGCGAGGCGGTACGCGTCCGGGGTGTTCATGCTTACGCGGCTGCTGGCGGACTCGGTGCGGCTGTTCGCGACGGCGATCCCGCTGGCGATCATCACCGGCTGGTCGTACCCGGCGTCGATCCTCGTCATCGGCGCCGCGACGCTCGTCTACACCTACTTCGGCGGCATCAAGGCGGTGGTTTGGGTCGACGCGCTGCAGATGGCCCTCTACGTGGCGGGCGGGCTGATCGCGCTTCTGCTGCTGCAGATGGCCGTCGACGGCGGCTGGCCGACGATTCTGGCGAGCGCGGGATCGGTCGGGAAGCTGCAGGTGCTCGACTTTTCCACGTCGCCCGCGGTGGCCTACACCTTCTGGGCGGGCCTGATCGGCGGCGGCTTCCTGTCGATGGCCTCGCACGGGACCGACCAGCTCATCGTGCAGCGGCTGCTGACCTGCCGGGACGCGGTGCAGAGCCGCCGCGCGCTGATCGGCAGCGGCTTCGCGGTGATCGTGCAGTTCGCGCTCTTCCTGATGGTCGGGCTCGGGCTGTGGGTCTTCTTCGAGGGACGCGAGTTCGCGCGGTCGGACGAGATCTTCGCGCGCTTCATCATCGGGGAGATGCCCGTGGGCGTGCGCGGGCTGCTGATCGCGGGGGTCTTCGCGGCCGCCATGTCGTCGCTGTCGTCGTCGATCAACTCGCTGGCCTCGGCGAGCGCGTACGACTTCTGGGGGCCGCTGATGGGGCGGCGGCGCGGTGCTCGCGGCGACCAAGGCGACGACGACCGCACCACGGCCGACGACCGCGCCACGGCCGACGACCGCACCACGGCCGACGACCGCGCCATCATGTCCGCCGGCAAGGTCTTCACGCTGCTCTGGGCCGGACTCCTGATCGCCGGTGCCATCGTGTTCATCCCGCTCTCGGAGGGGTCTGCGGCGGTGGAGGTGGCGCTCGCCGCGGCCTCGATGGCGTACGGGGGGCTGCTCGGCGCCTTCGCCCTGGGCGTGCTCACCCGCCGCGTGAGCCAGGCGGGGGCGATCGTCGGCATGACCGCCGGCGTGGGCACGGTCGTGGCGATCTGGGCGACCGCCCGGGACGCCGTTGCGTGGCCGTGGTTCGTGTTCATCGGGCTGGTGGTGACGCTGGCCGTGGGCTCGCTGTTCCGGAGGCGTGGGTGACGGCGGGGCGGGCGTGATGGCGACCTCCCCGGCCTCCCGCGCCGCGCGCTCTGCCCCCTGCTGGATCGGCGTCGACGGAGGCGGGACGCGCTCCCGGGCTGTGGTCGGCGACGGTGCGGGGCGCGAACTGGGCGCCGCCGACGGTGGACCCGGACTGATCGATCCGCGCGACCCGGACGGCGCGGTGCAGGCGATGTCGGCGCTTGTGCGCGCGGCGGCCGCGGATGCGGGCGTGAAGCTTCCCGCGCGGGGCTTGTGGGCGGGTCTTGCCGGTTCGGGAAACGAGGTGGCCCGTACGGCGGTGGAGGCCGGGTTCCGGAACGGGAGTCTGGCGGACGTGGTCGTCGTCGGTTCCGATGGCGAGGCCGCGCACGCGGCGGCGTTCGGGGAGGGGGCCGGTATGCTGCTCGTGCTGGGCACGGGGTCGGTGGTGCGTGCGGTGGACCGCCGGGGCAGGGTGGTGACGGTGGGGGGGTGGGGCGCGCTGCTGGGCGACGAGGGGAGCGGGTACGGGATCGGTCTCGACGGGCTGCGCGCGGTGGTGCGCAGCGAGGACGGGCGGGAGCCGCCGACCGAGCTCCGCGCAGCGCTGGTGTCCGCGACGGGCGTGGCCGAGGTGACCGAACTGCCGGCGTGGGCGGCGCGGGCGGCCAAGCGCGAAGTCGCGGCGCTGGCGGTCGAGGTGGCGCGCGTGGCCCGGTCGGGCGACACGGTCGCCGCGCGGGTGATTCACCGCGCGCTCGGGGAAGTCCGCGCCCACCTGGAAGCCGTGCTGGAGGGGATGCGGGGGTGGGAGGGGTCCCCGCCCATCGCACTGGTCGGTGGGCTGATCCGGGAAGGTGGTCCGCTCAGGGAAGCGGTGGCGGAGATGGGCGCGGAACTGGGGTTCGACGTCTGCCTCGACGACGTGCTCCCGGAACGCGGCGCGCTCGCCCTGGCCATCGGCCTGTCAGCCGACTGAGGAGGTGCAACATGAACGCACACAACGGGATGAGGCCGGTACACCCGGGCGAAATACTGCGCGAGGAACTCGATGAATTCGGGCTGTCGACCAACGGGCTGGCGAAAGCGCTTGGAGTGCCGGTCAACCACGTGACGATGATCCTTAGCGGCCAGCGTGGGGTGAGCGCCAATACGGCGTTGCGGCTGGCCACCTATTTCGGGACGACCGCGCAACTCTGGTTGAATCTGCAGAAGACCTGGGAACTTCGGCGCGCGGAAATCGAGGCGGGCCGCGAGATCGCCGAGCAGGTCACGCCTCGGCACGGGCTCAAGATGTAAACCGCACATGACATGATGTCATGTAAAGTTTACATGAGCCGTTGGTCGGCCGGGTACTGCCGCCGGATGAAGTCCCCAAGTAGAGGAACGGCGAAGGAGTACTTCCCGTGCCGGTTCCTGAAGACAATGCCTGAGTTGATGAGCGCCGTGAGGATCTGGCTCGCGTGACTGCGACTGAACCCCTTCACCGGCAGCTCTCTGGCAAGCTCCACGATCTCCTGAACGCTGAACTCGGATTCAGGGTCGTCCAGCCTCGACGCGACATGCAGGAGATCGCGCTGCCGGTCGGTCACCCTTGACCACCGGCCCGCAAAGAAATCGCTGTCCAGCTTTGCCGTGATCGCCTCGATCGGGACGCTCGGATTGTTCGATCCGGTGGTGATCTGCGACACGAAGACGTCGAAGGCCTCATGGCAGATGAACTGGATGAAGTATGGGTATCCGCCCGAATGCCTCTCGATCTGGCGGATAGACTCCTCGGTGAAGGTGATCGGGCAGTCATCCTCCTGGATCGGCTTCACGATCGCCTCTCGAACGTCGGGGGGATCCAGGCGATTGAGGAAGAGCACGCGGAACATTCGTTCCGAGTAGGTCCTGGCCTCGACCAGCTTAGGGAAGAGCGTGGGCAGGCCGGTCAGGGCCAGCAGGAACGGAGCCCCCTGCCTCTGGATGGACTGGAACACGTCGAGCATCACCGAGAGCGGGTATTCGTCCTTCCCGGCATGGTCCGTCATGTTCTGGGCTTCGTCGTAGGCGAAGACGATTCCTCGGGGCGGGTTCGGCGATGCGCGCAGAGCCAGCCATACGAATGTCAGCGTGGCCTTCAATCGATCAGCGACCAGGCCTGCCGTCTGTCCGTACACGGCACGGAGCGTTGGATAGTTGAGCGGGGCGTCAAACAGATCCACCTGGTGGTCGAAACCTGGGCGAAGAACCTCCTTCCTGTCGTAAACGAAGCCTGACGTTGCCAGGGCCACGTCAGTGAGGATCCTTGTGGCCAGACGCTCTTCGTCGACCGTCGTGCTCTCGGAAAGGTCCGCACCCACCCAGAGCCAGCCATTCTGCACCGCCAGTGGCTTGAAGGTCTCTAGAAGAACCGTCTTGCCGACACCCCGGAGCCCAGTGAGGACAAGGTTGGAAAGGACGACATCCTGATCTAGGAGCTTGAGGAACTCCCGTCGCTCCTCCTTCCTTCCGGCCAGATACGGGGGTGTGTGGCCGGCCCCGGGGCGGAACGGGTTCCGAAATGCAGTTGCAGCGTCCATGGTATCCATCCGAATCGTTAGAGTGTGTCAGGCATAATACTAACGTTAGTTGCTATACTAACGTTAGGTCAACACCTCTCTCGTTCTGAATTCTGTGCTCGGGTCCCGGCGCCCGGCAACAAGATCACCGTCGGGCCAGCCCATTGACATGCAAGTCCATGCTTGCCTATCATTCGAACTTTGACACGCAAGCGAACACTTGCCCTGGACTGGACATGTGGACATTTACCGCGCGATCGCCGACCGGACCAGGCGAGCCATCCTGGATGAGCTCGTCGACCGCTCAGGTCAATCGCTCTTCGAACTCTGCGCGCGTCTCACGATGAAGCACGGCATCAACTCCTCCAGGCAGGCGATCTCGCAACACCTGGACGTTCTGGAGGCCGCCGGGCTGATTCGCACGAAGCGCGACGGGAGGTCGAAGCTCCACTGGTTCGTGGGCGCCCCGCTGCAGGCGATCGGCCAGCGGTGGCCGATCTCGACAGACGACAGCACTTCCAACCCAACACAGGAGGACACCCGAGAATGAGAATTCACCTGAGCGGCGTCGTCGTGGACGACCAGCAGAAGGCACTGCAGTTCTACACGGAGACCCTCGGTTTCCGTGTGAAGCACAACATCCCGCTGGGAGAACACGCCTGGATCACCCTCGTATCCGAGGAAGCTCCGGATGGGACGGAGCTGGTGCTGGAGCCTGCCGGGCACCCCGCAGTCGTTCCGTACAGGAAGGCGCTGGTGGAGGACGGGATCCCCTTTACCGCCTTCGCGGTCGACGATGTCGAAGCCGAGCACGAGCGTCTCGTGGCAGAGGGTGTGCGATTCGTGCAGCCGCCAACCGACCTCGGGACTGTCGTTACCGCGGTCTTCGACGATACATGCGGCAACCTGATCCAGATCATGGAGGAGAAGGCTCAACCGTGACCCGGCCGGCGCTGATGGCCGCATGTCTTGCCCTCTGCGCGAGTCCCGGCTGCCAAACCGACGCGGACCCCGGCGGGCTGTCGGAGGCCCACGCCGCGGCGATCCGCGACAGCGTGTCGAGCGCGCTCGATGCGTTTCGTGAGCTCGGATCGGGCCCGGACCCGGCGGCGGCCGCGCGCTTCTACTCCGAGTCCCCCGCGTTCCGGTTCTACGAGAACGGGGCGCTGCGCTACGAGTCGGCGGCCGACGTGCGCGCCGCTCTCGAGGGTGTCGGTGCGGGCATGCGGATCACGACGGAGTACTCGGACACGGACATCGTAGCGCTGGCGCCGGGCCTCGCGCTCGTCCGGTCCCTCTTCGAGAGCACGCTCCAGGGCGAAGGCGGTTTCGCGCTCACCTACGGCGGGGCGATGACGACGGTCTGGGTCCACGAAGCGGACGGGTGGCGTATCCTGAGCGGTCACACGTCCGCGCCCGTACCGAGAGTCGGCGCGGAGGAAGGGGCGCGGTGACAAGGGCGGACGAGGATGGGCCCCCGTGACACGTGCGAACCGAGCCGCGGGCCGTGGGTTAGCGATCGGATTGGTCCTCACATCGGGCACTCTCGGATGTGAAGAGTCGACAAGGGTTTACGAGCCGCTTGCCCTGCGCCCGGTAGCCGAATCACCAGCCCCTTTCAGTCGCAACAGTCATGTTGCCCTGGCGGACGAGGATACCGCCTGTGTGATCGAGTCGTTCGAGTATCGAGTGGCTTGCTTCGATCCCAACGGGACTGCGGTCGCCATGTATGGCCGACAGGGAGAGGGCCCGGGCGAGTTCCTTAATCCGGTCGGGCTGTTCCGACAATCTCGAGGGAAAGTTGCGGTGTTCGATTCCAGGTCGGCGCGGTTGACGACGATCGAATCCGATACCGGCACCATGTCGGAGATCGTCATGCCGTCGCGTTTCTGGATCAATGCGGTACAGGGGCACCGCGTTCACGGCTTCGTGGGATACGGGCCGCGACCGAATCAACCGCCTGAGGTCGACAACCTGGTGTTCGACTTGCGTTCGGGCGAGATCGTGTGGCGGCGCAGCATTTATGAGACCGGGGAAACCGAGTGTGGCGACGTCGGTGCGCTCAGTCCCCACCCTGGCGGTGGATATGTGCTCAATGCGTGCAGCAAGGACCTCGTGTTCCTGGAGGAGCTGGATGCCGACAACGCCCGGGTCGTCAGTTCGCCAGCATACCGCGAAGAGCTTCCGAGCGAACGCGATGTGGAGGCCTATCTCACTGATTTGGCAAGGCTCGGCGGGAACAGATCGCTGCCCAGCTCTGCGATGGAGCCATACGCGGCGGCTTTCCGGGAAGAGCCGAAGAAGTGGTTCCACGGCCCGCGGATCTTCAGTTTCGATGGACAGCGCCGACTGTGGGTCGCCACGACCAGGGATCGCGACCACTACTCGTACTTCGACATCTGGGCCGACACGGAATACGTCGGTTCGGTGCGGATACGGGACCGCTTGATCGGCCACGACATTCTCGGGTCGACCCTTGTTGCCTTGGTCGAGCGCCAACCTGACCCCAACGGCATTGCCGCGAGGGCCATCGACTGGTACGACATCGCCGATGTCGACTTCGGGCGTACGCATTAGCCCAGAACGCAGGATGACGATGCGCACACTACTGGCGGTCCTCATGATGGCCCTGGCGGCCGCACCGGCGTCCGCACAGCGCGCGAAGGCGCACTTCGGCCTCACGCTGGCGTCCCTGAACGACTACCTGTGGGAGAACACGACAACCGGCGTCTACGGCGGCGTGTCGTTCGATCTGCGCGATTACCTTCGCCTCGGCGCCTTCTACGTCCAGAAGGGGAGCGAGGGGTACCGCGTACACTCGGTCGAGGTGCCCGTGCTCTACAAGTACAGGATCGACAAGAGCACACACCTGTTGGTGGGCCCGGCGCCCGGCTACGGCAACTACATGGATGTCGGTGCGGTAATCGGCCTGAGCGTGCGGGGGCAAGACCGTCCCATCGGCGCGGAGGTGGCGTTCGTGTACGGCCTCGTTCCCGACCGCTACTGCTGCACCGGCGGCGTCATCGAGTCCGGCCACCGCGTGCTCAGGATCGGCCTGGAGATTCCGCTGAGGTAAGCCGCCTCGGCGAGCGGTCGGCGTGATCGATGTCTGGAACCCCGACGGACGATCAGCTACTACGCCCCCCGCGCCCGTGCGGCGAACTCGGCACCCGTGTCGCACTCGATGACGGCGGCGGCAAGCGCCTCGACCCGATCGGGATCCGTGAGCTGATCGAACAGGTTGGAGAGCTCGCCGACGACCTCGGGCCCGAACTTCTGCAAGGCCAACTGACGCAGGAGCGACCGGCGCCCCTCGCGACGGCCTTCCTCTCGCCCCTCGCGACGGCCTTCGTGCAGGCCTTCCTCTCGCCCCTCCTGCCGCAACTCCTCGTACAGCTTCCTCAGCCGTGCCGCCATCAGGGTTTCCTCGTGTCTTATCATCGTCCTCCTCCTCCCGGGCGTCGCCGCCATCAGTTTGGGATCCGGTTCAGGCAACCCCGGGGCCAACTGCTGCCGGAGCGCCCCGAATCCGCGAATGATCCCCTCGTCCCCCGACTCCAGTACCGTCCGCCACAACCTGGCCAGCCGGCCCGCGTCCCGTCCCCAGCGGGCGTTCTCCCATTCGGCGAGCGTCGAGAACCAGTTGTCGGGGGGCGGGTCGGAGGGGTTCGGCGCCAGATCCTTCAGTTCGACCAGAATGTACCGCCGCCGCATCTGCAGACCAAGCAGCCTCTTGAGGATGGGGCCCGGGTCTGGGACGATCCAGTCGGCGAGGTCGGTGGCGGCGCCCCACTTCGCGTGCCCGTTGTAGACGACGAACGGGGCCACGATCGGCGGCCTGCCCGCCGCGCCGATGTCCTTCTGGGTCTCCGCCTCCTGAAGCACGAGGGCGGTGTACTCCTGGATCCGGAAGGCCATGTTGGCCTCGGGGCGGGACTGGAACTCGAGCGCGATGAAGAGCGGGTGGCGCTCGGGCCGGCGCAGCTGCGTCCTCCATATGGTATCGCCGTGCCGTTGCTCGAGACCCGCCGCCTTGACGAAGCTCGCGGAGGCCTTGCGGAGCGACGCGGGCTCGATCACGTCCGGCAGGCCGGGGACCATGGTGGACAGCAGGCCCTCGACCATGGCCGGGTTGGAGAAGAGCAGTCGGTACGCTTCGTCGTGCCTGGCACGGGGGCGTCTGGTAGGCATCGGCGTTTGGATCTGAAGGGGATTCGTGGACGGCGAAACGGGGCTTCGAGGCGTGGCATCTCGGCCAAGGGGTAACGGTCGCACCGTTTCAGGGGCGTTCCTATAGCTGGATGGGACTGATTTCCCGCCGAGGGGACTGGTGGCGTGCCAGTGGAAGGGGAAAGAGCCTTGTGGAGAGGGACCGTCGCTAGCAGGCCAGCGCCGCGTGGCACGGTCAACCTCCCCTCGTGCCGCTCTCCGATCGCTGCAGGTCGGCGCGGCCAACGCGGCGGGGACTGCTGCGGCCGCCCTCATCTCCTAACTCCCTGCACCAGCAGAGTCGAGGCGCTGCCGACAACGGACGAGGTCTTGAAATGTAAGGTCCAGTTGACATAAAGTACACTAAAGTTGACTTTTGCCATTGAGCCATAACGTCGCCGTTACCGACGAGACGTGCGTTCTGAGCACCTGAGGACGCTCTCGCGCCACGGCCCGGAATGGGTGGACGACTTCGTCGGAATGGGCAGCGGTACCGGGGCCTGACGGCGCGGTTCCGCTCGGGCTCCGCCGTTTTGGCAGACCACGCCTGCCATTCCGGCAGCCCTGTCCTGCCATTTCGGCAGCCAGCATCGCCACCGGCCTCGTTTTCTGCCATTTCGGCAGCCCATCCCGCCATTTCGGCAGCCCATCCCTTGGCACGGCCGATGCACTGAGAGGCACCGGTTGCACAAGCGTGCATCAACGATTGAATCATCAGACAAGGGACTGCCAAATGTCACTGATCAAACACACCAACCGCCTCAGCCCCTGGAGCGACCTCGACATCTTCGCCAACCGGATGAACCGGCTGTTCAACGACACCGGCCTCGGCAACCTGACCTACGCCTCCAACTGGGTGCCTCCGGTCAGCGTCGAGGAGAGGGGGGACGAGATCCTGCTCACCGCCGAGCTCCCCGGGATGACCGAGGACTCGGTCGAGATCAACCTCGCGAACAACGTGCTCACGATCTCGGGCGAGAAGCGCGAGTCCCGCGAGGAGGGCGAGCCCGGCGGCAAGTACCACCTGGTCGAGCGCAGCTTCGGCTCTTTCCGCCGGTCCTTCACGCTTCCGCGCACCGTGCGCGCGGACGGCATCACCGCCGACTTCGAGAACGGTCTCCTGACCGTGCGTTTGCCCAAGGCCGAGGAGGCTGTCAGCCGGAAGATCGAGGTCAGCCGCAGGAGCTGATCGCGGAGGATGGGGCGGCGTCGTCGAAGAGGTGGACGCCGGTGCCCGGGAGCGGGACGCGGGGGGTCCGGTCGGTCTGGCCGGGCCCCTCGGTCGTTTGGGCGCCGCATCGTCGGTCGGCGCCGATCGACGATGGCCTCACCTCTTCAGGAACGGGGTAACGCCAGCCTGTAGCGGCGCACCCGCTCCACACCCAGGTCGTCGAGCTCAACCGCCCAGACGAAGGAACGGCCGAACACGGGCGGGGCCGAAAGGCTGAATCCTTCGGGCATGTCCACGGACCCGAGGTACGTGCCGTCGGGCTCGAACACATCGTACCGGACCGGCTGGACCCAGGTGTAGGGAGCCGACTCGGGATCGCTCGGGTCGTGTTCGTCGTTCGGGACCTGCCGCCCCTCCGTCCAGAGTTGCACCCAGATCCGGCCATCGGTCCCAGCGCGAAGCCCTCGGAACGGCGGCTTGTGATCCGGAATGCCGGGACCGTCCCAACTCCAGTCCGCATCGAACCGGCGCATCCGGTCCACAATCGGTTGTCGGTGGTCGTCGCGTTCTTCGTCCGAGACCGCCACCGGTCTGTGTTTCTTCTCAATGCGAAGGACGCCGCTGTCCTGCTGGAGGTCGATTCGGTACGCCGTCGACAGGGCCGACAGGAAGTGGCCGTTGCGGTGGACTGTCCAGTACCAACCCGGGCTGAACGGAACGGTCGCGCTCACTGAAATCCATCTGCCGTCGTTCTCGGCTCTGGCGAGAAGGCGATATCGCCCGTCGTCGAAGTCAGGCGGGGCATCGGGGGCAGGGATCGTATCGATATGTGCGCCGTCGGGGCCCATGACGAGGAAGCGTTGCTCTTCATCGGAGGTGATGTCCACGTAGATGCGGCCCTGGTCATCCGTGTACAGCGGGGAATTCAGGAAAATGTCACTCGGCCCGTACCGCCACTCGTCGGCCTCCCACGTCTCGAGGTGAAACAGTTGCACACGTGCGTTCGCCGGATCCCGCACCAGGACGCGGCCGCTGGAAATGGCGATCCCGATCGGCACCTGGAACTCGCCCGGCCCCTCGCCTTGCCTCCCCAGCGTCGCGACGAAGCTGCCGGTCGAGTCATAGACGCGAACGTGGCTGGCCTGTCCGTCCAGGACGTACACGTTGTGGTCATCGTCGACAGTGATCGAGCGCACGGAACCGAAGAGGTACTCCTCCGGCCCATCCGTTTCGCCGATCGAGACTTCCGGCACGAGCGCCGCGTGTTCCCCCCAGACACTGCCGCTCACGGTCCTGACCACGGTCGTGTCGCCGATGGTCTCGGTCTCGACAACGGGACCGGCCCCGTCCGGCGGGTCGGGAGTCTCCCCGCAAGCGAGGGGCAGTGACGCCAACGTCACAAGGAAACCGCGGGCGAACAGAGCCGCTCGGGCGTGGCGGTGTGGTCGGGTCGAGGATTTCGGTGCCGATTCCACGCTGATCTTTGGTGTCATCATGACGCATCTGAATGGGCCTCCGCCCGACGGTAGTTCGCTGCTCAATTCACCTTCCGCACAAACGTGACCGCCTGGTCCGAGAACGCGGCCGGCCGGTCCGAACCGTCGCCGTCCGGATTGGCTGGCTCGAAGTCCACCACGAACCGGTCGGGTCCCTGGATCTCGGCGATCCCGAACAGCGTGCGGCCGGCCAGGGGTCCGTCGGCCCAGGGCCCGACATCCAGCATGACCGGGTCGGTCCGGTAGTCCACACGGTAGGCGACCGGGAAGGTGTCGGGGCCGGTCTCCAGCTCGAGCACCCACTTCATGCGGCCCTCGCCCTCGAAGATGTAGGTCATCGGCGGACGCTCGGATCCGACCGAGACCCATTCGCCCAGAAGCGGTTCGGGGGGCGCGGAGCAAGCGGACAGGGCGGGGAGGAGCAGCGCGGCGGCCAGGGCGGCGAAACGGGTCGGGCGTGCATTGCGCCGCCTTCTGCGCCCGTCCGGCCTGCGGCCCGTCTGTGCCGACCCCCTGGTCACGTCCCCTAGTACCGGTAGTGGTCGGGCTTGTACGGCCCGCCCACGGGCACGTTGATGTAGTCGGCCTGCTCGGGCGTCAGCTCGGTGAGCCGCACCCCGAGGCGGTCCAGATGGAGCCGCGCCACGCGCTCGTCGAGCGTCTTGGGCAGCACGTGCACGCCGATCTCGTAGCTGTCGTGCCGCTGGTGCAGTTCGATCTGCGCCATCACCTGGTTCGAGAAGCTCGCCGACATCACCAGGCTCGGATGCCCGGTCGCGCAGCCCAGGTTCAGCAGCCGCCCCTCGGCCAGCACCAGGATGCTCGTGCCGCCGGGGAAGGTCCACTCGTCGAACTGCGGCTTGATCGTCCGGCGCACCGCCTCCGACGACTCCAGGCCGGCCATGTCGATTTCGTTGTCGAAGTGGCCGATGTTGCCCACGATCGCCTTGTCCTTCATGCGGCGCATGTGATCGAGGGTGATGACATCTCTGTTTCCCGTCGCCGTGATGAAGATGTCCGCGGTCTCCACCACGTCCTCAAGGCGAGCAACCTGATATCCCTCCATGGCCGCCTGCAGCGCGCATATGGGGTCGATCTCGGTCACGACGACGCGCGCGCCCTGTCCACGGAGGGCCTGCGCGCAACCCTTGCCCACCTCTCCGTAGCCCATCACGACCGCCAGCTTGGCCGATATCATGACGTCGGAGGCGCGGTTCAGCCCGTCGATCACCGAATGCCGGCACCCGTAGATGTTGTCGAACTTGGCCTTGGTGACCGCGTCGTTGACGTTGATCGCGGGGAAGAGGAGCGTGCCGTCGCGCGCCATCTCGTAGAGCCGGTTGACGCCGGTCGTGGTCTCCTCCGACACGCCGTGAATCCCGTCCGCGGTGCGCTGCCAGCGGGTGCCGTCGATCCGCTGTTGCCGGCGCAGCAGGTCGAGGATCACGCCCCACTCCTCGCTGTCCGCGGCCGGATCGAAGGCGGGGACCGCACCCGCGCGCTCGAACTCCGCGCCCTTGTGCACGAGCAGCGTGGCGTCGCCGCCGTCGTCGAGGATCAGGTTGGGACCGCCGCCGTCCGGCCAGGTGAGCGCCTGTTCTGTGCACCACCAGTACTCTTCCAGCGTCTCGCCCTTCCACGCGAAGATCGCGGGCCCTTGCGGACGTTCCGGCGTACCGTCCGGCCCCACCACGGCCGCCGCGGCCGCGTGGTCCTGCGTGGAGAAGATGTTGCACGAGGCCCAGCGTACCGACGCGCCCAGCTCGACGAGCGTCTCGATCAGCACGGCGGTCTGCACCGTCATGTGGAGCGAGCCCATGATCCTCGCCCCGGCCAGGGGCTGCAGCTCGCGGTACTCGCGGCGGATCGTCATCAGCCCCGCCATCTCGTGCTCGGCGAGACGGATCTCGTCCCGGCCCCATTCGGCCAGCGACAGGTCGGCCACCTTGAAGGGCGGCCGCTCGATCGCCAGACGGGCGGGGTTGATTGCGGCCCGGTCTGGGCCGGTCACTGCGGTCTTCATGATTCTGCACCTCGGGTTGTTTCAAACGGTAGGCACATAATCTAGCTGTGGTGGGTAACCGATCCAGACCTGGTTCATATTTGGAGTCATGTCCCAACAAGGAACCCGATAAAAGAGCCAGCGTGGTAAAGTGCTGTTGGCGCGTAGTCTCGGAAGTCGCAAGGAGGCCCCAATGAGCGACATCGCAGAACCCGACGATATCCCCACGATAACAGAGCAACATCTTGCGAATGGGAAGCGCTCCATTCAATTCCCCGAAGGCGTCCCACCCGGAACCTTCCCCATACGGGTGGTGGTGAAAGACGTAGACGGCAGCATCCTTTCGGATGTGGTCAGGCACGGCCCGCCTCAGCGTGACGGACCTCGGACGCCTCTGACGCCGACGGATGAGAAGCGCATCCAGGAAGCCTTGCGCTCAGCTCAGGAACAGGACCCCGAGAACTTCCCGTCCCGGCTGGAACAACTACGGAAAATGGGCTTTCCTGAGCATCTTCTTGGTACCTCAGTGAGAACGGGAGAAGAGAAGTGAATGGTGTCCTCTCCCGTTTCCGTCTCACCTGTCATCCTGAATTGACCATGAGTCCGTCGGCTAGGCGAGTCGCGTTCGTTGCCGTTGCCGTGCTGAGCAATGCCTGCTCAGGTGATCCGGCTGATCGAGTCGTTAACGACGCAGACTACCAGGGCCCCAGTGTCGTTGTGCTGGATCCCGTGCTGCTGGAGGAGAGCGACGAGTACTACCTGGGGAATCCATCGTCGCTGATCGTGGACACACTCGACGGGAGCTTTCTGGTTTCCGATCACTACTCGGGACGGATGTTCCGTCTCCCTCAGAGAAGCACTAGTTGCACTTGGCGCAGCCGACATCCCATAACAATCGAGACGACCTGTAGTTCGCCGGGCGCTGATGGATGAACCCGAGCCCGCTCACCGCAGCGGTGTTGCTACGCCCCCAACCCGTGCTCGATCCGCCCGAGCGCCTGTTCGACGATGCGTGCGCCGGCCTCGCTGCGCGCCAGGTCAAGTGGAACACGGCCCTGTAGCACCCGGTTGGGCTTGCGCAGCCAGCGGCGTGCCCTCTCCGCGTCGCCGAGGGCTTCCTCTGCCCGGGCCATTACACGAGCCACGCGGGTCGATCGGTCTGTCAAGATTCGCCCCCCTTCCGGTCCCAGTAGTCGGTCGGCCGGTCATCGCTGATCAGCGCGTCGTCGTCCACCCGGTGGCTCGAATGTCCTTCAGCGGGTTGAAGTTGAGCACCACGAAGTCGGCGAGCTTTCCTTCGGCCAGCGACCCCAGTTTGTGCGCGAGGCCAAGGTAGCCTGCGCTCAAGCTACCACGCGGTAGATTCGGCGCTCAAGATCGCCAGAGAGGACAGCGATCACGTCTGCAACGAGGGGTCTCAACTCCTGCAATCGCGTGCGCCGTGCGATCATGATGACCACCGGGATCGGCAGGTCGGCGACATTCTGCTGGTACTCGAAGCCCTGATCGACGGTGATGATGGCGTCGAATCCGTGATTGGTCGCGAGTCGCAGCAACTCTCCGTTTCCGAAACCGGCCCAACCCATCTGCTGGACGGTGTGAATCTCGAACGAATCGGGAAACGACGACGAGAGCCGCCTCGGCGTAGATTCGTCAAGCAGAACTTTCATCGACATCGCCCACGAGTGCAGTCGTGGCGCGTTCAAGCAGCTCGACGGCCTGGTCTTTCGTGACCGTCGGGTAGTCGTCGAGGAACTCGTCCAGCCGGTCGCCCGCTTCAAGATGCTCCATCAGTATCCTCACCGGGACCCGCGTGCCGCTGAACACAGGAGTTCCACCCAGGATGTCCGGGTTCCGATCAATCAGCTTGTCGGTCATGATTGTCTCCGTCCGTGATCGGTCACCTTGCCAGTCAGCGACGTCTCGCTCCCCGTCCTTCGTCGGTCCGACTCCCGTCTGCCCTATTGCCGGGTGCCCAGCCTAACGATAGCCCGAATCCGTGTGTCTCCGCATCTCCGGCGGGCCACGCGGGTCGATCGATCCGTCAGGATCCCCCTCCCTTCCGGTCCCAGTAGTCCGTCGGGCGGTCGTCGCTCAGCAACGCGTCCGTGTCCATCCAGTAGTGTTCGCCGAAGGGCCTGTCGGTTGGCCACAGTTCGTCCAGGGTGTCCCCGTTGTAGACGATGCCGTCCTTGATCACGTAATCGATGTCCGCGGTGGCTCGAATGTCCTCCAGCGGGTTGGAGTTCAGCACCACGAAGTCGGCGATCTTGCCCACGGCCAGCGACCCCAGCTCGTGCGCCAGGCCAAGGAAGTGCGCGCCGTGGATCGTGGCGACCTCGATGGCGGTGTGCTCGTCAGAACCTGCTGCGACCATCCAGACCTCGTAGTGGGGACCGAGTCCGTGCAGCTGGCCGTGGGCGCCGATCGCGCCCCAGCCGCCCTCGTCGATGATGTCGGCCATGCCGCGGGCGATCAACGGGAACGAGTAGTCGGTCTCGGGGCGCAGCATCCGCCGCCGGGTGACGGGGATCAGCATCCGCCAGGGCAGCCAGCGCCGCATCTTGGGATCCTTCCAGATCTCGTATTCCTGGTAGAAGTACTCCTCGTTCCAGGGCCCGGGGCCGCCCACCATGAAGGTCGGCGAGTACACGGCATCCGCCTGCCCGAAGAACTTCGCCACGTCGCTGTAGAGCGGCACATAGCTCTGAGGGTGCTCCCACCCCGTGTGTCCGTCCATGATCATGCCCATGTTGAACTCGATGTCGCCGCCCTCCGAAGTGACCCGCATTCCGCGCACGCGTGCCGCTTCGGTGACCCACTGCCGCTGCTGCCGCGTCGGCTGCAGGTACTCCTTGATCGTCACCGCGCCCCACGAATGGAGGCGCGCCACGTTCTGGTCCGCCAGCTCGTAGCTCGAGATCTCGTTCTGGCGCGCGCCGTCGCCCGAATACACCGGATCGCCCGTGCTGTAGACGCGCGGCCCGATCATCCTGCCCGACTCGACCAGTTCGGCGGCCGGGAACACGTTGGCCGACCACTGCGAGTTGTCGAGCGTGGTCGTCACGCCGTACGCCAGATAGATCGCCGACTCCCAGTTGCGCAGCGGAATGATGCCCAGGTGGTCGCGGTGGTGGTGGGCGTGCATGTCGATCAGCCCCGGGATGATCGTCTTGCCCGTCGCGTCGAACACCTGGTCCGCGCCGGCCGTGTCGCACTCTCCCACGCAGGTGAGTCTGCCGTCCGTGGCGACCAGTGTTCCGTTTTCAAGGACGACGTCGTCCTCGACGGTGACGATGCGGGCGCCTGTGAAGGCTACCGTGCCGGACCCGATGTGGCGGGGAAGCTCCAGCCGGATCGGCACTTCCTGCGTCTCACCCGTGGCGACATCGTGCGCGTAGTAGCGCGGCCCGCTCACGAATTCGAGTGTGCTGGCATCCCGCCACCGTGGATGGATGCCACCCTCCAGACTGAGTTGCGTCACGGGGAGCTGGCCGTCCCGCTTGGCGATCCGCACCGTGTTGAACCCGGTGCCGCCGTAGGGGAACGGCATGCGGTAGACGTTGTCGCCCTCCTGGAAGGCGAGCCACGCGCCGTCGGGGGACACGGCGGCCTCGTCGGCGTCGGGAAGCGTGAAGTGGACGCGCCGGTCGGTGCCGTCGGGGCGAATGGAGGCGATGTCGGTGCCCGCGGGGTCGTCGCCCATGGGTCCGAGCGCCTCGGCGTAGAAGAGCCGGCCGTCCGGGCCGAACCACGCCTGGGGCGGGGGACGCCGCGGCATCATCGGGCGGCCGCCGGTGTACGGGCGCGCCACCTTGGTGATCGTGCGCGTATCGCCGCCGGATGCGGGCACGGCCACGAACTCGAAGTACTCGTTGCTCGCCACCGTGCGGCTGCGGCTGGTGGCGCCCGCGCCCCGGGTGACCACGATCTCGCCGCCGTCGGGGCTCCACACCGTGTTCATGTACTCGCCCTCGCGCGTGGTGAGCTGCTGCGCGGTCCCACCGTCGGCCGACACGCGCCAGATGTGGCCGCGACCGTTCTGCTCCCAGCCAGTGAACGCGATGTCCCGGCCGTCCGGCGACCACGCGGGAGCGATCTCGGAGTGGTCGAAGGAGTCGTCGGTGAGGCGTTCGGGCGTGCCGTCGGGAAGGTCCATCATCCAGATCCGGCCTGCGGCGTGGAACGCGAGACGGCTCCCGTCGGGCGACGAGGCGGTCCAGCGCGGGAACTTCACCGTGAACGTGGTGCCGAGCGGCTCCTGCGGCCTCCCCGCCATCTCCGAGATGACCCGGTGCACGCGCGCCGTGAACTCGATGGTGGTCACGTCGCCGCTCTCGATATCGACCCGGCGGATCTTCCCGCCCGCCGGGATCACGATCGAGCGGCTGTCGCGCGACCACGCGTAGCCGGGAAGATCCCGCGAGACCTTCATGCCCTCGGCCATGTCCACCTCGATCGGGTCCATGACCACGCGTTCCGCGCCGGTCTCGAGATCGCGCAGCCAGAGCGCGGTGCGGGGGCCGAACCGCAGCCCCTTGTGCGAGATCGTGCCGTCGGGAATGCGCCGCGCGAAGGCGACCCAGCGCCCGTCCGGCGACGGTTCGGGCGCGATCGCGCCGCCGCTCGAGGTCTGCCCCTGCTGCACCGCCTGGCCCGTCGTGACCTCGTCCACGCGCCCCGTCTCCAGGTCGAGCCTGCGGATCTGCTTGTAGCCCTGCACGACGTCGGAGCGCCCCGACCAGGTCCCGGGCGGCGCGGTGCGGACCTGGAAGTAGAGCGACCCGCCGTCGGGCGAGAACGCCGGCCACGCGGCGCCCGGGTAGCCGGAGCCGACCAGCTCGACCCCTTCACCTCCGTCCCGCGAATACATCCACAGCCCGGCGCCTCCGGCTCCGCGCCGTGTCGACGCACGCCGCACTACGATAAAACGACCATCCGGAGACCACGCCGGCTCCCAGGCACGCAGCGTCTGGTCCTCGAACACGGCACGCGGGTTCGATCCGTCCGCGTCCATCAGCCACAGGTTGCTCTGGCCCCCGCGGTCCGAGATGAATGCGATGGTGGCGCCGTCGGGCGAGAAGCGCGGATGGTAGTTGACGGCCACGCCGCTGTTCTGGGTCAGCGAGACCGCCTCGCCGCCAGAAGCCGGGACCCGGTGAACGTGGCCCAGGAGGTCGAAGACGACCCATTCGCCGTCCGGCGAGAGGTCGACCGACATCCAGGTCCCTTCGCTCGTCGTGAAGTCGACCTCGCGAACCTCGCCCCGGGGCGCAGTCACGTCCCACTCGTCCGGGTCGGCGCCGGTTTCCTGGGCATGGAGGCGGGTCGCGCCTCCCGGGCGGGCCGGCCCGTCGTGCTGCAGGCCGGGTCCTGTCAGCAAAAGGAGCAGCGGGATCGCGGCGAGGGTCGCGTGGCGTGTTTGCGGGCGCATCGGAGAACCTCCATCACGAGTACCGGGAGCAGGCACGCGGCGGGTTCGCGGGCGTGGGTCCGCCCCGCTATTCACACTGCGGAGCCGGGACGCGGCGTGCAACAGGAAACCTTGGTCGCGCTTTGGCGTACACGCTCAGTGGTGCCCGCTGGCACCAGCATTCTTTTCCGCAATTCTCCAAGGAGTGATTCCATGCTAAGAACGACATTCGTAGTCCTCGCCCTGCTCGGCACGCCCGTCGCGGCGGTCGCGCAGACGACCATTGAAGGCACCGTCCGCAGCGGCGATAGCGGCCAGGGCCTCGGCAACGCCCGAGTCGAGGTCGCCGGCCTCGGCCTCGTGGAGTTCACCGGCGCGACCGGTACGTTTTCCATTCCCGGCGTGCCCGCCGGCACACACACGCTGGAAGTCCGGCTTCTCGGGTACGGCCTGTACACCCAGGCGGTGACCGTGGCCGCCGGCCAGACGCTCAACCTCGACATTTCGCTGGACGTGGTGGCGTTCGCCCTCAACGAACTGGTCGTGGTCGGGAGCCGCACCCGGCCCCGCACCGTCACCGAGTCGATGGTGCCGGTGGACGTGATCCCGGTCGCCGAGATCGCGCGGCAGGCCGAGACCAACATCGACTTCCTGCTTCGCACGGTGGTCCCGTCTTACAACGTCAACATCCAGCCGATCAGCGACGCCGCGACAATCACCCGTCCGGCCAACCTGCGCGGTCTCGCGTCCGACCACACGCTGGTGCTGCTCAACGGCAAACGCCGGCACCGGGGAGCGGTCATCACCTGGCTCGGCGGAGGGCTCTCGGACGGTGCCCAGGGGCCGGACATCGGCGCCATCCCGGGCATAGCGCTGCGGCAGGTCGAGGTGCTGCGCGATGGCGCCTCCGCGCAGTACGGTTCGGACGCCATCGCGGGCGTGCTCAACTTCGTGCTGAAGAACGACCGTTCGGGCGGAAGCGTCGAGGTGAAGCAGGGCAGCTTCTACGAGGGCGACGGCGACGCGCTGTCCGTGGCCGGCAACTTCGGCGTGCCGCTCGGCGAGTCGGGATTCGCCAACGTCACGGTCGAATACGGCAACCAGGATCCCACCGACCGCGCGGTGCAGCGCGGCGACGCGGCAGCCCTGATCGCGGCCGGCAACACCGCGGTGCGTACGCCCACGGCCCAGATCTGGGGGTCGCCCAGGGTCACGGACGACCTGAAGGCGTGGGTCAACACGGGCTACACCTTCGACGACGACGAGCAGGTCTACGCCTTCGGCAACATCGGCACCAAGGAAGTCGACGGTGGCTTCTTCTTCCGCAACCCGAACACGCGCGGCGGTGTCTTCAGCGGCGACGGCGGCAAGACGCTGCTCATCGGCGACGTGCTGGACGCCATGGACGGGGTCGACGACGGTTCCGCGAACTGTCCGGTCGTCGCCATCACGAACAACGTGCCCGATCCGGTGGCGCTCCAGCAGGTCTTCGACGACCCCAACTGCTTCTCGTTCCGGGAGATGTTCCCCGGTGGCTTCACGCCCCAGTTCGGCGGGAACGTCCTGGACGCTTCGGCTGTGGCGGGCGTCAAGGGCCGCACCGACTCCGGGATCGCGTGGGACGCGAGCGCCAGCTTCGGGAAGAACTTCGCGGACTTCTTCATCTACAACACGGTCAACGCCGCGCTCGGGCCGGAGACGCCGACGTCGTTCGACCCGGGCTTCTACAACCAGGAAGAGTTGAACTTCAACGTCGATCTCGCCTACGACATCAGCGAGCAGGCGCACCTGGCAGGAGGTGTCGAGCGCCGGGAAGAGCGCTTCGAAATCGGTCAGGGGCAGGACGAGTCCTGGAGGATCGGACCCTATGCGTCGCAGGGCTTCAGCTCTTCCTCAAACGGGTTCCCGGGATTCAGTCCGCTCGCCGCAGGCGACTGGAGCCGCCGGAACACGGCGGTTTATGCCGACCTCGATCTGGGCAACGCCGCGGAGGATCGCTGGAGCCTCGGGCTGGCCAGCCGCTACGAGAACTTCTCGGACTTCGGCGACAAGTTCACCTGGAAGGTGTCGGCAAGGGTCGCGGCCACCGACCAGGTTTCGTTGCGCGCGAACGCGAACACCGGATACCGGGCACCTACCCCGGGACAGCAGAACGCCTTCAACGTGTCGACGGTCTTCGACGCGACGATCGGCGACCTGGTCAACCGGGGCACCATCCCCTCGACGTCGGCGGTTGCCGCCACCAAGGGTGGTGAGCAGCTGCAGCCGGAGACGTCGTTCAGCCTGGCCGGCGGCGTTGTGTACGAAGCAGGCGAGTTCAGGTTGACGGCGGACTATTTCCGCGTCTCGATTTCGGACCGCTTCGCCCAGACGACGACCTTCAAGCTGACCGATGCGGAGGTCGCGAAGCTCGTGTCGGAGGGGATCACAAGCGCCGCCAACCTGGCCGAGTTCCGCTTCTTCACCAACAACTTCTCGACCCTGACCCAGGGCGTCGACCTCGTCGCCAACTACACGCCCGAGGCGATGGGCGGCAACACGGCGTTTAACCTCCTCTTCAACTACACGGGCACGGAGGTGACCGAGCGCGACACCCTGGTCGTGGACGACGACCGCGTGTTCCAGCTGGAGCAGTCGCTTCCCGGCTTCCGTGGCTCGCTCAGCGCCTCGCACCCGTTCGGCAGCGTCCGGACCCTCCTGAGGGGCACGTACTACGACGGCTGGTACGACATCGGCGACGAGTACACCTACCCGGGCCGTTTCGTCGTGGACGCGGAGGCGTCGCTGGACCTGTCAGGCAACGCGTCGATCACCATTGGCGCGCAGAATCTCCTGAACACCTACCCGGAGGAGAGCCCCACCGCGCTGAACGTAGGCGCGCGCTATCCGGAGAGCACGCCCTTCGGGTTCAACGGCGGCTACTACTACGTGCGGATGAACTACAACTGGCTGTGGGAGACGCGGTGACGCGATCTGCGGGCAACGCCCAAAACCGTGGCCCCGGCGGGCTCGAAAGAGTCCGCCGGGGTCTAGCGGCCATCTTCTGTTCAGGCCCTTGTCGCCTTCTCGCGATTGGCTTTCAGCGTGTTTCCTGACGCATCCTTCCATTCGGTCAGCCCGTTGGCGTTCCGGCCTCGGCAAACCGCTGCTGCCGCAGACGGTGAACTGAAGGAGCGGTCGGCGGTGAATCGATAGCCGTCGGCGGTCTCCTCCAACACTCCTTCGTCGATGAGTTCCTGGCGTTGACGATAGTAACCGGGAGCATTCCGCTTCATGGTGGCCATGGTCTTCCTACGAGCGACTGATCCGCTAAGGACCGTGAATCCCGTATTCGTCTCAAACCCCCTCGCACCGGGCCCTTTCGACGCAAGGCTGTAGATCCTGCGACCGTGCCCGGGACCCTCAGCGTGTTCGAAAAAGTCTACGCCCAGTACGGGAAGGAGCGACAGAAGCTCGTCGAGATACCCTTCGATCTCGGCCTCATCGGCCTCGGCGAGCCCCGGACGCTGGGACGACGCCGTGTTTTCCAGCTTGGCGCGATTGTATTTCTTGACCAACTCCAGGAGACGAGCCTCGAGGTACTTTACCTGTGCCTTGTTCAGCGGTGTTCCCGTCGTGGTGAATACTATTGCCTCCTGCCAGAAGTCCTTGTTGGAGTAGTGCTGATTGAGTCGGTCTTTGACCCTCTCTGCTTCGCCGACATACACCCTCGGCAGCTGATCACCATCCTGTCCCACCAGCAGGTAGACCCCGCTGCGGGCGAACTCCTCTCGGCTCTTGACCTCCGGGTATCGTCCCCTTGGACACACGATCCCCTGGCCGATCCAGTTCGACTTCTGAACCAGGCGCAACCCGTCCGGCAGACCCTCGGCCACGAAGATCTGAATCTTGAACGGTCTCCGCCTGCTCATCAGCCCTTTTCCACCTGGAATGACACGACGTTCCGTTCGCGCGTGCTGAACTCGACCGCGACGAGGTGTACCCGCCTCCCCGGGACGCGGTATTTGTCTGCGTAGCGCCGCTCCTTGAGCTGGACCATGGCGGCACCCGTGGGACCGCGTGGCACGACCTTGAGTTCGAAGAGGTAAACGGTGCCGTTGAAGCGCACGGCCATGTCGAGGCGGCCGCGACTGGTGGATTCCTCGGCCGCGACATCCAGCCCGAGCCCCGCGAACCACGAGTAGAGGATGCTGGCGTAATAGCCCTCGTAGCTCGCGATCTCGTTGTTGGTGTGCCACTCGTGGGGGATGCTGGCGAAGAATGCGCGGAAGAGCGCCTCCATGCCTGTGAAGTCGTTGGCGGTGAGGACCTCGTGAAGGCGCAGGTCGTGCTCCCCCTGCCGCGACGGGTCCGGCCCCATGGCACGCAGGAGATGCTCGTTCAGCCCCTGCTTCACCTCGCGGTTCGGATAGCCGAGCCGGTACAGCGTCTTGCCGGCCACGCGTCTCTCCTCGACGATCGTGAGATAGCCGGTCTGGAAGAGGAGCGCTTCCGTCCCGATGTCTCCCACGTCGAAGCGCGACAGCAGATCCTCGCTGCCGACCATGCGCTCGAGCGCCGGCGAGTCTACCCCGCGCTTGAGCAGCGTCGTGATGAGAAACGTCGGCGAGCCGGTCTCGAACCAGTGCGCCCGGAACTCCCGGCTGTCGAACAGCAGCAGGATGTCGAACGGGTTGTAGACCTTGTCGGAGCCGCGCCAGGAGTAGCCGTTGTACCACTTGCGGATCCGGTTCCGGTCGAGACCCGGCAGCTCGGGTGCGAACACGGCGTCCAGGTCCGCCTCCGTGTACCCGCAGATGGCCGAATAGCGCGGATCGAGTGTGATGTCCCTGAGATTGTTGAGGCCGGAGAAGAGGCTGACCTTGGAGAACTTGCTGACTCCCGTGAGGAGCGCGAACCGGAGGTGCGCGTCGCAGTCCTTGATCGTTGCGTAGAGGCCGCGCAGGTAGTCGCGATTGGCGCGGGCGACGTCGGGCGCGTCCAGCGCGTCCAGTATCGGCTTGTCGTATTCGTCGATCAGAATCGCGACCGGTTGGCCGCGACTGCGGTGCAGTGCGCCGACGAGATCGCGCAGGCGCTCGGGTGCGGTGTCGTGCCTGGCCGTGAGACCGGCCCGTTCCGCCACGGCGCCGAGCTGTGCCATGACGTTCGTATGCAGGTAGCCGGACTCGCCGAAGTGGCCGCCGCCGAAGCTGAGACGCAGGACGGGGTGGCGCGTGGACCAGTCCCAGCGTGAGTGGATCTCCAGGCCCTGGAACAGTGCCTGGTTGCCCTCGAAGAGCTCCTTGAGCGTGTCAAGGAAGAGGCTCTTGCCGAAGCGCCGGGGGCGTGACAGGAAGTAGTAGCCGCCCTCTGCGGCGAGCTGGCCCGCGTAGCCGCTCTTGTCGACGTAGTAGGCGTCGCGCTCCCGCATCTTGCCCAGGGTCTGGATGCCGATGGGTAGATGCCGGCGGGTCAACGGACGCTCAGGGCACCCAGCCCACGATCCTGAGCGGTCCCCCGCTGCCGCCCTCGATCTTCATCGGCAGCGCGATGATCCCGGCCCCGGTCGGCGGCAGGCGGTCCAGGTTGGTGAGGTTCTCGAACCCCACGATGTTCTCGCGGTACAGGATCACGTGGGACAGGTAGTCGCTGGACTGGCCGTAGTCGATGCTGGGCGTGTCGATCCCGATCGCGGCGATGTTGCGGTTGTCGACGAGCCACTGCGCGGCGTCCGTGCCGATGCCGGGGAAGTGCAGCTCGGG
Organism: Longimicrobiales bacterium; assembly: GCA_965205005.1. Classification (GTDB taxonomy): domain Bacteria; phylum Gemmatimonadota; class Gemmatimonadetes; order Longimicrobiales; family Gaopeijiaceae; genus Bin94. The sequence continues at coordinate 382,161 of OZ242028.1, read as the reverse complement.
CACGGCTTCGGGGCCGGTCAGGTCGGTGCCCAGGTACGCGGTGCGGTCGCTCCAGCGCGACGACCAGCCCGTGCGGATCAGCAGGGCGGTGCCGTCCGGGATCGGGCCGTGCTCGGCCTCCCACGCCGTCAGGTCGTCAGCCGACAGCAGGTAGTCCGGGTCGGCGTCGGCCGAGGCCGAGACGTCCACGACCGAAGCCATGGTGATGAGGCTCGACAGCGGGATCTCGTGCGCCGCGCGCCGCCCCTCGGCGAAGTGGATGGGCGCATCCAGGTGGGTGCCGCCGTGCTCGGCGGACGCGAAGGCGTAGGAGGCGTAGAAGTAGCCGCCTTCGGTCATGCCGTACGCCAGCTCGGTGAGCTGGAAGCCCGCCGTATCGGTGGGCCAGTAGATCGTGGACGGCCCGAAGGTGTGGCCAAGGTCGATCCACTCGCCCGCGGTGCCGTCGAAGAGCCCCGTGTAGTCGGGGGAGCCGGAACTGCCCTCCGGAGCATCCCGCAGGTACACCACGGCCACAAACAAGGCCACCAGCGCGGCCGCCGAAGCTGCGGTCCGTCTCTTCATGCTTGTTTCCTTCCTCCTACTCCGGCAAACGCAGCGCCACCAGCGAACCGGGAAGCCCGCGGCGGTTGATCGCCATCACCACGTACTGGACGCCGTCGTGCATGTAGGTCATGGGGGCGGTCACGGTGGAGCCGGGGATTTCGACGGCGCCGACCTCCTTGCCGGTCATCTTGTCGACGGCGCGGAAAACGGGCGCGGCGCCCCGGCCCTCGGCGTACATGAGCAGGCTGCTGGTGACCAGCTTGGTCGCGTGCGAGCGGGCTCCGGTGTTGCCGACGTCGACGCCCTCGAGCAGCGGATGGTTGCGGATCGCGTCGGGCGTCTGGCCGTTTGGGATCTGCCACACGTGGTCGCCGGTGTTCAGGTCGATGGCGGTGATGCTGCCGTACGGCGGCTTGAAGATCGGCAGGCCCCGGGGACCCCGCACGCCGCCCGGGCCGACGCTGACCCAGTCCACGTTGGAGTCGGGGTCCACGTCGGTGCCCGGGACCAGCCGCGGAGCGCTGCAGCCGCGCGTCGACGCGACGTAGAGGATGCCGGTCTCGGGGTCGACGGCCGACCCGCCCGGTATGTTGGCACCGCCGTTGGCGCCGGGGCAGTGGATTGCGGCCTGCGTGCCGTCCGGACCGTTTTCGACCGACGGGGGATTGAAGAGCGGGCCTAGCCGGAAGTTCTTGACGATGTCGAGTGCCATCGCGCGGAGTTCGGGGGTGAAGTCGATCAGGTCGTCCTCGGTGATCCCCTGCATCTCGTAGGGCGCCGGGCGCGTGACGAACGGCTGCGTGGGCGACAGGTGTTCGCCGGGCACGTCGGACTGCGGCACCGCGCGCTCCTCGATCGGCCACACCGGCTCGCCGGTCGCGCGGTCGAGCACGTACGCCCAGCCCTGCTTGGTGGTCTGCACGATGGCCTTGACCTCGCGTCCGTCCACGTTGATGTCCACGAGGTTGGGCGCGGTCGGGTTGTCGTAGTTCCAGACGTCGTGGTGCACGGTCTGGAAGTGCCATCTGCGCTCGCCCGTCTGCACGTCGATGGCCAGGATGGACGTCGCGAAGAGGTTGTCGCCGGGGTGGAAGCCGCCGAAGTAGTCGATCGTCGGCGGGTCGGTGACGACGTAGACGAGCCCAAGCTCGGGGTCGGCGGAGAGGGGGGCCCAGGCCGACACGTTGCCGGTCCACTTCCAGGCGTCGTTCTCCCAGGTGTCGTTGCCGAACTCGCCCTCCTGGGGGATCACGTTGAAGGTCCACATGTGATCGCCGGTCGCCGCGTCGTACGCGAGTACGTTGCCGGGCACGTTCTCCTTGCGCGTCTGGAAGTAGCCCTGCTCGTGCGAGTTGCCGACCACGACCACGCCGTTGACGACGATCGGGGGCGACGAGTTGGTGATGTAGCCGACCTCGGGGGACAGCCCGTCTTCGCGGTCGTGCTCCCAGTGGCCGAGGTTGGCGAGGAGGTCGACGGTGCCGTGCTTGCCGAAGGACTCGATGGGCTGGCCGGTGTCGGGGTCCAGCGCGTGCATGAAGAAGGCGGGGGTGACCAGGTAGATCACGCCGCGTCCGTCCACCTCGGCGTAGGCGACGCCCTTGCCGTAGTCCTTCCGCATCGAGTCCTCCCACCGCTTGGTGTGGGGCTCGCGGAAGGTCCAGAGCGTCTCGCCGGTGGCGGGGTCGATCGCGACGGCGGTGCGGCGGGTGCCGGCGACCGAGTAGAGGGTCCCGTTGACATAGATGGGGGTGGCGCGGAGGTACTGCGTGGGGTTGGGGCTGAAGTTGTCGCCGCGCCACATCCAGGCCACTTCGAGGTCGTTGAAGTTGGAGGCGTCGATCTGGTCGAGCGCGGAGTAGCGCGTGCTGGCCGCGTCGGAGCCCCAGTAGCGCCACTCGCCGTCCTGGGCGGAGGCGGGCGCGGGGGTCGTGCCGGTGAGGGCGGCGGCGAGGGCCAGGATGGCAGAGGGCGCCAGGGCGCGAAGAGTCGGTTTCACGTGTTCCTCCGGAGGGATCTGTTGTGGTTGGAGCCGCATGGACATTATTGCGGACTCCGCCGGTGGGCCAGTGGTGGCGGCTACGCTGGCGGCGGTTCCTCTGGCGGAGGCGACTACGCTGGCGCCAGTCACCCCGGCGGCAGCTCGCCGTTCAGTTCCATGTAGACGCGGCCAAGCGCGCGGCCGCCCTGGCTGGAGCGCAGCGACCAGCCCTCCAGCTCGCCGAAGTCGGCCTGCTCGACCGCCTCTTCCAGCGGGAGTCCGGCCGAGTGGAGGCGGGTGGCTTCGGCGATGACCTGTACGACGGCCTGCCGGTACGTCTCCAGCTCTTCCTCCAGGACCGCGGGCGAGTCGACGAAGCCGTGCCCGGGCACGTAGATGTCGACGTCCATCGCCTGGGCGGCCTCGATCATCGCCACCCATTCCGACGGGTACGCGGAGCGCATGGCCGGGAAGACGCGGTGCAGGTAGGCCTCGCTCATGAAGAGGACCTTTTCGGCCGGCAGGTGGACGACCAGGTCGCCGCCGGTGTGGGCGCGTCCCAGGAAGAGCAGGCGGATCTCCCGGCCGCCGAGGTTGAGCGTTCTTGCGGTCTCGACGAGGTGGGTGGGCACGACGACCGGGGGCGCGTCGGCCGGACGGATCGGGTTGTCGGCGACCACCTGCAGCACGGCTTGCGACGTGGGATGCGCATGGAAGCGGGCGTCGGCGGGGAACTCGGCGTTGCCCGCCGTGTGATCGCCGTGATCCGAGCAGACGACGACATCGGTGATGGGCTGCGCGGTGATCCCGGCGATGGTCTCGACCAGGCGGCGCGTCTCCTCGGGGCTGCCCTGGCCGTCGGCGACGAGGACGCCGTCGTCGGTCACGACGAACATGCTCACCGTGGTGAAGCGCTCGTCGCCTGCGGAGCGAAGCTGCTCGTAGGAGTAGACCCCGGGCGCGAGTTCCTGGACACGCGGGAAGTCGTCGTCGGTGTAGCCGCGGGCGTAGGGGTCCGCTGTGCGGAGGACGGCGTCGGCTGGTGCGGCGGCGGTGGCCGCGCCGGGCGCATCATCGGGCGCGGGGGCGCAGGAGAGGGTGGCCATGGCCACAACGGCGGCGGCTCTCATGATGGTCGGATCTCCTGACGGGACGGTGGGCACGGTTTGCGACTGGTACGGCTTCACCGGCGAAAGGTCGCCTTCGGGCCGCGCCCGCGCTACAATGTTGCGCGGCCGGCCCCCGTGGCGAGCACGATGGTGGACCCGGATCCTACTCATATACTCATATACTCATGCACACTCCCAACGAGAACGGAGACAGCGAATGATGCGCAGACTTTTGGTGGCGGCCGTCCTGGCCGGCGCGGTCCTGTTGGGCGCCCCGGAGGGCTCGGTTGCCCAGGAGGCGGGAGACGGCCTGATCGAGGTCGGGACGATGGCGCCGGACTTCGAGCTGACCGGCGCGACCCGTCACGGCGTGCTGTCGGATGAGGTCCGGCTGAGCGACTACCGCGGAGAAACGGTGGTGCTGGCGTTCTTCTTCAGAGTCAGGACGCGTGGCTGAACGGTTCAAATGAGAGCGTACCGTGATCAGTACGCAGAACTGTTCAACGAAGGCCGCAACGTCGTGCTCATGGCGATCTCGAACGACTCCGCCGAAGAAGGCGCCTCCTGGCTGAAGGACGAGGACTTCCCCTACCTGTTCGGCAGCGACCCCGACGGCGACGCCTTCACGGCGTTCGGCGGATCGCTCAGGGACAACGGAATGGTGGGGAGCCGGGCCGTGGTCGTGGTCGGGCCGGATGGCCGGGTCGCGAAGGTGATCCCGCAGTTCAACCAGGTGGATCCTGCGGCGTATGATGAACTGGCGGCGGTGATCGACGAGGTCACGCCGGCACCCGAGGAGGGGTAGGGACGGGAGGCGTCAGCCCGCTCCCAGCATCGCTTCCACCGCCGCAACCAGCGGCTGATCGGGCCCCACGTCCGTGGACACGATGCGCCCCTCGCCGTCGATCAGGACGACGATCGAGGTCGTGAGGGCCTGATACGCTCTCACGGCCTCGCCGTTTGCGTCGTACACGAACGCGTAGCCCGGGGCGTGCCGTTCGACATGACGGCGCACGCGCCGGACCGACTGGTTCACCGCGACCGCGACGGCCACCACATTCACCTGATCGGAGAACCGCTCCCGGATCTCGTCGATCTGGGGCTGCAGCAGCTCGCACTGCTCGCACCAGGACGCCCAGAACTCGATCAGCGCGGGCCCGCCACCCACGATGTCCAGCAGCGACACGTCATTGCCGTCCAGATCCGCCACCTGGGCGTCGGGCGCCTCGGTCCCGGGCGGAAGGCCGAACCCCCCGTCCTGAGCCACCACGGCGCGAGGCGCGGCAGCCGAGAGGGCGACCGCCGTCAGAGCCGCCAGGAAGGCGGCGTGGGTTTGAACCATCCGATTGTCACGCACGTTCACGATATGCTCCTCACAGATTGTATCCGACCTGAATGAAGTAGTACTCCGCCACGCCCAGCATGACCAGTGCCGCGAGGCGCTTCACCGTCACCATCCACTTCCCGGACTTCGGCAGGCGGGTGAGGGTTCCCGAGAACAGCCCCACGGCGGCCAGCAGCGCGGTCATCCCAAGGGAGAAGACGAAAAGGTAGACGAATCCCATCGCGCCGGCACGGGTAGCCGCCACCCAAGCCAGCACCGCCGCGAAGGCCGGTGCCCCGCACGGCGCGGCCACGATGCCGGAGGTCGCCCCCAGCACGAAGACGGCACCGTACGAACCGCCCTCCCGACCCCCGGCCCACGCCAGCAGCCGCTGCGGCACCCTCACCGGGATCACGTCCAGCATGGCCAGCGCAAAGACGATCAGGAGGTTCCCGATGGCGAACAGGGCCCACGGACTGGCGCTCACCGTGCCGAACAGCGTCCCCGTAAGGCCGGCCAGGAGCCCCAGGAACGCGTACAGCATCGCCATCCCCACGACGTAGGTCATGGTGAGCCCCACGGTGCGCCGCATGGGCTGCCCGTCGGTCGCGGTTCCCGAGATCACTGACGCGGTGATCGGGATCATGGGGTACACGCAGGGGGTCAGGCTCGTGGCCACGCCGGCTCCGAAGAGCACGGCGAGAGCCAGAAGCGGGCTGGAGGCGAGCGTTTCGGAGAGACCCCCGGCTGCCTCCTGAACGAGCACAGCCGCGGCGACCTCCGTCACGAGCGGGTCATTTTCCGCCGCGCCGCTTGGCCGTCCGTCCGCTGCTGCCGCGTGAGGAACTCGCGGCTCCGGCCGAACTGCTGCGGCCGCTGCCGCTCGAGATGCCGGAGCTCCGACCGCCGTAGTATCCGCCGCTCGTGCCGACCGAACGCGGTCCACGGTAGCCCCGGCCCGCGATCACGCGTCCGCCGCCCGATCTCGACGGCGCCCGGTTCACGTCCACCGCCACCGGCCTGTAGTAGCCGCCCCAGTAGGAGGAGCCGTAGCCGTAGCCGTAGTATCCGGGATAGCCGTAGCCGTAGCGGCTGCCGTAGCCGTATCCGAACACCGAGGGGGAGTAGTAGTAGCCGAGGGGGGTCATGAAGACACGGCGGGCCCGCCGGTCCGACCCGTATTCGTCCACAAGCGCGCGACCGTCTCCGAGCGCGAAGTGTTGGGGGAACGAGACGGCTACGACGACATCGATCACCTCGGCCGGCACGCCCGCGTCGTCGAGCTGGACGAGCTCTTCGGCACCGAGGCCGTCGAACTCCTGCCGGACCTGCGCGAGCCAACCCGCGACCGCCTTCGCATCGACATTGCGCGAAGCGTCGATCACGTCTTCAATCGTGACCCGCGCAGCCGCGAAGAACTCGGATCCCCGCAGCACGAGCGGCAGGGGCTCGCTGCGACGGGGCAGTCCCAGGTCCTCCAATACGGAGTCGTCCGTGTAGTTGTACCACTGGGACCACGCCGTCGCGCCGCCGTTCGCCTGCAGCGCCCGCACATCCAGCCACTCTCCGGGACCGGGCATGGAGATGATGCCGGTACTGTTGCGCACGGTTCCGTTCTCGCAGGTCAGCTCGGTCACCGTATACAGGCGCCGCCCGTCGTCGGAAAACTTGGCCGACTCCGTCCCGCTACAGCCGTCCTGCTCGACCGGGTGCGGCTGTCCATCCGCGAAATAGCCCTCACGATGCGTGATCTCGCCGTCCACGATGGTCAGCATCTCCACGTCGGCGCCGCTCGGCACGAAGCAGAGGATGCCCTGCTGGGCGGCAGCTCCCCCTCCGGTCGCCGTCTCGGCCTGCGAAGGCAGGTTGGGCTCCCAGCAGCCCAGGTAGGGCTGCCATCCGGCCCGCGTCTGTCCGGCCTGGGCCTGTGCAACCATGGGAAGGGCAGCCAGCAGAAGGCCGGCCAGGGTGCCGATGCTCTTCGTCCTCGTCATCATGTTCGATCCCTTTGTGTAGCTCATGTTGTGGTCAGAGCCTGAATCCCACCCCGAATGTGACCTGAAGACCCGCCAGGTCGAGTTCCGGGAAACCCACGAAGTCGGCCGAGAGCGGGGCGCTGGCGAATCCGTATTTCGCTTCGCCGACAAACAGCACGCGACCGTTCACGGCAATGTCCAGTCCACCAAGGAAATGTATGGTGCCGCCCTTGTCCCGTGAATAGAAGCGGTCACCGAAGATCTCCAGCGTTTCGAAGTCGATGAAGTCACCGTGCTGCACGAAACGGTACGACACGATGCCGCCCGCGACCCCAACGTAGGGGTTCCAGGTCTCGGGAATCCAGGCGAATCGTCCGATGGCTCTCCCCCGGTCCTTCAGATAGGCCTTCAACCCGATCGTGCCCGACTTGATCGAAAACTCCGTGGTCTGTTCGATCGGCAGGTCGTCCAGGTCCACCCAGTCGCGGAACTCCGATCTGGTCCTCGAGCTGCTGTAGCCGGCGCTCAACAGCACGTCCAGCCGCGGCGTGACGCGGATCCCGAGGTCCCCGCCGAGCGATCCCCCTGCAAGGTCCCGGGTATCGACCGTCAGGTCGGAACGGGTCCGGTCCCACAAGCTCTCGGGGCTGTCGCTGCTCCCGGCCCGGGGCAGATGGAAACCAGCCCTCAACGTGAACGTCGTCCGGGGCGTACCGAACAGGAAGTCACGGCTCTGCGCACTCGCCGGCACGGGGGCGGTCGCCGCCAGCAGGGGCAGGAACACGATGGTCCCGAGCGCGAGCCCCATTCCGGCACTTCGTCTGTTACCGAACATCCCGGTCTCCTGGTTGCGGGTTTGGCGCTAATACCAAGCAAGACCCGTGCCGTTGCGGAAACGTGGCGCGCGGGCGCCCGGCGGCCGGAAGGATCACGTGCGAATCCCGCGGGGAGGACAGTGCGCGTCCTCTGCGGGTGACACCGGACATCAGCCCAGGGTCCGTTCCAGGTAGGCCTTCAACCGCTCCCACGCATCGGCGGCCGGCTCGGTGCGCACGTCCGGGTCACCGTCCACGCGCAGCCAGAAACCGTGATCCACGTCGTCGTAGATGTGCAGATCGTGCTCCACGCCGGCGGCCCGCAGCGCGCTCTCGAAGGCCGCCACGGACTCCGGCGACGGACCGCTGTCGAGGGCGGCGAAGGTCCCGTAGACCTCGTGGTCCAGCCGGGCGACCACCTCCGGGTCGTCCACCAGGCGTCCGTAGAAGATCGCGGTGGCTTCGTAGTTCGCGCCGTCGAGGCCGTAGGAGAGCGCGACCCCGCCACCAAAGCACCAGCCCATCGCGCCGACCCGCCCGGTCACGTCGGACCGGCCCTTGAGAAAGGCCACCGCGGCGTCGAGGTTCGCGATCATCGCCGCCGGGTCCGACTGCGCCTCGCGCACCAGCGCCATGTTCTCTTCGCGGTTGGATCCGGTGCGCCCGCGGAAGAGGTCCGCCGCGAGCGTCACGTAGCCCTCGTCCGCGAAGTCGTCGGCCAGCTGGCGTACGCGGTCCTGAAGACCGTTCCACTCGTGGATGATCACTAGGGCGGGGAAGGGGCCGTCCCCGCCAGGCACGGCGAGGTAGCCGGTGGTGAGGTCGTCACCGTCCACGTAGTTGACGGGGCTCCCCTCCAGAGCACCTCCCTCGCCGATGATCGCGGAGGGCAGCTGGGGAGCCGGCTCCGTGTCTGCGGCCGGCGGAGCTTCCGCGCACGCCAGCGCGCACGCGAGCCCCCCTGTAAGTACGCCGGCAAGTATGCGTTGGCCCATCTTAAGCATGCGTTGGCCCATGTGTCGTTCTCCATCCGGGTGTTTGCCACCGAAAAGGCCGTTGGTTAGACAATAGGTGGGCCGGGCATGCCCGGCGTCAAATGAAATCGGAGCGGGCGGAGCGCCCCAGACAGACCGGAGGTGCCGAGAATGGAGATTTCCCTCGCGAGGGAGACGGGCCGTCTGGCCGGAGTCGTTGCCGCAGCGGCTGTCCTGGCCGGCGCCGGCACGGCCGCACTGGACGCGCAGCAGGACATGTACGATGTGGTGATCACCACCGTCCGCCTGGAGAACGACCTCTTCATGCTGTTGGGACGGGGCGGCAACATCGGACTGTCCGTGGGAGAGGACGGCGCGTTCCTCATCGACGACCAGTTCGCGCCCCTGACGGACATAATCCTCGCGGCGGTCGCGGAGGTGACCGACCAGCCGGTGCGGTGGGTGCTCAATACCCATTGGCACGGGGACCACACGGGCGGCAACGAGAATCTGGGCGAGGCAGGCGCCATGATCGTCGCCCACCGCAACGTGTACCGGCGGATGAACCCGGCCGAGTTCGCGGACCTGGTGGGCCGGTCCGACCAGGCACCGAGGGCGGCGCTGCCCGTCGTCACCTTCGACACCGGGGTCCAGTTCCATTGGAACGGCCGGCACATCGACGTGACCCACATCGGCGAGGCCCACACCGACGGCGACGCCATCGTCCACTTCCCGCGCGCCAACGTCTTCCACATGGGCGACACGTTCTTCCGCGGCCGCTACCCCTTCATCGACATCGACAGCGGCGGCGGGGTCGACGGCGTGATCGCCGCGGCCAACTTCGTGCTGGAGCGCTCGAACGAGGGCACCAGAATCATACCGGGTCACGGCGACCTCGCGGCTCCGGAGCATCTGCGCGAGTACCGCGACATGCTGGAGACCGTGCGCATGCGCGTCGCCAGCCTGGTGGCCAACGGCCGCACGGAGGAACAGGTCGTCGCCGCAGCCCCCACCGCCGACCTCGACGGCGTCTGGGGCGACAATTCCGAGCGCTTCGTGCGCGCAGTGTACCAAAGTCTGGCAGGAGGGATGGATTGATGAAGAAGAGGATTGGCAAGGCGCCGGCGGCTTCCCGCACGCCCACGCACGCCCCGGCGGCCACGTTCCTGGTGATGGCCGCGTTCGCAACCGCGGCGCCCACATCGCCCGCGGCCGCGCAGAACGCGCGCGTCGACGCGGTGCTCGCCACGGTCCAGGACACGATCATCCGCCTGCGCGAGCACATCCACCAGAACCCCGAGCTCGGCAACCGCGAGTTCAACACGGCCGCGCTCGTCGCCGACCACCTGCACGCGCTCGAATTCGACGAGGTCCACACGGGAATCGCCCACACGGGCGTCGTCGGCATTCTGCGCGGCGGCCGGCCCGGCCCAGTGGTGGCGGTACGGGCCGACATGGACGCGCTCCCGGTCACCGAGTTCACGCCGTTTTCGTTCAGGTCGACCGTGCGCACCACCTACCTCGGTCAGGAAGTGGGTGTATCGCACGCGTGCGGCCACGACATCCACGTCGCCGTGCAGCTGGGCGTGGCGTCGGTGCTGGCCGGCATGCGCGACGAGATTCCCGGGACGGTCAAGTTCATCTTCCAGCCGGCCGAGGAAGGGCCCCCGCCGGGCGAAGACGGCGGCGCGCGCATGATGGTGGCCGAGGGCGTCCTGCAGGATCCCGCCCCGAGCGCGATCTTCGGCCTCCACTCCTTCGCCGAGATGGAGGTGGGCAAGGTCGGGTTCACCTCCGGGCCGGCGCTCGCGGCCGTGGACCACTTCAAGATCCGCATCCTGGGGCTGCAGTCCCACGGCGCCGCGCCCCATCTGGGGATCGACCCGATCGTGATGGCGTCCCAGGCGGTCAGCGCATTCCAGACCATCCGTTCGCGCAACCTGCCCCCGCTCGAGCCCAGCGTGGTGACGGTGGGGATCATCCGGGGCGGCACCCGCTTCAACATCATCCCGCACGTGGTCGAGATGGAGGGCACGGTACGCACCTACAATCCCGACGTGCGCGACGCGGTCGAGCAGCGCATGGGCGAAATCCTGGCCGGGATCACGGCGGCCGGCGGCGGCACCTACGAGCTGGACTACGACCGGGGAACGCCCGCCACGATCAACGATCCGGAACTCGGGGAGCGGATGCTGCCCACGCTGGCGCGGACCGTCGGCGCCGAGAACGTGGTCGACCTGGATCCCACCATGGGCGGCGAAGACTTCGCGTACTTCGCCAACGAAGTCCCCGGGTTCTACTTCCGTCTGGGGCAGGTGATCCCCGGCGGCACCTCCGGGGGCCACCACACGCCCGACTTCCAGGCCGACAACTCCGCCGTTCCCGTTGGGATCCGCGCGATGACCAACCTGCTGCTGGACTACCTGGAGATGGGGAGGCCTGCGTCCGAGTAGAGGTTGCGCCGGAAGGCGTGTTCCGCGGTGCCGGGCCGGACTCCCGCGGGCGCCCGGCCAGCCTCAGTAGGCGGCCTCGTGCACGCCGGCGACCGCCCGTCCCGACGGATCGAGCGTCTTCGACAACGCCTCGTCCCACGCCAGCGCCTCGGGCGTGGAGCACGCGACGCTCGGTCCCCCGGGCACGCAGTGGGCGGCGGCCGGGAGCGGGAAGTGGGACTCGAAGATCCGGCGGTACAGGTACGCTTCCTTGTCGGCGGGCGGGTTGTGGGGGAAGCGGAAGGGGGCGCTGGCCATCTTGCGGTCGCTGACGCTCTTCTCCGCGAAGTCCCTCAGCGAGTCGATCCAGGAATACCCCACGCCGTCCGAGAACTGCTCCTTCTGGCGCCATAGCACCTCCGGGGGCAGGTAGTCGGCGAACGCCTCGCGCAGGATGCGCTTCTCGATTCCCCCGCCCGGCATCTTGCCGGCCGGGTCGATCGACATCGCCACGTCCAGGAATTCCTTGTCGAGGAACGGAACGCGGGCCTCGACCCCCCACGCCGCCATGGCCTTGTTGGCCCGCAGACAGTCGTACTGGTGCAGCCGGTCGATCTTGCGAACGGTTTCGGCGTGGAAGGAGCGCGGATCGGGCGCGCGGTGAAAGTACAGATAGCCGCCGAAGACCTCGTCGGCCCCTTCGCCCGACAGCACCATCTTGATCCCCAGCGTGCGGATGCGGCGGGCCATCAGGTACATCGGCGTGGCGGCGCGCACCGTCGTGACGTCGAAGGTCTCCAGGTGATGGATGACGTCGGACAGCGCGTCCAGTCCCTCCTGCACGGTGAAGTGGAACTGGTGGTGCACGGTGCCGATGTGATCCGCCACGAGCTTCGCGGCGGCGAGGTCGGGCGATCCCTCCAGCCCGATGCAGAACGAATGCAGCCTCGGCCACCACGCCTCGCTCCGGTCGTCGTCCTCGATCCTGCGCCGCGAGAAGCGCTGCGCCACAGCCGACACGATGGACGAATCGAGTCCCCCGGACAGGAGCACGCCGTAGGGAACGTCCGACATCAGCTGCCGATGGACCGCCGCCTCGAGCGCGTCCCGGACGCTCGCCGGGTCGGGATCCGACGTTGCGGCCTCGTAGTCCCTCCAGTCGCGCTTGTAGTAGCGGCGCGGGGTGCCGTCGGCGGAGTCGAGCACGTGGCCGGGCGGGAACTCGGACACGGTGCGGCAGACCGGCGTGAGCGCCTTCATCTCCGACGCGACGTAGAACCGGCCGTCGTCGTCGTATCCGGTGTAGAGCGGTACGATGCCGAGGTGGTCGCGTCCCACGATGTACCGGTCCTGCTCGATGTCGTAGAGCACGAACGCGAAGATTCCGTTCAGCCGGTCCAGGAACGCGCTTCCCTGCTCGGCGTACAGGGCGAGAATGACCTCGCAGTCGCTCCGGGTGAGGAAGCGGTACGGTGTCCGCAGCTCGGATTCCAGCGTCCGATGGTTGTAGATCTCGCCGTTGACGGCCAGGACGTGGGTCCCGGCGGCGTTCTTCAGCGGCTGGGCGCCGTGCTCGACATCCACGATTGCCAGGCGGTTGTGGGCCAGGACCGCCCGTTCGTGCGTGACGATGCCGGACCAGTCGGGGCCGCGGTGCCGCTGCAGCTTCGACAGGGCCAGCACGCGGTCGCGGGACGGCGGGTCGATGGGGTCGAACCCGAGAATGGCGAGGACGGAGCACATATGATTAACATAGGTGACCTCAATCCGGGGGTGTACCCGGACAGCACCGACTCCTTCCGCACGGACCACCAGCATGTCGCCATCCATACGATTTCCGGCGGGCCCGCGACCCCGTTTTGCCCGGCCGGCTCCGCGATCCATCGCGTTGCTCCTCCTTGCCGGGCTGCTTACGACCGCGTCCGCGGCTCGCGCGCAGAATCTGGGCCCTGCGGACGGTCACGACCTGCCGCCCACCGACATCGAGCGCGTGGCAGTCGGAGACGAGGCCCCGGGCTTTACGCTGGAGTCCTTTGACCGCGGCGCGGTAAGCCTCTCGGGCTTCCGGGGCGACAAGAACGTCGTCCTCGTTTTCTATCGGGGCCACTGGTGACCGTACTGCGCCAGTCAGCTCGTGGAGCTGAGAGCCCTTCTGCCCGACGACCTCCAGGATGAGACCGAAATCGTCAGCGTGTCGGTCGACGACCGCGACGGGATGCAGCTGATGATCGACCGTGTGGCCGCCGACGACGGCATGGCCCCGGATTTCATCATGCTCTCCGACCCGGACCATGCCGTGATCGACCGGTACGGCCTGTTCAACGAGAACGCGCCTCCCAACCGGCCGCTTCCGCATCCCGCCACCTACGTGATCGACAAGGAGGGGGTGGTGCGGTACCGCTTCGTCGAGGTGGACTACCGCGTGCGGCCCACCAACGAGGACATCCTGGAGGTCCTGAAGACCCTGTAGGGGCGCAACGGGGGTGTTTGGGGGGTCCGGGGCAGTCGTTTGAGGCCGCTTTCGGGTGGCATTTCGGCCTCGGAAGGCCGGTTGTCCCAACCAGACATGTAACCGCACACCGGGTGCCGGTACCGTGGATCTCGCTTGATCGAATGACGATCCACCCACCCGGGAGGCATCCCGATGCCAAGGTACGAGCCCGAAGTGTCCGGCCGACGGGACCAGCGGTCGCGGAAGCGTGCGCGCAATTGTCGCCGCTCCGCGATTCTGACGCTCGTCCTAGTGTCCGGCGCGCTCGCGCTCGCCACCTTGGCGGCCAGCGATCTGCCCCGTCTGGGGCGACTCGTGGCCCGTGCCGAGCTGGCCCGATCCGATGCCGAGTTCCTGGGAAGTGACGGCGTCGTCTTCCAGTCCGCGCTGAACGACTGCGGTCCCGCCGCGCTGGCCAACCTGATGCGCATTGTCGGCGTGGCCGCGCCATCGACCGACTCGCTCATGGTGCTGGCGGGGACGAAGCCTCGAGGGACGACCGCGGGTGGGCTGATCCGTGCCGCGAGCCGATTCAACCTGTCGCTCATGCTAACACGGCTCACGCCGGCCGAGCTGCCGCACACGCGTTTCCCGTTCATCGCCTGGGTGAACCGCAACCACTTCGTGACGGTCACCGGGAGGTCGCCGTCCGGACGTCTCACCGTCGTGGACCCTACGGCGGGTCGTTACTCGATCAGCGAGGAAGGGTTCGAGAAGATCTGGTCCGGGGAGTCGATCCTGCTCACCGGGTAGCACCGGATCGGCCGCGGCGAGACGCGTCGCGGTCCAGATCACCACATCGAAAGAGGAGGAGAAGGATGAAGAAGAGGAATTTTCGGCCCATCGTGCTGACGCTGTGTCTGGCACTGCTGGGCGCCCAGGCCGCGACAGTCGGCGGCACAGTCGCTGACAGATCGCCGCAGCCTGCGGAGACGGCGGCGGTTGTGGGGGCCGGCTGGAAGGCCTTTCTCGGTTGCGTGGGTTGCATAGCGGTCGGAGTAGGCTTGGTGTACACCGGTGGGTGGGCTGCGTTCGTGGCAGCAGCTGGAAAAGCCGGATCCACCCTCGCGTTGGGAGCGTGCGGGGGATTCTGCTATCACTCGGTCATGTAGGTGACCCTTTTGAGGAGAGGAGAATGCTCGTGAGCGTTACAGGAGCATTGAGGCATGTGGCGTCGTTCGCTGTCATCGCCGCGTTGGCGTATCCCGCCGTTTCGGGTTCACCGCGCGCGCCAACATTGCGGGCAGAGGGCGCCATGGAGGCACAGCAGGAGGACAAAGTAGTAGGAATGCAGGGTGGCACTGGCAAGATAATCGTAAGGGGAGGTTGCAACCTCTGCGTTGGGACCGCCCTGGGATTGGGTGCCGGATCAGTGGTTGGACTCATTGCGAATTTCGGATGGCTTTGGCCGGTGTATGCCGTATGTGCCGGTCTCTGCTATATCGGGTATGCATGAGCTGAAACAGAAATCAAAAGGAGAAAAAAATGAAATCGACAACAAGAACAATTGCGGGTGGCATGCTTGTCCTGTCGCTCATGCACACGACTCTGGCATCGGTTCCGATGAACGGAACAGGTCAGATCGAACCGGCGTCTCTTGAAGTGGTGCTGCAGGCGGTCGAAGCCGACGGTGTCGTGAATGGCCAGAACGGGCAGAGTGTCGCGAACGTGAACGATGTGGTTGGTGGTCAGTGGCAGAGCAAATGGTTTGCCTGCGGCGTCTGCATATTCGGCAGTGCTGTTGCACTGGTCGTGGTCCCACCGGCCGGGTTCATTAGCAGCATCGGGTGCGTCTTGTTGTGCGCGCAGACGTTCTGACAAATCGCGACAAACGGAAAGCTCCGGAAAGGGAGGCACGGATGAGGTGTTCAGCGAGAAGGACGATTGTAATCCTGGCAGGTGTACTGACCCTGTGTACAACGATGGTCCCTGCACGTGGAACGGGGTTGGACGGTGAAGTTGGCGGAGTCCTGGCCGCAACGTCGGTTGAGACTTCGGTGACAGCGGCCGTAGTCGGAGGACAGATGGCCATCATGGTCTGGGCGGCTTTTGCAGGGCTATGTATGAGTTGCTTGCCGATGATTGCATCTGGCACTGCGCCGCTCGTCACCGTTGTGTCGTGCGCGCACGTCTGCTATCTGGCATTCGGCTGAATCAACGCCGGCCTGGCAGCCAGCGGAGCCCGGATGGGCGGCGATCCATCCGGGCTCCGCGTCGGGAGGAGGAGTGTGATGGGAGACAAACAGGGTACGGTGAAGAAGGTTGTCGCCGCGGTAGTTGCAGTCATGGCCGTGGGAATCGGATTGGCACCACATGTCCTGGCTGGCAGGAGAGGGCCGGTTGGTCCTGGGCCCACCGAACCGCCATGGGCGCTGCCGGGGATCGTAGCGGAACGAGTGTGGGGTGGCGGACGAGCACGGGAGTCCGGTCCCCGGAGTTCGGCGGCCCTGGTCTACGTGGATCGGAGCTGTGTTCATTGCAAGGCCGACCTGGAGTTGTGGGAGTCTTTGATCGGGAGCGGTGACGGGACGAACGCGACCGTGGGGGACTTGCAGGTGTGGGTTGTCGCATCGCCGAAGTCGGTGATGGACGCCGCCGCATGGGTGCCTCCATCGCTTCGTGCAAGGACGGTTCACGACCAGGACGGCAGCGTGGCCCGTGCTCTCGGACTGAACGCCGTGCCGGCAACCTTCTGGGTCGACGGCTCGGACACCGTGCGGCTCGTGCATGTCGGGCGAAGCGGAAGGGGCAGGCTGATTGACAACATCGCGGTGATGCGCGGAAGAAACGGGGGAGGGTCATGACAGGAGATGGCAAGGTGGAAGGATGGACGCGGCGCGTGCTGGCCAGGCTACGGCACTTTGCGAACATGCTCATCCCGAGTCTGGACGACATTCGGGAGCATCGGCCGATCGTGCCGCCACTGGTCGTCGGATGGGTGTTCTCGCTCGCGGCGGCGTTCTCCCTGCGACCGCTGCTACTGAGTCTGATGGGAGATCAGGGAGCCGAAGTCACCCGGGCAATGATGTTCATGGTGTGGTTGCTCGCGCTGATCGCCCCGGTGGTCCAACTGCTCAAGGCAGGCCTGTTGACGGCGCTGGCCTGGGCGGTGCTCGTGCTGACGAACTCGGAGCGCCGAATCCGGCCGATCCTCTCCGTTCTGCTGTACGGAGAGGCGATTCTGGCGGCGCAGGGCGTGCTGCTCGCGCTCTATCTGCATTTGACGACCGGCGGCAGCGTAGCTTCGCCGAGCGACCTGCAGGTATCGCTGGGGCTGGCGGCCTTTGTTCCGGTTACGAGTCCGTTCCTGGTCGCAATCGCGCAGGTCTTCTCGATCGGCCATTTCTGCTGGTTTGCGTTTCTTGTGATGGCTTTGCGCCGGTGCGATGGCCCGGAGGTCCGGCCGGCGCTCGGTCTCGCGCTCTTCTTCTGGGGCGTGACGATGGCCTTTTCAGCGGCGCGCGCATGGGTCACATTGTAGAGGTGCCGGAGAGAGGGCGGGCGGCGCGGGGACTTCCAAGATGACCGGTGTGAGGTTGCGGGGATTCAGTGTCCGCTACTCCAATTTTTTCCTGGAGCCGATGGACGTCACGATCGATCCGGGAGAGCGCGTGGCGGTCGTGGGCGCAAACGGCGCCGGAAAGAGCACCACGCTCAAGGCGATCGCGGGTCGGCTCCGGGACTACGAGGGCCGGGTGGAACTCGGCGGAGGCGACATCCGGCCCCAGTTGCCGGAGATCCGGGCGCAAATCGGTTTTTTGCCCGAAAAGCTGCTGGGATTCGGGTGGATGACCGTCGGTGAACACCTGGATTTCCTCTCGGCGTTCTACCCCACTTGGGACCATGACTATGTGCAGGAACTCCTAGAGCGGCTGGAGCTTCCCAGTGCCTCGAAAGTCGGAACGCTCTCCAAGGGAATGGCGGTCAAGCTGTCTCTGGTAGCAGCCGAGGCTCATCGGCCACCCGTCCTCATTCTGGACGAGCCCACTTCGGCCATCGATCCGGTCATGCGCCGTGAGCTGCTCGGGATCATCGACGAGTGTGCTCCTGGCGGCGGTGACCGGCTGGTCATCTTCTCCAGCCACATTCTGGAAGACGTGGAGTTCATCGCCGAGCGGGTCATCCTCATGAGGGTGGGACGGATCCTCGATGATGTCGCTACTGCGGAGCTGCGGGAACGCGACCCGGGTGCACCGCTCTCCCGGATCCTCCTTCAGGAATTGGAGCGTTCATGACTGATCAAGCTTTTCGAGCATTGGTGGGCGTTGAGTTTCGCCGCTCTCGGAAGTTCGTGGTGGGGTTGGTGATCGCCTCGCTGGTGATCGCGGTCGTTTTTGCCGTGACGCGATGGTACGCTTCGGCTCTGCCCCTCCTGCTTTCGGGACTGGGGGCCTCACTGGCATTCCAGGTTCCAATGGAAGGGATCAAGGACAAGGTGACGGGTAGTTTGGAATTGCTCACCACCTTGCCAGTGAGCGCATCGACGCTCGCCGCCACACGCTTGGCCGCGACCGCGGTTTTTTCGGTCTTGGGCGCCGTGCTGATTGCGGGTGCCACGGGCATGGCTGGCGACCGGATCGTGGCGGACACAAGCCCTCTTCGAATCATGGCTGTCTCCTTCCTTTTCGCCTCCATCCTTCTGTGGGCGTCGGCCGGTGCGGCGGTGGGACTGGCCCTCCGGTTCAAGGCCAAGTCCATCGCCACTCATGGGTTGCTGGTCGTCGTGGCTGGGACCTTCGCCGCGGTCCACCTCTACGAGCGCCTCTTCGGCAGTCCCCTGCGGGCCATCCAGGCCATCATGGCCAGCGACCACACGCTCCTGATCGCCACGGCCGCAGCACTGGGAGCCTCGGCCCTCGTCCTGGCCGGCTCTTTCCTGCTCGCTCGCAAGGGTCTCGAGCGCTATGAGCCGGAACTGGACACCATGGACTGGTGAGCCTGACATTGCGACCGGCAGGGCGGCGTCCGTTCCGCACCTCGATGCGACAGAATCGGCGCCGCGTTACGACAAAATCGGCCGCCGATCCGACAAAAACGGTCATTCGGAGCGGTTCCTGGCCGGCGCGGCGCCAACATCGGGGCGGACTCGCGGGTCTCGGGGGTTGCGGGGAGCGTTATTGTACTCCCTGAGCACGGCTGCCCGACGCCGTGGAGGTCTTTCCCCGAGGTGCCATGAGTCTGGTCGAATCCCTGCTGTCAAAAGTCTCATTCGCGGAGCGCTCGGAGGGGTGGAGCCTGATCGAGCGATTCGCGGTGCTCGTTCGCGAGTCGGGCTCGCCGGAGGAGCGGGCTGCGGCCCACTACATCGTCGCGCGGCTCGACAACGCGGGGATCCCCCACGACGTCTACGAGCCGGATCTGTACCTCTCCATTCCGAAGGGAGCCTCGGTCGAGTTCGCCGGAGAGTCCTTCGACGCCAAGCCGCCTTCGTTTGCGGCGTCGACCCCGCGAAAGGGACTGACCGCGCCGCTCGTCCACGTTCCCGCGAACCCCTCCGACGACGCGGCCGATCTGTTCAAGTCGCCGCACGGTGCGCTCCCTCCGGACATCGCCGGCAAGATCGTCGTGACCGAGGGCATGCCTATGCCCGTGTCCGTGAGGCGGTTCGAGGCTGCCGGGGCGGTCGGTCAGGTCTACATCAACCCGGGCAGCCGGGTGCACTGGGGGATCTGCACGACCGTGTGGGGCACGCCGGGCGCGTCCCAACTCGGGCAGCGTCCCACGACGCCGGTCGCCGCGATCAACCGGTGGGACGGAAACACGCTTCTGGAAGCCGTCGAGAACGGCCTGGACAGGATCACGATCCACACCGAACTGAACGAGGGTTGGTACCCGTGCCCGCTGCCTGTCGCACGGATCGACGGTCAGGAAGAGGATTTCGTCCTCGCGCACGGGCACTACGATTCGTGGGACGTCGGGATCGGCGACAACGCGGTGGGCGACGCCACCCTGCTCGAGCTCGCGCATATCTTCCACGCACACCGCGAGGAGTTGAGGCGGTCGCTGAGAATCGCCTGGTGGCCGGCGCACTCGACGGGACGGTATGGAGGCTCGACCTGGTACGCCGACATGTTTGGCGTCGAGCTGTCGCGGCGATGCGTGGCCACCGTGAACATCGACTCGCCGGGCTGCTGGGGCGCGACCGAGTACGACGCGGTGCCGTGGATGGCGGAGGCCGGCGAGGTCTGCCGGTCCTCCATCCTGTCCGTGGCCGGAGTGGAGCCCACCCGCCAGCGTCCCCTCCGCGCGGGAGACTACTCGTTCAACCAGATCGGCCTCTCCTCCTTCTTCATGCTGCTTTCCAACATCCCGCAAGAGGAGCGGGACCGGCTCGGCTATTATCCGGTTGGCGGTTGCGGAGGCAACATCGCGTGGCACACGGAGAAAGACCGGATCGAGGTCGCGGACCGCACGAACCTCGAACGCGACCTCCGCGTGTATCTGACGGCCATCGCCCGGTTCCTGAACGACGAAGTGCTTCCGCTCGACTTCCGGGAGACCGCGGCCGAACTGGGCGAGGCCCTGGAAGCGTACGAGGGATCGATCGACAAGGATCTCGGCAAGCAGTTCAACCTGTCGCCGGTAAGGGCCGCGTACGACGAGATGGTGGAGCGGCTGACCGCGTTCTACGAGGCGGTCGAAGACGGTAGCATGGATCCTGACGCGGCAAACGAGGTGCTCCTGAAGCTGGCGCGGATCCTCGTGCCCATCGGGTATGCCGAGGGGCCCCGATTCGAGCACGATCCGGCGACGCCCAAGGTGCCGATGCCGAGGCTGGCCAGGGTGCACGACCTGATCGCCATGCGGGAGGACGATCCGGACCTCTTCCCGTTCGTCCTGACGGATCTTCGGCGGCAGGTGAACCAGGTGGTCATCGGTTTCCTGGAGGCCTCCACGCTACTTGGGCGGGCGGTCGCTCCGTACGTGGCTCACCTGCACGGAGGCTGATCAGACGCCGGCTGCGTCGAACGCCTTGCGCGGCGTCGGGTAGGCCCGTGCGGACGGCGCCAGACCCGCGGCGACCATCCCTTCGGCGGCCTTGAGCGCGGCCACCACCGGATTCACGACCGGTACCTCCAGGCGCGCCTGCAAGTCCCGCGCGACATCCAGAAAACCCATCGTCATACATCCCAGCACCAGGGTATCGGCGCCGTTCGACAGGGCCTCCAGCCCCTCGTTCTCCAGCGTGCCCAGCACCTCGTCGCGCCGGCTGCGCAGCTCCAGCACGGGCACGTCCACCGCTCGCACCTCCGAGACAAACCGCTCCAGTCCATGGCTCCGCATCTGCCGGTACACCGCGGGAACGATCTCGTCCACGACCGTCAGCACGGCGAAGCGCTCGCCGAGCTGCGCGGCGAGATGACCGCTTGCCTGGCCGGGACCCACAACCGGGATACGCGTGACCTCGCGAACGGCCACCAGTCCGGGGTCACCGAAACACCCGACGATCACCGCGCTCGCCCCACCGGATTCGAGCCGCGGGGCCGCCGCCAGCAACGGTGGCACCGCGAGGCTCTCCTCGACCGAGGACTCGATCGAGGCCGGCCCCTCGTCACTGTCCTCGACCGCGACGGTCGTTCCGGGGGCGGCGTGGCGCTCCAGATACGTTCTGCGGCGTTCGAGCTCGCCGAATCCGAGCGGGCCGCGGGACAACGGCCCCGGAATGAAGTACGTGACATGCATGTGAGGTCTCCCCGTTCGATGCCTGCGTGCAGAGCCGCGCTCGTGCCTGCAACGGTGCCCGCATGTAGTCTTGTCCACGCGGTGCTTTGGTGCCAGCCTTACTAACTTGTCACGTCGCAATCGAATGTGGGTCAGGAAGGGGAACATGAGAAGAATGTCGAGGGGTGCTTGTCCGGCTCTGGCGGGCATGGCTCTGGCGAGCATGGTGTTGCTCCCGGGGTCGCTGCTCGCGCAGGGGTTCGGAGGAAGCGTGGCGGTGTGGGGGAACGAGGTACTGGTGGCCGATCCCGCCTTCGGTGGCACCGAAGGGGGCGGCATCTACACGTACGTACGCGACGGCGACCGCTGGATCGAGGCCGGCAGGCTGACCGGTCCGGAGTCCTCCACCGGCGACGGATTCGGTTACGGCATCGTCCTGTCGGGCGACCGCATGCTCGTGACGGCGCTGAACCCGCGCTCCCCGGAGGGCGGGGGCGTTCATTCGTACCTGAGGGCGGAGACCGGCTGGAGCCACGAGGGGATGCTCGTCGCCGACGGCCTGCCCGAGGGCATGATGATGGCGAACGCGTCGCTGAGCGGCGACCGGGCCGCGGTCGCCGCCGCGTCGATGGGCGGCGACGGTGCCGTCCTGCTGTTCCGCAGCGCCGCCGGCGCCTGGGTCCAGGAGGCCATGCTGCAATCTCCGCGGCCCGACGAGAGGACCGGATTCGGGGGATCGATCGCGTTGTCGGACGACCTTTTGGTGGTGGGCGCTCCCGGTGCGGACTCCGCCCGCGGCGCGGCCTTCGTCTACGAACCCGGACCGGACGGCTGGACCATGACCGCCGAACTCACCGGGGGCGGCGACGGATCCTACCTGGGCAGCGGCACGCTGATCATGGACGACAGGATTCTCGTGGCCGCAGGCCATCCGTTTAGCGACCCGGGAAGCGTCGTTGTATTCGGGCGCGCGGACGATGGCGCGGACGATGCATGGACCGAGGTCGGCCGGCTGGGCGCCTTCGACGGAGCACCCGGCGACCAGTTCGGCACCACGATGGCGTCCGACGGAGCCACACTGTGGGTCGGGGCCCCGGGCGCGGACACCCGCCGAGGCGGCATCCACGAGTTTGTCGCCGACGGCGCGGGCGGCTGGGCCTCCGCGACCAAGCTGACCGAGCCCGCCCCGCAACCCGGCGCGTGGATGGGCACCCGCGTGGCCTACGGCAACGGGATTCTGGTGTCGGGCATGCCCCGGGACGACTACGGTGCCGGTACCGCGCTCATCCTTGAACGCGACGGTCCGGCCTGGACACCCGGCTTCTCCGTGTTCACCGAAATCGAGGGCATGGAGGCCGTCCTCGGTGGCCAGGTCGACTGTGCCGAGGGCGCCGCTTCGGCGTTCGGGTGCAGCGACGTGGACCTCGTCGCGTTTGTCCCCGTCGCGGATCTGGGCGGCAGCCGCGGGGTGCGCGTCAACGACGTGTGGGGATGGACCGATCCGGAGTCGCAGCGCGACTACGCCATCGTCGGGCGGATGGACGGCACGTCCTTCGTGGATGTGACCGATCCGGTCAACCCCGTGGTGGTCGGCAACCTGCCCAAGCCCGAGTGGGCGCCGGGCAGCATCTGGCGCGACATGAAGGTGTACAGCGATCACGTCTTCATCGTGGCCGACGGTGCCGCCAACCACGGCATGCAGGTGTTCGACCTGACCCGCCTGCGCGACTTCGACGGCGACATGATCACCTTCGACACCGATGCGCACTACGACCGGGTCCACAGCGTGCACAACATCGTGATCAACGAGGGCACCGGCTTCGCGTACGCCGTCGGCGCCAGCGGCGGCGGAGACACCTGCGGCGGCGGGCTCCACATGATCGACATCCAGGAGCCCACGAACCCGGTCTTCGCCGGCTGTTTCGCCGACCCGACCACCGGAAGGTCCGGCACCGGCTACTCGCACGACGCGCAGTGCGTCGACTACGACGGCCCGGACCGCGAGCACGCCGGCAAGGAGATCTGCTTCGGCTCCAACGAGACCGCCCTGAGCATTGCCGACGTCACCGACAAGGACAACCCGATCGCCCTGGCCGTGGAGGATTACCCCAACGTCGCCTACACGCACCAGGGCTGGCTCACCGAGGACCAGTCGTACTTCTACATGAACGACGAGCTTGACGAGGTCGGCGGGCTCACGCAGGGGACGCGGACGCTGATCTGGGACGTCAAGGACCTGGACGAGCCCGTCATGATCAAGGAGCACTTTTCCGAGAACACCGCCAGCGACCACAACCTCTACATCGTCGGCGACCTCATGTACCAGTCCAACTACAACAGCGGACTGCGCGTGCTCGACATCTCCGATCCGGAGAATCCGACGGAAGTCGCGTTCTTCGACACCGTTCCGGGCGAGGACTTCCCCTCGATGGACGGCTCCTGGAGCAACTACCCGTTCTTCGCGTCCGGCGTCGTCCTGGTGACGTCGGGGTCACAGGGTCTGTTTCTTGTGAAGAAGCGAAGCCGCACGCCCGTCTCGTGATGGAAACGAACTTCCGGCCGAAAGGCGCAGCGATGAGCAAGCCGGACCTCCGCCGCGCGGCCTCGCGCATCGCCCGTACCGCAACGCGTGTCGCGCTGCCCGTCTGCGCGGCCCTGGCCCTCGGCGCAGGAGTCGTGCACGGCCAAACGGCGATGGCCGAGCGCGTCTACGTGGCCAACCAGGCGGCAGCCAGCGTCTCCGTCATCGACGCGGCCTCGGGCGAGGTTCTGCACACCATCGACCTCACCGAACTCGGCTTCGACCCCAACTGCCGCCCCCACCACACCGCCGTCGACCCGGACGGCCGTCACTGGTACGTCTCGCTGATCGGCGGCGGCAACGTCCTCCGCTTCAACGCGGACAACGAGCTGGTCGGACGCGCGCCGTTCGAGACGCCCGGCCTCCTGTCCGTCGACCCGTCGACCGAGCGGCTGTACGTGGGGCGCTCGATGATGGCGGTGAACCCGCCGCAGCGGATCGGCGTGATCGACCGCGGCGACATGACCGTCGACGAGCTGGACGTGTTCTTCCCGCGTCCGCACGCGCTGACCATCGATCCCGCGACCGACCGCATCTTCGCGGCCTCGCTCGTCGAGAATCGCGTCGCGGTTGTGGAAGGCGGCTCCGAAGCGCTGGAACTGGTGGACATCGACGGCCCCGCGCACACCCTCGTGCAGTTCGCGCTGTCTCCCGACGGCCGCCGGCTCGTCGCCACGACGCAGCTGACCGGGAAGCTCCTGGTCTTCGACGCCACCACGCCCGCGCTCGACCTCGTTGCCGAGGTGGCGGCCGGGACACAGCCCTGGCACCCGGTGTTCTCGCCCGACGGCGCACGGGTGTACTTCGGCGCCAAGGACGACGACGCCGTCGTGGTGGTCGAGACGGAGGGATGGTCCGTCGTGGAGCGGATCACGGCCCCCGGCATCGTGGAGCCGCACGGCAGCGCGTTGACCGCCGACGGCCGCTACCTGTTCGTGTCGAACCGCAACCTCAAGGGCACCTACGCGCCGACGCGCCCGGTGGACGACAACGCCGACGTGGGCACGGTGGTGAAGATCGACACGCGGACGCTCGACGTGGTGCAGACGATCGAAGTCGGGACGTATCCGGCGGGGATCTCACTCGGCGCGGTGATGGCTTCGCCGCCCGCCGGCCCGCGTTCGCCCGCCGATCCGCGTTCGCCCGCCGATCCGCGCCCGCCCGCCGATCCGCGCCCGCCCGCCGGTCCGCGCCCGCCCGCCGATCCGCCGCCGCCCCTCCCGTGACCCTCGCGCGCGCGGTCGCCTCCGCCCTGGTCCTCGCGGGCTTCACCGGCGTGTGCGGGCCGTCGTCATCCCCGCTCCCGCCGGCTCCCGTGTCGTCCGCTCCCGCGTCCGACTGGGAGCGCGTCGTCTACGGCATCACGGTGACGGACGAAGCCGGCGAAGCGATCGACCATCCCTTCCTGGGCGGGTTCAACCTGCCCAGGCCCCAGCTCGCCGACGCCGATGGTGACGGGGACCTGGATCTCTTCATCCAGGAGCGGTCGAACCGCGTCATGTTCTTCCGCAACGAGGCACAGGGGGGCTCGCCCGGCCCGCCCGTCTACCGCTGGGTCACCGACGCCTTCGAGGACCTCGCCGTGGGCGAGTGGTTCCGTTTCGTCGACGTGGACCTCGACGGTGATCTCGACCTGCTCGCGGAGGAGCCGTTCAGCTACATCCGCTACTACCGCAACGACGGCGGAACGGGACCGGCGGCCTACGTCCTCGCCGCGGATACGCTCCGGGACGTCACCGGCGAGCCCGTCTTCTCGGACCGCCAGAACATCCCCAACGCCGCCGACATCGACTGCGACGGCATGCTCGACCTTCTGATCGGCCGCCTGACCGGCACCATCACGCGCTACGAGGCCGAGTCCGTCGACGCCGACGGGGTCCCGCGCTTCCGCCACATCACGGACTCGTTCGAGGACATCGAGATCGTCGGCGCCTTCCAGGGAAGCCTGCACGGGGCCAACACCATGGCGCTCGGCGACGTCGACCAGGACGGCGACCACGACCTGTTCTGGGGCGACTTTTTCGAACCCGGCCTGCTGTTCATCGAGAACACGGGCAGCTGCCGGCGTCCCGTTCTGCGGGGAACGCCCAGGCCGTTTCCGCTGCGCGACCCGGTTGCCACGTCCGGCTACAACGCTCCGGCGCTCGGGGACGTGGACCAGGACGGCGACATGGACCTGACCATGGGCGTGCTGGGTGGCGCCTTCAACCCGAACCTCACCACGGTGGAGAACCTCCACCAGTTCGAACAGGACGCCGACGGCGAGTTCAACGAGGCCACCACCCGCCTGATCCGCGCCCTCGACGTCGGCAGCGAGTCGATCCCCGCCTTCACGGACCTGGACGGCGACGGCGACCTGGACCTCCTCGTCTCCAACAAGATCGAACCCGGGGACACGCGCAGCGGCCGCCTCTACGTCTTCGAGAACACCGGCTCACCCACCGCGCCCGCCTTCACGGCCCGCGGCACGGTCCCGGGCCTCCCGGAGGCGTACCACTACGCCCCCGCGTTCGGCGACCTCGACGGTGACGGCGACGACGACATGCTGCTCGGCGAATGGCGCGACCGGATCGCCTACTACCGCAACGACGGCGGCCGCCGCGGCCGCGCCGGACGACGCGGCCCGGACGACCTGCTGCCGCGCTGGACCCTCGTCGATTCGGCCGCCGCCACCCTCACGCGGGGACGCAACACGACGCCCGCGCTGGGAGACCTGGACGCGGACGGCGACCTCGACCTCATCGTCGGCGAGTCGTCCGGCACCATCAACTACTACCGCAACGACGGCGGTCCCGGAGCGCCGGATTTCCAGCTCGTTTCGGACGAATACCAGGACATCGACATCGGTCGCCGCAGCGTTCCCACCATCCTCGATCTCGACGGCGACGGCGACCTGGATCTTGCCGTTGGAACGGAAGCGTCAGGGCTGCAGTTCTACCTGAACGAAGGGACCCCGCAAGAGCCTGTTTTCGTGGAGACCGTGCCATTTGCGCCTCCAGTCCCCACATTCACCGCACCGGCGTTCGTCGACATCGACGGCGACGGCGACCATGACCTGGTGGCGGGTGGCGTCGGGGGCGGGATCACGGTCTACCGCAGGCGATAGGAGTCGGATTGAATCTCAGAGACGTTCAGGCCGTCATCGACAGCGCGAAGGTTCGGGACAACGGGATGCTGGAGGAGTTCATCCGCGGCACCGCACCGAACGCGAGCGAACACGAGGTCTCGGAGGCGGCCGCGGTTGCGGTCGAAGTCGTGGAGACGGTCCCGGTGCTGTTGGCGAGAGCGGCTCAGGCGGCGGAGCAGCGTGGCCTCAAGGTCGTGGTCATGCCCCTGCTGGAGCACGCGGCGCGCTACTTCGTGAATCCGGTCGACCTGATTCCCGAGATGACCAAGGGGATGGCGGGGCTCCTGGACGACACCTACCTGGCGCTGCGTATCCTGGAGAACCTCAACCGGGGCTCGGATCCCCTGTTTGACGCCGATTTCGACGAGCCGCTACGCTTTCTGCGGAGACTGGTGGGCCGGAAGATCAGCAGAAAACTCGACGCCGCCTCGATCTTTGCCCTGCAGGACGTGTCGACGCACGTGAGCAGGGCGTTCGCCGAGATGGGAAGGCCATCCTGACCCGGCGCGGACCGGACCGTTTCGCGGACCGGAAACGTTCGCGTCGCCGGGGTCGTAGGTGGGCGAAAAAACGGGGCTGGAACGGCCCCGGGAAAGGGAGCACGAAATCATGATCGTGGAAATGATAAGCCTGGGCGCCGCCGGGGCGGTCGGTCTGTGGGGGCATGCGAAGTCGAAGGAATTCGTGGGGCGCAAGCTCCGATACACGAAGATCGCCGAGAAGCCGGCTGCGGGCCTGGGCGTGGCCACCGGGGCCGCCACCGCGTTCGTGGTGGCCGCCGTCCCCTTCGTCACCGCCCTGCCGGCGATGGTGGTTGGTGCCGGGATCGGCACGGGGGTCGCATTCGGCATCAAGAAAGCCCGAGGGGAGTAGCGCCACGGCCAATCCCGGTGACTCCACCGGGCCGCTCGAACCCGCACAGGACCACAGCTTGAACTACGACAAGCGCACCGTCAGGTCATGGGTGCTCTACGACTTCGCCAACTCCATCTTCCCGGCGGTGATGACGACGGCGGTGTTTCCGCTGTTCTATGTGAACGTCATCGTCGCCGAAGGCGGCGGTCTGGGAGATCTCTGGTGGGGCCGGGCGGTGTCGCTTTCCGCGCTGCTTGTGGCGTTCACCTCTCCCGTGCTGGGCGCGATCGCCGACCGCAGCGGCGTGCGCAAGAAGTTCTTCGCCTGCTACGTCGCGGTGTGCCTCATCGGGGTCGCGCTCATGACCACGCTGGAGCCCGGAATGATCGTCGCGGGCTTCGTCTTCTTCGTAATCGCCAACGTGGGCTTCGAGAGCGCGACCGTCTTCTACAACGCCTACCTTCCGGACATCGCGCCGCCCGAACGGCTTGGCGAGGTCTCGGGCAGAGGCTTCGGCTGGGGATACCTCGGGTCGGCGCTCGGTCTGCTGCTGGTGCTCCCATTCGCCATGGAGCAAGGGCACGAACTGCTGGGGATCACGGCGGACCAGGGATACCAGTTCACCTGGCTGACCGTCGTCGCCTTCTTCTTCCTGTTCTCGATTCCCGCGTTCCGGAGACTCCCGCGGGACGGCGCGGGGGAGATGCGCGTCGGCCGGGCCGCCGTCGTGGGGCTGAGCAACGTCAGGTCGATCGCGGCCGAGGTGTGGCGGATTCCGAACCTGCGGAAGTTCCTGTTCGCGTACTTCTTCTACATTGACGGCGTGCTGACGATCATCGCAATGGCCGGCGTGATCGCAGGCGTCACCTTCGGCTTCTCGATGGTGGGCGTCATCATCCTGTTCCTGATCGTGCAGTTCTCGGCGATGGCCGGGGCCCTTGCGATGGCGAGGCCCACGGATCGTGCAGGACCGAAGAAGGTGCTGACATGGGTGTTGATGATGTGGGTGGCCGCGGGGATAGCGGC
The DNA here is from genome assembly GCA_965205005.1 of Longimicrobiales bacterium. Lineage (GTDB taxonomy): Bacteria > Gemmatimonadota > Gemmatimonadetes > Longimicrobiales > Gaopeijiaceae > Bin94. The sequence goes on along the minus strand of OZ242028.1, from coordinate 353,262 downwards.
GTACTTCATCGAGGGCCAGACGGCCTTCTACGTGCTGGCGGTGGTGGCCGGGATCGGCCTCGGGACGGTGCAGTCGGCCAGCCGTGCGTTCATGGCGTCCCTGATTCCCGACGGAAGGGAGGCCCAGATGTTCGGCTTCTACGCCCTCTGCGGGAAGTCGTCCTCGGTACTCGGACCGTTCCTCTTCGGCATGGTGACCGTCTGGGCCGACGGCAACCAGCGGCCGGGCTTCCTCCTGCTGACGGCCTTTTTCCTGATCGGCCTGCTGTTGCTGCAGCGGGTGAAGGACCCCAGGGCACATTCCGCTGAAGGAGCAGCTGCATGACAATCAAGGCCCCGCAGCGGCGCACCGTGGTTCGCGAGCGCTACGCGCGGGCCGCGGTGAACGGAGACGGCTGCTGCGGGCCGTCGAATTGCGGACCATCGTCCAGCGGCGCTGACGGTGCCGCCGCGACGGGCACCGCCGCCGCAGGTGCGGCCGCCACCGCCACAGCCGACGAGATCAGCCTTGCGGTCGGGTACGACCAGGACGAGCTGAGCCGGGTTCCCGAAGGGGCCAACCTCGGTCTCGGGTGCGGGAATCCCGTGGCGCTGGCGTCGCTGGCCCCGGGCGAGACCGTGCTCGACCTCGGCGCGGGCGCCGGGTTCGACTGCTTCCTGGCCGCGGAGCGTGTCGGACCGGCTGGAACGGTCATCGGGGTGGACATGACGCCCGAGATGGTGGAGAAGGCCCGCGCGAACGCGCTCAAGGGCGGCTTCGCCAACGTCGAGTTCCGGCTGGGCGAGATCGAGGCCCTGCCGGTGGCGGACGCCAGCGTCGACGCGGTCATCTCCAATTGCGTGCTCAACCTCTCGGCCGACCGGCCGCGGGTGCTCGCCGAGGTCATGCGCGCGCTCAGGCCCGGCGGGCGTGTGATGATCTCGGACCTGGTGTCGGATCAGCGCGTGCCGGACTTCATCGCGAACTCGAAGGACTCGCTGGTCGGCTGTCTTCCGGTGCTGATCGCCGAATACGAGGCCGACCTGGCCGCGGCCGGGTTCCGGGACGTCGGCGTGGACAGGCAACATCGCTATCCGTCCGAGCACATCCTTGCCGATCCGCAGATGCAAGAGGTGATTCACCGCGATCCCGCCCGGGAGAGCGAGATCCGTGCCTTTGTGGAATCGATTCACAACGGAGCGATCCGGGCGGTCAGGCCGGGTGACGTGGGCGGAGGCCTGGCAGGATGACGAGATTCGCCGGCAAGGCCGGGCGTGCGGTGCTGACCGTCGTGATCCTGGCGGCGGCCGTGGTGGTGGCGGTGGCTTCCCAGCAGGGCGGTCGCGAAGCCGGCCAGGCCGTTCAGGTCGGAACCCCCGCCGAGATGCAGGCCATCGTCGAGGGCGTCCAGACGCCGAACCGCCAGGGGCTGGACGTGCTGACGCTCGAAGAGGTCATGGAGCGGTTCGGGGTGCCGGGGATCAGCGTGGCCGTGATCCACGACTTCGAGGTGCACTGGGCCAGGGGCTACGGGATCGCGGATGTGGAGACCGGCGCCCCGGTCGATGTGGAGACGCTTTTCCAGGCGGCGTCGATCAGCAAGCCCGTGACGGCGATGGCTGCGATGGTGGCCGTGCAGGAGGGCCGCTTCTCGCTCGACGACGACATCAACGGGGTCCTCGCATCGTGGCAACTGCCCGGCGAAGGCTTCACCGACGCGCGTCCGGTCACGCCGCGCCTGCTGTTCAGCCACACCGCGGGGCTTGGCGACGGCCACGGCTTCCCCGGCTACGACCCCGGGGTGCCGCGCCCCACGGCGGTCCAGATCCTGAACGGTGAGGAGCCGTCCAATGTGGAGGCCGTGACCATGGTGCGGCCGCCGCTCACCGCCATGCACTACTCGGGCGGCGGCACCACGATCATGCAGCTCGCGCTCACCGACGTTTTCGGCGAGTCCTTCCCGGAGCTCATGCGAAAGACCGTGCTCGAGCCCGCCGGGATGACCACCAGCACCTTCGCCCAGCCGCTCCCCCCGGACCGCGACGCCAACGCAGCCCGCGCGCACGCCGGCGGCGAGGCGATGGGCGAGGCCAAGTGGCACGAGTACTCGGCCATGGCGGCGGCGGGGCTCTGGACCAACGCCCGCGATCTTGCGCGCTTCGCGATCGAAGTGCAGAAGGCCGCGCGCGGTGACCCGGCCCGCGTCATCACCGCCGCCTCGGCCACCGAGATGCTCAGCCCGGTCGGCGTGGGCGACTTCGCGGTCGGCTTCAGCATCGCGCGCCAGGGCGAGGGCTGGTACTTCAGCCACTCGGGCGGCAACTGGGGCTTCACCTGCTTCCTGATCGCCCACAAGGCGAAGGGCTACGGTGCGGCGGTGATGACGAACGCGTCGGGCGGCGGCCAGGTCTTCCGCGAAGTGATCGAACGCATTCAGCGCGCCTACGGCTGGGACTCGCTGGACAAGCCGACCCTGCGGTAGGGCCTGGCCGGGGGAGCGCGCACCTGCGCCGCCGCCCTGCCCGCGCAACGTTTTTTGTTGCGCTCCGGTTTTCGCCCGGCTAAGCTTGACCACATGAGTCAAGCCGCAGAAGCCACCGTGCAGGCACCCGACCGCCGCACTGCGAGAGCGATCAGCCACCTGAAGATGATCCGCGCGGCCGTGCGCTCCGACCGGACGACGGCGGAGATCCTCGGCGTCTCGGCGTCCCAGGTTTCGCGCTGGCGTGGGGGTCAGCGCCCCGACAGGGACAATGCCGACCGGCTCGCCGGACTGGCGCTGGTCGTCGAAATGCTGCTTCGGTGGCTGGAGCCGGACGTCGTACCGGAGTGGCTCACCGGAGCGAACGCGCACCTCGACGGCGCGACACCGGCCCATTTCATCCAGCAGAGCCAACTCGCCGAAGTCGTCGGAGCCCTCGAAGCGATGAAGGCCGGCGTCTTCGCCTGAGCGACCCCGGGTGAGATTCGTCCCGCCGCTTGCCAGCCGTCCGCGACGGTAGAGCCACCGTGGCCCTCTATTGGAAAACCTTTCCCTGGGACAGGGATGCACCGGAAAGGGCGCAGTTTTCGCCTTCGTACACCCCGCATACAACGGGCCGCGGCCGTTTTGACCTGCCCGTCGCCTGTTCTCCGGTCCTCTACCTGGCCGAATCGGCTGACCACGCGGTCGCCGAGGCCCTTCAGCCGTGGCGTAACCGGCCGCTCCGCAGCGCCCACCTTCGCCGGGCGGGACGGCCCCTTGCGCTTGTGGGCGTCCAGTTGGGGGCGGATGAGGCGTGCGAGGTCGTCGACCTCTGCGATCCTGCCACACTCCGGCGCCGGCGGATCACCCCGGACCGGATCGCGTCCCGTCACCGCCGCAGGACGCAGCCGATCGCGGCGTCGATCTGGGACAGCGGAAATGTCGGCTTGCGCTGGTGGTCGAGCTTTCGGGGGGATTGGCACGGCGTCGTCCTCTTTACGGCACGCCTGGAGCGGGCTTTGCACTTCGGCGAACCGCAGGAGATTTCGGCGGACACGCCGGCGCTGCGGCGCGCGGCGGCCGCACTGGGGATTCCGCTGGCAATCTGACGCGGTGGGAGCGTTGCCCCGCGCTCGCCGCGTTCACAGGCCCGCGCCCGCGCAACGTTTTTTGTTGCGCGCTACGAACACGAGTGACCGGCGTGGACGAGCGACAGCGCACTCCCGCTGTCCCGAACTCCTTGGGGGGTGTACGGTCGATGCCACATATTCGATATTGTATTACTATATACATTGATTCTGTCCATATTTGATGATGGGGGTAGTCCATGAAAGCGATTCAGGTCACGTTTGACGAGGCGCTCCTTGCCAGGCTCGATCGGCACGCGCTGGTTCGCGAGCGCAGTCGATCCGCAGTCTTGCGCGAGGCCGCCGCAGCTTTCCTCAAGCAAAAGGAAACCGAGGAGATCGACCGGAAATACCGCGAGGGATACGCGAATGCTGCGGGACTCGACCGTGAACTGAAGGAGTGGGCGGCCCAGGGAGTGTGGCCCGAGGAATGATCGGACGGCCAAAAAGAGGGGAAATCTGGCTCTACACCTTCAAGCCGCCGGACAAGAGACGCCCGGTGTTGATACTGACTCGGCAATCAGCGCTCCCGCACCTGCACTCCGCCATCGTCGCGCCGGTCACCTCCAAAATCCGCGGGCTGCCAAGCGAGGTGCCGGTAGGGCTGGACGAGGGGTTGAAGCAAGACTCCGTGGTGAATCTCGACTGGGTTCAGACCGTCGAGCAGCGGCTTCTCAGGCACTATGTGGGGTCACTTGGCGACGTCAGGATGGCGGAGGTATGCCGTGCTCTCGCGATCGCCACCGGATGTGACTAGTCCGCGCGCCGCCGTGGGCGTACCCCGGATCCTGGCCGCGTCCCTCGTCATGGCCGTGTCCCTGACGCTGGCCACACTCCCGCACCCCGCCGCCGCCCAAGCCACTGCCGAGGCGACCGCCCAGACCACCCCCGAGGAAACCGCGCAGCGCTTCTTCGACGCGCTCAGCCGGCTGCGCTGGTCACGTGTGGCGGGCGAGATGCACACCGCCGCGCTCGACGAGTTCCACCTCATCTCCCGCCAGCTCGTCGAGAGCCTGCGGGGCGACAGCATCCTCATCCAGCTATACGACGCTTCGCGCGCGGAGTGGGACAGCTGGTCGAACAGAGAGGTCTTCGAGCGCTCGATGACGGGGCTGACGCGTTACGCGCGCGGCCTGATGGAGTCGCAGGTCATGACCGACTTCCGTGTGCTCGGCACGGTGCCGGAGGGCGACACGATCCGCCATGTCGTGTACCGCGAGACCACCGATCACATGGGCCTGGTCATCGAAGCCGCGCCGACGACGACGCTGGTATTGGAGGGCGGCCAGTGGAAGGTACGCGAGAACGCCGAACTCGCGGTGCTCAGGGTGGCGCTACGCGGGATTCCCATCGGGCGCTGAACGCTGTACCCGGCCCGCCCGGCGCGATACCTTGAACCGGCTATGGGCCGAACGCCCGCACGCACCGAACCAGGGAATCACCACCCCACGCCCCAACCCCCACGCCCCAACCCGAGAGAGACACCACATGAGAAGGCTCCTGGGCATCACAACCCTCATCGCCGCCGCGGCCTGTGCCGCTTTCCTGCTGCCCGCTCCCGCCGCCGCACAGGAAGGCGGAGGCACACCGCAAAACGCCACCACCGCGCCAAACGGCGCCGCCACCGCGCAGCACGGCGCCGCCACCTTCAGCGACGACCTTTTCGGCAGCCTCCGCTACCGCTACGTCGGCCCCTCCCGCGGCGGTCGCGTCACCGCGGTCGCCGGGCACGTCGCCCACCCGACCACGTTCTACATGGGGGCGACCGGCGGCGGCGTCTGGAAGACCACCGACAACGGCCACAGCTGGCACAACATCTCGGACGGGTACATCGGCACCGGCTCGATCGGCGCGATCCGCGTGGCGGACTCGGACCCGAACGTCGTCTACGTGTCGACCGGATCCGACGGACTGCGCAGCAACGTGATCATCGGCGACGGGGTCTACAAATCCACCGACGCCGGGGCGACCTGGCGGCATGTCGGGCTGGGAGCCACCGGCAACAGCGGCGCCATCCTCATCCACCCCGACAACCCCGATCTGGTGTACGTGGCAGCCATCGGCAACCCCTTCGCGCCGAACGCGGAGCGGGGCGTCTACCGCAGCAGCGACGGGGGCGCCAGCTGGGAGAACGTGCTCTTCGTCTCCGACAGCACCGGCGCGGTCGACCTCGAATTCGCGCCCGACGACCCGAACACCATCTACGCCAGCATGTGGCAGGCGGAGCGCAAGCCCTGGACCATCATCTCCGGCGGCATGCAGGGCGGCGTCTTCATTTCGCGCGACGGCGGCGACAGCTGGGACCGCGCGACCGACGGCCTGCCCACCGGCCTGCGCGGCAAGTCGGACCTCGCGGTCAGCGCGGCCGATCCGAACCGGGTGTACGTGCTCATCGAGGCGCCCGCCGACACCGGCGGCGTCTACCGCTCGGATGACCGCGGCGGTACCTGGCGTCAGGTCACCGACTTCCAGCCGATCCGCAACCGGCCGTTCTACTACAACAACCTCGAGGGGCATCCCACCGACCCCGACGTCCTCTGGGGCATGGCCGAGGGCCACTGGAAGTCCGTCGACGGGGGTGTGAGCTGGATGCCCGAGCGCACCCCCCACGGGGACAATCACGACATGTGGATCAACCCCGACAACCCGAACATCCTGATCCAGTCGAACGACGGGGGCGCCAACGTGTCGCTCGACGGCGGCATGACATGGTCCACCCAATACAACCAGCCGACCGCCGAACTCTACCAGGTGGACGTCTCGGACGACTTCCCCTACCGCCTCTATGCGGGCCAGCAGGACAATTCGACCATTTCAGTGCCCGCCCTGCCCGAGCGCTCGGAGCCCGGCGGGCCGCAGTCGGCCTGGGAGGCCCACGGGGGCTGCGAAACCGGTCCGGTGGTGCCCAAGCCCGGCGATCCGGACATCGTCTACGCCAACTGCAAGGGCCGTTTCGGCCTGTACAACAGGCGCACGGGACAGGAGGCCCAGTACTACGTCGGCTTCGGCAACCTCTACGGCCACAATCCCCGCGACCTGGAGTACCGTTTCCAGCGCGTGGTGCCGATTCACGTCTCGCCGCACGACCCCAACAAGGTCTACCACGGTTCGCAGTACGTGCACGTGACCACCAACGGCGGGCAGTACTGGGAGACGATTTCGCCCGACCTCACCGCCTTCACCCCCGAGACCCAGGTCGTCTCCGGTACCCCGATCACCATTGACGTGACCGGCGAGGAGCATTTTTCCGTGCTCTACGACATCCAGGAGTCGGTGCTGGAGCCGGGCGTCATCTGGGCGGGCGCAAACGACGGGCCGGTGCACATCACCCGCGACGGCGGCCGCAACTGGACCGACGTGACGCCTCCCGGAATCGGCCCCTACGGCCGCGTCCAGACCATCGAGGTGTCCCATCACGACGCGGCCAAGGCCTACGTGGCCATTCTCCGCTACATGATGGGCGACTTCACGCCGCACACCTACCGCACCGACGACTACGGTGCGACCTGGACGCGGATCACGACGGGCGACAACGGCGTGCCCAACAACCATCCCGTGCGCGTGGTCCGCGAGGACCCCGACCGCGAGGGCCTGCTCTATCTGGGCACCGAGTTCGGGATGTTCATCTCGTTCGACGACGGCGGCACGTGGCAGCCCTTCCAGCTGAACCTTCCCGCCACGCCCATCACGGACATGAAGGTGGTGCAGGGGGACCTGGTTTTGTCGACAATGGGTCGGGGTTTCTGGATCCTGGACAACCTCACGCCGCTGCACGAACTCAGCGACCGTGTAGCCGGCGCTGACGCACACCTTTTCGAGGTCCGGGACGCGTACCGGTTGCGCTACGGCGGTGGCTTCGGCGGCTTCCGGGCCCGGGATCCGCATGAGCCCGAGTACCCGCAGGCGGGTGCACAGATCGACTACATGCTGGCCTCCCCCGCGCAGGGACCGGTCACGCTCGACATCGTGGCCTCGAGCGGCGAGGTCGTGCGCTCGTTCTCGAGCGAGAGCCCCGGCGAGTACACCGTCCCGGCCGAGCCCGGCATGCGCGAGTGGCGGCTGGAACGCTTCGGCACGCCCCGCCTGCCGTCGGAAGCCGGCACCCATCGCTTCACGTGGGACCTGTCCTACCCGGGCCCCTGGGACGCCAACCCGATGCGGTCGGGGCGCGGAGGCCCCATGGTGCCGCCCGGCACGTACACGGCGCGTCTGACGGCCGGGAACTGGAACGCGAGCCGCACCTTCGAGGTCATGCTCGACCCGCGCGTCGTGGCAGAGGGGACCGGCGAGGATGTGGTGCGGCGTCAGGTGGAGCTGGCGCTGCAGGCGCGCGACGCGCTCAGCGAGGGACGGCTGGCGGTCCACCGCATCAATGAGGCGCGCGAGCGCGGCGGCGGAAACCTCGCGGCCGAGATCGAGGCGATCGAGCGCGAACTCGTGACCGCGCCGCGGCGATACTCACGCCCGATGCTCGTCGACCAGCTCCAGTACCTGTACAGCAACCTGACGCGGGCCGACCAGGAGCCCGGCCAGGACGCGATCGTGCGCTACGACCAGCTCAACACGGCGCTGGAAGAGCACGTGGCGCGGCTGGAGCGGCTGCTGCGCGCGAACATCTCCGACGACGGCGCGGGGCGCTGAGCGCATGGACCTGGGACTTGGCGGAAAGGTCGCGGTTGTCACGGGCGGCAGCCGCGGCCTGGGCCTCTACAGCGCCCGGGCGATGGCGGCAGAAGGCGCGCGGCTGGCGATCTGCGCGCGTGGGGAGGAGGGGCTGGCGGCGGCGGCCGAGACGCTGCGGGCTGATGGCGCCGCCGAGGTGCTGACCGTGCGGTGCGACATCGCCGACGAGGGCGGCGCGGCCGCGCTGGTCGACGCGGTGCGGTCGCGCTACGGCGCGCTCGACGTGCTCGTCAACAATGTCGGCGGCAACCGCCGCGGCCGCTTCGAGGAGACGAGCGACGAGGACTGGCTGGACATCATCCAGCTGAACGTGCTGTCGGGGTTCCGCGCCGCGCGGCTGGCCATTCCCCTGATGCGCGAGGCGGGCGGCGGGTCGATCGTGTTCGTCTCGTCGGTGTTCGGACGCGAGAAGGGCGGCCCGGGGCTGTCGATCTACAACACGACCAAGTCGGCGCTGATCTCGGCGGCCGGGATCATGGCGCTGGAACTGGCCAGGGACGGCATCCGCGTGAACTGCGTGGCGCCGGGCTCGATCCAGTTCCCCGGCGGCAGCTGGGACAAGCGGGTCAAGGCCGACCCGGACGGCATGCGCGCGTTCGTGCGGGCCAACCTTCCGCTGGGGCGGTTCGGCCAGGGCGAGGAGGTGGGCGATGTGGTGGCGTTCCTGTCGTCGGAACGGGCGAGTCTGATTACGGGGGCGTGCATCGCGGTGGACGGGGCGCAGGGGAGGTCGCTGGTGTGACACCAAATGCGCGCGCGCGGCTACGGAACCGCCCTCACGCCCCCCACACCGTGATCCGCTTCCCGTCGTGCGTGTGTTCCTCCCGGAAGATCCGCTCGTCCCAACTCTTTCCCTCTCGCATGTCGAAGATGACCAGGTGCCCCATCCCGGTTCCGGACAGGTCCATGTAGGCGGCGGTCTGTTCCAGGCCCTTCTCTATGGTTCGACCGCGACCGCTCCGCAGCAGCTTGCGCTCCACGACGAACCGCTCTTCCCGGCCCGGCCCGGCGGGCCAGACGACCAGTAGATCCACGCCGCGGCTTCCCAGCGCGTATTCCCGCTCGATGCGGCCCGTCGCGTTGACCACCCGGTGCAGGAACGCCTGCAGCACGAGCTGGGGCCCGGCTTCCGTGTACTGTGCCCGTTGGATCCAGTGCTCCGAGTTCTCGCGAAAGAAATCCTGGAACGCGGCGAGCAACCCATCGAGATCGAGTCCTCCGTCCTCATTGAGGTACCAGGCGGTCTGCTGTGGCATCTCGTCCTGAAGCACCCAGGTCAACTCGCGCGGCACCACCTCGGCGTAAACAGGGTTTGCGATACGGAGCGGCGGATCGGACGCGACCAGCCCCAGGTCCCGCACGTACTCCCGGTCCCGGTCGCTGTAGTTCGCGTCGCCACCGCCGAGCAGCGGTTCGATCACGCGCCTGACGCGCGGTTCGCGCAGCTTGTCGGCCAGCTGGTCCAGATGCGTTTCGCGGCGCAGAATGAGCGCCTCGCGCGCCTCGAAAACGTCCTCCTCGTCCAGAGGGCGGCCACGCTGGCGCGGCTCCCCGTACTCGAAGCACATCTCCTGCGCAAGGGCATTGACCAGCCAGGGCTGGCCCCCCGTCTGGTCCCACACGGCTGTCAGCGCGTCGCGTGCGAACTCCTGTCCGGTCGCCGCCGTATGCTGTCCGAGCAACTCGCTGACCTCGGTCTCACTGAAGTCGCCGAGTCGCAGCGACTTCGCCTTGATATTGAAGGCGCTCCCGCCCGCAATGACAGACTTCTCGGAACTGGCGTGGATGCGGTAGTCGCGTACGTCCCGTATGCCGCACAGAACCACGCTCTGCGGAAATCGCTCGGGGCGGTCGACGTAGCCTGCGCGCAACTGGCGCAGCACCGAGACCAGCGCGTCACCCACGAGCGCATCGATCTCGTCGATCAGCAGCACGAGCGGCGTCCGGTCGGCGGCGGCCCAGCGCGAGAGGAAGGTCCCAAGCGCGCTGTGGGGCCGGGTTGCGGGATTCATCGTCTCGGCAAGGTTCGCAGTGGCCGGATCGCCAAGGGTGTGGCGTGCCTCCCTGCCCAGTCCGTCCAGGATGGCGCCGGTCGCGCGTCCCACGTCCTCTCGGGCCGTCTGGGCGGTCTCCACGTTGACATAGGCGCAGCGGTAGTCGCCCACCGATCCACCGTTCAGCAGGTCGCGCAGGGCAAGCAGGATGGAGGTCTTCCCCGTTTGGCGGGGCGCGTAAAGGACGGAGTATCGCGCCTTCTTCACCAGCGCCAGCACTTCGCGCAGGTTCAGACGCTCGAGCGGTGGGATGCAGTAGTGCCAGTCGGGGCGAACCGGACCTGCGGTGTTGAAGTCGCGCATGGTCGCAACTTCATCCGCGTAGCGAGCGAGAGCAACAGGGCTGGCGCTACGATCGGAGTCGGCCGCGAGAGACTGTCGGCTACCGCCCCCTAGACGAACCTCACCAGCTTCACGTCCAGCGTCCGCGTCTGCCGCGACGCGCCCTTCCACTGCACCAGGATTGGACTCTGGTAGGTGCCCCAGCCGATCTCGCCCTTTCCATCGCCGCTGCGATCGAGGATCGGCAGGCTGAAGCCGCGCTTCATGCGCAGGAAGTGCGACACCGGAAGCGCGACCGCCTTGTTGACGACCCGCTCGACAAGCGAATCACGCAGCCGGATCCGGTCCAGCACCTGATTGAGCACGTAGAACGCGTCGAACTGGGCGAAGTTGACGGCCTTGGCCGGAATGGTGCGGGGATCGCGCAGGACCGACTTGACGTCCTTCCCCGTTTGCGCCATGAAGCGGAACGGATTCCTCAGGGCGTGGCGCAGGTCGTAGTTCATGAGCAGCGTTTCGTACTCGTTGACCGTGAGGCCGGCGTGCTGCTCCTCTTCGGGAAGCGACACGTCGAAGCGCCCGAAGGACACGTGGTGCTTCTCGGCCATCTGCTGCAGCCTGGCGATGAATCCCAGTTCTGGATCGCGAAGGTTCTGGGCGTCGATCGGGTGCGCGGAGGCCCTGACCGGCACCCGCAGGCTGGCGACTTCCTCTTCGTGGTCGTAGGCGATGACGGTCGTGCGCCGATGCCGCGTGCCGCCGACATGCACGCCGTCGAGTTCCACGAACCAGACCGGCTCCGAGCCGTCGAGTTCGTACGACGCCGAGTTGTGGAGCCCCGCGCCGATGAAGGTGAGGTGGGAATCGGCGTTGAGCGGCTCGTGGACCTTCTGCTCCTCCGTGAGCTCGGTCCGCAGGTGCATCGTGTCGTGCACGTAGTCGGCGCCTGCGGGGAAGAGCTCCTGGAAGAGCTGCAGGTAGCCCTTGATACCGCGTCCGTCGTGCTCCAGCAGTTCCGCCAGGCGCTGGTCGAGATAGCCCGCCGTCGTGTGGTTCGAGATGTAGAAGGACCGGGTGTACTTCGTGAAGTCGTCGCCGAACTCCTCGAGCAGCTTGCCGCGCACGTTGATGAGTTCGATACGGGACGCGGGCATGATCCGTAGCGTGGCGTGGAAGGGCCCCTTGCCGGAGCTCGTGTGGCGGTCTACGAGAATCATCCCGTGGTCCTCTTCCTGCCTGCGGTCACTTTTGTCGCATGCCCCGTAAACATATGACAGTTCGGCCCGCCGGGGGAAACGTACTAGTTCGCCAGGGCGCCGTACACCAGGGCACGGAGCTTGGCGTGGTCGTCCACCGGCAGGTTCCCCCGTAACTGCGTAAAATACACAACTACGAGCCGCTCGGCCGGGTCGACCCAGTAGGTGGTGTGGTAGGCACCGCCCCAGCCGTAGTCGCCCTCCGATCCGAGCTGGCCGGCCGCGCCCAGGTCCAGACGCACCTGGAAGCCGAGTCCGAAGCCGACTCCGGTGCCGAGCAGGTCGCCGACGTGGTTGGCGGTCATGAGCGCGACGCTGGCGGGGGACAGGATGCGGGCGTCGCCCAGATGGCCGCCGTTCAGCATCGTCTGGAGGAAGCGCGCGTAGTCGCGTGCGGTGGACAGCAGACCGGCGCCGCCCGAGAGGCTCCTGCGCGGACCGTCGACGTACTGGCCCTGGGTGTCCATGCCGGGACCCTCGGCCGCGCGACTCAGATCGCCCGGGCCGTCGTGGCCGTACACGACCGCCAGCCGGCCGGTCTTGTCGCGGGGCAGGTAGAAGTGCGTGTCGCGCATGTCGAGGGGCTCGAAGATGCGCGTCGAAAGGAACTCATCGAGGGCGAGACCCGAGACTTCTTCGACCAGCGCGCCGAGAATGTCTGTGGCGTAGCCGTACACGAAACGGGTGCCGGGCTGCGCCTGGAAGGGCAGGGCGGCCATTCGGTCGACGGTCTCGCGCACGGGTTCGTCGCGGTGGGCGAAGTACCATCCGGTGATGTCCGCCTGCCGCCAGCGATCGCCTCCGGGCCCGTAGCCGTAGGCGATGCCGGCCGTGTGGGTGAGCAGGTCCCGGATCGTGATCGGTCGGTCGGCGGGGACGACATCGTAGCCGCCGTCCTCGCGCGGTGCCGCGACCGTGGTCTCGGTGTAAGCCGGGAGATACTTGCCCAGCGGATCCGAGATCAGGAGGGCGCCGTCCTCCTGAAGCATCATCACAGCCACGCTCACGACCGCTTTTGTCTGCGAAGCGATGCGGAAGATCGCGTCGGTCTCAATCCTCCTGCCCCCTTCCACATCGCCGTACCCGACTGCCTCCTCATAGACGACCGCTCCGTCGCGCAGCACGGCGACCACAGCGCCGGGAAGGCTGCCGCCGGCGACGTAGTCTTCGAGCGTCGTGCCGATCCGCTCCAGCCTCCCGGGGACGAAGCCCGCCTCGGCGGGGGCGACGCGGGGAAGCTCCTGGGCCGCGGCTGCGGTGGCTGCGGCGATCGGGGACAGAATCGCGAGGATGAGGCAGAGGGCGGCGGCCGGCAGGGCGCGGACGGCAGGACGGATGATCCGGGTCATGCGGGGTCTCCGGTGCGGGGTCTCCGGGTGCGGGTCTCCGGGTGCGGGTCTCCGGGTCTGGAACGGGACAGGCCGGTAAGCTAGACTTTGCCGCCCCCACCCACAACGAACACCCTTGCACGCAAGGAGTTGGCCGATGTCGCAAGTAGCGGGATTCGTGGCCCAGCTGAGGACGTCCCACGACTACATGAAGAAGACTGTCTCGGTCTTCGACGAGGAGGACGCGGGGTTTGCGCCGCAACCCGAACTCTATACGGTGGCCGGGCACATCGCCCACGCGGCCGACTCGGTCGAGTGGTTCGTGGAGGGCGCCTTCGGCAAGGGCTGGAACCTCGACTTCGAGGGGTTGATCGCCGCCGCACGCGCGGTCGAGACGCTCGAAGAGGCGAACGCGTGGCTTGACCGGGCCTTCGAGACGGCGATCGCCACGTTCGAGTCGGCTTCCGATGAGGACCTCGCCGCGACCATAGCCGACGAGCGCATCATGCGGGGCGCGTCCCGCTCAGCCATTGTGGGGCCCATCGTGGACCACACGGCACACCACCGGGGCGCGCTCACGGTGTATGCGCGGCTCCTGGGCAAGGTGCCGCCGATGCCGTACGGCTGATCGCCGCGGCCGGACGGGTCAGAAGATCATGTGACCGATCAGGGCGCAGACCGGCACCGTGATGACCGTTCGCAGCAGGAACACCACGAACAGGTCGAGCAGGCTCACCGACAGGCGCGACTTGAGCAGGTAGGCGCCCACCTCCGACATGTAGACGAGCTGGGTCACCGATGCGCAAGCGATTACGAAGCGGGTGAGTTCGCTCTCGATCGACTGTCCCAGAATGACCGGCAGGAACTGGTCGGCGAAGCCTACAAGGAGCGCGGGGGCCGCGGCCCCGGCGTCGGGAAGCCGCAGCAATTCGGCGAAGGGCACCAGCGGGTAGGCCAGCCAGGAGAAGATCGGGGTGTGGTTGGCGATCACCAGCGACGATGTGCCGATCACCATGACCAGCGGCAGGAGGCCGAACCAGATGTCGAAGGTCGTGCGCACCCCGTGGCGCGCCAGAGCAGCGGGACCGGGGGCTCGCGCGGCGCGTTCACAGGCGAGGGACAGGCTGTGGGCGAGGACGCCCTGGTCCGGTTGGGTGCGGCCGGTCGGGTTCCGGCCTGGCCGGGTGTCGCCGGATACGCGTGCGGGGTCGGCGTCCGGTGCGGTGCGGGCCGGCGCGTAGCGGTCCTTCTTGCGGGACAGGGGCGGCAGGCGGGGCAGGACCATCGCCGCCGCGACGCCGCTCACCACCACCGCGCCGTAGAGCGGCAGGAAGTGCTCGCCGACGTCCGCGAAGTCGGCCACGACCTTGGCGAACGCGACGGACACGATCGAGAAGTTGAGCCCGATGACCAGCGCCTCGCGCTCCGTGTAGTGGCCGCGGTCGTACTGCTCGGTGGTGATCACGAGCCCCACGATGGACGAGCCGAACCACGAAGCCGCACCGTCCACCGCCGCCCTGCCGGGGAGGCGGAAGAGCGGGCGGAAGACGCGCCGCGCCATCGTGCCGATGAACTCCATGAGGCCGAAATCGGTCAGGAACGGGAGCAGGAACGACGCGAAGACGAAGACGATCGTGATGATCGTCATGAGGTCGTTCAGGATCACCCCGCCGGTGTCGCCGGACGTGATCCAGACGGGCCCGGCGCCGAAGAGAATCATGCACGCCAGGACCGCCGCGACGGCGCGCACCGCCACCGAGGCCCGGGACACGGCGAACAGCGCGGCGAGTCCCTTCGGAGCGAGCGACCACGCGGGCCGGACGAGCGCGGCGTAGAGCGACACCAGCGCGGACAGGCACACGATGGCGGCCGTGATCGCGGGGAGTCGGTCGCCCAGCAGCGCCCCGGCCCGGTCGGTCAGGATGCCCAGCCCGATGTTGAAGCCGTCCGCCGTGGGGTACGGCGCGAGGAACATCGCGACGCCCAGGAGCGACGGGAGCGCGAAACGGAGGGTTTTCATGGGCGTGCAACGTAGGGGTGCGCGCGGCCGACTCGCCAGTTCAACCGAATCGTGCGAGCTTTCCAGCCGGAGGCGGACGGGGCAGGGGATCCGACACTGCAGAACAGGGCCTTAAAACCGGTGATCTCTCTCGCTGGAAAGACAGCAATCGTGACCGGAGCGGCCAGGGGGATCGGCGCAGCGTGCGCGCGGGCCTTCGCCGCGCACGGGGCGAACGTGGTGCTGGGCGATCTGCTTGAGGACCTGTGTGCCGAGACTGCCCGCCGCATCTGTGCCGACACCGGGGCGGACACGGTGCCGGTACGCGCCGACGCGAGCGACCCCGAGGACTGCGCCGCCCTGCTCGCCGCCTGCACCGGTCACTTCGGCGGCTGCGACATCCTGCTGAACAACGCCGGCATCATCGTGCCGGGATCGATCCTGGACGCCACCGTCGAGGACTTCGACCGCGTGCTGGCGGTCAACCTCCGCGGTCCCTTCCTGATGAGCAGACTGGTCGCGCGCCAGATGGTGGCACGGGGCACGAAGGGGAGCATCATCAACATGTCCTCCACCAACGCCGTCGTGACGATCCCCGACCAGCTTCCGTACGCGGCATCGAAAGGCGGGATCACGCAGATGACGCGTGCGATGGCGGTGGCGCTCGCGCCGCACGACATCCGGGTCAATGCGATCGGTCCGGGGACGATCATGACGGACATGCTCAAGGTTGTGATCGCCGACGGCGAGGCCCGGCGGACCATCCTGTCGCGCACGCCGCAGGGCCGGATCGGCGAACCGGCCGAGGTGGCGAGCGTCGCCGTCTTCCTGGCGTCCGACTACGCGTCGTATGTGACGGGGGACACGATCTATCCCGACGGCGGGCGGCTGTCGCTCAACTACACCGTGCCGTTGCGCGACGATGTCCCGGATGTCCCGTAGGGCCATTGCCATGTCCTCGGACAGCCGGACCGCCCGCATCGCCATCGACATCGGCGGAACGTTCACCGACGTAGCGCTCGAGACCGGTGGCCGTCTGGTCACGACCAAGGTGCTGACAACCTACGCCGCGCCGGAGCGGGGTGTCCTGCAGGCGATCGCCAAGGTCCTGGGTATTGCCGCCGTTCCCGCCTCGTCCGTCCGCCTGGTCATTCACGGCACCACGCTGGCCACCAACGCCATCATCGAACGGAAGGGCGCGCGCACCGCGCTGATCACGACATCGGGGCACCGCGACGCCCTGGAGATGGCCCACGAGAACCGCTTCGAGCAGTACGACATCGGCGTCGACCGGCCCCCGCCGCTGGTTCCCCGCCACCTCCGTCTGCCGGTGCCGGAACGCATGGACCGGCACGGCCGTGTCCTGGTTCCGCTGGACGAGAACGGGGTGCACGCGATCCTGCCGACTCTGCGCGAGCACGAGGTGGAATCGGTGGCGGTCGCGCTCATCCACGGCTACGCCAACCCTGCTCACGAGCAGCGCATCGCCGGGGTTCTGGCACGTGAACGCCCGGATCTGGCCGTGACCCTCGCGTCCGAGGTGTGTCCCGAAATCCGCGAGTACGAGCGCACGTCGACGGCATGCGCCAACGCCTATATCCAGCCGCTGATGTCACGCTATCTGCGGGGTCTGGCGGCGTCGCTGCGCGACTCCGGGCTTGACTGCCCCTTCCTGCTCATGACGTCGGGAGGCGGTCTGACGACGCTGAAGACGGCCATGACCGCGCCGGTCCGCCTCGTCGAGTCCGGCCCTGCCGGAGGCGCGATTCTGGCCAGCCACCTGGCCGGCACGCTCGATCTGGGCGACGTGCTCTCGTTCGACATGGGGGGCACCACCGCCAAGCTGTGCATGATCGACGGCGGCGAGCCTCTCCACTCCCGCACCTTCGAGGTGGCGCGCAGCTACCGTTTCAAGCAGGGCAGCGGGTTGCCCGTGCGGATTCCGGTGATCGAGATGGTCGAGATCGGCGCCGGGGGAGGGTCTATCGCGGGGGTGGACGATCTGGACCGCATTCACGTGGGGCCGGCGAGCGCGGGGTCCGAGCCGGGTCCGGCGGCGTACGGGCGGGGTGGGGAGCAGCCCACCGTGACCGATGCGGACGTGGTTCTGGGGCGGATCGACCCGGAGCTGTTCGCCGGCGGCGCCATTGCGCTGGATCGAGGCCGGGCCGAGGCGGCGATCGGGAGCCTCGTGGGGGCAAGGCTGGGGCTCGATGCCCGGGTGGCCGCGCTGGGGGTGAGCGAGATGGTGGACGAGAACATGTCCAACGCCGCGCGGACCCACGCGATCGAGTGGGGTAAGGGGGTCGAGGGCCGCACGGTGATCGCGTTCGGGGGGTCTGCGCCGATTCACGCGGCGCGAGTGGCCGACAAACTGGGGCTGGACCGCTTCCTGGTGCCGGGCGATGCCGGGGTCGGCTCGGCGGTGGGGTTCCTCCTGGCGCCGATCTCGTACGAGGTCGTTCGCAGCCGCTACATGCGTCTGTCCGGCCTTGACGCCGACCTGATTCGCGAGGTGTTCGCCGGTATGAGGGACGAGGCGGCCGCCGTTGTCGCGGAAGGCGCGCCGGGCGTTGCCACGACGGAGCGGGCGCGCGCATACATGCGCTACGTGGGCCAGGGGCACGAGATCGGAGTGGAGCTGCCGGTGGAAGTCGTTGATGGAGTGGCCGGCGGCTGTTCGCGCGGTGGGGCGGGGGCCGATGGCGCCGTTGGCGCGGATCCCGCGACCGCCCTGCGCGAGGCGTTCGATCGCGGCTACCACGCCGTGTACGGCCGCACGATTCCCGGGCTGGATGTAGAGGTGCTCAGCTGGACGCTGGTGGTGTCCGCTCCGGCGCGCACGGGGGCGGGGGACGAGAGCGCGGCCGTTGCGGGGGCCGGGCGCGCGACCGCCGCGGAGGCCGGGCGCGTGGCCACGACCGAAGCCGAGCGCGCGGCCACGACGGAGGCCGAGGCCTCGACCGCCTTGGCGCCGCACCGGGTCCCGGAGCCCGCACCCGTCGCTTGTGCCGAACTCTTCGACGGCACCGGCAACGGGGTCGTCAAGGCTGCGGTCCACCACCGCGCGGCCCTCGACGCGGACGCTGGCATCTGCGGCCCCGCGCTCATCGCCGAACCGCAGACCACCACCGTGATCCCTGACGGATGGGAGGCGCGGGTGCTGCCGGGTGGCCACCTCCTGGCGCAGCGGCGCCCGCGCGAAGCCGCCGCCGCCGGGATCTCGGCGCTTCAGGACCAGATCATGTGGAGCCGCCTGCTCTCGGTGGTCGAGGAACAGGCCCGCACCCTGGTGCGCACCGCGTTTTCGACCCCCGTGCGCGAGGCGGGCGACCTTTCCGCGGGTGTGTTCGATCTCAAGGGCCGCATGCTCGCGCAGGCGGTGACCGGCACGCCCGGCCACGTCAACGCAATGGCGGCATCGGTCGGCTTCTTCCTGCGCGACCATCCGGTGGAGACCCTCGAGGACGGCGATGTGCTCGTCACCAACGATCCCTGGGAAGGGACGGGCCACCTCAACGACTTCACCGTCGTCACCCCGGCGTTCATGGACGGCCGTCCGGTGGCGCTGTTCGCGGCGACCAGCCACATCGCCGATGTCGGCGGCCGCGGCTTCGGGGCGGATGCCAACCAGGTGTACGAGGAGGGGCTCAGGATCCCGATCTGCCACCTCATCCGCGCGGGCAAGGTGGACGAGACGCTGATGCGCATGGTGCGCGCCAACGTGCGCGAGCCGGATGTGGCGCAGGGCGACCTCTACTCGCTGGCGGCGTGCAACCGGACCGGGTGCGATCGTCTCGTCGCGATGATGACGGAATTCGGACTTGATTCGCTCGACGAGCTGGCCGGGATGATCGTCACCACGTCCCGCCGCGCGATGCTGGAACGCATCCGCGCCCTGCGTCCGGGCACCTACAGGCACCGGATGACCATTGACGGCTTCGACCAGGATCTGGAGCTCGTGTGCGCGCTCACGGTGTCGCCCGACGGCATCCGGATCGACTTCGACGGCACCTCTCCCATGTCGCCCTACGGCATCAACGTGCCCGAGACGTACACGCGCGCCTACGGGTCCTTCGGCGTGCGTTGCGTGGTCGGGTCCGAAGTCCCCAACAACGCTGGCTCACTGGACACGATCGAGGTCACGGCGCCCCCTGGCTCACTGCTCAACGCGCCTCCTCCCGCAGCCGTCTCCGCACGGCATTCGATCGGCCAGATGCTCCCCGACGTGGTGCTCGGCTGCCTGGCCCAGGCGATGCCGCCGGGGTCGGTTCCCGCCGAGGGGGCGTCCTGCCTGTGGAACCCGGTCATCATGGGCGGCCACGGACTCACGGAGTCCCATCCGTACGGCGACGCCGAAGAGTTCGTGGTCAACCCGTTCCACACGGGCGGCACGGGTGCGCGGCCGGGCAAGGACGGACTCTCCGCGACATCGTTCCCGTCGGGGGTCCGCAGCACCCCGATCGAGATCACCGAGACCGTCGCGCCGCTCATTTTCTGGAGGAAGGAGTACATCCCCGACTCCGGTGGCGAAGGCGAGCATCGCGGGGGTCTGGGCCAGGTCATGGAGATCTCGCACGCCGACGGGGCCCCGTTTGCCGTGTCCAAGATGTTCGAGCGGGTGCGCAACGCCGCGCGCGGCAGGGACGGGGGCGGGAGCGGGGCCCGCGGCAGGGTCTACGTGCCGGGCGCGGGGAAGATGCGTGTCAAGGGCCGCGAAGTCGTGCCGCCCGGGCGCAGGATCGTTCTGGAGACGCCGGGGGGTGGCGGCCTGGGGGATCCGCGCCGGCGGGACCAGGACAGGGTTCAACGGGACATCCTCGACGGATTCGTGAGCCCGGAGCAGGCGGCCCGCTGCTATGGGGCCCGCGAGCGGGCCAGCGGAGCCCGAGAGGGCGAGGGGGACTCCTGAAGCGGCTCTTCCGTCTCGTGCTGGCGATTGCGCCGGGGGTGGCGGCGTGTGGCGTGTCGTCCCCGGAATCCCCCAACGATCCGAATGCGGCCCCGTCCGTTTTCATCATCGGCGGCAGTCGTCCCGCGACGCTGGTTCGGCCCCAGGATTACGCGACCGGCGCGCGCCTGCCCGTCGTGGTCGCCCTGCACGGATACACCAGCAACGCGTCCATCACCGACCGCTATTTCGGATTGGCACAGCGGGTGACACGCGACCAGTTCGCGCTGATTCTGCCCAACGGCACCCGCAATTCCGACGGCGCCAGCTTCTGGAACGCGACCGACTACTGTTGTGACTTCGGGGGCAGCGGGGTGGACGACGTCGCCTACCTGAACAGCCTGGTGACCGATGCGGGGGAGCATGTCGTTGTCGACGGCGTGTATCTCGTCGGCCTCTCGAACGGCGCCTTCATGTCCTACCGCATGGCTTGCGAGTCCATGCCGGGACTGCGCGGAATCGTGCCCGTGGCCGGCGCCAGCTTCGACGATCCGGCACATTGCGACGGCGCCAGGCCGCTCTCCGTGCTGCACATCCATGGAACGGGGGACGTCGTGATCGGCTATCACGGCGGCACGAGCGATGTGGGCACAGCCTATCCAGCCGCCGAAGAGACGGTACGCCGATGGGCGTCCCGCGCGGGGTGCGACCTGGGCGCGGCGGAGATGCCGGAGCCGCTCGATCTCGACTTCACGCTGTCGGGTGCCGAAACACAGCGGCTCCGCTACCGCCAGGGCTGCCGGGCGGGGATCACGGTCGAGCTGTGGACCATCGAAGGTGGCGCCCACGTCCCTGCGTTCGACCCGGACGACATCGGGGAACGCCTCATCGCCTGGCTTCTGGACTGACGTCCCCGTCGACGGCGCGGCCCGCCCTTGGTCTACCCGTCCGGGCACTCCGGGTACATGACGAGCGATTCCAGGTCCTCCCTGATCGCCTGGTAGACACTCTCCGGCTCCGTCGGATTCTCGTTTTCGACCCAGCCGCCGCACTGTGCGCCCGCGGACATCTCGCCCTGGTAGCGCACGCGTCCGCTCGCGTGGTAGATCGTCAGCTCGCCTTCCCAGGTGCCGTCGTGCAGCGTGGCCTCCAGTTGCAGGAGCCCGTCCTCGCCGCGGAAGTACCGCACCACCCGGCCCGAATAGGGCAGCATCGTGCCCGGGTCCAGGTAGGTGCTGTCCTGAACGATCAGCTCGTCGAGATCGCGCGTGGGCGTCGGTGCACACGCCAAGAGCGCCATGGTCAGAAGGAAGGGGAACCGCGCCGTGCGGCGAACCGGCCGCCCACGCCGGGTGCGCGCCGGTCTTGAAGCGGAGCCGGGGACCGGTACAGATTGCATCACCATGAGCATAAACCTAGCCGATGACGCCATTCACGCGCTGAACCGCGCGTCCGCCGCCGCCGCCCGGAAAGGGACGGAGGCGATCACGCCCACCGACATCCTTGCGGGGTCCGTCTCACAACGGGACCCGCGTCTGCTGGAGATTGTCGACCAGCTGGGACTCGAACTCGAATCCCTTCCGGAGGAGTTTCGCGACCTTCCCGAGACCTATCACGGGCATCTTCCGTTCACGCCCGCCTCCCACGAGGTGCTTGCCGCCGCCGTGACCGCGGCCGCCGAGGCGGGGAACGGTGCGACCACCAGCGGCCATCTGCTGTTGGGCGTGGCGCGCGCCGGCGACGGAGCGGCACGGAAGGCTCTGGACGAGTGGGGATTGGACGCGGACGCCTTCCGCGACGCCCTCGCGGCTGCCCTGGCTCCGCAACCGGCGGACGGCTCCGGCACCGTGTCGCACGCCCCGGGGGCGGGCACGGCCCTGCTGCTCGCGCTCACCCTCGCGGTGGCGTGCACGGGGGACACGGCTTCCGACACCACGCAGGGCTCCGAAGATCCCTTCGCGGCAACCCCGGCCGACGGCCCCGTCCCGCAGTTCGGTCCCGCTCCCACCGACTACGTTCCGACGGCGGCCGGTGCCCCCTCCACCGACATATGGCTGGGCCGGGTCGAACGCGGCGAACAGGGCGAACTCGTCATCGCTGGCCTCGCCAACGCCACAGACCGCGACGGTTACGACAACCAGCCCGCCTTCGACCCTTCCGGCGCCGCCTTCTACTACACGGCGGCGGTGGACTCGACCCAGACGGACACCTACCGCCACCGGCTGGATGGCGGCTCCAGCGAACGGGTCACCACCACACCCGGCGCAAGCGAGTTCTCGCCGACGCCCATTCCCGGGCAGGCCGCCTTTTCGGCCATCCACGAGAACAGCGGACTGCAGTACCTGTGGAGGTACGGCGCCGACGGATCCGACATGGGGCCGATCTTCGCCACGGCCGAGCCGGTCGGATACCACGCGTGGGCCGACGCGCACACCGTGGCGATGTTCATTCTCGGCGACCCGCCGACGCTGCAGGTCGGCGACGCTCTCTCCGGCGAGATCCGCACGGTCGCCGAAAACCTGGGACGCTCCCTCCACCGGATCCCCGGGTCGAACGAGATCTCCTTCGTGCGCAAGGACGACGGCGACGAGTGGTGGATCGAGCGCCTCGATCCCGCCACCGGGCGCAGCGAGCGCGTGGTGCAGACGCTGCCGGGCCGCGAGGACCACGCGTGGACGCCGCAAGGCGAGATCCTGATGGGCGACGGACGTGTGCTGTTCGCCTGGTCCGGCGGGGGCGAATGGCGCGAAATCGCCGTGCTGGGCGGTGAGGCGGGAGACATCTCGCGCATCGCGGTGAGTCCCGACGGATCGCACATCGCCGTGGTGCGAAACCGCGGCGGGCCGTAGGCAGTAGATTCCCGGAGACGAAACGAATCTCCACACGCGGAGGAGAACAGAGATGTTGGGAGACCTCTTCAGCTTCTACATCACCTCTCTAGGTGAGTTCTGGAGTTCCGCGATCAGGATCGGCCTCCCGCAGATCCTGCTGGTGGTCCTCCTCATCTGCTGGCTGCGTCGGAGGCGCTGCGGCGAATCCCGCTCGAAGCCCTGCTGGTTCTGCTGCTGGTGTTGCGGAGACGCCAGCGGGTGCACCGACGGTGGCTCCTGCGGCGACGAGGATGCCGGTGAAGCCGACGCCGACCAGGATTAGACCCAAGCAGCACGCCCTCGGCCTCTTCGAGGGCGTGTGCGCGTAGCGCGCCTGACGCTTCCGGCCGCACTCGTTGCCGCGGTCGGCGCCGGCCCGGCGTTCGGCCAGGAAACCGGGTCCCGGCATACGGACGACACGGCATCGCAAGACGCCCCCACCGTCCGCGCCGTCCGCACATCCGCGCCGCCGACCATCGACGGGGTCCTTGACGAGGCCTTCTGGCACGAGATCGAGCCCGTCACCGACTTTCGCCAGCGCGTTCCCGTCGATGGCGCCCCCTCGTCGGAGCTCACCGAACTGAGGGTCGCGTTCGACGACAACAACCTCTACTTCGCCGTCGTGCTCCACGACTCGGATCCGTCGGGGATCCGGCGCAGCATCCTGCACCGCGAGGGAAGGATCGATCAGGACGACAACATCCGGATCGGCCTGGACACGTATCACGACAGGCGCAACGCCTACATCTTCGAAATCAACCCCTTCGGGACCCAGGGCGACGCTCTGATCACCGACGAGTCCATGACCCTGTCGGACTGGTGGTGGGAGGGGGTCTACGACAGCCACGCCCGCATCACCGACGAGGGCTGGGTGGTCGAGGCGGCCGTCCCCTTCACGACCATCCGTTTCGCGGACGCGGAACAGCTCGATATGGGGATCCTCATGGAGCGCACCATCCGGCGGAAGAACGAGATGGTGTACTTCCCGCACATCGGCCAGGAGTTCAGCCGCGCGCTCAGCCAGGTCTCCCAGTATGCCACGCTGACGGGTCTGGAAGGACTGCGCCGCGGCCGCTACATGGAGGTGAAGCCGTTCGCGATCGCGGGCAGCACGGTGACCGGCCGGCGCGGCGCCGCCGAAGGCGCAACCGAAACGGTGAACGACCTCGGTCTCGACTTCAAGTACTCGGTCACGTCGAACCTGACGCTCGACGCGACGCTCAACCCCGACTTCGCGCAGGTCGAGGCCGACAACGTCCAGATCAACCTGACCCGCTTCAGCCTCTTCTTCCAGGAGAAGCGCGAATTCTTCCTGGAACGCGCGGGGCTGTTCGATTTCGGCGATTCGGAGGAGACGCAGGTCTTCTTCAGCCGCAGGATCGGAATCACCAACGACATCGCGGGCGGCGCGCGCCTGACCGGCCAGGCCGGACCGCTGTCGGTGGGCGCCCTGGGCCTCTTCACGGACGACGCCCTGGGCGACCGGGGCGAGGTCCTCCGCGGCGGCCTCAATTCCGTCGTGCGCCTGCGGGCCGATCCGTTCCCCCGCACGACCGTGGGAGGGATCCTCACCTCCCTGAACACCGAAGACGGCGGCAACCGCGTGGTGGGCGGCGACATGCAGCTGCGTTTCGGGGGCTCCACCGTCAGAGGATGGGTGGCGCGGTCGGCGGAGACCGGCGATCGGCC
Source organism: Longimicrobiales bacterium (assembly GCA_965205005.1). Lineage (GTDB taxonomy): Bacteria > Gemmatimonadota > Gemmatimonadetes > Longimicrobiales > Gaopeijiaceae > Bin94. The sequence continues at coordinate 328,639 of OZ242028.1, read as the reverse complement.
CGGAGCCGCCGCCACCGCCGGCACCGTCGAGGCGGATCTTCGCAACGACCTGCTGTCGGCCGGGGGGAGCTTCACGCAGGTACCCGCCGACTTCAACCCGGCGCTGGGGTTCGTGCGACGCCGCGACATCCGCACCCGGTCCGGCTCCGTCGCCGCGTTCCCCCGGTTCGAGCAGAGCGACTGGGCACGCCAGCTCGTCACCGTGATCAGCGGAGACCACATCGCCGGGATGGACGGCGAGACGCAGAGCACCTTCCTGCTGTCTCACAACATGCTGACCTTCGACAGCGGGGACCGCGTGATGCTGAACATCACCCGCCGGGCCGAGTGGCTCGACGAGCCCGTGCGGATCCAGGGCCGCGAACTGATCCCCGGCGACTATGCGTTCAGCGGGGCGCAGATCCGCTTCAACACCAACGACAGCCGCGAGTTTTCGGCCCGCGGAGGCTTTTCCACGGGTGGATTCTGGGGAGGAACCGGCACCGAGGTGGCGATCGGAGGGATGTGGAAGACGGGGCCCCACCTCACGATCAGCGGCGACTACACGCGCAACCAAATCAGCCTTCCCGTTGCGGACGGGGATTTCACCACCAGCCTCTTCAGCATGAGCGTCCTGGCGGCTGTCAGCCGGGCGCTCTTCGCCAACGCCCTGATCCAGTACGACGACGTGTCGAACGAGGTGCAGGCCAATGTGCGCATCAACTGGATCCACACCCCCGGCAGCGACCTCTTCGTGGTCTTCGACACCGGATACCTGACCGGCGACCTGCTGGACCCGCGGACGGAGAGGTGGCAGCGGCGAACCGGGGTCGTCAAGCTGACCTACATGAAGGCGTTCTGACGCCGGCGGACAAGACGGCGTTCTTGACACGCGCGCCCTCCGGCCCGCACTTTGTTCGGCAACCGAACAAAGTAGCCGGGGCCCCGCCGGGAGGAGTGCAGCCATGAGTTCGATCCGCGATCAGATCACTCGAGTGCCCACGGGGCCCGCTGCCGCACGGATGCCACCACCCACGCTCGCGCCCTTCGCAGTCATGCTCGCGCTGATGCCGGGGCTCGCATCCCCGGCCCCGGCCGCCGCGCAGGACGCCGACGAGCCCGATATGCCGGTCATCGAACTCGTCAAGGACGACTCCGGCACCCGCCTCCAGGTGGACGGCGAGGACATCATGGTCCTGGGTGTCAACTGGGACTACTTCCCGCGCGGCACCACCTACAGCTACAACTTCTGGACCGAGCCCGACGAGATCATCGAGGCGGCGCTGGAGCGCGAGATGTCGCTCCTGAAGGCGATGGGCGGAAACGCGATCCGCGCCTATGTGGGCATCACGCCGAAGTGGGTACGGCACATCTACGAGACGTACGGGATCTACACGGTCCTCAACCACGCGGTCGCCCGTTACGGGGTCACGGTCGGCGGCGTCTTCAACGCGAACACGGACTACTCCGACCCGCGCGCCCGCGCGGTGGTGATGGCCGAGATCGAGGACATGGTCAACACCTTCAGGGACACCCCCGGCGTCCTGATGTGGCTGCTCGGCAACGAGAACAACTACGGCCTGGTATGGAGCTCGGCCGAGACCGAGGACCTGCCCGCGGGGGAGGCCGATGCCGTGCGCGCCCGCTACATGTACTCGCTCTTCGGCGACGTGGCCGCGCGCATCAAGGAGATGGACCCCACGCGCCCCATCGCGATGGCCAACGGCGACCTCCAGTACATCGACATCATCGCCGAGGAGATCCCCGACCTGGACGTCTTCGGCACCAACGTCTACCGCGGCATCTCCTTCAACACCCTCTTCCAGGAGGTGCACGAGAAGCTCGACCGGCCCGTCATGTTCACCGAGTTCGGCGCCGACGTGTGGGACGCGAAGAACATGCGCGAGGACCAGGTCACCCAGGCCAAGTACCTGATCGAGCAGTGGCGCGAGATCTACGAGGAGTCGGCCGGCAAGGGCCGCGTCGGCAACTCGATCGGCGGCCTCACCTTCCAGTGGACCGACGGCTGGTGGAAGTTCGGCCAGGAGTCGCGCCTCGACATCCAGGATACGAACGCCTCCTGGGCGAACGACGCCTATCCCGAGGACTTCGTCGAGGGCGACAACAACATGAACGAGGAGTGGTGGGGGATCGTCGCTAAGGGTCCCACCGACCACAACAACCTCTACGAGCTGTACCCGCGGGCCGCATACTACGCGCTGCAGGAGGCGTACAGGCTCGATCCCTACGCCCCTGGAACCGACATCACGGCCATCCGCGAGCACTTCGCCTCGATCCAGCCGGCCAACGTCGGCTTGCAGGCGCTCGGCGACCGCGCAGCCCTGCTGTCCGCCGCCCGCGACCGCGTACACCTCAGCGGCATTCGAGCCGAGCTCGAGACCTTCAGCACGGGCGGCCACCTGGTGAGCACGCCCGAGGAGGCGCCCGAACGCAACCGTTCCTTCCCGAGCCACCGCGGTTTCGACAAGATGCAGTCGTTTTACGCGGATCTGGAGGCGCGGCCCGTCCAGAACATGATCACGACCGTTTCCGTCAACATCCTGGGCGATGTTCCACAGAACCCGATCGACGAGCTCTTCTACGAGAACCGGGGCCGCTCGCGCGTCATCGAAGCCGATGACGGGCAGACCTTCGCGCTCCAGGACATCGAGCGCCTCAAGGTCTACAACGCCAACGTCTCGTGGGACGACAAGTGGTTCCAGCTGGAGGGCTTCTACCGCACCGGCCACTACCACTGGGGCTACGAGGGCGACTTCTTCGGGCTCTACCCGGAGGCCAACTACGGCCCCAACATGGACATCTACAACGGGGTCGCGCCGGTGGGGATGGAGATCTCCGGCAAGCGCAACTTCAGCGGCTGGAAGGTGGCGATCGGTCCGGAGCTGTGGTGGGGGGCCAACCCGGCGGTTCTGGCCAAATACCAGACCAACCTCGGGCCCTTCGAGACCACGGCCATCTACCAGGAGGACCTGGCCGAGGCGGGGAAGGCCGCGAGTTCCTTCGCGATTCCGCTGCCCCCCACCCGCAAGGCCACGCTTCACATGACCGCGACCCGCGGCACCGCGATCTTCGACATCGGCGGCATCTGGTCGGGCAGCACCAAGGAGGGCCAACCCTTCCAGGTCGTCGACGGTTCCGCCGGCAACTACCGGGTGCTTCACGACGAGATCAAGCCATCCGACGCCCTCGGCGCCAAGGCCAAGCTCACCCTGACCAGGGGCCGCCTCAGCTGGTACCTGCAGGGCGCGGCCATGGGCCTCGTGGCCGACGGCGGCTTCACCCAGACGCAGACCTTCACCGGCTGGACGCTCAAGGACACGGGCAGCGGCAACCAGCGCAACATCATCACCGGCTTCGCGATCACGTCGGGGAACTGGCAGGTCGCGCCCAACTTCCTCTGGCGCAAACCCCTGATCGGCCCCGTCCCGCAGGGCGTGCCTGCACCGGGGCGTCCGCGCAACATCCTGGACGACCCCTTCGCGGTTCGCGGCAACCGCGAGACCCGCGCCGCCGAGATCCTCTTCACCTACGATCCGACTCCCGCCACCTGGATGTACACCTGGGACAGCGACATCCGCGAGGACGCGAGCTTCGCGACCTCCTTCGGCTTCGTCTACTTCAACTTCCCCACCACCCAGGACGCCGGGATCGGCATCTTCGCGGACGGGCGCTCCACGTTCGCGTTCCCCGGTGCGCCCCCGGCCAGGGATCTGTGGGAGGTCAAGGCCCGGCTGGTCTCGAAGCAGCCGAACGGCGTCGGGATGATCGCCAACGTCTTCGCGGGCAAGGGAGAGCCCAACGGCAGCGACGAGCGCACGATCAACCGGGCCGGGCTGGACCTGCGCCTGATCGGCGGCCCGATCAAGTTCCAGTCGATGGCGCGGATCAACGACTGGGGCCCGTACGACTACCACCGCGACTTCAACCACACCTTCCCGCTGCAGCTCGTGGGCGACATCTCGTACACGCTGGGCCCGCCCGAGTGGTTCGACATGCCACAGACCCGCTTCGGCGTGCGTGCCGCGATGCGCACCCTCAACGAGTTCTCGCCCCGCTACTGCCCCGCGCTCTCGCCCGACGAATTCGGCCGGATGGAGTGCAACGCCAACCTGGGCGGCGAAAACGGTCGCGAATGGGAGGTTCGTACGTACCTGCACATCGGGATGTAGCGGCACTACCTGCTACGCCACTCCGGCAAACACGATTGTGAACGGGTTCACAAGCGTCGTGCCCGGTCGCGCGGCCGAGATTGCGGAGCGCACCGGCGACCTTCTGGCGCGCATGACGCTTGCGCAGAAGATCGGGCAGATGACGCAGCCCGAAAGGCTGCACATCACCGCGGCCCAGGTGAAGGCGCACCACATCGGCTCGGTGCTGAGCGGCGGGGGATCGTGCCCGGGGCGCAACCGCCCGGCCGACTGGGTGGCCATGAACGACGCCTACTGGGCGGCCTCCATGGAGGAGGACGCCGACCATCTCGCGATCCCGATCCTGTACGGCGTGGACGCCATCCACGGCAACGCCAATGTGCAGGGCGCGACGGTGTTCCCGCACAACATCGGGCTGGGAGCGGCGGGGGACCCCGATCTCGTGGAGCGGATCGGGCGCGTGACCGCACTGGAAGTACTCGCCACGGGGGTGGACTGGACCTTCGCGCCGACGCTCGCCGTCGCGCGTGATCCGCGATGGGGGCGCACCTACGAGAGCTACTCGGAGGATCCGGCGCTCGTGGCGGAGTACGCGGCGCGGATCGTGTGCGGGCTGCAGGGTGCGCGCGACGGCGCCGGGCCCGGCCGTCCCGGCCTCGACGGCGTCGTCGCCTGCGCCAAGCACTGGGTCGGAGACGGCGGGACGCTCGCCGGGGTTGACCAGGGCGACACGCTTGCCGACGAGGAGGAACTGCGCCGTGTCCACATCGCCCCCTACCTCCCGGCGCTGGAAGCCGGCGTCCTCACGGTGATGGTGTCCCTGAGCAGCTGGAACAGCGAGAAGTGCCACGCGCACCGCTACCTGATCCAGGACGTGCTGAAGGGTGAGCTGGGCTTCGCCGGCTTCGTGGTCTCGGACTGGAACGGCGTCGATCCGCTCGCGGACGACTACGCCGAGGCGGCGGCGTTGGCCGTCAACGCGGGCATCGACATGTTCATGGTGCCGGAGACGTGGCGGGAACTCATTTCGGGGCTGATTTCCCGGGTCGAGCGGGGCGCGGTCCCCATGGAACGGATCGACGACGCGGTGACGAGGATCCTCCGCGTCAAGTTCGCGTGCGGCCTCTTCGACCGGCCACGTCCCGCGCTGCGCAGTCGGGCCGGCGGCGCCGGTTTCGGGTCGCGCGAGCACCGCGACGTCGCTCGGGAAGCGGTGCGCAAGTCGCTCGTGCTGCTCAAGAACGACGACCGCGTGCTGCCGGTCGACCGTGGCGCGCGCATCCTGGTCACCGGCCGCAACGCGCACGACCGTGGCCGCCAGTGCGGCGGATTCACCGTCGAATGGCAGGGCATCTCGGGCAACGACAGGGTTCCGGGCGGCACATCGATCTGGGAGGGCATTCGGGCCGTGGCTCCGAGGTCCGAGCTCTGCGAGAACGGTGGAGCGGCCGCCGGGGCGAGGGACTTCGACGTGGCGGTGGTCGTCATCGGCGAGCGTCCCTACGCCGAGGGGATGGGTGACATCCGCGAGGCGAGCCCCGTTCGGCCGGGGACGAACCACCTGCCTGCGGGACCGGGCGTGCTATTGCCGTACGGACAGACGCTCGAGCTCGCCGCTCTACATCCGGAGGACCTCGCCACGATTCGCAGCCTGGCCGCGCGCGGCATTCCCGTGGTCACGATCCTCATCTCGGGGCGTCCGCTGGCGATCGACGCCGAACTGGCCGAATCGGCGGCCTTCGTGGCTGCGTGGCTGCCCGGCTCGGAGGGTGCGGGCGTGGCCGACGTGCTCTTCGGGGACTACGACTTCACGGGACGGCTGCCGATGTCGTGGCCGGGCGAGATGCCGGGCGGGGACGCAGTGCTGCCCGTTTCGTCCTGCTGAAACTGATCCCGCTGGACGCTTATGTTTATGCGTCTGCAACCCCGGAGCCTGTCGCATGCCTGGTCGGACCGATCATCCCGGGAGGTTCGCCTCTCGCCCGACCCTTCCGGCGCGACCGTCTCCCGGTTGGCCGCTCCGGCGTTCCTGCGGGCCAGCCGCGTTCTGTGCGGTCGCAGTGGCGGTCGCAGCCGCAGCCGCGCTTCTCGTGCCCCGGGTCTCCGCGCAAGAGCCGGGGCAGCTGCATGTCTTCGAGGGCGAGGTGCGCGACGCGGGGACGGGTGAACCGCTGGCGGGAGCGCAGGTGTCGGTGGTCGGGAAGGACGCCAGGGCGGTGACGCGGGGTGACGGGAGCTTCCACCTGAGCGGGATGGCGGCGGGCGTGTACACCATTCGCGCCGACCGCCTGGGATACCGGGGCGCCACGGTGGCAGTCACCGTCGGAATCGCGCGCTCGCGCCGAGCGGTGGCGGAGTCGGCGGAGGTCGTGATCGAGCTGGCATCCTCGCCCATTGCGCTGGAGGGCATGGTGGTGACCGCGACGATCAGCGAACGCGCCGCGGCCGAGGCCCTCCGGCCGGTCAGCGTCATGACGGGCGATGTCTTGCAGCGCCGGATGACGGCGACCGTGGCGGGTACACTCGCGTCGATGCCGGGACTCGCCGCCACGAGGATGGGTCCGTCGGTTGCGCAACCGGTGATCCGGGGGCTGAGCGGGGACAGGGTGCTGATGCTCGAGGACGGGACCGCGGTTGGGGATGCCTCCAACTCGGGCGCGGACCACACCACCGCGCTCGATCCGTCGTCGGCGCGGCGGATCGAGGTCGTGCGCGGTCCGGGCGCGCTGCTCTACGGAGGCAACGCGCTGGGCGGGGTCATCAACGTCATCCGCGACGAGATTCCGTCGACCGTGCCGCGCCACCCGACGGGCGCGGCGACAATGCAGACGCAGACCGCGACCGGTTCGCTGGCTGGCAGCGCGACGGCCGTGTTCGCCGTCGCGGAGCGCGTGCCGCTGCGTGTGGAGGTGGCCGCGCGGACGGCGGGAGATCTGAAGACCCCCGCCGGCACGCTTGGCAACACCGACGGCAGACTGTGGAGCGGCGGTGCGGGCACGGCCTACGTTGCCGACTGGGGCCGCCTGGGGACGTCCTTCCGCGGCTACCGCAACGACTACGGCATCCCGGGTGGCTTCACAGGCGGGCACGAGGAGGGGGTGCGCATCGAGATGGAGCGAACCGCGTCCAAGTTCCGGACCGTGGTCGATGAGCGGGTCGGGCCCTTCCGCAACCTCCGCTTCGACGCGACTCACACCTGGTACACGCACCGCGAGCTCGAGGCACCGGACATTGTGGGCACGCTCTTCGAGCAACAGAGCGTGAGCGCAGACGTCCTGGGCCGGCATGCGAGGTGGGGACCGTTCACGGCGGGTGCGATGGGCGGTCGTGCGTCCTGGGAGGATTTCGGGTACGGCGGGTCGCTGTACACGCCGGACACGCGTCGGCTCAAGGCGGCCCTGTACCTGCTCGAAGAGATCGACCTGGGCTCCATCCAGATCGAGTCGGGGTTGCGCTACGACTGGACCCTGGCCGATCCGCGGGAGGATCGGGTTTCCGACATCGGTGAGATCCGTGACCGTGGCTTCCGCTCCCTTTCGGGGTCGCTGGGTGTCCTTTACAACCCGGGTTCGGGACTGGTGCTCGGTGCCAGCGTTGTCCGGGCGTTTCGCACTCCCGACGTCACCGAACTCTACTCGGAGGGTCCGCACCTGGCGGCGTACGTCTTCGAAGTCGGAAACCCGTCGCTCGAGGGCGAGATCGGGAGAGGGCTCGACGTCTTCCTGCGCTTCGAGTCCGATCGGCTGAGGGCCGAGGTGACCGGCTTCCACAACGACATCAGGAACCACATCTACGGCGAGGACACGGGCCGCCTGAGCCGCGTGCTCCTTCCCATTTACCAATTTCGGGGCAACGACGCAGTGTTCAGCGGCTTCGAAGCGAGCGTGGACGTGGACACGGGGCGGGGACTGGTGCTCGAGGGCGTGGCCTCATCGGTGAACGGGAGTCTCAAGGAGACCGATCGGCCTTTGCCGCTGGTTCCTCCGCTCAAGGGGCATGTGGCCCTGAAATACGAGAGGACGTCGTGGTACCTGCGGGTGGAGACCGAGATGGCGGCGCGGCAGGATCGGGTCGGCGAATTCGAGACGCCGACCGACGGGTATACCGTCCTGAGCGCCGCAGCAGGGGCACGGCTGACCGTCGGCGGGCGTCTGAACGTCCTGACCCTGAGCCTCGACAACGCCGCGAACACCAAATACCACAATCACCTCTCCCGGGTGAAGGAGATCATGCCGGAGGCCGGAAGGAGTCTGAGCGTCGTCTATCGGGTCGTGTTCTGAAGCGAGGGTACGCAGCCCTGTGGTGCGCCCGCCGTCCCGCTACGCCACCGCCGCTCCGGCCCCGCGCCGCCGCTCCAGCTCCTCGCGGGTTCGCCGCGCCATCTCCTCGGTGATCGGGAACTTCGCGATCGCGTAGATTGCCACGCCCGATGCGACGAGCGGGATGAAGGCGTCGAAGGCGCGCATCATCACGAGGGTGTCCGCCGTCTGGTTGCCTCCCAGGTCGATATCGAACCCGGTTGCGACCAGGAGGTAGCCGCCGAGGCCGAGCGCAACCGCCTGGCCTACCTTGACGACCCACCAGTAGATGGAACCGAACATCCCCTCCCGCCGCTGGCTGCGTCCGCTGGAGTCCATGTTCCGGAGCTCGTCCAGATCGACCACGTCGGCGATCATCGAGCCCATCAGGGTGAACAGCCCGCTCAGGCCGAAGGCCAGGAAGGGGGCCGGCACCAGGGCCAGCATGGGGTATTCGGGCCGGTAGCAGAACCACTTCAGGGCGTAGCCCAGCATCGAAATGGCCGTCGACACGAAGAACGCCCTGCGCTTTCCGATCCGGGTGCCCAGCCAGGTCACGATCACGATGGCCCCGAAGCCTGCCACGATGCCCACCGTGCCCACGATGCCGGCGAGCCAGGCCCCGTCCACCTGGCTTCCCTGGGAGATGTGGTAGATGAACACGAAGATCTGGAACGACGAGATCATGATGAAGCTGTTGAAGATCAGGAACGTCGCGAGACACAGGAGCAGGAACGGACCGGACCGGACGGTCTTCAACAGGCCCGACAGGAACTCGGTGACGTTGGCACCGAGACCCTTGCTTTCGGCGGCGGCTGTCGGCGCCGGGGCGACCCGTTCCCTGAGGAACACGGCGGGCAGAACCCCCAGGGCGATCGTCGCGATGCAGATCATCAGGGCGAGGAACTTCGCGCCGTCGATCTGGTTCCGGAACCAGTCCGGGTTGGTCATGATGACGAGGAACCACGGCGCGACGATGAACGCGAAGTTGCTGATGAAGTTCTGCACGCCCATCAGCCGGGTGCGCTCGTTGTAGTCCGGCGTCAGTTCGTAGCCCAGCGCCACCCAGGGCGTGGCGAAGACCGTGTAGCCCAGGAAGAAGATCAGCGACCCGATCATGAAGTGCCAGAAGTAGTACATGTCGCTACGGCCTTCGGGCGTCTCGTCGGGCGTCCAGATGTCGAGGTGGACGTGCGTCATTTCGGCTGCGTCGACCGTCTGCTCGCCGAAGTCGATCCCTGCGAAGCGAAGGTTGTAGTAGCGCTTGACGGGGTCTCCGCCGGCGACGGCGTCCTCCACGTCCGAGCGGTCCCAGTCGGTGGAGAAGTACTGGACAGGGACGTTGTCGTAGGCGTCGCTGAAGAGCGAGATGACGTCGTCGGCCGGCACGGTCGGCGTCGGGGCGGCGGTGGCCGGGGCCGTTGCCCCCTGCACGTCGGTGGGCGCCGCGGCCTCCGGGGCTTCGCCGTCGTCGCCGGCGCGGTAGAGATAGATGTTGTCGACGTACACGTTCTCGAGGTCGCCCGAGATGAGGATCTGGGCAAGATGGTCGCGCGTGGTGAGCTGGTCGAAGCGCGCGAGCGGGACGTCGATGCCGACCCACCGGCCCGTGACCAGCGTGGGCGGGGTGATGGTCACCTCGTGCTCGACGTCGTCCATGCGCCGGGCGTTGCCCATGCGTCCCGGGATGGCCTGCGCCACGCCCACCGCCTCGGTCTCGTCGCGGACCGCGTGCACACCGCTGTAGACGCCGTCGGCTCCGTAGTCGACGAGCTTGAGACGGAACTGTGCCGGGGCCGGAATCTGCCAGAGCAGCGCGAACACGATGCCGGTGAAGATGGCGCCGACGAAGATGAACGGACGACGCCTCCCCCACCGCGACTTCGTGTTGTCCGAAATGAAGCCCACCAGCGGGTCGGTGATCGCGTCGAAGATGCGTGGGAACAGCCCCAGCAGCCCGACGAGCGCGGGACTCACGCCCAGTGCCAGCGTGAGAATGATCGCCATCCCCCCGATCGCCGAGGCGAGGAGGTTGTTGACGAATCCGCCGATCCCGTACGCGATCTTGTGCGGGAAGGATACCCGGTCCCGAGGGGACGTTTCGCCGTGACGGGTCATGTCACTCGCTCTGGTAGACTCTCACCCAATCGACCAGCATGGTCTGCGGGAAGATCGTGGACTCGTTGGGAGGACCCACGAAGCCGCCGCCAACGGCGACGTTGAGAAGGATGAAGAACGGGTGGTCGAACACCCAGCGGCCGTCCGGGTCGTCCCGCCCGACCGAATGATAGAGGTTGCCGTCGACGAACCAGTCGATGCCGTCCTCCCTCCACTCGATCGCAAAGACGTGGAAGTCGACGTCGAAGCGGCTCCCCTGAAGGGTGTAGCGGCCGGTTACGCCGGCGCTCGCCGAGTAGCCGGGCCCGTGGATCGTGCCGATCACAACGCTCGGCTCCTGGCCCCGGTACTCCATGATGTCGATCTCGCCACACTCGGGCCAACCCACGGAATCGATATCGTTGCCCAGCATCCAGAAGGCGGGCCAGATGCCCTGGCCGGTGGGGAGTTGGACGCGGGCCTCGAAGCGGCCGAAGGCCTGCTCGAAGAGTCCCTGCGTCTTGATGCGTCCGGAAGTGTAGGCGCTTCCCTGGTAGGACTCCCTGCGGGCCGTGATCGCCAGATTGCCGCTACCGTCGAGAGACACGTTCCCGGGTCGGTCGGTGTCGTACTCCAACTGCGCGTTGCCCCAGTCGGTGCCGATGTCGAAGGCCCAGTTGGCCGGGTCGGGGAGCTGTCCGGCGGGACCCTCGAACTCGTCGCTCCAGACCAGTTGCCAGGCAGCGTCGTCTTCCACCGCGCCGTTTTCGCAGCCGTATGCGAAAGCCGCGCCGAGGAGCGGGATGATGGCGAAGCGGCGCAGGCCGCTCCGATTGCGCCTGCGGGACGGGGCGGATTGTTTCGCGGTCATGGCAACGTCACTCCTGGAAAGAGACGGGGATTTGCAAGGGCGGCGACCAGCACGTGCGTCGCGGCGCCGAGAGCCGTGGCACGGGGCCCCAACTCGCTGATTCCTATATCGGCGGCCGCCGCCGAGGCGACGAGGGTGCGCCTCAACACGGCCTCCCGGAGCGGCACGAGCAACCGGTCGCCGACGCGGGCGAGACCCCCTCCCACAACCACCGAGCCGGGATTCATCAGGTTCAGCACCCCCGCCAGCGCGATGCCCAGGTGATGAGCCGCCTCGTGCACGACTCGCAGCGCGACCGGGTCGTCGGCGAGCGCCGCGTCCTCGATCGACTTGATGTCGAGCTTCCCCTTCGCAAGGGTGCTCGGGGGAGAGTCGCCGAGGAGCTTCCTGGCCCTCTCGACCAGCGCACCGGTCCCCACGAAGGTTGCCAGGCAGCCGCGGCCCCCGCAGACGCACTCCGGACCCCTGGGGTCGACGACGATGTGGCCGATCTCTCCCGCCACCCCGGTAGAGCCCCGGTAGATTTCTCCGCCGATCATGAGGCCGGCGCCGACTCCGGTGGCGACCTTGAGATACAGAAAGTCGTCGACACCCACGGCCTGGCCCCACGCGTGCTCCGCCACCGCGCCGAGGTTGGCGTCGTTGTCGACGAACACGGGCACCCCGAAGGCGTCGTCGAGTGGGTCCAGGATCGCGCGGCCGCGCCAGGCGGGATGAATGCGTTCCAGCACGCGGTCCGGCGACTCCGGGTCGACCGGGCTGGGCACGGCAACCCCGATGCCGAGCAGCCGCCGGCGATCCCCGTTCCAGTCGGCCAGGGAGTCGCGGCACAACTCGATGATCAGCCTGCCCGCGCCCCTGGGGTCGGTGCGTACCGGATAGGACCGCTCACTCCATGCAAGTTGCCCACCACGCAGGTCGGTGAGGATCACCGAGATGTGTGTCGCACCGACGTCGACGCCGAGGATGACCCCGGCGTCGTCCCTGAACCCGATCAGGATCGGACGTCGACCACCGCGGCTCTCCCCGCTTCCCAGCTCCACGACCAACCCGGTGTCCAGGAGTCGTGCGACCAGCTCGGAGATCGTGGAGCGGGAGCGCCCGGTACGGCGTGCGACCTCCGCCCGGGACAGCTCCCGCCGCTGCCACAGGAGGTTCAGCACCTCGGTCGTCAGCCCCTGTTCGGGAGCTGTGGCTGAACGGGACGGATTCTTGTACGCCATGGGTCCGGGCATTCTGGCCGGCCGCCGTTGCATCAGGACGTGGTCCGACCGGATGGATTCACCTGCGCAGGTAGACGTTGTCGATGAAAACGGTGTTGGGGTCGCCCGAGATGATCATCTGGGCGAGGTGCCCGCGGGTGGTCAGCCCCGCGAATTCCGTAAGGGGGATGTCATGGCTGACCCACATTCCCGTCGCCAGCGGCGGATCGGACATGGCGTTCAACGTCAGTTCGTGTTCGGTGTCGTCGCCCCCTCCAAAGCCACCGTCGGCACCGAAGTCGACGAGCTTTATGCGGAAGGCTGCAGGGTCTGCGGTGGGATCGGGCGTCCAGAGATCCATGCGGAAGTGGGTCATCTCGGTGGCGTCGATCGTCGCCGAGGTGAACTCGATCCCCGCGAACACCAGGTTGGTGTACTTCTTGGTGGCGTTGCCTCCGACCATCACGTCTTCGACGTCGGCCTGGTCCCACGAGGCCGACCACGTATCCACCGTCGCATCGGTGTACGGGTCGCTGAAGAGCGAGATGACGTCCTCGGCCGCGTGAGACGGGGTTGGCGCGGCTTCGGCCGGCTCGGTTGCAGCGGCCGAATAGAAGTAGACGTTGTCGATGAACAGGGTGTTGGGGTCGCCCGAGATGATCATCTGGGCGAGGTGCCCGCGGTCGGTCAGACCCGCCATGTCCGCGAACGCAATGTCGTAGCTTACCCATTCGCCGGTCGCCAGCGGCGGTTCGGACCCGCTGTTGAGGGTTATCTCGTGCTCGCTGTCGTCGCCCCCCTGGAAGCCGCCGTCGGCACCGAAGTCGACCAGCTTGACGCGGAGTGCGGCGGGATCAGCGGTCGGATCCGGGGTCCACACGTCCATGTGGAAGTGGGTTGCCGCGGTCGCGTCGACCGTCGCCGAGGTGAACTCGATTCCGGCGAAGACCAGGTTCGTGTACTTCTTCACGGCGTCGCCCGCGATCTCTACATCCTCGACATCGGCCTGGTCCCACGAGGCCGACCAGGTATCGACCGTCGCGTCCGTGTAGGCGTCGCTGAACAGCGACACCGCGTTGGCCGCTGCGTGCGTGGGCGTTGGCGCGGCTTCGGCGGGCCCGGTCGGGCCGGGCGGCTCGGTGGTGAAGAAGTAGATGTTGTCCAGGTAGACGGTCGGGCTGGCGCCGGAGATGATCATCTGCGCCACGTCACCACGGGCTGCAAGGCCCGCGAAGGCCGACAGCGGGATGTCCAGCGTGTTCCAAGTCCCTGCGGCGATCGGAGGCATCGACCCTTCATCCAGAGTGATCTCGTGCTCGCTGTCGTCGCCGCCACCGAAGGCGCCGTCGGCCCCGAAATCGACCAGCTTGATGCGAAAGGCGGACGGATCGTTGGTCCAGAGGTCGACGTGGAAGTCGGTCATGGCCGACGCGTCCACCGTCTGTGACGTGAATTCGATCCCCGCGTACGCGAGGTTCGTGTACTTCTTGACCGCGTCGCCGGCAACCGCGATGTCCTCGACGTCGGCCTGGTCCCACACCGCCGACCAGGTGTCGACCGGGACATCGCTGTAGGCGTCGCTGAAGAGTGAGATCACCTCTGCGGCAGGCCGCGTGGGCGTGGGCGCCGCACCTGTGGGCGGTGCCGATACATTGACCGTGACGGCCCCTGCGGCCGCGGTCGACCCCAGCGTGGCGGTGATGGTCGCCGTACCCGATCCGACCAGGGAGATCGTGCCGTCGGGGGTTACCGAAGCCACCCCGGAGTTGGACGACGTGAAGTCGAAGTAGGCGGGTGCCGCGAGGACCGTCTGGTCCGTCCCGTTCACGTCGAAGGTGACCCGCGTGCCTCCGATCGACAGCGTTCCCCCGAGCTCTCCGTTGATCGTCTGCGTTGCGATCTCGGGCCTCGGGTTGATGATCGTGCCCAGCCGCTCGAACTGCACGTCGTCGAAGAAGATGTCGTAGCCGACGGGGTACTCGGACCCCTCCGCGATCAGGAAGAGGCCGGTCTCCTCGCCCAGCTTCGAGGGCAGAGGCAGGGGGACGGCGTACTTGGTCCAGCGGGTGGAGAAGGGAAGTCCTTCGACCGTGGCCGGATAGCGGGAGTTGCCGGTGTTGTCGTTGCCGATCCCGATCGTGTTCACCGTGGCTGCCGTGCTGGACCGGGCCCAGAAGGTGAGGGCGTCGAAGCCGGTGAGGTCGCGGGGCACCACGGAATAGAAGACGCCGCCCGCGTAGCCGCCGGAGGGATCCGTGGGCGCCGGGATGGTGAACTTCAGCGCCGCAGTCCCGCGGTAGACCTCGTCGTGCTCGATGTCGAGCGCGTCGACCTTCGACCCCCCGAAGGCGGAGAACTGTACCCCGGGACCGAAGCCGTCATCGAAGACCACCGCTTCGGGGGGGAACGGCGCCGGTTCCAGGACGGAGATATCCCTCTCGCAGCCTGCGGCGCCCAGGAGGATCGCGAGCAGCCCCAGGCAGGGAACCGGCCCGCCGCATGACAGGGTGGGTCCGCCGCACGGCAGGGTGGGCCCGCCGCGTGGCAGGGTGGGTCCGCCGCGTCCAGCACCGCGGGTTGCCGGGGCTGCGACTGTCGGCCGGTGTGAGGCGCTTGCTGTCATCATTTCCATCCCCGGGTTGATCGGATACCTCCGGGGCCCTCGACGCGCGGAGCACCGGAACACCACGTCTGACTTTGTTCGGCTGCCGAACAAAGTGCGGGGGCGCGTCGCGCTCTGTCAAGTTGAGGGGAGCCCGCAACCCGTCGTCGACCGAAGTCGGGGAAGCGCCTGACCGCTCCCGGTGCCGCCGCGAGCCTGTCCGGGGGCTGACTACCGGTGCGACCCTTCGGCCATCGACCGGGCCCAATCGGGGACCACCGCGGGATCGATGTCGAACACCGCCAGCCCCACCGTGAAGACGATGGTGGCGATCACGAGCACCCCGATCAGGTTCAGGAAGATCCCCGCGCGCGCCATCTCGCCCACCGTGATCCGGTCGCTGCCGAAGACGATCGCGTTGGGCGGGGTCGCCACCGGCATCATGAATGCGCAGGACGCGGACAGGGTGGCGGGGATCATCAACACGAGGGGATGCGTGCCGGTCACGACGGCCACGGACGCGAGGATCGGCAGGATCATCTCCGTCGTGGCCGTGTTGCTGGTGAACTCCGTGAGGAAGGTCAGCGCCGCGCAGACCAGGAGGATCATCACGAACACCGGCAGACTGCCCAGCACCTCGAACTGGTTCCCGATCAGCTGCGCGAGTCCCGTCTCCTGGAATCCGGCGGCCAGCGCGAAACCGCCTCCGAAGAGGAGCACGATGTTCCAGGGCAGGCGAGGGATCACGTCGGGGCCCATGACGCGCGTCGCGCCTTTCTTCCGGTTGCGCGCGGGGATGAAGAAGAGGATCGATGCCATCGTGATGGCCACGGTGCCGTCGTCGATGAGGGCCGCGGCGGGGAGGAGGCGCGACCAGCCGGGCACGGTCAGGAAGCCCAGCTGCAGGTCGACCCGGAAGACCCACAACAGCGCCGTCGCCGCGAAGACCCCCAGTACCGCCCGCTCCTCGAAGGAGATCGCGCCGAGGCCGTGACGCTCCTTCTCCACCACCTGGTGATCGATGCTCACGCCCTCCGGCACCCGGTAGAGCATGTGCGTAATCAGGAACCAGGCCACCACCAGCATGACGAGGCCGACGGGGAAGGCCATGATGAGCCACTGGCCGAAAGCGATCGCCGGGGCGTCGGGGAAGAGGATCTCGAAGATGCGGACGAACGAAAGATTGGGTGGCGTACCCACGAGCGTGGTCAGTCCGCCCACCGTGCAGCCGTAGGCGATCCCCAGCATCAGCCCCACCGACAGGTGACGAGCGCCTTCGCGCCCCGCCTCGCTCTCGATCTGCAGACAGATGGCCAGACCGATCGGAACCATCATCACTGCGGTGGCCGTGTTCGAGATCCACATCGACAGGAACGCGGCCGCGACCATGAAGCCGAGCACGATGCGCGCGGGCCCGCCGCCGACCGCGTGGATGATGTTGAGCGCGATGCGCCGGTGCAGATTCCACTTCTCCATCGTCAGGGCGATCATGAAGCCGCCCAGAAATAGCACGATCGTGCTGTTGAAGTAGATCGGTGCGGTGTCGTTCCCGGACATGATCCCCAGGAGGGGATAGAGGACGAGCGGTAGCAGCGCGGTGGCGAAGAGCGGAATGGCGTCCGTGACCCACCAGATCGCCATGAGAAGGGCCACCGCGGCCAGGCGGCTGGCGGGGACGTTGCCGGGGTCTACCGGGAAGGCGAGGAGAAGGATGAAGGCGCCGAGACCGAGCCAGATGCCGATGGCGCGGCCCTTCGACGTGGTTTGTCGTTCAACGGCCATGGGTGTGTTGTGTGGGATGTGAGGTCACTGACCGGGTTCCTGTTCGATCCACGCTGAAATTATGCCTGCAAGTGAACCGATAAGCCCCAGTGAGAGGACGAGCAGCCAGAGGGACATCAATCTACCGCCCGTTGTGACTGTGTGGTGATCGCCGAAGCCAGCTGCTTCCGCGCCGAATAGCGTAGACACTGCCCACCACAAGGCGTCTTCAGCAGTCAGAATGTTGGCGTTGGGTGCTCCGCTCTCGACCCCGAGGACCACGAAGCTGCTCGTCAGCACCGAGATCACGATGAGTGCGAACACGGTGGCCGCCACGGACCGGGTTCTGTCCATGTTGAAGTAGGTCGCTATCCCATGGATGCCACGGGTCGTCGAGCGGATGACTCTGACCATCATGATCAGCCTCAGGGCCCTGAGCGGTCTGAGAAAGCCCACGGTCGGGATCGACGCCAGCAGATCGGCCCAGCCCCAGCGCAGCCAGTCGAGCCTGGAAGGAGCTCGGAAGAGATCCCAGCTGGCCTTCATCCAGAAGAGGCCGCACACGAGCAGATCGGCCAGCTCCGCCAAGTGGAGGACTTCTCCCTGGAGAGAAGACATCTCCCGCAGGCCGAAGAGGATCACCGAGCCTACAGCCAGCAATGCGTATAGGCTCTCGACTATAATTTGTGGTCCCGATGGGGCGTCCTGGCCTTTGGCACCACTCATCGCCGTGTCACGGATCAGTCTTGGTTACGCTCGTTACCGGCTCGCAACCGTTTCTGCGTGCAATCTCCCAGAGGTCCGCACGCTTCCATATGCGACCCTCCACTACCGCCTCCCCGGTGAAACAAATCCGCATTCCTCGCGTCAGTCGTCGGACTCCTGCGCTGTGGCTCGGCTCAGGTATATCGGCATCCACCCGCAGTTGACCAGCGATCCGCGTCAGAATCGCGTGTTCCGCCTCACTTACGAAGCCGTCTCTCTCAGCGGCTGCAATCATGCACTCCACGTAGGAGTGGTGGGCCTGAAGTTGCTTGGCCGCAGAAAGTCCCCACTCCCTCGCGAGGTCATCCATCGCGGCCCACTCGGTGCGGTCGATGACGCCGTCATCCAAAACCCAGTCCAAGGCATCGAGATAGTGGGCCATGGCCTCGTCCCCATGAGGATACGGCGACCGATAGACGACCCGATGCATCGGACTCGTGCCGGCATCCGCCAGACCTCGCCGATGCGTACGCAGGTTGATTGGGGCGTCGATTGCATCGACCTGCACGGGGCGCGTTGAGCCCTTCTTCTCCGCCAACTGAAGCCGCTTGGCGAGTTCTGCCGTTGCTCGGGCGTCGGTCAGCGCGCGATGCGCGTTTTCCAGTCGAATGCCTTCACGCTGGCATGCAGCTTCCAGCTTTTCACGGGTTGCTCTCAGGGTGCACCAACCCCGACCGAAATTGATGGGTACATGATGGCGTTCGAACTCGAAGCCCATCATGCGCGTGTCGAACGGCAGGTTGTGGGCGATTATGACGGCACCGCGTAGTCGTTGGGCGAGAGGTGGAAGAACCTCTTCGAACACAGGAGCGAGTTCCACCATTCCGGCGGTTATTCCGTGAACCCCGGTCGGTCCGACGTCCCTTTCCGGATTGATGAGTGTGTCGTATTCGTCCTGCGTTTCCCAAGTCTCGGGATCGAGCGTGATGACCGCGATTTCGACGATCCGGTCATGCGCGCCGAAGCCGGTCGTCTCGACATCGACGACGACCGGCTTCGGGCTCTTTGCGAGAATGTTGTGGAGGTCTGACATGCTCGAGCGAAGGTTGTCTGCCGCAGACTGCGGCGACGGACAAGCATGGAAGGAGGCGGAGTCCTGACATCGATGCTCCGGCTGGGAGGAATTGCACACTGACTCTAAGGTACTCGCAAGGTCCACGCAAAAGCGGGAGGCGATGGCCCCGCAACGCGCGTGCGGTGCAGTTCGCGCACCCCGTCCCGGGGTTCAGGTTGCGGCCGACCTAAGCAGGTCCAGGACTTCGGCCAGGATCGCCTTGCCCTTGTCACGGGCGTAGAAACGGCGGACGCGGGCGTAGCGCGGCCCGGGTTCCATCTTCATCCCCTCTTCCATCACCCACTTCTGCAGACCGGTGGGCCGGGGCCCCCACCAGCCGCGTTCCCGGTAGTCCTCGTCAAGGAGGATCACCACCGGGATCGACCGGCTCCTGCCGTTGGTGAGGTGCGCGTCCATGATGTCGGGGTTTTCGTCGCGGGACAACACGCGCAGGTCGACGTGGTCGAGCGCTTCCGTCAGGCGGGAGAGCACCGGAAGGATGTTGATGGCATCGCCGCACCAGTCCTCGCTCAGCGCCAGCAGGTGCCAGGTGCCGGGGATCGCGCGCGCGGCGTCGACGCTTCCCGCCGGGAGCCGCACGCGCTCGTGGACGGCGTGCCAGAGCTCCTCGTTCTTCCGGACGGTCGTCAGGTAGTCGATGAAGGAAAGTCCGGACTCGAATCGGTCGCGCATGTGTGCTCTTCCCGTGTTGGCTGTTCAGTGACTATCGGTTTCTTCGGGGCTTGATCACGCGAAGCAGCCCCTCCTGGGCGGCGGACGCAACGATCTGCCCCTCGCGCGTGAAGAACGTCCCCTTCGAAAAGCCCCGGGCGCCGTGCGCGATCGGGCTCTCGACAACGTACAGAAGCCATTCGTCGGCCCGGAAGGGTCGGTGGAACCACATCGAATGATCCAGCGACGCGGCCATCAGATCGCGATCGCGCATGGTGCGGCCGTGCGGCTGCAGCGCCGTCGACAGGATGCCGTAGTCGGACGCGTACGCCAGCGCAGCCTGATGATGGGCGGGGTCGTCGTCCAGTGCGCCCGACGACTTCACCCACGTGCGGCGGACAGGGGCGCGCGCCGCGCGATCGAAGGGGTGGTAGGGCTCCACGGGCCGAAAGTCCAGCGGCCGGTCCTGCGTGAGGAGGACCCGAAGGTGCGAGGGGATCTTCCCGGGGGCCTCCCGGACGATATCCAGTTCGGAGCGCAACTCCTCGGGTGGCGGGACATCGGGCATGGGGGCCTGGTGGGAAAGGCTCTCCTCGGTGCGGTGGAAGGACGCCGACAGGGTGAAGATCGCCCGGCCGTGCTGGATGGCGGTGACGTTGCGCGTGGTGAAGCTGCGGCCGTCCCGCAGGCAGTCCACGAAGTAGACGACAGGCACGTCCAGATCGCCCTGCAGGATGAAGTAACCGTGCAGCGAATGAGCGGCCCGGTCCGGCTGCTCGATCGTGCGCCGGGCGGCGACGAGCGCCTGGGCGAGCACCTGGCCGCCGAAGATGCGGCCGGAGCCGATGTCCCGGTTGTGGCCTCGGTAGATGTTGTTCTCGATGCGCTCGAGGTCGAGCAGTTCGATCAGGGCTTGGGTCGAACGGGCCATGGTTCCTGATGGTAGTGCAATGGCTTCGGTGGCGAAACGGGCGGCAACGCCGCGCTCCAGGGGCGCCGCGGCGCCGGGCGCGGTGAGCGCCACGGTAGGCGACCAAGTACCTTTCAGAGCTTCCCAAAGGTACCGAAACCGGTTGACTTGAGGACGCCGCATGGCACGTTCGCGACTGACCCGCCTGACTCTCGCCGCGGCGATCGTGGCGCATCTCCCCGTCGGCTCCGTCGTGGCGCAATCGCCTGCAGGGTCGCCTGGATCGCCGGCCCGGCCCGCCATCGACGTCGTGGAACTCACGGCGGTCCGGGTGCAGGACGACTTGCGGGCCGGGCGCTACACGGTAACGCAGCTGGTGGAGACGTTCCTGGCGCGGATCGCGCTGTACGACGACCGATACAACGCGTTCATCTCGATGAATCCGGACGCGCTGGATACCGCTTCCGCCCTCGACGACGAGCTCGCCGCGACCGGTCCGAGGGGACCGCTGCACGGCGTCCCCGTCGTCATCAAGGACAACCTGGACCAGGCCGGGCTGGTCACCACGGCGGGCTTCGACGGCTTCAGTTCGGCGGCGGGTGGCGTGGACATGATTCCGGGCGACGACGCGGCCGCGGTGGAGCGTCTCAGGGAAGCGGGCGCGGTCATCCTCGGCAAGACCAACATGCCGGACTTCGCGGGGCACGGCACCCGCACCCGCAGCTCGGTCGCGGGAGAGACCCTGAACCCGTACGCCGTCGACCGCGTGCCCGGCGGCTCCAGCGGCGGCACGGCCACTGCGGTCAACGCCAGCTTCGCGGTGCTGGGCCTCGGCACCGAGACGGGCGGCTCGATCCAGAACCCTTCGGCGGCTCAGGCGCTGGTCGGCGTGAAGCCCACCTTCGGCCTGGTGCCCATGGAAGGAGTGGTTCCCATCGACGCCACCTACCGCGATGTCGTCGGTCCGATCGCGAGGACGGTGCGGGACGCCGCCCTCGTCCTGGACGTGATCGCGGGCCCCACCGCGGAGGATCCCGCGACCTACGCGGCAGTCGGACACATCCCGGAAGGCGGCTATGCGGCCTCGCTCAGCGCCACGGCGCTCGAAGGAAAACGCTTCGGCCTCGTCGGCCCGGGGTGGCGGGATTCCTACCTGCCGCTGGCTCCCGAGACCGAGATCCGATACCGCGAAGCGATCGCCGCGCTCGAGGCCCGGGGTGCCGGCGTAGTGGAGGATCCCTTTGCGGACCGGGGCTGGGTCGAACTGTACGAAGAACGTCCATCGGTGCCGTCGGTGGGCAGCCACGACATGCTGGTGTATCTCCAGGGTCTGGGCCCTGACGCGGCCTTCAGCACGATCGCGGAGTGGGAGGCGCTCACGGGGCGTGAGTTCCGGCGCGGCCGCCGCAGCCGCCCGCCCGCCGCGCCGACGGCCACCGAGGAAGGTGACGCGTTCCAGGCATGGCGGATGGAGATCCGGGCCCTGTTCCGGGCGGTGCTGGAGGAAAACGAACTGGACGGGCTCTTCTTTCCCCAGGCGGGCGAGCCCATTCGACCGATGGTGGAGGACCCGGAGCGCCCGGACTACCGGCCCAACAACCACGCCGAACTGCCGAGCAACATCATCAACGACATCGGACTTCCGACAGTCACCGTGCCCTTCGCCTACTACGACGACGGGACGCCGTTCGTGCTGGCCTTCATCGGAGACCTGTGGACGGACGCCGACCTTTTGGCGTACGCCTACGAACTCGAACAGGCGACCCTGGCGCGCGTTCCGCCGATGCTCGTGGAAGGACCGCGCTAGCGGTTCGCACAGGACGGGCCGGGGGTCATCGGCAACCTTGCGCCTGCCGCCAGTCTTTCTCAGTCTCTCCGACGTATCCTCAGCCGCCGCAAGGCCCCTCGCCGGATGCGGCGGCCCGACGAATCCAGCGCGCCGGCAAAAGCCCGGGGAAGGTAGCCAGATGTTCGCCTCGATCACGCCCGCATGTTCCCTCCGCCTGTTCTTTTCGGCTGCACTGGCCGTCGCGGCCGCAGCGGTTGCCGCAGAGCCCGTCGCAGCCCAGGAATCGCACCCCACCATCGCCGAGAAGACCCAGGGAATGGACCCGATGGAGGGGTTCTTCAACCTCTACTGGGACGACGGCACGGGCGCGCTCTACTGGGAGCTCGATCTCGCGGGCGGTGAGTTCCTGTATCAGATCTCGATGGGCTCCGGCCTCGGATCCAACCCGGTGGGGATCGACCGGGGGCAGCTGCGCGGCACCCACGTGCTCGAAGCGAAGCGAGTTGGTCCCCGCGTGCTGCTAATGGAGCCCAACTACCAGTTTCAGGCACGCAGCGACAACCCGACCGAGGTGCAGGCCGTGCGCGACGCCTTTGCGCCGTCCGTGTATTGGGGCTTCGACATCGTGGCGCGCACGGGCGACCGGGTACTGGTGGACGCCACCCCGTTCTTCATCCGGGACGCGCGCAACGCGATTGGGCAGATCGCGCAACGCGGCCAGGGCAACTTCCGCCTGGACCCGTCCCGTTCAGCCATTCACATGCCCGCCACGAGGTCATTCCCGGAAAACACCGAAGTCGAATCCCTGCTCACCTTCGCCAGTGATAACCCGGGCGGCCTGGTCAGGGGCGTGGCCGTGAACCCGGAAGCGGTCACCCTGCGCCAGCATCATTCGTTCATCCAGCTGCCTGACGACGGGTACCGGACCCGGATCGCCGATCCGCGCATCGGGGTGAACGGCCCCACGCTGTTCGACTACGCGACGCCGATCGACGCGGACCTTCGAGTCCGCCTTGCGCTGCGCCACCGCCTCCAGAAGCGCAACCCGGGGCCCGGGCCCTCGGAGCCGGTCGAGCCGATCGTCTACTACGTCGATCCCGGCACCCCCGAGCCGATCCGCAGCGCGCTGATCGACGGCGCGGCGTGGTGGGAAGAGGCGTTCGAAGCCGCCGGTTTCATCGACGCCTACCGGGTGGAGGTGCTTCCCGAGGGCGTCGATCCGCAGGACATCCGCTACAACATGATCCACTGGACGCACCGGCGGACGCGCGGATACTCCTACGGCAACACCGTCACCGATCCGCGCACCGGCGAGATCATCCGCGGCGTGGTCAACCTCGGCAGCCTGCGGTTGCGGCAGGACTACCTGCACGGACAGGGAATGGTCGCGCCGTTTGCGGGTACGGTTGGGGGTGACGCCCAGGGTGGTGCGTTGTCCGGCCTGGATCCGTGGGGAGTCGTCGATCATTCGGGCCACGGCATGGCGTGCAATCTCGCGGCCGCTCCGGACTTCGAATACCTGGCCCAGGTGTCCGGCAACTCGGACGCGGTGGAGATGGCGCTGGCGCGGGTTCGCCAGCTGTCCGCGCACGAGGTCGGCCACACGATCGGATTCCCCCACAACTACCTTGCCAGCACCTACGGGCGCGAGAGCGTGATGGACTATCCCGCGCCGTATGTCGAGATCGACGAAGGCGGCAGCCTCGACCTGGGGAACGCCTACGTTCAGCGCATCGGTGAGTACGACAAGCTCTCCGTCAACTGGCTCTACCGTGAGTTCCCGGACGATACGGACGAAGTCGCCGCGCTTGACGAGATCGTCATGCAGGGGATCCGTGACGGCCTCGTGTTCATGGCGCATTCGAACAACAACTTCATCGGCGCGGGCCACCCCTACGCGAGCGTCTGGGACAACGGCGCCAACCTGGTGGACCACCTCGAACACGAAATCGAGGTCCGCAACATCGGCATGGGCAACTTCGGGACGTCCATGATCAGCGCGGGCCGGCCGCTATCGGACCTGGAGTACGTCCTGCTGCCGCTGTACATGCACCACCGCTTCCAGCTGCGCGCCGCGGCACAGACGTTGGGAGGCGCGGACTACACCTATGCGGTCAAGGGCGACGGCCAGACTCCGGTTACGATCGTTTCCGGCCAGGAGCAGCGCCGCGCGCTGGAGACGATCCTGTCGGCGATGACCGTGGACTTCCTGGCGCTGCCCGAGGAGGTGGTCGCGATGGTCCCGCCGCCGGCCTTCCGCTACGAAGAAGGCGAGGTCTTCGCCGGCCACACGGGACTTCTCTTCGACCCGCTGGGCGCGGCGGAGGCGGCCGCCGACTTCACCGTCGGCGAGATCCTGCACCCCGCGCGGATGGCGCGGCTCGTCGTCTATGGAAGCATGGGGGACTACCCGGATCTGGAAGAGGTGGCCGACCGGCTGATCGCGGCGACCTGGGACGCCCCCGGCGAAGCGGACTCCTACCGCCGCCAGGTCCAGCACGCCATTCAGCGCGCGGTCGCCGACCGGATGATGCAGCAGGCCGGCAGCGCCGCCACGATGACCGAAGCGCGCGCCGTGCTCGCGGACCGCCTCGCCACGCTCGCCCTGCGGCTGGAGGCGGTGGTGGACCCGTCGCCCCACCAGCGCCTGGTCGCTGCGGACATCCGCCGCTGGCAGCAGCGGATCGAGAACACGACGCCGGGACAGTCGCTTCAGCTTCCGCCGGGCGACCCGATCGGTGGCTGAAACCGGTAGCCGAAGCCCCGGACGGTCTCGATCCACAGGCCCGTGGCGCCGAGCTTGGCGCGCAGCCTCCGGACATGCATGTCGACCGTGCGTGTCCGGAGGCGGCCGGCGACGGCGGGATCGACCTCCCACGCCTCGGTGAGCAGCTGACGCCGGCTCTGCACGCGTCCACGGCGTTCCATGAGCGTACACAGAAGCCGGAACTCGGTCGGGGTCAGCTGTACTTCGTTGCTGTCCAGCGTGACGGCGCATGCGCCGGTGTCGACCCGGAGCGCACCGGCGCGGAGAATCCTCCCACCGCGCGGTGCCTGGACCAGGTCCCCCTGCGCCCGGCGCAGAATCGCCTTGGCCCGCAGCACGAGTTCCCTGGGGCTGAACGGCTTGGTGAGGTAGTCGTCCGCCCCCAGCTCAAGTCCCCGGATTCTGTCCTCCTGCTCCCGCTTGGCCGTAAGCACCAGCACCGGCACTCCCGCCAGAGTCGGGTCGGAGCGGACCACCTTCAGCACGCTGTCTCCGTGAAGGCCCGGGAGCATGCGGTCGAGGATCAGCAGATCGGGCAGCTGACGCTCGAGAGCCTCGAGCGCGGCCGTGCCGCTCAGCGCGGTCTCGACACGGTAGCCCTCCCGTGTCAGCTGATAGGCAATCAGCGCGGCGACCTCCGCTTCGTCCTCGACGACCAGAATCCGTGCAGCCATCTTCGTGTTCCTGCCTCTTGCGGGCGCGCCCAGCCCCGCGGTACCGGTCCGGGCGACGGATGCGACGTGTTTCATGGTCCCTTCACGAGCCTGGGTTCTTCGTCGTAGTAGCGAAAAATCTTGAATCCGCCGTCCCTCTCGAGCACGTCCTTGAACAGCTGGATCGAGTAGAGCCGTCCGCGGGCGGCAAAACGGGTGTGGCAATCGGTGTGCACCACGAAGGTGTCGAACGGCCTGGTTCCGCCGACGCACTCGACTCCCGCAAATTCGAGCGGTCCGGCCGCGTGCAGCGCTTTTGCCGCTCTGGAGATCGCGCGCCGGTTCCGAAGCTCGATGTTCTGCCACGCCAGATCGAGGGGATAGGGCGAAGGTCCCCGCGCCGCCGGCAGTTCGGGCCACACAACGGTGTTGTGCTCGGTCTCGGACAGACGAATGCTCTCCAGGGCCTCAAGGTCGTGCTGCTCAAACGCCTCCAGCACGTCGCGCCCCAGCGCGTCCAGATCGCTGGCCGAACCCGGAAAGGGCTGCTTGCCTCCGCACCCGGCCGCGGTGACAAGCAGCCCCACGAACGCTAGTTGATGGCGAACGAGGTCCACCCCATCCACCATTTGTCAGCGCCACTCGGATCGGCCGCGCCGATGTAGTCGGTCACGGTGAAGAACCCGTCGTCGGGAGGCGTTGCCGCTCCCGTCAGAAGCGGCGAGCCGGCGAGTGGGGTGAAGTCGGGCGCCCCGTCGCGGTTGTACGGATCGGCCATCATGACGTCGGTCTCGACCCGGTTGGCCCAGTCGGTGGTCATGAAGAACGTCTCCTCCTCTGTCGCCTCATAGGTGTCCGCGTTGCCCGAGAGGATCGAGTTGCGGATCTCGAGGCCCTGCGCAAAGGTCTGCGGGTCGTCCACGTCCAGCCCGTCGCCCGGGAAGCCGATCACGACGGTGTTGGCGATCAGGCCCGCCGTGCCCCGGCGCAGCCGCAGGCCGTCGGCGCCGTCGGAGGCTTCCGCGCCGCCACCGACCAGCGTGACGTTGTAGATCACGGGATCGGTCAGCGGCGTGGCGGCGTAGTCCTCTTCGTTGCCGTCCACCTCGAAGCCGTTGTCGGCGTCGTCGGGGTTCTGCTGCACGATCCAGAACTGGCCACGGCCCTGCCAGCCGGTCGAGTAGTCGAAGCTGTCATCGGACGCGTTGGTGACGAGTGCGTACTTCAGGTCCACCGTGCCTCCGAAGAACTCGATCCCGTCGTCCAGGCCCACGTTGGTCTGCACGTGGTGAATCTCGGTGCCGGCGCCCACGCCGTTGAGGGTCAGCGCGTTCAGCTCGTTTCCGAACGACACCTCGAAGCCGGCGAACTCGATGCGCGTATAGACCATCACGCCACTGTCGTCGTCGACCATGGTGCCGCCGTACTGACCCGAAGAGCCCTCGCCCACACACGAATCCGCGGGGAAGTTGCACAGGGACCGGCCGTTGATGACCACGCCTCCCCAGTCGCCCGCCCGGCGCTCGCCCTCGGGCGAGGAGCTGGTCAGGACCACCGGCGCTTCGGCGGTGCCCATCGAGAAGATCTTGCCGCCGGTCCGCACGATGAGCGCGGAAGGTTGTACGGCCGCGTTCCCCTTGATCGTCGTTCCGGCGGGGATGTGAAGCTCACCGCCGTCATCCACGGTCACGATGCCCGACAGGATGTAGATGGAATCGGGGCTGAGCGTGCGTTGGCCGCTGATGGTGCCGGACAGGTCGGCACGCAGATCCACGGCGCTCACCTCGACCAGCGCCGGGTCGGAGGGATCCGACGACAGGCCGCCCGCGACCGCGATCACGCGATACGAGTAGGTTCCCGGCTGGAGGCCGGCGTCGGTGTAGCTGGTACCGGTCACGCCGGTGGCCATGGACGAAAAGCCGGTGCCGGTGGTCTGGCGCTCCACCGTGAAGCTGTCGGCCGTGCCGCTCCACCGTACCGTGACGTCGTTGCCGTCCGCGGTTGCCGCGACCCCTGTCGGAGCAGCGGGTGGCTGGGGCTGCGCGGGCGGAGTGGTAATGCCACCCTCTTCGTCGCCACAGGCGGCGGCAAGGACGGCGAAAGCCGTGGCGAGTGCTCCGCAGAGCAGGCGTCCCTTCAGGTTCATTTTCCCAAGTCTCCTTGTCAGGTTCATTTTCCCAAGTCTCCTTGTTTGGGTCAGTTTCCGGTGTCCCAGCCGACGGACAGGGATACCGTCCTGCCATTGTCCCAGCGGCGAAGCAGGTCGCCTTCCTGGGTGTATTCGACCACGTTGCCGAGGAGGCGGCTCGCCGAGAGCTTGACCTTGGCGCCGCTGGAGAGCCGCTGTTCCAGGACGATGTCCAGCTGGCTGCGGGCTTCCTCGAAAACGTCCGCGGTGGCCTGGCCTCCGACGGCGTCGATACGGCGTCCGAAACGGTTGAAGAGCACGCTCGCCCTCGAGCTGCCGGACCCCGACGCGTAGGTCAGCGAAACGTTGGCCACATAGGGGGACTGCCCCTGCAGCGCTCGCGTCTTCGGCACGACCGGAAGATCCGTGCCCCCCTCTCCCGGGATGTAGATGCGGATCACGTCCGGAGTCGTCACTTCGGACCGCACGAGCGTCAGGTTGCTGTTGAGCGACACGGACCTGAGTCCGGGCGACAGGGCGCCGAGGTCCGACCGGAATTCGAACTCGATTCCGTAGTTGTTGGCGGAACCGCCGTTGACCCAGGACTTGAGCAGTTCGGTGCTCGGCAGGACCGCCACCTCGATGGGGTCCTCGAAGGTCTTGTAGAAGGCGCTGGCCGCGACCAGGGCGCCCGGCGCAAGGAAGAGCTCCCAGCGGGCGTCGTAGTTCTGTATCAGCGATCGGATCAGCTCGGGATTGCCGACGGTCAGGTAGCCGCCCGCGTAGTCGGCGAACGAGAAGGGAGCCAGTTCGCGAAGTTGTGGACGGGCCAGGGTCTGCGACGCGGCGAGGCGCAGGTTCATGCCTTCCTGCAGCCTCAGGGTCATGTTGAGCGCCGGGAGGATGTCGGTGTTGTCCAGGTTCGCCCCCGCGAGCGGCGCCTGTCCCACATCGTGCAGATCGAAGGGGGTGACCGTTTGCGACGCGGACTCCACGCGCAGTCCCGCCAAGACCTTCAGCGATCCCGATACTTCCGTGTCGAGCAGTGCGTAGCCCGCGCTGATGTCCTCCTGCGCGTCGTAGTTGTCGGGCCGGAACGTGGCCTCGACGAGTTCGAAGCCGTTGGAGGCGATCGTCTCGGGATTGAAGAGACCGTTCGGATCCCGCTGACGGACGTCGTTCGTGACCACGCCGCCCGGGATCAGCAGATAGCGGAAGCGCCGCGTGAAGGCGCCTCGTTCCTTGCTGCTCAGGGATCCGCCCAGCCTGATGGCTCCGGTGCGGTCGCCGACCGTGAAGGGAATGTCCAGGTCCCCCGCGCCGCTCCAGGTGTCGTCCAGGAGGTCCTGGTGGAAGACCGAGCCGGACGAGACGAAGTTGTCGAACAGAAAACGTCCGTTCACTTCGCGATAGAGCACCTCGCGGGTATTCGGCTCGTAGCGGCCGGCCCGGGACCACGCGCCCCGCCAGTCCAGCTTGGCGTTGTTCAGGAAGCCGATCCGGTGCTCACCCTTGAGCTGTACGTTGATCAGCGTCTGCGCGAGAAAGCGGATGCGGTAGTTCCGCTGGTCCGTACCCGAGTCGAGGTTGTAGCCCTCGTAGACGCGCGACTCGTCGTCCATCAGACGGTTGTAGACGAAGTTCGCGGTGACGCGACTGGTCGGCGTCAGCTCGTACGACAGGTTTGCCAGGCCGCCCAGCGAGACCGAGTGGGTGGTTTCGTTCCCGGTGTAGTCCACTTCGGGATTGGCCAGACCGGAGGTGGAGAAGACCCGCTCGATCACGTCGCTCTTGTTGCCGTACGAGTTGGAGTAGGTCAGCGAACCCAGGACACCGAGCGAGCGGCCGAAGAGTTCGAGATCGTCGCCGAAGGAGGTGCCGAAGGAGGAGTTGGGTGGGAGACTCCCGGCTGTCGGCCCCCAGTCTCCGCCGAACGCCTCGCCGAAGCGCTCGAGGTCGCTGCGCGTGAAGTTGGGGAAGATGACCCGCCGGTCGTTGGGAAGCAGAGTGGGCAGGTTGCGCGTGCCGTCGTCGAAGCCGAGCAGGTCCAGACCCCCTCCCGCGTAGCGAAGGCCGTCGGCGAAGGTCGCCGCCGAGTTGTAGCTGCTGGATGCGGACATCGAGAAGATGCGCCGCGCCGGGAAGTCCCTGGTGCGCAACTCCACCAGTCCCCCCGCGTAGTCGCCGGGCTGGTCGGGCGAGTAGCTCTTGGCCGTGACGATCGACTCGAGCAGATCCGACGGAACCACGTCGAGCGGAACGACCTTGCGGTCGGGCATGGGGGAGGCCAGCGGGGCCCCGTTCAGGGTCGTCGAGCTGTACCGCTCACCCAGTCCGCGCACGTACGCGAACCTCCCGTCCACAACCGACAACCCCGGCACGCGCTTGAGCGCGGCCGCCGCATCTCCGTCGGGTGAGCGCGAGATCTGGTCCGCGCCGATGGCGTCTACGACGAATGACTCGGTCTGCCTCTCATTCAGCAGCGCCGCGGTCGATCCCGTCTCGACTTCGGCCTCGACCGTGATGCCCTCCAGCTCCAGAGCCGCCTGGTCCAGGCCCACCTCGATTGTGGCCACGTCATCCGGGCCCACGGCGACGCCGGTCAGCGTCTTGGTCGCGTAACCGATCATCTGCACGACGACGTTGTAGGTTCCCGGGGGGACTCTGCGCAGGACGAAGCGACCATCGATCGCGGACAGATCTCCGATGGTGCCGCCGTCCAGTTGGATCTGGGCGCTGGGGATCGGCTGCGCGGTATTCCCGTCAACGACGCGGCCGACGATCTTTCCGGTCTGGCCGGCTGTGGCGGTGGGAAGGGCCGCAGCGAGCGCCGCCGCCAGGAAGAGGAAAGGGCTTCTTGTCCTGTAGTTCATCGGGTCCTTTTTTGACCGTTGGTCCGTAAGGTGCCGGGCAGCCGGGACGGGTGCAGGGTCCCCGCTTCGTGCAGGAACATGCGGACCCTCGGTAACGTGTTTCCCGGAAGGACGTAACGGTGTCGTAACAGTGACCAGGCAAACCGGCGGGCGACGGATGGCCGAATTCGAGCGGGCCGTGAGCAGGACGGAGGGCGTCCAGCCATGGCGCCGCCTGTTTCACGCCGTGGGCGGACTGGGGCTCATCGCCTTCGTGCAGTTGACCGGACCGGAGTCCGTGGCGGCGCTGGCGGGAATCGGCGGTGGCCTGGTCGCGGCGCTCCTCCTGGATTGGGCCCGTCTCCGGTTCGTCGGTGCGAACACGGCGTTCTTCCGAATGTTCTCTGGCCTTGCCTCGCCGCGGGAGGCCGCGAGGATCGCGTCGTCCACATGGTACCTGGCCGGCGCGCTCGCGGTGCTGGTGATCTTTCCGCCTCGGCTGTTCATTCCCTCGATTCTTGTCCTGGCGTTTGCCGATCCGGCCGCGAGCGTGGTCGGACGCATCTGGGGTCGGCGCCGCCTGGGCAAGGGCACATGGGAGGGCACCGGCGTGTTCTTCCTGGTCTCGGCCGGTGTGCTGACGCCCATGGCAGGAATTGGCGCCGGCTTGTTTGCGGCCGCGGTCGCGGCAGCTGCCGAAGTGCTGCCCAGCGGACTCGACGACAACATCGTGGTCCCCCTCAGTACGGCGCTCGCCCTATGGCTGGCCGGGGTTCCGATCTAGTGTCATGTCCCCGGAAACACCGCCGCCGTTTCGACCATTGGTGCGCCGGCCCGGATGCGCCCGACGCCGACTCTTGCGTCCGTGCCCGTTGACCCCGGCAACATTTGCTGCCAGCTTTCGCCCTTACCAATCAGGAGCATGTCTGCGCGGTCAGATTCCAACCCACATCCACGGCGGGCCCCGATATCGAAGAGGGGGCGCCCGTCCATTTCTTTCCGCAGTATCCCGCCAAGCCACTCGACGAGGTTCGCGTGGCCGGTCCGTGGATCCGCAGACAGCACCGTGACACGAGGGAGAGCAGCAACGTGCGAATGCAGGGAACCGTCAAGTGGTTCAACGACCAGAAGGGCTTTGGCTTCATTTCCAGGGCCGACAATGGGCAGGATTGCTTCGTCCATTTCTCCGCCATCCAGGCGGAGGGCTTCAGGAGCCTTGCCGAAGGCGAGAAAGTCGAATTCGACGTAGTCGACGGTGCGAAGGGGCCTGCGGCCGAAAACGTCATACGAGTGGACTAACCGCTGCCGGATCCGGCGGCTTCCAGGCTCTGGCTATGTGCCTGGATCCTGAAACTGCCCACGCCCCCCCGTAGCGTCCGCAACCGCGGAACGTAGGCGGGATCGGTTGGCGACGGGGATCAGCACCCTGTAGCGAACGTCGGTGCCATAATCCCGCTGGACGACTTTGGCGTCCAGTTCGCGGAGGTGCCCGTCAACGCGCCGGGACGCCTCGTAGTCGACCGTGATCAGTACGGCAACGCGGTCCACCTTCCGTTCAGTGGGGCAGGCTGCCAGGACGCGCTTTGCGCCTCCGGCGTATGAACGCGCCAGCCCGCCCGTCCCCAGCTTCGCGCCGCCGTAGTAGCGCGCGCAGACGACCACCACTTCGCCCAGTCCGGAGTGGAGAACAGCTTTCAGCATGGGCATTCCCGCCGTGCCGTGGGGCTCGCCGTCGTCGTTGGCGCCGACCTGCGCGGTGGATCCGGGCGGGCCCGCGTTGAACGCCCAGCAGTAGTGCGTCGCCGCCGGGAAGCGCTCCCTGACGGAGCGCACGAAGCGTAGCGCGGCTTTCCGCGAATCGGCGCGTCCCGCACAGCTGACGAAACGGCTGCGGCGGATCACCTCCACCACCTCGGCGGTGGCGCGTGGCACCGGGTAGGAATCCTGCAAGCGCGGCCTCCGGCGTTGGGCGGGCCTTTCCATTTCGGGAACACCACCTTACTCTAATACCCGGTTGGCCGATTGAGAATCAGTCTCAATCTCAACGGTTCCCATCGGCCCATGGCATGGACCCACCAACCACAAATCTCCGTCCGGAGGGAAGTGTGAAACGCAGGCGAGACACGGCCGACACACCCGCTGACCGCATGTTGGCGGACGTTCCTCTGCAGGAAGAAGTCGTACTGGTCCGAATCGACGTGGCCGGCGACGACGTTGAGCCGTTGCTCGAGAGGGGGATTGTGCCTGGCTGCAAGCTCTGCCCAATCCGGCACGCTCCGGCGGGGGGCCCCACAGTCTATCGGGTGGACGGGGAACTCGTTGCACTGCGAAAAGAGACCGCGTCCTGTCTGTGCGTGCGCAGCTCGCTGGAAGCCGCGGGGGTTCTCGACTCCAATTGAACGGAGCGACTGGGTCCGCCACGCTGGACCGGGTTTCGGCGGGCGGGACCGGTGTGGATGACGGAACTCCTCTGGTTGCCCTGGTAGGTCCTCCCAACTCGGGGAAGTCCACGCTATTCAACCATCTCACGGGTCTTCGCCAGCGGGTGGCGAACTATCCCGGCGTCACCGTGGAACGCAGGTCCGGTATCGCCAATCTGCCGGCCGGGCCGGTGGAACTGATCGATCTCCCGGGCGTACACGGCCTTTCCCCGCGCAGTCTCGACCAGATGGTCACGCGCGACGTGCTCCTGGGCGAAATCGAGGGCGGCCGGCAGCCCGATGCGATCGTTCTCGTGCTGGACGCGACACGCCTGAAGTCGCACCTGATGGTCGCCGAGCCCGTGCTGGCGGTGGGGATTCCGACGCTGGTCGTACTGACCATGGCCGACGAACTGGACAGACGCGAGGGGACGGTCCGATGCTCGCGCCTGTCGGATGAACTGGGCGTCGAGGTTGCGCTGGTCAATGCGCGCGACGTCGGCACGCTGCACCCGGTCCACGCGTTTCTGGACGCGCTGCACACCGGTGGCGAGCAGGTGCGGGCGTGCCCCATCGTTTCGGCGGCGGAGCATGGGGAGGAACGGGGCTCCGGTCGCGCGCTCCCGGTGATCGATGTCTTCGCCGGGCGCCGCCAACGCGCCGGGGAACTGGGGCGGGCGGCAGCGTTTCAGGCACCCCGTCCATCGCGTTCGACGCAGCGCATTGACGCCCTGGTACTGCACCGTGTCTGGGGCCCGGTGGTCTTCGCGGCGGTCGTCGCGATCGTCTTCCAGTCGATCTTCACGTGGGCGGTGCCGCTGATGGACGCGACGGAGGCCGCCATCGCGACCTCGGGACGATACCTCGGCGGAGTGCTGCCCGCCGGCTGGTTCCGCTCGCTGCTTCTCGACGGTGTCTGGGCGGGCGTCGGTTCGGTGATGGTGTTTCTGCCTCAGATCCTGATCCTCTTCTTCTTCATCGCCATTCTCGAGGACTCCGGCTACATGGCCCGCGCGGCGGTCATCGCCGATCGTCTCATGCACCGGGTGGGGTTGCAGGGCAAGTCGTTCCTGCCGCTGCTGTCGGCCTACGCGTGCGCGGTGCCCGCCATCATGTCCGCCCGCACCGTGGAGGCCGAACGGGACCGGATCGCGACCATCTTCGTCGCGCCGTTCATGACCTGCTCGGCCCGCCTGCCCGTATACGCGCTGCTGATCGCGGCGTTCATCCCCGCCGGACCCCTTCTGGGACCGTTTCTCGGGGTTCGCGCCGGCGTGCTCATCGGGCTGTACCTGCTCGGTGTGGTCGCCGCCATCGGCACGGCTGCGCTCCTGAAGCGAACGCTCCTGCGGGGACGCTCGGCTCCGTTCGTGATGGAGCTGCCCCCCTACCGGCTGCCGACGGCCCGGTCGATCCTGACGCGGCTGCTGGACCGCACGAAGGTCTTCCTGCGGCGCGCGGGCAAGATCATCCTGACCGTCACCGTCGTGCTCTGGGTCCTGACCCAGTTCCCCAGGACGCCGGGCGGCGAGGCCCCGGTAATCGGCGACAGCGCCCTGGGGCAGATCGGGCAGGTCATCGAGCCGGCGATCGAGCCGCTCGGGTTCGACTGGCGCATCGGGATCGGCCTGGTGACGTCGCTGGCTGCCCGAGAGGTGATCGTCGGGACTCTGGGCACCATCTACGGGGTGGAGAGCGCGGAAGAGGACGCGTTCGAGCTGCAGGCGGCGCTGCAGCAGGATCTCGACCTGGGCGCGGCGGTGGCGCTCCTCGTCTTTTTCGTGTTCGCGCTGCAGTGCATGTCCACCGTGGCCATAATGCGGCGCGAAACCGGAGGGTGGCGCTGGCCGATCCTCCAGTTCTGCTACATGCTCGTCCTGGCCTACGCGGGAGCGTGGGTCGCCAACGCGGTCCTGTGACGGCGCCTCCGCGCCAGCCCCTGGCGGTGTTCCCGCTCTGGTCCCGTCAGGACGCCCGCAGGGGTCGTCAGGACACCCGCCGGCCCCGTCAGGACACCCGCGGGGGCCGTTTCCTCAGGACGAAGAGTCCCTCCTTGATGCTGGAGACGATCACGACGCCGCTCTCGAAGTAGGGATACACGCTCCAGGCCCCGGCAAAACCCGGGTTGTCCTCGCCGAAGGGCACCGTATCGAAAAAGCCCACCTCTTCGGGCGACTCGGGATCGGAGATGTCAAGGATGCGCAGGCCGCTGAGATAGTTGGCCTGATACATCAGGTCGCCGACCACGTACAGGTTGTGGTCCGATGCCCCGGTGGTGCCGAAGTGCTCCTTGACGAGTATCGGGTCGTCCAGATCCTCGATGTCCCATACGAGCGTACGCGTCCGGGACACGTTGCCGCCCACTTCGTCTGTCTCGTCGTTCATGTAGAAGTAGCGGTGGTCGTCGGTGATCCAGCCCTGGTGCAGGTACCCGGTGTTGGGGTAGGAAGACGCGGACAGCGCCACGGTGGCGTCCTTGTCCGTCACGTCCGCGATGGACAGTGCGTTCTCGTTCGCGCCCAGGCAGATCTCGCGTCCGACGTACTCTTCGTCCGGGCCGTGGTAGCGCACGCACTGGGCGTCGTGGCTGTATCCGGTTCCGGCTCCGCCCGTGTTGGCGTCCGAGAAGCACCCCGCAAAGACGGGATCGCCCGGATCGCTCAGATCGATCATGTGCAGACCGCCGCCGCACGTTTCTCCTCCGCCCGAAGCCCCGACCACATAGCCGAACCCCGTCTCCTCGTTGATCACGATGTTGTGGGCGGAGTTGATTCCGTCGTACAGGGCCGTGGCCTCGAAGGTCAGCGGCGGATCGGTCACGTCACGCAGTTGTGTGAGGTCGAACACCTGGACCCCGTGCGCCCCCGCGTTGTCGGCGACGATGTAGGCGTGGTTGTCGTAGACCTTGATGTCGCGCCACATGTTGGCGAGCGCGCCTTCGGTCAGCGGCAGTTCGCCCAGGTAGACGGGATTGCCGGGGTCGGACAGGTCCACGAAGGTCGTTCCGTCGGCGCGGCCCATGATGGCGTACTCGCGCCCCGACTCGGGGTCGGTCCATCCCCAGAGATCGTTGGCGATCATCCCGCGCTCGCCGCCGAGGTCCGTGGTTGGCACGAAAGCGACGAGATCGACCTCGCTGCAGGTGAACCCGCCGGCCGAGCCGTCTTCACACTCGCTCGTGCCGCCCGTGACCGCTTCGAGTCCGGCCGCGTCGTCGACGATCGTCCCCTCGGGCTCCCAGCCGTCTTCGGTGCGCCGGAACACAAAGCCCGTGCCTTCGAAGAAGTCGGCCCCCGGGGCGCCCACCACCGCGACGTCGTCACCCACCGCGACGGCGTTGCCGTAGAACGCGAAGGGACCGCCCGGTCCGAAGCTGGCGACCTCGGACCAGTCACCCGCACCGTCGCGGCGAAACGCGAAGCCGCCGCCGGTGCCGCCCCCCGCCAGCGGGGTACCGACCACGACATCGTTGCCGGATGCCGCTACCGCCATCCCGAAGCCGGACATGGGAGCCGGAGACTCGGCCCGGATCGCACCGGCGAGCGTCCACTCCGACGCATCACCGTCCGCCGAGGGGGTGAAATGGAATACCGTGCCCATGAACTGCGCGCTCAGAGGAGCCCCCGCGAAGAGCTCGCCCCCGGAGAGCGCGACGCTGGCGCCGAGAGATCCCGGCCCGGGGTCGGGCGGAGCGACGCTGCCGGCGGGAGACCATGCTCCGTCCCCGCCCCGGAACAGGTGCACGGATCCCGGCTGGAAGTTGGGGGGGCCGGTCCCGGGGATCAGGGAGATCCCGCCTCCGGGCGCGCCGATCGCGAGCAGGTCGTGCTCGATGTCGATCGCCGTTCCGAATCCGGCGCCCGCGGGCCCGTCTTCGGTGCGCAGGGTGGCGGCCTCGGAGTAGCCCGTGTCGTCCCCGGAGAAGACCACGACGACGCCCGCTCCCGAATCGGCTCCGGGAGCTCCGACGACAATATCGGTACCGTTGGTGGCGACCACCGCGCCGAAGCGGTCGTCCGCGCCGGCCCCCGACCAGGTCAGCCGCTGCTGCAGGTCCCACGCATCCGCGGCTCGCCGGTAGACGTACACGGCGCCCGTACCGTCCGAGGGCGCGCCCACCACCATCAGGTCCCCGGTCACGTCCAGTCCCTCCCCGTACGCGATTGCCCGGCGCGTCTCATCCGGAGCCACCGATGCCGTCTGGGCCCACGAGCCTCCCGTACGGCTGAACACGTGCACGCCGCCCTGCCGATTCCCCGGCATGGGAAAGAGCGGTATCACGCCCGGGCGGCCGACGTATATGGCGCCCGCTTCCACAGTCACTGCGGCGGAAAACGCGGTGATCGCGCCAGCGGGAGCAGGAAGCGGCGAGCTCGAGCGGGCGGCAGCGGGAGCGGCAGCGCTCGTACGCGCCGTGGTCTGTCCAGCGGCGCCCGATGGGCCGAGGAGCATGTGTGCGACGGGCGCGGCCAGTGCGACCAGTGCAATGGCCGCGTGCCGGGCGGCGGTCACGGGGCGACCGGCGCCGCCCCGCGGGGCAATCGCGAGCGGACGGTGTGCTTGTTTCGACATGACTCCTGCTTCCTCGGTGTCGGGGTAGCTTTTCGTGCCGGCCGGTTCGTTCCGGCCACGCTCTTATAGTATGGTACACACATGATCCTGTCCCCGTGGAACCAGCCCCGGATGTTCTCCGCGGTCTCCCGCCGCCCCGGACGTGTGGCGGTCGCCGCGTTCGTCGCCGCCTGCGTGACCACTACCGCCTGCGATTCCGGCTCGCGCGAACCCGAGCACCTGGCCACGGCCCACCAGATGGGACCGGTCGCGTACAGGGACCCGGCCGGGGCGGTATCGCCGGACGGGCGACTGCTCGCGTTTACCCAGGGCAGGGAAGTGCTGGCAAGGGACCTCCACGGCGGTGAGGTGCGGAGTCTGGGGCTCGCGCCGAGCCAGGTGCGCTACGTGACCTGGCACCCGGACTCCCGGCGCCTGCTCGTGCACGAACGCTCCTTCGACCGGCGAAGGCAGGGCTGGTTCGTCTACGATGTGGAGTCCGGCGCCAAGGAGACTCTCTGGGTCAACGGGTACGATTTGGCGCTCCCGTCGCGTGACGCGCTGCTCGAACTTGCCTGGGCGCCCGACGGCGGGTCGCTGGTGGGAGTCGTTCGGGACTCGGAAGGGTCACGCGTCTGGCGAATCGGCGCCGCAGGGGACTCCGCGGAGATCGTGGGCGCCGCCCGCCGCCTTTCCTACCCGGTCGTGTCGCCCACGGGCGAAGTTGCGTGCGTGGAGCGCGAGCGGGGTGTGCAACACCTGCGGTATCCGTGCGCGGAGGACCCCGTCACCTGGCTGGACGGCCATGAGCCCTACGGCCACGTAGCCTTCTCGCCGGACGGATCCGAACTCTACTACGCGGCTCCCGATACAGGCGGCGTCCTGGAACTCTGGTCCCGGCCCGTGGGCGGAGGCGCCGCCCAACTGCTCGCCACCGCCGAGCGCGACGTCTACGCCCCCGGGGTCGCGGCCGACGGCGACATCGTGTACCGGAGCCAGTACTACATGGTCACGCTGTCCGCGGTCCCGCCAACCGGCGGTGAGGTCACCCGGATCACCACCTTTCAGTCCGAGACGCCCACCTGGAGCCCCGGCGGCGCGGAAGTCTCGTTCACCTTCGGCCGCTGGCGCGTTGCCACCGACGACATCAACTACCCGGACATCGACCAGCACATCGGCATTGTCAATGTCTCTTCGGGACTGCCCAAGGGACAACCGGACCGGGTGGTGCGCAGCTCCTATTCGGAAGATCAGGGAATGCACTGGTCGCCCAACGGGCGCTGGATCGCGTACCACAGCCACATCGACGCCACGGACGACATCTACCTCATCCCGGCGGACGATCCCTCG
This sequence comes from Longimicrobiales bacterium, assembly GCA_965205005.1. GTDB lineage: Bacteria > Gemmatimonadota > Gemmatimonadetes > Longimicrobiales > Gaopeijiaceae > Bin94. Next base: position 289,749 of record OZ242028.1, on the reverse strand, counting down.
GCACCGCGCCTGATCTCCGAGCATGGCCACGAAACCGGATGGCCCCGCTGGTCCCCGGACGGCCGGTGGATCGCCTTTCCGAGCTACACCCGGGACGCCGCGGGTGGAAGGAAGAGCTTCCTTTACGTCATCCCCGCGAGCCAGGAGACGGGCGAGACGCGGCCGCAGCGGATCGTCGACATGGGCGACTTTGCCCACGACGCGCTGCAGGCCGAGTGGACCCCGGATTCGGAGTCGCTGGTCTTCGAGGCGGCGGAGGGGGCGGGAAACAAGGCGCTGTACGTGGTCGCGCGGGCAGGCGGCACGCCCGAGCGCTTCCACGAGTGGACCTCGGACCAGGTGCATTCAGGCATTGCGGTGTCCCCGGACGGTGCCTGGGTGGCGTACATCGGTCCGGGACGGGACGGGTTCTTCCAGGTCCACCGGGTACCCTTCGGTGGCGGACCCGCGGAGCAGTTGACCGCTGATCCCACGCAAAAGACACAGCCGGCCTACGATCCCACGGGGAGAATGCTCGCGTATACCGTTTTCAGCTACGAGTCCAGGTTCTGGCGGCTGCGCAGGTAGCCGCGCCGGCACCGGGGGCCGGTCACGCCACGCTTCTCACCATCGTTGCATGCCGCCCGTCACTTCGACATCGACGGGCACGCCCCCGGCCGAGCGGGGCAAACGGCGGCGCAACCGCGCATCGTCCCTCTCCAGGTACACCTTGATACAGGGCCTGTCGCCCCTGAGGCCGATCGCGGTGCCCACGACGCCGTCCATCCCCATGACCTTCCGGGTGACCTGTTTGCGCGCGCGCTCCACCGAATCGTCCACCGCTTCAGTTCCCGTCGACGGTCACGTTGAATCGCTCCAGCACCAGGTCGATGGGGTTCGCCAGCGTGCTCGTCTGGCTGCCGGCGAAGAGCAAGGCGACCGGACGGCGGGCGTCGTCGCCGCTTCCGGCCGAAACGATGAGCGAGCCCGAGTCGCCGGGTCCGGAGAAGTTGCCACTGGAGATGACGATCTGCCCGGTGAAGCGGGCGGTGTTGTCCCGGAACCCGATGTTCATCGTTGCGTTGATGCCGCTGATCCGGCTGACGGTATGCCCGGTGGTGCGGCCGTACTTCTGGACTTCCATTCCCAGCCGCGGCGCGACCGTTTCGCTGCGCGGGGTCCCGTATCCGTTGCTCGGCGTGCTGTTTCCGAGCTGATCGACGCTGGTCGTCGCGATGGCCGCGTCGATGCGGTTGGGGGGACACGTCGGGAACGGCGAACAGAATCTGATCGGCTCGAAGTCGTGCAGCGTGCCGATCGCGTCGGTGGGATTGACCCCACCGTCGACCGTTCCGGGTTGCAGGACCTGATCGCCGATCTTGGCCGCGTTGCGGTTTGCATAGACGTGGTTGTTGCTGAGCGCGAAGACCTCGGAGCCTGAGACCACCCGTGCGGCGATGGTGCCCGCGGTCACATCGATCTGCCCGGTGGAGACACCGATGGGGACGGGCCGGGGGAAGGACTGTTTCGGATCGGTCGGCTCATTCTCGTTCGTGGCCTCCGATGGTGCGTCTTCGGCGGCCGGCATGTCGCCCAGGGCCTGGAACGCGCCGGTCACCTCGGTCACGTAACCGTGGCCGTCGAGGCTGGCGGGGAGTCCCAGAACCTGGGCGTTGGCCAGGTACACCTTGATGACCGGACGGCCATCGAGCCCGAGCGAAACGGCGGTTCCCGCCACCCCGGGAATGTCGAGCAGATCCGCATTGTGCTGCTCCTGGACCGCCATGGCCGCCCCCAGATCGCCGTGGGCGAAGGCAAGCAACTGGTCGCCGGCGTCAGCGGGCCCCCCGGTCGGGCGAAAGAAGACGAGGTCCAGGCCGATGGCCACGGCCAGGGTCGCGTACCGGAAGAATGGCTTTCCGGTCATGTCTGCAGCCTCCCGGTCATGTTTGCAGCCTTCCACGTCACCTTTGCAGCCTTCCCCGTCATGTTTGCAGCCTCCCCGCCGGCGGAACGCTTCCATATATCCGATACTCTGCGAACACCCGGAAGGTTTCCCTTCCGCACGCCCTCGCGCTACCCCGCGACCCGCCGGGTGCCGGCCCGTCACCTGCCGAGCGCCACCGACCACGGGCGGGACACCCCCGTCACTCCTCCGGAAACAGTTCGCCCTGATGCTCCCCCGCATCGGGAGGCGGACGGCGCACCGGGGCGCGCCGTCCGTCCCACAGTATCGGAATCGGGATATCGACGTAGCCCTTGATGTCAGGATGCGCGCACGACCGCAACATTCCGGTCGCGGCCGTCTGCGGATCGTCCAGCGCCGACGCCACCGTGTGTATCGGTGCGGCCGGGACGCGGTGGCGCTGGAGGAGCGCCAGCAGGTCCTCGGTGCGGTGCCGCCTCGTCCCCGCGGCCACGATCCCGGCGAGCCGCCTTCGGTTCGCCACGCGCGCCGGGTTCGTCGCGAAGTCGGGGTGCCCTGCCAGATCCAGCGCCAACGCACGGCACAGGCGGCCAAAGATGTCGTCGTTGCCGGCGGCGATCATCACCGACCCGTCCGTGCACGGGAACGCCTCGTACGGGGCGATCATGGCGATCGACGTTCCCATCGGGCCGGGGAGTTCCCCGGTCGCCAGGTAGCTGGTGAGGTGGTACGACATCCACGCGAGCGACGTGTCCAGCAGCGAAGCGGTGACATGGCAGCCGCGTCCGGTGCGCTCCCGTTCCATGAGGGCGCCCAGCACGGCGACCGCGATCCACATCCCCGTTCCGAGATCCACGATGGAGGTGCCGACCCTGACCGGGTCTCCATCCGGCTCCCCCGTCACGGACATCAGGCCCGACCGAGCCTGCATCAGGGGATCGTAACCCGGGTCGTCCCGTAGCGGCCCCGCGAGCCCGTGGGACGTGACCGATACGTAGACCACCCGGGGATTCTCGTCGCGGATCCGTTCGTACCCGATACCGAGCCGCTCCGCCACGCCGAACCGCAGGGCCTGGATCACCACGTCGGCCCCGGTGGCGAGGCCGCAGGCGCGTGCGCGCCCCTCCGAGGTCTTGAGATCCAGCACGACGCTTCGCTTGTTGCGGTTGGCGGCCTGAAAAAGGTGGCTGTTTCCCGCGACGAAGGGTGGTCCCCACCACCGTGCCGGATCGCCGCCCGGGGGTTCCACCTTGACGACATCCGCGCCGAGGTCACCCAGAATCTGGGTCGCGTAGGGACCGGCGAGGTTCTGGGAGAAGTCCACGACGCGCACGGCCGACAGGGGCGCTATTTCGGGCATGGCGGAATCCCCATCCCCTTGCTGGGGCATGACTGGCGAAGCTTTCTTGGACAAACAAGCGTCATGGGTGAGAGACACCGGGCGTCCTTCAGGATACGGCAAGATAGAAGATATGGAGACAGTTCGAATCCCCAAGACCATACGAATTCCCAACAGCGCGACCTACTCGCCGCTATCGCTGACCGACGTGATGTTCGCCGCGCCGCTGGCCTCGAGGCTCCTCATCGGAGCGACGCTGCCGGGCCGTCTGATCCAGGCCGCCGCGGCGGGCGCGTACGTCGGCAGCGTGCTCAGCGACTGGGCGTCGCGTCGCGGCGTGAGGAAGATCGATTTCCTCGCCACGTTCGCGTCCGATATCGAACACATGGACGAGATGCCCGAGTCCCGGCGCCACGAGGATGTGGAACGGTTTTCGACCGAACTGATGTCGATTCACGAGCCCGTGCGGCGCGACCGTGACGTGCTGGCGGGCGACGTGAACGAGCGTCTCACGTCGTTCATCGCGTCGATCACCGGGCAGCGCGTGGAAACCAGCAGTTCGGTGCGCGAGATGACGCTGGCGCGCCTGATGATGCCCTTCGCCGTGGGGAGCTGCGACATCCTGTCGGGGGACATCGCCGTGTTCCGCAGTACCGGGGTCTTCGAGCCGCACATCCTGGCCCACGAGTTCTGTCACCGAAAGGGCTACCTCAAGGAGCTGGAAGCGCAGGCGCTGGCGTATCTGGCTTTGGCGGGCTCACGGGATCCGCAGCTTCGCCAGGCCGCGCTGGCGGAGCGGGTCTACCGGAACCTCAGGGTCCTGGACGGCGACGACCCCGCGCGCTACGGCGAGCTTCTGGATGCCACACCGCTCTCCGGCCCCGTGCTCGACGACTTTCGCCGGTTGCGTCCCCCGGACCAGCGCCCCGGTCCGTTTTCGACCGCGATGCGCGAGCTTTATGACTCCCGCATGAAGCTCACGGGTCAGAACGGGCTCTCGGACTACGATCGGGGCTTCACGAACTTCCTGTACACCTACGAGCGCGCGGTCGCGGAGCGGCGGGTGCAGTAGCAGTCGGGCCCGGGGAATCGCGCCCCCGAGTGCTCGGGCCCGGGAATTCGCGCGCCCGAGCATCCGGCCCACGACGGACCGCTAGGCGGACCCTCCAACCGGCCAGCTGACCGTCAGGCCGGAGGTGCCGGACCAGGTGGTGCCCGGCATGGCCTGGAACCGGATCCGGTCAAGGGTCAGCGGCACCCATCCCTGCCGCTTGATGAAGCGGCTCAGTACCGCTCCCGCAACGATGCCGACTCCCGCGCCGAGCGCCAGCCCACGGAGCACCGCTTGGGACTCGGATGTATCCTCCGGACACGTGGTGAGGTTGAGGCCCACCTCCAGCGCGTCCTGGTTGACGCGGCACTGATCGTGCCATCCCCACGCAAACGTGGCTCCGGCGGCAGCCGACACCAGCCCCGTGACGAGCATTGAGCGCTTCATGTCGCTCACAGAAGCGCGGCGCTCGACCAGTGGCTGGGTGCCGAGGGGAATCCAGTACACCGGTTCATTGCCGGTCTCGAAGAGCAGGGTGTCGCCGCGCATCCCGACAACGTTGCCTTCCAGAACCGTGGGCAGGAGCCGCGGCGGCGAGGCGGGCCCCCCACGCAGCACGGTGGCGCCCGTGATCCGGACGATCGCGCCCATGGTCAGGTCGTGCTCCTCCTGCGCCTCGAGACCGGCCCCCGGAAGCGTGACCGCGCCCGCCAGCAGTACGGCGAGCCCCGCGCGAATGAATGGTCTCGTCTCGGTCACAGGTCTCGTCTCGGTCACAGATAGGGCCTCAGCCTGGGATCTACGGAAACGATGACCTCGAAGTTACCGCCGGGCAGGCCCCACACGCCATCGATCCGGACAATGTCGTGAATCGTGCCGAGCCCCGCACCGGCGAAGGCGCGCACCCCGCCCGCGGCCTCGACTCCCCACTCCCGGGCGAGCGCGGCGGGCGTGCCGCCGACCGCTCCGGCACCGCCAAGCAGCCGCCCGGTCAGCCATCCCGGCACGAAGGTGAAGCCGGCCTCGCCCGTCGCCAGGACGAAGCGGTGTCCCCCGAACGCCCGGAACCCGTGGCCCGGCAGGGTTCCGCGCCCGCCGAGAAAGAACAGGAGCTGATGCGGCAGGGAGCCCACGGCGGCGCCGGCTTCCAGCGTCAGGTTCACGCGCCGTGAGAGATCCCGTGCGGCCGCCCTGGCGTCCAGGCGGGCGCGCAGGGTCAGATTGCCGCCGCCCTTCCAGCGCCCCACCGTGGCCGCCGTCGCCGCCTCGGCTCCCCAGGCGGGGATCCCGCCCCACCGGTAGCGCAGTTCGGCGCCGGTCCCGACAAAGGTGCCCTCGCCCACGGGGTTGAGCGGACGCTGGTTCTTGCCCGAGCCGAGCCCGTGCGACCAGACGGCGTCGGCTCCGCCGAGTTCCTCCACGCGGCCGCCGACGGTGATGGAGGCGCCGCCATCCAGTTGCCGCTCGACATCCAGGCGGAGACCGGTGGCGAAGTACGGGTCGGTGTGGTCGATGCCCCGCAGGAGAGTGGACAGAGTGTTCACGGTCCCGGAGGCGCCCGCACGCGGGCCTGCGTCGCGCAGCTGCCGGCGGAAGAGTTCGAGTGCCGCCACGGTCAAGCCGTCCTCGCTGCTCACCCGGCCGCGCACCATTCCGGACAGGGTGCCGGGGGCCGACTGGTAGCCCGCGAGGGCCTGAAGGCGGGTCCTGTCGCCCGGGGCAAACGAGGTCCCGAGTCCGAAATGCACGCCCTCGGCGCGGTTGACCCGCAAGACCGACGAGAAGTCGTCCACGTACAGCCGCACACGGGGCAGCCCGCTGATCAGCCGGGCGCGGGCCTGACGCCGAACCTCCGCTTCGATCCGGGCCATGCTGACCGGAGAGAGCCCCTCTTCAGCCATCCGGTCCATGAGCCCGGCGCGGAATTCGGTCGAGTCGGCCTCGCCGTAGGGCACCATCGTCACCCGGGGTCCGCGGAAGAACCCCGGATCCAGCACGGGATCGAACTCGTAGCCCGTGACCTCCAGGGTCGCCCGGATCACCGAACCCACCGGGAGGTCCAGCTGGGGGATCTCGCGCCGGACCTCGACCACCTGCCGGTAGGGGAGCCACTGGGTCTCCTCCCACTCGGCCTCCTCCCAGGGGGCGTGTTCCAGTCGAACCGTGATGCGGTCGCTGCGGGGGTCCACATAGGATGCCGGCGTGAAAGTGAACACCATCCTTACGAGCGCACCGGTCCGCGCTTCGACGAAGACGCTGCCGATGAAGCCCGGGAGGCTCTCGTCGCGAGGCTGCACCTCGATTTCGTGCACCGTGATCGGCCTCGGCAGCGTGGGTGCGCTGATCCGGATCGAATCGGTGATCCGAAAGCGGTAGGTATCCTCGCCCTGGCTCCCGAGCGGATGCGGTACGTCGCGCACGTCGCGGCCCTCGCCGATCGAAATGCGGTCCCCGAAACCGTTCTGGACCGCCGTGAGCCGGTCGATGTAGTACCGGAAGTCCTGTACCGGCAGGAGTTCCTGGCGCCTCAGCGCGCGAATGGCCTGGCGGGTGCGCCCGTCGGCGCTCCGGTAGAGGTCCACGGCGACCTGGTCGACGCGCATGGGGACGGGCTCGCCGCCGTCGTCACGGTCCAGGTAGAAATAGATGTGGCCCTCGGCGCGCGCCTTGTAGGCCACCGAGGCGGTCCTCGGCCGGGGCGTCTCGCGCAACCCCCGCGCCTGACGCACCAGCGAGAGAACCGTGGGCGTATCGAATGCGGCGTCCTGCGCCAGCACCGGCGTGCCACCGGCCGATGCCAGCAGAAGGGCGGTGATGCAGCTGAGCCGTGCACCCTGAGCGCAGGCACGGCCCTGACGGCAGCGGTCGCCGCCGCGGGCTGTCAGGTGACGTCGCTGAGCGAGAGCCCGTTCTTCCGTAGGAATGCCGCCAACCCCATCTTGTCGATCGACCGAAGGGCGGAAGTGGAGACCTTGATCCGCACCGACTTTTTCAGCTCGGGAACGAAGATTCGTTTCGTCTGCAGGTTCGGCAGTTGCCGCTTCTTGGTCTTGTTGTGAGCGTGGGAGACGTTGTACCCGGTCAGGGGCCGTTTCCCTGTGATGTCGCACTTGCGGGACATCGTGATCCTCCGTTTGTACCCCGGCCGCCTATTTCTCTTCCCGGAACAGGACGTGACGTCGCAGCACCGGATCGTAGCGCCTGAGCTCCAGCCGCTGGGGGTTGTTCCGCTTGTTCTTGGTGGTGGTGAAGCGATAGGGGCTTTCCGTGCTGGACATCTTGACCATCACGCGCGGTCCCTTGCCCGACTTCTTCGCCATGATCCCTCCTCAGCTTTTTGCCGTCGAATCCGGCCACCCAGTAAGATAGCCCGTTGACCACAATCGTCCAGACTGGGTATCATTAAAGGCTGCACTGTCTACGCCGCAGCGGTCCGGGGTCGCGCTCCCCGGCCAAGGCCGTCCAAACCGGAATCCCGAGTCGTGAAGAAAGACATTCATCCCAACTACCGGCCCGTCGTCTTCCAGGACGTCTCCACGGGCTACTCCTTCCTGACCCGCTCCACCGTTGCAACCAAGCGGACCATTCAGTGGGAGGACGGGAAGGAATACCCCCTCGTCACCCTGGAGGTCTCGTCGTCCTCGCACCCGTTCTACACCGGGACGCAGCGGCTGCTCGACAGCGCCGGGCGGGTGGAGCGCTTCCAGCGCCGTTACGGAGGCCAGCGGAGCTAGCAGGGCTCCTTGCAAGGCCGCACGGAGTCGTGCCGGTGACGCAGTCGCAGAGGCCAGTCTCCGCACCGATCGACCATCTCGTGTACGCGGTCCCGGACCTTGGTGCGGGCGTGCGCGACGTCGAGGATCGGCTGGGGGCAGCGCTGACGCCCGGCGGAAGCCATCCGGGGCTCGGCACCCGCAACGCCCTGCTGCGGATAGGACCCCGGGTGTACCTGGAAGTGGTGGGTCCGGATCCGGATCAGGCCCCGCCACCGGGGGGACTGTGGCTGGCCCGCGGCCCGGTCGCGCTGCCGGCGCTGGTCACCTGGGCGGCCCGTTCCAGCGCCTTGCAGGACCTCGCGTCCGGCGCGGGCGCCCGGCTTCTCGGCCCGGTCCGTTCCATGTCGCGGACGAGGCCCGACGGCCACCGCATTTCGTGGACGCTGACCATGCCCCGCGACCCGCTGCCCCGGCACGGAATCGTCCCGTTCTTCATCGATTGGGGGAAGACTCCGCACCCGTGCACGGGGCTCCCGGACGAGGGCGTCACCCTGGCGAAGCTGCGCGCCCGCCATCCCGACCCGGAGGCGGTCCGGGCAGATCTGGGCCGGGTGGGAGTGGAGTGCGAAACCGAGCCGGGCCCGCCTGCTCTGGAAGCGGTGCTGCGGACGCCCGCACGGGGTACCGTCACACTCTGACCAGGCGTCGGCCGTCGGCCCCCGGGCGCGCCCGCGTCGGCCCCGCAGCGCGCCCGGGTCGGCCCCCGGACCTGGCGTAGCCGTCAGCGGCCTTCTTCCACCTGGGCGTACGCGTCGTGCTCGTGGATCGACTCGTAGTTGACCACGTGGACCCTGAACCATGTGACTTTCGTGAGCGCCCGCAGCCGGAGCGTGACCTCGCGCACCAGGTCCTCCACGAAACGCGGGTTGTCGTACGCCCGCTCGGTGACCCACTTCTCGTCCGACCGCTTGAGCACGGGGTAGAGGTCGCACGACGCCGATTCGTCGATCAGCTCCACGAGGTCCTCGATCCAGAGCTCGCCGTCGAAGCGGACCTCCACCGTCACCAAACCGCGCTGATTGTGCGCGCCACGGGCGCTGATCTCGCGCGAGCACGGACAGAGCGTCGTCACCGGCACCTTCACCGTCAGGACGAAGTCGTCCTCCGCCCCGCTGGACGCGTCGAATACGCAATCGTACGACAGCAGACCCGAGGCCCGGGTGATCGGCGCCCTCTTCTCCATGAAGTACGGGAACGAAATGCGCAGGTGTGCGGTTGCCGCGTTCAGGCGCTTGCGCATGGTGCGCAGAATGGCCGGCAGGGCCTCGACCGAGATCTCGCCATCGTGGGAGTTCAGGATCTCCATGAAGCGGCTCATGTGGGTCCCCTTGAAGTGGGAGGGGAGATCCACTGACATTTCGACGGAGCCCACGGTATGCTGCGCGGCCTTGCGCCGATCCCGCACCGCGATGGGGAAACGGATGTTCTGGACGCCGACCTTGGCGATGGGAACCTTGCGCAGGTCGGGATTCGCCTGCACGTCCGCCAGCGCTGCATCGAGCGCTTCCGTCATCGGCCTTCCGACCGTCACAGGCTTTCCGGCGGTCATGTGCCTTCCGACCCGCCGGCGGGTTCCGGGCTGGCCACGCGTCGCCCGTCGATCCTGCGCATCTTCCGCTCCACGACTGTCGCGAGGTCGATTCCACGGCTGTTCGCGAAGTTGATGAGCGCGATACACACGTCGGCCGCTTCGTCCTCGAAGGCCGCGTCCTCAACGCTGCGGCCCTTCCACACCTTCTTTTCGAGGTTCGCCAGTTCGCCGGTTTCGCCAGCCAGTTCGAGGGCGAAGAAGCGGGGCGGGCGGACGGGGAACGCGGCTGCCTGATAGCGTCGAAACTCCGACTGCAGGGTTCGCAGTCCGCTGTAGCCGGCAGGCAGCTTTCGGCTGGCTGCGTCCCGCGGGGCGATGTCGGTCATGTGAGCTCGTATCCGGTCGAGTCGGGCGGCCGCTCCGCCCGTGCCGTGAAAAAATGCCACAAACGTTGCATATTGTCGAACATGGATACGAACGACGGAGGCGAGCGGGTGACTTCGGGCCCGGAATCGGACGGCCCCGGGGGAGCGCCGGTGCGGATCGGCATTGTCGTCGTATCGGATCGCGCGTCCCGCGGCGAATACGAGGACCGGGGCGGGCCCGCGGTGCGGGCGTATCTGAGCGACGTGCTGACGACTCCGTGGCGCGGCGTTACGCGCATCATTCCCGACGAGGTGGAACTGGTGCGCGACACGCTGGTCGAACTCGTGGACGACGAGGGGTGCTCGCTGGTGATCACGACGGGCGGGACCGGACCTGCGCCCCGCGACGTGACCCAGGAGGCGACCGTCGCCGTCCTGGACAAGGAGCTTGAGGGCTTCGGCGAAGCCATGCGGGCCGTGTCGCTGGCGCATGTGCCGACCGCCATCCTGTCGCGCCAAACCGCCGGTGTGCGCGGGTCGGCGCTGATCATCAATCTGCCGGGCTCGCCCAAGGCCGTGCGCGAATGTCTGGATGCCGTGTTCGCGGCGGTGCCGTACTGCGTGGACCTGATCGGCGGACCGTACCTGGAAACGGATCGGTCGCGGGTGGTGGCGTTCCGGCCGCAGTGACGCGCCGCCGGCAGTGCCGCACCGGCCGCGCTGGCCTTGATTTCCTCCCTTGAAACCGTGATCCTTAAAGGCTGGACAGTGTGTCGACCGCGTCGGCCACAACCATCCATGCCCCCTCCAGAGAACCGCCGATGGCCAAGAAGGGCAAGCTGCAGAAGAACGACCGCCGGGCGAAGCTGATCGCCAAGTACGCCGCCAGGCGGAAGGAACTCACGGCTGTCATGAAGAACGCGAACGCCACCCCCGACCAGAAGCGGGAGGCGATGGCCGCTCTGCAGGCGCTGCCCCGGGATTCGGCTGCAGTGCGCTACCGCAACCGTTGTCAGATGACGGGACGGCCGCGCGGCTTCATCGGCAAGTTCGGGATCTCCCGCATCGCCTTCCGGGACATGTCCCTGCACGGGTTGATCCCGGGCGTTCGCAAGTCATCCTGGTAGCTCGGCCGGCCCCGCACCAAGGGCGGCTTGCCCGGATCTCCGGGATTCGATCACGTCGGCACGCGCGTACCCCGCGATCCGGTCCGCCATCCGCTCCAGCTCCCTGCGGCGCCTGATCCCGAGCTTCTTCATCCAGTGGCGCACCCCGGCGTAGAGCCCCCCGATGACCGCGGTCGGAAACAGCGTCGCGAAGAGCGCGGAGCCTAGAACCGCCAGTCCGACCGAGACGCCGACGCCCATGCCGACGCCGGTGCCGGCGCCCACGACAAGCCCGAAGTGCGCCGCCGCGGCCGTCCCGTGGAGCCGCTCCTCGGCGCGGATTCGGGTCTCGCCGCGACGCGATGAGACCGTTACCTGCAGCGAACTCTGGTGGTCCATCGTATCCGACTTCCACATCAGTGTGCGGCCCACCATCGACGGGTTCCCGGAACCGGAGAACGCGCGCTGTATCTCGAGGATCGCCTGCTCGAACCCCTCCTCGGGAAGTTCGCCGGGCACAACCCGCTCCACGGTGATCGTCAACCCGGTCCCCGCCAGCCTGGACGCGAAGCCTGACGGCCTGGACTGTTCGATGCCCGCCGCGGCCTGCTGGATGTACCTGGGGTGGATCCCGGCCTCGGCGGCGACCTCCTGCAGGTCGGCCAGCGTCAGGCCTCCGCCGTCATCCGCGTATTCACGGACCGATTCCTGCTTCTGGAGATCCGCGGCCCGCTGCAGGAGCCGCCTGACCTCCTTGTCGCCGTAGCGGCGGGCAGGTGTGGGCAGATCGGATGACATTCGTTGTTTCGAAGCGGTGGCGGTCGCGGGTAGTTTGGTGGGGGTCGGAACCGATGAGTCTACTACGGGAGGCCACCGACAAGCGAATGAAGACCGGGACGGACCAGGGCCGGCGGATCGGCAGATCGTACTACGACGAGACGGCCTACTTCGATGCGGCCCCGCACCTGCACGACTTCGAGAGCCGCTTTCAGCGCTACCGGGTCGCGAAGGTGGCGGAACTGTACCGCGCCCGTCCCACCGACCGGGTGCTCGACATGGGGTGTGGCTGGGGTACGATCAGCTTTGCGCTCGCGCCGAAGGTCCGGGAGGTCGTCGGCCTGGATTTCTCCGAACGCGCGATCGCGGGGTGCAACGCGCGCGTGCCCGTGCACGGCGTGCACAACGTGGTGTTCCGGGTCGGGGACGCCCGGGCCAGCGGACTGGATGGGAGTTCGTTCGACGCCGTGATCGCCGCCGACCTGTTCGAGCACCTCTACCCTGACGACTCGGAGGCGGTCGCGGCGGAGGCGTACCGCGTGCTCGGGTCCGGCGGCCTGTTCGCGGTGTGGACGCCGTGCCGGAGCCACATCCTTGAAGTGCTGAAGAACAACAACATCGTCCTGAAGAGGGATGCGAGCCATGTGGACTACAAGTCGATGGGGCGCATGAGGGGGCTCCTGACCGGGGCGGGATTCCGGATCGAGCGCGCCTGCTACGCCGAGTCGCACCTGCCCGGACTGAGCGCGCTCGAAAGGGTCGCGCAGCGCTGGGTGCCGCTGCTCAGGCGCAGGATTGCCGTGTTGGGGAGGAAGCCGTGAGGACGGCGCTGACGGAGCACGCCGGGATCGAGGTGCCGCTGATCTGCGGGGCCATGTACCCGTGCAGCAATCCCGAACTGGTGGCGGCCGCGTCGGAGGCGGGCGGAATCGGCATTCTGCAGCCCATCAGCCTCACCTATGTGCACGGCTACGATTTCCGCGAGGGACTGCGGTACATGCGGCGCCTGACCTCCAGGCCGATCGGAATGAACGCGCTGATCGAGAAGGCGTCCAGGAAGTACCACGAGCGCATGGTGGAGTGGATCGACATCGCGCTCGAGGAGGGGGTGCGCTTCTTCGTGACCTCGCTGGGGAAGCCGAAGTGTGTGGTGGACAGGGTCGCGCCGCATGGCGGAGTCGTCTATCACGACGTCACGGAGCGGAAGTGGGCCCTCAAGGGACTGGAGTCGGGCGTCCACGGTCTGATCGCCGTGAACCGGCGCGCGGGGGGGCACGCGGGTCCGCTCGGCGTGGAGGCGCTACTGGACGAGGTGGGCGACCTGGGTGTGCCTGTGGTCTGCGCCGGCGGCGTCGGCACTCCCGGCGAATTTGCGCGCGCGCTGTCGCTCGGATACGCGGGCGCCCAGCTGGGAACGCGCTTCATTGCCACGCGCGAGTGCACCGCGTCGGACGCCTACAAGCAGGCGATCCTCGATGCGTCCGAGGACGACGTGGTGCTGTCGGAAAAGCTCACGGGGATACCGGTGTCAGTCCTGAACACGCCCTACATCCGGCGCATGGGCCTGCGTGCGGGGCCGCTTGCCAGACGGTTGCTGAGAGGCGGTCTCACGAAGCACTGGATGCGGCTGTTCTACGCGGTGAAGTCGTTCTGGCAGCTGAAGCGTTCGCTGACCGACGAGGACAGGGAGCTGTGGCAGGCGGGAAAGAGCGTGGCGGGGGTGTCCCGGATCGAGGAGGCTGGCGAAGTGGTCCGGCGCTACGCGGCGGCTGCAGGGATTGAGGCCACGCGGCTACCGTAACCCGGACGTGTCGGCGGCGGCGGTATCGGGTTGCGCGGGCGGGGGCACGATGAGCGTATCGTTCGCCGGCGAGTGCGCCGTCAGCGTGTCGGTCGCGGGCGGGCCGCTGGCGTTGCCGACGGAGTCGCCTTCGACGGCGTTCACGGCTTCCGCTGGCTCGGCGATGGCGGTCGTCGTGTCGAAGAGTTCGTAGCGCCTGGACATCGGCACGATCTGGTCGGCGATCCGGACCAGGGGCTCGACCGGGAAGCCGTCTGCCGGTTCCAGCGCCTCCTCCGTGTAGCGGCTGCCCGGGTTCCACAGCACCCATTCCATGATGCCGAGGTCATACGCGGCCTGGATCTGGGCGCGCACCTCCGGGGCTTCGTATCGCGGGGGCCCCAGCGTGAAGTCCTGGAGCCACGGGCGCGTCGTGCCGGCGCCCTCGAGCGCGGCGGACCGGCGCAGCGCGTCCCTGAGCGCCTTGCGCACGATTTCGTAGGGGTGGGCGTTGGGCTGCTCGATGCCGAAGCTGCCCTTCCAGTAGTGACTCGGATAGACCATCGGCAGCGCCACGTCGACGACATCGATGAACGACTCCCACACCTGTCCGATGCCCACGTCGCCCGTTGCCGACGTGGTGACGCCGAACACGTCGGCGGTCACATCGACATCGAGGTCCGAGAGTGCCTCCCGGCTGTACGCGAGGAACCCCCGGATCGCGTTGGTCCGGGGCTGCCCGTTCCGGCCCGGGAAATGCGCGCGCCCGAGCGCCGATGCGGGGGCGTCGGGGAAGCGCACGTAGTCCCACTGAATCTCGCGGAAGCCCATCTCGGCCACCTCGCGGGCCAGGTCGACGTGATACTCCCAGACATCCCGGTTGAACGGGTTCAGCCAGACGACGTCGTTGTTGTCCGTCCAGACGCCGCCCGCCGTGTCCTGGATCGCCACCTCGGGACGGGCGGCCGCGAGGATCGGGTCCTTCACGATGACGATCCGCGCGACAGGGTAGATCTCCGCCGCCTCGAGCTCTCCCAGCAGCCAGGACAGGCTGGGGATGCGGATGTCTTCGGTCGCTCCGATCTCGACGGCCAGCGGCACCTTGCTTGGGTGACTGACGTAGCCGCTCGCGTCCTTGATGTCGACCACGAAGGTGTTGATCTCGGTGCGGCGCGCGAGATCGAGCAGCGCGGCCATGCGACGCCTGGAGCCGCCGGACCACGAGTTCACGTAGATCCCCCGGACATGGTCCGGACGATGGAAGACAAAGGTACGATTGGCGGGCGTGGTGTCGGTGCCCAGATCGGGTGTCGCCGCCTGTGCCGCATCGGCCGGATCGACCGGATCGGTGGACGCGTCCGGGACGTCGCTGTCGCCTCCGATCCCGCCGTCGCCTCCGATTCCGTTGTCGCCGGGATCCGGCGCCGCAGCGGGCACCGGGGCGAGCTCCGAACCCGCGCCGGATTCGGCTTCGACCTCCGCGGCGCCTCGCGGCGTTTCCCCGACCCCGCCCGCCGGCACGTCGCCCCCGACACCGCAGCCCGTGCAGAGGACTGCAAGCAGGCATCCCATCACCATCTGTCTCATGGATCAATATAGCCTTAATACTTGGGCAGGGGTTGTCCGGCGGCTATCTTGTCCTTGCCTGGCTGCCGCCAGCGTGCCTGGGGCCATAGCTCAGCTGGGAGAGCGCTGGCTTTGCAAGCCAGAGGTCACCGGTTCGATCCCGGTTGGCTCCATTCGGTCCAAACGCTTGTCATCTGCCGGAGACGGACCCATGACCCTTCCCCCGCGTCGCATCCGTTTCCTTCTGCTCGCCGGCCTGGTCGCCGGGTGTGCCGAGCCCTCCGATCCTCCCGACGCCGGCCGCGTCTCCGAATTCGGCCGTTACGAGGGCTACTCCGAGCCCGCCTACGACAGCTGGGTCAACACCTCCCGGTACGTCGAGATGCGTGACGGTGTCAGGCTGGCGGTGGACGTCACCCTGCCGGCGATCGGCGGCGAGGCCGCACCAGGTCCGTTTCCCATCGTGTGGACCCACTCCCGCTACCACCGCAACCCGGGCCAGCTGTTGCAGTTCTTCGCGCCGGAAGGGGCCGAGGTGCCCGAGGTCAACTCCCAGGTCGACGCCAACGAGGCGCTTCAGCTCCTGGTGAAGCACGGATACGTCGTGGCCGCGGTGCAGGTGCGCGGGGGCGGCGCGTCGTTCGGGACCTATCAGGGGCTGTTCTCGGAGGCCGAGACCGACGATGCGCGCGAGATGATCGAGTGGTTCGCCACCCAGCCATGGAGCGACGGCAACGTGGGGATGTACGGCGGTTCCTATCTCGGCATGACCCAGTACATGGCGGCCTCCGGGATGCACCCCGCCCTCAAGGCCATCTTCCCCAACGTGGCCGGACTCGACATGTACGACCAGCTTCACCCCGGAGGCATCTACCGCAAGGACATGATCGACCACTGGGGTGGCCTGACCCGCAACCTCGACATCAACTGGGCCGCGCCGCCGGTCGACGAGGACACCGACGAGTCGCTGCTACATGCTGCCATCGCCGAGCACGAGGACAACTGGGACGTGTCGGTCGAATACGCCGCCGGTCGCTACCGCGATCACGATATCCCGACCCTGACCTGGACCGAGCACGGGGTCTCGGGTGTCCTGGACGAGGTGAAGCAGGCCCGCGTGCCGGCGTATCACTGGAACGGCTGGTACGACATCTTTGTCCTCGACGCCGTGCTCCTGTGGGCGAACTACGAAGGGCCGCAGAAGCTCGGCATCGGCGCATGGTCGCACGCGGGCATGCCCGACAGTCTCCTCATGGCCGAGAACGCCCGACTCACGGCGGTGGAGCAGCACCGCTGGTTCGATTACTGGCTGAAGGGGATCGAGAACGGGATCATGGACGAGCCCCCCATCCACTACGCAGTCATGAACGATCCCGGAGACTGGGTCTGGACCTCGGCGGATCGTTGGCCCGTGCCCGAGGCCGCGGAGGTCACCTGGTACCTTGGCGAGGGGCCTTCGGGCAGCATCGAGTCCGTCAATGACGGTGGTTTGTCAGCAACGGCGCCGGCGAGTGAAGGCGGGATGGACAGCTACGACGTGGATCTCACCACCACGACCGGGACCACGACCCGCTGGGACAACGCCGTGGGTGGGGCTCCGCTGATGATCTACCCCGACCTGGCCCCCAACGACGCCAGGTCGCTCACCTACACCACCGCTCCGCTGGAGTCCGACGTGAACGTCACCGGCCACCCCGTGGTAACACTGTGGGTGTCGTCATCGACCAACGACGCCGACGTGATCGTGCTTCTGGAGGAGGTCGACGCCGCCGGCGTCTCCCACTACATCTCCGAGGGTGTGCTGAGGGCTTCCCACCGAGCGCTCGCCGAGGCTCCCTGGGACAACCTGGGGCTTCCGTTCCAGCGCAGCTTCGCCGAGGACGTGCAGCCCCTGCCGGACGGCGAGGCGGGCGAGCTGGTCATGGACCTCCTCCCTACGGCCAACGTCTTCAACGCCGGTCACCGGATCCGCGTGACGGTCATGGGCGCCGACGCCGACAACATCGAACTGCCCTCGGCCGCACCGACCATCCACGTGCATCGCACGGCGGCCCAACCGTCGAGGATCGTCCTGCCCGTGGTGCGCTAGAACCGTGGTGCGCTAGAACCGGTACGTGTAGTTCGCCTTGATCGCGCCGCCGCGCGACAGCGTGATCAGGTCGCGGTCGTCGAGGATGTCCAGACCCAGGTTCCGCCAGTTGTGCGTGTAGACCAGGTAGAGATCGTTGCCGGGTCTGACGATCCAGCGCAGCCGCGCGAACAGGCCCACGATGTCGCTGTCGTTGTCGTAGCGGATCTGGTTGGTGACGCTGACCCACTGGTTGGCGTTCCACTCGCCTTCGATTTCGTAGACATCGGCGGTGAAGTCGCCGCGCGGGAGCGAGACGGCGTTGTGCTCGAAGTTGGTCGAGATGCTGATTCCCGGGTTCGGCCGGAACGACGCCCGGACGTTCATTCGCGTCCGGTCCCCGTCCCAGAACCCGCCGCGGTTGACCCCGCCGAACATCGACACCCGGCGATGCCCTGCCGTGCGCGCCTGAATGCCCCATTCCCAGGTCGTGTAGTCCCCGGGCAGGATGTCGACGCCGTCGCTGACCTCGTAGGAATAATCCAGGAATTCCCTCGTGCGCGTCGCCTCGATCTCGATGTTGTCGCCGCTCTCGAAATCGATCCCGAACACATCGAAACTCCATTCGCGCTCTTCCAGCACACCGTTGTCGAGGTTGGTGAGGTTGCGGAACTGGACCGCGAAGTCGAGCTGGCGCAGCCAGTCGATGCCGGCGGGCCTCGGTGCCCACCCGATCCGGGGCTCGACACGCCGGAATCCGTTGCGGGGCACGAACCCCAGAGACGGCCTGTAGTCGTCGCCGAATTCGCGGTACGAGATGTGGGCGGTCCAGACATCGTTGGGAAAGTTGAAGCGGAGGCCGCGCGCGGTCAGGTCGTTGAGCGATCGGTCGATCGTGGGGTCCGGGTTGGAGTTCCACACGAAGAACGCCTCCATCTCGAGGCGCTTGTCGCCGAAGAAGTGCCGCGTGTTGAGCTGGGCGTCGACCCCCATGGTGTGGCCATCCGGCGTCACGAGACCATCTGCCCCGGGTGCGGCGGCCCGGCGCGTGTAGATCGCGCCGATGGAGGACTGCTCGAAGATCGTACGCTTTGCGCGCGCGACGGTGAAGGTCTCGCGCGGTACGTTGATATCGACCAGGCTGCTTTCACTGAAGAACGAGTGCGCAGCGGTGCCGATCTGGTAGAAGCCGAGTTCGTACTGTCCCGCCTGGCCCGTCAGCCGTGTGCCGTACTGGATCGGTATCTGCTGGCCCGAACTGAGCCCGATCCGGCGCGAAAAGAACGGCGTCGGACCGCTCCTGGGCGCGAAGCTGAAGACCCCCGAGCCCTCGAGGAAGAAGTCGCGGCGCTCGCGGAAGCGCTGGGGGAAGCGCGTGAGGTTGACGCGCCGCTCGTCGCTCTCGACCTCCGCGAAGTCGGTGTTGATGCTGGCCGAGGCGCGCAGGCTGGACGTCACGCTGTAGTTGACGTCGAGACTTACGTCGCTGGGGAAGGTGGTGGGGTCGACATTGTCCGGGACGTTCTTCCAGGTCGTGACCGCGGACGGCCGCGCTTCCAGCCCGAGACCTTGTGAAAGATTTCTCAAGCCCGTGAGCTGGCCGGCGTACACCGGTCGGAAGAGTCCTTCGTTGCGCCGGTAGCCACGCCAGAGGATCTCTTCGTTGCGGTGCCGGATCGTGCGCTGAAAGTTGATCCCCCAGCTGTCCAGGTCGGGGTTGAAGTTGAGCGTTCGGAACGGGATGCGTATTTCGGCCGACCAGCCGTCCTCGCGTTGGGCCGTGCGGGCCTCCCAGATGCCGTCCCAGGCCTTGCCGCCGCCCCCACCGCCGCCCCCGCCGCCGCCACCCCAACCGCCACCGCTGCCGGTCAGGATCCCGTCGCCCATCAGTCCGGCCGGATTGATCTCGAAGAAGTACCCGGTGCGGCCGTCCTGGAAGGTGTCGAGGATCCACATGAAGCGGTCGTCGGTCCGCAGGCTGGCGTCCCGCTGGCGCTGGTAGGCCAGGATGTCCGCGGGGTCACCATACAGGATGGCGCTGATGTAGAGGTTGTCCTCGTCGAAGACGACACGGATTTCGGTCTGCTCGGAAGGGACGCCGCCTTCGACCGGCTCCTGCTGTGTGAAGTCGGTGATCGGGGTGGCGGTGCGCCAGATGTCCTCTTCGATGCGGCCATCGAGGTCGATGTCCGCGGCAGCGGGCAGAGCGATGGCTTCGAGCACCACCGCCGCGCCGTTGTCTCCGTTGGATGTCTGGGCGGCCGCCTCGCTCGTGGACGCCGCAAGGGCCGAAAGGAAGAGCACCGCGGCTACGCAACCCGGTGCGGCGGCTGACATTGATTTCATTGTTGTTCCGGTTCCCTGGCCGTTGGTCGGGCCGTCCGCCGGATCGGTGTGACGGCGTGTTCCGGCCTTCCGGGAAAAGACACCTTTGGTGGGGTGTTTGTTGCGCCAGTCACAATGCCGCTCTTGACCAGCACCCGCAACGCATGAATCTTGAACTCGGTTGAGAATGAGTCTCATTCCCATATGAACAGGAGGACCCATGTCCCGCAAGCACACCGTGCCACTCGCCTTTTTCATGATACCCCTGCTTTCGGTCGGCTGCGGCGGGGGCGGCGATTCGGCGGAGTCCGAACCTGCCGCCGAGGAGCCCGTGGAGGCGATGGACGAGATGGGCGCCGCCGATGCCGCGGTCGCCCTCCTCAACGCCAACCTCGCTTCGGAAGATGAACTGATGTCGGTCCCGGGGATCGACGCGGAGGCTGCCGCGGCTGTTGTCGGCGGGCGGCCCTACCTGCGCGCGGCGGATCTGCACGCGGCGCTGTCCGGGGCGATTGGCGGCGACGCGGCGCTGGCTGCGTACGAGTCGCTGTGGCTGCCGATAAACCTCAACGACGTCACGAACGATGAGATCCTGCTGATCCCGGGAGTGGGGGACCGGATGGCTCACGAGTTCGAGGAGTACCGGCCATATGACGGCATGGGCGAGTTTCGCAGGGAGATCGGCAAGTACGTGGACGAGGACGAAGTGGAGCGGCTGGCGCGGTACGTGTACGTCCCGATCGACCTGAACAGCGCCTCGCGCGAGGCGATCATGGCGGTGCCGGGGATGAGCGAGCGCATGGCTCACGAGTTCGAGGAGTACCGCCCGTACACCGATCTCGACCAGTTCCGGCGCGAGATCGGCAAGTATGTGGACGAGGACGAGGTCGCGCGCCTCCAGCGCTACGTGACGCTGAACTAGGCGGCATGACGGGGGGCGCGGGGCGGGCGGGCGCGGGGGGCGAGCGCCGCGCTGGCCCGCGGGCGACCCGATGATCCGGGCGGTCATCTTCTGGCTGCACCTTGTGGTGGCCGTGGCCGCCGGGGTGGTCGTGTTCATGCTGGCCGCGACCGGTGTCGTCCTGTCGGTGGAGGAAGCGGTGACGGGACTCGCGGAGCGGCGGCACTTCGTGGCCGTCGCGGATGGGGCGGAGCGGCTGGGCCCGGACGAGATTGCCGGTGCGGCGGGGTTTGCGGCGACTTCACTGGAGTACCGCGCGGATCCGCGCGCGCCTGTGCGCGTCCACGAGGGCCGCGACCGGTACGCGCGCGTCGATCCGTACACGGGGCGGGTGCTGGGCCTGGGGCCGGCCGGACTCGATCGCTTCTTCGAGAGCGTTCACAACTGGCACCGCTGGTTCAATGTCTCCGGCGGCTCGGTCCGCAGGGCGCGCGCGGTGACGGGGGCGGTCAACGTGGCGTTCCTCTTCCTTCTGGTGACGGGACCGATCCTGTGGCTGCCCCGGCCCATCACCAGGCGGTCGCTCGCCAACGTTCTCCTCTTCCGGCGCGGGGCCAGAGGCGCCTGGCGCGACCTCAACTGGCACCAGGTGGTCGGGATCTGGTCGGCGTTGCCGCTGGCGGTGATCGCGGCTACGGGGGTGACCACGTCGTATCCGGGGGTGGGAGACCGCGTCTACCCGGTCGTGGGGAGCGTGGTGGCGGCCGAGGCGCGGGCGGGCGAGGTCGGTGGGGAGGGGGCGAGCCGAGAGGGGGCTAGCCGGGAAGTTGCGGGTGAGGAGGTCGCGGGCGAGGAGGTCGCGGATGCCGCCGCACGTACGCCGGGCCAGAACCTGGCGGCCGCGCTCGCCGCCGCCGAGGCCTGGGCGCCCGGGTGGCGGACGCTGATCCTGAACGTGCCCCGCCCGGCGGACCACGAGGTTCGGGTGGAGGTGCGCGGCGGCCGCGCGGGGCAGCCCCACCGGACCGGCTACCTCACCGTCGACGCGGCCACGGGTACCGTGGGCGACGCGGCCACGTTTGCAAACGACTCGCCGGGACGGCGCGCCCAGCAGTTCCTGCGTTACGCGCACACGGGGGAGTACTGGGGACTGGCTGGGCAGTTGCTGGCGGGTCTCTTCTCGCTGGCGGCCACGCTGATGGTATGGACCGGACTGTCGCTGGCGCTGCGGCGCGCGCGGCGCTTCGTGCGGCTGCGGCGTACGCTGCAGGGGTAGGGGACGGGCGGCCGCTCCACCGGCGTTGTTGCCCCGCTCCACCGGCGTGTCGCTGCCGAGCCGCCGCCTCAGAACGACGTAGGGTACCGAAACGGCAAGACCGTGGTCGGCCGCGTGGCGTCGTAGTGGATCAGCACGTCGTACCACTCCGGCAGCGGGGACTGCGACCAGTAGCGGTACGAGGCGCCCGGGTCGTAGCAGCAGCCGATGGCCCGGAACCCGCGGGGTCCCGCCAGCCACGAGGACGCCGTCGAACCCGTGCCGCGGTTGCGCAGATCGATCACGTAGCGTGGAGCGGCCGCGGTGGACAGGTAATCCTCGTACGAGAGCGGGTTCGGCCTGCCCAGCGTGAGCGCCGTCAGGCCCAGGTAGCTGGAACCCCGCTGATGGACGGCGGTGAAGGTGCCGGCCTCGTGGCTGAAGCCGACGATCAGCATCGCGTCCCCGTAGGCCCCCCGCAGGAACGATCCCTGCGCGCCCGGCTGGGCGGAGACGTGGAAGTTGTGCGCCCAGAGCACCATGCGCGTGCCGGCCCCGAGGTGACGGTCGATCCAGACGGTGTTTTCGGCCATTGACTGGTCCCGGCCCTGTTCGCCGGCAATCATCAGGTGGTACTGGATGGCCACGCGCATGCTCTGCAGCGCCACGGCGAAGGCGTCCTGGCCCGACGCCTCCACATAGGTCTCCTGCCTGTCCAGGAACATCTCGTGGACCCCGTCGAGCGCGTTGCCGCAGTTGGTGCGGTACGTGTCCGACTGGTCGGCGTAGCGCGGACTGGGAAAGCGGCCGGAGGCGTCGTTGGCATGGCGGCCGAGGCAGTCGAGCCGGGTGGCGACCGCGCGGGCCTGACCCGAATCCACCCGGGCGATGTAATCCCGCACGTTGTGGAGCGCCATCCCGGGGTACTGCATGTCGAACCCGTAGAAGCCCACGTCGCCGCCCGCCTCGTTGTGCATCCGCATCCACTCGATCATCTCCAGCACCGACTCGGTGTTCCACGTCCAGAAGTAGAGCCCTGACAGCAGTTCCTCCGGGTCGCCGTCGCCGGTCCGAACGTACGCGTCGAGCCGGTTCGCCTCGGGCCAGGTGGCCTCGATCGCGAAGGCGTTGAACTCCATCTCCTCGACGAGGAACCGCAGAATCCGCGCCTTCATCTCGAAGAAGTCGCGGGTCCCGTGGGTGTTCTCGCCCAGCGACACGATCCGTGCATCGCCGACGATTTCGCGCAGGAATTCGATGTCGGAGTGGGGGAGGGAGAGGTGGGAGCCGTCGAACGGGATGGCATTCCGCTCGACCCAGGCCGTCGCCTCGGCGGGGACGGGGGGAGGGGTGGGGTCGGCCGGCGCTTCGGCGGGGGTGGTTGCGTCGCTGCCGCACGCGGCAAGGGAGAGCAGCGCGGCGCACGGCACGAACAGGCCGCCGACCAACCGGACCCGGTGCGACCGCGGCGGGGGTGGTGTCACGCTCTGCCTCCCAACCGATCGGTCACGTGCCGAAGAACACCTCGCTGAACTCGAGGGCGCCGCCCTCGGACAGATTCGCCCGCTGCGTATAGCCGACCTCGCCGTCGAACGCAACCGAGAGCACGACCTGCGCGACCTCCAGACCGTGGTTGGTCAGCCTGACGTAGAACCGGTGCGTGCCCTCGATGTCGTATTCCATGACAAAGTCGGGCTGGATAAAGGACGTGTCCGCCTGGATCACACGGGTGTACCGCGTCCCCTGGTCGAAGTCCGCCACCCTCTCGAAGTTGTCGGAGACCACCAGTTCGAGCGGCTCGGGCGAGCTGCCCGTAATCTGCACGCGCGCCACGCCCGGGAGTTGCTGGTCGTCGTCAAGGAGGTCGCAGCCGGCGAGACCGCCGGCCAATAGTGCCGCTGAGAACAGGCCGATCACGAGAGGGGGCACGGCGGCGGTTCTCGTTGCCGCCGCACCCCCTCCCGTCACGCGTTCAGACACGCTCTCTCACCCCGCCGTCGGCGATCAGCCCGGCTTGGTGAGGTTCGGGTTCCCTTCATACTCCTCGAGCGGAAGCGGGAAGCAGGTCGCGTCCCCGTACGAGCCCCACTCCGTAACCGGGTGGACTCCCTTCGGGAAGAAGTCTCCCACGCCCTGATTCTTCCAGCGGCGCAGGTCGCCCAGGCGGAACCCGCCCAGGTACATGTCGCGGCCGCGCTGGTTGCGCAGTTCGGCCATCAGATCGGCACCCGAGAGGTCGACCGGCTCCTGTTTGCCCGCAGCCCGCCGAGCGTTCACGAAGTCGAGCGTCGACCCGGCCGCACCCATCCCGCCGGGCCCCGCCGCCTCGTAGTAGTGATGCATGGCCTCGAGGCCGGAAGCCATCTTGATGTCCGTGCCCCTCTGGTAGAAGGGAGGCGATCCGCCGTCGGCGATCGCTTCGCCATTGTACCCGCTGAACGGCAGCGATTGATACGGCTTGTACAGGCGGGTCAGACGGTTGTGCCCCAGCGACCAGCTGGTCGTGTGCTGCACCCGCGGGTCGGTCTGGCCGGCGATGATGTCCTGATCGCCGAACTCTCCGCTCAGGAAGTTCGGGTGAACGCCGAGCGAGTGGTTTCCGCCGTTGATCCTACCCCACAGCACGAGGTCGGTTCCGCCGTCGGACGTCTGTTCGTATTCCACCCAGTGAACGAAGTCGGCGGGCACTTCGCCGGCGTACTGCATCACCTGGCTGTGGTTGCCGAGGTTCAGGTGGGCACGAGCGAGGCCCACGCGGGCAAGGTTCACGAGATCCTGGCGCCCGGCGGCCCCGGCCACCTGCATGCCTTCCTCGAATCGGGGCAGGCCGCGCTCATAGATCTGCGCCTGCGACGCGATGGTCTCTCCCACGTTGAAGACCGCTTCGCACATGGCGTCGCCCAGAACGATGTGGGAGTACCCCGCGTAGATCAGCGCGGTAGCCATGCGTTCGTCCGCCCCGGAGTTGTCGATCAGCGTGCGGAACCGTCCCGCGGCGCTGTCCGCCATGACCCGGGCGGCACTGAGTGCAGAGAACATGCCGTCGGTGGGACCCTCGTCGAAACGAACAAGCCGCTGGTTGATACGCGCGGTCTGTTCCCAGTTGATCCCGGTGAGCTGTTCGTCGGTCATCATGCTGCCCGTCCAGATGAACGGATTGTCGTACATGGCGGAGAACTCGCCGATGACGCTGTTGGTCAGCACGTCGACCAGAAGCGCGTCGTTGAGCGCGTCCTCCGAGATGCGCTCGGGGTTGTTCGCTATCAGAAGTTCGTCGAGGGTGTCGCATCCCGCGACCGGACCCAGGACGGCCAAGGCGGCCAGAAGCCGCAGCGTCTTGCTGAATCGAGTCATTTGCCTCCTCCTCTCAGAACTGCAGGGCGACAGATGCCGACACCCTGCGGGTCATCGGCGTGGACGCGTAGTCGAGTTCACTGAACTCGCGTGTACTGTAGAAGGTGACTTCCGGGTCGGAGGTGCCTCCGTACTTGGTCCACATCCAGATGTTCCGGCCCGATAGCGTCACCGTGGCACGGTCCGCGCGGAAGGCGTTGCTCATGTTCGCCGGCAACGTGTAGCTCACTGCGATCTCCCGGAACTTCAGGAAGTCCGCCGGGAACAGGTGCGTCTTGGTCTGACGGCTGCGCCACACCAGGACCTCGACCGGATCGGCGGCGGGGTTGTTCACCTCCCAGCTGTTGCGATCGATCCGGTTCCGGATTGAGCAGATCGCGCACCACTGGTAGTGGCCGCCCTTGTAGTCGAACTGGGCGAAGACCCGCAGGTTCCCCAGCAACGTAAAGGTGTTGGAGAACGCAAGCTCCCGCGTGGGCAGCTGCGGTCCGACGAACTCCTCGTTGTCGTAGTCGACCGTCACGCCACCGCCCGAGGTGAGAACGGGGTTGCCGCTCGCGTCCCGCACGACGTCGACGGACCAGTACCCGCCCAGCGGGTAGCCCTCGATGTGCTTGTGCACCTGGGCGAACGCGCCGAAGCTGATGTCTTCCAGTGCACCGCCGAATGAGACGAGCTCGTTCGAGTTGGTGTAGAACGACACGCTGGCGTCCCACTGGAGATTGCGGGTGTAGATCGGGGATCCGGTGAGCAGGAGTTCGAATCCGCTGTTCGCGATCTCGCCGATGTTTATGAAGTGGCTGCCGCTGAACCCGCTCGAGGGCGGATCGGGCACCGAGATCAGCGCATCGGTGGTTCGCTGGTTGTAGTATGTGAATTCAAGAGCGGCGCGACCCTCCAGGAATGACGCGTCGAAGCCGAGTTCGATCTCGGTACCTGTCTCGGCCTTCAGGTCGGGATTCCCGTACGATGCGGTCGAAAGCTGGTTCACGGCCACATCGCCGACTACGGTTACGTCCGGCGCATAGGCCCGGTCCGCCGTGAAGGGAGCCGGCGCCTTGCCCGCCTGTCCCCAGGCGCCCCGCAGCTTCATCTCGTCCACGTAGGGCAGACTGAAGAACTCCTCGTCCGAGATGATGTAGGAGACCGAGGCCTTCGGGTAGACGACGAGCGAAAAGTCGTTGCCGAACGCCGAGTTGTCG
Source organism: Longimicrobiales bacterium (assembly GCA_965205005.1). Taxonomy (GTDB): domain Bacteria; phylum Gemmatimonadota; class Gemmatimonadetes; order Longimicrobiales; family Gaopeijiaceae; genus Bin94. Next base: position 263,447 of record OZ242028.1, on the reverse strand, counting down.
TCGACACGCACGGCGACCGTGCCGTACAGGCGATCCTGCCAGGCCGCCTGTTCTTGCAGGTACACACCCAGAGAGGTCTGTTCGACGAACCCCTCCGACGCCGACGTAATCGCGGCGGTCCCGATCAGGTTGAGGTTGTTGGCGACGAAGCCCTGTCCGTCGACGAAGTGGGACGAAAACTGTTCCCTCACCAGCTGTGCCCCGAAGGACAGCGACGAGGTGAGGTCATCGGTGATGTCGGTCCCGATGGTGCCGGCGTAGTCGGCCGTCCACGAGTGATCGACGGGCAGGAAGCGCTGCACCCGGCCGTTGGAGGAGGTGGCTCCCCATGGTTGCAGACCGGTGGTGTCGATCATGTTGACTTCGGAGTTGTTCCGATCCTGCTTGTCCATTCCGAGCGTCAGCCGGTTCGTGAGCCAGTCCCAGGGCTGATAGTTGACGGTCATGGCGATCGTCGTGCGCTCGGCCTCCGTCTGATTGTCATACTCGTTGGAGAGGTTGGGCCCGAAGCCCCGGAAACCCTCTTCCCATGGTGCGGACGACCCTGGCCTGCCCCTGAATCCGTTCCGCAGAATCGAGTTCGACGAGTTGTTCGCGAACGGCATCTGCACATGCGTGCGCGCATACCCGACGTTGACCGATGCCGAGAACCGCTCGGTCGGCGTGAAGCCGAAGTTCGCGCGTCCCGAGGTCCGGTTGGAGAAGTTGTTGTAGTAGACGCCCTCTTCACCGCCCTTTTCGAAGGACAGGTAGTAGTTGAAGGCTTCGCCCCCGCCGCGCGCGGAGAGGTTGAAGGTGCTTAGATCGGCGTAGTTGTCCGGTCCGCCGTCATTCTGACGGAGTGCCATCGGATGGCGCTTCACGGGGTCGTCCATCAGCACCGTGTTCTCCGACACGCCGCTGCACCCCGGGTACACGTCGGGGTTGCCGATATTGGACGCGGTGCATCTCCAGTAGTTCGTCGGGGTGTCGAGTGCCCACTCGCTAAAGCCGGTCTCGAAGGAGGCATTCCACACCAGCCCGGATCCGGCGCGGCCCTTCTTGGTGATGATCTGGATGACGCCGCCGGCCGCGTCGGCCCCATAGAGAGTGGACGCGGCGGGACCCTTGATGGTCTCGACCGACTCGATGTCCTGCGGGTTCAGGAAGTCCAGGGCGTCCGTTCCCTGCGCACCGCCCCAGCCCACGTCCTGCCCTCCCTGCGTGCCGGACTTCATGCGAATCCCGTCGACGTAGACGACGGGTTGCAGCCCCGCCGCGAGGGATCCGGCTCCCCGGATGCGAAGCTTGGAGCTCGACCCGGCCTGGCCTGAGTTCTTCATCAGCGTCAGGCCGGGGGTACGCGCGGTCAGCAGTTCCTGTACGGTGCTGATCGGGGCGATCTCCACGATGTCGGCAGCGTCGATCGTCGAGACCGTGTTGCCCACCGATCTCGCCTGGGTCTCCTGCGCGGTCCCCGTGACCACGATCTGGTCCAGCTGCAGCGCCGCCTGTGCGAGTTCGAAGTCGACCACGGCGGTCTCGCCGCTGACCACCGTCACGCTCTGCGTCACGGTGGCGAAACCGATGAACTGTACCCGCAACTCATGATCCCCCACCGGGACGTTGAGGAGGAGGTACTGGCCGGAGGTGTTGGTCAGGCCACCCCGGCGGGTGTCCACAATCTCGACCTGGGCGCCTCCGATCGCCCGCAGCGTAATGGCGTCGACCACCTGCCCCCGAATCGAGCCCGTCTGGGCCTCGACAGCGGAAGGCAGCGCCAGCGCGAGCGCCGCAAGAGCGAGGGCTCCTGCCGCGCGACGCGGTCTCGTACGGTGTCCTTGTTCCATGGCGTCCTCCTTCGGACAAGGGTTATTGGATTCCAGAGCGTATACACTCCGGGCGAGTGTGCGCTACCGCTACTCGCTCCCTACTATGGGTAGTGACACAATACTGCGCACGCGCCGTTCTGGCGAACATTGTGTACGTTGAGTGTCTGGAGGGTTCACGTCAGGCCGGAGGTGTTGATGGAGTGGACCTGGCGCAGTTGGGTACGGCATCTGCTGGCGGCCACGTTGGCTGCCTGGTGGGGAATTCCGTCCGTGGGGGCGGCTCAGACCGGCACATCGTTGTCCGGGACCGTCGTGGACCAGACGACCGGTGAACCCGTGGCCGATGTGGAAGTATGGATCGACGGTGTGGGTACACGGGTCAGCGACGCCAGCGGGGCATTTGCCTTTGACGGCGTCCCACGGGGGAACTGGGTGCTCACCGTTCGGCACGTGGCCTACGGGGCCCATTGGCAAGAGGTGGAGGTGGCCGACGAGCCCCTCGGATTGACCATTCGGCTGACGCAGACGGGGATCACCCTGGCACCCATTGTGGTCGAGGCAATGAGCCGGGGCGCGCGCGAGCGCCGGGCGGCGGGCCGCCAGTTGAACCGGATCTCCCGCGAGGAGATCCAGAGGTACGAAAACACGGCGGTCACCCTCGTCGAGCTCGTGACTGCCCAGGTGCCGGGTGTGCAAATCACGCGGAGTGGGGTTGTCGGGCAGCCTACCTGTCTGGAATTCCGTGGCGCGCGCGCGGGCAACTTCATTCGGGGGCTGGCCAGCAGCGATCCGGGCTGCAACTCGCCCGAGGTCTACCTGGACGGTGTGCTCATACGCAATCCGGCGAACATCTACGCCACCCTGCCGATCGAGACGATCGAGAGCATCGAGGTCGTGCAGCCGTCCGAGGCCGGCGCGCGCTTCGGAACGGGGTCGATGTGGGGGGCGCTCATCATCGAGACCAGGCGGCCCGGACGGAACCCGAACGAGGAAGCGAGGCGGCGGGTGCTGGGCCCGCAGCGGTACGACTGGTCGCTGGAGCCGGCGCCGCACCGCACGGGCAGGGTCTTCCTGGGGTCTGCAGTGGGCAACGCCGCCGGGCTGGCTGCGGGGATGGCGGTGGCGAGCCGCTGCATCGGATTCAGGGGACGGGACGAGGACGCGCTGTTCACCGAGTGCAGCGCGACCACCACCATGATGGTCACGGCCACCGCCGTGGCGCTGCCCGCGCTGGGGTCGGCGCTGGGCGCTCGCCTCGGCGGCGAGACCGAGCGGTCGCGCGGGACGCTGGGCGCGGCACTGATCGGCGCGGCGGTCACCATCATCCCCGGCTACGCTCTGGGCATTGCGGGCCAACGGGAGGAAACGGAGTTCCTGGAAAGCCTGGGGATGGTGACGCTCACGGTGGCCGTGCCGCTGGTGGCCACGCTCACCGACCGGTTGTTCCGAAAGGAGCGCTAGCTGGCGGCGGCCCCACGGCTCCCAGGGCACTACGGCTTTCGCGGCCACTACGGCTTTCGCGGCCACAACAGCTCGCGCGGCCACGGACCGCTCACTCGAATGGGTCGAACGGGGCCAGGCTCATGCGCGAATTGCTGAGGCGCTCGATGAAGAACGTCGTGTAGACGCGGAGTTCGCCCTTGTCGCGCAGCCAGTCCATCGAGTGAATGTGGCCCGAAGGGAACATCTGGAGTTCATTCATGCCGCCGAGCAGCGGCGCTTCGTCGAGCAGGACCCTGACCCCTCTCACGCGGCCCCTGCTGTCATAGCAGCCATGCACCTGTTCGACCGGACCGAAATCGCACGTCCGCAGCGGCACGTTGGCGTTCCATCTGAAGATCGCGGTCGGATCGGGATTGATGGCGTCGGCGATGGCCTGCGGTGAAATGTGGTCCACCCGGTATGGATAGCGCCGTCGCCTCCGTTCGAGCAGCACGTCGGCGCGTGATCGCACACGCAGCCCCTCGAGCGCAATGGGGTCCGGATTCAATCGCAGCAAGAGGCCGTTCCCCTCGACGACGGTGATCGGCCCGTCCAGGGTGTCATATCCCAGCATCTCGACCACGATGTCCCAGGTCCCGGCGGGGAAGTCCGGCGCACGGAAACGGCCGCGCGTATCCGAGAAGACGAACCGTCTCAGCTCGGGGAACTTGACCACCGCCGAAATGACCGCGTTGCCGTTGATTGCATCGACGATCTGGCCGGTCAGCGTGAATGTGTCGGACGGGGGAATTGTGTCCTGGCCATGCGCGCCGCGCCCTGGCGCCACGGCGACCGCGGCCCCAAGGGCGAGCAGTGCCGCCCGGGCAGGCCAGGCTACCAGGCCGGCCATTTGAAGGACCTCAGCGTCGTGCTGGAGGTGTTGAGGCGCTCCATGAACCACTTCGTATAGACGTGGAGCTCGCCGGTATCCCTGAGCCAGTCCATCGAGTGAATGTCGGCGGCGGGGAACATCGACAGCTCGGACATGCCTCCCGGCAGCACGCCGTCGTCGAGATAGACCGTGACCTGCGACTTGTCGCCCCTCCGGAAGTAACAGGCGCCCAGGGTGAGGAAGCCGGACCGATCGATGCACGACATGAGGTACGAGTTCGCGTTCCGGCGAAAGATCGCCGTGGGGTCGGGGTCCTCCGAATCGCCGATGGTCCTCGACGAGATGGTGGTCACGCGGTAGGGATAGCGTTGCCTCCTCCGTTCGAGCAGCCCGTCGGCGCGCGTCCGAACCCGCAGGCCCTCCAGCGCGATCGGATCCGGATTCAGCCGCAGGAGGAGGCCGTTGCCTTCGGCCACGGTCACCGATCCGTCCAGCGTGTGGTATCCCAGCATCTCGACCACGATATCCCAGGTCCCTTCGGGGAAGTCCTGGAAGCTGAAACGCCCGCTCACGTTCGAAAAGGCGAAGCGCCTGAGTCCCGGCACCTTGATGACCGCGGAGATTACGGGCCGCTCGTTGACCGCGTCGACGATCTGCCCTGTGAGGGTGAACGTCGGCGCCTCAGGAACGGTGTCCTGGGCGGCCGCGGCCGGGGCCAGCGCCGCGACCGCGACGGCGGCCAGCACGGCGGGGGCCAGCACGGCGGGGGCGGCCACGGCGGGGGCCGATACGGCCATCGCGGCCACGGCGGTCCGCACCGCCCGAATGCAGCGGGGATTCCTTTCACGGACACGCGGATTCAGTCCCATCCGCTCAATACACCAGCGGCACCAGGCTGATGCGCGTGTTGTCGAGGCGCTCAATGAACCGCCGGGTGTAGACTCGCAGCATCGCCATTGCCGGTATCCATTCCATCGAGTGGATTTCCAGGTGACTCAAGGCCGCGAATTCCACCATTCCACCGAGCAACGGCCCCTCGTCCAGGAAGATGCCGATCGGCTGGGGCGTGCCTTTCACCATGACGCACCCGGGGGTCATCCACTCATCGGCCTCGCCTGAGCAGCCGGTAATCGGTGCTGCCGCATTGAACCTGAATATCGCGGTCGGATCCGGATTGATCGCGTTCGCGATGGTCTCGGTGGGTATCCTTACGACCCGGAATGGCGTGCGTCGCCGCCGCCGCTCCAGCAACTGCTCTGAGCGCGTCCGCACGCGCAGACCCTCCAGTTCGATCGGGTCGGGGTTCAGGCGCAGAAAAAGCCCGTTTCCCTCCGCGACCGTCACCGAGCCATCGAGCGTGTGGTACCCCAGCTGCTCGACCACGATGTCCCAGGTGCCCTCGGGGAAGTCGGTGAACGCAAACCGGCCGCCCGTGTCGGTGAAGACGAAGCGGCGCAGCTCGGGGACCTTGACCACCGCGGCGAGGACAGGGGTTTCGTTTGACCGCGTCGACAATCTGGCCCGTCAACGTGAAGGTGGTGGCTTCCTGTGCCGACAGCGGTGGCGCGGCGGGGACGGTCAGGCCGAGCATGATCGCGGCAGTGGCAAACGGCACCGCTTCCCCGCGCCTGCTGACCCGCACACTCATCGAAGGCCTCACTGAAAGGGATCTGCCGCGTGCAACCGGAACCACCCTGCTCCTACCCCGCACCTCCCGGCCCCGTTCCTGAGGGCACTCGGACAGTACGGCCCCGGCGTTGGATCGTCCGGTACTCGGGGGGGCACAGCGTCGGCGTCGACTTCACGGCCACGCGTCTCTCCCGCGTCATCCGATCGAGGTAGGGCTGGGTGTACGCCTTGATCGCGGCGCCGTAGTCGTAGACCTCCACCATGGCGAAGTCGGCCGGCCTGTACTGCTCGAAGATCCCGATCCGCACGGCCCGGTCGTCCACGTACAGGTCCACGATGCGCGGAACACCGTAGATCGTGGCCAGGGGACAGCCGTAGTTGGAATAGCCCTGGAAATGAAAGCCCTCGCGCCGTCCCACGAGTTCCCAGACGTTCTCGTGGCGGGTGTTCCAGAGCGCTTCTCCCTCGAGCGCGTAGGATCGTGCGGGATTGGCGTTTCGCCTGCGCCGCAACCGCGTCTTGTACGTCAGTCCGCCCGCCTTGATCTCGTCCAGAGCGACCGGATCCGGGTTCAGCCGCAGATTGAGCCCGTTGCCCTCCGCGACCGTGACCGATCCGGCCAACGTATGGTATCCGAGCTGCTCGACGACGATGTCCCAGGTGCCTTCGGGAAAGTCGGCGAGCCGGAACCGGCCGTTCACGTCGGAGGTGACGACCCTGCGGAGTGCCGGGACCTTCACGAGCGCGGCGACGACCGGTGCGCCGTTCACCGCGTCGACGATCTGCCCGGCAAGGGTGAAGGTCGCGGCGTCGGCGCCACCCCCCGTGTCCTGGGCCACGGCGCGGCCGGACGGCAGGATCGCCAACAGGGCGACCGCCGCGCCCGCGGCAACCGCCACCCGCGCCACGACAGCGGCGGTGCGCCGGATCGCTCCCGGTGTCATCGCGTCTCCACCGAAGTGCGCCACTACCCTGAGCCCATCGCCGCCCGGATCTGCCGGACCGCCGCGTCCACGCGCATCTCCATCCCGACCCGGCCGTACTCGGCCGAGGCGCGCGTGGGGTCGCCCGACACGCCGCTGTTCTCGAAGCCGCCGCCGGGCGCCAGCTGGTCCTGGCGGATGTGCTGCGGTTCCACATACAGGAGGATCGAGGTGTCCGAGATGCCCGCGTGCCGCCCGATCGTCTCGTCGGTCTCGCCCTGCTCGATGAGCCAGTCACGGAAGCCGTTGTTGGCGTAGTAATCGCCGATGAAGTGCACGGTTGCGCCGTCACCGCCCCATTCGTCGTTCAGCTGGGCCGCGACCGCCTCCATCCCCCTCTGGTTCCCGCCGCTGTCGCCGATGAACACGATGTCGGTGAAGCCGTGGACGCGGAGACTGCGAGCGGCGTACTCGACCAGCTTCATGAAAAACTCGTTCGGGAGGGTAATCGTCCCGGTGTACCGCATGTGTCCCGAGGGCGGTTCCACTTCTCCCTCCGGCACATAGGTCACGGCGGGCGCGACCAGGGCGTTGCCGAGCTCGCGCGCGATCCGGTCGCTGGCCTCGTCGATGATGTAGCGATGCTTGCCCATCACCATGTGCGGGCCGTTCTGCTCGGTGCCGGCCGTGGGCAGGATGACGGTGGTCTTGCCAGCGTCGATGGCGTCGCGGATCTCGGTCCAGGTCATCTCCTCGATGAAGACGGTGTTGACGGGCTGGGGCTCGGCCGTGGCCGCGGAATCGTCCTCGGCGGCGCACGCCGCGAGCGCGAGCGCGGGCAGCAGCGCCAGCACCCCGCGCATCAGGTTCCCGCCGCGAAGCAGTAGAAGAAGCCGTTGCCGCCGGTGCCCTGCAGGTTCTCCTGGCTGCAGCCGCGCGAGGCGTGGGCGGAGTTCCACGAGGTGGGGTTCTGGCCGCCGCCGATCCGGTCGTGGTGACCCACCGCCGCGCTCCCGTCCTCGCCGTTGCTCATCCAGTTGCCGCAGTTGTCGTAATCTTCGGCGGTGTAGGCGGTCCCGTCCATGTTCGAACCGGTCAGGATGTCGTGCATGTTGGGGTCGTCGCCGCGGCCGTTCACCATGTCGCCATTCTCGGTGAGGATCGTCTCCTTGGTGAGGTTGGCCGCCTCGGAGTGGAGTTCGTCGACATCGCCGGCGATCATCACGCCGACCTGGTTGTGCCACGGCCCCGTCCCGATCCGGTCGCGCGCGTTCACCGCGGCGCCGCCGTCCTCGCCGATCGTGCTGAGGTAGGCCATCCAGCCCATGCCCCCCGCGCCCACGGCCGAAGCCAGCGTCTCGCAGTGCGCATCGGCCCCCTCGAGGCCGCCCAGGTTGGCGCCGTCCCCAGGCCCGGCGCTGGTGATGAAGAAGGTCATCGGGGCCTGTTCAGCCATTCCTTCGCCCACGGCGTCGGCTTCGGGTGCGTCGCCCGGTGCGCACGCCCCCACGGCGAGCGCGCCCGCGAGCAAGGCACAGGTTGCGAGTGGCAGGGGGTATACGATGTCGTGCTTCATGGTGTCACCACTCCTTCCGCTGGTGTCCGGTTGTGTTGCTCCTCAGTTTCCGGTCGGCCAGGGCGCCCCCTGATTCATCGCCGTCACGGGACCCATGCCCTTGTAGACGAACTTCTGGACGCGCTTCCCTTCGTAGGTCTCGGTCGTGAAGATGTTGCCCTGCGAGTCGGTCGCGATCGAATGGACCGCGAAGAACAGCCCGGGCTGCCGCCCGCCGTCCCCGAAGCTGGTCAGCACTTCCAGGTTGAGCCGGTCCATCACGTAGACCCGCATGTTCTTGCCGTCGGCCACATACATGTACTTCTGCTCCGGGTCGCGCGAGAACGCCACGTCCCACGTCGATCCGTCCCCGAGCGTCCGCGGCGCCAGCTGAACCTCGTCGACGAACGTCCCCTCCGTGGTGAACACCTGGAGCCGGTTGTTGGGACGATCACATACGTAGACGTGACCGTCGCGCGAAGGATCGGCGCAGTGCACGGGGGTGCGGAACTGCTGGATCAGCGGCGCGTCCGGGTCGTAGGGCGGCGTCCGGGTGTCGTCCGGCTCGTTGCCGTAGGCGCCCCAATAGCGCTTGAACTCGCCGGTGGAGGCGTCCAGCACCGCCACGCGGCGCCCCCCGTAGCCGTCGGCCAGGTAGGCCTCGTTGGCCTCGGCGTCGAACGCCAGCTTGGCGACCCGGTTGAAGCGCGTCTGGCTGTTGCTGTCGGCCGGGCCGGCCTCGGGCTCCCCGTAGGAAGCCAGGAACTCGCCGTCGCGCGAGAACTTGAGCACGTGCGTGTCGTTCGGCCCGTTCCCGCCGATCCAGATGTTGTCCATGTGGTCGACCGTGATCCCGTGATTCGACGCGGGCCACACGTAGTCGTCCGACGGCCCGCCCCACGAGTTCACCAGGTTCCCCTCCGGATCGAATTCGAGCACCGGCGGGGCCGCCCGGCAGCACTCCCCGATCGGCGGATCCGCATCGGCACCGCCCTCCGTGCGTTCGGTCAGGTTCCCCCTGTGCACGATGAACACGTGGTCGCGCGAGTCCACGCCAACCCCGATCGCCGACCCGAGCACCATGTGGTCCGGCAGCGGTTTGGGCCAGAACGGATCGACCTCGAACATCGGGGCCACGGCGGCGTCGGACCCGGCGGCCTGGTCCATGCCGTTCTGGGCCTCGCAGGCGACGACGACCGCACCGACGATCGCGACAACGAGAAGCAGCTTGCGCTTCATGAGAATCTCCCTTGAATGGGCGGAGACATGGCGGAAAGGGGCAAAGTACGGCATCGGTTGCTTGTCAGCCAAGGGCTGAGTGTTGACGTTGAGCGTTGACGTGTTTTGGTTCCCGGCTTTGCCGGGCAGAGCGACCCCTTGGGAGACACCGCCATGACCCGCCACGGAATCCCGTGTCTTGCCGCCCTTCTGGGGGGGATGGTGTGCATGGCAGGCCCGGCGATGGGCGCCGTCGAGGCGGCGTGGGGGTCCTCGCGGCCTGCGGGCCCGGCGGCGGCCGCGGTCACCCCGGCTTCCGCTCCCCACGAGATCTCCGCTCCCCACGAGATCCCTGCCCCTCACGAGATTCCCGCTCCCCACGAGATCCCTGCCCCCCACGAGATCCCTGCCCCCCACGAGATTCCCGTCGCCCACGAGATCCCCGCCGACGTCGTCGTCCGCGCGTTCGTCAAGGCCGAGGGCGCGGCGCTGCGCCTGATCGTGCGGGTCCCGCTCACCTCCATGCGCGACGTGGACTTCCCCGTCCGCGGCCCCGGCTACGTCGAAATCGACGAGGCGAGCGCCCTGCTGGACGACCTGGCCACGCTCTGGATCGCCGGGTACGTGGCGCTCTACGAGGAGTCGGACCGGCTCCCCTCACCCGTCGTGACCGCCACCCGGATCTCGCTTCCGTCGGATCCGTCCTTCGCCGACTACGACCGTGCCCTTGCGCACATGTCCGCCCCACCGATCCGGGACGGTGTCGACCTGGTACTGGAACAGGCCATGCTGGACGTCGTCCTGGAGATGCCCATCCGGTCGCCGGACTCGCGCTTCTCGATCGACCCCGCGTGGGCCCACCTCGGGCTCCGCACGTCCACCGTGCTGCGCTTCGTCACCCCCGACGGCGCGGAGAGGATCTTCCAGTACCAGGGCAATCCGGGCCGCGTACGTCTCGACCCCAGGTGGCACCAGGCGCTGCTGCGCTTCGTCGCGCTCGGCTTCGCCCACATTCTGGACGGAATCGACCACCTCCTCTTCCTGCTCTGCCTGGTGGTCCCGCTGCGCCGCTTCTGGCCGCTCGTGTCCGTGGTCACCGCGTTTACGGTCGCCCATTCGATCACACTGAGCGCCTCGGTGCTGGGGCTTGCGCCCAACGCGCTATGGTTTCCCCCGCTGATCGAGATGCTGATCGCCGCCTCGATCGTCTTCATGGCGCTCGAGAACGTCGTGGGCAAGACGCTGGACCGGCGCTGGCTGTGGGCCTTCGGCTTCGGCCTCGTGCACGGGTTCGGCTTCTCGTTTCAGCTGCGCGAATCCCTGCAGTTCGCGGGCTCGCACCTGTACACCTCGCTGCTCGGCTTCAACATCGGCGTCGAACTCGGCCAGCTCTTCGCGCTGCTGTTCATGGTGCCGGGGCTGGCGCTGCTGTTCCGCAAGGTGCTCACCGAGCGGGTCGGCGGCGTCCTCGTGTCGGTGCTCGTCGCCCACACCAGCTGGCACTGGATGACCGAGCGCTGGAGCGTGCTCACCGCCTACGACTTCCAGCGCCCCGTCTGGAATGCGGCGTTCTGGGCGGTGCTCACGCGCTGGATCATTCTGCTGCTGATCGTTGCAGGAGTGGCGTGGGGGCTGGCCGAAGCCTACCGGCGGCTGGCCAAGCGGTGGGGGAGTGCGCGGGATGAGGGGGCTGGTGGGGCGGGGGCCAGCAGCGAGTAGGGCGTCCAAGGATCCTTGTCAGCCGTGCCGGGTACTATGAGGCTTGACGTATGTGACCGCGGGGCTGTCGGGGTGCGATCCCACGAACGCAGCGAGGTGAAACCCGAAATGCGTGCGCCCGCACTCGGGAACGTCGTTCATGTGTCGGCGTCGGGCCTTCGGTATCCAAGAGCCTTGCGGGTGGCCTGTCTCCTGGCTTGCGCGTGCTTTCCCAGGGTTGTCGACGTCCGCGCCCAGGAGGTCGTCCATCTTCCCGCCGGTGACCGTCTGCTGGAGGCCGACTTCGAAGAGGTGTACCGGGTGGGGTCGCTGGCGGGCGAGGACTGGGAGCAGTTCGGGAACGTTCGCAAGGTGGCGTTCGACGAGGCGGGGCACTTGTACGTGTTCGACGGCCAGACGGATCGAATCGTCGTGGTGGGGCCCGACGGCGAGTACATGCGCGGATTCGGACGTAAAGGCGAGGGGCCGGGCGAGTTTCGCAATGCCGCGGCCGTCGCGGTCATGCGTGATGGTCGGGTGGTGGTTGCGGACACCGGTCACCGGGCCTATCAGGTCTTCGACGCTAACGGGGTCTTCGAGCGGATGGTGCGCATGACTGCCGAAGGTGTCTTGATTGTGACCGACCTGTTGCCGAACCCCAGGGGCGGGTCTGTTTTTTCTGCGGTCGGAGGCCGGACCCTGTCCTTTTCGTGGTCCCGGGACAGCGGGTCGGGCGATGTGGCCCCGCACACCTCTCGCCCCATTGAGCGCGTCCAGCTTACCGGAGACGTGGTCGAACGGGACACGGTCGCGGAGGGCTGGCTGCCGCCGTACGGAGAACCGCTGACGGTCGACCTCGGGGGAGCGCAGATGAGGTCTCCGATTGCACCTCCGCACGTGTTCGGACCGAGCATGCTCCCCGGTGTGCTTCCGGACGGAGACGTGGTCTTCTCGGACTCCACGGCATACGTGATCAAGGTGGCCCGGCCGGGGACCGGTGTGTGGCGCACCCTCGAGCGGCCAATTCGGCCGATACCCGTGACAGATCGGGTGATCGAGGCCGAAAAGCGTCGCCGGCTGAGCGTGCTGGCAGCCACACCCGACCAGGAACTGCCGCAAAACAGCTTCCTTCCCAGATCGCCGGAGGAGATCCGGCGGCGCGAGAGGGAGCGGATCGCCAATCTCGAGTTCTTCGAGGAGGTCTCGGTCGTTCGCGACCTGCAGACCACTTGGCACGGGCGCATCTGGGTGCAGCGGCGCGGCGAGGAGCCGGGCGACGACGACGGTCCCATCGACGTGCTGACGGCTGATGGCCGGTATCTCGGCAGCTTCGCAGCGCGCGCGACAGAAATGCCGTCCGCTTTTGGCCCGGGCGGACTGGCCGCGTTTGTCGAGGAAGACGAGTTCGATGTCAAGGTGGTGATCGTGAAGCGGTTGCCGGAGCACCTGAACTGATGGCTGCCTCATTGCGCTTGGCAGACGTCACCGTTCTACGAAATGTGAACCACACCTTACATGATGGAAACTAAAGTTTACAGAACGAGAAGAGGACACACAGTGAGTGACTCCGTTTTGGCCGCTTGGGCGTCCATGCCGCTTCGCCCGTCGTCCGCGGTCGCAATCACGCTCTGCCTTCTGGCCGCGGATCCCGTCGCCGCCCAGGAGGTCGTCCACCTACCTGCGGAGGACCGCGTGCTCGACGCCGACTTCGAAGAGGTGTACCGGGTCGGGTCGCTGGACGGCGACGAGTGGGAGCAGTTCGGGACGATCCACGAAGCCGCGTTTGACGGTCAGGGCAACCTGTATCTCGTGGACAGCTACGCGTTGAGGGTCGTGGTCGTCGACCAGCGCGCTGACTTTCTCGGGACGATCGGCAGGCCCGGCGATGGTCCCGGCGAGTTCGCCTTCCCGCGAAATCTCACGGTCATGCCGGACGGACGCATCGTGGTGAGCGATATCAGGCATCGGGCATTCCAGATCTACGACAGCGATGGATCCTTCATCCAGAATGTGCGTCTGGGCGACGACCTGCTCGGAATCCGGGGACGCCTCTTCGCAGACCCCGGGCGCGACGCGGCGGTGATTCTGTCGGGGGACCTCGTGCTGATCGAGTCCGCGCGTGTCTTCGCCGAGGCGATTGGAGAGCCTTCGATCGTCGACCGCTGGACCGCACGTTTCGAAGAACGCGAACCGGGGAAGCGTCCGGTGCGCCGGCTGGCGCTCGATGGCGACAATGTTGTCCGCGAGACGATCATCGATGCCTGGGCGCCACCGTCCGCGGGCATCGTCGAGGTTCGAATGGGAGGCCAGACGCACAGCATGGAGGGCCAGACGCCCCCTCCGCGCACCTTCGATCCGGGCCTGTTCGTGGCGCCGCTGCCCGGCGGCGGCGTGGCGTTCTCCGATTCTTCCGCGTACGCGATCAAGCTCACGGATCCCGGCGGCGCGGTATCGCGGATCCTCTCCCGTCCCTTCCAACCCGAGCCTGTCACCGGCCGCATCCTTGAAGCCGAGGTCGAGCGCCAGATCGAGGCGCGCGCCGAAGCTGCGGTGGCGAGACTGGGAGGCGGCAGGCCCGCCGTGGACGGGCGGACCGGCAATCCCATCCAGGGAATCCCGGACGAGATGGTCCGGGAGGCCGCCAGGAACTCGACGCGCGCGTTTCTGGACGCGGTGCCCGCGGCCGACGAGGTTCCCGTCGTTCGTGATCTGCGGACGACCTGGGACGGACTCATCTGGGTGCAGAGGCGCGGCGACACCCCGGTGAGCGACGGCCCGGTCGACGTGCTCACCGTGGACGGTCGCTATCTGGGCAGCTACCCGGACGGGACGATCGTGCCGGACGCCTTCGGCCCCGACGGACTCGTCGCGTTCATCGAGATCGGCGAGCTGGGCGAGTCGACGGTGGTGGTGCGGCGCGTGCCTCCGTTGGCGAACTGAGCAGGCAGGAGGAAGGCGTGGATAGGGCGAAGATCATCGGGTTTCCCGGCTCTCAATTGGCGTGGCTTATGGCTGCTGCGGCTGCCAGCGCCCAGGAGGTCGTCCAGCTTCCCGCCGAGGACCGCCTGATGGACGCCGACTTCGAAGAGGTGTACCGGGTCGGGTCTGTTGCCGGGCCCGAGTGGCAACAGTTCGGGACGATTGCTAGGGTCGCCTTCGACGCGGACGGCAATCTTCACATCCTCGACGGGCAGGCGGGGCGCGTTTTTGTGGTCAATTCGGGTGGCGAACGCGTTCGCGAGTATGGGCGAGCTGGCGAGGGACCAGGCGAGTTGGAGGATGCCACGTGGGTTGGCGCGACAGCAAGCGGTCGGGCGATCGTCTTCGATTTTCAGCGCAACGGCTTCCACGTTTTTGGCGCCGAGGGCAATTTCGAACGCCTTGTTCGCTTCCGGGGGGACTACAGCCTGGTGCCGGAACAATTCGATCTGGCCGCGGGAGGCAACGCCCTGATTCCGAACGGCACCGTGAACTCGATGTCTCTGGCGGCGGCGTTGGCGGGGCGCGGCAATCCTGCCACAACGGTCGCGCGGCCCGTCGTCCGCCTTCTTCTCGATGGTGACAGAGTCCGAACCGATACGATTGCCCAGGCGTGGATGCCGGATCCGGAACTAGCACGATTCCGTACTCCCGACGGATCCGATCGCGAAAGAAGTCTGACTCCACCGCTCCTTGTTGGAGCCCTCCCCGACGGCGGCGTGGTCTATTCCGATTCTTCGGGGTACCGGATCAAGGTGACCGACCCCCGAGGGTCGCTGGAGCGGGTCCTGGTTCGCCCGTTTCTCCCGAGACCCATGACGGATCGCATACGCGAGGTGGCGCTGCAACGCGAAAGCGAGCTCTACGAAGAGGACTTGCGGGGAGCAATGGAGACGCTGGACCTGTCAGATCGTTCGCTCGCCTTCCTGCGCGGATGGGTCGAGTCAATCGAGCTCTACCATGAGTTATCGGTTGTGCGGGACCTCCAGACCACTTGGAAGGGCGTGATCTGGATCGAACGAACCGGGGAGGACCCCGTGAGCGCCGGTCCCATCGACGTATTGACGTCCGACGGGCGCTATCTCGGCAGCTTCGCGGCGGGCGCGACTGAAATGCCGGCCGCGTTCGGCCCCGCCGGGCTGGCCGCATTCATCGAAACGGACGAATTCGAGGTGGAGTCCGTGGTGGTCCGGCGCGTGCCCGCGCTCCTGAACTGAGCAGGCAAGGGGACAGCGCCGACGTCTCCGGCTGCCGAACGACCTGCATCTGCGCGCGACAACGCCGGCTCCAGCAGGTGGAGATACGCGCCGCCCGAGTCGGGCTCGTGGTAGGCCACGACGTACCGTGAACCGTGCGCGAACCCCAACAGCGCGTCGTCCCCGCGGTAGCGCGCCAGGGTGCGGCCCGTCTCCGGATCGATCAGATCCAGCCACCCGTCGAGAACCGTCTGCCACGGGGCTTCGGGGATCTGCCCGCCGGGGCTGATCCGCTCCGCCCATCCCGGATCGGGCGTCTGCCACGCGATCCACAGCCCGCTTTCGTCGAGCATGCTCCCCACATTGAGGGACCGGGGCCATATCTCGGTGGGCGGATTGTGTCGCTCGAAGGGCTCGACGGTCCGGTCGTAGATGCGGCTGACCCTCGGCTCGGGCTCCAGATCCCAGCGCACCAGCCGGTTGGCTTGCTGGCGCACGGTCCAGAAGGTCCTGTCGTCACCGGCCACAACGAATCTCTGTGACTGCGGGCCCGGCTCCGGAGGCGAATCGCCGCCGAATCGGCGGATGCGGCCCGCCCGGTCGAGGATGTGAAGCTGGTGTCCGACTGTTGTCGGATCCGCGGCCTGCACGGCGTACGCGACCTCGTCCGTGCCCAGGATCACCGACGACAACACCGGTCCCGGCGAGGGGTCGATCCGTACCACTTCGAAGTCCCGGTCGAGCACCGTTCGGCCACGGCGGAAGTCGAAGACATGGACGAAACGAGGACCAACATTCACGTGGGCGATCGCTTCGTATTCGCCGGGGCCCTCGCCGCGCTGCCCCACCATGCCGAGAAACTCACCCGACGGAGAGAACACCGAGATCGCGGGATAGGTGAGGTGCGTGATCAGGAAGCGGCCCTGGTGATCGACCGCCACGCGCGAGAAGGGTGTGATGACCGGGATCCCGGAGTCGTCCCATCCCCCGAGGGTCGCGACCGTGTCCAGCGTGATGACGCACTCGTCGCAGGATACCTCACCCGAGACGGGCGTGGGCTGCTGGGCCCACAGGGCGGTCGTGGGGTGTTCGCCGAGGGCCGTGCAGAGTGCCATGCCGAGTGCGGCGGCACGGAGTCCGGCGCGTCGGCCGGCATTCGTCGCGCGTTTCCAACGAGTCAGAGCATGTGAGCCCTGAATCCCGGCAGGAAACCGTCTAAAGTCATGCAGGACTGCACGATCTGCGTTTCCTGCCGTTGGTTGGCGACGGGTTCTGCACGAATGAGAGGCCGATCTGGTGAGTCCGAGAGCGCGCACGACTACCTGCCGTTACGCACGACATCCAGAAAGCGCGAAAAACTCGCGCTTTTCGAGGTAATAGTGGTCACGTCCAGGTCAAGGGATATCCTCTCCGCCATCTCCGCCGTATAGAGCCTCCCGGCCAGCAGGTTCTTCAAGTGAAGCTTCGGGTTGTCGATGCGGTCCGGTTGCGACGCGTCCACGTTCCCGAGATTCTTGCCCAGATGCCTGCGGAGGCCCGACTCGTCCGCGAAGAACCACGCCTCCAGATGCCACTGTGCATACGCGTAGGAAACCTTGAGGTCCAGATTGTCAAGCGATCGTCCGATCCGACGACGGAGCGGCTCCAGTTGTTCCTCGGGCTCCCGACCATCAGCGTCAAGCAAGACCACCAGCTTGTGAGGCCTCGGGACACTCCAATAGCAGGCATTGGCCATCTTGATTGCCACGTCGCTCGAAATCGCCCGGTGATACGGCGGCTTGCGGACTTCAACGGATACTCCCTCGTGCCGCAGGTGCCGGAGGAGATTGGGCAGGGCTCGTCGTTCGGTCTCTCCAGAGGCCAGGATGACGACGTGCCTGGACACCGCTCAGCCCCCAAACCCCTTGGTCTCGTGCCACTCCCCCAGTCCGAAGCCGGACGCGTCAAGGGCCCTGCGGGCGAGTTGAGGATCCGATTCCCCGACCACCTTCGTACCACTTTCGGTACGCCGCACCAACAGGATCGCCTCGGGCAGGTCGAGCACGTCCAGCAATTGCGGGGAATGGGTCGTGATGACGATCTGTGCCCCGTGGTCCGCCCGCAGGATATGCTCGGTGAACGCCGAAAGGGCACCCGGATGGATGTAGTTTTCCGGTTCCTCAATGCCTATGAGGGTGCGCGTCGTCCCCAATAGCGCCGTCGTGATGGCCAGCATCCGCAGGGTGCCGCTCGAGCCGCCGGCTTGGTGGATTCGGTACTTCAGCCCCTTCTCATTGAACAACAGAGCCACCCGGCCGCCGTCATCGAAGGTGCGGAAGGTGATCTCTTCGGGAACCCCCAGGATGTCGCGCGTGGCCGAGTGAATGCGCTCGAACCGAGCGCGGTTCGTCCTCTTCAGGGTGTGGAGACGAGCGGCCAGGTTCTGACCGTAACCCGCCAAGGCGGACGAATCGCTTTCGGTCGATGCTCGGCGCAACGCGCCCGGATTGGGGTCGAAGAACCCCCAACCCCCTACGAAAAACGCCACGGCGCGAGCAGGGAACGACGCGTCTGCGGCGGCGGCGGCCAATGCGCTTCTTTCGGGACGCTCTTTGAGTTCCACTCGCCCCTTGTCCCCCGACCACCACCAGCCCGCGCCGTCCTCGGTCCTCTTGAGAAGCTGCTGGGGGGGATGGCCTTCGCGTGAAAGGGCAACCTCTTCGCGAACCGTGAAATCGAACTCCCGCCTCGATAGGGCGACCGACCACTCGAACTCCCGATCGTCATCCCGAAACGTCGTGACGAGACGCACTTCCCTCGCTTCCGACGCCTTGCAGGCCAAATGGACGAATCCGCCGCGGGACGTGACCGCGAATTGGAAGTCCCGCCGGATCGCGTCGCGCAGGAAGCGCAGGGCATCCAGGACATTGCTCTTGCCCGACGCGTTGGTGCCGATCAGAACATTGAGTCGACCCAGCGAGATGTCCTCGTTCTGAACGCTCAGGTAGTTCCGGAGCTTCAGAGACACGACTTGCAAGGTGGGCAACTCCCTCCGGAATGGACCGATTCCGTGGAATGGAAGGTGCCCAGCACCGACGCTGGGCGGTCTCTACGATCTGGGCGGACGGTTGGCGGTCAAACATCGTAACGAAGCCCCATCAACCCGGTCAACCGCCAGGAGGGGGCCGGCTGGCGAAGCCGGCCCATGGTCGTCCCGCTTGCCCCCATCCGGCGACCCGCGGCACTATGGACGGGCATCCACACGCTCCGAATGCGACCCGCGATCCGCTCCAGGGAGGCTCCCATGAATCGCACGCCCAGTCCGTTGTTTCGAACCCTCGGGCTCCTCGCCCTGATCCTGACTCCCACGGCAAGTTGCGCGCAGTCGGCCGATCCGACGCAGGACCCGCGCTTCCAGCAGGCCATGGAGCTTTTCGAAGTCTGGCTCGACGCCAAGATGGACTACGAGAAGCTCCCGTCGGTGGCGGTCGGGCTGGTGCATGACCAGGATCTGGTCTGGGCGAAGGGATACGGGTACGCGCACCCCGACGACGGGGTCGAGGCGACGCCGTCGACCATGTACTCGATCTGCTCGATTTCGAAGCTCTTCACGTCGATCGGCGTGATGCAGCAGCGCGATGCGGGCAAGCTCCGCCTCAGCGATCCCGTGTCCGACATTCTCCCGTGGTACGATCTCGATGAGTCGTACGAGGGCGGCCCGCCGGTCCGCGTCGAGGGGATCCTCACCCACTCGTCGGGACTCCCCCGCGAGTCGGCGCAACCCTACTGGACCGGCCCCGACTTCCCGTTCCCGACGCGGGAGGAGATCATCGAGGGGCTCTCCAGCCAAGAGACGCTCTACCCCGGCGAACGCTACTTCCAGTACTCGAACCTGGGGATGGCGCTTGCCGGGCAGATCGTCGAACAGGCGTCGGGCATGACCTACGACGACTACATCCGCGCGCAGATCCTGGATCCGCTCGGCATGGCGGACACCTACACCGACATTCCCGAGCAGCACAAGGGTGACCGCTTCGCCACGGGCTACAGCCGGCTCATGCGGGACGGGATGCGCACGGAGTCGCCCTTCTTCCAGGCCCACGGGATCGCACCCGCGGCCGGGTTCGCGTCGACCGTCGAGGATCTGGCCAAGCTGGCGTCGTGGCAGTTCCGGCTGCTGGAGAACGGCGGCACGGAGATCCTTGGCGTCAACACGCTTCGCGAAATGCACCGCGTGCACTGGGTCGACCCCGATTTCGACACCATGTGGGGGCTCGGGTTTGCGGTGGGGGAGCGCGATGGCGACCGCACCGTCGGACACGGGGGCAGCTGCCCGGGTTTCCGGACCACGTTTCAGCTGAAGCCCGCAAAGAAGCTGGCCGGTATCGCGATGATCAGCGCGCAGGGCGCCAGCCCGGACGATGTGTGGTCGAAAATGATGTCGACGGTGGGCGCGGCCCTGGAGTCGATTCAGGCCGACCCGAGTGGCGGCACCGCGCGGCCCGCCGCACTGGCCGAGTACGAGGGGCTGTACGAGTCCAACTGGGGCGAGACTGCGATCCTGCGCTGGGACGACAGCCTGATCTCGGTCGGGGTGCTGAGCAACAATCCGGTGGAGGCGATGAGCAAGCTGCGCCAGACCGGCGACGACACCTTCCAGCGCGTCCGCGACGACGGCGAGCTCGGTGAGGCCTACATCTTCCAGCGGGATGACTCGGGCGCGATCGAGAGCTACACCGTGCACGGGAACTACTCGCGCAAGGTGCGTTAGGGGGGGATGCCGGAGCCCTGAGGCCAGCCGCGCGGCTTCAATCCGACGCGTCCCCCGCCCCCCGCCGCTCCTGCACCGCCGACCTCAACATCAGGATCGCCGCGTAGAGCACGACCGCGACCACCAGCCAACGCATTGCGTTCAGTGGTAGCGACCTGACGATGAAGGCCGCGATCAGCACCGCGGGCACGCCCCCGATCGCCAGCCCAAGCGCTGCTTTCAGCCCGTAACGTCCGGCCTTCAGGAACCGCAGGCTCGCCACGGGCATCAGGAACGCCGACGCGCCCATCATGATCGGGAACGCCACGGTCGGGTTCATGCCCATCAGGCTGATGACGATCATCGTCGGGGCGTACATGCCGATGCCGATGGTCATCAGCGAGCCGAGCACGAACAGGCAGGCAAACGCGATCACGAGCTTCGTGCCCGACAAGCCGGAAGCGTCGCCACCCACGGCGGCGATCTCGAAGATGGCCAGGATGAAGGTCACCGCCGCGATCAACAGGGCGATCCCCATGCCCACCTGGATCCGGTAGCGGGGCAGCCGGGCCACCACCCCTGCGCCCAGCCACCCGCCGAGAACCGCCGCAACCAGCAGCGTGACGAGGGTGACCGGGTCCACCGAGATGATCGCGATGAAGATGAAGGCCTGGACCACGACCGGCGGCGCGTGGCCGATCATCATCGTACCGGGGATGTTCTCATCGGGCACCACGCGCTTGAGCTTGAAGAGCGAGGTCGTTGGGGCGAACGACCCGATCCCGAGCGTGTCGAAGAAGTTCGTGCCGAAGCCGACCGCGTTCTCGAAGAAGCTGGGCGGCCCGCTCCATCCGTCACCGGTGCGGCCCGCACGGGTCGCCGCGGCCGCCGCGCGATACCAGGCGAAAAGCAGGCAGGCCGTAAAGAGCGCCAGGGCCGCAAAGAGAAAAGCGCGGGGGTCGAGAGACTCGGGCACGGTCGTCAGGGTCTCCTTGTGTGAGCTTCGGCGGCGCGAGTGGCGAACAACTTGATTCCGCCCGCGGCAAGGCAGGCGGTAGCGTACGCGTCCAACCGCAGGTGCGCCACCTGGTCCCGCTTGAACGCCGGGGCCGTGTGGCGTACGATTGCCGTCCGTTCCCCCCCCAATGCCTTTCCGCCTCGTGTCTCAGGAGCACCTGCCATGAAACGCCGGGATTTTCTCGCCGCCTCTGCCGCTGCCGCCGGCACCAGCCTGCTGGCATGCGAACCGTCCTCGAGTCCCGGCGGCGCACCGGGCTCGGCCGGCGCCTACAGACCGCCGGATACCGGACACCTCGGCATCGCGCACGGCAGCGTCTGGGGCCGCCGGGGCGTCACCGCCGCGGCCGACTACTACGCCTCGCTCGCCGGCACCACGATCATGATGCAGGGCGGCAACGCCGTCGACGCGATCGTGGCCGCCGCGGCCACGCTCAATGTCTCCGAACCCTATATGTCGGGCATCGGCGGCTTCGGCGGCTTCATGGTGATCCACCTGGCCGAGGAGAACCGGGTGGTCGGCCTCGACGCGATGGGTAAGTCGCCCGCGGCATCCTCGCCCGGAACGATGACCCTCGACGACTTCGACGCCGGCTACAAGGCGCCGATCGTCCCGGGCGCGCTGAAGGGGTGGGCGGCCGTACTCGAGCGCTACGGCACCATGAGCCTCGGCGACGTCTTCCAGCCCGCGATCCAGCTCGCCGAAGACGGCTTCGTGATCTCGAAGTTCGACCAGTTCCACACCAACGGCGCCGCCGAAAAGCTCGGCCGCTTCCCGTCCACCACACGCGTCTTCTTCCCGCATGGCCGCCCGCCGCGCATGGGCGAAGTCATCAAGCAGCCCGAACTCGCCGCCAGCATGCGGCACCTGGCCCGCGCGGGCGCGGACGACTTCTACAAGGGTGACCTGGCGGACCGGGTCGTCGCATTCCTCGCGGAAAACGGCGGTCACATGACGAAGGCCGACCTCGAGTCCTACGAAGTCGAATGGCGCGACCCCATCACGACCACCTTCCAGGGCCACGACCTGCACGCGATGCCGCCGGGGTCCTGCGGGATGTCCATGTTCCAGGCGCTCAACATCATGGACGGCTTCGACCTGGCGGACATGGATCTGTACGGCAGCGAGTTCGCCCACCTCTGGCTCGAGGCGGTCAAGCTGGCGCTCGCGGACGACGACCGGTACAACACCGGCAGGGACGTCGACATCCCCGTCGACCGCATCATCTCGAAGGCGTACGCGGACGAGCAGCGCGCCAGGATCGATCCCGCCCGCGTGGCTTCCTTCGCCGGCGACCCGCTCCCCTTCTTCGGCACGACCAGCCTGTCCACCGCCGACCGCTGGGACAACGCCGTCGCGTTCACCCAGTCGCTCGTGAGCATCTACGGAAGCGGCGTGATCGCGGGCGACACCGGCATCTTCCTCAACAACGGCCACACCTTCGGCTTCGTGCTGGAGGACGGCCATGTCAATGGCCTGGAGGGCGGCCAGCGGGCGAAGGGTGTGATGACGCCGTGCGTGGTCATGAAGGACGGCGGGCTCGTGGCGGCGGTCGGGGCGGCCGGCGGCTACACGATTCCGCAGACCGTCGGGCAGACGATCACCAAGCTCGTGGTCGGCGGCATGGACATGCAGCTCGCCATCGCGTCGCCCCGCATGGCGATCAACCGCGGCGGGGGCCGGACGCCGATCCCGGAGGACTCGGTGACCTATCTCGAAGCGGGGTTCCCGCCCGGCGTGTACCAGGAACTGGCAGATCGGGGCCATCACCTGGTCGAGCCGGGCAATATGGGCGGTGTTCAGGGGGTTTACAGAGACGCGGAGACCGGCGCGCTGGCGGGTGGATCGGATCCACGCCGCGACGGTCACGCGATCGCGTGGTGATGGCCGTGTCGCGGGGCGCGGCGGGGTGGTGGCGCGCGGCCGCGGGGTGGGGTCGCGGCACGCCCGGCCCGGCGCGCGCCCTGACGCTGGCGGCGGTGCTGGCCTTCACGGCATCCTGCGGCGGGGACGGCGGTCCTGGCGAGGCGGTGACCTCGAGCCGGGCGGCCACCGAGGGCCCGGTCAGCACGCTCACCCGCAACCAGGCGCTGCACATTCCCGTGCGCGACGGTGTGAGGATCGCCGTCGACGTGTGGCTGCCCGACGGGATCGAGGCGGGCGCACTCGTTCCCACAATGATCCGTGCGACGCGCTACTGGAGGGCGCGAGGACTGGTCGACGCGCCGCTTGAGGACGACTCCAACTTCGACGAAGCCGAGCGGTGGAACGCGGCGGGGTACGCGCTGGTGCTCGTCGACGGGCGCGGAAGCGGGGCCTCGTTCGGCATCCGGCGCT
This sequence comes from Longimicrobiales bacterium, assembly GCA_965205005.1. Classification (GTDB taxonomy): domain Bacteria; phylum Gemmatimonadota; class Gemmatimonadetes; order Longimicrobiales; family Gaopeijiaceae; genus Bin94. The sequence goes on along the minus strand of OZ242028.1, from coordinate 240,040 downwards.
TCGAACTGGCCGAGGACGAGGTGCGGGACTACGGCGAGGTAGCGGACTGGATCGTGGCGCAGCCATGGTCGAACGGGCGGGTCGGGGCGTACGGCGTCTCGTACGCGGGCAACACGGCCGAGATGCTGGCGGTCAACCGGCACCCGGCGGTGAAGGCGGTGGCGCCGCTCTTCAACGACTTCGACAACTTCGGCCACCTGGTGTTCCCGGGCGGCGTGCTCACGGTCGGGTTCCTGGAGAGCTGGTCCGACCGGACGCGCATGCAGGATCTCAACGACATCTGCGGGCTCTCTCGCGTGGGCGGTGAGGAGTGCGACGAGTTGCGCGGGCGGGTCACGGGGGTGAAGCCCGTCGACGCGGACGCGGACGGCGCCCTGCTCGCGGCGGCGGTGGCCGAACACGAGGTCAACACCGTGCCCTTCGGGGCGGCGCTGGAGTACGAGTACCGCGACGACCCGTTCGGGCGCTACGACGAGACCAACGTCGGGCACCGGCGCAGTCCGTCGGGGCACCTGCCGCAGATCGAGGAGTCGGGGGTCGCGATGTTCATCCGGGTGGGGTGGCAGGACGCCGGGACTGTCAATGGCACCCTGGGCCGCTACAACACGATCTCGAACGCACAGCAGGTCTTCATCGGGCCGTGGGATCACGGGGCGCGCAACGACGCCGACCCGTTCCGGCCCGACGACACGCCGGCCGCTCCCGCGGCGGACGAGCGGTTCGCGGAACTGGTCGCGTTCTTCGACGAGCACCTCAAGGAGGGCGGGTCCGGGCGGACGCCCAGCGAGATCAACTACTATACACTCGGCGCGGACCGTTGGACGCGGACCGAGACCTGGCCTCCCGACGGCTTCGACGACGTGGCCTGGCACTTCGGCGCCGGCGGCACGCTGTCGCGCGACTACCCGTCCGAGGCCGAAGGCGCGGACACGTACACCGTCGACTTCACCGCGACCACCGGCACGCGGAACCGCTGGTACACGAACGGCGGGGGCGGCGATGTCGTATACGGGGACCGGCGCGGCGAGGACGCGAAGCTGCTGACCTACACGAGCGCGCCGATGGCGGTCGACACCGAGATCACCGGCCACCCGGTGGTGACGCTCTGGGTGTCGTCGACCGAGAGCGACGGCGCCTTCATCGTCTACCTGGAGGACGTCGCGCCGGACGGGACGGTGCGCTACGTGACCGAGGGGCAGCTCCGCGCGGTGATGCGCGCCGTCACCGACGATGCGCCGCTGTACCGCAAGTACGGTCCCCACCGCTCCGAACTGCGGGCCGACGCGATGCCGCTCGTGCCGGGCGAGGTGGCCGAGATCGTCTTCGACCTGTGGGCGACATCGGTGCTGATCCGGGAAGGTCACCGGATCAGGGTGGCGGTCGCGGGGGCCGACGCCGACACCTTCCTCCGGTATCCGCGGGACGGCAGCGTTCCGGTGCTGTCGGTGCAGCGCAATGCGACGTATTCGTCGGGGATCGTGCTGCCGATGAAGGAGTTGCCGTAGGGCGGGCTAGCGGCGCCAGGCGGTGGCGGCTGGCACCCCACGGCTGACAAGGGCCCGCAGGCCGGGCTCCGGCAAACGAAGCGTTGCTCCGGGTACGGGTGGCGCCCGTCCCGGGGCGTCGCGCAGGAACCCGCGCGCGCGGCCGGTCGTCCCGTCAACCAGAAGCACGGATGCGCGGCCCTGCGGTTCCTGGCCGCGGCCGAGGCCGGGTCCCACGCCTCCCACCGTGTCGGATCCGCCGGGGCCTGTGAGCACGATGCGGTCCAGCACGTCCACCCACGCACCTTGCGTCGGGAGCACAAAAGCAAAGGCCGATTGGCCGTCGCCTTGCCCCGTCTCCGCCATCGAGAAGGAGAATGAGAACAGAGTGTCTTCGTCGGCGGTCAGCCCCGCCAGACTGAACGGTCCCTCTTCGCGCGGCAGCGACGGCGGCGCATTCACCACGAAGGCCGGCTCCAGGATCGGGACGCTGTCGGCACCCTGGCCACCCCACAGAAGCAGGCCCTGGCCGGGAGCCGCGGGCGCCCGCCCGGGCAGGGGTCGTCCATCGGCGGCCACATCCCCGCTTGCGGAGCCCGCCCTTTCCGCTTCCAGCGTCTCGCGGAACCGGAGAGCCTTGTTGAAGTTGTAGTCGCTCACCCACTCGGGGCCGCAGTACGACATCAGATCGGGGCGCGTTGGGCTGACGGCCTGCCCGCGCAGGAAGTCGTAGCCCCATGAACCGACGGAGCCGTCCAGGTAGGGGTAGATCAGTTCAATGTTGGGGGGATCGCCGCACGGCGCGTGGCGCAACGACATGTTGTGCCCCAGTTCGTGGGAGATCGTACCCGCCGACAGGCCGGCGACGCTCCCCGGCCTGCCGATGTATCCACGCCCGCCACCGCCGCTCATCACACCCATGTAGTAGCCCGTGCCGCCGTCCATCGTCCGTGTGGCCCACGTTTCACGCAGCAGTGCAGAACTGTTGCTGGCAACCGGTTCGATGGAAGTCCACACGGGCTCGCGCGCGGTGACGTTGAACTCCTGAACGGGCAGCAGGTCGCGTGTGTCGCGGAACAGATCGTCGCTCGCCCTCAATGCCCGCACGCGGTCGGCCAGTGTCTGGTTGGGATGCGATGTATAGAGGAACGGGACCAGGGTCAGATCGAGCGGCCGCATCACGCGGACGTCCAGGGCGGCGCGTCCCTCCTCCGGCCAACGCCTGGGCACCCCGGTACCCGACGGCAGTGAGCCCTCGGGATCGATCTCGATCGTCATCTCCAGCCCCGGCACCAGCACCGAAGCCGGAATCCGCGCGTTGGCCGATGCATCGAGAGAACCCTCGTTGATGGCTGTTGGCAGGGGCCGTGAAGATCCCGGAATCGATACCGAGTGCACCTCCCGGCCGTCGGCGAAAAACCGCGCACGCACCGCCGGGAAACTCGCCGTGACCCCGCTGTTGGCGACGAGGAATACCCTGAGAAACGCGGGCTCGCCAGCCACCAGCGTCACCGGAACCGACGCCGACTGCGACGCCTGCGTCAGGTAGGCATGGGTACGCTCCACGGCGCAGAACGGTGCCCATCCTCCCCCGATCGACCGCGACCACGCCCGGAAATCGTCGTCCGCGGGCAAGCATAATGCCGTGCCGCCAAGCTGAATCTCATTCAGCGCAAGCGCGGTCAGCTCATGAGGAAACGGCCCCTGCAATCGACGGTTGCGCGACAGGTGCAGCTCCCTCAGCGCCGCCAGCCGCCCCAGTTCCGGCGGCAGCGGACCGGAAAGCTGGTTGCGCACCACGTTGAACAACTCGACGCTTGCCAGACCGCCCAGTTCGGGGGGTATCGGACCGGTCAGATAGTTCCGGTCCAGGTAGAGGCGATCCAGGTTGGCCAGGTTGCCCAGCGCGGGCGGGATCTCGCCATCCAGCCGGTTCGACGACAGGCCCAATTCGGTCAGGTTGCGCAGGTTGCCCAGTTCCGGCGGGATTTCACCCGAAAGGAAGTTGAAGTACAGCTCCAGCTCTTCGAGCTCGGCCAGATTGCCCAGTTCGGGGGGTATCGGACCGGTCAGATCGTTCGATCGCAGGGCGAGCTTCCGGAGGTTGGTCAGTTTGCCCAGTTCCGGCGGGATTTCGCCTTCAAGTTCGTTTCCGCCCAGGTAGAGGTTGGTCAGTGTCGAAAGGTCCCCAAGCTCCGGCGGGATCTCGCCGACGAAGTCGTTCCATCCCAGTTGAAGGCTGTCGATGGCGGGCATCCGTGCCAGTTCGCGTGGAATCGGACCGCTGAAATCGTTCGATTGCAGTACGAGAGACCGCAAAGCCGGCATGTCAGCGAGCCATGTCGGGATTTCGCCGCTGAGGCTGTTCGAATTGACCACCAGGCGCTGCAGGCGATCGAGGTTGGCCAGTTCTTTCGGCAGTCGTCCCGTCAGCGCGTTGTTGCCCAGGTTGATTGTCCGCAGGGCCCGGAGGTCGCCGAGCCGTGAAGGGATCGAACCCGCCAGGCCGTTGCGGCTCAGTTGCAGGGAGGTGATCCGTCCGTTGTCGTCGACAGTGAGGCCGTACCAGTCCTGCAACGGCATGTCGCTCAACCAGTTGTCCGAACGCGCCCAGTTCGATCCGACGGTAGCGTAGAAGAAGGACGTAAGGACGCGTTTGGCGAAGACGGCGGTCGGCTCCACGGTGAGCGAGGCGGTGGCCTCGAGGTCGCCGGTGCTGGCGGTGACCGAAGTGACGCCGGGTGCAAGCGCGGCGATCCGGCCACCGCCGTCCACGGCGACGACTTCGGGGACGGAGGACAACCATTGGAAAGGAGGCGCCGCGCGTGGGGCAATGGGATATCCGTTCGCGTCGTCGGCCAGAGCGATCAGCGCGATCGAGTCGCCCACGGCTACCGTGTCGATGGCAGGGAAGACCTCGAGCGAGGTGGCGACCTGGGCGATGTGCACTGTGGCGACGGCGGCGACGGACGCGCGCTCCGCCGTGATGTCGACCGTGCCGTTGTCCACCGAGACGACCCGACCCAGCGAGTCGACGGTCGCGACCGACGTGTCGGTGCTCGACCAGGCCAGGGCGAGACCCGCGATCTCGTTGCCCTCGGCGTCGAAAGCCGCGGCCGAGAGCGACGCCGTATCGCCCAGCGACGCGAATTCGATCGCCTCGGGCGCGATTGTCACGCTGGCCGGCGGCGTCAGGACCGTCACGGCGACCTCGGCCGTCACGTCACTAGACACCGCGACGATGAGTGCCCGCCCAAGGCCAACCGCCGTAACGCGGCCTGATTCGTCTACCCCGGCCACGGCGGTGTCGCTCGACTCCCAGGCCACCGGAGCGCCGTCGACCGCGTGACCGTTGGCGTCCAGGATGGCCGCCTCCAGCGGCAGCTTCTCGCCGACCACAAGCACCGACGAGTCGGGCGAGACCGTGACCGCCGCCACACGCTGCTCGACCGTGACGGCTGCGGTGCCCGACACACTCTCGACCCGCGCGGTGATGGTTGCGGTCCCGTTCCCGGTTGCTGTCGCCTTGCCGAAGACATTGACCGACGCGACGAAGCGGTCATCGGACACCCAGTTCACCTGGGCGCGCGTCATGGGCTGACCTGCCTGGTCACGCACGTCCGCGGTGAAGCGGACCGTATCACCGATCGCTTCCATCGTGACCGACGCGGGTGTAACCAGCACGGCGGCCGGAACCGGAACAGGACGTCGGGTCGGTGGCTCGGTCGCGTCCTGGCCGCACGCCGCGGCGGCCAGAGCGACAACGAGGGCCAGCGGCAAACGGCCGGGGCGGAAGAACCGGGGCGGACGACTCATGCGAACAATGTAAGGGGGCCAGGAGGACGCATGCACGCGGTCTAATAGTAATGTATACATTACATAGTGGAAACTAAAGTTTACTTTCCTGTTGCGACTGATCGTCCGGACGGTTGCTCGCCACTTCGGGGCGTTCCAGTCTACAGTTTGCAGTGTCCATGCCTTGAGCTATTTCCGCCAGTGCAGGAGTTCCTTGCGAATGACGATATCCCGTTGGTTGTACACCCTGACCGCGGGTGTGGTCCTCACCTCGGCGTGCGGCGAACCGGGCCCCGCGGCTGATTGGACTGTCGTCAGAGACACGCTTCCCTCGGGTGTGGAGCAGGTCACCAACCGGCCACCGCCCGGGACCGCCCCCACGTGGGCGCTCGTCGAGGAGATCCGTGTTGGCACGGTCGAGGCGGATCGGCCGGAGTCCTTCGGAGAGATCAAGGGGCTCGTGGGACTGGAAGACGGTGGCTTTGCGGTGCTCGAGTCCCAGGCGATGGAGGTTCGGGTCTTCGCGGCTGACGGGTCCCATGTGGCGACCCATGGCCAGCAGGGCGAGGGTCCGGGCGAGTTCGTCGGCGCCAACGGATTGATGCTCGACGCTTCCGGGCGCATCTGGGTGCCGGATTCGTACGCCGCCCGCATGTCCGTGTTCGACCCCGAAGACGGATTCGTCGATTCCTTCCCGTTCACGAGTTTTGTCAGGGGCTGGGTCTGGACGGGCGCCATGACCGACGACGGACGCATCCTCAAGCAATCGATGAGCACCATGCGCGTCTTCGATTCGACGATGACCGAAATGCCGTCGCTCACACTGCCGCCCGCGGCCGAAGACGTTGGAGACGAGGACCCCAGCATCTTCCTTGTGGAATCGGCCTCAGGGTGGCAGGTGCGCCAGGTGCCGTTCTATCCCGCCGGGGCCACCGCGTTCGACCCTTCCGGGGCGATGTGGTCTGCCGCGTTCGGCGACCCATCCCACCGCGTCCACAAGTGGATGCCCGGCGGCGACACGCTGCTGGTTGCGGGGACCGAGCGACCTCCTGTGCCCGTCACCGGGGCCGAGCGCGACTCGGTGATTGCGGACGTGCGCGCCTGGCTCCGGGAGCGGGGCGTCGAAATCGAGACGGACTGGTCGAGGATCCCGGATGTGAAACCCGCGGTGCAGGGACTCATCACGTCCGCCGAGGGGAACCTGTGGGTGCGGACCTCGTCGCCCGGCGGTGGGGTCACCTACGATGTCCTGGCCCCCGATGGAGCCTACCTGGGCAGCACCGCCCCCGCGCCGCTGGAAACCGTGTTCTGGCTGAGTCCGGTGGTCCGCGGCGACTACTATTGGACAGTCGTATTCGACGAACTGGACGTGCCTTACGTCGTCCGCGCGAAGATTACAGCCACATGACAGCCGGCCGCTGCATTCGCCGGCCGCTGCATTCGCCGGCCACCGCCTTGCCGGCCACCGCCTTGCCAGCCACCGCCTTTTCCCCGAGACACCGAGAGCCATCATGACGACGCGTCGCCTCCACTTCCTCCGTACTGCGGCCATCGCGCTGGCATTGCCCGTGACGTTGCGTCCGGCCGCCGCCAGCGCCCAGACCACCCTCGAGACCGCTGTCTCACATCTCCAGTACCGCGAGATCGGCCCCGCACTCATGGGCGGACGCATCGCCGACCTCGCCGTCGTCGAGTCGAAGCCGCAGGTCTTTTACATCGCGACCGGCACCGGAGGCGTCTGGAGGACTGAAAACCACGGCACCTCGTGGACGCCGCTCTTCGACGATCAGCCGACCAGTTCCATCGGCGACGTCACCCTCGACCAGTCCAACCCGAACCTGGTCTGGGTCGGCACCGGCGAACCGCAGAACCGGCAGTCGTCGGGGTGGGGCAACGGCGTCTACAAGTCCACCGACGCCGGAAACACCTGGCGCCACATGGGCCTCGACGCCACCAAGCACATCGGCCGCATCCTCATCCACCCCCGCAACCCCGACATCGTGTACGTGGCTGCCGTGGGCGACCTCTGGGGCCCGAACGAAGAGCGCGGCGTCTACCGCACGCACGACGGCGGCGAAACCTGGGACAACATCCTCCATATCGACGAGCACACCGGCGCGATCGACCTCGCCATGGACCCCGGCGACCCCAACACCATCTTCGCCGCCATGTACCAGCGGCAACGCACCGGCTGGGGCTTCAACGGCGGCGGCCCCGGCAGCGGCCTCTACCGCACCTTCGACGGCGGCGACAGCTGGACCGAGCTCACCGAGGGCCTCCCGGACGGCGACAAGGGACGCATCGGCGTCGACATTTTCCGCCAGGACGGCAACGTCGTCTACGCCCTTGTCGAGGCGGACGCGCGCGACCCCGACGCCGGTTTCTTCGGCGGAGGCGGAGGCGGCCAGTCCCGCAGTGGCCTCTTCCGCTCCCTCGACCGTGGCGACAGCTGGGAGAAGATGTCGAACACCAACCCGCGTCCCATGTACTACTCCCAGGTCCGCATCGACCCCAGCAACCCCGACCGCATCTACGTCCTCGGCGGCAACCTGGAGGTCTCCGACGACGGCGGCCGCACCTTCCGCAGCGACGGCGCCGCCCAGGTCCACGTCGACCACCACGCGCTCTGGATCAACCCGAACGACCCCGACCACCTCATCCTCGGCAGCGACGGCGGCGTGGCCGCGAGCTGGGACGGCACCGGGCACTGGCGCATGTTCGACAACCTGCCGCTGGGGCAGTTCTACGCCATTGGCTTCGACATGCGCGACCCGTACTTCGTCTGCGGCGGCCTCCAGGACAACGACCCCTGGTGCGGGCCATCCAACACGCGCTCGTTCCACGGGATCCGCCACCAGGACTGGTACGAGACGGCCTACGGCGACGGCTTCTTCACCATCGTCGACCCCACCGACTCGACCATCGTCTTCTCCGAGTCCCAGAACGGGAACATGAACCGGTACGATCTGACCACCGGCGAGAAGACCCCGATGCGCCCCATCACCGGCCCGCGCGCCGACGGCGACACCGCCAAGACCTACCGCTTCAACTGGAACTCGCCGCTCCAGCTCTCGCCCCACGACCCCGCCACCGTGTACCTCGGCGCCAACTACCTCCTGCGCTCGCGCGACCGCGGCATGTCGTGGGAGGAGGTCGGCGGCCTCGACCTCACCCGCCAGATCGACCGCGACGAGCTCGAGATCATGGGCGTGCCCGGCTCCGAGCCGCAGATGTCGGTCAACGACGGCATCTCGACCTACGGCAACCTCACCGCCTTCGCCGAGTCGCCGCTCACCCCCGGACTCCTTTACGTCGGCACCGACGATGGCAATGTCCAGATCAGTCGCGACGACGGCGCCACCTGGACCAACGTGACGGACCGGATCCCCGGCCTCCCCGAGCGCACCTACGTGAGCCGCGTCGAGCCCTCGCACCACGCCGAAGGCCGCGTCTACGCCAGCTTCGACGGGCACCGCAACGCCGACTACGCCGCCTACGTCTACGTCAGCGAGGACTACGGCGACAGCTGGCGACGCATCACCGACGGCCTGCCCGACGGCTGGTCGGTCAACGTCGTCACCGAGCACCACCGCGCGCCCAACCTCCTCTTCGCGGGCAACGAGGTCGGCGTCTTCGTCTCGGTCGACCGCGGCCAGCAGTGGGTCCAGCTCAAGAACAACCTGCCCGTCGTCCCCGTCGACGACATCCTCATCCACCCCCGCGACAACGACCTGCTCGTCGGCACCCACGGCCGCTCGTTCTGGATCCTGGCCGACGTCAGCGCGCTCGAGCACCTTTCGGCGGAGACCCTCGCAGAAGCCGGCCGCGTCTTCCCGCAGGCCCGCGAGACGATCATGTGGGCCCAGCGCGGCGACTGGCCCTTCGCCGGCGCGACGTACTCGGCCCCGAACCCCCCGCGCGGCACGCTCATCCGCTACTACCTCCGCGATGCGTGGGCCATGTCAATGGCGGATGGGGAGGGGGAGGAGTCCGACGGTTCGGACGACAGCGACGATCCCGGCACCGGAGACGGCGGCGACATGGCCGACGGTGAGCCTGCGGAAGAGTCCGCCTTCGCGCTCACCATCACCGCCTCGGACGGCAGCCACGTCCGCACCCTGGAAGCGCCCGGCGAGATGGGCGTCAACGAGGTCGTGTGGGACTGGCGCATGGACGCGCCCTACGAGCCGGAAGGCCCGCAGGGACCCGTCGGGTTCGGCCAGCCCGGCACGCCGCAGGGCCCCATCGCGATGCCGGGCGTCTACACGGTCAGCATGACCGTCGGCGGGCAGACCGTCTCCTCGACCGTCGAGATCCAGGCCGACCCGCGCCGCCCCATGACCCGCGCCGACCGCATGGCCCGCCAGGACGCGCTGATGAGCCTGCACACCCTGGCCGCGCCCGTCTACGAGGCTGGCCGCGCCGTCGACCGCCTCGAAGAACAGCTGAACGGCGCCGAGGAGCTGATCGACGCCGTCGAAGAGCCGCCCGAGGGCGTCAGGGAAGAGCTGGAAGCGATCCGCGAAGCGCTGGAAGAGATCGACGACGACGTGGGCGACGCGCGCCGCAATGCGGGCGTGGCCACGGCCATCCAGGGCTCGTCAACCCTGCCGACCGAGGACCAGATGTGGCAGATCGACCGCGCCTGGGAGCTGATGGAGGAACTGGCCGGCCCCCTCAACGAGCTGATCACGTCGCGCGTGCCCGCGCTGAACGCGCAGCTCTACGCCGAGGGCGTAAGGCCGAAGCCGGGTGAGGTGGTGAAGGTGCCGGGGCGGTGAGACACGCCGATAGTGCGATGTCACCATTGCGCGACGGAGTGCGGAAACTACGACTGTCTGTAGCCCCAATCCCGTGCCACCGCCAATAAGGCCAGGCAGAGCAGTGCCACGACCGTAACCGCCAGACTGATCCAGATCGGTGATAGCACCCACCACCATGACCAGTCGATCAGTCCGGTCAGCTTCAACACCACGAACACAACCAGCAGGACGCCGGTAAGTCCCATTCCACGTTTTCTTCGCATTCTGGTCCTTCGCACACCCGTCACCTTGATCCTCCGGCAGCCTCGTTGACAGTCCTGGACAGCCGCGTTTCTCCTGCTCGCTGTCGTCGCACGATAGTCGGGTTACGGACCCGGCTTTCACTTCCTTCCGTTTTCGTCAAAGTCCGCGGACTGCCTGGCTTCACCACAAGCACGGAGTGGACCATCATCTGTCATGCAATAGCACCAACGTCAGATCACCATCCACCACGGCGCAGCGAGTACTTCGGGAGTGAGCCATTCCAGCGTTTCCCCGCCATGTAGTAGCAGCCCAGGCCGGGCCCGGCGCCCGTACTCCGCACGGAACGTCCGAAGGTGCCTTGCGTCGCGGAGGCGCGGCCGCCTTGTCGCCTTGACCTCGATGGGGAGCAGAGACTCTCCCGCCTCGATCACGAAGTCCACTTCCTCACCTGTCGTCGCCCGCCAGTGCAGAACCTCGGCCGGAGAAGAACGTGAATCACGCCACACGAGGAGGTCCTGCAACACGATATTCTCGAGGTGAGCGCCCCGAGGCTCGGCCTCCTGCGAAAGGTGCATCGCCAGACCCGTATCGCCCCAATAGAGCTTCGGCGATTTGATCAGCCGCTTGGTGCGGTTCACAGCGTAGGCCGGAACCCGCAGCAGCACGTAGGAGGTCTCGAGCAGGTTGAGGTACCGGTGAACCGTTGGCTGCGGCAGTCCGATGTCGCGCCCCAGTTCGCTCTGGTTCACGGTCGACCCAAGGCGCAGACAGGCGGCCCTCATGAGTCGGCGGAACTCCGGCAGGGCCGCGATCGACGAGAGCGCCTGAAGGTCGCGTTCCAGATACGTACGCACATAGCCGTCGAACCAGATCGCTCTGTCATCCGCCGTGCTCAGATGGACCGCCGGCACGGGGAAACCGCCGCGTCTTGCCAGCAGACGCCATTCCTCCCGGCCGCCGGAGTCCGCACCGATCACATCCATCCAGTCGGGGTCGTCGGCCCGAACCAACTCCTCCCACACCCCGCACTTGCCCAGCTCCAGCTGCTCCCGACGCGTCATCGGCCACAAGTTCAGGTAACTGGCACGCCCGGCCAGGGACTCCGAGACGCGGCGCATCAGGAGCAGATTGGCGGAGCCGGTAAGCAGGAACCGCCCAGGTTGCCGGTCCCGGTCGATCTCCCGCTTGACCGCGCTGAGCAGGTCCGGCTCGCGCTGAACCTCGTCCAGCGTTACCGGGTGCGAGCCATGGACCAGGGCGTCCGGATCACGCCGAGCGAGGTCGAGCACGTCAAGGTCGTCCAGGGACATGTATCGTCGATCAGGCGCAGCACCTGAGCGGATCCCCTGAACGTGCTCCCCATGTCCGAGTGTTTGAGCGAGGGTGGTCTTCCCGGTCTGGCGCGCTCCGGTGACGACCACGGCCGGCATGACCCGCAAGGCGGATTCCAGATGCGATGAAACGGCTCGTCGGAGGATGAGGTCATTCATATCGCAAATGATAATCATTCATAGTAAGAATGGAAGGATGTGCGTCGATTGGCTCCGTCGAAGTCGGCACTATCTTGAAGACGGGTTCTCCCGCGCCGTCGCGCTTCAACGAACTTGCCCCGGACAGCCATGCGCTTCTTCAGCACCGCGGGCCCGATCCAGCCGGACATCCACTACCACGTCCCTCCGCTGGCGCGGTTGGACCGGGACCATCTGCTCATGCTCATCCGGCAGCGGAAGTACTTCGTGCTGCGCGCGCCGCGTCAGACGGGCAAGACGTCGGCGCTTCTGAAACTGCGCGACGAACTCAGCACGGCCGGGGAGTTCCGCTGCGCCTACGCGAACGTCGAGCCCGCGCAGGCCGCACGCGAGGACGTCGGTGCCGCGATGCGCGCCATCCTCGGCGAGATGGGGTCCGACGCGGAGCATGCGCTGGGCGACACCACGGTGAAAAGGACGGCTCTGGGAGCATTGGAGACGGTCGGCCCGCACCTGGCCCTGCGCGAGACGCTCGCCCGATGGGCCGCATCGGACGCCAGGCCGCTGGTACTCGTCATCGACGAGATCGACTCGCTCGTCGGCGATACGCTGCTGTCGGTTCTGCGACAGCTCCGGGCGGGATACGCGGACCGTCCGCGACGTTTTCCACAGACCGTGATTCTGTGCGGCGTACGCGATGTGCACGACTACCGCATCCGGTCGTCGGCCGAGAACGAGGTCGTTTCGGGGGGTGGCGCCTTCAACGTCCGAGCCGAGTCGCTGCGCCTACGCGACTTTTCGCGCGAAGAGGTCGAGTCGCTTCTCGGTCAGCACACCCGCGAGACCGGCCAGTCCTTCACCGGCGATGCGCTCGACGCGTTGTGGGACCTCACCCGTGGTCAGCCCTGGCTCGTGAATGCCCTGGCCTACGAGACATGCTTCGCGCGGCATGAGGGCCGCGACCGCGGCCGCGCCATCGGTGCCGCCGCGATCCAGGACGCCCGCGAGGCGCTCATCCTCCGCCGCGAGACGCATCTGGACCAGCTCGCCGACAAGCTGCGCGAAGAGCGGGTGCGCCGCGTCGTCGGGCCGCTGCTCAGCGGCACAGAGTCGGCTGAGGCGATCCCGGCCGACGATTTGGAGTACGTCCGCGACCTGGGCCTGGTCAGTCGCGGAAGCCCGGTGTCCATCGCCAATCCCATCTACCGGGAGGTGATTCCGCGTGAGCTGACCCACACGACCCAGGCAATGTCGGTCCTTCACGACCCGGCGTGGTTCGTCGCCGAGGACGGTACCCTGCGCGCCGCCCAGTTGCTGACCGCCTTCCAGGAGTTCTTCCGCGAGCACTCCGAGCACTGGCTGGAGCGATTCCAGTACAGGGAAGCCGGTCCGCAGCTCCTGCTGCAAGCGTTCCTGCAGCGGATCGTGAACAGCGGCGGGCGCATCGAACGGGAGTACGGTCTGGGCAGGATGCGCACCGACCTGCTGATCGTCTGGCCGCTTGGAGGGCGGCCCGGTCGCGCGCAGAGGATCGTCGTCGAGTGCAAGGTGGTGCGCCATGGCCGGGAGCGGACGCTCCGGGAGGGGCTGCGGCAGACGCGCGCCTACATGGATCGATGCGGCTCCGACGAGGGCCACCTCGTGATCTTCGACCGCACCGAAGGCAAGCCCTGGGCCGAGAAACTTTACCGTCGCGAAGAGACCGAAGACGGAGAGGCAGTCACCGTCTGGGGGCTGTGAGAACCGGGGCGTCAACCACGACTAACTCCTCGGCTACGAACCCTCGTCCAGCAATTCGAAGATCCGCTGCACCGTGACCGCCGGAACGCCGGACCCGGTGACCTGCGGATAGTTCTCCGCGTGATCCGACATGTCGATCCGCTGGGCGGCCTCTTCGTACGACAGCCCCTGTGCGTGCAACGCCGCGGCCTGGGCCTGCAGGTCCCGCATGTACTCCTGCTGGTAGGTGATGCGCTCCCTGTCCTGGAACGGGTTTCCGTGTCCGGGAAGGACCCAGTCGAATTCGAGTGACTTCAAGTGCTCCAGCGTGTCGTCCCACTCGTCGAGGAAGCCGTCGCCCATGTACGGCAGGCCGGGCAGCAGCAGGTCTCCGGTGATGAGCACGCGCTCCTGCGGCAGGTGCACGACCACATCGCCCCCGGTGTGCCCTCGGCCGAAGAACAGCAGCCGGATCTCGCGCTCGCCGCGGAACAGGGTCATGCGCTCGGACAGCGTCGTGTTCGGGCCCACCGGCACCACCGCCTCCTGCCCGGCCAGGTAGTTGCGCATGTACTCCAGCTGGCCTTCGAGCCCCGCCCGCTCGTCCGCGTCCTCGGTCGCCGCGACCCGCTCTTCCAACGCCGCCACTTGGTCCGGCAGCCCACCCACGAACCCCTGGAACGAACGCCCCATCGAGCCACCGTTTTCCAGCATCTCGCGGGTGACCTCGTGGCCGATGACGTGCACGTCGGGCGGGTAGATCTGGTTGCCGTGCGCGTGGTCGAAGTGGTAGTGCGTGTTGACCACGTACCGGACGGGCTTGTCGGTGAGCGCCTCGATCTCCGTCACGACTGCGTGCGCGGCCGCGGGCGAGATGTGCGACTCGACCAGGAGCACGTCCTCCTCGTTGACGATCACGGCGCCGTGCGATCCCACCGCGAGGCTCCCGGTCCCGCGCGCGTGGAACACGCCGGGCACGACCTCCTCGAACTCGAACGCGGGCCCCTCGAAATCGGAGCCGGGCGGGGGCGCGGCCTCGTCCGCCGACGTCTCGGAAGGTTGATCCGCAGCCTGACAGGCGGCGAACACCAACAGGGCGGCGAGGGCGGGTGCTTTGGCGATTCTCATGGCGCAAACTGGGGCTCGGGGGCGTGTCCGGCGGCTGCCTTACACTTGCGGGCGCTTCCGTGAAGGGCAAGATGGATGAGTGGGACGGATCTGTCCGCTCCCCCGAATCCGCCAAGCACTGCGCAGCCCTGCCGAAACAGCATGCCCACAGCCAAAGCTCCCGACGGGACCGAGATCTACTTCGAGACGCGGGGGGATACCACCCGTCCCACCGTCTTCATGGGCCCGCACTTCTACGCGTCGTTCCGCAATGACTTGATAGAAGGCTTCGAGGACCCTACGCAGGCGTGGATCGACGGGCTCGAGGAGGACTTCCATCTGTTGCTGGCCGACTATCCGAGGGGAGTCGGCAAGACGCCCAACGCACTGGGCCTCGATTACTCTCCGGACGTGGCGGTGGAAGAGGCGTGTCTGGTCGCGGACGCAGCCGGCGTGGATCGCTTCGGATGGGTGGGTTACAGCTATGGGGCTGCGATGGGAACCCAGCTGGCATGCCGCACGGACCGGCTTTCGGCTTTCGTCTGCGGGGGGTTTCCGCCCCTCAACGCCCCCTTCGCGCGGATGGTGGAGATCACCGTGGATATGGCCGAGAATCCACCGGTGGGATGGCCCGACATGGGCGACGAAGTGCGCTATCAGGCGGTCGGCTTCTACCGTCCGCTGCTCGAATGGCCGGAGCGCGAAGAGGTCGCGAGGCTGAAGATCCCGCGCATGGTGTTCATGGGGACGGAGGACAACGGGGACGGCATGCCCGAGCAGTACCTGACCCCGCTGGCCGGCTTTCTCCGTGACGCCGAAGGCGACCTGCTCGATCTGGGGTGGCAGGTCGAATGGCTGGAGGGGAAGAACCACCTGACGGCGATCGCTCCCGAGGTGGCACTTCCCATCGTACGGAGGTTCTTCCGGGAGGTGCTGACGTGAACCGAGGAATCTGCCCTGATGTTCGTTCCCATGTGGCGACCGCGGTGGGCGCGGTAACGGCCGCCCGGTGGAGGCGCGCCAAACCGCTCGTGGCCGGGGCTCGAAGGGAGCACTCGTTCGCCGTGCGCTCTGCCGTGCTTGCCACGGCCGCCCTCCTCTCCTCCTGCACGCCCGGAGCCGCTCCGACCGCCACCGACCGGGCACGGGTCAGCGCCGAACCCGTCGAACTCTTCGACGGCCGCGTCATTCCGGGCATGCCCGAACTGCTCGGCATGCGCGCCCAGTACGAGTTGCGGCTGGAGTGGCTTGCCCAGAAGCGCGCGCTGCTGCTCGACCAGATGCGCATGCACGGGATCGAGATGTGGATCGTGGTCAGCGAGGAGTTCCACCAGGACCCGGCGCTGTACTACGTGGCGCCGCCGCTCCAGTACGCGCGCCGGCGCGACGTGATGGTCTTCATCGACGCGGGCGACGACGGGCTGGCCGCCTACTCCGACTACTGGCGGCCAACCGCCGACTTCCGGCGCTTCTTCGAGCCGATGCCCGCCACGCGCACCGCCCGCGGAATCCAGGACACGCGGACCGGTCTGCGAGTTCTGTGGGAACGCTACGCGCCGGCCACGATCGGCCTCGCCATCGGCGGCAACCGCGGGCACGACAGCAGCCTCACGCACGACAGCTACCTGTTCCTTGCCGATGCGCTCGGGCCGGAGGCGGAGGCGCGCTTCGTGTCGGCGGCCCCGCTCATCGAGGAGGTCTTCGACACCCGCCTGCCCGGCGAACTCGAGCACTACCGGCAGCTCGTCCTCGCCACCGACGTCATTGCGCAGACCGCGCTCTCCAACGTCGTGATCACGCCCGGGGTGACGCAGGCCCAGGACATCAAGTGGTTCTTCGACGAGACCATTGCCGAGCTGGGGGTCGGCGGCAAGCCCTGGTTCGAGATCCACGTCGCGGTCCAGCGCTTCAACGAGGAGAGCGGCGAGATGATCCTGTACATACACCCTTCGCCCGACGACCTGGTCTTCAAGCGCGGCGACATCATCCACCTGGACTGCGGCTTCGACTACGTGGGCTTCGCCAGCGACTGGCAGAAGGTGGCCTACATCCTGCGAGAGGGCGAGGACGATGTCCCGGACGGGCTGAAAACCGCGCTGGCCAACGCCAACATGGTGCATGAGGCGTTTGCGGCGGCGCCCCGTCCCGGCATGACGGGCTGGGAGGCCACCCTGGCGATCGCGGCGATGCTCGAGGACGTCGACTTCCTGCCCAGCCTGTATTCGCACCCCATCGGATACCACGGCCACGCGCTCGGCCCCGCGATCAACGCCCGCGACATGGACCTGTCCTCGCCGCCCGAGTGGGACTCGCACCTGCGCGACGGTTCGTACCGCTCCATCGAGTTCAGCGCCACGACCGCGATTCCCGAGTACGGCGGCGGCACGGTTCGGGTCCCGATGGAGGACGACGGCTACCTGACGCCGGACGGCTACGAGTACTTCCGGCCGTACCAGACCGAGTGGTACCTGATCCGGTGAGCGGGACGAGCGGACCGGGCGGGACGAGCGCACCGACGACGGTTCCCTACGCCATGTCGTGGGAGGAGCCCGCCTGTGCCCGGGCCGAGGGATACGACTACGACCACGAGATCCTGGTCGCGCTGCCCCCGTCCTACCACGTCTCGCCGGACCGCAGCTACCCGGTGGTCTGGTCGATGGACGGAGCCATGACCTTCGCGGTGACGGCCGGCGTCGCGAATCTCTACATCGTCGGTACGCGGATTCCCGAGATCATCGTCGTTGGTGTCGGGCATCGCAGCGAGTACGGCATGCTGGGGCTGGCCAACCGCACCTTCGACCTGTTTCCGCCGGGAAGCGTGTGGGCGGACTTGGAGTTGGGGGAGGAGTTTATGAAGAGGATGGGGTTCACCTTCGACCTGTCGCGCCCGTTTCTGACCGGCGACCTCTTCCTCGACTTCCTGGTCGAACAGTTGCGCCCTTCGCTCGGCGAGCGGTACCGCATGGACGACGACCACACGCTGTGGGGTCACTCGGCGGGGGGCGGCTTCGCGAGCTACGCGATGCTGGCCCGGCCGGGCGCCTTCGGCCGCTTCATCATCGGCAGCGGGACCAACGGCCTCACGATCGACCTCGAGGCCGAATACGCGAGACACCACGACGACCTGGAGGCCAGGGTGTTCATCGGCATGGCCGACGGCGAGATCAACCACACGCCGCTGTGCGCCCAACGCCTGGTCAGCCGGACGACGCTGCTTGCCGAAAACCTTCGGCTGCGCGGCTACCCGAGCCTCGACCTGCGCACCCGGTTCTACGCGGACCGCGACCACTTCACCGCGATGCCGCCGCTCATCGGCGACGGTCTGCAACACGTGTATGCGGACCTGATCGCGGATTTGCCCACGCCCAACTGGTAGCGCGACTGGAGCGTCGCGCTGACTTCAAACCCCAAAAACAACGGAGTGATCACATGGTTCCCGCCCTGAGCCTCTGGCTCCCCATCCTGCTTGCGGCCGTGCTCGTGTTCGTGGCGAGCTCGGTCATTCACATGTTCCTCAACTGGCACAGGAACGACTTCCGGGGCGTCGCCGACGAGGACGGCGTCATGGACGCCCTGCGCGGCTTCGGCCTCGCCCCCGGCAACTATCTGATCCCCCGTGCGGAGAGCATGGAGGTCATGAAGAGCGAGGAGTTCCAGGCCAAGGCCAAACGCGGCCCCACGATGTTCATGACGGTGTTGCGGCCCGGCGATCCGTCGGCCATGGGCAAGCAGTTCGTCCAGTGGTTCGTGTACTGCGTGGTCGTGGGTCTGTTCGCGGCCTACGTGACCGGCCTGGCGCTCGGGCCCGGCGCCGAGTACATGGCGGTCTTCAAGGTCGCGTCGACCACGGCCTTCATGGGATACGCGCTCGCGCACGCCCAGGACGCGATCTGGATGTCGCAGGGGTGGCCCGCGACGTTCCGCAGCATGCTGGACGGATTGATCTACGCGCTGCTCACCGGCGGCACGTTCGGGTGGTTGTGGCCATGAGCAGCCTCGTCGGGCAGACGTGCGAGGCATGCCGGGTGGGCGCTCCGCCCGCGACCGAGGCCGAGATTGCGGAGTACAGCGAGCAGATCCCCGAGTGGGAGATTGTGAACCGCGCGGGGATCCCCAGGCTGGAGCGCGTGTTCGCTTTCCCGAACTTCGTCGCAGCGATGGCGTTCACGAACCGCGTCGGGGAACTGGCCGAGGAGCAGGGCCATCACCCCGCGCTGCTGACGGAGTGGGGGCGGGTGACGGTGACCTGGTGGACCCACAAGATCCGCAACCTGCACGTGAACGACTTCGTGATGGCGGCAAAGACGGACCGCGCGCTCGCGGGCGGGTAGCGGGGCAGGTACTTCCTGACTTGACCAATTCGGAATAAACTCCAAATTAGTTCAACCATTTCGGAGAACGTTCCAAATTGGTGGAGCAATGTACGCTCGCACGCTCGCAATCGAACTGCCCCGCGGCCAGTCGGCGTTCCTCTGGGGGGCGCGCAAGACCGGCAAGTCCACTCTGCTCAGGCGGCGGTTCCCGCTGTCCGCCCGATTCGACCTTCTCGACACGCGGCTGCTGCTGGAGTTCACGCGCGCTCCGTGGACGCTGTCGGAGCGGATCCGCGCCCTGGAACCCGCCCAGCTCAAGCGGCCCATTCTCATCGACGAAGTCCAGAAGGTGCCCGCCATCCTCGACGAGGTGCACAGACTCATCGAGAGCGAAGGGCTCGGTTTCGTGCTGTGCGGTTCCAGTGCAAGGAAGCTGAAGCGTGGGCGCGCCAACCTGCTTGGCGGACGAGCCTGGCGGTTTGCGCTTCACCCGCTGACCTGGCAGGAGATCCCCGACTTCGACCTGCTCCGGGCCGTCAACCGAGGCCTCATCCCCGCCCACTACGACTCCGCACATCATCGCCGGGCGTTGGACGGTTACGTCGACGACTACCTCAGGGAGGAAGTGTTCGACGAAGGACTGACCCGCAACGCACCCGCCTTCGCCCGATTCTTCGATGCGCTGGCGTTCTGCCACGGCGAGCTGCTGAACTACAGCAACGTCGCCAGGGATTGCGGCGTCAGTTCCAAGACCGTGAAGGAATACTTCCAGATTCTGGTCGACACGCTTCTGGGCGTTTTCGTCGAGCCGTTCAGCCGCCGCCGGTCGCGAGCGGTGATCACCAGCGCGCCCAGGTTCTATCTGTTCGATGTGGGTGTGGCGAACCACGTGGCTCGCAGACGCATCGAGCAGACCGCGGGCCCCGATTTTGGGCGGTCGCTGGAGCACTTCGTCCTGAAGGAGTTGCTCGCCTACCGCTCCTACAGCGAGCGCGACTTCCCCGTGCGGTTCTGGCGCACGAAGTCCGGTCTGGAGTGCGACTTCGTGCTCGGGCGCAAGGGAGATGTGGCGATCGAGGTGAAAGGTGGCAGGCGCGTGGACCGGCGTGAGCTGGTGGGCCTGCGCGCGTTCGTCGAGGAGCACCGGCCCCGCCAGGCCATCGTGGTATGCAACGAGAGCGCGCCCAGACGGACGGACGACGGGATCCGGATCCTGCCGTGGGAGCGGTTTCTGGAGCGGCTATGGGGGGACGGGGTGGTGGGGTGATTCGGGGGCGATGGGTTGCTTCGTCGCGACCGACAGCTACAAGCCCGTCCCAAGCAACAAAGAGACCAGCACGATGCCGGCCGCAGCCACGAGAACGCCCTCAAGCCTCGAAATACGTCTCATGGCCGTGATCGTGCAGGATCTCCGTCAACTGCGTCATGGAAACCCCGAGAAGACCCGTCGCCCGCTTCACCGACAGCCGACCGGTGTCGAGGGCCACGCTTAACCGCTCCCGGAAGGGCTTGCTGAACAGGGACTGCTCTTGATCGAGGCACCGTACGGTACCATTCCGGGAAAGGCGCCGGTCCTCGATCCCGTCCAGATCCCTCTTGGAGAGCAATCCAAGATTGTAGAGGCGCCACTTGCACGCCTGCGAGGAAACCTTGAATCGCTCGGCTACCATGTTGATCCGGTCGTGCATCTCTCCCGCACTGGCGTCCGCTTCCCAGGCCGGCGTCAGGACGGCCGCGGGCATGAGGAGAGCCGCCGCGAAGTTCTCGGCCAGTCTCTCCACCCGCCACTGCTTGTCGCGCCGACGCTTGTCGACCACGGTCGCGCGCTCGGGTGGCATCGTGTCCCAAGTGAGCAGGTGGAACAGTTCGTGGGCCAAGTCGAAGTTCCGCCGGCCTTCCGACTCTTTGCGATTGACCAGCGCGCAGTTCAGTCCGGGCACACGCGAGGCGGCTCCTGATACGCCCGTTGGAGTGTCGACGTACAGGACCAGCACGTGTAGCCGGTCTTCCATCACGGATCGCAGCCGCTCAGCCGGATGGGATCCCAAGTGCCAGACCTCAGCCGCTGCTTCGCCCGCAGCCTGCGCGTCCTCAAGTGAGGAACGCGCACTCAGATTCAGCTTGTGGCCCAGCCATTGCGGCAGGTGACCCTGCTCCCTCGACAACTCCCGGTACATCGCGAGCCACCTTCCGACCCGCCGCTCGAATTGATCCAGCACTTCGGCGTCTACGGCTGCCTTGGTCCGGAAGGAGAACTGTCCCTCTCCTACGAGCCGGAAGGGGTCGGTGAAGTAGTCCAGATCGACGCCCAGGATCTGCATGACACGGATCAGTTCCGCAGCGCTGAGTTGGCGTTCCCCTGACTCGATGCTGGCGACAGTCTGGCGGTGCCGCAGGCCCATGGCCTCGGCCAGGCTTGCTTGCGTGAGTTCGGATCGCTCGCGAGCCGCCGGCGTCGCGGCTCAGAGTTCCAAGGCAGAGGATGCGGTATCTTGAGGGTTGAGGAGTGTGGGCGCGGCAGTGTCGATCCTCAAATGCAGCTGGGAGCAGACGACTGATGTACAAGTACGAGATCATTCTCTACTGGAGCAACGAGGATCAGGCCTTCGTCGCCGAGGCGCCCGAGCTGCCCGGTTGCATGGCGCACGGAGACGATCAGGAGACCGCGTTGGGGAACATCAAGGATGCGATGCGGTTCTGGATCGACAGGGCGCAGGAATTGGGACGTCCCGTGCCTGAGCCCAAGGGCGAGCGCCTGATGCTGGCTTGACCGGTCTCAGCCTGCCGCGACCGCTCGGCCCCCCCGCCCCCTCCTACCGAAACCGCTCCTGCAGCTTCTCCAGCTTCTCGGCCCCCGGACACAGGTCCTCGAACGGGTAGTTCGCCAGCGGCTCGTCCACCGTCCCCTGGAGTCCGTGGAAGTCGACGGCGTCCGTCGCGTCGGGCGGCGCCTCCTCCACGTACAGCAGCCCGGTCGCGACTTCGCCGGCCCGCTGGCGCTCCCGGATGTAGCCGTACACCTGGTCGCGGTCGGTGGGGTCGTAGTCCTCCGGCACCTTGCGGAACGCGATCCGGCTCCCGTCGTGCATCTGGACCGAGCGGACATCGCCGGCCTCGAATGACGCCGCGATCTCCTCCGCCGGCGGCACGAAGTCGGCGTACACGAGTTGGTTGTAGTTGTCGCGCGTGTACTGGTAGCTCTTGGTCGAGCCGCGGTGGTCGTTGAAGGTGACGCACGGCGAGATCACGTCGATCAGCGCGAACCCCCGGTGGCGCAGGCCCGCCTTGAGGATGGGGACGAGCTGCTCCTTGTCGCCCGAGAAGCTCCGCGCCACGAATCCCGCGCCCAGGTTCAGGCTGAGCAGGACGGAGTCGATGGGGTGCTCCCGGTTGACCTGGCCGCGCTTGGCCGTCGAACCGACATCGGCCGAAGCCGAGAACTGCCCCTTGGTCAGCCCGTAGACGCCGTTGTTCTCGATGATGTAGAGCATGTCCACGTTGCGCCGCACGACATGCGCGAACTGGCCCATGCCGATCGAGAGGCTGTCGCCGTCGCCCGAGACCCCGATGCACACGAGCTCGCGGTTCGCCGCGTGCGCCCCGGTCGTGATCGACGGCATCCGCCCGTGCACACCGTTGAAGCCGTGGGCCTCCTTGAGGAAGTAGGTCGGCGTCTTCCCGCTGCACCCGATCCCCGAAGTCTTGGCCACCTCGTGCGGCGCGATCTCCAGCTCCCAGAAGGCCTCGATGATCGCAGCGGTGATCGAGTCGTGGCCGCAGCCGGCGCACAGGGTGGACATGCTGCCTTCGTAGTCGCGGCGGGTGAGCCCGAGCCGGTTGCGGGTCAGGCCCGGGTGGTGGATGCGAGGCTTCTTGATGTAGCTCACGGGGTCGCTCCGGCGGACTGGCGGGACGCGGCGGGCGTTCCCATGTCCATGTGCGCCGCCAGCCCGTCCATCACGTGGTGGCAGCTCATGGGATAGCCGCCGTAGTAGCGGATCGACACGAGCGAATCCTTGTCGGCATCGGTCTCCGCGATCAGCAGCTTGCGCAGCTGCCCGTCGCGGTTCTGCTCGATCACGAAGTTCACGTCGTGCGCGGCCAGGAACGGCTCGACATCGGGGTGGAAGGGGAAGGCGCGCACCCGCATGTAGTTCGCCTCCACACCGCGCCCGGCCAATTCCTCCACCGCTTCCAGCACCGCGCCCCGGCATC
This sequence comes from Longimicrobiales bacterium, assembly GCA_965205005.1. Classification (GTDB taxonomy): domain Bacteria; phylum Gemmatimonadota; class Gemmatimonadetes; order Longimicrobiales; family Gaopeijiaceae; genus Bin94. Next base: position 216,932 of record OZ242028.1, on the reverse strand, counting down.
CGCCGATCGTCACCAGTCCGATCGTCGCGCCGTCGCGCAGCCGGATCTCGGGCGCGGGCAGGTGCGCCGCCGCGCCGTCGATCTTGCGCCCGACCCGCGCCAGCACGTCCGCGTACGGCTCCGAGTCCTCGGTGTAGTTGCCGTACCGGTCGTGCCCGGACCCGCGCGTCAGGTACGCCCCGTTCGGATGCACCCCGGGCAGGGTCCGCCACGGTATCCCGTCGCCGTCCACGTCCAGATAGCGGTGGAACGGCCCCGTCGCCGCCTCCAGCTCCTCGGCGGTCAGCACCTTGCCGCGGTCCGGCCGGTAGGAGTCGTCCCATTCGAGCTTGGGCACGACCCAATCGTTCATCCCTATGTCGAGATCGGTCAGCACGAACACCGGCGTCTGGAACCGCTCCGCCAGGTCGAACGCCTCGACGGCGAAGTCGAAGCACTCGTGCGGATTGGCGGGGAAGATCACGATGTGCCGCGTATCGCCGTGCGACGCGTACGCCGCGAACTGGATGTCGCCCTGCTGCGTCCGCGTGGGCATTCCGGTCGACGGCCCCACCCGCTGCACGTCGAAGAAGACCGACGGGATCTCGGCGTAGTAGGCGAGCCCGATGAACTCGCTCATCAGCGACAGCCCCGCCCCGCTCGTCGAAGTGAACGCACGCGCGCCCGCCCACGCCGCCCCGATCACCATCCCGGCGGCCGCCAGTTCGTCCTCGGCCTGGATGATCGCGAATCGGTTCCGTTTCGTCCCGGGGTCCTTGCGGAATTGGTGACAGAAGGCGGTGAAGGCATCGACCAGCGAGGTGGACGGCGTGATCGGGTACCACGCCGCAACCGTCGCGCCTGCATAGACGCACCCCAGCGCCGCGGCCGTGTTGCCGTCGATTACGATCGAATCCCTGTTGCCGTCCATGGGTTCGAGGCGGACGGGCAGGGGGCAGTCGAAGTGCTCCTGCGCGTATTCGTACCCAAGGTCGATCGCGAGGAAGTTGGCGTCGAGCAGCTTGGCCTTGGCCGCGAACGTCTCCTTGAGCAACGTGCGCACGATGTCCAGGTCGATGTCCAGAAGCGCCGCCAGCGCGCCCACGTAGCAGATGTTCTTCATCAGGATCCGCACGCGCGATCCCTTGAAGTTGTCGACCGTCATCTTCGCGAGCGGGATCCCCAGGAACGACACGTCGTCGCGGTCCAGTTCGCGGGGCAGCGGCCAGGTCGAGTCGTACATGACCCAGCCGCCGGCGGTCACCTCGGCGACGTCGCGGGCGTATGTGGCGGGGTTCATGGCCACGACCATGTCGAAACGGGCGGTTCGGGCCGTGTGGCCGTCCTTGTTGGCCCGGATCTCGTACCAGGTCGGCAGCCCCTGGATGTTGGAAGGGAAGAGGTTCTTGCCCGAAACCGGGATGCCCATGCGGAAGATGGCGCTCCGCAGCAGTCCGTTCGCGCTGGCCGACCCGGTGCCGTTGACCGTGCCGATCTTGAAGGCGAGGTCGTTGACACGGGGTGCGGGCCGCTCGCCGTTGGTGCTCGCGCGGGCGTCGCCGGGGATCGCGCCTGTGGCGGGCCGCGAGGTGCCGGTGATCGAAACCGCCATCAGCCCGCTCCGGCCCCGGTCAGTTCGGCCCCGGACGCCACCGGTCCGCCCCCGGACGCGCCCCCGTTCTGCGCCAGCTCCATGATCGACATGCCGGGATGCAGTTCGCCCGCCGCCAGCCCCGCGTAGGGTACCAGCAGGTCCGATTTCCGCATGTCCCAGGCCGCCGTGGGACACCGTTCGGCGCACAGGCCGCAGTGAATGCAGAGGTCCTCGTCCTTGACCATGATCCGCCCGGTCTGGGGGAGGTCCTCCGAGATGAAAAGAGGCTCTTCCGGATGGTTCAGCAGCGGCGCCGTGAGGCGGCCGACAACCTCTTCCTCCGTCCCGTTCGGGGTGATCGTAAGGCAATCGAGCGGGCAGATGTCGATGCACGCGTCGCACTCGATACACAAATCCGCTTCGAAATGCGTCTGGATGTCGCAGTTGAGACAGCGCTCCACCTCGGTCAGCGTCTGTTCGAAGTCGAATCCCTCCTCGACCTCGATGTCCAGACGCTTGAAGCGTTCCTGCAGGTCGACGTGGCGCATCTTCACGCGCTCGGCCTCGTCGTAGTCGTTGGAATACGACCACTCGTGCAGCCCCATCTTCTGGCTGACCAGGTTCATGCCCTCGGGCGGACGGTCGGTCAGCGGCCGGCCCTCGCACCAGGCGTGGATCGAGATCGCCGCCTGATGGCCGTGCTCGACCCCCCAGATGATGTTCTCGGGGCCCCACGCCGCGTCGCCACCCATGAAGAGGCCGGGGCGCGACGTCATGAACGTCGTCCTGTCGACGATCGGCATGTCCCACTTGTTGAACTCGATGCCGATGTCGCGCTCGATCCACGGGAACGCGGTGTCCTGCCCGATCGCGAGGATCACCTCGTCGCACTCGATGATCCTGCTGCCGTGGACCTCGGCCTGCAGGCGCCCGTTCTCTCCCGGGGTCCAGGTCACGAGGTCGAACTCCATCGCGACCAGCTTGCCGTCCTCGACGATGAAGCGCGACGGGGAGTGGTTCTCGAGGATCTCGACCTGCTCCTCGATCGCGTCGTCGAGCTCCCACGGCGACGCCTTGAAGTACGGCTTGGTCTTGCGCGCCATGACCTTCACGTCGCTGGCGCCCAGGCGCTGGGCGGTGCGGCAGCAGTCCATGGCGGTGTTGCCGACCCCGATTACCAGCACGCGGTCCCCGCAGCTGTCGATGTGCCCGAAGCGGACCGACTCCAGCCACTCGATCCCGATGTGGATCTGCTCGGAATCCCACCGGCCGGGCAGGCTGAGTTCCTTGCCCTTGGGCGCGCCCGAACCGATGAAGACGGCGTCGTAGTCCTCCTCCAGGAGCGCGGCCAGGCTGTCGACGGGGCTGTTCAGGCGCAGGTCCACCCCCATGTCGAGGATGTAGTCGATCTCCTCCCACAGGACCTTGGCCGGGAGGCGGAACTCGGGGATGTTGGTCCACATCAGGCCGCCGGGCTTGGCCAGCTTCTCGAAGATCGTGACCTCGTATCCGAGCGGCATCAGGTCGTTGGCGACCGTGAGCGACGCGCAGCCCGCGCCGACGCAGGCGATGCGCTTCCCGTTCTTCTCCTCGGGAATCGTCGGCAGGAATCCGGTGATGTCGTCGCGAAGGTCGGAGGCGACCCGCTTCAGGCGGCAGATCGCCACCGGTTCGCCGTCCAGCCGCACCCGGCGGCACACCGGCTCGCAGGGACGGTCGCAGGTGCGTCCCAGAATCCCCGGGAAGATGTTCGACTTACGGTTCAGCAGGTACGACTCGGTGTACTGCCCGTTCGCGATGAGCCGGATGTACTCCGGGACGTTGGTGTGGGCCGGACAGCCCCACTGGCAGTCCACCACGCGGTGGTAGTGGTCGGGGTTCCGGGTGTCGGTGGGCTTCAGCAAGGGCGGCAGCGCGGCTACGGATTCCGTTCCGGACGGCGGCCGCTCGACGGGGAACGGCGATCCGGCGTCAAGTCGGTTGCCATGCTACCACTCCTTCAGCCCGAGCGACAGGGCAGGGAGGTGAGGGGTCGGCCCGCCACCCCGCCCGCAAACCCGGCACCAATGTACGCACGGGGGGTTGGGGACGGTAGGGGACCGTGGGCCGGTCAACGCGGCCCGGCCAGCCTGTCTGCCGCGACGGCCGGTGAGAGTATCGGGATCGAGAACATGGGTCCGATGGCGAGCAGGTCGCGGTCTCCCGTCACCAGCGCGTCCGCGTCCGCAAACAGCGCCAGTTCCAGGAACGGGCGGTCGAAGGGATCCCGGCACGTGGGGACCGCCGGAGCCGGGGACACGATCACGGTCTCGCAATGCGGCAGGTAGTCCGCCAGCAAGTCCTCGCGTTCGCCGGCGTCGAGACCGAACCTGGCATAGTGAAGCACCCGGATAAGCTCGGTCGTTGTATCGCGGCTTGCCAGGGGAACGACCGTCGCGTTCCTCCATGCGTCGCGCAGCCAGGTGAGACGGCCGGACGGGAAGAGCAGGGCCGAGACCAGGACATTGGTGTCCAGCACCCACCGCACGGCCTTCACTCGCGTCCGCGAGCCCACGCCACGGCGTCCGCCACGTCGGCCTCGGACAGTCCCATGTCCGCCAGCTTGGCCCTGACGGCATCCGCCCGGTTGAGGCGCACGGGTGTCAGCACGATGCGGCCGTGTTCGCTTGCGACATCGAAGTACTCGGTGCCGCGGAAGTCCACGATCACCGCTTTGGGGAGGGTCAGTTGATTCTTGGAGGTTAGCTTGGCCAACATGACGGCATCCCCTTTGTTACTGGAAACAAGGAATCCTTACTATATTACGCGCCTTGGACGGGAATCCACAAGACGGGGCTCTCCTCTTCGCGGACGCGGGCGGACTGGGGGCCGGGCAGCGCTGGGCCGCCGGAGGCGTGCGCCGATGTCATCTTAAGTTGACATCATGTCAATCAAAGTTGACATTCTTGCCCGCGCCCTGCCCATCGCGGTATTGTGACCGGTCCGATTCAGCGTCCCCGGCTCCGGATCCAGCCGTGTCCGACTCCACGCAACAGCCGACCCCGCCGTCCTTCGACGACCTGAAGATCCCCGACATGAGCCCGCGCAGCCTGCTGCGCCAGTTCGGGCCCGGGATGATCCTGATGATGACGGGGATCGGGACGAGCCACCTGGTCACGGCCCCGACGGCGGGCGGGCGCTTCGAGTACGCGCTGCTCTGGTGCGTGCTGCTCGCCTACGTGTTCAAGTACTACGGCTTCGAGCTGGCCTTCCGGTTCACCAACGCCACGGGCAAGAGCCTCATGGCGGCCTACGCGACCGCGCCGGGGAAGCTGCCGGTCTGGTACGTGCTTGTGACGACCATCGTGCAGTGCGCGGTGGGGCAGGCGGGGCGGCTGATCGCGGCGGCCGCGGTTATGTACTACCTGTTCTCGGCGCAGCTGGGGTTGCAGGTGCCGCTGTGGGGCTGGGGCGCGTTCCTCGGGACGCTTTCGGTGGTCATCCTGCTGTGGGGCCGCTACGCCGCGCTGGAGGTGGGGGCCAAGATCGCGGGCGGGCTGCTCTTCGTCTCGGCGGTGATCGTCTATTTCGTGCGCCCCGCACCGATCGGCGAACTCGAGCACTTCGTGATCTTCGACGCGCCGGCCGGATCCTGGCTGGTGATCGCCGGGTTCCTGGGGCTGCTGCCGACCGGAATCGACGTCTCGCTGCAGGCGTCCGAGTGGGGGAAGGCCAAGCGCACGGGGATGGCCAGGATCCGGGACCGGCTGGAGGCCGCGGGGCTGGCTCCCGTCTTCAACCCGTTCGCGCCGAGGTTGTCGGATCTCACGGTCGATGTGTGCCGTTTGCCCGAGCGTGCGGTCGAATACAGCCGCCGCTGCTTCAGGATCAGCATCTGGGACTTCCGCCTCGGCCACGTGGTGTCGTTCATCATCGCGACCATCTTCCTGCTGCTGGCCGCGGTCTGGCTCTACCCCAGCCCGGTCGAGGGGCGCGCGGTCATGGGAGAGATCGCCGGGATCTTCACGGAGAGCGTGGGCCCGTGGATGATGACGATCTTCATGCTCGGCGCCTTCGCGGCGACCTTCTCGACCGCCTTCAACTACTTCGACGGCTGGCCCCGTATCGTGGGCGCCTGCTGCCGCAACCTGTTCCGCCCCACGGCGCGGCTGGCCGGCACCGCCGCGAACCGCCTCACCGCCGACCACCGCCGCCGCTGGTACTCGGAGTACAACATCTACCGCGCGACCATGCTGTTCTCGCTGGTGACCGCGGTCGTCTTCATCGCCCTGGTGCCGCGGCCGGTGTACCTCGTGCTGGTCGCCTCGGCGCTGGCCTACTTCGTCGCCCCGGTCATCTACTGCCTGAACTTCTACTACTGCCTGAAGGTGATCCCGAAGGACGATCCGCACTTCTACCCGTCGACGTTTGCGCGCGGCTTCACCTGGATCAGCATCGTGGTGTTCACGGGGATGAGCCTGATCCTCATCCTGGGGAGGATATTCGACGTGACGCTGTTCGGGGGTTGAGCGTCGGGGGTCAGGTCAGGCCCCGTAAAGCCCCGCCACCTCCGCCCGCTGCCGCACCAGCGCGAGCACCACGTCGATCGTCGGCGTCGGCACGTCCACCAGCCGCCCCAGCTCCTGCACGGACGTCACCAGCGCGTCGATCTCCATGGCGCGGCCCTTCTCCAGGTCCTGCAGCATGGAAGTGCGGTGCGCGCCCACCGCCGCCGCCCCGTCGATCCGCCGCTCGATGTCGAGCCTGAAGCGGACGCCGAGCGCCTCGCCGATCGCGCGGGTCTCCTCCATCATCGCACGGGCGACCGAGCGCGTGCCGGGCTCGGTGGCGACCCTGTCCAGCGTGGCCAGCGTGAGCGCGCTGATCGGGTTGAAACACACGTTGCCGAGCAGCTTCACCCAGATCTCCTGGCGAATCCGGCGAGCCGGCGCCCGCACGCCGGCCCCGATCAGCGCGCGGCTCAGCGCCCGGATCCGCGCGGTCTTCTCGCCGGAGGGCTCGCCCAGCGTGAACCGGTTGCCGTAGAGGTGGCGGATCACCCCCGGCTCGGCGATCTCGCTTGCCACGTAGACGACGCAGCCGATCGCCCGCTCGGGCCCGATCCCGTCCCACTGGCGCCCGCCGGGATCGACGCTCTCCAGCCGCGTGCCCTCCCACGCGCCGCCGACGCGGTAGAAGTACCACCACGGCACGCCGTTCTGCGCCGTGACCACCGCCGTGTCGGGGCCCAGCAGCGGCTGCATGGCGTCGACCACGCGCGTCGCCGAATGGGCTTTCAGCGTGATGATCACGAAGTCCTGGGGGCCCGCCTCGGCCGGGTCGTCGGTGCAGAAGGGGCGCGCGACAAGTTCGTCGCCGTCGATCCGCAGCCGCACGCCGTGGCGCTGCATCGCTTCCAGGTGGGGTCCCCGCGCGATCAGGGTGGTGTCCACCCCGGCCAGCGCCAGCTTCGCGCCCAGGTAACCGCCCGTCGCCCCCGCGCCGTAGATCGCGATCCTCATCGCAGGCGCCCCGCCGCAGCCGCGCCGCCGGGCCTGGCGCACATTGCCGCCGCGCCGAAGATCGCCGGCCTCATTCCTCCGACCCCAAACCCAGCTGATCCGCCAGACCGATCCGGCGCAGCTTCCCCGTCGGGCCCTTCGGGATCTCGTCCAGGATCACCACCTTGCGCGGCACCTTGAAGGTGGCCAGCCGCTCGGCCGCGAATCCGCGCACATCGCCCGGGCCCGCCTCCGCACCGTCGCGCAGCACCACCGCCGCGGCCACCTCCTCGCCCAGCTTCGGGTGGGGCATCGCGAAGGTGACGACCTGCTGCACCGCCGGGTGGTCCATCAGCACCTCGTCGACCTCGCGCGGCGAGATCTTCTCGCCACCCCGGTTGATGATCTCCTTGAGGCGCCCCGTGATCGTGAAGTAGCCGTCGGTGTCGCGGAAGCCCTGATCGCCTGTGCGGAACCACCCGTGCGTGAAGGCATCGCGGTTCGCCGCCTCGTTGTTCTCGTAGCCCGGCGTGACGTTCGGCCCGCGGATCACGATCTCGCCCTCCTCGCCCGGCGCCAGGTGGCTGCCCGCGGTGTCCATCACCGAGACGTCGGGGCCCGCGGCGATCCCCACGGTGCCGGGCTTGCGGGGCGCGGGCGGCAGGGGGTTGCACGTCATCTGGTGCGCGGCCTCGGTCATCGCGTACGCCTCGACGACGGGCGCGCCGAACAGCTGCTCCAGCTCGGCCATGACCCGCGACGGCAGCGCCGCGGACGAGGAGCGGATGAAGCGCAGCCGCAGCCGCCCGATGATGTCCGCGTTGCGCGCGCCCCGCGCCAGGATCGTCTGGTGCATGGTGGGCACGGCCGAATACCACGTCGGGTCGGCGTCGGCCAGCCAGCCGAAGACCTTGAGCGCGTTGAAGCCCGGCGCGCAATAGACGCTTGCGCCCGCGTGCAGCGTGGACAGGACGCACGCCATCAGCCCGTGGATGTGGAAGAGCGGCATGACGTTGAGACAGCGGTCGGCGGTCGTCAGCCGCAGCGTCCGCCGGATGTTCTCGGCGGTGGCGCATACGTTCCTGTGCAGCAGTGGCACGATCTTTGGGCGCGACGTGGTGCCGGAGGTGTGGAGGACGAGCGCGACGTCGTCCGGTGCGGCCATGCCTCCGCGCTCTGCGGCGTTGCCCCGGGGCTCGCCCACGAATGAGAAGGTGCCGGCTGGACTGTCCGGGTCGCTGCGGATGTCCATGGCCGTCACCCCGAGCGCGGCCGCGGCTGCACGGGCGGGGGAGTCGTCGCCCTCGGCCAGCACCACGGCCTTCGCCCCCAGGTCCTGCAGGTAGAACTCGAACTCGGGCCTTCGGTACGCGGGGTTGAGGGGCGCGGTGGTTGCTCCGGCCGCGATGGCCACGAACGCGCTGGCCATCTCGGGGCCGTTGGGCAGCACGATGGCCACGCGGTCGCCGCGGCCGATGCCCCGCCGGTTGAGCGCGGCCACGGTGTCTGCCACGTGCTGGCGCAGACCGTCGTAGGTCAGGTCGGGACGGCCGGGCGCGGAGAAGGCGGCGCTGTCGGCCGCGCCGGTGCCGAGGAGCCGGGGGATGTCCGTGGGTCGGGTCATGACCCCTCCGGCAGCGCCAGAGCCACCAGCTCGGCGGGGTGCCGGCGCGCCCCGACCGCCACCACGATGTACTGCCGGCCCTCGTGCATGTAGGTCATCGGCAGGCCCGTCTGGTTGGCCGGCAGTTCGATCTCGGCGAGCACCTCGCCCGTGGCCTTGTCGTGCGCACGGAACCTGTTCCCCCCCGATCCGAACGCGGCGAACATCCCGCCGCCCTCGCCGGCGAAGAGCAGCGTGCTCGTCGCCAGGACGCCACCGCGGTCCGGCCGCCCGGTCCTGCCCACGTCGATCCCCTCGAGCGCGGGGTGGTTCTTCACGTAGTCGGGCGCGTCCCCGTTGGGCACCTGCCACGCGATCTCGCCCCGGTTCAGGTCGATCGCGGTGAGGCGGCCCCACGGAGGCCTGAAGAGCGGCAGTCCCTGCGGGCCACCGCCCCGCCGGAGCCGCAGCCCCCCGCCCCGGATGTAGTCCATCGTGGAGACGTCGGGCTCGCGGCTCAGCGCGATCACGCTCGGACCGGTGGCGGACTGGACGTACAGGTAGCCGCTCTCGGGGTCGAGCGCGCCGCCCGGCCAGTTGGCGCCGCCCAGCGAGCCGGGCACCATGAGCGTGCCCTGCGTTCCCCCTTCGACGGGCATGCTGGGCGGCTCGTAGAGCGGGCCATGGCGGAGCTGGGCCAGGATCTCCTCCGCTTCGGCGCGCAGTTCGGGGGTGAAGTCGATGAGGTCCTCCGGATCCGTGCCCTGGCGGTCGTACGGGGGCGGCTTCGTGGGGAAGGGCTGGGTGGGGGCGGTGCGTTCGCCCGGCACGTCGGTCTGGGGGACGGGCCGCTCCTCGATCGGCCATACCGGTTCGCCGGTGCGCCGGTCGAAAACGAAGGTGAAGGTCTGCTTGGTGATCAGGGCGACCGCGGGGATCTCGCGGCCATCGACCACCAGGTCTGCCAGGATGGGAGCGGCCGGAGGGTCATAGTCCCAGATCCCGTGGTGGACGGTCTGGAAGTGCCACACGCGCTCGCCGGTGGCCGCGTCGAGCGCGACGATGCTCTGCGAGAACAGGTTGTCGCCGGGGCGGTGGCCGCCGTAGTAGTCGCCGGTGCCCAGTTCGACGGGGAGGTAGACGTAGCCGAGTTCGGGGTCGGCGCTGAGCGCGGTCCAGACGGCGGCGTTGCCCGTGTACTCCCACGAGCCGTCCTCCCAGGTGTCGTTGCCGTATTCGCCGGGCTGGGGGATCGTGTGGAAGGTCCACCGCAGTTCGCCCGTGAACGCGTCGTACCCGCGTACGTGGCCGGGGGGCATCTCGGGGGCGGGTGGGGCTCCCCCCGAAGGCAGCGCGGAGCCGATCACGATGACGTCGCCCACCACGATCGGAGGCGAACTGGACCCGATGGGCGCGCGGATCAGGTCCAGCTCCCGTCCGAGCTCGAGGCGCAGGTCGACGACCCCGTCGCTGCCGAAGCCCGGGATCGGGCGGCCCGTCGCGGCGTCCAGCGCGACCAGCTGGAACCCCGGGGTCACCATGAAGATGCGCGGTGAGTCCTCCGGCGGCTCCCAGTACGCCACGCCTCGTCCCGAGTTGCGGCGCGGCGCCGCCCGGTCTCCGTCGTCGAGGCGGTAGGTCCACAGGGTCTCGCCGGTTCCGGCGTCGATGGCGACCACGGTGCGCCTGTACCCGGCCGTGGCGTAGAGCATACCGTCGACCATGAGCGGAGTGGTGCGGTAGTTGTACTCGGGTGCCGGGCCGAAGTTGGCCGCCTGCCATCGCCACGCGACCTCCAGCGAGGCCACGTTGTCTCGGTTGATCTGGTCGAGGGCTGCGTAGCGCGTGCTGCCGGCATCACCCCCGTAGTACCGCCACTCGCCGCCGCCGGCGCCTTGCTGGTCCGCACCGGCGGCGGTTGGCAGCGCCATGCCCGTGGCGAGCGCCAGGATGGTGTGCGCGGTCGTGTACGCTGTCGTCCTTTGGCGGGTCAAGGTGGTGGCTCCGTTGCGTGTGGATGTCGCCGGCCGCGTCAGCGGGATACGTTGCCGGGCCGATGAACGCGTGAACATGACTTTGTCGTGCAGCGTAGGAAAGTAGCCGGACCGCAACAAGACGGGCTTTGGGGGACGGCCGCAATGCCCGGGGACGGCCGCAGTGCTCAGGGACGACCGCAGGGCCAGGGGAGGGCCGCAATGCTCACAGCCTACATCTTCTGCCTCGCGGTCGGCGGCGGCCTTCTCGCCGTCTCCTTCTTCGGCGACTTCCTCGACAGCGACGTCGATGTCGACCTCGACGCCGACGTCGATGTGGATGTGGACGGCGAGGTGGGGGACGTGGCGGCGGGGACGGGGATCGCGCAGGTCTTCTCCGTTCGCGCACTGATCAACGCCATCTTCGGGTTCGGTGCCGCGGGGACGCTTCTGCATCTGGTGTGGGGTGGCGGTCAACCGATGCTCACCGCGGCGATCGCGGGGGGAACCGGGCTGGCGTCGGGCGCGCTGATCAGCACCGTCTTCGGCTACCTGAAGCGCACGGAATCGGGGATCCTGAAGGGCGAGGAGTCGTTCGTCGGCCTGACGGGCGAGGTGTCGCTGGAGATCCGGCCGGACAGCCACGGCGCCGTCACGGTGCGCCGCGGGGACCGGCGCGTGCGGCTGCGCGCGCGGCCCGCCGATGCGTCCGGGGGTACGGCGGCGCTCGGCCCGGGCCAGGCCGTCGTCGTGGTGGAAATGAAGGACGGCGTCGCGGCGGTGACGCCGGTAGGACCAAGGTTGCTGGAGGAATGACGGGGCGGGAGCCCTCAAGGCAGGGGCGGGAGCCCTCAACGCAAACGACAGGAGGCGGGTAAGTGTTCACTCCATTGGGGGCCCTCATCGCGGGCCTGGTGCTGGTGCTGGTCATCGTCGTGCTGGTTGCGACGATCAAGACTCTGATCGTGATCTCGCCGCCGAACCGGGCGGCCGTGCTCACGGGGCGCAACCGCCTGCTTACGGACGGACAGCGCGTGGGCTACCGCTCCATTTCCGGGGGACGCGTCTTCCGCGTTCCGATCATCGAGACGGTCCAGCACATGAATCTCGAGACCATCCCCATCGAGGTGTCGGTGCGGAACGCCTTTTCGAAGGGGAACATCCCCTTGAACGTCGAGGCCATCGCCAACGTCAAGATCGCCTCCGAGCCCGAGTGGGTCTTCAACAACGCGGTCGAGAGGCTGCTCGGGAAGACCGAGGACGAGATCAAGGCTCTCGCCCAGGACACCCTGACCGGCAACCTGCGGGGCGTGCTCGCCACGCTCACGCCCGAAGCCGTCAACGAGGACCGGCTGGGATTCGCCAAGGCGCTCTCCGAGGACGCCGGCGAGGACCTGGCCTCGCTGGGGTTCCACCTGGACGTGCTCAAGATCCAGAACGTCAGCGACGAGCGCGGATACCTGGCTGCGATCGGGCGGGAGAAGTCCGCGGAGGCGATCCGCCAGGCTGAAATCGCGGAGGCGCGGAAGCGGGCGGACACGCGCGAGGCCCAGGCCGAGGCCAGCCGGCGCGCGGAGGTGCGCGAAGCGGCGGCCGCGATCAAGGTGGCCGAGGCGCGCAACGAGCTTCGGGTTCGCCAGGCCGAACTCGACCGCGAAGGCGAAACCGCCGAGAAGATCGCGCGGGTCAAGGCCCTGGAAGCCGAGGTCGAAGCCGAGAGGATCCTCGAGATGAAGCGCGTGGAGCGCGAGGAGCAGCGCCTGCGGGCCGACGTGGTGGAGCCGGCCAAGGCGGACAAGATGGCCGCGTTCGCGCGGGCCGAGGCCGAGGCTGCACCGATTCTGGAGCGCGGGAAGGCCCAGGTGGAGGTGTTGCGGCGTCTCTACGGGGAGGTGCGGTCCGGTGGCGACGCCGCGTTCGCGGTGTTCATGGCGGAGAAGCTCCCCGAGCTTCTGGAGATCGCGGTGGGAGCGGTGGAGGGAGTCGACATCGACCGGGTCGTGGTCATGGACGGCGGCAAGGGCGAGGGCGTGTCCAATGCGCTGAACCAGCGCGTGACCGGGGCGTACGGGACGATGGAGGGGCTGGCGTCGGTGCTGGGGCTCGACATCCAGGAAGTCCTGCAGCGCGCGGTGGGCAGCGGAAAAACGGAGGCCGTCACCCCGGAAACCGCGCTTCCGGGCGAGTAGCACGCGATGGGCTTCCGTTGCCGCACCGTTACACGACGGCATCACGGTGACCGTACAGGCGTCGTCCTGTGACAACTCCGTTACACAGGGCGTCTATCTGTAACACCTGACGATTCGGCATCGGCTTCGTGCCGGTGCCTGATGTCTGCCCGTCTGCAGGGAGTTCCGTCAATTGGGAGGTGTTTCTTCGTGATCAGAGTCCGTGTGGTTGCCACGGCCCTTGTGCTGGCTGCCGTCACGATCCAGAACCTGCAGGCGCAGGTGGAGATTTCGGCCCGCGGCGCCCAGGTCCGCTTCGGCGGGCGTCTCCATTCCCAGTTTGCGACGAGTTCGGCCGAGGAGGGCAAGTCGACGGACTTCTTCACGCGCCGGGCGCGCTTCACCCTCGACATCGGCGTGTCGGACCTCCTGGACGCGCGTGTGCAGCCCGATTTCGGCGGGGGCGAGCTGGAGCTCAAGGACGCGTACTTCCGCCTCAACGTGAGCCGCGCCTTCCGTTTTTCGGTGGGGCAGTTCAAGAGGGCCTTCGACATCTTCGAGCTCAACAGCTCGACGGACATCGTCGTGGTCGAGAGAACCGGGAGGATCAACGGCATGAGCGGGTGCGCGGGCGCGGGCGGCACCTGCACGCTCAGCCGGTTTACGGAGAAGCTCGCGTATTCCGACCGGGACATCGGCTTCAAGGCCGACGGTTCGATCGGCGACAGGCTGTCCTACATGGCTACGCTCACGAACGGCACCGGCACGGCCGGTTCAGACGAAAACTCCGGCAAGTCGCTCGCCGGACGCATGACGCTGCGCCTTGCGGACGGCGTGTCTGCGTCGGCCAACATCTCCCGCCATGACTTCGTCGGCCCGCATGGCGAGGCCGATGCCGCCACGGCCTTCGGCGCCGACCTCGAGATCGGCGGTTTCCGCAGCGGGACGCACCTGCAGGTGGGCCTGATCGGTGGTGGGAACTGGCGGCTGCACCGGTCGCCCGACGGAGAAGTGCCGAGCTTCCTGACCGCACAGGCGATCCTGAGCCGCTACGTGCCCCTGGCGAGCGACAGCTTCGAGGCCATCGAGCCCGTTGCCCGCGTGAGCTGGGGAGACCCCGACCGCGGGACCGCCCGGGACGGTGGCCTGCTGCTGACCCCGGGGCTGTTCCTCTACGTCGCCGGGAAGAACCGGATCGGCGCGAATCTCGACATATACGACGCCGACGGGGGCTCCCGGGAGTTCTCGTTCAAGCTGCAGACCTATCTCTACTACTGATCGGCATGAATGGCCGTTACGCGTACCCCGAAATCATCGGTACAGTGTCGTCACGGCACGGTGACCGCGCCGTGACAATCCTTCACCACGGTTGTATGTGCAACCAGGAAACGGAGTGAGAAATCGAATGAAGAGACTGATCCCCCTGGCCGCGCTGGTGGTCCTCGGATGCGGCGGCGCCGACCGGGCGCAGCGGGCCATGATCCAGAACAAGGGGTCGGACACGTTGCTGAACGTGGCCCAGGCGTGGGCCGAGGCGTACAGCGCCGTGAACCCGAACGTGGCCGTGGCGGTCACGGGCGGAGGATCCGGAACCGGCATTTCCGCGATGATCAACGGTACCGTCGACATCGCGAACTCGTCCCGCAAGATGCGCGAAGCCGAGTTCGAGGCGGCGAGGGGGAACGGGGTCGAACCCATCGAGTTCATCGTCGGCTACGACGCGCTCGCCGTCTATCTGCACGCGGACAACCCGATCCGGAGCATCAGCCTGGCACAGCTCAAGGATGTCTACGGCGACGGGGGCACCGCAACGAGCTGGTCCGACCTGGGCGTGACCGTTCCCGGCTGCAGCTCGGACGAGATCGTTCTGGTGAGCCGCCAGAACAATTCGGGCACGTACGTCTACTTCAAGGAGACGGTGCTCGGCGACGACACGGAGTACAAGCTCGGCTCCCGGGACATGCACGGCTCCAAGGATGTGGTGGACCTCGTCGAGAACACGCCGTGCGCGATCGGATACAGCGGGCTCGCGTACGCCACGGAGCACGTCAGCATGCCTTGCGTCGTGTCCGAAGAGGGCGGGACCTGCGTGGAGCCGAGCATCGCCACGGCGGTCGACGGGAGTTATCCTATCGCCCGCCCGCTCATGATGTACACCGCAGGCCAACCGCAGGGTGCGGTCAAGGAGTACATGGACTGGATCCTCTCCCAGGAGGGGCAATGCGTCATTCTGGAGCGCGGGTACGCACCCTACACTGATATGGAGTGCGCTTGACACTCTACGACCAGCGCCTGGAGGCCGACCTCCTCGAAATCCGCTCGCGATTGCGGGAGGTCGCAGACCAGGTGCTGCAAAACCTTCGGTACGGTGTGCAGGCCTTCCTGGACCTGGACGCGGGCCTCGCCAACCAGACCCTGATCAAGGACCGCGCGGTCAATCAGGCGACCCGCGACCTCGATCACCTGTGCCACCTCTTTGTCGCCCGTCACCTTCCCAGCGGCAGTCACCTCCGGTTCGTCTCGGGGGTTCTGCGGCTGTCCGTCGCCCTGGAACGGGTGGGCGACTATTCGGTTGCGATCTGCAGGGTCGCGCGGCAACTCGAGTCACCGCTGCCCGACACGGTCGTCCACAACGCCGCGATGATGAGCGAACACGCGCGCCGCGCGCTGCGAACCGCTCTGGACGGGTTCCTCGACGGAGATCCGGATGCCGCACGCGTTTCGCGGGGGTTCGCGTCGCAGACGGCGGCGTTGTACCCCTACGCCTTCGAAACCCTGAGTTCGGCCGCCGAGTCCGACGCTCGCCCGATACGTGATCTCTTCGGGGCGCTGCTGGTCTTCCGGCTCATGCAGAGGACCGCGGAGCAGGCGGAGAACGTCTGTCAGCAGACACTCTTCGCGGTTGCCGGCACGCGGAAGCGGGAGAAGCGGTACCGCATACTCTTCGTGGACGCGGACAACGCCATGGACAGCAAGATGGCGGAACTGGCGATTTCCGAGAGTCATCCGCACGCCGGACGCTTCGCTTCGGCGGGGCTTGAGGCCGCGGAGGAGTTTGCTCCGGAACTGCTTGCGTTCTGCCGGAGCCGCGGCATCGCACTGTCCACTGACGACGCCCCCAGATCCTTTGATGACTTGGTCGGAATGTCGAAGCACCATCACGTGATCGTGGGGCTGGGCGTGGACCCCTCCCGGCATTGCGACGTCCCCTACCTGAGCGCCGTGTTGCGGTGGGACTTCGACGAGGACGCGGGCGGCGGCCGGATGGAGGTGGAGGAGCGGTATCGGCAGCTCATGCTGCGGATCCGCGACCTCATGGCGACCCTGGGTGTTCGGGACGACGGGTGACGCCACCGGACCACACCACCACCGCCCCGGGGCCACCCGCGACGCGCCGGGTTGATGCGACCGGACGGCGTGGCGCGATGGACCGCCGGGACCTCGCCTGGTACGCGGACCGCGCCGCCCAGGCGGTTGTTTTCGTGGGTGGCATATCCGCGATCATCTTCATCCTCGGGATCTTCGTTTTCGTCACCAAGGAGGGCCTGGACTTTGTCCTCGGATCTCTGAACCTCGGTGAGTTCTTCACCTCCATTGCGTGGCGTCCCACGTCCAACAACCCGACGTACGGCGCGCTGGCCCTCATCGTCGGAACCGCCAGCGTCACGGGCTTCGCGATGCTCTTCTCGGTCCCGCTGTCTCTGGGGGCCGCGCTCTACATCGGCGAGTTCGCGAAGGGGAAGACCCGTGAGGCGCTCAAGATCCTGGTCGAGATGCTGGCGGCGATTCCATCGGTGGTGTGGGGATTCGTCGGCATGTCGATCATGAACCCGCTGATCATCCGGATCTTCGACGTGCCGGTTGGGCTGAGTGTGCTGAATGCGGGCCTGATCCTGGGATTGATGGCGGCGCCGATCATGACCACGATCGCGGAGGATGCGCTGAAGGCGGTCCCCGACACGTACCGGGAGGCTGCGGAGGCCCTGGGGGCCACGCGGTGGGAGGTGATCCTCAGGGTGGTCATCCCTGCAAGCAAGAACGGGCTCCTGGCCGCGGTGCTGCTCGGTGTCGGAAGGGGTTTCGGCGAGACCATGGCGGTGCTGATGGCTTCGGGTCATGCCATCAACCTGCCCACCAGTCCGTTCGATTCGGTGCGCGCGCTCACGGCGACGATCGCGGCGGAACTCGGCGATACCGTGTACGGGTCGGATCACTACGGCGCGCTCTTCACCCTGGGCATCTTCCTGTTCCTGATCACGTTCATCATCAACCTCACCGCGGACGTCGTGGTGCGCGGCATCCGGAAGAAGTAGTCCATGTTCACGGCGACGACGCTCAACCGGCGAAACCACCGGACGCAAAGGGTGGCGGGGGCCGTCTTCTTCCTGATGACCGTGGCCCTCGTGATCCCGGTGCTGATCATCATCGGCACCCTGGTCGTGAAGGGCGGTCCGGCGATCTCGTGGGAGTTCCTCTTCACGCGGCCGCGGGACGGGATGACCGCTGGCGGGATCTTTCCGGCGCTCGTGGGAACGATTTGGCTGGTGGTTGTGGCGCTGCTGGCCTCGGTGCCGGTCGGCGTGGCCGCGGCCCTCTATCTGAGCGAGTACGCGCCGGACAACCTGCTCACGCGCGCCATCAACCTGGCGATCATCAACCTGGCCGGCGTGCCTTCGATCGTGCACGCGCTCTTCGGCGTGGGCGCGTTCGTCCTCTTCTTCAATATCGGAGCCTCGATTCTCGCGGCCAGCCTGACGCTCGCCGTCATGACCCTGCCGGTGGTGATCGTCGCCACCCGCGAATCGCTCCAGGCCGTGCCGCAGGCCTTCCGCGAGGCGTGCTGGAACATGGGGGCGACGCGCTGGCAGACGATCCGCAAGGTGGTGCTTCCCAACTCCATCAGCGGGATTCTCACCGGCGTGATCCTCGAGGTCTCGCGGACGTCGGGAGAGACCGCCCCGATCATGTTCACGGGGGCCGCCGCATTCGTGGCGTTCCTGCCTGCCAGCGTGTTCGACCAGACGATGGCCATGTCCTACCACCTGTACTACATCGCGACCCAGCAGACCGGCGTGCCCGAGGAGGTGACCTTCGGCGTGGCCCTGGTCCTGATCTCGATAGTACTCCTGATGAACGCGGTTTCGATCGCGTTCCGGGTCTACCTGCGAGGCCTGAAGAAGTGGTAGCGGCGACGGACCAGACCGGGGTCGGAGTCGCTGACGGCGGCCCGGGCCCGCTGTATGAGGAGCCCCCGATCATCGAGGTGCGCGATCTGACGATCTCGTACGACGGGACCCCCGCGCTGCGGGACATTACGCTGGACATTTACAGGCACGAAATCTTCGGGATCATCGGCCCGGCCAACAGCGGCAAGACCTCGTTTCTGCGCGCGCTCAACCGCATGGACGGCTTCAATCCGTCGATGGACGTGCGGGGGAGCATCCGGCTCAACGGCAAGGACATCAACGACTGGCGCAACGTGTACGCGCTGCGCAGCAGGATCGGGGTCGTGTTCCCGCTGCCGGTGGGACTCCCGCTGACGGTCTACGACAACGTGGCTTTCTCGCCGCGGCTGCGCGGCATCCGAAAAAAGGCCGAGCTGGACGAAGTGGTCGAACGGTGCCTGACCCGCGCCGCGCTGTGGGACGAAGTCAAGGACCGGCTGGATTCGCTGGGGAGCCTGCTGTCCGGAGGCCAGCAGCAGCGCCTGACGATCGCGCGCGCGCTGTCGCAGGAGCCCGAGCTGCTGCTCCTGGACGAGTTCTCGATCGCAGTCGACCCGGTCACGACCATGCGCATCGAGGATGTGCTGCGGGAGCTTCGTTCCGAGTTGACCGTCGTGCTGGTGACCAACCTGGTGCAGCAGGCGCGGCGGCTGGCGGACCGCACGGCCTTCTTCCTCATGGGCGAGATGGTCGAGGTCGGCGCGACCGGGGCCCTGTTCGGCGGCGAGGTCCGGGACGAACGCACCACCGGCTACATCGAGGGACGATATGGCTGACGGCGACCGGGGCGACTATGCGATCGAGACCCGGGGTCTGAACCTCTGGTACGGCGACTTTCAGGCGCTCTACGACGTCGACCTGGGTGTGAAGCGCGGAATCATCACCTCGATGATCGGTCCGTCGGGGTGCGGCAAGACCACCCTGCTGCGCACCTGCAACCGCATCATCGAACGGCTCGGCTACGTGCGCACCACCGGGAGCGTCAGCATTCTCGGTCACGACATCTTCGCCGACGGTGTCGAACTGGTACAGGTGCGAAAGCGCATCGGCATGGTCTTCCAGCGCCCGAACCCGCTGCCGATCTCGATCCGGGACAACGTGATGTTCGGCTTTCGGCTGCACGAGGCGCGGCTGCGCAAGGTCTCGGCGAGCGAAGAGGACGAGATCCTCGAGTCTTCGTTGCGGCAGGTTCTTCTCTGGGATACGGTCAAGGACCGGCTGGACAGGCCGGCCACCGGTCTTTCGCTGGAGGAACAGCAGAAGCTGTGCATCGCGCGCCTGCTGCCCGTGAAGCCGGAGGTGCTGCTCATGGACGAGCCGTGTTCGGCGCTGGATCCGGCCGGCACGGAAGCGGTGGAGGAGCTCATTTGGAGGCTGCGCGGCGACTACACGATCCTGATCGTGACGCACAACATGGCCCAGGCGCGGCGCGCGTCCGAGGAGTGCGTGTTCATGCTGCTGGGCAGGATCATCGAGCATGGCCGCACGGACGAGGTATTCCTGAGCCCCGGGCACTCCGAGACGGCGGACTACATCGAAGGCCGCTACGGCTGAGGCCGGGCGCGCGCGGTCGACGCGGTCGGGCGGCCCGGTCGGGTGCGCCGGGGCCGGGTGCGGCTGGGCGTGCTCTTTCCGCCGCCAGGCTGGCCGGGCTGGCCGGATTGGCTGGACTGGCCGCTTTGTGCGGTGGCTGCGCTACCGGGACGCCGCACGCCGACCTGATCCTCCATAACGGCCGGGTCGTCACGGTGGACCCGGACCTTGGCACGGTCGCGGCGCTTGCCGTGCGCGCGGGACGGGTGGAGGCCGTGGGCTCCGACGCCGACGTGCTCCGCCTGCAGGGGCCCGACACCGACGTGTTCGACCTGGAGGGCCGCAGCGTGGTCCCCGGCCTCGCGGACAACCATTTCCACGCGTTGGGCGGTGGCCCCGGGGTGGACCTGTCGGGCGCGCGCACCATGGCCGAGGTCCTCGGCGCGATCGCCGCCCGCGCGGCCCGAACCGCCCCCGGCGAGCTCGTCGTCACCAACAGCAACTGGCACGAGGGCCAGCTGGCCGAGCAGAGGCTGCCTCTGCGGGACGACCTCGACCGGGCGGTGCCGGATCACCCCGTGGTGGTGGTGCGCGGCGGTCACGAGTTCATCCTCAACTCGGCGGCGTTGTCGCGTTGGGGCATCGACGAGTCCGACGAGTCGCCCCCCGGCGGCCGCATCGGGCGCTACGAGGACGGCCGCCTCAACGGCGAGCTGGTGGACCGCGCGAAGGATCCGGTGCAGCTCCCTCCTCGCGACGAGGGGGATCCCGTGGCGCGGTTCCTCGAGACCCAGGTCATCATGAATGCCCTGGGCGCGACCGCGCTGCGGATACCCGGGAGCTCGCCGGAACAGTTCAACACGTTGCGGCGACTGGCGGAAGAAGATCGGCTCACCGTGCGGGTCGAGTTCCTCTTCCGGCTCCGGGGGACGCCCGTGGACGAGGTCCGGGCGACCGTGGAGTCGTGGGGCGTGCCGCCGGACTTCACGACCGGCCTCCTCTCGGTGGGCGGGGTCAAGCTCGGCGTCGACGGCGGCTTCGAGGGCGGATTGATGCGGGAACCGTACGAGGAACCCTGGGGCAGGGGAGGCGCTTTCCGCGGGCTGCAGACGATGCGGACCGACCTGTTCCGGGGCACGGTGCGCGAGCTGAACGCGTTGGGGTGGCGGGTTGCGACGCACGCGGTGGGGGACGCGGCCATCGATCTCGTTCTGGACGCCTACGAGCGTGCGGACGCGGGCCACCCCATCGCCGACCGCCGCTGGACGATCGAGCATGGCTTCATCCCGGCGGCCGACCAGTTCGAGCCGATGCGCCGGCTGGGACTGACGGTCACCGCGCAACACCACCTCTACGTGGCGGCCCCCAGCCTGGTCGACTACTGGGGCGCCGAACGCGCGGCGCTCACGACTCCGCTGGACTACTACCTGCGGGAAGGAATCCCCGTGTCCCTGGGTTCCGACTCGCCGGTGGTTCCCCACCACCCGCTCGCGGTGCTCCACCACTTCGCGACCCGGGGCACCATTTCGGCGGGCATCATGGGTGTCGAGCACGCGGTCGGGCGCCTCGAGGCGCTCCGCGCGATGACCGCCGGCTACGCGTATCTGGTGTTCGCGGAATCGGAGCGTGGAACGCTTGCCCCCGGAATGGCAGCCGATCTGGCCGTCCTGTCCGGGGACTACCTGGGCGTGCCCGACGAGGACGTTTCCGGACTGCGCGCGCTGCTCACCGTCGTCGGCGGGAGGGTCGTCCACGACGCGCGCTGAGGGCGCGTGCGCCGGTGGCGCGCCACACGCGGAACTGACCCTGGTCGCCGGCGGTGCGGACGTCGCGAAAGGTGCGTTCCAGCAGGCGCGGGACGGGGAGGCGCCGCTGCGCGACCAGCAGCAGGGTTCCGCCTTTCGCCAGCGCGGCGGGGGCACCGAGCACAAGACCCTCGACCGTGCGCAGGCTCTGGGCGCTGCCGGCGTGGATCGGCGGGTTGGAGACGATGAGGTCGTACGGGTCGGTGAGGGTTGCGCGGCCGTGCCCGGCGAGGGCGGAGAGGCCGTGCCCGGTAATCCGGGTGGCTTCCGCGACGTTGACGGCCGCCGCGGCCAGCGAGATCGCGTCGGGCTCCAGCAGGTGCACCTCGGTTCGGGGGCCCGTGCGTTCGATGACCGCCGCGCCCACGGGCCCGGTCCCAGCGCCGAAGTCCAGGACGCACGACCCGTCGGGGACGTCCGGCAGGGCCGCGATGAGCAGCGCGGTCGCCGGGTCGAGGCGGCCGTACGCGAAGACGCCGGGGTAGAAGGTCCAGGCGCGGCCGCCGCTGCCCCAGTCGACCCGGGCCTCGTGCTTCCAGCTGTCGAGACCGTCGGGCCGCGGTGGCGGCGCCGTCCTTGCCGCGGTGAGGACGCGGCAGCGCGCCTTGATCAGCGCCGTGCGCGGCTCGTCGGCGCCTGCCGGGAAATGCCTGGCAGCCGACCGGATGCCCTCCGTGCCGGCGCCGTAGAGGTGGATGTGGCCGCCGTGCTGCACCCGGCCCGCCGCGGCGTGGAGGAGCATTGCGGCTTCCAGCGCCGAGCGCGGCATCCGCACCCACACCTCGCCGAACGGGCCGGGCGGTGGCCAGGGCGTGCAGAGCTGGCCGGGGCAGGCGACCCGGTGCCAACGGGTGACCGTGTGGCCGCGATCTTCCAGCGCGAGGGGGAGGTGGGGGGCGGGGTCGCCCAGCACGAGGGCCGTGGCGTCCGGCGTGGCCAGCGTGCCGTGAGGACGGGACCGGGCCCACCTGGCCGCCACCACGGAGGCAATCTCGCCGCGCGGGGGCATCACTCGGTCAAAGCAGCGCGGAGACCAGGCCGGCGGTGTTCTCGGCCAGGCGGAGCGGCCAGCTGCGTGCCGACCACCTGGCCGCATCGACCTGGGTGCAGTCCTCGAGATACCGTTTTTGCAGCAGGCGAAGCTCGGAAGCGAAGTCGCTGTCGTAGATCAGCGTGCTGATCTCGAAATTGATCTCGAAGCTGCGCCGGTCGAGGTTGGCGGTGCTCACGAGCGCAAAGTCGCGATCGACCGTGATGGTCTTGGCGTGGAGGAGCCCCTTGGTGAATTCGTGGATTTCGGCGCCCGCGTCCAGGAGCGTTGCGTAGAAGCTGCGGCTGGCAAGCGCCACGAGCGGTGAGTCGTTCCTGGCGGGGACCACGATGATCGTCCTGACGCCGCGGATCGCGGCGGTCGTAAGGGCCGCGAGCGTCCCCTCGTCCGGAACGAAATAGGGCGTGGTCAGGATGAGCTCTTCCCGTGCCATGTGAATCGCGGACTGAATCACCCGCACCAGCGCCTGGTTCTGTGAATTGACGCCGGTCCCGACGATCTGCACCATGCGACCGTCCGGAAACTCCGCCGGTGCGTGGGCGATCAGGTGGTCAAGGTTCTCCTCGGTGTCCATGAACCAGTCTTCGATGAAGAGAGCCTGGAGGTCACGGACCGCGGGCCCCTCGATCCGGAGCGTGGCGTCGATCCACGGGGCAAACCGCGGCTTGGGGTGAAACGCCTCCTCTGCAATATTGTGACTTCCCGTATAACCCACCCGCCCGTCCACGACCGCGATCTTCCGATGATTGCGCATGTCGAAGCGGATGGAAGCGATTTGCGTGATCCGGGTCGGCAGGGCGGCGACCACCTGAACGCCCGCCTCTTTCAGCATCCCGCACAGCTCCGACTTCAGGAAGTCACTGGATCCGACGTTGTCTACCAGGAGGCGGCAATGGATGCCGCGTGCCCTTGCCCGGACGAGGGCCTCGGCGACGGTACGCCCGACCTTGTCGTCCAGGTAGATGAAGAACAGGAGGTGGACATGGTCCCGGGCACTCTCGATGTCGTCCGCGAGCGCCTGCGTGAATCGCTCCGCGGTGGCCACCAGCCCCAGCCGGTTTCCGTTGCGCGGCTGGGTCTCGCTCCCCAGCCGGGCGAGTCGGGCGATGGCTTCGGTCCCCCACGGAACCACCGCCGTCCCGGTCGTCTCGTGCCAGGCGTCCCTGAGGACGGTGCGGATGTTCCGCTGGATCGTGCGGTGCCGGCGCTTGCGCCTGCTGCCGGTACGCACCTCGCCCACGATCAGGTACAGCACGATCCCGCCGAAGGGGACGGCGATGATCACGAGGATCCAGGCGAGTGACGAGGGTTGACGGACGCGGGGCCGCAGAAGGACGAAGACCACGAATACCGCGTGCAGACCGACGACCCCGCCGGTAACGACGATGGCGCCCAGGGTCGGGATCATGCCGGCAGTGCGGTTACCGGTCGCGGGGCGGCACGATCATGATGTGAGCGCCCGGTGTCCCGGCGGACATCAGGAAGGGGCCGCCTTCGACCGGCGCAGCGGACAATCCGATCGACTCCCCGGTGGCTCCCGGCACATAGATCACCCACCGCACCGCGCCCTCGGCGGAAAGCGTCCCGCTGTCCCATGTTCCGTCGAAGATGTACTGGGCGGCGGACATGACCGGCATCGGCAGCGTCCCGGCCTCCATCTCCTCGTAGCGGATGCGGTACCGGTCCTCGCGACTCGTCCCCTCGGCGTCCAGTTCTCGCCCGCGGGCGAAATACGGCTCCAGCGAGGCATGGTAGCAGGACGACGAGAAGTGCTCGTTGGCCGGGTTGGACGCCAGACATATGAAGTCGTTGGCCCCCTCGCGTAGCTGCACAACGGTGCCGTCGGTGGCGTAGCCGAG
The DNA here is from genome assembly GCA_965205005.1 of Longimicrobiales bacterium. Taxonomy (GTDB): domain Bacteria; phylum Gemmatimonadota; class Gemmatimonadetes; order Longimicrobiales; family Gaopeijiaceae; genus Bin94. The sequence goes on along the minus strand of OZ242028.1, from coordinate 192,662 downwards.
GATTCGGGCTCCTTCGGCAAGGTCGTCCGGCGCGGCCGCGAGGGCCTGGGCGATCTGCTCCTCGGGGTTGGCCACCTGCGGCGACGCGCAACTCCATGCGGCGGACGCGGCAAGTGCGGTCAGAGCGATCAACCCGCGCTCAATCGTTGGCTTCATGACGTTCCATCCCTCCTGTCGCTGGTAGTCTCCAACGGGTGAAATGCTGGTGAAGCGGCCCCCGGTCAGGCAGACGCCGCCAGGCGGGGCCGGGTTTCGGAAGATTCCACCGTCACGGGTTGCGGCGCCAGTGGCTTGTGCCCATGTGCCCGCATGCGGCGGGCAGCGGCCCCCGGGGGCGACTGGCGTGCCACGGTGCTTTTCGTGCAGATTGCAGGTGGAGCGTGTCGGTTACACTTCGTTGACGGGACCCCGCGAGTGCGTTCGCACAGGACACCGCTGAAGCTGAGACAGGCGGCGGTCGGCGCTGCCGCATGCCTTGTGGCGGCGTGCAGCGAAGCCACCCTGGGTCCGGGATCCTCCGACGGCCCGGATATCGACCTCGCTCTGCCCTGGGTCGAGGCCTCCGTGTCGGCCGTCGGCGGCTCGCCGGAACGGGTGGCGCGTGCGGTGGAGTCGGCCCGGGCGAACGACCGCATGCGCAGCCTCCTGGTCGTCAAGGACGGGCGGCTGGTCGTTGAGGAGTACTTCGGCGACGGTGCCGACGAGGAACTGCACGATGTGCGCTCGGTCACGAAGAGCGTCGTTTCGGCGCTTGCGGGCATCGCGATCGAGCGCGGGGACATCGGCGGCCTCGACGATCCCATCGGTGACTACCTGGATCCCGTGGCCAGCTGGATCGAGCCCGAAAAACGGGCGATCACGGTCGGGCATCTCCTTACCATGACCAGCGGTCTGGAGTGGGACGAGAGCGGCGGGTTCGGATCGTACGTCGAGTGGGTCCGTTCCGGCGACTACCTCGGCTTCGTGCTGGAAAAGCCGCTTGCCTACAGCCCCGGCACTCAGTTCACGTACAACTCGGGCGCCGTGCACCTGCTCGGCGTCGTCATCGAGCAGGCCACCACGATGCAGCTTCCCGCATTCGCCCGGCACGCGCTCTTCGATCCGATGGGGATTGCGTTGAGCCGGTGGGAGAGCCTGGGCGGCGGCTTCCACAACGGCGGGGCGGGGCTCGACCTGCGACCGCGCGATCTGGCGCGGTTCGGCCAGCTGTTTCTCCAGCGGGGATCCAGCGGTGGCCGGCAGATCCTGCCCGCCGAGTGGGTCGACCGGTCCACGGTGACGCGCTTCGACTGGCGCGTGGACTCGGGTTCGCTCAAGGGAATCTCGTACGGGTTCCTGTGGTGGACTGTCCCCGAAGCGCCCGAGCCCATGTACTTCGCGTGGGGGCACGGTGGCCAGTACATCGTCGTCGTGCCGGACCTGAACCTGGTCGTCGTCACGACCAACAACTGGTGGCGCGTGGGCGAGGCGGCGGGTGACTACGAGCAGAAGACCATGGACATCGTGGTCCGGCACATCCTGCCCGCGTTCCGGTAATCCGCCATCCCGGGTTCGGCGGCGTCAGCCGTCCGGGAACCGGATGATCAATGCAGGATGGCCCTCCGCCTCGAGAAAGCGCATCAGGCCGGCCCTTGACACGGTCGTGGTCTTGGCGTTGTCCATCGGATGGAAGTTGAGGGGTTCCGCGCCCAGAAGATCCGCGTCAAGCGCGACCCGGACAACTCCGGTGACATCGTTGATGACGGCGAATGGCGAGACGCTTCCGCGCCCGATCCCGAGGTAGCCCTCGAGGCGCCGCGCGCTGCAGAAGGTCAGCCGCTTCGTGCCCAGCGCCGACGCCAGCCACTTGAGGTCGAGCGTGCGATCGGCAAGGCACGAGACCAGCCAGTGCCGCTCCTTCTTGTCGCGGACGAAGAGGTTCTTGGAGTGCGCGCCGTCGATGTGTCCCCGCAGGCGCCGCGCTTCCTCCACCGTGAAGACCGGGTCGTGGTTCAGGGTGCTGTGGGCCACGCCGAGCCCGTCCAGGCGACGGAAGAGGTCGCGCGGTCCCTTCGGCTTGTCGCCGGTGATCAGCAGCATTCGCTTGTCGTCTTCGGGTAGGGATCTGGTTACCGCAATGGCCGGTATGTACGTTGAAACGTAAGCGTCGAGTATCCAAAAGGGAGGTGGACTTGTTTCGCTCCAGATCGGGATCGCTGATTGCCGCGCTGGCAGGGGTTGCCCTCGTGTGGAACTGCGCCGAGGAGGAGATCACACCACCGGATCCGATGCCTCCCGACCTCACGGGAACGTATGCCATACAGTCCTTTACTTCCGCACTGGACCCCGAAACGATGCTGGTGCCCCCGGAGGTGGCGGGCAGTTTCACCGTGCAGCAAACGGCCGTCGTCGGCGGCGAGGCGACCGGCACATTCACCACCGCCCTGAAGCTGCCGTTGGCCGGCAACATCATCGAGCTTCCGGGCTCCGGCACGTACACCAATCGACTCGATGGAACATGGGAGCAGGAGTTCCTGACCGGTCCGCTGGTCGATTTGAGCCCGCAGCAAACGGGGACGTACACCTTTGAGAGCTCCGTTCTGACGGTCGTGGTCGAGCAGCCCGCGCTGTCAGCCTCCACAACGGTCTGGCGGCGTCAGTAGCCGTGCCTGGTCGAAAGCGGGCTTGCGGTTCGCGGGTCGCGCTCGCCGCACTTGCCGCGTTCGCGGCACTTGTTGCGTTCGCCCCGGTGGCCGCCCAGGAGAGTTCGTCCTTTCGCGGCCTCGTCGTAGATGCGGAGTCGGGCGAGCCGCTCGCGCAGGCGGAGATCCTGGTGGCGGGCACGCCCCTGCGCGCGTTCGCGGGCCGGGATGGCGGCTTTTCGCTGGAGCTACATGGGCCGGGCCCGCATTCGTTGGTCGTGACGGCTTACGGCTATCGCACCGTCGAGCAATCCGTCGTCCCTCAGGCTCCGGGCGAGGATCCGTTCAGGATTCCCATGAGCAGGCGTCTCTTCGAGGTTCCCGGGGTCACGGTCACGGCCAGCCGGTCGGCCGCGCGCCCCGGGGACGCGCCGACGAGCGTGGCCGTGATCGGGTCGGAGGAACTCGCGAAACGGGACGTCACCAGCCTTGACGAGGCGCTTCCCTTCGCACAGGGCGTGACGTTCAATGCCGGCCACATGGACATACGCGGTTCCAGCGGAATCGCACGCGGGGTTGGCAGCCGTGTCCTCATGCTGCTCGACGGCCACAGGGTCCTCGGGGGCGTGGGGTCGGCGATCGACTTCGGCGTCCTCCCCATTCTGGACGTGGAGCGAATCGAAATCGTCAAGGGGCCGCACTCGACGCTCTGGGGCACCAACGCGATGGGCGGCGTCGTCAACGTGATCACCCGCCCGCTCGTGACCGGGGCCGAGACCGTGATCCGGGGATATTACGGGGTGTTCGACACCCCCGGCGAACTCGACTTCTCGGATGAGCGCCTCAACATGCAGGGGCTTCACCTGCAGCACTCGCGGCGGATCGGCACCGCCGACCTGACGCTGTTCGCGGGGCGGGAAGGATCGGACGGATTCCGGCAGAACGGCGGCATGGAGCGCTGGCGTCTCCGTGCCAAGACCGTGCTGGGAGCCGAGTCCTCGAACCCATGGGAGCTGTTCGCGAGCTGGAAGCGCGAGGACAAGGAGGAGTTCTTCACCTGGCTCTCGGCCGATCGGCGGCTGGAGGTCGACCCTGCCCGGCTGGGCGACTGGATCCGGAATTCTGACCTGGTTGTCGGCGCGACGGGAACGCCGCTGGTCACGCCGCGGCTCGAACTCCAGGTTCGCCCTCAGCTTCAGCACGTCCGCGTACAGAATCACTATCACGACAACCGGGACTACCACCACTCCACGCGGTACGGGACCGACGTCCAGTTCGCACTGTTCGGCGCGGGGCGGCACTCGCTGACCCTGGGCGGGGAAGCGGCCTACACGCGCGTGGCGTCGAATTTCCTGGAGCCGACTCCGAACGTCACGGATCTGGCGCTGTTCGCGCAGGACGAGATCGCGTTCTCCGAGCGGCTCCGCGGTACCGCCGGGATTCGATTCGACAGGCACGCGGCTTCGTTCGTCGATGGAGACGTGACGCTCAATCCGAAGATCGGACTGGTGGTCCAGCCGAGCGACAACCTGAGTCTGCGAACCTCGATAAGCCGGGGGTATCGCGCTCCCTCCGTGTCCGAGCAGTTCACCTCCACAACCGTTTTCGGTTTTCGTGTCGTCCCCAACCTGGAGTTGCGGGGCGAGTCCGCGTGGGCCGGCGAAGTGGGGATGACCGCGACACCGCGCGACTGGCTGTGGCTCGATGCGGGACTGTTCTGGAGCGAGTACGCCGGCCTCATCGAGGTGTCCGGGGCCCCGGGGCAGTTCCTCACCTTCCAGTTCCGCAACGTCGCCGAGGCGCGTGTCCGGGGACTGGACGCGGGCATGAGGATCGGGCTTGTGCCGAGGAAGCTCAACCTGCAGGCCAACTACATGTTGCTGGATTCCGAGGATCTTCTGACCGGGCGCGAGCTCGCCTACCGGTCACGGCACAATGTCACCACAACGCTTTCGGGCTGGTCGGACCGGATCGCCCTGGATCTGCGCTACCGCAGTCGGGCCGAGCAGGTTCTGGCCTTCCCTCTGGACGAGCGGGGCGACATCACGCTGCTCGACCTGCGCATGGGCACGACCATCATGGACATGGACGTGCAGGCCAAGGTGGCCAACCTCCTGCAGGCCGAGTACGTCGATGTCCAGGAACGGAATCCGGGCGCCACGCGTAGCTTCCGCATCACCCTCACGTCCCGTTTCTGACCCCGGATCCAGACCGATGAACAAGCCAGTCCCGCTTGCGCCCGTTGTTTGCGCCGTTGCCGCCGCCGCGCTCGGCAGCCTCATGGCCCCCGTGCCGGTCCTGGCCCAGGAGCGTGCGGCAGCGTCCGGCGGGCCCGCCCCGCAGACGATGCCGGTCGATCCGCTTGTCGAAGCCGACTGGCTGTTGCAGCACATTGGGGACGAGAACGTGGTGGTCCTGCAGGCCGAGCGCAGGTCCGGAGCCTTCGCTGCCGAGCACATCCCCGGGGCCCGTCCATTGCGGTTCGACGACATCGCGTGGGAGGGCGCCGAGGGTTGGATCGCCGAATTCCGGGAGGTCGACGAGATCGTCGGCGCGCTCCGGGCCGCGGGCGTCGGAAGCGATGCGAAGGTCGTGATCTACGGGAACAGCATGACCGCGACGGCCCGCACCTGGGTCACGTTCGACCTGCTGGGGCTCGGGGACCGTGCGTTCGTGCTGAACGGCGGAATCGAGGCCTGGAAGGCGGCGGGCGGTGCGGTCGAGAGTGGACCCGCGCCGGAGGTCGCGCCGGGCGATGTCGAGCCCGCGGATCCGGTCGACTTCCGCGTCTCGGCGGACTGGATACGGACGCGGCTCGGCGGCGAGTCCCTCGTGCTGCTCGACGCGAGGCCCGACGACGAATACACGGGGGACGACGGGGGGCTCGGCAACGGAGGACGGCCCGGGCACATCCCCGGCGCGGCGCAGCTGTACTGGGAGGAGCTGATGGATCCGGCGAACAACACGCGCTTCCGTCCCCGCGACGAAGTTGCCCGTATCCTGGAGCGCCACGGGACGGGCGAAGGGAAGGCCCACGTCGTCTACTGCATGATCGGGATGCGCGCCAGCGTCGACTACATGGCGGCGCGCATGATGGGGCTCGACACCTACTTCTATGACGGAAGCTGGCGCAACTGGGGTGACCGCCCCGACCTCCCGGTCGAAATGGGGCCGGATCCGCGCGACCGCCGCGACGGATAGCTGCCGGCGGCCGAACGCCGGCCTACGCGCGGCCGCCCATCACCCGGTGCTGCACCATCGCCAGCGCCGGAACGATCATCATCAGCACGGCCGTGGCGAACAGGATCCCGAACCCCAGCGACGCCGCCATCGGGATCAGGAACTGGGCCTGCAGACTGGTCTCGAAGACGAGGGGCGCGACCCCGAGGAAGGTCGTCACCGACGTCAGCAGGATCGGGCGGAAGCGCGCCTTCGCACCCGCGATGATCGCGTCGCGTCCGGACATGCCCTGGCGCAGCCGTTCGTTGATGAAGTCGATCATGACCAGCGAGTCGTTCACCACCACCCCGCTCAGGCCGATCACACCGAACAGTGACATGATCGCCATCTGAAGTCCCAGGATCGCGTGGCCGAGCACCGCACCGATGATGCCGAACGGGATGGCCGCCATGATGATCAGCGGCTTGGTGTAGGAACCGAACGGAATCGCCAGCAGTGCGTAGATCACCAGCATGGCCAGAGCGAAGCCACCCCCCAGCGCGCCGAACGATTCGACCTGCTCCTGCCGTTCGCCTCCGAAGGAATAGGTGAGCCCCGGGTTACGGGCTGTCAGCTCCGGGAGGATCGAGCCATCCAGAATGTCGGTCATCTCGTCGCCCGTCACGACGTTGGTATTGACGTCCGCAGTGACCGTGAGCACCCGGTCGCCGTCCTTGCGCCGGATCGTCGTGGGCGAGTTGCCGAACCGAACGGACGCGACCCGCGCCAGGGGCACTTCGCCGCCGCCCGGGGTCCGCACCAGGTAGCCCTCCACGTCGGCGATCGCGTTGCGCTCGTCTTCGGGTAGCCGGACGTACACGCGCATGTCTTCGCGTCCGCGCTGGACCCGCAACGCCTCGTCGCCGAAGAAGGCCGACCGGACCTGTCTGGCCAGGTTGTCGAGCGTGAGCCCCATGGTCCGCGCCTGGGGCAGCAGGTCGAGCTGAATCTCCCGCAGCCCCTGGTCCTGGTCCGCCTGCACGTCGAAGACGCCCGCGAACTCGCGCAGCCGCGCCACCAGCGTGTCGCCGACAAGAGTGAGCCGCGCGGGATCAGGGTGCGAGAGTTCGACATGCACCGGGGCGCCGAAGCTGATCAGTTCGGCGCTGATCGTCAGCGACTTTGCCTCCGGCAGCGGGCCCAGCTCCTCGCGCCACTGCTGCTGCAGGTCGATCGCCGAAACATCTCGTTCGTCGGGGCTCACAAGCTTGAATTCGACGGCCGCGATATTGGCCTGAGGATTGGCCGAGCCGGCGCTACCGGTGGGTCCGGTCTGCCTGGCCGGAAGGCCGATCGTGACGTTCACGCCCGTCAGGAGGCTCTCGAGGCCCTCGCTGTCGTCGGACACCAGTCGGCCGAGCGCCGTGTACCCCGCGGTCTCCAGCGTCTGCGCGACCTCGGATGTGCGCTGGACCGGGGTGCCCTCGGGCATCTCCAGGCTGGCGGTTACGAGGTCGGCCTCCACCGAAGGCATGAAGTCCACCCGGATGATGCCGGCGGGTATCATCGCGACGCACACGATGATCATGGCAACGCCGGTCGTGATCACGAGGCCGGGCCGGCCCGTCGCGAACCCGAGGGCCCGGTCGAGCGGTCCATCGATGAAGCGCTTGAGCCCGGAATCCACACCGGACTGGATGCGGCCCACCAGGTGGGGCTGGCGGCGCGCCGAGGGACCACGCCTGCGGGGCAGGTGGGACAGGTGGTTCGGGAGAACGAGAAGCGATTCGATCAGGGAAAAGAGGAGGACCGAGATCACGATGATCGGAATCTCGCCGACGATTCTTCCGATGGAACTGGGGATGAAGAAGAGCGGGCAGAAGGCCACCACCGTGGTCAGGACGGCAAAGATGACGGGTCCGGTGATCCTGCGGGTCCCGCGGATCGACGCGACGACGCCACGGTGACCCTTCTCCCTTTCCGCGTAGATGTTTTCGCCCACCACGATCGCGTCGTCCACCACGATCCCGACCGCGAGAATGAACGCGAAGAGCGACATCAGGTTGATGGACACACCCAGAACGGCCATCACGCCGAAGGTGCCGACGAAGGAGACGGCGATGCCCACCGCTACCCAGAACGCCAGCCGGATCTCCAGGAAGAGCGCGAGCGAGAGCAGCACCAGCGTGAGCCCCAGCAGCCCGTTCTTGACGAGCAGCCCGAGCCGGTCCTGCAGGATATCGGCGTCGTTGTTCCAGATCTCCAGCCCGACGCCCGCCGGCAGCGAGGGGATCACGTCGTCCGCGAGGTGCTGCTCCACCGCGTCCACGATCTCCAGCGCCTTTTCGTCGGCGGTCCGGAAGACCTCGACGTAGGCCGCGGGCTGTCCCATGTACCGGCCGATCAGGTCGACCTCGCGGAAGCCGTCCCGCACGTCCGCGATGTCGCCGAGGCGGACGACAGTGCCGTCGGCCCGACTCAGGACGATGATCTCCTCGAAGTCCTGCTGGTTGTAGTTCTGTCCGGTTGTGCGGATCCGCACCTCTTCGTCGCGCGTGTCGATGCTTCCGGCCGAGAGGTCGAGGGATCCGCCCCGCACGGCGTTCGAAATGTCTCGCAGCGTCAATCCCAGAGCCCGCAACCGCTGCAGCGGGACTTCGATCGAGATCTCGTATTCGCGAACGCCGGTGGTCTCCACGTAGGAGACTTCGGGCAGCGCGGAAAGCGCGTCCTCGGTCCGGTAGGCGAGTTCCTTGAGGGTCCGCTCAGACACGTCCCCGTACAGCACCAGCCGGATGACGCTCTGCCGGGTGGTCACCTCCGTGACCTCCGGGCGTTCGGCACCCGCGGGGAAGGTCTGAATCCTGTCGATCTGCGCCTTGATGTCGTCGAGGAAGCGATTGAGATCCTCGCCCAGCTCGACCTCCGCCACCACCGTCCCCCGTCCCTCGGCGGCCGTGGACCTGGTCTGCTTCAGGCCTTCGACGCCTTCGATCTGTTCCTCGATCTTGAGGATGATCGATTCCTCGACCTCATCCGGCGTGGCGCCCGGGTAGGCGACCGAGATGTTGACCCGGTCGAGCGAGATTTCCGGGAAGACCTCCTGTACGAGGGTGGTGAGCGCAAAAAACCCGGCAATGAGGATGAAGAACATGAGGAGGTTGGCCGCGACCCCGTTGCGGGCCATGTAGGCAATCGCGCCGCCGCCCCCTTGTTGCTCCCGTCCGCCCGAACTCACGGTGTCCGAGGTCCCCCGGGTCTCAGTTCGTTCGACCGCTGCACGCTACGGCTGCCCTCACGACGTATCCCCCGCCCGCACCACCATGCCCTCGGTCGCGATCTGGATCCCCCTGACGATGACCGGTTGTCCCGCTTCCAGCGCGCCGGTGACGTACACCTGGTCCTCCGACCGCTGCAGCACCTGGACGGGCACAATGGTCACCAGCGAATCCTGTCGCGTTGCCCAGACTTCGTTGCCGGTTCGCAGAGCGGCGCGCGGCACGACGAAATAGCGGTCCGGCGCGACACCGTCGATCCGCGCTTCGACAAACTGGCCCACCAGAAGCGGGGGCCCCGATCCGGCGAAGGGGTTCGGTACGCGCACGACCACGTCGATCGTGCGGGTCTGCTCGTCCAGCGCCGCCTCGGCGCGGTCCACGTATCCGTTCCAATCGTGCTCCGCCTGTCCGTAGCCCGCCGTCACGACCACCCGTACGGCGCGGTTCCCGTCACCGGCGGCGAGTTGCCACAGGTTCGGGACCAGCGCGGCATCCGAGTCGGACAGCGGCACGACCACCTCGACGGCGTCGTCGGCGTACAGCCTTCCGACGCTTTGACCCGCCGCCACGAACTGTCCCATGTCGACCGATTCGGACCTTACGGCCCCGCTGAACGGCGCCAGCACCTCGGTGCGCGCCAGGGCGAGTTCGGCGTCCGCCAGCGCGGCGCTGTCACGAGCCAGCGCGGCGCGCGCGGCCTCGAGCTGAGGCTCGCGCAGCGTAAGCGGATTGGCGTCGCCCGTCCTGGCCGCGTCGCTCTGGCGCCTCAGGAAGAGCGCATACTCCTGGCGTGCGATCCGGGCGTCCTCCTCGGCCTGCAGCAGCGCGACCTGACCCGCTGCGACGTTCGCGCGTGCCTGGCGCACACGGTTGCGGTAGTCGGCGTCGTCGATGCGGAAGAGAACGTCGCCGCTCCGGACGCGCCCGCCACCCTGGAACGCGGGCGCGACCCACGCGACCTTCCCGTTGATCTGCGCCGAGACATCGATTTCCGCTCGGGGCCGCACCGTGCCGGCACCGAACACCGGTATCGCGCCCTCTCCGGCCGACGTGGCCACGGTCGTGACGAACGGAACCTGCGACGGCGGCTCGCGCAACGGAGGTTCAGGCCTGAGCTGAACCATGATGACCGCGATGACGATCGCACCGAGCAGGATTCCCGAAGCGATCAGGGCATTCCTGAAGCGACCCATCTATTTGCTCCCTTCAGTGTTGGATGCGGAGGAGGTGGCGGCCGCCGACCCCGTGACCGGGACCATCTGCAGACCTTCCAGCGACTCGGGCGGGGCGGTCCATTCTCCTCCCAGGGCGCGGTGTACGGCGAGGCGGGCCAGCGCGAGGTCGCGACTTGCCCCGGAGAGGGTCGATTCGACATTGAGGAGCGTGCGCAGCGCGTCGAGATAGTCGGTGTAGCCGCCGACTCCCGAAGCGTACCGCTCCGATTGAAGGTCGACCGAGCCCTGGGCCTCCTCCCGCTGGGCGACAAGGAAGGTATGCCGCCGGTCTTCGTTCGCGAGGGCGGCCAGCGCGGCCTCGACCTCGTAGACCGCCGTGACCACCGTGCGGCCGTATGCCGCTGCCGCCTGTCCGAACTGCCCGTGCGCCAGCGCGATGTTCTGGCGGATGCGGCCACCCTGGAAGATCGGCGCGGTCAGGTTGCCCAGGAGGTTGCGGAACCACTGGTCGACGTTGAAGAGCCCGTCGGCCTGCGCGGACTGAACGCCGATCGTCCCGGAAAGGGAGAGCGACGGCAGCAGCTCGGCCCGTCGCGCGCCGATGGCGAAGCGGGCCGCGTCCATGCGCAGCCCCGCCGCGAGAACATCGGGCCGCTGGAACAGCAGGTTGGCGGGTACGCCCGCGGAGACGGGGTCGCCCAGGGGCACAGGGGCGAGGGAGTCCGGCAGAATCGCGTCGAGCTTCCCGCGGAAGCCCCCCAGGAGAACCGCCAGACGTCCCTCGGCGTCGGTGAGCAGGGTCTCCAGCTGGGGCAGGGCGGCTTGCGTGTTGCGCAGATCCTGTCTGACCTGATAGAGCTCGAAGGAGGTCACCAGCCCGCGATCGTACCGCGTCTCCGCCAGCGACTCCCGCTCGAGCAGCACATCGACGGTGCGGCGCGCGAGCTCGGTGCGGCGGCGCAGGTCCACGATCTCGAAGTAGGTCGAGATCGTCGTTGCGAGGACACCGATGCGTGCGGCGTGATAGTCCGACTCCGATGCCATGTACTGGGCACCCGCCGCCCGGGCATCGTTGCGGGCACGGCCCCAGAAGTCGAGTTCGTAGGCGAAGTCGATGCCCAGCGAGTAGGTCGTGAACGCCAGGCGGTCCGGGAACTGGAATCCACCGGGCAGCGCCCCGTTCTCGCCGCCCGCCAGCTTGCGGAACTGTTCGCCGAACCCGGCGTTCGCGGGCGTGTTCTGATCCGTGGCGCCGGCGGTCGCCTGCAGGGAGGGGAAGAGTCCGGCCCTGGCGATCCCCGCCTGTGCCCTGGCCTGCTGTACTCTCGCCACGGCCTCGGCAAGGTCGAAGTTCGCCGCGAGGGCCGAGTCGACGACCGTGTTCAGCACGGGATCGTCGAAGACCTCCCACCACTCGCGCGACTCGTAGTCCCCCGGAAGCGAGCTGCCCACGAAGTCCCCCGGCAGCTCGGCGACGGGTTCGGGCACTGCTGGCGGCGGCGCAAACGAACACGCGGGCAGGAGGAGGAGTGAGCACGCCGCAAACAGCATGCGTCCGGCGCGCTGTGCGCCCCGCCCGCCTGCACCGGACGCGCCGCCCGGCGAAACAAGTGCCTGGTTCATGTGTCCTCTCGACCGTGTGTGTCAGCCTACCGCAGTGTCTGCGCGGGTCACGGAGCCGCCCGGGGCTGGCGCAATCGCACTCCCAGGGGGAAGTTTCCCGGGCGTCCCGTGCCTGCGCAAGTACGTCAAGCCTGCATTCCCGCGACAGCGAGGCCATCAATGAGAATAGCCGCAAGCGTGAGAGTCCGCAGACTTCGGTTCTGGGCAGCTTGTCTCCCGGTGGCGTTGACGGTCGCCGCGTGCGAGGCGCCACCGGACGCCGGCGCCCCGGGGGCGAACGTCAGCCCGGGCGATGCCCCGCCCGGTTTTCAGGTCGACCCCGCGTGGCCGCTGGAAATGCCGAACAAGTGGATCATGGGGGCCGTGACGGCTGTGTTCGTCGACGACAGCGACCATGTCTGGGTGGCGCACCTGCCGGAGACCCTGACGCCCGAGGAAACGTCGGCGGTTCAGGATCCGCCCATCGGGACGTGTTGCGTACCCGCCCCGACCGTGATCGAGTTCGACGCGGATGGCCGCGTCGTGCAGGCCTGGGGCGATCCCTCGCAGGATGTTGCCGACTACCCGCGCAACCCCCACGGACTCTTCGTGGACCACAACGACTTCGTCTGGGTGGGCACCTACCGTCACCACCGCGTCATGAAGTTCACGCGGAGCGGCGAGCTGCTGATGACGCTGGGCGAGTACGATGTCACGGGCGGAAGCGACGATCCCCGCCTGCTGGGAGGTCCGGCGGGCATGTGGGTGGATCCCGAGTCGAACGAGGTGTTCATTGCCGACGGCTACGCCAACCGGCGCGTCGTCGTCTTCGATGGCGAAACGGGCGAATACCTGCGCCATTGGGGCGCCTACAGCGAGCCGCCGGACGACGAATACAGGTACGACTATGCGGGCCGCGACCTGGACTGGCCGCCCCCGCTCCAGTACTCGACCGTTCACGACCTCATCGGGTCCGATGACGGCCTGATCTATGTCGCGGACCGGCGCGGCAACCGGATCCAGGTCTTCCGGCAGAGCGGGGAGTATGTCGCCGAAAAGACGATCGCGCCGCGCACCCTGGCGTCAGGCTCTGCCTTCGTCATCGCCTTGTCCCCCGACCCGGGCCAGCGCTGGCTGTACCTTGCCGACGGCACCAACCACAAGGTCTGGACGCTGCGCCGGGAAACGCTCGAAATCGTCGGCGAATTCGGGCGCGGTGGACGCCAGGTGGGCCAGTTCCTCCGCCCACACGGCATGGACATCGATTCGAAGGGCAACCTGTACGTCGGCGAGGCGTCCACGGGACGCCGGGTGCAGAAGTTCACGGCGGTCGCCGCCGTGCGGTAAACGACGGCCGGAACTGTCAGTCTGGCCGCTAGCCGGGAAGCTCGAAGTCCAGCGCGAGCGTATGGGTCCCGTCCGGAGCCACGGAGATCTCCATCGTCCCGGTCAGGCCGACCAGCTCGCCGGTGCCCGATCCCGGTACGACGTGCCCCGCTGTCCTGGGTGGCTCGCCCGCCGCCGCCACTCCCCAGTGCTGCAGCACGAACGTCCCCTCCCTGCCCGCGAGACGCCCGGTGACCTGTTCCGATGCCACGTAACCGGCGTTTTCGCTGTTGCTCGCCGGATCGGCGCGGCACATCAGGAGCCTTGCCCGACCCTCGCCTTCCAGTTCGCCGCGGTAGCTCTTGAGCACGATGGCTTCGCCCAGGCTTGGGCCGTCACCCTCCTCCCCGTACGGCGTCTGGTCCCAGCCCGTGACATCGAACTCTGAAACGATACGGCGTCCCATCAGATTCGCGCCGGCTCGGTCGCGGCCGCAGCAGTCGCCGTGTTGGTTGCTGTCGCCGCCCGGGTCGCCTCGGCCGTCGCGTCGAGCACCCGCTCCAGGGCCTCGTCCAGCGCACTCACGGTACGGTCCACGTCCCCGAGCTTGTCCAGCCCGAAGAGTCCCAGCCGGAAGGTGCTGAATCCCGCGGGCTCGCCGCACTGCAGGGGAACGCCAGCCGCGATCTGCAGGCCGACGCCCGCAAACCGCGTCCCGTTCGCGATCTCGGGGTCGTCCGTGTGGCACACAACCACCCCCGGCGCTTCGAAGCCGGGGGCCGCCACGCTCGGGAACCCTCGTTCCGCAACGAGCGCCCTGACCCGGTCGCCGAGTTCCTGCTGGCGGGCCCGGGCCCTCTCCAACCCGAACTCACGGAGTTCGACCATCGCGTCGTGCAGCATGCGGAGCGCGTCCGTGGGCATGGTGGCGTGGTAGGTGTGACCGCCCTGTTCGTAGCTCTCCATGACCTTGAGCCAGCGCAGGAGGTCGCACGCGAAGCTGGTGTTGTCCGCCGGGGTCATCCTTGCGAGCGCCTCCGGACCGAACATCACGAGGCCCGCGCACGGCGAGCCGCTCCACCCCTTCTGCGGAGCACTCAGCAGGACGTCAACGCCGCACTCGTTCATGTCGACCCACATCGCGCCCGATGCGATGCTGTCGAGCACGAAGAGTCCTCCCGCTGCGTGCGTCGCGTCCGCCACCTCGCGCAGGTAGTCGTCCGGCAGGAGGATCCCGGAAGACGTCTCCACATGGGGAGCGAAGACGACATCGGGGCGTTCCCCGGCAATGGCGGCAGTCACGTCGCCGATCGGCGGCGGCGCGAACGGAGCCTGCGGACCATCGCCCACCGGGCCCGCCGCAAGCACGGTTTCGGCCGACGGAATCGCCCCGGCCTCGAAGATCTGGGTCCAACGGTAGCTGAACCAGCCGTTGCGGATGACCAGGCAGCGTTTCCCGGTGCCGAACTGGCGCGCGACCGCCTCCATCGCGTAGGTCCCGCCTCCCGGAACCACGGCGACGGCTTCGGCACCGTACGTCGCTTTCAGGGTACCGGAGAGATACTTCATGATGTTGCGGAAACGCGCCGACATGTGGTTCAGTGATCGGTCGGTGAACACAACCGAGTATTCTAGAAGTCCGTCGGGATCGATATGCGAATGCAATCCGGGCACGTCCGCCTCCTTGGAGCAAGCTGGGGAGTGATACGTTAGCCAGACGGCCCTACGATGAGAATAGAACGCGCTCCCGCCCCATCGGCGATGCGCATGAGCACACGAGGCAGTCCATGATCCAGCGACGCAGTCGATTGTTTGCCGCGGCTCTGGCGCTGCTGCTCCTCCCTGGCGGCTGCGGTGACCCGGTCTTGCAGCTCGGCTATGAGCTGCGGCGCACCCTCCCGCACGATCCATCCGGATACACGCAGGGATTGCTGATCCACGACGGCGTCTTCTACGAGAGCACCGGCCAGTACGGGGAGTCGGACGTCCGCCAGGTCGACATCGCCACGGGCGAGGTGCTGCTCAGCCACGCGCTGGCCGACGAGTACTTCGGGGAGGGTATCGCGGTGGTGGGCGACAAGCTGATCCAGCTCACCTGGAAGGCGGGCCTGGCCTTCGTATACGACGCCGCGACCCTCGTCCCGGAGGGCACCTTCGCGTACGAGGGCGAGGGTTGGGGACTCTGTCACGATGGCCGGTCGCTGTTCATGTCGGACGGCTCGGGGACTCTCCAGCGCCGGGATCCGGCCACATTCGAGCTGCTGGACCTGATCGAGGTCACGAACGCCGGCTTCTCGGTGCGCAACCTCAATGAACTCGAGTGCGTGGGCGACTACATCTACGCGAACATCTACATGAGGGACGAAATCGTTCGGGTCGACAAGTCGACCGGCGAGGTCACCGGCATGCTCGACGCGTTCGCGCTGTCCCTCTCGAGCGGCCGGCCCGCGGACGCGGGGGCGGTCTTCAACGGCATCGCCTACGACGACGCCACCGGCACCTTCTACGTGACCGGCAAGCTGTGGTCGTCCATGTTCGAAATCGCCATCACGGAGGAGTAGCGGACCGCAAGAGGCGCTCCCTCCGCCCCCTCCTATCCGAACAGCAGCCGGTCCAGGCCCCGCACCAGTCCCGTGGTCCCGCCGACCCGGCGCGCTGCCAGCAGCGTCCCGGCCACGTACGGTTCCGCGCTCTCGCCGGCGTCGTGGCGAATGGTCAGGTGCTCGCCCGGGAGCCCGAACAGGGCCTCGACCGAGATGACGTAGCCGGGAAGCCGCACCGCGTGCACCTGCGTGCCCCCGATGTCGGCGCCGCGGGTCCCGGGAACGCCCACGATCTCGTCGACGGGGACCTGGAGATGGTTGGGGGCGACGGTGTCGAGGTACTCCGCGAGTTCCCGGGCGGTGCCGCTCGGGGCGTCCGGCTTGCCGCCGTCGGCGTAGTCGACGATCTCGCGGTGGGGAAGATGGCGCGCCGCGATCCCGGCCAGATGCTTGAGGCACGCCGCCGTCAGCGAGAAGTTGCCCGCGGCGATCACTCCCGTCCCGTGCGCCAGCGCCGCGGCCTCGATGTCGCGGTAGTCGGCTGCCCCCAGGCCCGAAGTGCCGATCACCACCGCAGTACCCGCCTCCAGCGCGGTCAGCGCGTGCCCCTTGACCGCCAGGGGATGCGTGTAGTCGATCCATACGTCCGGGGCGGCCGCCAGCGCGTCCGCGGGATCCGCGGCGATCTCCACTCCGGTGCGCGCCGCCCTCCCGAGCGTCTCGCCAATGTCGCTGCCCGCGGCCCGGCGCGCGACCGCCGACACGAGCTCGAACTCGTCCGAGTCGAGTACCGCCCCGGCCACCGCGCGCCCGGTCCAGCCCGTGACCCCGGCAACGCAGACCCGAATGCTCATCCGAAGAGCGCCCTGCCGTCCTCGCTCGCGGCGAATTCCGCGAATCCGTCGGCATCCCCGGCCGCCTCGGTGATCCTCTCCACGCCCCGCCGGATGTCGTCCATGCTGTTGGCGATCGACAGCCGCAGGAAGTCCTGCCCCTCCGCGCCGATCCGACCGAACGACGCCCGGTCCATCGACGCCACGCCGTACCGGTACAGCAGGAACATCTGGAGCATTCCCGCCGGCGTCGCGCGCCGCCGCGCCGCGGCCGGCAATCGGGACCGCGCCTCATGCACGCCCAGCCGCTCGCACATCCCCGACACATCCGGGAACACATAGAACGCGCCCTTCGGCGTCCGGCACCTCACCCCCGGCACCTCGTTCAGCGCCGGCACGATCCAGTCGCGGCGCCGCTCGAACTCGCGCACCATGCGCTCCACCTCCACGGCCGACGCCGGATCCTCGTACGCGGCCGCTCCCGCCTCCTGCAGGAACGGGGGCACGCACGACATGATGTTGATGTTGAGCTGCTTGAAGATCGCGGCCTCCTCCGCGGTGGGCAGCACCGCCCAGCCCAGCCGCCACCCGGTCATCGCGAAGCCCTTGGAATGGCCGCTCGCCAGAACCGTCCGCTCGGGCATCCCCTCGTGCGACATGATGCTCTCGTGCTGCAGCCCGTCGAACAGGATGTGCTCGTAGATCTCGTCGGCGTAGATGCGCACGTCCGGACGGCAGCGCTCCCGCACCAGCGCGGCGATCCCGGCCAGCTCGTCGCGCGACAGCACGCCGCCGGTCGGATTCGAGGGCGAGCACAGGATGATCACCTTGGTCCGCCCGGTGACCAGCGCCGACAGATCGTCCGCCGTGAACGCGAAGTCCCTGTCGTCCGACAGCGGCAGCGGCACCGGCACCGCACGTGCGAAACGCACCCACGACTCGTAGATCGGGAAGCCGGGCGAGGGGTAGATCACCTCGTCCCCCTCGTTCACGTACGTCTGCAGCGTGTAACCGATCGGCGGCTTGGCTCCGGGCGTGACGACCACGCGCCCGGGAGTGACCTCCACACCCCGCGTACGCGTCACATGCGCCGCAATCGCCTCGCGGAAGGGCAGGATGCCGGCGGGGTCGCAGTATCCGGAATTGCCCGCGTCGAGCGCCTCGCTGGCGACACGGTTCAGGTGCGGGGCGCTGCGAAAATCGGGCGCTCCCAGGTTGAACCGGATCACGTCCATGCCCCGGTCGACGCATCGCTGGATGTCGTCGCCGAGCCTGAAAGCGTTCTCCGTTCCCAGGTGGCTCATGCGTTGGGCGATCAGGGCCAAGGTGCTCTCCTGTGGGGTTGGGACGCGCGAGGAGACTGGCAACGGAAGCTGCCTACCCGGTATGATGAGAGCAACCCGCCCGCTCGTCCGGCCCGCGCCCTCGGCCCGTCCGGCCCGCTCGTCCGGCCCGACCCGTCCGACCAGGCCCCAGCTCCAGGAGGCATTTCCGTGAAGCGTCGAACCACCCGCCGCTCCTTCCTCGCCGACGTCGCCGCCGGAGCCGTCGTCCTCCCCGTGGCTGCCTCGCGCGCAGCCGGCGCATCCCGCGCAGCCGACGCGTCCCCCACAACTCCGTCCGATCCGCCCATTGGCCCGGCTCACCCGGCCGACGAAGCCTATTGGCAGCAGGTCAGGGCCCGCTTCTCCTTCACCGAGAAACGCGTCCCCATGAACGCGGCGAACCTCTGTCCGTCGCCCCGCTCCGTGGCCGCCCGCGTCGAGGACCTCACCCGCGACATCGATCGCGACTGCTCATCCAACAACCGCGCCAAGTTCCGCACCCTCACCGAGGCGTCCCGCACCAACGTCGCCGCCCAGCTCGGCGTCAGCGCCGACGAGATCGCTCTCGTCCGCAACACCAGCGAAGCCAACAACACGATCAATAACGGCGTGCCGCTGCGTGCGGGTGATGAAGTGGTTGTTTGGAATCAGAACCACCCGACCAACAACGTGGCGTGGGACGTGCGGGCGGCGAGGTTCGGGATCAAGGTGAAGAGGGTAGCCGTGCCACGTCACCCGGCTTCCGCCCAAGACCTCATGGACCCCTTCGTCGCGGCCCTGACGGAGCGGACGCGCGTGCTGGCGCTTACCCACGTGTCGAACGTGAGCGGGATACGGCTTCCCGTCCGCGAACTCGTCGAGGTGGCCCGTCCCCGCGGCATCCACGTCCACCTGGACGGCGCCCAGAGCTGGGGCGCGCTCGACGTCAACCTGCGCGAACTCGGCTGCGACTCCTACTCGGCGTCATCGCACAAGTGGTTCATGGGCCCTAAGGAGGCGGGCGTGCTCTACGTCAGGGAGGACCGGATCGCCGAGATCTGGCCCAACATCGTGGCGCCCGGCTGGGGCAACGACGCCGATCCCGACGTGAAGGGCGCGCGCAAGTTCGAGTCGATGGGCCAGCGCGACGACGCGTGCCTGGCGGCGGTCGGTACCACGGCCGGCTTCCACGACGCGATCGGCCCAGCCGCGGTGGAGGCGCGGGTGAGCGCGCTCGCCACCACCCTCAAGGAGGGACTCGCGGAACTCGGAATGTCGCTGGTCACACCCATGGAGCCGGAGCTGTCCGGAGGCGTGTGCATCATCGAGGTGCCGGGCGACCGGGGCGCGGCCCTACGCCGCATGTACGAGGAACACGGGATCGCCGGGGCCGGCACGGGAGGACTCCGACTGTGTCCCCACGTCTACAACACGACGGAGCACGTGGCCCGCGCCGTCGAAGGCGTGAAGGCCCTCAAGGACGTGATTCTGGGGTAGGTCGCCATCGCAGGGACGAGGCTGCAGACCAGCGCCGTCGCGCGATACTAAACAAACATGTTTAGTATCGCGCTGCGTCTCCCCTACGCGGGCGCGGCGTGTTGACCGTCGTCACCTCGGTCGCTGCGGTCCTCAACCCCGGCACGCTGGTCGTCACCGTCCTTCCACGCGAACCAGTCCAGCGCCCAGTTCAGGTCGGGGGTCTCGCCCTGCCACAACGTTGTCCCGGTCCAGGGGCCGATCCCGTCCTCGCCGTGCCAGCGGGCCAGCCCGAAGTCGGGCGACGGCGTCCCACCGATCTCCGGCGTCTCCGGCACCACAGGCATGTGCACGCCCAGGGGGTTGAAGAACCGCGGCACACCCCGCTCGTCCATCTCCACCCGCCAGCCCCCTTCGTGAACCGTGCGGTGATGGAAGGGACACAGCAGCACCAGGTTGTCCAGGGCCGTCTCGCCGCCCCGGGCCCAGTGCCTGATGTGGTGGGCGTGCGTGCGCAGACGCGAGTCGCAGCCGGGGAACCGGCAGCCGCCGTCCCGGGCCTCCAGCGCCTTGCGCAACCGCCAGTCCACCGTCCGCCGCCGGCGTCCGACGTCGAGCACCGAACCGTCCGCCCCGCGCGTGACGGGCACGACGTCCGCGTCGCAGCATAGGCGTTCAGACGTTCCAGCTGGAACGCCGACGCCCTCTTCCGTGACCACCGAGCCGGGCGTGACCACCGGGCCGGACGTGTCAATCGAGCCGGGCGTGACCACTGGGCCGGACGTGTCAACGGAGTGCAGGACCAGCTGGACCGTGGGCTGCACGCGCTCTTCGAGCCAGAGCCCGAAGGCGTCGGCGCGCCGGCCGGCCGCGGTAGTCTCGTGCTCCGTGCCCGCAGCCCGCTGTTCCTTGTAGAGCTTGTCCTCCGTCACCTCGATCGCCTTCAGCAGCAGGGCGCCCACCTCGGGGGCGAGCCGGCCCCGGATCTCGTAGTCGCCGTCGTCGGTGACGTACACGGAGAGGCCCCGGCGCGCCGCCCGCTCGGCGGCAGCGGAGTCGTCGCCCGCCAGCATGCGCCGCCGCTCCCGCACCAGCCGCTCGACGTGGGCGGTGGTGCCGTGGGTGGCGAAGATCAGGAGCTGTTCCTCGTTCTCGGCCGTGGCCATCCGGGTCATGGCCCGCACCTTCGAGTAGGAGAGCTGCCCTTTGGCCAGCGCGGTGGAGATCTGCGGAAGCGAGGGGAGGCAGTGGGCCACCCGGATCCGCTCCCGGGCGGGCCCGAGTGACAGGCCGGTGCGCCAGGAGAGCCAGTGGGCACAGGTGCGGAACCCCTGTTGGTGCCAGCGTCCCTCTTCGTCGTAGCGCCGGATCAGGGTGAGGAGCCGGTAGAGGGCGGCGTCGATGTGGGCGGAGAGTTCGGCGATCTCGTCGCCCAGGGGATCGTCGTCGAAGACGGGCAAAGCGGGGGCGGGGACGACCGGCGAGACGGGGGCGGTTGGCGAGACGGGGGCGGGAAGCGCCGCGTCGGGCGAAGTCGGGGGGAGTGCCCGGGGGTCGGACGGGACGGAGGCGGTAGGGTCGGACGGAAGGGCGGCGGTAAAGTCGACGTGCATTGGTTCAGATCCCGGAGTCATGGGGTGATCGGTTGTCGTTTCACCTCCTTATACCCCACAGTTCGGTAAATGTTCGGCCACACATGGACATCCGCCCTCGGCCACTCAGGCATCCGCACGGGCCACAGGCATCCGCACAATACTTAACAAACATGTTAAATATCATGGTCTCAAGTCTGGCCAACACGGGAGGCCAACGTGACTTCTGGCAAGCGTTTGATGCGATTGCTGCTCTCTTCTGGGACATGCGCCGCAGTCCGTTCTACACGTCGGAGTCGTCAGTGTCCCTCGGCAGCAGCGTGGCCGGGCATCTGTGGGCGCCCCTTGCGGTCGATTCGCCTGGATCGTCAATCCGGTGGGCTGCAAACGACAATACCTTTCCGGGGCGGCGGGTGTTCCTGGTGGCGCTGGGCTCGTCCGCGCTGACCCTTTACTTGGGAACAGTCATCGCAATCGCCTCGGAAATCTCCGATGGAGGAGGGTCAGGCGCGTTGACCCTGGGCGGACTTGCGCTTCCGGTATTCGCCGTCGCCGGGGGTGCCAAGCTTGCCGGAGCACGGTTCGGGCCGGCCCTGGCGGGATCGGCGTTGGGTTCGGCAGCCGCCGTGGCAGTCTGGCTCGGTGTAGGCGGTGAGCCGGGCCTTTGGCTTGGTCTCGTCGGACCCCCCATACACGCGCTGGTCACGACGGCGACCGCGTCACACTTCAACTAGCTGCGCCGCCAATAGACACTCCGGTCAGGCTGCCAGGCCCCCGCAGCCGGTAACCCCGTCAGTCCCCTGGAGGGCTCGCGAGCTTGCCGGCGAAGAGGATGGTGCCGGACAGGCGCTCGCGGACGAAGAAGAGGAAGGGCCGATCCGCGCGAAGGACGGGGGCCGCGCTCTCGGCCACCGAAACCACGGTCGCGGCGGCCGCCTCGGTACCCTCCTCGTTGACTTCCACCCAGGACTTCTGCTTGACCTCGGAGATCCACAGGCCGCCGACCGGCGAGAGTCTCGAGAGATCCGCGCGATCGTTGAACGCGTCGACCATGCCGAGGGCGGCGAGGTCGTCGTTGAGGGTGCGCTCGTAGGCCAGCCGAAAGCGCGGAAGGAAGAGCAGCAGGTCGGTTTCGCGGAAGCCGTCGGCGATCGCGTCCCACTGCGCGGCGTCCAGCGATGCCGCGAGGTCATCCACGCCTACGCCGGGTGCGGGAACGAGCACGGTCATCGAGAAGGCGCGTCCCCCGTACGGGAGATCCACGGCCTGGAAACGGCTGTTTTCCTGGTAGGGGAAGTCACGCCGGAGGGTCATGAGCGGCACGGTCCGGGTGGAACCGTCGTCCAGGCGGAAGGGCTCGGTTCGCGTGTCGGACGGATCGAACGGGAGCGTCCACGAACCCTTGAAGTAGATCGCGTTGATCAGGTACATGACGACGGCACCGGGGATGTCCGCGGGAACGATGTCCTCGATGCGTCCGTTTGTCGCCGCCCTGACCCACTCGTTGATCCGCGCGGACGCCGAAGGGCTCGCGAAATCGAGTTCCGCCACCTCGGCGCCGAAGGTCTCCCGCACGGCGTCCAGAAAGCTCGCGTGCACCGGGAAGCCCTGCCGGGTCCACACGGAGTTCCCGATCGCGGTCTCGACGGTGGGATCGAGGCCGACGAGGAGCTCGGTAAGGGACGCGTAGGAAGCGTTGATCTCCTCCTCGGAGAGGCTCCCGAACCCGAGCACGTCGCGCATCTGGTTCCAGGTCTCGCCCGCGGCCCCGTTCATGGTCATCCCGAGCGCCATGGACGCCGAGAGCGGCGAAAGGAACAGATTGTCGCCGGGTTGGTTGACCTGCCCGAGGAGGCCGAAGGCGAACCGGTTGCTCGCCTGGATGACCTCGACCTCCGCCGCGCTCAGGGCGCGCGGAAGCTCGGTGATCTCTTCTACGCTGTCGGATGGACCCGTAAACAGATCACATCCGGTCGGGGCCAGGAGAAGGAGGGCTCCTGCCACGGCGAACCGGAAGCCGCGTGCGCCGAAGTGGACGCGGCCGGTCGGATTCGAACATCTGTGCCTGTTCATGGCGATTGGTACCCAGGCGAGGGACTAGGGATCCCGGCAGTGCGGGAAGCTACCGCCTCACCGCCGTGCCCATGACCTCGAAGCGTGCCCCGAAGAGGAGGGGCCCCGAACCCAGGAACGCGCGTGCCGGGAATTCACCGGTGAAGTACGTGCGATAGACGCTGTTGAAGGCGCCGTAGTCGGCCACGTCGGAGGCGAACACCTGCACCACCACGAGGTCGTCCATCGTCAGGCCCTCGCCCTCCAGCACGCCCTTGATGCCGTCGAGGACGTTGGTGGCTTCCTGCTCGGCGGTCTCGGGAACCTGGCCTCCCTCGAGCCCGAGCATGCCGGACACGTAGAACGTGTTGTCGACCCAGACCGCCCCGCTGAAGGGGGCCGCCCCGTCGCCGTCGGCGGCCGAGCGGGCGTTCACGAACTCGACTGTCGGCGCCGCGTCGGGCATCTGGCCGTCGGCGGGCATGTTGCCGCTGTCACAGGCCGCGGCGAGGACGAGGAGGGGGACGGCCAGCGCCGCGAACGGACGTTGGCACGGGGTTGCCGGGGTCATGGGGACTTCCTTGTCAAGTGTGTCGGAGCCGGATCGGGCGTCGGGTGCGCGGACAACGCGGCCGGCCTCTGGCGCCGTCCATGGTGGCAGCGAGATTAAGCGAGGTTCGGCCGGCGCGGCAAGGCCGACGATAGAATCGGAAAGGACGGGGATCATGACACGCATCGCACACGGGCTCGCAGCGTTGGTGTTTGTCGCGTGCGGCGACGAACGGCCGTCCGCCACGCCGGCGGCGGAGGTTGTCGACTCGGCGGGAGTGGCCATCGTGACGAGCCCGCCGGGCGACGCCGTCCATGGAGAGCTGGCGCCCGAGCCGACACTGTCGATCGGCACCCTGGACGGCCCGGAGGAGCTCATGTTCGACGGGATCGTCACCGTCGTCAGGGACGGCGAGGGCAACTTCATCGTGGCCGACAACGGTGCCGGAGAGGTCCGCGTCTTCGACCCCGGCGGCCGCCATCTGCGCTCCTTCGGAAGCCGGGGCGAGGGCCCCGGAGAGTTCCAGGCGCTGGTCGGCGCGTGGCCGCGCGCCGACGGGAGCATCGTCACGGCCGACAGGCGGCTCCGGCGCATCTCACGATTCGACGCCGAGGGGACGCTCCTCGGCACGGGATCCCTTTCCGGCGTGAATGGGATGGACATGGTCACGCCCGTCGGACCCGGGGGCTCCGGAACCTTCCTCAGCCGGGTGCGGCCTCTCCCGATGCCGTCCATGAGCGAATCGCCGCTGGAGAGTCTTGAGGACGCATTCGGCGGAGACGAAGCCCCTCCGGAGCACTATCTGCGTTACCGCCTGGATGGTTCGCTCGTCGACACACTGGCCAGCCGCCCGGGCATCATGATGTCGGTGTCGGCTTCCGGCAGCGGCAACAGCATGGCCCTGAACCTCATGAGAGTTCCGTTTTCCCCGGAGCCGTCGGCGCACGGATCCAGCCGCGGCGTCGTGTTGACCGGGGGCGCCGCGTACGAAGTCAGCGTCTTTGACGACACGGGGGCTCTGACGCGGATCGTGCGGCTTGACGAAGCACCCACCCCGCGCACCGACGAGCACCTGGAAGCCCATGTGCGCAACTCCGGCAACCCGTTCGCAGAGGACGAAGCGTCGATTCGCGCGATCATCGCGAACTACCAGGAGCTGCCCATGCCGGAAACGCTCCCCGCCTACACCGACCTGCGCACATCGGGCGACGGGGAGCTGTGGGCGCGCCGCTACGCACCTCGCGGCAGCGCCGCGGTCCGGTGGGATGTGTTCGGCTCCGACGGCCGCCATCTGGGCCGTGTGGACGTTCCGGCGTCCTTCGCGATCGAAGAGGTCGGCCGGGGCGAAGTCGTCGGCGTATCCACGGACGAGCTCGGGGTGGAGCGCGTGGAAGTCCGCGAGCTTACCTTGAATGGCCCGTAGCAGGCGCACGCAACCCGAACCGGGGACAACCCGAACCGGAGGGAAACCCATGAGCCGCAATCTCGAATGGCGCTACCACCGCCCTGGCTGAACGAGCTGCAAACGCACGCAGGAGTTTCTTGCGCAGAACGACATCGAGGCGGCCGAAACGAGGAGCGCCACGAAGGACCCCGTAACGAAGGACGAGGCCCTGGCGCTGCTCGACGGCATGACCGAGCTCCGTGTGGCCAAGGGCAGGAAGGTGGTCCGCGTGGACCTCACGGCCGACGACCGGCCCCCCGACAGCGAACTCGTAGGCATGATGACCAGCCGCTGGGGCAAGCTCAGGGCGCCCGCGATGAGGGTCGGCACCACGTTCGTGGTCGGCTTCAACCAGGACCTGCTCGCGACGGTTTTTGGTAACTAGACAGGAGATTTCCACCAATGCGTAAAACACGCCCCCGCACGACGGCCTTCACCCTCTCGCTGGCTCTCCTTATGGCCGCCTCCCCGGCTCTGGCGCAACAGCGCGCCCTCGACCACGAGGACGTCCTCCGCTGGAACACCATAGGCAACCCCTCGCTGTCACCCGACGGTGCGTGGCTGGCCTTCGTGCTCAGCGCCATGGAAGGCGACCCCGTGCTCACGATCCGGGCCGCGCGCGAAGGGGCCACGCCGATGACCTTCCGGGGTTCGGACCCGCAGTTCACCTCCGATTCGCGGTTCGTGGTGTACGAGGTGCCGCCGGTCGAAGCGGTCGTCGATTCGCTCAGGCGCGAGGGCAAGCGGGGCGACGCGCTGCCGGAGGACACGCTCGCGTTCGCCGATGTCGCGGCGCTGCTGGACGGCGGCGGGCCGCGGATCGTCGGCGCGATCGACGGCTACCGGGTCGCGGGCGAGGGGAGTTGGGTGGCGTACAAGCCTGTCGAGGAGGAGGAAGAGGAGGAGGAAGAGGGGGTTGAAGAGGAGGGCGAAGAGCCCGAAGCCGGGGCGGAGGCCGGTGAGGAAGGGGGGGATGAGGACGCAGCCGAGGAGAAGGAGAAGGATGAGGGCGCGGCGCTGGTGCTGCTGAACCTGGCCACGGGTGACGAGACGCGGTACGAGAAGGTCACGGACTACTTCTTCGCCGACGAGGCGGCGGTGCTGACCTTCGCCACGTCCGCCGAGGACGGGGAGGGCGACGGGGTGTACGTGGTCACGCTCGACGACATGACCCGGCACGCCGTGGTGCAGGGCGAGGGCAACTACGAGCAGTTGGCGATCGCCGAGGATGGTGCGCAGGTCGCGTTCCTGTCCGACCGTGACGATTACGAGGCGGAGCAGGCGGAGTTCACGCTGTTCCACGGGGCGGGGCCGTCGTGGACGGGCGCCGCAATGGCCAATTCGGCCACCGAGGGGATGCCGGACGGCTGGTGGGTCAGTGAGAACGGCAACGTCAGCTTCTCGGACGGCGGCGGCCGGATCCGCTTCGGGACGGCGCCGAGGCCCGAGCCCGAGGAGGAGGACGACACGCTGGACGACGAACGCGTCACGCTCGACGTCTGGAACTGGAAGGACCCGTACCTGCAGCCGATGCAGCTGGTGCAGGCCAATCAGGAGCGCAACCGCACCTACGCGGCCGTGGTGCACCTGGACGGCGGCACCTCCGGCGGCGCGGTCGTGCAGCTGGGCACGCCGGAGGTCCCCACGGTGCGCTTCGCGTCGGAGGGCGACGCCGCCTTCGCGATCGGCGCGACCGACGTGCCCTACCGCCAGCTGATCTCGTGGGACGGCCGCTACAACGACGTCTACGCCATCGATGTGGCCACCGGCGAGCGCCGCATGGTCGCCGAGAGGGTGAAGGGGTTCGGCGGCGCGTCGATCTCGCCGTCCGGCGCCTACGCTTCATGGTGGGACGGCGAAGCCCGGCACTGGATGGTGGCGCCGCTGCAGGGCGGCGACGCGGTGGCGGCCAGCGGCGACGTGCCGCACGCGGTCTGGAACGAACTCGACGACCACCCGGACCTGCCGCCACCGTACGGCCCGGCCTTCTGGACCGAGGGAGATGGCGCGCTGCTCTTCTATGACCGCTACGACGCCTGGCGCCATGAGCCGGCCACCGGCGAGACCACCAACCTGACCGCCGGCGCGGGCCGCGAGTCGGGCACCCGCTTCCGCTACGCCCGGACCGACTTCGAGGACCCCGCCATAGCGGAAGGCGACGCGCTCTGGCAGGCGTTCCACTACACGGGCAAGCAGTCCGGCTTCCACCGCGGGCGCACCGACCGGGCCGCCGCGCCCGAGCCGGTCATCATGGCCGACAAGACCTTCCGCTTCCGCGGCAAGGCGGCCGACGCGGGCCGGTGGCTGATCACCCGCGAGGACTTCCGCGAGTTCCCCGACCTGTGGGTGACCGGCGGTGACGGGGTGGACATCGCCTTCGACGACATGGTCAGGATGTCCGACGCCAACCCCCAGCAGGCCGACTACCGCTGGGGCTCGGCCGAGATTGTGGAGTGGAACTCCAACGATGGCACGCCGCTCCAGGGCATTCTGTTCACGCCGGACGACTTCGACCCGTCCACGCAGTACCCGATGATGGTGTACTTCTACGAGCGCATGTCGGACGGCATCCACCAGCACCGCTCGGTCCGGCCGGGAGGTTCGTCCGTTTCGGTGCCCTTCTACGTCAGCCGGGGGTACGTGGTCTTCATCCCCGACATCCCGTACGAGATCGGCTATCCCGGCGAGAGCGCGCTCGACGCGGTCGTGCCCGGCGTGCTGAGCCTGGTCGCCCGCGGCTTCGTCAAGGAGGACAAGATCGGGGTGCAGGGACACTCGTGGGGCGGCTACCAGATCGCCTACATGGTCACCAAGACGAACCTCTTCGCGGCGGCCGAGGCGGGCGCGCCGGTAAGCAACATGACCAGCGCGTACGGCGGCATCCGCTGGCAGTCCGGCATGAGCCGCATGTTCCAGTACGAGCGCACCCAGAGCCGGATCGGCGGCACGCTGTGGGAGTCCACCAGCGAGTACCTGCACAACTCGCCGGTCTTCTACGCCGACAAGATCCACACCCCGGTGCTGATGATGCACAACGACGAGGACGGTGCGGTGCCCTGGTACCAGGGGATCGAGATGTTCGTCGCCATGCGCCGGCTGCAGAAGCCGGTCTGGATGCTCAACTACAACGGGCAGGGCCATGGGCTGAGCCGCGAGGCCGACCGCAAGGACTGGGCGATCCGCATGCAGCAGTTCTTCGACCACTACCTCATGGACGAGCCGGCGCCGGTGTGGATGGAGGAAGGCGTGCCGGCGGTGCTGAAGGGGAAGACCTTGGGGCTGGAGGTGAAGCGGAAGGTGTCGTAGGGGGGAGGAACCGGGTCGGCTGAATGCCGTTCAGCCGTCGTCCGCTTCCTGCTGGACCCTCTGCAGGATCGCTTTGTCCAGCAGTGACTGGACGGTGGGCGTTACCCCTCGGAAGCGGATGCGCCGGGAGAAACGAAGCGCACCCATCCGCACGAACAGCTTTCCCAGGAATTCGTCCGCGAAGCTGCTGGAGACTAACGGTAGGTCGGCGAACTCCAGGTTGACCGGATGGTTCGGGTACATCTTCATCAGATTCTCGAGCTTTGCGCGTGCGGCCTTTCCCGCAGATCTCGATCCCACCGACCCTGCTTCCCGCTTGACCACGAAGCTGAGAACGTCGTCGCTGGGGTCCTCGTAGCGAAGTTCCACGTAGTCGCCGAAGGGTTCTCCCCGGGGGCCCCGAATGTCGAGGGCGCGCCATAGCGCGTCCGGATCCGAGTAGTCCAGCCTGACCACCACCAGGGTGCCATGAAAGGGTATGCCCTCCTCCTTGGCTCGCAGACTGGCTCTCAGACTTGCCCAACCGGAGTGAATCTCAAAGTCGCCCTCGCCCACGTTGGCCGCCCTGTGAGTCCCGAACAAGCCGTTCCCCTGGCCGACGTCCTTGTCGCGGGTGATCCCCCTTCGTACACAGAGCTCCAGAGCTTCGAGGTCCGACACTTCAGACCTGGTCGTCCTTATGCTGTCGGGAATCCCCCGACCGGCGTCCGCGACCACGAACTCGAGCCATTTGGCATTCGGGTAGTGGCTGAGTTGTACCAATCCGCCTGACGGGGCATCGGCGTGCTGAAGTACGTTGTCGGTGACTTCGTTGACCGCCCATTCGAAGGCGGCCAGACTCTCTCTCGTGAGGGCGGCTGGTGACGAGAGTATGGCATCGATGGTCTTGTCCACGATCTCGTGTTGCTCGTCGGGCGAGGCGAATCTGCTCGCGGGCAGCACGGTTTCCGGTTGCCAACTGGACGAGCCAAACTTCGTCGGAGTGGCCAGATGCGCCCAGTTGGCGTTGGCAAACAAGCGCCGCAAGCGAGCATCCTTCGGGCGAACCAGAGAGCAATCGACGTCGGAGTCTTCCCGCAGGCGAGCGCAGGTCACAAGCAACGCGAGCATCGGCCCAGAGTACGCTCTGGTGGTCATCGAAAAATCCAGAGTTAGGTCCCGGAAGCCTTGCACGGTCGTGGCCTGGTGGAGGGCCGCGAGGATTCGCCGGTACGAATACAGATTCAGGACTCCGGCGATTCGTATCCTTCCTCCCTCGCGATCGACGTGGAGATCGTCGGGGCTCCATGATCCGCTAGTTTCCATCTCAGGTCGGGGCTCCAGGTGGCTGAGTCACCGGCAAAGCAAGTTCAGGCAAGGGGTTTCGCCAGTCAACGGCCTTGGACAATGACATACCGATCCGGTTCGCCTTCATGGCGCGGCGTGCTCGCGGTGTACGCGTTGGCGGTCGTGTCCGCCTGCACCCCGCCAGCCGCCGACCCGCTGCCCGAGGGTGCCTTTGCATTCGGAGTGTACGGGGACGGACCCTACTACTTCTGGGAGGATGCCCGGCACGACCGTCTCCTCGCGGACGCTGCGGCCTCCGATATCGACTGGCTGGTCCACGTCGGTGACATCCTGTGGGCGCCGTGCTCGGACGACGCCTTTCGCCAGCGCAGGGAACTGCTGGACGCGTTGGAGCTTGCGGTGGTCTACACCCCCGGCGACAACGATTGGACCGATTGCCGCGGCGAGATTGCCGGCGGCTACGATCCGCTGGAACGCCTCGGCGCGCTGCGGCGCATCTTCTTCGGCGAGCCGAACCGCAGTCTCGGCGGCCGCCCCATGCCGCTGCTCTCGCAGGCCACCACGCCGGACTATCCCGGCTTCCCCGAGAATGCGCGCTGGAGCCGGGGCGGCTTCGTCTTCGCCACGGTGCACATCGTCGGGTCCGCGAACGCCATGCAGTCCTTCCCCGGCCGCACCGCCGCGCACGACGCCGAGGTCGCTCGTCGCACCGACGCCGCGGTGGCGTGGCTGGACGAGACCTTCGCCGCGGCGCGTGCCGACAGCGCGAAGGGGGTGGTGATCATCGCCCACGGGAATGTCGCGCTGGAGTCGGGCGGCGTGTGGGAGGACTCGGACATCCAGCCATACGAGCACTTCGTGGCCGCTCTGGAAGGTCACGTGGCGGGGTTCCCGGGGCCGGTCCTGTTCATACACGGGGACTCGCACGACCAGCGCGTCGACCAGCCGCTCCGTGACAGCGCGGGGGTCGTCCACGCCAACTTCACGCGGCTGGAAGTCTTCGGATCTCCGGACATCGGCTGGGTGCGCGTGGTGGTGGACACCGTCGGTGCGCGCTTCGAGGCGTTCGAACCGCGGCTCATGCGGGGGTGGTTCTGACCGGGCTTCCCGTACTGGTCCCCCCTTCGCCGCCGCCTTAACTTCCACCCATGCCCATCTACGAGTACACCTGCCGCGACTGCGGCCTCGACTTCGAACGCCTGGTGCTCGGCGGCAGGACCCCGTCCTGCCCGGAGTGCTCGAGCGAGAACCTGGAGCGGCGACTGTCGCTGCCGCGCATCAAGTCCTCGACCACCCGCGAGATGGCGATGCGCGCGGCCCGGAAGCGCGACGCGGGCCAGGCCCGGGACCGGATGCACGAACGCATCCGGTACGAAGAAAGCCACGACCGGCACGGCTGATGGCCACAGCGTGAGCGGCGGCCGACCGTCTCCCGGACTCAGCAGGCAACTGGGGCTGCTGGGGCTGACGGCGACCGGCATCTGCGCGATGCTCGGCGCCGCGATCAACCTGATCCCGATCATGCTGCAGCGGAACGTGCCCGGGATCGGGCCCCACGTGCTTGCAGCCTACTTCTTCGCCGCGCTCCCCGCGTTGGTGGCTGCGCTCGCCTACGCCAGTCTGTCGTCGGCCATGCCGCGCGCGGGCGGCAGCTACATCTACGTGAGCCGGTCGCTCAGCCCTTACTGGGGGTTCGTGGCGAGCTTCTCGCAGTGGTTCGGGCTGTCGATCGCGATCGGTGTCGTCTCCTACGTGCTCATCCCGTTCCTGCGCGACATCGCGGATGCGGTGGGGTGGGCTGGGATCGCCGGCGCGCTGGACACCGGACCGGTCAGGGTGGGGCTCGCGCTCGCCTTCCTGTGGACCTTCGTGGTCGTCAATCTGCGCGGCCTGGGCGCGTACGAGCGCAGCCTCGTGCCGATGATGTTCCTCATGTTCGCGCTCGGCAGCGTGGTCATCGTGGCCGGCTTCCTGTTCGACCACGGCGACTTCGCCGCCGCGCTGATGGCGAGCGAGGGGCGCGCCGTCCCGTCCGAGCCGGCGGTCCCGTTCCGCATGGGCTCCTTCCTCGCGGCCGCCGCGCTGCTCTTCTCGAGCTTCATCGGCTTCGATTCGATCGCGCAGGCGGGTGGCGAGGCGCGCGACCCCGACCGCAACCTCCCCCTCGCGACCTGTCTCGCGGTCGTCACCGTGGGCACCTTCTACCTCCTCTTCACGGCGGCGATCTACCATGCGGTCCCGTGGAGCTTCGTGGCCGAGGAGGCGCAACTGCGCGACCTGACCGCGCCCGGGCTGCTGGGCTACCTGCTGCCCGTGGGCTGGACGGTGGCGATCGTCGCAGGCGCCGCGGTCGCGCTCATCAACGACTTGCCGGCCATGCTGCTGGCGGTCTCGCGCCTCATGTTCGCCTGGGCGGAGGACGGGATCTTCCCGCGTGCCGCGGCGGCCGTGAATGCGCGCCGGCGGACCCCGCACGTGGCGCTTGTGGCGAGCGGCCTGATGGCAACGGTGGGGATCCTGGGGAGCCACCTGGCGGGCGATTTCTTCCTCGGCATCGACATCCTTGTGACCGCGATGCTGGTCAACTTCCTGCTGATGTGCCTGTCCCTGCTGAACCTGGCGCGCCGCAACCCCGAACACGCTGGGCGCATGCGGGTGCTGAAGGGCCGCGCGGGACAGCTGGTGGTCGGCACGGCCGGGGTCGTTCTGCTGGCCGTCTTCCTGGTCGTCCATGTCAACAAGGACCTGACCGCGGACGTGGACGCGTGGTACTTCCACTCCACCTGGGTGTGGCTCGGGGTGATGGCGGCGGCCTCGGCGATCTTCTTCGTTCGCGTGGCGCGGATGCGGCGCCGGGGCGAGGACACGGGCGCCCTCTTCCGGGAGCTGCCGCCGGGTTGATGATTGCGGTGGAGCGTGCCTCGCTGGCGCCGGGACTCGAGGTGTCCCGGGTGCTGACCGGGCTCTGGCAGGTCGCCGACCAGGAGCGGGACGGGCGCGTGCTCGACCCGCAGGCCGCCGCCCGCGCGCTGGAGCCGTATGTGGACGCGGGCTTCACGACGTTCGACATGGCGGACCACTACGGGTCGGCGGAGATCATCGCGGGTGCGCTGACGGCCCGGCGCGGGAATGTCCAGCTCCTCACGAAGTGGGTGCCGGAGCCGGGCCCGGCGAGCGCGGATGTGGTCGCCGCCGCCGTGGACCTGGCGCTCGGGCGGCTCGGGACGGACAGGATCGACCTCCTGCAGTTCCACCCGTGGAGCTACGCCGACCCGAGCTGGCTGGACAACCTGTTCCTTCTCGCCGAGCACCGGGCCGCGGGCCGCATACGCCACCTGGGCCTGACCAACTGCGACGCCGTGCACCTCGACATGGCGATCCGGAGCGGCGTGCCAATCGTCTCCAACCAGGTCTGCTTCTCGCTGCTCGACCGCCGCGGGGCGGGAGCGATGTCACGGGTGTGCCGGACGCACGGCGTACGACTGCTGGCGTACGGGACGCTCGCCGGCGGCCTGCTCAGCGACCGCTGGCTGGGGCGCGGCGAGCCGGCGATCGACGAATCGCTGACCTGGTCGCAGATGAAGTACCGCCGTTTCATCGACCAGGCCGGGGGGTGGGAGCGGTTCCAGGAGTTGCTGCGCGCCGTGCGCCGCGTGGCGGATCGGCTGAGCGTCTCCGTCGCGAATCTGGCCTGCCGCTACGTGCTCGACCAGCCGGCGGTCGCGGGCATCATCGTGGGCGCCAGGCCCGGGGGGAGGAGCCACATCGAGGAAAACCTGAAGCTCTTCCGGCTCGCGCCGGACGACCGGGCGCGCCGGGAACTGGAGGCGGCGTGCGAAGCGCTCACCCCGATCCCGGGCGACTGCGGCGACGAGTACCGGCGCCCCCCGTTCCTGACCGCCTCGGGCGACCTCAGCCACCACGTTTCGCACTTTCCCGCCCCGTATCCGGTCACCGTTGACGGGGATGCCGCGCGCGTGTCCACGGGGACACCCTGGGAAGAGATGGCGGGCTACAGCCGCGCCGTGCGCAAGGGCAACCGGATTCACGTCTCGGGCACGACCTCGAACCACGGCGGCCGGTTGATCGGCGGCCGCGATCCCGGCGCCCAGACGCACTTCATCATCGACAAGATCGAAGGGGCGTTGCAATCGCTGGGCGGGTCGCTGGAGGACGTCGTGCGCACCCGCGTCTTCATACGCGACAGTGTCGACTGGGAGCCGGTGGCCCGGGCCCACGGCCTTCGCTTCGGGCACGTCCGCCCCGCCAACACGCTCGTGCGCGCCAACACGGTCGGCGACGACCTGCTCGTCGAAATCGAAGCGGACGCCGCACTGTCGTGAACCCGCCCGCCCGCGATCCGCATTCGTCCCCGCGCGCCCGCCCCAGGGTCATCCTCTTCGACCTGCTGTCGGCGCTACTGGACTCGTGGTCGCTCTGGGACGACATCGCCGGGGGCCCGGGGCCCGGACGCCGCTGGCGGATGGAATACCTGCAGCTCACCTATGCCGCAGGCGCATACGTTCCCTACCTGGACCTCGTCGTCGAGTCCGCCCGGGCGGCCGGCATGCCGCGGGCCGCCGCACGGGCCTGGGCAAACGAACTCGAGGAGCGCTGGGACGAACTCAAGCCCTGGCCCGGCGCGGGCGAGGCGCTTCACCGGCTTGCGGCGGACAGGCCCCTGGGCGTGGTAACCAACTGTTCCGAAGCAATGGGGCAGAGGGCCGCCGCACTGGTCGGCGCGCCGTTCGGTGCGGTCGTCACCGCGGAGTCCGCGGGGTTCTACAAGCCGGACGCGCGCATCTACGCGGCCGGCGCCGAGGCGATGGGAGCCGGCATGGACGAGGTCCTGTTCATTGCCGGGTCTCCATTCGACGTCCTCGGAGCGAGCGCTGCAGGCCTGACCGTGGCATGGCACAACCCGGCAGGGCTCGTCGCTCCGGCCTCCGAATCGGCCGCCATCGCCGTATTCGACGACCTGCGCGCACTGGCAACGCTGCTGGCGTGACTCCGGCGGGGGGTTACCTTGGCTCTCCCTGCCCGATGGCTCCCTCGAGAGAAGGCCGACCGCACATGTCCGCTCGCCGCCACGCCCGCGCTGTCCCGATCCTGTTGCTTCCCTTCGCTGCCTGCCTGCCGGAGGCGACCCTCGAGACCGACGCGCAGAAGGCCAGCTACGGTATCGGGCTGAACATGGGGCGGTCGCTCGTGGACGTGATCGACCATGTCGACGTTCCCGCGCTGATGAAGGGTCTCTCGGACGGTATGGGAGAGGTGGATCCCCCGTTCACGCACGAGGAGATACAGGCCGCCATGACGGCGTTCAGCGAGGCGATCCAGGCGGCTGCAGCGGACGAGGGGAGGGCGGAGGGCGAGGAATTTCTGGCCGAGAACGGTGCCCGGGACGGGGTGGTCACCACGGCGTCCGGCCTGCAGTACGAGGTGCTGGAGCAGGGCGAGGGCCCCACCGCCGAGTCGGGTCAGATCGCCGTCCTGCACTACCGGGGCACGCTGCCCGACGGATCCGTGTTCGACTCCTCCTACGACGACGACCCGGCCACGGAGGACCAGCCCGCCAGCTTCGGCGTCGACAACGTCATCTCGGGATTCTCGGAGGCGCTTCAGCTCATGGCGGTGGGCAGCCGCCTCCGGGTGGTCATCCCCAGTGACCTGGCGTACGGTGCGGCCGGAGCGCCGCCCAACATCGGCCCCAACCAGGTGCTCATCTTCGAGATCGAGCTGCTGGGGTTGCAGTAGGGCCCGCCGGGGCCGTGGGTGGGCGCCCGTCCCGCGCCCGCCGTCCCGCCACCAGGTAGAACACGAGGCCGGCACCGATCACCACCGGGGCCATCGCGGCTTCGGCGGGCCGGTCAATGGCGATATACGACAGCGTCCACAGCGTGAGCCCGATGTAGACGAGCGGCGTGACCGGGAATCCCCAGGTCCGGTACGGGCGCGGGATATCGGGTTCGCGCAGTCGCAGAACGAGCACGCCCGCGACCGCCAGCAGGCTGTTCAGCCCGAGCGTGAACCCCGCGAAGACCAGGATGGACTCGAACGAGGCCGTCAGGATGAACGCCAGCGAGAGCGCGGCCTGGGTGACGATCGCGACCGCCGGGATTCCGTGCCGGTTCACCCGGCCCAGCCGCCGGAAGGCCTGGTAGTCCTCGCCGATCACCTGGAGCACGCGAGGCCCCGCCATCACCATCGCGCTCACCGTGGAGACGAGCAGCGTGGCCAGCGTGACGCCCATGATCGCCGCTCCCACCGGGCCGAACACGTGGGTGGCCGCCACGTAGCCGACCTCGAGCCGCCCCTCCAGCTCGGCCATCGGCGCCGCGCGCAGGAAGGCGTAGTTCAGGGCGACGTACAGCACCGTCACCAGGAGCGTGCCCGCGCCGAGTACCCGTGGCAGGGTGCGGCCAGGATCGCGTACCTCTCCCGTGAGGTAGGTGGCCGCGTTCCAGCCGGTGTAGGCGTACGAGACGTAGATGAGCGACACGGCAAAGGCGCCGCTGAAGACGAGCGCGCCGTCGCCGGAGACGGGCAGCAGCGACACGGGCTGGGGCGCATCCACCATGGTGGCGGCGGCCAGGCAGAAGGCGGCGATCAGCACGACCTTCACCGTCGTGAAGGAGCGCTGGAAGAGGCTCGAATTGCGGTAGGTGGTGGCGTGGACCCCGGTCAGCGCGACGACCAGCCCCGCGCCGAGCCAGGTCGCCGACAGGGTGGGAAAGACGGAGGCGAGGTAGGTCCCGAACGTGATGGCGGCCAGCGCGGTGGGCGCCGCGAACCCGATCGTCGCCGAAATCCAGCCCGAGATGAACCCGGCGACGGGGTGGTAGATCCGTGACAGGAAGGTGTACTCGCCTCCGGACCGGGGAATGGCCGCGCCCAGTTCGGCGTACGAGATCGCGCCGCAGAAGGCCGCCGCGCCACCGACCACCCAGAGGAGCAGCAGGGGGAAGGTGGACTGGAGGTCGAGGAGCTGGAATCCCAGGCTGGTGAAAACGCCGGTGCCGATCATGTTGGCGACGACCACCGACATGGCGGCGTAGGGTCCGTACCCCCTTGCCCTCATTGGCGCGTCGCCTTGCGGATTGCGAGATTGGGGACGAAATGATCGGTGACGTGAAGCAGCTTCCCATTGTCGGGGTCATGGGCGCGGGCGCCCACGCACACGAGGATCTCGCTGCGCCGCTGGGGCGTCGTCTGGCCCGGCTCCCGGTTCACCTTCTCACGGGAGGTGGAAGCGGGGTCATGACCTCGGTGTCCCGCGCCTTCGCCGAGGTGGAGGGCCGCGCCGGGCTTGTGATCGCGATTCTCCCACGCCGCGATGAGGACGGTGGACCCGAGTCTTCGCGCGGGTATCCCAATCGCTGGGTGGAACTGCCGATCCGTACGCATCTGGGGAAGGAGGGCGCCGAGCCGGATTCGCGCAACCACGTCAACGTGCTCAGTTCGGATGTGGTGGTGGCCCTGCCTGGCAGCTCCGGCACGGCGTCCGAGGTCGCGCTCGCCATCCGCTACGGCCGGCCGCTGGTGCTGTTCGGCGATCCGGGCCGGGCCCGCGAACTGCCCCGCAGGGTCGCAACCGCGTCCACCGTCGACGAAGTCATCGCGTTCGTGCGCCGGCACCTGCCCCATGCAACACCGCCGCCCGTCACGCAGCAACAGCGCCAGCACGCCCACACGCCCCCGGCCGCCGGCGGCGCCCAGCAATAGATGACCGATCCGCGGACCCCCGTGAGCCCGCCCGATCCACCGGCGCCCTCCCGCCTCGGCGGCCTCGCCGGCTTCTCGATCGACCGCGTGGCGCAGGCGGCGGGCGCGGACCCGGACGTCCTCCGACTGGAGAACCTCGACACCGACATTCCGCCTCCGCAGAGCGCCATCGAGGCGACGCGCGCTGCCCTCGGGAGCGACAACGCCAACAGCTACCTCCCGTTCCTCGGGCGCGACGACCTCCGCGCCGCCGCGACCCGCCACGTCGCCCGCCTGAGCGGCGTCCCGCACGACCCCTCGCACACGATCGTCACCGCCGGCGGCACCGAAGGGATGCTCAACGCGCTGCTGGCCCTGATCGAGCCCGGCGACGAGGTCGTGGTCACCGACCCGACCTACGCGGGCATGCTCTACCGGGTGCGCGTCGCGGGCGGCGTGGCGCGATTCGTTCCGTTCACGCGGCACGAAGGCGGGTGGGTCCTCGACCTGCAGCGCCTCCGCGACGCAGTCAACGACCGCACACGCGTCATCTTCCTCATGAATCCCTCCATCCCGTCCGGCGCGGTCATGACCCGCGACGACTGGGAGGAAGTCGCGCGCATCTGCGAGTCCCGCGGCATATGGCTGCTCTACAACGCCGCCATGGAACGCATCCTGTTCGACGGGCGGGACCATGTCCACCCGGGCAGCGTCGGGGGGCTGGCCGACCTGACCGTGACGGTCGGTTCGATGTCCAAGGAATACAGGATGATCGGGTGGCGCGTCGGCTGGGTGACGGGACCGCGCAGCGTCATGAACCGCATTGGGTTGGTGAGCATCTACAATGTCGTGACGCCCGTGGGAATCGCGCAGCCGGGCGCGCTGGCGGCGCTCGTCGATCCTGCGGGAGCCGGCGTGGCGGACGCGGTCGCCGAGTGGGAACGCAGGCGGAACACCGTACAGGCCGAACTGCGCGGCCTCCCCTTCGTCCGAGCCGACGGAGGCTGGTCGCTGCTGCTGGACACCGGCCAGCTGGGCTTCGACGCCGCCGAGGCCTCGCGCCTCCTGCTGGAACGGGGCCGCGTCGCCGCGACTCCCATGACCCACTGGGGCAGGGAGAACGCCGGTCAGTTCGTGCGCCTCGTATTCAGCAACGAGCCGGCGGAGCGGCTGGAAGGGCTGGGAGACCGGATCACGCGGGCGCTGCGTCGCTGAACCGGCCAGTCGAATCAATACTTAACATTGTTGTTAAGTTTCAGCTGAAACGTCCTCTGAGCGCCCGTCAACCCTCCAGCTCCGCCAGCCACGACTCGATCGCCCTCTGGTGGTAGTTGGGGCTGAACATCACCCACTCGCCCAGTTCGTCGGGAATCCGATACTCGCCCGCCGCGTCCTCGGCGTTCATGCCGCGCCGATGCGCCTCCCGCGCCGCCTCCTCGACCGAGTCGATCAGCGCCACGTAACGTGACATCGCGGCCGCGTCCGCCATCGGTCCGTGGCCGGGCACGAACGACTGTGTCGGAATGGACTGCAGCGCGCGCACCGACCGCGACAGCCGGCTCGGAACGGCGTCCATGTAGTTCGGGAACATCGTGTTCCAAAACAGGTCGCTGCACCAGACCGGACCCTCGCCGCCGTCCACCTCCACCGTGAGATCGCTCGCCGTGTGCCCTTGCCGGGGGACCACCGACAGCACGCGGCCCCCCAGGTCGATCTCGCTCGGCGCGTCCTCGTCCAGCAGCACGACATCGGCCCAGGGCGCCTTTGCTTCGTCCGGGCCGGAGCCCGCCAGCACCAGATCACGCGTCGTCCCGGTCGCGTACAGCCGCGGCATGGCCTCGCCGTCGCCCGCATACCCGGCCTGTCCCGCCGAATGGTCGCCGTGGTAGTGCGTGACCACGACGTGCGTGGGCCAGCGCCCCGTCAGCTCCCGCGCCCACCGCGCCGCCCAGGCCGACCCTTCGGGCGTGGCGAACGCCTCGACCACCATCGTGCCGTCGGACCCGCCGATGATGCCGCCGTTGCACAAGGTCGTGTAGTCGCCGCCGAGCGGCGTGGAGATGATCGCGAACATCCCGTCGCCCACCTCCTCGATGCGCGCGAAAGGTTCCTGGGCCCTCAGGCGCTCCTGGCCCGGTTGCTGCCAGCGGCGCAGGGCCGACGGAGAAAGAAGCGGTCCCGCGGCGGCCAGGTAACCGGCGCAACCCGCGGAGGAGGAAACGAAACGGCGGCGGGTGATGGTCATCGTGAATCGCTCCAGTGCAGGTACAGGTTCGAGACGACGCGTCCGACCAGGAACGCGACGAAGGCCGCGGTGGCGCCGATCCATCCCAGCCCCCAGGCCATGACGGGGAAGACGACCGCGATGCCGGCCAGCCCCAGCGTCGTCGCCATCGTGATCGCCTTGGTCCGCCGCTTCAACACCATAACCGCACTCTGCTGCGCCAGCCAGAAGCCCAGCGCGGGCAGCGGTATCAGCACCAGCGCCGGAATCTTGGCGTACGCCGACAAATCCGGCGTCAGCCCCGAAATCCCCTCGAACCACACCCCGAAGAGCGGCGTGACGACGATCAGCGCGTACCCGACCGACGTCGCCAGCCCCATCCCCAGCGCAAACCGTCCGACCGCGCGCCGATGCT
Source organism: Longimicrobiales bacterium (assembly GCA_965205005.1). Classification (GTDB taxonomy): domain Bacteria; phylum Gemmatimonadota; class Gemmatimonadetes; order Longimicrobiales; family Gaopeijiaceae; genus Bin94. Next base: position 152,771 of record OZ242028.1, on the reverse strand, counting down.
CGAAATCCTTGCCCATCAGCGCGATCGCCGCCTCCTGGTAGCTCAGCCCCATCGCTCGGAAGAAGAACGACAGCGCGTGCACCACCGGCAGTATGGCCAGCGACTCGAGCGGATCCCGCGCCCGCCCCACAAGGAAGGTGAGAATGGGATGGGTGCTCAGGACGACCAGAGACGTAAGGGCGAGCGGATAGTAGAAGGACACGATGCCCCTGTAGCTGGGAGCCTGCGCAACGCTCTCCTCGGCGGACACGGCGCGGAACCGGCGAATGGCCCCCGCAGCCATGATGCGCGCCGCGATGGCCTCCACGCAGACGCCGGCGGTGAGGCTCGCCGCCCCCACCCACGCGCCGTGCAGGTCCGTGAACACCGGCAGCGACAACGCGGTCCCCGCCATCGTCACCAGCCGGAAGACGGTGCCGAGCGCGACCTGGCGCGTCTGGCCCGCGGCGATCATCACGCCGTGAATGAAGCGCCGGTAGCCGATCGCCCCCGGCCACGGCAGGAAGATCCACAGCGACCCGTAGATGAGGTCCGCGACGTCGCGCGGCAGCGCCAGCAGCCCGAGCACCAGCGGGTCGAACACGAAGGGCAACAGCGCCACCAGTACCAGCGCCGTGGCCAGCACGTTCAGTCCCTGTGCGAAGACCCACAGCTTGCGCAGGCTCTCGCGGTCGCGCACCAGCGCCGTCGCCGCGGTCATCAGCATGATCACCGGCGCCTCGACGAGGATCGCGATCGCGAAGACCACGCCGTGCGCCGCGAGGTTCAGCGTGGGATCGGGAAGCCGCGCGATCGTCGCCGCGATCAGCGGACCCTCGACCGCCATCATCATCCAGGTCGCGGCCAACGGGGACCAGAACCGTGCGATGGTCGCGGCGGTGAGCGTCCCGCGAGGTGCGGGGTTCATGGGCTGGATTCGTCTCCGCGCGAGCCTGGCAACCCGTGGACAAAATCCTCCCGGCACTTGAGCGGCGATGCATCCGGGCTGGGCCGGTCGGCTTCACCTGGTCGCAATGTAAAGAAAAGTTTACATAATGTCATGTTTACCATACACTCTACTGCTGAAGGACCGCACTTTGGGTTGCTCCTCGGGCCCGTAGCGCTGGATCGTCACGCGAGAGCGGGGGAACCGGACCTGAATGGCGGGACTCCCGCGCCCGCGCCGCCTCGTCGCCGAAGGTCTCGGAAGCCTACCTCCGCATCGGTTGTCCAAAAACTCACGAATCAATGCTATCCAAGTGCGGCTCGCGGCGCTGGAATCACTGCCCCTCGGCATCAACAACCCAAGCGGGCCGATCCCTCTGGAAATCGTGCGCCTCGCCGCGCTGGCTTACGACCAATAACGGTCGTGAGCCAGCCCTTGCGGACGCCCGCGAAACGGGTCCTCGGCACAACCCGAAAGAGCATCCACCGGGCCGTCGCAGGCAAACTCCTCGGCCTCTTGGTCCCCGGCCTCAGGACGAGCCCGACCAGGCGGACGGTTGACTTGGATGGATCTAATCCGGAATCTGGACGTTACGGTTTTTGCGATGGTCATGGAGCGGCCGGACCAGCCAATCTACCGCGAAGACTAGTGTCCGCCCCCGCGCTCAAAAAAACGGGAGCCAGTCGCGGCACCAAGGCTCTGAAAGAGCCCCTACGGGCACCACTTCCGGCTCCACTCGAACGTTTAAGGGTGGAAATGATCCTGTCAACCACTGAATCGCTGGAGGGAGAGGGGGCGAGCATGGGACGGAATGGGTGAGGGCGGCGCGGGCATGCGCGACGGCTCCTTCGACTACGGCCACTGCTTCAGCGACGCCAGCCCCTGGGGCGCGCATCTGCCCGGGGGACGGGGTGCGTTCTGGCTGGCGGTGGCGCGGGCGTTCCCGGGTAGCCGGCCCTGGAGCCGCTTTGCGCTGCTCGCCCGGGGGGCCGCGCGCCGCCACCTGACCGGCCCCGTCGATGCGGAAGTCTGGGGCCAGCGGCTCCGCCTGTTTCCGGACCGCTCAATCTCGGCGGCCAGGATCCTGTTTCTGCCGCGCGCCTGGGACCGTGCCGAACGGGGCGTGCTGGCCGGCTGGGCGACGCCCGGGACGCCCCGGACGCCCGGGACGCCCGGGTTCACCTTCGTGGATGTCGGCGCGAACGTCGGCGGGTACGCGTTCTGGATGCTGTCGCGGCTCGGCGCGTCCGGGCGCGTGGTGGCGGTGGAGCCCAACCCGGATCTGTGCCGCCAGCTGCGCTTCAACGTGCGCACGAACAGGGCGGAGGACCGCGTGCGGGTGGTGGAGGCGGCGGTGGGGGCGGAGCGGGGAACGGGCACGCTGCTCCTCGGCGCGCGGAACTCGGGCGAAAGCAGGCTGATACGGGCGGACCCCGGGGGCGGGGCAGGCTGCCGCCCGGACGCCCGCGGCCCGGACGCCCGCGGCCCGGATGCCCGCGGCCCAGATGCCCGCGGCACGGATGCCCGCGGCCCGGACGCCCCCGGCGCGGAAGCCCGTGGCGCCACCATCCCCGTCGCTGTGATCACACTGGCGGACGTGGTGCGCGAGGCCGGGCTTCGCCGCATCGACTGCCTCAAGGTCGACGTGGAAGAGTACGAGGCCGAGGTCATCCGGCCGTATCTGCGCGGGTCGCCACGCGCGTTGTGGCCGCGGCGCCTGATCGTCGAACTCGGGCAGGCGCACCGCAACGGCCAGCGGTCGCCGGGGCTTGCGGACTGGCTAGTGGCGCGGGGTTATCGGCCTGTTCTCCGCACACGGCTCAACGGGCTGTTTACGCTGGCATGAGCGCACGGCAACGTGGTATTGTCAATGGGTATGCGCGCCTGTGCCGGCGCGCCGGAATCGGGGAGCCGCCGCATGAAGTTCTTCCGTCGGGCCACCTTGGCCACCGCCGCGTCGATTGTCGGGTTCGCCTTGCCGATTGGGGGATCCGCGCAGACGCCGCCCGATGAAACCGTCAACGCGCAGCAGCCTGCGGGCTGGGAGGTTTCGTACGGGTTGCGCGCCGGGTACTTCCTGCCGCAGCGGGACAATTCCGGGACGCAGAATGCGGTGCGCCGGCCCACCTACGGGGTGGAGCTGGGCTTGAAGCGCAAGGACGCTTGGTACGGCGCGCGGGCGCTGTTGGAGCGTTCGACCCGGTGGACGCCTGAGGAGGATCCGGCGGGCGCGGTGCTCGGCCGCGGAGGTCCGCTGCAGGAGTCGGACGGATCGCGGTACTTCGAGACCGTCGTCGTGGACGCCGTGGCCTACAGCCCGGTGTACGAGGGCGTGCGGGGCTATGTGTTCTCGGGCTACGGCACCAAGATCATCGGTTCTCCGGCGGAGACGCCCATTCTGCCGTATTCCTTCACGGGCGAGGACCGCGCGCGCGCCTGGCACAACGGATTCGGGATCGAGGCTCCGCTGCCCGGCGGGTCCCTGGTCTTCGAGTTGGGCGACTACTACGGGCCCAACGGCGGCGACGCTTCGGTGCACGACCTTCACATCACGCTGCTGGGCCGGATTTCCAGCGTCCGGGAGTTCGTCACCAGTCTCGCCACGTTCGGCGCCGCGTCCGACGGGTTCGGGTCGGACGGATAGTCACTCGAGCCGGCAGATGGCGCGTCGTTCGTCACGGCGGGCCACGCGCGTTCCTTGACCGGGCCGAAGGCTGGCTCCTGGAGCGTGAGGCGGAGCACAACCTGGTGCTCGCGCTGGCGGATGCGCTGTGCCGCAGCACGGACGGGTACGGGTCGCCGCTGTACTTCGCGACGGTGGAACGGGGGGGCGATGTCGTCGGGTGCGCGTTCCGCACGCCCCCGTACAAGCTCGGCATGACGCGCATGCCCGTGGAGGCGGCTCGGGCGCTGGCCGCGGACGTGGGCGAAGTGTACGGGGCGCTGCCGGCGGTGCTCGGTCCGGTGGCAGAGGCCCGGGCATTCGGCGAGGCGTGGGCCGCGCTTCGGGGGGTGCGTCCGGTCACGGGAGCGCGCCAGCGGATTCACGCTTTGGAACGGGTGCGTTTTCCGTCTCGGCAGGCGGCGGGCCACATGCGTCTTGCCGCGGAGGACGACGTGCCGCTGGTCGCAGCGTGGATCAGGGACTTTCTGAGGGCGACGTCATTGACCCAGGCGGGGGACCCGGATCTGCTCGTGGACCGGGTCGTCGCGGGCGGCTTCCTGGCGCTTTGGGTGGACGGCGACCCGGTGTCGATGGCGGGCTTTCCGGCACACACCAGGAACACGGTCAGGATCGGGTACGTCTTCACGCCGCGGGAGCACCGGAGGCGGGGGTATGCGACCGCGCTGGTCGCGCATGTCAGCCGGCATATCCTCGACTCGGGATTCCGGCGCTCCGTGCTGTACACCGACCTGGCCAACCCGACGGCGAACAACATCTACCGGGCGGTGGGATATGTCCCGGTGCAGGATGTCATGGACGTCGATTTCGAGTAACCTTCTCACATGATCGACCTGCGGAGCGACACCGTGACCCGGCCGACGGCAGCGATGCGGGAGGCGATGGCGGCCGCCGACGTCGGGGACGACGTGTACGGCGACGACCCCACGGTCCGGCGTCTCGAGGCGCGCACGGCCGAGCTCCTCGGCAAGGAAGCCGCCGTCTACATGCCCACGGGGTCGATGACCAACCAGGTCGCCATTCGCGCCCACACGGAACCCGGGGACCTCGTCCTCATGGACGCGGGCTCGCACGTGGTGCGCTCGGAGGGCGGGGGCCCGGCGGCGCTGTCGGGGGTTACGGCCCAGCGCATTCTCGGCGACCGGGGGGTTTTCACCGCGGCGCAGGTGGAGGTTGCGCTGGGGGTCAGGCATGCGGGATCGCCCACCACGCTTTCCCCGCCGGCGACCCTGTTGTGCGTGGAGAACACCCACAACGGCGGCGGAGGCAGCATCTGGCCGCTGGAACTGCTCGACGACGTGGTCGGGACCGCGCGCGCCGCCGGGCTCGGCTGCCACCTCGACGGCGCCCGCGTCTGGAACGCCTCGGCGGCGACCGGTATACCGCCGGCTCGCTACGCCCGCGACTTCGACAGCGTCTCGGTGTGCTTCTCCAAGGCGCTGGGCGCGCCGGTGGGTTCGGCCCTGGCCGGATCGAAGGCGTTCGTGCAGCGGGCGCGGCGCTTCAAGCAGCTCTTCGGCGGCGGGTTCAGGCAGGCCGGCATCATCGCGGCGGGCGCGCTGTACGCGCTGGAGCACCACCGCTCGTGCCTGGCGGAGGATCACGCCAAGGCCGGCCTGCTCGCCGATGTCCTGGTAGACGTCCCGGGCGTGGAACTGGTCCGGGAGCACGTCGAGACGAACATCCTCCGGTTCGCGGTGCGGTGCACGGCTGGAGCGTTCGTGGATGCGTGCATCGAGCGCGGTGTGCGGATGCTGGTGGCGGGGCGCCACGACGTGCGGGCCGTGATGCACCGCGACGTGTCGATGAGCGACGCCGAGCGCGCGGGGCGGGTGATATGTGAGGTGATGGAGACGCTGCCCACGAGTGTCAACTAGGCCGCCCGGGGACGGCCATGTACACCACATGCCGACGTTCGCCGCAATGAATCTCGCGGGGCCGAACAAGCGGCCGCAGTATGTGCCGGATGGCAAGCCGCCCGTGGTGGCCAAGTGGCAGCTTCCGCCGATGGAGGCCGGCGACACGTGGGAGCAGTCGGTGGAGATCACAAGCATCGTCGAGAAGGGATACTATCAGATCACGGCGATCGTCCGGACCAAGGGCATGTTCGAGTCGCCCTATGTGCTCGACAGCTCGGGAGGTGACCGGGACGACGTGGCCGATTTCGTGTGGTGTCTCGAGAACCGGGTCGACAAGGGCGAGCACGAGGATCACTTCTCAGGGCTTTCCACGCCCTCGAACCCCCGGGAGTCGGCAAGCGAACCATCGGATTGGGACGCCGACGACATCCGCTCCACCTGGCACCAGAACGTCGGATGAGAACGATGAGAGCGCCGCTGTTGCCCATAGCCGCCATGGTGCTGGCCTCATCCTCGTGCGGGGCGCTTCAGGTGCTTCACACCACCTGGCTCGAGGTGCGGGCCGGACTGGCGACGACCACCTACGCGCGCGAGTGGCCGCCCGGATCCGGCGAATATGTGACGGTGAGGGATCTGCTGTCCGACCCCGCGGGGCTGGCCGGCATCGAAGTCGAGATCCGGGTGCCGGGGGAGATTCCGGTCAGGCTGGCAAGCTCCAACTTCGGCGCCGATGGCACGTCCGGTCCCATCGAGGTGCCGGACGGGGGTACGGCAAGCGTTTTCGTGACCCTTCACCAGTCCGGCGAACTGGTGGCGGAAGGTCATGTGTCATGGGGACTCGAGAAGAGGATAGACCAGTGGCGCGTCTTTTCCCGATGTCTCCCGGGCGCTGTACAACCGCTGGGGGATCGAACGCTCGCCCCAAGCGGCGGATACCCTGTACGACGAGGACGACGAGGTGTTCGAATGCGTTCTTCCAGGGTGTCGCCAGGTCGTCCGCATCGAGATCGACGAGGCCGCCCGCAACTACCCTGCTGAGGTGCTCTGGCTGACGCTGTGGGGATACTACCTCGAATGAGCCAGAATCGGGATCGCCGTAGCCCCGGGTTTTCGGATCGCCCCGCCCGCGGCTACTTGGTTAGCCGGACAACACCGCAGCCCCCGGGTTCCCGGATTGCCCCGCCGGGGGGCTGCGGAGCGTTTCTCGCTTGGAGGTTACCATGATCCCGATCCTCAGAAGATGCACCCCGTTACTGACCGTCATCGCGGCCGCGTGTGGCGACGACTGTCCCGATGGTGGAGGGGTCGGCCTTGGCCATCCGGCGCTTTCTCTGCTTGGCACATGGGAGGGACGGGAGGCCCCGTTTGACCCCAACGGCGATACTTACCCCTGGTGGCAATTCGAGCTGCAAGACGGTGGGCGGCACGGAACCTTCGCCACCGACCGACTCCTCTCGGCGGTTCGAGAGGACCACACACGCCCCCTCGATACGAGGTGATGCGCATATTAGGATCCCTTGGGCTTGGGGCGGTAATCTCGGGGATCAAGGCAGCGGTCGTAGAGAGCTCGGTCGATCCTGATCCAGTCAGTTTTGTTGATCCCCCGTGGGTTCCGGCTGGCGGGACTGTGCGGAAACGCGCTGGCGATCTTGATCCACCGTTGCTGCTCCCGTGCAATTCTCCGAATCTCGTCGGCGACCTCCGAGAGATCCTGATCCTGGCTCATGACGAGCGCCACGTCGTAGTCGCGCCGGTGAGCGAGCCGAATCACGTCGAGCGCGATCCGCACGTCGATCCCCTTCTCCTCCCCGGTCAGAAACGAGTGTTGCCTGCCGTCGGGAAGCGTCACCGTGCGGTTCCGGTACCGCAGGGGCCTGCTGTACACGACGACGCCCTGACGACCCATTGCCGCCAGTTTGTGGGTCCAGAAGAAGTGCCACCTGGCGTTGTCCCCGGCGTCGGGAATCCCCGTGTAGAAACGTGCTTCGGTCAGCTTCCATCCCTGTCCCGCGCAGACCTCCCGAGCCAGGGCTGAGACGTCGTAGCTTGGATATGTATGGCCGAACGCCTCACGAGCGGCGTGGAAGAGGTTTTGGCCGTCCACAAAAGCGACTGCACGCATGGCCGGACGCTCTGCTGCTCCATCATCAGGCGGGGAAAAAATAACCCCGCCCGAGGCCTCGCGGCGTGTCGGGCGGGGGGCAAATATACCCAAAGATACTACATCGTCGCCGCGCCCCGTCAATGCCGTGGCGCTGGCCCCCTCCCGCTGGTGGCGACCCGCCTTCCTCAAGTCTCCGAGTACGAGACACGGCGGGAGTACCGCTTCGCCTTCCACGCTGATACCATCGGAGACGACCCGCTCCAGGTCCAGGTCGGAGCCTTCGCGACATCACCACGTACCATCATCCCCGCGATCCAGCCGTCGCCCACAGGTGGCGGTCCAAGCCCGAACGAACAGGCCATTCTCACATGCGATTCTCACGCGACCTCGCCCGAGACATCCTCCTCCACATCGAAGAGAAGTGGGGTGCCCATGGCCCCTCTCCCTCTCAGATAGAAAATCTCGGGGCGCTGGCCCCCGGCACTCCGATGGACTCCATCCACTACCATCTCAGGAAGCTGAAGGAGGCTGGATTCATCGTGCTCGCCCTCACATCCATACCGTCGAAGTCGGATGAGCCCGACAGGCTACAGGATTACCCAGCGTACCTGACGTATCCTGGGCATCAGTTTCTGGACGACATTCGCGATACGGGTCGGTGGGAGGGGATCAAGAAGATCTCGGGTTCCATGAGCTTCACGACCATGAAGGCGCTGATGCCCGAGATCGTGAAGAAGGTAATCGGGCTCTGATCCTCGGTCCTGGCCAGCCGAAGCGTGAACACGCGCGCCAGCGCCACGCTGATCCGGCCGGCGGACGGAGCAGCCACCGCGTCGTCGTAACGTTCCATGGATCTTGATCCCTCTTGAGGAACTCGAGCGGTTGCGCGCCGAGTTACTAGCCGTGTCCTCCCCGGCTAACCGCCTCCCGTAAGGGACTCCATGAAGAGCAGGAGCGTCGGGCCCTCGAAGGTGAACTCTGGATTCTGGAGCAGGCGTGGAAAGAGGCGGAAGAGATCGCAGCCATCTCGGACAGCCTCCTGCTTCCCGCGGGTACGGAGGCCTTCTTCAAGCGGCACCGGGCAGGAAGGCTGAACGCTCTACCTCCGATTTGTCAACTAAACATTACATCATGGAAACTCCGGTTTACATTTCCAGCCCGGCCAGCACCTCTTCGATCTCTTTGATGCGCTCGTCCGCCTCGGGAAATCCGGTCAGGTAGGCGCCCAGCGGCGCGACCAGCCTGAAGAGCGCGGCCGCCTTGGCCAGGGACGACCGCGCCCTCTCGACCTCGCCGTCGTGCAGCAGGCGCATCCCGTCGGTCATGAGCACCTCGGCCAGCAGCCAGCAGCGCGCGGGATCGACCTCGCCCGTGGGCGCCATCATGGCGGGCAGCGCGTCGATGGAGGCCGCGCGGGCGAGGTCCAGGTTCATGCCGGCGGCCCCCGCGGCGCGGCGCAGGGTGTCCTCCACCTCGGTCGCACGGGCCGAGCCGCCCAGGATCGCGTTGCGGAGCGCGATCAGGACGGCGCCGAGTTCCTCGATGATCCGCAGGATATAGTCGCGCTGCACCATCAGCCTGCGTACGCCCACAGCCATTTGCGGCTGGCCGGATCGAGCGCCTCCGGATCGGGGACGTGGTAGAGGTCGCCGGCCAGATCGCGGATCAGCAGGCCGCCGCCGGCAATCTCGACCGGCCAGTCGTCCAGACGCGTCTGGAAACGGCGTGCACCCTGTCGGGTTCTGACCACCCAGTGCCTGATCTCGACCTCCTCGGACACGTCTTCCACGGCGGTAATCTCCAGCAGGAATCCGGCCACGGCAAGCGCGCGTTCCAGCGCCGCGCGCGACGCACCGACGAGTTCGGACGTGTCTGCCACAAGGGCGAATTCCTCTTCGTCGTGATCCCGAAGCGAGATGTGCCGCAGCGGATCCGACCACGGGAAGCACCGGTGCACAACGACAGCCGCCTGGCGGCCTCCGCGCTCGGCCCACAGCTGGCCGTCCGCGCCCCAGGTCAACACCAGCCGGTTGCGCGCCACAGTGTGCTCCGGCCTCTTCGTTTCGCTCATCATCTCAGTCATCCTTTCTCATGCGTCGATCTGCAACTCGTAGAGCCTTCGGTAGACCCCGTCTTCCAGTCCCAGCAGTTCCCCCTGGGTGCCCGATTCGACCAGATGGCCGTTCTTCATGACGAAGATCCGGTCCGCGCGCGCCAGCGTCGACAGCCGGTGGGCGATCGCGAACACCGTCCGTCCTGACACGAGCCGGTCGATGGCCTCCTGGATCTTGCGCTCCGTCTCGGTGTCCACGGCCGACGTGGCCTCGTCGAGAATCAGGATCCGGGGGTCGTGCAGGATGGCCCGCGCGATCGACACGCGCTGGCGTTCGCCGCCCGACAGCGTCTGTCCGCGCTCGCCGACCACGGTGTCGTAGCCCAGCGGGAGCCGGCAGATGAAGTCGTGGGCATTGGCCGCCCGCGACGCCTCCACCACCGCGTCGAGCGACGCCTCCGGGTCGCCGTAGCGGATGTTCTCGAGGATCGTGCCGTGGAACAGGTACGGATCCTGGAGCACGATCCCGATCTGACGCCGGTAGTGGCCCGTGTCGAGCGTGCGGACGTCGACGCCGTCGATCAGGACGCGCCCGCCCGTGGCGTCGTAGAAGCGGGCGATCAGGTTGGTGATCGTCGTCTTGCCGCCGCCCGAGGGTCCCACCAGCCCGATCATTTCGCCGGGCTCCACCGAGAACGACACGCCCTTGACCACCTGCTTGACGCCGTCGTACCCGAAGGTGACCGAATCGAACGCGACGGCCCCGCGCACCGGCTCGAGCCGCACCGGCCTGGGCGCGTCGCGCACCTCCGGCTCAGTGTCCAGCACCTCGAAGACGCGGTGGGCCGAACTCGTGGCCCGGTTCATCACGCGCGCCATCTGGCCGATCACCTCGATGGGCTGCACGTACATCGTCATGTACAGGAGGAAGGAAACGAACGTCCCGGGCGTGAGATTCCCCGCGCTTCCCGGCGTGCCGAGGAGCCGCGGCACGGCCAGCGCCCATACGGCCATGGTCATGACGTGCACACCCAGCATCAGGGCGGGCCAGAAGACCGTCCAGACGCGGTGGATGCGGTTGAACTCGTACATGGCGGCGTCGTTGCTTGCGTCGAAGCGCCGCTTCTCGCGCCCCTCCTGGTTGAACGCCTTGACCACGCGCATGCCCGGGATCGTGTCGGACAGGATGTCGGTCAGCCCCGACCACTTCCGCCAAGCGCGCGCAAACAGCCGGTGGATGCGCTCGCCGTGCCGGAAGATCGACCAGCACAGCAGCGGCACGGGCAGGATCATGACCAGACCCAGCCGCCAGTCCAGGTTGAGGAGCACGGCGCTCAGCCCCGCGAGCATCACCGCCGACAGCGACACGTCCACGATCCCGAAGGCCAGGAACTCCCACAGGCGGTCCGTATCCGAACTGACCCGCGTAATGAGTCCGCCGGTCTTCTTCCGCGCGTAGAAGCTGAGGCTCAGGCGCTGCAGGTGCTCGTACAGCTCCGTGCGCAGATCGCGGGCCACGTACTCGCCGAGCACGCTCATCTGCTTCAGCCTCACGTGGGCGGCGCCCTCCCGCACCAGGTACATCAGCGCCATCGCGGCGACCGCCACCCACGCGGTGCGCAGCGCCTCGCCGAACGGCAGCGACCCCTCGCGCGCCGGACGCACCACCTCGTCGATCAGGTAGCCCGCCAGAAAGGGCGGCACCAGACTGACCCCGGTGATGAACGCCGCGGCCGCAAAGCCGGCCAGCAACCGCGTCCTGTACGGTGCCAGGTACCCGAGCAGACGCCACAGGACCGCGCGCCGCGTGCCTCCCACCAGCGCCTGTGCTTCGCGCACGGGTCCCGCGACGCCGCGTTCGTATTCCTGGTCCGCGCCGGCGTCCGAAGGCTCCGCGCCGGTGTGAGCCAACACGCCGCCGTCCCGCCCCCCGGCCGCGACGTCCCGCCCCCCGGCCGCGACCTCGTGTCCCTCGGCCCCGGCTTCGAGCACGAAGCGGAGGTTCTCCATCGCGCGCCGCTGGCGGTGCGTGTACCTGACGCTCGCGAGGGGCCGGTCACCCGCGGGCCCCAGCACCAGCAGAACCGTGCTGCTCAACCCCGGAACCTCGCGGACCGCCTCCACGTCGCGTCGCTCGAAGGAGTCGATCCTCCAGGAGCCGTCGATGCGCATGGTCGCGGTCGCCGCCTGCGTGGGTCCCACGGCGAACCACCGCTCGGCGAGCGCCATGGACTCGTCCAGGTCGGCCATGGCGTACAGCTGCACCGGCTCGCCTCCCCAGCCGGCCTCGATCCGCTCGCGCAGGTTGGCGGGCATGCGCGCGGGCTGGTCGGTGTACCGCTCGATGATCCGTCTGTCCTGTGTCTTCTGTGACATGTGTCTCTCTTGTGCAAAAAGAAATCGGCCTTCCGACGGTCGAGGCGCCGGAAGGCCGATGCGGGCCGCTTCTGCTGTGGCTTACCGTCCTATGGCGCTCTCTCCCTTGTCGCGGTCGCGACCGGATCGACGAAGACCCTGATCACGGACGCACTGCTCCCCTTGGGCCTGGAGACGGGCGGAATCCGCCGGTCCATCCAGCCCGCCGGGAGTTGTGGCGAGTTCAGTCTCATTGCCTGGTGGCCTCCGTGGTGTGCAGGTTTGAGGGCGATTACGGGTGGGTCGGAGGATTGGTTTCAGGAGAAGACATTTGACTTTGCCAAAGTGTTGGGCGGTGTTCGTCGCGCGGGTCATCCTTGGCCTGATCTTCCTCATGGCCGGTTTCTGGAAGGTCTTCGAACTCGGCGCCGTCGAGCACGCCAGGAATCTGTTCGTGGAGGCCTACGAGGGGACGTTCCTGCCCGCCTGGTCTCTGTGGGCAACCGGCGTCGTGGTCCCCTTCGTGGAACTGGCGGGGGGTGCGCTCCTGGTGGCTGGGTGGAAGCGGCTGCCCGCGGCGTTGGGGCTGGGCGGGGTTCTGATCCTGGTCACCTTTGGCCATTTGCTCGCCGAGCCGCTGTACGCGTTCCACACGCATGTGATCCCGCGCACCCTGCTGCTGGTGCTTGTGCTGATCCTGTTCGAAGAGGACCGCTGGAGCGTGGACGCGTGGCTGGCTCGGAGGGGCGAAGCCGCATCGGCCGCGTCATGACCACGCCGCCCGAAGCCTTCGCCTGGCGTCTCCGGGGCCACCTCTACCGCCGCACCCGGGACAGCGGCGCGGTGCCGACGCGCGCCGAGTTGTGTGCCGACCTGCACGCAACGGCAGACGAGGTCGACGAGGCACTCCGCTTCCTGGCGAGCCGCTATGTCCTGGCTCTGGACGACGCGGGCGAGGTCTGGATGGCGCACCCTTTCTCTGCTGTGCCAACCCCGTACCGGGTCGAAACGGGGATCGGCGACTACTGGGCCAACTGCGCGTGGGACGCGCTCGCGATCCCGATCACTCTCGGCACTGACGGGCGGATCCGGACCCGGTGTCCGCACTCGGACGCGCCCATCGATCTGGTGGTCGCGGGTGGGCGCGTCGAGCCTCGCGGTACCGTCGTGCTCCTGCCCGTTCCGGCCCGGCATTTCTGGGACGACATCGGCTTCACCTGAAGCAACATCCTCGCCTTCCGGTCGGAAGGGGATGCGATGGCCTGGGCGGCGGGGCAGGGGCTGAAGTCGGCCGCCGCCGTCAGTATCGAGACCTTGGGCGAACTGAGCCGGGGCTGGTACGGCGGGCGGATGAGCGACGACTGGCGGCCGCTCTCGCCAGGCGCAAAGAAGGTCGTGTTGCGGGATGCGGGGCTGCGGGGGGCGTTCTGGGACCACCGCTGACACCCATTACGCCGTTCCTCATCGCAGGCTCTTGCCAAGGTTCTCAGCGCTGATCGCGAGAGGGATGCGAGGGACTATGTTTCGCGGGCGTTGTCACACGGAAATGCAACCGGAATGCGGAGGAGCGCAATGATCCCGCCGTTCCTTTCCAGTACCGAACTTCTGACCGTTCTGTCCCGAGGCGAGGGTCAGTTCGTTGAGTTCAAATCGGCGTGGGATCGCACCGCGGCACGTCCGAGACCCCTGGGGCGCCGCGCACTTCGGGACAAGATCGCAGATGTCATCGCCGGTTTCGCGAACGCGGACGGTGGACTGCTGCTCGTTGGTGTGGACGACGATGGCACGCCAACCGGGCACGCGTACCCGGATCAGGTTGTGGATGACTTGTTCGCGGTCCCCGACTGCAGGCTCACTCCCGCCGTCATCTGCCGCACCGCTCGCCTCTCCCTCGATTGTCACGAGATCCTCGCGTTCCAAGTCCCCATCGCTCCCGAAGCCGTCATGATCGAGGGGAACGGATTCCCGTACCGCGTCGGAGCCCGGATCGTCCGCGAGCCGCAGGAGACCATCAACCAGCGCAAGCAGGCATACCGTGTCGTCGGCTACGAGAAGCGGTTCCGGCCGGAGGCCACCGTGGAGGACCTGGACTTGGCGCTTGCCGAGTCCTTCCTAAAGGAGACGCCGGTTGAGGACCGTCCCGTCATCGAGGCCCTCGCGTACTACGGCCTCATCGAGCGGGACGCCCGCGACTGGAAGGTTACCAACGCGGCTCTGCTGCTCTTCGGCAAGCGGCCGGCGCTGCGCTGGCATCCACGGGCCGGGTTGCGCCTGTTTCGGGTAGCGGGAACGGAGATCAAGTACGGACGCCGTAGGAATGTGACGCAGATCGGACGGGCCGATCCGCCGCTCGCGTCGGCCATCCACGAGATCAGGGAACTGGCGCGGCACCAGGTTCGCAGGACGGAACGCCTCACCGGCCTGCATTTCAGGGACATTCCCGAGTATCCCGACTTCGCCTGGCAGGAGGCGCTGGTTAACGCTGTGGCCCACCGCGACTACGAAATGCAGAGCCGGGAGACCGAAGTGTGGTTCTACGAGGACCGCCTGGAAGTGTCCAGCCCGGGAGAACTCCTCCCACCGGTTACGGTGGAAACGCTTCGGGAGGGTCACCGCGCGCATGCGACGCGCAATCCGATGATGGTCCGGATCCTTGCAGATGCTGAGATCATGCGGGACGAGGGGGAGGGGATCAAGCGCGTGTTCCAGGAGATGACGGACAGCTTCCTGCATGACCCGGAGTTCGTGTCAGGCGCGGGCTTGTTCACAATTACGCTTTTCAACAGAACGGTATACGAGACTGCGAATCCGGACTGGCACTGGGTGGTTCGTCAGCTTCCGATCGCCGACGACCAGGAGAGAATCCTGATCGCGCGTCCCGACGGCTTCACCCATGAGGACTACCGGAGACTCAACGCGGTGGACGAACAGGAATCCCGCGACCGGATATCGGACCTCGTCGGCAAGGGCATCGTGGTGCCCGTCGGAACCGGTCTCCGCGGACCGCCTACCTTCCGTATCGCGCCGGCATTTGAGGCGGCACGACGGATCATCGAGGGGCGGATGCCCAAGCTCCGTGAGTACCTCCGGGATCACCCGTCCCTGAAGAACGCCGACTACCGGCGTCTATTTCGGATGGATCGCCATCGTGCGCTTCGGGAGCTTCGCCATCTCGTGAGGCTGGGGGTGTTGGTGGAGACCGGTGTTGGTCGCGGCACCCGCTACAAGACCGCGACGCTCCCCAGAGAATGACGACTTTGCGTCACCATTCTGACGTTGTGAGGAGTTCGCAAACGACTGTTTGGAAGCGAGTTACGAAGATATGCGCACTGCTCATCGTGAATGTGCGCAACTGGAGCGAGGTCGTCTCGCTCGTTATGCTGTCGGCGTGGTCCACCCTCCACCGTTTTCGATATAATCGCGAATACGATGGATTATGCGCATCCATAACACACCATCACATATTCACTTACAGAAATATGCGCGCTAGGAGTGCCAGTTATGCGTACGCTTGACCCTGCCTTCCTCCCACCATCAACGGCCACCGCTCTTGCCCTGGCCGCCCACTGCGTGGTTGCCACCCCGCTCCACGCCCAGTCCCCCGGCTCCACCGCCGTCGACGAGGGCCTCCTCTCCGCCCTCGAACTCCGCGGCATCGGCCCCGCCTTCATGTCCGGCCGGATCGCGGATGTGGCGGTCGACCCCACCGACCGGAGCGTGTGGTACGTGGCGACCAGCTCGTCGAACGTCTGGAAGACCGTGAACCGCGGCACGACCTGGACGCCCATCTTCGACGACTACCCGTCGTACTCCACCGGCTCGATCGCCATCGACCCGACCGACTCGAACGTGATCTGGCTCGGGACCGGCGAGAACACCAGCCAGCGCAGCGTCGGGTGGGGCGACGGCGTCTACAAGAGCCTCGACGGCGGGCGCTCGTGGTCCAACACCGGCCTGCGCACCTCCGAGCACATCGGCCAGATCCTGATCGATCCGCGCGACCCGGACGTGGTGTATGCGGCGGCCATGGGGGGGCTGTGGGCACCCGGCGGCGACCGCGGCCTCTTCAAGACCACCGACGGCGGCGCCACCTGGACCCCGGTGCTGGAGATCAGCGAGAACACCGGCATCGCCGATGTGGCCATGGACCCGCGCGACCCGGACGTTCTATATGCGGTGGCCTTCCAGCGGCGGCGCCATGTGGGCGTGCTGATCGCCGGCGGCCCCGAATCCGGCGTCTGGAAGAGCACCGACGGCGGCGAAACCTGGCGCGACATTACGCAGGGGCTGCCCCCCGGCGACCTGGGGCGCATCGCGCTGGCGGTCTCACCGATCGACCCCGATGTCCTCTACGCCAATGCGGCCGCCACCGAGGACAACAGCGGCTTCTACCGCTCGCCGGACCGGGGCGAGACGTGGGTGCGGATGTCCGACTACATCGTCGTCGACCCGCAGTACTACGGCGAGCTCTACCCCGACCCCCACCGGATGGATCGGGTCTACGCGGTCGACGTGTTCATCCACGTCACCAACGACGGGGGGCGCACTTTCGACCGGGTCAACACCCGCTTCAAGCACGTCGACAACCACGAGATCGTATTCGACCCGGACGACCCCGACTACATGCTGGTCGGCTCCGACGGCGGCCTCTACGAGACCTTCGACGGCACCCGCACCTGGCGCTACGCCTCGGGCAACATGCCGCTGTTTCAGTTCTACCGCGTCGGCATCGACAACATGTCGCCCTTCTACACGGTCTACGGCGGCACGCAGGACAACTCGTCCGTCGGCGGCCCCTCGCGCACCGACAACGTCCACGGGATCCGCAACAGCGACTGGTTCATCACCCACGGCGGCGACGGGTTCCAGGCGCGCGTCGACCCCGACGACCCCAACATCGTCTACACGCAGTCCCAGTACGCGGGCATCGTCCGGTACGACCGGGCGAGCGGCGAGGAGCTGGACATCCAGCCGCAGCCGGAGGCGGGGGAGGGCGCGCTCCGCTGGCATTGGGACTCGCCGCTGATCATCAGTCCGCACAACCCGCGCCGCATCTACTTCGCCGCCCAGAAGCTCTTCCGCTCCGACGACCGCGCCGAGACGTGGACCGCGGTCAGCGGCGACCTCAGCCGCGGACTGGACCGCAACCAGCGTCCGGTGATGGGCCGGATCTGGCCGCCCGAGGCCGTCTGGAAGAACGTCTTCACTTCGCCGTACGGGACGATCGTGGCGCTTGACGAGTCGCCTCTGGTCGAAGGGCTGCTTTATGTGGGTACGGATGATGGACTCGTGCAGGTGAGCGAGGACGGAGGTGGCAGTTGGCGCCGGCAGGAGGCGTTCCCGGCTGTGCCTGCGATGGCCTACGTGGCCGATGTGGTGGCGTCCCGGCACATGGGCGACCGGGTCTACGCGGTCTTCAACAACCACAAGGAGGGCGACTTCGCGCCGTACGTCGTGCGCAGCGACGACCGGGGCGCGACCTGGATCAACATCACCGGGGACGTGCCCGACGGGCAGTCGACCTGGACGCTCATGGAGGACCACGTCGACCCGGACCTGCTCTTCCTGGGCACCGAGTTCGGGCTCTTCGTGACGCGTGACGGGGGCGGGTCCTGGGTGCGCCTGCGCGGCGGCCTGCCCACGATCGCGGTGCGCGACCTGGAGATCCAGCGCCGCGAGGACGACCTGGTGCTGGCGACGTTCGGGCGCGGCTTCTACATCCTGGACGACTACTCGCCGCTGCGTGAGATGGACGAGGCGGTGGCGGGGGCGGGTGCGGGGGCGGACGGCGCAGGCGCGGCCGGGCCGGCGCACCTTTTCCCGGTGAAGCACCCGTGGGCGTACATCCCGGCGCGGCCCCTGGGCGGTCAGGAGAAGGGCACGTTCGGCGACGCCTTCTTCACCGCACCCAACCCGCCCTTCGGCGCGGTCTTCACCTACTTCCTGCGTGACGGCTACGAGTCGCTCAAGGAGCGGCGGCAGCGGCTGGAGCGGGAGGCCCTGACACGGGGCGAGGACATCGCATACCCCGATCAGGCCACGCTGACCGCCGAGGACATGGAGCGGCCCCCGGAGGTGTTCGTGGTGGTGTCCGACGCTGCGGGCGACGTGGTGCGGCGCGTTCCCGTCCCGAGGCGGGCCGGCCTGCACCGAATTGCGTGGGACCTGCGGTACGCGTCGCTGGAGCCCCCCTCGCCCGACGGCGGCGAGGCCGACGGCCCCATGGTGGCGCCCGGGGAGTTCTCCGCGCGCATGGTGCTCGTCACCGGCGATGGCCACCAGGACCTCACGGCCCCGCGGTCCTTCACGGTCAGGCCGCTCGGCACGGCCACGCTCTCTGCCGCCGACCGGGACGCGCTGCTGGCCTTCCAGCGCGAGGTGGCCGAGTTGCAGCGCGCCGCCATCGCCACCGACCGCGCGGCGCGCGCCACCTCGGAGCGGCTGGGACTGCTGCGCCGCGCCGTCCGCGCCGCCCCCGGGCTGGACGCGGCGCCGTACGAGGCGCGCATCACCGCCTTCGAAGCGCGCCTCTTCGACATCGGGCGCGTCCTGTCCCGCGACCGCACCGCCCTCGACCGGGCCGAATTCGCGCCGCCGTCGGTCATGCAGCGCGTCTCGCGCGTCGTGGGCGCGCAGTTCAGGGCGACGTCCGCGCCGACGACCACCCAGCGCGACAGCTACGCGGTGGCGTCGGCGCAGCTGGCGGAGATGTCGGAGGCTCTGCGCGCTCTGGTGGAGGGCGACCTCGCCGCACTGGAGGCGGAACTGGAAGCCGCGGGCGTGCCCTGGACACCCGGACGGCCGATCCCGAGGTGGCCGCGATGAGACGCCTGGATGCAGTGAGACGCCCGACCGGGGTGAGACGCCTGTCCGCGCTGAGCCACCCGACACTCGCCGTCGTGCTGCTGGCAAGCGCCCACCCCGCGCTGGCGCAGATGGACACCCTGGACCTGTCCCGGGATCCCATTGCCACGGTGATCCCGGCCGAATACGACGGAGGCTACTTTGCCCGCATCGGCGACATCGTGGTCAACGACCTCGGCATCTGGGTTTCGGATCCGGGGCACAACCACGTATTGAGGTTCGACGCTGCCGGCCGTCTGCTGACCGAATTCGGCAGAGAGGGAAACGGACCCGGAGAGTTCCTGAGTCCCGGCATTGCCAGCATCGACTCCATTCTCACTGTTGGCGACTTCCGGCAGGGCAGGTACGTCCGTTTCTCGTTGGACGGCAGCCACCTGGAGACGGTGCGGGCGCAACACTTCCCCCACCCGGACGGCGGCGAGACACCACTCGTCGACGCGGTACCGCTGAAGGGTGGCTCCACGGTCGGCATGATTCCCGCAACCTACCGGGTCTCCTTCTCACGAGATGTCGTTAACGATTTGCGCCACCACGTTGTTCTCGTGTCGCCCGGAGGGGAGTCTGCCGACACGCTCCTCTCCTTCCACTGGGGACTGGCGGGCTGGACGACGGAAGTGATGGGATCTGTCGAGTCCACCCGTTTTGGCGCGGCCGGAGCCTGGGGCGTTCTCGGAGACACCGCCGTGGTTCTCGCGGACGGCGTCGCCGGGACCCTCACGATCGTCTCCCCGGAAGCGGGGTCGGTCAGGGACGAAACCGTCGATCTGGTGATGGCGGGGCGCGCGGTTACGGAACGCGATCTGGACGATGTGGAAGAGGACATCAGGGAGAGCGCCGGTGGAGATCTCCCGCGAGAAATCGAGATCGACGCACCCGGATACTGGTCCGTCGCGACACGCCTCGTCCCTGCCAGCGATCATGTGTTTTGGTTGCGCCAGGGCGTCGACGATGATCGCGGGCACTGGGTCGTGGTCGATATCGCGACCATGCGGAAGCGGGTGGTTATTCTGCCAGAGCGATTCCGGTTGACGTCGGTGTATGGCGGCCTCCTCTACGGCGTTGCCAGGGACGAACTGGATATCCCGAGCGTGGGTGCCCTGGCGAACCCGATTGAGGTCGAGCCCGTGCCGGGGCCGGCATGAACGCCCATGGCCGGGCGACCATCTTGTCGGTTGCGGCCCACGCAGCCGTGGCTGTAATCCTGCTGGCAGCCGCCGCCTGCGACACCGCTCCCCCTCCAGTGCACACCATACACACCGACTCGGCCGGCATCCCCATCGCCACCGTCGTCGAGCCGCTGTGGGGCCCCGGCGAGGGCTGGACCGTGCCCGACGAACCCCTCGTCGAGATCGGCACCGTCGACGGGCCGCTCGAGTACCAGTTCGGCGAAGTGGTGGCGGCGACGCGGCTGAGCAACGGCGACATCGTGGTCGCGGATCGGGCCGCTTCGGAACTGCGAAGCTACGACGCAACAGGCGACTTCAAGTGGCGCGCCGGCAGGTTCGGGCAAGGCCCCGGCGAATTCGAGAGCCTGGACTTCCTCGGCACCATTGCCGGCGATTCGCTGGTGACCTACGACGAGACGCTGATGCGCGTGCAGCTCTTTGACGCCGAGGGGCAGGTGGCGCGGAGCTTCGACGTGCGTCCCCAGCGATTCGATGCCGACGGCGGCGGCGTGCCGTCCCCGGAGGACCTGTCGGCTCCCGACAAGGCTGTGGGCATTGCCGGGCGCTATCTGATCGTTCGCTTCCTCGAGCTCGGCGACCAGAGGACAAGCGGTGTCGTGCGGTGGATCGACGACCGCCTGGTGGCCATCGCGCTGAGAGACGGTTCCGTCAATGACCTGATTGTGGTAGGCGGAGAGGAAGCTGCGTACCGCGGCGGTCGGAGAGATCGGTACGCCTTCGGCAACCACCCCGAATTCGGGGCCTCCGCTGACCGTGTCGCCGTCATCGACACCGAAGCCTGGTTGGTCCGGGTCCTATCCCCGGCCGATGGCGCCATTCAAGGCATCGTGCGACGCGATGTGGAGCCGCGCGAGGCTACGGACGCAGTCTTCGAAGAGTACCTGGCCGGAATCCTGGAAGCGCTCAGCGGACTTCCTCCCGAGGAGCTTGATCGCGTTGAGCAGATGTGGCGCGACCACCCCAGAGCCCCCGTCCTTCCCGTGCTTCGCTCCATCCACGTCGACGCCACCGGGAACCTGTGGGTCGCGCCGTACTACCTGGCCGGCGCCGAGCCCCCGCCTTTCGAGATCCACGCACCGGACGGCACGTGGCTGGGCAGCGTGTCGGTGCCGCCCGGGCTCCAGCGGGCTTTCGTCCAGATCCTGGCGCCGTACATGGAAATCGGCGAAGACTACATACTGGGCGTCTGGACGGACGACCTGGATGTTCAGTACGTGCGGATGTACAGGCTCGACAAGTAGTCGGCCAATGCCCGACCAAGGACCTACACCCCCCGCGTTCCTCGCACTCGCTGGCCTGGTTGCCGCTGTCGCCTGCGACACCGCCCCGGCATCAATACACACCATACACACCGACTCGGCCGGAATCACGATAGCCACGGCTGTCACGCCGCTGTGGGCGCCCGGCGAGGGCTGGACGGTCGAAGCGGAGCCGCTCGTCGAGATCGGGACGGTCAGCGGCGCACCCGAATACCAGTTCAGCGAAGTCGTGGCAGCCGCGCGCCTGAGCACCGGTGACATCGTCGTCGCGGACCGGGGGGCGTCGGAGCTGCGGAGCTACGAGGCAGCGGGCACCTTCCAGTGGAGTGTGGGCAGGTTCGGAGAAGGGCCAGGCGAATTCGAGAGCCTTGATTTCGTTGGTACCACGATCGGCGATTCCCTGGTGACCTACGATGCCGGTCTCATGCGCGCCCAATTGTTCGATCCCGCGGGCGGGCTGGCCCGCACGTTCCGGGTGGCGATCACGGGGGACGGCGCCGGGGCCGAGACGACGGTGGCCGACAAGGCGGTGGCCGTCGTGGACGGTCGCCTCGTTGTGCGGTTCATAGAATACGGCGACGAGATGCCGACCGGGATCGTTCGGTGGCCCTCGGAGCGGCTGGCGGCGCTGGACCTCGGGGACGGGACCGTGAGGTCGCTGATGGTTCTGCCCGGGCACGAGGCGCATGTGCGGATCAATGGGGACCGCTGGTCGCACGGCTGGTACGTGTTCGCGAAGGGGCCGGAGTTCGCGGCTGCGGCCGGGAGTCTCACGGTGATCGACACGGAAGCCTGGTCGGTGAGCCTGATCTCCCCTCGCGACGGCACGACCTCGGCGCTCTTCAGGCGCGATGTGGCGCCCCTCGAAGCGACCGCCGCCCTCGTCGACCTCCATCTGGACGGCATCGTCGAGATTGCCTTCCCGAATCCGGAAGCGGCCACGCCTGAAGACATCGCGGGGTTCCGGCGCATGTGGCGCGACCGGCCCAGAGCCCCCACGCTCCCCGTGCTTCGCTCCATCCACGCCGACGCGGCCGGGAATCTGTGGCTGCAGCCCTACTACGTGGCCGGCGCCGAGCCCCCGCCGTTCGAGATCCACGCACCCGACGGCACCTGGCTGGGCAGCGTGTCGGTGCCGCCCGGGCTCCAGCGAGCCTTCGTCCAGTACCAGGCGCCGTACATGGAGATCGGCGAGGACTACATACTGGGGGTGTGGACGGACGATCTGGATGTGCAGTACGTGAGGATGTACGAACTGCGGAAGTAGCGCCTATCCGGGCAGCCGAACGCCCGGCGTGCCCGGTCTGCCCAGCGTGACCACGCCGTCCACCGGGTCGTCGAGCCTGAACAGCTGGCTGCGGATTTTCCAGTCACGTCCCTGGCGGATCAGTACGGTCATGTGCAGCCCGCCCACCGTGCGTGACCTGCGCGCATCGCGCATCTGGAAGGTCAGAAGGCCCGAGACGAGGCCCATGCGCCCGCTGGCGTCGAAGTCGGTGAATGCCGCCTGCACCTCGCCGGTCCTCTCGAGCAGCGTCACCAGCTTCTCGCGGATTGCTTCGCGTCCCTGAACCGGCGCGTCGTTGGTAAAGATGAACAGCGCGTCCTCGGTGTAGAGTTCCAGCACCGCGTCGAGGTCGTCTTCCGCCCAAGCCTGGCGCCACTTGGCCAGCAACTCGTTCGTGTGTTCCAGGACGTCGGCGTAGAACTCGGCCCTGGCGGCCGCGGCCGAGTACCCGTCGCTGCCGGGGGCTCCCGGGTGGCGCCTCATCTGCGCGTCGGCGTCCGCCGGCAACAGGCTCGCTGCCAGGACCAGCGCGGCGGGCAACAGACGTAGGGTCATACTCTGTCTTCCGATCATTCGGCGGGAGGTACGCACGTACAATAGGCGTTCGGGCGCGTCTCGCCAAATCCGGCGGTCGGAGGGCGGGCTCCGTGGCGGGTGACGCGACGGGCGACGCGACGGCCACCCCGGTGGGCGACAGGCGTTGCGGAAATATTTAGGCTTGCCTAAATTATCCGTATGCCCAATCCAATCCTTGCACTGGTGGTCTTCGCGGCCCTGGTTGTGCTCGGCTGTGTCGTCGTGTGGCCCGGCACCGGCGCCGCCGCGCGCGTGCGCCGGCTGGCTCGCCTGACCGAGCGCGTGCGGCTGGAAGACGTGCTCAAGCAGCTCCACAAGCTGGAGTACGACAGGCTGCCGGCCACGGCGGACAGCGTCGCCGGCGGCGTCCAGATCTCTCGGCACCAGGCGATCCGTCTGCTCCAGAAGCTCGAGGAACGCGATCTGGTGACCGCGGACGGCGCCAGGTTCAATCTCACCGACTCCGGCCGCGGACAGGCCCTGCGTATCGTGCGCACCCACCGCCTGTGGGAACGCTTCCTCGCGGACAGGACCGGAACGCGTCCCGAGGAATGGCACGACCAGGCCGAAAACCGCGAACACACGCTGTCGGTGGAGGAGACCGAAGACCTCGCCGCCGCGCTGGGCAACCCCGTCTACGACCCACATGGGGACCCGATCCCCACGGCTTCGGGCGAGATCCCCGCCCGGTCCGGAGTCCCGCTGTCCGCCCTGCGAACGGGCGATCAGGCCGTGATCGTCCACCTGGAGGACGAGCCCCCCGAGATCTACGGTCAACTGGTCGCGCTCGGACTCGGCCTGATGGAGCCGGTGCGGCGTCTGGAGGGAGAAGCGGGGCGAGTCCATTTCCAGACCGGCGACAGGCGGTACGAGGTGTCCAGCGCGCTGGCCCGCAACGTGACCGTCGAGATTGCGGAGGACGTGGCCGGTCCGCGCTGGTCGCGGACGCTGGCCGAGATGGAGCCGGGCGACTCTGCCACCGTGGTCGGGATCTCGACGCGCTGCCGGGGCCCGGCGCGTCGGCGGCTCCTCGACCTCGGCGTCGTGCCCGGCACGGTCGTAAGCGCCCGGATGCGCAGCGCCGGGGGCGATCCGGTCGCCTACGACATCAGGGGCGCGCTGGTCGCGCTGCGCCGCGAGCAGGCCGCACTGATCCACGTCAACGGCGAATCGGCGGAGGACGGGCCATGACCTCCCGGGCAGCCGCCGCCGAGCGCCACGACCCTGGACACCGGCGCAACCGGAACCTTGTTCGCCTCGGTCTCAGCCCGCACAAGTGGGATCACCTGATCGCTCTCGCCGGCAACCCGAACGTGGGCAAGACCACCGTCTTCAACGCCCTGACCGGGCTCCGGCAGCACACCGGCAACTGGCCCGGCAAGACCGTGACCCGGGCGGAAGGCGCGTTTCTGCACGACGGGCGCCGCGTCAAGGTGGTCGACCTGCCCGGCACCTATTCGCTCCAGGCCGGGAGCGCCGACGAGGAGATCGCGCGCGATTTCGTCCTGTTCGGACAGCCGGATGTGACCGTCGTCGTGGTGGACGCCATGCGCCTGGAGCGCAACCTGAACCTGGTGCTCCAGATCCTCGAAATCACCGATCGGGTGGTGGTCTGCCTCAACCTGATCGACGAGGCCCGACGCAACGGCGTCACGGTCGATCCCGCGCGCCTGGAGAAGGAACTCGGCGTTCCGGTGGTGCCCACGGTGGCCCGCCGGGGTGAAGGGATCGACGCGTTGCTGCACACGGCGTCGCAGGTGGCCAGCGGCGCGCGCAAGACCGCGCCGCACCGCGTGGCATCGCATCCGGCCGGAGTGGAGGACGCGGTGGATGCCCTCAAGCCGCTGATCGCGGAGGCGTTTCCGGAGTTGCCGAACGGGAGGTGGGTGGCGCTGCGCCTGCTAAACGCGGACGAACGCGTCACCGAAGCGGTGCGGTCCGGCGAAATCGGGGATCTGACTCCGGACACGGCTCCGGTAGCGCGCAAGACCGACGAGGGTGAGGGGGGCAGGGCCGGTGAGGGCGGGACGGGAGGCACCCGCGGAACGCGACCGCGCGAGGGGCCGCGGCCCGAGGTGACGGCTGCGCGCGCACGCATCCTCGATGCCGCCACGCGGCAGCGCTGGACGCTCCGGCCCGGATTTCACGACGCCGTGGCCGAGAATCTCTACCGCGAGGCTGCCCGGATTGCCGGGACGAGCGTGAAGCGGGGCCTGGAAGGCGCAGGCGCGGCCCTGGACCGCTGGCTGGACCGCTGGCTGACGAGCCGCGTTTTCGGATTCCCGCTGATGCTGATGATTCTGGCGGTCGTCTTCTGGCTGACGATCGCCGGCGCCAACGTCCCGTCGGCGATGCTGGCGACGCTGCTGATCGACAATCTGCACCCCGTTCTGCTCGGCTTCGGCGAGTGGGCCCGAATGCCCTGGTGGCTCAGCGGCTTTCTCTTCGACGGGGTTTACCTGGCGACCGCGTGGGTGGTGAGCGTCATGCTGCCGCCCATGGCCATCTTCTTCCCCCTGTTCACCCTGCTGGAGGACTTCGGATACCTCCCGCGCGTCGCCTTCAACCTGGACTCGCTCTTCCGGCGCGCCGGCGCCCACGGCAAGCAGGCGCTGACCATGAGCATGGGCTTCGGCTGCAACGCGGCCGGGGTGGTCGCCACCCGCGTGATCGACAGCCCCCGGGAGCGGCTGATCGCGGTGATCACCAACAACTTCTCGCTCTGCAACGGCCGCTGGCCGACGCAGATCCTGATCGCCACGATCTTCATCGGCGCGCTCGTGCCGCCGCACCTTGCGGGCTTCGTCTCCGCCGGCGCCGTCGTGACCATCGCGCTGCTGGGAATCGCCTTCATGTTCCTCACCTCGTGGGGCCTCTCCAACACAGTGCTGAAGGGCGAGGCGACGACCTTTTCGCTCGAACTGCCGCCCTACCGCCCGCCCCGGGTCCTGCAGACGCTCTACACCTCGATCATCGACCGGACCCTGATCATCCTGTGGCGGGCGGTGCTCTTTGCGGTCCCCGCCGGCGCGGTCATCTGGCTGATCTCGAACATCGGCGTCGGCGGCACCTCGCTGGCCGAGCACGCGATCGCCTGGATGGACCCCTTCGGCATTCTGCTGGGGCTGAACGGGGTGATCCTGCTGGCCTACATCATCGCGATACCGGCGAACGAGATCGTGATTCCGACCGTGCTGATGCTCACCGTCCTGACCCTGGGCACGCCCGAACTCGGCGCCGGGGCCGGGGTGATGTTCGAAGGAGAATCGGCCGGAGAGATGGAGTCGTTGCTGCGCGCGGGGGGATGGACGCTGCTGACCGGCGTCAACCTCATGCTGTTCAGCCTGCTGCATAACCCCTGCTCCACGACCATCTACACCATCTACAAGGAGACGAGGAGCGGTCGCTGGACGACCGTATCCGCGCTGCTGCCGCTGGTCATGGGCTTCGTGGTCTGCTTCCTGGTGGCGCAGTTCTGGCGGCTCGCGGGCGGCAGCTGACGCGCGGCAGGGCAGCTGACGCGCGGCCCGAGTCAGTCTTCGGACGCGGGCTCCGGCGCGGCCGCGGCCGCGAGCATCTCGCCCACGGTACAGAACTTCACCCGCGGCCGTCCCTGGGCCTTGCCGAGCGCCGTTTCGCATGCGTCCAGGCGCTCCCACCCGGCGTTGTCGACCCAGTGGACGCCGCGCCGCTCCAGCAGGGCGGCGAGGTCGGTGTCGCGCCCGGGTTTCGCCGCGACGGGATCCGCACCCTTCCGCAGGCTCCCCGTGACAACTCCGGCGTCCCGGTCTTCGCGCATCAGGGCCACCGTAGCCGCCGCGTCGGCCTTGTTCGTCCCTATCACACCCGACGGACCCCGCTTCGCCCACCCCACCACGTACTCGCCCGGGACGACCTCCGCACCACCGGCACGCGCCAGCACGCGGCCCCCCTTGTTCGGCACGGTCCCGGCGCGCTCGTCGAACGGAACACCCGGCACCGGGGCGCCCCGGTATCCCACGGAGCGAATCAGCATCCCGCACGGCAGCGTCTCCATCACGCCGGTGCCCTCGGCGCTCAGGTAGCCACCCTCGCGCTCGACCAGGCGGTTCCTCTCCACGCGGACCGCGCGCACCCTGCCGTCGAGGCCCACCACCTCGACCGGCGACACCAGGAAGCGGAACCGCACCACGCGGTCGCCGCCGGCGGGCACCGTCTCGCCGTCTCCGGGCACCGCTTCGGCGTATCCGCGCAGCGTGTTCATGTTGCGCTTCCGCACCGCGTTGTCGGCGATCTCGGCCTCGCTCGCGGCGTCGAGCTCCAGTTCGGCGGCGTCCACCTGCGCCGAGATGCCGTCCAGCCGGCCGAATTCGCGCAGCTCCGGGTTGGTGAACGACGCCTGGGCGGGGCCACGGCGGCCCAGCAGCGTGACCCTTCTCACGCGGCTCCGCCTGAGCGCCGCCAGCGCGTGGTCGGCGATGTCGGTGGTGGCGAGGCGGTCGGGGGAGTGCACCAGGATGCGTGCCACGTCAATGGCGACGTTGCCGTTGCCGACGACCACGACGTCCTCGCAGTCCAGGTCGAATTCCTGCTCGCGGAAGTGGGGGTGGGCGTTGTACCAGCCCACGAAGTGCATCGCGGCGTGGCTCCCGGCCAGATCCTCGCCCGGGATGCCCAGGCGCCGGTCGCTCTGCGCGCCGAACGCGTAGACGATCTGGTCGTACCGTCGGCGCAGATCCTCCAGAGTGACGTCCCTGCCGAGCGCGACGTTGCCGAAGTAGCGGACCTCGTCCCGGGCCAGGATCCGGGCGTAGACCCGCGCCACGGACTTGATGGCCTGGTGGTCCGGGGCCACGCCGTCGCGGACGAGTCCGTACGGCGCGGGCAGGTTGTTGATCATGTCGACGGCGACGCCCTCGTTCCCCTTGAGAAGGGCCTCCGTCGCGAAGAACCCGGCCGGTCCGGCTCCGATGACCGCGACGCGCGTCGAAGCAGCTGTCATGTGATCCGTGATCCCTCCGCGGAAAGGTCCGCGTCGCGGTTGACCATTGCGGCGCCCGCAGGCGAGCTTCCATTGGCACGACCGAAAACTCGCGCCAGGCACGACTCATTCATTCGAGGAACAAAGTTAATGACCCGCAGCAAGACACATCGACCTCTCCGCTACGCGATGCTCGCGGCGGCGCTCGTGCCGCTTTCGGCCTGCGGCGGCGGAGATTCGGGGTCCTCCGCTTCCGAAGGAGCCGGGGAGGCGGACGTGACCCCTGCGGAGGAGGCCGCTACGGAGCCCGTCGACCTGTTGGCCGGGCTCGATCCCGCTCAGCTGCCGGAGGGCGTGACGGTCGACATGGTTCGCGAGGGCCGCGACCTCTTCAACGGAGGTGGCATCTGCTACACCTGTCACACGATCGAGGCCACGGGCGGGCCGCTCGCGCCCGACCTCACCGACGACACCTGGATCAATGTGGACGGCGAGTATCAGTCGATCATCGAACTCGTGAAGACCGGCGTGTCGCAGCCGATCGAGCATCCGGGAGCCATGCTTCCCCGCGCGGGCATGCCGTTGACCGATGAGCAGGTGGAGGCGGTGTCCGCGTACGCGTACATGCTCAGCCGGTTGTAGGCGCGGCTGCCGCGAAGAGGTCTCCCTGGGTGCCACCGTCCCGGCGAAACGCGGCGGTCGTGAGACGCGGCGGCTTGCCCGTGAGACCGACCTTCCGTGCGGCGGCGCGGAACAGCGCCTGAATCTGTTCGGCGTATTGTCCCTGGCCGCGGAAACGACTGTGGAACCCTGAATCGTTGAGCTTGCCGGCGCGCACCTCCCTGATTCTCCCCAGGACCCTGTCTTTCCGGTCGGGGAACGTGGCCTCCAGCCAGTTCACGAAGTGGTCGGCCACGCCCATCGGCAGCCGCAGCAGGAGGAACGACGCGTACGACGCGCCCGCCTCGGCGCACGCCTCCAGGATCGCTGGGATCTCGTCGTCGTTGAGTCCGGGAATCACCGGCGCGACGAACACGCCCACCGGTATCCCCTCGCCGGAGAGGCGCCGGATCGCGTCGAGCCGCCTGGCGGGAACGGAGGTGCGGGGTTCCATCACGCGCTGCAGCTCGTTCCTCAACGTCGTCACCGACAGCGTGACGTGGACGCAGTCGTGCCGGGCAAGGTCTCCGAGCACGTCGACATCGCGCGTCACCAGGTGGTTCTTGGTCACGATGGCCACGGGGTTCCGGAAGTCGCTCAGCACCTTCAGGCAGCCCCGGGTCAGCCGCAGGCGTCGTTCCGCCGGCTGGTAGGGGTCGGTTACACCCGACATGCCGATCAGCCTCGGTCTCCAGGACCGGATCGAGAGGGCCTGTCGAAGCAGTTCGGGCGCGCGCCGCTTCACCAGGATCTTCCTCTCGAAGTCGAGTCCGGACGAGAAGCCGAGGAATTCGTGGGTCGGCCGCGCGTAGCAGTAGACGCACCCGTGCTCGCAGCCCCTGTAGGGGTTGACCGAGGCGTCGAAGGGAATGTCGGGGCTGCGGTTGGTGGCTATGATCTCCCGCGTGGCGTCCGGCAGGAACTCCGTTCGGGGAGGCTCGCCGGCCAGGTGCGCGGGGTCGATCTCGGTGTGTACCGTTTCGAAACGGTTGGGAGGGTCGTAAGGTACCGCACGCCCCTTGAGCCGTTGCCGGATCGAAAAACCCCTCCGGGGACGTGCAGGGTCGTGCCGGCGCTTGACGGGCAGGATTCGCATCCCTTGAACTTCGGCATTTATTCGGATTCACGCAAGGAGACCCCTCCGCATGACGTTGGAACAGCTCGAGAAGAGGCTGAACAGCCTGGCCGACCGAACGCTGAGATACCACTACATCATCCAGCTCGGCCGACGTTTGCCGCCGATGCCGAGCGAGCTCAAGACGGAGGAGAATCAGGTGCGCGGATGCATGAGTCCTGCCTGGCTCGCCGGCGGACTCGAAGACGGCGATCCTCCCGTCCTGCGCTTCGTGGGGGACTCGGAGTCCGTCATCGTGAAGGGACTCTTCGCGATCCTGGCGGAGGTGTACAACGGAAACCCGCCGGAAGAGGCGCTGGCGGTGGACCTGTCCGACATCTTCGATCGCCTGAAGCTGGGAGAAGCCCTCAGCCCGAACCGGCGCAACGGCTTCTACTCGATGGTCGAGAAGATCCGGCGCGTGGCCGCGTCGCTTGCATGAGAGCGGGGCTGCCTGACTGTGCGGCGTTGGAGCGGCTTGTCCGAAGGCCGGTGGCGGAGTTGGCGCCGTTCGGTCAGACCTTCTCGATCTCGTAGCCGATGCGCCAGTTGGACATGTTCTCCGGGTCGTCGGAGCCCTCGTCCCCCGGCTGGATCACGGCGACGTGCCCCCCGATCGGGCCCGTGAAGGTCCGCCTGTAGGTGTCAAGCTGGTCGTTGGCGCTGAACTGGTCGAGTTCCTCGCCGCGCAGTTCGATGACCAGGTGGTCGGTCACTTCACCCTCGAAAAGCACCTTGTCGAGGTCCTTGAGGCGGTTCCAGCGCGGGCGGTCCGAGATCGAGTAGTGCCCCTGCGACGGCATCCGGGTCTCCTGTACCTGACCGCCATGGTTGTCGGTGGCCACCTTCGCCCGGAAGACGAACTCGCCCTTCTCCTTGAAGAACGGCTCCAGATTGTCGAGAACCTGCAGCCACCGCAACGTGACCCTGATCCGCGTTCCGCCCTGTCCAGTCATTTCCGCTTTGCTCCTTAGGTGGTACGCCCGGGATGGCCCGGGCAACGATCGGCGTCAAGGTACGACAAACCAGTGTCACTCGTCCAGACCCCACGCGGGGATGAAGGGTTCCGGCTCCACGCCGAGGCCGTCCGCGACCCGGGTAATGTAGTTGAAGAAGCCGATCACCTGCACCGCGTCGTGGATCGCGCGGTCGCTCAACCCCTCGCCGCGAAGCCGGTCCAGATCCGCCTCGGTCATGGTTCGCTCCTTGCGGGTCAGCGCGGACGCGTAGTCGCACAGCGCCTGGTCGGTCGCGGACAGCGGCGCGTCTCGCCAGGAGGTCACGACCTGGTGCACCAGCATGTCGCCTTCCTCGGCGCCCAGGCCCATCTCCGTGACCTCTGCCCGGAGGTCGTGCGCGTGCGCCTGCGTTCAGTAGAAGCAGTCCAGTTCGGCCGAGACCACCGTGGCGAGCAGTTCGCGCTGGAACCGCGACAGCGGAGAGCGACCGAACATGATTGCTCTGTAGTGTGCCATGGCGGACCTGAGCACCGGCGCATTCAGGCTCATCACCCGCACGATGTTCCAGACACGCCCCGAGCGCGCAATGGCCGCGTCGAACTCCTTCTTGAGGAGCCCGGCGGCGTCGCGGGGCGGAATCTGCTCGATCCAGGCCATCGGGCTACCGCCAGCTGTCGACCGGCTCGAACCGGCGCAGCATCTCGGCCCGCAGCGCAGACGCGAGCTTCTTGCGACACCGGGCGCGTACCGGGGCGTCGCAGAAACGGATCGCGCAGTACACCCGCCTGAGTCCGAACAGTCCCAGGACGTGCGCCACGAAGCCGACTCCCTGCCACCAGCACACGCGTTCACGCGCCGTCGGGCTCCCCGGTGGCGTGCGGTACGATATCGTCATCCAGTAGACGGGACTGTTGCTCTCGGCTGCGCCGGCCAGGAGCGCGGGTTTCAGCGGACGAATGGTCGATCCGTCGGTGCTGGTCGCCTCCGGGAAGACCAGGACGCGGTCCCCGCCCGCCAGCGTCTCCTTCATTCCGCGCAGCACGCGGACGACGTCTCGCCTCCTGGACCGGTCCACGAACACGGTTCCGCCGAGCGCCGCCACGAAACCCAGGAACGGCCAGCGGCGCACCTCGGCCTTGGAGACGAAGACGACGGGCGCGACCGAGCCAACCGCCGCGATGTCCAGGTATGTAAGGTGATTGGAGACGACCAGCGCGCCGAGGGGCGGCGGGACGCCGTCGGCGGCAACCCGGACGCCGGCGCAAGCCATCATGCCCTTGCCCCAGATGCGCATCGCCCGGCGCCTGGTCCTGGACCGCCACGCGGCCCCGGAGGCCGGTGCGACCAGCGCAGGAGCCCACGCGGCGAGCAGTCCGGCGGCGACCGCGGCGGTCCACAGGAGGGCCGCGGCCGCGCGGCAGATCGCGCGCGCTCGTTCGGCGGAGGAAGCTACGGTCGGCATGGCGCACCAAGCTACAGCGGCGGCCCGCGGGTCGCACGGCCTCGCACCGGAGACGCGCGAAACAAACGACCCCGGCGTCCCGTAGCTACGACATGTCGAACCGCCAGGAGAACGAATGATGTCCGACCCCTACTCGGAAGCAACGCGTTACGACCGCCGGCGCCTTTCGCCGCTCGCCCGCATCATGCTCATCGTGGCAGGCTGTTTCGCGGTTGGGCTCACGACGCTCGTCATTGTCGGGATGCTGGTTGTGCGCAAGGCGTCGGAGGTGGCTGCCGAGTACCACGAGCATCCGGCGGAGTACCACGAGCATCCGGCGGAGACCATCGTGGGCGAGCTGGTCACGGCGGATCTTGCGCAGGCGGTGGAACAAGCCATGGAGGGCATCCGGTTCGAGGGCGAAGCGGACGAGTCCGGGGGGCGGATCCGTATCCGGACATCCGACGGCGAGACCAGGATCGAGGTGCGGGGAAGCGATGACGGCGGCTTTCTGAGCATCTCCTCGCCGGACGGTGAAATGCTCTTCGGTGCGGGGGACGCGGCGGCGGACCTGCCGGACTGGGTGCCAGTATATCCGGATGCCCGCGTGACGAGGGAGCTCTTCTCGAAGCGCACGGAAACCGGCCGGGCGGGGGCGGTGGTGCTGACCACCGATGCCTCGGCGCGCGATGTCGTTTCGTGGTATGGCGAGGCGCTGGACGAGGCGGGATTCAGGAAGTCGGTCCTGGTTGTGGGGCCCCACGACGACCGTGGACATCTGGAAGTGACATCCGGCCGCGACGAGGCGCGCAAGCTGTCCGTGGTCGTGGGGCGGGACAACGACGGCAGCGGGAGGATCGTCCTCTTATACGTAGAGAGGGACTAGCGAGGCGAAGGCGACGCGCGGCCCGCCCGGCTAGCGGGTCCAGAGCAGAAGCGCCCCGTTGGCTGCGCGGGCCCCGTAACGGGCCAGCGCCTCCAGCGGCGATACGACTTCCAGTCCCTCCAGTTCCGCCGGCGTGATGCTCGCCAGGACCTCGGACGGGTCGCGCACGGGCATGTCGTTCACGTGCACGGCCACCATGGCGCACGCGCCCGCGCGCGCCTCGATGTCGTCCTCGTCGGCCATGCCCAGCTGGTCCCTCGCGCCGGCAAGACGGCTGCGCGTCTTCTGCAGCACGGCGCGGTTGCGCCCCAGTTCGACGCACAGGCCGGTCTCGGGAGCTCCCGTGGAGAGCGCCATGCGGCGCGCGCGCAGGCCCGGGATGTTCATGGTCGTCAGAAGCGACACCAGGTCGCTGCGTGGGCCGCGCGACTCGATCTCCGCGCGCGTCAGGCGCCCCACCAGCGTCCCCCGCGCTCGTTCGTCCGACAGCAGGCCGCGCAGGCGCCCGGCATCCGGGGTGTTGCGCGTGGACCGCACCGTGAGCGAGTCGAGGGTGATGGGGGTGGGGGGGAGCAGGATGTCCAGGGTGACATCGTCCGCGCCGATATCGAGCCGCGGTGAGATCGCCTGCTGATACCCGATCTGCGCGACGCCCACCATGTACGCGCCGCTGCCCGGCGTGTCGATCGCGAACCTCCCGCCGGGATCGGTGAAAGCGCTTGCGACCCGCTCTCCGGCTTCGTTCACGACCACCACCAGCGCATCGGCGACGGGACGGGCCGATACGGGGTCGGTCACGTTGCCGCGAATCGTCTGGGCGCCGGCGTCCTGCCAGGCCCCCAGCGAGCCCGCCAGGACCGTCAGGATGGCCGGGACTGCTCTGGAATGCATACTGTATTCTGGCGCGGGCACGTTACGCCTGCAACGGATGACACCGAGCGCAAGGAGGCGCCCCATGCCACGCCGCACCACGCTTACAGGCTTCCTCGCGGCCGGCTGCCTCCACATGGCAGGGGCCTGCGCACCCGACGCCGGCGACGGCCCCGAGCCGTCGGCCGCGGGGTCGCTCGACATCCCGGCCATCGCCGCGACGGTGCTGGAACGCGCCGGACTGCAGCCCGGCGAGCGGGTGTTGCTGCTCGGACAGCCCGGCAGCCGCTGGGACCCGATTCTCCCCCTGCTGAGCCTGGGCGTTGCCGACGCGGGCGCGACCTACCTGGGTGCGGTGGACAACTTCGGTGCCCCGCTACCCGGCGGGGAGCCCACGGACTTCGCGTCGGCGCTCGGCAGCGATCCGGACGGCTGGGCCGACGCGCTCGCCGACGTGGACCTGGCGATCAAGCTGCCGGGCGCCACCCCCTCGCCCGACGTCGCGTACGACGTGTACCGCGCCCTGCAGAACGTTCTGCGCGCGGACCGGGGCCGTACCGTGCACTTCCACTGGGCCGGCGCGACCGCGTTCGACATGCGGGAGCTGCCGGTGGACGAGGACGTCGACAGGGTGTACCAGAGGGCGTTGCTGGGTACCGATTACGACGCACTCGCCGCGTCGCTCGTGGCGTTCGAGGCAGCGCTGCGCCGGGGCGTGGTGCGGGTGACCACCCCGGCGGGCACCGACATCAGCTTCGAGGTGGCCGACCGTCCGGTGACGCGCCAGGACGGGGACGCCTCGGCGGCGCGAATGGCGGAGGCCCGCAACCTGATCGACCGCGAGGTGGAGTTGCCTGCGGGCGCCGCGCGGGTGTCGCCGGTGCTGGAAACCGTCGCCGGAACGATCGCCTTCCCGCCCGCGCTGTGGGCCGGCACGCGGGCCGACGGGCTGGTGCTGACATTCGAGGGCGGTCGCGTCGTCGACGTGAAGGCGGACGGCGGGGAGGAGGGCGTGATCGCCGAACTGGATGCCGCAGGCGAGGCGGGCCGCACCTTCCGGGAGCTGGCGGTCGGACTCAACCCGATGCTGGCCATCCCCGAGGGCGAGGAATGGATCCCGTACTACGGGTACGGCGGCGGCGTCGTGAGGCTCTCGCTGGGAGACAACACCGAGCTCGGTGGAGCGGTCGGGGGCGGATACGTGCGCTGGAACTTCTTCACCGACGCCACGGTCGAGGCGGGTGGGGAGGTGTGGGTCAGGGACGGGACGCTGGTGGCGCGCTGACGGGCGGTGGTCGCGCGCCGGCGGACGGCAGCCGCCCGCCCCGACGCCCTCACCCGCGCCTCTCCGCTTCGAAGAGGCGGTCCATCTCCCCGGACTTGTACGCAGGCGTCCATTTCGCCACCGCCCAGTAGGCCAGGAACGACAGCGCCACGCCCGGGAAGACCTGGTGAACCCCCTCGGTGCCCGGCAGGCGGTTCCACAGCAGCAGCACTGCGAGCCCGACGATGAACGACGTCACGGTGGCGGTCCCGTTGCCCCTCCTCCAGTACAGTCCGAACAGCAGCGCCGGGCCGAAACAGGCCCCGTAGACCGCTCCGGAAAACGCAGTGAGCGCCACCACGCCGTCGGGCGGGTTGAGCGCGATGATGGCGGTGATCAGGGCGAAGAGGGCGACGTACCACCGCGTCGCCCGCAGGGTGGCGCGCTCCGAGCCGGCCCCGAACGCCACGCCCACCAGATCCCGCTGCACGGTCGACGCCAGGACGAGCAGCACGCTGTCCAGCGACGACATGGCGGCCGCCACCATGGCCAGCAGGAGAAACGCGCTCGTGCCGGCTGCGAAGACATCGGGCGCGGCGAGCAGTTGTGGCACGACCAGGTCGGTGTCGGCCAGTCCGCCGGGCAGGATGTTGCGCGCGTACAGTCCCACCGGGATCAGGAGCGAATACACGAGAATGAACGCGGCGGTGGACACCCACACGCCCTTCCGGATCGCGGCCCTGCTCTCGAGCGCATAGAAGCGCGACAGCTGCCGCGGCTCCACCGCGAACTTGACCGTCCCGGCGAACACCACGCCCAGCGCCAGGGGTACCGACACACCGCCCCCCCATCGCATCAGCGGCTCCGTGGCCGGGTCGCCCGCCAGCGCACCGACCGAATCGAGCCCCCCCGCGGCAGCGACCGTGCCCCGAAACAGCAGGATGCCCGCGATGATCATCACCACGCCCTGCACGGCGTCGGTCTTCACCACCGAGATGAACCCGCCCAGCACCGTGTAGATCATCACGATGAAGAAGACGATGATGATCGCGCTGCGGTACGGGATCTCGAGGAAGACCTCCAGCAGGTTCCCGATCCCCTTGAAGACCGCCGTCATGTAGAAGAACGACGCGAAGATGACGATCACGGCCGCGAGCACGCGCGCCGGCGTGCTTCCGAAGCGGAAGCCGATGAAGTCGGGGATCGTCAGCGAACCGAGCGATTCCGTGAAGGTCCGCAGCCGGGGCGCCACCGCGACCCAGGCGAACAGCGAGAACCCGACGACCGCGGGCACGAGCAGGAACCAGGTGATTCCCCAGTCGTAGGCCTGCCCCGAGAAGCCGACGAACGAGTTCGTGCTGGAATAGGTGGCGAAGAACGAGAGGCCGATGGCGATGGGACCCATCGAGCGTCCTCCGACGAAGTAGTCGGCGACGCCGCTCGTCTTCCTGTTCCCGTACCACGCGTGGTAGGCGAGCAGGACGGTATAGACGAGGAGAAGCGTGTGGACGATCCAGTAGGTGCGCAGGTTGTCCAGAATGGCCTGAATCAAGTCGGCTCCTCGTTCGGCTGACTGGTGGGCAGTGCCGCGCCGCTGGCGGAAGACGTTCGCCGCGGGCGTGTGCGGGACCGCGTGAACATGCCGGTGACGGCGTCCTTGCGCACCTTCCCCATGGCGTTGCGCGGCAGACCTTCGACCGGGATGAAGTCGTGCGGCACCTTGTACGGCGCCAGCCGGTCCTTGCCCCAGGCGCGAAGCGCTGCGCCGTCGACGGGATCGCGGCCGTCCCCCGGGACCCACGCCGCGCAGATCCGCTCCCCCCATTCGGGGTCCGGCACCCCGACGACCGCCAGGTCCCGGATGGCCGGGTGCGTGCGGTAGAGTTCCTCCACTTCGAGCGCCGACACCTTGTAGCCGCCGGTCTTGACGATGTCCACGTCGCGCCGTCCCAGGATGCGGTGGTAGCCCCCCTCGCCCACCTCCCCCTCGTCACCGGTGCGAAACCAGCCGTCGCGGAACCCGGCCTCGGTCTCGCGGGGGCGCCCCCAGTACTCGCGGAACACCTGGGGACCGCGCACCTCGATCTCGCCCTGGCCGCCGGGGCCCACCGCCCGCCCGTCGCCGTCGACGATCCTGACTTCGACGCCGGGCAGCGGTCGGCCCACGTGACCGGCGCGGCGCTCGCCATCCAGCGGATTGGACAGCGCCATGCCTATTTCGGTCATGCCGTACCGCTCGAGCAGGGTGTGTCCGGTGATCTGGCGCCACCGCTCGAGCGTCGCGGCGGGAAGCGCGGCCGAGCCCGACACCATGAGGCGCAGCCCGCGGGCACCCCGCGCCCACCGTCGCCGCATGGAGCGTCGAGCGTCCTCCCAGGCGCGGATCAGGCGGGCGTAGACGGTGGGGACCGACATGAACAGCGTGACGTCGCCCGACGCGAGGCGGTCCCAGGTGGAGGCCGGCGCCCCCGGGCCGAATTCGCAGGCGGCGCCGGACCAGAGGGCGCAGGCCAGCGCGTTGACGAGGCCGTGCACGTGGTGGAGCGGAAGCGTGTGGAGGATGCGGTCGCTTCGGCGCCACGCCCAGGCGGTGGTCAGCGCGGTGATCTGCGCCGCGAGGTTGTGGTGGGTGGTGAGGACGCCCTTGGGGCGTCCGGTCGTGCCACTCGTGTAGATGATGAAGGCGGGGTCGGCGGGGCGGGGGGGGAGGAAGGCGGCGCGATCGGGGTAGGGGCCGGGTCGGGGCGGGTCCGTGATGCGGTCGGCGTCCAGTGTGGGGATGCCGCGCGCCGCCGCGGTGGCGGCGAGGGCGGGGGCGTGGGGCAGCCCGCGGTCCAGCACGATCACGGACGGCCGCGCGTCGTCGACCACATGGTCGAGTTCGCGCGGGGGGTGGGAGATGGCCAGCGGCACCGCGACGGCGCGGGCGAGCCATGTGCCCACCTGCACGGCCACGTGGGTGCGTCCAGGCGGAATCAGGTAGGCGACGCGCCGCCCGGCGAGGGGGTCCGGGCCGTCCTCCGGGCCGGTTGCCGTCACCGCCGCCGCGAGGCGGTCACGGGCCGTCGTCGCTGCTCCCAGCAGCTCCGGGTAGCTCCAGCGGCCGCGCGCGCCGATCAGCGCGATCCGGTCGGAGGTGGAGGCGCGCTCCAGCCGTGACGGCAGGGTCTCCGTACCGGCCGCGACCGGAGGCGGTTCCCTGGATGGAGGCGGTTTGGTGGCGGGGAAGGGGTCCATGGCAACCGGGAAGTTGTGGCAAGGTCCTTGTGCGCGACAAGGCGGAGCCGCGGCGCCGACACCGGTGGCCCGAATCCCGATGTTGGCACCGGTGCACCCCCAGGCGCATCTTTCCCGTATGTCCCGCGACACCCGCACCGCGTCGGAGCCCGCCGGTCGCCGCGACGCCGGCGGCCGGAGCGTCTGGGCCCGGATTCGTGGTGCGGCGCTCCTCGATGCGAGTGTGTATGAAGAGTTGGCCGGAGATCCGCGGGCCGGCGTCCAGGCCGCCTGCGTGGTTGTCGTCGCCTCGCTCGCTGTGGCAAGCAGCGACTACCCCCTTGGATGGGCGGAGGTGGCAAAGGCCGCCGCGGCCGCCCTGGTGCAGTGGTGGGTCTGGACGGGGATCGCTTACGCATTGGGGCGGAGGTGGATGGGCCATGGCGCATCCTGGCCGGCCCTGCAGCGCACCCTCGGGTTCGCGCGCGCACCCGGCGTCCTGGCGGCCCTGGCGCCGCTTGTGGGCGGGATTCACCTGGCGGCGCAGGCCTGGGTGCTGGTGGCGGGAACCGTGGCCCTTCGCCGGACGCTGGGAGTCGGCACTGCAGGGGCCCTGGTTGCCGCGCTTGCGGGGATGCTGCCGTATTGGGTCCTCCAGTTCTTCTACCTCCACTGACCACATCGGCGCGCCATGCTGCGAACACGAACGATCCGACGCGCGAGTCGCGGTGCCCGGGATACTCCGGTCGCCGGCCCGTGGCTCGCGGGCGGGGCGTTCGCCGGTGCGCTGCTCGCCGGCGCGGTGCTCATCAGCGCGGTGCTCGCCGGCGCGCTGCCGGGCGGCACCCTCGTCGCCGGCGCCCCGCACCCCTCCGGTGCGGAAACCGCACGGCCCGCACAGGCCCAGCCGGACGGCGAACGGCTTGCCCAGGCACTGGGATGCGGCGCGTGCCACGAAGGCGTACCCGCAGGTGACGAAATCCGTAGGGTGGCGCCCGCGATGGGCACCGGAGCCGCACCACTCGCACCGGCCTACATCTTCCACTACATGGCCGATCCGCAGACGATCCGGCCCGACATTGCGCCGGCCCGGATGCCGCGCTACGACCTGACCGAACGGGAGCGCCTGGCCCTGGCCCTCTTCGTCACAAACGAGCGCGAGCTGCGGGGCGTGGACGACGCCTTCCTCGCGGCGCGCCAGCGGCACCCGGACGCGGACAGGTCCGAGGGCCAAGCGCTGTTTCGAACCTTGAACTGCGCCGGATGCCACGCGCACCCGGACATTGCGCCCGATCGCAGCGCCCCCGACCTGAGCGTCGAAGGGTCCAGGGTCCTGCCGGAGTGGCTCGCGGGATACCTGTCCGACCCGGTGACGATCCGGCCCGCTGGACCGGTTCCCGGGCGCGGCGGCCAGATGCCCGACTTCCTCCTGGAGCCGGCGGAGGTCAACGCCATCACCGCCTACCTGATGACCCGTTCGGCGTCCGACGAACAGCCGTGGGACCCCGCCCCCCTGTCCCCCTTCGCCATGGCAAAGGCCGAGACGCTGCTTCAAGACCGGTGGAGCTGCCTCGGCTGCCACCAGCTCGGGGACGACGGCGGCCGCATCGGTCCGCGCCTCGACGGCCTCGTCCACCGCATGCGCCCCGCGTACCTGCGGGCGCTCATCCAAAATCCCGCGCATCTCATGCCCGGCACCGTCATGCCCGCCTCGCTGGAGCAGCCGGACCGGCTCGACCTCATCGCCTCCTACCTGCTGGGCCGCGACGCCGAGTGGTCCGCCGGCGAGCCGGTGGCGCTGCTGCCGGCCCCGCCCGACACGACATCGCCCGGGGCGGCGCTCTACGCGGCCCGCTGCGCCCCCTGTCACGGCGTCGCCGGTGCGGGCGACGGCTTCAACGCGCCCTTCCTCCCGGTCGCGCCCACGGTGCACTCCGACTCGGCGGCCATGTCGCTCAGGCCCGACGACACCCTCTACGACGGCATCCACGCGGGCGGCTGGATCCTGGGCAAGTCGCACCGCATGCCGGCGTTCGGGGCGTCGCTGGACGACGGTGAAAAGCGAGCACTGGTCGCGCACATCCGCACCCTCTGCCGCTGCGAGGGCCCCGCCTGGTCCCGCGACGGGCGCCGCGGCCGGTGACCATTTGGCCGATGCGGCCGGCACGCGCGGTCGTGGCGGCCGTGCTGCTGCTGCCGGCCGCCTGCTCCGACCGCTCCGGCGACGCCCGCGACCCTGCGGCCGCCGCCGGCCTGGCGGAGACCGCAGCAAGCCCGGCCCTCGAAATCACCCACGACGACTTCGCCGGCTCGGCCGCCTGCAGCACCTGCCACGCCGACCAATACGCCGCGTGGGCCACCTCCACCCACGGCCGCGCCGGCGGCGATCCGGACCCCGAGACCGTCATCGCGCCCTTCGACGGCACGCCCATCGTGTTCCGCGACGCAACCGTCCTGCCGGTGGTCGACTCCGCCGGACGCTACCTCTTCGTCGTCCGCCAGGAGGGACACGCCGAGCAGCGGATCACCGTCGACGGCGTCATCGGCGGCGGCCACATGCTCGGCGGCGGCACCCAGGGCTTCGTGACCCGCGCAGCCGACGGTACGGCGCGGTTCCTCCCCTTCGACTATTCGCGCCAGCTCGGCCAGTGGTTCTGCAACACCGGCAGCCGCACCGACGAAGGCTGGGTGCCCGTCACGGCGGACATGGCGCTGGCCGACTGCGGCGACTGGCCGCCGACACGCATCCTCGGCACCCTGGCGCGCTTCACCAACTGCCAGGCCTGCCACGGCAGCCAGATCACGGCCCGCCTCGAGCCCGGCACCGGCGTGCGCACCCAATGGACCGCGCTTAACATCAACTGTGAATCGTGCCATGGCCCCGCCCGCCGCCATGTGGAGCTGATGGCGACCGCCAGCACCGCGCCGCCGACCACCGCCACCGCGTCGCCCACCGCCGGCACCGCGCCGCCCAACGCCGCCGCAGCGCCGGCCCGCGATCCCGCCAATCCCCTCGACATCGGCCTCCCCAGCCGCGTCACCGACCCGGTCGAAGAATCGCTCAATGTATGCTTCAGTTGTCATGTACTGAGTGATGTGATAACCGAAGGATACATGGCCGGCGCGCCCCTCCCCGAATACCACGCCCTCAAGCTGCCCATCCTGGGCGACGATCCCTACCTCCCGGACGGGCGCGTCCGCACCTTCGCCTACCAGGGCAATCACCTCTCGTCGTCGTGCTACGTCGAC
The DNA here is from genome assembly GCA_965205005.1 of Longimicrobiales bacterium. Taxonomy (GTDB): domain Bacteria; phylum Gemmatimonadota; class Gemmatimonadetes; order Longimicrobiales; family Gaopeijiaceae; genus Bin94. The sequence goes on along the minus strand of OZ242028.1, from coordinate 110,999 downwards.
GGCAACATGACCTGCGTCAGCTGCCACGAGCCCCACGGGCTGGGCTACTGGGACATCAACCGCGCCCCGCTGGCCAGCGAGACCGACGATCGCCAGTGCACGTCTTGCCACGCCGCCAAGGCGACAGCCCCCGAGACGCACACCTTCCACCCCGCCGGTTCGCCGGGCGCCCGCTGCGTGTCCTGCCACATGCCCTACCTGCAGCACCCCGAGGTCGGCGCCGCCGTACCCTTCGCCCGCTCCGACCACACGATCCCCGTGCCGCGCCCCCGGCTCGACGGCCGCCTGGGGCTCGTGAGCGCATGCCGCGGCTGCCACACCGACCAGAGCGAACTCCGTCTGCAGGCGCAGGTGGACGATTGGTGGGGGGAGACCAAGCCCGTCGACCGCGTCACGGCGGGACTCCTCGCGGTCACCGACCAGATGGGCGCCGATCAGGCCGGCAGGATGCTCCTGCACCCCGGCGAACCCGGGACCATGGCGCAGTTCCAGGGCCTCGCGCGGTTCCTGTCGCGCTGGGTGCGCCCCGGCACGGGGCTCGGTCCCGACGCGGCCGACCGCGTGTCACGGCTCGCCGCCTCCACGGACCCCGACCTCCGCGCCCTCGCGCTCGCGACCCTGCACGTGGCGGGTTCGACGACGGGGGCGGGTGGCGTCGCCGCGGCGCTCGCGGCTGCCGGCGGGCCCGTGGCCGCCCTCGCCGGCGAACCCCTCGCCGTGCGCCGCCGCTGGGTCATGATCCTGGGCTTCCTCTCGGACGAGGCGCTGGCCCGCGGCGAGGCGGACGAGGCCGAGGGGCTGCTGCAGCGCGCGCTTGCCGTGCTGCCGGGGGACCCCGCCGTGTTGCGCTCCCTCGGCCTGCTCCACAACCGGACGGGTGACCATCCCCGCGCGATCGCCGCGTTCACGGAAAGCCTGGCCGCCGACCCCGACCAGCCGCTGACCCGGGTGAACCTCGGGATCGCCCGCGCCGCTTCCGGCGACGCGCCCGGCGCGGTGCAGGAGTACCAGACGGCGATGGCGCTGAATCCCAACGAGCCGCTGGCGTACTTCAACCTCGCCAACCTTTATCTGCGCAGCGACGACCTGCCCTCGGCGATCCGCCTGTACGAACGCGCGGTGGCGCTCGGTCCCGAACTCGGCGCCGCGCATCGCAACCTGGCGCTCGCGCTGGGCCGGTCCGGGCGCGTGGCAGATGCGCTTCCCCACGCGCGCCGCGCCGTCGAGTTCTCGCCGGACGATCAGGCCGCGCGCGACATCCTGGCGCAGCTGGAGGCGGCGGCCGGAGCGCGGCGCTGAACTAGAACTGCCAGACCACCAGCAGCTGGACGATGTTCTCGTCCACATCGGTACCCAGCTTGTTGCGCCAGTACTGATACTCGATGCCCACGAAGTACCCGTTGTCGTCGCCGATGTCCCAGCGCAGCTGCGGTTGCGCCAGGATTGAGAACGGCACGTCGTCGCCCAGTTCGTTGGTTGTGGGGCTGGCGTATTCCGCATGGCCGGTGATCGAAAACGGCTGGTTGCCGAGGCTGAAGGGCAGCAGCCCGTTGATGTCGAAGACGAACCGGTTGCCCGCCTTGGGCGCGCCCCCGCTGTCGAGGCCGCCGCTGTCGTCCACAGACGCCATGAAGTCGGTATTCAGAAAAACGAACCCCGGAAGACGCCACGAAATGCGCCCGCCCACAAGCGACTGGAAGACGTTGGCATCCGCACCGGCGGCAAAGCCGAAGATCAAGCCCAGGTCCGAGACGGGGCCGCTCTCCAACCCCCCACCACGCAGCTTGGTCAGGCTGATGTTCGAGTACCACTCGCCATAGAAGTCGTTGTCGTTGAAACCGTCGTTGACCCCATCGTCGATGACATCGATGAACAGGAAGTTGTCGCCCAGCCTCCAGAACGAAGCGTGCTGGAAGGTGACGACAGCCGTGCGGGTGCTGGTCCCGGCGAACGGATTCGTGTGACTCCCGTACTGGAAGTGCATCTCGGTCTGGGCATTCGCGACCGAAGGCGCAGCCGCCAGCACGAGGGCAGCCAAGACCGGGTACGATGGGCGTGTCAATGTCATGAAGGGCCTCCCCGCGCGGCGCCGCCCGGCACCCGGATCCGTTCCACCAGTTCGCGCACGTTTGCCGGAGGCGCCGGCGTGAACTTCGACACCGTAAACGCCACGGCGAAGTTGAGCAGCATGCCGAGCGTGCCGATCCCCTCGGGCGAGATGCCGAACCACCAGTTCTCGGGCGAATCCGCGGCCGGGTTCACGAAGCGGAAGTAGATGATGTACGCCGCCGTGAACGTGATCCCCGACAGCATCCCGGCGATCGCGCCCTCGCGGTTCATGGTGCGCGTGAACGTCCCCAGAATGAGCACCGGGAAGAACGACGAGGCCGCCAGCCCGAAGGCGAACGCAACCACCTGAGCCACAAATCCCGGCGGATTGATCCCGATCAGCCCGGCCACCCCCACGGCGAACGCCGCGCTGAACCGCGCGGCCAGCAGCTCGCCCTTTTCCGATATGTCGGGTCTGAGCGCGCACTTCAGCAGATCGTGGCTTATCGCCGACGAGATCACCAGCAGCAACCCCGCCGCCGTGGACAGCGCCGCCGCCAGACCCCCCGCCGCCACCAGCCCCACCACCCAGTTGGGCAGCCGCGAGATCTCCGGGTTGGCGAGCACCATGATGTCGCGGTCGATCGTCAGCTCGTTCTCGGCGGCATCGCCCACGTACCGGATGTTCCCGTCCCCGTCCTTGTCCTCGAAGGTGATGAGTCCGGTGTCCTCCCACTTGCTGAACCACTCGGGCATGGCCTCGTACGGCTGTCCCGCCACCGTGTCCAGCAGGTTGGCGCGCGCGAAGACCGCCACCGCGGGTGCCGTCGTGTACAGGATCGCGATGAAGAGCAGGGCCCAGCCCACCGAGCTGCGGGCGTCGCGCACGCGGGGCACCGTGTAGAAGCGGATGATCACGTGCGGCAGCCCGGCCGTGCCCACCATGAGCGCGGCCGTGATGAAGAACACGTCGATCATCGACTTGGTGCCGTCGGTGTAGGCCGTGAAGCCGAGTTCGCGGTGGAATCCGTCGAGCTTGTCGAGCAGGAAGACGCCGGTCTCCGGGTCCGCGCCGCCGAAGCCGAGCTGCGGAATGAACGTCCCCGACAGCATGATCGCCAGGAAGAACGCCGGCACCATGTAGGCGAAGATCAGCACGCAGTACTGCGCGACCTGGGTGTAGGTGATGCCCTTCATCCCGCCCAGAACGGCGTAGAAAAAGACGATCCCCATCCCGATGACGACACCCACCGTCACGTCCACCTCGAGGAAGCGGCTGAACACGATGCCGACGCCGCGCATCTGGCCGCTCACGTACGTGAACGAGACGAAGATCGCGCACGCCACCGCCACCACCCGCGCCACCTGCGAGTAGTAGCGCTCCCCCACGAACTCGGGCACCGTGTACGCCCCGAACTTGCGCAGGTAGGGCGCCAGCAGCATGGCCAGGAGCACGTAGCCGCCGGTCCACCCCATCAGGTACACCGACCCGTCGTACCCCATGAACGAGATCAGCCCCGCCATCGAGATGAACGACGCCGCCGACATCCAGTCCGCCGCCGTCGCCATCCCGTTCGCCAGCGGCGAGACCCCCGTCCCGGCCACGTAGAAGTCCTTCGTCGAACTCGCCCGCGACCAGATCGCCACCCCGATATAGAGGGCGAACGACAGCCCCACCATCACGAAGGTCCAGAGACGCACGTCCACCGGCTATCGCCTCGCCGCGGATGGCGCGAAGGTGTGGCCCCTCATTCCTCGGCCACCCCGAACTCCCTGTCCAGCCGGTTCATCAGGCGCGCGTACACGAAGATCAGCACCACGAAGACGTAGATCGATCCCTGCTGGGCGAACCAGAACCCCAGCTTGAAGCCGGTGCCGGGGATCCGAACCGCGTTCAGCGCGTCGGCGAAGAGGATCCCGCAGCCGTAGGACACCACGAACCAGATCGAGAGCAGGATCGCAAGATACCGCAGGTTGCGGGCCCAGTAAGCGTGGGAGTGGGACATGGGCGAGGGGTTTGGGGGAACGAGGGCGACGGGTTCGGTGCGGCCACAACTTGGGCAAACGGCGGGTTGGCCGCCACCCCGCGCCGCAGGAGGGGCCGCCCTGCTCACACGGCGCCCCTCCAGCGCCGGCTCGCCACGGGATGGAGTTCGGTGCGCCTGCTATATTGCCACACCGGTTCATCTTTGGAACGGAGCGCAATGTCCAGGACTCCCCGGAGCGTCCCGGTGGGCCACTCCTGGCGGCCCATCGACGATCTGCCCGACGATTGGCAGGACCTTGCCGACTCCGACCTCCACCGTTTGGCGCGTCGATGGGCCGAGGTTCGCGAAGGTGTCGGCTTCGAGGGAGCCATTCGCGACTTCGGCGAGCGCCTGAAGCGCGAATGGGCGATCGAGACCGGGCTGATCGAACGCGTCTACACGCTGACCCGCACAGTCACCGAGGTTCTGATCGAGCGCGGACTGCGCGAGGAGTTCATCCCCTCGTCCGCCACGGACCGGGATCCGGGGCTCGTCTTCGACATGCTGCAGGATCATGCCACTGCCGTGGACGGGCTGTTCGACTTCGTAAAGCGGGAGCGCTCGCTGTCGACGAGCTACATCAAGGAATTGCACGCGGTGCTACTGGCCCATCAAGAGACGGCGAGCGCGCGAGACATCTTCGGCCGGCGCGTCGAGATGCCGCTGACGAAGGGCGAGTACAAGAGGCGCCCCAACAACCCTGTGCGGCCGGATGGTCTTGTCCACGAATACTGTCCCCCGGAACAGGTGGCCTCGGAGATGGACCGGCTCGTTGAGATGCACCTGGAGCACGGGGAACGGGGAGTTCCGCCCGCAGTCGAAGCCGCATGGCTGCATCACCGCTTCGCCCGGATCCACCCCTTTCAGGACGGTAACGGCCGGGTCGCCCGCGCTTTGGCTACGCTGGTCATGATCCGCGCCGGGTGGTTTCCGCTGGTCGTGACGGATGCCGGGCGAGGAGACTATATCGACGCCCTGGAGTTTGCGGATGCGGGGGACTTGCGGCCGCTGGTGCAGTTGTTTTCCGGCATCCAGCGGCGAGCGTTCGAAGGGGCGATGCACATCGCGCGCGACGCTATGGGCAGGTAAGGCGTCGCCTGGATCCCCCTACATCAGCCCGCCGATCACCCCGTCGTCGTCGATCGTCATGGCGAGCGCGGCCGGCTTCGCGGCGAGCCCCGGCATGGTCATGATCGAGCCGGTCTTCACGACCACGAACCCGGCGCCCGCCGACGGCGTCACCTCGCGCACGGTGATCCGGAAGCCGCGGGGCCGGCCGAGCAGCGCCGGGTCGTCCGAGAACGAGTACTGAGTCTTGGCGATGCAGACCGGGGCGTCGGCCAGCCCGAACGACTCGAGGCGCTCCAGCTCCGCCGTGACGCCGCGCTGGAAGTCCACGCCGGAGGCGCCGTAGATCTCGGTCGCCACGGTCTCGATCTTCTCCTTGAGCGGCATCCCGTCCGGGTAGAGGGGCTGGAAGGCGGCTTCGCCGCTGTGCGCGATCTCCCAGACCGCGTCGGCCAGATCGACGCACCCCGCGCCGCCGCCCCCGTGCGGGTCGGCCTCGACCGCATCAATCCCGCGCGCCGCGCAGCCGTCGAGCACGGTCGCGACCTCGGCGGGCGTGTCGCTCGCAAACCGGTTCAGCGCGACCACCGCCGGGACCCCGAACTTCGCCACGTTCTCCACATGGCCGTAGAGGTTCTCCATGCCGCGCTCCAGCGCCCCCACGTTCTCGGTCGCCAGCGAGTCCCTGGACGCGCCGCCATTCATCTTGAGGGCGCGGATCGTCGCGACGATCGCGACGGCGTCGGGGCTGAGCCCGCCCAGCCGACACTTGATGTCAAAAAACTTCTCGGCCCCCAGGTCGGCCCCAAACCCCGCCTCGGTGACGACGATGTCGCCGAGCTTGAGCCCCGCCCGCGTCGCGATCAGCGAGTTGCAGCCGTGGGCGATGTTGGCGAAGGGCCCGCCGTGGATGAATGCCGGCGTCCCCCCCAGCGTCTGCACCAGGTTGGGGTGCAGGGCGTCGCGCATGAGGACGGTCATCGCGCTGTCGGCGCCGATGTCGCGGCAGCGCACCGGGTCCCGCGCACGCGTGTAGCCGATGATGATGTTGCCGAGCCGCCGCTTCAGATCGGCCAGGTCGCGCGCCAGACAGAAGATCGCCATGACCTCGGACGCGGCCGTGATCATGAAGCCGTCCTCGCGCGGGATCCCGCCGAAGGGCCCGCCCAGGCCCACGATCACGCTGCGCAGCGCGCGGTCGTTCATGTCGACGGCGCGCCCCCAGGTGATGCGGCGGTGGTCGAGCCCCGCGCTGTTGGGCCGGAACAGGTGGTTGTCCAGCATGGCGGAAAGCAGCGCGTGCGCGGACGTGATCGCGTGGAAGTCGCCCGTGAAGTGGAGATTGATGTCCTCCATCGGCACGACCTGCGAGTAGCCTCCGCCCGCCGCCCCGCCCTTGATTCCGAACACCGGCCCCAGCGAAGCCTCGCGGATGCACAGCACCGGATTGCGCCCGCGCAGATTCAGGGCGTCGGCCAGGCCGACCGAGGTCGTGGACTTCCCCTCGCCCGCCGCGGTGGGGCTGCACCCGGTCACCAGCACGAGCTTCGCGCCGCGGTCGGGCCGGGCCTGCACCACGTCGAGGGGGACCTTGGCCTTGTAGTGCCCGTACTGGAGGATCTCGTCCGGACCCAGCCCGGCGGCGGCTGCGATCCCGGCGATCGGCTTCATTTCGTGAGCTTGCGCGATTTCGATGTCGGAAAGCATGGTATCCGGTCGGGAGAGCGGGGTGGGGGGCGTGCACGGCGAGGCGCCCGCAGCGGCGTCCAAGTCTGGCGTGGATATGCAGAGCGAGCAAGGGGGATGCACATGTGGGGAGCCATTATCGGCGATGTCGTCGGATCGGTCTACGAGTGGGACAGGATCAAGACGAAGACGTTCGACCTGTTCCATTCGGAGGGTCACTTCACGGACGACTCCGTCTGCACGGCCGCAATCGCCGATATCCTGCTGCACGATCGCAGTGCCCCGGAGACGCTCCAGAAGTGGTGCCGCCGCTACCCGGCGTCCTACGGCAGCTGGTTCGTCGACTGGATGTGGTCCGACAATCCCGAGCCCTACGGCAGCTTCGGAAACGGTGCGGCGATGCGCATCTCGCCGGCCGCCTTCCTGCACTACGACGACCTCGACGCCGCGCTCGCCGCCTCCGACCGGCTCACGGGCATCACGCACAATCACCCGGAGGGCATCAAGGGCGCGCGCGCGACGGTCCACGCCACCTGGCTCGCGCTCGAGGGCGAGGAAGCCCACGTCATCCGAAGGACGATTTCGGCCCGCTACCGGTACAACCTCGTGAGGTCCGTCGACGACATCCGCACCTTCTACCGCTTCGACGAGACCTGCCAGAACACGGTCCCCGAGGCGATCACCTGCGCGGTGGAGTCCACCTGCTTCGAGGACGCGATCCGCAACGCGATCTCGCTGGGCGGGGACTCGGACACGCTGGCCGCGATCGCCGGCCCGATCGCCGAGGGGCTGCACGGCATTCCCGAAGGGATCCAGCGGGTGGTCGAGGAGCGTTTTCTGGCCAGGGCACCCGACATCGCCGGGACGATGCACGAGATGTACGACCGCGTCGAGCGCCGCCGCGCCCGGAAGCGGAAACGCCGCCCTAGCGCTCCTGGCCGGCAGGCAGGGCGGTCGGGGGTCCGGTCTGGCTGAGCGCCGGCGGAGGGCCCACCGGTTTCAGCGCCACCGGGCAGGCCTTGAGCGCAGCCGTCTGGGTGACGGGGTCGTACCCGCCGCCCGTGAGCACGTTGACCGGTACGTCGCTGAAGGCGAACGAAGCGAAGACCGTGCCCCGCGGTGAGCGCGTGGTGCCGCGGATCTTCACGTACACGCAACCCCGGGGATTGCTCAGTTCGCCGTATCCCCCGTCCTTCAGCCCCAGCGCGGCGATGTCGTCCGGATGCACCTCGAGGGTCTCCTCGGACAGCAGGTAGTCGAGCCCCGCGGAGCGCCCGGTCTGCGTGCGCGTGTGGTAGGCGGGCAGGCGCCGTCCGGTCGTGAGCCACATCGGGTAGTCGTCCGAGATGGTCTCGGTGGGGTCCCGGTAGCGCAGCATCTTGAAGATTCCGCGTCCGTTCTCGAACCGTTCCTCGTGCAGCCTCGGCGTTCCCGGATGATCCGGGGCGGGCACGGGCCACTGGTATTCGCCCGCGTCGATCCTGTCCCAGTCCAGTCCCGCATAGATGGGGGAAAGCGCGCAGAGCTCGTTGAACACTTCCTTTGCCGACGCGAAATCGAAGCCCTTCCAGCCCATGCGCCGGGCGAGCCGTGAGATGATCCACCAGTCGGGCCTTGCCTCGCCTGGCGGGGGCACCGCGGCGCGCAACCGCTGGACGCGGCGCTCGGTGTTGGTGCAGACGCCGTCGGTCTCGGCCCAGGCGGTGGCGGGAAACACCACGTCCGCCAGCCGGGCGGTGTCGGTCATGAAGATGTCGATCACGACCAGGCACTCGAGGCTCTTCAGGGCGTGCTCGCAGTGTTGCCGGTCGGGATCGGTGACCAGGGTGTTCTCGCCGTCGATGATCATGGCGTGGATGCGGTCGCCGCACAGATCGAGCGCGGTGACCTTGGTCATCCCTGTCTCCAGGTCGACCTTGCGCCCGTACGCCTCGTGGAACTTCTCCTGGTGGGCGGGGACGGTGACCGCCTGGAAGCCGGGGTAGTTGTTCGGCAGCGCCCCCGCATCGCCCGCTCCCTGGATGTTGTTCTGCCCGCGCATGGGATTCACGCCCGTGCCCTCGCGGCCCAGGTTCCCGGTCATCAGCGCCAGGTTGCACAGGCTCTGCACGTTGTCGACGCCGCAGACGTGCTCCGTGATCCCCACCGTGTAGTAGATCGCGCCGCGGTCGGCCGCGCCGTACAGGAGCGCCGCCTTTTCGATGTCCTCCGGGTCGCATTCGCAGATCTCGGACGCCCACTCGGGCGTGTAGCGCTCCACGTGCTGCAGGAAGTCCTCGCCCTGCGTGGTGCGCTGTCCCATGAAGTCCTCGTCCACCAGCCCCTCGCGCGCGATCACGTGCGCCATCGCCAGCAGCAGCGACACGTCGGACCCCACGCGGATCGGCAGGTAGACGTCGGCGATCTCCGCCAGCCCGATCCGCCGCGGGTCGGCCACGATCATTTTCGCGCCCCGCGCCAGCGCGCGTTTCAGGCGCGTCGCCGCAACGGGGTGGCACTCGGTCATGTTGGTGCCGATGCAGAAGATCACATCGGGCTTGTCCATGTCCGCGAGAGGGTTCGACATGGCCCCTCTCCCGATTGTTGCCGCCAGACCGGCGACTGTGGGAGCGTGTCAGGCACGGCTGCAGTTGTCGATGTGGTTCGTCCCCAATCCCGCCCTGATGAAGCGCTGCATCATGTAGGCGGCTTCATGGGGTGCGCGTCCGGAGGCGATTCCGTAGACGGCGCGGCGCCCGTGCTCCTTCACCACGTTGCCCAGCTTGCCTGCGGCGCGGTCCAGCGCCTCGTCCCACGACGCCGGGCGCAGATCGCCGGTCTCGTCGTCCCGCACGAAGGGAGTGCTCAGGCGCTCGGAGTGGTCCACGAAGTCGAAGGCGAACTGGCCCTTCACGCAGAGCGCGCCCTCGTTGGCCGGCCCGTCCATCGCGGGCAGCACGCCGACGATCTTCTCGCCGCGTGTCATCACGTCGACCGAACATCCGACGCCGCAGTACGGGCAGATGGTGCGCGTGGTCTCCGTCTCGCCCGGCACGTCCGTGTTGGCGAGCGCCTTCAGGTCGCCGAGCGCACCGGTGGGACACGTCTGGATGCACTGCCCGCAGAAGGTGCACGCGGAGTCCTTGAGGTGGCCGGCGAACTCGGTGGTGATCTGGGTGTGGAACCCCCGGTTCATGACCGAAATCGCGTAGTCCCCTTCCTGTTCCGCGCACACGCGCACGCAGCGGTAGCACGAGATGCAGTTCTCGTAGTCGCGCTTGATGAAGGGGTTGTCGTCGTCCGGGCGGCTGGTGCCGGACAGGGCGCCCGCGAAACGGCCGGTGCGCGCGTCGTAGCGGTCGAGGAGTTCGGCCATCTCCTGCGAGGCGTAGCCGTGCATCGGGTCCACGTCGGTGTCGCGATTCTCCGAAGCCACCATCTCCATGAGGATGCGGCGCTGCACCTCGACGCTCGCGGTGCGCGTGCGCACGACCATGCCGGGCTCGGCCCGCATCGTGCACGACGCCACGGGATTGCGCGCGCCCTCGAGCTCGACGATGCACAGGCGGCAGCCGCCGAAGGGCTCCAGGCGCGAGTCGTAGCAGAGCGTGGGGATGTTCCTGCCGTGGCGCTCCGCCACTTCGTACACCGTCTCCCCGCGGGTGAACGCCACCTTCTCCCCGTCCAGGGTCATGGTCAGCGCCGCGCCGTTGTGCCTCATGGTTTCAGCCCTTCCTCACGCAGGGGGCTTGCTCGGACCCGCCACATGTTCCCGTACCCGTTCCGGGAAATAACGGATCAGGCTTTCGGTAAGCAAGGGCGCCGCCTGTCCGAGCCCGCACGCGCTCGTCTTCTTCATGACGGCGTTGAGGTCGTCCACCTCCTCCAGCCATGCCGCCACGCTGCGCGGCCCGCTTCCGTCCAGTCTTTCCACGAGGCGCTGCGTGCCGATCCGGCACGGGAAGCACTTGCCGCACGACTCCTCCGCGAAGAACTCCATGGACTCGCGGGTGACCCGGATCATGTCGCGGGAGTCGTCGAAGACCATGATCCCGCCCGCGCCCAGAAAGCTGCCCCGGGACCGGATCGAGGGCTCGTCCAGGGTGACGTCGAGATCCGGACCCGCCAGGAAACCCCCGGAAAGACCCGCCATGGTGACGGCCTGGACGGAGCGCCCCGGCGCGGTCCCTCCCGCCCGGTCGTCGAGCAGCGTCCGCAGGGGAAGCCCGATCGGCACCTCGTAGTTTCCGGGGCGCGCGATGTCGCCCGACAGGCTGATCACCTTGGTGCCGGCGTGGTCGCCGAGCCCGAGACCGCGGTACCACTCGGCCCCGTGCACCAGGATCGGGGGCACGGACGCCAGCGTCTCCACGTTGTTCACGACCGTGGGAAGGTCCTCGTAGCCGTGGGTGACGGGGAAGGGGGGGCGGTTTCTGGGGAACGGGTGCTTGCCTTCCAGCGAGTTGAGCAGCGACGTCTCCTCGCCGCAGATGTACGCGCCGGCCCCGCGCCGCACCATCAGATCGAACGAAAAGCCGGAACCCAGGATCCGGTCACCGAGAAACCCCGCCGCCGCGGCCTCGGCGATCGCGCCCTCCAGGATGTCGAGTGTCTCGGGGTATTCGTAGCGCAGGTAGATGAAGCCGCGCACGGCGCCCGTGGCGTAGGCGGCGAGCGCCATCCCCTCGATCAGCCCGTGCGGATCGTGATCCATCAGCACGCGGTCCTTGAAGCAGCCGGGTTCTCCCTCATCGGCGTTGCAGACGATGGTCTTCGGCGTGCCGGAGGCGTCCGCGACCGCGCGCCACTTTCGCCCGGTCGGGAAGCAGGCGCCGCCGCGGCCTGCCAGACCGCTCCGGTCCACGACGCCGATCACCTCGTCGGGACTCATCCCCTCGACCGCACGGGTGAGCGCCGCGTACCCGCCCTCGCTCCGGTAGCCGGCCAGGGTGGCGCGTCCCGGCTCGCGGATCGCCGCGAAAACGCATTCCTCGACACCTGCGGGCGGAGGAGCCGGCAGTGGTGAGGGGCCGCTCCTGAGGCTTCCGGCGGTCCTGCCCGTCAGCACGGTGTGGCGGTGAATCACGGGCACCGGCTGGTCGCAGCGGCCCGGACAGGGCATCGTGTGCGGGTCGTGACCCGCGGCGCGGAGGCTGGCAATCAGCACTTCGGCGCCCCGCAGGCTGCAGATCGGCCCGTCGCACACCCGCGGCCGCTCGACGCCGCCTTCCTCGCGCGAGAAGTGGTGGTAGAAGGTGACCGTGCCGAAGAGGTCCGCCAGCGGGATGCGCAGGCCCTTCGACACCGCCCGCAGCGCCTGCTCCGAAAGGTATCCGTCGCGTTCGTGGAAGGCGTGGAGCAGCGGCAGCAGGGGTGCCGGCTCGCCCTTCCAGCGCGCGATCAGGGCTTCGTCAGTCGGGGTCGGCATGCCGGGTGCGGTGTGTTGGAGGGAGGCGTGATGAAGGACGCGCCGCCGGCCGCGCCCGGTTGGACTTCGCGGAAATCCCGCGTGGCATACATAATAGTGGAAGGAACATTTGGCGACACCGGACACGGAGGAAGCTGCAATGAGCGACGGCCGCGGAAGCGGTGCCGGCCCGCGGGCGATCCGCCGCAGGGCCGCGCGGGTGCGCGTGGAGCGCATGCGCGGCGGCCGGTTCTCGGCGCGCGGCGACAACGTGGCCGTGGAGGAGCCGATGGAGGTGCGCCTGGAGGTCCCGGGCGCCGAGGGGACGCGCGAGCACCCCGTTTCGGTGACGATGAGGACCCCCGGGCACGACTTCGAACTCGCCGCGGGCTTCCTCTTCACCGAAGGGGTCGTGATCGACCCGCAGGCCGTCGCCGATGTTCGCTATTGCAGGGACGTGGAGCCGCAGGAATACAACGTGGTGACCGCGTCCGTGCGGGACCCCTCCGCGTTCGACGCCGCGAGCCTCACGCGCAACTTCTACGTCACGTCATCCTGCGGCGTGTGCGGGAAGGCCTCGCTTGAATCCGTCGAGGTCATGGGGTGCCAGCCGGTCGCGGACGGGACCTTTGCGGTCGCCGAGAGCGACATCCGCGCCCTGCCCGACAGGCTGCGCTCGCGGCAGAGGATCTTCGAGCGCACCGGCGGCATTCATGCGGCCGGACTCTTCGACCGGGCCGGCAGAATGACGGTTGTGCGCGAGGACGTCGGCCGTCACAACGCCGTCGACAAGGTGGTGGGCACACTCGTGCTCTCGCGCTCGCTCCCGGGGTCGGAGCTGGGCCTGGCGGTGTCCGGACGGTCGTCTTTCGAGATCCTCCAGAAGGCCGCGATGGCGGGCATTCCGGCCGTGGTTGCCGTGGGGGCGCCGTCGAGCCTGGCCGTCGCCTTTGCGCGGCGCTTCAACATGACCCTGGTGGGATTCGCGAACCGGGACGGGTACAACGTCTACTCCGGCGGCGACAGGATCGTGCGCCGGGCGGCGGCGGCGGGGTGAGCGCTCCCCCGGGCGACGACCGGATGCCGCTTCTGGGTGTCGTCCTGGCCGGTGGCGACAGCAGCCGTTTCGGGTCGCCCAAGGCGCTGGCCAGGCTGCACGGGAAGCCGCTCTGGCGGTTGGCGGCGGAGCGGCTTGCGGCGGTTTGCGACCGGGTCGAGGTGTCGGCCAACGATGCGCGCGTGGCGCGAGCGGTGGGCTCGACGACCGGAGTTTTTGCCGACCGCCGGGCTGGCGCCGGTCCGCTGGGGGGCATTCACGCGGCGTGGGTGCGGGCTGTCGAGCTGGGCAGCGAGGGGGTGCTGGTGGCCGCGGTCGATGCCCCATGGGTGCCGAAGGAAGCGCTGCGGCGGCTGGCGGGGCAGTGGCGCGTGCACCGCCGGCCCAGCGTTGCCGCGTCGGGGCCGCCGTGGGGCTTCGAGCCGCTGACCGCCGTGTACCCCGTGCCTTCGCTGGAGCCACTCGGGGCGGCGCTGCGCCGCGGCGTGCGCAAGGCCGGCGAGTTCGCCAGGTCGCTGGACCCCGTGGTCGTGGACACGGGCGTGGCTCCGGCCCGGTTCCGCAGCGTCAACCGGCCGAGCGACCTGCCGCCGCCCGCATGCTCCATCGTCGGCAACAAGAACTCCGGCAAGACGACGCTCGCGGTCTCCGTGATCGGGGAACTGGCGCGGCGCGGACGCCGGGTGATGTCGGTCAAGCACGGCCACCACTTTCGAGTGGACACGCCCGGCACGGATTCGTGGCGCCACCGCCACGAGGGCTCCGCCCGGCGCGTTCTGCTCGCGGGCCCCGACGAGTTCGCCGTGATGGGCGGCTGGGACGGGGACGGCGAGCCGCCGCTCGATCTGCTGCTGTGCCGGTACCTGTCGGACGCGGAGATCGTGATCGTGGAGGGGTACCGTCACGAACGTCTGCCCAAGGTGGAGGTCTTCCGGTCCGGCGCGCAGCCCGAGCCGGTCCTGGGGCCCGCGGCGGCCCGCGACGGAGGCGTTCTCGCGGCGGTCACCGACCGCGACGACCTGCAGTGGTCGGTGCCGGTGCTCGATCCCGGCGCCACCGACGTGGCCGCGCGCGTCGCGGACGTGATCGAGGAGGCGCTCCTGTGACCGCGCCTTCGTCACCCTCGCGCCTCGCTTCGCTGGACGCGTTCCGCGGCCTGGCCGTCGCGGGAATGATCCTCGTGAACAACCCGGGGAGCTGGTCGCACGTCTACGGCCCCCTCCGGCACGCACCCTGGCACGGCGCCACGCCGACCGACCTGGTCTTCCCGTTCTTCCTCTTCGCTGTCGGCGTGTCGCTGTCCTTCTCGTTCGCGGCGCGGACGGCCCGCGGGGACTCACGGCGCGACCTGTGGACCCACGTCGCGCGGCGCGCGCTCATCATCTACGGCCTCGGCCTCTTCATGGCCGCCTATCCCGGCTTCGACCTCACCACCGTCCGGCTCGTCGGGGTGCTGGCGCGCATCGCCATCGTCTATCTGCTCGTCGGCACCCTGGTCCTGTTCGTGGCCCGGCGGGCGGCCTTCGCCGTCATGTTGGCGCTGCTGCTCGCCTACTGGGCCCTGATGGCGTGGGTGCCCGTCCCGGGTTTCGGCGCGGGCGACCTGTCGCCTGAGGGCAACCTCGCCGCGCACCTCGACCGCCTGATCCTGGGGGTTCACATGTGGAGCGGCGGCGGGGGCGTCTACGACCCCGAAGGACTGCTCAGCACGCTGCCCGCGGTGGCGACCACGCTCTCGGGGCTCTTCGCGGGAGACTTCCTGCGCGCCCGGCGAGACGCCGGATACGGAGGTCCCGGAGCCGCGCTGCGCCTGGCCCTGGCCGGCGCGGTACTGGTGCCGGCCGGTCTGGTCTGGGACCTGTGGTTCCCCGTCAACAAGCCCCTCTGGACCAGTTCGTACGTACTGTACACGACCGGGTGGGCCCTCGTGGTGCTGGCGTCCCTGCACTGGCTGATCGACGTGCGCGGCCGGCGCGCGTGGGCTGAACCGCTCGTGGTGTACGGCATGAACGCGATCACCGTGTTCGTCGCGTCGGGCCTTCTCGCCATCACCCTGGTGCGGTGGCGTGTGCCGGCCGGACCGGACGGCGCGACGACGTCGCTCTACAACCGCATCTACGAGGTCGGCTTCGCTTCGTGGGCGGGTCCGCTCAACGGCTCGCTCGCCTTCGCCGCCGCGACCGTGCTCCTGTGGTTCGCCGTGCTCCGGGTCATGTACGCGCGCGGGATCTTCATCAAGGTGTGACCCGATCCTCCTCCGTTCCGGGGGAGAGGGCCTTCTCGGCTTCGGCGCCGCGTAGCCTCGCATCGAACTCGGACACCTCGACCAGCCGGTTGAGCGATCCCTGCAACTCGTCGAGCTGCTGTTCCAGAAGCCCGAGCCTGCGCTCGACGATCTGGATCGACTCCTGCGTCCCCTGTCCCTCGAAGTAGCGCCCGATCGCCTCGACGATGGGCTTCAGCGCATAGCGGGCGGTGAGCCCGGCGACGGGGATCAGCACGATCGAGACCCCCATGATCACGGAAACGAGTGCTACGAAGTCGATGGGAAGTACCTGCATGGCTGAGTCCTCTCGTCGTCTGGCAAAACTTTCGCGATGCTCGGAGCGTAGGTGCCGCCAACTGCGGTCGCGTCTCGCCGGCCGGCAGCGTCGCGGAACCTGAACCAAGGATGATCTGGAAATGAATACGAGGAAAGACCGTCTCGCGTTCCGAGTGGCACGGTACGGCCTGCCGTTGATCCTGCTCGCCGCGGGAATCCCATTGGCCCTGCGGGCGTTTGCCCAGGAGACGTGGCGGCTGGACGGCGAGCGCGTCGCGATCTACAACCTCGCCGGCGAGGTCGAGGTCGTGCGCGGAGGTGGCAGCGGCGTGGAAGTCGAGATCGATCGCGGGGGCGCCGACGGCGAGCGTCTGCGGGTGGAGGTCGATCGGATCGACGGCAGCGAGGCTCTCCGCGTGATCTACCCCGACGACCGGGTCGTCTACGAGCGGATGGGGCGCTCGAGTGCCACCATCCGCGTCAGGGACGACGGGACGTTCTTCCGCAACCGGTCGGGCGGCGGGCGTCCGCGCGGGGACGAAGTGCGGATTTCGGGGCGCGGCAGGGGGCTTGAGGCGCATGCGGACATCGTCGTGCGGGTGCCGCCGGGCGTCGCCGTGGCCGTCTACCTCGCCGCCGGCTCCGGGCAAGCCGCAGGCCTGGCGTCCGACCTCGTCTTCCGCACGGCCTCGGGCGCCGTGGAGGTGGCGGGCGTCGTGGGCGACGTCGAGGTCGACACGGGCTCCGGCGCCGTCGCGATCTCGGACGTCGAAGGCGACGTGACGGCGGATACGGGCTCCGGCGCGATCGGCCTGGAGAACATTCGCGGGGACAGACTGGACGCCGACACGGGCTCCGGAGGGGTGCGGGGGAGCAACGTGTCGGTGGGTCGGCTGCTGGTGGACACGGGCTCGGGAAGCATCCGCATCGACGGCCTCAGTGCGGCGGACATCGATTGCGACACCGGGAGCGGCGCCGTGCACCTCTCGATGCTCTCGGATGTGGACCGCATGGTCGTGGACACCGGTTCAGGCAGCGTCACCGTGGGAGTGCCGAGCGACTTCGGAGCCGAGCTGGAGCTCGACACGGGCAGCGGCCGAATCAGCGTCGACGTCCCCGACCGGGTCGTCGAGACCTCCCGGCGGACCCATTTCCGGGGCGCCGTGGGCGACGGGAACGGGTCCGTGGTGATCGACACCGGTGCGGGCGGAGTGACCATCCGCCGCAACTGACCGCACCCGGTTCACGTCCGGACCGCAACCGGCCGCACCCCGGGATGGACCTTTCCGGGCACGTGCGATGTAGTAGCTATTCATGTTGACCTTGACCGAAATGCGTTCATACATTACTCAGTCTTGCGCATTGCTCAGTCTTGCGACCTGAGGGACGTACCATCGAGAAGAGAGGAAACATGAGGAGTTGGCTACGCATCGGGACTGTCACAACGGGGGCGCTCGTCCTGCTCTTCGGGCCCCTGCTTTCGGCGCCTGCGCACGGCCAGGTCGCCGAGCGCTACAGGGTGATGGTCACCAACCTGATGCCGCTCAACGACGCCGACGACGATTTCGGCAAGGATCTGGCCGAGGAGCTGCGGGATCTGATCAACCAGTTCGCCACGCATCAGCCGGTGGACGAGAAGGAGATCAGGGACGCGGCCGACCGGTTCGACATCGACATGGAGGACCTGGACTGCGTCCGGTCGCTCCAGTTGGCCAACCAGATCAACGCGAACGTGGTGTTCTGCGGCACCTACACCGAGGACAAGGACGCCGACACGTTCTCGCTTCAGGGGGTCCAGTTCGCCGCACCCGGCGGGCCGGCCTTCAATATCGAGGACAAGACCTGGCACAAGGACGACCACGAGACCGCGGCCCAGGAGATCTCCGGCGAGTTCGGGACCTACGTCGACCAGCTGCGCGCGGCACAGTTCTGCGGTGACTTCTACCAGTCCAAGGACTGGGAGGGTGCCGAGCGGAACTGCACGTCGGCGCTGGAGATGAACCCGGACAACTCACAGGTCCGGTTCGTCTACGCCAACGTTCTCTTCCAGACCGAGCGGCTCGAGGAGGCGTACCAGGAGACGCTCCGGGTCATCGAGGCGGACCCGCTGCACGAGGGCGCGCTCCAGCTCGGCGGCTACGTGGCGGCCAACCTGGACATGAACGATGCGGCCCGCGAGCACTATTCCGCGTACCTGGCGCTGAACCCCGGCGACGCCCGCATCAGGATGCAGATCGCCTTCGACCTGGCCCAGGCGGGCGATGTCGAGGGCGCGATGCTGTTGACCGAGGAGGGGCTCGCGATCGATCCCGACGACGTGGACCTGCTGCTTCGGCACGCGGCCTTCGCGACGCGTGCCGCGCAGGACATCACCGCCGGAGCGCAGCCGGGCGAGCCGCTTTCCGTCGAGGCAGCCGAACTCTACCGCAAGGCGTTGGGCTCCTACGAGGTCGTCTACGAAGTGCAGGGCGACGAGATGGAGGTGGGCCACATCCTCTCCATGACCGCCGGCTACACGGAGCTGGAACAGCTGGACGACGCTGTCAACATGGCCACGCGCGCGCTCGAGACGCACGGGGACAACGCCTCGCTCTGGTCGCGCTACGCCGATGTCCTCAAACGCGCCGACCGCGTCGAAGAGGCGATCGCGGCGCTCGACGAGGTGGAGGCGCGGGATCCCGATTTTGCGAACGTCAAGGCGCGCCAGGGCTCCTGGCTGCTTGAGACCGGCAGTGAGGAAGAGGCCCTGACCTACCTGCAGGAGGCCGTGGAGAAGGGGGAGCAGACCGCGGACGCGATGGCCAACCTGCTCTTCGCCTCGGCGCACACCAGGGGAGTCACTCCCAAGGACTGGAACTATGCCCTGCGCCTGATCGGGTTTGCCAAGGCCTTCGAAGCGGAGGTCGGCGACAACGTGAAGGGACAGCTGGACTTCTGGCACGGGTATTCGCTGTTCAACCAGGCGCTGGAGCAGGAACGGCCGCAGACGCTCCAGACCGCGCAGCAGACGCTGCCCAAGTTCCAGCAGGCGGCGCGCTTCTTTGCGCTGCCCCGGGTCGGAGCGTACGCGGAAGCCAACGGCATCGGGGCGTTGCAGCAGTTCCGGGACGCCACCCAGCAGTACATCGAGATCCAGGAAGCGATCATTCAGAGAGGGCGCTGACGCGGGAGGCGCCCGGAGACGACTTCCGGGGGCGCCGCGGGCCGTTTCGAGCCCGCGGCGCCCTTTTTTGTGCCCGAGAGGTTGCGGAGAGGTAGCAGGGTATACTAAAGTGGGTGCTCAGGGCATAGAGTGGGACGAAAGACCATGTTCGGATTCCTTGGCAAACACGAGCATCAGATTGACGCGAAGGGGCGGGTCAGCCTGCCCTCCGCGTTTCGCCGTGTCACGTCCTCACGTCAGATGGCGCTGGTGCAATTGAAGGACACGCACCTGCGGCTCTTTCCCGAGGAAAGTTGGAAGAAAAACCGCGAGAAGCTGCGGAGCCACATGAAGGCCAACCGCCCCTGGATGAGGCGGTTGCTGTCCGGAGCGGGCCCGGTCGAGCCGGACAAGCATGGCCGAATCCGCATCCCGCCCCGGTTGCGGGAGCAAGTGGGGCTGGAGGACTCCGTGCTCTTCGTCGGTATGGACCACTATATCGAGCTGTGGCCACCGGATGGATTCGAGGAGCACCTCCGCGAGGAGGGTGAGTACGATGAAGACTTCGCGGACCAGATCTTCGGGTGACTCTCGTGTGCGCGCGCCGGGATACCACCGTCCAGTGCTCGTGGAGGAAGCCATGAGCCACCTGGTGGGGGAGCACGGCCTGTACCTCGACGGCACCGTCGGGGGTGGCGGGCACGCGGCGGCGCTCCTGGAACGCTGCCGTGAGTGCCGGATTCTGGCGGTGGATCGCGACCCCGAAGCGCTGGCGGCGGCGCGTTCGCGCCTTCACGGGTTCGGCGATCGGGTCGCGTTCAGTCACATGTCCTTCCGGCACGTCGGCGACGATCGCCGCGTGCGCGACGAGGGTCTGGCCGGCGCGCTCCTGGATCTGGGCGTGAGCTCCCACCAGCTCGACGCCCGCAGGCGCGGCTTCTCCTTCCGGCGCGGCACGGCCTTGGACATGCGCATGAACCCGCGCACTGAACTGACCGCGGCCTCGTTCCTGGCCTCGGCTTCGCGCGAGGCGCTCGCGCGGGCGCTCCGGGCGGGGGAGGCGCCCCGGCCGGCGGCGCTCGCCGCGCGCATCGTTCGGCGCCGTGCCGAGAGGCCCTTTCGGACCAGCGACGATCTCGTTGCCGTGCTGGAATCGGTTCTGCGCCGACGTGCCGCGCGCGCCGAGAAGGCCCGCCTGTTCCAGGCGCTCAGGATTTCCGTGAACGACGAGATCGGAGCGCTCGAGGAGGCGCTGCCGGCCATCCGCGACGTCCTCCTGCCCGGCGCGGTGTTCGTGGTCATCTCCTACCACTCGCTGGAGGACCGGGTGGTCAAGCGCGCCTTCCGGGAATGGAGCGATCCTTCGCACGGGCTCCCGCGCCGCCTTCCGGTGCGCGCGGCGGAGCTGGCCGGTCGGGGTACCGTCCTGACCCGGAAGCCGATCACGCCGGGCGACGCGGAGGTGGAGGCCAACCCGCGCGCGCGCGCGGCGCGGCTGAGAGCCTGGAGGAGGGCCGCGTGAGGCGCCGTCCGAGGGGCCGAGCGGGAATGGCGGTGACCGTCCTCGTCGCCGTGACCGGTTCCCTGGCCGTGCTGGCCTGGCGGCAGTCGACCACCCTGGAGACGCTCGAGGAGCTGGACCGCCTGGACCGGGAACTGGCCGTGCTCGCCGACCGGCGGGAGGAGCTGATCCGAGAGCTGGTCGGCATCGAGAAGCGCCCGTGGATGCTGGCGGAGGCCGGCCGCAGGCTCAGGCTTCGACCCGCAAGTGAACGGGAAGTCATCCTCGCATCGGGGGGTGTGCCGTGAGCCGGGGCGACATGGCCCGAAAGGTCGAAGTCAGGCGCCGTTGCCTGCTGGTGTTCTGGTTGGTGCTGGCGGCCGTCATGGTCGCGCGCGCGGCCGAGGTCCAGGTCGTCGAGCGGCAGGCCTGGAGGCGGGACGCGCTGGGGCAGCATCGGATGAGCAGGGTCGTTCCCGCGCCCAGGGGCCGCGTGCTCGACCGCAACGGTTCCGAGCTGGCCGTGAGCCACTGGCGGGCGGCCGTGGGCATCGCGCCGCGCGAGATCGAGGACCGCGACGCGGTGGTCGCCGCCCTTCAGCAGCGCCTGGGTCTGAGTCACCGCGCGGCGCTCGACGTGTCCGGAGATACACGTCCGTGGCGCGTCGTACAGGGTCGGTACTCCATGACCCGGGTGGAGGGCCTCAGGGGACTGCGCGGCGTACACGTTCAGGGGGAATTGAGGCGCCTGTATCCGCGCGAGGATCTGGCCCGCGGCTTGCTGGGTGTTGTGCAGGACGGAGTGGGGACCGGGGGGATCGAGCAGGCAATGGACTCGGTGCTGATGGGACGAGCCGGGCGGGAGATCGTGCCACGGAACAGTCGAGGGCAGGAGATCGTGGGCCAGGTGATCACGGTGCAGGAGCCGCTGCCCGGGCGCGACGTCGTGCTGACCATCGACGAGGACCTGCAGGCGCTCGCCGAGGATCTCCTCGCCATGTCGGTCGATTCCTCCGGCGCCCGGGGCGGGGACCTGGTCATCACCGACCCCCGGACCGGCGAGATCCTCGCCATGACCTCGATCAACAACGGGTCGACGGGGTCGCTGTCCGCGATCAACGCCCCCTACGAGCCGGGTTCCACGATCAAGCCCTTCACCACCGCCGCCCTCCTGCGGCACGGCGTGGCGTCGCTGACCGACTCGGTGGACACGGGCACCGGCAGCTGGAATGTCGGCACCCGCCGGATCAGCGACGTCAGCGGGGGCGGCTGGCTGACTCTGCACGAGGTCGTCCAGCGTTCGTCGAACGTCGGGATCGCCAAGTTCGCGGAGCGTCTCACGCGCGCCCAACAATACACGAACCTGCGCGATTTCGGGTTCGGCAACCGCTCGGGCATCATGCTCCCCGGCGAGGCGGCCGGCCTTCTGAGACGACCGGAGCGATGGTCCTCGATGTCCGCCCAGTCGCTCGCGTTCGGCTATGAAATCTCCGTTACGTCGCTGCAGATGGCGATGGCGTTCGGGGCGCTTGCCAACGATGGCCGGCTGATGGAGCCGCGCCTGATCAGGGAGGTGCGCGACCGCGACGGCCGGCCGGTGCGCTACGGCAGACCCAGAACGGTGCGGCAGGCCGTCCCGAGCCGGGTTGCCGAAGCCCTGACGCCGGTGCTGGTCGATGTCGTCGAGCAGGGGACGGGCACGCGGGCACGGATGTCCTCGTTCCTCGTTGCGGGCAAGAGCGGCACCGCCCGCGCGGTGGACGCCAGCGGACGCTACGAGCCCGACGCCTATTTCGCCTCCTTCGGGGCGTTCTTCCCGGCGGACGATCCGCAGCTTCTCATCTTCGTCAAGCTGGACCGGCCGACCGGAACCTACTACGGCGGAGCCGTGGCGGCCCCGCTCACCCGGGCGATGCTCGAAAGCCTGCTGCCCACGCGGCGCATGCCGCTGGACCGGGAGGCGCTCGTTCTCGCATGGCGTCCGTCTCCGGTCGAGCCGCGGACCGCGCCCGTGGTGCACTTTGCGGCGTCCACTCCCGCGGTTCTGGCGCTGCCCGCCGATGCGCCGCCGTCGCGCGCGGACGGCATGACCGTGCCCGACCTCGACGGGGAGCCGATCCGGGTCGCGCTGCGGAGGTTGCACAAGATGGGCGTGCGGGTGCGGCTCGAGGGCGGCGGCTCGGTGCGCGCCACGTTCCCAGCGGCCGGAGCCGGCATCGCCGCCGGAGACACCGTGCGCGTGTTGGGACGGGAGGGGTGACCGTGGCCATGGAACAGGTGCTGGCGGCGATCGAGGAAGCCGGAGTGATCGTCCGGCAGATGGCGCCGACCCGCGGCGAACTGGGGCGCGTGGAGGTGTCCGGTGTGCAGCAGGACTCACGCGCCGTGCGTTCGGGCGACCTCTTCGTGGCATGGTCGGGATCGTCCCACGACGCGCACGACTTCCTGGGCAGCGCGGTGGCGGCGGGGGCCGCCGCCGCGATCGTGGAGCGGCCGGTCCCCGGAGTGGCGGTCCCGCAGATCCGGGTGGACAACGCGCGGCTCGCCGCGGCCGTGGCCTCCGGTTTCGTGGCCGGAAGCCCCTGGCGCCGGTTGCGCACGGTGGGTGTGACCGGGACCAACGGCAAGACCACGACGACCCTGCTGCTCCGCGGTCTGCTGGGCCGCAGCGCGCCGTGCGCGGCGATCGGCACGCTGGGGGTGGTCGGACCCGATGGCCGCATCGAGGACGGCACGTCGGGGCTCACGACCCCCGGTCCGGTCCGGCTGGCGGAGTGGCTCGGCGCGCTCGCCCGCGCCGGTGTCGGCGGTGTCGTGGTCGAGAGCTCGTCGCACGCCCTCGACCAGTTCCGGCTCGACGGCGTCCGCTTCGATGTCGCGGCCTTCACCAACCTGACGCGCGATCACCTGGACTACCACGGCAGCCGCGACCACTACCTGGCCGCGAAGGCACGCCTGCTGGAGCTGGGCAAGGACGGGGCCACGGCCGTGATCAACGCCGACGACGACGCCTGGAGCGTGCTCCGCCACGCGGGCCCTGTCGTGACCTACGGGATCCGCGCCGACGCCGACCTGCGGGCGACCGCGCTCCGCCTGTCGTCGCGCGGCTCCAGCTTTCAACTCGCCTGGCAAGGCGCCCGGTACCCGGTCGAACTGCCCCTTCCCGGAGCGTTCAACGTCTCCAACGCGCTCTGCGCCGCGGCCTGTGCGCTGGCCCTGGGGCAGGAGCCGGAGACCGTGGCCGCGGGACTGGCCGAGGCCTCGCCCGTTCCCGGGCGCCTGGAGTGCATCGTGCGCGGGCCGTTCGACGTCTTCGTCGACTTCGCGCACACGCCCGACGCGCTGGACCAGGTGCTCAGGGCACTCCGGCCGCTCGTGTCCGGGCGCCTCATCGTCGTGTTCGGCGCCGGAGGAGACCGCGACCCGACCAAGCGGCCCGAGATGGGCGCGGCGGTCTCGCGCCACGCGGACATCGTGGTCGTGACCTCGGACAACCCGCGCACCGAGGACCCGGCCGCGATCGTCGCGCAGGTGTCGGCGGGCGTCACGGCAGCCGACCCGGTCGAGATCGTGAGCCGCCGCGAGGCGATCCGATGGGCACTGGACCGTGCCCGGCCGGGAGATGCCGTGCTGCTGGCCGGGAAGGGCCACGAGGCGTATCAGATCGTGGGCACCGAAGAGCGGCCGTTCGACGAGCGGGAGATCGTGCGCGGCCTGCTGGAGGAGCGCGCATGACGGCCGCGGCCTTCCGCTGGAGCGACGCCTCGGTGCGGCGGGCGCTGGGTCTCCCCGGCGGGGACCCGGACCGCGCCTACCGGGGCATTTCCACCGACACGCGCACGCTCGGGCGCGGCGACGTTTTCGTCGCGCTCGAGGGACCTCGCTTCGACGGCCATGCGTTCACGCCCGAGGCCGTCGCGGCCGGGTGCGCCGCCATCGTCGCCAGCCGCGACCTGGGCGACCTCCCCGTGCCCGTCTACCGGGTCACCGACACGCTCACCGCGCTGGGGGACCTCGCGCTGCACCGGCGGGAGCGCGCCGTGATCCCCGTCGTGGGAATCACCGGGTCGTCCGGCAAGACGACGGTGAAGGACCTGACGCTGGGCGCGCTCGCGTCGACGCCGTGCGCGCACGGCACGTCCGCAAACGACAACAACCGCGTCGGCACGCCGCTGACGATCCTGTCGATGCCCGACCGTGCCACCTCGCTGGTCCTGGAAATGGGCACCAACGAGCCCGGTGAGATCGCCGAGCTGGCGCGGGTCGCGCGTCCCACGGTCGGGGTGGTCACGACCGTCTCCGAGACCCACGTCGAGCGCCTCGACGACCTCTCGGGCGTGCTGGCCGAGAAGCTGGACCTGCTCCGTGCCGTCGACGCGAGCGGAACCACCCTGGTCGGCGACGAGCCGGCCGAGCTGGCGCGCGAAGCCCGCAGGATCCACCCCGCCGTCGCGGTGAGCGGCTGGTCGGACCGGGCCGACCCCGATCTGCGCCCCTTCGACGCCCGCCAGCGCGCCGACGGCACGTACGCCTTCTCGTGGATGGGCCAGCCGGTCTCGCTGCGGATCCCGGGGGCCCACAACGTGTACAACGCGCTGCTCGCCCTGGCCGTGGCGCGGTCCCTGAACGTGGCGCCGACCCGCGCGGTCGCGGGCGTCTCGGCTGTCGGGCCCCGCGCCATGCGAGGCGAGGTGCGCAGGGTGGGCGATCTGACCCTCCTCGTGGACTGCTACAACGCCAACGCGGCCGGGATCGAGGCGGCGGCGGCGACCCTGCAGGGCATGGTCACCCACGGGCAGAGGGTCGCGGTCCTGGGGAGCATGCTCGAACTCGGCCACCGCTCGGCCGCGATTCACCGCGACACGCTGCGCGCCGTGCTGGACGCGGAGATCGACCGCTACGTGCTGACCGGGGCCTTCGCGCGCGCGGCCCGGCGCGTCACGGACGACCGCATCGTCGCCGTGGAGAGCGTGGACGACCTCGCGGAGCGCCTGCCGCGCCTGGTCGGCGGGCACGACACGGTGCTGCTCAAGGCTTCGCGTGGCATCCGGCTGGAACGCGTCATCCCGGGGCTCGAGGCGGCCTTCGGAGGAGCGCGCGCCTGATGCTGTACCACCTGCTCCCCCGGCTCGAGGACGTTCACATCGTCTTCAACCTCTTCAACTACCTCACGGTGCGGTCGGCGGGGGCGATGGCCACCGGGCTGGCATTGATGCTGCTTCTCGGACGTCCGTTCATCGCCGGCATGCGAGCGCGCGGCATCGTCAACGTGCCGCGCAACGGACTCGACCGGGGCCAGGGACCCAAGGTCAACATGGGCGGGCTGCTGATCGTGGCGGTCGTGGCGGTCTGCACGCTGCTCTGGGCCGAGCTGACGAACCCGTACACGGTCATCGTGGTCGTGGTGATGCTGTGGATGGGATCGCTCGGCTTCCTCGACGACTACCTCAAGGTGGTGCGCAAGACCCCGCGCGGGCTCATCCAGCGGTACAAGTGGGCGGGCTCGCTGGGGCTGGGGCTGGCGCTGGGTACGTTCCTGATCACCTGGGGCCCCATCGCCCCGGTGGGAGCCACGACGACCAACCTGCCGCTCTTCGACGAATGGCAGCTCGTATTCACGCCGCTTGCCTACCTGCTGTGGGTGACCGTGGTGCTCAACGGCGCGACCCATTCGGTGAACATGACCGACGGGCTCGACGGGCTGGCGCCCGGGCTGGTGGCGATCGCAGTCGGGACGTTCGGGATCTTCGCGTACGTGATCGGGCGCGTCGACACGTCGGCCTACCTGGGCCTCTTCTACCTGCCCGGCGCGGGAGAACTGGCCGTGTTCGCGGCGGCGATCACCGGTGCGGCGCTCGGCTTCCTCTGGTTCAATACCCAGCCCGCCCAGGTGATCATGGGCGACACCGGCTCACTGGCGCTGGGCGGTGCGATCGGCGGCATGGCGGTGCTGCTCAAGGCCGAACTGCTGCTGCTGGCGGTGGGCGGCGTGTTCGCGGCCGAAGCGGCGTCGGTGATCATCCAGACGCGGTACTTCAAATACACGAAATGGCGCTACGGCGAGGGTCGGCGCGTCTTCAGGTGCGCCCCCATCCATCACCACTTCCAGATGCTCGGCTGGAAGAACGAGCAGGTCGTGGTCCGGTTCTGGATCCTTGGAATCCTCTGCGCGATGGTCGGCTTCGCCACGCTGAAGCTGCGATGAAATCGAATGAACGAGAGACAATTGCGGTCATCGGGCTGGGCGAGAGCGGAGACGCCGCCGCGCGGCTGGCCCTCACAAAAGGAGCGAGAGTTCATGTCACGGATGCGAGCAGCGAGGACGCAGTTGCAGCCCGTGGAGCCGCTTTGCGGGATCTCGGAGCCGAGATCCGGATCGGCGGACACGAGCTGGAGGAGATCGCGGCGGCGGACACCGTCGTCGTCAGTCCGGGCATCCCCCCGGCGGCCCCCGTGCTCGCCGCCCTACGCGCACGGGGCGTCGGTTGGATATCGGAGCCTGAATTCGCCGCCCGGTTCATCCGCAGTCCACTGACCATCGTGACCGGCACCAACGGGAAGACGACCACCGCAGCGCTCGGCGCCCACCTCATGCGCGAGGCGGGCATGAACGTGGCCCTGGGCGGCAACATCGGCGGCGGCCTGGGTCCGCCGGCGTCCGCCCTGGCGGCTGCGCGCCCGGACGCGGCCCGGATCGTGCTGGAGATGTCGTCGTTCCAGCTGGCCGACATCCGCGACCTCACCCCGGACGTGGGCGTGATGACCAACCTGGGCGTCGACCACATGGACCGGTACGACACGGTCGTCGACTACCATCGCGACAAGCGCCGCCTCTTCGAAGCCGGCGACGAGAACACCACCTGGGTGCTCAACGGCGACGACCGCGCCGTGCTCGAGATGTCGCGGGACGTGCCCGGAACGCGTCTCACCTTTTCGCTCGGGACGGCCGCCGCGCCCGGCGCCTGGCTCGACGGGCAGGGTCTCGTGGTGGACATGGGCGCGGGTCCCCACCGGGTGGCCGAGACCGCCGATGTCATGCTGCTGGGAAGACACAACCTCGCCAACGCGCTCGCCGCCCTCCTGGCGGCGGCCGCTTCCGGGGCGGCGCTCGACACGGCGGATCGCGCGCTGCGCTCCTTCGCGCCGCTGCCGCACCGCCTTGAGCCGCTGGGAACGGTGGACGGGGTTCGCTGGGTGAACGACTCGAAGGCGACCAACGTGGCCGCCGCGGCGAGCGCGCTGGAAAGCCTGGAGGGTCCCCTGGTCGTTCTCGTGGGCGGAACGGACAAGGGAGAGGACTTCGGCGACCTGGCGCCCGCGATGCGGCGGCGCACGCGCGCCGTGGTCGCCTTCGGCGCCGCGGGACCACGCGCGGCAGAGGGCATCGGGGGGCGGGGAATCGCGGTGGAGCGCGTGGACGGCTCCTTCGCCGAGGCGGTGGCGGCGGGACGCGCTCTGGCCCGACCGGGAGACACGCTCCTTCTGGCGCCGGCGTGTTCCAGCTTCGACATGTTCGACAACTACGAGGCGCGGGGCGCCGCGTTCCGCGCCCTGGCGGTGGCGGCGCGATGATGAGCCTGAGGCGCCGGCCACGCCGCCTGCCCGGGCGGCGCGTGCGCGGCAAGGGCGCGTGGGCCCGGGACGTCGCGGCCAAGGCGCGGCGGTCGCTTCCCGAGACGGGGCTCGGACACGGCTGGGAGCCGGCCGCCGTCACTGCCCTGACGGTCGTGCTGCTTCTCTTCGGCCTCCTCACCCTCCACAGCGCGAGTTCCGTGATGGCGCAGCGGGGTGATCTCCCGCACTACCACTATGTGGCCCGGCAGGGGATCGGCGCCGCCATCGGCCTGGTGGTCATGGTGTTCTGTACCCGCATCCCCACGCGGGTGTGGAGGCGTTACGCGCACCACATCCTCCTGGCAGCGGTGCTCCTTCTGATCGTCGTCATTCTGCCCTTCACGGAAGCCATTGCACCGACGATCAAGGGCGCACGCCGCTGGCTCCATCTGGGCATCACCTTCCAGCCGTCGGATCCGGCCAAACTGGCCGTCGTCGTCTGGACAGCCGCGCTGGCCGTGCGCAAGCAGCCGCTGATGCGGAACATGCGGCGCGGGCTCGCTCCGTTCCTCGTCGGCTGGTCCCTCGTCCTGGTGCCGGTGGCGCTGGAGCCGGACATGTCGACCGCATGCCTGATCGTCGCCGTCGGGATGGCGATCATCTTCGTCGCGGGCGCGCGCATCGGACACTTTGTGGTGCTGGGTCTGGCCTGCATTCCCCTGGCCATTCCGATCCTCGTCTCGGGCTACCGCGGTGCGCGCTGGAATTCGCTCCTGCTCAACCCCGGCACGGTACCGGACCCCTCGTCGTTTCAGAGCTTCCAGAGCCTCGTGGCGATCGGTTCCGGCGGGGTGACGGGGGTCGGATTCGGAGAAGGACGCCAGAAGTTCGGGTTCCTGCCCGAAGCCCACAACGACTTCATCTTCGCGATGATCGGGGAAGAGTGGGGATTCGTGGGCACCGTCGCGGTCATTCTCTGCTTCCTCGCGCTGATCGTGCTCGGCTTCAGGATCGCGCGCCGGGCGAGGGACACCTACGGGGAGCTCCTGGCCGTGGGAGTCACGTCGCTGATCGGAGTCCAGGCGTTCGTGCATGTCGGTGTGGGGCTGGGTGTCCTGCCGGCCACCGGCCTCTCGCTGCCGTTCATCTCGTTCGGCCGCAGCAACATGGTGGCGATGCTTGCGGCCGTGGGGATTCTCATCGCGGTCGCCCGGGAGGCGCCGGAGGTGGACATGATCAGGCGGTCGGGATGATGGTGGTCTTCTCCGGTGGCGGGACCGCGGGCCATTTCCACCCGGCCCGGAACATTGCGGAGGCGCTTTGCGCCGCCGTCCCCGGGGTGGAGCCGTATTTCGTGGGCACCGAGGGGCGCATCGAGGCGGCGGAGCTTCCCACGCTGGGGTACGCGTACCGTCTTCTCCCGGTCGCCGGCCTCCGCAATCCGCTTCGCGAGGCGCGCCGGCAGGGGTCGCTGCCGGTTCGGGCCCGGCGCGCCCTGTCCGCGGCCGCGGGCAACCTGCGGGCGCTGTGGCTGCTCGTGCGGGGCGTACTGCGGCTCCTGCCCGACTTCCGGCGGCGCCGGGCGGCAGCGGTCGTGCTCACGGGAGGCTACGTCTGCGCGCCGGCCGGCATTGCCGGACGACTGCTGGGCCTCCCCGTGATCGTGCAGGAGCAGAACATGCATCCGGGCAAGACGACCCGGCTGCTGGCCAGGTGGGCGGACCAGGTCCACCTCGCCTACCCCGAGGCGACCGCCGCGCTTCCGCAACGCGCAAGACCGAGGGTCCTCCAGACCGGCAACCCGATCCGGCCGCTGCCTCCGCTCGAGTCCCGCTGCAGGACGGCCGCGCGCCGCGCGCTGGGACTGCCCGAGACCGGTCGGCTGGTGCTGGTCGTCGGCGGGAGCCAGGGCGCCCGCAAGATGAACCGCGTATCGACCCGGGTTCTGCAAGACGATTTGCCGATCGATGGGGAATTCGTCTTGTGGGTGACCGGGCGCGCGCATCATGCGGAGGCCGAGGAGGCGCTGGCCGGGCTGGCGCGCGATCGCTTCGCCGTTGTCCCGTACCTTGAGTCGGACGAGATGTACCAGGCGCTTGCGGCCACGGATCTGGTGATCTCGCGCGCCGGCGCAATGGCGACTTCGGAATTCCTGGCCTGGGGGCTGCCCGCGATCCTGATCCCGCTGCCCACGGCGGCCGGCGATCACCAGACCGCCAACGCGCGGGCCCTGGCCGCGGCCGGGGCGGCGGTGCACCTGCCGGAGGGCGACCTGACCGGCGCGCGGCTCTGGAGCGAAGTGCGGCGTCTCTTCGACACTCCCGGCGAGCTGGACACCATGTCGCGCGCCGCCACCGCCCGGGCGCGCCCCGAGGCCGCCCGCGAGGTCGCGGCGTCCATCGCCACCCTGCTGAACCCGGAGACATCCCCGTGAGCGCCCGCCTGCGTGCTCTTGCCGCCCGCGGTCCCATCCATTTCATGGGCGTGTGTGGCGCCGGCATGGCGCCACTCGCCGAGATGGTGCTCAGGAGCGGGGGATCGGTGACCGGCTGCGACCTGGTCGGAGGCCGCCCGGCGGAGGCTCTGACCCGGCTCGGCATGACCTTCACGCGCGGACACGATCCACAGCATGTGGAGTCCGTGGTTGCCGTGGTCGTAACGTCCGCGGTGCCGTCCGGCCATCCCGAGCTGGACGCGGCCCGCGTGCGCGGCATCCCGGTGCTCAAGCGCTCGGCCGCGCTCGGGGACTGGGTCAACCACGGGCGCGTGGTGGGAATCGCCGGAACGCACGGCAAGACGACCACCACGGCCATGGCCACGCACGTGCTGGAGCACGCGGGCGTCGATCCCACGGGGGTCGTCGGCGGCGAGGTGCGCGGCTGGGGGGGCAACCTGAGACACGGCGAATCCGACATCTTCGTGGTCGAGGCGGACGAGTACGACCGCTCCTTCCTCGACCTCGATCCGGGCGTGGCAGTCGTGACCAACCTCGAGGCCGACCACCTCGACGTCTACGGCGACCTCGCGGGGGTCCGCACGTCCTTCTCGGATTTCGTGGACCGTCTCGACCCGGAGGGCCGGCTCTGGGTGTGTGCCGACGACCCCGGCGCCGCGCGCATCGGCGTCGAGGGCGGCTCCCGCACATCCAGCTATGGACTTGGCGCGGGCGCGTCCCTGCGCGCAACGCACCTGCGCGGCAACGGCGCGGGGACCACGTTCCGCATCAGCGAGCGCGGCAGGAACGCGGGCGACTTCACCGTGCCCGTGCCTGGGCTCCACAACGTGCGCAACGCGCTGGCGGCGACGGGCGTCGGACGGTCGTTCGGCGCGCCCTGGGCTGCGATCCGCGCCGGTCTCGCCAGCTTCCCCGGCGTCGGCCGGCGGTACGACGTGCTGGGAAGCGCCGCCGGCGTGCAGGTGATCGACGACTACGCGCATCACCCCACGGAGATTTCCGCGACGCTTACAGCGGTGCGGCGGGCCAACCCGGGAAGCCGCGTCGTGGCCGTGTTCCAGCCACACCTGTACACGCGAACGCGCGACTTCCACGCCGGGTTCGGCAGCGCGCTGGGCCATGCGGACCTCGTCTGGGTCACGGACGTCTACCCGGCCCGCGAGAAACCGTTGCCGGGCGTCACCGGGCAACTCGTCGCGCGCGCGGTCCCGCACGCCGAGGTGCGCTACCACGGCGAACTCGCCACGCTCCCCGCCGCGGTGGCCGCGGAGCTCGCGCGCGGCGACGTATGCGTGATCATGGGCGCCGGATCGATCGAGCGCGCCGGGGCCGAGGTTCTTGCCCTGCTGCGGGAGCAACACGCATGAGCCGCCACGTGATCGTCCCGCTGGAGTCCCCGCGTGCGCGGGCCCGCCGCCGCTCGCGCGCCACAACGAAACGGATCGCGTGGCAAGCGTCCATTGTGCTGGGGATCGCCACGGCGGCGGCCGGAGTGGTGCTGGGCGGCCTCCACCTCGGCGCGCGGCTCCCCTGGTTCCGCGTGGACCGGGTCGAAATCACGGGCACCACCCACCTGACCCGCGCGGACGTGCTGGCCGCCGCCGGGATCGAGGCCGGGACCAGCGTCTGGGAGAATCGGTCGCTGCTCAAGGCGCGCGTCGAGTCGCTCGCGCTCGTCGAGTCGGCGACGGTCGAGCGCCAGCTCCCCTCCACGCTGACGCTCGCAATCGACGAAAGCGAGCCCGTTGCGCTGGTCGCCCTCCCGCTGGTGGTGCCTGTGGACCGGACCGGAAACCCTCTGCCGCTCGATCCGCACGCACCGTTGCTGGACCTGCCGATGCTGCGCGTCGTCTCGCCGCGTGCCTCGGCGTCCTGGGGGCTGCGCGTGCTGGCGCGAGACGTGTCGCGCCTGGCGGAACAGGTCCCGGAGGTGTTCGCGGTCCTTTCGGAGGCGCGTCTGGCCGACAGCGAGGCCACGCTGCTGCTTGGCAACTCGGGCGTGAGGGTGCGCTACCGGCCCCCGGTCTCCGGGCCGAAGCTGCGCGCCGCGATGATCGTCATCAACGATGCGGTCGAGCGGTTCCCGCAGCGTTCGCTCCGGGAAGTCGACCTCCGCTTCGAGGACCAGGTGGTCGTGCGCACCGTGAACCGGGGTGGAGCATGAGAACAATCCTGCTCGCAGGTCTCGACGTCGGCTCGACCACGACCCGTGCGGTTATCGGTCAGCTGGTGCGCGACTTCAACCGCCCCGAGCTGCGCATCCTCGGCGTGGGCAGTACGCCGACGGCAGGGGTGCGCAAGGACGTGATCACCGATCTCGACGGCGCCACGAACAGCATCCGCACCGCGGTCCAGGAGGCCGAACTGATGGCCGGAATGCGCGTGGACCGCGTGTACGTCGGAATCTCGGGCGACCATGTGAACGTAAAACGCTCGGTGGGCGTGGTTGCGGTCTCGGACAGCGAGATCGTGCCCGGGGACGTCGACCGTGTGCACGAGGTGGCGCAGGCCGTGCCGCTGCCCCGCGACCGCGAACTCCTGCACGCCATACCGCAGGACTACCAGGTCGATCACCAGCGGGGGATCAAGGCGCCGGTCGGGATGCCCGGCACGCGCCTGGAGACCGATCTCATGCTCGTAACCGGGTGCGCCACGGTGGTGGGGAACGTGGCGCGGGCGGTCGAGCGCGCCGGATACCGGGTGCAGGACACCGTCATCGAGCCTCTGGCGGCGGCCCGCTCCGTCGTGCCCGAGGACGAGAAGGAACTCGGCGTTGCCATGGTGGACGTGGGGTCCGCCACGACCGGTCTGGCGATCTACTACGAGGGCAGGCTCTGCGATCTCGAAGTGCTCCCGCTGGGCGGGTCAATGGTCACAAGCGACCTCATACGCGGCCTCTCGATTCCCTTCGCCGATGCGAGCCGTCTGAAGGAGGACCACGGAGCTGCCCACGCGGGCATGGTGGACCCCACGGAACTCGTCCAGCTGCCGGGATCGAACGGCCACGACCGCAAGGTGGCCCGCAGGTTCGTCGCGGGCCTGATGGAAGAGCGTTTCCGCAACATGCTCCTGCTGATCAGCCGCAAGCTGAACGGCTTCTTCAGCCCCGAGGCGCTGTCCGCGGGCGTCGTGATCACCGGGGGCGTCGCGATGACGCCGGGCCTCGTTGAACTGGCGCGGCGATGCCTTGGCACGCCGGTGCGCGTCGGCGCCCCGCGCGAGGGCCTTTCGGGTCTGCTCGACGTCGTCGGGGCGCCGGGCTTTTCCACGGCAACCGGGCTCGTATTGCACGGGGCCGACTACTTCATGGATACAGGCGAAGGCGCCTCCACCATGGCTTCCGGCGTGGTGACGCGAATGGGCGCCTGGCTCAAGGAATTCTTCTAGTCAAACCACGGGACAAGGATCCCACGAAAGGAGATGAAGCGATGATTTTCGAACTCGATGATGCGCCGAAGAACCGGGCTCTCATGAGGGTGATCGGAGTCGGGGGTGCGGGCGGCAATGCCGTCAACCGCATGATCGACGAGGACCTCGAGGGCGTCGAGTTCATCTCGGCGAACACCGACGCGCAGGCGCTCAGCCGCTCCATGGCGCCCCACGTGATCCAGCTGGGCAAGCGGCTCACGGAGGGGCTGGGGGCCGGCGCCCGCCCCGGGATCGGCCGCCAGGCGATCGCCGAGGATGCCGACGAGGTCCGCAAGGCGCTCGAAGGAGCCGACCTCGTGTTCATCGCGGCCGGCATGGGCGGTGGTACGGGCACCGGCGCGGCGCCGGTCATCGGTGAAATGGCCCGCGAACTGGGTGCGCTCGCCATCGCGGTGGTGACCCGGCCGTTCGCGTTCGAGGGCAAGAAGCGCCTGCGCCAGGCCGAGCAGGGGCTGGCCGAACTCAAGCGCTCGGTCGACACGATGATCGTCGTCCCGAACGATCAACTGCTCGCCGTGGTCGGGAAGGGGACCTCGTTCAAGGCCGCGCTGAAGAAAGCGGACGAAGTGCTGTTGCAGGCGACCCAGGGGATCAGCGACCTGATCCGGGTGAGCGGCGAGGTCAACGTCGACTTTGCCGATGTACGCACCATCATGGCGTCGTGCGGCGCGGCACTGATGGGTACGGGAGTCGGCCGGGGCGAGAACCGCGCGGTCAGCGCGGCCAGGGACGCGATCACCTCCCCGCTGCTCGACAACATCTCGATTCGCGGGGCCGCCGGGGTGCTCATCAACATCACCGGTGGATCCGACCTGACCATCGACGAGGTGACGGGCATCTCCACGATGATCCAGGA
The DNA here is from genome assembly GCA_965205005.1 of Longimicrobiales bacterium. Classification (GTDB taxonomy): domain Bacteria; phylum Gemmatimonadota; class Gemmatimonadetes; order Longimicrobiales; family Gaopeijiaceae; genus Bin94. The sequence continues at coordinate 76,247 of OZ242028.1, read as the reverse complement.
GGAGGTCGGGGACGAGGCCGAAATCATCTTCGGGACAGTCCACGACAACACGATGGAGGGCGAGGTGAGGGTCACCCTGATCGCCACCGGCTTCAACGAGGGCGCCGAGCGGCGGCAGGAGAAGCAGGTGCTGCGGCCGCGCTTCGGAGCCAGCCAGGTAAACCGTGCCACCGAACAGCGCCGCGCCACGGTCGGAGGCGGTGTCGAGCCGCCTGCAATCTTCCGCCGGGAGGCGGTCGGCGGGAGCGCGCGGGCCCACGTCGGCATGATGCGCCCCGATGTGGCGCAGACAACGAATCAGCGTTCTTTTGGGTCTGCAAGTAGTATACGCCCGGTTTCCGACTCCGATCTGGGTGGCCCGCGCGGCACCCTGATCCGCCGGGAACTGGAACTGCCGACCTTCATCCGGAGGAACTACGCCTGAACCGGAGGCTTGACCTGATGGCCGTGGCCGCGCTGGCGGCGGCGGCCCTGACGGTCGTGATCTCATGGAACCGCGACGGGGTTCCCGAGACGGATACCCTGGACGGCGTCTTCGCGAACGCGCCCGAAGTGGTCGAGGTGCGTTCGCTGTCCGCGGGCGTCACCTTCGGGCAGATTCTGGAAGACGCGGGCCTGGATGGCACGGATCGCAACAACCTTCTGGTCGCCTTCCGGGAGCAGGCCAATCCGCGGCGCTTGCGGTCCGGCACCGAGATCCGGATCGTTCGGCGCCACAGCGGAGCGCAACCCTACAGGATCGATGTCGGGATCGACCGCGACCGCGTGGTCCGACTTGAGCGCGCCCGCCGCAGATGGGACTCCTCGCTGGTCGAGTTCGTGGCGACGACCGACACCGTCTTCGTGGCGGGAGAAATCAGTACGAGCCTCTGGACCGCCATCGTGGGCCACGAGCAGCTGCGCGGGGTGCCCGCCAACGACCGCCGCCAGATGGTCGGGCGGCTGGACCGGGTGTTCCAGTGGCAGATCGACTTCTCCCGTCAGATCAGGGAGGGCGACACCTACCGCTTCGTGCTCGAGCGCGAACGGCGGCCGGACGGCAGCATGCGTTCGGGCACGCTGCTCGCGGCGGAGCTGGTGAACGCGGGCCGTTCCTACCGCGCCATACGATTTGAACCGGAGGGCGAACCCGCCAGCTGGTTCGACACGGAAGGACAGTCGGTCCGCCGCGCGTTTCTCATGAAACCGATCGAACTGAGCCGGATCTCGTCGGGATTCACGAACAGTCGCTTTCATCCGATTCTCCGCCGCTGGCGGGCCCATCGCGGCGTGGACTATGCCGCCGACTCCGGCACACCCGTGCAGGCCACCGGGAGCGGCGTCGTCGTTCGGCGGGGCTGGGGCGACGCCTACGGCCGGCTGATCGACATCCGGCATCCGAACGGGTTCCTGACGCGCTACGCACACCTGAGCCGCTGGGCACGCGGGCTGGCCGTGGGTTCGCGCGTGACCCAGGGCGAGGTGATCGGGTACGTGGGCATGACCGGGCTTGCCACCGGTCCCCACCTCCACTACGAAATGCACGTGGGAGGCCGGCCGATCGACCCGGTGGCGATCGACCTGCCGGCAGAGGATCCGGTGCCCGACGCGGACCGGGAGCGGTGGGAACAGGCCCGCGACGAGCGCCTCCGCCTGTTGCTCAGCCTCCCCGGTCCCGAGACATTCCGGGAGCGGCGCACGGCAGCGAGGGTGGTGGATCCGGACGGCTGAGCCGCGGCCCCTCACACGGACAGTCATGGTACCAGCCTTTCTTCTCCTGCTCCTGGCGGGCGGGTTCTGCGGTTGGGTGTACTACCGCCGCGAGTTCGAGGTGCGCGCCCGACCGTTTCTCGTCGCCGCGCGGATCGGGGCGCTCGCCGGGGTGCTGGCCCTCATCTGGAACCCGGTCTTCTCCACGACACCCCGCGACACCGCGCCCGAGCGGTTCGTGATCCTAGATGCCAGTGCGTCCATGGCGGCCCTTGCGCCCGAGGACGTTCCGCTGTGGGACTCCGCCGTGGCGCGGGCGCGAAGCCGCGCGGCTGCCGGAGCGCGGCTGCTGCTGGCGGGCACATCCGTCGCGGCGATCGACGCCGATTCCCTGGCTGCCCTGTCGCCTTCGGCCGTGCGTTCGGTCATGGCCGACGCGGTGGCGGTCGCGGCCGAGGCGGGCGCGCGCGAGATCACGCTGGTGACCGACCGGCGCGTCAGCGATCCGGTGGCGGTCACGCGCATCGCCGGTCAGCTGGGCGTAGGCCTCTCGGTCGACACGCTGGGTTCCGCCGCCCCGAACCTCGGACTGGCGCGACTCGTGGTGCCCGCCGCGGTCGAGAGCGGCCAGCCCATCGGCGGCAGGGTCGAACTCCAGGGCACGTCGCAGGAGGACTCGGTGACCGTCACGGTTGCGGTGGACGGCCGCACGAGTCACGCGCTCCGGATGGCGGCGCCCGAGCGGGGCGGAATCGCGTCCGCCGAGTTCGCGCTGGGAGTCCTGGCTGCGGGATCGCACCGCGTGACCGCGCGCCTGGAGGGGCGGGACGCGTTCTCGCCGGACGACGAGCGCACCGCATACGTCGACGTGGACCCGGAAGAGAGCGGCGTGCTGCTGGTCTCGTTCTCGCCGGACTGGGAGCCGCGGTTCCTGCTGCCCGTGCTGGACCAGGTGACGGGATTGCCGGTGCGGGGATACCTGCGCACCGCTCCGGGGAGGTTTCACGCCATGACCGGCGCCGGGACGGTGGACGAAGCCGCGCTGGAGCGCCTTCTCCGCCGCGCCGGGATGGTGGTCGCCATGGGCGTCGACGGCGCCTCGGCCGAGTTCCTCGAACGGGCGACCTCGCGCACCCGCGCGCTCATCGTCTTCCCGGCCGACGGCGCCGGCGCGGCACTGGCCGGGGTCGCCGCCGGGGCACCGCTGCCGGGTGAGTGGTATCTGCACGAGGCCCCGCCGTCGCCGATCGCGGCCGAGACCGGACGGCTGCTCGACCTGCCCCCGCTCAGCGCCGTCCTCCCGCTGGTCGACGAGGGTGGAGTGGCGTTGAGCGTCAGGCTCGGGGGCGCGGGCGAGCCGGAGGCGGCCCTGGTGCTGCGCGACGAAGGCCGCCGGCGCGTGGCCGTCGTGCTGGCCCGCGGCTTCTGGCGATGGGCGTTCCGCGACGGCGCGCCGAGGGAAGACTACCGCCGCCTCTGGGCTGCGGTGGGCGGCTGGATCCTCTCCGGCGAATCGCTGGCCGGCGGCCCCGGCGTGCGTCCGGCCACGCCGGTCTTCGGGGCGGGAACCCCAATTCGCTGGCGCGGCAGGGGGTACGAGGGCGAAGAGGTTGCGCTGAGCGTCAGCGACTCCGCCGCCTCGCCGGTGTTCGACACCGTCACGAGCATCCCGCCCGGCGCGCTATTCACGACTCCGCCGCTGCCCCCGGGACGCTACGAGTACACGGTGGCGGCCTCCGATACCGCCGACGGCGGCTTCGACGTGGAGCCCTTCACCGACGAAATGCTGCATCCCGAACTCCCCCCCGATGAACTCACCGTGCCTCCCGGCGACCGCGGATCACGGGAGGGGGGCGGCCGGCCGCTGCGGACCCGCCCCTGGCCCTACCTGCTGGTCATCGGCCTGCTGTGCACCGAGTGGATCGGCCGGCGCCGGGCGGGCCTGCGATAGGAATGTGGAGGCGGGCCCTCGCGCGGGTGATCCCCGCGTCCTTCCGCCGCGCGGACGCCGACGCGCTTGCGGCCGCGCTCGACGACCTGGAGGAGCGGCTCATCATGGCCGACTTCGGGGTGGAGGCCAGCATGCGCTTCGTCGCCGCCGTGAAGGGGGCCGCCCGCCGCGCTGAACCGGCCCGCGACGTCCTCGCCGACCAGATCCGGGCCGTCTTCGATGGCGATGAGGGCGGGCGCCTCGCAGTGGCCGCCGAACCGCCCACCGTGTACCTGCTCGCGGGCGTGAACGGGGTGGGCAAGACCACCACCGCGGGGAAGATCGCGCACCGTCTTGTGCAGGAGGGCATGAGCGTACTCGTCGCCGCGGCCGACACCTTCCGGGCGGGTGCAATCCCGCAGCTCGCGCGGTGGGCCGAGCGGGCCGGCGCCGACTTCGTGGGGGGGCAGCCGGGCGGCGATCCGGCGGCGGTCGCCTACGACGCGCTCGAGGCGGCCCGCGCACGCGGAACTGATGTCGTCCTCGTGGACACCGCGGGGCGCCTCCACACCCACGGCGGCCTCATGAAGGAGCTCTCCAAGGTCGAGCGGGTGATCGCCCGGCGCCACAGGGGGGCTCCCCACGAGACGCTCTTGGTGCTGGACGCGACGGTCGGGCAGAACGGACTGGTGCAGGCCCGCGAGTTCGCGCGCTACGTCGACGTCACCGGGATCGTGCTGGCCAAGCTGGACTCGACCGCCCGCGGCGGCATCGTCGTCGCGCTTCGTGATGAACTCGGCATTCCGGTCAGGTTCGTGGGCGTGGGAGAAGCCATCGACGACCTGATGCCCTTCAAGCCGGAAGAATTCGTCCGTGGTCTGTTGTCATGAACCAGCTCGACAACCGGGTGCAGTTCCTCAAGGGCGTGGGGCCGAGACGGGCCGAAGCGCTCGCCCGCATGGGCATCCTGTCCGCCCGGGACCTGCTGTATCATGTCCCCCGGCGCTACGACGACGCGTCGACGATCACGCCCGTCACGCTCGCGCAGGTCGGAATGGACGTCACGGCGGTGGGAGAGGTGCGCAGCAAGGGGGTCGTCCCCACCCGGTCGGGACTGCGCATCTTCCAGGCCGTCATTCGGGACGACACCGGCATCATCACCTGTGCCTGGCCCGGACAGCCGTGGGTGGAGCGCGGCATGCGCGTGGGCGACCGGATCCTCGTCACGGGCCCGGTGAAGTTCTTCCACGGCCGCCAGATCCAGCCCCGCGAACACACGGTCCTGACACGCGCGTCCGACGTGACCCCCCCCGCCCCCGGCCCCACCTCACCCGGCACGATCTTCGCCGTCTATCCCGCCTCCGAGGAACTGCCCCAATGGATCTTCCGGCGCGTGATCGCACAGAACCTCGACCGCCTCCTCGGTCAGGTGAAAGCCGAGGAGTATCTCCCTCCCCCCGCGCGGGGCGATCTGATGGAGCTTTCGGACGCACTCGAGACCCTGCACCGCCCGCGCTCCCTCGCCCAGGTCGACCACGCCACCCGCCGCCTCGCGTACGACGAACTCTTCTTCCTGCAGCTCCTGCAGGCGAGGGAGCGCTACCGCGCCACGCGTGAACGGCCCGGGATCGCGTTCCGGCGCACCAACGAGCGCATCCGGGCGCTGCACGAACGCCTGCCCTTCACCCTCACGGGAGCGCAGATCCGGGCCCTGCGCGAGATCTACGCGGACATGACCTCCCGGCGGCGCATGAGCCGCATGCTTCAGGGCGACGTTGGCTGCGGCAAGACCCTGGTGGCGCTCTTCGCCATGCTGCTCGCGGCCGAGGGCGGCTACCAGGCGGCCATGATGGCGCCCACCGAGATCCTCGCCGAACAGCACGCGCAGCGCATGCGTGAACTCGGCCTGAACGTCACACTCCTCGTCGGATCCATGAGCGGCGCCCGCAAGACGAAGGCCCGCGCCCGGATCGCGGACGGCGCGAGCCTGGTCGTGGGCACGCACGCGCTCATCCAGGAGGGGGTCGACTTCCACGCGCTCGGCCTCGTGGTCGTCGACGAGCAGCACCGCTTCGGTGTCCGGCAGCGCATGGCCCTCGCCGAGCGCGACCCGGCGCCCGATGTGCTGGTCATGTCGGCCACGCCGATCCCGCGAACTCTGTTCATGGCGCTGCACGGCCACCTCGACATCAGCGAGATCGACGAACTCCCCCCGGGCCGCCGCCCCGTGACCACGCGGCTGATCGACCCGGGCGAGCGCGGCAAAGCGTTCCGCGAGGTCGCCGACCGGCTCGACCGGGGACAGCAGGCGTACGTCGTCTACCCCGTGATCGAGGAGTCCGCGAACACCGGACTGCGCGCCGCCGAGACCGAGTTCGAGCGGCTGCAAAAGGAGGAGTTCGCGGGCCGTGAAGTCGCCCTGCTCCACGGCCGGATGCCTGGCGAGGAGAAGGACCGGATCATGCGCGCGTTCCTGGCGGGCGGCGTGGACGTACTCGTTTCGACCACCGTGATCGAGGTGGGGATCGACGTGCCCAACGCCACGGCCATGGTGATCGAGAACGCGGAGCGCTTCGGCCTGAGCCAGCTGCATCAGCTGCGCGGCAGGATCGGCCGCGGCGACCAGGGGGGCGTCTGCTACGTGATCGGCCCCGAAAACGTCCGCCTGCAGGCATTCGTCCGGACGACGGACGGCTTCGAAATCGCGGCCGAGGACCTGCGGATCCGCGGGCAGGGCGATCTCTTCGGCGCGGAGCAGCACGGGCACGGGCCGGACCTCAGATTCGCGGATATCGTCAGGCACGGCGATCTCCTGGCGACCGCACGAGACCGCGCCCGCGCCCTGATCGACGCCGACCCCCGGCTGACCGAGAAACCCAACGCCCTGATCCGGCAGCTGCTCGTGCGGCGGCACGGCGATCGGCTGAAGCTCTTCGGGCTCGGTTGAACCCACTGCCACGCTTCCGATAGCTTCCAGTCCATCGCTCTCAGTCCATCGCCCCCAGTCCAGGGTCACCCGCCCTCAATCCAATGTCACTCGTCAAGAATCTGCCCCACCTCGTGCAGGAGACGGTCACCCTGTCCGGCTGGATCGCCTCCGTCCGGGTCCACGCCAGGGTCGCGTTCGTCGTGGTGCGCGACGGCACCGGGACCGTTCAGGCCGTAGTCGTGAAATCCGGCGTTTCCAAGGGAACATGGGACCTCGTCACGTCGCTCACGCAGGAGAGCTGCATCGCCGTCACCGGTGTGGTGCGGGAAGACGCCAGGGCCCCGGGCGGGTACGAACTCACCGCGTCCGGCGTGAACCTGATCGGCGCCAGCGACGAATACCCGATCCAGCCCAAGGAACACGGCGTCGAGTTCCTGCTGGACCACCGTCACCTGTGGCTCCGGTCCAGCATGCAGCGCGCGGGGCTGAAGGTGCGCGCCGAGGTGGAGCAGGCCATCCACGACTTCCTCTATGAGCAGGACTTCGTCCGGATCGACACGCCGATCCTCACGGGCGCCATCGGCGAATCCGCGGGAACGCTCTTCGAGACCGACTATTTCGGCGAACGCGCCTTCCTGGCCCAGACCGGCCAGCTCTACGTGGAAAGCGCCTGCCCGGCGTTCCGAAAGGTCTATTGCTTTGGCCCGACCTTCCGCGCGGAAAAGTCGAAGACGCGGCGGCATCTGACCGAGTTCTGGATGGTCGAACCCGAGGTGGCGTTCGCCGACTCGAACGACAACATGACCCTCCAGGAGTCGTTCATCTGCCATGTCGTCGAACGCGCCCTTGAACGCTGTGCCGATGAACTGAAGACTCTGAAGCGCGACCTGAGCCGGCTCGAATCGATCGTCGCTCCCTTCCCGCGGATCAGCTACTGCGACGCGGTCGACCGCCTCAACGCCGAGGGACGCGACTTCGAGTGGGGCAGGGACCTGGGCGCCGTCGAGGAGACCCTGATATCGAGCTGGTTCGACCGGCCGGTGTTTGTGTTCAACTACCCGCGCGAGGCGAAAGCCTTCTACATGAAGGAGAACCCCGACGACCCGCGCACGGTTCTGTGCAACGACCTGATCGCGCCCGACGGATACGGCGAGATCATCGGGGGAAGCCAGCGGGAGGACGACCACGACCGGCTGTTGGCGCGGATCCGCGAGGAAGGTCTCCCCGACGAGTCCTACGACTGGTACCTGGACCTGAGAAAGTTCGGGACCTTCCCGCACTCCGGTTTCGGGTTGGGGGTCGAACGAACCGTGGCATGGATCACGGGCCGCCCGCACATCCGCGAACTTGTCCCGTTCCCGCGCCTGATCAACAGACTGGCGCCATGACCACGCCCGCCGTGACCACGCCCGCCATGACCGCGCCCGCCATGACCGCCGCCCGCCCCTGACCATTGGCCACCCTCGTTATCGATCTGATGGATCGGCGCCCCATCTGGGCGCTGCCAGACCGCGCGCGCGAACGCATTGTTGCGGCGGTGCCGGCGGACTGGACGGTGAAGTTCATGGAGACGCCGGCGGACGGTTCGGGTGACGGGGTGCAGCGCGCGCCGCCGGAGCTTCTCAACGCAGTAGCCTCGGCCAGGGTGTACATGGGATACGGGATTCCCGAGCAGGTGCTCGAGGCGGGTCCCGGTCTCGAATGGGTGCATTCGGGAGCTGCGGGCGTGGGGTCGTCGCTGGGGCCCGCGATGCTGTCCCGCGACATCCTCTTCACCAACTCGGCGGGGATCCACGCCGAACCGATGTCCGAGACGGTCCTGGCCATGATCTTCCACTTCGCGCGGGGCCTTGACATGGCCGTGCGGGCGCAGCGGGAGGGGCGTTGGAGCGCGCCGTCGTACTGGGCGGCCGACGCGCCCGTGACCGAGGTCGGCGGGGCCACGGTGGGCATCGTCGGCTATGGCGGCATCGGCAGGGCGGTGGCCCGCAAGATGACCGCACTGGGCAGCCGCGTGCTGGCCGTGCGCAGGCATGACGTGGCGGTGCGCCCGAAAGCGGTCGAGGTTGTCGCCGGAGAAGAAGGGCTGAATCAGGTCATCGCCCGGTCCGACTACCTGGTGCTGGCCGTTCCCGAGACCCCGAGCACCCGGGACATGATCAGCCGGGAGCGGCTCGCCACGATGAAGCCGGGGGCTGTCCTGATCAACGTCGCGCGCGGACGGCTGGTCGACGAGGAGGCGCTCCTGGACGCGTTGAACACAGGCCGCCTGCGCGGAGCCGGACTCGACGTGTTTCGAAAGGAACCGCTGCCCGGCGGTCACCCGTTCTACAACCACCCGCGCGTGATCATGACGCCCCACGTGTCCGCAACCACCCGCAGATTCTGGGACCGCGAAACGGACCTTATCACCGACAACATCGGCCGCTTCGTACGCGGCGAGCCCCTGCGCAACCTTGTCGACAAGCAGGCGGGTTACTGAGGACAGCCAGACCCCCCTGACGAAGGACCACCAGGCCGCTGACGGAGGACCACCAAGCCGCCGACGGAGGACCACCAGGCCGCTGACGGAGGCGAGCCCGACCCCGATGACGGAGGCGAGCCCGTGGGAACATTTGTTCCCGATGGCACCGGCGGTTATCGACCGCGCCGTTGGGCGCCCGGTTGCCTGGTCAGCCCGCGCCAGCATCAGGCGGCCCGTGCCAACGCCGTGACCCGGACGGCCCACGGCCTCGCGTCCTCGCGTCCGCGCCGACTCCCGCCCCCCTCAGGCAGCTCGCGTCCGCGTACCGTTCTTCACCTCCTCCGGTTGCGTCTGTTCCGTCCCGGTGGCTTGCTCCATTTCCATCGCCCGTCCGGTTTCTGTGGCCTGTCCGATTCCTCTGGCCTGTCCCATGGCAACATGCTTGTGTCCCTGATTTTTCCGCGGAAACGCGGGCGGTGAGCCAGGCGCAGTCGCACCTTCGGGCGCCGGCCGCTCTTCCTCAAGCACCGGCTTCTTCACCGCCGGCTTCTTCACCGCCGGCTTCTTCACCGCCGGCTTCTTCACCGCCGGCTTCTCCGGCGCGGGCCCCTCACCCTCCGGCGCGGACCCCTCACCCTCCAGCGCCTCCTCGACGGCCTCGCGTGCCGCGGCCTCGATCTCCCACGGGACCGCGCCGTTCGCCAGCCGGGCCGCGCCGTTGTACATCTGGCCGGGCCGGAGTGGTGGGGCGGGGGGCAGGTTGGGCGTCAGCTTCGGTTCCTTCAACGACGGCGGCACGCTCGCGAGCATCTTGCCATCGCGCGTGAAGAACACGGCCTGACCCTTCGCGTCGAGCGCCATCCGCACCCCGCCCTCGTGCACCAGCCGGTGGTGCCGCCGGCACAGGAGCACGGTGTTCGCCAGGCTCGTTTCGCCGCCGTCGGCCCAGTGCTTGACATGGTGAGCCTCCGTGAACCGGCTCCCGCAGCCCGGGTACCGGCAGCCCCGGTCCCGCTCCTCGAGCGCGCGCCGCAGGTGCGGCGGGATGGTCCGCGTCTTCCGCCCCACGCTGACCACCTGACCGTCGCGGTGCAGCATGTGCACCACCGACGCATCGCACGACATGCGCCGCGACGTCTCCGCGCTCACCCGCACCCCGTCGAGTTCCGACCGGCCACCCTCGCCGTTCTCCTCGAGCGTGCTCATCTCGGTGTGCACCGTCACCTGGTACCGCTCGGCCCGCGTGCCGCTCTGCACCGCATCGTCCGCGTCCGCCGCGAGCCCCGCCGCCAGCGCCCGCTCGGCCACCAGTCCCGCCGCATCGGCCCTGCGCTGGCGGCTCGTCGGCCGCGCGTCGGGGTCCTCGCCCCGGTACAGCGCGTCCGTCGCGGCCTCGATCGCCCGCATCAGCACGGCCCCGGCCTCGGGCTCGAGCCGCCCCCGCACCACGTACGTCCCGTCGGCGTCGATCACGACCGACAGCGTCCGGCGCTGGTGCCGCACCTCTTCGGCCGTCAGTTCGCCGTCCCGCGACAGGTGCTTCCATCCCCGCACGATCCGCTCGAGTTCCATGGCGGAGCACTTGTCGGCGTACTTCAGCAGCCTCTTCTCGGTCTCCTTCGTCGCCGCCCGGGTGATCGCCCGCACCTTGGCGTACGACAGCCGGCCGACCTTCATCTCGGCGGACGTCTTCGGCAAGTGCTCCAGCGCATGGGCGACGCGCACGTTCTCGCGGCAGGTGCCGATCATGCGGCCGGTCCGCCAGGCGAGCCACTCGGCGCAGGACGTGAACGCGTCGGCCCAGCCCTCACGGCGGTCGAATTCGGCGATGAGGGTGAGCATCTCGTAGGTGGCGATGTTGATCCGTGCGGCGAGTTCCGCGATGCGGTCGCCAAGTTGGGTAATGGTCATGTCAATCCTCCGAAGTAGAAGTCCGGCAAAGAGTTAGCTGTGGCGGTCCGTCCGCGCACCTATAAGATAACGCCAGTTTTTCGGCCCTCTGTAAGGCCTCAGGACGCGAAAAGTCGGCTCATGCCACGTCAAATGGGTCCCACACCGCCGCTCGGCCGTCCTGGGGCCTCCTGCGGCATTTGGCGGCCATCCTGTGCGCGGTCCCGGATCCCGCCGAAACCGCCCTTCCAGAACCCGTCCATAGCTGGATGGGACTATCGCTCGCCCATTTGGGACACGCGGGACCGAGGCATGCTCGAATGGGACACGCGGGACGGCGGCATGCTCCTGTGCGACGCGCTCGCGCTCGATGCGGGCCAGCGCACGCTCAAGGCGGGCCCGCGCGCGCTCCGCCAGCGCTCCGGACGGCTCCACCGGCACCGCGGCTGGCTCCATCGGCACCACAGTTATCCGCTCAGGCCCGGCACCCACGTTTCCGCGGCAAAACCAGGGACACCCGCATGCTCGAACGGGACAAGCGGGCCATTCGGCGGCACCGCAACGGGGGTGCCCCACTCCAGCCGAACCACGCCCACCAGCACCGCCCCCACCCACTCCAGCCGAACCAGCCCCCAGCACTTTTCTACCGCCAACCCTCACGTTACGTCAGGGTTGCCATGTCCACCCAATAGTGCCTCTCATCGCCCCTGGCGCTCGCGCTCCTTCACCTCGTCCCAGATCTGGTCCAGCAACTCGAGTGCCGTCCCGGGCATGGGTAATCCCCGCGCTTGCGCCAACCGCTCGACCTCGTGAAAGCGCACCTGGAATTTGCGCGTCGCCTGGTCCAGCGCGTTCGCGGGGTCCACGTTCGCCAAGCGCGCGAGATTCACGACGGCAAATAGCAGGTCCCCCAGCTCGGCGTGAAGGGCCGCCGCGCGATCCGTCGCCGCCGCGCGATCCGCCGCCGCTCCGGGATCCGCCGCGCTGCGCACACCTGCGGCTGCCAACGCCCCGCCGGTCACCCCATCCGCAGACTCCGCAGCCACGAGCGCAGCCACCTCGCCGGCCTCTTCGAATACCTTCTCCAGCGCGCCGGCCGGCTCGTCCCAGTCGAAGCCGACGGTGCTTGCCCGGTGCTGCGCCGCGCAGGCCCGCGCCAGTGCGTCCGGGTCCCGGGTCCGGCCGTCCGCCGCCGGCCCGTCATCGCGCGTCGACTGCCGCGCCGCCTGTCCACCGCTGTCGCCCAAAGTCACGCTCCTTCGCATCGGGGCATCGCCCGGTGCCGTCGCCGGGTGTGACCGGCGGACGTCGGGGGCGCCATTGCCGCACCCCGCCAACTCGCAAAGTTACGCCGCGGTGGCGCGCACTGTCATATTATCCCGCGAACCGCCACTCAACCCCGCCGCTCATGCCCCCCACCCACCGCACCACCCGCGACCGCACCCGCGCATGGGTCGAAGTCGACCTCGCCGCCATCCGACGCAACCTGGATCGCGTCCGCGAGGTCGCGGGTCCGCATGCCAAACTGGTCGCAATGGTCAAGGCCGACGGTTACGGCCTGGGCGTGGAGCGCGTCCTCCGCGCGATCGCGCCCGCCCGCCCATTCGGCTATGGCGTCGCCACGCTCGACGAAGGGCTCGAACTGCTCCGCCTCGGGGTGCGCGAGCCCGTCATGGTATACAGCCCGCTACCGCCCGACTCCCTGGCGCAAGCCGCGACAGCCGGCCTGATCCCCACCGTCTCCGACCTCCCGGCTCTCACGGTCCTGCGCCAACTCGTCCCGCCGGCCGCACCCGCCGCCCCGCCGGCCGCACCCGCCGCCGCGCCCGCCCCGCCCGCCGCCGCCCCCGCCGCGCCCGCCATCCCCTTTCAGGTCGAAATCGACACCGGCATGGGACGGGCGGGCTTCCCGCTGAGCGAGGCCGCGTCCTGGTGGCCGGAGGTCCTTGCGGCCACCCGCGCCGGGCTCCGGCTCTTCGGGCTCTTTACCCACCTCCACTCCGCCGATCAATCCGACCTCGGCAGTGCGCGCGCGCAGGTCGCCGCCCTCGACGGGTTTGTCCGAGACGCCCATGGCATCGCCCCGGACACGCTGATTCACTGCGCCAACAGCGCGGGCTCCCTGCGGCTGGCTTCAAGCGCGGCGAACGCGGTTCGGCCGGGCATCTACCTGTACGGCGGCGATGTCGGCGACCCCGCCAACCCCCCGCAACCCGTTGCATCGGTGAGGGCCCGGGTCGTGCTCGTCCGCGACGTCCCGCCCGGCACGACGCTCGGCTACGGCGCGACCTACACCGCCCGCGACAACGAGCGCTGGGCAGCGGTCGGCATCGGCTACGGCGACGGGCTGCCGCGCGTCCTCGGCAACCGCGGATGGGCCATCGCGGGGGGTCGGCGCGTGCCGATCGTGGGACGGATCTCCATGGACACGACGGTGGTACGCGTCTCGGGGGATCTTTCGGTCGGAGATATCGTTACGTTTGTCGGGCGCGATGGCGGAGTCGAGTTGTCCCTGGAGGAGGTCGCAGAGTCGGCGGGCACGATCGGGTACGAGATCCTGACGGGTCTCTCACCCCGGTTGCCCAGGTTGCAGACATGAGCAGTCAGGTGCCGCTGCAGCGGCTGGAGGAAATGGCCAGGGCGATGTGGAGTCGCGCGTACGCTCCGTATTCGGGGTTCAGGGTGGGCGCGGCGCTCGAAACCGAATCGGGCGCGGTGTTCACGGGGTGCAACGTTGAGAACGCTTCGTACGGTCTAACGATCTGTGCGGAGAGAGGGGCGCTGGCGGCGGCGGTGGCGCAGGGTCACCGTCGCTTCGTGCGCCTGGTGGTGGCCACGGAGAGTGACCGGGCGGTGACTCCGTGCGGGGCCTGCCGCCAGGTGCTCGCGGAGTTCGGCACCGCGTTGGAGGTGTATGGAATTGGAAAGAAGGAGAGACGGCGTTGGACCTTGCAGGACCTGCTTCCCGAAGTCTTCGCGTTGAAGGACGACCGATGACCGAGGGTCCCGTTCGAGCATGCCGGCGCCCGCGGGGCGGCCCGCGCACCCTCACCCTCGCCCTCCTCGCCTTCGCAGCCTGCCAGGAGTCCCTCCCGACCGCCGCGACCGACGATCTCGTCCGGGGCGGCGTCGCGGTGGAGGTCATCCTGCCGTTCGAGGACTTCGGCACGCGCACGCGCGTCTTCGGCGGATACGGCCGGGCATCCGAACTCGGCGGCGGTTTTGTCGCTCATGCGTTCGGCTCGGGCACCGGGGGCGTCGACGAAGAAGGGCTCGAGGCCGTCACGCTGCTCCGTTTCGGCCGGTATCCCGGGTTCGCGTCCGTCACCGACACGACCGGCACCACCCGGCCCGACTCGTCGCTGACCTTCCTCTCGGGCCGCATCGCCGTGCGCTTCGACACGCTTTCCAGCGTGCACCGGGGGCCCGTGGAGGTCACCGCGCGCGCCACCACCGAGGCGTGGGACGGGGTCAGCGCCAACTGGGAATACGCCATTGACACGCTACGCCACCATGTGCTGTGGTCCCGGCCCGGCGGCGGGGTGCTCGAAGAGATCGGCAGCGCCGTCTGGGATCCCGCGGCCGACGGCGATTCGCTCATGATCATGGTCGATTCGGCGCGCGTGGCGTCGTGGGGGGACACGCTCAACCCGGCGCGCGGCGTGCACCTGAGCACAAGTGATCCCGGCGTCCGTCTCCAGATGCGTTCGGCGCTCATGTGGCTCCGCACGCTCCCGAGCAGCAACCCCGACACGATTGTCGACGTTCTCGCCTCCACCGAGGCCACGAGCTTCATCTACGACCCCATTCCGCGCGTCCCCGACGGCTCGCTGCGGATCGGCGGCGCGCCCGCCTGGCGCACGGTCATCGACCTGAACATCCCAGGCACGCTCACCGGCCCGCCCGAGCTGTGCGACGTCCTCGGATGCCCCCTGACGATCACCGAACGCCACGTCTCCTACGCGGCCCTTCAGCTGACCACGGCCGCCGAGTCGCCCGCCTTCGCACCGTCGGACACGCTCACGATCGACCTGCGCATGGTGATGGTGCCGGACATCCTGCCTAAGTCGCCGCTGGGTCCGGGGACGACCGGGCTCACCGGCGTCGCGCTGGCGCCCCAGCTGTTCGCGCCGCCCGCGGGAAGGCTCGTGGAAGTGCCGGCCACGACCGTCGTTCGCGACCTCCTCCGCGGCGAAACCGCCGACGGCGACCCCGTGAGCAGCACGGTGGCGCTGCTGTCGACCTTCGAGCCCCTCTCGATCGAGTACGCATCCTTCGAGGACGCCATCGGCCCGGGCTCACCCCGGCTGCGGCTCATCCTGAACTTCGGGGCCGACGGATGAAGTTGATCATCGCCGCGCTCGCCGCGCTCGTTCCCGCCAGCGCCCACGCGCAGTCGTTCCTGGGCTATCGGGCGCTCGGCCTCCCCGTCGGTGCCGCCGACGCCCGCGCCGTCGCGCTGGGCAACCTCGGCATCGGCCTGCCCGGCGTGCAGTTGACGGCCAGCGACCCCGCGTCCGCCGGCGCGCTGCTCTTCCCCACCGTGAGCGTCTCGATGCAGCCCAGCTGGGGCGACTTCGACCTGGACGGCCAGACCGGCACCGCGCGCACCACCCGCTTCCCCATGATCGGGATCGCGTATCCGGTGCCGGGCGCCCAGGCCACGGTCACCCTCTCGCTCAGCGGGCACATGGAGCAGCGCTGGGCCGGAGAGCAGGACCGGATCGTCAGCCTCGGCGGACTCGACGTGCCCGTCAACGACCGCTTCGAGACCAACGGGGGCAGTTCGGTCGCGCGCCTGGGCTGGGCGCAGAGGCTGGGCGAACGGTTCTCGCTGGGGGCCACCGTCGGCACCTACGTCGGCAGGATCGACCAGGCGTTCGAGCGCACCCTCGACTCGCTCGTCGTGGGTTCGGACGTCCGGCCCTACGAAGAGGACAGCGCCTGGCAGTACGGCGGCTACACCCTCTCCGCCGGCTTCGCGACCGACCCGCACGATCTCATTCATCTGGCGGGCGCGGTCGAGTGGTCGGGAGAGCTCAAGCAGAAGCCCAAGCTGCAGACCGAAGGAGGCGAACGGGCCTTTTCGATCCCGCTCAGGCTGTCGGCGGGCGCCACGGGGCGGCTGTCGGAGCGGCTGCACATCAACACCTCGGTCGCATACCAGGACTGGTCCGCCGCTCAGGGCTTCGAAGCGGGGGTCGTGAGCACCGAGACGCTCAGCTACGGGGCGGGGCTCGAGGTTCAGGTCATCCGCCGCGACACCCGCAGCTTCCCCCTGCGGCTGGGCTACCGCCAGGGCGCGCTGCCGTTCCGCTACCGGGATCAGGACGCCGACGAGTCGGCGTGGTCGCTCGGATTCGGCATGAACCTCGTGGAGATCGAAGGCGTGCGGTTCGGGTGGATGGACGTCGCCGTCGAGCGTGGCACGCGCGCCAGCGCCCCCCTGAGCGAGAACTTCTGGCGCGCCACGATCTCACTCGGGATTTCGAGCTCCTGAACCATGCGCGTCCACTACAAGACCTTCGGCTGCAAGGCCAACCAGTACGACACCGAGCGCATGCGCCAGCTGATCGAGGCGGGCGGCGGCCGCTCATCCCCGCTCGAATCCGCGGACCTGTGCGTGATCAACACCTGCACGGTCACCAACCAGGCCGACGCCGGCGCGAGGCGCTACATCCGCAGGGCGGCACGCCACGGCCGGGTCGTCGTCGCCGGGTGCTCGGCCGCGCTCAAGGGTGCCGAGTACAGAGGTATGAAGGAGGTCGACGGCGTCGTCGAGGGCCACGACCCGGGTCAGGTGCTGGAGGCGGCGTCCGCGGCCATGAAGGAGGTTCGCGGCCTCACCCAGCTGGGCTCAACCGCGCCGCTGGACCGCACCCACGCGGAGACTGTCGCCGCCACCGTGCTGCGACGCCGGGCGGGCGCAACGCGAGGATGGCTCAAGGTCCAGGACGGCTGCGACCGCAAGTGCGCCTTCTGCGCCACGCGGCTCGCCCGGGGACGAAGCCGCAGCCGCGATCCGGGCCGGGTCGTGGCCGAGGCCCGGGCGCTGGCGCAGAGTCATCCCGAGCTGGTCATCACGGGCGTGCACATCGGGCACTACGGCCGCGATCTCAGCCCCCGCGCCACGCTCACCGCGCTGGTGCGGCGGCTGCTCGACGAGGTGCCCGGTCCGCGCTTCCGGCTCGGCAGCATCGAGGCCACCGAAATCGACGACGGCATGATCCGGCTGCTGGCCACCTCCGGCGGCCGCCTCGCGCCGCACCTGCACATGCCGCTGCAGAGCGGGGCGGATCCCGTGCTGCGCAGGATGCGGCGCTGGCACACGCGCGAGCACTACCGCCGCCGCGCGCACCAGATCGCCGAGGCGGTCTCGCCGATCGGACTCGGCGCCGACATCATCACCGGCTTCCCGGGCGAGACGGCGGAGGATCATGCACGCACCCGCGACCTCGTCGACGAGCTGCCGTTCACGTACCTGCACGTGTTTCCGTTCTCGCCGCGCGACGGCACGGTCGCCGCGGACCTTCCCGACCCCGTCCCGCAGCGCATTTCGGGCGAGCGCGGCCGCGAGCTGCGGGAGCTGGCCGAGCGGAAGGGTGCGCGCTACGCCCGCGGCCGCGGCGGCGACGAGGTCGTGGTGGTCATGGAGGGCAGGGGAGGCACCGCGCTCACCGGCGACTACCTCCGGGTCGCGGTCGACGGCCGTCCCGATCCGGCGCGGCTGCACGCGGGCCGGCTCTCGGCGGATGGATCGCGGGTCACGGTTGACGGTGCGCGCGCGGTTGACGCTCCCCGCGCCGCAGTGCTGAATTAGGACGCCATGAGACGCTCAAGCCGGCGGGCCTACGTCGAGACCTACGGGTGCCAGATGAACATCTCCGACGGAGAGCTCATGGAAGGCGTCCTGGAGCGCGGCGGCTACGAGATCGCGAAGACGCCCGAAGAGGCCGACGTGATCCTGGTCAATACCTGCGCCATCCGCGAGCACGCCGAGCGCAGGGTGCTGGGGCGCGTGGCGCAGCTCAACGGCCTGAAGCGCGAGCGCGAGGTCATCATCGGCGTGACCGGCTGCATGGCCCAGCGCATGGGCGACCAGCTGCTGGCGCAGGCGCCGTACGTCGATCTGGTCATGGGGCCGGACGGCTACCGCGGGCTGCCGTCGGCGCTCGACGCGATCCGGCCGGACGCGGGGCGGGCGCGCAGGCGGCTGTCGGTGCTGGACCTCGACCCGGGCGAGAACTACCGCGGGCTCGAGCAGCGCCGCCGCTCGCGCGTGACGGCGTGGGTGCCCATCCAGCGCGGCTGCGACCACCGCTGCACGTTCTGCATCGTGCCGTACGTGCGCGGGCCCGAGAAGAATCGGGATCCGGGTGAGGTCCTCGCCGAGATCGAGGACATCGTCGACCAGGGCATCACCGAAGTCACCCTCCTCGGGCAGACCGTCAACTCGTACCGGAGCGGCGACTGGAGCTTCCCGGACCTTCTGCGGGCGGTTGCGCGCGTTCCCGGCATCCGCCGCGTGCGCTTCACGTCGCCGCACCCGAACGACGTCACGCCGGAGCTGGTCGAGGTCATGGCAGGCGAGCCCGCGGTGTGCGAACAGCTGCACCTGCCTGTCCAGTCGGGCAGCGACCGGGTGCTCAAGCGCATGGTGCGCCGCTACACGGCCGGGTCGTTCAAGAGGAAGGTCGACATGGTGCGCGCCGGGGTGCCCGGCATCGCGCTGTCGACCGATGTCATCGTCGCGTTCCCCGGCGAAAGCGAAGAGGACTTCGAGCGGACGCTCGAGCTGCTCGCCGAGGTCAGGTTCGACGACGCGTTCACCTATCGGTACAGCCCGCGCGCCGGCACGCCCGCCACCAGGCTGCCCGCGGACCAGTTCATCCCGGACGACGTGGGGCAGCGGCGCCTCGAGACGCTGATCGGTGCGACCAGGGCCGTGCAGGCCGAGATCAACCGGGACGAGGTGGGCCGCGTGGAGGAACTGCTGATCGAACGGCGGGGCAAGACGCCGGGCACTGTCATGGGCCGCACCCGCCGGGGCAAGGCCGCGGTGATGCCCGGCGGCGACGCCGACATCGGAACGTACAGGACGGCCGAGCTCGTCAGCACCACCGGCGCGACATTTGTTGCCGAGCCGCTGACCGCGGCCGCGCCCGCCCCCACCCCCGTCCCCGGCGCCCTGGCCGCGCAATGAAGCGTTTCTACGGCCTCGCGGGTCTCGCGGCGGTGGTTCTGCTGGGCGTGGCCTTCGCCCGCGGGAACGCCGGGCGCGAGGTCGCGATCAACCTGGGCATTGTGACGCTCGAAAGCGTTCCCGTGACGTTCGTGGCGTTCGGGGGAATGGTCGTCGGAATGGCCGTGGTGCTCGTCGCGGGCATCCGGGCGGACCTCAAGGTGCGCCGGCTGCTGCGCGAGAGGCACGCGAAGGGAGACAAGCTTCTGGAGTGAGGGGCGCACCCCCGATCCTGTGGACAGCCGTGGGCTTCGCCTCCGGGGCGGCGGCCAGCGCGGCCATGGGGTTCGACCGGACCCTCCTCTCACTCCTGCTCGTTGCCTGTCCCATTGCGCTATGGCGCGGTCCCGGCACCCGGCTTTTCCCGCTCATCCTCTGCTTCGTCGCCGGAGTCGCCTGGGGCACGGCGGACCGCCGGAGCCGCGAGGTCTGCCACGGGGGCATCGTTGATGGCGATGAAGCGAGCGTCGCCGGGTACTTCATCCGCGTCAGCGCGGAGGGGGCGTCGAGCTTCCGTGTGACGTCCGGGAGCGCCGAGGGGTGCGAGATCAGGGTGTACACGCGCGGCGGCGGCTCCGACGGGGGCGGCGGCGCTCCGCCCGAAGCCCGCACGGTCGGCGTCGAGGGGCGCTGGTTCCGGTCCGAGCGCCCCGACGGTTCCGTGTCGGTGTACCTCAGCGCGTCGTCGGTGGAGGAGATGGAAGGGTCGCCGGTGCCGTGGACGCACCGTGTCCGCACGGCCATCCGGCAGCGGGCCGCGCTGGCGCTGGAGCGCCGCCTGGGCACGCAGGCGGGTGTGGCGTCGGCGCTGGTTCTGGCGGAGCGGGACGGGATCCCGCGCGAACTCTGGGACGCGTTTGCGCGCTCGGGGAGTGCGCACCTGCTGTCGATCTCCGGGTTTCACGTCGGAGTGATCGCCGCGCTGCTCGGCGGGATCGTGGCGCTGGCCGGCCGCCCTCCGCGCACCCGGGCCGCGGGCGTCGCGATCGGGGTGTGGGCGTACGTGCTGCTCATCGGCGCGCCCACCTCGGCGGTCCGCGCCGCGTGGATGACCTCGGCGTTCGTGCTCGGCCGCATGCGCATGGCGCCCGCCCGCAGCCTGGGCGCGCTCGGTCTGTCCATGCTGATGATCGCGCTGCTTCGACCCTCGGTCGTGGCGGGCGCCGGGTTCCAGCTCACCGTCACCGGCACGGCGGGGATCCTGATCATGACCAAGTGGATCATGCGGCACTGGCCCGCCCACCGGGGACGGTCCTGGATCGCCCCGCCGGTCGCGGCGGGGATCGGCGCGTCCGTCTTCACGGCGCCCGTGCTCGCGTACCACTTCGGACAGATCCCCCTCCTCTCGCTGCCGTCGTCGATCGTGCTGACCCCCCTCGTCGCGACCGCGGTGCCGGGCGTGATCGCCGCGATCGTCATGGACATCCTGCACATCCCGGGGGCCGCCGTGGCGGGCGCGGGGGCGGAGGGGCTGCTGCAGGCCGTGACGGCCACCGCCGCCGCGCTCGGCGACCTGCGCTGGACCGTCGTGCTGGTGACCCCCCGCGAAGCCGCGCTCCTCACGGCGGGTGCGCTGCTGCCGCTCCTGCTCGCGAACGCGCCGTGGCGCACCCGGCCCGCGGTCCGGGCCGCCGTCTCGGTGCTCTCGGCCCTCGCCGTGCTCTGGACGGGCCAGGCGGCGCTCGCGTTCGCGGGGCGGGGCGCGCTGCACATCGTCGCGATCGACGTCGGGCAGGGCGACGCCATCGCGCTCGGCACGCCCGACGGGCACTGGTTCCTCGTCGACGCCGGGCCGCGCGGCTTCGGCGGCTCCGACGCGGGACTGACCCGCGTCGTCCCCTGGCTGAACGCGCACGGGGCGCGCCGTCTCGAGGCGGTGATCCTCACCCACCCCGACGAGGACCACGCGGGCGGCCTCGCCGCCGTGCTGCGCAACGTCTCCACGCGCGCCGTCCTCGGCCCGGGGCTGAGCGCCGGCCAGCGGGGCCACATGGACGGGCTGGCCGAAGCCCGCGAAGCCGGCGTCCCCTGGCGGCGCGCGTTCGCCGGCGATTCCTGGAGCGTCGACGGGGTCGACTTCCGCGTCCTCCACCCGAAGCGGCCGGACCCGGGCGAGGATGGGCCGGGCGCCGACCCCAACGACTGGTCCGTCGTGCTGCGCGTCGACTACGGCAGCTTCTCGGCGCTGCTCATGGGCGACGCCGACGCCGAAATCGAGGCCGGCCTCCTGGACCAGCCCGAAGTCACCCTCCTCAAGGTCGGCCACCACGGCAGCCGCACCTCGACATCGGAGGAGTTCGTGCGCGCCGTCGCGCCCGAGTACGCGATCATCCCGGTGGGCGCGCGCAACCGCTACGGTCACCCCGACCCGCTCGTCCTCGAACGGCTCGAACGCGCCGGCGTGCATGTCCTCAGGACCGACCGCGACGGCTCGGTGGGCCTCGTCGCCCGCCGCGACGGCACGGTCCGGGTGACGCGCTGACGGGACGCCGACCCGCATCCACCTTGTCCCGCCCACGCGGTTGTCGCATTTTCTCCGACCACCGCATTCCCCGCCGCGGGCGAGCCCCGCCACACCGCGACCCCTTCCAGGACCGGCCGTGCGCAGCAAGGTCGTCACCATAGATCGCCACATCATCGACCAGGAGCGTCACTACCCGGACGCCTCGGGTCGCTTCTCAGCCCTTCTCTACGACCTCGCCCTCGCCGCCAAGATCATCTCGCGCGAGGTGAACATGGCCGGCCTGATCGACATCCTCGGCCAGACGGGCGACACCAACGTCCAAGGCGAACGCGTGCAGAAGCTCGACGTCTTCGCCCAGGAGGTGATCGTCAAGGCGATGGACCACGCGGGCCACCTGTGCTGCATGGTCTCCGAGGAGCACGACGAGATCATCCCCATACCCGACAGATTCGACATCGGGAACTACGTCCTCCTCTTCGATCCGCTCGACGGCTCGTCGAACATCAACGTGAACGTCTCGATCGGAACGATCTTCTCGATCCATCACCGCGTGACCCCGAAGGGCGGCGCGGGCACCCTCGCCGACTGCCTGCAGCCGGGATACCGGCAGTTGGCGGCGGGATACGTCGTCTACGGGTCGTCCACCATGCTCGTTTACACGACCGGCGCCGAGAGGGGGGTTCACGGGTTCACCCTCGATCCTTCGATCGGCGAATTCCTGCTCAGTCACCGCAACATCCGCATTCCGGACCCGCCCGCGAAGGTCTATTCGATCAACGAGGCCTACTACGCGCGCTGGTCCCGGGGGCAGCAGCGGCTCGTCGACCGCTTCCGGGGGGTGAACGGCGAAGGAGGCGGCGGCTTCAAGTCCCGATACATCGGTTCGCTGGTGTCCGACTTCCACAGGACGCTGCTGCAGGGGGGGATCTTCATGTATCCGCCGGACTCGAAGTCGCCCGGCGGCAAGCTGCGGGTGCTGTACGAGGCGGCCCCTCTGGGCCTGATCTGCGAAGCGGCCGGAGGACGGGCTTCGGACGGTCGCCGCGACATCCTCGACATCGTTCCCGATGGCCTCCACGACCGCACTCCGCTGTTCCTGGGGTCGGCCAGCCTGGTCGATTTGGCGGAAGAATACCTGAAAAAAGGGTCAGAAACCTGAACGGATTCCGTTTTCCTCACTCCGCCGGCGCTGTCCGGCTAACGCATATCGTTACTGTAGAATGACTTACGCCGTTTCCGAAAACTGGCACCACTCTTGCGTAACGATAGGGCCGACCCCGCGATGCGAGGTCAGTTGACAACCCCTTGCAAACGTCACGGGACGCCGGCGATGGCGAACCGGCCCCGGGGCGCTGACGAATAGATCTTCGGACTGCCTGGCCACCGGCACTGAGGCTGGAGGACAGACCAGGCGACGAAAAAACCATCCATTCCAAAGGATTGGACGACATGGACAGATTCAAAAAGCTCCTAGCGGCGGCAACGTTGCTGGTGCTCCCGGTCATCGCCGCGTGCGGAGAGGATGTCATGCCTCCGCCGCCGACCGGCTCCATCGTGGGCCAGGTCTCGATCGAGGGCACGGGGATCGACGGTGTAACCGTCTCCCTCAGCAACGGGGCCTCCACCGCAACGGCTGGCGGCGGGAACTACCGCTTCGACAATGTGGAGCAGGGCTCCTACACTGTCACGATCAGCGGATTCCCCGCGGACGCCAGCTTCGACGCAACCTCAGCTCCCGCCAACATCGGTGAAACCGGCGGGACGGTCCCCGTGGATTTCCGCGGCACCTACATCCGTACCGCTTCTATTATGGGGACGGTAACGGTAGAGAACATGGGTCTCGGCGGGGTTACTGTCAGGATTTCGGGCATGGCCGACTCCGAGACGGCCACCGACGACAGCGGCCAGTACTCGTTCACGGGCCTGCGGGCCGGGACGTACTCGGTCGAGATCTCCGGGTTCGATTCGAACGAAGTGAGCTTCTCGAGCACCTCGGGCGCCGCGACGGTCGGCGTGGGCGAGTCGAAGGTCGTGAGCTTCGACGGCACCTATCTCCGCACGGCGGGGATCATGGGCCGGGTCAGCGCCGAGGGCGAGGGTCTTCCCAACGTGACGGTCACCCTGATGGGACAGGGCGACGACATACCTCCGGCCACAACCGACGCCGGTGGTCTCTACTCGTTCTCGCAGCTCCGCTCGGGCGACTACACGGTCGCGATCAGCGGCTACGACACGGACGACTATGAGTTCGAGACCACGTCGAAGAGCGTCACGATCGCCACGGGTGAGACCGCGAACGTGCCGTTCGAGGGCACGCTGCTGCGGACCGCGGGCATCGCGGGCCGGGTCAGCCTCGACGACGGCACGGGCCTTGACGGCGTGACGGTCACCCTGGCCGGCGCGGCCGAGGCGACGGCCGAGACGGCCAACGGCGGGCAGTACTCGTTCGCCGGACTGGCGGCCGGCACGTACGTGCTCAGCATCACCAACCCGAACGAGACCGCGTACTCATTCGCCGAAGACGAGTTGCAGAAGACGGTCATGCTGGAGGACGACCAGTCGGCGATCGTGAACTTCAGCGGCACGCACACCCGCACCGCGTCGGTGTCGGGCATGCTGTTCATCGACGAAGTGATGCAGGACAAGATGCACAACGACGGCGAGCCCTCGGTCACCGCGGCGCTGGCTCCGCTCCTGCCGACGCTGTCCGAAGAGGACCAGATGGTCGTGGCCGGCCTGCTGGCCAAGGCGAAGGTGAAGCTGCGCGGTCCGGACCTCAACACCATGACGGACATCGCCATCAACGCGGACGGCACGTTCTCGACGGGCGCGAGCCTGATGGCGGGATCGTACCAGGTCGAGTTGCCGGTCAACGACGACGATGTGGCGGCGGGTCTTGCCGTAGCCGGCGTCGCGTTCGTCGGCGAGTCGATGGTGGTGACGGTCGAGGCCGGCGGCAGCGCGACGGTGAACTTCCCGTTCCGGATCACGATGCAGACGGTGGCGACCGGCGCGCGCATGGGCGCCGGAGAGCATCTCGGCGTTGCGGTACCGGGCGTGAAGCTGGCGCTGTACGCGCGGGCCGACGGGACCGGCATGCTGGGCGAGGCGACGACCGACGAGATGGGCATGGCATCGTTCACGTTCGCGCGTGACGACAACACCGGCCCGGCGGGCAACGACAACATCGTCTTCGTGAAGGCGGTGGAGTCGGGCCACGACGCGCTGGTGGTGAGCGGCAACGAGTTCGTCGAGTTCTCCTACGAGGGCGTCGAACGGCTTTCCACGGCGGACCAGGACAAGGAAGTGGCGACGCTCGTCAACGTGGCGGTCGCATTCGACTTCTGGGTGAAGAGCAACGAGACGGCCAGGGACGGCGACATGGGCCTGGGCGGCTGGAACACCCAGGTCTACATGGGCGATCCGGAGGCCGACGACGCCATGCCTCTGATGATGGTCGACGAGGACGGCGACACGGTCAACGCGACGATGGCCACGGACACCACGAAAGGCGACAACCTGGGCAAGAGCAGCTTCTCGTACACGGTCGACCCGACCATGCTGCCCGCGATGTTCACGGTGATGGCGAAAGAGGGCGACAAGGCCGGCCAGCCCGACCAGGGCGAGGCGTGGGAGCAGGGCGACGCTCTGACCCACACGCACACGGGTCTCGATCTGCCGCCGGGCAAGGACGACGACATGCTCGACCTCGGCCCGATCCGGGTCACGTTCACGACGCAGGCCATCTACGTGGGCGTGCACCGCGAGTTGGACGACCGGACCGGGTTCACGGACTTCATCGGCATCGGGGACGGCGATGGACGGCCTGGCAAGAACGCCCAAGACGAGATCGAGATCACGCTTATGGCAGCCGACAGCCGTGGTCGCTTGAGAACGTTCAAGTACGATCACGACGCCGATCCCAAGACGGACGATCAGGACGCCGTCGCGAAGGTCGGCGCCTCCGGCATGGCGTCGTTCAAGAACATCCCGGCGGACACGGAGATCACGGTCGTGGCCGATGAGGGCAGCGGCAGGGTGATCGTTCCGGACAGCCGGGCCAGCCGTGAGATCGACGCGTTCGGCGACCAGCTGGACGACTATCCGGACGGTGTCATCGTCGGTGCGTTCGGCGACGGCAGCGGCGCCCGTCCCGATGTCTGGCTGTGCCCGCTGCAGCGGCAGACAGACGACGACCCCAACAAGTATTGCTCAACCTACGCCTACAAGTGGAACACCGGGACGATCACGGTCACGATCGACAAGCTTCGCAAGGGCGACAAGGCCACGGTGACCCTGACGCCGGTCAACAGCAACGACGACTACGAGGACGACCTCGCGGACGACAAGACGATCACCTCGCCCGGGACATCGGCCAAGCACTCCTTCACGGGCGTCGCGGACGGTCGGTACATGGTCACGCTCGAAGCCAACGCGGGAAGCTGGGGAGAAGCCGAGAAGACCGGGCTCTCCATCATGCACAACGAGAAGAGCACGGACGACGACTACACCGGTGACTCCGAGGCCTTCACCCTGTCCGCCACCGACCTGCGCGGCGTGATCAGGGGCCGGATCGCGAACGACTCGAACGGCCGCAACGGTTTGACGAGCGACGAGTCGAGAGCGGGCGTCCAGGTGGCCATCTACACGGCGAAGAAGGTCGGCGGATCGGGCACCACCAAGGACAACTACGTGACTGACAAGGCCGTGGAGGACTCGAACGGCGACCCGGTGATGGCCGAGACGGACGGGGACGGCGTGTTCATGTTCGAGGGTCTGACGGTGGGCAACATGTACTTCCTGAAGCCTGTGAGCACGGATCTGTACACCGCAGTCAGGAACGGCAACACCAAGATCGGAAAAACGGCCGAGAAGGCCGATGCTGTCGTGACCCACGCGCTCGCAACGGCCGCGCTGCCGCCCAAGGCGGGTACCGAGCCCGGAATTCCGACCTGGAACTACCACACCAGCACGGCCACGCCAAACGGTGACAACAACTTCGTGCTGCTGTACAAGGACGGTGAGGTCGAGGGTACGGTAATGGATCCGAGCGTGCGGAAGGCGCACCAGCGCGTGGTCGTCGAAATGCGCCAGTGCAAGACGACGAACTACAGCGATGGCGGCACGCCGGATGACGATACCGACGACACGGCCTTGAGCCAGTGCACGGACTACACCGACGTGGAGGTGGAAGCCTCCGTGGACGCGAAGGGCAACTGGAGTGCCGACGGCCTCATGGAAGGCATCTACGAGGTGATCCCTGATCTGCCGGCGGGGTACGTCCATGTGGACTCGGCTGGTGGGACCGACCCAGATGCCGCGGGCGTCACCAGCTTCTACAGCCAGCAGATGGTCGAGTTGATGGGCGGGCGTGCGGATGACGACACCAGGACGTTCCACATCAAGGACCGGAATGCGGGTGCCGCTTTTGCTCTCACGAGCGTGACCATCGACGGCAACAGCTGTACGACCGCCGCGACCCCGGACGCCAGCGCTAACAAGTGCGCCGACAACAAACGTGACGACGGCTCGATCGTCGTGAAGGCCACGGCGTCCACCGGTGCGACGATCACACTGAGCACAAGCGCTACGGATGCGACGCCCAGCGGCGGAACCTCGCGGTCGGTTCCGGTCGCCAATGGAGAGAACACGACCGTTTCGCTGCCCGCCGCGGGTTCGACGACGTTCTACGTCCACATCGCCGCCGGGGACGGCTACACGACCAATGCGGGCAGCGTTGAAGGCTTTATCGTCCGGCGCGACGCCGATGTCCGCGTGAACACGGTCACGATCGGGTTCCAGGATGGTAAGATCGTACTGGATCGGGAGGAAATGGGTCTGACCGAGACGACGGACGGCGAGACGGGCCCCAATCAGGGAGTC
This sequence comes from Longimicrobiales bacterium, assembly GCA_965205005.1. Taxonomy (GTDB): domain Bacteria; phylum Gemmatimonadota; class Gemmatimonadetes; order Longimicrobiales; family Gaopeijiaceae; genus Bin94. The sequence continues at coordinate 48,756 of OZ242028.1, read as the reverse complement.
ACCACCATCCGATACACGGTTGACAAGGCTGACGACGGCACCACAGCCGTGCCGACGGGCCTCACCATCACACCGGTCGGAAAGAACCCGAAATTCGACGCCGTGACGTATGAGGTTCTAACCGAAGCCGTCGCTAACAGCGGTAACTTCGGCGAATGCTCGGCGACTATAACGGGTGCCAGTGGTGATCTCACCTTGGAAGCCAACAACGATCCCGACGACGCCGCCGGCAAGGGTGAAGCCGCGATCTGCTTCCAGATCACTGACAGCGATGGTGCGGCGACCCCGGACACGAATGCCAATAACATGCTCAAGTACCGCCTCATCCTGACCAGGAAGTAGGAACGGACCAACCCGTCGGGATTCCACCTAGGAATCGCGATGGCGCAGTAAGGGTCGCCCCCGCCCGGTTCGCCGGGCGGGGGCGACGTCGTTGTCGGGCCTCGAAGAGCTCTCCAGCGGGGGCAATTCCCCACACGATGTCAACTCTACTTGCCATCATGTGAAGCGGAGTAGACATGTCCGCGTGCCCACGCATCTCGCGCGAGGTGATCCGCCAGGGGCAAGTGCCATGCGCTCCCGACCCGGCGAAAGGACTTCCGGGCCCACATGCTGGCGGAGAACTAACTCTAACCGGACGGCTCCACCGCCTCCCGCGCGCGAGCCAGGAACTTGGGGTCCCCCGAACATTCCATCAGCGCCCGGGCCACCCCGGCCAACCGCGCCGGGCCGGACACGCCACGGAGCAGGTGCGACAACTCCCCGGCCGCGTGCGGCCCGAACTTCATCGCCGCCTGCTGCACCAGCATTTCCTTCCGGCCCCGCTCAAGCCCTCGCTCCGGCCCCTGTTCGAGCCCCTGCTCCCGGCCACGCTCAAGGCCCTGCTCAAGCCCCTGCTCATGGGCTTCCTGCCACCATCCCTGAATCCTCTCGGCGAGCATCGATTCCACCTCCTCATCATCCAGTTCGGATTCCATCAGGTCCGCCAACGGCAGACCTGGCCCGTGCCGAGGCACGACGACCTTCTCCAGCCACGTCCTCATTGCCGACCCCGCCAGCCGGTGGCCATGCCGGTCGACCAGCCCCCGCAACCGCATCAGCCACGGCATGAGCTGCTCCCGCCCCGGGCCCGCTCGATCCCAACCAACACAGAGAACAGGCTTTCCGGCGGCCAGTCCGGCGGGTCCGCGGCGTGGACATCCACTAAACGGTACGCAGCGGGCATTCGTAGTCCAGCAGGTCCTCGGGCACCGGGCCCTCCAGGAAAGCGTGATCGCGCCAGCGTTCGGTCCCGTTGTAGATCACGATTGCTACGAACAGGGGACGTCCGCCCGCGGGTCCCGCCGCCTTCCGGTTGACCGCCTCCTCGAGCAGGAGCCTCCTGTATTCGACGATCCGCAGCGACATCCGCGGGTCTGGCGTGGACTGGAACTCCAGCAGGATCAGCAGCGGAGGCGTCTTGCGGTCGGAGAAGTCCGCCTGCCACAATCGGTCGGCAACCCGTTGCCGCAGATCCTCGGCGACGACGTCACTGGACATCCGCGTGAGCGTTGCAAGGTCGAGTTTGTCCGCCAGGCTGCGGAAGATCGCTCGCAGGAGATACTCCACCATCCGCGGATAGGTGAACATCAGCTTGTAGGCTGCGTCGTGCCTCGGCGGGCCGGCCGTCTCGTGGTTCATGCCCTGAAGAAGGCGAAGACGACGGGCGCCTACATGGCAGGATGGGACGACTTTTCGATGGCGGACCGGGAAGAGTTGCCGGGCCTTTGCAAGTGTCGGCGCGAAGATCATCGAGGTGCGCGAGTGGCTCCGCACTGAGATCGGCTGGGTTTCGTGAGGGGCTCGGCACCGAAATCCCCAGGGTTCGCGAGGGGCGCGGGGGAGATTCGTGGCGAGCTGAAGGGAGTCACCCGCTCCGTCGACACCCTGCGGGAGGACTTCCGTGCCCACGTCTTCGGTTCTGGGGGGCGCTGAACGGCGGCACCTGCGGTTCGCGCTTCCACAGCCGCACCGTCACGCTCCGGGAACCGGCGATCACCGCTCCACAACCTCGGCATCGCAACAGAGGCGCGGAAACGTTTCAGCTGGAACGCCAACTTCCTCTACCGCGACCGTCTTGGGGGTCGGCGATGGAGCCGGATCAAGGGTGTGGAGCCGGGCGAGGCTGGCGTGGCCCGACTGGGCACCTGCCAGGCACTGCGACGGAGGGGTTGACCGGTCGCCCGTGGGCACGCCAGCATGTCTATTGCGCTTTACATGATGTTGAGTCGAGTTGACATTTTGTGGGGGATTTCCCCCGGCTGGAGAGCACTTCGAGACCCGAGAAACGACGTCGCCCCCGCCCGGTTCGCCGGGCGGGGGCTTCGTCGCGTCCTGCCAAGCTAGAGCAGGCTAGTACCTAGCTCAGCCCGAAGGCGCTCGCTTCCGCTCGAACAGGATCTGATACCGCCGCACGTTGTTGGTATTGGTATCAAGGGCATTGGCGTCCGACGCCGTATTGTCGTCAACGATGTCGAAGCAAACCCGAGTTTGGGCCGCACCAGTGCCGGGGTCCGCCGCAAGCTCGGCCGTTCCTGCCGCCGTAACGTTGTCGCTGCCCCCCGGACACGCGGTGGGTGCCGTAACAGACGAACCGGCAATGTAACTGACCCGCGGCGCGCCATATGCCCGCTGCATTGCACGGAAAATCAGCCCAATCTCCAGTGCCGCTGTCCCATCACCAGCGTCGTCGATGACGATCTTGCCCAGGTCAGTACGTCCGAACGTTGGACCCACCTCTCCATCGGGGTTCAGCTTCAGAGCGACCCGATCGTAGGCCGTCCTCGTCGCCCCGTTGTTGTCCGTGTACGACACCACGAGGGTGTCGAGCCGCACGTCCGCGTTGCGCCGGAAGAAGTACCGTGGGGCGGCAGCGCCCCCGTCCGTGTTCTTCGCGTATCCGTCGTCCGCGGCCACATGCACATAGTAGCTGCGGAACCGCCCCTGTGGGTTCATGGAGATTGTTTTCTCCTCGCCGCTGGTCACGCCGATTGAACCGGTTGCGTTGCGGTTGGTGGAATGGGGGCTCAACCGGATGTCGGCTTTGTCATCGGTCGCCGTCACAGTCACCTCAATGGATGTCTTGTCTGTGTGCACACAGACTGCATCGGCGGTGCAAGTCTCACCTTCCGCTTCAACGGGATCCGTCGCCAGCGTGGTGACGCTCTGGGCATTCCTCCTCTTCAGCCAGAAGGCTGGAATGTCGGCGGTCTCGTGTTCGCCGCTGGTCTCGTTGTACGTCAGCATTTCCGCATCGTCGCGACTGCCCTGCACGATAATGAGGAATCGAACGACAGGGTCGGGGGTTTCGCTGCCTCCGCTCGCGTTCACAAGCTCGTACCCAGAAGGAAGATCGACCTCCACTCCGTAGACGCCTTCCATGAGACCGGTCGTCTCCCAAGCGCCCGTGTTTGTACGTGTGTTGGTGACGGGGACCTCGATCGGGTCTTCGTCCGCTTCGTCGTCGCATTCGTCACCGGGCTGGATGCCAATCGTGTTAGCAGTGCCCTCCACATCTGCCACGACATCCTCCACCGACAGGCATCGCTGGAGCTCGATGTACGTATCCGCGTGCCTGCGGCGTGTGCTGGGATCCGTGGCGGCGCCTTCCGCAGTACCGTCGTGGTGGAGCAACACGAAGTGGGAACTTTCAACTCCCTCCGCTTTGCTCGCAAGGTAGTCCCAGGTTGGAGTCGGCTCCGTGTAGGTCCCCGTAATGGCGGCTGCGGTAGCCAAGGCCAGGGAAGTGACATCGCCTGCCTTGCCCGCCTCCGTTGCACCTCGATTGCGAACGACCGAGTAGTCGTCGGTATTCTTGGCCTTCACGAAGTACTTCTTGCCATCGACAAGCTTCGGAAACACGTAGAGACCATCAGAGTCGGTCGTGGCTGTGCGCGTCTCGCCGCTCTCGTCCTCGACCGGATCACCGACTTTGTACTTCTCGTGGTCATCGGAATCTTCGTCGTCGATCTTAACGGCGTCGTAGAGCTCGAGCTCGACACCGGCGATCGCTTCGCTACTACCCAGGCTTCCATTCCCGCTCGCGTCGTTCGCGACCGTTCCCCGGATACCGGACCGGAGACTCGTCGCGGAGAGGCCGCCGCCATACTCGTCGGCATTGGCATCAATCTCCTTCGCGCCCGTGTCGTCGCCCCTCGGGTTTTCGTTGTGGAAGATGTCGATCACCTTTGTCGAGTCGGCATCCCAGCTGCCAGCTCTCGCTTCGAGCCTGACCCTGTAGCTTCCGTCCGCGACTCCGTTGAACGTATACCTTGTGCCGTTCCATGCTACCTCGTCATCCTCCTCGAGATCGTCGGCGTAAGGGGTGCCCACGGGAACGAGAGTAACTTCCACCTTTGTATCACCACGCTTGAGGCCTCCGACGGTGCCGGTGATTTTTCCGTCGTTCCACTTGTACGCGAAGGTGGAGCAATCGTCAGTGCTGTCGCCCAACGGGCACAGCCATACATCGGGCCGACCACCGCTGGCGGTGCCGAAAGCGCCCTTGACCAAGCCGGGCATGTCGTCCAGGCCGTCGCCGTAGGCGTTGATTTCCCGGTCGTCGCGACCGGTCGGAACCGTTATGATCCCGCTGCTTGACTCAACCTCCACGATGATGTCGTCGTCGGCGGGCAGATGCTTGAACGAAGCCATTCCCGTTTTGTCGACTTCCACCTCGGCCTCGATGTCCGGCGTCGTCGGATCCATGTCATGGTCATACTCGTAGGGTCGTGGCCGACCAGCTTCGTTTTCCTTCAGCAAGCGGATCTCGATTTTGCCGACGGCTTTCCCACTCGGCCGTGCGTCGCCACCACCGACACCGCGGAATTTGGTGAACCCGAGCCGGTCGTCCAGTTCACGGTGCACGCCCACGTAGAGAGCCTGCGTCTTGTACGTGATCCGGATCGCACCCTTGTCGATCGGATCGTCGTCCTTGCCCGGTGGAAGATCGAGACCCGAGTGTGTGTGCGTTAGCGCGTCGCTCTGATCCCACACCTCGCACTGATCGGGCTGGTCGGACGACTTCCCGTCCTTGCTGCAGGCAGCTTTGTCGTCCTGGGTCGCCATGACGGTGAACATCGCCGGCAGCTTCGTCGGGTCGACCCTGTACGAGAACGAACTCTTGCCCAGGTCGTCCATGTCCTCTTCGCCGTCGTCCGTCGGCTTGGTCGCGTTGACCATCTCGCCGTCTTCTTCCACCATCAGAGGCATGGCGTCGTCAGCCTTCGGGTCGCCCATGTACACCTGGGTGTTCCAGCCGCCCAGGCCCATGTTGCCGTCCCTGGCCGTCTCGTTGCTCTTGACCCAGAAGTCGAACGCGACCGCCACGTTGACGAGCGTTGCGACTTCCTTGTCCTGGTCAGCCGTGGAAAGCCGTTCGACGCCCTCGTAGGAGAACTCGACGAACTCGTTGCCGCTCACCACCAGCGCGTCGTGGCCGGTCTCGACCGCCTTGACGAAGACGATGTTGTCGTTGCCCGCCGGGCCCGTGTTGTCGTCACGCGCGAACGTGAACGATGCCATGCCCGTCGAGTCGGTCGTCGCCTCGTCCAGCATGCCTGTGCCGTCGGCCCGCGCATACAGCGCCAGCTTCACGCCCGGTACAGGCACGCCGAGAACCGCGTCGTCCCCCTCGCCGGCTCCCATGCGGGCCCCGGTCGCCACCGTCTGCATCGTGATCCGGAACGGGAAGTTGACCCTCGCGCTGCCGCCGGCCTCGACGTTGACCACCTTCGACTCGCCGACGAACGCGATGCCGGCGTTATTGAGCCCAGCCTCCACGTCTTCGTCGTTGACCGGCAGCTCGACCTGGTACGGTCCCGCCATCAGGCTCGCACCCGTCGTGAAGGTGCCGGTCGTCAGATCGATGTCCAACGTATCCATGGTGTTGAGATCGGGACCCCGTAGGATCACCTTGGCCTTGGCCAGCAAGCCGGAGAGCTTCATCCGGGCCTCGTCGTCCAACGTCGCCAGGAACGGAAGCAGCGCCGCGGCGACCGAGGGCTCGCCGTCGTCATGCATCTTGTTCCGATCCACCTCGTCGATGAACAGCATCCCCGACACCGATGCGGTACGCGTGTGCGTGCCCTCGAAGTTGACGATCTCCGAATCGTCGTCCTCCAGCATGACCGTCTTCTGCAACTCGCCTTCGGCGAAGTTGTACGCGGTCTCGTTCGGGTTGGTGATGCTCAGCACGTACGTGCCGGCCGCCAGTCCGGCGAACGAGTACTGCCCGCCGTTCGCCGTCTCTTTGGTCGCCTCGGCCGCGCCGGCCAGGGTGACCGTCACGCCGTCAAGGCCCATGCCCTCGACGGTCACGGAGCCCGCGATCCCCGCCGTGCGGAGCAGCGTGCCGTCGAAGTCCACCGTCGCGGGCTCGCCCGTCGCGATGGTGATGCTCTTCGAGGTCGTCTCGAACTCGTAGTTGTCAGGCTCCGGATTCGTGATCGCGACCTGGTAGTCACCGCTCTTGAGTTGCGAGAACGCGTAGAGCCCGCCGGCGTCGGTGACCTTCGTCGCTTCCGCGCCCTCGCCCATCAGGGTGACGGTCACGCCGCCGAGACCCTCGCCTTCCACGCGGACCCGGCCCATGATCGCCGCCGTGCGGACATAGGTGCCGTCGAAGGTCACGGTCTTCGTCTCGCCCACGCCGACCGTCGCCGCGCCGGACGTGCTCGAGAAGCTGACCTCGTCCGAGTCGAACCCGGAGATCTCGACCGAGTACGTGCCGGCACGCAGGCCCCTGAACGAGAACCCGCCGTTGTCGTCGGTGGCCGTTTCGGAGTCGGCCATGCCGGAAATCCTGACAGTGACTCCGCCGAGACCCATGTTCTCTACCGTTACCGTCCCCACCTCGCGAAGGAATGAAACAGGATTGTGAGGCAGGTACCGTGCCCACCGGCAGATCACTTGCGAGCGTCCGTCAAAAGGCGGGAAAGTCCGTTTCGTACTGCGCGGACACCCTCGATCCGGGCTTCACCGCCCGGCACGGACTCACCATCCTGAGAACCAAAAAGGGGCGGCGGCCCCCTCGCTGATTGAGAGAACCGCCACCCCAAGGCAACCGTTCAGCCGAGTCGCTAAAGGCAACCGCGCCGGTCGCATGACTGCCAACTTAACGCCGGATGCCGCAAACCGGCAACTCGCGTGCGCGCATGCATCTCCATTACCGGAGCACTCCCCCAATCGACCGCCAATTCCGGTTCACGCGCTGGCGATCCGAGTGAGGCGAGGATTCTGGCGTTGCGTCAGCCAGGAAGCGCGACAGGGAGTCCTGGACACCATGGGTCCGACGAGAACGTCTCCCAGCGCCTCGTAGCCGCCATCCGGGTTTACGCCCGCGAACACGGTCTCACGATTCGCTTCGAAGGAACCGAAATCCTCGCTCGCGATGCGCCAGGAACTCTGAATCACCCCGCGTTCATTCCCTCGCGAGCTGGGGCGAACAGTAACGGTAGAGAAGTGCCGTCTCCAAACCGGTGGCACAACCCGAATCTCCCGGTTCACCTAGCCGATGTCCTCGCCCTGAAGCAGCTGCAACACCACCCCGTAAGCGCAGCCCTTTCAGGCGTTTAGCTTGAGAGTCCTTCCGAATCGATCGAGTCGGCGTCGAAAGGGGAGCCGTCGAGGTCGCCGCGCCGTTGAAGCGGCGGAACTGGTCCCATCCTGCCATGTAGGTGCCCCCGGATCCGCCTACATTACGACCGGACATGGCCCGTTGCGGCCCCCGTTGGCCTGCCGGTACCTTCGGGGACCGAAGCGAAGAACCGGCACGCGGGGGGGGGGGAAGCATGGGTTGGTTGCAGGAGAATGGCGTGGTGCTGGGGACGTTCGCCACGACCGCCGTAATGGTGGTGGGCCTATGGTGGCGCGTTCTGCGGACCGTGCAGACGGACATCGGGAAGGTTGGAGGGGCGGTTCAAGAGGTGCGCCTTGAGACTGAAAAGCTGCGCATGGCGACGGGAAAGTTGGGCGTGGAGACGGAAAAGTTGGGCGCGGAGACGGAAAAGTTGGGCGCGGAGACCGAAAAGTTGGGCGTGGAGACCCAAAAGTTGGGCGTGGAGACCCAAAAGTTGGGCGTGGAGATCGAAAAGGTGCGCATGGAAGGCCGGGAGGCCCATGCAAGTATCGGCGCGAAAATCATCGAGGTTCGCGAGGGGCTCGGCGCCGAAATCGCCGGGGTTCGTGAGGGGCTCGGTGCCGAAATCGCCGGGGTTCGTGAGGGGCTCGGTGCCGAAATCGCCGGGGTTCGCGAGGGGCTCGGTGCCGAAATCGCCGGGGTTCGCGAGGGGCTCGGGGAGATTCGTGGCGAGTTGAAGGGGGTCACCCGCTCCATCGACACCCTGCGGGAGGACTTCCGCGCCCACGTCTTCGGCTCTGGAGGGTGACCGTCACGCCGCCGAGAGCCTCGCCGTCCACGCTGACCCGGCCTATGATCCTCGCCGACCGTTGCCGCGCGGGACGGTCCCCGCCTCGAGAAGGAATGAACGCACCCGATTCAGCCCTGAATCCCTCGACTTCCGACACGTCCAGATACACCTTTAAAGTACACTCTGCTACGGAAAGGCTGGACGCCCGATGACGTCGTTTTCCCGCAATCCCATCCGCTCTGTTTCCGGTCGCCTCACACCCCCGGTTCACCGCTTCATACCGCTGGCGGCCCTGTCCGCCGCGCTTGCGATTGCGGCTTGCGAGAATCCTCTGGCGCCGGCGGCCTGCGGACCGATCCCGCAGCAGACGCTCAACGCGGGCCAGTCCACGACGGTCACCGTGTGTTTCACCGACGAGAACGGCGATGCGCTGTCGTACTCGGCGAGTTCGTCGAATCCGGCGGTCGCCACGGCGACGGTTTCCGGGACGACGCTGACCATAACGGCGGTCGCTCCCGGGAGCGCGACGGTCACCGTAACGGCGTCGGATCCGGGCGGTTTGACCGCAACGGCGTCGGTGAGCGTGACGGTTCCGAACCGGGCCCCGCAGGCGGTGGGGACGATCGATGCGCTGACGGTCGAGGCGGGCGAGCAGGCCTCGGTGAACGTGTCGGGCGCCTTCACGGATCCGGACGGGGAGACGCTGAGCTACAGTGCGTCGTCGTCGAACCCGGAGGTCGCGACGGCCTCGGCGTCGGGCGGCGCGGTCACCGTGACGGCGGTTGCGAAGGGGATGGCCACGGTCACCGTGACGGCGACGGATCCGGGCGGCGCGAGCGCGACCCAGAGCTTCCAGGTGACGGTGCCCAACCGTGCTCCCCAGGCGGTCGGCAGCATTCCGGCGGCCACGGTCGAGGCTGGCGAATCGATGGAAATCGGGCTGTCGGCGTACTTTACGGACCCCGATGGCGACGCGCTGGCGTACACGGCGCGGTCGACGGACGCGACTGTGGCTAACGTGAGCGTGGAGAACGAAATAGCGATCGTGACGGCGGTGTCCTCGGGGACCGTCATGGTCACGGTCACGGCGACGGATCCGGGTGGCGCGAGCGCGACCCAGAGCTTTGAAGTGACGGTGCCCAACCGGGCTCCCGAGGCGGTGGGCTCGATCCCGGCGCAGACGGTGACGGAAGGCAGGACCGAGTCGGTGTCGCTGGGGACCTACTTTCGTGATCCGGACGGCGATCCGTTGACGTACACGGCGACCATTACGGACCCGCGAGTGGCCCAGGTCTCCGTGGCGGGCGATGCGCTGACGATTCGCGCGCTCGCCACGGGAGTCGCGGCGATCACGGTCACGGCGACCGATCCGGGCGAGCTGACGGCGACGCAGACCGTGACGGTCGAGGTCACGCCGAGGAACCGCGCGCCGCAGCCGCAGGGCACGATCCCGGCTCAGAGCGTCACCATCGGGGCGATGTCCACGGTCGATCTGTCGCCGTACTTCACGGATCCGGACGGGGACCAGCTGACCTACACGGCGCGCTCGTCGAACACGGCCGTGGCCACGATCAGCGTTTCGGGTGCGGTCGCGACCGTGACGGGAATCGCGGTCGGTACGGCCACGGCGACGGTGACGGCGACGGATCCGGACGGACTGACCGCCACGCAGACGGTCGGCATGCAGGTCATGCAGGGGAACCGCGCGCCCCAGCCGGAGGGCACGATCCCCGCCCAGAGCATCACGGTCGGAGGGACGGCCACGGTGAACCTGTCGCCCTACTTCACGGATGCGGACGGGGACGCGCTGACCTACACGGCGCAGTCGTCCAATACGGGAGTGGCCACGGTGGCCGTGCTGGGCTCGGTGGCGACCGTGACGGCGGTGGCGCCGGGGACATCCGCGGTGCAGGTAACGGCAACGGACCCGGGTGGCGCGAGCGCGACCCAGAGGTTCGATGTGACCGTGGCGAACCGCGCGCCCGAGACGGTCGGCAGCATTCCGGCGGAGACCGTCGAGGTCGGCATGTCGGCCGACGTCAACGTGGCGCGGTACTTCACGGACCCGGACGGGGACGCGCTGACCTACGCCGCAACGTCGGACGATCGCGCAGTGGCCAGGGTGTCCGTGTCGGGATCCGTGGCGACCGTGAGGGCGGTTGCGGCGGGGACGGCCACGGTGACCGTGACGGCGACGGATCCGGGAGGGCTGAGCGCGACGCAAAGCCTGGCGGTCAACACGTTCGACGCGGACGACGCCACGCTGCGTTCACTGAGCCTCAGCGACGGCACGCTCGATCCCGCATTCGATCCCGACGTCCTGACCTACACAGCCGCCGTCGCGCATTCCGTCAGCCGAATCACGGTGACGGCGGTGGCCAACCACGGCGACGACAGCCTGATCACGGTCGATGGCGACGCCTACACGGCGGGCGGCCATGCCGTCGATCTCGTCGTGGGAACCAATACGATTCTCGTGAAGGTCACATCGCTGAACGACAACTTCGCGAACACCTATACGATCACGGTGGAGCGCGCCGAGGACGTGCCGGGTGCGCCGCAGAACGTGGCGATCGAATCGCCGAGCGACCAGGAGGTGGTCGTGAGCTGGCGGGCACCGGCATCCGAGGGGAGCGAGGTCATTACGGACTACCGCTACAGGCTGTCCGATGAGACGTGGATGACCGTGGGCGGCGGTGCGGCAGCCAGACAGGTAGCGATTACCGGGTTGACGAACGGACGTGACGTAACTATTTGGGTGCAGGCGGTGACGGCGAACTTCATGGGCGACTCGGCGAGCGTGAGCGGCGCGTCCTGGCCCGACGTCACCGTGACGCCCGCGGAATCGTCCCTTGACGAGAGCGGTTCGGACAACTCGACGCAGGTGACCGTTACGCTCACGTCGCTGGCCGTCTCCGACACGAGAGTCGAATTCTCGATTCTGGAGGGCACCAGCGCCAGCGACAAGGCCACGATCACCCCGTCGGCCCTGACGTTCACACCCGGCGATCTGGCGAAGGCTGTGACGCTCACGGCAGTCGACAACGTCACCGACGACGACGCGGATCCGGTCATCACGCTGCAGGCGGACGTGGCCGAGACCGAAGCGGAGGCGGCTGCGGCGCGCGTCCCGGGGACGGCCGACGTCACGATCACCGACGACGACATGGTGCCGGACGTGCCGCAGGGCATCAGCTTCAGCGCAGTCGGCACCGACCGCTTCACCGTGAACTGGACGCCTCCTGCCACCGAGGGAACGTCGGCGATCACCCGCTATGAAGTTCGCTTCGCCACCACGGCGAGCGGCGATATCGGCGACGCGATCTGGGTGACCGCAAGTGGCGGCAGCAACGCCAGATCCCACGTCATCTCGGGACTCACGACCAACACCGCCTACACCGTGGAGGTACGCGCAGTGAGTGCCGCAGGCGCCGGCAGCGCCGCATCGGCCGGGCAGACGACGAACTGACCGGTCGGCGCACGCGAAGCGTCAGCATCGTTCCTTCTCGAGCCAGTAGCTGGCGGGTTCAGACAGGAACTCGTGGAGCGCCTGACGGGCAATCGTCGTCTTACCAGTCTGGCGCGGACCGCAATCGAGGTTATTCGAAGAGTTCGGCGTGGGTGCCGGCTCGGACGAAGTTGATCGCGCCGCTCGGTTTTGGCGCATCGTCGATCTGGTAGATGACAAGAAAATCGCCGCCGACATGGCATTCGCGGTGATTCGCCCATGCGCCTTTCAACGCGTGGTCCCTCCGTTCGGGACCGAGCGGGGCGTCGTTGGCGATGAGGTCAAGCATGACCGCCTTGAGCCGATTCATATCGTATCGGCCGGAACGCGAAAGCCGCTCCCAGTCCTTGAGGAACCCCTTCGTAAAGTCAACCCGCCGAGGCGGGCGTGCCCGCTTACGGGCCGCCGACTTCTTCAAGTTCCGCAAACATCTCGTCCGCGCTGGCGAATCGCGCCGTCCCCCGCCTCATCATTTCCTCCGACTCGGCCATGGCCGCCCGGGTCTGGGCATTCGGCACCTTGAGTTCGAGGGGGAAGGCCTGATCGACCACGATTCGGTGGAAGAACAGTCGGACTGCCTCCGAAGCCGTCAGCCCCATGGCCGCAAGTGCCGCGGTCGCCTTCCGCTTCATCTCCGTGTCCATGCGGACATGGAGCATCGTACTGTGCGTCTTCATCCGAGCCTCCTGTATCGCAATTGAGATGTAGTGTGGCCCTGTTACCGTGTCCGGTCAACCTCTTCTCGGGCGGTGTGATATCGGTCTTGGGCCTTGAGGTACTCCGATGGTCAACGGTAGTCCCATTCCGATATGGAAGTGCCCGCCAGCACCGGCGACCTTGGTGTCGTCACTCAGTTGCTGGCGCTCCCGGTACATCGGTACCTTGGAGCGTCGGCAACGGCACCGGACGGGGAGGCGAAGAATGGAAGTGTGGAATGTGGGCGAGATGATCGTGATGTTGGTCGGAGCAGGCGGTGGGGGCGTGTTTGCCGTGTGGCGTATCGTTCGCAACGAAAGCGAGACCCGTCGCAGAGAATTCGAGACCCTTCGCGAGGAGAGCCGGGAAGCCCACGAGAAGATCGGGGGCCAGATCACCGATGTCCGCAAAGAAATCACCGATGTCCGCAAAGAGCTTAGAGGCGAGATCTCCGAGGTCCGCAAAGAGATCACCGAAGTCCGCAAGGAGCTTGGGGGCGAGATCACCGAAGTCCGCGAAGGAATCGCTGGTCTTCAGGGTGAGATGAAGGGCATGAGAGATTCTCTTCTGACGCTCCGCGAGGATTTTCGGGCCCACGTGCTGGCGGAGACATAGTCGGCGAAATCCCCCACAATATGTCAACTCTACTTAACATCGTGTAAAGCGGAGTAGACATGCTGGCGTGCCCACGGGTACTTTGGTACCTTGGGGCGTCGGCAACGGCACGGACGGGGAGGAGAAGTGGATTGGTGGAATGTGGGCGTGATGATGGTGACGCTGGTCGTAGCGGGCGGTGCGGGACTGGTTGTCTTGCGTCGTCTCATTCGCCGCGAATACGGGGCGCTTCGCGAAGACTTCGGGGCCTTCCGCAACGAAATCGGGGCCTTTCGCAAGGAGATCCGGGAAGCCCACGAGAAGATCGGGGGCCAGATCGGCGAACTCCGCAAGGGGCTTGGGGGCGGGCTTGCTGGCCTCCGCGAGGGCCAAGCCGGTCTCCACGAGGGAATCGCTGGTCTTCGGGGCGAAATGGAGGGCACGAGAGATGCCCTTCTGGCCCTCCACAACGATTTCCGGGCCCACGTGCTGGCGAAGGAATAGCGGGCACCGGCCGGGCCTGCCGTTGGCGGACCTGATGGAGTCCGAACTGGACGATGAGGAGGTGGAATCGATGCTTGCGGAGAGAGTCCAGGGATGGTGGCGGGAGGCCTTCGACAAGGGCTTGGAGCAGGGCCTGGAGCGCGGCCGGAAGGACATGCTCGTGCAGCAGGCGGCGACGAAGTTCGGGCACCACGCGGCCGGGGAGTTGTCGTACCTGTTCCGTGGCGTGTCCGACCCGGCGCGGGTGGACGAGGTGGCCAGGGCGCTGATCGAATGTGCCGGGGACGCCGAGTTCTCGGCTCGCGCGCGGGAGGCGGTGGGGCCGTCCGGCTAGCTGATCCCGGACAGGGCGTGATTGGAGACAATGCCCTGACCCACAGCCGCCGCCTTCTCGTGGCGGCAGTGCGGCAATCAGACCATCCAGACGAACAGCAGCGCAATCGGCAGCAGTATCGATGCGACGAGACAGCCCGATCCACCGGTCTTACCGGGCCTTCCATTGCGGTCACTAACCGTTCTCGACTTCAACTGGTCGATCAGGTTGCTCGCCTGGCGCTTCGTCTTGGGCCATAACGGGTCACCGCCGAGATCCTCGATGTAGCGAAGCTGCTGCTCCGTGGGAGGGTCGTTCCCGATCGTACTTGCAGTCCACCGATCTCCGGAAGCCCCATCGATCATGTGTGGCGGGTATCTGTGAAGCATCCCCGCCAATTCCGTCGTGATCACAGCATCTCTGATCGAACTGTGCATATCATTCCGTGCACGGCTCTTCAGCATTCGTGCGGTGGCGTTACTTAGCGACGGCTGGTAGTCCCACACATCCTGCAGCGTTCGCATCACACAGTGGCTTCTGGTCCGGTGGAACGTCTTGACGCCATGACGCTTCAACTCAGCATTCAGTATCCGCTTGTCGAAGCTCACATTGAATCCGACCAGCGGACGGTCGCCTACGAAGTCCCTGAGCTTCTGTGCTATTTCACCGAAGCCAGCATGATCGGCGACATCCTCATCCGTAATCCCGTGAACCAGCGTCGCGGCGGGTGGGATCGGGACACCTGGGTTCACCAGTGTCTCGAGCGTCGGTATCTGATGTTCATCATCTACCGTCAGATCCGCCAGAGCGACGCCGACCGAGATGATGCGATCATTGTCTGGATCCAACCCGGTCGCCTCACAGTCGATGACCGCGACCTTGGACAGCCCATCAAACGGTGGAGTGCCGGTCACATACTTCCTCTTTAGCGCTGCTGCAATCGATCTCTTGTGCAGTGTGTGCAGGTAGCGTGCTGCCTGTCAATTGGCTTCCGGGAACCGAATACGTGGCCTCCGGTGTATTGTCATTGCCCCTCGCGGTTCAGGTGAAGCGACGAAGGCGAGGAACGATTCCATGAGAAAATGGACGGCCACAGCGATGCTGGCGTGCACGTTCGGCGTTGCCGCCTGCGATGTGTTCAGCCCGCGGGAGCCGGAGGTCTGCGACGGCTACGCCTGCATGGGAATCGAACTCGTGTCCCGTCTGTCGTCCGATCAGATCGGTCTGACCGAAGGGATCCTGAACGACATGTGGGGCTGGACCGATCCCGTGACGGGCACGGAATGGGCGCTCGTGGGCCATTCCCAGGGGACCGCCTTCGTGAACCTTGAGAACCCCGGGCGTCCGGTGCACGCCGCGTTCCTTCCCTTGACCCAGGGTGCGCTTCCGAGCGACTGGCGCGACATCAAGGTCTACCGCGATCACGCCTTCATCGTGTCCGACGGGGCCAAGGCGCACGGGATGCAGGTCGTGGACCTGGCGCGGCTCCGGGGGGTCGCCGAGACGCCCTCGCTGATCAAACCGCTCACGGTCTACGACCGCATTCAGAGCGCGCACAACATCGCCGTCAACGAGGAAACGGGCTTCGCCTATGTGGTCGGCGCCAACGGCGGCGGGGACACCTGCGGCAGCGGGCTCCACATGATCGACATCCGGGCCCCCGCCACCCCGACCTTCGCCGGCTGCTTCGCGGACGACTCGGCGGGGTTCACCCACCCGGGATACACCCACGACGCCGCGTGCGTGACGTACCGCGGTCCCGACACCGGGCATCGGGGAAAGGAGATCTGCTTCCTCTCGAACGAGGAAGTCCTCAGCATTGCGGACGTGTCCCGCAAGCAAGCGCCCGTCCTGCTGTCCCGCGCCTCGTACCCGCTGGTCGCATACGCCCACCAGGCCTGGCTCGACGGGAGCCACGAGTACCTCTACATGAACGACGAGCTCGACGAAATGCACGACCTTGTCGAAGCCTCGCGCACAATCGTGTGGGACGTGAAGGACCTGGACGACCCCGTGGTGGTGCGCGAGTTCGCCGGCACCACCCAGGCCACCGACCACAACTTGTACATCGTGGGCGATTTGATGTACCAGTCCAACTACCGGGCCGGCCTGCGCGTGCTAAGCATAGCGGACCGGGAGAACCCTGTGGAAGTGGCCTTTTTCGACCCCACGCCGGATGACTTGAACGAGCCCGGGATCGACGGCTCGTGGAGCAACTATCCGTTCTTCTCCAGCGGCATCATCGGCCTCACGTCCATGGGAATGGAGTCGGGGTCCGGGGGCGTGTTCTTCGTCAGGCTGTCTGATCGATAGGGGGACCGGTTCGGCGTGGGGCGCGCGGGTAGCGTGCCGGGAGTGCGTGGGCCTGGAGACTCCGTAGCGAATCAAGACCCGACGCCCGACGGGCTCTCCTCCGCTCGCTCACCGGCAGTTGACTCCGTTCCCAAGTACAAGCAGGTTTTTCGGGCTGCGGTGTGGCGGCGTGCCTTCATCTTCTGGGTGAAGCCCGCCTCCGCGCGCAGGCACGAAATCGGGGTTCAAACCCACCAAGGAGATAACGTTGACCAAGGAAGCACTGATCAAGAACCTCAACAGCGATCTCGCCGACGAGTTCGGCGCGATTATCCAATACACCGTGTACGCGGCACGCGCGACCGGTCCCTATCGGCCTCAACTGTCGCAGTTTTTCCTGGCCGAGGTCGCCGACGAGCAGCTACACGCGCAGTTCCTCGCCAATAAGATCGTTTCGCTCGGGGGTACGCCCACGACCGTACCGCGCCGCATCCCCCTGCCGGAGGGCAACCGCGCGATGCTCGAGGCTGTGGCGGTGGCCGAGAAACACGCCGTGCGGGCATACACGACGCGGGCGCAGGAAGCCGAGGCGTACGGCGACAAGGGACTCACGGTGCAGCTTGAGGACTTCGTACGCGATGAGACGGACCACCTGGAAGAAACCGAGCGGATTCTCCGAGACTGGCCCCTGTAGCGCACGGTCCATGAACGCCGCTGGCCATCGAGGGTCCGATTCTCCCGACCTCCATCGGAGAGCCCCACAATGTCTGGGCCGGGCGGTGGGAGTTCAGCGACCGGTTCGGGACCGGCGCGTGGGTCCTCCTGGGGCGGCGCGTCGGTGACCGGGGATCGGAACTCAACCTTGTCGTGGGGGCGCGGAGGATGTGGTCCGACATCCTCGTGGACGGCATCAATCCGGAGACCGGCCAACTCAGCGAATTGAGCACCAAGCAGGGACACTGGCTGATCTCACTGGGCCTGGGAACGACGCTGCACCTCGGGCGGCCTTGGGACATCCGCCTGGACCATGTGCGCTCGAATTTCAGTTGGTCCGAGACACTCCCCGCACCGAGGATCAGCCATGACACCGAGGTGCGCGCCTGGAGCCTGTCAGTGGGGTTGCGGACTCGGTAGACATCCGCCCAGTGGTGCGATCCCGTGCACGATCACTCACGGTGACTTGCTGGCTATCGCGCAGCTCCTTCCTATGTTGTTCGCCTACCGGTTACCTCCTGAGGCGCTGATCGTTGCCCCGATCACGGCGTTGCCCGCCAAACCGCTCCTGTCACCTTCAGGGACACGGACGGGCTCGATGCGCAGCACGGCGTCCTGAACGAGCAAAGAGATACCGCCTACGCTGTCGCCGGCCGTCTGATTGCTTGAGGCGGTGACGGTTACCCGCGCGGACCCGGAACAGTTGTTGGTTGTGTCGGACTCGCCGGCCACAGCATCAACGCAGAAACCGAGATAGGCGGAACCGCTGCCGGTGAGCGTAATTGTGTAGGTGATGTCCAGTGCTTCGGAGGCAGCCAGAGATCGTATGTCGTCAGCTGTTCCGATCTCCCGGTCGTTGGTCGAGATCGTCGAGTTGTCCGAAAGGAACGTGCGGATCTTGGTTGCGGCCGCCCTGGCGCTTCCGGCGTTGCGGAGTGTCGTCTTGACCTGGAAAGCGGTTCCGCTGGTTGCAACAACAGTTTTCGGTGTAAGCGGCCCGAATTCCAGATCCGCTCCTCCCGAGCCACCGACCGTAACCCGGACACCACGTGAGCAGTTGTTCGTCGTGTCGGATTCGCCCGATACGGCATCGATACAGATCCCGAAATAGAAGCTTCCGGAGGCTTGGCTGGACAGGTCGACGGAAACTTCCAGGCTCCGGCTCCTACCCGCTGCGAGGCTGGCGAACGGGCCGTCGCCGATCTCCCTGTCGCTGGTCGAGATCGTCGAGTTGGTCGACGCGTAGATCCGAGCCGTAGTGGCCGCAGCCGCCGCGTTACCGCTGTTGCGGACTATAAATGTGGCTCTTACCGACCCGCCGGGGGATCCCGTCACCGAAGTCGGCGTTACGGTGGGCACCTCAAGGTCGGGCGCTCCCGCCGACCCCACCCTGACACTGATTTGTTGCATCGCGCTGAGCCCACCCGGGTCCCGCGCGGTCACGGTGATCGTTGTGCTTCCGGTCGAAGCCGCTGTGATCGTGACGGTCGAGCCCGACACCGAGGCCCTGGCGACGCCCGAGTTCGACGACCTCACGGTGTATCTGAGGGCGTCCCCGTCCGGATCGCTGAAGTAGCGGGATGCGTCGATGGTGGCCGTGCCGCCCGGAGCCAGCGTTTGGGCGGGGATGGTCCCCACGCGGCGGGGCGCGCGGTTCGGTTGCGGGACCGTGACACCGAATCTCTGCGTAGCGGTCGCCCGGTCCTCGTCGCGGGCCGTCACCGTGAGTGTTGCCATTCCGGGGCCCACTGCGGTGATCGTGAGGGCGCTTCCCGATACCAAGCCGCGGGCGACTCCGGGGTTCGACGAGGCCACCGTGTAGCTGAGGGGATCGCGATCGGGGTCTTCGAAGTACGGCGACAGATCCACGGTGCCCGTCTCCCCTACCTTGACGGTTTGGTCCGGAATCGTGCCGACCCGCTCGGGTGCTCGGTTCGGGACCGTTGTCTGAAAGGTCTGTGCGGCCGCGAGCCCACCCGGGTCCGTGGCCGTGACCGTCACGTTAGTGGCGCCCTTGGCCACTGCCGTGACCGTGACCGTGCTGCCGACCACCAACACGGTGGCCACCGCGGGATTGGACGAGGTGGCGGAATAGGTCAGCGCCTGACCGTCCGGCTCGGAGAAATGCTGTGAGACCGAGACGGACTGAGTCTCGCCAACGGCTACCTCGACCGACGGAATCGAGCCTACGGCTATCGGGGGCCGGTTCGGCACCATGACCTGGAAGCTCGATTGCCCCTGCAATCCCCCGGGATCGATCGCCGTAATTGTCACCGACGCGTTGCCGGGCGCAACCGCCCGGACGGTAATGCTGGCACCCGAGATGGACGCTGCGGCCACGCCCGGGTTCGAGGAAGTGGCGCTGTAGGTCAACACATCGCCGTTCGGGTCGTTGAAGCAGGCGCTGACCGTGGTCGTTTCGCCCACGTTAACCGTCACTTGCGGAATGGTCCCGCACGCCGCGGGGGGCTGCGGGTTGTCGCACGCGCCGATTCCCAAGCCGATCAGACTCACCGAGATCGCGACACGTCGAAAGCGGCGGCTGGCGTTGGACGCGCACATGAGATCCTTCCTGGTCAAGACCGGGGAATGACCCGTCGCGCGCCGGCTCACTTGCGGGCAGGGGCGGACGCGGTGTCCCCGATCGTGGGCTCAGAGTGCGCGGCTTTGAACGTGCGTGTCAACGGTGGAATCAAGGTGTGCCAGTAGTCGGACAAATGACTGGTAACTACCGATATGGTAGACTCTTACAGAGATTTAGCACGGGGTGGCGTTCCGCTCGCCCGCCTGTTCGTCACGGGGCGCTGGGACGCGGGCATTGAAAGCGATGCGGCCGCTCAGGCCCGGGATTGAGAATCGAGCGGGCACCGTCGTATGTTGCCAGGCATTGCGGGGCGCAAACGCCAGCGGGAACGGTGCGATGACGAGCGACGAGGAACCCACGCGGACGGGCAACGAAGCGGCGACGGAGGCGCGGATTGCGGAATCCGCGCCTCCGGACGCCTCGTGGCTGCTGCGGTACAAGGTGGAAATGCCCGATCCCATCGAGGACTACGTCCGGCGTCCTGAAGTGGACCAGCGATGTGCGCTGATGGGGCACCGCGTCACGGTGCTGCACGCCCCTGGGGGGTTCGGCAAGACGGCCCTGCTCGCCCGCCGCTGCCGGACCCTGCGTGAGCGGGGGCTCGCCGTCGCGTGGCTCTCGCTCGATGAGGAGGACGGGCCGGAGTCGGTAGCGAGGCTCCTCGCCATGGCCTTCGAGCGAGCCGGCGTCACAACCTTCGGTCCGACCGGGGAGCGCGGCACAGCCTCCGCCGCCCGCGCACGGGATCCGGAGGCGAGCAGCCGGGCCGAGTACAGGATCAGCCTGCTGATCAGGGCGCTGGAGCGCCACGGCGCGCCGTGCGTGCTCGCGCTCGACGAGGTGGAACGGCTGCGGAGTCCCGAGGCGGTCCGGCTGATCAACACGCTGCTTCTACGCGCCCCGCCGCACCTGCATGTGGGCATGGCGTTCCGAGAACGGCCGCCTGGGCTCGCGGTCGACATGTACCCGCTCGAGGGCCGGGGCGTGACGTTGACCGCGGGGGACCTGCGCTTCTCGAAGTCCGACATCTCGCGCTTCTTCGGCGGGGACCTCTCGCGGCGGAGGCTTGCCGCAGTGGTCCGCGACTCGGCGGGGTGGCCCCTGGCGCTTTGCATCCACCGTGACGCCGTCCGGCGCGGGGCACCAGACGCCGCGCGCAGCGACGACGCGCTCGTCGGATGGATCGAGAGCAGGCTGTGGCGCGGCCTTTCCGCCGCGGATCGCGACTTCGTGCTGGATATCGCGCTTTTCGACCGGCTGGAGACGAACCTGATCGACGAGGTGACCGATACGCGGAACGCGGGGCGACGGATCGCGTCGATGGGGGCATTGGCCGGGCTGTTGTCGACCACGGGCAGCGGGTCGACGGTGCGGCTGCATCCGCTGATCAAGCGCCACTGCGAGCAGCGGCGGTTCGAGGAAGCGCCGGAGCGTTTCCGCGCCATCCACCGCGGCATCGCCAAGGCACTGGCGCGCCGTGGGCGGTCGATCGAGGCGTTGCGCCACGCGGCGGAGGCGGCCGACGCGGCCCTTCTCGGCCGGATCGGCGAACGCACCGGCGGCGTCCGGCTGTGGTTCGAGCAAGGGTTCGAGGCGGTGTGCGCGCTCGATGGAACCCTGACCGAGGAAGTCGTGTCGGACCACCCGCGCCTGGCGCTCGTTCGTTGCGGGGTGCTCGCGGTGTCGGGGGACATCGAAGGGGCAAAGCGGCTGTACGGGGCAACGGCCGAGGAGACGGCCGGCTACACGCGGGACCGGGAGGGCGGCGATGACCGGGCGCTACGGACCGACCACGTCTTCATCCAGGGACTGATCCGCATATTGGGCTGCACATGGTCCGACGATGCGATCAAGGCGGCCGCCGAGGCCCTGGCCGACGCGCCGGACACCGACCCGCTGCTGCGCGGCATGTTCAGCCTCGGGATGTGCCTCGTCCACAACCAGATGACGGAGTTCGACGCGGCCATCGACTGGGCGGAGCGCGTGCGGGCGGCGCTGGGACGGGCCTCGCCGTACCTGGCCCACGTGGACCTCCAGGCAGGCTCCGTGGCGATGGCGAGGGGTCGCACCCGTCATGCCGAGGAGTGCTACGACCGTGCGCTTCAGGTCGCGCGGGCGAGCCATCTGCGCGATGCCGGCGCGGTGATGTTGGGCGACGTGCTGGCGGCGGAACTCCAGTTCGAACGCACTGCGGGCGCACCGCGGCGGAACGGGCCACGGGTGTCGCCGCGGTTGCTCGGCCAGTGCGGGGCGTGGCTCGACATCTACGCGGCGAGCGTCGGCTTCAGAGCGGAGACGGCACTGCTGCACGCCGGTCCGGAGGCCGCGCTCGCGCTGGTGGAGGATGCCCGCGATTACGCGCGCAGCACCGAGCGGCCGCAGTTGGCGCGGTTCCTGTCGGCGCTGCGCGTCTCGGTGCTGCTCGACGGCGGCCAAGTGGACGAGGCGGCCCGCGCGTGGCGGTTCGACGGTCTGCCCGAGCGCCGGGCCGAGTGCCTGGAAATCGCGGGCCAGAGCTGGCGGGAGTTAGAGATGCTTGCTTGCGCCCGGCTTCGGTTCCTGATCTCTCGCGGGGATTTCGACGCGGCCCGCGAGTTCGCCGACGCGCTGCTGGCGGTCGCCTCGAAACACGCTCTGGTGCGGACCCGAATGCGAGCGCTGGCGCTGGCGATTGTACTGGAGCAGCGGGCCGGGGCAACCGACCGGGCGTCGACCCATCTTGCGGATTACGTGCGTCTGTACGCCGAAGCGGACTACGCTCGACCGCTCGCTCGCGACCGCAAGCTAGCCCTTGCTTTGCTCGACGATGCCGCGTTCGCCGTCGAGGCCGATGGGAGCGTCGAAGCCGATGGGGGCGTCGCCGCAGCGGCCCGGGCGCTGCGCACGGCCCTGTGCGGGGAAGCGAGCGCCGAGGGGCAACCTTCGGAGGGGGTGCTGACCGAGGGCGAACTCGAAGTGCTCGCGCGTCTGGAGCACTGGCGAGACAAGGACATCGCCCGGTCCCTGGGACTCTCGTACGATGGGGTGCGCTACCGGGTGCGCGGCATCTTCACGAAGCTCGGAGCGCGCGGAAGGCTCGACGCCGTGCGACGCGCCCAGGAGCGCGGGATCCTGCCGCTGTAAGTGTCTACAATGTCAGTGGTTACCGAAGTCTGACCGACTACTGACATACCGAAGCCCCACCGTTGACGCCCGCCCAAAAACCGGCGCACTCTTGAACACAAACAACGGCGAAACGGGAGCGAGGAAAGCCGATGGTACGGAGAACCGGATTCCGGGTCGTGCTGTTCACGGCGTTCTCGATCGCGGCCACCGCGGGAGCCGCCACCGCACAGGCAACGGTCGAAGGCGCGGTGCATGACGAGGCGGGCCAGCCCGTCGCGGGCGTCGGAATCACCATCGCCACACTGGACGTCACGGGCCTGACCGACGCCAGCGGCGCGTACCGGATAACCGGCATTCCGGCCGGACTGCACGAGGTCCGTTTCACCCGCATCGGCTACGGTGCGCGGACGCTCGAGACCTCGGTCGCCGACGGCCAAACGACAAGGCTCGATGTGGTGCTGTCCGAAGCGGCGATCGCGATGGAGAGGCTCGTCGTGATCGGCTCGCGCGCCCAACCGCGAACCGCGACCCAGTCGATGGTTCCGCTCGACGTAGTCCCCGTATCCGAACTCACGGGCCAGGGCACGCCCGATCTCAGTTCACAACTGAGGAGCGTCCTGCCCTCCTACAACGTGGCCGACGAACCGATCAGCGATGCGGCGACGATCGCCCGTCCGGTGAGCATCCGGAACCTGGGGCCGGAACAGACGCTCGTGATGATCGACGGCAAGCGCCGCCACCGCTCCGCCGTCATCGTCCTCTGGAACGGGAACGGCGTTGCGGACGGCGCCCAGGGCCCCGACATCTCCACGCTGCCGAGCATCGCGATGAGCCGCGTCGAGGTCCTCCGCGACGGCGCATCCGCGCAGTACGGCTCCGACGCGATCGCCGGCGTGATCAACATCGTGCCGAAGAGCAACCGTTCGGGCGGCAGCTTCGAGATTCGGGGCGGCCGCTACCAGGAGGGCGACGGCGAAATGATCACCGCCGCCGGCAACATCGGCCTCCCCCTGGGCGAGACCGGGTTCCTCAGCCTGAGCGGCGAATTCGGCCGGTCGGACCCCACGAGCCGCAGCATTCAGCGAAACGACGCGGCCTCTCTTGCAGCAGCCGGCTTTCCCGTACGGAACCCCGCGCAGATCTGGGGATCCCCCGATGTGGACGACAACGTCAAACTGTTCGCGAACACCGGCTACGCGTTCGCCGGCGGCACGATACTCTACGGGTTCGGCAACTACCACACGAAGCGGGTCGAGGGCGGCTTCTACTTCCGGAACCCGAACACGCGCGATGCCGTGTTCAGCATCGATGGCGGGGAGACCCTGCTCATCGGCGACGTTCTCGACGCCCGGGACGGCGTGCTCGACGGCTCGGCGAACTGCCCGGTCGTGCGCATCGTGAACAACGTGCCCGATCCCGCTGCCATGGAGCGCGTCCGCGGCGACCCTAACTGCTTCTCCTTCCAGGAGCTGTTTCCGGGCGGCTTCACTCCGCAGTTCGGCGGCGACGCGTTGGACGCCTCCGCCGTCGGAGGGATCAAGGGAACGACCGCCGGCATCGACTGGGACCTGAGCGCGGGCTGGGGCACGCACAGGATCGACTTCCTCATGAGGAACACGGTAAACGCCTCGCTCGGCCCGGAGACGCCAACGGAATTCCGGCCGGGTATCAACCAGCAGCGGGAGTTCAATCTCAACCTCGACCTGCACTACGAACTCGGGGAGGGGACCCTCCTCGCAGGCGGATTCGAGCGGCGCGTCGAGAGTTTCGAAATCGTGCGCGGCGACCGGGCCTCCTGGGAGCTCGGCCCCTATCTCGAGCAGGGGTTCAGCGCCGCCTCGAACGGTTTCCCGGGGTTCGGGCCGCTGTCCGAGGGGCGATGGGACCGGCGCAACTTCGCGGTCTACAGCGACCTGCACCGCGAAGGCGCGGACGACCGCTGGCAGGTCGGTCTGGCCCTCCGGCTCGAGGACTTCGAGGACTTCGGGACGACGTTCAACGGAAAGCTCTCGGGACGCCTGCGTCTCGCGGACGGGTTCGCGCTCCGCTCCAGCGCGAGCACGGGGTTCCGGGCGCCCACGCCCGGCCAGCAGAACCTCCGGCACAT
This sequence comes from Longimicrobiales bacterium, assembly GCA_965205005.1. Taxonomy (GTDB): domain Bacteria; phylum Gemmatimonadota; class Gemmatimonadetes; order Longimicrobiales; family Gaopeijiaceae; genus Bin94. The sequence goes on along the minus strand of OZ242028.1, from coordinate 23,931 downwards.
CGGGACGATCTACGACCTTACGCTCATGGAACTGGTGAACAGCGGCACCATCCCGCCCACCTCGGCCGTCGCGCGGCGCAGGGGCGGCATGCAGCTGCAACCCGAGACTTCGGTGAACCTGGCACTGGGCGCCGCCCTCACCCGGGGACCGCTGATCGTGACGGCGGACTACTTCCGGGTCGCGGTCTCCGACCGAATCAACCTGAGCACCGACCACACGCTCGAACCGCATGAGGTCGAGGAGCTCGTCGCCGAGGGCGTCGAGGGCGCGCGCAACCTGGCCCGGTTTCGATACTACAACAACGATTTCTCCACCCGCACGCAGGGAGTGGACCTGGTCGCCAGCTACTCGCCGCCTTCCCTCGGCGGGAAAACGACCTTCAATCTGCTGTTCAACTACACCGGCACGAAGGTCACGGAGTACGCCGGAGAGGATCCGAACCGGCTGCCCTCGGCGGACGTACCCCTGCGCGTGCGGCAGTTGCGGGAGGCCCTGCCCACGACGCGCGGGAGCCTTTCCGCGACGCACCGGCAGGGACGCCTTCGGTTTTTCGGCAAGGTGGGCTACTTCTCGGGCTGGTACGATTGGCTCGACGATCACACGTACGGGGGCAAGGCCCTCGTGGACGCGGAAGCCGCCTACACGCTCGCCAACTCCGTGACGGTCACGCTCGGTGCCGAGAACCTGTTCAACACCTTCACGGACGTCAATCCGGGGGCCGCCGCGAACGTGGGGAATCTCTACAGCCAGAACTCGCCGTTCGGGTTCAACGGCGGCCTGTTCTACATCCGGGCGAACTACACTTTCGACTGGTAGCGGGAGTGTTTCGCCGAGCGCACCAATTTCAAGGAGAAAAGCATGAACCGCACCACCCCCCTCGTAGCCTTCCTGTTCACCGGGCTCGTGATCCAGGCCGTCCCTGCAGGCGCGCAGACGCCACCCGTCCTGGTCGGTGAAGGTGAACAACGAGCGACCGCGCTTGCCTTCGACACGTGGTTGTTCCCGCAGCCGTCGCTCCCGCTCCTTGAGTCCGGCCTTCGGCCCGACCGACTCGGGGGATTGAATACCGCCGGGGGTCTTGCCGTACCCGGCCCCCGCGTCGAACTGCCGATGGCGTTCGCAAGCCTTCAGGAGGTCGAGGACCCAAACCGCGAGCTGAAGAAGTACATCGGCATCGGCCTGATGGTGGTCGGCGGGATCAACACCCTCTACGGTCTCAATTGCCTTGCAACCGCCCACTCATGGGGCAACGCCTGCTGGCCGTACCTCGGCGTGAGCGCGGGCATCGGAGTCGGCGGCTGGATCCTTTTCAAAAGGAATCGGTGACGGCAGGAACCGCGCGCTCAGCGCCACCACTGCGCGCGAACACCCCACGTCCGGGCGGAGGAGGAAGATCCGGCGGTCGGGGCCGGGATGGGTCCACAAGATGACCAAGCCCACGCGCCTCGCGCTGGAGATGGCGCTGCATGAAGAGCAGGAGCGCCGGGCCCTTGAAGGCGAACTCTGGGTCTTGGAACAGGCGTGGAAAGTCCTACGGATACGAGGAGTTCGTCGAGGGCTTGAGGCCGGAGGCGGAGGAGGGTGGCGGGCTGCGGCTTGTTTCGCGGGACGGGGTGCTGAAGAAGATGGCGGCGAGGGCGGTGAATGCGCCGTTGGAGGAAGTGGGCAAACGGCGGTTCTTCAAGGTGTCGATGGAGCCCCAGGGGCTGTTCGAGGAGTGCGTGCGCGACGGGTGGGCGGGGTTCTATTGGCCCGAGAACGAGGACTGGTCCAATTGCGACTCCTCCGATGCCGTGAAGAACCGCATCAAGGAGGGAAGACTGGGCTCGCCGAGAGGCTTTGCCTCGATTGCGACGGTGACCTTTGAAGCAAGATAAAGCAGGGCGACCTCGTCGTGGTACCGATGAGCGGCGGGGGTACGAAGCCGAAGCGCTGGGAAGCCGGGGAACTGTGGCGTCAAGCCGAACTCGCCGCGCCTCCCCCACGTCCTCGTGATCGACGAGATCAACCGCGCGAACATCGCCAAGGTCATGGGCGAGCTGATCACCCTGCTCGAAGACGACAAGCGCGCCGGGGCGGAGAACGAAATCGCGGTGACGCTGCCGCACTCCGGTGACCGCTTCACCCTTCCGGGCAACCTCTATGTCCTCGGCACCATGAACACGGCGGACCGTTCGATCGCGCTCCTCGACGCGGCGCTGCGCCGTCGCTTCACGTTCGAGGAGATCGCGCCCGAGCCGGAGTTGCTGGGGGAGGCCGGAGAGAAGGCCGGAATCAAACTCCCGGATGTGCTTCGGACGATGAACGACCGACTGGAATGGCTCGTCGGCCGCGACCATCGGATCGGCCACGCCTGGTTTCTGGGCGCGAGGTCGCGGCAGGACGTGGACGAGGTCATGCGGCGCAAGGTGATCCCGCTGATTGCCGAGTACTTCTACGACGACCGGAAGAAGGTGCGGGCGGTGTTGGGGGGGACGGACGCCTTCGTCACGCGCGAAAAGCTGAAGACCCCACCGGGCCTCGACGGTGCCGGAGAGACGCGCTTTCGGTGGACCGTGCGGCCGTCCTTTGCGGAAGACGCATACGCGGAGCTCCTGGGGCGTCCAGAGAATTGAGGCCGTCCAAGCTGATCACCTGCCGTGAGTGGCAGAAGCTTGCAGATGCTGGCGGTGGCCCGGAACCTCGACGTGGCCACCAGCGACCTGGCGGCCATGCGCACCCAGCAGCACAACTGGCTAGAACTGCTGATCCGGCTCTTCGCGAAGCGCCAGTTCACCCACCTCCTGGTTCGTCCGGACCTGGTCGCGAGCCGGTTCGACGAGCTATCGGAGAACACTCCACTGAATCGAGTGTGCAGGGCCGCCGCGAAGAGACTCACCGGGATAACGCGCTCGCTGGAAAACCACCGTCGCCTGATGTAACTGCTCGCTCGGCTGGACAACGTGGCGGACTCGGCATCGCCCCTGAAGGAGCCGGTCTCCCTGGACCGCGCCAACGCGGCATTCCACGATGTCTACCGCCTCGCCTGCATGTTCCTGTCGGACCCTTGGCAGGACATCTGGAGCGGAAGCGCGACGGGCTTCTCGTTCCTGTTCCCCATGAACCTACTGTTCGAGGAGTTCGTGGGAAGGTCATTGCAGAAGGCTCTGGAGCCGGGCCGGGTGCGGCTGCAGGGCCCGAGCCGGAGCGCCCTGACGTCCGAGACCGGCCGGCATCGCTTTGGGCTGCGTCCCGACATTGTTGTGGACCCGCACGGCTGTCCGGTGGTCGTCGACACGAAATGGAAGAACCCCTCGGGCGCGCCGAGCAAGTCCGACACGTTTCAGATGCTGGCGTACGGTCAGGCCTACCGTGCCAAGCGCGTCATCCTCGTCTACCCGTGGCACAAGGGTGTCGGCGACCAGGGGATTCACCGGCGATGGACCGTTACCGGGGCCGACTACCGTTTAGAGATCGCGACCGTCGATGTGGGGCGCCCCGAGACGGTGCCGGAAAGACTGCTCGGGCTGTTTCCGTGACCCACGCGTGTTGCGCGTGGAATCCCGGCCCTACCCGTGGCCGCCGTTCTCGTGGGGCGGCGTGGGGAAGCGGTGCAGACGGTTCGTGACGACTATTGACGTGGGGCGGGCCGCCTGGCAACTGTATACCGTACCAGCGCATCCCAAGTCATCCCACCGCAATCCATGGGGATGCCAGGTGAAACGATGCGGTATGGGCGGGGGTAATACAGGGTTGGAGAGAATCCGCAAGAGCAAAGGAGGGCCGCTGTGAGCACGTCGAAAGAGAACCTGATCAGAAACATCAAGGCGTTCAAACAGATGAAAGACGATCTCGTTGACGAGCACGCCGGCAAGTATGCTCTGTTCTACGAAGGGAAGCTTGTGGGCGTATACCATGACCGGGAGGCGGCACGCCTCGAGGCGGAACAGCAATTCCCCGGAGGTGAGTTCGCGATCTCTCCCGAGATCGGCTCGCGACCTCACTCCCTAGGGGTAATCGGGACGATGTTGCCGGCGGAAGGGACCCTTTAGGGTGCCATCGTTCTCTGGTAGGGTCGAGAACGGTCAGATCATTCTGAGAGTCTCCGTTGGCCCGCCTCGACCGTCCAACAGTCCCCCAGGGATGGCTCATGGGTTCAAGGCGTTGATTGATACCGGAGCCACCATATCCGCAATCAGTAGCCATGTGGTCCAGACCGTGGGCCTGACAAGCAATGAGTGGGAGGACATCACAGGCGTTCACGGTATCCAGTCTACCCCCATCTACAGGGTTGCTCTGCGTCTAGGCATCTTGGGGCACACCGATCAGACCCCGTTCCACAAAGAGATGCCGATGCTGAGAGTAGCGGAACTTGCGATGGATTCTCGTGTGACCGGATACGATGTCCTGCTGGGGATGGACTTCCTCAAGTTGTTCCACCTGACCCTCTACAATGATCGGTTCATTCTCAGCAACTGACTGCCTACAGGATGTGATACACGGCGGATGTTCCGTACCTGTATCGCTCTATTCCACAAAGACTTAGGGCAGAAACACCCGCGTCCTACAAGGGAACCGTTGGGGTGGGGCGCCCCGAGACGGTGCCGCAAAGGCTGCTCGGGCGGTTTCCGTAACCCGCGCGTGTTGCGCCGTCGAATCCCGCGGTCTCGGCGGCATCGAGATCGGTGGTCCTGGAAGCGAGCTGGTCAAGGGCCGTGCCGTGTCCGGCTCGGCGCGGTTTGCCGGGGTGGCGAAAAGTCGTCCCATCGCGCCATGTAGGCGCCCGTCGTCCTTGCCCTTCTTCAGGGCATGGACCACGAGACGACCGGACCGCCGAGGCACGACGCAGGCTACAAGCCGATGTTCACCCATCCGCGGATGGTGGAGCATCTCCTGCGAGCGATCTTCCGCGGCCTGGCGGACAAACTCGACCTTGCCACGCTCACGCGGATGTCCAGTGACATCGTCGCCGAGGATCTGCGGCAGCGGACCGCCGATCGATTGTGGCAGGTGAACTTCATCGACCGCGAGACGCCTCCGCTGCTGATCCTGCTGGAGTTCCAGTTCACGCCGGACCGGCGGATGTCGCTGCGGATCCTCGAATACAGGACCTGCTGGACTACGAATGCCGGCATGCGTACCGTTTAGTGGAATCCGAACTGGATGATGAGGAGGTGGAATCGATGCTCGCCGAAAGGATTCAGGGATGGTGGCGGGAGGCCCGTGAGCAGGGCCATGAGCAGGGCTTGGAGCAGGGCCGGAAGGAAATGCTGGTGCAGCAGGCGGCGATGAAGTTCGGGCCGCACGCGGCCGGGGAGTTGTCGCAACTGCTCCGTGGCATGTCCGACCCGGCGCGGTTGGCCGGGGTGGCCAGGGCGCTGATCGAATGTGCCGGGGACGCCGAGTTTCTGGCTCGCGCGCGGGAGGCGGTGGGGCCGTCCGACTAGCCGGGTACGCCGCAGCCCTCAGCCTGGATCAAGCCGCCGACCAGGGATCAATCACATTCAGTCCCGTACCCTCAAAATCCCGCACATCGCACGTGACCAGAGTGGCGCCGCGTGAGCGGGATATCGCGGCAATCTGGCAGTTTCGTGTCTATGACGAACATGAAGCCGTTCAGGAGAAATCCGGAGGGGCGCGCATCGGGCCGCGCGGGGGAAGTTCGAGCTGGACGCCGCCAAGAGACACGAACACTGCCGCGTGAGGGTCGCGAGATCCCGGTTGGAGCTAGGCGCGCAAAGGCAGTGATGGATTTGATGATGAGCCTGGAGCTTCTCTACCGTTACCGTCCGACGCTACGAGGCGCGGGGAGATGTTCTTCGGGGGGCCACAGGAAGGTGGTTCCGGGCTTGCTTGCAACGCTAGCATCGCCTATCTTGCTCGCAACACGGAAGGAGCGAAAGCCATGGCGAGCATAACCATCCGCAATCTCGACGACGACATACGAACCCGCCTGCGTGTCCGGGCGGCGCACAACGGCCAATCGATGGAAGAGGAAGTGAGGCAGATTCTGCGCAGGGCCGTCGGACGCGCGCCGAGATCCGAGGATCTTGCGAGCATCATCGTCTCCCACTTCGGACCGGCGCATGGGGTGGACCTGGAGTTGCCGCCTCGCGGGCCCGGGCGCGAGCCGCCGTCGTTCGAGTAGGCCGACCGCCATGTCCATTCTGCTCGACACCAACGTGGTCTCGGAGCTGATGCGCACATCGCCCTCGGCGCGCGTAGCGGCATGGGTTTCGGACCAGCCCCTGGACGGTCTGTTCTTTTCGGCGGTCAGCGAAGCCGAGCTTCGCTACGGGGCGGCCATCCTCCCGGCGGGTCGGCGCCGTGACACGCTGGTCTTCAGGATCGAAGCGATGCTGCGCGACGCCTTCGAGGACCGCGTGCTGCCGTTCGACAGCGATGCCGCACGCGCGTACGGGAACATTGCTGCCGGGCGCCGTGCGGGCGGGCGTCCGGTCGCGTCGGCGGATTGCCAGATTGCCGCGATTGCGGCGTCCCGGAGCATGGCGGTGGCGACGCGCAACGTCCGCGATTTCGAGGGCATGGGGGTTCGGGTTGTGGATCCCTGGGCCGTGGCGTAGGGGTCAGCGTGGAAGGCGAGGCTCTCGGCGGCGTGACGGTCACCCTCCAGAGCCGAAGACGTGGGCGCGGAAGTCCTCCCGCAGGGTGTCGATGGAGCGGGTGACCCCCTTCAACTCGCCACGAATCTCCCCGAGCCCCTCGCGAACCCCGGCGATTTCGGCGCTGAGCCCCTCGCGAACCTCGATGATCTTCGCGCCGATACTTGCATGGGCCTTCCGGCCTTCCATGCGCACCTTTTCGGTCTCCACGCCCAACCTTTCGGTCTCCATGCGCAGCTTTTCAGTCTCCATGCGCACCTCTTGAACCGCCGCTCCAACCTTCCCGATGTCCGTCTGCACGGTCCGCAGAACGCGCCACCACAAGCCCACCACCATTACGGCGGTCGTGGCGAACGTCCCCAGCACCACGCCATTCTCCTGCAACCAACCCATGCTTCCCCCCCACGTGCCGGTTCTTCGCTTCGGTCCCCCGAAGGTACCGGCCGGCCAACGGGGGCCGCAACGGGCCATGTCCGGTCGGAATGTAGGCGGATCCGGGGGCACCTACATGGCAGGATGGGACCAAATCGCGCGTATGGACGCAGGTCCGCCGCTTCAACGGCGCGGCGACCTCGACGGCTCCCCTTTCGACACCAACTCGAGCGAGTCGGAAGGACTCTCAAGCTAAACGCCTGAAAGGGCTGCGCTTACGGGGTGGTGTTGCAGCTGCTTCAGGGCGAGGACATCGGCTAGGTGAACCGGGAGATTCGGGTTGTGCCACCGGTTTGGAGGCGACACTTCTCTACCGTTACCGTTCGCCCCAGCTCGCGAGGGAATGAACGCGGGGTGATTCAGAGTTCCTGGCGCATCGCGAGCGAGGATTTCGGTTCCTTCGAAGCGAATCGTGAGACCGTGGTCGCGGGCGTAAACCCGGATGGCGGCTACGAGGCGCTGGGAGACGTGGTCGATTGGGGGAGTGCTCCGGTAATGGAGATGCATGCGCGCACGCGAATTTCCGGTTTGCGGCATCCGGCGGTAAGTTGGCAGTCATGCGACCGGCGCGGTTGCCTTTAGCGACCCGGCTGAGCGGTTGCCCTGGGGCGGCGGTTCTCTCAATCAGCGAGGGGGCCGCTGCCCCTTTTTTGGTTCTCAGGATGGTGAATCCGTGCCGTGCGGCGAAGCCCGGATCGAGGGTGTTCGCGCAGTACGAGACGGGGTTTTCCGCCTTTTGACGGACGGTGGTAGGTGATCTGCCCGTGGGCAGAATACCAGCCTCACAACCCTGCGTCCTTCCTTCGCGAGGTGGGGACGGTAACGGTAGAGAACATGGGTCTCGGCGGGGTCACTGTCAGGATTTCGGGCATGGCCGACTCCGAGACGGCCACCGACGACAGCGGCCAGTACTCGTTCACGGGCCTGCGGGCCGGCACGTACTCGGTCGAGATCTCCGGGTTCGACTCGAACGAAGTGAGCTTCTCGAGCACGTCCGGCGCGGCGACGGTCGGCGTGGGCGAGTCGAAGGTCGTGAGCTTCGACGGCACCTATCTCCGCACCGCGGGGATCATGGGCCGGGTCAGTGCCGAGGGCGAGGGACTACCCAACGTGACCGTCACCCTGATGGGACAGGGCGACGACATACCTCCGGCCACAACCGACGCCGGTGGTCTCTACTCGTTCTCGCAGCTCCGCTCGGGCGACTACACGGTCGCGATCAGCGGCTACGACACGGACGACTACGAGTTCGAGACCACGTCGAAGAGCGTCACGATCGCGACGGGCGAGACCGCCAACGTGCCGTTCGAGGGCACGCTGCTGCGGACGGCCGGAATCGCGGGCCGGGTCAGCCTCGACGACGGCATGAGCCTTGACGGCGTGACGGTCACCCTGGCCGGCGCGGCCGAGGCGACGGCCGAGACGGCCAACGGCGGTCAGTACTCGTTCGCCGGACTGGCGGCCGGCACCTACGTGCTGAGCATCACCAACCCGAACGAGACCGCGTACAACTTCGCCGAGGACGAGTTGCAGAAGACGGTCATGCTGGAAGACGACCAGTCGGCGATCGTGAACTTCAGCGGCACGCACACCCGCACCGCTTCGGTGTCGGGGATGCTGTTCATCGACGAAGTGATGCAGGACAAGATGCACAACGAGGGCGAGCCCTCGGTCACCGTGGCGATCGGGCCGCTCGTGGCGGCCGGCGCGCTGAAGCAGGAGGTCGTGGCCGGTCTGCTGGCCAAGGCGAAAGTCAAGCTGCGCGGTCCGGACCTCAACACCATGACGGACGTCGCGATCATGCCGGACGGCACGTTCTCGACGGGCGCGAGCCTGATGGCGGGATCGTACCAGGTCGAACTGCCGGTCAACGACGACGATGTGGCGGCCGGGCTCGCAGCGGCCGGCATCGCGTTCGTGGGCGAGTCGATGGTGGTGACGGTGGACGCCGGCGGCAGCGCGACGGTCAACTTCCCGTTCCGGATCACGATGCAGACGGTGGCGACGGGCGCCCGCATGGGAGCCGGCGAGGGGGACGACGCGGTTCTCGGCGTTCCCGTACCGGGCGTGAAGCTGGCGCTGTATGCGCGGGCCGACGGCACAGGCATGCTGGGCGAGGCGACAACCGACTCGACGGGCATGGCGTCGTTCACGTTCGCGCGTGACGACAACACGGGCCCGGCGGGCAACGACAACATCGTCTTCGTCAAGGCGGTCGAGACCGGCCACGACGCGCTGGTGGTGAGCGGCAACGAGTTCGTCGAGTTCTCCTACGAGGGCGTCGAACGGCTTTCCACGGCGGACCAGGACAAGGAAGTGGCGACGCTCGTCAACGTGGCGGTCGCGTTCGACTTCTGGGTCAAGAGCAACGAGGAGGCCAGGGACGGCGACGAGGGCCTGGGCGGCTGGAACACCCAGGTCTACATGGGCGATCCGGAGGCCGACGACGCCATGCCTCTGATGATGGTCGACGAGGACGGTGACACGGTTAATGTGACGATGGCCACGGACACCACGAAGGGCGACAACCTGGGCAAGAGCAGTTTCTCGTACACGGTCGACCCGACCATGCTGCCCGCGATGTTCACGGTCATGGCGACCGAGGGCGACAAGGCGGGCCAACCCGACATGGGCGAGGCGTGGGAGCAGGGCGACGCGCTCACCTTGACGCACACGGGTCTCGATCTGCCGCCGGGCAAGGACGACGACATGCTCGACCTCGGCCCGATCCGGATCACGTTCACCACTCAGGCCATCTACGTGGGCGTGCACCGTGAACTGGACGACCGGACCGGATTCACGGACTTCATCGGTCTTGGAGACGGCGATGGCCGGCCGGAGAAAGACGGCAGCGCGGTGGGCGAGATCGAGATCACGCTGATGACGGCCGACAGCCGCGGCCGCTTGAGAACTTTCGAGTACGATCACGACGCCGATCCCAAGACGGACGATGAGAAGGCCGTCGCGACGGTCGGCGCCTCCGGCATGGTCTCGTTCAAGAACATCCCGGCGGACACTGAAATCACGGTCGTGGCCGATGAGGGCACCGGCAGGGTGATCGTTCCGGACAGCCGCTCCAGCCGGGAGATCGACGCATTCGGCGACCAGTTGGACGACTTTCCGGACGGTGTCATCGTAGGCGCGTTCGGCGACATGAGCGGCGCCCGCCCGGATGTCTGGCTCTGCCCGCTGCAGCGGCAGACGGACGACGACCCCAACATGGTATGCTCGACGTACGCCTACAAGTGGGCGACCGGGACGATCTCGGGCACGATCACCAATCTTCGCAAGGGCGACAAGGCCAAGGTGACCCTGACGCCGGTCAACAGCAACGACGACTACGCGGACGACCTCGCGGACGACAAGACGGTCACCTCGCCCGGGGCATCGGCGAAGTACTCCTTCACGGGTGTCGCGGACGGCCGGTACATGGTCACGCTCGAAGCCAACCCGGGCAGCTGGGAGGAAGACGAAGCGAAGGGGCTCTCGGTCATGCACGACGAGGGCGAAGACGACGACGAATACACCGGTGACACCGCTACCGGCAACCTGGACGCCACCGACCTGCGCGGCGTGATCCGGGGCAGGATCGCGAACGACTCGAACGGCCGCAGCGGCTTGACGAGCGACGAGTCCAGGGCGGGCGTCCAGGTGGCCATCTACACGGCCAAGAAGGTCGGCGGATCAGGCACCACGAAGAATAATTACGTGGCCGACAAGGCCGTGACGGACGACGACGACGACCCGGTGATGGCCGAGACCGACGGGGACGGGGTGTTCATGTTCGAGGGCCTGGTGGAGGGCACCAAGTACTTCCTGAAGCCTGTGAGCACGGACCTGTACACCGCGGTCAGAAACGGCAACGCCTCCGTCGGAAAGACGGCCGAAAAGACAACGGATGTCGTGCCCCACGCGCTCGTGACGGCCGGGGAGCCGCCCAAGGCGAATACCGAGCCCGCGATTCCGAGCTGGGACTACCACACCAGCAAGGCCTCCTTCAGCTCCACAACCGATGCCGCCAACAGCTTCGTGCTGCTGTACAAGGACGGCGAGGTCGAGGGCAAGGTGTCGGATCCGAGTGTACGGGCTGCGCACGCGCGTTCGGTCGTCGAACTGCGCCAGTGCAAGGTGACGGACCAGGTGCTTGACGCCCAGGGCGCAGTGACCACGGCGGCGTCCGAGTGCGACGAGTACACCGGAGTGGAAGTGGAAGCCGATGTGGACTCGAAGGGCAACTGGAATGCCGAAGACCTCGGGGAAGGCTTCTACGAGGTGGTCGTGGATCTGCCGGCGGGCTACATCAACGTCGCTACGGACGGTTCGGACGACGACAGCGCAGCCGGCTACCACAGCCAGCAGTTCGTCGAACTGATGGGTGGTCGCGCCGATGACGACACCGAGACGTTCCACATCAAGGACCGGAACGCGGAAACTGGCTCTGATCTCAGCAGCCTGGAGATCAACGACGGTGACGGCGCTGAGACTTGTACTGTTGCCGCTAGCCCGACCAACGCCACTCCCCAATGCGGCCACAGCGCGGACGGATCGTTCTCCGTGGTGGCCACGGCGGATGACGACGCGACGATCCGTCTGAGTTCAAGCGCGGCGGACGACTCGCCCACCGGATCGAGCAACTACTCGCAAGCGGTGACCAACGGGAAAGCTACGACCGTAACGCTGCCCAAGCCGGGCACCCGGACGTACTACGTCCACATCGCGGCCGAGGACGGCTATTCGAAGAACGATCCGGCGGCTGCGGGCTTCAGCATCCGGCGCAACGCTGATGTGCGCGTCAAGACGGTTGAGATCTCATGGGCTGCGGATGGAATCGAACTGGACCGCGACGGCCTCAACCTGGATCCTGACGGCGAGACGGATCCGGTGACCGGGACGACCACTTTGCAAGTGACGGTCGACAAGGGAGCCCGCGGCAACGCTGCGCCGACCACTGCGCTCACAATTGCGGCCACCGGCATGACCACGGGATTCGGCGTGGTCACTTGGGCAGCCGCCGAAACAGACGGCAGTTGTCCGAGCACCATTGACGGCACCGACAACACCGCCACGCTTCCCGCGAACGATGCCGGGCCACCCGTTGTGAAGGGGAAGGTCACAATCTGCTTCCGGATCACGGACAGCGATGGTGCTGACACCGACCCGGACGCAAACACGGCCAACACCCGCGACTACCGCCTCATCCTGACCAGGAAGTAGGAACGGGACCAACCCGTCGGGATTCCGCCCAGGAATCGCGATGGCGCAGTAAGGGTCGCCCCCGCCCGGTTCGCCGGGCGGGGGCGACGTCTATCCGGTCGGCGGCCCGCTGGCGCGCCCGTACCTTCGGGGGACTGAAGCGAAGAATCGGCACGCGGGGACCCATGCGAGCATCTCCGCGAAGATCGCCGGGGTGAGCAAGGGGCTCAGCGCCGAAATCACCGGCGTTCGCGACGGGATCGGGGGGATTCGCGGCGAGCTGAAGGGGGTCACCCGCTCCATCGACTCCCTGCGGGAGGACTTCCGCGCCCACGTCTTCAGCTCCGGGGGGCGCTGAACGGCGGCACCTGCCAAGCAGGCACCGACGATGTGCGCGCCGGTCTTTTCCTAGAGCCCCGTGACTGCGCCGCCGACTATCTCTCCGCGAGTACGTGCGCCCGGAAATCCTCGCGGAGCGTCAGAAGGGAATCTCTCATGCCCTTCATTTCGCCCTGAAGACCAGCGATTCCTTCGCGGAGGTCGGCAATCTCACCTCCAAGCTCTCTGCGGACTTCGGAGATCTCTTTGCGGACCTCGGAGACCTGGCCCCCGATCTTCTCGTGGGCTTCCCGGCTCTCCTCGCGAAGCGTCTCGAAATCTCTGCGAAGGGTCCCGTTTTCGCTGCGAATGATACGCCACATGACAACCACGGCCCCACCACCTGCTCCGACCAACGTCACGATCATCACACCCACATTCCACAATTCCATTTCTCCTCCCCATCCGGTGCCGTTGCCAACGCTCCAAGGTACCGATGTACCGGGAGCGGCAGCAACCGAGTGACGACACCAAGGTCGCCGGTGGTGGCGGGCACTTCCATATCGGAATGGGACTACCGTTGACCGGCCACCTCGCGCGAGGACCCGCACGCCAGCATGTCTACTCCGCTTTACATGATGTCAAGTAGGGTTGACATCTTACGGGGGATTTCCCTGCTGGGGAGCACTTTTCAAGGCCCGTGCGCAGCCGCCAAGTCCCTCTTCCGCGACCGCCGTGGGGGTCGGCGATGGATCCAGATCAGGGTGTGGAGCCAAGCGAGGCTGGCGTGGCCCGGCTCGGCACCTGCTAGGGCAGGCACCGACGACATGCGCGCCGGTCTTTTCCTAGAGCCCCGTGACTGCGCGGTCGGCTATCTCTCCGCGAGCACATGCGCCCGGAAATCCTCGCGGAGCGTCAGAAGGGAATCTCTCATGCCCTTCAACTCGCCCTGAAGACCAGCGATTCCCTCGCGGAGACCGGCTTGGCCTTCGCGGAGACTGGCTTGGCCTTCGCGGAGGTCGGCGATCTCGCCTCCAAGCTCTTTGCGGACTTCGGAGATCTCTTTCCGAACCTCGGAGATCTGGCTCCCGATCTTCTCGTGGGCTGCCCGGCTCTCCTTGCGACGGGTCTCGCTTTCGCTGCGAATGATACGCCACACGACAAACACGGCCCCACCGCCTGCTCCGACCAACGTCACGATCATCACGCCCACATTCCACAATTCCATTTCTCCCCCCATCCGGTGCCGTTGCCGACGCTCCAAGGTACCGATGTACCGGGAGCGACAGCAACCGGGTGACGACACCAAGGTCGCCGGTGGTGGCGGGCACTTCGCTGGGAGACCCGTGGGCACGCCAACATGTCTGCTCCGCGTTACTTGATGACAAGTAGAGTGGGGATTATGTACTTGGGTTGACACGAGTCGGATCGTCGGACACCTTTTTCGGCGTGACGGACGGGGCCGGGCGGGAGCGGAGCAGCGCCTTCGCCACCTGTTCCGGGGTCGCTCCCCGGTAGTCGGCTTCCAGGCCCTTCTTCCGGGGCGGACGAGACTTCTTCATGGCCGAACCGATTCCGTTCCCCTGGGTGAGTTGGATCCTGAAACCTACACCGCCTGCCGTGTCAGTGTTGTTCCGACGGCAACCGCACCCTCGCAGGCGAACCCGTGCAGTGGGGCTCCCAAGGCTCCCGGCGAGGACCGGCTCAGCTCGCCGCCGCCGACCGCCCGTTGCCGGCCACGAGATCCCGGTACATGAGCCGCTTTCCCACCATCCGGGCCACCACGTGCTCCATCTGCCGGATCGTGTCGAGGTCGCGGATGTTGTGACGGCCGCAGAACTCGTTTACGTAGCGGTGCAGGTGCTTCGGCGACAGCCGGTGGAACGTTCCCGTGTGGGCGCGCTTGAGCATCGACCAGAAGGACTCGACCCCGTTCGTGTGGATCTTCTCGTCCTGCAGGTGGCGGACGTACTCTCCGACACTGTGCGCCACGCTCTCGTGGTTCTCCCGGCCCCTGTAGGCCATCGAACCGTCCGTGTAGACCTTCACCCCGGCGGCCGCGTGGGCGTCCACGAAGCTGTTCAGCGTCTCGCCGTCCACCCGCTCGACCACCCGCGCGGCCACTTGACCCGTCCCGCGGTCCTTCGCCCCGGCCACCGCCGTCTTGCCGTCCTGGGGACCTCGCCGTCCCGTTCGCTCCGAAGCGTGCCTGTTCCTGGACTTGCCGCCGATGTACGTCTCGTCGACCTCGACCGGGCCGGACATGACGACCGGGCCCTCCGCGGCGAACGCCTCCCGGATCCGCTGCTGCATGAACCAGGCTGTCTTGTAGCTCACTCCGATGTCCCGGTGCAGCTTCATGGCGGCCACGCCCTTGAGACCCGTTACGTCCAGGTAGATCGCGTAGACCCACTTCCGAACCGGCACCTTCGACCGCTCCATGACGGTTCCCGTCCGCACCGAGAAGTAGGACCGGCAATCGGAGCACCAGTAGGGCATCTTCGCGTGGCTGGACTCCACCGTCCGGGTGCTGCCACACTTCCCGCAAGCCCGCTCGGCGGGCCAGACGACGTCCTCGAACCACTTCACGGCAGCCTCCTCAGTGGGAAAACGTTCGGCCAGCTCGATCAGGCTGATTCCCTTGCGGTTGCTCCTTCCGGGTCCCTTCGCCATGACCTAACTCCTTGCATAGCATTCGTTTGTCATGCGTTGAAGTTAACGGGACCACCGTCGTGTTGTCAACCCATGTATATAATCCCCAGTAGAGTTGACATCGTGTGGCGGATTTGCCCCGCTGGAGAGCTCTTCGAGGCCCGAGAAAAGACGTCGCCCCCGCCCGGCGAACCGGGCGGGGGCGACCCTTGTTGCGCCATCGCGATTCCTGGATTGGAATCCCGACGGGTTGGACCGTTCCTACTTCCTGGTCAGGATCAGGCGGTACTGGAGCATGTTGTTTGCGTTCGTATCCACATCGGTCGCACCGTCGCTGTCCGTGATCTGGAAGCAGAGCGCGGCTTCACCCTTGCCGGTACCACCAGTAGTAGTGTCGTTGTCTTCCAGGGTGATATCAGCATCGCCACCCGTGATAGGTAGCGTGCAGGCCGGGAAGCTACCACTGTCGGCGGGAGAGTCGACTAGATCCCCAAACACCACGGCGTCGAATTTCGCGTTCATTCCGACCGGTGTGATGGTGAGAGCATTCGGCACGGCCGTGGTGCCGTCGTCAGCCTTGTCGACCGTGTACCGGATGGTGGTGACCCCTTGATTGGCGCCGGTCTCGCCGTCCGTCGTCTCGGTCAGGCCCATTTCCGTACGATCCAGTACGATCTGGCCATTCTGGAACCCGATCGTGACCGTCTTCACGCGGACATCGGCGTCGCGACGGACATTGAAGCCCGCATCGGCGTCGGTCGCTGGATCGTTGGTCGAGTAGCCGTCCTCGGCCGCGACGTGGACGAAGAACGTCGTCGAACCCGCGGCGGGCAGCGAAACGGTCGTGTTTTCCCCATTGGCGACCGGAACCGACCGCTGTCCCGTGCCTTCGGGCGTGGCATCCGCCGAGCTTGTGCTCAGCGTGATCGTCGCACCTTTGGACGCCGTGGCCTTCACGACGATCGAGCTGTCGTCACGTTTGTTGTGGCCGCACTGATTGTCGGCTTTGGCCGCAGCAGCGCCGAGCGAACAGGCAGTGCCGTCGATGGTCACGCTGGTGATCGTAGCCGTACCGTCCGCGTTATCGTCCTTGATGTGGAACGTCTCGGTGTCGTCATCGGCACGCCCACCCTTCAGTGCGACGAATTGCCGAGTGTGGACGGTTCCCGTATTCCCGCCTGCTGAGTCCACATGTATGTACCCGGCCGGCAGGTCCACGACCACCTCGTAGGAGCCTTCCCTGAGGTCGTCGGCACTCCAATTGCCCTTTGCGTCCACGGAGGCTTCCGCCTCCACGCCGGTGTACTCCGTGCACTGGCTCGCGGGCACTTCGGCAGTGCCGGCATCCGGGTCGGCTGCTGCGTAGTTCGTCGTCTTGCACTGGCGCAGTTCGACGACCGAGCGCTGGTGCGCCTTCCGCACGCTCGGATCCGACACCTCGCCCTCGACCTCGCCGTCCTTGTACAGCAGAACGAAGCTGGTGGCATCGACAGTGGCCGTACTGGTGTTGTAATCCCAACTCGGGATTCCGGGCTCGGTACCCGCTTTGGGCGGCAACGTGGCTTGCACGAGCGCGTGGGGCACGACATCGGTGGCCTTCTCGTTCGCGATGCCCGTGTCGCCGTTCCTGACCGCTGTGTACAGGTCCGTGCTCACCGGCTTCAGGAAGTAGTAGTTGTCGACGACCAGACCCTCGAACATGAACACGCCGTCCCCGTCGGTCTCGGCCATCAGCGGATCGCCGTTCGCGTCCTCCACGGCCTTGCCCGCGCTACGCCGGCCCTTGTTATCGCCGGAAGCGATGGGCTTGCTCGCGTGGTGGATCGCCACCATGACGCCCGCCCGGGACTCGTCGCTCGTCAAGCCGTTGCGGCCGTTGGAGTTATTCGCGATCCGGCCCCGGATCACACCGCGCAGGTCGGTGGCGGACAGGTCGCCGGTATCGGTAGCCCCGGTGTAGTCGTCGTCGTCTTCGCCCTCGTCGTGCATGACGGAGAGCCCCTTCGCCACGTTTTCCGGCCAGCTTCCCGGGTTGGCCTCGAGCGTGGCCATGTACCGGCCGTCCGCGACGCCCGTGAACTTGTACGAGGCCGCTCCACCGGTGCCTGCGGTGATCGTCTTGTCGTCCGCGAGGTCGTCCTCGTAGTCGTCGTTGCTGTTGACCGGCGTCAGGGTCACCTTGGCTTTGTCGCCCTTCCGAAGACCGGTGATCTTGCCCGAGATCGTCCCGGTGTCCCACTTGTAGGCGTAGGTTGAGCAATACTCCTTGGGGTCGTCGCTTGTCTGCCGCTGCAGCGGGCACAGCCAGACATCCGGGCGGGCGCCGCTGCCGTCTCCGAACGCGCCTACGATGACACCGTCCGGATGGTCGTCCAGTTGGTCGCCGAACGCGTCGATCTCTCGGCTGGCCCGGCTGTCCGGAACGATCACCCTGTCGCTGCCCTCATCGGCCACGACCGTGATTTCAGTGTCCGCCGGGATGTTCTTGAACGACACGATGCCGGAGTCGTCGGCCGTCGCGACGGCGTCCTGATCGTCCGTCTTGGGATCGGCGTCGTGATCGTACTTGAATGTTCTCAAGCGGCCGCGGCTGTCGGCTGCCATCAGCGTGATCTCGATCTTGCCCGCCGCGCTACCGTCTTTCTCCGGCCGGCCATCGCCGTCCCCGAGACCGATGTAGTCCGTGTACCCGGTCCGGTCGTCCAGTTCACGGTGCACGCCCACGTAGATGGCCTGCGTCGTGAACGTGATCCGGATCGGACCGAGGTCGAGCATGTCGTCGTCCTTGCCCGGCGGCAGGTCCAGACCCGTATGCGTGTGCGTCAGCGCGTCGCCCTGCTCCCACGCCTCGCCCATGTCGGGCTGGCCCGCCTTGTCGCCCTCGGTCGCCATGACCGTGAACATCGCGGGCAGCATCGTCGGATCAACCGTATACGAGAAGCTGCTCTTACCCAGGTTGTCGCCCTTCGTGGTGTCCGTGGCCATCGTCGCGTTGACCGTGTCGCCGTCCTCGTCGACCATCATCAGCGGCATGGCGTCGTCCGCCTTCGGGTCGCCCATGTACACCTGGGTGTTCCAGCTGCCCAGGCCCATGTCGCCGTCCCTGGCCGTCTCGTTGCTCTTGACCCAGAAGTCGAACGCGACCGCCACGTTGACGAGCGTCGCCACTTCCTTGTCCTGGTCCGCCGTGGAAAGCCGTTCGACGCCCTCGTAGGAGAACTCGACGAACTCGTTGCCGCTCACCACCAGCGCGTCGTGGCCGGTCTCGACCGCCTTGACGAAGACGATGTTGTCGTTGCCCGCCGGGCCGGTGTTGTCGTCACGCGCGAACGTGAACGACGCCATGCCCGTCGAGTCGGTCGTCGCCTCGCCCAGCATGCCTGTGCCGTCGGCCCGCGCATACAGCGCCAGCTTCACGCCCGGTACGGGAACGCCGAGAACCGCGTCGTCCCCCTCGCCGGCTCCCATGCGGGCGCCCGTCGCCACCGTCTGCATCGTGATCCGGAACGGGAAGTTCACCGTCGCGCTGCCGCCGGCGTCGACCGTCACCACCATCGACTCGCCCACGAACGCGATGCCGGCCGCTGCGAGCCCGGCCGCCACGTCGTCGTCGTTGACCGGCAGCTCGACCTGGTACGATCCCGCCATCAGGCTCGCGCCCGTCGAGAACGTGCCGTCCGGCATGATCGCGACGTCCGTCATGGTGTTGAGGTCCGGACCGCGCAGCTTGACCTTCGCCTTTGCCAGCAGACCGGCCACGACCTCCTGCTTCAGCGCGCCGGCCGCCACGAGCGGCCCGATTGCCACGGTGACCGAGGGCTCGCCCTCGTTGTGCATCTTGTCCTGCATCACTTCGTCGATGAACAGCAACCCCGACACCGAAGCGGTGCGGGTGTGCGTGCCCGAGAAGTTGACGATCGCAGACTGGTCGTCTTCCAGCATGACCGTCTTCTGCAACTCGTCTTCGGCGAAGTTGTACGCGGTCTCGTTCGGGTTGGTGATGCTCAGCACGTACGTGCCGGCCGCCAGCCCGGCGAACGAGTACTGCCCGCCGTTGGCCGTCTCGGCTGTCGCCTCGGCCGCACCCGCGAGCGTGACCGTCACGCCGTCAAGGCCCATGCCGTCGTCGAGGCTGACCCGGCCCGCGATTCCGGCCGTCCGCAGCAGCGTGCCCTCGAACGGCACGTTCGCGGTCTCGCCCGTGGCGATCGTGACGCTCTTCGACGTGGTCTCGAACTCATAGTCGTCCGTGTCATACCCGCTGATCGCGACCGTGTAGTCGCCCGAGCGGAGCTGCGAGAACGAGTAGAGACCACCGGCGTCGGTTGTGGCCGGAGGTATGTCGTCGCCCTGGCCCATCAGGGTGACGGTCACGTTGGGAAGACCCTCGCCCTCGGCACTGACCCGGCCCATGATCCCCGCCGTGCGGAGATAGGTGCCGTCGAAGCTCACGACCTTCGACTCGCCCACGCCGACCGTTGCCGCGCCGGACGTGCTCGAGAAGCTCACCTCGTTCGAGTCGAACCCGGAGATCTCGACCGAGTACGTGCCGGCCCGCAGGCCCGTGAACGAGTACTGGCCGCTGTCGTCGGTGGCCGTCTCGGAGTCGGCCATGCCGGAAATCCTGACAGTGACTCCGCCGAGACCCATGTTCTCTACCGTTACCGTCCCCGCGTCGGAGCGCTAACCGCGGCCCCCGCTGGACAAACGCCTCCGCAGGGGTTACATGGTCTCTCGCTGCAACCAGGCGGTGATCGCGAAACGGGGATGAGGAGCGTGGCGTGCGGATGCGGAAGGTGCGAGATGGAAGAGGCGGTCGTGATCGACGGGACCCGTGTCCGGGTCCCCGGCAGCTGGTTCGAAAGCGAACTCGTGAGCTCCAGCCGCTCGTCCAGGTCCTCCGGCTTCTGGTCCCACAAACGGAAACCCAGGCGAACCAGGAGAGAGAGAGCCGTGGACGAACTCAGACACCCAGCCCTTGGTCCCATCGTGGGGCACACCACTCCCGACAGCTGCCGGGTCTGGATCCGTGCGGACCCGACGGATGAGGACGGGAACCCTGTCGACCGGTCGAAGCGCACCGTGGGGGTGCTCGGACTGATCCGGGACGACCGGCTCGGCATTCCGGAACCGATGGTCCACTACTTCCGTCTCAGGCGCGAGTTCGACCGTACCGGGACGCTGGACGTGGGCGAGGAGAGGCTGCTCGTCGAAGGGCTCCACCCCGGGGGACGGTACAGGGTGAAGGTGGGCTACCTGGTCGTGGACGATCCCGACCCGCCCGATGTCGAGGCCAGCGACGCCGAGGTCTTTGCGCGGCTGCCCGACCCGAGCGTGTGGGCCGAACAGCTGCTCGTGCTGGACCCGGCCAGGTCGGAAGCGACATTCCGGACCTTCCCCAACGACGGGGACGCGCCGGACGAGCCGGTGAGCTTCATCATCGGATCGTGCCGGTACCCGGGGCTGGGGTGGAAGAGCCGGCACTCGGACAGGATCTTCGGCGCGATGTGTGAAATGCTGGAGTGGCCGGATCCCCCGATGGCGCTGCTCAACGTGGGCGGCCAGATCGACGCCGACGGGTTCAGCCGACGCACTCCGACCAGCCGGCAGCAGGCGTACGAGGCATACCGGCAACGCTACACCGACGCGTACGGGACGCCCTACTTCCGGCGGCTCACCCGGAGCATTCCCACGTACATGACCATCGGCGGCCGCGAGATCGGGCACAACTGGTCCCGTGAACGGATGGCCCTCGAGGGCGGACACCACCGGCTCGCGGTCGCCATCGACGCGTTTCACAACTACCAGTGGAGCCTCGGGCCCCGTTCCTGGGGCAAGGCGCTGTACCACTACTTCGAGCTCAACGGCTACCCGGTGTTCTCGCTCGACACCCGCACGCAGCGTACCTACGGAGGGGACCCGGCCGATCTGCGGACCAACCACCTCCTGGGAGCGCCCGCGCACAACGCTTCCGTGGCGGGGCAGCTCGAACGTCTGTGCGACTGGCTGCAGGTGATGCAGGAGCAACGGGGCAACGCGCCGAAGTTCATCGTTTCGCCGGGACCTTTCATGCCGAATCCGATGTCGGCGCGCACGGTTCTGGCCGGGCACAATCCGGCGGCGCTGGGTCACAGCGACTCGTGGGCGGCGTTCCCCGAGACGAGGGCGAAGATCCTGCAGACGGTGATCGACCGGATGGTGCAGAACGTCGTGTGGCTGAGCGGGGACATCCACTGCTCCTGCGTGGCGAGGATGCAGTTCAGCGACGAGGAGGGGATCGAGCACCTGCGGATGTTCTCGATCACGTCGTCGGCGCTGTATCGGCCGTACCCGTTCGCCGACGGTGATTCATTCGACTTCGTGCACGACTCGACCGCGCCCGGGCAGGAGGACACCTTCCATTTCGAGACCCGGTCAGGGGCGCGGATCACCGCCAACTACAGGGCCTGGAACTTCACCCGGCAGGACAATTTCACGCTGGTCACGATCGACCGCGACTCCGCTTCCATCGGCGTGACTGTATTCGACCGGAAGGGCGACGTGATGAGAGAGGAGATGATGGTGGGTCACCAGGATCTGGTCACGAAGCTGCGGCTGTTCGCCTGGTAGAGGCCGATGCCGCCGCCGATGGTGAACGCGTAGCCCAGCGCCGAGCGGGTGAGGCCGCCGGACCAGGCGAGGAGGCGGCCGTCCGGGAGGCGGACAGCCCAGCGGCCGCGTGCGTCGAGCGCCCAGGGGGCGTCGGTGGCGGCGGCGGGGGCGTCCGGGCGCAGCGCGCCGTGCCGGTCGTTCCAGAGCGCGCCGGTCGCGTTGGCGGACCCGCCCCAGCGGGGCGAGACGGACAGCGAGAGCCCCTCCTCGGCCGCCGGACTGCCGACGGTGAGGGTGACGCCCAGGCCGCGTTCCTCGTAGCCCTGGGCGGAGTGGAGCACCAGGATCCGGCCCTGCGCGTCGATGCGGACGGAGCGGCTCTCGGCCCGGAGCCCGCCGGACACTTCGAGCCCCGAGCCCGCCTGGCCCGCGCCGCCGTCGCGCCGCGCGCTGGCCTCGGCGAACGGCTCGATGGCGAGGCCGCCAAGACGGCCGGACGGGGTCAGTTCGATACCCAGCCGCTGCTGGTGCACGGCGGCGCGGCGGCCGTCCACGGTCTCATCTCCGGCGCCGGTCGCGAGGCTGGCCCAGGCCGCGTCGGCCCGGAGTCCCAGCCAGTCCGTCAACCGGCGGCGCGCCTCGAAGAGCCCGAGCCGCAGGTCGAGCGAGCTCGCACCCGCGCGTCCCGTGGCGCGCGCGTTCTCCGCCGACCCCCGGCCTCCGCCGGCCATCGCCCACAGCGAGGTCGCCCCGTCCGACCAGCGCAGATAGGGATGCAACGCCGTGAGCGAGGTCTCCAGC
Source organism: Longimicrobiales bacterium (assembly GCA_965205005.1). Lineage (GTDB taxonomy): Bacteria > Gemmatimonadota > Gemmatimonadetes > Longimicrobiales > Gaopeijiaceae > Bin94. The sequence goes on along the minus strand of OZ242028.1, from coordinate 1,341 downwards.
CGTCCTCCGGCCGAGCCCGCGCGCCAGTCGCCGCCGCCCCTGCTCCGGGCGGCCGCAAGGCCCACCAGCCAGCGCTCGCCGAGGGCACGGTCGAGCCCGGCCCAGCCCGTGTGAAGGTCGCCCTCGTAGCCGCGCTCCGGCACCGGATCGCCCGCGAACGTCTGGATGTCGCCCTGGCCCCAGAACCGCCATGCGCCGCCCGGCCGCGCGCTCGCCCTCCTGGCCGCCGAACGCGAACACCCACTCGGTGCCGGGATCGGTGGGACTGCCGGGACCGGTGGGACCGGTGGGACTGCCGGGGCCGCTGGAGTTCGGGAACGCGCCAAGGCCGCCCACGCCCAGCGCACCCGCCAACTCCGCGAGGTCGGGCGGGTGTTGCGAACCGTCGGCGGCGGCCGCGGCCCACTCCGCCATCCGGCCCTCGAGCGCGCGCCCGGCTTCGGCGAGCCCTCCGCCGCGCCAGAGCCGCGAGACCGCCCAGCCCTCGAGCAGCCGTCCGGCCGCTTCGCGCGCGGCGTCCCGGCCCAGCGGGACCCGGTGCCCCATCACCGTCAGCATCGAGCTCTCCGCTGCGCCGCCGCCCGGCCGCACGCGGCGGCCGAGCGTCATGCGGGCGCTCGCCAGGTGCGCGCGCGCCATCGCCGCCAGCGTCTCGTCGAGCGCGGCGCGCACCATCCGGTCGCTCGCGTCCACGGCGAAGGTATGCGCCGCGGAGAGCCCGCCCGGGTCGTGCGCCATCACGTCGATGGACGCCGGGCCGTAGCCGACGGGCGTCAGCGTCAGTGCCGAGCCCGCCACGGACACCGCGACCGCGCCCGGATCGGACGACACGGCCGTGTAGGACAGCGGGTCCCCGTCGCGGTCCTTGAAGTACGGCGCCAGGTTGAGCGCCACGGATCCGCCCCCCTCGTCGAGCGCCTGGTCCGGGATCGCGCCCACCGCCTCCGGCGCGTCGTTCACCGACGCGACCGTCACCACGACCTCCGCCTCCGCCGTGCCGCCGTTGCCGTCGGTCACCGTGTACGTGAACCGGTCCGGGCCGTGATAGTCCGCCTCGGGCGCGTATTCGACCCCGCCGCTGGCGACCGTCCGCGCCGTCCCGTGCGAGGGAGCCGTGACGGACTCGACACTCAGTGCGTCGCCCTCGACATCGGTGTCGTTCGCCACCACGTTGATCACCATTGGCTGGTCCTCCACCGTCGTCACCGTGTCGGCCACCGCTTCCGGCGCGTCGTTGACCGCCTCGACCATGACCTCGACCTCCGCGGTCGCCGTCCCGCCGTTGCCGTCGGTCACCGTGTAGGCGAACCGGTCCGTCCCGTGCCAGTCCGGCTCGGGCGC